>NZ_CP124548.1:0-3980311 GCF_030253495.1 Actinomyces israelii
GTGCCAGACGAAACGACACTCAAGTGGCAGTCGGTCCTGGAGATCCTGTCGGACTCCACCGAGCTGAGCACCGGCAAGCTCTCCATTATCCGGATGACGCGCGTCATCGACGTCGACGGCACCCTCGTGCTCGTCGCCGGCTCGCCCTTCACCAAGAGCAAGGTCGAGGAGGCGCGCGCCACCATCAGCCGGGCACTCACACAGGTCTGGGGCCGGAAGGTTCCCTTCGAGGTGACCGTCGACACCTCGCTGGACGCCGGGGCGCCCGCACCGACCATGACCGTCACGCGCCCGCAGGCACGGCCCGTCCAGCCCCGCCTGGACCTGTCCTCGACCCTGGCCGAGTCCGACGCGCCCGAGCCCGTCGTGCGCGCCCGTCCGCCCGCCGTCGAGCCCCCCATGGCTCCCGGAGCCGCCGGGACCGCCGGCCGGCACGCCCTGCAGTCCTCGCACTCGACGCGCTCGGGAGCACCGTCCTACGTCACCAACCCCGCCGCCGCCTTCGCCCGGCCCGAGACCCCTCAGGCCTTCGATAAGAGCTCCCACCTCAATCCCCGCTACACCTTCGACAACTACGTCATGGGCGACTCCAACCGTTTCGCCTTCGCGGCCGCGCTCAAGGTGGCCGAGCAGCCCGGAAACCCAGACCCCGACCGCTCCGCCGGCGCCTATAACCCGTTATTCATATACGGCGGCTCGGGCCTGGGTAAAACTCACCTGCTGCACGCCATCGGCAATCACGCCCGCTCCCTGTACCAGGACATGGTCATTAAGTACGTCTCCTCCGAGGAGTTCGTCTCCGACTTCATCTCCTCTGTGGCCGAGGGCACGATGAACGACTTCAAGCGCCGCTACCGAGACGTCGATATCCTCTTGGTCGACGACGTCCAGTTCCTGGGCGGCAAGGAGCAGACCCTGGAGGAGTTCTTCCACACCTTCAACACCCTCTACATGGCCAACAAGCAGGTCGTGCTCACCTCCGACCTGCCCCCCAAGGACCTCAAGGGCTTCGAGAAGCGCCTGCTGTCGCGCTTCGAGTCCGGGCTGACCGTCGACGTCCAGCCCCCGACCCTGGAGACCCGCACCGCGATCCTGCGCAACAAGGCCGGCGCCGAGGGCGTGGACCTGCCCCTGCCCGTCCTGGAGTACATCGCCAGCCGGGTCACCACCAACATCCGCGAGCTCGAGGGGGCGCTCATCCGCGTCACCGCCTTCGCCTCCCTGACCGACCAGCCCATCGACCAGACCCTGGCGGAGATGGTGCTCAAGGACATTATCGCCAGCTCCGGCGGCGGCGAGATCACCGCCGCCTTGGTCATGACGCAGACGGCCGACTACTTCGGCCTGACCATCGAGGACCTGCGCTCCAAGGACCGCGCCCAGACCATGGTGCACGCCCGCCACATCGCCATGTACCTGTGCCGCGAGCTCATCGAGATGTCCACGACCAAGATCGGCAAGGAGTTCGGCGGCAAGGACCACACGACCGTCATGAGCGCGAGCCGCAAGATCAGCACGCAGATGGCCGAGCGGCGCGACACCTACAACCAGGTCCAGGAGATCACCGCCCGCATCAAGCAGGCCGCCCAGGCCCCCCGCTGAGCGCCGAGGGCGACCCGCGTGGCCCGGCCGGCCCGGAGCCACAGGGCCCCGCCGGGCGCCGGGAGAGACCCCGCGCGCCGGCGCCCAGGCGGGACGGAGGGGGCCAGAGGGGGCCGGCCGCCCAGGCGGCCGGGCCACGCCGAGCGCCGTCGTCGAGGGCCTCTGCCCAGTCCAGGCCCGCGCCGCCGTCCCTCCCCGCACCCCGGTGGAGCGGGGCGTCCGTGTCCCACACCCCGCTCCACCAGCCTGGGGACGAACCTGCGCGCTCCGGTGGACAACCGGCCTCCTGATGTGGACGGCGGCCGCCCGGGATGTGGGCTCCCAGACAGGCGCCGGGGGGAAACCACCGCCGACCGGCCGGCTCCACCGAACCACTCTCTTGTGGTTCCACACCCCGCACCCGCGCCGTTCCGGGCCAGATCGGACTTATCCCCAGAATCCACACCTCCTAATACCCCTACTGAACCTCATCTACACGATCCATCCCCCACAGCCCGTACGAGGGGACCGACCGACCCCGAGCACACCGGTATCCGGCATGTGGACGCGCCCGGCCCTCATACGTCTAAACTCCACCTGGATAGCTCTGCCCCTGACCGGGAGACCGAACCGCATGCTCACACAAGGAGGCGCCCTATGAAGCTGAGGGTCGACCGCGACGTCCTGGCGGAGGCCGTCACCTGGACCGCCCGCTCGGTGCCCGTTCGCCCGCCCGTTCCCGTCCTGGCCGGTGTGCGCCTGGAGGCCACGCCCGCCTCCCTCATCCTGGCCTCCTTCGACTACGAGGTCTCAGCGCGGTGCGAGGTCGCCGCCGACGTCGAGGAGGAGGGTGTCGTCCTGGTCTCGGGCCGTCTGCTGGCCGACATCGCTAAGGCCCTGCCCTCCAAGCCCGTGGACATGGAGGTCGAGGGAACCAAGGTGACCGTCTCCTGCGGCGCCGCGCACTTCTCCCTGGCCGCCATGGCCGCCGACGACTACCCCGCCCTGCCGGCCATGCCCGGGGTGGCCGGCACGGTCGAGGCCCATGACCTGGCCCAGGCGGTCGCCCAGGTCTCCATCGCCGCCTCGCGCGACGAGACCCTCCCCCTGCTCACCAGCGTGCAGATGGACGTCGACGGCGAGTCCCTGACCCTCATGGCCACCGACCGCTACCGCCTGGCGGTGCGCGAGATGACCTGGTCCCCGCAGGACACCGGCCTGACGACGCACGCGCTGCTCAAGGCCCGCACCCTGTCCGACGTCGCCAAGTCGCTGACCTCCACCGGCAAGGTGACGGTGGCGCTGACCGACCCCGACTCGGCGACCTCCAGCCTCATCGGCTTCGAGGCCGGCGGGCGCCGCACCACCAGCCTGCTCACCGACGGCGACTACCCGCCGGTGCTGCGGCTGTTCCCGGAGTCCACAACCATCCACGCCACCGTGGGGCGCGAGGAGCTCATAGGCGCAGTGCGCCGGGTCAGCCTGGTCGCCGACCGCTCCACACCCATCCACATGGCCTTCACCGACGGCAACCTGGCGCTGGACGCCGGTCAGGGCGACGACGCCCAGGCCTCCGAGCAGCTCATGGCCCACCTGGAGGGCGAGGACATCACCACCGCCTTCAACCCCAGCTACCTGGTTGACGGCCTCGGCGCGATCACGCAGCCCTACGTCAAGATCGACTTCACCCACCCGTCCAAGCCCGCGGTCCTGACCGGCATGAGCGCCATCGACGGCGAGGAGGACGCGTCCTTCCGCTACCTGCTCATGCCGATCCGGTTCGGCGCCTGAGCGGGACGGGCGCGACCGTGGACGCCTGTGTACGTCTCAGACCTTGCACTCAGTGACTTCCGCTCCTACGACGAGCTCGTCCTCGCCCTGGAGCCCGGCCCCACGGCCTTCATCGGGCCCAACGGGCAGGGCAAGACCAACCTCGTCGAGGCGGTCGCCTACCTGTCGACCCTCTCCAGCCACCGGGCCGGCGCTGACACCGCCCTGGTGCGCCGTGCCCCGCCGGGCGAGCCGCAGCCCGGCGGAGCGGTCGTGCGGGCCAGGGTCGTCCACGGCGGGCGACCCAGCGTCCTGGAGATAGAGATCATCGCCGGCAGGGCCAACCGCGCCCGGCTCAACCGCGGCGCCGCGCGGCCCCGCGACCTGCTGGGCATCCTGCGCGCCGTCGTCTTCGCCCCAGAGGACCTCGCCCTGGTGCGCGAGGAGCCGGGGGTGCGCCGTCGTTTCCTGGACGACCTGGCCGTGACCCTGCGCCCCGCGCTGGCCGGGGTGCGCGCCGAGCACGACAAGATCCTCTCCCAGCGCGCCAGCCTGCTGAAGGCGGCCCGCGCCGCCCGCCGGTCCGGGGGCGTGCCGGCCTCCATGATCTCCAGCCTGGAGGTGTGGGACGCCCAGCTGGCCGCCGCCGCCGCCCGGCTCATGGCCGCGCGCACCGACGTCGTCGCCCGGCTGCGCCCGTGGGCGGCCGCCTCCTACGAGCGGGTCAGCCAGGGCCAGTCGGCCGCGCGCCTGTCCTACCGCTCCAGCCTGCTGCTCCACGAGGGCCGCCCGGAGCCCGGTCCGCGCGACGAGGCGGCCACGGCTGCAGAGGCCGAGCTGGCCGACGTCGCCACCACCGCCGCGCGCCTGGAGACGGCCATGGCCGGGATGCGCGGCCGCGAGATCGACCGGGGGGCCAACCTGGTCGGCGCGCACCGCGACGACCTGATCCTCCACCTGGGCGACCTGCCCGCCAAGGGCTTCGCCTCCCACGGCGAGCAGTGGTCCCTGGCGCTGGCGCTGCGGCTGGCCTCCTACGAGATGCTGCGCCACGACGTCGATGCCTACGGCGGCGACGGGGAGCCGGTACTCATTCTCGACGACGTCTTCGCCTCCCTGGACGCCGGGCGGCGCGCGGCGCTGGCCGACGTCGTCGCCGGGGCGCAGCAGGCGCTGCTGACCGCGGCCGTGGACGACGACGTGCCCGCCGCGCTGGCCGGCACGCGCTACCGGGTCTCCGCCTCGGGGGTCAGCCGTGGCTGAGGCGGGCGACGCCCTGGCCATGCGGGCGCTGGCCCGGGAGCGGGGCCATGCGTGGAACGCGGGCGAGATCCGCAAGGCCCTGTCGCGCCAGGCGTCGGGTGAGGACGGCGTCGCCGCCTGGGACGCCCGGCGCGCGGCGCGCGGCTCCGGCGAGGGCGACCCGAGCGACCGGGGCCCCGGCCTGCCGCCCGGGCGCGACCGGCCCGGGCCGACGCGCTTCGACCCGCGCACCGGCAAGAGCGACCTGCGGCGCTACGCCGAGAGACACGGCTGGGCCGGGCACCTGGCCGTGGCCTCGGTGTCGGTGCGGTGGCAGGAGATCGTCGGGGCACGGATCGCCGAGCACGCCGTCGTCGAGAGCTTCGAGCCGGGACGACTGACGCTGCGCGCCTCCTCCAGCGCCTGGGCGCAGCAGCTGCGCCTGCTCCTGCCCACCATTGAGCGGCGGGTGGCCGAGGCCCTGGGGCGCGGCGGCGGCGCGGTCGACATCCGGATCATGGGCCCGGGCGGACCGACCTGGCGCAGCGGCCGCTTCGGCGCCGCCCGGGGCGGCCGCGGGCCCCGGGACACCTACGGGTAGACGGCGCGGGGCGGCTCAGGCGGGGGCGAGTGGGCGCATCTGAACGACGCTGTCGGCGCAGGCGTCCAGCAGCTCCTCGTCGTGGGTGACGACGACGACCACCTTGCCGGACCCGGCGAGGTCGCGGATGGTGCGGGCCGTGGAGCGCAGGTGGCGGTAGTCCAGGCCCGAGGAGGGCTCGTCGAAGACGTAGACCTCCTTGTCGACCATCTGCGCGGCGGCGATCACCAGGCGCTGCTTCTGACCGCCCGACAGCGACATGGGGTGGCGCCCGGCCACCTCGGCCAGGCCGTGGTCGGCCAGGATACGCTCAATGCGGTCCTCGTCGAGCTTGTCGGCGGGCACGCCCAGGGCGAGCTCCTCGCGCACCTCGGCGGCGAAGAGCTGGCGGTGGACGTCCTGCATGACGACGTAGCCGAGCCTTGTGCGCTCCTTGGCGCGCAGCACCCGGCCGTCCAGGCGGATCGCCCCTTTGGCCCGCTCCAGGCCGACCAGCACGCGCGTGAGGGTCGACTTGCCGGCCCCGTTGGGGCCGACCAGCGCGGTCACCCGGCCGCGCGGCAGCCTGAGGCGCGGGATGTCGAGAACCCGGTGGGAGCCGTAGGAGAAGCGCAGGTTCTCCAGCTCGAGCCCGCCCTGGGACGACAGCGCGCTGGCGGGCTCGTCCGACGTGCTCGTCCCCGGCCCCTCCTCGCCCCCGCCGGTGCCGGCGTCGTGCAGGACGACGGAGGGGCGCATGGGCGTCACCGGGCGGAGCGAGCGCAGCCCCAGGCCGGTGCGCTCCTGCTCGCTCATCGCCCACAGGCGCTCGGCGGGCATCTCGCGCACGATCCCGCCGCCGTCGAGCAGGATCACGCGGTCCACGATGCCGCGCAGGTAGGACAGGCGGTGCTCAGCGATGACCATGGTCGCGCCTGAGGCGTGCAGGTCGGAGAGCACGCTGCGCAGAAGGTCCACCGACTCCGTGGACAGGTTCGAGGTGGGCTCGTCGAACAGGTGCACCCGAGGCTCGACGACCATGGCGCAGGCGCAGGCCACAAGCTGCTTCTGGCCGCCCGAGAGGCGGAAGAGGCCGGCGTCCAGGAGGTCGTCGATTCCCGTGCGCCTGGCCGAGACGGCCAGGCGGGCACGGATCGTGTCCGGGGCCATTCCGAAGTTCTCCGGGCCGAAGGCGAGCTCGCTGCGCACCTCGGAGGTGAAGAACTGGGTGCGGGGGTTCTGGAAGACCGTGGCGACCCGCCGGCCGGTCACGTCCAGCGGCGAGGCGGGGGCGTTGATCCCCGCGACCATCACGTCACCGGTGAGGGCGCCGGGGTGGAAGTTGGGCACCAGGCCGTTGATGAGGCGCAGCAGCGTCGACTTTCCGCAGCCGCTCGGGCCGCACAGCAGAACGCACTCGCCCGGTGAGACGCGCAGGCTCACGTCCTCCAGCCCGAGCACCATGCTCCTGAGACTCTCGGCGGCGTCCTCAGAGCCGTAGGAGAAGGACACGTGGTCAATGCCGATCATGTCTGTCGGGGCATCGGTCGTATCAGGCGCGTCGGTCATGACATCATCCCCCTGACGAAGACGAGCATAATGAGGAAGGACATGGCCAGGCCCACGACGTCGGATGTGCGGAAGCGCAGGTCGGTGATGGTGGTGCGCGAGCGCGTCCCGCCCAGGCCCCGGGTGAGCGCTGAGGCGGCCAGCTCGTCGCCGATCCGGGTCGCCGAGACGAGGAAGGGCACCATAATGTGCTCCACCGTCGTCAGCGGCTCGCGCAGGAACCCCCACTGGCTCGTGTGAAGACGGCGCAGGCTGACCGCCTGGACGACGGCGGTGAGCTCCTCGGCCAGGGTCGGGAAGAACCTCAGCATGACGGCCAGGGGGATGACGACGGCGTCGGGCGCTCGCAGCCGGCGCAGACCCTCGATGAGCTCGGACGGGGTCGTGGACCGCACCAGGTAGACGCCCATGGTCAGGACCGTGACGAAGTTGCCCATGAAGAAGCCGACCGCCCCCACGGTGTGCCACACCGGCCCGCCCAGGACCTGCGTTCCCAGGAGCTGGGTGCCGCGGCAGACCATGAAGATCAGGGCCTGGATTCCCAGGGCGCGCCATGACCCGATGGTGGCCAGCAGGAGGGCCGCGCAGACGAAGGCCACCAGGGAGGCCGTCTGATCGACCCGCGTCAGGGCCGCGATGTTGACCACCATGACGAGCAGGAGCTTGGTGCGGGGGTCGAGGCGGAGCCGCCCCCTGTGCGCGGAGGCCGCGAGGATCTGCATGTCAGGCGATGCCGGCGCGCACGAAGTGCTTGCGCAGCATCTTCTGACCCAGCAGCCCGCCCAGGCAGGAGGCCAGGAAGACGAGGACGAGCAGCCCGGCCATGAAGGTCGGGGAGAACAGGGTGTCCCAGGCCCGGGCGTAGTCCTCGCCCATCTGCTTGCTGATGTTGGCGATGTAGGCGTTGTGCTGGAAGTACAGGGGCAGCATCGGGCCGGCGACCCACAGGGAGAACACGCCGTAGGCGATCACCGAGGCGCGGGCGGAGCGGTAGCGTCCGCCGGCCAGGACGAGCTCGGCCAGCGCGGAGAAGAGGGCCGCCGTGATCAGCGTGGTCCAGGCGTGGCCGGTCAGCACCATGAGCAGGGAGGACACGATGGCGGTGAGGAAGACCATTCCGGGCTTGCGGATGCGGGTGACGTAGAGGGCGAAGACGATGCCGTTGGCGAGGCTGCCGAGCACAATGCCGACGGCGTGAACGGCGGGCCCGAAAAAGCCGAGCATGCCGAAGCCGAAGAAGACGACGAAGTACAGGGCGGTGAAGATGCCGACGGTAATGAGGTCCTTCGGCTTGAGCGAGCGGCCGGCCGAGGACCCCGACGGCCCAGATGGCCCAGTACCCGTGGCTGCGGGCGTCGATGTCACGGAGGCAGTGGGAGTCGCGGGAGTCTTGGGATCTGCGGACATGGGAGATGGCCACCCTTCTTCTAGATCGAGATTAGGCGAACCTAATGGTATGAGAATCACTATCCCGTCTCCGAGTGCCTGTCAAGGCGCGGGTTGCGGGGCGAGCGCACGGGATGGGGCGCTGGTGACTGCGCTGGTGACGTTGCACACGCCCGACAGGCGTCGCCTGACGAGGGTTTCCACGCCGATTCACGCTAGAATCGACCCAGAAACGCCCATGGTGCGCCCTGGGCCATTCGCAGGTACCCACCTACACGCCGCGGGACCGAGCCCGCCAGCTGGCGTCCAGAGGGATCGGGGCCGCCCGGCGCACAGAAAGAGGAGCAGCTGACACGTGTCTGACCAGGACCAGCCTGTGACCGCCGCCGAGTCCCACATCGGTCAAGGATCGGCCGAATACGGTGCCTCCGACATCACCGTCCTTGAGGGGCTCGAGGCTGTGCGCAAGCGGCCCGGCATGTACATCGGCTCCACCGGCGAGCGCGGGCTGCACCACCTGGTGTACGAGGTCGTGGACAACGCCGTCGACGAGGCCCTGGCTGGCTACTGCGACCACATCGAGGTCACCATCCAGGCCGACGGCGGCCTCAGGGTCGTCGACAACGGCCGCGGCATCCCCGTGGACGAGCACCCCACCGAGCACCGGCCCACCGTCGAGGTCGTCATGACCATCCTCCACGCCGGCGGCAAGTTCGGCGGCGGCGGCTACGCCGTCTCCGGCGGCCTGCACGGCGTCGGCGTGTCCGTCGTCAACGCCCTGTCCACCCGCGTCGACACCGAGGTGCGCCGCCAGGGGCACGTGTGGCGCATGAGCTTTGGCGATGGCGGGAAGCCGACCACTCCCCTGGTCAAGGGCGAGGAGACCACCGCCACCGGCACCACCCAGACCTTCTACCCCGATCCCGCCATCTTCGAGACCGTCGTCTTCGACTACGAGACGCTGCGACGCCGCTTCCAGCAGATGGCCTTCCTCAACAAGGGGCTGCGCATCACCCTGACCGACGAGCGCGCCGGCGTGACCGACGTCGGCGACGAGATCACCGGCGACGAGACCGGGTCGGCCGACGAGCCGGTGGTGGGGCACCGCTCGGACACCTACCTGTACGTCCGCGGCCTGCGCGACTACGTCGCCTTCCTCAACAAGTCGAAGAAGGTCGAGCTCGTCCACCCCGAGATCATCGACTTCGAGGCCGAGCAGACCCTGGGCGACGCCCACGGCATCAGCCTGGAGATCGCCATGCAGTGGACGTCCGCCTACTCCGAGTCGGTCCACACCTACGCCAACACCATCAACACCACCGAGGGCGGCACCCACGAGGAGGGCTTCCGCACGGCGCTGACCACCCTGGTCAACAAGTACGCCCGGGAGAGGGGTCTGCTCAAGGACAAGGACGACAACCTCACCGGCGACGACATCCGCGAGGGGCTGACCGCCGTCATCTCCGTCAAGCTCACCGAGCCGCAGTTCGAGGGCCAGACCAAGACCAAGCTCGGCAACACTGAGGCCCGCACCTTCGTCCAGCAGACCGTCTACTCCCGGCTCGGCGACTGGTTCGACTCCCACCCCGTCGAAGCCCGGGCCGTCATCGCCAAGGCGACCCAGGCGGCCGCCGCCCGCCTGGCGGCCCGCAAGGCCCGCGAGGCCACGCGCCGCAAGGGCGTCCTGGAGTCCGCCTCCATGCCCGGCAAGCTGCGCGACTGCTCCTCCCGCAACGCCGCCGAGTGCGAGATCTTCATTGTCGAGGGCGACTCGGCCGGCGGCTCCGCCGTCGGCGGGCGCGACCCCGAGCACCAGGCCATCATGCCCATCCGCGGCAAGATCCTGAACGTGGAGAAGGCGCGCCTGGACCGGGCCCTGTCCTCCGACACCATCCGCAGCCTCATCACCGCCTTCGGCACCGGCATCGGCGAGGAGTTCGACATCTCCAAGCTGCGCTACGGCAAGATCGTCATCATGGCCGACGCCGACGTTGACGGCCAGCACATCGCCACCCTGCTGCTGACCCTCCTGTTCCGCTACATGCGCCCGCTCATTGAGAACGGCCACACCTACATCGCCATGCCCCCGCTGTACCGGCTCAAATGGGTGGGTGCCGAGCACGAGTTCGCCTACTCCGACGTCGAGCGCGACGACAAGCTCAAGGTCGGGGTCGAGGCCGGGCGCCGCCTGCCCAGGGAGGGCGGCATCCAGCGCTACAAGGGCCTGGGCGAGATGAACGACCACGAGCTGTGGGAGACCACCATGGACCCGACCACCCGGATCCTCAAGCAGGTCACCCTCGACGAGGCCGCCGACGCCGACGAGACCTTCTCCATCCTCATGGGCGACGACGTCGAGCAGCGCCGCTCCTTCATCCAGCGCAACGCCGCGGACGTGCGCTTCCTCGACATCTGAGGACCCGGCCTGCCGGGCCCGGGCGGCCCGGCAGGCCCCCGCCGTCGGGCGCACGCACCGATCGACTCCCTGACTTCACGACACCAAAGGACACACGTTGAGCGACGAGACCACTACCGAGCTCGAGCAGCCCGCCCGCGACCGCATCCAGCCGGTCGACCTCCAGATGGAGATGCAGCGCTCCTACCTCGACTACGCCATGAGCGTCATCGTGGGGCGCGCCCTGCCGGACGTGCGCGACGGCCTCAAACCGGTCCACCGCCGCGTCCTGTACGCCATGTACGACGGCGGCTACCGCCCCAGCGCCTCCTTCTCCAAGTCCTCGCGCGTCGTGGGCGAGGTCATGGGGAACTACCACCCGCACGGCGACGCCGCCATCTACGACGCCCTGGCGCGCCTGGTGCAGTGGTGGTCGCTGCGCTACCCGCTGGTGGCCGGGCAGGGCAACTTCGGCACGCCGGGAAACCTGGGGCCCGCCGCCCCCCGGTACACCGAGTGCAAGATGGCGCCGCTGGCCATGGAGATGGTCCGCGACATCGACGAGGAGAGCGTCGACTTCCAGGACAACTACGACGGGCGCAACCAGGAGCCGGTCATCCTGCCCGCGCGCTTCCCCAACCTCCTGGTCAACGGCTCCGAGGGCATTGCGGTGGGCATGGCCACGCGCATCCCCCCGCACAACCTGCGCGAGATCGCCGCCGGCGTCCAGTGGTTCCTGGAGCACCCCGACGCCTCCCGCGAGGAGCTGCTGGAGGCCCTCATCGAGCGCATCCCCGGCCCCGACTTCCCCACCGGCGCCACCATCCTGGGCCGCCGGGGCATCGAGGACGCCTACCGCACCGGGCGCGGCTCCATCACCCAGCGGGCCGTGGTGAGCGTCGAGGAGATCCAGGGCCGCCAGTGCCTGGTGGTCACCGAGCTGCCCTACCAGGTCAACCCCGACAACCTGGCCGACAAGATCGCCCAGCTCGTGCGCGACGGGCAGGTCGGCGGCATCGCCGACATCCGCGACGAGACCTCCGGGCGGACCGGCCAGAGGCTCGTCATCGTCCTCAAGCGCGACGCCGTCGCCAAGGTCGTCCTCAACAACCTGTACAAGCGCACCCAGCTTCAGGACAACTTCCCCGCCAACATGCTGGCCCTGGTCGACGGGGTGCCGCGCACCCTGAGCCTGGACGGCTTCGTGCGCCACTGGGTCGCCCACCAGATCGATGTCATCGTGCGCCGCTCGCGCTACCGCCTGCGCAAGGCCGAGGAGCGCCTCCACATTCTGGAGGGCCTGCTCAAGGCCATCGACGCTCTGGACGCCGTCATCGCCCTCATCCGCCGCTCGCCCACCACCGAGGAGGCGCGGGTCGGCCTCATGGGCCTGCTCGGCGTCGACGAGGCCCAGGCCGAGGCCATCCTCTCCCTCCAGCTGCGCCGCCTGGCCGCCCTGGAGCGCCTCAAGATCCAGCAGGAGAGCGAGGACCTGCGGGCCAGGGTCATCGACCTGCGCGACATTATCGCCTCCCCGCAGCGCCAGCGCGCCATCGTCTCCGAGGAGCTGGCCGAGATCGTGAGCAGGTACGGCGACGAGCGCCGCACCCGCATCGTGCCCTTCGACGGGGAGATGAGCATGGAGGACCTCATCCCCGAGGAGGACGTGGTGGTCACCATCACCCGCTCCGGCTACGCCAAGCGCACCCGCACCGACGCCTACCGCTCCCAGCACCGCGGCGGCAAGGGCATCCGGGGCGCCGCGCTGCGCCAGGACGACGTCGTCGATCACTTCTTCGTCACCACCACCCACCGCTGGCTGCTGTTCTTCACCAACCTGGGCCGCGTCTACCGCGCCAAGGCCTACGAGCTGCCCGAGGGCGGGCGCGACGCCAAGGGCCAGCACGTGGCCAACCTGCTGGCCTTCCAGCCCGGCGAGGAGATCGCCCAGGTCATGGAGCTGGGCGACTACGGCCAGGCCGACTACCTGGTCCTGGCCACCCGCCGCGGCCTGGTGAAGAAGACCCGCCTGGGCGAGTACGACTCCAACCGCTCCGGCGGCGTCATCGCCATCAACCTGCGCGCGAACGGGGACGGGGTCAGCGACGAGCTCGTCTCCGCCTCCCTGCTGTGCGCCGGCCAGGACCTCCTGCTCGTCTCCCGCCACGGCCAGTCGCTGCGCTTCCACGCCGACGACGAGACCCTGCGGCCCACCGGCCGGGCGACCTCCGGCGTCACCGGTATGCGCTTCCGGGAGGGCGACTCACTGCTGGCCATGGGCGTGATCGACCCGCAGTGGGCCGAGGCCGACCTGTTCGTCGTCACCGAGGGCGGCTACGCCAAGCGCACCGCCGTCGCCGACTACCCCACCAAGGGGCGCGGCGGACTGGGGGTCAAGGTCGCCAACCTCGTCGAGGCACGCGGCGACCTGGTCGGGGCGCTGGTGACCGCGCCCCGCGACGAGGTCCTGTGCATTATGGCCTCGGGCAAGGTGGTGCGCTCGGCTGTGGCCGAGGTCTCTCGCACCGGGCGCGCCACGCAGGGCGTGACCTTCGCCAAGCCCGACGACGGCGACCGGATCATCGCTGTGGCCCGCAGTACCGAGCGCGAGCTCGAGGGCGACGGACCCGCGGCCGGGGACGGGGCTGTGGGTGGGGAGCCCGCGGCCGGGGAGCCCGCCGGAGAGGACTCGGCTATGACAGTTGCCAACACCGCTGCGCCGGGTGAGGCTGAGGCGGTAGGCTCGGGCGACGACGAGAGTGAGGTCCAGGCATGAGCCAGTCGGAGTCCTTCCCGCCCATGGGGGGAGACAGCGCTTCCCAGAGCACCGGGAAGTCCGGTAGTAAGTCAGCCAAGACGATCGCCGGTCCGCGACGCGTCCGGCTGTCCCTGACCCGTGTCGATCCCTGGTCGATCATGAAGGTCTCCTTCATGCTGAGCGTGGCGGCGGGCATTATGTTCGTGGTCGCCGCCATCTTCGTGTGGTACATGCTCGACGCCCTGCACGTGTTCTCCACCATCAAGGAGCTCGCCAGCACGATCATGCAGACCGACAACAACGCCTACACGACGCTCCTGCAGTACCTGGCCCTCAAGCAGACGGTCTCAATGGCCACCATTATCGGTGTGGTGAACGTGGCTCTGACCACCGCCCTGTCCACGGTGACGGCGTTCCTCTACAACCTGACCGCGACACTCGTCGGTGGGATTCATCTCACACTGGCGGACGACTGACTCGATTTGGAGGCGGTCGACGCGGTGGGATACCCTCTTCCGCGTCACCGGGCCTATAGCTCAGTTGGTTAGAGCGCATCCCTGATAAGGATGAGGTCGCTGGTTCGAGTCCAGCTAGGCCCACCCCCGCGGTGGACGATGAGGAGGGTTCATGAGGAACCGGTTGCTCGTGTCAGCCGCGGTTTTCTCATTCCTCGGAATCGTGTCCTACGCGGTGTGGCTGAGGATCGAGGCGGCGCGCGCCGAGCGCGCCGCATGGGCCGAGGTCACTGACCCGGTCGAGTAGATGACTCGCCGTCGGCATCACTGCCGACCTCTCCAGGGGCTATGGCGCAATTGGTAGCGCACCTGCTTTGCAAGCAGGGGGTTACGGGTTCGAGTCCCGTTAGCTCCACAATTGAGACGTAGTAGAGCACCCGGCATCCTCTGGGGACGCGGGGGTGAGGGCGCGAGCGGCTCGGCGAGTCGGCTCGCCGCCTTCTCGTTTTCGGTGATCTCGATGCGCTGGCAGAGCGCCTGGCCAGCGGACTGCCGGGCGCGTCTCGGGTGGCCTTAAGAGCTGTGTTTCAGGATGCCTGTCCTGTTCCTCGGTGCTCCTGGTCGGCCTCGCCGGGTGTCCTGTGACCCAGGGCGGAGTGGAGACGTTTCTGATTGTATTCCGGCTCGATCCAGAGGCAGTATCCCGGATGGCCTTGTTTCTTGCGGTGTTTCTTGCGGTGGCGGACCATCTGGTGGACTCTCTCGTTCTTCAGTGTCGCATTGAAGGACTCCGCCCAGGCGTCCGCCCAGCGCACCCCGGTTCTTCCCACCGAGGGGCGAGTGCCGTATCCCTCCAGGTACCGGGCGGAGGTGTACTGGCTGCCGCGGCCCGGGGGCGGTGGCGCCGGGTCCTTGCGGCGGGGCTGCGCGGACTGGCGGGCCCTGGGAGCGCACGGGCGGTGCGCACCGCCTCCGGGCTCACCTCTGCCTCAGCGGACTCCGGGTGATCCTTCCTTATCAGATTCCACCCTCATCGCCCAAGAACAGTGCTCTTTCCACCACTGTCTGAGAAGCACCAAGCACCTCAGGCCTGGTCCGGATGTTTTCCTGATCTGGCTTGCGCTGGTGGTGGGCGCGGCCGACGGGGTCGGGGCGCAGGGAGGTGAGGGCGGGGTCGAGCAGGGCTCGTTTGAGTCTCTTGCTGCCGGCGTGGAGACGTGCTCGCCCCGTATGCTCGCCCGTATGGAGGTTCCCGATCCTCTGGTGACGGGTGACGGGCCGGGTGCGGGAGGTCGGGTGGGCGGTGGTGGAGGTCCTGCCCGGTGTCTCGGCCAGGAGGACGGCGGTGGTCGGGGCCCTGGTGCCGGGCGCGGGTGGTGGGGGCCGGGAGAGGGCGGATGCGCCCGCCAGGGCGCCGGGCCCGGTCGCGGCGCTCGGCCCGCTGGGCGTGCAGGAAGGCGAGCCGGGTGGGCCGGACGGCGCCGGCGGCGTCGGTGCCGGTGAGGGCTGCGGTCTGCTTCTCCGGGGCGTCGCAGGCCTGCTGGGCCCAGGCGCTGTGGCGGCGGCCGTGCTCCTTGAGCCCGGCGGCGGTCCCGGTCGGTCCGGCAGTGCTCAGGTTGGCGGGCGCGGCGCCGGGTGGCGATGACCTCCGGGACCGCGTCGCGCCCCCGGGTGCGGCCCTCGGGGCCTTCTCCAGGGCCCGGGGCGAGGCCCGCGTGCGCCCGGGCCCCGGATGCGGTGAGTATGCTCGGCGCCGCGGTGTCCTCCTCCGAGTTGGTGACGGCTCTCAGGGCGTGGGGCGCGGTCCTGGCGGCCTGGGCGGTCACTGCCGCGTCACGTGCGCCGGTCCCGGCGCCCCCGGAGCGTCAGGTCGGCGACGCGGCGCACTGACGCACCCCGCCAGGCAGCCCACCGTCAGCCCCGTGTTCCAGGTCACTGTCACGCCCCAGGGGCCCCGATGGCGGCGGGCCGGCCCACGGGCCACCAGCAGACGTCCCCTGCGGCTCGGGCGCACGCAGAGGTCGCAGCCGGGACCCGTTGCCGGGCAGGACCCTGCCACGGATCCTCCCGCCCGCCCCGGCCCAAGGCCCAGTGCCCGCCCGCCCACGTCAATACCGATGAAGACACCGACGCCGCCGACCGATACCCTCACCACGAGCCCCCTCCGCCTACCAGGCTCAGGGCCAGCCGTCCGGCAGCCCACCCCGCACCCATGCCCGCGTCAGACCACACCGCGACAGCAGGCCGCTCCCCCAGTCAGCGCATCCCCTCACCCGTTGTCGTGGGCGACTCCCGCCCCCCGGGACCATGACACACAGGGACCAAGACATCATGCCGGCCCAGACCGACCCGGCCCCGGGCCGGTCCCACGGACCACCAACAAGGTAACGGGTAGTTGGGGGCAAACGCCCAGGAAATCACAAGGTTCATCTGCTTCTACGCACAGCGGTGGACAACCGAGCACACCGGGCGGTGTTCACAACGGTGGAGAGACGCGCGGCCTCAGCGCTGGGTTTTCCCCACCTGTGGGTGGGCCTGTGGAAAATAACGCCGTTGTGTTTCCACAGGTGTGCGCACAGCTGTGGATGAATCACAGCGGTGTGCTTCCCCAGATTCACAGCCTCGAACAAACCTGTGGATAACTGTTCGAGGCTCGCGCTGCGAGTGGTCCGTACCAGTCACGTCAGCCCCGCCCGCAGGAGGACCAGGCCCACCAGTCCGATGGCAATGCCCGCCGTCCCCCACACCCCGTAGACGGTGCGCTTGTCCCGCGGGGCCCACGCGTACAGCGTCGACACGAGCGCCCCGGTCGCGAGCCCTCCCAGGTGCCCCTGCCAGGAGATGTTCGCCCCCAGGAAGGAGATGACCAGGTTGAGGGCGAGCAGGCCCACGATCATCGTCGTGTCCCTGCCGAAGCGCCGCTGGATAATGAACAGTGCCGCAAACAGGCCGAAGACCGCCCCGGAGGCGCCCACCGTCAGACCCACCCAGGCCGACGGCGTCGTCGGCCAGGCCAGCCAGTAGATCATGGCCGATCCGCCTACGGCGCTCAGCATGTACAGAGCGGTGAAGCGCCACCGTCCCAGCACCGGCTCCAGGGCGCTGCCCAGCACCCACAGGGCCCACATGTTGAAGGCCAGGTGCATGGGCGAGGCGTGCAGGAAGGCGGTCGTGATAAAGCGCCACGGCTGGTCGGCCGCCAGCGCCGGCACGAAGGCGAGCTGGACGCCGAGCTCGGGCACGGCCCTCTGCACCAGGTAGATCAGCACGCAGGCGACGATCAGTCCCTTGGTGACCAGGGTGTCGGTCACCACCCGCCCGCCCAGGAGGGAGCGCACGCCTCGACGGGATGCGGCGCTCCTGCGGGCGCAGTCCACGCAGTGCACGCCGACGGCGCTCGGCACCTGGCACTGGGGGCAGGTGGGGCGGTTGCAGCGCTGGCAGCGCACATAGGCGACCCGGTCCGGGTGTCTCGGGCACACCGGGGCACTATCCGGCGGATTGGTGCGGGGCTGAGTCATGGGTGCTCCTGTCGGGCTGTGCGGGTTGGAGGGGGCGCGAGTGCGGCGACGCCGTCGGTCCGTAGCAGGCCGACGGCGTCGAGGTGCAGCGCGTGGTGGGGGCGCGGGTCACTTGGTCACGGTGACGGAACTGATGACGACGTCCTCGACGGGGCGGTCACGGGGGTCGGTGGACACTGCTGAGATCCTGTCGACGACCTCGCGGGAGGCGTCGTCGGCGACCTCCCCGAAGATCGTGTGCTTGCCCTGCAGCCACTCGGTGGGCGCCGTGGTGATGAAGAACTGGGAGCCGTTGGTGCCCTTGCCCAGGCGGCGCCCGGCGTTGGCCATGGCCAGGACGTAGGGCTGCGTGAAGGTCAGCGACGGGTCGATCTCATCATCGAAGGTGTAGCCGGGTCCTCCGGTGCCGGTGCCCAGAGGATCGCCGCCCTGGATCATGAACCCCGGGATGACGCGGTGGAAGATCACGCCGGAGTACAGGGGCGCGTTGGACTGCTCCTTCGTGCGAGGGTCTGTCCAGGTCTTCTCCCCGGTCGCCAGGCCCACGAAGTTCGAGACCGTTTCAGGGGCCTGGTCAGCGAAGAGATCGAGGCGGATATCGCCGAGGTTGGTGTGCAGTGTCGCTTCCATGACCGCAATCGTCGCACGCGTACCACCGGCGACGCTGAGACGCTCGGTTGTGGATTGACCTGTTCACCCCAGGCAAAACGCCTGTCCGGATTGCGGGTGCGAACGGCCTGTGAGTGGAACGATGGGCCCCAAGCGACCTCATCGTTCCGAGCAGGGAGACCATCATGGCTTGCAAGACCTTCGACAAGAAGATCGACACGGACCAGCTCCGGCAGGAGGCGGCCTCCCTCGCCGAGAACATTGCGGCTCGAGCCGAGCGCGCCGCCGTCTGGGCGGCTCCTCGCGTGAGCAAGGCCCGCACCGAGGTCGTCAAGGCCGCCAAGGAGGCCCAGCTGCGCGCACAGCCCGTCGTCGAGGAGGCCCGTACCCGGGTGGTCGAGGACTACGCCCCGGCCGCTCACAGGGCCGCCGTCGCCGCTCAGGCCGCGGCCGGCACAGAGGGTACGCTCACCGAGCGTGCTCAGCGCATCGCCGTCGCCGCGAAGAACGCGGCGCTCGAGATTCCGGAGGTTCCCGTGAAGAAGAAGCACCCCGTCCTTAAGACGCTCGGCTGGCTCGTGCTGGCCGGTGCCGCAGCGGGCGCCGCATACGTCGTGTGGCGGCGCAGCCAGCCCGTGGAGGACCCGTGGGCCGAGGAGTACTGGGCCGACTCCGCCGAGGACGAGGACGGCGGGTCCGCGGCCCAGGCTGAGTAGGGCAGTCAGGAGGGCCGTCCCGGAGTACGCTCGGCGGCGTCCCGCACGACCTGTGCGGGACGCCGCCGAGCCTGGGGCGCCCTGCGCAGATCCTGGACAATAGGCTTATAGAGCATGAACACCGTCGTTCCCACGCCCCCGGCCTCCCTGATTCGGGGGACCAACGAGTCCGCTCCCCTGCAGATGCCGCAGCTGGGTCTGGGCACCTACAAGGTCGGCGTCGAGCAGGTCGAACGCGTGGTCCGCGACGCCCTCGACGTCGGCTACCGGCATATCGACACCGCCCAGATGTACCGCAACGAGGCCGGCGTCGGAGCCGCCATCGCGGGCTCGGGAGTGCCCCGCGACCAGCTGTGGGTGACCTCCAAGCTCAACAACCCCAACCATCGGCGCGACGACGCCCTGCGCAGCCTCGAGGCCACCATGCGCGATCTGCGCCTGGATGTGCTCGACCTGTTCCTCATTCACTGGCCGATGGCCGACTCCCCCGGTCTCGACCTGGTCGATACCTGGCGCACCATGATCGAGATCCTGGAGTCGGGCCGTGTGCGCGCCATCGGCGTGTCCAACTTCCAGGCCGATCACCTGCGCACGATCATCGAGGCCACCGGGGTGACGCCGGCGGTCAACCAGATTGAGCTCCACCCCTATCTCTCCCAGGAGCCGCTGCGGGCGCTGCACAGCAGCCTCGGCGTTGTCACCGAGTCCTGGTCGCCCCTGGGGCGTGGTCGGCTGCTGGACGACCCGGTCGTGGTTCGCATGGCCGCCGCGCTCGGCGTCACGCCCGCCCAGATCGTCATCCGGTGGCACCTGCAGCACGACCTGGTGGTCATTCCGAAGACGACGCACCGTGAGCGCATGGTCACCAACGCCGACGTGTTCTCGTTCGCGCTGTCGGACGGGCAGATGGCTGCGCTGGACGCCCTCGACCGGGGCCTGCGCACCGGCTCGCACCCCGACCGGGTGCAGGAGGTCTAGGCGCCGCGCATGCCGCTCTCGCTACTCACTTCCAGCGCAGGAGCCCCAGGAAGCCGAGCATCATAATGAGGAATCCCACGTAGAGGTTGCCGTTGGCCAGCCAGTCGTGCTCGTGGTGGGACCGGAAGTACGGCAGCGGATACTTGCCCTGGAAGAGGTAGGTCGCCACGACCCACAGCAGCCCGATGACCATGAGGGTCACCATGGTGGGCGCGTACCAGTTGGGGCTGCCGGTGCGCTTGACCTTGACCGGGACCCGGGAGACCCGGTTCGCGGCGGCCCGCGACTCCTGCCTCTCCTTCTTCGACGCGGCCGCCTTGGCGGGGTTTCCCGAGCGCTTGGGATTCTTAGGGCTCTCGGACTTCTTCTTGGAGCTCTTGGGGCTCTCGGAGTCGGACTTCTTCGACTGGGCCACGCGGGCCTCCTCACTGGCGGGACGACGGGGAGCCGGACTCGTTGCCGGGCCTGCTGACTAGCCTAGATGATTGAGTCCGGGTGTTCGTCTCTGTCCGGTCGGCGCGGTCGTACCTCAGCCCCGTGGGCGTACCTCGGGGGCGTGGGCGTACGTTTTACGACCACGACGGGGGCGACGAGGGCCGGACAGGTCTTCGGCCTCGGCCGGCCGGGCGTGTTGCGGGCCGCGTGCCCGCCCCTGGAAGGGGGTGAGAGCCCCGGATCCGTGCGGACCGGCGCCTCGAACCGATCTCGACGCGGAGACCTGCCGATCTAGGCGAAGGGGGAGCCGTGAGCCAGGCTCACGTCCTATTGGAATCGATCATTTGGATGATAAGGCGACATCTGCCGTGCGGGAGTCGTGATCGGGGTGCGCAAACCCCTAGACTGGCCGACAGCACATGACGTCTAGGCCACCAGGAGGGCTGATGGCAGCTCATCGCCACAGGGCGGCTCCGCCGCCCCGTCGTCGTCGTTCTGCACTCGATCGGGTCCTGTCGGGGTTCGGGGAGCTCCTCATCACCGTCGGGATCGTTGTGGCGCTCTTTCTGGTCTGGCAGCTGTGGTGGACCGGGATCGCCGCGAACCAGAAGGCCGAGGCCAGTACCCTGGCCTTCCACGAGACGCAGGTGGAGTCTCCCAAGAAGGAGGGCACCAAGCACACCGATCCTCCCCCGGAGTTCGAGGCCGTCAACTACGGCGAGACTATCGGCATGCTCATCGTCCCCAAGTGGTACGGCGTGACGAACAACAATATGCCGGTCATTGAGGGGACCGGCCCCGACGTCCTGGACCAGGCGGCGGCCGGCCACTACCCGGACACCCAGCAGGTCGGTGAGGTCGGCAACTTCGCGATCGCCGGCCACCGGCGCACGAACGGCAACTCCTTCCTGCGCATCGACACCCTTGAAGAGGGCGATGAGATCATTGTCGCCACCAAGGACACCTGGTACGTCTACACGGTCACCTCTCACGACATTGTCGAGCCGACGCAGGTCGATGTCATCGCTCCGGTGCCGGGCGACCCGGAGGCCCAGCCCGTGGATCGCTACATCACGCTGACGACCTGCCACTCCCTGACCACCGGGGAGTGGGGCAACGACCACCGGTGGGTCGTCCACGGGAAGTTCTCCTACTGGATGCCCCGGTCCGAGGGGCGCCCCGCCTCGGTCCTCAACGACCCGGAGGTCAACTGATGTACGGATGGATCTGGCGCCACCTGCCCGGCCCGGCCTGGTTCAAGGCCATCGAGGCCCTGGCCCTGACGGTGATCGTGGTGCTCTTCCTCTTCGAGGTCGTCTTCCCCTGGGCCAACACCACCTGGAACATCTCCGGGGAGGCTACGGTCTAGATGAGTGGGACCGGGGCGGGGCGTGCTGCTGGTTGAGAGAGTGATTATCCCGCACGGCCGTGAGTCGGTCGATGCCCTCGGGTACGAGGGGCCGCATTTCCGTGGAACCATGGAGTCACGCCGTTTCTCCACGGGTTCAGCGTCACTGGCCGTTTTAGATGTGCGTGGGGTGGTCGCTTTGTCGAGTCCTGGGGTCTGTCGTCGTGACCGACTCCGGGGCGGCCGGGGATGACCGGCAGGCCCCGCGATCTCGGTGCGGAGATCTGCCGATCTCGGCGAGGGTGGCGAGCGGGCGCGTCGCCCTTCACCCGGTCGTAGGTGAGGGCTGCACGGGTAGGGGCCGGTCTGCCGAGACGAGCCGGGTCGGGTGACGATGCGCCGGGCATGTCGGGGTGCGCGGATGTCCGTCAGAATGACATTGGCCGCCCGGATCGTTGAGGTGCTGGCGGAGAACCGCGTCATTGCAAGGGTGTCGTCGAGGGGGACGGCGCCCGGGGGCTCTAATGTCATTCTGATGGACACCCGGGCCGCGCACCGCCACAGCCTGCGACCTGCACTTACAGGGCGGGGTGAGGAGGGCGTAGAGGGCCGCCGCTCGACCGCGATCGGCCGTAGCGCGCCGAGACGACCTGTACCCGGCGACGCGCGCCGTGTTCAAAGGGGCTCATGGGGCGCCTGATGCTCAGAACCGATCTCGGTGCGGAATACGACCGATCTCGACGAAAGGAAGGTAACGGGCGGGCCCGGTCGGGCTCGCTGGTGCGGAGCCGGCCGGTCACGCATCGGGCGTGACCGGCCGGCCCCACGAAGACGACCCTGTCGGACTATCCGTGGTTGTTGTTCTTGTCCTTGCCTTTCTCTTTGTCGTCGTCGGGGGGTATTGTGCCGCCGGTGGGAGTGGGAGCCGGGGTCGGGCTCGGGCTCGCTGTTGCCTCGTAGATGTAGTGCGTCACCGTGAGGGTGACGGAGGACTGCAGATTGACGCTCTGGCCCGCCTGGGGGTCGATCGCGGTCACGATGTACTGGTCGTTCTTCGATGAATCGGTGGTCTTCGTGTCGTTCGTCGTCGTGTTGTAGGTCAGGCCCGCGGCCTCAATGGCGGCCTGGGCCTCGTCCTGGCTCTTCCCGACGACGTCGGGCACGGTCGTGCGTCCCGAGGAGACGACGATCGATACCGTCTCCCCGCGCGACATCGAGGTGCCCGCGGCCGGGTTGGTGCGCACGACATTGCCCTCCTGCGTGCTCGGGGAGTCCTCGGTGGTGACGTCGCCCCAGGCCAGGCCCGCTTCCTCGATCTTCTTGCGGGCCTCGGACTGGCTCATGCCGGCGACGTTGGGGACCTCGGCCGTGGCCGCGCCCGAGGAGAAGCTCACGGTGATCTCGGTGCCGAGAACGGCCGAGGTGCCGGCTCCCGGGTCGGAGGAGACGGCCAGGCCCTCCTTGACCGTGTCCGAGGGGACGTCCTGGCCCCTGTTGTAGGTCAGGCCGACGCCCTCGATGGCGCCCTTGGCATCCTCCTCCGTCATGCCGGACACGTCCGGCACGGTCGCAGCGGTCGCCGTCGGTGTGGGCGTGGGGCTGGGCTTGCCCCCTATGAGGCCAGAGGCGGCCAGGCCGATGAGACTGCCCACCAGGATGAGGAGGATGAGCAGCAGCACCCATACCCACCAGCGACGGCGGGGCTGCTTGTTCTCGGTGCTCCGATCGGGGCTGACCGGAGGCTGGGCGGGGCTCGGCGGCCCCGGGGCGGGAGCGGGCGAGAGCGCCGTCGTCGAGGGCGAGGACAGGGCGGCGGGGGCCTGCCAGGTGTCGGTGGCGGGCGCGCTCACGGCCATGCCCCGCGCCGCCGCCAGGAGCTCGTTGCGCATGTGGGCGGCGTCCTGGTAGCGGTCGTCGCGGGCCTTGGCCAGGGCCTTCAGGACGACCCGGTCGAGGGACTCGGGCACGTCCGCTGCCAGGGCCGACGGCGGCTTGGGGATCTCGCGCACGTGCTGGTAGGCGATCGCGACCGCGGAGTCCCCTGTGAAGGGCGGCTGTCCGGTCAGCAGCTCGTAGAGCAGGCAGCCGGTGGAGTACAGGTCGGAGCGGGCGTCGACGACCTCGCCGCGCGCCTGCTCCGGGGAGAGGTACTGGGCGGTGCCGACGACGGCGTGCGTCTGGGTGACCGTCGCCGAGGAGTCCTCCATGGCGCGCGCAATGCCGAAGTCCATGACCTTCACCGCGCCGGTGGAGGTCAGCATGATGTTACCGGGCTTGATGTCCCGGTGCACGATGCCCGCGCGGTGGGAGTACTCCAGGGCGTCCAGCACGCCCGTCGTGATCTCGACCGCCTCCGGGATGGGGACGGCGTCCCCGTCGCCGAGGAGCTCGCGGACCGTGTGGCCCTCGACGTACTCCATGACGATGTAGGGCACCGAGCGGGTCGCCCCGTTGGGCGCAGTGATCTCCTCCTCGCCGGAGTCGTAGACGGCGACGATGGTCGGGTGGTTCAGGGCCGCGGCCGACTGGGCCTCGCGGCGGAAGCGCGCCTGAAAGGTGGGGTCGCCGGCGATGTCGGAGCGCAGCAGCTTGATTGCGATAATGCGTGACAGGCGCTTGTCGTAGCCGAGGTGCACCTCGGCCATGCCGCCGCGTCCGATGAGGTCTCGGATCTCGTAGCGGCCTGCGAGGACCTGGGGGAACTGACCGGTCACAGTGCCTCCTGTGGTGGGATGACGGACCCGACGGCCTGCCCGCGGGGAGTGTCCGACTGTGCTGACGTAAGGGTACCCGCGGTAATGGCAATGGCGAGAAGAGTCAGTACAGCGACCGCGACAATGATGATCAGCCGGACGTGGACCAGGGGCAGACCGAACAGGCCGCGCCCGGAGGCGTGGCGCGTTGGGCAGGGGTCGATCTCGAGGGCGCTGGTCGCCGCTGTGCGCGTGCGCTCGGCGGCGGGGATGGCGCGGGTCGAGGTTCCGGGGGCGCCCGAGGCGCCCGCGCGCGGGGCTCCCGCGCCCGGGGACGCCGGGGTGCTCGAGGCGACCCGTCTGCCGGTGCGGCGGGCGGGCTCGCCGTGCTCGTCGCCGGCGTGGCGGGCGCGACGCCGGTGCCTCGGCGCAGAAGCGGACCGGGTGCCCGAGTCGGGTGCGCCCGCGGCGCGGCGGGTCGGCGTGGCGCTCTCGGGGCGGGAGCGGTCGACGCGGCGCCCCGTGGAGGCCCAGGTCGGGGTCTGCCGCGGGTCCCATGAGTCCGCGGGCAGGTTGACGACAATGCGGTCCAGGCGCCGCGCGACCTCGCGGGCCGTGCGGGGGCGGTCCGCGGGCCTCTTGGCGAGCAGGTCCATGACGACGTCGCTGACCTCGGCCGGGATCGAGGCGGGCAGGGGCGGGACTGGCTCGTTGACGTGGGCGAAGGCGATGTCCACCTGGGTGGTGCCCGTGAAGGGCCGGTGGCCGACCAGGGCCTCGTAGGCGATGATCCCCAGCGCGTACAGGTCCCCGGCCGCGGTGGCCATATTGCCCATGGCCTGCTCGGGGGCCAGGTACTGGGCCGTGCCCATGACCATGCCGGTGGCCGTCAGCGGGCGCTGGTTGACGCCGGTGGAGATGCCGAAGTCGGTGAGCTTGGCCAGCCCCTCCCGGTTGATGAGGATGTTGGAGGGCTTGACGTCGCGGTGGATGACGCCGGAGTCGTGCACGACCTGGAGGGCCCGGGCTACCTGGGCGAGGATCGGCAGGATCTGGGCGGGCGGCAGGGTGCCCTTCTCGGCGATGATGTCGGACAGCGCCCGCCCCTGGACGAGCTCCATAATGATCCAGCCCGAGCCGTCGCGCTCGCCGGCGTCCAGGACGACGGCGAGGTTGGGGTGGCGCAGCCCGCGGGAGTTCGTCGCCTCGGCCCGCAGGCGCGTCAGGAAGATCTCGTCGCCCGCCAGCTCGGGGCGCAGGATCTTGGCGGCGACCGCCCGCCCGCTGCGCAGGTCGGTGGCGCGCCAGACCTCCCCCATGCCTCCCAGGGCGATCCGTTCGACCAGCTGGTAGCGTCCCTGGAGCTCCAGCCCGACGGCGGGCTTCACTGGTCCACCGCCGCATCGATGACGCTGGCCGCGATCGGCCCGGCGACCGAGCCGCCGGTGCCGTTGGCCGCCGTCTGCTCCCCGCCGTCGAGAACGACGGCCAGGGCGATCGAGGGCTTGTTCAGGTCCGTCCCGGCGAAGCCGACGAACCAGGTGACGGGACCGCCCTCGTCCGAGCCGGTCTCGGCCGTGCCGGTCTTGCCCGCGACGGACACCCCGGCGACCTGGGCGCTGGAGCCCGTGCCGTCGCTGACGGCCTGCTGCATGAGGGAGGACAGGGTCTGCGCGGTCTGCGAGGAGATCGGGGCGCGGGCCTCCTTCGGGCTGGTGGTGCTCACCACGTTGAGGTCCGGGTCGAGCGTCTGTGACACGAGGTAGGGCCTCATCTGCTTGCCGCCGTTGGCAATGGTCTCGGCGACCTGGGCCATCATGAGCGGCGTGGTCCGGACCGAGGCCTGCCCGATCCCGGCCATGGCCGTCTCGGCGTCGGAGGAGGTGGCGGGGTAGGTCGAGGGCGTCACGTCCAGGGGGATGGACTCGGACTCCCCGAATCCCCAGGCCGTGGCCTCATCGGACAGGGCCTTGTCGCCCACGTCCATGGCCAGCTGCGCGAAGGGCGTGTTGCAGGACTCGGCGAAGGCGTAGGACAGGGTGACCTTCCCATTGCCGCAGGACTCGCCGGCGTAGTTCGACAGGGCGTGGGTCGTGCCCGGCAGGGTGAGGGTGTCGGGGGCCTCCACCTCGGTGTTCGCGTCAGCCTTCCCGCTGCGCAGGGCGGCGGCCACGGTGAGGATCTTGAAGGTCGATCCCGGCGGGTACCGGTCGCCGCCGATGGCGCGGTTGACCAGGGGCTTGCCCGCGTCGTTGTTCAGGGTGTCCCACGCGGCCTGGGCGGTGCCGCCGTCGTGGGAGGCGATCTGGGTGGGGTCGTAGGAGGGGGAGGAGACCATGGCGAGGATGGCGCCGGTGGACGGGTTGAGCGCGACGACGCTCCCCCGGCGGCCCCCCAGGGCATCCCAGGCGGCCTGCTGCACCGTGGGGTCGATGGTCAGCTCGATGGCGCCGCCCTGCTGGGACTCCCCGGTGATGACGGCCTTGACGCGGCTGGAGAACAGGGAGGGGTCCTGGCCGTTGAGCACCGAGTTCTCGGCGCGTTCGAGTCCTGTCATGGAGGCGAAGACGGTGGAGAAGTAGCCGGTCAGGGGGCCGTAGAGCTCCCCGCCGGGATAGGTGCGCTGGTAGGAGTAGGCGTCGTCCGACTTCACCGAGTCGGCCACGGCGGTCCCCCCGACCATGATCTGGCCGCGGTCGGTGCCGAACTCCGCGTAGACCGTGCGGGAGTTGCGAGAGTCGGTCACCAGCGTGCCCTGGGCGCTGGAGGACTCCCACAGGGCCGGGCGCGCCAGCCCCTGCACGCTCGTCAAGGAGGCTGACAGCGCCAGGAACATGATGACGACCAGGACGGTGACCTGGTGGATCTGTCGGTTCACGGCTGCTCCTCCTCGGTGTCGATGAAGGTGGTGGCGTAGGGGTCGTCCGGTGGGGGCCCGGGGCGGCGGGGGCGCTCGAAGGAGCCGGTACGGCCCGGCGCGGCGCTCCGGGGCGGGTCGGGGTAGCCGGGCCCGGCCGCGTGAGGCGGCGAGGGCGCGGCCGAGGGGCTGGCGGGTGCGGCGGGGCCGACAGGGCCGGCGAAGCCGCCGGGAGTGCTCTGGGCGCTGCGGGCGCTGTGGCGGCCGGAGGCGTTCGGTCGGGCGAAGCCCCCCGGGCCTCCGGGCCGGGCCGGGCGGCCGGAGCCGGACGGGCCGTTGCCCGGGGCGCTGGAGCCGGCGAAGCCGCCGTCGCCGGGAGCGCCGCTGGGGCCGCCGTCGCCGGGAGCGCCGCTGGGGCGCACGGGCGCGGCGGGCCTGACGGGGGTCGCGGGCTTGACGGGCGTGGGCGGGCCGGCGGGCCGGCCGTCGTCGTCGAAACCCTCGAAGCCGGCGGGCTCGGCGGGGCCGTCGAAGTCGGCGGGGCTGATGACGCCGGTGGGGTCGGCCGAGCCCGCGAAACGGCCAGGTCCGCCCTCCGGGGCGGTGCCCGGCGAGTCCGAGTCGGCTCCGGCGTCGAGCACGTGCTTGCGGATGCCGGTGGGCAGCTCGGCGGTGTCGACGAAGCGAGGCGCCGTCGTCGCCGGGCGCCTGGCGGCGTCCGACAGCCGCACCAGCAGGGCCAGGATCATCCAGTTCGCCACCAGGGAGGACCCGCCGTAGGCGAGGAAGGGCGTGGTCAGGCCCGTCAGTGGGATGAGGCGGGTGACGCCCCCGACGACGACGAAGACCTGGATCGCGATCGTGAAGGACAGCCCGACGGCGAGCAGCTTGCCGAAGCCGTCGCGCAGGCTCATCGCCGTGCGCAGTCCGCGCTCGATGAGCAGCAGGTAGAGCATGAGGATGGCGAGGGTCCCCGTCAGCCCCAGCTCCTCGCCGATGGAGGCGACGATGAAGTCGGAGTTAGCGAAGGTGACCAGGTTCGGGTAGCCGGCTCCCCAGCCCGAGCCGAGCACCCCTCCCGAGGCCATGCCGAACAGGCCCATCACCAGCTGCCATGAGCCGCCGGGCGCGTTGTAGACGTCGGGATCCATGGCGTTCATCCACGCCGTGATGCGCTGCTGGACGTGGTTGAGGTGGGTGGCGGCGAACCAGGCGGCGGGCACGAACAGCAGGCCGCCCAGGATCAGCCAGCTCGGCCGGTCGGTGGCGACGTAGAGCGTGACGACGAACAGGCCGAACAGCAGGACCGAGGAGCCCAGGTCGCGCTGGGCGACGAGCACCAGGATGCTCACGCCCCACACGACCATGAGGGGTCCGAGGTGGCGCGCGCGCGGCAGGTTGAGGAAGAGGATGCGCCGCCCGGCCAGGGCCAGGTTGTCGCGGTTGGAGACCAGGTAGGAGGCGAAGAAGACCGCCAGCGCCACCTTGGTCAGCTCGGCGGGCTGGAAGGACATGGGGCCCAGGCGGATCCAGATCTGGGCGCCGTTGATGTTCTGGCCCAGGCCGGGGATGAAGGGCAGGATGAGGAAGGCCAGGCCCAGCCACATGGCCCAGCGGTCCCAGCGGCGCAGCAGGCGGTAGTCGCGCACGACGAGCACGGCGCAGAACAGCGCGACGCCGATGCCGGTCCACATGGCCTGCTTGGGGGCGTAGTCGTGGGCCTGGCCCAGGCGCGCGTAGGACAGGTCCAGCCGCTGGATCATGGCCAGCCCGAGCCCGTTGAGGGCGACGGCGGTGGGCAGGAGAACCGGGTCGGCCCACGGCGCCGTGCGCCGCACCCACAGGTGGACGACGACGGCGACGGCCACGAGGGCCCCGCCGAGCTGGAGGATCTGCGCCGGGGAGGAGCCGGTGCGGTTCAGCGCGGTCAGCACGAAGCCGCCCAGCCCGATGACCAGGGCGACGACGAGAAGACCCACCTCGGCCCAGCGCCCGGTGGCGCGGCCGCTGGGGCGGGGCGCGATCGAGGATGCTGCCGCGGGATGCGCTGCCGAGCGCGTGCTGCTCATGGTGCGCCCGTCACTGGTCCGAGTCGATCGGGGGCGCCTGCTCCTCGGGGGAGGGGGGCGCCGACGGCGGAGCGGTCGGGGTCGGTGCAGCAGTCGGGGTCGGTGTGGGGGCCGGTGCAGGCGCGGGGGTGCTGACGTGCGCGGCGACGGTCACATCCACGTACTCGCGGGCCGCCTCCAACGAGGGCCGGCTGACCGTCTCGGTCAGGCGCTCGCGCATGAGGTCGTCCAGGTCGTCGGGGGCGGGCTTGTCGTAGGTGTCCACCAGGTGGCTGAAGGTGAGCGGTCCGAGCTGCTGGGGGATGCCCTGGTAGATGGCGACCTTCCCGTCGGCGATGGTGACGTAGTACTGCGTCTGCGTCCAGCGGTAGCCCATGAAGGCGGCTCCGCCCAGCGCCAGCACCAGGATCGCCGAGGCGATCAGGGACTGGAGCCGGCGCCGCTTGTGCCGGGACTTCTGGGCGACCACCTCCTCGGCGATGGCCTCCTCCTGGCTGGGCGACGCCGAGCCGTCCTCGGAGTCCTCCAGGCTGGCCACGAGCGCTGCGGCCTTGGCCGCCGGGGTCGAGGCGACCATGGTGTCCTCCGCGGAGGCCGGTGAGGTCGGGGAGTCTCCGGAGGCGGCCTGCTTCAGGTGCGCGCGGCGGTTGGCGGCGGAGCCGACCATCTGCGGGTCGGTCTGCGGCTGGTGCTCGTCCTCGACGACGTCGACGATGACGGCGGTGACGTTGTCGGGCCCGCCGGCCCGCAGCGCCAGGTCGATGAGCTGGTCGGCGGCCTGGCCCGGGTCCTCCACGCTGGAGAGGACCTCCGCGATGGTCTCGCCGGTGACCGGCCCGCTCAGGCCGTCCGAGCACAGCAGCCACCGGTCGCCGGGGATCGCCTCGCGTATGGACTCGTCGAGCTGGACGTCGCCCTCGGCGTCGCCGAGCACGCGCAGCAGGACGGAGCGCTGGGGGTGGCGGCGGGCCTGCTCGCGGGTCAGCCGCCCGGTCTCGACCAGGTACTCCACGAAGGTGTGGTCGGTCGTCACCTGCGTCAGTTCGTCGTTGCGCAGGAGGTAGGCCCGCGAGTCGCCCACGTGCACCATGGCGAGCTTGTTGCCGCTGCGCATGAGCGCGATGCAGGTGGTGCCCAGCCCCGACAGGTCGGGGTTGCCGGCCGACAGCGTGACCAGCTCGGTGTGCGCCTCCTGCACGGCCTCGCGCAGCAGTCCGAGGAGCTCGCCGGCCTGGTGGGAGTCGGCGTCCAGCGGGACGAGGTGCTCAATGGCGACGGCCGAGGCGATGTCCCCGCCGGCCGGCCCGCCCATGCCGTCGCACAGGACGACGAGGTGGGGGCCGGCGTACCCGGAGTCCTGGTTGGAGGCTCGCACCAGGCCGACGTCGCTACGCGCCGCGTATCGCAGTGAGATTGTCATGGACGCAGCTCCAAAGTGGTCTGGCCGATTCGGACTGGTACACCGACTGGCAACTCGACGGCGCCGTGGACCGCACGGCCTGCCAGCGTCGTTCCGTTGGTGGAGTTGAGGTCCTCCAGCCACCAGGAGCCGTCCTTGGGGAAGACGCGCGCGTGGTGGGAGGAGGCGTAGGAGTCGTTGAGGACGAGCGTGCAGTTCTGGTCCCGGCCGATGGTGATCGACGTCGGCGTCAGGGGGACCATGGAGCCTGCGAGCGGGCCCTCGGTGATGATGAGGCGAGTGGCGCCGCGGCGACGTCCGTGGGACGCGGACGAGCCGCTCTCGCGGTTGGCGCGGCGGCGGGGTGCGGGCGCCGAGACCTCGGCGGTGTCGCGGCGCAGAGTGCGGACGACGAAGAGGACGAAGATCCACAGCAGGACCAGGAAGCCCAGTCGTGCGATGGTGAAGGCGAGCTCGCTCACACGCCTGCCTCGGCGCTCTGAGAGCCGTCCCAGAACATGATCCGGGTGCGGCCGACCGTGAGCGTGTTGCCGTCCAGGAGAGTGGCGGCGTCCACGCGGTGCCCCTCGACGAAGGTGCCGTTGGTCGAGCCCAGGTCGGTGGCGATGGCGTGACCCTGTGTGAGACGAATCTCAAGGTGCCGGCGGGAGACGCCGGAGTCGTCAACGATGATGTCGGCCTCCGAGCCTCGGCCGATCACGGTGACGGGGCCCGTCAGCAGGTATCTCTGCCCGTCGATGTCGAGGATCGGGTGGCTCGGCGTCGCGCTGGCGGACGCCGCCGGGGCGGCGCCTCCCCGGCGTGTCGAGGACTCGATCTCAATGGCGGGGGCCGTCAGGGCGCCGTCGGGGGTGAAGGTGACCTTGACCGGGCCGACGAAGGAGTAGCCCTGCTCGGAGGCGTGGCTGGTGGCCACCTCCTCCATCTGGCGGATCATCTCGTCCATCCCCCAGCCCTCGATGCGGGAGACGTCGCTGGGCGCCAGGTGAATGCGGAAGACATTGGGAACCACGGATCGGTCGCGGGCGAAGGAAGCGGCGCGCTTGTCCATTGTCTCGCGCAGCTTCGAGGCGATCTCGATGGGCTCGACATCGTCCGAGAAACGAGACATGGCGCGACTGGTGACGTTCTCGACGCCCTTCTCGAACTTGTCCAGGATGCCCATGGACTACCTCCCCGTGTGCTCGGCGCGGTCCGAGGTGACCGCGGTGGCCGTGATGCCGGGCGGTACGGTGGCGCCAGGCGAGCCACGCCCATCGTAACGGCTGTGGCCCCTAGGGCGGGTAGTGCCGGCCGCGGCTGTGTTGTAACCATAGGAAATGTCCCAGGCGGGCGCCATATCGGGAGCCGACGACGGGCGAGGGTGAGCGGTCTCACCCGATGATCGGTGACACGAAGTGGACGTCGGGACCTCCGGGCGGCTATCGTCGTCCTCGCTTCTCGCGCGAGTGGCGGAATTGGTAGACGCGCACGGTTCAGGTCCGTGTGATCTCACGATCATGGGGGTTCGAGTCCCCCCCCGCGCACGAAGAGCGAAGGGCCCGGAGCCCGCCGACGACGATTCGGCGACCCGGGCCCTTCGCCGTGCTGCGCGGGTGCGCTGCGGCCTGCCGCTCCGTGCCGCGTGGCGCGGGCCCGCTGCGCGGGCGGGCGCGCCGCGGGTGCGCGCCCGACGCCGAGATCGGTTGAGTTCCGCGCCGAGATCGGTCCGCTTCCGGCTCGAGATCGGTCCGCTGCCCGTCCGGGCCGCGCAGCCCCGCCGCCGTCGGGTACGCGCCCGCCGACCAACCGCTGCCCGCCTGAGCTACGCGGCGCCGCACTCGGGGCGCTCCGGGCGCGATCCGCGGATGAGCCCGGTCCGCCCGCCCAGCCCCGGACGCGGGCGGGTGCTCTGCGTCCCGACCGGTGGACGGCGTCGGAGGCACCACAGGGCGTGGGCGGCGAGGGCGCCGGTCCAGGCGCCGACGGCGTTCTCGGCGACATTGGCCCAGGCCGGTCGCCTGGTCAGGAAGGGCAGCGCCCACTGGGCGAGCTCGGCGCCGACGCCGACGGCGCAGCCGGCCAGGGCCCACTGCCACCAGGCGACGCGCGGCCAGCCCAGGTGGGCGAGGAAGGTCAGGGGCGCGAGCATGACCAGGTTGAGGACGATGTCCTTGCCGACGGCGTCGAGGAACCACGGACCCAGCGACTCCTTGAGCATGGCGATCTGGGCGCCGGAGTCCCATAGCACGGCGAACAGGACGACCACGAGGTAGAACCCCGCGGCGACGCGGCAGGTGGTGCGGAAGCGGGTCATGTTCGGGAGGCTAGCCGGACGAGTACTGCTATTGGTCAACATGCGGACGTGGCGGGACACACAACCGCCGTCGGGTCCAGTAGGCGGACAATTGTCGGGTGAGCCAGAAGCGATTCGTCAGCAGACGCCGTGTCTACAGTGCGGTGGGCATTCTTCTCCTGGTGCTGTGCGCGTGGAGCGTGGGCGTCCAGGGCGATGCCCTGAGCAGTGGGGGTTCGCGGGGTTCGGGCATCGTCTCCGTCCTGCTTCAGGACCACACGTCCGTGACCGATCCCATGGCGGCCCAGGAGGCGATCGCTCAGAGCGTGGTCGTGACCGGCAACGGCGTGGACACGGGCTCCGTGGCGGCCGTGGCGGTCGATGGCGATGCAGATCTGGGGACGGCGGACTCCATGACGTTCGTCTACACGCCGCCCACCTACGACTCCCAGTCCTCGACCCGCTATCCGGTCGTCTACCTGCTCCACGGCACCCCCGGGCAGTCATCGGACTGGTTCGTCGGGGCCTCCCTGGCCGACCGCCTCGACCAGCTGATCAACGACGGCACGATCCCGCCGGTCATCGCCGTCTCCCCGGAGATCTCGACCCCCGAGGTGTCCGACACGCGCTGCCTGGACTCCACCACTGGCGGCCCACTCATCGACACCTATCTCACAAAGCACGTCGTCCCCTGGGTCGATGAGACGTATCGCACATACGCGGACGCCGACCACCGTGTTCTCATGGGCTTCTCCATGGGGGCGTTCTGCGCCACCAACCTTCTCTTCCAGCACCAGGACATGTTCTCCTCCGCCGCGGCCATGGCCGACTACGGCGAGCCGGGCCCGGACGCCGCGCCCCTGCTCGCCGACGACGACGAGTACGCGCAGCAGTCGCCCGCCGACTACCTGGCCGATCCGTACTTCGAGGTCAGGAAGGGGCTGCGCTTCTACCTCACGGTCGGCGGGCAGTCCCCGGACGTCGACGTCGAGGACACGCCGCTTCTCGCCGGCCTGGCGGCCGAGCGCGGAGTCACCGTCGTCTATGAGCCCGACGACGAGGCCGACCACGACTGGCAGATGGTCTCCGACCACGTGGGCAACGCCCTGGAGATGCTCCTGGACCGACGCGCTCGGTAGACGCTCGATTCCGGGGCGCCGGGCGTCCGCGGCCCCCCTCGTCGAGATCGGTCGAGCTCCGTGTCAAGATCGCTTCGGTTTCACTGGCGTCACACCCGGGCCTGCGGGCTCGGCGGCGGCCGGTGCACCCGCCGGGCCCGGGAGCCTGACGGCGTCGTCCTTGTCCGCCGCGCGGCGCCGCTCGGCCACGCAATTCCGTCCAGGTGCCGCCTCGCGGCCGTGGGCCCGTGGTCGGGGTCGGCCGGGAGGGCGCTCGGGCGGGGACGCACGCGGAAGGCTCGCGCTCGCCCCGGGCGGGCTCCCCCTCCCCCGCCCCCACGTGCGGCCCCCTTCTTTCAGCCAGGCCACCGCACACGCCACCGGCGACGACCCCGGCCCCCGGCCCCGACGACCTCCACGACAGGGCCCAGCCGCCCCGGTGCCGGTCGCCCCGACGACCGGCCCCAGGGCACCACAAGCGATCACCCCACACACATTCCGAGACGCCAGACGGCACCGAGCCCGTAGAGAACGGCATGACTCCACGGCCCACCACGCCACGGGCCGGACAGCGCAGCACGCCCAGGACGCGCCAGACCACCAGCTGGCCAACACATCGAACCGATCTCGAGCCGGAATACGACCGATCTCGACGCGGAAGTGAACCGATCTCGGCGAAAGGGGGCGCGGGAGAGGACGGGCGGGACGCCGAGGGCGGGAGCGCGTCGCTCAGCAGCAGCCCGTGGAGACGCTGCGCTCGTCGTGCTCCGCCCGCGCCTGCCACCACTGGCGCTCGCTCATTGGCTCGTGGTCGGGGTGGTTGCGCCGGTGCCGCTCGACATAGCGGTCGTAGGCCGACTCGCCGGTGAAGTCGCGCCACAGGCAGCGGGCGCGGGCCAGGCCGGCGCGCAGGCGCGCGAACCCGGTGGACAGGCCGGCGCCGCTGAGGGCGCCCGCCGTCGAGCCGGGCTGCGCGAAGGCCGGGCCGGGCTGTGCGGCCCCGGGCGCCGGGCCGGGAGCGCCCCGGCCCGGCGCCGCACTCGCCGTCGTCGATCGGCGCGGCCGATCTTCCAGCGGGTTGCCCACGCGGCCCTCAGCTGCTCGCACTGTCCGCGGGGGCGTGCGAGCGGCCCGGGATGAGGTCGGGGTCGCCGACCTTCTCGTACTCCGCGACGAGCTTCTTCTGGAGCTTGGAGGCGATCATGGTCTCCGGGGCGTAGAAGTTCGACTCCTGGTACGGGTCCTCCGAGGTCGTCGTGTCGCCGGAGCGGATCGTCCGGATGACGCGCACCAGGGCGCAGACCATGACGAAGGCGACCAGGACGAGGAAGATGATCGACAGCGTCCCCTGGATCATGGTGTTGCGGACGATCGCCCGCTGGACGTCGATGGCCGCCGGGTCGGAGAGCGTGTCCAGCTTGGCCAGGGCATTGCGGTGCTGCTGGAAGTAGCCCACCTGCGAGTCGTGGGAGAAGATCTTCTGCCAGGAGGCCACGAAGGTCACCGCCGTGTCGAAGGCCAGTGGGATCAAGGGGATCCACGCCCACTTCGTATAGCCCTTGCGCACCACCATGACGGTGACCACCAGCAGGGCCACTGCGGCGATGAGCTGATTGGCGATGCCGAACAGCGGATAGAGGGTCTTGATCCCGCCGCGCGGGTCGGTCACGCCCATGAGCAGCAGAGAGCCCCAGGCGGCCACGACGACGGCGGTAGTGACCCAGGCGCCCACGTGCCAGGAGGGGTCCTTGAAGCGCGGGAAGGCGTTGCCGAGCGCGTCGGAGAGCTGGAAGCGGGCCACGCGGGTGACGGCGTCGACGGCGGAGAGGATGAACAGGGCCTCGAACATGATGGCGAAGTGGTACCAGAAGCCCATCATGGTGCGGCCGCCGCCGATCTGGTGGAGGATGTGGGCCATGCCCACCGACAGGGTGGGGGCGCCGCCGGTGCGGGCGACCACGTTGGGCTCGCCGACGTCGCTGGCGAGTCGCTTGAGGGCCTCGGCGCCGGTGTAGGTCTTCGGGTTGCCGTCCTCGTCCCAGGAGTCCCACCGGGGGTTCATCCTGTTGCCGTGGGCGTCGGTGACGCCCAGGTTCTCCACGGCCGCCGCGGCCAGGTCCTCGCAGTGATACTCGGGGTCATTGGAGGGGTCGCAGGGCGTGGAGGCCACGACATCGGGGCCGGCTAGGTTGCTCAGCGTGTCCACGGGGGTGTTCATGGAGAAGTAGATGCCGGGGCTCAGGGAGACGGCGGCGGCCAGGGCCATAATGGCCACGAAGGACTCCATGAGCATGCCGCCGTAGCCGATCATGCGGGCCTGGGTCTCCTTCTGGATCATCTTGGGGCTCGTGCCCGAGGAGACCATGGCGTGCATGCCGGACAGGGCGCCGCAGGCGATGGTGATGAACAGGAAGGGGAAGAGCTTCCCGGCGAAGACCGGGCCGTCGGTGTTGGCGGCGAACTCGGTGACGGCGGCCATCTCGACGACGGGGCGCACGATCAGGATGCCGGCGGCCAGGACGACGATGGTGCCGACCTTCATGAAGGTGGACAGGTAGTCGCGCGGGGTCAGCAGCACCCACACGGGCAGGACGGCGGCGAGGAAGCCGTAGATGATCATGGCCCACACCAGCGTGGTGGGCGACAGGTGCAGGTAGTGGCCGAAGGAGGACTGGGCCACCCAGCGGCCGCCGATAATGACGCCGATGAGAATGGTGAAGCCGACGATCGAGACCTGGGTGATCCTGCCGGGCTGGACGAAGCGCAGCCACAGGCCCATGCACACGGCGATCGGGATGGTGCAGCCCACGGAGAACACCCCCCAGGGGGAGGCGGCCAGGGCGTTGACGCAGACCATGGCCAGGACGGCCAGGACGATCATGAGCATGACGAAGACGACGACGGTGGCGACGATACCGCCGACCTTGCCGATCTCGTCGGTGGCCATCTGGCCGAGCGAGCGGCCGCCGCGGCGCATGGAGAAGAACAGGACGAGCATGTCCTGGACGGCTCCGGCCACGACCACGCCGATAATGATCCACAGGGTGCCGGGCAGGTAGCCCATCTGGGCGGCGAGCACGGGGCCCACGAGCGGACCCGCGCCGGCGATGGCCGCGAAGTGGTGGCCGTAGAGGACCACGCGGTGGGTGGGATCGAAGTCGCGGCCGTTGTTGATGCGCTCGGCCGGGGTGGCGTTGGAGTCGTCGGGCCGCATGATCGTGCGCTGGATGTAGAGCCCGTAGAAGCGGTAGCCGATGGCGTAGGTGCAGATCGCGGTGACGACGAACCATATGGTGTTGACGCTCTCGCCGCGGACGACCGCCAGCATCCACCAGCCCAGCACGCCCAGGGCCGTGACGACGGCCCAGACGGCGATGCTCTTGGGCGTCCACTTGTGGTGGGGCCTGATGCCGACGGGAACGCCGTTCTTGTTGCGAATAATGAGGCGCTCCTCCTCAGGTGTGTACGAGGGGAGCTCTGTCTGTTCTTGGGTGTCCATAGAAGGGTCGCTTCTCGTCGCTGAGTGTGGGGATGCACGACGTGATCCGCCGTGCTGCCTTCCAGGGTAGAGCGTCGGTGTGGTACAAAGCCAGACTCAAGGGCCCTGGACAAGGGGGACGAGGAGGCCGGCGTCGGCGCGCGGCCCCAGTCCCGCTGAGACGCGGGGACGGCTTCAGGCGGGGGCGTCGTCGTCGGGGCGCCTCCCCTCCGAGGCGGGGGTGATGACCGGCAGCACCGACCAGGGGAAGTTGATCCACCGGTCGGTCACTCGCCAGCAGTAGTCCGGCTCGAACACGGAGCGCGGCTTGCGGTAGACGACGGCACTGCGCGCATCGACGCTCACGGTCCGCCCGCCCAGGTCCAGCCCCTGGTGGCTGAGCATCTCCATGACCATGCGGAGGGTCTTGCCGGAGTCGGCGACGTCGTCGATGACGAGGACCTTCTTGCCGGGCAGCCCGGAGGCGTCCATGAGCGGGGGCAGGATAATGGGCTCGTCGAGGGTCCGGCCGACGTCGGTGTAGAACTCGACGTTAATGGCGCCCATGGCCTTGACCCCGATGGCGTACCCGATGGCGCCGGCGGGGATGAGGCCGCCTCGGGCGATGGCGATAATGAGGTCGGGGATCCAGCCGGAGGCGACGATCTGGGCGGACAGCTCGCGCTCGGCGGCGCCGAAGAGGTCCCAGGTGAGGTTCTCCCGGTCCGGGTCGGCGGCCCCGGCTGCGCCGTCGTCGAAAACGGGGCGGGCGAGGGCGCCGGGGGTGCTGTGCGCGTCATTCACCAGCCCATTGTAGTGGGGCTTGTAGCGGGCTACGGAACGCGGGGCTTCGTCGAGATCGGTTGCTAACCGATCTCGACGCGGAACTCGACCGATCTCGAGCCGGAAGTGAACCGATCTCGGCGTCGTCTAGCCTGGGGGCGTGCCCGACCTCCTGCGCCCCGTCGTCGACATCCTCGCCGCCGCCCCGCTGCTCACCGTCTTCCTCGTCATCGGGCTGGGGACCGCCGTCGGGCAGATCCCCTTCGGCCCCATCCGCTTCGGGGCCGCCGGCGCGCTCTTCGTCGGGCTCGCCGTCGGGGCGCTCGACCCGCGGCTGGGGGCCGACCTGACCCTGCTGCGCAGCCTGGGGCTCGGCCTGTTCTGCTACACGGTCGGCATTGGCGCGGGCAGCACCTTCTTCCGCGACCTGCGCCGCCAGCTGCCGCTCATGAGCCTGTGCGCGGCCGCGCTCGTGGCGGCCGGCGGCGCCGGGGCCCTCTACTCCCGCCTGACGGGGATCTCCCCCGCCATGGACGCCGGCGCTTACGCCGGGGCGCTCACCTCCCCCGTACTCGACGCCGCCATTGAGGCGGCCGGCACCCAGGAGCCCGCTGTCGGCTACGCGCTGGCCTATCCGGTCGGCGTCGCCGTCGCCATCCTCATCGTCGCCGCCGTCATCAACCGGGACTGGCCGGGGCGGCGCGACCCCCGCCCAGCGTCGGCCGACGGCATCACCGCCACCAGCGCCCACATCCTGCGCCGCGTCGCCCTGGGCGAGATGGAGGCCTTTAGGGCCGGCCGCATCCGCATCTCCTACCTGGAGCGCGACGGCCTTACCCGGGTGGTCCACCCCCGTGAGGAGCTGCTGCCCGGGGACAAGGTCGTCATCGTGGGCGCGCCGGCCGCCGTCGAGGCCGCCGTGGACGAGCTGGGCACGGGCCTGGAGCGGTGCCTGGCCAAGGACCGCACCGCCGTGGACTACCGGCGCCTGACCGTCTCCAGCACGCGCGTGGCCGGGCGCACCATCGCCGAGCTCGACATGCCCGGCCGCTTCCGGGGTGTCATCACCCGGGTGCGGCGCGGCGACCTGGACCTGCTCGCCCGCGAGGACCTCGTCCTGGAGCTGGGCGACCGGGTGCTGGCGGTCGTGCCCAGTGACGAGCTGGAGCGGGCTGCCGACTACTTCGGGGACTCTGAGCGATCCATCGCCCAGATCGACGCCTTCTCCGTGGGGCTGGGCATGGCGCTGGGCGTGCTGGTGGGGCTCGTCGCCATTCCGCTGCCCGGCGGCGTCACCCTCAGGCTCGGGGTGGCCGCCGGGCCGCTCGTGGTGGGCATGGTGCTCGGGCGCGTCGGCCGCACCGGCCCCTTCATCTGGGGGCTGCCGCACGCCGCCAACGCCACCATCCGCCAGCTCGGGCTGCTGTTCTTCCTGGCGGCCATCGGGCTGGCCGGTGGCCCGGACTTCGCGGCCGCCGCCTTCTCCCGCACCGGGCTGGCCGTGGGCGGGCTCGCCGCGCTCATTGTGGCGGTCAGTGCCGCCGTGCTCCTGGCGGGGGCGCGGTGGGCCGGGGTGAGCGCGCCGCGGGCGGCCGGGGGTCTCGCGGGCCTCGTGGGACAGCCGGCGATCCTCGCCTTCGCCCTGTCCAGGCACGACGACGAGCGGGTCGAGGCCGGGTACGCCACGCTCTTCGCGCTGGCGATCGTGGTCAAGATCGTCATGGTGCAGGTGCTGGTGGCGGCGTGAGGCGTGGGGCGTGAGCTTTCCCGGCGGGGCGGGACCCGGGGCCTCCCCGCCGCCGGGGCGGGGGCCGGGGATCGGGGTGGACGAGCCCTCCGGGACCCAGAACCTCCCCGCCGCCGGGGCGGGGGCCGGGGCCTTCCGGCGGAGCGGGCGCCTCTGCCCGGACTCGTCGCCGGGCGAATGGTCGGCCGGGGGTCAGTTCGACAGATAGCTGAGGAGGAACTTCACGGACTCGGGGTCGGTGTGGTCGATGAACAGGCTCTTGCCCTCGTCCAGGGCCGCGATGGCCGCCAGGTCGGCGTCGTCGAGCTGGAAGTCGAGGATGTCCAGGTTGGCGACCATGCGCTCGCGGTGCACGGACTTGGGGATGATGATGACGTCGCGCTGCAGCAGGTAGCGCAGGGCCACCTGGGCGGCGGTCCTGCCGTGCTTGTCCCCAATGGCGCAGAGCACGGGGTGGGTGAAGATGTTGTTCCTGCCCTGGGCGAGCGGGCCCCAGGCCTCCAGCGCCGTACCGTACCTGGCGTACCAGGTGCGGCTGTTCGCCTGCTGGTTGAAGACGTGGGTCTCCATCTGGTTGACGGCCGGCGCGACCTCGACGTTCTCGGCCAGGTCCACGAAGCGGTCGGGGTGGAAGTTGGATACGCCGATGGCGCGGGTCCTTCCGACCTCCAGGGCCTTCTCCATGGCGCGGTAGGTGCCGTAGTAGTCGCCGAAGGGCTGGTGGACCAGGAGGAGGTCGATGTAGTCGGTGCCCAGGCGGCGCAGGGAGTCGTCGATGGAGCGGGCCGCGCGCTCCTCCCCGGAGCTGGTGATCCAGATCTTGGTGGTCAGGAAGACCTCCTCGCGCGGCAGGCCGGAGGCGGCGACGGCGGCACCCACCCCCTCCTCGTTGCGGTAGGCCTGCGCGGTGTCGATGTGGCGATAGCCGACCTCGAGGGCCTCGCGCACCGCGCGCTCTGTCTCTTGGGGCGGGGTCTGGAAGACCCCGTAGCCGATCTGCGGGATCGCGACGCCGTTGCTGAGGGTGATGGTGGGAATGGTGGGAGTGGTGGGAATTGACCTGCTGGCCATGAGCTCTCCTTCGTCATCGGTGTCCCGTCAACCTACCGCCGCGGGCTGTGACGCAGACAGGGTCTGTCAGGGCCGGGCTGGCCGGCGGCGTCGCCGGGGCGCGCCTCCTTCTTCGTGCCGAGATCGGCCGAGTTCCGCGTCGAGATCGGTCCGAGGCGCCTGTCGGATGCCGCTGCGGCCCGGAAAGTGATCATCCTACGCACTTTTAACGTCCCGCATCGCCTGACCCGCACTGCGGAACCGCGGAACCGCGGAACCATGCCGATTCCCGTCGGGCCCGAGGCGCCGATCGTCTTAAAGGTGCATGGGGTGATCACTTTCTGCAGCGGCAGGGACGGGCGGCCTGCCGCGCTGCCGGCCGACCTTCCCCATGATGCCCCGCCTCCGAGCGCCGCCCCTGAGCGCTGCCCTTGGGCGCCGCCCCGCTTCCACGCGCCCCACAGCCCTACCTGCTCATTGTGGATCAAGCAGGTATGGCCGGAATTAAACAAAATGGCATTCTGGGGCAGCTGCTGCGGGATTCCTGGTTGGCGTCTGCGGAGCACCTCGTATGAGATAATCTCATGCAGATCGACATGACGGACGAGGAACGGGACATCCTCATCAGGTGGAAGAAGCGCTCGGACACCTACAGGCTGGTGAGAATGAAGGCGGAGGCGATTGTGTACGCTGCCCGCGGCGTCGGCCTGGATATTATCGCGGAGATGGTCGAGCGGGCCGAGGGGACGGTACGTGAGTGGCTGTCGGAATGGCGGAGATACAGGATGGGCTCCGTGGTAACCGGTCACGCCGGCAACGAGAACGCGGCAAAGCTCAAGCGGGCGCAGAAGGAGGAGCTGGAGGAGATTCTCAGTAGACCGCCCTCGGAGGCAGGCGTCAAAGCCGGTTTCTGGGACGTCCCGGCCCTTAAGGACGTCGTGCAGATCAAGTTCGGAGTCGAGTACAGGTCCGAGTCCTCCTATCGGCTGCTCATGCGCTTTCTGGGCATGACCTTCAAGCTCCCCGACCCGTTCGACAAGCGCCGCGACGAGAAGGCCATCGCCAGGCGGATGGCCGAGATCCGGCGCCAGGTCAACGATCTGCTGGAAGAAGGCTGGGAGGTCTACACCGTCGACGAGGTCCGCGTCGAGCACGAGGCCGAGACCCGGCGCATGTGGCTTCCCAAGGGAAAGAGAACAAGGCTGTACGTGGACCGCAAGAAGGCGAGCCAGTCGTTCTTCGGGGCACTGAGCCTGACGACCAAGAAAATGAGAATCTACCCCATCGAGGGAAACCAGAACGCCGAGCAGATCACCCTCATGATGGATCGCCTGGCGCGCGAGACCGATGAGGGGAAGAAGATCGCGGTCGTCCTGGACAACGCCAGGTTCCACCACGCCAAGGCCCTGACCGACCTCTACGCCCCCGGCCAGGCTCTGGAGCGCATCACACCCATCTACATGCCCCCCTACGCCCCAGACCACAATCCCACAGAACACGTGTGGAACGCCGCCAAAGCCAACATCGCCAACCTCCAGCGCGACACCCCGGAGAACACCTTCGCGGCCTTCACCGCCTACATCACCAACCGCACCTTCGACTACGACTTCGAGCACCTCCCAATCACACCATCACACACCGATCTTGTTTAATTCCAGCCATAATTGGCGCCTCTTCGCCGAGATCACCCGCAACCACAACCCCAAGCCCTTCAAGCAGATCAAGACCGATCAGAAGACCTTCAAAGCCGCTACCAGACAATCGGAGCGAGTTAAAGACGCGGGACACTAGTAGGACGCGCCGGCAGCCCGGCGGGCGCCCGTCCGAGGCGTCGCAGCCCCGGCCCTGACCACAAGGAGCCGGCTCCTGCGCCCCTTGCGATCACCGGCCGCCAGCACCCGGCCCGCCGGCTCGTGGCAGCCGGACCCCTGGGCACTTCCGCTCCCGCTGGCACACCAGCACGGGCCGGGCAGCCGCGCTCCTGACGGCCAACGATCTTCCACCTTTCGAGCCACTTAAGAACCAGCTGGACGGGCGCGGGCGAGAACGTCGGCCCCGGCGGACCTGCGCAGGGGGGGCAGGCCTGCCCGGTACCGCCGCCTTCGACCCCGGCGGGCCGGTGGCGAGGATCCTCCTCAGGAGCGGGTGCTCTTCTGCGCCTGGATGATGGTGGTGGGAAGCATCCCCCACTGCATCTGCCAGCCGGCGGACGTGGTGGTGAACGGCACCCCGGCGTTCCTGAGCACCTCGATGTACTCCTTCGTCCTGCCCAGGTCCACGATGACGAGCCGGCCGCCCGAGCGCAGGACGCGCAGCGCCTCGGACACCGCGCGCCTCCGGCCCTCGGCGTTGGGGATGTTGTGGATGGAGATGCTGGCGGTGACCAGGTCGAATGAGGCGTCCTCGTAGGGGAGCCGGGTCATGTCGCCGGTCTCCAGCGTGATGCGGTCGGCTACGCCGTTGAGCTCGGTGTTCTTGCGGGTCGCCGCGGCCGAGTTGCCCGACTGGTCCCGGCTGCGCCACAGGTCGATGCCTGTGACGTGGCCGCGCGGCACCCGCAGTGCGGTGGCGATCAGGACGGCCCCGCGGCCGCAACCCAGGTCCAGGCAGTCCTCATCGCCCTTCAGGTGCAGGGAGTCCAGGAGCCTGGCCCACACGAGGAACTTCCCGTGCAGGGTGGCGTACCAGAAGGTGATCGCGGAGTACCCCAGCGATGGTCCAGATCCCCATCATCAGAGAGATCCAGGCGGGCGCGGACTGGGCGATGTTGACGATGGTGCCGGACAGCAGCGCCAGGGCGCTCAGGCTGAGCATGATGGCGACGACGAGCGCGTCCACGCCGTAGCCGCCAGCGGGCTTGTCGGGGATCCGGTTCGACATGCTGGGTCTCCTGCTGCTTTTCTCGGGTTCTTCGGTCCTCTGGCAGGTCGCGTCCGAACCCTGATTCCTGCGGGACCCGGCAGATCGTATGACGGGGACAAATCGTCGGCAAAACGGGTCGAGCTGTCTGGCGGGCCCGCGCGCCTCATGCGGGTGCATGGGCGTCACGCGGTCGCGGGCCGGGGTGATGGGGATGCGGGCCCGTCCGGAGCGTGCTGGGAAGAGGGGTCCAGCTTCTTAGCGCGGGACGGTCAGCCGGCACGGTCGGGTGGCGCGGTCGGGTGGCGCGGTCGGGTGGCACGGTCAGCCGGCGTCGTCGTGCTCGGCGAAGACCTCCTGGGCCGCGAAGATCGCGTTGAGAGAGCGGGGGAAGCCCGCGTACACGCAGGAGTGGAGGATCGCCTCGGTGATCTCCTCGCGGGTGAGCCCCACGTTGAGAGCCGCCCCGACGTGGACCCTCAGCTGCGGCTCGCAGCCGCCGAGCGCCGTGAGGACGCCGATGGTGACGAGCTGGCGGCTGCGCGCGTCCAGGCCGGGGCGGTCGTAGACGTCCCCGAAGGCGAAGGCCGCAATGTGGTGGGACAGGGCGGGGCTGACGTCGGCCAGCGAGTCGATGACAGAGCGGCCCGCATCGCCGTCGATCGAGGCCAGGACGGCCAGGCCGCGCTCGCGACGGGCGAGGTTCTCCGGGCTGTCGATGTCGTGCTGGGGGCGGACGGGAGTGGTGACTGCGCCGGTGGTGGTAGCGGTGTTGTCGGTCATGGGCGGGTCTCCTTCGTGCTGGTGTCGTCTGCGCGCTCGGCCTCGTGGTCGCGCATGCTGGTGGTGTAGACGCCGATCTTGTACTCGGTGGCGGCCAGGGCGAGCCGAAGCTCGGCGATCCGGGCGCGCAGGGCCTCCCGGTGCCCGGTGAGCATGGCCAGGCGCTCGGGCACCGTGTCCCGGCCGGCCTCGACCAGCTCCACGTAGCGGCGCAGGTCGCGGATCGGCATACCGGATGTCCGCATCCGGGTCAGGAACACCAGGCGGCGCACGGCAGCGGCGTCGTAGCGGCGGTGCCCGGAGCCTCCACGGCCCACCCGCACGAACCCGATCCGCTCGTAGTAGCGCAGGGTGTGCGTGCTGACGCCGAGGTGGCGGGCCGTCGTGGTGATGTCCCAGTCGGCGCCCTCGTCGGCCGGGCCGCCGTCGGGAGCGGTCGCATGCGGGGAGCCTGCGGCGCCGGGCGGGTCCGACGGGCCGACGGCGCCCGGCGGGGTGAGCCGCAGCGCCGCGCGGAGGCGGGCGTCGTCGACGTCGTCGGCATAGCTCATGGGGCTCATGGGGCGACCGTAGGGCTTCGAGCGCGCTCGAAGGCAAGAGCGGTGCCGACGTCGTCGGGCGGGGCGGGCCGCAGCGCCGCGCGCAGGCGAACCGCGTTAGCCTGGCCGCATGCTTGTTGCCTTCTCCGTGTCCCCCGCCACGACCGACGACCCCGACGGCTCGGTCTCCGAGGCGGTGGCGCGCGCCGTGCGTGTTGTGCGCAGCTCCGGCCTGCCCAATGAGACCACCTCGATGTTCACCACCCTCGAGGGCGAGTGGGACGAGTGCATGGCGGTGGTCAAGGCCGCCTGCGAGGCGGTGGCGCAGGTGAGCCCGCGCGTGGCACTCGTCCTCAAGGCCGACATCCGGCCCGGCCGGACGGGCCAGATGACGGCCAAGGTCGAGCGGGTCGAGGCCCGGCTGCGGCAGGGTGAGGACGGGGGCGCCGACGGCGGTGCCCGCTGAGGCCCGGCGGGGGCGGCATCAGCCCGTATGGTGCTGCCGTGGCTCGTCGCGCACCCGAGCGGGCCCGGTGCGCGGTGCCGCTGTGCGGGGTCGTCCGCGTCGTTGGGTTGCAGGCAGACAACCGCATGGTTGCAAGGGTCGCTCCGAGGTGTGTGACAGGCGAGAGATCTCATGTCATTCTGACGGACACCCGCCCTCAGGCTCCTCCTTGCACATGACCATGGTCCCGCGGCCCGCACGTGATCGGAGCTGATTGTGCGGGCGCGGGAGCACCCTTTTTCTGAAGGTCGTTGGAGTATCGCAGCCTCCTGCGCAGGCGTCGCCGTCGTCCCGCGCGACTGCGCCCGCCTAGCCTCAGACCGACATGTCTGCGAGCCACCGCTCGACCGGATGCGGGCTGAGCCCCAGGAGCCGCTGGGCGCTGGTGCCCCGGTCAATGACGCACCCGGCCTGCGCTCCGAGGACCCGATAGAACTCCACCACCGACGCGGCCGCCGCACCGAAGAGCGGTGCGATGAGCTCGCCGAACTCCTCGGGTGCAATAGCCTCGAAGCGGACGTCGCATCCCAGGCGGGTGGAGAAGGCAGCGGCGAGATCCGGGCCCGTCAGTCCCGGCAGGTGCCCGACCGAGACCGTGTCGGCAGTGCCGGTTGTACCGGCCGCACCCGCGCCGCCGATGGCGGAGGCCTCGGTGAGCAGGCGGACAACGACGTCGGCGACGTCCAGATGTGAGCTCCATGAGACCGGGAAGGAGGCGGGCAGCGGATAGCGCAGAACACCCTCCTCACGTGCGGGGCCGACGACGACGGGCAGGAGCAGGTTCTCCAGGTACAGGCGCGGGGCGACGACGGCGGTGGGGACGCCGCTGTCCGCAAGCCCGCGGATGAGCATCATAATGGGGCTGTCCGCAGCCGCCATCAGAGACGAGTCCGGCTGGTCGACGACCTGCCCGCTGGCGGAGACCGCCACGCGACCGGGGCGGGCCCGGGTGACCGCCTCGACGACGGCCCGCGCCTGGGCGCCCGCAGCCTCGGGCGGCCCCATGGGCAGGTGGACGAACACGCCGTCGGCACCCTCATAGGCCGGGACGAGGGAGTCCGCGGAAGCCAGGTCGACCGCCAGCGCGGGGACGCCGTCGGGAACGGCATCGGGATTGCGGACCGCCGCCACGACCGGTGCGCCCGCGGCGGCCAGTGCGGACAGGACGGGAGAGCCTTGGGCGCCTGTTGCGCCGTGAACGATGTACGCCATGACTCCATTAGTGCATAAATAGCATCAGTTACGTCAACTGCACTAATGGGGTAGGATCCTGATTGTGAGTGACACCGATCTTCCGGAGTGCGGGGTGGCCCGGTTCCTGCTGCTGTTCGACGGGCCGTGGGCGACGCTAATCGTGCGCGAGCTCCTGCACGGGCCGCAGCGCTTCGGAGAGCTGCGCGACGCCCTGCCGGGAATCAGCGCCCACACACTGACCAACCGGCTCCGGCTGTTCGAGTCCCGCGGCATTGTGACCCGAATGGCCTACCCCGAGGTTCCGCCGCGCGTCGTCTACGAGCTCACCGATCTCGGACGGCAGCTGCAGCCGGTCCTCGACGCGATGTGCCGGTGGGGTGAGAGCGCCCCGGTCTCGACCTTCGTGCCTCAAAGTGTCCAAGGATGACAGGGGCTGATGAGTACCGGTCTCATGTCCGGCTGGCCGTTGACCCGCTTTTCTCGGACGACAAGATCGGGCTGGCGCTCATAGACGCCCACGAAGAAGCGCGCTACGACGTCAGTGCCGGATATGGGATCGAGGGCCGCGGAGACGAGACCGCCCCCATCGGTGATCGCGGTGACCCCGGGGTCGAGCAACCCGATGAGCGCAGTGCGCTCACGGCTCGCCTCCCCGGGCGCGGGTGGTTCGACATGGCCGCTGCGACGATGGTCGGTCATCAGTTCCTCATCCTCTCCGCCTTCTGCCGACCGGGCTCGTGCGGGCCGGCCTAGGGCGGGCGCCTGCCGGGCGCATGCCCCCGAGAGTAGGACGAGGCGAACCGGGGGAGTGTCAGGCCGCCGTCGGTTATTAGCGGTGAGCGGTGGTGACCGACCCGGATGACAACTCGCCGGGCTGCGTCGTCTTCTTCTTCGCGGGGCCGGGCGATGGCCCGCTCATGGGGTCGGATGCCCATGCGGCGCCCGGCCCCGGCCTCTACACCATTGTCTCCGAACTCGGCGACTGATCCTGGGTGGTCCGGCGGACGGGGCCGCGAGAAGGAGCCGATTGACACCGATTGGTTCCGTCAGGCCAGGAGGTCCTCCCACCAGGCCGCGAAGACGGGACAGCACTCGAGGATCGCGGAGAGACCGGCGTCGGCGATGAGGCCAGGCCCCGTCATCACCTTGTCGTAGTGACGACTTGCCCGTGCGAGGCGTTTGGACGGGCTGGTGCTCGGCCCGTTGTTGACCTTCTCGGGGCCTCCCGCCCGGGTGATGGCGCGCTGATGCTCCCCGTGGTTCCGGCACTCGGCATCCCGGCCGGGTGCGCCCTTGGAGTACTGGTAGTAATCGATGAGAAGACCCACGCGGTGCAAGTGGCTGCCGCGCAGAAGTGCCCGGAGCTGCTTGTTGTAGTGCCTCCAGTGCCCGCCTCCGCGACGTGCGCCCGCGGGCGTCGCGGAGGTGATGACGATGACCGGGACAAGACAAATCGCTCGCCTCAAAGCGGCGGGCACCAGTACGTCTCTGACAATCGCCTCTTCCGTCGGCCCCTCCACGAGCACGGCGACCTGCCTCATGAGCCTGCTCCCTCGCGTGCCGGGCGCCCGCCCAGGAGATTCATCTCCCACAGGGTGCCGGTGGAGTAGTCGTCCAGGAAGGCCTCGAGCTCCTTCGCGTCAGGGCGGCTCGCCACCGTGGCCCCGTCCACCCGGTCCAGGACCACGATCTCGCTCAGGTCGAAGTGGGACACCAGCGGCACGGACTGGGTTGCCAGAATCACCTTGTGCCCGTTCCTCCCGGCGATATGAACCATTTCCGCGAGCAGGCCGATCGCCGCCGGGTGGAGCCCGAGTTCCGGCTCGTCCAGGACCACGGTCGCCGGAAGATCGGGCCCCAGCAGCAGGGTGGCCAGGCACATGAAGCGCAGGGTTCCATCGCTGGCCTCGTGAGCCAGGAACGTCCGGTCCAGCCCGCGCTGCTTCCAGCGCAGCCGGATCCGCTCCGAGGCATCCGGCACCAGCACGAAATCGTCGAAGAACGGGGTGACATGACGTATGGCTGAGACAATGCGCCGATAGTGCTCGGGGTGCTCCTCGCGGACGCGCAGCAGGTAGGCGGCGATATTCTCCGCGTCCGATCGCAGGGTGATGTCGTCGCCCACGGTTGAGCGTCCCTTGACCGGGGCATTGCTCGAGACGTCGTCGAAGTGGAAGACGCGGCAGCCCTCCAGGATGGGGCGCACGTAGGCGGCGAATTTATGAAGTTTCCCCGGTTCGTCCGCCTGCACGATCCGGGGAACGCGGCTGTGGGAGCCGAAACCAAGATCCTTGTCATAAGGCCTGTCCCGGTTCCGACCGGCCTGGAACAGAAGCCACTCGTGGAGCTCGGCTTGCCCCGACTCGTTCCAGTCATCCGGGTGCAGGTTCACGCGGTAGCCGTTGCGGTGGTCCTTCTCGTTGAACTCCGACATCATCTCGACCAGGACGTGCTCGGCGGCCCCCTCGTCGTCCTCGAAGAGAAGGTTGTCCACCCCGCCGCGATGGCGCAGGTACTCCTGGAAGGAGTCGTCCCAGATGCGCGAGACCAGCTCCAGGGCGCTGACGAGGTTCGACTTGCCCGACCCGTTGGCGCCGATGAGCACCGTGACGTCGGTGGTCAGGTCCAGCTCGACGCGGCGGATCGACCTGAAACCCTCCACAACGAGGCGTCCGAGCTCAGCAGCCATGGCGCCATCCTAGCCGGGGGTGTGCTGCCGGCCGGGAGAGTGATCATCCCGCGCGGCCTTGAGACGGTCGACGCCCTTGGGCGCGGGGGGCCGCGCGGAGCGGAACGTGAACGTACCTTCCCAACGTGAACGTACCTTTCTCCCATTCTTCTGGTGATAGACCTCAGAAGAATGGGAGAAAGGTACGTTCATGCGACGAAGCTCCGTTGACGTTGGCCGCGCTGCCCGCCCGCCCCGGCCCGGCCCGCCTCAGCCCAGGAGCGCCAGCACGACGGCGGCGCTGCGGGCGGCGGCCTCGTCGGCGCCGATGTGGAAGTCCTGCCCCGCCTCGGGCCCGCACAGATCGGACACGCCGCGCACGGAGACGAATGGGACGCCGGCGCCCGCAGCCACCTGCGCCAGCGCGGTGGACTCCATGTCCGTGCTCACGGCCTCGGGGAAGAGGTCGCGCGTGCGCCCCACGTTGGCGGCCGTGACGAAGGAGTTCCCCGCGAGCATCTGCCCGGTGCGCAGGCGCGCCGAGCCTGACGACGGCGTCGCCCCCGCCAGGGCCGCCGGGCCGACCTCGACCGCGCGGGCGAGCAGTCCCGCGTCCCCCTCGAAGAAGGCGGGCTGACCGGGCGTCTGGCCGTAGGCGTAGCCGAAGGCGGTGGCGTCGGCGTCGGTGTAGGCCAGGGCGGCCGAGACGCACACGTCCCCGACCTCGACATCCCGCCCCAGCCCCCCGGTGGTGCCCGCGGAGACCACGGCGTCGGGCTCCACCCGGGCCAGGACCGTGGCGAGCGCGCCGGCCGCCGCGACCAGCCCGATGCCGCTGCGCACCAGGACCAGCTCGCGCCCGCCATCGCCCGGCAGCCGCAGGAACCAGGCCCGGGCGCCCCCGAGCAGCGCGACGGGCTCGGCGTCGGCCCGCTCGGGCAGGGCGTCCAGGAAGGGCCGGGCCTCCTCGGCCATGGCGCAGGAGACGACGGCGGCGACGCGGCGGGCGGGACTCGCAGAGCTCATGCCGGCGAGCCTACGCCGGGGGGAGCCTCGACCGGCTCGCTCAGTCCGAGCAGAACCGCCTCGATGACCTCGTAGGTGGAGGTGCCGGCGCCCGACGGCGGCGCCTGCGCGGGCGGGGCGGCTGCCGAGCCGGCCGACCTGGCCGGCTGGTTCACGACGGAGTCCAGGTAGAGCAGGCAGATGACATCGGCCAGGCTCGTCGTGGAGACCGCGGGGCGCCGCCCCATGCGCGCGAGCACCTTCGCGATGATCTCGGAGAACCGGGCGATCAGCTCCTCGCGGCCCGCCGCCATCTGGGGGCTGTCGGGGTGGCGCAGCCGGTAGAGCGTGTACTCGCTGGTCAGCAGGTGGATGGCGCGGGCCTCGGGGCGTATGGAGTCGAGCATCTCCATGAGCGACTCCATGGTCGGGGCCTCCATCGCCTCCACGGCGGCCGTGACCCGCTCCATCAGCGCGTTGGCGCGGGCGACGATCGCCTCGGTGAGCACCTCCTGCAGTGAGGAGTAGTTGGAGTAGAAGGCCCCCCGGGTGAAGCCCGCCTCGCCGACGACGTCGTCGATGCGGGTGGCGGCGATGCCCTTGGTCGCTATGACGTCCGCGGCAGCCTCGACCAGGCGCGCACGCGTGTTCTCCCGCTTGCGCGGGCGCTTGCCCGCGGCGCGGGCGGGCTTCTTCGGGGTGGTGCGGGAGCTCATGCTGCGCATCACCGTACCTCAGGGGTGCTGCGGCGCGCTGGCATCGGGGTGCCGGGAATCACAGGACGCCAAGTTTCGATACAGAAATGTACCGAGTACATTCCTGTATCGAACTTGCCGACCACCAACCCTGAAAGGACCGCCGTGTCCGCCTATCTGCACTCCCTGGGCCGCTGGTGCGCCCGGCGCGCCCCGCGCGTCCTGGCAGCCTGGCTCCTCCTCATCGCCATCCTCGGCGGCGCCGTCAGCGCCGTCGGCATGCGCCTGACCGACACCTTCACCATCTCCGGGACCGAGTCCATGAAGGGCCTGGAGGTCCTCGACGAGCGCCTCCCGCAGGCGGCCGGAACCAGCGAGCAGGTCCTCTTCACCGCCTCCGACGGCGATATCGGCGGCCACGCCGACGCCGTCAACACCTTCGCGAGCAGGGCCGCCGACATCGACGGCGTCGCCATGGTCTCTGCCCCCTTCGGGGACGCGCAGACAGGCACGTCCTCCACCGTGTCGGCCGACGGCGCCCACGCCCTGGTCCAGGTCCAGGCCGACACCTCCGTGGGCTCGGTGCTGACCGGCAACACCCCCAGGGCCGCCGAGGTCGCCCGGGACCTGGAGGACCTGGCCGATCAGGCCCACGCCGACGACCCCGCCGTCGACGTCCAGCTCGGCGGCAACATCGGCCAGAAGGTGGGCATCGGCATCTCCGGCACCGAGCTGGTCGGCGTCGTCATCGCCGCCGTCGTCCTGCTGGTGACCTTCGGCTCCGTCCTGGCCGCCGGCGCCCCGCTCGTGGCGGCCTCCCTGGGGGTCGGCACCGGCATGCTCGGCATCCTCCTGGCCGCGGCCGCCACCGACATCAACTCCACCACCCCGGTGCTGGCCGTCATGATCGGGCTGGCCGTGGGCATCGATTACGCCCTGTTCATCATCTCCCGGGCCCGGGAGTACCTCGCCGACGGCGTCGCCCCCGCCGAGGCCGCAGGGCGCGCCGTGGCCACGGCCGGGAGCGCCGTCGTCTTCGCCGGCACCACCGTCGTCGTCGCCCTGTGCGGCCTGAGCGTGGCCGGGATCGGGTTCCTGACCACCATGGGGGTCGCCTCCGCGGCGGTCGTCGCCGTAGCCGTGCTGGTGGCCCTGACCGCCGTGCCCGCCCTCATCGGCCTCATCGGGAAGCGGCTGGCGCCCCGCGGCTCCAGCCGCCGGGGCCGCCGGGCCTCCAGGGCCGACGCCGCAGGCTCCGGGAGCGCCGGGGCCGCAGCGGGCTCCGGCAGCGCCGCGCACGCGGTCGAGGGGGCCGGGGAGGCCGCATCGGCCGGGACGGCGAAGCCGGGTACGCCGGTGAAGGCCGGTCCGGCCACCCGCTGGGTGCGCGCCCTCACCCGCCGGCCCTGGCTCACCATCGGCGCCGTCGTCCTCCTCCTGGGGATCACCGCCATCCCTATCAGCGGGCTGCACCTGGCCCTGACCGACAACGGCTTCGCCGTCAAGGGCACCCAGCAGCGCCAGACCTACGACGCCATCGCCGAGGCCTACGGCGAGGGCTACAACTCGCCCATTATCGTCATCGCCGACATCGCCAACACCACCGACCCGGTCGGCACCGTGAACCGGCTCTCCCAGGACATCGCCGACCTCGACGGGGTCTCCGCTGTCGCCCTGGCCACGCCCAACCAGGACGGCACCCTCGCCTTCATCCAGATCCGCCCAGAGAGGTCCCAGGCCGACCCGGCCACCATGGACCTGGTGCGCGACATCCGCGCTCGCGCCGACGGCTACGAGCACGACTACGGCATCAGCGACGTCATGGTCACCGGGCAGGCGGCCGTCGCCATCGACGTCGCCGAGTCCCTCAACGCCTCCCTGCTGCCCTTCGGGATCGTGGTGGTGGGCCTGTCCCTCATCCTGCTCACGGTGGTCTTCCGCTCCGTGGCGGTGCCGCTGACCGCCACCCTGGGATACCTGCTCTCGCTCGCGGCGGGCATGGGCGCCGTCGGAGCCGTCTTCGGCTGGGGCTGGGCCGCCGACCTGCTCCAGGTCTCCAAGGTCGGGGCCGTCATCTCCTTCCTGCCCGTCATCGTCATGGGCGTCCTGTTCGGGCTCGCCATGGACTACGAGGTCTTCCTCGTCTCGCGCATGCGCGAGGAGTGGATCCGGCGCCGCCCCGCCGGCGGGCCGGCGGGCTCAGCCGATACCCCGACTGACCCCGCCATGCGCCGCAGGGCCGCCGTTGAGGCCGTCGAGGCCGGGTTCGCGGGCAGCGCCAAGGTGGTGGGCGCCGCCGCCGTCATTATGGCCGGCGTCTTCGCGGCCTTCATCCACACCGAGAACGTCTACATCAAGCCCATCGCCGTGGGGCTGACCGTCGGCATCCTCGCCGACGCCTTCGTCGTGCGCATGACCCTCGTCCCCGCCCTCATGGCGGCCCTGGGGGAGCGGGCCTGGTGGCTGCCCCCGTTCCTGGAGCGCCAGCTGCCCGTCATCGACGTCGAGGGCGAGGGCCTGGAGCGCACCCTGGAGCACGAGGCCTGGACCGCCGCGCACGGCCCCGCCGTCCTGCGCGCCCAGGACCTCGTGCTCGCTGACGACGAGGGCGACGCCCTGCGCGGCCTCACCCTCGCCCTGGGCGGCGGGCAGGTCGCCCTCGTGCGCGCCGCCGAGCCCCTGACGCGGCGCGCCCTGGCCGCCGCCATCGGCGGGCGGCTGCAGCCGGCCGGCGGCATCCTCGCCGTGGCCGACCACGTCCTGCCCGACGGCACGGCCGCCATCCAGTCCGTCACCACCGCCATCCATGCCTACGACGACCCGGTGCCCTCCCACGTGAGGATCGTCGTCGTCGACGACCCCGGGCACAGGCGGTGGAAGCGCGTGGCCGAGCTGGCCTCCCGGGGCGTGGCCGTCGTCGTGACCGCCGACGCCGCCACCGCTGAGGAGCGCCCCGAGGTCGCTGTCGACGCCGTCATCGACATCGACGCCGACGGCGCCGCGCACGTCCGGCGCGCCCCCATCCGGCGCGGCCGCGGCCCCGCTCCCGCCTCCGGCCAGCGCGGCCCCGAGGGCCCCGACGGTCCGGGCTCCCCGGGCACCTCCAGCACCTCCGACACCTCCGACAAGACGAGCGAGGCCATCGCATGACACGCCGTTCCCTCATCCTGACCGTCCTCATCGCCCTCGTGCCCGCGCTCGCAGGCCTGGTGGTGGTGCGCGCCGCGACCACCCCGGCGGCCTCGGCCGCGACCATCCCCGCCGCCGTCGTCAATCTCGACACCCCGGCCACCGCGCCCGACGGGAGCACGCTGCCCGCGGGCCGCCTCCTGGTGGGCCGCCTCACCGACCCCGGCACCGCCCTGACCGCCAAGTCCGCCACCGGCGCCACCACCGAGCGCCTGGACTACTCCGTGGTCACCCAGGACACGGCGGCCGAGGGCCTGACCGACGGGACCTACGAGGCGGTCATCACCATCCCGGCCGGCTTCTCCCAGGCCATCGCCAGCACGCTCGGCGGCACCCCGGAGCAGGCCGCCGTCGAGGTGGAGACCTCCCAGTCGTCTGCCTCCGCCGCGGGCGCGGTCAGCCAGGAGGCGGTCTCCGCGGCCGTCGACTCGCTGGGAACCACCATCTCCACCTCCTACCTCAACGGCTCCCTGTCCTCGCTGAGCACCCTGTCCGATCGGCTCGGGCAGGCCTCCACCGCGGCCGAGACCCTCTCCTCGGGCGCCGAGCAGCTCGCCGCCGGGATCGGCTCCAGCGGGGACACGGCGGCCGGCGGCACCCTGAACGGCGCCGTCAACAGCTACACGGGCGCGGTCGACCAGCTGGCGGCCAACTGCGAGGCCATGGGGGGATCGGCGCAGCTGTGCGCCTCCCTGCGGCAGGTCTCGGCCGGCTCCGGGGCCCTGACCGGCGCGGCCTCCTCCGCGGCCACTGGGGCCTCCCGGGTGTCCAGCGGCGCCAGCGCCCTCAACGACGGGCTGAGCACCGCGTCCGGGGCCGTGCCGTCCTACAGCGATCAGGAGGCCGAGGAGCTCGCCGACTCGCTGGCCCAGCCCGTGTCCGTGAGCGCGCGCGCGGACTCCGACGCCGCGGCGGCCACGCGCATGAGTCCGCAGGCGCTGAGCCTGGCCCTGTGGATCGGGGCGCTGGTCGTCGTCTCGGGGCTGGGGATCATGGGCCGGCGCCATGTGGAGGCGGCCATGACGCCGGCCCGACTGGCCATCACCTCGCTGAGGCCCGCCCTCGGGCTGGCCGTGGTGCAGGCGACGCTGCTGACCGGGGCGCTGGCGCTCGCGGGTGCCCGGTTCGGCAACGTGTGGGCCGTGGGCGGGCTGGTCCTGCTGGGAGCGGTGGCGATGACAGTGCTTCACGCCGCCCTCATGGCCGCGTTCGGCGCGCGCGGGACCAGCGCCGTCTCGCTCCTGGCCCTGGTGGCTCAGGCGGCGTGGGTCCTGTCGGTGAACGCTCCCGGTGGGATGGCGGGCGCTCTGCCGGTCACGGTGCTCGACTCGGCCCTGGGCGGCATCATGCTGGGGACGGCGGGGGGCGGCGGATGGTCCGCGGCCGTCGTCCTGTGCCTGTGGGCGGCGGCGAGCACCCTGGTTATGACGCTGGCGGTGCGCCGGCGCCGGGCCACGTCCCTGGCCGTGCTGCGGCGCGAGCTTGCCGCCGCGTGAGGGGTGGTGCATCCACAAGGTGTTTCCACCATTAGCCCGCCCGCGAGCTCGCCGCCGTGTGAGGGGCGGTGAGCGCTGCGGGCGGTGGGAGCCCGGGCAGCGGGACGTCGGGCGGGACGCCCGGGACGTGTCCGGGACGCCCGGGGCGCCGGTCACGCGCGGTGGGAGCCCGGGCGGCGGGCCGCCGGGCGGGCGGCGCGGAGGGTCATCCACGGGTCGACGACCGCGTGGAACTGCTCGGGGACGGTCCGTCGCACGCTGTGGGGCGCGCCCTCGATGACCGCCGTCGACACGTGAGGGTTCGCGCGGCGGGTCAGGGCGAAGTAGTAGTCCCCGCGCAGAACCACGTTGTCGGTGCCGGTGACGATGAGGGTCGGAACGGCCAGCGAGTCCACGACCCTCCGCCAGGGGGCGGGCGGCCCCACGCAGCCCAAGGCGATGAAGCGCAGATCGACCGCGCAGGAGGCCTCGACGCAGGCGCGCACCTCCCGGCGCGACCAGGCGGGGTGGTCGGCTGCCTCCTGGGCGAGGCGCGCCTGGGGGTCGGCGGCGACGCTCCTCATCTCCTGGACCTTGCCGGAGGCCCTCAGGGCCAGGATCCGGCGCCAGACCGGGGTGACGAAGGCGGGGTCCTCGGCGACGACGGCATCGACCAGGTCGGGTCGGCGGGCGGCGACGTCCAGGGCGGTCACCCCGCCCATGGAGTGCCCGACGACAATGAGCGGGGCGGTCAGGGGCCCGGCGTCGGCGGCCCCGGCCGGCGGCCTCAGGCCGCGGGCGCGCAGGTCGGCCAGGGCGGCCTCCAGGTCGGCGGCCAGGCGGGCACCGGCGGTCGCCTGGGAGGCGAGGTCGGCGTCGTCCCAGCGCGGGGAATCGCCGTGACCGCGGGCGTCGAGCGCCACGACGCGGTAGCCGGCCGCCGTCCAGCGCTCGACGGCCTCGACCCAGCAGGCCGCCGAGTCGCCGATGCCGTGGCACAGGACCAGGACCGGGGCGGCGCCGTCGACCAGGGGGCCGGCCAGGCGGCGGGCGAGAGGAGCAGGGGCGGAGGCGGACGCGGAAGAGTCGGTCGGCTCGGTCACGCCCGGAGTTTACCGGGGCCGGCGGGAGCGGCCGCCCGGCGGGCGGGCGCACCCGGCGAGACCGGGGGCGGCCGCCCGGCCCTCGCCAGGGGTCCGGCGGGCGCGACGTGACCGGGGTTTCTCCTACCCGCCGAAAGGCCGGTCTGTCCGAATGCGACGCATGCTGCTCCGGGGCCTCGGAGCGCACTCATGGACACTTCTGCTTATATATTCAGTTCTCTGTCAGCCGCGGCGCCTACCGTTATGACGTCAGTACGCAGTAAGGACATGATGGGACGGTTTTATGGCTGCACACAATTTCGTCATCGTCGGCTTCGAGGAATCTGCAAACGCCTATAAGGCGCTGAGCGTCCTGCGCGGGGCGGCCGCCGAGGGGCGGATCACTATCGCCGCGGCCGTCATCGGGGAGCGCGGCGCCGACGGCAGCCTGCGCCTGGCCGAGGGTGAGGATGCCGTGATCGGGGGCGCGACCGTCGGCGGGGGCCTGATCGGCATGGCCGTCGGCATTCTGGGGGGCCCACTGGGCATGCTGCTGGGATGGGGTGCCGGCTCCCTGATCGGCGGTTTCGCCGACGCCGACCGCGTGGATCGCTCCGAGACCGCCATCGGCGAGCTCAGCAGACGGCTGCCCGCGGGCACCACCGCCATCCTCGCCGAGGTCGAGGAGTACGCCACCGAGGTGCTCGACGGCGTCGTCTCCCCGCTGGGCGGCCAGGTCCTGCGGCTCGAGGCCGACCAGGTCCTCGGCGAGCTGGAGGCCGCCGAGGCCGCCGCCATCGCCGCTGACAGGGAGGCCGCCCGGGTGCTGCACCAGGAGCGCCGGCAGGAGCGCAAGCAGAAGTGGGAGGATCGCGTCGACTCCCTGCGCGAGAAGCTCCACCGCAAGAAGTGAGTGTAAGAGCGGCTATCTGCTGAGGGGCCGCGGACGAGTTTCCGCGGGCCCTCGGGGTGCAGATGGTTGATTCCGGGGGCGCGGGCCGGGCGGGCGCCTCGAACCGATCTCGAGCCGGAAGCGAACCGATCCCGGTGCGGAGATCTACCGATCTCGACGAGAAGAAAGCGCGTGCGAGTCTTATGTCGCCCTCCCGGGCCAGCAGCCGAGGCGCCCGGCAATGGGACGGACGATCTCCACCGTCCGGTGCGCCAGGACCTGCTGGGCGGTCAGGCGAAGCGGCGTCATGCCGTGCCGCAGGAGCCACTGGTCGCGGCGGCGGTCCTGCGTCCAGTCGGCCAGGGACGAGTGGAAGGCGTGACCGTCGGTCTCGATCGCAAGACGCTGTCCCAGGACGAGGTCGAGCTCGCCGATGGGCGTCTCAACGGCGACCTCCGGCGGAGCGCCGGCCTCCTCCAGCTCGTATCGGGCGATAGTCTCCAGGATGGAGCGCGCCTTCGGGTCGGCGCGGGCGAGCAGCGCGCGCATGGGGCCGTTCCTCGGCCCGCGCAGTCTGGCGAGAAGCTGGGCGCGGGTGACCAGGCCGCCGCGCAGGGCGCAGTCCAGGGCGATGAGCGCGTCCAGCTCCGATGCGCAGCGCATGAAGGTGAGGATGGCGGTCTCCTGGTCGGCGAACGGCGAGCCCAGCGGGTCGATGGGAGCGCCGGCGTTCCTGTGGATGATGACGCGCCCGATGCCGTCTACGGGGTGCTGGTCGTAGGGGGCGATAATGTGGAGCCGGCTTCCGGGGCTCTCCTGAAGGGCGATGCCGTAGTGCTCCATTGCGTGCGCGCAGGCGATGAGGCCGCCCAGGCGCCGGGCGATAATGGTGGGCCGGTCCGTTCCCGGCAGGGCGATGACGTGCTGCGGGTGGCGGACGACGATTCCGTCGGCCACCATGCGGCCCAGAGTGCGACGGCAGTGTTCTGAGGCGGCCAGGAATCGCTGTTTGGCCGCCCCGTGCGCGGCTGCCAGCGCTCGCAGCACGGCGTCCCGCCGTTCGGTGTATCGCATGAAACGAGCATCGACCGGCGGGGCCGCCGGTGACAAGGTTTGCGCCACCCTGTGGATAACGTGGCCGGCCGCCGGCAGGCGCCCACAACTCCACGTGCGCTTCCGCACCCGTCTGCGGGGCCCGCAGCTGCTCGTCTGAGGGGTCCGAGGCGTCACAGACGTCTGCACGGGTGCGTTCGGACGCTTCCGGCTGTGTTTCCTGTCGAAAAAGGTGGTTCCTACGCACTTTTAACGTTCGTGTCTCATCTCCGCCTGCTGCAGAACCGCGGAATTACGCCAAACTTTGCAACCCGCGACGGTGCCGTGCACTGTAAAAGTGCGTAGGAGCCACCTTTTTGAGCGCAAAGGCGCTCGATGGGACTGTCGGGTGCGTGCGGGGTCCGGTCAAGCGCTCGGCAGGGCGCGCCGCCTGACGGGACGCGCCGGTCAGCACGGTGCGCCGCCCGCCCCTTCATCGATCTCGACGGGACCGGCCTTCGGCCTGCTGTACGGCTCTGGCTCCGATGACCCGCAGGACACGTTCTAGCCGACGAGGCCGCCGGGAGTATGGCCGCCATCGGCCGGCGCCCCGGCAGGGCGGCGGTGGTAGAGCAGGTAGGCGCCGATCCGGCTGCGCCAGGAGGGGCGCACCGCGTGCGGCCAGCGCTGGGCCACGTAGGTGATGGCGTCATCGACCTCGAGGCGCTGGGTGGAGTTGCCCGCCCGCACCCACAGCTCTCGCCCGCCCCGGCCCTTGGGGCCGGACAGGTAGACGGGCGCCGGCGAGGGCGGCACGGTGACCCGGCAGACCTCGGCGCCATCACCGTCATCGGCGGGGGCGAAGTCCAGGCGCGGCAGAGTCGCGGCGTTCGCCCCCAGGCGGACGCGCCACAGGTCGCGCAGGAAGAGCTCGTAGCGGTCGGCGTTCTCGTGGCGCAGGGTCGTGTAGTCCGGACCCAGGCCGATGAGCCGGCCGTCATCGTCAACGCCGAGCAGCAGCGTGCCGCCGCGGGAGTTCAGGAAGGCCGCCACCGTCTTGGCGGCGACGGTCTCCATGGCGTCGTCGCGCTTGCCGGTGCGCAGGTTGACGCGCGCGGAGGACTTGAACTCCAGGCGCTCGGACTCGCCGTGACGCGCGACGTCGGCGATCGGCTCGAGCTCGGGCTCGTGCTGCAGCCATGCGGCCGCGGCGGAGGTCAGCACAATGACCCCGACGGCGGTGGCGACGGCGCACACCAGCAGGCGCGGCGCCCACAGGTAGTCCTCCTCGAGGAACCAGGCCCCCAGCGCCAGGCCGCCCCACAGGCCCAGCAGGGCCGTGAGCGTGGCCGCGGAGGAGGACAGGCTCGTGCCCCGGCGGCGCAGGATGCGGCGGGTGAGGCTGCCCACGAGGTAGGCCAGCAGCATCATCCCCGGCTGCAGGAGGACGGTCAGCAGCAGGATCGGGCTCTGCGGGACGACGATGACGTCGTGGGTGGTCGACTCCAGGGGCGTCACGCGTCGGCGCTCTGCTCGGAGGCGGCGGGGGTCGCGGCAGCGGTCCCGGGCTCCACGGGGGCGTCCGAATCCGCAGCCCCGGCGGGGGCCGGAGCGGCAGGGCCCGCCGCCGCGGGGATGACGACCTCCCACTGCAGGCGCGCCGCGAGGAAGCCGCGCACGGCCTCCTGCGCCGCCTCCAGGGAGTGGTTCGCACCCCAGCCGCACTGCACCTCGTTGGCGGCGGGCACCTCGGCGGCCTCCAGTATGTCGCGGAAGGTCGTCTCCAGCAGCGGCAGGAACTCGGCCGGCTCCAGGCCCAGGGTCAGGGCGTAGAAGCCGGTCTGGCAACCCATCGGCCCCCAGTCGATGAGCCGGTCGGTGTGGTTGCGCATGAGCTCGGCGGTCAGGTGCTCGATGGAGTGCACCGCTCTCATCTCCAGGTGCTCGCGGTTGGGCTGGGTGAAGCGCACGTCGTACTTGACCAGCTCGTCGCCGCCCGGCAGGCGCTTGCGGTCCGCGATCCGCACGAAGGGTGCGACCACCCGCGTGTGGTCGAGGTTGAAGGACTCGACGTTCATGCGCGGTCCCGAGGTCTGCGTGTACTCGCTCATGACCCCAGGCTATCCGCGCAGCGGAGCCCCGTGGAGGGGGTCGTGCGAGTAAGTGCCGCATCCGCCCGGGCGGGGCCGCTGCGGACATGGGAGATATCCGTGGCGTCAAGGACTCGCCGCATCCGCCCGGGCGGGGCCGCTGCGCGAGCGGGCGCCGCTGTGCGAGGTCCGCACCCCGGAGAATCCCGTGGGCGGGGCAGCCTCATCGACCTGGAGCCCCGCCGTCGGGGGACAATGGGGGTATGAGCCATCCTCTCGCACGCATCGTCGTCGGGCCCGACGACGCCCCCACCCTGGTACTCCTGCACGGAATCACCGCCTCGGCCGTCTCCCAGACCGACGCCATCGACCACTGGCGGGCCCTGGGCTACCGGGTGATCGCCGCCGACGCCCGCGGCCACGGCCTGTCCCCGCGCTGGGAGCCCGCCGAGCTGGAGCGCGCCGGCGAGGTCCTCGTCGACGACGCCGTCGCCGTCCTGGAGGACCTGGACGTCCAGGCCCGCGGCCGGCGCGCCCTGGGGCTGCCCGCCGCGCCCCCGCCCGTGGTCGTCGGCCACTCCATGGGGGCCGCCACCGCCATGGTCGTGGGCGGGCGCCGCCCCGAGCTGGTCACCGGCGTCGTCCTGCACGACCCGGCCCGCTTCGGCTCGCGCAGCCCGGCCGAGCTGCTCGCCCGCGGCGCCGGGCGCGAGCGCGCCCGCGCGGCCGAGGTCGCCGACCCGGCGGCTGCCGTGGCGCGCGCCCTGGCCGACCCCGAGGTGCCCGACTGCGAGGCCGTGGCGGGGGTGTGGGCGAGCCGGCGCACGGATCCCGCGCTGCTGCGCACCGGTGTGGTCGCCCCGGAGACCGAGTGGGTCGAGGCGATGGCGGCGCTCGCGGTCCCCGCGCTCCTGGTCACCGGGGACCGGCCCGGCGCGGCGCGCGTGGGGCGCGAAGGGCTGGAGGTCGTCGAGCGGCTCGCGAACCCGCTCGTGACGACGGCGCTCGTGCCGGGGGGCGCCCACAACGTGCGGCGCACCCGCCCCGAGGGCTTCTACGGCGCGGTCGATACCTGGCTGGAGAGCCGGTTCTCCTGACGCCGCCCGGGGCCGCGCCGGAGCGGCGGACCGGCTTCCCACACCCTCAAGTTGGTGTGATCTACGTCATGTCTGAGACTCCGCTCTCTGTCTTGTGCAATCGATTGAATTCAGTGATTATCTTGTTCGTGGGCGGAGGCCACCCCACTCCCGCCGCTCGTTTCCACGACAAGGAGGTCGCTTTGGCAATGAAGGACAGGGAAGCCGATGTCGCCGGCGGCGCCGAGCGGGCCGAGGATGTCCCGGCGGGCGGCGCGCCGACCGACTGGATGTCCCGGATCGACGACGACGTCGCTCTCGACCGCCTCGCGGTGCCCGGGACGCACGACACCATGACCCACCGCTGTGACGGCTACACCACGACTCAGAGCCTGTCCCTGGTCGAGCAGCTGGACTGCGGTGTGCGCTTCGTCGACATCCGGCTGCGGCGGGACGGGACGATCGCCCACCGCTACTCCCCGACCGGGTACGACATCGACGACGTCCTGGGTGCAGTCGCCGACTTCCTGGAGGCGCACCCCGGCGAGACGGTCCTTATGAGGCTCCAGAACGCCAACGAGGACAAGGACGACTTCTCCGAGTACACCGAGGCCCTGACGGGCGCGGTCCGCGAGTACCGCGACCTCTTCCACCTCCCCGACGACCCCGTCCGCTGGCCGAGCCTGGGGCGGGTCCGCGGCGGGATCGTGGCCCTGGAGTGCAACCCGGCGGAGTTCGACGCGAGCGCGGTGGACGGCGTCAGGTGGGCCTATCGCTGGCACGACAACCCGGCGATCGAGCTGCAGGACATGTGGGACGGGCCCGCGGTCGAGGACAAGCTCGAGGCGATCACTGCGCTCATCAGGCCCGTCGACGAGCGGGACCACCGGCTCAGGTTCAACCACGTCAGCGCGACCAACGGGGCGCCCGGCAACCCGCTCCGGTGGGCGCGCGCCCTCAACCCGCGGGTGGCCGGCGTGCTCGGCTCCTGGGGCGCGCGCCCCCAGAGGCCGATCCCCGGGGTCCTCATCTACGACTTCGTCACCGCCGACCTGGCGGCCAGGACCATCGCCCTCAACCGCTTCGGCAACCACCCCCGATAGCCACTGACTAGCCACTGACTAGCCACCGACCGCAACCGCCGACAGCCCTCCCGCAAAGGAGCGGGAGGGGCGGCGCCCGGCCGCGGGCCGGACGCACGACATTCACATGACATTCAAAGGACACCCATGAGTGCATTCATGAATCGGTACGGCTTCACCCGTGCCTCCCTGCTGCGGTTCGTGTTCATCACCGCGAACGCCGAGCTCATCTACATGTTCTGGAACCTGCGGACGTCGCTGACGACGCCGCTCATGGCGGCCTTCGGAATTGACAAGTCCCAGCTGGGCGTCATCGCCGGCCTTCAGGGCTTCATCATGCTGTTCCTGACCATCCCGCTGGGCTGGGCCGGGGACAGGTTCAAGACCCACCACGTCATGATCGTCAGCTCGGTGGTCTCCGGGGCGGTCGCCATCGCCCTGGCCCTCATGGTTCCGGTCTCGCCGTCCGGGTTCTGGATCGTCGTCGGCGGGTACGGCCTCATGCTGGTGTTCACCGAGGCGATCTACAAGACGACCAACTTCAAGGCCATCTCCATGACCACCGACGACACCCACCAGGCGGCCGTCTTCGGGCTGTTCGAGATGGGGCGCGGCATTATCACCTTCATCGAGGGCGCCTTGTCCCTGACCATCTTCCAGTGGATGGGCGGCGCGCTGGCGGGCCACGAGGTCGCCGCCATGCGCTGGACGATGATCATCTCCGCCGGCATCACCCTGCTGTCCGCCCTGCTCGTCTTCTTCGCCTTCCCCCGGTCCGCCCGCATCAGGGCCCGCACCGCGGGCGACAAGCAGGAGTCCTTCACCGTCAAGGACCTCCTGAGCGCCCTGAGGATCCCCGATGTGTGGATCACCGGCCTGGCGGCCTCCTGCGCCTACGGCGTGTTCGTCATGTGCGCCACGCTTCTGAACACCTACCTCGTCGACGTCTACGGCCTGCCCGCCGTCGTGGCCGGCTCCATGGGCCTGATCATCTCCGCGGCCCGCATTGTCGCCCCGGGCGCGGCCGGCCAGCTCGCCGACCGCCGTTTCCGCTCCAGCGCCCACCTGTTCTGGATCCTGTTCGCCATTATGGCGGCCATGCTGTTCCTCGAGGTGGTCCTGCCGAAGCCGAGCTCGCCCACCCCCACCAGCCTCGGCCTGCTGGTCCCCGCCTTCGCCGTCATCTTCACAGCCGCGTTCTGCTGCTACATGATCCGCGGCATCTACTACTCGCCGATCGGCGAGGCCGGGATCCCCACCCGCGTGCGCGCCTCAGCCATGTCCGCCGCGACCACGATCGGCTACACCCCCGCCCTGTACGGGACCTACTGGTTCGGCTCGATCATCGACCGCAACGAGGCCGCCGGCGACATCGTGCGGGGCTACAACATCGTCTTCATGATCCTGGGCGCCTACGCCGTGCTCGGCGTCGTCTTCGCCCTGGTGCTCAGGAGGCGCTGGGACGCGCGCGCCGCCCGGCGGGGCGCCGAGCGGGAGGATATCGGCGCCTCATGACGAGGCCTGGCCGGTGAGGGGGTCCGCGGGCCGCCCGCCGGGTGACGCATCCCTGCTGAGGGGTGCGACGACGGCGGTGCCGGGCGCCCGGAGGGCGCGTGAGCGCGCGGGGCCTCGGCACCCCCGCTTCGGACGGTCCGGGGCGGGGTCCGGAACGCGTGAGCGCGTGCGGGGCCGCCGCGGGCCCGCACAGTGCGGCCGGGCGCGGCCAGGTCCCGCCGCAGGCGAGCACGGGTCCGCCGACGAGGGCGCGGTCCGGCTGGGCGCGGGGTCCCATCCCGCCCGTCAGCGCCTGGTCGCACGCTGGTGCGGTCCGGCCGGGCCGGCCGCTACCGCGTGCCCGGTGCGGGGCCGGAGGAGGAGCGGGCCACCATCCGGGTGCGTACCGACTCGCTGCGGGGCGGGCCGTCCCCGCCCTCGCACCGGGAGATCGCCATGTCCACCGCCAGCGCCGCGACCGCGGCGGGGTCGCGGTCCACGGAGGTCAGGTCGAAGGCCCGGGAGGCCGCTCCGCGGGTGTTGTCGAAGCCGACCACGGAGACGTCGTCGGGCACTGACAGGCCCCGCCGGGCCAGGGCGAGGAGGGCGCCCTGCGCGCACTGGTCGTTGTAGCACAGGACCGCCGTCGCCTGTCGCGGGCCGTCATCGTCCCCACCCGCCCCCCGGGACCCGGCGGCCGTGCCCGCCTCGACGGCGCCGACGAGCTCGCCGCGTTCGACGAGGGCCAGGGCCGAGGCGAAACCGGCGTCAACAGTTGCTCCGCCGGGCACGGTCCGCACCGACAGGGAGGTCCCCTGGGCCGTCTCCAGCAGGGTGCGCCGTCTTATGTCGGTGGATGCCCCCGCGGGGCCCTCGAGGTAGACCACCTCCCGGTGCCCGACGGCGATCAGGTGGGCGGTGATCTCGGCGGTGCCCCCGAGGTTGTTGCTGGTCACCAGGTCGCAGGAGGCGAAGGGGCGCTCCTGGCCGATGGCCACCGTCGGGACGGCCGTCCTGCGGGGGTCGAGGCCGCCCAGGGAGCCCGGGTCGATGGCGATGAGGGCCTGGCAGCGCAGCTCGCGGAGGGACACGAGGGCCTCCGCGGTCGAGGTGCTCCTGGAGATGCCCGCGACCACCGTGCGATAGCCGCGGGCGGCGGCCGCGGCGAGGATGTGCTCGTGGTAGGTGAAGTGCAGGTCCTGGTCCAGGCGGCACAGGAGCCCGATGATCCTGGGACGCGAGGTTCTCAGCAGGGTGCCCGCCAGGTCGGTGCTGTAGCCCATGCGCTCGGCCTCGGTCTTGACCTGCTCGCGGACGGGGGTGCTGATCCTCGGGCTGTCGCGCAGGGCCAGCGAGACCGTGCTCGTCGACACCCCCAGCGCCTGTGCGATGTCGCGCAGCGTCACCCGTGCCCCGCCCATCGGCGCCTCCCGGTGCGTCGTCGTCCTGCCTGGTGTGCGGGCGGCCCGCCCGCCGCCTTCCGAGTGCTTGCGGCGGCGGGCGGGCCGCCGTCTCCGATGGTAGTTCCCCGGCCGCCGCGGGGACCGATCTCGAGGCGGAAGCGAACCGATCTCGGTGCGGAACTCGACCGATCTCGACGACAAGGAGGGGAGCGGTGGCCGGAGCTCCCGGACGCCGGGGCGAAATCCTGTAGGCTGAGCCCGGCTCGGCAAAGGCGCCGGGCTGCCAGTTCTTGTCCGGCACCATCGGCGTGCCGGGCCCGATGCTCAAGGAGGAGCCCGTGCCGACGCCGTCGCTGCGCCGCCCCCGTCCCGCCGTCGGGCGCTCCGCCGACCGCTCCGTGCACGGGCCCGCTCTGACCCGCAGGCAGATCATCGGCCTGGTCCTGGGCGCCGTCGTGTTCCTCATCCCCCTCATCGTGGACGTCCCCGGCCTGGAGGACATGGGCGAGCGCATGCTCGCCGTCTTCGGGCTGGCGATCGTCCTGTGGGTCACCGAGGCGATCCCGCTGGTGGCCACCGCCGTGCTGGTGATCGCCCTGGAGATCCTGCTGATCTCCAACCAGGCACTCCTGCCCGTGCCCGGGGACGCCACCAAGTACTCCACCTTCCTGGGCGCCCTGGCCAACCCGGTCATCATCCTGTTCCTGGGCGGGTTCCTCATCGCCGACGGCGCGGAGAAGTACCGCCTGGACAAGAACCTCGCCGCGGTCCTCATCAGGCCCTTCACCGGCTCGGCGCGCACGACCGTCCTGGGCCTCATGGTCATCACCGCCATGCTGAGCATGTTCATGTCCAACACGGCCACCACCGCCACCATGTTCGCCGTCATCATCCCGATCCTGGGCGCCCTGCCCGCCGGCAGGGCGCGCGCCGGGCTGGCCCTGTCGATCCCGGTGGCGGCCAATGTCGGCGGCATCGGCACACCCGTGGGCACGCCCCCCAACGCCATCGCCCTGGGGGCGCTGGAGGAGGCCGGCTACCGCATCAGCTTCCTGGACTGGATGATCATGGCGGTGCCGCTCATGGTCCTGATCCTCGTGGGCGCCTGGCTGCTCATCTGCGCCCTGCTCCTGCCCGGCGGGCTGACGGTGGAGCTGGACATGCGGGCCCAGTGGCACACCGACCGCAGGGCCGTCACCTTCTACGTCATCGCCGCCGCCACGATCCTGGCGTGGATGACCGAGTCCCTCCACGGCGTGAGCGCGAACGTCGTCGGGTTCCTGGCGGTCGCGGCGCTGCTGGTGACCCAGGTCATGGGCGCCGAGGACCTGGGGCGCCTGTCCTGGCCCGTGCTGTGGCTCGTCGCCGGGGGCATCGCGCTGGGTGACGGCGTGGCCGCCACCGGCCTGGACGCCTGGATCCTCGGACTGTTCGGGTGGGACGCCATGCCGGCCTTCGCCGTCGTCGTCGTCATGGGGATGCTGGGGCTGGCCATGTCCAACGTCATCAGCCACTCGGCGGCCTCCAACCTCCTCATCCCGCTGGCCATGGGCCTGGCGACCGGCATCGACGGCCTGGAGCCGGTGACCATCGCGGTCGTGCTGGCGCTGGCCTGCTCGCTGGGCATGAGCCTGCCCATCTCGACGCCGCCCAACGCCATCGCCTACGCCACCGGCGAGGTGACGACGGCGGACATGGCCAGGGTCGGCGTCGTCGTCGGAGTGGCGGGCGCGGCGCTCCTCGTCCTCCTCATGCCGTCGCTGTGGTCCGCGCTGGGGCTGATCTGATGGCCGCCGCCCCGCCCGGTGCACCGGATGCGCCCGCCCCGCCGGGCGCGCCCCCGCTCGTCGTCGCCGTCGTCTCCCCGGCCTCGCTCGGCTCCCAGGCGGCGCACGAGGTCGAGTCCGCGGTGGGCTGCGTCGCCCGAGTCATGCGCACCCGCTCCCTGGCCGAGCTGTTCGCCTGGGCCCGGCGCAGCGAGACGGACGCCCCCGCTGCGACGGTGCCCCTGATCATCGCCACCGATGAGGTCGGCAGCCTCGACGACGTCGCCGCCGCCGTCGACCACCACCCAGCCCTGGCCGCGGCGCGCCTGGTCCTGCTGACCGAGCGCACCGAGCTGCACGACCTGGGGCGCGCCATTGACGAGGACCTGGTCCGCGAGGTCGTCGCGGTGCCCTGGACGCCGGGCGCCATCGCCCACCGCGCCGCCGCCCAGACCGGCCGCTGGCTGCGCGACCACCTGCCCGACGACTCCCGCCGCGCCCTGCTGGCCACCGACGTCGATACTGCGGAGTCCGCCCGCTCGCCCCTGCTGGAGGCCCTCGCCCACGGGACGGACGCGCTGACCGCCGAGCTCATCGCCGCCTGCGAGACGGTCCTGGGGCCCCGGCCGCGCCTGCGGCTGCCGCCCGGGGTGCGCCTGACCCACCAGGGGCAGGTCGTCGACGGCGTCTACATCGTGGTGTCGGGGGCGGTGGCGCTGACCCGCCACACGCGCGTCGGCGAGGTCACCCTCCACCACGCCACCACCGGACGCATTATCGGGCTGGTCTCCCTGGCCGGCCAGGGCCTGGCCTACGTCACCTCCACGACCACCACCGACGTCGAGCTCATCCTGCTGTCCATCGAGCAGCTCGACCGGGCGCTGCGGGAGAACCCCGCCACCGAGCAGGCCCTGGCGGCCCTGCTCATCGGGTCGCTGACCAAGCGCCTGTCGCGCTCGGAGATCCTGCAGGTCGAGAAGATCGAGCTGGCGGCCGCCGTCGCCGCCGAGAAGGCTCAGGCGACCGAGGCGCTGGCCGCGCTCGAGCAGGCCCGCATGGAGCTGCTCGCCCAGGAGCGCTTCGCCACGCTCGGCGAGCTGGCCGCGGGGATCGCCCACGAGCTCAACAACCCCGTCGCGGCCCTTGAGCGGGCCGGCGCGCACCTGGAGACGGGCCTCGACTCCGTCCTGGCCTCGCACCCCGAGGGCGAGGCCATTGCGCGCACCGCCGAGGCGGCGCGCACCCGGCCGCCCGCCTCCACGCGCGCCGAGCGGAGCGAGCGCCGCGCCCTGGAGCGGGTCCTGGGCGACCGCGAGCTGTCCCGCAGGATCGTCGCTGCGGGCCTGGCCGCCGGCAGGGAGCCGGCCGATATCAGGGCCCTGGCCGCCGACCCCGAGCGCCTGGCCACCCTGGAGGCCGCCGCGTCGATCGGGCGGGCCGAGCGCAATATGCGTGTGGCGACCGGGCGCATCAGCGGCCTGGTGGCCAGCCTGTCGACCTACGTGCGTCCCCAGGGGGAGGCGTTCCAGGACGTCGATGTGCGCGAGGTCCTTGAGGACGCGCTGCGCCTGACCGCGCACCGTCTGCACGGCGTCCAGATCGAGCGGGAGTACCCCGGCGAGGCGGACCCGGCCCCGGTCGTGCCCGCGCACCCCGGCGAGCTCGCCCAGGTGTGGACCAACCTGCTGACCAACGCCGCCGACGCCCTGGCCGCCCTTGCCGTCCGGGGCGAGGGGGTTGCCGGGGCCGGGCGTGAGGCGGGTGGGGCCGGGCGTGAGGCGGGCGGAAGCGCCGCCTGGGGGGAGGGGGTGGGCGCGGCTGAGGACGGGACCGCGAGCCGGCCGCCGGGCGAGGAGGCTGCCGGAGCTGGCCGTGAGGCGGGTGCGGGCCGCCTCATTCTGCGGGTCGCGCAGGAGCCCGGCGCCGTGCGCGTCGAGGTCGAGGACAATGGGCCGGGCATCGCGCCCGAGGTCCTGCCGCGTATCTTCGAGCCGCGCTTCACCACCAAGCACGGCCAGGTCCGCTTCGGCCTGGGCCTGGGTATGGGCCTGGCCAAGTCCGTCGTGGACGCCCACGGCGGCACCATCGTCGTCGAGTCCCGGCCCGGACGCACGCTCGTGCGCGTCACCCTGCCCACCGACCACACCCAGGAGGCACCATGAAGTTGGTCATCCTCGTCGTCGAGGACGAGCCCGAGGTCCGCGACGCCGTCGTCGGCGACCTCGCCCCCTTCGACGGCGTCGTGCGCATCGAGCCCGCCGAGGACGTCGAGGACGCGTGGGAGGTGGTCGATGAGGCGGACGCCGACGGCGACCTGGTGGCCCTGGTCCTGGCCGACCACCGCCTGCCCGGCCGCAGCGGCGTCGACATGCTCGTGGCCATGACCGACGACGAGCGCACCGCCGCCGCCCGCAAGGTCCTGGTCACCGGGCAGGCCGACCAGGACGACACGATTCGCGCCGTCAACGAGGCCGGCCTCGACCACTACATCGCCAAGCCCTGGGACCCCGCGCACCTGCAGGCCACCGTGCGTGCCCAGCTGACCGACTTCGTGCTCGACACCGGGCTCGACCCGCTGCCGCACCTGCGGGCCCTGGACGGCGCGCGGGCCATGGAGGCGCTGCGCTGAGCGGCGCGGCCGCGGGCCCAGTGCACCCGGATCTCAGGTTCTTCACGGGGCGGTCTCGCAGGGGGCCTCCCGAGGCCCGGCGCGCCCGCGGCCGGGCCCGGCCCGGGTGAGCGGTTCGCGATCTCCTGAGGCATTGAGGGGAGCGACCGTGAAAGGATGCGCGTATGACTGCTACCCCTGCTACCCCTGCGCCCACCGCTGGAAACAAGGTCGCCTCCGCCGGGGAGCGGGCCGCGCCCGCGATCGGAGGACGGGCGACGCCGGCGACCGGGAGCCAGGCCGCTTCCGAGGATCGGCTCCAGGGCGAGGCCATCGCGATCACTGTCGCCGCCCTGGCCGTGAGCTGCGCCGGGATCTACTTCGCACAGGCCCTGGTCGGCCCGGCCTTCTTCGCCCTCACGCTCGTCATCACCGTGCGGCCCCTGGTGAGCTGGGCCAGCCGCCATCACGTGCCCCGCTCCGTGTCCGCCATCTGCGCGATCATTATCATCTACGCCTTCGTGGCCATGATGTTCGCGGCGCTGGGCGTGGCCATTGTCCAGCTCGTTGACACCCTGCCCGCCTACACGGCCAAGTTCCAGGCGATCTGGGGGAGTATCCAGGACCTGCTGGCGCGGTTCGGCGTAGATCAGTCCGCGCTGCTCGACCAGGTCTCGCGGTCCATGGACACCAACAAGGTCGTCACGGTGGCCCAGGGGCTCCTCGCGCAGATCACGAGCTTCGGCTCGATTCTGAGCATTATGGGGCTGACGGTCCTCTTCCTCATGTTCGACATGTCCCGTATCGAGGTGCGGGCTCAGGCGCTGACGGTCCTCAAGCCCGGAATCGCCCGTGCGCTCGCGGACTTCGCCGGGGCGGTGCGCTCCTACTGGCTGGTGTCGACCGTCTTCGGCCTGATTGTCGCGGTCTTCGACGTCATCGCCCTGGGGTTCCTCGGGGTGCCGATGGCGGTGACCTGGGGCGTGCTGTCCTTCATCACGAACTACATCCCCAATATCGGCTTCTTCCTCGGTGTCATTCCACCGGCCCTGCTGGCGCTGGTGGACTCCGGGCCGTGGACGGCGCTGTGGGTGCTGGTGGCGTACGCGGTGCTCAACTTCGTCATCCAGAGTCTTATCCAGCCGAAGTTCACCGGGGACGCCGTCGGCCTCAACACGACGACGACCTTCCTGTCCCTGCTGTTCTGGAGCCAGGTCATCGGGGCGCTCGGCACGATCCTCGCCGTGCCGCTCACGCTCTTCGTCAAGTGCGTGCTCATCGACTCCGACAGCCGCTCGCGCTGGGTGGGCATCTTCCTGTCGGCCGGCGACAACCCGGTGCTGCGGCCCGACGAGCTCGATCCCCGCACGGTCGAGACGCTCGACCTGGACGGCGACGGCATCGGCGAGGAGGACCCGCAGCACGACCGGCCCGTCATCAAAGGCGGCAGGGACTCCGGCGAGACCGGGAGGGCCGGCGGTGGGAGGGCCGGCGACGAGCCGGCCTGAGCGGGTGGTCCCCCTCGCCGAGATCAGTCGTATTCCGCGTCGAGATCGGATCACGGGGCCGGACAGGAGCGCCCAGTCGGCTCTCCGCGGTCTCCTGGAGGCCGGCCCTGGTGGAGACTGGTGGAAAAAGGTGGCTCCCACGCACTTTTACCCGCCGGTACCGCTCTGCCTGCGTCATGAAACCGCGGAATCATGCCGATCCTCTCTGCGTCCGGGGGCGGCAAGCGCCTTAAAAGTGCGTGGGAGCCACCTTTTCTTTCTAGAGCCGGTCGTCGAGGTGTTCGGCTCCGGCCCTGCAGGGGCGCCGCCTGGCTCTGCGGACCGGCCTTGGGCCGGAACGTGAACGTACCTTCCGCTCGCGGCCGGTGCGACCGGGCGGCGTGTACGAAGTTCGAGGGTGGGCATGAGGCCGGGAGGGGCCCGAGGACGTCTGCCGGCGACATGCGGAGCCCGAGGGCGGGCGTGCGGGGCCTGACGGCGGGCGTGCGGAGCCCGAGGGCGGGCGTGCGGAGCCCGAGGGCGGGCGTGCGGAGCCGACATCGTCCCACTGTGCGACCTCCCGGCGGACCTTCGTCACTATGTGCTGACAAAGTGGCAGAAACGCCATATGCTCGCCATGGGCCGCGGGCGCGTCCCCGCGCGCGGCGGTCGATGAAGACACGCAGAAACACCCGAGCGGTGTGAGGAGAGGCGAATGAAGACGATTCGGCACTGGATCGACGGCCAGTACTACGAGGGCACCCCCATCGGGCGCTTCCCGGTGGAGAACCCGGGCACGGGGGAGATCGAGGGGGAGCTCCTGCAGGCCTCCGACGCCGACCTCGACCACGCCATCGAGGTGGCCCGCCGCGCTCAGAGGGAATGGGCCAAGGTGTCGCTGGCCAAGCGCACCGCGATCATGTTCCGCATGCGCCAGCTGGTGCTGGACCACCAGGACGAGATGGCCCGCATGATCGTGGCCGAGCACGGCAAGAACTACTCCGACGCCGTCGGCGAGATCCAGCGCGGCCGCGAGACCCTCGACTTCGCCACCGCGATCAACCTGGCCCTCAAGGGCGAGTACTCCTTCAACATCTCCACGGGCGTGGACATCCGCACCCTGCGCCAGCCGGTCGGCGTCGTCGCCGGCATCTGCCCCTTCAACTTCCCGGCCATGGTGCCCATGTGGATGCACCCCATCGCCATCGCCACCGGCAACGCGTTCATCCTCAAGCCCGCGTCCATGACGCCGTCGGCGGGCCTGCTGACCGCCGAGCTCTACAAGGAGGCCGGGCTGCCCGACGGCGTCTTCAACGTGGTGGCCGGCAACCGCAAGATGGTCACCAAGGTGCTCGAGCACCCCGGCATCGACGCCATCTCCTTCGTGGGCTCCACCCCGGTGGCGCACATCGTCCAGAACACCGGCGTCTCCCACGGCAAGCGGGTCCAGGCGCTCGGCGGGGCCAACAACCACGCCATCGTCATGCCCGACTCCGACCTGGACTTCGCCGCCCAGCACATCTCCGCCGCCGCCTTCGGCGCGGCCGGCGAGCGCTGCATGGCCCTGCCCGTGGTGGTCGCCGTCGGCGGCTGCGGCCCGGACCTGGCGCGCCGCGTCAAGGCCCACGCCGAGAGGATCAAGGTCGGCTACGGCATGGACGAGGGCGTGGAGATGGGGCCCGTCATCGACGCCAAGTCCAAGGAGTTCATCACCGGGCTCATCGACGACGCCGAGGCCAAGGGCGCCGAGGTCGTCCTGGACGGGCGCCCCCTGGTGATCCCCGGCCACGAGAACGGGCACTTCCTCGGCCCCACGATCGTGGACAATGTGCCGCTGGAGTCCTCCCTGTACACCGAGGAGGTCTTCGGGCCGGTGCTGGCGATCGTGCACGCCGACACCTACGAGGAGGCCATCGCCCAGGTCAATTCTTCGCCGTTCGGCAACGGCTCGGCCATCTTCACCAACGACGGCGGGGTCGCGCGGCGCTTCGAGCTCGACGTCGAGGCCGGCATGGTGGGCATCAACGTGCCCATCCCGACGCCGGTGGCCTACTACTCCTTCGGCGGGTGGAAGGAGTCGCTCCTGGGCGACACCCACATCCACGGCCCCGAGGGCGTCAAGTTCTACACCCGGGCCAAGGCGGTCACCAGCCGCTGGCCCTCGGAGAAGACCTACGCCGCCACTATGTCCTTCCAGCGCGAGGAGTGAGCGGGGGCGGGTGAGCCCGCGCATGAGCGGTCCGAGCGGCGCCGCGGCCCGGGTTCGGCTGTCGGTTCGGGACCGTCGGGCTGCCCGCGCAACTGGGTCGCCCCGGGCTCGCCCCGGCCGGGGTGCCGGCCGCCGCTCGTGTGCGGACGGCCAGCACCCCGGCTCTCTATGGGACGACGACGGCCACTGCGCTCCCGGGCCCGGGCCGGGCGGGCTGGGCCCGGGAGGAAGCAGTGCCGGCCCAATGAAGCGCAGCCTCCGGAGAGGTTGCAACTCGTGGCGGGTGACCCACCCGTACCCGCCGGGCTCCCCTCAATGAAGCGCAGCCTCCGGAGAGGCTGCAACCTTTCCTCCTGCTGCGGTGGGGCCGGCCTGGTTCTGCCCTCAATGAAGCGCAGCCTCCGGAGAGGCTGCAACCTTTCCTCCTGCTGCGGTGGGGCCGGCCTGGTTCTGCCCTCAATGAAGCGCAGCCTCCGGAGAGGCTGCAACCCCGCTGTGCGGGTCTCTGCCGCGACCTATCGGTCGCCCCTCAATGAAGCGCAGCCTCCGGAGAGGCTGCAACCCGCCGCTACGCCGACGACCCCAACCGGGTCCCCGCCCCTCAATGAAGCGCAGCCTCCGGAGAGGCTGCAACGAGAGGACAAGGTCGTAGCCGTCGGTGGCGTCCACCCCTCAATGAAGCGCAGCCTCCGGAGAGGCTGCAACGCCAGGCCAGCCGCAGACGACGTGGAGGGCGTCCCGCATCCCTCAATGAAGCGCAGCCTCCGGAGAGGCTGCAACGACGCCCCGTAGTGGACTGCGGACCCGGCCTGCTGCCCTCAATGAAGCGCAGCCTCCGGAGAGGCTGCAACCGGGCGTCCACGTCCAGGTGCCGTCGTCGTAGGTGCGCCCTCAATGAAGCGCAGCCTCCGGAGAGGCTGCAACGCTCGGTCTTGACCCGGTTGCCGCCCTCGAATCCATCCCTCAATGAAGCGCAGCCTCCGGAGAGGCTGCAACAGCTGGGCGGTGATGTTCTGGATATCGTCCAGCCCCCCTCAATGAAGCGCAGCCTCCGGAGAGGCTGCAACGACGCCCCGTAGTGGACTGCGGACCCGGCCTGCTGCCCTCAATGAAGCGCAGCCTCCGGAGAGGCTGCAACGTCCAGGGGCTCCGGCATGCTGAGCAGGCCGAGGCCCTCAATGAAGCGCAGCCTCCGGAGAGGCTGCAACCGGGCGTCCACGTCCAGGTGCCGTCGTCGTAGGTGCGCCCTCAATGAAGCGCAGCCTCCGGAGAGGCTGCAACGCTCGGTCTTGACCCGGTTGCCGCCCTCGAATCCATCCCTCAATGAAGCGCAGCCTCCGGAGAGGCTGCAACTGAAGTCCGTGGACGAGTCGGTCATTGTCGTCCGCCCTCAATGAAGCGCAGCCTCCGGAGAGGCTGCAACGGTAGGCAGTATTATGCCGGAGATGTCAAGGTTTCATGGGGCTTGCGCGAGCGCTCCGCCGCTCAACGTGCGCAACGCTCTCGGCGGAGCACCTCGCGTCTTCCTCATCGTTGGTATGCCAGTGAAAAACAGGCGCGAGCGCTCCCCGGCGTGTTGCGTGCTACTGGAGCGCTCGCGTCAAGCGATGAGCGGGCCGTCGGGAGTCACGGTCCGATGCAGACCGATGTAGGAGAACCGATCCTCGTCTACCGAAGTGAGCGGGCCCACATCGCAGAGCAGTACAGAGTCCTCCTCGAGGTCAACGATCTCTTCAAGATCGGCGCGCATCCGCAAGAGCTTCGCCGGAGCAGCATCAACGATGAAGACCGAGTACTGGATTCGGTCGCCATACTCCAGCAAACAACGTGCTATCCGCCCTCGGCGGCGGTCAGCCGGAACGTCATAGGCCACAAGAAGTCTCCTGGCGTCATCGCGCATCAGCGAACCCTCACTCCACGGTAGGTTGGCTGAGTGCCGTCGATGACACCCAGTACCAGTCTCGCCTGCACCTCGATTGCTCTGCGCCAGGTGACATCATACCCGAAAAGTGGATGCCGGAAGGTCGTCTCTACCCGTCGTTCGAACCCGGCAATGAGCTGCTTGCGTCCGCGATCCGATAATCGGCACGTCCCGAAGACTCCGCAGAAATCCTCCTCACTGAGTTCGCCATTGCGGAAAGCGCGTACAACAACCGAGTCCGCCACGGGTGCTCGGAACTCTTCCATGAGATCCAGAGCCAGGGCGGGCTTGTTCCGCGAACTGGAGTGTATGAATCCGGCATGAGGATCCAGTCCGCAGGCCGCAGTCGCCCGGATGCAGTCGCCCAGAAGCAACGCATAGGTGTAATCAAGGGCAGAATTAATCGGGTCAGGAGCGGGACGCCGATGGCGTCCGCTCCACCGCTTGACGGCGAAAGCCGCTGCTGCTCCTTCCAACATGGTAGGCAGTCCGGCGAAGTATGCGCGAGCCGCCTCTCCTTCAATGCCAAGCAGGTCGTCAAGGCTCGGAGTATTCTCGGCTCGCTTCTGAAGTCTGCGCAGATCCGCAACGAGATCGGCACGATCTCCATTGCGTCGCAGTAAAGTTGCCTGATTCGCTATCTTCGCGGCAATCATTGCCTGAGCGATATCCAGTCTCCCTTCCGCGCTCGCCACGTGTTGGCGCACACGTTGAAGGCCGTTGGGGGCGTCAGTTCCCGTGGACCACCCGATGACGCGTCCAGACCAGGAGCACCAGATTACTCGGCGGTCTCGCCAGCACAGTTCCCGCAGCAAAGCGGAGGAGACGTCCACGTTGCCATGCACCACTAGGCTCAAGACTCTTTCCAGCGGAATGCTGAGAAGCCTCTCCTCGCCCTTGCGGACCTCGATCCTTCCCGCCTTGAGCGAGGCTCGCGCTCCTGGAGTGGACAAGTGGACCACCTGGGCGTCGGGTTGAGGGGCGAGGATCCGGGGCCGAGCGGTCTCCTCGGTCCGTTCGTCCGGCAGGCACACCGAAGCGTGCGAGCACCAACGGCAGCGAGGATCGTCAACCAGGGCGGACGGCGCGGTACTGGCGCACACGATTTTCCGGGTGCGGTCCAAGGCCTCCATGGCGCGTTGTCGGTCGGCATCGGTCAGTTCCACCTCGACGCGGCGTCGGTGCCCGGTGAAATATATCTCTGTGCCGCCTACCCGCTCTCCCATTTCTTCGAGACACAGACGTTGCAGTGCCAGTTGGATCCTGTTGGCATCCGTGACCTCGGGACGACGTCTGACTGGAGTCGCCTTGTACTCAACAATGGTCAATGTGCCTCCGGGAAATCCCTCCAGCACGTCACAGCGCCCCGATAAACCTAGAGCCTCGCTACGAATGTCGACGGCTCGATGCTCTCCCCGACCCGGGCGGCTGGCTTCAGTGGAGTCACTCCGTCGGTGCGCTTTCGTGCCGGCTTGCATTTGCATCGTGTCGGTATGCTCGCCGACCGACTCGATCCATGCTCGGCGCTCGCAGAATATCGAGTGAAGTACTAGACTGATTGGTATCGGATCATCTTGCAGACGCGTCCCCATGATCGTCCCCATGTTTCTCTAATATTTGTTCTGATCAATGATTAGGTGCACATTTCAGATGGTAAGCAGTTCGTTCCGACCGTCGCCCAGATAGCGTTCCGGGAACTTGTTGTCCGTCATCTGCAGCGGAAAATGAAGGACTGCACGGACGCCGTGCCGAGTCAGCCACTGACGTGCGTTTCGTCGAACTGTCAGATCGTCGCCCACGGCGGCCAGCACCTGGGACGAGACGATAACAGCGCGCCAGCGCTCCACGGAGTAGCGCCCGATAAGCACCGGTACGACAAGCTCCTCTGACCTGCGGCCCGTCCGGACGTGGCCTGCGGTCGTGGACGGGAATCGCACCCTGTGAACGACCGGGAAAGCGGCGAGTCCCCACAAACCGCACCAGGCCAGAGCCGAGTCGGTGAATCGTGGTCTTGCGAGTCCCGTCGCAGTTCGGGACTCATCGGATCGCTTGCCCCTGTACGCCTCATCGACAGTGCTGCTCCCGTTGATTCCCTCAAGAACTCCCTCGACGGTTCTACCGGCGACAATACCGGCCAGAGAGCGCAGGCGATCCCCGACGAACTCCCCCCCGTGGTTTCTGGTCTTCATTTCCCACCGACTGGCGCCCTGATCGGGATCCGGATGATTCCTCCTGAAGCGCCAGTAAGCGGGCTCGCCCAGGGCGCCCAGAAGGTCAAGGTCCAGCCACCGGCGGCTCTCTTCGATCACCTGGTCGATCCCCTGGCTTCTTCTGATCTGAAGATAGTGCCACTCCTCGTCGGATTGGGCCTCCTTGATTCTCGGGCTGAAGACGGCGGTGCCACTCGACCACGGCTTCTCCTCAAGACTCATTTCCAGCCAGGAGTCGTCCGTCGCACTCCGAGTGGCATGAGCATGTACGATCCTGGCGATCCCGAGGTCATCCACTCCTTCGCCGGAGATCATCAATCGCGGTTCCGCGGTGTCGGTCCACCCCAGCCGTACCCGGGTGATACCGGCCTCCTCCAGCATGAGCGCCATTCCCAGTCCGGCAAAACTGGTGAGTGCACTGGTGAAGGAGCCTCCAACGCGCATCATGTCATTTCCCTTCCGAGGAGATCGAGCAGTCGGCGGCGCGGAGCAGCGCCTCAAGGTAGGCCGTGCCCCAAGGGCCCCAGCGGCGGTCGGTCCGGGCTATAACAGCCTCCCACTCACCTTCGTCGACCAGCTCCCTGAGCGCCTCCATGTGTCCGGGACCCGCAGCCCGGGCGTCATGGTTGAAGGTCGGCCGCCCCAGCCCATGACTTGTCCCCACCAGACGGACGACAAGATCTCGCAAGTCCTGGTCCCGGCTCCCCTCCTGCGCAGCCTTCCAGAAGGCCGCCGCCGATGCCAGCTCATGACGCCATCCCGGCGGGATACCCGAGTCCGCCCAAGCCCGTTTGGCGGCACGGGGACTGCGGCGTCCGCTCTTGGCCAGCAGTGGACCGCCTCTGTACCCCAGAACCTTCTGGAAACGCTCGTCTTCCTTCCCGACGTCGTGCCAGAGCGCCGCCTCCCTCACCCCATGCTCCGCTGCGCCGGTAATCCCCGCGGACCGCGTCAGCGCAGTGCTGCGGTCGGCAACCGCGGTGGCATGAGCATCCAGAGTGACCTTCCCGCTCCGGGTCCACGCGGATCGCTCATCCGCCTCGTCGTCAGGTTTGGGGATCTCGCGTCTGACAAGCCAGACCGGCGCACCCAGGGGACCGAATGAACACTCCACAATAGATCCCGGGAAACGCTCATCAAGATCCTCGGAGTCCAATTCGGACAGTTCCCCTAAGCGATCCGGGTCGACGATGATCTCAGCAATTCCCTCAAGCTCGGGTGGAGGAACGCACAGGCCGCCGGACGCGCCGTCCGCGCTCACCACGCCCTGGTTGAGTACCGGCGCCTTGACGCTGACGACAAGAATGTCGCCGGGTTGAATGGATGCAGCAGAATCCTCTGCCTCAGAGGCCGGCCATTCATCCACAAGCTGATCCCGACGCCACAGGAATGCAGATTCCATAATGTTCTCGGGCAGGGTGCTGACGATCTGCCGAAGAGTTCTCACATTCGCTGGATACACCTCAGTATCCTGTGGGGGCACCGCCGCAATGAGGGTCTCGACGGCGTTGCGGTCCGGCAGGTCTCCGATCTCGCGGAGCACGATGCCGGCCCCGCTGTCGTCAGGGGAGAGATCGTCCTGGAGCCAGAGCTCAAGCTCGGGCTCCACGAAGAGGTCCATCGACGTCTTCGCCCACAGGGACACATTCCACGGCTCAGGACGCTGCCACAGGATCCGGCGCGGCTTGTCCGATGGCGATGGGACCTCGCTGAGACGCAGCGCTCCGAGGCCGCCGTCCTCCCCTGAACGTCCCACGATCCAGTCCCTCGCCGCAGTCAGGTCCTCGGCCGCGTACGGCAGGAGATCCCGGGTGATCGGATTGTCCTCAGGGGGCCCGACGACGATCACCTCTCCTGCACCGCGCAGTCCGCGCCGATTGACCCGGCCCACGCGCTGCGCCAGGGCGCTGCCGGAGGCCAGCTCCGTGACCATGGCGGCAAGATCCAGATCGATTCCTACCTCGACCGTTTGAGTTGCGACCAGGACATCCACGCCCGGCTGCCCCTCGACCGTGAACAGGCCGGGTTCCTGGGCGCGCAGCTGCTGAAGGTCCCAAGGGCGCATTCGCCCCACCCAGAGCCTGCATTCCAGACCATCCTTGCGGAGGCGCTCCGTCACTTTGACCGCCGTCTCCACACGGTTCACGACACAACCGACGGTTCGGCACCCCGGCTGCTCGGCCTGCCGAACCCGAGTCGCAGCGCCAACCACCTGTTCGACGAGCGCATCCAGGTAGTGTTTGGTCGGACGGCCGTTGGCAGGCCATGCGTCAACGGGAACGTAGATGGCGTCCTTGGGAGCCAGAAGACGCTGAGCGAGTTCCTCGTCCTCGGCGAGATCTTCGCGCAGGATTCTGAGCCCCCGCTCGTCGGCCTCGGGCGGCGTCGCGGACACCGCGACGACATCCAGCCCGGGTATGTGCAGTTTATCCGCAGAGGGTCGGGCCAGATCGGCTGCGCGGCGCGCGGTCACGAGCAGCTGGCGGTTGAGGTGGGCCTCATCAAGCACCATGACCGAGTCGAGCGCAAGCAGTCCGGCAAGACGCGGCCTGGCCCGGCGCGGCGCCCCGTAGGACCGGAAGAGAATGCTGGACCCCCACATGGCCGGCGTCATCCCCAGGACGGCGCACGCCGAGGGGTGGTTGAGCCACTCGCGGTCCGTCACGAGCCCGCCGCGCATGGCGGCGACGGTCAGCGGCCGGCGGTCCTCGACGTCGTCGGGCTCCAGAGACAGCAGCGCGCGGGCCGCATCTCCCAGGACACCGGGATCACCGACGGCGGCGCGGAGTCGCTCAGCGATACGGCGGGCTCGATCCGTGTGGCTGTCCGTCAGTGCTCGCCGGTTGACGACGACCGCCATACGGCGGGGGACGCGGGCACCCGCACCGATCGCCGCCAGTGCGTTGGCGAAGACGTGGATCTCGACGACGCTCGACTTGCCCGCCCCGGTGGGCGCGGAGATGCTCTCGGGCCATGTTCCCCGTTCCGCCAGGTGCGCCAGCAGATTGCGCTGCCACCGGTAGGGGCGCACGCCCGGTCCGTGGATGGCCTCGAAGAAGTCCGGGAAGTCCTCGACGGAGATCATGACGCGCCCCCTTTTCCGGGTGATGCCGTGAGGTCCGGCGGCACATCGACGGGGGCGAGGAGCCCCCCGCCCAGGTGCCTGCTCTGCCCCACCGCGGCCAGGAGGGTCGGCCCCATGAGGTCGCCCGCATCAATGAGCGCGCGGTAGGGCTGGGCGACAAGCCCGTCGGGGATCCGGTGCACATAGGCGTCCGCGTGCTTGGTCTCGCGCGAGTACCACAGGACGCTCGCACCACGGCTGCGTACTTCGTCGGCAGTGGCGCGGTACGCCTGCCTGCCACGGCCGGCGGCCTTCATCTGATTGCGCCACACGAATCCAAGAGAAAGGAGAATGGCGTCCTCGAAGCACCAGCGGCCCCGCTGACGCGTGACCTCGGGTACGGCGACCGGCGTCGGCGACCACAGCCTGCTGAGACCCGAAGGGGCGGGCCTCCAGAAGCCCTCGGCCCCGAAGACCTCCGGTACGAGGGCCAGCGCGGCCTTGCCCCACCGAGACCGCAGTTGCGTCATGCCCACGAGCGCATCGCGGATCACCTGTGCGTCATCCACTGAGATTCCGAGTGGGAGCATGACCAGGAAGATGCCGCGGTCCGACGGCGTCGGAATGTCCGCGAGCGCGCTAATGCCGGCGAGCGCTGCCGGGATGTACTGGATCGCGACCCGATTGGGCGGTACGGCCCGAGGCGACTCCCGCGCATAACGACCGGTGACAGTCGATGGCGCGCCGTCCCCGATCCGGGATACCAGCGCCCGGTGAAAGGCGACGCACCAGCCGACGCGCCGCTGCGGAGGGATGTCCCCACCGGTGGCGAAGGCAAAGACCTCCTTCCACGGAGCCGCCGATACGGGCGGCTCGACAGGCGCGAAGCGCGCAGGCGCTACGCAGTCGAAGGACGGCGGCACTGGTCGTTCCTCCTCGGACGGGTGCCACCGGTCCCTGGCGGCAGTGGGCGGCCTGCCCGGTCGAGCCTCGGCGTGCTGTTTGCGGAGCTCATCGAGGCGACCGGTCTGGGCGACGTCGAAACGGATGCCCCCCGGCGTGAAGGCGGTGGCGTCGGGATCCCGGCGCCAGGAGGGCTCAACAGCCGTGACCTCCAGGACGACAGGGCTATCCATCTCTCCCAGGCACGGTACGTCGGGGCACAGCGCCATCAGCGCCTCATGAACCTCGGTCGGCATGGCGTCCCAGCTCCACGCCATCTCGCCGTTGATCGCGACCCCGTCCGAGATGACCTTCGGCTCCCGCTTCGGGCCTTTCTTCGAGAGCACCGTCTCCCGGTAGGTCTTGCAACCGGTTTTATTCGGAGTGACGCCCATGCTGGCGGGCAGGCGCAGGCCGGTGGGCGGGTGGTCCTCCAGCCAGGTCAGCGCCCGGGCGATATCCTCACGGGGTTGTGAGTTCTCGACGTCGGCGGTGGTGCCCAGGTAGGCCGCACTGACGAGTGCGGAGTAGAGGCGCGCGGGTGCGGGGAGTGGGTCGGTGGCGCTGCCAGAGCGATGCCCATGGTAGACCCCGAGTGGGAAACGCGCGATAATACCGGTCTCGGCCATCACTCGTCCCGGGTGTCCTCGGCCGCCCGGAGAATCTCCGGGTTGCCGGTGACTGCGAGGACCGAGCCGTCCCAGGCGACACCGGCGGTGGTGCGGGCGTGCTCCAAGGCGGCAGACAGGAGTTCCTGGGCCTGATCGATGGTCAGGGCCTTGAAGGCGGCTTTCTCCCCGTACCGTTTGTCCAGGGTCACTCTGGCCGGCTCGGACTCGACCAGGTCGCAGTTGGCGCGCAGAAGGAGCTCGGCATCGGAGCGGGCCAGCCCGTTGAGGGCGAGGGCGGCCAGCAGCGCGCGGCAGGCGACATTGCCCTCGGTCGTCTCACAGTCGAAGCGGAGGGAGCGCAGGGCCGCGAAGCTGAGGACGTGGGAGCGGATGATCTCTCGGCAGGACACTCCTCCCAGCTGGTCCAGGCTCGGGGCGATCCCGCCGAGGCCGAGGGTGGATGCCTTCTTGTTCTTGACGGCGCTGTCGTAGGTCTTTTTGGTCAGCTCGCTTTTCTGCTGGTCAGCGATGAGTTTGATGGCCTTGTCGGACAGCTTGATCTGCGCCCCCAGCGGGTCGATGCGGGCGCCTCCCCGCATGGAGGTCTGATCTGGCCCACTGGTGTCCTGGTCGGCGAGGACGCCGATGATCTCCCCGACGAGAATGCTGCGGTAGCGCCCCTGGTGGCTGCGCCTTGAGGAGTCCCAGCCTCCCAGGATCAGCGTCATGGGACTGCGCTCGAGCAGCGCCCTCGCGTGGGACGGGGTGGCGTCGCGCAGGGCCCTGTAGTCCGGGTGGTCCGTGGCGGGCCTCCCGCCGATAGTCCCGGCACGGATCTGCCCGTCGAAGGCGCGGTGGGGCAGGTCGAGATCGGAGTAGGTCGGGCCGTCTTCGAATCGGAGCTCGATCCGCGGCAAGCTCGAGAGCACCGGATCTCCGTCCGCCACCGCGGCTGAGACGGCCGCCTCAAGACGATTGCCCTGCGACTGCTTGGAGTCGAGGAGGGCCACATCTACAGGTTTGCCATCGACGTAACGCCTTTCGAAGGCGAAGACGGGACTGTTGCCCCTAAGGAACTTGGCGGGCGCAACAGAGGCGTGCGATCCGGCGGCTGGCTCCAGGGGAGTGACCGAGGTGAGCACGCTCGCCCCTCCCGGCCTGCAGGCCTCCAGTAGATCGTCGAGCGAGATGTGGGACATGGGTAGTTCTCTTCTCTGAGGTGGGTGGCGGCGCGGCTTCGCACCGCCTGCCAGCGTACTAGTGAGATTGCCGACAGACTGAGGATCGGGGAGATCGGGGAGTGCCGATTCTGGTGCCGTGGCGGTGTCTGGGCCCTCGCAGCTCTATCAACGCCAGGGGGCGCCGAGTCGCACGCCCTGGGAGCCGTCCGGCGGGTACCGGGCGGCTCCCCGCCGTCGGTACCTGCCGCGCGCCGCCGTCCGCCCCTCGGCACTCGCCGTCGGGACCCCGGTCACTGAGAGCTCAGCCGCCGAGCACGCCGATCCGCTGCAGGTAGGCGGCCGTGCTCCCCATGGCCCGATCCCAGGCCGACCCGGAGAAGCCGTGGCCGGCGCCGTCGATGGTGACGAGCTCGGCGTCGGGGAAGGTCTGCGCCGCCCGCTCGGAGTAGCTGATGGGCGAGGTGGCGTCGGCGGTGCCGTGGACGATGAGGACCGGCGAGGTGTAGCGGGGCATGTCGGCGTAGACGTCGTAGTCCCACATGTCCTCGACGTAGACGCGCCCCAGGCTGTACTGCCCGGCCGTGAGTGTCTCGGGGACCTTGTCCAGGGAGCCGAAGGCCTGATGGAGGTCGTCGGTGATGGAGAAGGCCGGGTACCACAGGGCCAGCCCAGCGACCTCCTGCGGGTGGCGGGCGGCGGTGATGGTGCTGACCGCGCCGCCCTGGCTGACGCCGTGCAGGACGATCCGTTGGGGATCGATGGCCTCCCAGCCGCCGGCGCTGGACCGTGCGGCGGCCAGGACGGCCTCCAGGTCGTCGACCTCGGTCATGACCGACATGCGCGTGGTGTCCCCGGCCTCCGGGCCGCCATTGCGGAAGGCGACGCAGTAGGAGGCCAGCCCCACCCCGGCGAGGGCCCGGGCCGTGGGGTCGAGGTCGCCGACGGAGCCGAGGAGCCCGTGGGAGCAGACGACCAGCGGGACCGGGCCGCCTGCGGTGGGCACGTAGAGGCGCCCCGCCATGTCCTCGTCCTGGCTGGTCACGCTCAGGTCGCGCACCTCGTAGTCGTAGGACGGCAGGCTGGCCAGATCGACGACGTCGGGCGTGGCGGAGGCCTGGGCGGTACCGCTGGCCGTGGGCTCGGCGGGGGCGGACTCGTGGCCGGAGGTGCCGGTCCCGCAGGCGGCGCTCAGGACCACCCCCGCTCCGGCAATTCCCAGGGCTCCGACGACGGCTCTGCGGCTGAGTCCTGATCTGGGTCTCGGTCCGGTCAAGCTCTCTCCTTTCCCGGCTCCGGGGCAGGAGCCGTGTTCCGCGCACCCTACAGCCCCTTGACGGTCTTCCTTCGAACGTCTTGGCCGAGTGCAGAGCGGCGTCGACTGGTCTGGGCCCCGGCCGGGTGCCGCTGTGCCTCGAAAAATGATCATCCCACGCACTTTTAACTTCCCGCGTCGTCCGGTCCGCGCCGCCAAACCGCGGAAACTCGCCGATTCTCACGATGTCCGGGGCGGTGAGCGTCTTAAAAGTGCGTAGGAGCCACCTTTTCCGTCCGGGGCTGGTCGTCGAGGTGTTCGGCTCCGGTCCTGCGGGGGCGGGCGCCGGGCCGTGCGGACCGGTGTCGAGCCGGAACGTGAACGTACGTTCACGCGACGAACCTCCGTTGACGTTGGGGCTCGCCGCGCCGCCCGGCCCGCGTCCCGTTGGGAGCGGTCATCCGGAGACTGCCTTTGTGCTCCAGCCGCAGGTTCCGGACAATCGCGGATGATGAGCGCCTCGAACCATCCCGCCGGCCGCAGGGCGCCGACCCCCGCCGTCGGGGCGGACGGCGCCACCCCCGCCCAGGCCGCCCGGCGGCGCGGGCACGCCTGCATCGCTGACCTGCTGGAGCATGCGGCGGAGGGCGCCGACTCGATCTGGGAGGCCCCCGAGGACCCCGCGCTCCTGGCTGGCAGCCACCTGTGGGGCGAGGCGCGCGAGTGCACCGCGCGCGAGGACATGGTTATCGCCTACGGCGGCGGGCGGGCCGTCATCCGGGTCGGGCGGTGCTACTACGCCGACTCCTTCGACCGTGCCCTCATCGGCTGGCACGCCGCCTACGACCCGCCGCTGGACATGGGCGGCTACACGCTGATCCGCTGAGCCGTCGTATCGGCTATGTCAGCTGTATCCCCACACCAGGACCGTTTGCGCCCGCGGTCACGGAGTAGGGCTCGCGGGTCTGGCGGATGACGGCGCCCGGCCCGACCTCGTAGTCGTTGACGTCGTCGGGAACGGAGAAGGCCGTCATCGCCCCTCGGCCGACTTTTTCGCACCCGGGGGCGGATGCGCGCTGGCCGACGGTGCGGCCGTGATGTTCGATGTTCGGTGCCCGGTCAGCAGGCTCGCGGCCCTGGTTCGCGGCTGTGGGTGCGTATCTTGCGCGAGGGCGGGCCCCTCTCGCGCGAGTTGCACATGGGAGGAAGGGGACCGTGCGAGACAGGAGCCACTTTTCCTTGAGACTCCGCGGTTTCTGTGGGTGCGCCAGGGCCGGCTGACCGGCTCCCATGTGCGCACAGGGGGGTCTGCGCACATGGGAGGGATGCATCGCCGTTCACTGAAACCTGTTTTCCGCATGATTCCGCGGTTCTGCCCGGAGCGAGTCGCGAACGAACGGTTGACATCCCTTGACCCGGCGCCCGGCCGTGCAGTCGGGCGTCCGTCTGCCCCGCCCGCCTCAGGCGCGCGGATGCTGCGGGCACGCGGGGCCACCCTGGGCGTGCCGGGAGACCGGTACGGCGGGGCGGGCTGGGATGACCGCGCCGGTCGCTGCCCCGGGCGTGCCGGGAGACCGGCTGAGCGTACGCGTTGCTCGCGCCGCGGAGTGCCGCTGCCCCGGGCGTGCCGGGAGACCGGGGACGCGCTGCGCTCGCTCGTCGACGAGGTCCGGCCACCCAGGGGATCAGCTGTGCAGCGCCGGCGGGCGCCGCCGTCGTCAGTCCTGCCGGGCGAGGTCCGCGGCGCCGATGAGGCCCGCCTTCTGGCCGGAGCCGGAGATGACTACCGGAATGGCGGGGCGGTGGGCGCGCGCCGTCAGGTGCGCATCGAGGCCCTCGCGCACGGGCGTGAGCAGGATGTCCCCGGCCTCGGTCAGGCCGCCGGTGAGGATCATAATCTCGGGGTCCAGCACGGCGCACAGGTCGGCCAGGCCCGAGCCCAGAGCGCCGCCCAGGCGGGCGTAGCACTCCAGGGCCGCGGGGTCGCCCTCGCGGGCGGCGGCGGTGACCGCCTTGCCGGAGATCCTGTTCGGGTCGCCGCCGGACAACTCGATAATGCGCGCCGCGTAGTCGGGGCGGAACTTGGCCAGCTCCCAGCCGTTGACACCCAGGGCGGTGCCCGAGCCGTAGCGCTCCAGGCAGCCGCGCAGGCCGCAGCCGCAGGGGCGCCCGTCGGGCACGACGTTGATGTGGCCGATCTCGGCCGCGAAGCCGGCGGCGCCGCGCACCAGCCGGCCGTTGATAATGATGGCGCCGCCCACGCCGGTGCCCAGGGTGACGACCAGGACGTTGGCCTTGCCTGCCCCGGCGCCGAAGCGGGCCTCGGCCCAGCCCGCGGCGTTGGCGTCATTCTCGACGACGACGCGCTTGCCAGTGCGCCTGCCGACCTCGTCGGCGATGCGCGCGCCGGTCCAGTCGAGGTTTGTGCCGTGGACCATGGTGTTGCGGTCCGAGGAGGTGAAGCCGGCTGCGCCGACGCCGATGGTGGGGGCGTCGTACTGGGCGGCGAGCTCGCCCGCGACCGCGGCAATGGTCTCGAAGATGGCCTCGCGGCTGGTGGCGGGGGAGTCCCGGCGCACGGTGGCCAGGACCGCGCCGTCCTCATCGACCACCCCCGCCGCGATCTTGGTGCCGCCTACGTCCACGCCGATACTCAGTGCCATCGCTGCTCCTTGGGGTGCTGCCGACATCCTCGCCGGCAAGGTGATGAGACCGATCAATTATCCCAGAGGCGGATGCCGAGTCTCTATCCCCGACGGCGACCTGTGCGCACGACGTCGAAGCCGCGCCCCGAGCCGCCGACCGATCTCGGTGCGGAAGTGAACCGATCTCGAGCCGGAATACGACCGATCTTGGCGAAAAGAGGGGCGGGCGGGAAAGCGAGGGTGGAAGGAGCGGGCGGGGCGGACGGGTCAGGAGGCCCTGGCCGCCTGCTCGGCGATCGTGGCCCGCATGTAGTCGGCCGGGCGGTACCCGCTGACGACCGCGTCGTTGACGATCATGAAGGGCGTGCCCTGGATGCCGATGTCGTAGGCGTGCTGCTTCGCGTCGGTGACCGCCTTGGCGGTGGCGGCGTCGTTCATGTCGGTGCGGAAGCGATCGAGGTCGGGCACGCCCGCCTGCTTGGCGAAGTCCACGAGGGAGTCCTCGGTGTACTCCGGGTGGCCCTGGGGGTCCGCGGCGGCGTAGACGGCGTCGTGGAACTCCCAGAACCTGCCCTGCTCGCCGGCGGCGATCCCGGCCTGGGCAGCCAGCGGGGAGGTCTCGGTGATCTGGGCGAGGTCGCGCCACTCGATGCGCAGGGTGCCGTCCTCGACCAGGTCGGCCAGGGCTGGCTCCACCTCCTGGGCGAACATCGTGCAGTAGGGGCAGGCGAAGTCGGAGTAGATGACCATGACCACCGGCGCATCCGTCTTGCCCTTGGCGCGGGGGTCGTCGGCCTTGCGCGCGACCTCGCCGTGAACGACCTCCAGCGCCTGCGGGTCGGTCAGCGAGGGGGCGGAGGTCTCCTGCGCCGACGGCGCCTGCCCCGCCTGCTGAGGCGCGGCCGAGCTCGCCTGTTCCCGGGCAGGGCTCGCCGACGACGTGGTCGCGGCTGGCGCCAGCCGGCGGGTCAGCAGGAGGCCCGCGACCACGGCCAGGAGGAGTGCGATGACGAGGAGCAGGACGATGATCGCGCGCTGGCCCGACTGCTTCGGGGTGAGGCCGAGGCTGGTGGACGGGTCGGCGGGGGGCTTGATCGACATGGACGGCAGTCTGTCAGACGTCGTGCGCCGCCGCACCGATCGCCCGTTCCGCTGGCTTGCCGTCCCGCCTCTTCAGAAGCAGACCCGGGCGCAGGGCGGGGCCGGGCGCCTCAGGCCCGGTGCGACCGCCTGACGGCGCCGTCGGCCCTGTCGCCCTTGTCGGCCCTGTCGTCCATGAAGCGGCTGACCATGTCGGTCAGGCCCGAGCCGGTCAGCGAGCGCATGACGGCGTCGAGCTGCTCGACATTGCCGGCCACCGCCTTGGGCAGCGCGGAGGCGCCGTCGGTGGAGATGATCGACAGGTCCTTGACCGACCCCAGCGGCTCGGCCAGTGCGCGCGCGATCTCGGGGGCCTTGTCCAGCACCATCTGCTGGGTGGCGGCCTGCCCGTACTTGGCCAGGGCGTCGGCCTTGTCGCTCATGGCCTTCGCCTCAGCCTCGCCGGCGGCCTGCACCGCGTCGGCCTCGGCGCGACCGCGGGCGGCGATCGCCTCAGCCTCGGCCTTGGCGCGGGCCGCGGTGGCGCGGGCCTCGGCCTCCGCGCGGGCGACGGTCGCCTGGGCCTGGGCCTGGGCGTCCAGGCGCGTGCGCTCGGCCTCGGCCTCGGCCCTGCGGATGGACTCGACCTTGGCGGCCTCGGCCTCCTGCTCGCGCTGGTAGCGGGCGGCGTCGGCGGGCTTGCGCACCGTGGAGTCGAGCTCGCGCTCGGTCAGGGCGGCCTTGGCCTGGGCGGCCTCCTGCTCGATAATGGCGATCTCGCGCTCCTTGGCGGCGCGCGCCAGCGGGCCGGAGGAGTCCGCCTCGGCCTGGGCCTTGTCGGTCTCGGCCTTGAGCTGGGCCTGGCGCAACGACAGGTCGCGCTCGCGCTCGGCGATCTGCTGGCGCGAGGTGACCTCGGCGTCCTTGGCCTCCCGCTCGGCGTTGGCGCGGGCGATGCGCGCGTCCTTCTCCACGCGCTGCTGCTCGGGCACGCCCAGGGACTCGATGTAGCCGCCCTCGTCGGTGATCTCGGAGATCTGCAGGACGTCGATCTCCAGGCCCATGTTGGCCATGACGGACTTGGCGTCGTCGAAGACGTTCTGCTGGAGGGCGTCGCGGTCCGAGATCAGGTCGGTGATCGTCATGTGGCCCACGATCGAGCGCAGCGAGCCGATGAGCGCGTTGCGGGCGGAGTCGGCGATCGCCTGGTCGGTGTTCGGCTTGCCGAGGAAGCGCTTGGCGGCGGCGCGCACCTGCTCGTCGGAGTCGCCGACCTTGACGGCGGCCACGGCCGAGACGTTGACGTTGATCTTGTTCTCGTCCTCGGCGGTGACCCGGAAGCCGATCGTGTTCTGGGTGAAGGGCAGGTACTGGATCGACTGGATGATCGGCAGGACGAAGTCGCGTCCGCCGGGCCGGATGATCTTGATCTCGCCGTTGCGGGTGGACCCGGCGACCAGACCGGTCAGGTTGGAGGGTACGACGACGACCCTTGAGAGCATGTAGAGCCCCAGCAGGACAGCCAGGACGACTAGCGCGATGATCGCGTAGAGCATCATATGGTCTCCTTGTGCATGTGATGTAGCGGACGGGTGTTGGGTGGACTGGCGCGCCTCATGCGTCGAGGGCCAGGGAGGTGACGACCAGGACGTCGTCGGCCGCCTCCAGGACGACGGCGGTGGACCCGGCGCGCAGAGGCTCCTCGGAGCGGGCCTCCAGGGTGAGCTGGTGGCCGCGCGAGCTGGCGATGACCTCGCCGCGGCCGTCCTTCCACCACATGATCCGCACCTCCGTGCCGACCAGCTCGCCCGGCGTCAGCGGGACGGCGTTGCGGGGCATGGACCGCCGCATCCGCACCCACAGGGCCCGCGTGCCCGCGCCCGCGACCAGCGCCGCCGCCAGGGGCACGCCGATGAGCACCGCCGTCGCCATGTGCCGGCCCGCCATCTGACCGGTCATGGCCTGCACGCCGGCGCCCGCAGCCCCGAAGACGCCCAGGGCCGTCGCGATGACCGGCAGGGCGCCGTCGAAGCCGGTGTCGTCGAGGCCGAGACCGTCGAACAGTCCGTCGAGCACCAGGGACAGCGCCAGGATTCCGCAACCGATGACGGCGCACCACATAAAAGGAGTCATGCCCGGCTCTCTGCTCGAATTAAGGACGCATGGGAAGGTTCCGGGGCGATTCTTCCACGACGGGCGTGCGCGTGTGATGGGGACAAGGACCCGTCATGCCCGTCATGGCAGAACCGGCCGCAGAGCCGACCCGAGCCACAGGCCGACGGCGGCCGCCGCCAGCGTGCCCGCCGTCAGGGCCAGCGCGTGCGCCAGGGCTCCGCCGCCGCGGCCGTCCAGGAGCAGGCGGGCCCCCTCCAGGCTCGCCGTCGAGAAGGTCGAGTAGCCGCCCAGGAAGCCCGTGCCCGCCACCGTGTAGAGCTGCGACGGCAACGACGGCGCGCCCTCGGCCAGCCCGGCCAGCAGGCCCAGCAGGAAGCAGGCCGTCAGGTTGACGGCGATCGTGCCCAGCGGGACGACGGCGGCCCATCGCGCGCCGCGCCGCGGCGGGCCGGTGCGCGCCGCCCGGCGTCGGGCCACGGCGGCACTCACGCGCCCGTCCACGGTGAAGCGCGCGATCGCGCCCAGGCCGCCGCCGACCGCGAGCCCCGCCCAGACCGCCGCGGTCATGAGGCGGCCTCCCGCCGGGGTGGTCGTGGTGGCCGCCCGGCCCGGCGGCCCCGCCCCAGCCGCCCGCCCAGGACCAGGCCGGCGGCCGCGGCCGCGACTCCGGCCGCGAGCGAGCCCAGCAGGTAGGCGGCCGCCAGGGCCGCGCGTCCGTGCCGGAACAGGCCGGCGACCTCCAGGATGTAGGTGGAGTGCGTGGTCAGGCCGCCCATGAGGCCGGTGCCGGCGGCGAGCCGCACCAGCCTGCGGCCGCCCTCGTCGGGGCCGGCGGCGGCCAGGAACCCGGTCAGGGCGCCCAGCAGGAGCGCGCCGAGGAGGTTGACGGTCAGGGTCGCCGCCGGCAGGTGGGCGGCGTCGTGGGGCCAGGTCGCCTCCAGGCCCGCGCGCGCCAGCGTGCCGGCCGCCCCGCCCAGCCCGACGGCGACCAGGGCCCGGCCGGGCCGGTCCTGCGGCCTCCGGGGATCACCCGACACGCTTGGCCACCTGGAAGCCGTCGACGTCGAGCACGAGCTGGTAGGCGGCGTGCCGGTTCTGCGCGGCCCACTGGGCGGCGTCCCGCGGGATCCGGCCGCCCCAGGCCGTGGAGCGGGAGTCGATGACGACGTAGTCCTTGGCCTCGTGGGAGGCGCCCACCCAGGACACGTCCGCCTTGGGCACGAGGTAGGCCAGCAGCGTCAGGTCCGTCTCCACGCTCGCCCCCTCGGGGATGGTGTCGATCACCTGCTGGGCGGCGTCCCAGCGGGTGGACTGGGCGGCGCGGTCCTTCATGGTCCACAGGGGCAGGTGGGGGGCGGTCTTGACGCCGGCGATCAGTGGGATCACCACGCCGACGGCGACGACCCAGCGGGCCCACACGGGCGCGGCCAGCCAGCCGGCGGGGCCGGCCGGGTTGGCCGCGCCGGCGGGGTCAGCGGAGCCGGCTAGGTTGCCGGGAGCCGTGGGGCCTGCGGGGTCGGTCGGGCCGGCGTGAGTGGCGGGGCCAGTCGGGCCGGCCGGCTCGGTGGCCCCAGTGGCCTCCGTCGGCTTCTCGGGCGGCTCGCCGGCTCGCCGGGCCCGGCGCTCGCGCAGCCGGGCGACGACGTCGAGCAGCGCTCCCAGCGCGATGGGGATGAGCACGGCGTTGTAGTGCCAGTACCTCCACTCCCAGTATGTCTCCTTGTCCGCCAGGAAGCGCCATCCCAGGGTCGGCAGCACCAGCGTCATCCACGGCGAGGCCAGGCCGATCCCGCCGGCGGTGCACACCAGCATGAACAGCGTGGCGACCTTGACCTGCGGGGAGAACAGCCGGTCGAGCAGGTTGCCGTGGTTCGGGACGGTCGGCATGCCGTCGGCGGCGTTGCCGTTCAGCCCGTACTGCCAGGCGCCGGTCGGGCTCAGCAGCGGCACGATGACGAACACCGTCAGGACGAAGGCCAGTAGGCCGAACAGGGCCGCGTACGCGCCCACCCGTACCGCGGTCGGCATGCCGGCCCGGGTCCTCGCGGACCGGCCGGAAAGCTGCGCGGACCGGCCGGGGAGCCACCGCGCCCACCCGCCGTCGTCGTCGGTCCGGCCCGCGCGCGCGTCCTGCCAGCCGCGCAGGGCCATGGCGCCGCCCGCCATGACGAGGGTCAGCCCCATGTCCTCCTTGACCAGCACCAGCGGCGCCAGCCACAGCGCGCACGCCCGCCAGCGCCGCTCGACGAAGGCGACCGAGGCCCACGCCAGGGCCGGCACTGCGAAGGCGATCTCGTGGAACTGCGCCTGAACTGCGCCCTGGATGCCCCAGGACAGGACGTAGAACAGGCCCAGCGCGGTCGCGACCGACCGTCTCGTCAGGCGCGTGGCCAGGCGGGTGAGCGGCCAGGCCGACACAGCCAGGAGCAGGTCCTGGACCACCAGCAGCGCCAGCGGCGTGGGGAACAGGCGCCAGACAGGACCGAGCAGCACGAGGATCGGGTGGAAGTGGTCGCCCAGGAGGTTGTAGCCGTCGCCCTTGATCGACACGATCGGGGCCTGGCCATGGGCGTAGTCCTTGGCGAGCTCGGCGAAGATCGCCAGGTCCCAGCTCGGCACCGTCAGGGACCGCCACTGGCCCACGGAGTAGGCGATGAGGACCCACGCGCCCACGACGACGACGAGGGCGGCGGGCAGGCGATCCAGGGCGGCGGACAGCCGGCGGGTGGCGGCGTCGCGGGCGGTCTGTCCGAAGGGACGAGGAGTGATCATCACCTCTGAGCCTATCGGAGGCCATCTGGGCCGACGAAACACGGGCGCCATCGCACGCGGGTAGGCTGCCCGCGTCCGTCCATCCCGAGGAGATCCCTATGGCCGAGCAGATCGCTCAGGACCACCAGCTGCAACGACGGCTCACCAACAGGCACATCCAGCTCATCGCGATCGGGGGCGCTATAGGCACGGGGCTCTTCATGGGCTCCGGCCAGGCGATCTCGAAGGCCGGCCCCGGAGTGCTCGTCGTCTACGCGATTATCGGCGGGGTCCTCTTCCTCGTCATGCGGGCCCTGGGCGAGGTCCTGCTGTCCAACCTGGAGTACAAGTCCTTCGCGGACGTCGCCCACGACCTCATCGGCCCCTGGGCCGGGTTCTTCACCGGGTGGACCTACTACGTCTGCTGGCTGGTGACGGCGATCGCCGAGGTCATCGCCATCACGGCCTACATCAGCTTCTGGCTGCCCGGCCTGCCGCTGTGGGTGGCGCCGGTGGCCACGGTGACGCTGCTGCTGGGGCTGAACCTCACCACCGTGCAGGCCTTCGGCGAGATCGAGTTCTGGTTCTCCATCATTAAGATCGTCGCCATTCTCGCCCTGATGGTGATCGGGGTCGTGATGGTGGCGATCGGGTTCCGCTCGCCGGAGGGCGCGCAGGCCTCCCTGGCGAACCTGTGGAACGGCGGGGACCTGTTCCCCAACGGGTTCCACGGGTTCGTCGGGGCCTTCCAGATCGCCGTGTTCTCCTTCCTGGGCACCGAGCTGGTGGGTACCGCCGCCGCGGAGGCCAAGGACCCGGAGATCACCCTGCCCAAGGCCGTCAACGCGATCCCGGTGCGCATTGTCATCTTCTACCTGGGAGCGCTCGCGGCCATTATGGCCGTCACGCCGTGGTGGGAGGTGCCGGCGGACTCGAGCCCGTTCGTGTCCATGTTCGCCCTGGCCGGGCTCGGGGTGGCCGCGGGCGCGGTCAACTTCGTGGTGCTCACGGCCGCGGCGTCGAGCGCGAACTCCGGCATCTACTCCACGTCCAGGATGCTGTTCGGGCTCTCGTGGGCCGAGCATGCCCCGCGGGTCTTCCGCAGGCTGACGGCGCGCAGCGTGCCCGGCCCGGCGCTGCTCGTCACCTGTGCGGCGCTGCTGACCTCGATCCCGCTGCTGTACATGTCATCCTCGATCATGAGGGCCTTCGTGGCGGTCACGACGGTGGCCAGCGTGCTGTTCATCCTGGTGTGGTGCGTCATTATCGTCTCCTACCTGCGCTTCCGCGCCCTGCGCCCCGAGCTGCACAGGGCGGGCGCCTTCCGCATGCCCGGCGGGCGGGCCTCGGCGTGGGGGGCCCTGGTGTTCTTCGTCTTCGTGACCTGGACGCTGACGCAGGGAAGGGACACCCGGCTGGCCGTGGCCCTCTCGCCGCTGTGGCTGGTGGCGCTGGGTGTTGCCTGGTGGGTGCACTCGGTGCGCCGGCGCGCCTCCGTCTGAGGCGCGGATTCCCCCGAACCCACCGGCTCTGGGCGCTGGCGCGTCTCTGTTGCCCGAGGCCCGGGCCTGGGCGCCTGCCAGGGACTGACCGCTTACCGAGCCTTGAGCGCTTACTGGGGCTTGAGCGCGGTGATGACGGCGTTGGCCCGGCCCGCCAGGGCCGGGTCGGGGCGGGAGTGGCGGTAGGTGACGGTCAGTCCCAGGTCCTTGCAGGCGTGGGAGATCCATGAGGGCGGAACCACGAAGAGGTCGGAGGCGTAGCGCTCCTGGCCCCAGGTCAGGGTGAGGTGGCGGCGGTCCTGGTCGGCCTCGTCGTGGAGCCGGATGCCGTGCTCCGGGGAGTACGACGCCGTGGCGGGGGCCTCGTTGAGCAGGTACTCGGTGCAGATAATGAGGGCGCCGCCGGGTGCCAGGTGGCCGGCGGCAAGCTCGAGGACGCGGCGGCGCTGTGAGGGCGCCGGCTGGGTGATCGAGCTGGTGGACAGGCAGACGGCTTTGAACGACTCTTCGAAGGAGAAGGCGGTCATATCGGCCGTGCGCAGCTCGATACGTGCGGCGGCCCGGGCGTGATGGGCGAGACCGGCTGAGAGGTGCTCCAGGGCCTGCGGGTCGATGTCGGTGGCGAGCACCCGGTGGCCCGCTGTGGCCAGAGGCAGGGTGAGGCGGCCGGAGCCGCAGGCGAGCTCCAGGACGCGCAGGTCGGCCAGGCCGGGGCCGGTCAGGTCGGCCAGGCCCTCCAGGGCCGCCGCCACCTCCGTGCGGTCTCGCAGCCGGAGCTGGTGGTGGCGGCGGGCCCCGGCGCCCCGGTGCAGCGGCGGGATGGAGCTATCGGGGACGGGCATGGTGTTCTACTGGGGGCGTGCTGGGAGTCAGCCGAAGAGCCACTGCCGCAGGTTCCACGGGTATTTGGAGGTGGGGTGGGGCATGTCGGTGCCTTTCTACGGGTTGTTGTTTCTGGTGGTGTCCAGGTTTCTCCTTGCGGGGTGCGGGTGTATCGGGCGACTGGGTGGGCTGATGGGTTGAGCTGGTCAGACGAGCCTGTTGCGCAGGGCGTGGACGACGGCGCCTACGCGGTCCTGGACTCCGAGCTTGGCGATCAGGGCTGACACGTGTGTCTTGACGGTGGCCTGGCTGACTCCCAGGCGGCGGGCGATCTGCTTGTTGGACAGCGCCTCGGCCATGAGTGCGAGCACCTCCAGCTCGCGGGGGGAGAGCGTGACGCCCGGGGGCAGGGCTCCTGGTGTGGGGGTGGTGGTCGGCGCTCTGGGTGTGGGAGGGCTCGCTCGTCGGCCGATGATCGCTGATGAGCTGGGGGACAGGACCGTGTTGCCGCTGGCGACGTGGCGGATCGTGTCGGCCAGGGTGGTGATCGGGTCCTCCTTGGCGAGGAATCCTCTTACTCCGGCGGCCAGAGCGCGTTCCAGGACGGTGTCGGCGATGAACGTGGTCAGGATCAGCACGCCGAGCTCGGGGCGCTCGGTGTGGAGGGTCTCCGCCAGCTCGATGCCGTCGGGGCGGGGCATCTGGATGTCGAGGAGGAGGACCTCGACGGCGGGGTCCTCCGAGCCCAGCAGGCTGAGGACCTCCTGTCCGTCCCGGGCGGCCCAGGCGACGCGTATGTCCTCGGTGGTGGTGAGAGTGTCAGTGAGGGTGCGGCGGACGAGGGCGTCGTCGTCGGCGAGTCCGACGTTGATCATGGGATCCTCTCCAACGGGGTGGGGCGGGGCGGGTCGAGCGGGATGGTGGCGGCGACCATCCAGGCGCCGTCCTCGGCCAGGGTGGTCAGGGTCCCCTCGATCGCTGCGAGGCGCTCGCGCATCCCCACGATGCCGGTGCCGGAGCGGGGGAGCCGGGGGGCGTCCTCGGCGATGCCGTTGGTGGACACCAGGCGGATCACGTCGGGGCCGAGGGTCAGTGTCAGGGTGACGGGACGGGCGCGGTCGGCGTGGCGGACGATGTTGGCCCCCATCTCGCGGGCCGCACGGGACAGGGTGGTCGCCTGGAGCCGGCTGGGGGCGTCCTGGCCGACACGGCGGAAGACGACGTCGAATCCCGCGGCGGCGACGTCGTCGCTCACCGCCTGGACGGCGGCATCGAGGTCCACGACGACGTGGCCCAGGCCGGCCGCGGCCGTCGCCTCCGCCTCCTGCGCGGGGGCCGTCTGGCGCAGGGCGCGCAGCAGCAGGCGCAGCTCGTGGAGGGCGTCGCAGGCCGTGGAGACCACCGCGGCGAACTCCTCGCGGGCCTCGGGCGAGTACGAGGCGTCGGTCGCCGCCCTGCGGGCCCGCAGGGCGGTCTGCGACATGGAGTAGGCGACGAGGTCATGCATCTCCCGCGCGATCTCCAGGCGCATCTCCTCCAGCCGCTCGCCGGCCCGGCGGACCTCCCTGCGTCGGGCGGCCTCGAGCGCGCGCAGGACGGCACCCACCGGCAGCAGCAGCACGCCCATGAACAGGTTGAAGAGCAGGCCGCCGACATGGACGGCGCCATCCGCCCCCGGCGATGGCACCAGCACGGACACGACATCAACCAGGATGTTCATCAGGAGGAAGGACACCGCCGGCCACACCGGCAGAAAGCGGCCCAGGTGAGGTGCCTGGTGTTTCTTGGACAGTGGTGGAAAGAGTACTGTTTTGAGAGATGAGGTATAATCTGATTATGTCGGCACAGAGACTCAGTAGTGAGCTCAAGGAGCAGGTCGTCCTTGAGGTCGTGGAGAAGGACCGGACAATAGCCGAGGTGGCGAGGTCCTACGGCCTGGTTCCTCAGACGGTGGGAAACTGGGTCAAGAAATGGAGGAAGGACCACCCGGAGTCCGTGGACTCCGAGGTCGGTGCGGAGCAGTCGGCGGAGAGCAGGAGGCTGCGTGCCGAGCTGCGAGAGGCCAGGATGGAGATCGACTTCCTGAAAAAAGCGGCTTCCTTCTTCGCGCAGGAGTCCCGGTAACCGCCCGGTACGCGTTCATCCACCGCGAAGAAGGAAGCTACCCGATCACCATGATGTGCCGCTGCCTGAAAGTGTCTCGATCAGGCTATTACGCCTGGCTGGGCCGGGAGCCATCAAGAACCGTGCGACGCAGGAAAGAGCTCAGCGCCTTGATCGAGTGGGTCCTCAACAGCTCCCGCGGCACCTACGGGTACCGCCGTACTCACGCCGCCCTGGCCCGCAGAGGCGTTGAGACGAGCCCGGACACGGTGCGCACCCGTCATGCGCTCCCAGGGCCTGGAGGCCGCACAGCCACGCCGAAAGGTCCGCACCACCGTCCCGGCCGCGGACCTGGGCTCGCGCCCCGACCTGGTCCGGCGGGACTTCACCGCCAACAGGCCGGGAGTGAAGTGGGTGGGCGATATCACCTATATCCGCACCTGGGAGGGGTTCGTGTACCTGGCGACCGTCCTGGACTGCTGCACGAAGAAAGCAGTCGGGTACGCGATGGCGGACAACATGCGCACCGATCTGATATGCGAGGCGATCGATATGGCGGCCCGCAGGTGCCCGTACACAAGAGGAGAGACGGTATTCCACTCGGACCGGGGGTGCCAGTACACCTCCGAGCAGCTCGCCAGGCACCTGGAGAGCTACGGCACTCGCCCTTCGGTGGGCAGGACCGGGGTGTGCTGGGACAATGCCTGGGCGGAGTCGTTCAATGCGACCCTGAAGAACGAGAGGGTCTATCAGATGGTGTATCCCACAAGAAGCAAGGCCATCCGGGATATTGCCTCCTGGATCGAGCTGGAATACAATCAGAAACGACTCCACTCCGCCCTGGGGTACAGGACGCCCAACGAGGTTGAGGAGGAGCACCGAGCAACAAGACAAGCAGCCTGAAAGACCGCTTTCAGGGCTGTCCGAGACACGCCCAGCAGTCCAAGGAACAGGAAGAAGGCGCCGTTGGCGATGAGCATGTCCGTGGCGTGGGAGCCCGGCACCAGGAACAGAACGACCCAGCACAGCTGGTAGGCCACCAGCCCCACCACCGGCCGCAGCGGGATGAGGGCGACCAGCACCAGGGCGAGCAGCATGAAGACGGCGTCAAGAGGCTGCGGCACACCGTTGATCGCAACGTTGACGACAATGCTCGCGGCTCCGAAGAGCACCCCCACGGCCACGTACATCCGTCGTCCCCGCAGGCCGCCGGCGGCGTAGGACGCTACCGCCGGCACACGCGCTGCCAGAGAGGCGATCGTGTCGCCCAGCGTGCTCATCGCCCGACCCCCGCTCCGTGACCTATGGCTGGAATTAAACAAAATGGCATTCTGGGGCAGCTGCTGCGGGATTCCTGGTTGGCGTCTGCGGAGCACCTCGTATAAGATAGCCTCATGCAGATCGACATGACGGACGAGGAACGGGACATCCTCATCAGGTGGAAGAAGCGCTCGGACACCTACAGGCTGGTGAGAATGAAGGCGGAGGCGGTTGTGTGCGCTGCCCGCGGCGTCGGCCTGGATATTATCGCGGAGATGGTCGAGCGGACTGAGGGGACGGTACGCGAGTGGCTGTCGGAATGGCGGAGATACAGGATGGGTTCCGTGGTAACCGGTCACGCCGTGGGCGAGAACGCGGCGAGGCTCAAGCGGGCGCAGAAGAAGGAGCTGGAGGAGATTCTCAGTAGACCGCCCTCGGAGGCAGGCGCCGGGGCCGGTTTCTGGGACGTCCCGGCCCCCTTGAGGACGTCGCGTCCGATCAGGTTCGGAGTCGAGTACAGGTCCGAGTCCTCCTATCGGCTGCTCATGCGCTTTCTGGGCATGAGCCTCTGCTCCCCGACCCGTTCGAGGGGCGCCGCGACGAGAAGGCCATCACCAGGCGGATGGCCGAGATCCGGGACCAGGTCAACGATCTGCTGGAAGAAGGCTGGGAGGCCTGGTGCCGTCGAGGAGGTCCGCGCCCGCCACGAGGCCGAGACGAGGCGCATGTGGCTTCCCAAGGGAAAGAGAACAAAGCTGTACGTGGACCGCAAGAAGGCGAGCCAGTCGTTCTTCGGGGCACTGAGCCTGACGACCAAGAAAATGAGGACCTACCCGATCCAGGGAAACCAGAACGCCGAGCAGACCCGCCCTCATGATGGGTCGCCTGGCGCGCGAGACCGATGAGGGGAAGAAGATCGCGGTGGTCCTGGACAACGCCAGGTTCCACCACGCCAAGGCTTTGAACGATCTTTATGCCCCCGGCCAGGCTCTGGAGCGCATCACGCCCATCTACATGCCCCCCCTACGCCCCCGACCCTGGGTCCCACAGAACACGTGTGGAACGCCGCCAAGAACAATATCGCCAACCTCCAGCGCGACACCCCGGAGAACACCTTCGCGGCCTTCGCCGCCTACATCACCAACCGCACCTTCGACTACGACTTCGAGCACCTCCCAGTCACACCGCCACGCACCGACCTTGTTTAATTCCAGCCATAGTGTCTTTGGGGCGACGATCGGTGTTGCTGGCATCGTTCTTCTCGCAGGCCTAGGGTCGGCGTCGGACGCCTATCGATGGACGCCGATGTCGCTCCTATCACCCGGTTCGGTGCTTGCAGGGAAGGGTTTGTCGCAGCCTGTCGCTTGTGCCGCCATCACGGTTTTTGCCCTGGCGATACTGCTTGCGCTTGTCGCCGCGCGTCCTATGCGCGTCGTCAGGCTGCTCTTCGGGGCGGAACCTAATCATATTGCACAGCATGTTCTTTCTGGAAGGAGAGTTTGATGAGTTCCATGGCCGTCGCGGCGGACGACCTGGTGATCAGGGCTGATGCTGTGAGCCGGACCATCTCCGGTCGTCGGGTGATCGTCGATCTGTCGATGCATGTCGAGCGGGGTGCCGTCTTCGGGCTTCTCGGGCCGAACGGCGCCGGCAAGACCACGACTGTCCGTCTTCTGACGGGTCTGCTCGCGCCGGACTCCGGGACCATCGAGGTCCTGGGGGAGGGTATGACCCCGGAGCGGGCCGCTGCACTCCGTCGTCGGATCGGGGTGCAGACCGACTACCGGCTGTACAAGGAGCTGACGCTGCGCGAGAACCTCAGGTTCTGGGGCGGGCTCTACGGACTGGACCCTGCCGGAATCGAGCGGCGGATCCACGAGCTGGCCCGGCTGTTCGCCCTGTCGGAGCGTCTGGACAGCCGGGTCGGGGAGTTCAGCAAGGGAATGACCCTCAAGGCGGTGATCGCCAGGACCCTTCTACCATCCCCCGATGTCGTGTTTCTCGACGAGCCCACGGCCGGTCTGGATCCCGAGGCCGCTGAGAGCCTGCTCTCCTACCTGCGCGCCATAGCCGATGGCGGCACGACCCTGTTCGTGTGCACCCACCAGCTTCACGGCTTCGAGGGCTTGTGCGACCGGATCGGTATCCTCGCGGGCGGTCGGCTCGTCGTGGAGGGGGCTGTCGGGGACCTGATCGCCGACCGGTGGCCCAGGGAGTGCCTGGACCTGAGGACTGACGAGCCCGAGCGCGCGCAGAAGGCACTCGCCGCGGTGGGTATTCCCAGCACCCTGGAGGAGGGCGGCGTGCGTGCGCGTATCGGCGGTGCCGGGCGCGCCCATGAGGCGGTGCGCGCCGTCGTCGAGGCGGGGATTCGGCTGGATGCCGCAATACCCCGCCGTCACACGCTCAAAGAGCTGTACTTCGCGACTATTGACAGGAGTATTGAGGAGAAGTCGTCATGAGTGGGAACAACGGGAGCCCGGCCGGTTTCGGCCGGCGCCGGGTCATGGTTCTGATCAGGAAGGAGTGGCGTCAGGCGCTGCGGGATACCAGCGCCCTGGTGCCCGTCATCCTGTTCCCTGTTTTCTTCAGCATTATTCTGCCCGGGGCGGCTGTCGGGCTGATTGCGCACTCGGTCTCGCCCGAGACGAGGATTCACGGCCTGGAGTCCTTCCTCGATCTTGTCGCCTCCGTCTCCGGGGCCGGCATGGGGCCGCAGCAGCTGCTCGTGACCGCCGTCATCACCTACGTGTTCGCGCCGCTCATCCTCATGATCCCGGTCATTGTCGCCACCGCTGGTGCGACGGCGGCCTTCGTGGGGGAGCGCGAGCGGGGCACTCTCGAAGGGCTTCTCTACGGCCCGATCACAGTGCGCGAGCTCTTCCTGGCCAAGACCCTGGCATCGGTGATACCGGCCGTGCTGCTGACCTGGGCATCCTTCCTCGGATTCTCGGTGGTGGCCAATGCGGCGGCGTGGCCGGTCATGAAAGGCATCGTCTTCCCGGATGTCACCTGGACCCTGGCGGTCCTGGTCCTCGTCCCGCTCATCGCCTTCCTCGTCATCAGCGTGATCGTCGGCGTCTCAAACCGGGCCAGGTCGGTGCAGTCCGCCCAAGGGATCGCGGTCTTCTTCATCCTTCCGCTGGTGGGAATGATCGTTTCCCAGATTGCTGGCGCCCTCCTGTTCGACTGGCGGGTCGTGGCGCTGCTGGGGGGTGTGCTGGCGGTGCTCTGCGTGATCGCCTACCTGCTGATGGCCCGAGTAGTCGAGCATGACGAGATCGTTCTGAAAATCTAGGGCGGGTGACAGTGGTGACAGTGGTTGTGAAGCGCACAGAGCATCTCGGTTCTTTTCTGCACGGCGAGAGTCCAGTCACGGTGGTCATGGACCCTGTTTTGTATGGAAGCCCGGTACATGACCGGCTGCAGGCGGCCTCTTTCCTCTCGGGGGCGGATTGGTTCGATCTGCCTGAGGATGGGGGCGGCATGAAGGCGGCGCGGGCGGTGGCGGACCGTGTTCCCGCAGGAGGGTGGTGTCTTGCCCTGGGCGGTGGCACCACCATTGATACCGTCAAGGTTGCGCGGATAATCTCCGCTCTGGCCCCCCTCCAGGGGCTCCTAGCCGGTGAAGTGCTTGTGGATGAATCGACGTCGGAGAGTCTGCCATGGAGAATCGCTGCTCTGCCCACCACGATAGGGACTGCCAGCGAGGTCAGTTCGGTGGCGGTAGTGTGCTGCGGGGGCGGGCGTATTCTCCTACGTGGGTCCGGGCTGCGCCCCGAGGTCGCCTGCCTTGACCCGATGCAGACCCAGACGCTGCCATCAGCGGCGATTGTATCCGGTGCTGTGGAGGCCTTATTCCGTACCGTCTTCCCATACCTAGCATCTCCGACGACTCCTTCACAGGATTCCGTGGTGCACGCAATAGCGGCGAGTCTTCTGCGTTATATCCGCGCGGAGCTTGTGGCGCCGTTGCCCGCGAAGGCGAGAAGACGACTCGCGGAGCTGAGCCAGTGCTCCCAGACCGCCGGCCTGCATCGGGGCCGTGACCCGCATGGTTTCAAGCTGTGGCCCATAAACCACGAGGTATCGACTCTTACGGGCCAGCCCAAGATCATGACGATGTCGGCCCTGGCGCCCCGGATCATCGAGCAGATCGAGCAGGGCGGTGCGGTCTGGGGGTCGATGCGAGTCCTGGATGATCTTATGGACGACCTTGACCCACTCCTCCCGGCGGGTGGCGGAGCGGCGGGGCGTTGGAAGTCGCTCATGGAGGAATGCTCCCTTCCTACAGCTCTGCCCGCAATAGATGTCGAGGACGCAGTGCGGCTCGTCATGAATAGGTGGGGCGCGCCGCGACCAGCCCTCGCGGGTGTTGAACGGCGGGATGTGCATAATCTTCTGTCTGCGTCTCTAGAGGGAGACGAAGCATGATCGGGCAGGACTTCATCGGCTACGCGATCGCGACGGAGCAGTTCGCTCCGACTGAGTGCATTGAGTTGGCACGGCAGGCGGAGAACCGGGGATTCCACGGGTTCATGGTGGGCGATCATTTTCAGCCGTGGGTTCCGGGCCAGGGACAGTCTGCCCACGTCTGGTCCTTGCTTGGGGCACTGGGCTCCCAGGTGAAAGGTGATCTTGTCACGGGTGTTGCGGCTCCGGGATACCGCATGCACCCGGCTGTCATGGCACAGGCCGCGGCCACTCTCGCCTGTTTGTACCCGGGACGCCTCTCGCTCGGGCTCGGCTCGGGAGAGGCTCTTAATGAACATGTTGTTGCCCCGTACTGGCCGGAGACCAAAGAGCGGACGGATCGGCTTTTCGAGGCAATCGAGCTTATTAACCGTCTATTCGCCATTTCGGCTCAGGGGAGGCAGTGCCGGTTCGAGGGGCGCTTCCACAGAATGGAGCGGACACGGCTGTGGTCGATGCCTGCGGAGTCGCCACCTGTCCTGGTGGCCGCGGGAGGACCCATCAACGCCCGTCGAGCAGGCGAGCACGCTGATGGCCTCATCACAGTGGCTGCTCCGCCGGAACGCCTCTGCAGAGTGCTGGATGCCTTCAATAGCGCAGTCCCCGAGCGGGAGCCTCAGGGGCCGCACAAGGTGCTTCTCCAGGTCCACCTCAGTTGGGCTCCGACGGCCCAGGAGGCGCTCCGCAACGCGCTCAGGGAGTGGCCGACGGGAGGCATGCCGTTTCCGAAGGCGGACATCCGCTCGCCGGATGATTTCGAGGCGATGGCTGCATGCGTCCGGCCGGAGGACTTCGAGGGTCGAATGGTGATCTCCGAGGATCCCGATGTGCACCGACAGGCACTTCAGCGCTACCTTGACATGGGAGTAGACAAGATTTTCGTCCACAACGTTGGGAGGAACCAGGTTGAGTGGTTCGACGAGTTCGGGAAGAGCGTTCTACCGAAGCTGCACAGATGAGGGCCTGTCCGCACTGCGTGTGAACGCTCCGCGTTACAACGGGGAGATCGTTCCAGGCCAGGACCTCTCTTTGCTGCTTATGACCCTGGTGGACGGACTGGAAGACGGTGATATCGTCGTCGTCTCCTCCAAGGCTGTCGCCAAGGCCGAGGGTAGAGTCGTTGAGGTCGAAGGACTGCAGGAGCGCCAGCGTCTCATTGAGTCGGAGACTGTTCGGGAGGTTGCCTGGCGGGACACCTCGGCGGGGCGTGTAAGTGTGGTTGAGAACCGGCTCGGCATCGTCGGGGCTGCTGCCGGCATCGACACGAGCAATGTCGCTCCGGGCTCTGCCGTGCTTCTGCCGGTCGATCCCGACGGCTCAGCGCGCCGAATCCGAGCCGGTCTGCGGCGTCTCACTGGGCGGAATGTCGCCGTCGTCGTCACCGACACGCTGGGGCGGCCCTGGCGCCGCGGTCAAACGGATGTGGCCATCGGCTGTGCGGGGATGATCCCGTTGCTCGATTTGGCTGGGGCAATGGATCCGTACGGCAATACTCTTAGGGTGACTGCGCCTGCCGTCGCGGACGAGGTGGCTGCCGCCGCGGAGCTTACGATGAGGAAGACAGACGGCCGCCCCATGGCGGTTGTGGCCGGTTTGAACCATCTGGTGCTGTCGGCCGAGCAGGATGGTCCCGGCGCGCGTGCCATCCTGCGGCCTGCCGAGGAGGACTGGTTCCGGCAGGGGAGCCGCGAGGCCTGGGAGGCCGGATACTGTGCGGGTAAGGCGGAGACTGTACGTGAGTCCTGAGGGCTGGATCGTGCTCGTGCCGGTCAAGGCGCTCGCTCGGGCCAAGAGTCGGTTGTCGGTGGGGGTGGAGCACCGACGACGACTGGCTCTGGAGTTCGCGGCTCACACCGTCTCGGTGGCATCGAGCACTCCTCAGGTGCAGGACACGGTGGTGATCACTGGTGACGATGAAGTTGTCTGCGGGCTTGGAGTTCCAGGGATCTCGTTCCTGCCCGAGCCCGTCGGCCCTCCGGATCTCAACGCGTGCCTGAGACGAGCTGTGGCCACTGTGCGCGAGCAGGAGCAGGCCTCACTGGCGATCTTAGTGGCAGATCTCCCCGGACTGGCGGGTGCTGAGCTCGCCCAGGCGCTGGATGCTGCTGCCTTCTGTGACCGCGCCGTCGTTGCGGACGCCGATGGAACGGGGACCACTCTACTGACTGCTGGAAGGGGACTGACGCCGCGCCCCCGTTTCGGGGAAGAGTCCTTCAAGAGGCATGTCGGTCGCGGGCACACCCCCCTGAGCGGAGAGTGGCCGGGCCTGCGCCGGGATGTGGATGTGCTTGAAGACCTGCGTGTGGTTGAGGAGTGGGTGTTGTGAGGATCGCTGTTGTCGCCGGCGGTGTCGGGGGCGCCCGGTTCACCAGGGGTCTGCGGGACCTTGGTGAGAATGACCTGAGTATTATCGTCAATGTCGGTGACGATGCCTGGGTGGACGGCTTGAGGGTCTGTCCCGATCTTGACTCGCAGATGTACGCACTCGCGGGGATTCATGACTCCGATCGCGGGTGGGGCCGGCGCGGAGACTCCATGCGCATTGATGCCGAGCTGCGGGCTTGGGATTTCGGTGCGCGCTGGTTCACGCTGGGCGATCTTGATATCGCCGCTCATATCATGCGTACGGCGATGCTTCACGAGGGCAGTTCCCTGACTGAAGCGACCGACAGATTGTGCTCACGCTGGAACCTGGGTGCACGGCTGCTGCCTGCCAGCGACGATCGTGCGGAGACCTGGGTCGACTGCCCCTCCCTGGGCGGCCCGGTCCATTTCCAGGAGTGGTGGGTGCGACACCGGGCCATCCCCCGCCCAACAAGATTTCTGTCCCGGCCCGGGGGTGCCGAGCTGTCCGATGCCGCTCAGCGAGCGCTTGCCCTGGCGGAACTTGTCATAGTAGCGCCATCCAATCCGGTGGTCTCGATCGATCCTGTTCTGAACCTGAAGGGTGCTCGCGCAGCGTTTGCCGCTTGTCCCGCACCGGTTGTGGGAATTTCACCAGTTGTTGGTGGGCGAGTACTTCGTGGAATGGGTGACGTGTGCCTCTCGACGATCGGAGTCTCTGTGTCAGCCGCCGGTGTGGCTGAGCATTACGGTGCGCGAGGCGATGGCCTGCTTGATGCTTGGGTGGTGGATGAGGTGGATGCGGGCGATGTGCCGAGGATCGAGGCATTGGGTATCCGCTCGATTCCCGTCATGACAGTGATGAAGACACCTGAACGAGCCCGTCGCTTGGCTGCTAGTGTCATATCTCTGGGTCGGGAGCTGTCTGTTCTGCGCCATTGATCCAGCGGTCTTCGGTCACAGGGCTGCAGGGCGGGTGCAGGGACAGAGAACCGGCCGCCCTGTTTCTTCGGATCACCGATCTCGGTGCGGAACTGGACCGATCTCGGCGAAGGGGCGGGTCCCGAGTGTTGGGGTGAGGGCGCTCTGAGCTCCCGCAGGGTGGGCGATCTGTGGGGGCATGCTGGTGAGGCCTTCTTCGGCACCTTCTCCTGGAGCATCTAGTGTCCTTGCCGGGGAAGTAAGGGGCCGGGGAGAAGATGAGGGCCGTGTCCAAGCCGGGGGGCGACGCGTCAAGGTCCGCAAGGATAAGGCGACGGCCCGGAAGGTGGACGAGTTGCTGAACTCTGCTGCTCGCTTTGTCCGGGCCGTCGGCGTCCGCAGTGACTTCGGGCCTGTGTCTGGAGCGGAAGTTCAAGGACGACGGCGGTGCAGACGCGAGCGACCGCCCTGGTCGGAGTGGCTCGGGCCACCGCGGATCGCCTCGAAGGCGTACTCGTCGATGTCGAAGGTGGTCAGGACCAGGACCCTGGGCTCGGAACCGTCGACGATGCGGCGGGACGCCTCGACCCCGTCCATCCGCGGCATCCGCACGTCCATGAGGACGACGTCAGCCTCCACCCCGGCCGACAACTCGATAGCGGTGGGGCTGTAGTCGTGTAGTCGGCCTGCGGTCCCGTTTCGAGGGTGCTGCCGTGGGAGGCGACCCTCTCGCGTGTTCCCACCAGGCCGTGGTCGGGCAAACGGGTCGGGACTCTGGGTGATCGGCCGAGCCGGGTGCAGAGGCTGGGCCCGGCATACTGTCGGAGTCGGGCCCGGCTGCCCCTGCGCCGTCGTCGAGCGCCCGCTTCGAGGATATGAGGACGGCGGGGGCGGGTGGGGTTGCTCCGCGGAGCGGGGGGACGTCGCCGGGCCGGGCCGATCTCAACGCGGAAGCGACCGATCTCGGTGGAGGGGGCGGGTGTGATCAGGGGTGCTGGACGGCGAGGGTGACGTGTGTGTGTCCGGGGTAGGTCGGATCGGGGCGCGACCGCTGGAAGGTCACGGTCATGCCCAGGCGGGTGCAGGCATTGGCGATCCAGGACGACGCGATCAGCTGGGACTGCGGGATGCTGAGGTCCGTGTCCCAGTGAAGGGCCGGCTGACGGCGGCTCTCGAGCGCTGTGTGCTCCACCGGACGGACGACGGGCGAATCGGCGGCCCCGACAAGGGATGTGGCTGCACGTCGGACCTCTTGCGTCGAGATGATCAGAAGACCGCCCGGGGCCAGATGGTCGCCCGCCAGCTTGAGCACATTGCAGCGTTGAGCGGCGTCGAAGAGGGCGAGGCCGGCAGACGGGATGTGGATGGCTTTGAAGTCCTCGGGAAAGCAGAAGTTCCGCATGTCCGCCAGTCGCAGCTCGACGCGTGCGGCGACGTCGGCGCGCGCCGGTGTGGACGGGACGAGCCGCTCGGCCATGTTGGCCAGGTTCTCCGGATCGGTGTCCGCTGCGAGAACCCGGTGCTCGGCCGCCGCAAGCAGGAAGGGTGTGCGGGGCCTGCCGCAGCTGAACTCGAGGATGCGCTGCTCGTCCAGATTTGTCGGACAGGCCCGGGAGAGGACGTCGAGCACGCTTTCGATCTCGAAGTGGTCGCGTGCGGCGAAGGAGTGGGAACCTGTTGCGCTTGAGACCGGGCGCAGCGGTGCGGCGTCAATGACGGGGGAATTCCATGGGAACTTCAACAGCATGCTTCCGGGAGGGTGAGGAGAGGGTGCCGTGTGGGTGGAGTTCGTTTGGAGTGAACTCCACCCACACGGGCAGGGACCCTCAGGGATGGCCAGGGACCTTACAGGGATTTTCAGGGGCCTTCAGGGAGGCCAGGGACTTTTCAGGGAGACTCAGGGGCAGTTCAGGGAGGTTCAGGGACCAGGGACGCTCAGGGAAGTCAGGAACGCCCAGGGATTCTCGGGGATCAGGGACGGCTTATTAAATCAGTAACGGGGGAAGAACATTCTCCACGTGAAGAGCCAACGTGAACTTGAAGGGGAGGAGTGCATGAATACCGCCCTTGTTCTCTCGAGGAATCCTGACAGGGATAATCATGCACGGGCCGACAAGGGTGCACATCCTCCGATCGTCTCATCCGATCGGAGGAAGGTCAGACAAGTCCGTTGCGTAGGGCGTAGACGACCGCGCCGACCCGGTCCTGGACGCCGAGCTTGGCGATGATCGCGGAGACGTGCGTCTTGACGGTCGTCTCGCTCAGGTGCAGCCGGGTGGCGATCTGCCGGTTGGACAGCGCCTCGACCATGAGGACCAGCACCTCGGACTCCCGCGGGGACAGGGTGACGCCCGGCGGCAGGGCCTCCGAGGCGTCGGGAGAGGTGGCCGCGGGCGTGGTGGGTGCGGACCAGCCGCCGATAATGGCCGAGGAGGCCGGGGACAGGACGGTGTTACCGGCCGCGACATTGCGGATGGTGTCCGCCAGGGTCTCCACCCGGTCCTCCTTGGCAATGAAGCCGCGCACTCCCGCCGCCAGGGCGCGGTTGAGCACGCCGTCGGCCACGAAGGTCGTCAGAATGAGAATGGCGATGTCGGGCCTCTCCCTGTGAAGCATCTCCGCCAGGGTCATGCCGTCCAGGCGCGGCATCTGCACATCCAGGAGCAGGACCTGGATCTCCGGCGCCTCGGGCGAGCGCAGCAGGGCGAGAGTCTCCCGGCCGTCGCAGGCGGTCCAGACGACCCGGATGTCGTCGGTGGTGGCGAGGAGCTCGGTGAGGGTGCTGCGGACCAGGGCGTCGTCGTCGGCCAGGCCCACGCTGATCATGAGTCACCTCCGGGAAGAGGGGTCCGCGTGCTGGCGACCGGGACCGTGGCGGTCACGATCCAGGCGCCGTCGTCGGCCAGCGTGGTCAGCTCGCCCCCGATCGCCGTCAGGCGCTCGCGCATGCCGAGCACGCCTGAGCCGGAGTGCGGCAGGTCGCCCGGGGTCGTGCGGATCCGGTTGGTGGAGACCAGGCGTATGGCCTCGGGCCCCAGCCGCAGCGTCAGGGTCACGGGTGCGCTCGGCTCGGCGTGGCGGACGACATTGGCGCCCATCTCGCGCGCGACCCGGGACAGGGTGGAGGCCTGGGACCGCGTGGGGGAGGCGGTCCCGCGGCACTGGTAGGTGACGTCGAATCCGGAAGCGGCAATGTCGTCGCTCACGGCGCGCACCGCGGCCCCGAGGTCGGTGACGACGTGCCCGAGCCCGGTGGCGTGGGTGACGTCGAGGGCGAGCTCGGGGGCCGCCCGCCGCAGGGTGCGCAGCAGAAGGCGCAGCTCGTGAAGGGCGTCGGCGGCCGTCGTCTCCAGAGCGGCGAACTCCTGACGGGCGGCCTCCGGATAGGACGCGTCCGCGGCGGCGCGCTGGGCCCGCAGGGCCGTCTGGGACATGGAGTAGGCGATGAGGTCGTGCATCTCGCGCGAGATCTCCAGCCGCAGCTCCTCCAGGCGCTCCTCCGCGCGGCGGGCCTCAGCCAGGCGGGACTGCTCGCCTACCCGCACTATGGCACCCATGGGCACGAAAAGAAGTCCCATGGTGGCGTAAAATACCAGCCCCGCATAGTCGTCGAGGGTCATGGCGTCAGTAGCATTCCGTTGCAGGGATAGGAAGTTGGCGACGATAGCAGCGACGAACACCGCACCTGCATAGCCCATCGGGAGGAAGCGCCCCGCGAAGAAGAAAAAGGCGAGGTGGGTCAGCATCATGTCCGTGGCGTAGGTGCTCGGCAGGGCGAGCAGGAGGAACCAGCAGACGAGGTAGGCCGGTACGCCCCATGTGGGCCGCAGCGGGAGCAGAATGAGGATGACGAGCGCCGCGACCATAAAGGCGATGTCGATGGCGTGGAGAGGGCCGTGGATGCCGACAGTTCCGATGTTCAGCGCAATATTGGCGACGCCGACGAGGGCGCCGATTCCCACATTGATTGGGCGGTTGGTCAGGTGGGGGAGGCTGAGGCGCCAGCGGGGAGCAGGGGAGGAGAGCCCATGCAAGGTTGTGCTCATGGTGCCCTTAATCATAGGAAGTTGCTGTCACCTCGATACCATAGCAAGGGCACGCAAGGGGGAGTGGTAGCGACAAGCCGCGTCATCATCTACAGATCTCCTGCTCGCTGGAGGCGCTGCAGGCTCAGCCAGCCCACGGGGATGGGGGCCCAGAAGGTGACCAGGCGGTAGACGATCGCGGCCGACAGCGCCACCCCGCTCGGGATGCCGGCGGTCACGAGCCCGGCCGTCAGCGCGATCTCAACCGGACCGATACCGCCCGGCGACGGGACCACCGAGCCGACCGTATTGGAGGCCAGGTAGGTGATGGCCAGGACCGAGAAGGGGAGCGTGTAGCCGAAGGCCCACAGGCTCGCGCTGAAGGAGAGGACATAGCTCAGGCTCAGCAGGAAGGTGCCGCCCACGCCCAGCGCCAGGCGCAGCGGGTTCGACATGATCCACACCAGACGCGGCCACACCTGGCGGTAGGTCGGCTCGACCTTCCCCCACACCCAGGTGCGCACCCGCGGTATGAACAGTGCCGAGCCGATGACCGCCACCAGCATGACAGCGCCCAGAACGAGCCAGACCGAGGGCAGGGTCAGGCCGGTGGACTGCCCGGTCATCGCCGCCAGGACAATGAGCAGCACAATCGTCACCAGGAACTGGACGACCTGGACGAGCGCGACGGTGGCGACGGAGATGGGAGTGGGCACGCCCTTGCGGTTCAGGAACCGCAGGTTGAGAGCGGCGCCGCCGACGCCGGCGGGGGCCACCAGGGCGACCACCGAGCCGGCCAGATGCACCTCGGTGGATCTCCACACGCTCAGGCGCACCGGGCTGAAGGCGACCAGGGCGAGTGCCGCGCCGATGTAGGTCGCCAGGGAGAAGGCGAGCGCCGCGAGGATCCACCACACATTGGCCGTGGCCACGGCGGCGCTGATCTGCTCGAAGTTCAGGCGCGCCAGCAGCGTCCACAGGGCCACAAGGCCGACGATCGCCATGATCACGGTCCGCGGGGAGAACCGGGCGAGCCTGGCCGGCTCGGCGTGGGCCGTGGGGGTCAGGTCCACCAGGGCGTCGCGCAGCTCCTGGAGGAGGCGGCCGCGCCGCCCCAGGGCGTCGCGGGTGGACGCGGGCAGGACGACGCGCTGAAGCATCGGCGCGATGGAGGCGAGCTGCGGGGTGGTCAGCGAGCGGGAGGCGGCGGCGATGGCCCGGTCGACGCCGACGACGGAGGCCGTCAGGGCGAGGGCCTGGGCCAGGTCCATGCGGCGCGACAGCTCGGAGGAGATCGTCTCGCCGGAGTCCCAGTCCAGGAGCCAGACGCGGCTGGCGGAGTCGACGACCACGGTGGAGGAGTCGATGGCGCGGTGGGCCAGGCCCGCGGCGTGAGCCCGGCCCAGCTGGTCCCACAGCTGGCCCAGGATGTCATTGGAGACCGAGCCGAGGGAGCCCAGGGCGCGGGCGCCGACGACGTGATCGGTCACCAGCAGAACGGACTCATCGGCCTCGGCCATGCCGAACGGCGCGGGCGTGCGCACATGGGCGCGCCGGGCCTCCAGGGCCATGAGCGCGGCGTGCTCGGCCGCGGAGCGCACCGACAGGCCCTGCTCGGAGGACAGCCCCTTAATGCGGATGCGGTCCCACAGGGTGGAGATGAAGCCCGCCACCTGGCGGTCAGTGTCGAGAACGGTGACGTCGTAGCGGGTGCCGTTGGCGTCCCATACGGCATAGAGCCGATGCACCGAGGGCCGGCCCTCGGTCAGCGCCTCCGAGGACGCCTCGGCCAGGACCGCCGTTGGATCGACAGCGTCGGCCCTCACGATTGTTGCCGTCTCCTCCGGGAGCAGCGCGGCCGCCGGCTCGTCGGATCCGGCGGACTCGTCCGGCTCGTCGAGGTGCTCGAACAGGTTGGGCGAGGAGTCCGCCCAGCCGTCGTCGAGCTTGGGCATGGTGGCCGGCATGGTCAGCGGGTTCTCCCGCACCTGCTCGGTGTAGCCCAGCGGAGTATCGGTCTCGATCGTCCAGGCGCTCGCCTCGGGGGCCGGGTCCATGCGCACCACCCGCACGGCGTCGATGCTGGCGCGGCGCAGGGCCCGCACGAGCGCGACGCCGTGGGCGCGCCGGTCCTCCACGCCGAAGGCATAGCGGACCACCAGGCCCGGCAGGCGGCCCAGCAGCACGGACAGGACCGCGCCGGGCAGGGTCAGCGCGCCGCGCAGGACCGCCAGTCCGACAATGATCCACACGGCGGTCCAGCCGTAGCGCACCGTCTGGGAGGTGCGTCGCTCGCCTGCCCCGGTGAGCAGGCCCGACAGGATGGCGAAGACCGTGGAGATGCCGACCTGGGCGGTGCCCGAGGCGGTGACCGTCAGCCCGGCGACAATGGTGGTGGGGCCCCAGGTGGCCACGACGACGAGAGCCGCCCAGGACAGGATAAAGCCGCCCATGGCGCCCAGGAGGGCCTCCCCGGTGGTGCGCCAGGAGCGGCGCAGGAGGTTGGACAGGATGACGGCCACGGGTACCGCGAAGGTCGCCAGGCCCTCGATGGTCTGCAGGGGGAAGACGAGGATCTGGCGCAGGACGACGGCGAGGGCGTTGCGCACGTCGAGGGTGACCGCGGTGGTCGTCGCGTGCGCGTAGGCGGCCAGGATGAACATGGAGGCGGCGCCGACGGTGGTCATGGCGAGGTCGAGCAGATCCTCGGTGCGGCGCAGGCGGTGGGGCGCAGCGTCCACCAGGAGGGTGGATGAGCGCGGAGAGGGCGTGGCCTGCGGGGCCGGTCGCTTGGGGGCGGAGGCGAGGCCGATCCGGGGGATGCCGACGGGCGAGGTCACCGGCGCCGAAGGTATCGTGGCGGCGGCGTCCTGCGAGCCTGGAGACAGATCGGATGTCATGCTACGAGTCTAAGGGTGGTTTCATGGGCTCCGCCTCACTCGCGGGTATGACCTCAGTGGAGTGAGGTATAAGTAGAGGAGCGGCTTCAAGGACAGGGGTGCGGGGAGGGTACGTGCAGTATAGACCCTTGAGGCCTTCAAGCAGATGTTACCACTGTCGCATACGGTTCATGGATGCGAGCGCGCATAGTGTCTGCTCGCGTCTGCGCGGGCCGGTGAGGGGCCTGGGCCGCTGTTCCCGCTCGAGGCCCGCGCCGGACTCCCTGGCGCGACGGGCCGGCGGCCGTATGAGGAGAAATCTCTCACAGGGGCGGCAGTGGGGGTGCGACGCCGGCTCCGCAGGGCGGGCAGGGGCGGGCGGACCGTGCGCCCCCTTCGCCGAGATCGGTCGATCTCGGCGAAAGCGGGCGGAGGGGGACGGCGGTGCGAGGAGCGGGTGGGGCGGACGGTGGTCCTGGGCGTATCGGCAGTGGCACGATGGGGGTGCACGGCGCCTCCGGCGCGGGTGGGACACCGCTCCGCGCGCCTCACGCACCGCCCCGGAACCCGACCGCCTCAGCGAAAGCCCCGCCGCCGCTCACGACCGCAGTGAGAGGTCCTCGCCGGTGAATAGGAAGAAAATATGGTTGAGATCTGTCGCAGGTGCGCAGTGCTGGCGCTGATGGTGATCGTTGTTGTTGGAGGTCTCGGCGGGGGTCCGGCGGCTCGCGCCGAGGATGAGGGCGGCGCTGGTGAGGACATCAAGGCCGGCAGCTTCAATATCCTGACATATCGTGACAAGAACAACGTGTCGCCGACGTCGTGGCACGCGCCCGACAACCGGTCCAAAATGATACCAGAGATCATCAGGGACAACGATTGGGACGTCGTCGGCCTTCAAGAGGTGGGGACCGCCTTCGCGCGCGACGACGGTTCCATGACGCCCAGCCAGATCGAGGACCTGAGGGACTCCGCGAACTTGTCAGCATATGATTTCGCGGCGACCGACAGGGAGGGCTGCAACTTCTCCTTGTGGGACGCGAAGCCGAAGAACTGGACGCAGCCGATCGCCTACAAGCGGGACAAGTTCGAGCCGGTCGCGCAGGGGTGCTTCGTGATGTCCGAGACGCCGAACGACTTTTCTGCGTCGAGCTTCGGGTGGCCGCGCAACGTTGCGAGCTGGCTCAGGCTGAGGAGCAGGGCCACAGGCGAGGAGTTCTACATGTTCAATGCGCATGTGGCCGCTAATATAGGTCCGATGGGCGGGGGCGGGAAGAAAGTATCGCAGAAGAGGTATCGCAACCATCAGGTCGACCAGGCGAGGGCTCTTCTCTCGCAGATCAGGAGCATTAACGCCGAGCGGCTTCCCATGATACTGACCGGAGACTTCAACTCGACCCTCGAGACGACCCCGGTATCGGCGGCGAAGACGGTTGTCGATTCGGGGATGTTCGTTGACGCGTACAGCAGCGCGGAGACGGTCCTGGCGGACGGGGGGACCTGGAATGGGCTGGTTGAAGGCGATAAGCACGACAAGATAGACCATATTTTTGTGGGGGACGAGATCGCCCCCACCGTCTCGAGCTACGCCGTCGTTCCGACGATGAGGAAGGACGCCGACGGGACACTGCACTTTGCCTCCGACCACAACGCCGTTTCGGCGCAGGTCATTCTTCGGTGGCCGCAACCATCGGCTCCCGATCCGCAGGGAGCCGACCAGGGGCCGGCCGTCGTCGTGCCCTCGGGCGCAGCAGGCGGGTACGCGCACGGCTGGTTGGGCGCCATCAGCCTGATCGGCGCCCTGGCCGTGGTTGCACAGGTCTTATTCGTGAAGAAGTCGGTGGGAAAGGGGCGACATCAACGATAGTCCCCAGAGCTCGGGGACGGTCCGCGCCCGGGCGAGGTGTAGCTGTCACAGCTCCTCCGCCCAGGTGCCGGCGGACCTCTGGACCGCGTCCATGACGTTGAGGGTCCTGGTCATGGTCTCGGCGCCGGACGGGACCGATCTCGGTGCGGAAGTGAACCGATCTCGGCGAAGGGGGCGGGGACGGGCGAGCTCGGCCCGATCAGCGGGTGCGCGGGGCTACGCACCGGCCCGGCGCAGGCGCAGGGAGTTGGTCACCACGATGACGCTGGAGGTCGCCATGGCGGCCCCGGCGATCATCGGGTTGAGCAGCCCGGCGGCCGCCAGCGGGATCGCCGCCACGTTGTAGGCGAAGGCCCAGAACAGGTTCTGCCTGATCGTGCGCAGCGTCGCCCGGCTAATGCGGATCGCCGCGACCACCGCGTCCAGGTCGGCGCGCACGAGCGTGATGTCGGCGGCCTCGATGGCCACGTCCGTGCCCGAGCCCATCGCGAAGCCCAGGCCGCGGGTGCCCGCCTGTGCCAGGGCCGCCGCGTCGTTGACGCCGTCGCCGACCATGCCGACAACGTGCCCGCGCTCCTGCAGCTCGGCGACGACGTCGCGCTTGCCGCCCGGCAGGACGTCGGCGCGCACGTCCTCGGCCGCGATCCCGACCTCCGCGGCCACGTGCGCCGCAGCACGGGCATTGTCCCCGGTCAGCAGGATCGGCCGCACCCCCAGCGCCCGCAGCTCGGCGACGGCGGCGCGCGAGCTCGGGCGCACCGTGTCGCGCACCGCCAGCACGGCGACTGCGGCCGGGGTCGCGCCGGTGCTGCCGCCTCGGTCGGCGCCGTCCTCGACGGCTCCGTTCTCGCCGGCCCCGCCGGGGCGCGGGGCGGCCGCGAGCACGACGGCGGTGGCGCCGGAGGCCTGGGAGGCCGCCACGGCGTCGTCCAGCACCTCGGGGATCGCTATGCCGCGCTCGGCGATCCAGGCCGGACGGCCGACGGCGACCTCGCGGCCCTCCACGCGCCCGGTCACGCCCCGGCCCTCGTGGTTGGCGAAGTCCTCCACGCGGGGCAGCGGGGTGCCCGTCCCGGCGTCGGCCCGGGCGGCCTCGGCGGTGCTGTCGGCGTCGGCGCCGGCGTCCGTCCCTCCGGCCCGGGCCCCGGCGTCGGCCCGGGCGGCCCGCGTAATGGCGGCGGCCACCGGGTGCTCGCTGGCCGCCTCGAGCGCGCCCGCCAGGCGCAACGCCTCGGAGCGGGTGGCGCCGCCCGCCACCGTGACGGCGCCGTCGTCGTCCGCCTCCAGGCTCATGCGGCCCTGAGTGAGCGTGCCGGTCTTGTCCAGCACGATCGTGTCCAGGGCGCGGGTGGACTCCAGCACCTCGGGGCCCTTGATGACGACGCCGAGCCGGGCCGCGCGCCCCGAGCCCACCAGCAGGGCGGTGGGCGTGGCCAGGCCCAGCGCGCACGGGCAGGCGATGACGAGCACGGCGACGGCCGCCGTGAGCGCGGGCTGCGGCGGGTAGCCGAGTCCGAGCCACACGGCGAAGGTCGCGGCCGACACGATGAGGACGGCGGGCACGAACACGCCCGAGATGCGGTCGGCCAGGCGCTGCACCGGGGCCTTGCCCGCCTGGGCGGCCGTGACCATCGCCCCGATACGGGCCAGGGTCGTGCCCGCCCCGACGGCGGTGGCCCGCACCAGCAGCGATCCGGAGGTGTTGACGCACCCGCCGGTGACGACGTCGCCGACCCCGACCTCCACGGGCACCGACTCGCCGGTGAGCATGGAGGCGTCCACGGCCGAGCGGCCCTCGACGACCACGCCGTCGGTGGCGATCTTCTCCCCGGGCCGCACGGCCAGCAGGTCGCCCGCCGCCAGGGCGTCGGCGCTCACGCGCTCCTCGGTGCGGGTGGCGTCGGGCAGGGGGGCGCCGTCGTCGTCCAGGACATCGACCGCGTCGGTGGAGCCCGACGGCGAGGCCAGGCGCACCCGGGTGGCCTCCTTGGCACCGAGCTCGAGAAGGGCGCGCAGGGCGTCGCCGGAGCGGTACCTGGCGCGGGCCTCGGCGTAGCGGCCGGCCAGGAGGAAGGTGGTGACCCAGGCGGCCGACTCGAAGTACATGTGGGCCGCCTGGCCCTGGTGGCGCGGCATGAGCTCCATGGTCATGCGCATGCCGACCTCGCCTGCGCCGCCCCAGATGAGCGCCCACAGGCTCCAAGCGGTGGCGGCGATGACGCCCAGGGACACGAGCGTGTCCATGGTGAAGGCGCCGTGGCGCAGGGCGCGGGCGGCGGCCCGGTGGAAGGGCCAGGCGCCCCAGGTCGCCACCGGCAGCGCCATGAGGGCGACGGTCCACTGCCAGCCGGGCAGTTGGAGGGCCGGGATCATGGAGATCACCATGACGGGGACGGACAGGACGAGGCTGTAGACCAGGCGCAGCCGCAGCTCCGCGGCCCGGGCGGCCTGGGAGGCGCCGATGCGCGGGGGCGCGGGGGCTGCGGGCGCGGGGACCGCCTGGGGCGTCGGGGTTGTGGCCCGGGCGGGGGCCTGCGCGGCATCGGGCTCGCCGGGGGCCGGTGCGGCTCTGAGCCCGCCGGGCGCCGCGGCGGGGGCGGGGCCGGCCTTGAGCCGGGCCGTGTAGCCGGCGCGGGCGACGGCGGCGATGAGCTCCTCGTCGGTGACCTCGGCGGGCGCGGTGACGCGGGCGGACTCGGTGGCGAGGTTGACCGAGGCGCTCACGCCGTCGAGCTTGGAGAGCTTCTTCTCCACGCGCGCCACGCACGACGCGCAGGTCATGCCCCCCACCGCCAGGTCGACGGTGCGCGGGCCGGCCGCGTCGGCGGCGCCCGTCGTCGGGGCCTCGGAGTCGGCGCCGGCGCCGGCGTCGGGCCGGGCTGCGGCGCCGGGGCCGGGGCCGGGCCGGGCGGGCGTGTCGCTTGATTCAGCCGGGACGGGCGCGCGGCGGGCGATGACGGTGGCCGTGTAGCCGGCGCGGGCGACGGCGGCGATGAGCTCCTCGTCGGAGACCGGCGCGGCGAGCTCGATGCGGGCGGAGTCGGTGGCGAGGTTGACCGAGGCGCTCACGCCGTCGAGCTTGGAGAGCTTCTTCTCCACGCGCGCCACGCACGACGCGCAGGTCATGCCCCCCACCGCCAGGTCGACGGTGCCCGCGGGGGCGGTGGCGATGTCGGTGAGCAGCGGTCCGCTGGACTGGCTCATGGTGGATCGAACTCCTGGACTCGGGTGCTGGGCCCGGGCGCACCCGGGCAGGGGGACGGGCCGGTCGCGGCGCGTGCTGCGCGCGTCCCGGCCCGTCGTCGGGTCGTTGGGCGAGGCGGGTGCTGGCTGGGGTCAGGCCACGTCGCGTTCGACGGCGTCGAGGCTGTAGTCGCCGGCCTCATCGATGGCCTCGGCCAGGGCGGCGTCGTCCAGGACGACGTCGGAGACCACGGTGGCCACCGACTGGCCGCCCTTGCTCAGGACGACGGAGACGTTCTTGACGCCGTCAAGGGCCTTGAGCTCCTCGGTGACGTGGGCGACGCAGTGGTCGCAGGTCAGGCCCGAGAGCTTGAGGGTGGTGGTGCGGTCGGTGCCGTCGGCGGTGAACTCGGACATGGTTGTGCTCCTTGGGTTGTGCGTTCAGGACCGCACGAGGCGGGCGATCGCGTCGGAGGCCTCGCGGATCTTGGCCTGGCCCTCGGCGTCGGAAGACTGGGCGGCGTGAATGACGCAGTGGCTCATGTGGTCCTCGAGCAGGCCGAGGCTGACGGCCTGGAGGGCCTTGGTGGCCGCGGCGACCTGGGTGAGGACGTCGATGCAGTACGTGTCCTGCTCGACCATGCGGGAGATGCCGCGAATCTGGCCCTCAATGCGGCGCAGCCGCTTGAGGTAGTCGTCCTTGGTGCCCGTGTAGCCGGCCATCCGCGTCTCACTTCCTCCCCGGCTTCTGCCCGATACGTCGAGGTGCCCGTAACGATACCCTTAGGGGGTAGGGGTGTCAATGAGGTGGCCGGGCGGCGTCGTGTGTCGGTTCGGCGACCGGGCGGGGGCCGGGCGGCGGTGCGTGTTGACTCGGCCGTGGTTGAGGTCGGGACGTGCGGCCCGAGCCGGGGTCGGGATCGGCCGTATGGCCCGGATTGAGGCCGAGGCGTGCGACGCGACGGTCCGGCAGGGCCGGTTCCCGAGCGGTTGCGCCTGGTGGTGGCGGGCTTGCGGCCCCAGTGGCTCCCGCGGGCGCGATCGCTGAGGGTCACGTCCGACAACGGGCCTGCGGCTTGTTCTGCGAGGCGCGGTTCGGATGGTGTGGCGCGGCACCTGCACATGGGAGAGAAGGGCTTCGTCGGAGTGGGTGCTGGCTTTCCGCATGGTCCTGCGGTTCTTCAGTTCCCGTCAAGACGAGCTGACGCGTTCCCATGTGCGCATTAGGGGGTCTGTGCACATGGGAGTACGACAACCTATCTTGACGGTGATATAGAAACCCCGAGATTCCGGGGAAAAGTCGGTCCTGCGTCATTGAGGCCCCGCTCTCCCATGTGCAGCTCTCCGCCCCGCCCCGGAATCGTCGGCCCCGATCCTGTGATGCGACTGCCAGACGGGCGGCGCACAGTCGAAAATCTTGTCCTGTGGTCAATCGACGGTACCGACGAGGGGTGTGATCGCGCCGTCATCGGGCCGACGCGCCCCCCAACCCTGAGGCACTCGGCGTCGCCGACCTTCGAGCTGGACCGGTCTCGGCGAAGGCGACAGCGGGGGTTGCGAGGGGTTGCGGGCGGGCCTGCCGTCTGTCATCGGCCCGGGGTCATTCATGCGGGTCGGTGATCACGAGGGACGTCCTGCCTCCGGGGGTCCCTTGCGGTCATGGGGCTCTGGTTTGAACGCGGGGGCTCTGACAGCGGGCAGGGGACCTGCTGCCCGGCACCGGCTTATCAGAGCCTGTCGAGACCCTGGGGCTCCTTGAGGTGGCCTTCTCCTAGCCGAGAAGCGACCGCCTGCGCATTTTCGCGGCGACCAGCACGGTTGCACTCGCCGAGAATCTGCGCGACGTCGCGGTTCTGTGATGCGGGCGGAGCGCAGTGCGGTGCTGAGAGCGCGTGGGAGCGTCACCTTGCGGGGGCGCTGGTGCCTGTTGGGTGCTTCGAACCGATCTCGGTGCGGAAGTGAGCCGATCTTGGTGAAGGGGGCGGGTGGGGAGGCTCGGGGGTGGGGGGCTGGGCGGGGTGGGCGTGAGATCCTGGTGCTATGAGCGTATCGACTGATCGCGAGGATGTTGACACCTGGGCTCCCGTCGGGTGGGTGCCTGGTGACCCGGGCTTCGACGAGGCGCCTTTCGGGTCTGTGCTCGGTGACCCTCTTATGGGTTCGCCGTTGTTCGATGTCGCGGTGCTCGATGATCCCTTTGAGCATCGGCTGGAGGACCGGAAGACTGTGCGTGGGGGCCGGGCGGCATCGGCCGAGGGCGCCCAGTCCGATCCGGCTGCGGTGCTGCGTGCTCGGGTCGAGGAGCGGGTGCGGGCCATGCGGCGCGGAGTCCCGCAGAGTCAGCAGGCGGCTCCGCGGTCTTCGGGGTACGGGCGCGCCCCTGGGGCAGGGCTGGGCGCTGCTGCGAGCGGGCAGCGCCCTCGGGGCGCGCGGCAGCCTGTGCGGCCTGCGCGCATGTCCGCGCCGGTGCCCGCGCCGGTGCCGCAGTCGTCCTACGGCCGACGGCCGGGGCCGCCCGGCGGGTACGGCGGCGGATACGGCGGCCGCCCTGGTCAACCGATGGGCTACGGCGGCGGGCCCGGAGGCCCGATGGGCTACGGCGGCGGGCCCGGAGGCCCGATGGGCTACGGCGGCGCACCGGGAGCGCCTGGACAGCCGGCCGGGTCCGGCCTGCCGGCACCCATGGCCGTTAACCCGTACGCGCCCCCTGGGGTCGACGGCCGCCCCGGCCGGGCTCGTCCCCCTCAGTCTGTCGGACGCGGCCGGAACAAGGGGGTCGGCCCCTACGTCGGGTGGATCATCTTCTTCCTGTTCCTCGTTATCTGGCACATCGTCAGGTGAGTCCCAGTGGCCTCAGGGTCGGAGAATGATGCTCTTCGGCCCCGGCACTCCGGTGAGGAGAGCCTGACAGGGGAGCCGAAGATGGTGGAGACCCGTTCGGCGGGGCCGTGGTCGCGCGGCAGGGCGCTGCTGATGCTGAAGCGGATTCTGTGGTGGGCCGGTCTGGTGCTGCTGCTCCCCGGTCCGGCAGCGCTCTATAACGAAGATGCGATTTACGGCTTCTTTGCGTCTCTTCCGCCGCGGCTCGATACGTCGACGGGGGATGTGGATCGTTTTCTATTGATGTTGACGCTCACAGAGGAGCGTATTCTGGCCACGCTTGTCGCAGGCTTTGTGTGCTGGGCGCTCTGCGCTGTCCTCGGCTTCGTCGTCTTTCTGCGCGAGTCTGACCGTCCGGCGCCGCGGCGCAGCGCGTGGCGCGTTGTGAGGCGGCTGACTATTGTGATCGTATCGACTGTCTTCCTTCTGGCCGGCGCCTTGGTCGGACTGCTGTGCAACATCGGGATAGATCTGTACTACAACCCGATCCCCTGACGACCTGCGGCACGGGACCCGGCTTCTTGCTCGGGTCCCGCCCCGCCTCCTCGGCGTGAATGCTATCGGTGCGGCAGTGAGAGGAATGCTGCATAGGCGCGCGCGAGCACCTCTGCCTCCTGCTCGGAGGGGAGGCGCTTCGCGTGCGCTGCGTCTAAGAGTTTTTTCAGGGTGCAGCCAATATTTTTGAGTCCCAAGGCGTCGATGCCGTCGGCAACCTTCTTAAAGGCTGTCACGACATTGTCTGCGCGTGACCCGAAGCGCTCACGGTAGAAGCGCCCGATACGATGGGTCTCGCTCTGCTTGAACACGTCGCGCATCGCATTCGTCAGTGCGTTGCTTGAGGGATTGTGTATCATATTTCGGGCGATAAGCCAGGCGTCCGCATCGGCGAGCACATCCTCGTATCCGAAGCCTTTTCCGTCGTGCATGCCTCCGAGATGCTTCTCAAGCCAGGCGGCAAGGTCGGAGCTGTCGGCCTCTCGCTCATATGCACCCCAGATTTGCAGTAGGTCGAGCGGCCAGCCTCCCAGGTCCCCCAGCCCGTACTCTTTGTTGTCCTCCTCGATGCCCCACTCCAAGCAGCCCACCGCCGTGGCCGCCATGTGCGCGATATCGCGATTCGGAATCAGTCCCTTGATCGCCGGCTGCTTCTTGCAGACGCCATTGCATATCTGTCGTGCTGACTCAAGCTCTGAGGGACTGGGAATCTCCGGGGTGTAAAGGCGCCAAAGACCGCCGTACTTGTCTCCCCAGTACTCGGGCTTCCTGAGCCACTCGAGAATGAATTCGCCGATGAATCCTCGGCAGGCCCTTATGGGATGTGATGCCTTGCCCAGGCTCTCCAGGCACTCGCGCTCCGTCTTCTTCGACCACGCAAGCAGAGGATCCTCCTCCGGTTTCGCGGGGTCGGGGTCCGGATAAGGTGTTGCCGATGATGAGGACAGAACGCTGCTGCAGGCCGCAACTCGACCTGCGTGGGCGACGCAGTCAAGATCCCATTTTCCTGCGTAGCCGCTGATCTCGGCGAACTGGTCGTAGTTCCAGTCGGCGGGGATCGGGTAGCCTAGGTTTCCCGAGAACCCGGATGACATGTCTGAGACGAAGCTCGATATGGTGTACCCGTGTTTCGCGATCTTGCTGCAGGTATTACGCGAGGCGTATACTCCCACCCCGTAGCCGCCGCCCAGGTTCTCCTTGATCACTCTGAAGTACGGCTCGATGACCTGGTCGATCTGGTACTCGTATACGTCCATGTCGACGGCGAAGTAGATCACCGTCGGCGGGATTCCCAGACGGTGCGCGGCCGCCTGGGCCTCGCGGGCGTGGCGCGCTCCATTCTCGAACGTGAAGTCGGACAGCTGGCGAGAGTTCTCCTGGAAGATCGGAAAATATTTCAGTCCACCCCCGGTGATGCGCTCGAGCTCGCCGGGACGAATCGCCTTGAAATAGTCCCCGGGCTGTTTCGACGCCTGATCCGGCTCGGTGAGATAGCGTCCCACGATCTGGTACTTACTCGTCTTCAGGTGCGCGAGGAGCCCACTGGTGATCTAGAAACGGGTGTCGCACGCGTCACAGGGGCGATCCGGATCGCCTTTTGACGTCATCAGGCTCATCCACGTGGTCGGGTCGATCTTACCGTTGCGAGGGAGGGCGTAGTCTTTCTGGAACTGATCGAGGCCGGCGTCGGTCGCCCCGTGCCACTCCTGGGTGATCCGGACGGGGTATCCGTTGCAGACGAGCAGGACTGAGGCGAGCCACACCCACTTCGGGTAGGTGGGGGCGTTCGCGGCATCGATCTCCACGAGCTTGGATCGGGTGCCGAGGCCGAAATTGCCCGTGGCCTTGTCCGGACTATAGCCCTCGACTGCCTGCAGTGTTTTAATGAGTGCCGTGTTCATCTCCCGTCCGTACAGGCCGTCCGTCGGGATGATCCCCACGTATGCGCGGTATTCCCGGTTGAGCTTCTGCTGGGTACTGCGAATGCTCGGAATGCCGCCGTAACGCGCTAGCAGCACGAACTGATCCATAGACAGGAGGGCTCTCATAATATCTACGGTGACGGTGGAGTCGCCGCCGATACCCATGTCCGCCTTGAGGCCGCGGATCGCATTACCCGTACCGGCATAGAAATGAGTGGTGATACTGCTCCCTGTGGAGTACCCCTTGCACCACAACGCTCCTTGGATAATGCCGTATACATTTGAGGTGGTCTTGTCCCCTGCTTCTGCTGCTGGATTCCGGACGGCCAGCGAGACTGAAAGCGCGACTGGGTGCCAGGGCCGAAGTTGTCCGCCGTCGCGGTGATGCCCAGTTCTATCTGAAGCGCGCGGGTCAGGGCGTGGATGGTGCCCCATCCGGTCTCCCCGTCCTCCTTGATGGTGTTGAATCCGGTTTTATTGCGGTATGCGCGATTCAGCCACTGCTGAGTCTGCAGAACCATTTGGTCACTCATGGCGCCTTCCTGGCCGGACGCTGTTCACGAACGGGAGTCACGCCCTCACTCGGAGTAGGGGCGGGACGCTTCCGAATCCATTGTCCACCGGTCGCCGCCGTATCGGAAAGTTCTCAACCGGGGGCAGCTGGCGGAGGCGGGTGCTTCCCCTGCTTCTTGGCGAGTGGTGTGCCGGTGGGGCGGATGGCGCACCGGGCGAACCCGAGGCGGCGTTGGAGAGCTGATGGAGGCTCGGCGGTGGGCGCCCGCCGAGCTCTCTGGACCGATCTCGAACCGGAAGTGAACCGATCTCGGCGCGGAACTGGACCGATCCCGGTAAGTGGGCGGCGGGGCCCGGGCGGACCTGGAATCGGGCCGACGCCCGGACGCGCCACGGCTACGGTGATCCGCCGGACCCGAGCCCCGCCCCGGAGGGCCGACGCCCAGGCGCGCCCGCGCGCCGCACCTACAGGGTGGGGCGGTAGCGGAGATCGACGCGCTGTCACTGGACGCCTGCGCGCCGCACCTACGGGGTGGGGGCCCGGCCGGAGGGCGCGCACCTGAGGGCGGGGGCGTAGCCGTGCCTGAAGGCCCACACGACGATCTCGAGGCGGGACCGCGTTTTCGTCTTGGTGAACAGCACGGAGACGTGCGACTTGACCGTGGCCTCGGAGATGGACAGCTGCGAGGCGATCCTCCGGTTGGAGGCACCCTCGCACAGCATGTGGAGGACGTCGCGCTCCCGGTTGGACAGGGCGACGCTGCCGTCCTCGGCGTGTGCGGAGGCCAGCACGTAGTCGATCAGGCGCGCGGTCGACATCGGGGCGACGACCTTCGCCCCGGAGTGCACGGTGCGGACCGCAGAGAGGATCTCCTCAGCGGGCGTGCTCTTGAGCAGGAAGCCGCTGGCGCCCGCGCTCAGGCCCGTGATGAGGCTGTCGTCGGTGTCGACGGTGGTCAGCAGGATGACGCCGGTGCTGGGGGAGACCCGCAGCACCTCCCGCGCTATCTGCGCGCCGTCCATGGTCTCCATGTGGATGTCGGTGATGAAGACGTCCACCCGGTTCGACTCGAGGAACTTCAGCAGCTGGTCTGCCCGACGGGTCGCGAGCAGGATCCGGATGTCCTCCGCCTGGGCGAAGTAGGACTCCAGGCAGGACAGCGCCATCGCGTCGTCGTCGAGGAGAGCGACGCCGATGTGTTCGGGACCAAGGGAAGTCAGGGGACTCATACGTCTCCTCGTGAGGTAACCGGCACGAGCCGCGGTCGCAGGCGTCCGCGGCGTCTGGGAGGTAACGATAATATTACGATTCAGAGCATCTGGGCACTACGGCTTGACGGTGTTGAGCGGGTGTGGATTGGGTGGTGCCACCGGGTGTCGTGCCCGGCCTCGATCGGCCCGACGTCGTCGCAGACGTGCTCGAAGCGCTGGTCTTATAGGTGCCACCTCAAGCCCGTGGTTGAACTCATAGGTTCGGGTGTATCCGACATTCTTCCTCCCGGGGTGCGTCGAAGGAATGAGCGGGGCCTTCAACCGGACGGTGCGCGCCCCTCCGAAAAGAGACGCCACAGTATCCCGATGACCGGTTTGCACGTCCGCGACGCCGGTGCAGACTCTTCCCAACAACAGCGCGTCCCTGACGATGCGCTTGCCCTGTTCTCATCTCGGAAGGCCGATCCGTGTACCGATCCGCGCTCAAGGAGCCAATCGCTCCTTCGCTGGCCCGTGCGGCGTCTCTTGAGTCGCCGGTCGGCCTGGTCTCCCGCACCGCGGAGCTGGCCCAGGCCCCCGGGGAGCCGGCCTTCTCGATCTGGACCGGCTTCCTCGGCGACCTCTCCGCGCCGCTGCGCTCGCAGACCACCTGGAACCACCGGGTCGAGTCCGGCAACATCGACGGCGCCGGCGGCGCCATCGACGCCGACCTCGCCAGGCACATCGCGATCGTGGAGTCCCTGGAGCGCTACTCCTCGTGCTCGTGGGAGGCCGAGGAGCTGATCTGGGACACCCCGGCCGGCCTCGGCGACGCCGCCATCGGACCGGAGCGCTGGCCCGCATGCTCGCCCACGGAGCTGGCCGACCCGCAGTGCGGGCTCATCCCCTCCGACCCCAGGATCCCGCTGCGCTGGGTGCGGGGCTGGTCCCTGACCCGGGGCCGCGAGGTCTTCGTGCCGGCCGTCCTGGTCTACCTCAAGTTCCCGGTGCGCAGCCCGTCGGAGCGCTTCATCAACATGGTCTCCACCGGCACGACCGCCCACTCCGACCTGCGCGAGGCCGTCCTCGGCGGCCTGCTGGAGGTCGTCGAGCGCGACGCCATCGCCCTGACCTGGCTGCAGAGGCTGCGCCTGCCCGAGGTCGTGGTGGACCCCGCCGACCTCGACCCCGAGGTCGCCGAGTACCACCGGGTCGGCACCTCCACCGAGCTGACGGTCCACCTGCGCGAAGCCACCACCGACTACGGCATTCCGATCCTCTACGCCGTCCAGACCTCCGAGGTCGACACCGAGCTGGCCCAGGTGGTGGCGGCCACCTGCGACCTCGACCCGCAGCGGGCCCTGGCCAAGATCTACCGCGAGCTCGTCTCGCTGCGCATCGCCCTGCGCAGCCACGCCCGCAGCCCGCGAGCCAAGGAGGTCACCGGCCAGGACATGACGGTGGTCGGCGGCGCCCTGGCCGACGCCGCCCCCTCCATGCGCCACGTCTTCGACTTCCTCCTGGAGGGCCCCCGGCCCGCGCGCCGGCTGGCCGACGTCGGCCGCCCCGAGCTCCGCAGCACCCGCGGGCCGTCCGCCGGATCGGCCGCCGACCCGCTGGCCCGGGTCGTCTCCGCGCTGGAGCGGGCCGGGTCGGAGGCCGTCGTCGTCGATATCACCACCGACGAGGCCCGCCAGGTCGGGATGCACGTGGTCAAGGCCCTCGTCCCCGAGGCCGTGCCCCTGTCCTTCAGCCACCACGCCCGCTACCTCGCCACCCCCCGCCTCTACGACGCTCCCCGCGCCATGGGCCTGACCGCCCACGACGAGGCCGGCATCAACCCCGTCCGCCAGCCCTTCGCCTGACCCGCACCCGCAGGAGACCCACATGAGCACCAGCACCGCCAGCACCGCCGCGCAGCGGCCGGTGACGGCCTATCTGCCGCAGGGGCGCTTCGGGCACGCCGTCGTCGAGCGCCTCGTCGGGCCGCAGGACGCCGTCCTGCCCGTCGATCACGGCCTGGTCTACGCCTCGGTCCCGTACGCCGACCGGCTCGTCATGGTCGCCGACGCCGACCGGACCGCCCTGCGCGAGGCCCTGGACGAGGTGTCCTTCACCCGCTCCGTGCCCTCCCTGGGCCTGGAGCTGACCCCCACCGAGCTGCGCTGCGGGCCCCTGGTCGTGCCCGGCCGCACGGCCTGCTACAGCTGCTGCGCCAGGCGCCGCCGGCAGCACGGCTACCGCCCGCTTCCCGACGACGTCGAGCCGCTGCCCCAGGGCTACGCCCGCCACCACGTGGTCATCGCCGCCGGGCTGGTGGCGCTCGCCCTGAGTACTCTGGCCGCCCCGGCGGCCGGGGCCGGGAGCGGCGGAGCCGACAACGACAGTGAGCTCGGCGGCCAGGTGTGGACGGTCGACCTCGTGTCCGGCCTGACCTCTCTGGCCCGGACCGTGGCCACTGACCGCTGCCGGACCTGCTCCGGGCGCTACGCGGCCCGGCGCGACGGCGTGCCCGCGCTCGCCGCGCTCCTGCCGGAGAGGGTGATCTGAGTGGCCACCGACACCGGTACGCGCGCCGCCGGCGCCGCGGCCCAGGCCGCCGAGCCGAGTTCCGCGGCCCCCGCGGCCCAGGGGATGAGGGCCGCCGACGTGGGCCGCGCCGCCCGCCAGGACCTCCAGTTCCGCATCCCCCGCAGGCCCGTGGTCCGGCGCGGGGTGCGCATGCGCCGCGAGGACGACACCTGGGTGCTCGACGGCGGGCGCAAGAGCCAGGTCCTGGGCGGGGCCTTCGCCCGCGACCACCTGGGCGCCCTGCTGGAGGCCTGCGACGGCAGCCGCACGCTCGACCAGATCGGCGAGACCACGGGCATCGGCCCGAACGGCGCCTTCGAGGCCGTCTCCCTGCTGTGGACCGGCGGCATCGTCGAGGAGGGCGACACCGACCCGCTTCCCGACCCGCAGCCCGCCCCGGAGCTGGCCTGCCTGCTGTCGCGCCTGGGCGACTCCACCGGCGTCAACGACTCCTGGCAGGACGCCGCCCGCCGCCTGTCGGCCGCCCGGGTGGCGGTGATGGGCGACGCCGACCTGGCCGGCGAGCTCGTCGGGGCCCTGGACCCCACGCTGGGGGCCCGCGCGGCCGGTGCCGAGGAGGGCGACACCCTCGCCGTCGTCGTCGAGACTGCCGGCTCCGGAGCGGCGCGCGGCGCGGCTGAGCGCTGCTGGGCCCTCGGCGTCCCCCTGCTGCGGGTGCGGGCCGAGCACGAGGCGGTGACGGTCGGCCCGTACATCGACCCGAGCTTCTCGCCCTGCCTGGAGTGCGCCACCGCCGGTGAGCCCGGAGCGGGGACGACGCCGGGGCCGAGCCGCCGCGACCTTGCCGTCGGCCTGGCGGCCCGGGCGGTGGCCGCGCTCATCGCCCGCGCCACCACCACCCACCTGCCGGGCGACTCCCGCCGCATCGACCTGGAGACCTTCACCCACACCGACCATCCGGTGACCACCCGCCCGGGCTGCCCCGTCTGCTCGGTGGCGGGCCGGCCGGGGGCGCCGGACGGGGCCCGTGAGCTGGACGGGGCCGAGGAGCCGGGCGGTGGCCACGAGTCGGGCGGCTCTGCAGGGGCGGCCGAGCCGCCGGTGCCGGTCGCGCCCACCGCCCCGGTCGGGGCCCGCTACGAGCAGGCCGTGGCCATCCCGCCGGCCGCCTTCGTGGACTCCAAGGGGCACCAGCAGCACTACAAGCCCTCCAACCTGCGCCTTCAGCGCGAGTTCCGCGACTGGCCCACATGCCCGCGCACGCCGCTGCCAGACGCCGACCTGGAGCGCCTGGAGAGGCCGTGGCCGGTCGGGGCCGGGCGGGGGGCGAGTGCCGCCATGCCGGGCTCGAACGGGTCCGACGGCGGCGCGGGCGCACCGGCCGGCGCCGCGGGCCGGGGCGGCGATCCGGGCGCGTCAGCGGAGAGCACGGCCCCGGGCCTGTCCACCGGGCGGCCGACGCTCGCCGAGCTCGCCACCGTGCTGGCCCTGGCGGTCGGCGTGCGCGAGCCGCTGCGCCCGCAGCCGCAGGGCGCAGACCCCTCTGCCGACGCCCCGAAGCTGCGCCGGTGGACGGCGGCCGGCGGCAATATCGGCTCGGTCACCGCCTACGTCCTCGTGCCCGGCGGCGCCCCCGCCGCTGCCGGCGTCGGCTCCGACACCGGGCTTGCCGCCGGAGCCGGGGCCTCCGCCGAGACCGCCGGAGCCGGGCCCGCCGGGGCCACCGCCGCTGCCAGGCCCATCGGCTCCGCCGACGGCGCCGATACTGCCGCCGGAGCCGACCCGTCGGCGCCGCTCGCCCCGGGCGTCTACACATACATCGAGCGCGACCACGCCCTGGCCCGGGTGGCGCCGCCGCCCGAGGCGCCCGCGGTGCCCGACGGCGCGGGGGCGCGGCTCGTCCTGACCGGCAACGTGGACAAGCTCTCCAAGAAGTACATGTCCTTCGGCCTGCGGCTCGCGGTCCAGGACTGCGGGTGCTCCCTGGAGGTGGTCCGGCTCGTCGCCCGCTGCCTGGGCCTGCCCCTGCGGGCCCGCGCCCGCTGGGACGAGCGCGAGCTGGCCTCCGCCATCGGCACAGACCCGCGCCGCGAGCCGGTCGTCGCCGTCGTTGACCTGGGGGCCCCGGGAGACTCGCAGGTCCCGGCAGGCTCGGGAGACTCGGGAGGTCGCCGTGCGCACTGACTACATGATCCTGCGCGAGATCGTCGAGGGTTTCTCGGACCCGCAGGCCGCGCCGACCTCCGACGGCCTGGCCGCGCGGCGCCCGCGCCGGCCGCTGGCCTGCGAGCTCGCCGACGTCCCCGACCCGCGGGAGGGCGGGCCCCACCCGCACGGTTCCCCCGGCTACCCGCACGACCTGCGCCAGACCTTCGAGCGGCGCTCCTCGACCACCGACTACGCGCCCGAGCCCCTGGACGCCGCGCCTCTCCTGGCTGACGTACGGGCCGCCCTGGTCGAGGACGCCGAGGACTGGGGCGAGGACGCCGGCGTCGGCTCCCTGGAGCCCTTCGTCCTGCTGCTGCGGCCCCGCGGCGGGCGCCCGGGCGTCTACCGGGTGCGGCCCGACGGCGTCGATCTTCTGGGCGACCCGCCGAGCCCGGAGGAGATCGAGGGCATGACCGTGCAGAAGGAGTTCGCCCGTGCCGGGGCCATCGTCTCGGTGGCCGCCGACCTCGACCAGGCCGACGCGTGGGCCGGCGCCCACGGCTACCGCCACGCCATGACGCGCGCCGCCGCCGTCATCTACTCGGTGCACCTGCGCAGCGCGGCCCGCGGCCTGACCGGCACCGTCTTCGCGGGCCTGTCGCCCTCGGCCGTGCGCCACCTGCTCGACTCCGACGGGGTGAGCCGCCACCAGATGCTCGCCGTCACCATAGCCGCCCCGGCCGCCCCGGCCCGCGCCGCGCCGTCGCCCTGAGCCGGACGGCGGCCCCACAGACGCCCCGCGCCGCGGGGTGAGGGGCCCGGTCCGTGCAGAGGACCGGACCCCTCGATGAGGCCCACGGGCCTCGCTCCTGACCAGTGACACGAACCAGAAAGGAGGTGAACAGCATATGGCTAACATCGACCTCACACTCACCGACAGCGACTTCGGTGTGGAGGAGCTCCCCGAGGGCAACGCCCTGGGATGCGCCTTCTGCGGTGCGTGCGCGTCGTGCCCGTCCTGCGCGGCCTGCTCGTCGTGCCCGTCCTGCGCGGCCTGCTCCTCGTGCCCGTCCTGCGCCGCGTGCGCCTCGACGTCGTCCTGCTGACGCCGTCACGACGGCGGGCGGGGGGCGCCATGCCCTCCGCCCGCCGCCGCCCACGCCACCGCGAACCGACTTGAGGGAGTCCTGACCCGATGACCATGACGACGAGCCCGGCGAGGACGCCGGGCGGCGACGTCCCGCGCCTGCGCCGAGGGGTGACGCTGATCGTCGGGATGGACGACCAGCCGATGCTGTTCGACTCGACGTCCGGCGCCTACCACCGCCTCGGGAAGGCCGCCGCCTTCATCGTCAACCAGTTCGACGGGTCGCGCTCGCTTCCCACCATTATCGACCAGCTCCCGCAGCAGATCGACGACGCCGGCAGGCAGCGCATCACCCGCCTCGTGGAGTACCTGCGCTCCAAGAGCCTCCTGGAGGGCGGCGCCCCTCCCCGGGTCGTGCCGCAGGAGCGCGTCCGCAAGCGCGCCGACGGCCGCCACGTCGCGCCCCCGCACGTCGGCAAGCACGAGCAGATCCACCCGCCCCGCTGGAGCGGCAACTGGATGCTGCCGCGGTTCATGCTGATCCGCAGCTACCGCCGGGCGGTCGCCCCCGTGGCGGCGGCGCTCCACCACCTGCCGGCGCGCACGCTCGGCTGGCTGTTCGTCTTCGCAGCGGCGGGCGGCTACGCCGCAGGCGTGGAGAGCCTCATCCACCTGTCCGGCGGCCCCCGTCCGGCCGTATCCGTCTACTTCATCGCGGTCGCCATCCAGCTGGTGAGCATTGTCGGGCACGAGTCCTGGCACGCGATCGTGGCCGGCTACCTGGGGACCCCCGTGCGCGGCCTGGGGGTGGCCTTCATGTTCTGGGTGCTGCCGATCGCCTACGTGGACCGTACCGACTCCTACCGGGTGCGCTCGAAGCTCGGCCGCGCCATGCTCGCCTTCGCGGGCATCTGCTCCGACGGCGTCGTGTGCGGCGTCGAGGCGGCGGTGGCCGCGGCGTCCACGGGCACCGTGCGGCAGGTGGCCCTGACCCTGTGCGCCTTCCAGCTCACCATGCTCGTCACCAACCTCAACCCCCTCACCCAGTCCGACGGCGTGGCCACGGTCGAGGCCCTGACCGGCTCGGTCAACCTGCGCGGGCGCTCCATGCTGGTCCTGCGCTGCGCCCTCACGCGCACCCCGCTGCCCCCGGCGCTGGCCCGCATGCGGCTGGCCGCGCGCGGGGGATACTTCCTCTACGGCCTGGCCTGCGCGCTGCTGAGCGTGGTCGGCACCGTGTTCGGCGTCATCTGGCTGGGCTTCATGGTGGTGGGCATTGTGAGAGGAGTGCTCGCATGACACGCATCGACTCCGGGGCCGGCGCTCAGGCGGCGGCCGGGTGGGCCGGGCCTCCGACGCCAGTCGGCCTGGCCGGTTCTGCGGCGGTCCGCAGCGCCATATCGGGTTCGGCGGGCTCCGCGCCGCCCTCGTCCGGCCCCGCGGCTGCCCGTGCGACCGGGCAGGCTCCGCCCGGCCCCGCGGCGGCCCCGGCCGCGTCCGGGCGCTCGCCCGCCCCGGCGGGACCCGCGGCTACGGCCGGCCCGCCCGGCCCGGCGACGGCAGCGCAGGACGGACCCGCCGCGGCTCCGGCGTCGGCCGGCCCCACGGCGGCGCCGGCCGCCCTGCTCCCCGCGCTCGCGCGCCTGGGCGGCCTGCCGGAGTCGGCGGTTCCCGCACCCGAGGACGCCCTCATCGGGGCCCTGGACCGGCTGCGCCGCCTTGAGAAGGACATGGCGCAGGCCGGCGACCGGCTGCTCGACCCCCTGTACCGACTCATCCCCGACCTGGAGCGCGATGAGCGGCGGGCGGTCCTGCACGCCAAGCGCAGGGTGTTCCAGGGGCGCGTCAGCGGCCTGACGCCGCGGGTGCGGGGGAGCCTGCCCGCCGACGTCGGCGCCATGCTCTCCGCCTGGGACGACCTGGTCGCCCAGCGGCACGCGGAGCACGCGCGCCTGGAGGCGGCGGTGACCGCGGACCTGGACCGCAGCCGTGCTGTGCTGGCGGCCGGGCTCGACGACGCCGACTACCTGCGCGCCGTGGCGATCGCCGCCCCAGCGCTGGTGGCGGCGCTGACCAGGCGCGGGCGCAGGCTCGACGACTCCCGCGTGCTGCGGACCCTCTACTCCCTGGCGACCCGCACGGCCCTGAAGGCCAGCCCCTTCGCCGGCCTGACCACCGTCAGCGAGGCCGGCAGGCCTGCTCGCGGACGCCGCCGCTGCACGGTGGCGCTCCACCTGGCCCACGGGATCCTCTCCACGACGGCGCGCGACCTCGATCCCGACGGCCTCCTGCGTCTGGAGGCCGCCCCCGTCAGGGACGTCGTCGGCCCCGACGAGGGGGAAGGGGAGCCGACGCTCGCCGTCGTCGCCGAGCACGACTACGCCGACGGCCTGGTCTTCCGGCGCGAGGAGGTTCAGCCGGCCCGGTGGCTCGCCGTCGCCCATGACCGGCTGACCGGCGGGCGGTCCGACGCGGCGCCGGTGAGCGTGAGTGAGGCCGCCGGGCTCGTGGGCGGGCGGGCGCCGCACCTGCGCCTGCGCCGCCTGCTCGCCTCCGGGGCCGTGCGCCCCCACGCTCCGTGGCCGCGCGGCGAGGACCCCTTCCCCGCCCTGACGGCCACGCTGTCGGACGCGCAGCGGCGCGCCTGGGGCGAGGACCTTGAAAGGCTGCAGCGGCTCGGGAGGATCGTCGCGGTCGAGGACGGGCCGGGGCGGGCGGAGCTGCTCACCGACGTCCAGCGGCTGGCGCGGCGCATCTTCCCCGACGGCGAGCTGGGGGGAAGGCCGAGCGGCCTGCTCTACGAGGACTGCGAGTCGCGGGGGCAGTGGGCTGACCCGATGGAGGTAGCGGGCCTGCGCCACGACATCGAGACCCTGGCCGGTCTCGTGGACCCGTGGGTGACCCGCTCCCACATCTACGACCTCATGGTGCGCCGGTACGTCGCCCGCTACGGGCGCGGCGGGGTGTGCGAGGACCCGCTCGCCTTCGTCATGGCCCTGGCGCACGCCCCCGACGGCGACTCGGAGATGCTGGGCGCGGCTGCGCAGGACATGAGCGCAGGGCCGGACCCCGAGCGCGCGGCCATGCCCGGCGGCGTCTCGGCCTCGCCGCGGCACATGGGCGCCTACCTTCAGCCGGTCGGCGGCCCGGAGGCGCTCGGGACCGGGCCGGGGGCCCCGGGGGCGAGCGTGGCCCTTGGAGCGCCGGGCGCATCCTCCAGGGCGCCGGGCGCAGGGCCGGGGGCGCCGCGGGCCTCCCAGGGCCTGACGGTGGTCAACGCCTTCACCAACGGCAACGGCGCCCTTCAGGCCCGCTTCCACCGGCTGCTGGGACGCGGCTACCGCGCGCGTCTGGCGCAGGGGATCCGCGCCGCCTGGGGAGTCGAGCGGGTGCTGGAGATCCAGGCGGCCACCGACTGCAACACCGCTCAGGCCGCCTCCTGTGGCGTCCTGACCCCGCTCGGCCTGCCCGGCGAGCCCGCGGCGCCGGACGCCGTCGCCCTGAGCTCGCTGCGGCTCGCCCACGACCCGCGCACCGACACGCTGTTCCTGGCCGACGCCCATGGGCCGGTGGGGCTGGCCTACCTCGGGCTCATTCCGCAGTACCGGCTCGGCGGGTACCTGTCCTGGCTGGTCCTGCTGAGCGACCCGTGGGCGCGCCTGGCGCCCCTGGCGGACCACTGGAACAGTCGTCGTCTTGAGATGACCGGCCCGCTGCCCGATGCGGCGGTTCACGCCCCGCGCGTCACCCACGGGCGTCTGGTCACCCGCCGGGAGTCCTGGACCTTCCCGGCCGGTCAGGTGACCGGGCTGCTGGACCGCGACCTGGCGGCGACCCTGCTGAGGGTGGCGGACCTGCGCGAGCAGTGGGGCATCCCGGCGGAGGTCTACGTCCACCAGCACCTGGGCGCCCGGGCCGAGCCCGGCGCCACCGCCGACGAGCACAAGCCTCGGTACGTGGACCTGCGCTCGCCGGTGTCCCTGCTGGCGCTGCGCGGCTGGATCGACTCGGCCGCCGAGCACCTGAGCCTGGTCGAGGCGCTGCCGGCCAGGGACGAGCTGGCGGGTACTACGCCTGCCGGTGAGCCGACCGTACTGGAGTACCTGGTTGGCGTGCAGTGGCCCAAGAGCGAGGGGGACGTGCGGTGACGGCGGTGCGGGAGCGGGACGACGTCGGCGGGGGACCGACTGCCGGGGGTGTGGCGGGCGGTTCGGAGACCACGGCGGCCGCGGTTGGCCCGGGTGCGGGGCTTGCCGGGGCCGGGAGCGGGAGCGGCCTGGGCGCAGGGCAGGCCGGGGCTTCGACAGGCCCGGGCCCGGCCGAGGACCACCCGGCCGCCGCGGTTGGCCCAGGAGCAGCCGAGGACCGGCAGGTCGACTGGTTGTACGCGCGCATCTACTGCGGCGGCGGGGACGACACGGATGCGCTGCTGCCCGGGATTGCGCGGTGGGTCGATGAGGCCCGCGCCGACTGGCCGATCCTCTCCATGCACTTCCTGCGCTTCATCGACCTGCGCGGTCACCACGTGCGGCTGCGGCTGCAGGCCGACCCGGATGCGCTGGATGAGCTCTTCGAGCGCCTCGACGTCCTGGACGCCACCGCACGGCGGGCGCGGGTGCGCGTGCTCGAGCGCCTCGTCCCCGACCCGATGACCGCCGCCGGCGGCACCGACGGGCGGGCCGGCGTGGCGTGCTCGGTGTACGGGCCCGAGTACGACAAGTACGGCGGCCCGGCGGGAGTGGAGGAGGCCGAGCGGCACTTCGACGTCTCCAGCCGCTGGTGCCTGGACAACCGGGTGTGGACGGCGCCCCGCCCGCTGCCCAGGGTCGCCCTGGCGGCCCGCTTCCTGGCGCACGCGGCCGCCGTCGGGGTGCTGCCGCCGGCCGAGCTGCTGGGCGCCCACCTGCGCACGTGGGGGTCGCGGCTCCCCGAGCGTCTGCGCGACGGCGCCGCGCTCGGCGCTGTGGTGCGGCAGGTGCTCGGGTGCCGCCTGGAGGAGGTGCCGGGATGGGCGCGTGCCGACGAGCTGACCGGGCGGCTGGCCGACGACGCCGGTCGCACCGTGCGCCGGATCGGTGCGGGCCCCGGCGGGCGCCGGGCGCTGGACGTGCTGCACATGGACGCCAACCGCTTCGGCGTCAACCCCGCTGAGGAGTGCGTCGCCGGGGTGTGCGCCCGCTACCTGCTGGGTGCGGGCTGAAGGCGCGTCGGGGTGTGCCGGCCTTGTGCTGTTCCCGCTCCCGCGCTGCTCCTGCTCCCGCTCCCCGGCGTCGAGATAGACATTTTCGTATGAGGTAGACGGTGTCACCGTCTACCTCATACGAAAATGTCTATCTCGACGCAGGTGGGGCGCCGCGCGTCAGTCGTCCAGGTGCGCGACCAGCTGCTCGGCCAGCCCCGTGTAGGCCGCGGGGGTCAGGGCCAGCAGCCGGCCCTCGACGTCGTCGGGCATGCCCAGGCCGGAGATGAACTCGCGCATGGCCTCCGGCGTGATCCGCCGCCCGCGCGTGAGCTCCCTGAGCCGCTCGTAGGGGTCGGCCATGCCTCTCGCCCCGGCCACGGCGGCTGCCCGCATGGCCTGCTGCACCGGCTCGCCCAGGACCTCCCAGGCGGTGTCGAGGTCCTCGGCCAGGCGCGCCCGGTCGACGTTGAGCCCTGCCAGGCCGCGGCGGATGTTGTCGATGGCCAGCAGCGAGTGCCCCAGGGCCACCCCGATATTGCGCTGCGTGGTGGAGTCGGTCAGGTCCCGCTGGAGGCGCGAGGTCACCAGGGTGGCCGCCAGCGTGTCCAGCAGGGCGCAGGAGATCTCCAGGTTCGCCTCCCCGTTCTCGAAGCGGATCGGGTTGACCTTGTGCGGCATGGTCGATGAGCCGGTGGAGCCCTGGGCGCTCAGGCGCTGGCGGAAGTAGCCCAGGGAGATGTAGGTCCAGGCGTCGGTGGCCAGGTTGTGGGCGATGCGGTTGAAGCGGGCGATGTCGGAGTAGAGCTCGGCCTGCCAGTCGTGGGACTCGATCTGGGTGGTCAGCGGGTTCCAGGTCAGCCCCAGGGACTCCACGAAGCCGCGGGCCACCGACTCCCAGTCGGCGCCGGGCACGGCCACGACGTGCGCGCCGTAGGTGCCGGTCGCCCCGTTGATCTTGCCCAGGTACTCGGCGCCCTCCACGCGGCGCACCTGGCGGCGCAGGCGGTGGGCGAGGACGGCGAGCTCCTTGCCGAGCGTGGTGGGCGTGGCGCTCTGGCCGTGGGTGCGCGAGAGCATCGGGGTGCCCGCCTGCCCGCGGGCGAGTGCGGCCAGGTCGGCCACGAGCCCGCGGGCGGCCGGCAGCCAGATCTCCTGCACGGCGGCGCGCACGGTCAGGGCGTAGGCGAGGTTGTTGATGTCCTCGGAGGTGCAGAAGATGTGGACGATCTCGCCCACGCCCGGCAGGACGGTGGGGGCGCCGTCGGCGGCCCGGACGCCGGGGGCCTGGGCGGCGGCGTCCAGGCGGCGCTTGAGCAGGTACTCCACGGCTTTGACGTCGTGGCGGGTGACGGCCTCGATCTCGGCCAGCTCGGCGATCTCCTCGGCCCCGAAGCCCTCGACGACGCCGCGCAGGTAGGCCTTCTCGGAGTCGCTCAGCCCGGGCGCGCCAGGCAGGACGCCGAGGTCGGTCAGGTGGATGAGCCACTCAACCTCGACCCGCAGGCGGGCCCGGTTGAGGGCGGCCTCGGACAGGTGGTTGACGAGCGGGGCGGCCACCGCGCGGTAGCGGCCGTCAAGGGGGCCCAGGGCGATGGCGGGGGACACGGCGGAGAGGTCGACCATGCGCTCATTGTGGCAGGCCGACGGCGGTGCCCGCGGAGGGGAGGGTCTGTTGGTGGTATCCGCGGCGGGTTGGGCCGGTGCTTGCGATGCGCGCCCTCGGGGCGGCTTGTCTACAATATAATATATGGTCCAATATGGCCGGAATTAAACAAAATGGCATTCTGAGGCAGCTGCTGCGGGATTCCTGGTTGGTGTTTGCGGAGAATCTCGCATGAGGATTGCCTCGTGCAGGTCGACATGACGGATGAGGAGCGGGGCATCCTCATCAGGTGGAGGAAGCGCTCGGACGCTCTGCAAGCCGGCGGGGACTGAGGGCGGAGGCAATTCTGTACACTGCCTGTGGCGTCGGCCTGGTATTACCGCGGAGATGGTCGAGCGGGCCGAGGAGACGGTACGCGAATGGCTGTCGCAGTGGCGGCAGGCCAGGCTGAGCTCCGTGGTAACCGGTCACGCCGTGGGCGAGAACGAGGCAAAACTCAAGAGAGCTCGCAAGCAGGTTAGTGACGGCAAGACCTGACGCAGCAGCAGTAAGCTCTGTCCCGCCTGCGCATTACGTTCTTTCGGCGGCGGAGCGCGGGAGGATGATCACGCCGTCGTCGTACGGGTTGTCGCCGAGAACTGCGTGGATTACACCGTCGGGCTTCGGGCCGTCCTTCTCCCGGATGTCCTCAATGTCAAGCTTGTTGTACTCGAGCATGGACAGGTAGTACTCCAGGAAGTCCTTGTACCGGTCCATGACCTCACCTCCCCACCATGCGACGGCGCCTTCTGCGGGGGTACCGGGGCGCCCGAGAAGGGCCACGTCGTTCTGGGTCTCTGAGGCCGCCACGGTGAAGTAGTCGGCAGCTACGACACCATCTATAGCCATGGACTCCACGCACTCGGGCAGATCCAGGGGGATTCGCCCGGCATCGTACAACGGTCCACCCAGAAGGTCGTCGGTGGAGAAGATCGTCATGTCCTGGTAGAAGCACGGCCAGCCGTTGGAGGCCAGCAGGAAACCGCGGTAGGACTCCGGCAGGCGGAAGCCCAGGGTCTCCTCGGTGCGCGCCACCTCCTCCTCCGTGGCCCGCACATGAGGCAGGGCGTAGTCCCAGATGCCCTTCCAGTCCGCTTTCATGCGCTCCTGGGTCACTTTCCACCCCAGTCCGATATAGTCAGGCCACGTCATCCACTGCTCGCCATCAAACCCGGTTACCTTCGCATGCGGTTGAAACGACTTGTATGTCACCAGAGCCACCGATTCCTGATCCCCCAGGTCTGGTGATTCCGTCAGCTGACGACGACGGATAAGGCGGTAGGAGCAACTGCGGTACGCTGACGTCTGGTCCCGCCACCTTGGCGGAAAGAACAAACTCGACAGCAAAGAACCGCACCAGTCAGGCTCCTACCAGTAGATCAGTTGGCCAGCACCTGCGGGATCGCCTCATCCAGGTACCATGTCCAGAACGCCCGACGAGCCGGCACGTCGGTCTTCTCAATCGGCATCCAGTTCGGGGCGTGGGCTGCCGCTCCCGCGCAGCAGTAACTCGGCTCAAGGGTGTCTGGAAGCAGCTCATCGTCATCCGTTTCGTCGTCTGCAATATTGTAATCAGGATTGCGATAGCATGCTGAAATCACCGCATGTGAGACTCCTTCAGCAACAAGGGTGGCTGTCTTTGCGGCAAAATCTGCCTCTGTCGTCTTGTCGAGTACATGAACAAGAAAACTCTCTGCGTGAATCTGTGATTGCTTTGGATCGGCCTGCTGGTTGATGAGCTCCTGTGCCAGGGTGAGCATCTCCTCGACCCTGCTATCACCGGGGAAGGCCCGGTCCCAAAGATGTTGCACGTGGCGCACACATGTCATCTTCAGCTCGATCCGGTGCCGGTATGAGGCCTCGTCGTCCTGGGGGTCCAGCATGGCCTCCCAGATCCGCCTGCGGGTTCCTAGGGTCAGGATCGCCTTGTCACTGGCGGCCAGCTCGGCCCGGCCGGCCTCGATCTCCCGGTTCACTGCGTCCATGTCAATCATGACACCCTCCTCATCCGTTGCTCTCCAGCGCCATCCGATCCGAGCATAATATCGATCGGTTGCGTCATGATGTTGTTCAAGGCTTTACCACTGTGCCGTCGGGGTAGAATATCCATGTCCCATCCGGGTCGGTGACGTACCAGCATCTCCCCTCGTGCTGGGCGAGCCTGCTGAAGCAGCCCGGACAGTCATCGCAGAGCTCCTTCGCTACACCGATGGCCGGCTCCTTGGCCGTGATCGACTCCTGCCGCTCCGCGTGCGAGGCATAGTACTGCCCTGGAACGCCGTTGTCTCTCATACCGGCGCGTTTGACGGGGTGGCCGATCTCCTCCTGCTTGGCGAGGACCTCATCGACATTGGGCTTCTGGAAACCCGTCTTGGGACGCCTATTCTCGCTCCAGCCACTGAGAGTCTGACTATGGTCCGACGAAGTCGCCTTATCTTTATAGTCTTTGTTTTTTCCGATATTTGTCTATGGGTGTTTTGTGCGCGTTGCTGGGCTTCCTGGGAGCGTCTGGTCATCTCGGGGTCGGGGGTCTTGTCTCCGCCGGCGGTCCCGTGTCCGGTGCCTCCTCCGCCGTGGCCTGTGCCTCCGTGTCCTTTGCCGCCTCCGGTGCCTTTACCGCCGCGTCTGCCTCCTGTGCTGCCTGTGCCGCTGTTGTGGCCGGTTGTTCCTGCGCCTCGGCCGCCGCGCGCGCCGTGCGTGCTCCTGCTGGCACCTCATTTCGCGTGGTGACAGTGAAAGAACTGGCCGCCCTGGCTAGCCACTCCTGGCTAGCCACTATGGAGGGCGTGTCCTTACCTTCGATCGTCCCTTCGCCTCCCGGTGCAGAGATGCGGTTATCCTCCCGCTCAGGGGCGGGAACTGTTCAGTGAGAGGGTCGTACCGCTGGTCACGATGGCTCATTGTGGCAGGCCGACGGCGGTGCCCGCGGAAGGGAGGGTCGGCTGGGGCCGGGCGCACCGAAACGTTGCAGACCGCAGTCGACGTCGGGTGCGCGAGCCTCGGGCACCCGGGAGAACGCCGGGGAATCGGCGCTCCGCGGGCGGGCCCGACGAGGGGCGCCGCGGCGAAGGGCGCGACGCGCGCCGACGGGCCCGGCGAGGGGACCGGCGTCGGCGGACCTCCACGGAAAGCGCGCCGAGCCCGCGCGCCGACGGGCCGCTACCTGTCTCCGCTGATGCGGTCCCACAGGTCGCCCAGGTTCCTTCGCAGGCCGCCGGAGTCGCCGTCGCCCTGGCCGTCGCCCGCGTCGGCCTCGCCCGGGCCCGGGTCCTCGGTCGGCGCGCCGCCGGGACTCTGCTCGGACGACAGCGCGGTCACCGCGGCGGCCGCGTCGACAATGCCGGCTCCGCAGGCGTCCCGGTCGCAGGAGGTCAGCGGCTGGGACGCGTCCTGCAGGACCGTGGTGGCCTTCGCCGTCGTGAGGCCGGGATCCACGGACTTGAGCAGCGCGACCGTGCCGGCCACGTGCGGGGCGGCCTGGCTGGTCCCCGCCATGAAGACGTAGGGAGGGGAGTCGGGGGCCGACTGCTGGCTCAGGGAGAGGATGCCGCTGTCCACGTCGGGGTCGCCGCCGGGGGCCGAGACCTCGACGCCGGTGCCGTAGTTGGAGTAGAAGCTGCGGGCGCCGTTGCCGTTGGAGGCGCCGACGGTGATGACGTTCTCGCAGCCGCCCGGGCTCACGCCGCTCACGTCCTGGTCCTCGTTCCCGGCGGAGGCGACGATGATCGACCCCCGGTCCACGGCGTCGTCGATGGCCTTCTGGAGGTAGGCGGGGCAGGTGCCGGAGCCGCCCAGGCTCAGGTTGATGACCTGCGCGGGGTTCGCGTTGTCCGGAGCCCCCTTGACGCTGCCGCCCGACGCCCAGGTCAGGGCGTCAATGAGGTCCGTCCCGCCGCCGCAGCGGCCGAGCACGCGCACAGGCAGGATCTTGGCGTCGGGGGCGACCCCGGCCACGCCGGTGCTGTTGTCGGTCGAGGCGGCGATGATCCCGGCCACGTGCGAGCCGTGCCAGGTGGACTTCGTCTCCTTGTTGCCGTTGCCGCAGGCATTGGCGACGACGCCGTCGCCCATGTCGGTGGGGTCGTCGTCGCGGCCGTCGTCGTCCCCGGCGATCCAGGAGTCGGAGATGAAGTCGTAGCCGGGCAGGAGCTGCCCGCCGATGTCCGGGTGGTCGGGAAGGATGCCGGTGTCGAGGACGGCGACGGTCGCTCCCCTCCCGGTGGACTGGGACCAGGCGCTCGTCGCGTTGACGCCGTGCCGCTCGGCGGTCAGCCCCCACTGGTAGCCGAAGTACTCGTCGTTGGGCGTGCCCGCGCTGGTGTCGAGCGCCGTCACCCGCAGCTCGGGCTCGGCGGTCTCGACGGAGTCGGAGGAGGTGAGGGCGTCGATGAAGGTCCGTGACTTCTCAGGGGTGAGCGCCTCGCTCAGCTTCACGGTGGTCAAGCCCCCCACGTGGGCAGTGGCCTGCTCGACGACGACGGATGCCTGCTCTGCGGCGGCCCTGAGCGCGTCCTGGTCCTTCTGGGGCAGAGAGCCGATAATGTCGACGCCGTAGGCATCGACGGAGTCGATGAGGCTGGCGGCCTCGGAGCCCTTGGCCCAGGTGATGACGAAGCGGTCGGAGGAGGCGGCGGCAGCAGTGGCGGCGGGGCTCGCGGGGGCGGGCGCCTCCCCGGACCCGCTCGTCGAGGATCCGCTGGAGGAGCAGGCGCTGACGACGCAGGTGAGGGCGAGGGAGAATGCGCAGAGGAGCGCCAGGAGTGCTGGGCGCCTTCGGGAGACAGTCCTCATTGGGCGGTCCTTGGGTCGGTGAGGGCCCCGGTGAGGGACCTGCTCCGGTTGCGGAGCACCCTGAGTCTGGCACAGGAGCGGAGGGATTCAGATGGGCAGCAGTCCCCGCCGGGGCGCGCTGCCCGGCCCCGGTGCCCCTCGTGGTCCGCGGCGAAGGTGCAGATGGTGTACAGACGCTCATTGACGGCGGACTCGCCGTCGCGCGTGCCGAGCTGCTCCACGCTCGGCCCCCACAGGCCGCCCGCGCCCCTGGCGGCCCGGCTCAGGCCATCGGGTCCCAGCTGGGAAGGATGATCGGCCCGGCGTCCAGCGCCGCGCGGACCTCGGGCGGCAGGCGCCGGGCGCGCACGACCACCTGGTAGACGTACTCGTCGAACCAGGAGTCGTTCATGGTGTGGAAGCCCTTCTCGCCGACCTTGTCGCCCCAGGAGTTCTCCACCCGCCAGCGCCGCGGCGCGCCGTCCACCAGGTCCACGCCCGTCAGGCACATGGCGTGGGTGAGCGCCGACTCGCGCGCCACCAGCCGCTCCGCCTTCGTCATGGACAGCTTCACGCCGTACAGGCCCTCGTAGTCGTGCAGGGCTGCGTCCCAGACGCCCGACTCCTTGTCCCGCTGCTTGGCGACGTCGCAGGCGAACCACACCGGCTCCCCGTCCTGGATGGCGGCGACCGCCGCCGCCTTGAGGACGCCCAGCTCGGCGGTGACGTGCTCCTGGGTGGGTTCGCCCACCATGAGGTCGGTGCGGTCGATGCCGAACCGGGTGTTGAGAGGGATCTCGGGGCGCGGGTCGTGGGCCACGACGACGAACTCCTCCAGCCCGGAGACGTAGCGCCGGGCGAACTCGACCGGGGTGAGAGCGCCGACCCGGTGGAAGACCTTGCCCCTGTCCCGGTACTGCCACACGAACTCGGCCGGCGGGGCGCCCAGGTGGATGACCAGGACCCGGTGGACGTCCGCCAGCGCCGCCGCCCGGATCGGCTCGAGCTCCTCCCCGGCGGCCGCCGCCGCACGCAGGCGCAGGACGGTGCGGCGCAGCAGCGTGGCGAGGTGATCGTTCATGGCCTCCGAGCTCGTCGCCGAGTCCGCATCCGGCATGGCGTAGTGGGGGACCATCCCGTACTTGGCCACGAGCCGGGCGAACTCCGGCCACCAGCCGCCGTCGCCGATCGGGTCGCGCAGGGAATCAGCCACCTCCCGGTCGTCGAGCGGGCGCTCGGCGTCGCCCACGGCGCGGGCCAGGAACGCCGCCGCCTTCTCCAGCTTGTCGTAGAAGTAGACGAAGCTCTGGCTCAGCTCCACCGACTCCAGGTTCAGCTCTCTCATCAGGGCGGCCCGCAGCACGTTGAGGCCGGCGAAGGCCCAGCAGCGCCCGGAGTGCTTCTGGTCGGTGACGGCGGCGTCGGGGATGAGGTCGGAGACCGAGGTGTCGATCGAGGTGAGGATCGCGCGGTCCAGGGTGAGTCTTTCGACGTCGGTGGTGGCGACGGCGTTGCCGGCGACCCGGGCGGCGGGATCGGCGAGGAGGGCGGCGTTGCGGGCGGCGACCCAGGAGGGGTCGACGGCGTGGGGGTTGGTCATGGCGCGAGGGTAGCGCCGTCGTCCTTCATTGCCGGCCCCATGGCCCGGCCCTGGATCCGGCCCCATGGCCCGGCCCTGGATCCAGTACGCCTGCGCCTGCACCGCCTTGCGGGACAGGCCGGAGCCGATGAGGTGGCGGCGCCTGCCGGGGCGCACGGCGCCCTCCCGCGCGGCCTCGACCGGGGACGGCGCACGACCCCGATCGTCGCCCGCCGGAGCCGGGACGAGCCGGGCGGCTCGGGGCCCGGTGATCTAGGCTCGGGTCCATGGGGTTGTTCAGTGACTGGAGGGCCTTCCACCGCGCCATCCGCGCGCACGGCGGGGGCCTGCGCATCCTGAAGGAGGCGGCGAGGGATCTGGCCTCCCTGAAAGAGCCGATGGAGGGGGTGGCCCTCCCGGAGGGGGCGGTGGAGGTGGTCGCCCCGGAGGGGGCGGTGTCGACCGAGGACGTGGACCGGGACTTCGAGACCGAGTGCTGGGGCGCGCTCGATGCCCTCGCCGAGGCGGGCGGCGGCACCGTGGTCGCCATGGGCATGGGCGGCGAGCGCCTGGCTCTCCTCCTGGAGCACCTTCTCCCCGACTACCGTGCCGGCCTCGACGTCGTCGCCGTCGAGGAGCGGGGGCCCGCTGCGGCGTCGGCCCGCGAGCGCCTGGGGCCCCTGGGCGCGCGCGTCGAGGAGCGCGCCGACGCGGGCTCCCGGCTGCCGCTCGCCGACGGCGGCGCGCGCCTGGTCATGAACCGGCTCAAGGCGCTCAGCGTTCCCGACGTCGTCCGCGTCCTGGCCCCCGGCGGGCTCCTGATCACCCAGCAGGTCGACGACGCCGGGGCTCCCGGGACCCCCGATATCCCCGTGGCCTCCGAGGTTCCCGGAATCCCTGGGACCCGTGGCCGGCTCGACGCCCGGGCGTCCCGCCCGAGCGTGCGCCTGAGGGCGATGACGGCGGCTCTGAGCGAAGCCGGGCTGATTGTGGAGAGCACTTCGCAGTGGTCGAGGGCCGTGGACGTTGACAGCGCGGACGAGCTCGCCGCCGACTGGGGCGCGGTCCACCCCGGCGCCCCCGGGCCCGACCGCGCCGCGGTGCTGGCGCGCATCCGCGAGGAGTCGGGCGGCGGCCCGGTGCTGCTGGTGGCCCGCCGCTTCTGCATCCGGGCCCGCCGGCCGTCCTGACCGCGAGGCGGGCGGCCTCGGGCCGTGTGGGGCGGGCGGAGCCATTGGGCCCGGATGCCCGGGACCGCCCGGATGGTGCCGGCGCGGGCGGGGCCGTCTCAGGTCAGGCCGAGCTCGGTGCGGGCCCGGGCGGAGATGCGCTGGAGGACCCGGACGGCGGTGCGCAGGTCGTCGCCGTCGACGCCCTCGCACAGGGCGAGCAGCTGGGACAGGTGCGCCTGGGCGGCGCGCGCGACGCGGTCGAGGACCTCGGGGGTGCAGCGCACGCGGATGACGCGGGCGTCGTCGGCCTGCCGCTCGCGCACGACGTAGCCGTCGGCCTCCAGCCCGTCGACGAGACGGGTGACGGCGCGCGGCGTGACGTCGAGGGTGCGGGCGAGCTCGCTCATGGTCGGGCTGCCGGAGCGGGCGAGGAGCATGAGCAGCTCGACCCGCGAGGAGGACATGCCCCACTCCCTCTCGGCGTAGCGGTCGCGCAGGCGCCGCAGCAGGCCGCCGAGGGCGCCGACCGTCGTCGTCGCGACGATGCCCGCGACCCGGTCGGACATGGAGTCCGCGTCGGTCCAGGGGGCGCCGGCGACGACCTCCGCCAGCAGGGGGCTGAGCTCGACGGCGCGGTCAGCGCCCTCGGGGAGGCGGGGCGCCTCCAGGGGCCAGCCCTCGTACTCCTTTGGCGGGGTGCGGGGGGCTTCGTGCGGGGTCCGGGCGGTGGTGGTCATGGTGCGAGTCTGCCTTCCGTGGGGGCGGCGCGGGGCGGATGGGCGCGGCCGGGCACGATTGAGCGGGCGGGGCCGGCGGGCGGGCGCTTCTGGATGCCGGGCGCTGGCTGACGGAGGCCGCCGGCGTGCGGAGCGTCACGCACACCCACATTGTAGTTACCGAGGTAAACATCTAATGTATTTACCGCGGTAACAAACGAAGGGATCTCACATGACACGCACAGCTCTCGCGCGCACTGCGCGCTCCGAGCCGTCGGAGGCGCCCGGACGGGCGCGCCCCGCCGCCGGCACCGCGGCGGCCGGCGCTGCCGCCGGCACCGGGGAGACCGATGGCGGCACCACCCGCTCGCGCTTCCTCGCGGTCTTCTCCGGCCTGCTCGTCGCCATGCTGCTCGCCAGCCTCGACCAGACCATCTTCTCCACGGCCCTGCCCACCATCGTCGGCGAGCTCAACGGCGTCGAGCACCAGCTGTGGGTCACCACCGCCTACATGCTCACGGCCACCATTATGATGCCGGTCTACGGCAAGCTCGGCGACCTCCTGGGCCGCAAGAACCTGTTCATCGGCGCCATCAGCATCTTTCTCGCCGGCACCGTCGTCGGCGGCTCCGCGGCCTCCATGGCCGCCCTCATCGCCGCCCGCGCCATCCAGGGGCTGGGCGGCGGCGGCCTGATGATCCTGTCCCAGTCGATCATCGCCGACGTCGTCCCCGCCCGGGACCGCGGCAAGTACATGGGGGCCATGGGCGCCGTCTTCGGGCTGTCCTCCATTATCGGCCCGCTGCTCGGCGGCTGGTTCACCGAGTCCCTCAGCTGGCGCTGGGCCTTCTGGATCAACGTGCCCCTCGGTCTGGTTGCCGTCGCCACGGCCGTGATCTTCCTCGACCTGCCCAGGCGCCGCCTCACCGTCGCCATCGACTGGCGCGGCATCGCCACCATGGCCGTCGCCACGAGCGCCATCATCCTCATCTGCGCCTGGGGCGGGCACACCTACGCCTGGGACTCCGCGCAGATCCTCGGCCTGGCCGCCGTCGCCGCCGTCGGCGCCATCGCCTTCGTCGCCGTCGAGCGCAGGGCCGAGGCGCCGATCATCCCCCTGCACCTGTTCGCCTCGCGCAACTTCAACCTCGCCACCATCGCCGGGATGATCATCGCCATCGGCATGTTCGGCGCCATCTCCTACATGCCCACCTACTTCCAGATGGTCTACGGCTACTCCGCCACCCAGGCCGGGCTGCTCCTCATCTCCATGGTCTCCGGGCTCATGGGCGCCGCCCTGCTCACCGGTAACCTCGCCTCGCGCACCGGCCGCTACAAGTGGATGACGATCGCCTGCGCCGTCGTCTCCGCCATCGGGCTCGGCCTGCTGTCCACCATCGAGGTCACGACGAGCGTCCAGGTGCTGTGCACCTACCTCTTCGTGCTCGGAGCCGGCATCGGCCTGGGCATGCAGATCTTCATCCTCATCGTCCAGAACTCCTTCCCCGACCGCGAGGTCGGCGCCGCCACCGCCGCGAACAACTTCTTCCGCGAGATCGGTGCGACCCTCGGTGCGGCGATCGTCGGCTCGATCTTCACCTCCAACCTCACCTCGCTCCTCACCGAGCGCATGAGCGAGGCGGGCATCGATCCGGGCCGCTCCGGCGCCGCGATCTCCGGCCTCACCCCAGCCATTGTCAACGCCCTGCCCGAGCAGCTGCGCGCGATCGTCACCTCCGCCTACTCCGAAGCCCTCACCCCGGTCTTCGGTCACCTTGTGCCCCTGGTCCTCGTGGCCCTCGTCGTCGTGTGCTTCATCCGGGAGGTTCCGCTGCGCACGAGCGTCGAGGAGCACTGAGCGCGGATCGGTGCCGGCCGGGAGCGGCGGGGTCCTGCCGGAGCACGCTGGGGCGGCCGGCCGCGGGCGGTCCGGTCGGCTGCCCGGAGCCGTACCGCTCATGCCCGCCCGGTCCCCTCTGGGCCCGGGCGGGCATGAGCACGGAGCCGCTGGATGATCGATGCCGGGGGCGCGGGCCGGGTCAGGTGAGCGGCGGGCCCCAACGTCAACGGAGGTTCACGTTGGGAAGGTACGTTCATGTTCCGGCGTGCTCCACTCGGACGCCCGGACGCCGGGGGCCGCGTGCCGCCATCGGCGTTGACGGCACGCTCTGCGCTCTTGATGGGACGGTCTCGGCCGGAAAAGGTGGCTCTCACGCAGTTTTAAGGTGACCGGTGCTGTCGTGCTCATTGAGGATCGGCGTGATTCCGCGGTTCTGCGGCGGAGCGGCGGCGCCGGCCAGTGCTAAAAGTGCGTAGGAGCCACCTTTTTGAGGGGCCGCAGCGCCAGGCGGGCGCCTCGAAGCAGTCCCGACGAGAAGAAGCCGCAGGCCCAGAATCAATCATTCGGGGGCGGGACCGGTCGCGACCACTTGCCGATGCGGGCGGCGGCACCGTGCTCGACATGGGCACAGGCGGGCGCCTGACCCTCCTCCTGGAGCCGTTTCACCACCGAGCGCCGCGCTCGCCTCGACGCCGTCGACGCTGCCCGAGTCATGGCGTCCGGCGGGATCCTGGTCACCCGGCAGGTCGACGGCACCGGGGCCTCCGAGGTCCACGACTGGTTCGGGATCCGGCCACGCTATCCGGATGCGTGCTTGGCGGTGGTGACAGCCGCTCTGCGCGCGGCCGGGCTGGAGGTGGAGAGACCGGGCAGCGGTCTGGTGCGGCTGACGGCCCGTCGCTTCCGCATTCGGGGCCGCCAGCCGTGCTGACCGCAGTGCGGGAGGGGCTCACCTGCAACAGGCGCCCCGCCGGGCTCCTCGGGCCGATCTCGGTGCGGAATATGGCCGATCTTGGCGGAAGAGGACGACGCCGCCCACCGGCCCGGTTTGCGCCCCGCCGGAATCGATCATCTAGTCTCGCCTCCATGAGTGAGCGCCAAGAGCAGTGGGAATCGCGTTATGCCGCCGTCGATCGGCTGTGGTCCGAGCAGCCCAACGACTGGCTGCCCGAGCTCGCCGCCGCCTGGGAGCCGGGGCGCGCCCTCGACCTGGGCTGCGGGGAGGGCGCCGACGTCGTCTGGCTCGCCGAGCACGGCTGGGACGCCACCGGTGTTGACCTGTCGGCCACCGCCATTGCCCGCATGGAGGCCGGGGCCCGCGGGCGCGGCCTGGGGGAGCGGGTCCACGGCGTCGTCCTCGATGTGACGCACGAGGCGCTGCCCGCCGGCCCCTTCGACCTCGTGGCCGCCTTCTACGTCCACGGCGGTCCCATGCCCGGGTCGCTCGACCTGGTCGAGCTCCTGGCCCAGGGGGCCGGGCTCGTGGCTCCCGGGGGGCGCCTGCTCACCGCCGTCCACTGCACCAACCCGCCCTGGCACGGCAACCACGCGCGCACCTACACCCCCGACGAGCTGCTCGCGGGTCTGGCCGGGGCGACGCGGGGCTGGCGGGTCGAGGCCGGCCAGGAGCGGTGGCGGGAGACGATCGGTCCCGACGGCGAGGCGGGGCGGCGCTCCGACGCCGTCGTCTGCCTGCGCCGGCCAGTCTGAGCGGGGCCCCACAGGGCCGCTCGTGCGCACCCTCCGGCGGGCCGTTCACAGGGAGTCTGCAGGGAGTGGGCGGCCGGTCGTACCGTCCAGCCATGACCTCTTTGAACATCGACTTGGCCAGGGACGACGTCGCCACCGGCGTCGGACTTGTTCCCGCCACCGTACCCGACAGCTGGACGGGGGGCGCGTCGGCCGCCTGTCAGACGCAGCTCGACACGCTCCGCACCCTGCTCACCGGACTCGATTCGCTTCTTGACACGGCCGACACCGCCATGACCGCGCTCAAAGACGCAAGCGCCGGGTAGGGGGCGTCGGTGAGCACCGCAACACTGTCCCAGCCTGCGCAGGGAGATGTCTGCGATCCGGGCCAGGCCCTTCTCGACGCAGACCAGGCGATTCAGAGCTCCAGGGATCCGTTCCCCGAGATGACCCTGGGCGACGCGATAGTGCCCTGCGGCAATGAGGCTCCGACGAGCCACTACTTCAGCCCGCCGACCGCGGGCGACGGCGACGGGTCGGCCTCCCTGGCCTGGCCCGGAATGACGGCCGGGGTCACCGCCGTCGTCTCGGGAGGCACCTATGCGGTCGATACCGACGCCCTCAGCGGCTTCGCCACCGCGCTCACCAACGCCGCCGGCCACCTCGACGACGCCCGTACGCATGCTCTCGACGCCGAGGCCGAGGCTCGGGCCGCCGTCGCCCGGCCCGAGCCGGACAAGGACACGTCGGACTCCCAGGGCGGCGGGTCGTTCTTCAGCGGGTTCCACTGGTCCGACCCCATGTGCACCTCTGGATTCGGCAACACGGGGATCGCCTCCTGCGGCAGTCCTTCGTCGTACTCGACGTCGAGCTTCGAGGCCCTGCGCACCGCGGCGCTCGACGCCGTCGCGGCGCTGACGACGGGAGCTGGCTCCCTCCAGGACGTCGCGGAGTCGCTGCGCGCTCTCGCCGCCGACGTCACGGACTGCGTCAATGTCTACAACGGCGCCGAGTCCGGTGCGGCGCCCAGCGGCGCCGGGGCCTTCGGCGCGGCCACCTGGGGCGTGTTGGGAATGCTCCTGATGGCGAGCTCGCCCGCGGGGCTCCTCCTTCTTCTTGGTGCCGGCTCCGCCGCCACCAACCCCGATCTGACCAAGTACGCCGATGGCGACCTCGCCGACGTCCTGGACGACCTCACCGCCGTCATGTCCGATGACGACCTCGCCGAATGGGTGCAGACCGACCTGCTGAAGATCGCAATGCTGGTGGACTACGCCAGGAACGCCAAGACCGGCCGCGAGACGGCGGCGATCGAGGCCTACCTGACCGGCGTCGCGCAGCGCCTCGACCCCGAGATCAGCGCGAAGCTCCCCGAGGAGCTCACGACCGACGGCGGTCAGAAGGTTCCCACCTCGTCGCTGACCCCGATGGAGCGCATCGTGTACTACATGTCCGCGCTCTCCGCGGACGTGGCCGCCAGGCGCTTCGGCGACCCGACTGATCTCACCCTCACCGTGCACGGCGGCTCCTCCCTGACCATCCCGCCCTCCGGGCGCGATCCGATGGCCTGGGGCGCGGACGTGCCCGCTCTCAAGAAGGCCGACGGGCGCGCGGCGGACGGGGTGAAGGTGGACAGGCCGCTGGGCACGGCCGCGGACGTCATCCGCTACAGCGACTCCCTCAAGGCGCAGGACGACGACCCCTCCAGCGGCGTCATCTCGATCGTGCGCACCACGCACGCCGACGGCACGAGCTCGTGGCTCGTCGTCGTCCCGGGCACGACCGACTGGGGGCTGGGCGGCAGCAACCCGCAGGACCTGCTGACCAACCTGCAGGCCGTGGCCGGTGCACCCAATGACATGGAGAGCCTGGTGGCCGCCGCCATGCGCCGAGCCGGGATCGGCCCGGATGACCCGGTGGGGATCTACGGCCACTCGCAGGGGGCCATCGTTGCCAGCAATATCGCGGCGGACCCCACCGTCAACGAGCGGTACAACGTCACCACCCTGCTGACGGCTGGCGGGCCCACGGCCGGGGCCGACCTGCCCGACAACGTCAATGCGCTGCACCTGGAGAACGGCGCCGACGCCGTCCCCGCCCTCGACGGTGCGCCCACCCCGCGCACGCCCACGCGCACCGTCGTCACCCTGGACACCACCGACTCCGACCTCGAGGGGTACCCGCACGGGAGTCTTGTCTACGCTGACGCCGTCGAGGGCATGAGCGGGGATCCCGCGATCGATGCGTGGACACACCGGCTCGAGTCGCTCACCGGCACGGACGAGAAGGGGGCGACGACGAGCGCGTTCGTCTTCGACATCGCCCGTCACACGACTGGTGCGCCCAGCCAGTCCGGCTCCAGCTCGCGCTTCTGAGCGGAGTCCGCCCAGGCGGGTGGGCCGGCCCAGAGCGCTTACTACGCTCCTTTGTCCCTTACTGTACGAGGAAAAGGGGCGTAGTAAGGGACAAAGGAGCGTAGTAAGCGCCAGGTGGGCGGCGGCGGGATGCCGGGCCGGCCGGGCGGAAGCCGCGCGCCCCGGAATGTTTCAGTCGTCCTGCCTGCGCGGGCCGAGCACGCCCACTACCAGCGCCGAGACGATCGAGATCAGGATCGAGGCGAGGATTGCCGTTCCGAACGAGCCCACATGCAGGCCCAGGGTGAGGCCCGCCTCTGCTCCGACGCCGACCAGCCTGTCCGTGATGGCGCTCGTCAGCAGCAGCATCGCCCCGTTGACGATCAGGGCGAACAGCCCGAACGTCAGGACGTACAGCGGGAAGGCGACGAACTTCGCCACGGGCTTGATCAGCGAGTTGACCAGCGCCAGGACGAGGCCGACCACGAGCAGGTTCATGACGGTCATGAGCGTCGTCGGCGTGCCCGGAACATCCATCCCCTTGATGAGGGTGACCGCCAGCCATAGGCCGGCCGCATTGCCGATCGTGCGTACAAGAAGCTCCATGCGTTCATTCTTCCACTCGCGCCTGAGACGCGGCTGTGCGCGGCACGCAGGCCGCTCGCGCGCCTGGGTGGTCGACCTCGGCCTTCCGGCATTCCGCGGCGACGGCACCACCGCATGCGACCGGCGCCCCCGCGCGGGCCCGGTCTCCCCGCCGTCAAGCGTGTGAAGGGCGACAAGAAGTAGGATGCCCCCCCGCGGGCCCGGTCTCCCCAGGCGACCAGCATCACCCCGCCCCGCGCCCCGGTGGGAGGATGCGCCCATGAGCAGCGCTGACACGCCCGTCCACATCCGCGACGCCGTCCGCTCCCTGCCCGGCTACGTGCCCGGGGCGCGCCCGGGCGGCGGCCGCACCGCCAAGCTCTCCAGCAACGAGCTCCCCTTCCCACCCCAGCCCGCGGTGCTGGAGGCCTTGACCGCGGCCGCCACCGGCGCCAACCGCTACCCCGAGATGACGGCGGACTCCCTCGTCGCGGCCCTCGCCCGCCGGCACGGGGTCGACGCCGAGCAGGTCGTCGTCGGCAACGGGTCGGTCGCCCTCATCCAGCACCTGCTCGACGCCGTGTGCGACGAGGGGGACGACGTCGTCGTGCCGTGGCGCTCCTTCGAGGCCTACCCGATCTGCATCGCCGTCGCCGGGGCGCGGGCCGTCAAGGTGCCGCTGACCGCCGACGGCCGCCACGACGTCGCCGCCATGGCCGCGGCCGTCACGTCGCGCACCCGCGCGATCATCGCCTGCACGCCCAACAACCCGACCGGGCCGGCGCTGAGCGGCGCCGAGCTGGCCGCGCTGCTCGACGGCGTTCCCGAGCGGGCGGTCGTGCTCGTGGACGAGGCCTACCTCGACTTCGTCACCGACGACACCGTGGGGGACGCGCTGACGCTGCTGGATCGCCACCCGAACCTGGTCGTGTCACGGACCTTCTCCAAGGCGCACGCCCTGGCCGGAATGCGGGTGGGCTACCTCGTGGCGGCGCCCGCGATCATCGACGCCGTCCGGGCCGTGGCGACGCCCTTCGGGGTGGGGGTCGCGGCGCAGGCGGCGGCCATTGCCGCGAGCCGGCCCGAGGCGCTGGCCGAGACGGCGCGGCGGGTGGACGCGGTGGCCTGCGAGCGGGAGCGCGTGGTGGCGGCGCTGCGGGGGCGGGGGTGGGTCGTGCCCGAGACGCAGGGGAACTTCTACTGGCTCGGCGTGGGGGAGACGACGGCGAGCCTGGCGGAGCACTTCGCGGCCTCCGGGGTGCTTGTGCGTCCCTTCGCCGGGGAGGGTGTGCGCGTCTCAGTGGGCGCGCGCGAGGAGAACGACCGGGTGCTCGCGGCCGCGGCCGCCTGGGAGGGCCCGCGTGGCTGATTTACCTATTTCCGACTCGGCGAGTTAGGGCGGGGTGGCCGACGGCGGCCGCGGCTGACCGCGGGTCGCGTGCCCCACGCGCCTCAGGCGGTGGCGATCGAGACCAGGAAGACCACCTCGAGCACCACCTCGACCAGCCCCATCGTCCCGGGGCGCAGCGGTCGGTGACGCTTCCTGACCAGCCTCCACTGCCACAGCGGCATGACGAGGGACCGCACCGCCAGCACCACCCAGAGCACCGCGTGCAGCCACGGCAGCCACCCGCCGGCCGCCAGCCACACGGCCGCCGCCGCCACGACCGCGTGCGCCGCGACCGTCCCGCCCAGGAGCCGGTTGTTGAAGCGCTCCCGGATCATCGACTTGATGTAGGGCACCGTCCCGCAGAAGTACGCCGCCGTCGACGCCGTCACCAGCCACATCCACGGCCAGCCGTGCAGCTCCCCGTTGGGGCTCGCGCCGGGCAGGGCGGCGGCGTTCCCGCCGGTCCCGAGGAAGCCGCCCGCGCCCTGCACGGCCAGGCTGTAGGTGACCGCGGCGATGAGGCTCGCGGCCGCCGTCGTCGCCAGCCCGGAGGGCAGCGAGCGCTCGCGCCCGCGCCACACCTCCCACAGCGCGATCGCGAGCAGCGGCAGCATGGGCACCAGCCACTGCAACAGGTAGGGCGCGGCCACCAGGGTCGTCAGCCCGAGCACGCCGGTCCAGGCGGTGTAGACGATCAGCGGCACGAGGAGCAGCGCGCGCTTGCGGGCGGACCGGGTGCGCAGCCACTGCGACCAGGCCCAGTAGGTCAGGTAGGCGCCCCACCAGGACGGGATGAGCAGCAGGTTGACCCAGCTGAAGCCGCCCACCACCCAGCCGACGATCGCCGGCATGACCAGCATCGACCAGGCGCCGTGCTGGCCCGGGACCCAGGCGCGCCGGCCCGGCTGGCGGCGGATGTTCTCCTGCTTGCGCCGCTCGGACTGGACGAAGGTCTCGCCCTCGCGCGTGCTGGTGGGGCGGCGGGGCCGGCCGGTGGCGAGCAGAATGTCGTCGTCAGGGCCGGGCCGGGACTGCTGGTAGGGGATGCTGGTGCGCGGCCGCGCTGCGCTCTCGCCCCCGCCCTCGCGCGTGCTGGTGGGGCGGCGGGGCCGGCCGGTGGCGAGCAGAATGTCGTCGTCAGGGCCGGGCCGGGACTGCTGGTAGGGGACGCCGTGGTGCGCCTCCTGCTCCTGCTCGACGGCGGCCTCGCGGGCCGGGGCGTCGTCTTCTGGTGCCGGGTCGCCGGAGACGTACTCGACATGGCGGTCGGAAGGATCCGAGGGGCGCTGCTGGGTCACGACAGGCAGCCTACTGAATCCGCGAGGCCGTCAGCGAGAAGGCTCAGGGCGGGCGGATGGAGCATGTGGGGCGGCTCGGCTCGGGCGCGCGCAGCACGCGCCGGGGCGGAGGTCAGCGCAGGCCGTAGATGAGGGTGGCGCGCCTGGAGCGGGTATCGGCGCCGTGCCTGTGGAGGGGTCGAACAGGGCGGCGATCACCAGTTCGCGGCCGCTTTCACGGTCGCGCTCAGCTCTCTCGGACCCCCGACGCAGGGCGATGAAGGAGCGCGAGCTCCAGGGATCTTGCCGCTCGTCAGGTTGATGACGGCAATGGGGGTGACCCACTGGTTGGCGGATTCGTTCCAGGTGGAGTCGAGGTGGATGGCCAGCAGCGTCCCGTCAGGATCGGTGACCGCGCTCCCGCTGGCGGGATTGTTCTTGTTGGGAAAGGATGGGCGCTGTGCGTGATCGGTGGATCGCCCGACGAGATTGGTGAGCTCCAGGCTCCAGTGCGGGGCGCCATCGACCGGGTCGAGCAGGGTGATGACCAGGGTGGTGAGCCGGCCGGGTCCGTCTGCCGGTATCACGCTCTTCTGCTGTCCTTCTCATCCTTCTCGTCCTTCTCCGGGACTGACAGGGCGATCGGTCCGACTGCGGTGACAATGTAGTCGATGAATTGCGAGTGCTTGAACTCGGCGGCCCACGCGCCCAAGTCACTGGTGTGGGCGGTCAGGTCCGGCCCGCTGCCCGAGGGGTGCGACAGGGATGCGCTGAATGCTCGCGTAGGAGGCGCCAGTGCGCAGTAGACCTGGGCGGAGGCGATGGTGAGGACGACCACTCCGATCACCGCCGCGGCTCGGATCCAGAACCGGGGGCTGCGCAGGGCGCGGGCGAGCCCGCGCAGCGGGCCGCGTCCGTCGTCGTCGGGCGGTGGCCACGCCAGGGGCCGCGGCGGGAGGAGCACAATGCCGGCCGCTATCAGGATGCTGCCGGTGATGAGGAGGTGTGCGCCCGGACTGTATGCGGGATACAGCTTGACCAGGGTGAGGATGGGGCAGGCCAGGGCGAGGAGGTCCAGGAGATTAATGCCGAGCTCGGCGGTGCCCACCGAGGACATGGTGTGAGTGTCCCGCCGGCTCCACAGCTGCATGACCAGGATGATCGTGCCTGCTCAGCAGGATGCCGAGCCCGCTGAAGAAGAAGTCTCGCTCCCGGCCGGGGAGGTCGCCGCCCAGGAGGGCGACGAACCGGGCGCCCAGGAGCGGCATGAGGCGGGCGATGATCGGAACGAGAGTCAGGCCCTCCCCCACGCTCAGGCAGATGCCGGAGGCCGCGGTGAGCGCCTTGTGGGGTATATCGGCTGCGGGCGCTCGTCCTCACGGGTCTGGCGGGCCTGCGGGGGCGGCCTGCCGGGGGCGTCGTCGGGGGAGGAGTGAACCGTCCTCTCGGGGCCCGCACTGCCCCCGGTGGTGGGCGTCGTGGGGCCTCCATGGGGACCGGGCGGAGAGCCAGACTGAAGTGGTGCTGGTGCCCGCGCGCGGAATCCCGCCTCTCCACCTCGACGGCGGAGACGGCCTCGGCACCGCCCGACCCGGCGTCGGTGGGCCCGGGCCTCGGGGCGCTCACGCGGCGGCTCCGGGGGCGGGCGCAGGAGCGGAGTCCAATGTATTAGGGGTCACAATCCTATTATGTGACCGAACCGTGACCCTGGGGAAGGGTTCGGCCGATCTCCGCCCGGCTCAGCTCATCATCAGGCTGAGCAGCACGAGCAGGGAGGCGACGACCTCAAGGCGCCCGACGAGCTTGACGCGCAGGAGCGGCTGCCCGTCGGCCATGCGCCTGCGCTGGATCAGCGGCAGCACGACCGCCCGCGCCAGCAGCAGGACCCACACCAGCGCGTGCGCCCAGGAGGCGAGTCCGCCGACGGCGCAGCCGAGCGCCGCGACCGTCACCGCGGCGTGGAAGCCGATCGACCCGGCGAGCATTCGCGGGTCGCCGCGCCGTCGCACCATTGTCTTGACATAGGGGACCGCGCCGACGAAGTAGGCGGCGAGGAACCCGGTGAGCAGCCACATCCACGGCCATCCGGTCAGCGAGCCGTCCGGACTCTCGCCGTACGGCGCGCTCACCCCCGCGCCCAGCCCGAGCAGGCCCCCGCGGCCGCCGGTGGCCAGGTCGTAGACGATGGGGGCCATGAGGGTGGCCGCCAGCGTGGTGACGGCCCCGGACAGCAGGGAGCGCTCCTTGCCGCGCCACGCCTGGTGGACCGCCACCGCGGCGAGCGGGACGAGGAGGAGCCCCCAGCGCACCAGGTAGGGGGCGAGAACCAGGGAGATCGCCGCCAGGACCGCCGTCGTCACCGAGTAGACGGTCAGCGGGGCCCGCAGCGGCTCGCGCTTGCGGGGGCTGCGCGTGCGCATCCACTGGGTCAGCACCCAGTAGCTGAAGTAGGCGCACCACCAGGCCGGCAGCACGACGGCGTCGGCCCAGCTCCAGCCGCCGACGGCGATGCCGACCACCGGTGGCAGGAGGATCATCCCCCACGCCCCGTGGTAGTTGGGCACCCAGCCGCGCCTGCTGCGCCGACGACGGTTCTGCTTCTTCTTCCCGGAAGATGCGGGCGCAGGGGCCTTGGCCGGGCGGCCCGCGGCGGGCGCGGCGTCGGCCTGTTCGGCGCCGTCGGCCGGGTCGGTGGGTGGTGGCTGGCTCACACCCGTAAGCCTAGGGACGGACGGGGGAGGCCCGCGACCATGGTGACACCGCGTTGGCTCCCGCGCTCAGCCCCTCCAGGCAGACATTGTCGGACGAGACCGACGGTGCCGCCGTCTGCCTCGTCCGACAATGTCTGCCTCGACGCCGGGGTCAGTCGCCCAGCGCGGCGGAGACGACCTCCTTGGCCTCCTCCTGGACCTGGGCCAGGTGCTCGGCCCCCTTGAAGGACTCGGCGTAGATCTTGTAGACGTCCTCCGTGCCCGAGGGGCGCGCGGCGAACCAGGAGTCCTTGGTGGTCACCTTGAGCCCGCCGATGGGCGCGTCGTTGCCGGGCGCGCGCACGAGGCGGTCGACGATCGGCTCGCCGTCGAGCTCGGTGGCGGTGACGTCCTCGGGGGACAGCGCCGCGAGCCGGGCCTTCTGGGCCTTGGTGGCGGGCGCGTCAATGCGGGCGTAGGCGCTGGCGCCGAAGCGGGCCACCTGCTCCTCGTGCAGCTGCGAGGGGGTCTTGCCGGTCACCGCAATGATCTCGCTGGCGAGCAGCGCCAGGATGAGGCCGTCCTTGTCCGTGGTCCACACGGTGCCGTCCTTGCGCAGGAAGGAGGCCCCCGCGCTCTCCTCGCCGCCGAAACCGACCGAGCCGTCAATGAGCCCGGGCACGAAGTGCTTGAAGCCGACGGGCACCTCGATGAGCTTGCGGCCCATGGCCGCCACCACCCGGTCGATGAGGCTGGAGGAGACCAGGGTCTTGCCCACGGCGCAGCCCTCGGGCCAGCCGGGGCGGTGGGTGAACAGGTACTCGATGGCCACGGCCAGGAAGTGGTTGGGGTTCATCAGCCCGCCGTCGGGGGTGACGATGCCGTGGCGGTCGGAGTCGGCGTCGTTGCCGGTGGCGACGTCGTAGGGGGTCTTGCCCTCGGCGTCGGGCGTCATCTTCTGGCGCAGGGAGGCCATGGCGTTGGGGGAGGAGCAGTCCATGCGGATCTTGCCGTCCCAGTCCAGGGTCATGAAGTGCCAGGCCGGGTCCACCTCGGGGTTGACCACCGTCAGGTTCAGGCCGTAGCGCTCGCCGATGGCGCCCCAGTAGTCCACGGAGGCGCCGCCCAGCGGGTCCGCGCCAATGCGCACGCCCGCCTCGCGGATGGCGTCCATGTCGACGACGTTCTCCAGGTCGGCGACATAGGTCTCGAGGTAGTCGTGCTTGATGACGTGGGGGCCGTCGAGGGCCTCGGCGATCGGCACGCGCGGCACGTCGCGCCAGCCGCCGGCCAGCAGCTCGTTGGCGCGGTCGGCGATCCACCCGGTGGCGTCCGAGCCGGCGGGGCCGCCGTGCGGCGGGTTGTACTTGAAGCCGCCGTCGCGCGGCGGGTTGTGCGACGGCGTGATGACGATGCCGTCGGCCAGGCCCGGGCCGGTGGTGCGTACGCCGGCCTCGGTGCCGGCGCCGTTGGCCCGCAGGATGGAGTGCGAGACGGCCGGGGTGGGCGTGTAGGAGCCGCGGGCGTCGACGGCGGTCGTGACGCCGGCGCCTGAGAGCACCTCGATGGCGGTGCGCCAGGCGGGCTCGGACAGCCCGTGTGTGTCGCGACCGAGGTAGAGGGTGCCGTCGGTGCCCTGGGAGCGCCGGTACTCCACGATCGCGGCGGTGATCGCCACGATGTGGGCTTCATTGAAGGCGGTGTCCTGGGAGGCGCCGCGGTGGCCGGAGGTGCCGAAGACCACCTTCTGGGCCGGGACCGCGGGGTCGGGGACGAGGTCGTAGTAGGCGGAGACGACCTCATCGATGTTGACGAGGTCTTCGGGCTGTGCTGGTTGTCCTGCGCGTGGGTGCATGGGGGTAGTGTGTCACTGATCACTGGACATGTCCTGGAAATCCCGAAAGGCGGACAGGTGATTTCCTGAGATCTTCTTCTCCCTCCCGCCTCCCGCTGCGGTCGCAGCCACGGTTGCCCGCGGGGTCCCGGCCGGCTGTCGCCAACCACCGTCAATCGCGGTTGATACCCGGGGTGCGGTCTGCGCCGCCTGGCGGCGGAGGGCTCCGTCGCCTAGCTCCCGCCCATCTCGACAATGGCGCCGGCGATCGCGGCCGTGACATTGCGGCGGTCCGCGATCCACAGCTCGGCGCGGGTCACCCGGCCCCGGGTCACCACCAGTGAGCCCCGCAGGGCGTGCGGGACGTCGCGGAGCTGCCGGTAGTGATCGCCGTCGTCGACAGCGACACGGCCCTTGCCCAGCAGGTGCAGGCGGGCGGTGGGGCGCTGCGGGTCCGCTGTGAGAGCGGCCGCCACCCGGGCGGGAGGCCCTGGGGGAGGATCAGGCCGACGTCGGCGGCGTTCTCGGAGGGCCCGGCCGACGGCCGTGATGAGGACGTCGAGGTGGTGGTCGTCCACGAGCTGGACGAAGGCCGTCTCCCGGTCGGTGTCCACGCACAGGCGGGTCCACTCCACGGCGCCGCGCGCCCGCCGGCCGGGCGCCGGGCCCGCTCGGCGTCTCGGCGCGCCCGTCCACGGTGGTTCTTCCAGGCTCGGGGGCGGGGCCGACGATAGGCTGGATGGACTGACCTTATCCGCTTCGGCGCACCGCGTCCCCGTAAGGAGTCCCCATGTCCACCGTCGTGTCCACCACCAGCGCCCCGGCCGCCGTCGGCCCCTACTCCCAGGCCGTGTCCACCGGGGGCAGCGCCGGGGGCGCCGGCAGCACCGTGTACGTCTCCGGCCAGGTGCCGCTGGACCCGGCCACCGGGGCGCTCGTCGACGGCGGCATCCAGGCGCAGGCCGAGCGGGTGCTGACCAATATCGGAGAGATTCTGGGCGCCGCGGGCCTGGGGTACGCCGACGTCGTCAAGACCACCGTGCTGCTGGCCGACATCGCCGACTTCAAGGCCGTCAACGAGGTCTACGCCCGCTTCTTCACCGGGCCCGTGCTGCCCACCCGCGCGGCCTTCGCCGTCGCCGCCCTCCCGCTGGGGGCGAGGGTCGAGATCGAGGCGATCGCCGTCCGGCCCTGACGGCGCGCCGGGCTCCCGAAGGCTTTGGCCGGCCCACTGGAACGCTTTTTAGCCTGCTCGAAAACTCCACCAGAAGGCCAGGGCGGGATCATTGCAATTCCGTTACGCAGCGGTGTCGCCGTGGCGCCGCACAGTCGACTCCTCGTGCATACGACACCTCAGGCCCCTACTGCTCCCGTGGCAGGGTCGGCAGATCCTACAACGTCGTGTGACGAGCGAAACATGCCGTTAACACCGCGCGAATACTGTGCGGTCAACGGGCTCTTCAGTCATCACGAGCCACGGCCCACCAGATAGGAGAAGAGCCATAGCAGTGACCGCATTCCTGGAGGACTTGGAGTTGATTCAAGAGCTGCACGGGGAGCCAGTCGCGCAGTCTCATGCGTGGCTTTCTCTTTATAAACTTGCGATTCACGCGGTGGAAGTTTCGGTCTCGGAAAGGTTTCGTCTTTCGGAGTTTGCGCTGATCCTGAGGTCCCACAGTGTCCAGAATCCTGGAACATGGGCCGTTGCATATGCTCACTGTGTTGCAGCGCTATTAATTCAGAACGGTACAGCATCGCCAGCGGGCGAGCCGCCTGTTATCTAAAATGTAGGCTTATTGTTTATTGATTACTTCGTTGGACGCCGATAGAAAATATTTAAATATTATTGATGGCATTCGTTCCCGAGCCGAGTCGTACACGACTCCCGTCGAGCACTGGGGAATTTGGCAACGGTCCGGTCGCTCTGATCGTGAGTACTCGCGATGGAAGGTACATGTCTCGATCGGCCTCGACCACCTCATCTTTCTCACGCCAAGGCTGAGTGATTACCTCCTTAAGAGGGGTACGGCCTTCAAGATGATCGACACTCTTGCCAATGCGGAGCAGCTCCAGTGCGGCGGCATGGGTGTCCTCCAAATTGGAAAACCGATCACTGTGTATCCGCTTCTTGAGGAAGATATGGGGGGCCTGATCGGCGAGCTCCGGCATCTCACCAAGAATGCCTGTGGGCTTCGGGCGATTACCGACGTCGCGATCTCGGACTCGTCCTGTCTGTCGCTTCGCAACGAGACGTGGCCGCGGAAGACGCCCACTGCGGAACAACTCGGCCAAGCACGTTCGCGGTTCCCGGATCTCTTGGCCCCTGAGCGAGTGAAGGTCTCCCGCCCGGAACGATATGTAGTTGTGGATCGCATTTCTGTGCGCGGCGCCGGCCTGCGTCTGAAGGCGCTTGATCTTGACTCGTCCACCGCTGACCGTGTGCCACGCTTTGTCTTCATCAAAGAAGGTCGCCGCTACGCCGAACGCGATGTTCAAGGGATTGACGCTTACGAGCGGCTTTTCCCAGGGCGACCTCTCCTATGCGGCCGCCGCCGTCCATACCGCTGTCGCCGAGACGTGATTACCTTCAGCTATTCCGCCTCGCAGCCTTGCTGGAAAGTGGTGAGGCTCACCTGAGGACGTGCGATACAGACCAGGATGAGAACAATCTATTGTCGCGACACCTGATGGATGCATGGGCGCGACCTCTTCTTAAGCGGAAGCACGTGGACCCTGCCGCGTGTATCGGAACGGAATGGAGCTGAGTGACTTATGGAGCAATCTCAGGTCGGGCTGGCCCTCGAGGGCGTCACGGTTGACTACGGCGCCGCCAAGCCCGCTCTTGATAATGTCACCGTCTCCTTGAAGGGTGGTCGGATCGTTGGCCTGCTCGGTGCGAACGGGGCCGGCAAGACCACCTTCATCAATGCCTGTGCCGGCGTACGGACAGCGACATCCGGTAAGGTGATGCTCCGTGGCGGGCAGGTTGGCTGGTGCGCGCAGCAGCTCATGATCGACTGGTTCGTCAGCATCCGCACGAATGTGTGGATGGGGGCGTGTCTTGCTGGTCTGACAGGAGGAGCGGCCTGGGGTCGCGCAGACGCGGCGTTGAAGAGCGTCGGGCTTGATGGTGAACGCGTCCAGGAAACCCCTGAGATTTTGTCTGGTGGTCAACAGCAGCGGCTCATGATTGCCCGCGTCCTTGCGATGGATCCCAGGATCATGTTGTTGGATGAGCCGACTGTCGGGCTAGACCTGGGGCACATCAACCGTCTCGCCCAGGCAGTACGCGCCGCCCGTGACGAGGGCGCACTCGTTGTGATCTCCTCGCATGACTTCACCGCCATCGAACCGCTCATTGACGATGTCCTTCTTCTTGATCGTGGCACTATGCGATTCCTTGGCCCCAAGGCCGACTTCGTCTCAAGATTTGCGCAAAGAGAAGAGATCTCGATCGAGCTGGCCGAGCCCCTCCCCGGTGGGCTGGTTCAGTCCTTCGCCTCTGAGATCGATGTGGTGGTGGGCGATGGCGGCCGGAACCTGACCATCACTGCACCTGTTGGTACAGCCCTGGGTGAGTTGCTACGAGTGATTGAAGCCGACGGTGGCGTGGTACGGGATGTCGTTCGCCGTGGCGTGACACTCGGTGAAGCCTTCATGGCCGCCATTGAACAAGACAATGGAAGCAGGTGAAGACATGCAAGACGGCGTTAACCGGCCCGGTCCCGGCACGAAACTGCCCTGGCTGAGGGCAGTAGCGATGATGACGCGTCTGGAGTGGATGGGAGCCGAGCTGCACACGTGGCGAAGATGGGTGGCTCTGGCCGTGCTGCCCCTGACATATCTCGGTTTGCTCGGCGTGGGCTTGTCCTCGGCCTTCGGCGGCGCAGGTTATCTGCGTTTCGTGGTGCCGGGTGCGATCGTGATGCAGGCCCTCAGCGGCCTCAACCGCGTGGTGGCGCGCACAGTCACCGAACGACGATGGGGACTGGCAGCATTCAAGCTCCAGTCTGGGGTGCCTCAGTCGGCCTACCTGCTGGGAATACTTTTCCCGGGCGTGATTGTCTTCGCGGCACAGGCACTTGTTCTGCTCGCCCTCGCTGTGGCGCTGGGTGTGCGTTACAGCGTGTTGTCCAGCATCGCCATGGTGGCGGTCGCGATCTTGTGCGTCCTGACATGGGAATGCCTGAGCTTCGCGGTGGCGGCAGCGATCCGCAACTACCAGACGCGCGACTTCGTCCTAGCAGTCGCCGTTATGCCACTGACCTTCGCCGCCCCGGTGTTCTACACCCTCGACAATGCGCCAACCGCGCTACGGCTGCTAGCCCGCGTCAATCCCCTGACCTACCAGGCCGAATTGGTTCGCGGTGTCGCACAGGGCGCCTTCGCGCTCAGTGCGGCGCTGATCTGCCTCCTCGTACTCACAGCCTCCATGTTCCTTGCGCTACGCGCCGTGCGCGTCATGCGAGAGCTCTCCTTCGAAGGCTGACCACCACCTGCCGCCAACCTTTCACAGCGCATCGCGGAGAAAGGCTCCAGCTCGTTCGAGCATACGGAGTGCCTGGACTGCCGGGCGCGTCTCGGACAGCGGTCCACACCAGCTGCCCACCGCCGCTTGACGCACCACACAGGGGCACCTCTGGGAGTCACCGCGCAGCGGAACGTGAGTCGATATCGATTCGACGTGATAGCGGAGATTTTCGGACGAGACCGACGGCGACACCGTCTGCCTCGTCCGAAAACGTCTGCCTCGATGGCGTGACGGCTCGACGGGGCCGGGCGCCCGCGCCATGGGAAGCTCTCCCCCCGGCGCTGGGCCCCTGCGTCCCACGGCGGAGGACTACTGTTGCGGGTCGTGAGCAACACGCTGATTCGCTGGGGCGGCTCCCGCGCCGTCGCGTCCTTGATCCTCAAGATCGTCGTCGTCCTCCTGCTCGTGGTCGGGGCGCCGCTGCTGGCCCTCTGGCCATTCGGCAGGACGCATGCCCCCAGCGTGGAGGTCCATGACGAGGCAGGCGTCCTGCAGGTCGACGGGACCACCTCCGCCCTGGAGAAGCTGCGCTTCCGCGAGGACGTGACGCTCGTCGTCGTCACCCTGGACGCCGGCTACAACAGCAACTTCAACAGCGAGGTGCTGGCCTACGCGCGCAAGAACCACCCCGAGTGGATCAGCGCCTCCGACCCCAACTACTGGGCGGACGGCCTGGTCATTCTGGGGGTCTCGCCGAGCGGGAGATGGGTCGGCTGCTACTTCGGCGAGGACGTCAAGGTCGATTCGGCCCTTCAGCGGGACATCCAGGACGCGGGCAAGAAGTCCTTCGGCCAGGGGCGGTGGGCGCCCGGCGTCGAGCAGATGGCCGCTCGCGCCGCCGATGTCATGGGGCGCCCGATCGGCTCTGATCTCGCGGTGCTCTTCGTCTCCGCCGTCGGAGTGATCGGCGGCCTCATCCTGGCCGGTGCGATGATACGGACCTACGTTGCGGCCCGGGCGGCCTTCGCCGGGGCCCGGCGCCACTACGCACAGGTCACCACCGACTACGACGCCACGCAGATCAGGGCGGGGCTCATCCCCACCAACGACGCCCACGGCGCCCAGGTCCTGGCCCGCTTCGCCTGGTTCGAGGACCGCTACGCCGAGCTCACCCGCGCCTTCGGCGACTTCGGGGAGCCGCGCGGGGCCGAGTGGTTCGCCTGGGGGCGCAGGCCGGAGGCCCGCAGGCTCCGGGCCCGGGCCGCCGAGCTCGACTCCCTCGACGACGCCATCGCCAACGCCTCCGCCCTGCTGACCATGTCCGAGGGCTGGCGGGAGGCCTGGCGCAACGAGCAGGGGCCTGTTCACGAGGACCTGGCCTCCTTCAACAGGCTGTGCTCCTCGGTCCAGGGCGCGGGCCGCATCGACACCACTCAGGACCACGCCTGGGTGAGGGCGACCTCGGGCCGGATGGCGGCCATGACCAACGAGCTGGAGGCGGGGACGCTGTCGCCCTCGGCGGCGCTCGACGAGCTGGACACCATTGCCCAGGACGTGCGCGTCCGCGCCGACTTCCTGGCCCGGCAGGCGCTGGAGGCCGACACGTCCTCCTACCGCGACAACCGCCTGCGCCAGTACGAGTCCTCGCGGAACAGCTGGGGGTCCCGCAACGGCGACGTCTATGTGGGCTGGTGGACGATGGACGGGCACCGCTCCTCCTACGACCCGGCCGCGACCATCCGCATCAACCCGTCCTCCCCGGGCGCCAGTGCCTCCGGGGTGCGCTGGACCGGCTCGGGAACGTCCTCCCAGTTCTCGACGCCGATCTCCGAGCTCGTCACCGGGTACGACTCGGCGTCGAGCTGGGAGCCGCCGTCGTCCTCCTCGTCCTCCAGCTCGAGCGGGTTCTCGGGCGGGGGCTACTCCGGGGGCGGAGGCTTCTCCGGCGCCGGGTCGAGCTCGCACTTCTGAGCGGGCCCGAGGCGCACCCGCCCCTCCCTGCCCGAACAGACATTCTCGGACGAGGCAGACGGTGTCGCCGCCGGTCTCGTCCGACAATGTCTGCCTCGACGCGGATGACAGGGGCGCGCGACTCGTCGCGGCTCCGGAGTCCAGTGGTTCGAGCGCAAGGCGTTCCGCGTCAATGCCAGGAAGCTCGCCGTCGCGGTCATCGGCATGGCGAACGCCGAGGGCGTCTACGCCGATCCTCAATGGGTCAACCGCCTGCGTCGCACGCCCCTTGAGCTCATCGCCCCCCGCTGCTGCTTCGCATCGAGGAGGTCGACGTCGTCAACGACACGGGAGCTGCCGACCATGTGCTCCTCTTCTCCGTGGCGCCCAGCCGGCACGCCCATCAGCGCACCGACGGGAAGGCCTTCGTTCGCGCGGGCGACTCGACGATCTCCATTGAGCCGTACAGCCTGGCAGGAACTCGTCTACGACCGGGAGGCGGACAGCCATGAGGCGCAAGTCCGCGCCGGTCGGCGTGGAGGCCCCCGGCGCCGCGCATGCGGACCGGCTTCGCCGAGACATCGACGCCGCTGGGGACGACCTGCACGTGCTGCGCGCCAGGAGCCTCGTCACTGTTGACGACGGGCTGACAGCAGCGGGCCTGCTGCTCCTCGGCGAGCACCCCCAGCTGTCCCTCCCCCACGCCCTGGTGCGGGTGCTGCGATACCAGGCCGATGAGACCGGCGTCGGCTCGAGGCAGACGATGGCCGCGGACGGCGACCGGCGTCTGGAGGGGGCGATTCCGGACGTCATCGATGCCGCTCTCGCGCTCGTCGACGAGTGGGGTCCGCGTCGTCGGGCCCTGAAGGCGGACGGACGCCTCGGCCCCGTTGACGTCATCCCGAGGGAGGCGTGGATGGAGGCGGTCGTCAACGCCGTCGTCCACCGCTCCTACTCGATGGCCGGCGACCACATCAGGGTCTCGATCTTCCCGCACCGGATAGAGGTCTCCTCGCCCGGGCGCTTTCCCGGCCTGGTCGATCTCTACCTCTACGAGCGTCATTGTCAGGCTCGACGCCTCCGCCCGAGCCACGGAGTCGGTTGCCGAACGGGTTGGGAAGGACGCGCTGGATATCGTGTCCCTCCCCGCGCGTTCCAGCCCCGTGCGTCGAGATAGACATTTTCGGATGAGGTAGACGGTGTCACCGCCGATCTCGTACGAAAATGTCTATCTCGACGCAGGTGGGGCGGCGACGGCAATGGGCGGGCGGCGGGGCGTGCAGGGCTCCACAAAGGCTCGCAGCGCAGAGGGCCCGGCGCCGGTTGTGGAGGGCACGGGCGCTCTGAGTGCGCTGTGCCTCATCATGAGTCAATGAGCCTCGACATCTTCGCCCCCCGTCCCAGTCGTCCCGCCCACGGCCGCGACGGCCCCGCCCCCGCCGTCCGCCTGGCCTCGGAGTACATGGGTGTGAGCGGGGTGCGGCCGGAACGCGATGACGCCTGGCACCGGGTCGCCTCCGGCGTCTATGTCCCCGCCGGCGAGTGGCGCCGGGCCACGGCGGACAACCGTCATCTCGCACTGGTCGATGCGGCCGCCCGCAAGCACGGCGGAAGCGGTACAGCCAGCGGGGAGCTTGTTCTCGCCGGCGTGTCGGCGGCGCTCGTGCTGGGGCTGCCCGTGGTGGGGCGCCTGCCCGAGCTCGTGCAGTGCCTCGGCCGTGTGGGCCAGCGCCGGCGCACGTCCCTGCTTCAGCGGCGAGTCAGACAGGAGCCCGTTGTCGTCCTGGAGGGCTCGTATCACGTGACTGACGTCGCCACCACCTGCATCGACCTGGCCCGCTGGGGAGGTCTTGTTCAGGGCGTGTGCGCCATGGATCACGCCCTGCGCCACCGCCTGTGCACGCGCGAGGAGCTCGACACCGCTCTCTCGCGCCTTTCCGCGAACGCCCGCGGCCTGGGCGCGGCCCGGATCGCCGTGCGTCTGGCCGATCCTCTGTCGGAGTCGCCCGGGGAGTCCCTCTCGCGCGTGCGGATGTGGCAGGCTCGAATCCCGCGCCCGGTGCTCCAGCACGAGGTCTGGACCGAGGTCGGCCTGGTTCGCACCGACTACTTCTGGCCCGAGACCGTCGTCAAGCCCCACCCGGTCTCGGAGTTCGACGGAGAGGCGAAGTACCACCGGGAGACCTACGGGCGCGCCACCGAGGAGACGATCCTGGCCGAGCGCAGGCGCGAACGCGAGCTGTGGCGCCTGGGCTACCCCGTGGCTCGCTGGACATGGGCCGACGCCTGGTACGGCAAGGGCGCCCGCATGCTCGCCGAGCTCGCCGCCGTCGGCGTCCGACCCGGAGCCGGCCGATGGTGAGCGGCCTGCACTCCGTTGAGATAGACATTTTCGGATGAGGTAGACGGTGTCACCGCCGATCTCGTACGAAAATGTCTATCTCGACGCAGGTGGGGCGGCGACGGCGAGTGCGCCGCCCGGTAGTCTGGCCGGCATGTCGAAGAAGAACCGTCAGAGGCGCCGGGCCGACGCCGTGACCAAGGCCCCCAAGAAGAAGCAGATCCCGTTCGTGGCCCGCCCCTTCGAGGGGCTCGCGGGCGAGCGGGAGCTGGTCGCCATGATGCAGATCCTGCCCGCCGCCGCCATGACCGTGCGGCTGAACGCCGAGCACGGCGGGGGCGACGTCAGGCTCGTCACCCTGCTGCCCGAGCTCGCCCAGGCCCTCAAGCGCGCCGACGGCGAGGTCCTGGTCGCCATGCAGACCAGCATGCACTCCGGGGACGCCAGCCGCGACATCGCCGCTGCCCTGCTGGACGCCCTCGACCTGGACGCCGGCGCCGCGCTGGCGGTCAGCGGCCTGCCTGAGCCCGGCGAGCGGCTCCAGGACATCCTCGACCCTGCAGCCGCCCCGCAGCTCGACGTGCGCGAGACCTTCGACTTCTGGCTCGACGACGAGACCGCGGACAACCCGGAGGTGCTGCGCTCCCTGGAGGACGCCAAGGCCGAGATCGCCCCGACCGCGCCCGTGCCGGGCGTCGAGCACGCCTACTGGTGCCGCATGAACGGCAAGGAGTTCGTGCGCTGGGTGCGCGGCGAGGACGAGGACGTCTTCTTCAACGCCTTCGCGCGCGTGCACGCAGCCCGCGAGTCGGACCTGGAGGAGGGGGCCCGCTTCGTGGGCGCCTTCCGCGCCTGCGGCCTGGCCATCCCCGTGTGGGAGCTGGTCCCCGGCACCGAGGCCGACGAGCTCACCGAGCCCATGCGGGCCATGGCCGAGCGCCTGGAGGCCGCCCTGGCCGACGACGCCCCGCTGGACGCCGCCGCCCGCCGCGCCAAGGCCGGCATTATCTCCCGGCAGGTCAACCTGTGACGACGCCGGCGCCGGCCCGCTGAGCCGGGTCGGCGCCGCCGGGTCCCGGCAGGGCTCCGGCCCCGCTGGTGTCGTCCGGGCAGTGGCGTGTCCGACGGCGGGCGTGCCCGTCCCCAAGAGGAAGAGTGAGGCGAGTCACGATGAATTCTTGACCTTCGAGTTTCCCGCTTATAAGGAACTTTATGAGACGGGGTTCTGCTTGTGTTGTTTGATGGGGCTGATCATTAGTTTGGTGGGTTATTCGCTACACTCCATGAATAACTCTCCAGTTCTCCGGAAGGTAGAGTGCATGGGCTGCCAGGCGTGTCTCGGACAGCCTTGAAAGTTGTGTCTCAGGCTGCTTGTCTTGTTGCTCGGTGCTCCTGGTTGACCTCGCCCTGCGTTCTGTGCCCCAGGTCGGAGTGGAATATCGTCTCTTCTCGTCGGGCGCCTGCGGGCCGCCGTGTCGATCGCCTCGCACACCAGGGCTGGTGCCGCGTGCCCCGATCGCGTACCCGACTGCTTTCTTCGTGCAGCAGCCCGGGGGCGGTCGCCAGGCGGATCGGGTCCCTCCCCGGGTGCGGATGCAGGTGGATGTCGCCCACCCACCTGCTCTCCCGGCTGGCCGGCGGCGGGAGCCCGCGCCCGGACCGGGCCGGGGCGTGAGACTCCGGGCCCGGCGGCCCAGGGGGGGGCGGTGGCGCTGGGTCCTCTCGGCAGGGCCGCGGCCTGGCGGGCCCGAGCGCAGGGCGGGTGCGCACCGCCCCCCGGGGGGCGTCTCAACAGCTTCTGCGAACCCCGGCGGCACGGGATACGGCGCCAGCCCACAGGGCGGCGCGGGAGCCGTTGAGGACCGATCCACTCGACCAGGGCGCCAAGCCCCCTTACCCGCCTCGTGCGGACCCTGACGGCCGCCTCCCCGCCCAGGCGCAGCACCCCGACCCGGACACAGGCAGCGGCACACCGATAGTGACCCGCCAGCCGCCTGCCCACCACGGTGGACACAGGTACGCGTACCGGGCGCCCACCGGGACCCTCCAGGCGAAGGAAGGAAACCACTTCCCCCCCAGGAGCCCGCCCCCCATCCTGGTCTCCCGCAGCCAGGCGCACAGCCACCTGCTCCCAACCGACCGCCCCGCGCTCACCCCTGCCCCAGCGGACTCCGGGCGGACCCTTGCCGCCACCTCATGACCCAGCCCCCCACCGCCCCAAGGAACCAGCCCACAGGGCTCTGCCACCCCCACGACAGTCCGGTCCTTCTCCAGGACCTCAAGGACGACCCGCCGTCTCGAGCCCACCGCCGAGCCTGTCAAGGCTGTCGAGTCTGTCGAGTCCCTGTGCTGCCACAAGCCGATTCAACCTCGCTTCTCGAGTTCGTCTTCTTTTCCACCACTGCCCGAGAAACACTAGGCATCTCAGAAGTCTGTGGGTCGCGTCGGGCTGTGCTGTGTGCTGTTCCCGAGACGCGTGATTTCATTGCTCAGTCGGCCGCCAGGGCGGTCACCGGGGCTACGGCGGCGGCGCGTCCTGCGGGTCGTAGTGAGGCGAGTACGCCAATGCCTCCGGCGGCCAGGAGTATTCCTGCCAGGGCCGGCCAGGGGATGCTGATGACTGCGAAGTTTCCGGAGTCGGTGTTGAGCAGCGCCTCGCTGCTCGCTATGCCCAGGGCGCAGCCGAGGGCGATACCGATGAGGCCGCCGAGTACCGCGGTGAAGAGGGCCTCGGCGATGACGAGGCGCCTGATCTCTCGGCGCTGAGCGCCGGTGGCGCGCAGGACGCCGATCTCGCGGGTTCGTTCCAGGACGTTGATGTCGGTGGTGTTGGCCAGGCCGGACAGGGTGATGAGCATTGTCAGCCCGAGGACCGTGCCGATCACCGTGATGACACGATTGACGACCTGGGTGAAGGCTGTTCGGCCGTCGCTGGAGGAGCTGACGATGAGGCCTGAGCCTCGCAAGGACTCGCGGACGCCGGTGGCCGGAGCGGGGCCGGAGCCGTCGCCGCTGACGCGCACCCACATCCCGGTGTCGGTCGGGGCGTCGCCGTTCAGCTGCCGGGCCGTGGCCGGGGTGATAACCGGTCCGAATCCGCCTTCTTGGACGTGGGCGGTCAGGGCGGTGGTGCCGGCGGGGCCGGTGAGGGTGACCATGGTGCCGTCGGGAATGTCGTAGAGGCCGCCGATGATGAGGGTGTTGTCATCGAGTCCCTCCAGACCCACCCGGGAGCGGATGACGGGGGAGACCGCTTGCTCGTCGACGACGTTGACTGTGAGCTCCTGGGAGTCTGCGCCGTCGGGGGCGGCTTGGACGGTGAGCTCGGGGACGAGCGTGGTGGTCTGGATGCCGTTGATTCCTTGGATCTGTGCGGTGAGCGAGGCGGTGTCGTAGCCCGCGGTCATGCCCTCGATGCGGATGTCGATGGGGGCTCTGGAGCTGAGGTAGGCGTCCATGGAGGCGTTGATGCTCGCCACGCCGACGACCATGGTGGTGGCCACGCCGACGGATACGAGGAGGGCAGCGGTGATGGCGGCGGCGCGTCCAGGGCTGCGGGCGAGATTGCGGGCCGCGAGATGGAGGATGGGGGCGCGTTCGGCGCCGGCGAGGCGCCCGAGGAGCCGCGCGGCGCCGACCACAATGAGCGGCAGGGCGGCCAGGACGCCGAGGAGGAGGATGACGGCCCCGGCTACCGTGTACTGCAGGATCCTGAGGTTCATCGCGAGGATGAGAATCGAGGCGCCCCCGGCGGCGATGACGGCTCCCCCGATGACGGCGGCCAGACGGCGCCTGCCCAGCGCCCGGTCGTCGGCGACCTGGCCGGTCAGGGCGATCAGCGGTGAGACACGGGCCGCCTGGCGGGCGGGGCGCAGGACGGCGACGAGGGTGACCAGGACGGATATCCCGACAGCCAGGGCCAGGGCGGTCCAGGTGATAGTCAGATGCCGCGGCTCGAGACCGTTGATGGTCCCGGAGCGGATGAGGAGCGCGGCTGCGCCGGTTCCCGCCGCGGCCCCGATGACGGAGCCGAGCAGGCCGGTGAGTGCGGCGGTGCGCAGGACGGCGCCCATGACCTGGGCTCGGGAGGCGCCCACGCAGCGCAGCAGGCCGGTGGTGCGGGTCTGGCGGGCCACCAGGGTGGTGAAGGTGCTGGCGATAATGATTGCGGCCACGATCGCGCAGACGGGGCCGAGGATCACGAGCAGCTGCAGCGTGGTGGACGCGCTGCTGCCGCCGTTGCTTTCGGCGCGCATCGCGACGATCTCGTCGGCCGTGTAGACCTTGGCGTCGCCGGCGGCCTTCGTCACCGAGTCCAGCAGGTCGTCGGTGGAGGTTCCCTCGCGTCCGGTGACGTAGAGGACGGCGGGTGCCTCGCTGACCCCCAGGGCGCTGCGCTCGTCCGCGGTGGCGAAGACGAAGGAGTCCTCCGGGTTGCGCCGAGTCAGCTCGGCTGCCGGCTTGATAATGCCGACAATGGTCGCCGTCGAGCGCGATCCGGTGGTGGTCTCGCCGTCCGTGAAGGCGACGGCGCTGCCGACCTCGACACTCTGGCTCTGGACGAAGGAGGGGGAGACGGCGATCTCGCCGCCGGTCGCGGGCAGGCGACCGGCTTCCAGGCGCGTATCACCCGTCAGCTCGGGGACGTCCAGGACGAAGGTGTGGGAGTCATTGGCGGTGCCGGGATTGTCGATGTAGGTGAGTCCCTCGATATACGGTCGCACCTTCTCGATCTCGGGAGCCGCGGTGATCTTCTGCGCGGTGTCTTCGGACAGATGCTCCTCATGCCGCCCGGGCAGGACGACGACGTCGGCGTTGCCGACGGAGGCGCGGGCGCCGGCCTGCAGCTGGGTGCGCAGGGTGTCGGAGGTGATGAGGGCGAAGGCGATGAGGGCGGCGCTCATGGCCACGGCCACCAGGGCGGCGGTGATGCGGCGCGTATCGAGCAGGGCGGGCATCAGCGGGCCTCCGTCCCGCTGGTGCGCCCGGTCCTCGGGCGGGTGCCCGCGGCGTGGGCGCCGGCCGCGTGGTGCACAGGGCCGTCGCCGACGACGTGCCCGTCGCGCAGGTGGATGGTGCGGTTGGTGGTGGCTGCAGCGTTGTGGTCGTGGGTGACCATGACGACAGTCTGGCCGAGCTCGGCGCACATGCGGGCCAGGGTCTCCAGCAGGGAGGCGGCTGAGGCGGTGTCCAGGGCGCCGGTGGGCTCGTCGGCGAAGACGACCTGGGGCTGGCCGATGAGGGCGCGGGCGACGGCGACGCGCTGTTGTTGTCCGCCGGAGAGCTCGGTGGGGCGGTGGGTCAGGCGGTCGGCGATGCCCAGGGTGGTGATGACGGTGTGGTGCCAGGCAGGGTCGGGTTTGCGGTGGGCCAGGCGGGTGGGTAGGAGGATGTTCTCCTCAGCGGTGAGGGTGGGCAGGAGGTTGAAGGACTGGAAGATGAAGCCGAGGTGGTCGCGGCGCAGGCTGGTGAGCTGCCTGTCGTTCATGGTGGACAGGGGGCGGCCGGCGATGAGGACGTCGCCGGTGGTGGGGGTGTCCAGGCCGGCCAGGCAGTGCAGGAGGGTGGACTTGCCGCTGCCGGAGGGGCCCATGACGGCGGCGAACTGGCCGCGGGTGATGGTCAGGCTCACGTTGTTCAGGGCGGCGACCCGGGCCGGGCCGGTGCCGTAGACCTTGGTGAGGTTGCGCGCCTGGACAACCGCGTCGGCCGGCGGGGCCGCGGCCAGTGGGGGCGCGGCCGGCGGGGCTGTCTGGTGGGCCTGGTGCGGGTGGGTGGCGGGGTGGTGGGGCACTGCTGTCTCCTTACGGGGCGACCGGGCGGGTCCCGGAGCGACGATTCAAGGCTAGGAATCGGCACTACGACACCGGAATGCGCCCAAAGAACCGACCCGTGCGGGGCCTCCACCGAAAGGAGGAGGCGCCCCGCGCCGTCGGCCCGAACCGATCTCGGTGCGGAATACGGCCGATCTCGAGCCGGAGGTGAACCGATCTCGATGTGGCGGTGCGGTGCGGTGCGCGGTCAGTGCCGCCGGCGGCGACGGTGGATCTCCGGGACGTCGAGCACGGGGACGGCGCGCAGCATGAAGGTGTCGAAGTCGGGGGCCGTGAAGGCCGCGTAGCCGTGCTGGGGCGTGTAGAGCAGGCCCATGTCGATGAGCTGGGAGCGGATCGGGGCGACCTGGGGCGACTCGCGGCCCATGAGGGCGGCGACGTCGGCCGCCCTCTGGGGCTCGGGCCCCAGCTGGGCCATGGCCCGCAGGGGGTGGGGCGGCGCCAGAAAGCTCGTCAACGAGCGGCCCTTGGTCGTCGATAAATGTAAGGATCCTTCTGGCGGAGCTCTAGATAGACGACGCTGGTCATTGTGGGGTCACCTCAATAATGCCGCACCAAGGCAGGTCCGTGCGGCTCAGGGGAGGAAACTCAGGAAGTGAGCGACCTGCAATGCAGAAAGTTCATGCAGGGCACTCCGAATCATCAATGGGTCTTTATGCCCAATGTTGCTCAAGCGGATGGGGACGGTATTGAGCCGCCGAGCGGCGCATGAGATTGCGGTGGTCTGAGCGGCGACCGCCCGCCCCGACGGGAGCGGGCGGCTTGCGGGACGATGGGGCGTGGCTTGTGGCTTCGCGCGTGTCGGGTCCGACGCGCTCCGGGCGCCGGTCGCCATCTGTCCGCTCGACGACGTCCGGCACCCGGAGCTGTTCTGCGCAGCCTCTCGGCACTGCCGCGCCACAGCCTCCGTCCGGCACGACCGCGCTACTCCGGACGGAGACGGAGTCTCAGCCTGCGCTGTCGCTGCCATCTCCGACGTCCGCGCGGTCCGCGGCGCCTCCGCCGGCCCCGCGTCAGCGGCGCAGCCTCACTCCGGGTCGGCTGCGCGGTCTGCGCCGGCTGCCTCGGATGCGCCTCCTGTACCGGCCGCCCTGGCCGGGTCGGCCAACCCGGTCGCGCCGCCGGCGCCATTGGCGCTGCTCGCGCCCTCCGCGGCCTCAGCCCCCTCGGCGGCGAGCTCGGCGCGCAGGCGGTCGTTGGCCTTCTCCACATCGAGGCGCCACAGCAGCAGAAGGATGATCCCGTTGGCGATCGCGGGGATCCACAGGTACATGAAGTAGAGCATGGAGATGGTCGAGGCAGGCTGCGTCTCGGCGTTGGCGACGTACCCGCTGGAGGCCAGCAGCCAGCCGGCCATGGCCGTGCCCACGCCGCCGCCGACCTTCACGCCCAGCGACGTGCAGGAGAACATGATCCCGTCAATGCGCTTGCCGCTGCGCAGATAGGTGTACTCCGAGGCCTCGGCGATGAGCGCGTTGAGCGTGCCCTGCAGCGGACTCATGCCGATGGAGGCCACGGCGGTGAAGACGAGCATGAGCGGGACGCTGCCCAGGTACCCGGCGACCACCACGCCCAGGCGCCCGATGACGGCGATCGCGTACCCGGTGGTCGTCACCCCCTGCATCCGGCCGAACCGGGAGACGATCGCAGGGGTGAGCACCAGGCCCGCGATGAGCGGGATATTGATCGCCCAGGCGAAGGCGCCCAGCAGGTTGGCGTCCTTCAGGATGTAGGTCATGAAGTAGATGCCCATATTGAGGGTCGCGGTGAACACCTGGGTGAGGACGAAGACGACCAGGATAATGAGGTAGTACCGGTTCCCCAGGAGCAGGCGGGCGGACTCCCGGGCGGTGGGCTTGTCGGCCGCAGCACTGGGCTCTGCGTCGGATGCGCCGGCCTCTGCCCCGGCCCCGGCGCGGTCCTCCAGCTCCTCGTCGGGCAGCTCGCGCACGGACATGACGGAGATGGTGTTGGCCGCCAGCCCGATGAGCGCGTAGATGATCGCGATCGTGCGCCACCCCTGCTCGCCGCCCCCGAGGATCTCGACGCCCTTGACGGTCACGGTCTGAATGAGCAGGCTCGTGCTGAAGGCGAAGATGAACCGGATTGATCCCATCTGGACGCGCTCGGCGCTGTTCTTGGTGATCAGCGCGGTCAGCGTCGAGTAGGCGATATTGTTCGCCGTGTAGAAGCCCGCGTTGAGCAGGGTGTAGGCGATGAAGAACCAGGCGTACTTCGCATTGTCCCCCAGACCGGCCGGAATCGCGAAGATCGCCACGATCAGGGCGGCGCACCCGAAGAACGCCCACAGCATCCACGGCCGGGCCCTGCCCATGCGCGTGCGCGTCTTGTCGATAATGGCGCCGAAGAAGATGTCGGAGACCCCGTCGAAGATGCGCGCGAGCATCATGAGGGTGCCGATCACGCCCGCATTGAGCCCGGCCGTGTCCGTCAGGTAGATCATGACGAAGGCCGACAGGAGCGCGTACACCACGTTCCCGGCGATATCGCCGGAGCCGTAACCGACCTTGTTGTACCACTTCAGGTACTTCTTCTCGTTCATCAGTTCACCTCATTGTGCTGAGCGGGGATGGGGGAGGAGAGGAGGGGCAGGAGCACCAGGTCGAGGCCGAGCGCCCCGCCGTCGACCCGGTACTCGGGCCGCAGCTCGGGGCCGCAGCTGGCCGACCCGATGCCGGCCATGGCGCCGTCGAGGCACAGGACGGTGCTCCCGCACTGCGCGAGCTCGACGTTGTGGGCGGTGCGGGTCAGCTCCTCCTGGGTGTAGGGCGAGGCGTTGAAGGAGAAAGGTCGCAGCCCCACGGCGGTCAGCTCCAGGGCGCCGTCGGAGAGGGTGACGTACTCGCAGTCGGCGCGGCTGCCGCTCTCCTGGGGGCGGATGCAGCTCCGGTGGAGCTCGGCCGCCAGCTCGGCGACCGTCGTCGTGAACTCGCCGTGACGGCAGGAGCGGCGCTTGTCGACATAGCTCTCTCCCGGCCCCAGGCCGTAGTAGGCGACCTTCTGCATGGCCTCGGGCAGGAAGAGCCGCAGCCCGAACCGCGGCAGGCCGGGGAAGCCCGCGGACGTGTGCGCGCGCAGTCTCACGGCGAGCTCCCCCGTCCTGGTGACCGTCCACACCGCGCGGACGCCCAGCGCCGGCTGGAGGGCGTCGGCGGCCACCGAGATGTCGGCGTGGAGGAAGACCGTGCCCTCCTGGCCGGCGCTCCGTGCCGAGTAGACCCGGGTGGCCCGCGCGGCGGCGCGGTCGTAGCCGGCCCGCTCCCACTGCTCGCGGACGTGACGGTCGTTGTCCGTGGGGGCGCGCCAGATGTTGAGCTCCATCGGGCGCTCCAGCAGCTCCCGGCCGTCTACGCGCAGGGATTGCGGCAGGCCGGTGCGGGTGTCGAGCACGACGGCGAGGTCGCCGCCGGCCAGGGTCACCTCGCACCCGTCCTGCTCGACGGCGGTCGAGCCCGAGCACTCGACGGTGGCGGCCGCGCCCGCGCAGCCTGCGACCGGCCCCAGGGCGGCCACGGCGCGGTGCCGGGGGTCGGCGTTGGCCAGGGGGATCTCGTCGAAGCCGAGCTCGTGGCCGGCCTCCAGCAGCGGGGCCGGGTGGCGCAGGCGGGAGGTGACGACCAGGTGGCAGCGGCCGGCGTCGGGCACCTCCGGCGCGCAGGCCAGCGTCACGGCCGTGTGGGGCGGGATGGGGCCGGGCGGCTCCAGGGGCCCGCTCTCCACGACGTCGCCGTCGCAGCGCAGCTCGTAGGACAGGGTCGCGTACTGGTCGAGGTCGGTGAAGTCGAGGTCGTTGCGGACGGTCACCAGCCCGCGCTCCTGGTCGTAGCCGACCACGCGCGCGGGGCGCTGGACGTTCTTGAGCTCCAGGAGCCCCGCGTGCGGCACCCGGTCGGGCGAGACGAGCCCGTCGACGCAGAAGTTGGAGTCGTGGACGGCCTCGCCGTGGTCGCCCCCGTAGAGGTAGACGGGCCGGCCCTCGGGGCTAGTCCCGGCCAGCACGGCGTGGTCGCACCACTCCCACACGAAGCCCCCGCAGGCGCGCTCGTCGTCGAGGATGATCTGCCAGTAGTCCTCCAGGTCGCCCGGGCCGTTGCCCATGGCGTGGCAGTACTCCACCAGGATGAAGGGCTTGTCCGGGTCGGAGCCGAGGTAGTCGCGGACCTCCTCCAGGGACGGGTACATCCGGGAGTACAGGTCGATATTGGAGTAGTCGTAGGCGCGCTTGGAGTCGCGGTAGTAGGCGCTCTCGTAGTGCGTGACCCGGGTGGGGTCGGTCCGCTTCATCCAGGCCAGCGCCGCCTCGAAGGTGCACCCGTAGCCGCACTCGTTGCCGGCCGACCAGGAGATGATGCAGGGGCGGTTGCGCTCCCGGACCACGCAGCTGCGCACCCGGTCAAGAGTGGCCTCCGTCCAGGCCGGGTTGTCGGCGATCGGCTCGTTCCAGTGCTCGACCTGGCTGGCCCAGGAGGGGTCGGCCAGCATGCGGGCCTGGGTGCCGTGGCTCTCGTTGTCGGCCTCGGACATGACGACGAACCCGTACTCGTCGCACAGCTGGTAGAAGCGGGGGTCGTTGGGGTAGTGGGAGCTGCGCACCGCGTTGATGTTGTGCCGCTTCATGAGGGCCAGGTCGCGCTCCATGTGCTCCAGGCCGATCGCGGGCCCGGTGACCGGGTCGGAGTCGTGGCGGTTGACGCCGCGCAAGGTCAGAGGCCGTCCGTTCAGGCGCAGGACGGCGTCGACGACGTCGACCTCCCGCAGACCCACCCGGTCGGTGATCGCCTCGTGGTCCGTGGCCATGGTCAGGGTGTAGAGATAGGGGTCCTCGGGGGTCCACGGGTGCGGGTCGGGCACGTGCAGCACGGCGCAGTGGGTGAGCTCGGAGCCGTCCGCGGCCGGCGCGAAGGCGCCGTCGGCCACGAGTACGCCATCGGCGTCGTGCAGCCTCAGCGCGGTGGGGGCGAACCCGCCGCGGAAGGAGGCGCGCACGGTGACGGCGGCGGCCCCGGGCGACAGGGAGGTGGTGGTGGCGTAGTCGGCGAGAGCCGCGCGGGGGCGGGACAGGAGGTAGACGTCGCGGAAGATGCCGGAGGTGCGGAACTTGTCCTGGTCCTCCAGGTAGGTCCCGTCGCACCACTTGAGCACGAGCACGGCCAGGCGGTTGGTGCCCGGCTCGACGACGTCGGTCACGTCGAACTCGCTCGTGGCGTGGGAGACCTGGCTGTAGCCCACGTAGACGCCGTTGAGCCACACGTAGAAGCAGGAGTCCACACCCTCGAAGACCAGGTGGGTCCGCGGGGCCTCCAGGACCGCTGTGTGCTCGAAGTCACGCAGGTAGACCCCGCAGGGGTTGTCCTGGGGCACGCGGGGCGGGTCGAGGGGGATCGGGTAGCGGACGTTGGTGTACTGGTGGCGGTCGTAGCCCAGGTGCTGCCAGCTGCTGGGCACGGGCACGGAGTCCATGCCCTCCAGCGGCATGTCGCGCCCCCAGAAGGGCTCGGTCAGCTCGTGGATGCTCGGGTGGTAGGCGAAGGACCACCGGCCGCTCAGCAGGTGGACGCGGTCGGAGCGCTCGCGGGCGCGCGGGCCGGGGGTGATGGGCGCGGACGCGGGCAGGTAGTAGGCGCGCGGCGGCAGGGTGTTCTCGTGGAGGACCCCGAGGTCCTCGTAGTGCCTGGGAACGATCGTCATTGGTGCTCCTGGGTGCGGTTGGGACGACGGCGTCGGGCCCGGCGGGCACGGCGCGCCTCGGCTCGCGTCCCCCGCATGTCCGGGCCGGCGGCGCCGGAAGCGCTGCGCTGCCGCCGTCGGAAGCGCAGCGCCGCCGGCGCCGCCGTGCCCGCACGGGAGTGCGAACCTGGATGTCGACGTTAACATATCTGCTAGAGTCAAGTACATGCGCAGAAGCGATTGCTATGCCAGCAATTTACTTGCCCGTAGGCGATGGTGGACGTCCATGACCAATATCGTTAACATAGATGGCTTGCCGAGCGCGGCCGGAGCGCTTGGTAGCCTCGGCCTCATGGGTGAGGCCGGAGGATCGCGACGGCGCCGGTCCGGCGCCCCGTCGGTCGCGGACGTGGCCCGGCTGGCCGGCGTGTCGACCCAGACGGTCTCCCGGGTCTCGAGCGGCGCCGCGAACGTGCGCCCCGGCACGCGGGACAAGGTGCTGCGGGCGATGGAGCAGCTGGGCTACTCGCCCAACCTCGCCGCCCAGGCGCTGCGCAGGGGCTCGTTCCGGACGATCGGGGTGGTCACCCAGCACATCCAGCGCACCGGCGAGGCGCTGACCACCGAGGGCGTGCTCGCGGCGGCCTGGGAGGCCGGCTACACCGTCTCCATGGTGCAGGTGGAGCGCCCGGCCTCCGAGGACATGCGCACCGCCGTGCTGCGCCTGGCCCATCAGACCGTCGACGGGCTGGTCGTGGTCCAGGCGGGTCGCGCCGGTCGCGAGCACCTGTCCCTGCCCGCGGGCGTGCCGGTGGCCGTGTCGGACTCCGCGCTCGTGGGCTACTACCCCTCCGCCTCGGCCGATCAGGTGCAGGGGGTGCGCGACGCCGTCGGCCACCTCCTGGCGCTCGGGCACCGCACGGTCCACCACGTCACCGGGCCGGAGGACTCCCAGTCCGCCCTCATCCGCTCGGCCGCCTGGGCCGCCCGCCTCAAGGAGGCCGGTGCGGCGGTGCCGGCCCCGGTGCCGGGGGACTGGACCGCGGCCTCCGGGTACGCGGCCGGGGAGCGCCTGGCGGCCGAGCCCGGGGCGACGGCGGTCTTCTGCGCCAACGACGAGGTGGCGATCGGCCTCATCCGGGCCATGCACGAGCGCGGGCGGCGCGTGCCGCAGGACGTCTCGGTGGTCGGCTTCGACGGCCTGTCGCTGGGGGAGTACAGCTTCCCGCCCCTGACGACGGTGAAGCAGGACTTCCGGCGGGCCGGGGTCGAGATGGTCGGGCTGGTCCTGGAGCAGGTGGCCTCCGGCCGGCGGGACGGTGGTCGGCAGATCCTCATCCCCACCGAGCTGGTGGTTCGCGGAAGCACGGCGCCGCCCGGCCGCCCCTGACGCCCGACCTCGGCAAAAGGGGCGAGACGGCGCGCCCCTGGGGTGCACATGAGAATCGATCTCATGTAAGGTGGTGGTCGCAGGGCCGGTCCGGCCCGACCGCGGAAGCGCCGCGGCAGCCGCAAGCACAGGAGAGACCGTGAACGATCAGCAGGCCGAGCAGATGCGACACGGAGCGGGCTTCATCGCCGCGCTCGATCAATCCGGGGGCTCCACGCCCAAGGCGCTGGCCGGCTACGGCGTCGGCCCGGAGCGCTACTCCAACGACGCCGAGATGTTCGAGCTGGTCCACGCCATGCGCACCCGCGTCATCACCTCCAAGTCCTTCACCTCCGACCGCATTATCGGCGCCATCCTCTTCGAGCGGACCATGGACGGGCAGATCGAGGGCCGCCCCACCGCCGAGTACCTGTGGGAGGTCAAGCACGTCGTCCCCTTCCTCAAGGTCGACAAGGGCCTGGCCGACGAGGAGCACCACGCCAAGGTCATGAAGCCGATCCCCGGCCTGGACGAGCTGCTCGCCCGCGCGGTGGCGGCCGGCATCTTCGGCACCAAGATGCGCTCGGTCATCCTGGCCGCCGACCCCGAGGGCGTGCGCGCCGTCGTCGACCAGCAGTTCGAGATCGCCGGGCAGATCATCGCCGCCGGGCTGGTGCCGATCATCGAGCCCGAGGTCGACATCCACGCCGCCGACAAGGCCGAGGCCGAGAAGCTCCTGGTGGCGGCGCTGACCGAGCACCTCGACGCCCTGCCCGAGGGCAGCGACGTCATGCTCAAGGTGAGCATCCCGACCGTGGACGGCCTGTACTCCGGACTCATGAAGCACCCCCGTGTCATGCGCGTGGTGGCGCTGTCCGGCGGCTACGAGCGCGAGGACGCCAACGCCCGCCTGGCCCGCAACCCCGGCCTCATCGCGAGCTTCTCGCGTGCCCTGCTGGAGGGCCTGAGCGACGGCCAGAGCCAGGAGGCCTTCGACGCCACGCTCGCGGCCACCGCCGAGAGCGTCTACGAGGCGAGCGTCGCCTGACGCGATCAAGCCCGGGCCGGCCGGTGGGGCCGGTCCGCTGAGCCCGGCTGGGCGCTCCGGGCAGTGGTGCAGCGCCTGATGGCGGCCGTCGTCGGTTGGGGTTCCGACGGCGGCCGCCGTGCCGCCCGGCTGCCCGGTCTGTGCCGCTCCCGTGCTGCTCTCCGGCGACGCGACGTCGAGTGGTGCGGCGCACATGCGTGGCCGTCGCCCCCGTGGTCCGGGCGATGCGGGTGCGACTCGAGTCCTCCGGACCTGGCGGGAGACGACCCGACGTGCAAGGCTGTGCCTGTCATCAGGAAGGTGGTGCCCCATGACTGTCGACCCCAGACCCGGCGCGGAGAGTCCGGACGGCGCAGTGCCGGCCGACTGGCCGACCGACCCGGGTCCGTACCGTCACCATGACGCCCCGGTGCGGCGGAGTATCCCCGGAATCGGCCAGACCCGGGCCTACTGGGTCGACGAGACGACCCTGGCCTGGCCCGTCGACCTGCTTCCCCACGGGGTGACGCCCTCCATGTGCGTGGGCCCCGGCGGCGGCCCCCCTCGCAGCGCCCCGCCGGTCAGCTTCGGGCTGGTCGCCTCCCCCGACGGGCAGGTCCGAGTCGAGAACGGGATGCTCCACCGCGGGTCCCGGGGATTCGAGCTCTCGCTCGTCCTGACCGGCGAGGTCGCCCCCGAGGTCGTGGCCGCTCACCCTCAGCTGGCCGGCTACCTGGCCCTGACCACCGCCGACGAATTCGGTGCCCCCCGCCTGGGGCGCGAGGACGTCGAGGCGCTTCTGACCGGGCAGCTCGCCGTCGTCCAGCGCACCACCGTGGCCAGCGGCGGCTGGCTCACCGCGTTCACGGGGGTCCAGATCTGGCCGGTGATCGACCGCTTCTGGGGGCGTGCCGCCTCGGCGAGGGACGGCTCGGCGCCCCTGGGGGTCCGCTTCGTCGAGGTCGCGGGTGCCGAGCCCGGGGACGCGGGGGGCGCTGCCGGTCCCGACGGCGCTGCCGGCGCCGGCTCCGACGCCGGGGCCCCCGGCTCGCAGGCGGCCTCCGGTCCCGGCTCCGGCGATGGGCGCACGGTCCCCGCCGGAGACGCGCTCCCGGCCTTCGCCCTGTGGGCGCCCACCGCCCTGGCCGTCACGCTGCTGGCCTGGGAGACCGGCGACGCGACCGGCTCGGCGCCCCTGGTTGACGGCCCGCCCGCGCGTCTGCCCGCCTGCCGGTGCGACGACGGCCGGTGGGAGGTGGGCGAGGGCCGTGTCGGCGCCGGCGCCCAGTACCTGTGGGAGGTCGAGGTCTTCGTCCCCTCGACCGGCCGGATCGAGCTCAACCTGGTCACCGACCCCTACAGCACGGCCCTGACCCTGGACTCGCGCCGCTCGGTCGCCGTCGACCTGAACCAGCGCGCCCTCAAGCCCTCCTCCTGGTGCGAGAACCTCAACCCCGTTGTCGACTCCGACGCCGCCCGCGTCATCTACGAGCTGCACATGCGGGACTTCTCTGCCATCGACGCCTCCGTGCCGCCCGAGCTGCGCGGCACCTACGCGGCCTTCACCGTTGACTCGGTCGGCACCCGCCACCTGGGCGCGCTGGTGAGCGCGGGCATCGACACCCTGCACCTGCTGCCGATCTTCGACATCGCCTCCGTCCCCGAGAACCGGGCCGACCAGCAGGTTCCCGAGATCCCGGTCGACGCCTCCGCGGCCTCGCGCCGCCCCCAGGCGGCCGTGACCGCCGTCGCCGACCGGGACGCCTACAGCTGGGGCTACGACCCGTACCACTGGATGGCCCCGGAGGGCTCCTACGCCCGGGAGGGCCGCCAGGACGGCGGCGCCCGCACCCGCGAGGTGCGCGAGATGGTGGGGGCGCTGCACGGCATGGGCCTGCAGGTGGTCCTCGACCAGGTGTACAACCACACCGCGGCGGCGGGACAGGACCGGTACTCCGTGCTGGACCGGATCGTGCCCGGCTACTACCACCGCCTCGACGCCGACGGCGCCGTCGAGATGAGCACCTGCCACAACAACGTCGCCACCGAGCGCGCCATGGCCGAGCGGCTCATGATCGACGCCTGCGTGGCGTGGGTGCGCCACTACCGGGTGGACGGCTTCCGCTTCGGCCTCATGGGCTACCACAGCGTCGGGACGATGGCGCGCTTGCGCGAGGCGTTGGAGGAGGTTGCCGAGGACGCCGTCGGCCACCCGATCTACCTCTACGGCGAGGGCTGGCACATGGGGGAGGTGGACGACAACGTCCTGTTCCGCCAGGCGTCCCAGGGCCAGCTCGGTGAGCTGGGCATCGGCACCTTCAACGACCGCGTCCGCGACGCCGTCCACGGCGGCAGCGTCGAGCAGCCCGACCCGCGGACGGACCAGGGCCTGGGAAGCGGGGAGGTGACCGACCCCAACGCCCTGGAGAGCCGCAGGGAGGACGCCTCGCGCAGGGACCTCGCCTGGCGCAGCGACCTGATGCGGCTGTCGCTGGCGGGCAACCTGCGCGAGTTCACGCTGCTGACCTCCGACGGGCACTGGCGCCGCGGCGAGGAGATCGGGTACGGGGACTCCCCGGCGGCCTACGGCGTCCAGCCCGCCGACTCCATCGCCTACGTGTCGTCCCACAACGACGAGACCCTTTTCGACCGCCTCGCCTACAAGCTGCCTCTGACCACCTCCATGGCGGACCGTGTGCGCATGAACACCCTGTGCCTGGCCGCCGTCACCCTGGGTCAGTCGCCGGCCTTCTGGGCGGCTGGGTGCGAGATGCTGCGCAGCAAGTCCCTCGACGCCGACTCCCGCGACTCCGGCGACCACTTCAACGCCATCGACTGGACCGGGCGGGACAACGGCTGGGGGCGCGGACTGCCGCCGGCGGACCGCAACTTCGAGTCCTGGATCATTCAGGCCGATCTCCTCGCCCGCGACGAGCTGCGCCCCACCACCCACGACATCGCCGTCGCCCAGGCGCAGGCCCTCGACCTGCTGCGCCTGCGGCGCAGCACGCCGCTGTTCTCCCTGGGGTCGGCCGAGCTCATACGCGAGCGCGTGAGCTTCCCGGTCTGCGGGCCGCAGGCGCAGCCCGGCGTCATCGTCATGGTGATCGATGACGGCGCCGGCGAGGCGGACGTGGACCCCGCGCTGGATGGGGTCGTGGTGGTGCTCAACGCGACGCCCCATGAGATCAGTCAGCGGGTCGACGCCCTTGTGGGGCGCTTCCTGGTGCTCTCCGATGTCCAGGCCGGCGGGGCGGACCCGGTGGTGCGCGAGACGCGCTTCGACCCCGCCACCGGCACGATGACGGTGCCCGCGCGCACGGTCGCGGTGCTCGTCGAGCCCTAACGGGCCGATTGCGGGGCCGCCCGCCTGCTTTCGCCGCGATCGGTCGTATTCCGGCTCGAGATCGGTTCAAGGGGGTTTGCGGGGCCCGTCGCCGGGCCTCCATCAGCTCTCCGGGATTCCTCAGGAGGCCCCGGGAGGCCGACATCGACCGGGAAAAGGTGGTTCCTACGCACTTTTAGCACCGGCTTCCGCCCCGCCCTCGTCGTAGAATCGCGGAATCACGCCGATCCCCACCGTGCCCAGGAGGGGTGATCGCTTTAAAAGTGCGTGGGAGCCACCTTTTTGAGGGGGCGCAGCTCGCGGCGGCAGCCTGTGGCGGGCGTCAGGCGAGTGGTGCGGCGTCGTGCTTCTCCTGTCCGCGTCCGCCTGGGGATAGAGTGGGGATATGAGCCCTGATCGGATCGATCTTCCTGCCGCCTCCGCCGTCGTGATCAAGGGGGTGCGGGACGAGCCCTCGCCCGACGACGGCCGGCGCGTCCTGGCCGACCGCCTGTGGCCGCGCGGGGTGAGCAAGGAGCGCGCCGCGCTGGACGAGTGGGCCAAGGACGCCACGCCGTCGACGGCGCTGCGCCGGGCATTCCACTCCGGAGACCTCGCCTGGGAGCAGTTCGTCCCCGCCTACCGCGCCGAGCTGGAGGAGGAGCCGGCCGCCCGCGAGGCGGTCGACGGGCTGCGCGCCGAGGCGCTGAGCGGGCGGGTGACCCTGCTGATCGCCGGGCACGACCGGAACCACACCCACGCCCGGGTGCTGCGCGAGGCCATCCTGGGCGTGGACGACCCGGACCTGCCCCGCTGAGTCGGGGTGCCCGCCCCCTGTTCGGGCGCCGCGCCGGCCACTATGCTTTTTCTTGAGGCGCCCGGGGGGATCGGGTGCGGGGTGACGCGTGCCACGGGGCTGCCTCCCGGCCCGGGGTCGCGCGGGCTCGTTGGGACGTGCCCGCCCCCGCTCGTGTGCTCTGGACGAGGAAAGAGAGCTGAGACTGAGATGAGGAATGAGACCGGCGCCGTCGTCGGGCGGCGCGCCCTGATCGGCGGCGCCGCGGCCCTGTCCGCCCTCGCGGCGAGCGCCCTGGCCGCCTGCGGGAAGAAGAAGCAGAAGGCCGACGGCCCGGTGGAGGTGGAGCCCGGCGACACGTGCGCGCGCTGCGGGATGCACATTACGGATATGCGGCACGTCGGGGAGATCATCGGCGTCGAGGACGTCTGGAAGTTCGACGACGTCGGCGAGCTCTTCGTCTACCACCAGGAGCAGGGTCTGAAGGACGGCGACGTCCAGGCGATCTACGTCAAGGGCTATGACACGGGCAGGTGGATCGAGGCGGGCTCGGCCGGCTACGTCGTCGCCCCCGACGTCGAGACCCCGATGGCCACGCACGTGCTGGCACTGGGCAAGGAGGACTCCGTCAGCACGTACACCGCCTCCGCCGGCGCCCGGGAGACGACCTACGACGATCTCCTCGCCAGCCCGCCCGAGGCCACCATGGACACCATGGACATGGGCTCCGGCGGCATGGGCGGCACGGAGTCCCCGTCGAGATAGACATTTTCGTATGAGGTAGACGGTGACACCGTCTACCTCATACGAAAATGTCTATCTCGACGCCGGGGAGCGGCGCCGAGCGGGCCCTCGAGCAGGGGTCCCGGCCCTCGTGCGCCGAATTTAAGAGCGGGTGTTGGGCATGAGGTAGTGGGGGCCGATGAAGCCGATGTGCACCTTGCCCGTGCGGCCGTCGGTGTCGTCGTGGAAGTAGACGCGCGGGGCGAGGTCCTTGCCGCCCTCGGCGATCTTGAGGTGGCTGTACATATAGGTCCTGCCGCTGGGATGGACCTCCTTCGCCACCGGCAGGAGCCTGCGGTCGTTGAACTTGGGAGCGTTGCGGACGGTCTCGCTCTCGGTCATCGACAGCTTCTTGTCGGTGGCGGGCCAGCTCTCGGGGAAGCCCAGGTGGCACCACTCCCAGAACCCGCCGGAGAAGTGCTCCTCCCGGCAGTGCCTGGCGTAGGCGGCCAGCGCCCGCAGCCCCCGCCAGGTGGTGTCCCCCCAGACGGTCGCCTGGGGGATCGCGACGAGGCGGTCGAGATCGTGCTTGGCGGTGTCGGGCAGGCACAGGTCGTCCACGAGGTAGGTCTGTGCGGCCAGAACGGCCTCCTCGATGTCCTGGACGGTGTCGGGCACGTCGGTGCCGGGGTCGTCCTTGGCCCCCCAGTAGATCTCCGGCCGGCCGATCTCGTCGAGCCGGGAGCGCAGGCGCGCAAGGTGGCCGCGGAGCCGGTTCACCTCGCCGTCGCGCTCTTCGAGGTCCTCGCGCAGGGCGTCGGCCTGGGACAGCGCGTCCGCCAGCTCGCCCTCCAGGAGCGACACCTGGTCGGGCGATGCCACGCCATCGCCGTCGGACCCGCTCGAGGGTGAGAACACGGCGAGCGTCGGCGGCGCGGGCAGCCGTGCCGACAGCGCGGCGGCCGTCTCGATGACACGGTCGACGCCGGGCCCCCACGAGGGCTGGAAGCGGTTGAGGAGGAAGTACCGGTGGCGCCGCCCGTCGCCGTCCTGGTCCAGGGGCGCCGGCGAGTAGACGCGGACGCTGCCGTCCCATGCCGCGAGGCTCCCCAGGCGCTCCCGGAAGACCCGGGCCGCGGCGCGGTCCAGGGTGAAGACGGTGGCGAGCCCCCGGGCGCGCTCGGCGATCACCCGGGCGCGCATGAGCCAGGCGTCCTCGTCGTCGTGGTTCGGCTGGGTGCAGACGATCGCCGGCAGCCGGCGGCCCGACGAGCGCAGCACCTTGTCGACCAGGAGCGGGATGCCGATGGCGGGTATGGCCTCGGGCGCGGACAGGAGCCGCGACATCCCCAGGCTCGGCGCCCCCGGGATCGCGAGCAGGTCGTCGACGACACGCGGCCGCTCGATGGGCGGCCGCCGGGTGGGGTCGGAGGTTTCCATCCGGTTCTCCACGACGACGTCGACGCGCTCGTCGTTCCCGACGGCCCGTACGACGACCTCCCAGCGCGTCGTCGTACCCACGGCGCCGGCCATCGTGTCCCAGACGATCCCCTCGAAGCTGGTGAGGTCGGCATCGTCCCCGGGGACGCTGCCGTGCGGGCTGCGGATTCTCACCGTGCGCTGCCGGTCGGTCAGTGCAACGGTGTGCTCGCCGTCGGGCAGCTCGGCCTGGGCGCCGTCTGTCGCCCAGGCAGCGAACGATGCCCGGGCATCGGAGAGGTAGTGGGCGATGCCGTCATACGGGCGGTCGTGCCACTGGATGCGGGCGAGGATACTCATAGTGCTTCTTCGGATTGACTTCGAGTTTGAGGCGAATTACATGCGCGGGCAAATTATATGGACGGCTCCCGACGACGGCGCGACGGCACGACGAGTCCCGACCGCAGCGCGTCGGTGCTCTGCCAACGGCGTACAGCCGACCGGGGCGCCCGTGCCGCTCGCGTGCGGCGCACTCAGCCGCGAGCGGAATCCCGGGGAGGACGGCGCTTCCGATGGCGCCCATCCATCGTGATCGGTTCGGTGCCGTTTCGAGATCGGTTCGAGATGCCCGAACCGGCGGCCTCGGAACCGCGAGCAGGAGCCGGGCCGGTTGGGTGCCTCGGCCGTGGTGGGGCGCGGACGTGCCTTCCCGGCGTCAACGTACATTTTGTCCCGGTCCTTCTGGGGGTGGAGGTCAGAAGGATGGGAGAAGGGCGCGCCCATGCGGCGAAGCTCCGTCCGCGCCGTCAACCGTCGTCGATGCTCGGCGTCGGCCCACGCTGCCCGCCGGCGTCGGCCCCTCCGGAGCCTTCCCGGTGCCGGCTCGGGGCTCGCCGAGGCCTTGGAGGCCCTTCGGGCGGGCGGCACTCGGAGGATGGCGGCACCCGGTGGGCGCTTCGAACCGATCTTGAGCCGGAAGTGAACCGATCTTGAGCCGGAAGTGAACCGATCTCGGTGCGGAACTCGACCGATCCCGGCCCTGGTCCGCGACCTGGACGTCAAGGCCCGTGGGCTGTCCCGCGGTTGGGAGGGGCTGGCGGTTATTGACGTGCGTCCTACGCCCAGCATCTCCAGCGTGGCGATCTCGCTGGAGGTGTCCAGCGACCTCCCTTCGAAGGCGGCGCAGACCGCGAGGCGGTTCCTCGACCAGGTGCTGGACCTCATGCGGGACGAGGGGAACATCTTCAAGAGCGCCAGCCGCGAGCTCGCCTGCGCCTGATCATGTCCGCCGCCCAGGAGGGAACCGCAACGCTGGGCTGACCGACGCCATTAAGACTCCGGCCCGACGTATGGCCGCTGAGATCATCTACATCGTGCGCAACTCGTTCAACGACGTCGCTGTCAGCCAACCCGGCAGCCATTGAGGCCCGCGCTGGGTGCGGGTGCTCACGTCGCCCATGACCCTTCTTCCGCGTCGGCGGAGCAGGTCGACGTCGTAGCCCTGCTCGGCCTGCCCGTGCCCGCTCGTACTCAGTCCCGGGAGGCCCGCCGCTCCCGCCGCAGGGCCTCCCAGTGGGCCAGGCGCTCTCGGATGCGCCGCTCGTAGCCGTGGTCGGTCGGCTCGTAGAAGGGCTCGCGCTCCTCTGGTGGAGGGTACCCCTCCGGCATGTAGTCGGCGCCCGAGAAGCCGTCGGCGGTATCCGGGTCGTACTGGTAGCCGGCCCCGTAGCCGAGCTCCTTCATCAGCCGCGTCGGCGCGTTGAGAATATGTGCGGGCGGGGCGAGCGACCCCGTCCTCCCCGCCGCCTTCTGCGCCCGCCCCAGTCCCCGGTAGACCGCGATCGACTTCGGCGCGGTGGCCAGGTAGACGACCGCCTGGGCGATGGCGAGCTCCCCCTCGGGGGAGCCGAGCCGCTCGTAGGCGTCCCAGGCGGCCAGCGCCACGGTCAGCGCCCCGGAGTCCGCCACCCCCACGTCCTCGCTGGCGAAGCGCACGAGCCGCCGCACCACGTACAGCGGGTCCTCGCCCCCGGCCAGCATCCGCGCCAGCCAGTACAGGGCGGCGTCCGGGTCGGAGCCGCGCATCGACTTGTGGAGAGCGGAGATGAGGTTGTAGTGCTCCTCGCCGGACTTGTCGTACAGGGGCGCCCGTGAGGCGACGACGACGGCCAGCTCCTCGGCGTCCAGGAGCCCCCCGCCGCCCGCGGCGGCGTCGGGGGGCTCGACGGCGGGGGCCGTGGGCGTGCCGGAGGCCGCGGCCGTGCCGGAGGCCGTGGGTGTGCCGGAGGCCGTGGCCGTGCCGGAGACCGCGGCCGTGCCGGAGGCCGTGGGCGTGCCCGCGCCGTCGGCGTCGTCGGTGGTGCGGGGCCCTCCATCCGCGGCGTCGTCCTCAGGTCCTCGGGGCGGCTCGTACTCGGCGCCCTCAGCGCTGTCAGCCGCCTCGGCGCCTCCGGCGCCCTTGAGGCGCGCCCAGCCCAGGACCTGCTCGATCATGCCCAGCAGGTAGCGGCCATCGCCGTCGGCCATGGCGAGCAGGGCCGCGCGGGCGGCGCCGGTCAGCGGGAGCGGCCCGCCGGCCAGCGCCTCGGCGCGCTCCAGCAGCACTGCCAGGGAGGCCTCGTCCAGGCGGCGCAGCACCATGACCTGGCAGCGCGACAGCAGGGCGCTGTTCAGCTCGAAGCTCGGGTTCTCCGTGGTGGCGCCCACCAGCACGACCGTCCCGTCCTCGACGTACGGCAGGAAGGAGTCCTGCTGGGCGCGGTTGAACCGGTGGATCTCGTCGACGAACAGCAGCGTGCCCTGCCCGACCTCGCGGCGGCGCGCGGCCGCGGCGAAGACCTTGCGCAGCTCCGCCACCCCGGAGAAGGTCGCCGAGACCTGTTCGAAGGTCAGGCCGGTGCGCTCCGCCAGCAGCCGGGCGATCGTCGTCTTGCCGCAGCCGGGCGGCCCCCACAGGATGATGGAGGACAGGCGCCCCGCCTCGATCATGCGCCCCAGGGACGCGTCCGGGGCCAGCAGGTGGTCCTGCCCGACGACGTCGGCCAGCGCGCGCGGCCGCAGCCGGTCCGCCAGCGGCCGCGTCGGGTCGTCGACGACGGGGCCGCCGCCTTCCGCCGCGGCGTCGAAGAGCGAAGGGGCGTCGGTGCTCATGGGCCCAGGCTACGGCGGTGCGGGTGGGCCGGCGTCCGTCTCGACCGGCTCCCCGAGACGGGAGTCGAGGGATGGCGGCGCCCGGCGGGCGCTTCGAACCGACCTCGGCGCGGAAGTGAACCGATCTCGAGCCGGAATACGACCGATCTCGGTGAAGGGGGGCGGCTGGCGCGCACCGGCGTCGTCGGCCGGGACCCCCGCCGGCAGGGCCTACCGGCCGGGCTCCCGCGCCGCCCAGGCGGCGAGGCCGGCGGGGCTCGCGACCTCGTCCAGGGCGGCCTCGGCGGCGCCGACCAGCGCGGCGTCGGCCCCGAGCTCGCCGACGACGACCCGCGGCGCCTCGCCGCGCAGGCACCGCATGAGGCCGCCCGCCAGGGACTCCTCGAAGGCCCGGGGTGAGTGGTCGCGCAGGAGCGGCCCGATCCCGCCGAGGGTGACGACGTCGGGGTCGGTGATATTGATCAGCCCGGCCAGGCCGCGGCCCAGGCTCGCGGCCGCGGCCGCAAGGACCGGGCGGTTGGCGGGGTCCGCCTGGGCGATGACCGCCCCCACGGACGCCGCCGAGTCGTCGTCGGCCCCCAGCCGCCGGGCCAGCGCCCTGGTCCCCAGGACGGTGTCCCAGCAGCCCCGCGCCCCGCAGTCGCAGACCGCCTCCGGGTCGCCGAGGGGGAGGTGCCCGACCTCCATGGCCAGGCCGGTCGCCCCGAGCACGGGCGCGCCGTCGAGGACGAGGCCGCCGCCGACGCCGGTGAGCACGGTCAGGTGCAGGGCGCTGCGCGAGCCGCGCGAGGCGCCGCGGCGGGACTCCGCCAGCGCCTCGCAGGTGGCGTCGTTGGCGACGAGGAGGTCGGCGCCCGGCGCGGCCAGGGGGGCGAGGCTCACCCGGTCCCAGTCCAGGACGGAGGACTGGACGACGGTCCCCTCGCGGACGGTGGCGGCCGCGGCGACCGACACGGCCCGCACCCGGCCCGCACGCTCGCTCGCCTGCGCGGCCACCGCCCGGCGGACGGGGGCGAGCACGTCGGCGGGGGCCCGGCCGCGATGAGGGGCGGGGGCTGCGGCTGTGAGGTGGCCGTCGAGGCCGGCGGTCGCCGTCCGCCAGCCGGTGGCGGTGATCTCGACGGCGATGACGAGCGGCCCCGACGGGTGCGCGGTGAGCGCCGAGGTGGGCCGCCCGCGGCCGCGGGGGACGGGCGCGCCCTCGTCGAGGACGGCGGCCTGGCGCATGCGCGTCACGAGGTCGGCGGCCGTGCCGCTGGAGATGCCGAGCTCCTGGGCGACCCGCGCCCGGGTGATGCCGGGGGAGCGGCGCACCAGGGCGCAGACGTCGGCCGCCAGGGCCCAGCGGAGCTGATCGGCGGTGCTGTGTCGGTGCGTCATGGGCTTCTCCGGTTCTCCGTCTAGCATTTTGATCGGCTCACGAGTTTAATAGGTGCATGACCTCATTCGCGCACCATCTTGCCCCCTGCCGCGCCGTCCTCCTCGACATGGACGGCACCCTGGTGAGCTCCACCGACGCCGTCGAGGCCGCCTGGACCGCCTGGGCCCGCGCCAACGGCGTCGAGACGGCCGCCGTCCTGGCGGTCTGCCACGGCCCGGACGCCGCCACCACCGTGCGGCGCTTCCTGCCGGGCATCGGCGAGGCGGAGCTGGCCGGGCACGTCGCCGCCCACCTGGAGCGCGAGTGCGCGGACACCGACGGCGTCCGCCCCGCCCCCGGCGCCCTGGAGCTGGTCTCCTGGATGGACGAGCGGGGTCTGCCCTGGGGGGTCGTCACCAACGCGCACCTGCGCCTGGCCCGCGCGCGCCTGGGGGCGGCCGGGCTGGACCCGCCGGTCATCGTCTCCCGCGATGACGTCGAGCGCGGCAAGCCCCACCCGGAGGGGTACCGGCTGGGGGCGCGGCGTCTGGGGGCGGAGCCCCGGCGCACGGCCGCGGTGGAGGACTCCGCCCCCGGCCTGGCGGCGGCGCGGGCCGCGGGGGCGGTCGTCGTGGCGGTGGGCGGGGCCCGGGACGGCGACGTCGTCTGCCGCGACCTGCACGAGCTGCGCCGGCTCCTGGCCGCGGCAGGGCGCCGGGTCCCGTGAGGGCTGCGGCGGGGCGGATCGTCCTGGCCGAGGCTGTTCGGGCTTGTTCGGGCCCGTTCGGGTTGCTCGCCCCGGCTATCGCGGCCGTCGCCGGCGGTGGCCCGGGCGCCGTCATGCTGGATCCGCACGGTGCTCCGCGGCGGTTCCGACCTCACCGGCACCGGTGGGCTCCGGAAGGTCCGAGGGGTGTGCGCGAGCCGCCCTCGCCGCAGGGTCGCCGGCGCCCTCGGCCGTCTTACGGGGTCAGTGGCGTGATACGAAGGGCGGTACGCACATGGGAGGGCGGGGGCCCGGCGGGATGGGCATCAGGTTTTGTTGTTATTCCGCGGTTCTGCTCATGACGTCGAGACGTGTTGACGCGCTCCCATGTGCGCACAGGGGGGCCTGGGCACATGGGAGCGCGTCAACACATCTCGACGATCGCGGATGATCCGCATATTTCCAACGAAAAATGGCGCTTCACTTGCGAATGCCCTTCTCTCCCATGTGCGGTTCCCCGTTGGCTGCCGTGCGCAGGTGCTCGGCGGGTCGTGGCCGGGCGCGTGCGCAGCTCTTCTGCGACGCCCTCGACGCGTCCAGGCATCTCGAGGGCCGCCGGAAGCCGGCGCGGACCATATCTCGGGCGGTGCCGTGTCTCAGGGGATCGGTGACCGCCGCGTCTCGGGCGGTGCCGGCCGCCCTGGGGAGAAAACTCCGGTGCTTCGTGGAGGATCTCTTCGGGAGCTCTGCTCGCAGGAGCCATAGCGGCACGGCTTCCGACATCACTCGGCTCTCCATGAAGGGGGTGAGGGCCGAGTCGGGGACGGCGTTCACGTCGACGCCCAGGATCACCTCAAGCCCGGGCTCCGGGTGCGACAGGTCCGCGAGCCCCGTCGGTTCGTCCATGTGGAACAGCAGGTCGATGTCGGAGCCCTCGTGCTCGCGGCCTATTGCGACGGGTCCGAAGGCGCACTCCGCAGCCGCCGGCACTTCTGATCGCACGTATGACCTCCCCGCGCTGCCTCCGCAGCCGCCGGGCCGAGGGGTGACGCCGCCTGGTCTGGTCGGGGGCGTGGTGCCGCCTGGAAGCGGATCGGGCGGAAGACCCCGGGCTGGGAGCGGCCGGGGCTGATGGGGCGCGTCGGGTGCTGCCCCAGAACTTGCGGCGGGCAGAAAAATAGATATCATTTTGCTAGCCAAGGAGGTTCTCATGTCCACCAGTCCCACCGCCCCTGCTGCTCCGACCGACCCGGCCCTGGAGCGTCCGCCGAGCGCGCCTGACCGGATCCCCGGTCGCGTCGACATCGCGGAGAGGCCCGCGCGCGCCGCCGGACCCGCGGCTGCCTTCCTCGCCCTCATCCTCCTGCTGGCGATCATGGCGGGCCTGATCGTTCTGGCCGTCGCCAATATCGACGCCGCCGACGCGGGCGAGCCGGGGGCGGTGGCCCGAGTCGTCGGCGGGTTCGTGGGGGTCACGCTCGTGGTCGTGCTGCTGGTCAGCTCCTTCGTGATCGTCGTCCCCGGGCAGACCAGCGTCCGCCAGTTCTTCGGCCAGTACATCGGCACCGTGCGCCGCACCGGCATGGTGCTCGTCCTGCCGCTGACCACCGGCAAGAAGGTCTCCGTCAAGGTCCACAACTTCGAGACCAGTGAGCTCAAGGTCAACGACCTGGAGGGCAACCCCGTCAATATCGCCGCCATCGTCGTGTGGCAGGTGGCCGACACCGCCCGCGCCGTCTTCGCTGTCGAGGCCTACGAGGAGTTCATCAAGGCGCAGGCCGAGTCCGCGCTGCGCCACGTGGCCACCACCCACCCCTACGACGAGCCGGGCCCGGGCGAGACCTCGCTGCGCGGCGGCACGGACCTCGTCTCCGGCGAGCTGGCGGCCGAGGTCGCCACCCGGGTCGCGCTGGCCGGCCTGGAGATCGTCGAGGTGCGCATCTCCTCGCTCGCCTACGCTCCCGAGATCGCCCAGGCGATGCTGCAGCGTCAGCAGGCGGGCGCCGTCATCGCCGCCCGCGAGCAGATCGTCGAGGGCGCCGTCACCATGGTCAACCAGGCCCTCAGGCGCCTGGAGAACGACGACATCGTCGACATGGACGACGAGCGCCGCGCCCAGATGGTCTCCAACCTCCTGGTGGTCCTGTGCTCGGATCAGCGCACCCAGCCCGTGGTCAACACCGGGTCTCTCTACGCCTGAGTCGTGGCCGGGAGGGAGCGCAAGCAGATCCTGCTTCGGCTGGACCCCGCCGTCCACGCGGCCATCGCCACGTGGGCGGCGGACGACCTGCGCTCGGTCAACGCCCAGATCGAGATCATCCTGCGCCGCGCGCTCGCCGATGCCGGCCGCGGCGTCAGGGCCGCCCCCATGCGCGGGCGGGGGCGGCCGCGCAAGGACAGGGACTCCGACAGGGACTGCTCCGACGAGGACTGCGGGGAGCCGCGCGAGAAAGGGTGACGGCGACGGCGGGGGCACGGGTGAAGCGGTGGCGGCGCCCCCGGGGGGGCCGGTCCGGGCGACTGGTGCGGCCCTCTCAGGTGCGCGGCTCCGGGGATCGCCGCGCCAGGTGCGCCGCCAGGTAGCGGCCGGTCGTCGATTCTACCGCCGTGATCTGCGAGGGCGTGCCCGCGGCGACGACGCGCCCGCCGTCGGCCCCGCCGCCGGGCCCCATGTCGATGACCCAGTCGGCGTTGGCGATCATGCCGAGATCGTGCTCGATGACGAGCACTGTGGCGCCCGCATCCACGAGCCGGTCCAGCACCCTGAGCAGGACGCGCACATCCAGCGGGTGCAGCCCGATACTGGGCTCGTCCAGTACGAACACGGTCCCGTGCTGGTCGCGCCCCAGGTCGGTGGAGAGCTTGAGGCGCTGCGCCTCGCCGCCCGAGAGGGCCGTCGTCGTCTCCCCGAGGGTGAGGTAGCCCAGGCCCAGATCGGCCAGCAGCCGTAGGTGGCGTCGCACTTTCGGCAGGTCCGCGCACGCCCGCTCCGCCTGCTCCACCGTCAGGGCGAGCAGTTCCGGCAGGGACAGGGCGCCGTCGGTGGAGCCGCCTGTCGGGATCCGGCGGATGTTGCGGGCGTCCTCGCCGTAGCGCGAGCCCTCGCACTGGGGGCAGACGATGTCGACGTCGGGGAGGAACTGGACGTCGAGGACGATCTGACCGGTGCCGTCGCAGTGCTCGCAGCGCAGCGAGCCGGTGTTGTAGGAGAAGTCGCCGGCCTTGAGGCCAGCCTCCCTGGCGGCCGGGATCCGCGCGTACACGCGCCGCAGCTCGTCCATGACCCCGGAGTAGGTGGCCACCGTCGATCGGACGTTCGTGCCGATGGGCGAGGCGTCGACGACGACGACCCGGCGGGCGTGGTCGGCGTCGATCGTCGCGGCTGGGGCGGGTGGGGCGCTGGACGTGGCTGGGGCGGGTGGGGCGCTGGACGTGGCTGGGGCGGGCGGGGGCGCGTCGTTGGCCAGGGACCGCAGCGCGGGGACGAGGGCCTCCAGGACGAGGGTGGTCTTGCCGGAGCCGGACACGCCGGTGACGGCGGTCAGCCGCTGCTCGGGGATGGCGACGTCGAGCGCGCGGACCGTGTGAATCGGGGCGGTCTCCAGGCGAACGGCGCCGTGGTCGAAGACCTCCTCGGCCGGCGCCTGCTCGCGACTGAGGACATCGGCGCGCCCGGTGATGAACGGTGCGATGCGGCTGGTCGGGTCGGTGACCGCATCCGCCATGGGGGCGCTCACGACGATCTCGCCGCCGTCGTGCCCCGAGCCCGGGCCGATCTCCACCAGCCAGTCGGCCTCGCGCAGCAGCGCCGCGTCGTGGTCGACGACGAGCACCGAGTTGCCGTCCGCCAGCAGGTCCCGCATGACGCCGAGAAGTCCATCGACGTTGGCCGGATGCAGGCCGATGCTGGGCTCGTCGAGGACGTAGAGCACCCCGGTGGTGCGGTTGCGCACGGCGCGGGCGAGCTGGACGCGCTGCCGCTCCCCGGTGGACAGGGTTGACGATGTGCGATCCAGCGACAGGTAACCCAGGCCGAGTTCGAGCAGGCGACGGGCGGTGACGGCCAGCTCGTTGACGATCTGGTGGGCCATGGCCACGAGCTCGACCGGCATGGTCTCCGGTATCCCGGCGGCCCATTCGACGAGGTCGTCCAGGCTGAGGCGGCAGGCCTCGTCCAGGCCGAGGCCGCGGACTCTGGTGGAGCGGGCGAGCTCGGACAGGCGCGAACCGCGGCAGGCCGGGCAGGTGCGCACGGTCATGAATCTGTTCAGGCGCTCGACGCCCTTCTCGCTGTTCGCTCCGGACATGGCCTCCTCGACGGCGGCGATGGCGTTGCGGTAGGTGGCGTTGAGGTCGAAGAGCTTGCCGGTCTTGGAGGGGATGGTGACCCGGCGCGTGACCCCGGGGCCGTGCATGACGGTCTCGCGCTCGTCGTCGGTCAGCTCCCGGAAGGGGACGTCCACGCGCACCCCCATGGCCTCGGCGACGTTCCACATCCAGCCGATGCCGAAGATCCCCCAGCTCTTCACCGCACCGTTGCGGATGGTCGCGGACTCATCGGGCACGAGCGCGTCCTCGTCGATCTCGCGGATCTCGCCGGTGCCCTGGCAACGGGGGCAGGCGCCGTCGGAGTTGAAGGCGAAGGACTCCGCGCCCGGCTGGGTGAACTCCGTCCCGCAGGCGGTGCAGTGCAGGGGGACGTCGAGGGCGACGTCGATGGTGGGCTCGTTGAGGTGCCCGTTGGGGCACATGTGGTGGCCGAGGCGTGAGTAGGCCAGGCGCAGGGAGCTGAGTACCTCGGTGGAGGTGCCGAAGGTGGAGCGCACTCCGGGCACGGGCGGGCGCTGGTGCAGGGCCAGGGCGGCGGGCACGTGCAGGACCTCGTCGACGTCGGGGCGGGCCGCCTGGGTCAGGCGCCGACGCGTGTAGGTGGACAGCGACTCCAGGTAGCGGCGGGCGCCCTCGGCGTAGAGCACTCCGAGGGCCAGGGAGGACTTGCCCGAGCCGGACACGCCGGCGACCGCCACCAGCCTCCCCAGCGGCACCTCGACGTCGATGTTCTTGAGATTGTGCACGCGGGCGCCGCGCACGCTGATCGCGGTGGGAGCCGAGAGAGGGTGTCCGGCCATGGACGTGACGCTACACCTGGCGCGTGGCCGGACGGCGGGTGGTGGGGGCGCGCCGGGTGCCTGCCCGGGCGTCCGCCCTGCGCAGTGCGCCCGGCCCGGCGCGCGGGCGAGTTCGCGCGCCGGGCCGGGCGCACGAGTTCGCGAGGGGACCGGTGCACGGGCTCGCGCGCGGTGCGTGGGCCGCGCCGCCGCGACGTCGCCGACAATGCCGTGCGCGGCGCCTCATGAGATGCGGTGATGTGAAGATGCGGTGATGCAGGGATGCTACTGTGTTCTCGTGCGAACGACGCTGGATATCGATGACAGTGTTCTCGCCGTCGCCAGGGAGAAGGCGCGGCGTGAGGGCCTCTCCCTCGGCCGGGTCGTGTCGGACTACGCGCTGCGTGGGATTCACGGTGGCGGACCGGACGCCGGTTCTCGCGGGGTCCCCGTCTTCACACCTCCGCAGGGGGACCCGTCCCATACGGTGACTCTGGACCTCGTCGAGAGGCACCGCGATGGCGACGAGTGAGCGGCCGCTGCGCCTGCTCGACGTCAACGTGATGCTTGCGCTCTCTCTGGCCAATCACGCTCATCACAGGGCCGCCACCAGCTGGTTCGAGGATGTCGGCGCGTGGGCCACGTGCCCGATCACCGAGTCGGCGTACTGCCGGCTTCTGCTCAACCCGCGTGTCACGGGGTTCGAGCTCGGCGTCTCGGAGGTCTTCGACGCCTTGAGGACGTTCTGCTCGGTCAGCGGGCACGAGTTCATCGAGGACTCGGCGTCATTGACCGCTCCTGCCATCGATGTCAGCGGGCTCGTCGGATACCGTCAGATCACGGACTTCCACCTCGTGGACCTCGCGGCGCGTTCCGGGGCCCTGCTGGCGACGCTGGACGCGCGGATCCCTCCGGCTCTGGCGGACGAGGATCGCCGCTTCGTCGAGGTCATCCCCGTCGCCTGAGGGGCGGGCCGGCGATGTCGCGGTCGCCCCGGGGCCCGCGGGGTCCCGGGCCGGGCCCGCACGGGTGCGGCGGCCGATTCGGGAGCTGCGGCGCGGACCGCGGGGTTGAGCGGCTGCACGAGGAGGAGCGACGGCGGGATCGACCGATCTGTTCGATCTCGCCCTGTTCATCCACGAGGTCGAGGAGCTCACCGGTTTCCCGACGGATGCGATCTCCGATGCGGAGGTGCCCGCCGCTCTCGCCGACGCGGTGCGCGAGGCGGTCCCGCTGTGAGCGAAGAAGGTGACGCGGCGCGTTTCGCGCCCCGGGCCCGCCGTCCGGCTACGCGTCCGCACGACCGGGCGAATCTCGACGCCGAGCTCGGGTTGATTCGGGCCAGGATCGGCGCCGTCATCGCTCGCGGACGCGAGGGCTTCCATGACGGGGAGGAGACCCATGACGTCGCCTGCATGGTGATCATTCGGTTCGCCGCCCTGCTCGAACGGCCCGAGTTCGCGCCCCACCTGGCGGCGGTCACCCGGGAGGAGCGTCTCGCCATCCGCACGACGCGCAATATCGCGGCTCACGCCAGATACCGGCCCATGGACGACGACTTGTTCTGGCTCGCCGTCACGCGGCGCGTGCCCGCCATACTGGATCGCCCCCGCAGGCGGTGACGGGCGAACCCGCCTCGCACCGGGTCCGATGACGATCGCCTCGGTGCTGCGGACGAGTCGTGGTGACCTGCCGCCTCGGCCGAGCGCGCGGGTGCCTTCGGGGGCCGGATGACGGCTGATGCCGAGGCGTTCCTCCCCCGAGGGCGCCCGTTCCGACCGCTCGGTGTCCGAATCTGCCACAAAGGTCGTTTTTGTACACTCGAAGGAGTGGTCGATCCGCGTGATTCCAGCGATCTGCAGCGCGCCGCATGGTACAAAGCGAGGCCTTTGTGGCAGATTTGGACACGTACTGCCCGGGCATGGTCCCACGTGCCTCACGCGCCCCATCGGCCGCGCCTCGGCCTCTCGGTCCCGTGAGCGATGGCGGCGAAGGGCTTGTTCCGCGCGGGCCGGGGTCCACCTACGGGCCATGCGGGTGGCGGGCGTGGCGCGGAGTCGGTTCCGCGCGAGCCGGGGTCCACCGCGAAGAGTGTCTTCGTCTCGCCGTATGGTCGGGTCGATTCCGTGCCAACCGGAGCCCGCTGGTGCCGTCGCGTCCCGCGATTCGTGTCGGAGGCCCCGCCATACTGGGCGCATGATCGCCGAACCGACCGCAGCCCCGGGGCTCCCGGATGCCTTCGCCCCCGCGACCCGGGCCTGGTTCGGCTCCGTCTTCCCGGACGGCCCGACGCCGGTTCAGGAGCGCGCCTGGGCGGCCATCGGCCGTGGCGAGAACGCGCTGGTCATCGCGCCCACCGGTTCGGGCAAGACGCTGGCCGCTTTCCTGTCCGCCATCGACCGGCTCCTCCGGGACCCACCGCCCGGCCGCGGCGCGACCCGGGACGGGAGCCCGCCCGGCCACGGCCGCCGCGGCGTGCGGGTGCTGTACATATCCCCGCTCAAGGCCTTGGGCGCCGACGTCGAGCGCAACCTGCGACATCCGCTGGCCGGGATCACCGAGACCGCCGCGGAGCTCGGAGCACCGGCCGTTCCGGTGGGTGTGGGCGTGCGCTCGGGCGATACGCCCGCCGCCGAGCGCCGTCGTCTGCGCACCCGCCCGCCGGACATCCTCATCACGACGCCGGAATCCCTCTACCTCATGCTCACCTCCGCCGTGCGGCAGACGCTGCGCACCGTCGAGACCGTCATCGTCGATGAGATCCACTCCTTCGCCGCCACCAAGCGCGGCACGCACCTGGCGCTGTCCCTGGAGCGCCTCGACGACCTCCTCGAACGGCCGGCCCAGCGCATCGGCCTGTCCGCCACCGTCGCCCCGCGCGAGGAGATCGCCCGATTCCTCGGCGGAACCCGCGCCGTCACCATCGTCGCCGACGATGGGCGCACGGCACCGGAGGTGACTGTGACCGTGCCCGTCATCGACATGGCCCGGGTGCCGGCCACCGCGGACAGGCGCGCCCGCATGGACCGGGCTCTCGCCGGGCCCACCGACGCCATCCGTCGGGAGCGTCGCGGGCGCCCGGGCAGGGGAGACGACGTGCGGGCGTGGCGCTCGGACCGCGCCCTGCGGCAGGCCCTCGCCCGGGGACTGGATGGTGCCAACGGGGTTGAGGATGCTGGCGGCCCGCGCGGCGCGGGCGGCACCGATGCGGACGGCCTCGCCCCGACGGACCCGGTGGGCGGCGAGTCCACGGATCGGGCGGGTCGTGGGCGCGCCTCCCAGACGACGGCCTCCATCTGGCCGCACATCGAGGAGGCGATCCTCGACCAGGTACTCGCTCACCGTACCACCCTCGTCTTCGTCAACTCCCGCGGAGCCTGCGAGCGGCTGACCGCCCACCTCAACGAGGCCCACGCCATGCGCGTCGCTGCCGGGGGCGGCACTGGGCCCGGGTCGGACTCCGGTGCCGGGGCCGACTCGAGTGCCCGACCCGGTGGGGCGACGGGCGATCCGCGGATGACCAGCGCCGTGGATGCCCATGGGACGAGCCCCGCGTTGGCAGGGCCCGCCGAGCCCGCGCCGGAGTCCGCTGGGCCCGCACCGGGGCGAGCCCGCCTTGCACCCAAGCCCGCCGAGCCCGCGCCCGCCCGCCACCACGAGTCCTGGGAGATGGGCGAGACCAAGCGCGCTCAGCCCCTGCCGGCCGACACCCCCGTCATCGCCAGGGCCCACCACGGGTCCGTCTCCAAGGAGCAGCGCCTCGCCGTCGAGCGCGAGCTGAAGTCCGGGCGGCTGCGCTGCGTGGTCGCCACCGCCTCCCTCGAACTGGGCATCGACATGGGTGCCATCGACCTGGTCCTCCAGGTCGCGCCCCCGCCCTCGATCGCCTCCGGTCTGCAGCGCGTGGGCCGCGCCGACCACCGCGTCGGCGGGCGGCCGCACGGCACCATCTACCCGATCGAGCGCACCCAGCTCATCGACGCCGCCGTCGCCGCCGAGGGCATGCGCGCGGGCGCCATCGAGCGCTCCGCGCTGGTCGCCAACGCCCTGGACGTCCTCGCCCAGCAGACCGTCGCGGCGGCGAGCGTCGAGGACCTGGACGCCGACGACTGGTACGCCACCGTCCGCCGAGCCGCCCCCTACCGGGAGCTGCCGCGCGTCTCCTACGACTCCGTCCTGGAACTGCTCGCCGGCGGCTACGCCTCCGCGGACCTCGCCGGCTTCGCCCCGCGCCTCGTGCGGGACCGGGACACCGGTGCGCTCACCGCCCGCCCCGGCGCTCAGCGCCTGGCCGTCACCGCCTCCGGGACCATCCCCGACCGCGGCATGTTCCCCGTCGTCCTGCCCGAGGGCGCTCAGGACGGCGGACGGCGCCGCGTGGGCGAGCTCGACGAGGAGATGGTCAACGAGACCGCCGTCGGCGACATCATCACCCTGGGGACCACGAGCTGGCGGGTGCGTGAGATCGGTGCCGACCGCGTCGTCGTCGACCCCGCCCCCGGCCGCAGCTCCCGCCTGCCCTTCTGGAGGGGCGACGGGCCCGGGCGCCCCGCCGCCACAGGCGCCGCCCGGGGCGCCTTCCTGCGCGAGGCCTCCGCGGGACTGAGCGACGTCCCGGCGGCTGGCCCCGATGCGACCTCCTCCCCGTCCGCCCCGGTACCCGCTCCCGAGCTCGCCGCCGGGCCTGGCGCGACGCCCGACCTCCTGGACCGCCTGGCCGCCGCCGGACTGGACGCGAACGCCCGGGCCAATCTCATCGCCCTGCTGCGCGAGCAGCGGGCCGCCACCGGCGTCGTCCCCAGTGACACCACCCTCGTGCTGGAGCAGTACGAGGACGAGAGCGGCGGCCTGCGGATCATTCTCCACAGCCCCTACGGGAGGCGCGTCCACGAGCCGTGGGCCATGGCGATCCGCGAGCGCGTGCAGCAGCTGCTCGACCTCGCCCCGCAGATCGTCGTCGCCGACGACGGGATCGTCCTCCAGGTGCCGGCCCTCCAGAGCCGCGGGCCGGGCGGCGGGCGGGCCGGCGCGCGGGATCGTCTGCTCGGAGGCGAGCTCGTCGTCTTCGACGCCGAGGAGCTGACCCGCCTCGTGCGCTCGCGGATCGACGGCACGGCCCTGTTCGCCGCCCGCTTCCGCGAGTGCGCCGCTCGCGCCCTGCTCATGCCGGTGGCGAGTCCCGGACGGCGCACACCCCTGTGGCTCCAGCGCATCACGTCCGGTCGGCTCCTCGAGGCCGCCGGCCAGTTCCGCGACTTCCCCGTCCTGGTGGAGGCGGCGCGCGAGTGCCTCCAGGACGTCTACGACCTGCCCGCCCTGGCCGATCTCATGAAGCGGATCGCCGCGGGGACGGTGCGCCTCGTCGATGCTGCGACCCCGACGCCCTCGCCCTTCGCCCGCCCGCTCCTCTTCGGCTACACGGCCGCCCTGCTCTACCAGGAGGACCTGCCGCGCGCCGAGCGCCGCGCCCACCTGCTGTCCTTGGATCCCGACGCCCTCGCCGCGCTGGTCGGCGACGACGCGGCCGATCTGCTGGACGAGGAGGTCCTGGCGAGGGTCGAGGCCGAGCTGCAGCGGCTCGCTCCAGGGCGGCGGGCGCGGCCCGACGCCGAAGGGGTCGCCGATCTGCTGCGCGAGCTCGGTCCGCTGACGATCGACGAGCTGGTCGCCCGGTGCCGGGGCGGGGAGGAGCACGGTGAGGCGGCCGGGGATGGTGATGCGCATGCGGACCGAGTCGACGGTGCGAGCGGGACCGGTTCCGTGGACCGAGCCGACGGTGCGGGCGGGGAAGAGGACGGCGGTGCGGAGGCCCAGGATCCGCGCCGCACTGAGCCGCTCGTCGCCGAGCCCGCCGTCCGCGGTGCGCTCGCCGAGCTGGAGCGCGCTCGTCGGGCCCTGCCCGTGCTGATCGGCGGGCGTCCTCACTGGACGCGTGCCGAGGACGCCGCGGTGCTGCACGCCGCCCTGGGCGTCGACATCCCCGTCTGGGCCGGGAATCAGGGTGACATCGTCCGACGCACTGCCGGCCGCGGCCCGCTGGACGACCTCGTCCTGAGGCACGCGCGCACCCGTGCGCGTGTCACCGTTCGGGGCGTCGCCGACGCCTTCGGCCTCGGGACGGCCGTGGCCGGGGAGTCCCTCGCGCGGCTGGCCGGGGAGAACGCCCTGGTGCGACTCGACGGGACTCGTGGGCACTCCCCCGAGAGCGCTCGCGGTGTCCTCGGGGACGACACCGGCGGTGCTCGGGGACCCCGCGAGGATGCCGGGGGCGGCGCTGGTGAGAATGCAGCCGGCGAGTGGTGGATGGCGCCCGCCGTCCTGAGGCGCGTGCGCAACCTGTCCCTGGCCCGGGCGCGGGAGGCCATCCGACCCGTGAGTCCGCATGCCCTCCAGCGACTCGTGCTGACCCGCGCCGGACTGGTCGAGCCGCGCGCGGGCATCGACGCGCTCGCCGACGCCGTCGCCGCCCTGGAGGGAGTGTGGTTGCCGGCCGCCGCCTGGGAGACGACGGTCCTGCCGACGCGCGTGAGCGACTACCGGCCCGCCATGCTCGACGAGCTCATAGCCTCCGGCGACGTCATCTGGCGGGCGAGGGGCGGGGCCGTGTCGGCGGACGGGACCGCGGGGGGCACCGGGAGAGGCGGTTCTGAGAGCGCCGCCGGAAGGGGAGAGGCCCCCGGCTCACCGGCCGAGATCGCCTTCTACCCCTCCGACTCGCCGTTGGCCCCCGAGATCGGCGAGCCCGTCGACGCCCAGCACGCCGACGAGGTCTGGGCTCTGGCCGTCCGCGGCCTGGCCACCGCGGCCTCCTTCGAGCCGGTGCGCCGCGGTCTGAGCCCGGGCCCGGTCGCAGCGCCGCGCAGGCGGGTGCGCAGCCGTCGTGGTCGCCGACGCTACGCGGATCTCCTCGGTCCACGGGCCCCGGCGGCACGGGCCGCCGCCTCGGCCGATGGCGCCTGGCCGGCCGATGGGGCGAGCCCGGAGGATCGGGGCGGGGCGGCCGAGGCCGTCGGGGCCCTCACCGCCGCGGGCGGGGCCGGTGCGGGCAGTGGGAACGCGAGCGGCTCCGCCGCCGCGTCCCTCGTGGCGACAGCGACCTGGCGCCGGCTGCGGGATCCACGAGTCGACGACGTCGAGACCGCCCTGGCCGGCGTCGAGTCCGTCCTGGACCGTTACGGCGTCCTCACACCGGATATCGCGCTCGCGGCGGGACTGCCCGGCGGACTCGGACCGCTCATGCCTCTGCTGCGCCGGATGGAGGACACCGGGGCGCTGCTGCGCGGGCGGTTCGTCGAGGGGCTCGGCCCGGTCCAGTTCGCCGAGCGGGAGACCGTCGAGGTGCTGCGCTCCCTCGCCGAGCGGGACGGCGATGCGGGCCGGGGCACGGACGGTGCACGCACCCGGCGCGCATGCGCTGGCGGCGACGGGGCCGCGGGCCGGGCGAGCGCGTCCGGTCCTCCCGTCGTCGTCGACATCAAGGACCCCGCCTGCCTCGTGGGCCGCGGTGTGCCCTGGCCCGACCCGGCGCTGCCGCCGGAGCAGATGGGATCGCCCGGCGCGTCCGGGGCCGGGGAGGGGACCGCCGTCGAGCGGCCCACGAGGCGCGGGGATGCGAAGGTCGTCCTCGTCGACGGCCGACCCGTCCTGCACGCGACCGGGGGCTGGCGGTCGCTGACGTCCTTCACGACGGAGGAGAGCGAGTTCGACGCTGCTCTGGCCGCGCTCGTCGTCGCCGGGCGGGCCGAGGTCCGGGCCGCCGTCATGAAGGGGGAGGGGCGGGCGTCACGCCGTATCGTCGAGCGCGTCAACGGGCGTCCCGCGTCGGGGCGGGAGATGAGCGCCCTGCTCGGCCGGGCCGGGCTGGTGCGCGATCCCAAGGGCATGCGACTGGTCGTCGATCCCTACGGTCGTCGCTGAGCGGGCTCGGCGCCGATCGCCGTGCGGGGTGGTGGGGCCAGCGCGCATTCCGAGGCGCCCAGCGGAGCGTCCGCGGAGCGCAGGGCGGGCCCCGCCGGTCGTCGCCTTGGCAGGGACGCCAACGAGGGGCGTTCGCGGCGCGCAGGGCGAGCCCCGCCCGACCGCGGATATCCCGGGGCGAGCATCGGAGCGCTCGCGGCGCGCGGAGCGGGCCCCGCGGTCGGTGCGCGTTCGCGGGCCCATCACGCCCTCGGGAGTCCCCCATCGGTAGCCCCCGCTCCGGCGCGCGCTCGCCCGGAGGACGATCCGTCCCACTTTCGGTCCGACGCGCGGGCCCCGCGTCCGGTCGAAAGAAGGATGCCGCTGCTCCCCCTCGCAGGAGTCCCCGACCGGGCCCCTCTCGCGATGCTTCTTCCTGTCATCAGGAGAACGTGAGGACGGCGACCCGCCGGTCCCGCCTCATCGACAGGAGAGGCCATGATCGAGACCGCACAGCAGCGCTACCGCCTGCGCCGGGACACGATGTTCAGCGAGTCCCCGCAGGGGATCTACTTCTCGAACTCCACCTCGGGCTTCGAGATCTGCGGGGCCAACGCCTACAGGGCCTTTCGCGCCGTCTACCCCCTCCTGGAGGGCGAGCACACCGAGGATGAGCTGCGGGAGGCCCTCGGGGAGGAGGCGTGGGAGCGGCTCCAGGTCTTCATCGTCCCGCTGCGCGAGCACGGCTACCTCCGACTGGTCGACCCCTGCGAGGACGTCGTTCTCGACGGCGCCACCGAGATGCGCTTCGACGATCAGCTCAACTTCCTGTCCCACTACACCGATGAGCCCCGCCGCGCCTTCTCCCGCTTCCGCAGCGCCCCCCTGGTCGTCGTCGGCGACGGCGAGTGCGCTCGCGCCCTCGTGCGCGCCCTGATCGACAACGGCGCCGGCGACGTGCGCCTCGTCCTGCCGACCGCCGACGCCGAGGCCCTTGTCGATGCGCCCCCGGAGGCGAGGGTCGTGCGCGGCGACCCGCGCACCGACCACGAGATCCTGCGCGGGGCGCAGGTCCTGGTCCTGACCCCCTGCGCCGCCTCCAGCGACCTCCTTCTGCACGGTGTGGACGAGGAGCCCGACCGGCTGGTCCTGCCGGTGTGGGCCTTCGGGGACGAGCTCATCGCCGGACCCGTCAACTGGGGCGGCGCGGGCTCCCGCGGCCCTCGCTGGGCCGACGCCGTCCAGTCGCTGACCACCCATGACACCGGCTCCGCGGGCGCCCTCTTCTGGTCGCGGGCCTGGGCCGGCATGCCCACCGGGTGCGAGGCGACCTGGGTCCCCGCCGTCGAACGGATGATCGCGGTCATCGCGGCCTTCGAGGTGTTCAAGGCCGTCACCGGCGCGATGGAGCCCGAGACCGGGGAGTCCATCCTCGTCCTGGACTGCCGGACGGGGGAGACCCGGCGCCATCGGGTCCTGCCGAACAGGCTGCTGCGGACCGCTCCCCGGAACTCCGCGCGCCTGGCCGAGATGGCCCGGGCCGCCGCCGAGTCCCTCGCCGGGCCCCCGGCCCCGACGGCACGGATCCTCACGGAGGACCTCGACGCCTACAAGGACCTCGTAGGTGCCCGGACCCGTCCCGTCAGCGAGTTCCTCGACGAGGACCTCGAGCAGCTGCCCCTCAAGATCAGCGCTGCGCGGCTCGTGGACGGACCGCCGCGACCCGTGGACGTGGGCGGCGCCGACCTGTGGAACGTGGCCGGAGCCCGGCTCGACGCGGTCAGGCGGGCCCTGGCCCTCCACCTGGAGCACTGGGCTCCGGCGCGCGAGGCGGAGTCCCCGTCCCCGCGCCCCGTCATCGACTCCCTCGGCTCCCGCCTGCGCCATGACCTGGAGCCGACCGGGCCGACCGTCCCCGCGGTCGACGTCTCCACCGGCGGCGCCCTGGCCGTGCGGGCCGCGGCCACCGCCACCCTGTCCCCGGCCGACAGCGCCAGCGCCTATGTCCGCTCCTGCGGCGGGACCGGGGTCGGCCACGACGTCCGGGAGGCCGTCGAGGACGCCCTGGCCTCGGCCGCCGTCGAGCTGGCGCTGCGCGCCGCCACGACGAACGGCGCCGGAGCGCCCCTCACCGACTGGGACACCGACGAGCAGACCGCCTTCCTGCACTCCTGCGCCCGGGACATGACGGTCGTCCCGGAGCTCATCGATCTCGGCACCTGGCTGGGACGGCACGTCGTCGCCGCCCGGGCGGACTCTCCCTCCGGACCGCTGTGGGAGGCCGCCGCGGGGAATAGCCGCCGCAGCGCCGTCGCCGCGGCCCTGACCGGGCTCATCGGCGCCCTCCAGCGCGGCGACGGGACCGGGACCTGGACCTCCCTGTCCCATCCCGGCCTCACCGGCGCGTCCATCGCCGTCACCGAGGACGGGGCGCCCGCGGCGCACGAACCCCGGATCCTCATCTGCGACATCACCAGTCCCGAGCTCGACGCCGTCGGCCTCGTCGCCTGCAAGGTCCTCACCGAGGACGCCGGTGAGGAGACCGCCTGATGAGTCCCACCGCCCCGTCCGCCCGGCCGCTCTCCGTGCTCCCCCTGCAGGAGTTCGAGTCCCTCCTGCCCGCCCCCGGCCCGGGGGACCGCCGGGACGACGATCGCCTCGCACCGCCCCTCCTCGTGACCGACGAGGACTCGGCCGTTCTCGTGGACGGATCCGACCCCAGGCTGTGCCCGGGCTGCCTGCTCGACGGGATCCAGCGGTCCCGCCACCAGCGGCACCGCGGCCCCGGAACCCGGTGCGCGGGCGCCGTCGACGGGTGGGGCCCGGTCATCGGCCTCGCCGAGCAGCTCCTGGCGCTGCCGCTGGGGGCCGAGAGCCCCTTTCCCCGTGCGCGGGTCCTCTCCCGGGGCGCCCTGGCGACGACGATCGTCCCCGTCAGCCCCTCCGAGCGCTGCGCCTGCAGGCGCCGGATCCCCGCGAGCGGGCTCCCCGAGCGCATCGCCGAGGACCTGGCCCGTCCCGACGGGCCGGACTACCGGGCCGTGTCCCTCGACGAGGTGGCCCGCGACATCGCCGGCCTGGCCAACCCCTTCTGCTCCGGCCTCGGCGCGCACGCCGTGCGGGACCTCTCCATCGAGACCACGGCGAAGGTCTCGGGGGCCTACGTCAGCCGTTCCGCGGACGGCGCCTGGACCTGCCCCTGGGGCGGTCACACGAGCCGCTACACGCGCTCGCACGCCATCGGCCTCCTGGAGGGTCTGGAGCGGATCGCCGGCGCCCGCCCGCCGGTCGGCGCCCCCGCCTGGTACGGCACCGCCGCCGACGCGCCCCTCCCGGCCTACCCGCCCTCGGCCTTCGGCCTGCCCGATGAGGCCGATCCGCTCCCGACGCGCTGGGTCGCCGCGACGAGGCTCTCCGACGGCGCCGAGGTGGCCGTGCCCCGCGATGTCGCCTACTACCTCCCCGAGGACGCCGGGGAGCACGAGGAGCGCGGGGAGCTCGTGCCCTCCGGGAGCGCCGAGACCGGGTCCCCCGGGGATCTCGGGGCCCTCGAGACCGGGACCCCCGAAGGCGCCGGGCGCTCCGGGCAGCTCGTCCGGGACTCCTCCAACGGCTGCGCGTGCGGCGGCGGTCTCGCCGAGGCGATCCTGTACGGGCTGCTGGAGGCCGTCGAGCGCGACGCCTTCCTCATCGGCTGGTACGGCGCCCTGGCGCTGGACGAGATCGACCCCGCCTCGATCCGCGACCGGTCCAGCCGCGAGCTGCTGGCCCGCATGAGGCTGCTGGGGCAGCGGGTCCGCTTCTTCGACTCCACGACGGGCACCCGCGTGCCCACCGTGACCGCGGTGGCCGAGTCCCCCCTCACCGGCTCGCTGTGCTTCGGGGCCGGGGCCCACCCCGACGCCGAGCGGGCCCTGGCCTCGGCCCTGAGTGAGGTCGCCTCCGACTACAGGGTGGTCCAGATCCGGCTCGAGCGGGGACGACGGCGCATCGAGTCCATGCTCGCCGACTTCTCCCTCGTGCGGGTCATGGAGGACCATGCCGACCTCTTCTCCCACCCGGGCGCCCGACCCCTGGCCTCCTTCCTCCTCGACTCCCCGCGGGACTCGCTGCGCGACCTGGGCTCCCTGACCGTCCCGGGGGCGGGAGCCGGCGTCCGCTCCGACCTGCGCCTGTGCCTGGATCTGCTCGACCCCGGGCTCGACGTCCTCGTCGTCGAGCAGACCTCACCGGCCCAGCGGACCCTGGGGATGCACGGCGTCAAGGTCCTCGTGCCCGGCCTGGTCCCCATCGACTTCGGCTGGCACCACCAGCGCGCCCTGCGCATGCCCCGAACCCGGGAACGAGCCGCGCACTACCGATCCCGGCACCTCCTCGCCGCCCCCCGTCGGACGCCCGCCCCCGTGCCGCACCCGTTTCCGTGAAGGAGCCCCGACCATGACCAGACAAGCAGTCGCCCTGTGGGACGCCATGCCCGTCGAACGGGCCGCGGCCGGCTACGCCGACCTCATCATCAACCGCGTGGAGCGTCGCATGCCCACCGACTCCTGGAGCATCGACTGGGAGGACGCCCCGACCGACCAGAAGGTCTACCCGTCCGCTCAGCGCCTCGTCCTGCCCGCCTCCGCCCCCGGCCGCGGCCTGCTGGACGACGCCGCGGACGGCCTGAGGGGGCCGGCGCGGGCGGACGTCCTGTCCGATCTGCTCCACCTGTCCTACGGCCTGCTCTCGCAGCGCTCCAGGGTCAACTGCAACGACCACCCGGAGGTCCTGGCGGAGGCCAGCCACTACCGGTGGGGCAGGGGCGCGGCCTCCGGCGGCGGCCGCTACACCGTCTCGGTCTACCGCGTCGTGGGCCGCCGGGCCGACCTCGCTCCCGGGATCTACCACTACTCGCCCCTCCACCATGCCTGGGACGTGCTCGCCCTGGGCGACCATACGGCGGCGGTGGCCGCCGCCCAGGGCTACCCGCGGACCGGCGACGACTACCTGCTGCTGACCGTCGACTACTGGCAGTCCGGCTTCAAGTACAACGACTTCGCCTACCAGGCCACCTCGATGGACATCGGCACCCTGCTCGGCACCTGGCGCTACCTCCTGGGCGAGCGGCGGGACCAGGTCCGCCCCGACATGTGGGTCGATGAGGAGGCCCTCGCCGACCTGCTGGGCATCGACCGCCGGCAGGAGGGCGTCTACGCCGTTCTCGATATCGGCGGGACCCACGAGGCGCGCAGGCGGGGCGGGCGCGTCGAGCTCGTCGGCCACCAGCGCTCCCGCCGCGTCCGGACCTTCCCCACGACTCGCGCGCTGCAGCGGGCCATGGCCGGGACCCCCGCCCGGCGCGTCCCCGCCCGCGGCCGCCCCCGGCCGCTGCCCGGGCCGACCGCGACCCCGCTGCCCGACCGGGCCCCGGTGACGGTGGAGGACAGGGTCCGCGCCGTCGTCGGCCGGGAGACCTCCTTCGGCCGTTTCGACGGCGCTCCCATCTCGCGCGACGACCTGCTCACGATGATCGTCGCCGCGGCCGGGGCCGGCGAGCTCGTCGCCGCGGATCTCGGAGCGATCGCCACGGACTGCGTGCGCCAGTACGTCTTCGTCGAGGACGTCACCGGCCTGGAGCCGGGGCTCTACGAGGCGGACCCGCGCGAGGGCGGGCTCAGGCTCGTCGATGCGGGGAACCACGCGGAGCTGCTGGCCTCGTCCTACTTCCTGCACAACTACGACGGGCGGAGAGCCGCCGCGACGATCATCCTCGCCGGCGACGTCCTGGGACTGTCCGAGGAGCTCGGGGTGCGGGGCTACCGGATCATCAACGCCGCCGCCGGCGCCGTCTGCCAGGTCCTCAGCCTGGAGGCCTCGCGCCTGGGCGTCGGCCTCGGGGCGGCCCTGGGCTTCGACGCCGCCCGGCACGTGACGGGCATCGGCCTGGCCGACGTCCCCCAGAAGCCCATGCTCATGCTCCTGGCGGGCCACGACACCGGGACCTCCGGCGCCTGGTGCGGCCGCCTCAACACCCTGGAGAGGAACTGATGACTGTCACCGTTGACGAGATCGTCCAGCTGCGGGTCGGCGGGCTCCCCGTCGAGACCGCACGGGACCTCGCGTCCCCCGAGGCCCTGGAGTGGGCCGAGCGGGTCCTCCGCACCCGGGCGCGGGTCGCGGAGCTGCGCGAAGGAGCCTCGGACCAGCTGGCCGGGCACGTGAGGGGCGCGCCCGACGGCCTGCGCAAGGAGCTCGTCCAGATCCGTCGCGCCGTCTTCAACGGCCGGCGCGCGGACCGGGCGATCGCCGCACTTCCCACCGGGCTCGACGAGGTCGTGTCCGCCCTCGTCGAGCCGGTGCGGCGCGCCGAGGCGGAGCTGGCCGAGCTGGAGGCCGCGGGCCGGACGAGCTTCCCCGACTGGCTCGTCGATGAGCGCCGTCGCCTCGCCTCGCTGCTGGAGGACGAGGACTTCTTCGACGGGCTCGCGGTCGCCGTCCCCGGCGCCGGGCGCTCACTGCGCGTCTACCCCCGCAAGGGCGTGGTGGCCGTGCCGAACAAGCAGATGCGCAAGTGCGAGCGCTCCCTCATGTCCTACGCCATGCGGGCGGCCGCCAAGGCCTCGCCGTTCTCGACCTTCACGCCGACGGCGCTGACGAGCTTCACGGCCGGCGCACCCGGCTGGGAGCACCTGCCGTCCCGTCCCCGGCGCCACTCGCGGTGGAGCATCTACCCCGTGGCCCGCGCGCTGGGCGGGCTGCGCGAGGACCGTCGTCGGCTCCGGGGCCTGCCCCTGCGCCTGTCCCGGACGGTCCAGCCCCGCTCGGACGGCGGGCTCGACGTCGTGCGGTCGGTCTACGAGTACAAGGACAGCCACCGGGGGGAGGACTACGCCACCTGCGAGCAGTCCGTCGTCAGGCTCCGGCAGTCCGAGGTCTGCCGGATCGTGACCGATCTGCTCAAGGAGGGGACGCTCGTCTTCGAGACGGTCGTCGCCGGACTCGCCGAGCGGGCCGGCCTGACGCACGGGCGGGCCGGCGAGGCGCTCGCCCGATTCGTCGGGCTCGGTCTCGTCGAGGTCGATGGACTGGATCTCCACCCCCACACCGCGCACCGGGCGGGCACCGCCCGCCGGACCCTGTGCGCCGCAGGCGACGACGCCGCCGGGCTGGCCCGGGCGCTGGACCGCTACGAGGAGTCCGCCTCGGCGGTCGGCGGCACGACCGGCGCCGAGCGGGAGCGGGCGGTGGCCCGGGTGCGCGACGTGGTGGAGGATCTCTACGAGATCGCCGGGCTGGAGGCTCGGCCGCCGCGCACCGTCGTGTACGAGGACTGCGCCCTGGGGCGCGGGATCTACCGGGGGCCGGCGCTGCGGTGGAGCGAGGAGGAGTGCCGCGCCCTCGGGGTGCTCGCGACCCTGCTGGATCCCGCGCAGACGGACCGCGCCCTCATGAGGGGCTACTTCGTCCAGTCCGTGGGGGAGGGCGGCCGCTGCGCCGACGTGCCGGGCTTCCTCCGGTCCTTCGACGCCGACCTCTACGACTCGCACAAGACGCGGACGCTGGACCCGCGGGCCGTGACGAGCGAGGACCCCTGGCTCAGGTGGGGGGAGGCCTGGCGGTGGGAGGAGGCCCGCAGGGCGCTGACGTCGCTCATCGAGGCCGGGGAGGGCGAACTCGACCTGCTGCCGGTGCTCACCGGCGACTCGGAGCTCCTGCGGGGCCTGGACCTGCCCCGGTACCGCTACCGGCATCTCTTCCTCTTCGCCCAGGTGCTGCCCGAGGGCTCCGCGGGATCACTGGTCGTCAACCGGATCTTCGGGCACGCCGGCTTCGGGCTGTCGCGGTTCGCCTACATGCACGGCCCGGAGGGGGACCGAGTCGCCCGCGACCAGGAGGAGCGCGCCCGGCTCTCGGGCGTCCGCCTCGCCGAGGTCTCGGGGGGCGCCGCCTTCACGAACCTCAACCTGCACGGCCCGCTGCTCGGCACCGAGATCATCCAGCCGGGCGACCCCGGCGGGTCGAGCGCGCCGACGCGGATGGACCTCGACGGCCTCGTCCTGGAGGACCGCCCCGGGGAGAGTCGGCTCGCCCTGGTGACCCCCGACGGCGAGGAGGTGCAGCCCGCCTATCTCGGCTACCTCGTCCTGTCGGCCACGCCCCTGCCCACCCAGCTGCTCGCGCTGCTGGCGCCGGCCTCCAACGTCACGGCCTCCTTCGTGCCCGACCTCCCGGAGGGGTCCGGTCCCCGGACCCTGTCGCGGGTGCGCATCGGTTCGCTCATCGTGCGCCGCCGCACGGTGCAGGTCCCCACCGAGCTGCTGCCCGAGCCCGATCCCGCGACGCCGGAGGGCTACCTGGAGTGGGTGCGGTGGTGGCGGGACGCAGGCCTTCCCGAGCGCTGCTACGTCTCCCTGGCCGGTCGGGACGGCAGGCCCCCCGGCAAGCCCCGCTACCTCGACGTCTCCGGCCTGGTCAATCTCGCCGCCTCCAGCCACGAGTGGCGCGGCCAGGACGGCTGGCTCAACGTCGCCGAGGCGCTGCCCGACCTCTCCGAGACCGTCATCAACCGCGAGGACGACCACCGGATTCACGAGATGGTCCTCGGATTCGACCTCACGAACCCCGTCACCGAAGGAGCGGTCTCATGACCACCAACCCGGATATCCGCGCCGCCGCCGCCGACCGGCGCTGGATGGCCTACCACGTGTTCTACGGCGGCAACCCGGAGGTCCTGCTCCAGGAGTGCCTCCTGCCCCTGGCGGCGCAGCTGGAGGAGGAGGGCCTGGTACGCCTGTCCTTCTACATCAACTACTGGCTCGAGGGAGGGCACGTGCGCCTGCGCCTGCTCCCCGCGGACGAGACCGCCCGGGACGAGATCCACGGACGGGTGATGCCCGTCATCGGCCGGTACCTGGAGCGTCGCCCCTCCATGCACCCCATGGCCCGGATCGAGTCCCGCTCCTACTACGACGACCTCTTCGCCCTGGAGTACGGCGACGAGCTGCGCCCCCGCTACTTCGACGCCGAGGGCCGGCCCCTGCTGAGGCCGAACAACACCGTGGAGCCTCGGGACTACGAGCCCGAGCTGGAGCGCTACGGGGGCCGCGTCGGCATGGTCATCTCGGAGGACTTCTTCGCCGACTCCACTCGGCTCGCGCGTGAGGTCATCGACCTGGGCAACACCGGCACGCGCACGATCCTGCTCGGGATCGGAGCCGAGGTCATGGCGGTCACGGCGGCCGCGCTCCTGGAGGACCGCGACGTCGTCATGTCCTTCCTGCGCGCCTACCACTCGCGGTGGGCCGGGAGCTACGGCGTCGAGTCGACCTACGCCGAGGACGCCGACCAGCCGCGGTACCGGCGGATCGTCGACTCCCTCCGGGAGGCGGTGGTCCCCGTGATCGAGTCCGTGCTGGCGGGCACCGGCGACCGGCTCCCCGGGTTCCTCGGCGACTGGGCCCGAGCCTGCGCCGGCTATCGCAGGCGCATCGAGGACGCCGTGGCCGAGCGGGCCATCGTCTTCCTCGACGAGAACGGCGACGAGACCCGGCCCGACCACCCCTCCAACGCCGCGTGGCGACTCGGCATGTCCTTCATCCACATGACCAACAACCGGCTCATGGTGTCCATCGAGGACGAGGCCTATCTCGCCTTCGAGATCCTCCAGGCCATGGAGGCCGGGACGACGGAGGCGGCAGCATGAGCACCGCAGCGCCGATCGTGCACTCCGTCGCCGCGCCCGACCTGCGCATCGGACCGGCGGGCTGGGACGGCAGGGCCCTCGTGGCCGAGGCCGCGGCCGGGGAGAACGGGAGCATCTACTGCCTGGGCCCCCTGGAGACCCTCGTCCTCGACGCGCTGCGCCGGCCGGGAACCGCCGAGCAGGTCCAGGACCGCGTCCAGGATGGATCCGGCGTGCGCGTCCCCCTGGCGACCGTGGGCGGACTCATCGACGCCTTCACCCTTCGCGGGCTCGTCGAGAGCCCGCTCCAGGAGACCGCCCCGAGACCGCGCGCGGACGAGCGGGCGGGCGACCCGGCGCGGCGTCGCAGCCGCCCGGCCGTCCCGCGGCCGCGCGCCGGGGACCGGACCGCCGGCGCACGGGCCGGGGACCGGACCGCCGACGCACAGGCCGGAGCCCCCTCCCCGTCCCCGCGCTCCGGTCCCACGGACTCAATGGCGACGAAGCCGTCGCCGGCCCCCTCCCCGTCCCCGCGCTCCGGCGCCCTGACGGGCGTGTCGAGGGCCGCGTGGGCGGTGGCGCGGACCCCCGTGCTGCCGGTGCTCGCCGTCATGGGCCTCCTGCTGGCCGGTCTCACCCTCGTGCGGACCGCGACCCGCTGGACCGAGGTGTCGGCGGCGGCGGGCGGCCTGACGGCCCTGCCCCTCCCGCGGATCCTCCTGGTGGTGCTCGGCGTCGTCGTCTGGCACATGGTCTCCCAGCTGGGGCACGAGCTGAGCCACGGCATGGCCTTCGTCCGTCTCGGCGGCGGACGCCGGCCGGTCCTGTCCCTGACGTCGCTGGGCCCGATCCCGATGCCCTCCACCCGTCTGGACGGCCTGGGACTCGTGCCGGCCAGGTGGCGCGGCCTGGTCATCGTCGCCGCGGGGCCGCTGTTCACCCTCGCGCTCGCGGCGATCCCGGCGACCGTGGCCGTGCGGGCCCCGGCGGGCGACGTCGCCGCGACCTGGGGGGCGATCAGCCTCCTCATCGACCTCACGATCGTGATCCTGAGCCTGGCGCCCTTCCCCAACACCGACATGACGCGGGGGCTGGAGATCCTCACCGCGACCCGGCAGCTGCCCATCGCCTCGGCCCGCTTCCGGCGGGGAGGGCGCGTGCCCGACTCCCTGCCCCCGGCGACGCGCCTGGCGGTGCGGACCTACCCGTTGCTCCTGGTCCCGGCCGTGTCCGCGGTCCTGGCCTGGGCCACCTGCCTGCTGATGTCGCTGATCTGAACCGACCCGAAACCGACCTGAACCGAAGACTTCCGGACGCCCGTCCGGACCCGGCGGACGGCAACCGCCGCCCGTCACCCAACCCCGGTCGCCGACCGGACTTGTGAAAGGAAATCAATGATGACCAGCAATGCCGCTTCCGCCGCCGCCGCGATCGCCGGTGAGCTCGGTGAGCTCGACGTCGAGACCTTCGAGGTCAAGGACTACCTGGACTACTCGGACACGGTGTTCGGATCGACCTGCTCCTCGTCCACATCCAGCTGCTCGTCCTGCTCCTCGACGTCGTCCTGCGCGACCGCCTGAGCATGATGCGGGGCGCATGCCGGGATGCGGTCTCGGCGATCGATGGTCTCCGGGCGCGCGCCACCCCGGTGGCGCACCCGGGGACCGTCGCCCGCGCGAGCGGGCCGACCAGAACGAACGGGCACGATCATGAAAGGAGATCGCATGCAACCGGTGGTTGTGCGTGGTGTGCGTCAGTCGTATGGGGGTCGTGAGGTGCTGCGGGGGGTGGATCTTGTTGTGGAGCGGGGTTCGTTCCATGGTGTGATCGGTCCTAATGGTGCGGGTAAGACGACTCTGGTGGAGATTGTTCAGGGTGTTCGTCGGTGCGAGGCCGGTGGTGTGGAGCTGCTGGGTCGGGCGCCGTTGCCCAGGGATCCGGGTCTGCTGGCTCGGGTGGGTATTCAGCCGCAGGCCACGGCGTTCTTCTCGCGGGCCACGGTGTGGGAGCACTTGTCGACGGTGGCCGCGATCTTCGGGGCCTCGGCCGCCCGCGCCGAGCAGGTCCGCGACTCCTTCGGCCTCACGCGGGTCAGGGACACGCGTGTGGAGAGGCTCTCGGGGGGTGAGCGTCAGAAGCTGGCGGTGGCGTCGGCGATGGTGCATCGTCCGGAGGTGTTGTTCCTGGATGAGCCGACGGCGGCTCTGGATGCGACGGCGCGGCATGATCTGGTGGGTCTGCTGGGGTCGGTGCGTGAGGAGGGGACGACGGTGGTGTACACGACTCATTATTTGGAGGAGGCCGAGCGCTTGTGCGATGTGGTGAGTGTTCTCGATGGTGGTCGGGTGGTGGCCACGGGGTCTCCGTCGTCGTTGGTGGCTGGTGCTGGTGGTGGTGCGTCGGTGCTGTTGCCGGGTGCTGGTGGTTGTGCGGATGTGGTCGTGGGGCTGGGTCCGGTTGTGGGTGTCGAGTCGGGTGCTGATGGGCTGGTGGTGCGTGTGCGTGATGTGGGGGAGGCGTTCGCGGCCTTCGGTGCGGCGGGTGTGCCGGTCGAGGGTGCGCAGGTGCACGGCCCGACGCTGGAGGACGCGTTCATCGAGCTGACCGGAAAGGAGCACGAGTCATGATGCGCGGGACACTCGCCGCCCCGACGGCGCGCGGATACCGATTCGGCCCGACCACCGCCCTCGGGGCGCCGCCGGCCGTCTGGGACCTGGAGAACGAGGTGGACCCGCCCCCGGGCACCAGGGTCTTCCGCAGCGAACGGACCCTGCTCGTCTGGCCCGCGTGGGCCGCCGGGATCGAGGGCGCCTACGCGCTGCTGCGCACCCGCTGGGCCGCGACCCGATCGCCCATCGTCCAGGGCCAGTACAGCCTGGGCAACCCGCTCCTGGGGCGCCGGGACCTCGTGCCGCGTCGTCGCGCGGACGCGGAGGGCCTCCAGGCGCTGGCGGACGTCCTGAGCCCGAGCCCCGTCCGCCTCGGCACGGGCTGGCGGGTTCCCGTCTGGGAGCTCGACATCGTGACGAGCCGCATCCGTCGGGGCGAGCTCGCCGTCCTCGTCGGGGAGACCGGACCGACGCGCTCCGACGGCTCCGGCCCGCTGCGCCGTCGTGGGCTCGACGACCTCCCCCTGGACCCCGAGGCCCTCATCAACCCCGTGTGCGGCATGGTCGCGGCCGACGCCGACCAACGGCTCGACTGGGAGACCACGGCCCCCGTCGCGGGCCAGACCCCCGTGTGGAACGACGGCCGCGTGCGCCCCCTGACCTGGAGCGGTCAGGCCGCCTCCTACGCCCGCAGCCGCACGGCAGCCATGCTGGAGAGCCTGGAGAGGGTCGTCGGCTCCCGCCAGCACACGGGCACCACCGTCCTGGCCGCCCAGGCCGACCTCGCCGCCTCCGGCAGGGAGCACCGGGTGCCCGGGGACTTCGGGGACTACGGGCCCGCCGCCTACCGGGACATCATGGTCCCCTTCTCCCCGCACGACCCGCACGAGTGGGTCGCCTCCGAGTCCCTGCGCGATGGTCGCGCCGTCCTCGTGCCGCGGGACCTCGCCTTCTTCGGCCAGCCGCTGTCCACGTCCCGCTGGGCGATGGTGTGCTCCTCCGGCGTCGCCACCGGCTCAACCCGGCAGGAGGCGATCGTCTTCGGTCTCATGGAGCTCATCGAGCGCGACGCCTTCGTCAACAGCTGGTACGCGCGGGTGCCCGGTCGGCGGATCGACGCCGAGTCCGTTCCGGGACTGCGCCCGCTCCTGACCCGGGCCTCGCTCCTGGGCCACCGGATCGAGCTGCTCTCCCTGCCCTCCGAGACCGGCCTTCCCATCATGGTCGCCGTCGCCCGCGCCACGAGCGCCGCCGCCGTCGGCGCCGCCGCCCACCCGGAGCCCGCCCGCGCGGCGCGGTGCGCCGTCGAGGAGGCGTGGACCTACCTGCCCGAGCGCACGAGGGCCGTGGAGGCCGACCGTGCCCGCTGCCTGGAGCTGCGGCGGGACCCCTCGCTGGTCAGGGAGATCGACGACCACCCGCTCCAGTGCCTGCTTCCCGAGGGCGCCGAGGATCTCGACGACTACCTCGGCGACGGCCCCGCCCTGCCGCTCGACGAGGTCGTGACCGTCGGTCCCCTGGCCCGCATGGGGGCGGCCGAGCTCCTGTCAACGCTGGTGGGGTCCCTGGGGAGGATCGGCGTCGAGCCGCTCGCGGTGCGCTGCACCGCACCGGTCGAGTCCGCACTCGGGCTGGAGACCTGGTCGGTCCTGGCGCCGGGGCTCGCCCCCCTCGACTTCGGATGGCACCGCCAGCGCGTTCTGACCATGCGCAGACCCTTCGACTACTCCCGGCACGTCGGCGCCGTCGCGCCCGACCGCCTGCGGGACCGCCCGCACCCCTTCTCCTGAGAGGAAGACCCGTGAACGAGACAACCGCCCGCCCGAGCGCCGCCTCCCCCGGCGCCCTCGTCATCCTGACCTGCAGCGCGATCGCCATGTCCCTCCCGGGAGCGGTGCTCGCGGGCCCGCCCGGGCTCCTTGTCGCCGTCCTCATCGCGCTCGCGACCCTCTGGTGCTGGACCAGGACCCGCCCGACCCCGCCCCCCACCCGGCTGGGGCGCCGGGGCGCGGCCTGGGTCCAGGCAACCGCAATCGCGGAAGGGGTCGTCACCACCACCAGCTTCATCCCCCTGATGATGACGGGCCATATTCGATGGTGGCTCCCGCTCGTGCTCTGCTCGGTCTCCGTCCACCTGACGACCTTCCTGGTCTGGGCGCGCCGGAGGGCGGACCTCCTCCTGGTTCCCGTCTCGTGGGCGGCCGTCGGCCTGTCGGCGGCCCTCACGGCACGGGGGCAGTGGCGCGCCGGCTGGGTCGAGGGCGGCTGGGTGATGGCCGTCGCGGTCCTCGGCTACGTCCTCGTCCTGGCGACGCCCGCCGGAAACGTCCTGTGCGGGCCCGTCAGGATGGGACGGGCCCGCACGGTGGTGAGGAGGTGAGGGTGAGCGAACAACTGATTCCGCTGATTATTGGCCTTATTAGCCGTGGCAACTCCAGATAGCGAGACAACCTCTCCAACTCGCCGCGGGCGCCGAGTGCGATGCGCCCTGCGGGGACGGCGTCGGCGACGACGGGGCGGCCGCCGCGGGGGCGGCGAGCCCCAGGAGCGAGGTGGTCAGGGCGAGGGCGGAGAGGGCGTGGAGGGAACGGCGCATCTGAGTGATTTCCTTGTCGGTGGGCTGCTTGTCATCCCGGTGGGATGGCCTCCACCCTGGTCGATCCGCTCGGGTGTGCGATTCCTCACTTGGGTCCTCGGGGTCTCCTCTTTTCGTCGGAGGAGGTGATCGGTGTGCGGGCGCAGTCGGCGGCCCGTCAGCCTCCGATGCCCCTCTTGTGCGCCTCGACGACGATCTCGAGGCGGCTGCCGACGTCCATCTTCCGCATGATGGAGGAGACGTGGGTCTTGACGGTGGTCTCCGCGACGTTCATCTGGCGCGCGATCTGATGGTTCGTTCGGGCCTGGCACAGGAGGCGGAGCACCTGCTGCTCGCGGTCGGACAGGTCCAGGTCCGTGATGGTGCCGGCATTGGGGGACTGACCGTGAAGGTATCGGTCCAGGATCCGGCTCGTCGGCTCGGGCGAGAGGACCTTGCCGCCGGCGTGGATGGTGCGGATCATCCCCGCGATCTCCGTCGGGCGCGTCGTCTTGAGTAGGAAGCCGGAGGCGCCGGCGGCGATCCCGCCGTCGAGGAACGTGTCGTCGTCGAAGGTGGTGAGCAGGAGGACCCGCGTCCTCTCGCTGGTCTCCAGAATCCGGGAGGTCGCCTCCACGCCATTGAGCACGGGCATCTGGATGTCCATGAGGGCGACGTCGATGGTGCGCTCGTGGACGAGGCCGACGGCCTCGGCGCCGTCGGCCGCGGTGGCGATGACGTCGATGTCCGGCTCGGAGCCGAGGATCGAGGACAGCGTCTCGCGGACGATGGCGTCGTCATCGACGACGATGACGCGGATGGTGCCGGTCGGGTTCTGGTGGGTCATGGGGTGTCCTTGGGTGTGAGGGGGAGGGTGGTGTGGAGGATCCATTGGTGGTCGGTGGGGGTGATGGTGGTGGTGCCTCCTAGGGCGCGGGTGCGTTCTTGGATGCTGAGGAGTCCGAGTCCGGAGGAGAGTTGTTGGTCGTGGTGGTGGTTGGCCAGGGGGTTGATGACCAGGAGTTCGGCGTGGGTGTCGGTGATGTCGAGTTGGATGGTGCACTGGGCGTCGGGGGCGGCGTGCTTGATCATGTTGGCGGTGGATTCGTGGAGGATGCGGGTCAGGGTGGTGGTCAGGGTGGGGGGTAGGTTGGTGAGGTCTCCTTGGTGGGTGATGGTGGTGTGCAGGCCGGCGGTGGTCAGGTCGTGGTGGGCTTGGGTCAGGGCGGTGGGTAGGTCTGTGGTGGGTGTGGGGTCGAGTGGGGTGGTGGTGTCCTGTCGGAGGAGGCGGAGCATGGTGCGCAGGTCGGTGACGGATTGTCGGCCGGTGGTGATGATGTCGTTGAGGGCGGTGGTGGTTTGGTGGTGGTCGTGGGGGTTGTTGCGGGCGTTTTGGGCTAGGAGGACGATGTGGGTGTTGGCGCGGGCGAGGGTGTCGTGGAGCTCGCGGGCGATGAGGGCTCGTTGGTTGCGCAGGGCCTCGGTTCTGGCGGTCTCGGCCCTGGCCACGCTCGCGTCGGCCCTGCGCAGCACAGCGGCCATCCCGAAGCAGATGAAGAACCATGAAGTCTGTTGCTGGATGAACACTCCCATGTTCTGGCCCGCGTGCCAGGCCAGGAGATTCCCGCTCGCGGTGGCCGCCGCGATGACCAGGGCCTGGGGGCGGCGACGGGCCCGCAGGAGGATGAGCAGCGCGAGCCACGTGGCGACCACGGTTCCTGTGAACTCGCCGGCGCCGATGGTGCAGGCCGTGCTCAGCGCCATGACCGCGGTGACCGTCCACGGAAAACGGGACAGCAGCAGAAGCCCCCAGGGAACGAGGATTCCGAGGAGGGCGAAGACCTCGAGGTCCAGGGACATCAGTGACAGGGCGGAGAGGCACAGGCTGGTGGCCGTCAGGGTGTACAGCCCCCAGCGGGCGCGCCAGGCCGCCCGCAGCCGGGCGGGGGCGCGGCGGAGCGTCGGCGGCGACAGGGATGGCATCGGCGACCTTTCAGATTCAGGTTGGTCCTAAGCGTAGTCGACTTCAGTTCGACTCCGACTAAAGGAGGACCGCCCCGGGACGGGAAGAAGGAATCCACGCCCCCCGCCGCCGCGGGATGCTGATGCCGTCACACAGATCGACGGCTCGCCGCCGTCGCCCGAGCAGAGGAGACAGGCATGACCATTGTCCTTGATCGTCCGCGTCCGGCCCCCTCCCGGCCGGCGCGCCCCTCGGAGGGGCCGCCCCGGGCCGCCGCCGGCCGCAGAGCGGAGACGGTCCCCACCGCCGCCGAGCCCGTTGCGGCGACCGCCGCGGCACCGGTGGTTGTGCGTGGTGTGCGTCAGTCGTATGGGGGTCGTGAGGTGCTGCGGGGGGTGGATCTTGTTGTGGAGCGGGGTTCGTTCCATGGTGTGATCGGTCCTAATGGTGCGGGTAAGACGACTCTGGTGGAGATTGTTCAGGGTGTTCGTCGGTGCGAGGCCGGTGGTGTGGAGCTGCTGGGTCGGGCGCCGTTGCCCAGGGATCCGGGTCTGCTGGCTCGGGTGGGTATTCAGCCGCAGGCCACGGCGTTCTTCTCGCGGGCCACGGTGTGGGAGCACTTGTCGACGGTGGCCGCGATCTTCGGGGCCTCGGCCGCCCGCGCCGAGCAGGTCCGCGACTCCTTCGGCCTCACGCGGGTCAGGGACACGCGTGTGGAGAGGTTGTCGGGGGGTGAGCGTCAGAAGCTGGCGGTGGCGTCGGCGATGGTGCATCGTCCGGAGGTGTTGTTCCTGGATGAGCCGACGGCGGCTCTGGATGCGACGGCGCGGCATGATCTGGTGGGTCTGCTGGGGTCGGTGCGTGAGGAGGGGACGACGGTGGTGTACACGACTCATTATTTGGAGGAGGCCGAGCGCTTGTGCGATGTGGTGAGTGTTCTCGATGGTGGTCGGGTGGTGGCCACGGGGTCTCCGTCGTCGTTGGTGGCTGGTGCTGGTGGTGGTGCGTCGGTGCTGTTGCCGGGTGCTGGTGGTTGTGCGGATGTGGTCGTGGGGCTGGGTCCGGTTGTGGGTGTCGAGTCGGGTGCTGATGGGCTGGTGGTGCGTGTGCGTGATGTGGGGGAGGCGTTCGCGGCCTTCGGTGCGGCGGGTGTGCCGGTCGAGGGTGCGCAGGTGCACGGCCCGACGCTGGAGGACGCGTTCATCGAGCTGACCGGAAAGGAGTACACGTCATGACCGCCTACAAGACACTCACCGCCTCACTGGCGCGCACCTGCCTGCGCGACCCCGTCACCCTGTTCTTCTCATTCGTCTTCCCACCGGCGCTGCTCCTGGTCCTCGCCCTGAGCATGGGCGACCTGCCCGGAATGGACGGACACGCCCTCGTCGATACCATCGGTCCCAACGTCATGGGCTTCGGCATCGCCTTCGTGGGCATGTTCGCCGGGGCGATGAACATCGCCGAGTGGCGCGAGAAGGGCGTCATGCGCGTCCTGCGGAGCGCCCCGATGAGTGTGGGCTCGATCCTCGGCTCGGCCCTGACCGTCGCCGTCGTCACCGCCCTCATCCAGGCCGTGCTCGTCGTCGCCGTCGGACTCGTCCCGGCGGTGGGAGTTCACCTGTCGGTCTGGGCGGGGCTGTCGATCGTGCCGGTGTTCCTGGGCACGCTCTTCTTCTACTCCCTGGGCGTGCTCGTCGGCCTGGCGGTTCCGACCGTCTCCGCCGTGTCCCTCGTCGTCACGATCGTGGTCATGCCCATGGGATTCGCCTCCGGTGCGATGATGCCGCTGGAGATCCTGCCGAACTGGGTGCAGACCCTCTCGCACGTCCTCCCGCTGACCTATCTGCTCGACGCTCTGCGCTGGTCGCTCACGGGAGTGGCCGAGCTGAGCGACGCGCTCCTCGGGTGCGGCATCACCGCCGCCGCCGGAGCGGTCCTCTTCCTGACCGCCACCCGACTCATGCGCTGGAAGTGAGCGGGCCGCCGCCCCGCGCGGGCGGCTCGGATGAAGCGCCGGCGGGCCGCCTCGCACGTACTAGCGAGGCGGCCCGCCGGCGCTCGTCCGCGCGCAGGCGAACCGACCCGCCCGCACTCGTCCGCGTACGTCTGCGCCCGCCTGCGTCCGCCCGGCCCCTTCCGTCGGCGGGCGCACCTTCCGTCGGCGGGCAGGAGTCCCCACGGACTCCGGGCCCGCCGTCGCTTCATCCGTCTTCGTCCGCAGCCGGCGACCGGATTCAAGGACCCCGGACGCGCGTCAGAGGCGCGGCGTGCGCGCGACAGGCGCGCGACAATGGGGTCGTGACAGACGTGATGGATCCGCATCCGCTGACCGGCACGGGCTTCGAATCGCCCGTACCTCCCGGCACCGGCTGGCCCGGCGATCCCGCGGACGCCGACACGCCCGTGGCGCGCTCGGCCGGCGACGTCGCGCGCCTGGCGCGTCAGGCCCGCGATGCCGCCGCCCTCGACGCCCTGATCAGCGTGTGCCGCGCCTGCCCCCGTCTGGTGGCGTGGCGGGAGGACGTCGCCACGACCAGCCGCCGTGCCGCCTTCGCCCACGAGCCCTACTGGGGGCGCCCCGTGCCGAGCGTCGGGCCGGCGGACGCACGGATCTACGTCGTCGGACTGGCACCCGCGGCCAACGGCGCGAACCGCACCGGCCGCATGTTCACCGGGGACAGGTCCGGCGACTGGCTGTGGGCCGCCCTCCACCGCGCGGGCCTGGCCACCCGGGACTCCTCCCGGTGCGCCGGAGACGGGCAGGAGCCGATCGGTCTGCGACTGGGCGCGGCGGTGCGGTGCGCCCCGCCGGCCAACAAGCCGACGACGGCGGAGAAGGGCGCCTGCCTGCCGTGGATCGCCCGCGAGCTCGCGCTCATGCCGCGGGTGCGCGTGCTGGTCGCGCTCGGCGGCATCGCCTGGGACACGGCGCTGCGAGTCGTGCGCCGGGCGGGGTGGGGCGTGCCCCGGCCCAAGCCCCGTTTCGGGCACGGCGCCGAGGCCGCCCTCACGCGTCCCGACGGGAACGAGGTCGTGCTGCTGGGCAGCTACCACCCCAGCCAGCAGAACACCTTCACCGGTCGGCTCACCGAGGACATGCTCGACGCCGTGCTCGCGCGGGCCGAGGACCTGGCCGGGTCGGCGGCATGAGGTGGTCCGGCCGTCGCCGGGCTCGGAGGCCTTGCCGAACCTGCCGGTGCTGCCGAGCGTGCCGGACCCGCGGAGGCTGCCGAGCTCGTTGAGCCTGCCGGCATCGCTGAGTTCGTCGCCCCTGCCGGGCCTCGCGGGACGCGCTCCGGGCCCCGGCATCGGGTATCGGCCGGCCTAGCCGGCCCGGCTGCCGTCATCCTGCCTCTGGACCAGGACCGCGACCGTGCGCGCCGGGACGTTCACCGTCCCGGTGGACCGGTCGAAGCCAGTGCGCTTGACGACGTCGTCGGCCCCCCTCGCCTGGATGGGGGAGAGGCGGAAGTCCCGGCCCGCCAGCTCGCCCAGGCACTGGGTGAGCGTGTGCCCGGTGGCGTTGAAGACCACGAGCACGCCGTCCAGGGACGGATCGACGTCGCGTCCGACGGTGTCGTTGATGAGCATGACGATAATGCCCGGCGGCGCCGCGAAGCCCGAGCCCGGGAAGCTCAGCTTGGTCTGGATGAGGCCGGTGTCCCCGAGGCTGAACAGGGGCGTGGAGGAGCGCAGCCTCAGCAGGTCCAGGGCCTGGGCGCGGGCCGCCGCGATCTCGTCGGGCGAGGGCCGCAGCCAGGCGTCCGCCAGCAGCGGCCCCTGAATGGACCAGGCGGCCTCATTCTGCCTGGCGGGCGGCAGCCCCCGGCCGAACCCGTTGTGCTGCCCCGAGAAGTCGATGGCGTTGAACCAGTCCCCGGAGTTGTAGGAGTTCCGGTCCAGGGACTTGCTGCGCAGCAGCTCGGTGCCCGCGCACCAGAAGGCCGGCGACTGCCCCAGCGTCACCGTGGCCAGGCACACGGTGTTCATCCGCACCCGGTCCACCACCGGCATCCCCCGCGGCAGCTTGTAGGCCAGCAGGTCGTAGAGGGTCTCGTTGTCGTGGGCGTCCACGTAGTTGACGTTCTCCTGCGGGACCGAGGCGTAGGCGGCCGGGGCGTCGTTGTGGATGAGGTCGGCGCCCCGGCGCACCGAGCCGTCCGAGATCGTCATGACGTAGTCCCTCAGGTTGCCCGCCAGCCCCAGCCGCACCAGGTCGGTGCGGTGCGCCAGGTCCGCCGACTGGTCGCCCCAGCCGCGCGGGTCGAGCCCGCTGGACTGGGTGAGCAGGCCCGTGCCGAAGCCCTGGAAGATGCGGTGGTCGGGATCGAAGGGCGCCCCGCCGTGGACGGCGTCGCGCAGACGGTCGTTGAACACGCCGATCCCGGTGCCGCCCAGCTGCCCCTGGACCGCCTGGACGAACAGGGCGTTGTTCGCGACCTCCCCGAAGTTCCAGCCCTCCCCGTACAGGTAGAGCGAGGCTCCGTCCACGCCGTCGTCGGCCATGGTGAGCCGGTCCAGGGCCGCGCGCACGCGCTCCATGACGGCCCGCGGATGGTGCCCCATGAGGTCGAAGCGGAAGCCGTCCACCCGGTACCACCTGGCCCAGCGCACCACCGAGTCGATCATGAGGCGCGCGCACATGGCGTTCTCGGTGGCGGTGTTGGCGCAGCAGGTCGAGCTCGTCACCGTCCCGACGGCGTCGAGGCGGTGGTAGTAGCCGGGCACCACCCTGTCCAGGACGCTGAAGGGGTCCTGACCGCAGGCCGCCGTGTGGTTGTAGACCTGGTCGAGCACCACCTGGTAGCCCAGGGCGTGCAGGGCGCCTACCATCTGGCGGAACTCGACCACGCGCGCCCCGCCGTCCTGGTGCCCCTCGGTGGCGTAGGAGCCCTCCGGCGCCCCCCAGTGGAGGGGGTCGTACCCCCAGTTGTAGGCGTCGCGATCGGCCACCGCGGCCACGGCCGCCTGCTGGTCGGCGGACGCGGGGCCTGCCGCCTCCGGGATCCGCGGGGCGCGCTGGGCGGAGCGGTCCTCCGGGATGGTGGCGATGTCGAAGGTGGGCAGCAGGTGGATGGTGTTCATGCCCGCCTCCGCCAGGTCCGCCAGGTGGCGCACCCCGGCGGAGTCCTCCACCGTGAAGGCCCGGTAGGTGCCGCGCAGGGCGGCCGGGACGCTCCGGTCCGCGGCCGAGAAGTCCCGCACGTGCAGCTCGTAGATGGTGCGGGCGGAGTCGTTGCGCACCCGCGGGGCGGGCGTGGCGGCCCACTGGGCGGGGGCCAGGCGCGGATCGGACAGGTCGACGGCGACCGACCGCGTGGAGCCCGTCGTCAGCGCCGTCGAGTAGGGGTCGGTGACGATGTTGGTCTCCACCTTCCGGGTGGAGGGCACGTAGACCTCCACCTCCCACAGGTACTGGCAGCCGACGCCGACGGCCCCCTCCGCGTTGGGCACGCTCCAGCGGCCGTCGTCGCCGCGGACGGCGGGGGTGCGCACGGGCGGGCCGGGCACCTCTGGCACGGCCCCCAGTGGGTCGCCGGTCTCCCAGGTCAGGAGGGTGACTGCCCTGGCGGTGGGCGCCCACAGGGCGAAGGAGGGGCGGCCGAGGCCGTCGTCGACGGCGTGGAAGGCGACGCCCAGCTCGGCGCGGGAGGCGGCCTCGGCGTAGAGGCGGTCCAGGAGGATGGCGGTCTGCACGCCGGTCAAGGCGTCCAGGTGCCCCGGGTCGTCGGGGCCGCCGCCTGAGTTGCCCGGGCCGCCCTCGCCGTCGGGCCCCTCCGCGCCGCCATCCGCGTACTGGGCCACCGCGACCTGGCCGGTCAGGGCCGCGGCGACGGCGTCGTCGTCGAGCAGGGCGGTGCCGTCGTCGTCGGTCAGGCTCAGGGCGATGTAGCCCTCCAGGTGGGGGTGGGCGTCCAGGACGTCTCGGGGCAGGTTGCCGACGATGCGCAGCGGCGTGATCGTGGGGGCGGGCAGGCCGTCGGCGCCCAGGATGCGGCCGTGCACGGCCGCCGCGCCGCCGTCGGGGGCGGTGATCAGCCGCAGGGTCAGGCCGGCGCCGGGGACGGGCTCGCCCGAGGCGGACACGACGCTCTCGCGGCCCGTCCCCCGGGGGAGCAGGGACAGCGGCCAGGCCAAGAGGTCGGGGGCCACCCAGTAGGCGCGCTGCTCCTCGCTGCCGACGACGGCAGGGAAGGCCGACGTGGCCTCGAGCCTGCAGGTGAGCGTGTAGGTGAAGGTCATGGTGCGGTCCTACCGGGGCGACCGGGGCGGGGCCGCTCAGGACAGGTCGGCGTAGGCCCGCGGCACGTCGGCGACCGCCCGGGCGATGGGGGTGTCGCCGTCGCGGAAGGGGATGACCCTCCCGATGCTGGCGGGCTCGGCGAGCACCGCCGCGATGACGCGGGCGACGTTGGCGCGGGAGGTGGGCGCGCCGGCGTCGGAGTCGACGCGCCCCACGGTGATGGCGCCGGTGGGCGCATCCAGCGTCAGCCGGCCGGGGCCGAGGATCGTCCAGTCCAGGCCGGTGGACTGCAGGTGGCGGTCCGCGGCGATCTTGGCGATCGCGTAGGCGCGGATCGGGTGGTCGGCGGGCACTTCGCCGTAGGCGCCGATGAAGGAGACCATGACGTAGCGGCGCACCCCGGCGGCGGCCGCGGCCTCCATGGAGCGGATCGCGGCGGCGCGGTCGACGGCGTCGGTGCGCTGCGGCCCGCCCCTGCCGGCGGCCCCGGCGGACCAGACGACGGCGTCGGCGCCAGCCAGGGCCCGGGTGAGCTCGTCGGTGCCGGCGTCCTCCACGGACAGGACCAGGGGGGTGGCGCCGGTGGCGGTGATGTCGTCGGCCTGTGCGGGGTCGCGGATGATGGAGACGACCTCGTGGCCGGCGGCCACGAGCAGCGGGGCGGTCAGGAGGGCGACCTTGCCGTGGCCGCCGATGATGGCGATACGAGACATGCATTGACTGTACTCAACGGCCTCCGGGTCCCTCTACGGTCCTATGCCGAGCGCGGAACCGGGCCCGGGCGGGCGCTGCGGTTGAGCGGGCGGGGTCGGGCGTGCGCTTACTACGCTCATTTGTTCCTTCCTGTACGGCTCTACAGGGCGTAGTAAGGGACAAACGGGCGTAGTAAGCGGGATCGAGCGACGACGGCGGGCCGGTGGCGAGGGCGGGCCGGCCGTGGTTGACTGTGGACGCGCCGAGCCTCGGGCAGTACCTGTTCGACACCTGTTTCGGCTGTCTGCTCGACGCCGTCGCCGCCCGCCGGGAGTCTCTTGTCGCCCGCGCGGTTGTGAGAATCATGCCCGCCCGTACTTCCGTGGATGAGTCTTTATGCCTAGTGTTATGTCTAGTGTTGTCGGTCTGCTGATTTTCGGGATCATATGCGTCGGTGTGCCCGTCGCTCTTGTCGCGGCGATGTCGGTGGTGCTGCGGCGGGCCGGTCATGCCGGCGGGCCGAGCTGGCTGCTGTACCTGGCCTGCGGGCTGTTCATGGTGTCATGGTTCCTGCCGTCGCCGCTGATAGGGGGGCGGGACACCAGCTTCACCACCCATTTCGTGGGGGGCGGTATGTTCACGGGAGTCCTGTGGTGCTATCTGAAGCTGACGCTCGGGTGGCGGGGGCGCTGGCCGGTCGAGGCGTTCTCGGTGTTCGCCCTGGTGTCGGCTCTCGGTTGCATTAATGAGCTGTTCGAGCTCGGCATAGTGGAGATCGGCCTGTCGCGTCTCACTCTGGACGACACGAACTGGGACATCCTGGCCAACTCGCTGGGCGCCCTCGTGGTCTATATCGCGTATCTGCTTGTCGACTTGCGGAGAAATCATCGCAAAAGCCGGCCCGGCTGAGAATGAAGAGGATTGTGTGTGATCATGCATGGCGCAGGGCGAGTTCGACCGCGAGTCGAGAGGCATAACAGGGCCGCCTGGCGTGGCACAATGAACCACGGTCCGAAAAATCTCCCGGCGCCCGCTCGTGCGACGGCTTTTGTCTTCCGGTGTGGGTGTCTGGGGTGTTATGCTGGTGGTTGTTCCTGGTTGGCGAGTGCGCGGGGTGGGTGATGATGGTGCGGCGTGGCAGCGGGGTCGATGACGGCGGGGTGGGCGAGGCCGGCGGTGTCCGGGCCGGGTGGGCCGGTCCTGCTCGGGTGCCGTCCGGTGGCTCAGTGGTGCGGCGGGCCTGGTCTCGGCGGTGGGTGCGTGCGCTGGTGGCTTTCGTGGTTGTGGTGGTGGTGGCTGCGACGGGGGCGGACGGCTGGTTGTGGTGGACCCACCCGCCGACGCGCAGCGTCCCCCTGCCCGCGGGCGTTGAGAGGGGCGAGTATGTTGCCCTGGGCGGCTCGGATCCATCTTTTCGGACGGCGGCAGACGGGGACCTGTCGTCCGCGGGAATGCACTCTGAGAACCATGAGTGGGTGGCGGCGGTGCGCTGGAGGCCCAGATACTACGATCCCGAGGGCGAGGAGGAGGTCTACAGGCTGCACCTGGGCGAGAGCGTTCATATTGATGGGCTGGGGACCCGCACGCTGCTGGCCGTTAACCCCGGCCCCATTACCCTGCCGGACTTGCCCTTTATCGGCCCTCCGAAGGCCAGACCCAGCACCCCTCCGAACTCGTTCTTCAACCTCGTTCTTGATCCGGGGGTTGATCTTGAGTGATGGCGATAAGTCGGGCTGGTGGGTTCAGGGCGCCTCGCCGATGGTGGTGTGGGAGAAGTACTTCTCGTAGTCGGCGCGGCTGATGCGGATCAGGCCGTCGTTGTCAGCCCGAGGCAGGTTGGGGTCGGCATTGTCGTTGTGTCCCCATGGGTTGCGCAGGGTGACGCCCTCGTCGTCGACGGCCACGATCGTGTACTGGTGGCCGGACTCCGGAGTCGTGGGGTCGTGGTCGTAGTCGCTTCCGACGATGCGGTAGGTGCCCTCCTGGTCGGTTTCCTTGATCGGGGTCTGGTCGGGGCCGTCCCCCACCGTGCCGCTCCTGTTGGTGTCGGTCGTGGCGGTGACCGCGTCGCCGTGGCTGAAGTCGCCTCTGCCCGTTAGCCCGACCACGGGCCTGCCGTCCTGCACGGCCTGCTGGATCTCATCCCACTGGGCGTCGGTGTACTGGTGGTCCTCCTTCCGCGGCCACCTGAACCAGCCCGACCCTCCCCACGTGCTCAGGGTGTGCGCATCACCGCCGGTGATGTTTTGCATTACGCCGCTCGGCCAGTCGGCACCCAGAGGACCTGCGCCGTAGTGGATGCTGTAGGCGCGCTCGTAGATGTCGATCATGCTGGTCTGTCCCCGGCTGCCATTGGTGTAGGTGTCGCGGACCTCGACATCCACGGGCCTGCCGTGGTCGTAGAGGGTGACGACGAAGGCCTGCTTGTCCTCGTCCCAGCGCACGTGGTCGCGCAGGTGCTGCTGGCCCTCCGGGGTCTGGGAGTAGGCCTGCAAGGCGGCCAGCAGGTAGCAGTTACCACCGAGGCGGCCCTGGCTGGCCTGGGGGGACCAGGCCCTGTGCCCATCGGCCTCCTTCCTGATCCTCGCGATGTCGTTGGCATCCAAGGGCGTGGTGGGAAGAGGCGCAGGCGGCCCGCTCGCCCCGCCGCCCGCCTGCGGGTTGTTGTCGTCTGCTGCGGCCTGGAGGGTGGTGGCGGTGCGGAGGGCGGCGAGGCGGACCTCTGCGAGGATGTTGGTCCAGGCGCCTGCGGTGCGGGCGATCACGGCGACGGCGACGGGCGCGGTGGCGGGAGCCGCCTGGGCGGCGGCCAGGACGGGTGCCAGGGCCGCGCGCAGCTGGTCGGCGGCGACAACGGCCCGATCCAGGACCCGGGCGTAGCCCTCCAGGGCCCGGGCGCCCGCCTCGAGGCGCTCGGCACCGTCATCCAGATCACCGGTCAGGGCGGTGGCGGCGGCGGTGAAGGCCCGGGCGGCGGCCCCCTGCCAGGAGGCGGTCGCCGCCCGGGCGCCGGCCGCCAGGTCGGCGCCCTCGACCAGGGCGCGCCCCGTCAGTCTCCAGGAGTCGGCCAGGGCCCGCACCCCGCCCGGGCAGCCGGGCACCGCGCCGACCACCACACCCGCCAGAGCGTCCCCGCCCGTCACCGCAGACCCCCCCAAGGCCCCGCGGCCCGGCCCCGGCGCTCAAAGCGGCCAGGGCGCGGGCGCCGTCGGCGGCCCGCTGGTCGGCCTCGGCCAGCAGGGCCCCCGCCCGCCGCACGCCGTCGGCCAGGCCCCGCGCCCCGGCCGCGGCCCGCCGGGCCGCGCCGGTGCGCACCGAGGCGAACGAGGCCGCGGCACCGACCAGGGCCGCCTCACCCAGGGCGCCGCCGTCGCCGGCCTCCACAACCACCCCGGCGACCTCCTGCCCGCACCCATCAGCCAGGCGCGCGGCACGAGCCAGCTCATCGAAGACCACATCCAGATCCACAGCACACACCCCCACACCCAGTCGGCCACGGGGCCTATCGCAGAGACAACAGAAAGAACACAATGTAGCCCAGCCCACACCACCCCGAAACACCACAGAACCGAACACACCCACCAGACCCCACCCCACCCACAACGAACCGGCACGAACATGACAGCCGGTAGCCCGTGAGCCGGTGGGACGGGCCGCCCCGCGGGGCGCAGCCCTCCGCTGGCACGACCCTCCACCCGCCCCGCGCGGCACCCGGGCCACGGTCTCCTGGCCCGCGCCAACGACAGCGCACCTGATCTCACCGCCATCTGGCACGTGCGCCTGCGAGCGCGTCCAAGGCGCCGACGGGATGGTCGATGCCCGGGTCGTGGATGAGCATCTCGGGGAAGTCCTCAAGAGTGGGACGCAGCCCGGGGCCGCCGACGGGGAAGTGGATGTCGGGGGGGCGGGCGTTTTCCCAGCTGCACCCTGACGGCTGACGGCGCGTCGTCTGCTCCCCTCCCCGTGCCGGCACATGAGGAAGGTCCAGGCGTCGCGATGGGCGTGGATCTGAAGGTGGGGGCACGGGATGCTGGACCTGGGACGCTGATGCGGTGCGTACCGCCTGCTGGGCGGGGCTCCGGCGCCTGAACCGCCGCATCGCCCGGGCGGTCCGGAACGCCCCGCACTCGGGCCGCTGCCCGCGGCGGTCGGCGGGGTCCTCACTCCTGTCCACGGCGGACGGCCTCCAGCATGAGGGTGGCGACGTCGGCCACCCGCACGTCCGCGCCCTCGCTGGCGACGCCGTCGGAAAGCATGGTGGTGCAGAACGGGCAGGCGGTGGCGATCACCTGCGCGCCCGTGCCAATGGCCTCCCGGGAGCGCTCGACCGCGATACGCGTGCCGATCGACTCCTCCATGAACGCCTTCGCCCCGCCGCCGCCGCAGCAGAAGGAGGTCTCGCGGCTGCGCGGCATCTCCACCGTGGTCGCCCCGGTCGCCTCCAGCAGCTCGCGCGGCGGGGAGTAGACCCGGTTGTGGCGGCCCAGGTAGCAGGCGTCGTGGTAGGTGACGGTCGGGGCGGCCTGCTGCCCGGCCTGCTCATCGGGCTCGACGACGTCGGCCGCCCCGGCGGGCTCGGCCGCCTTGGCCGGCTTCTCCGTACTCTTCGACGACGCCGGTGCCGCGCTCCCCGGGGCGGCGTCCACCGGGGTGGCGGCGCTGCCGGCCACGACCCCCGCCGTTGGCGCCGCGCCGGCCCCTGCACCCGCCGTCGCCGGCCCGACAACATTCCCCGGCCCGGCCACGACCCCCGCCGCCGTCGACCCCTCCTGCAGCCCCGGCCCCGCACCGCCCTGCGGCGCCACCGGCCTCAGCCGCCCCTCGCGCACGAGGCGGCTCAGCAGCTGGGTGTAGTGCAGCACCTCGAAGCGCCCGCCGACCTGCGGGTACTCCCGCGAGATCGTGTTGAAGCAGTGGGCGCAGGTCACCACAATGCGCTGGGCCTTGGCCTCGGTGAGGGTCTCGACGTTCTGGGAGGCGAGCATCTGGTAGAGGATCTCATTGCCGGCCCGCCGCGCCGGGTCGCCCGTGCAGGACTCGGCGTTGCCCAGCACCGCGAAGCTCACCCCGGCGACGTGCAGCAGCTCGGCTACCGCCCGTGTCGTCCGCTTGGCCCGGTCCTCGAAGGCGCCCGCGCACCCCACCCAGAACAGGTAGTCGACCTCGGAGGCGTCCTCGACGTCGGCCCCCACCACCGGCACCTCGAAGTCCAGCCCCTTGGCCCAGTCCATCCGCTTGCGCGGCGCCAGCCCCCACGGGTTCCCCCTGGACTCCAGCTTGCGGAACATCTGCCCCAGCTCCTTGGGGAAGGCCGACTCCATGAGGACCTGCTGGCGGCGCACGTCGATGACGTGGTCGAGGTGCTCGATATCGACCGGGCACTGGTCCACGCACGCCCCGCAGGTGGTGCACGACCACAGCACGTCGGCCGGGATGACCTCCCCGGCCAGCGGCGCCGGGCGCGCGGCCACGCCCGACTCGGAGGGGGCGGCCCTGGCGGCCAGCAGCGCGCCCAGCACGTCGCCGGTGTGGGCGCTGCCCGGCGCCAGGCCCAGCCGGTCGCTGCGCTCCAGGCCGTCGGTCATGCCGCTCAGGCGGCCCGCGAGCCCCCCGCCGGCGCGCCGCTCGGCCAGCACCTCCTCGGTGACCTCCTCCGGGGCGACGCCGAGCGCGCCGGCGGCCCGCAGGTAGGGGGCGACGGCGGCGTGGTGGTCGCGCAGCGCCAGCACGAAGAGCTTGGGGGACAGGGGCTTGCCCGTGTTCCACGCCGGGCACAGGTCTTGGCAGCGGCCGCACTCGGTGCAGGTGGAGAAGTCCAGCAGGCCCTTCCAGGTGAAGTCCTGGATCCTCCCCACGCCCAGGGTCACCTCGCCGCCCGACTCCTCGGCGGCCTCCATGGCGGCGTCCAGGTCGTCCATGGTTCCGGCGGTCAGCGGCGCGCCGTCGGGCAGGAGCAGCGGCTGGGCCGGGCCGAGCGCCTTGGTGCCGTCGGTGTTGCGGCGCGCGTAGAGGTTGACGAAGGCCAGGAAGCGGTGCCAGGCCACGCCCATGGACGGCTGCAGTCCGACGACGACGAACCAGCTCATGGAGATGACGACCTTGATGGTGGCCACCACGGTGATGGCGATGGCCAGGCCGGTGGCGCCCAGCGGCTCCAGCAGCGGGCCGCTCCAGGCGGTCAGCGGGAAGTGGGTCCAGCCCGCCAGCGCGCGCTCGGCGCCGTCGTCGGAGACCGCCAGGCGCGCGTGCTCCAGCATGCGCAGCACCAGGACGCAGGCGACGACGCCGGCCACCACGGCCTCCACGAAGTGCGCCTGGGCGGCCGAGGAGCCGGCGAAGCGGGAGGTGCGAGGACGCCCTGCGCCCTCCTCGGCGTCGGGGAAGGGCGGGGCGGTGGCGCGGCGGGTCTTCCGCCGTCGGACCACGATGAGGTGGAGGATGCCGGCGGTGCTCAGCCAGGCGGTGACCTCCACGACCCAGGCCCACCAGGCCTGGTGGCCGAGCCACGGCAGTCCCCAGGTCGGGCGCGCCAGCACCTGCCCGTAGCCGGTCACCAGGGTCAGGAAGAGCAGCGGGAAGCTCACCATGACCAGCCAGTGGGCGGCGCGGATCCAGGGGCGGCCCCTGAAGGCGGTGTGCCCGACGACCTCGGCGAGCATGCGCACCAGGCGGCGGCCGACCGGGTGCAGGCGCTCGCGCGCCACGGGCCGGCCCACGCGCATGCGGGCCACGATCGTGCAACAGGCGCGCGCGAAGACGGCCACGCCCACCACGGTGGTGAGGGCGACCACGACGGCGCAGATGAGGTGCACGATCGCAAGGGGGGTCATGCCGTCAGCCTAGTTGTCTGCGCCGGCGGGGCCCGCGAGGCGGCTCACGGGGCGGCCCGCGGGGTCGCCGGCGGTTCCGCGCCTCCGCTCATTCGCGCGTCTTCCCGCCTGGACCGCCCCGGCGCCCCGTCCGCCGTCGCCTGTTACCCCTCCGCCGCCCCCTTCGCCGAGATCGGTCAATATCCGCACCGAGATCGGTCGTATTCCGCACCGAGATCGGTTCGGGGCGGAGCTCGACCGATCTCGACGACGGAGGCGCGCCTGGGCGCCCGAGCGCCCGGGTGCCCAGGTGACCGCGTGGAGCGGGCGGGAGCAGGCGGGGACGTGGACGTACCTCCGTTGAGGTCGGGGCCCGCCGTCCGCCCAGCCCGCCCCGCGCCCTGCCTCAGGCCCGCCGGTGCGCGCCGGCCTCCCGTGCGCCGGCCCCCCGCGCACCCACCGACGCCACGAGGTCGTCCGCCCACTCGGCCGCCAGGCGGCGAACCTCCGCCCGTGTCAGGGCGTGGCACGAGAGCTCTGCGGGCGCGTTCAGGGACACGACGGCGCCGATCTCGGCCTGCGCGAGCTCCAGCACCCGCGCCCGCTCGCCCTCCGGGTCGGCCGCGCAGCCGGCGGCGCTGAAGGCCTCGATGACCTGGTTCTTGGCCCGGCCGAGCTGGGAGAGGAAGGACTCGCCGACGTCCTCGTACCCGGTCCCGTCCACCGGAAGGTGATCGCCGCCCTGGCCCGACGCGGCCGACAGCTCGCCGCCCAGGACGTCGCCGACAGTTCTCGGGCTGTCCGCCTTGACGTCGTAGGGCGCCTGGAGGGACGCGGGGCCAGCGGCGTTGCGCTCAAGGGGGTCGGCCACCCTCCTGGTCCACCAGTCGGTGCCGCCGGTGGGCACCGTGCTCAGCTCGGCCTGCGCCTCCGCCAGGATCCGCCTGACCCGGGCGCCCGCCGTCCGGGAGTCGCACGTGTGCCGCATGGCGTAGTGGTCGGCGAGGGCGTCGAGGGGGATGGTGGTGCACCGGCGGTCCGTGAGCTTGTTGACCAGCAGCGCAACCACCTCCTTGGCGTCCGCGGGCAGGCCGCCGGGAACCCGCTTGGCGTCCATCCGGGTGGGGTCCCCGGCCTTGCCCGCCAGGTGGCGGTACATGGAGGTCGTCTCCCTCTCGACGGTCCTGCGGTAGTACCCGGCGAGGTTGGTCACCAGCGGCAGCGGCGCCCGGCCGCGCCTGTTGAGCTTGGCGATGACCCCCGGCGTCGTGACGACGGCGCCGGTGTCCTCGTTGCGCGACACCAGGCCGAATACCACGTTCCAGGCGAAGTCGGCGCAGGCCGGGCACTCCGCGGCGATCCCGGTCCCGAAGGTCTCGGCGCCCCCCGGACCCGACGACGGGCGGGAGAAGGGGCTCGCCCCGCAGCTCCCGCCGTGGCGCCGGAAGCTGTGGAGCTGGCGCGTGATCTTGCTGCGGTAGGCGAAGTCGAGGAGAGTGCGGACCCGGTCGTAGAACTCGTCCTCGTTGACGTACTCGACCCGCTCGAAGGAGGAGGCGACCCGCGCCTCCCGCCCCGACCAGACCATGCCCGCGGCGCCCTGGGCGCTCCGCGCGGCGATGTACACGGTCTGGGGCGCGGCAGCCGGTCCGAGACCCGCGCCCCGCGCGCGCCCGGCGCCCTCCAGGTGCGGTGGGACCGTCAGCATGTACTGGGATGCGAGAATCTCGGCCTCGGTGTAGAGGCTGCGCTTGCCCATGGTGACTCCTTCGGCGGCGGCCCGGGCCGGGTGCTCGGACCTGTCGAGGGACAAGCGCGGTGTTTATTCGTCAGCCGGCCCGGGGCCGTCAGCAGTCGGTGCAGCACTCCTCGCACGGCACGACGGCGATTCCCCCGGCGCCCGCATCCGCCCGGTACGTCCCGGCGGGCCGGCCGAGCAGGGGCGCGGCCAGGGCCTGCTCGACGATCCGCTGCAGCCGGCGGGCGCCGTCGGGCCTGCTGACGGCCTCGTCGAGCAGCAGCTCGCGCGCCCGGGCCCCGATCTCCAGCTCGTAGCCGGCCGCCGTCGCGACCCGGGACAGGTCCGCCAGGACGGCGTCGAGCACCCCGGCCATGCGGGGGCGGGTGAGGTTGTTCATGAGGACGACGGCGTCGAGGCGGTTGAAGACCTCGGGCGGCAGGAGGCGCCGGATCTCGGTCTCGGCGGCGCGGCGGCGGTCCTCGTCGTCGCCGAAGCCGGTGGCCGAGCGGGTCAGGGCGCGGGCCCCGGTGTTGGCGGTCAGAACGATGTGGAGCCCGGAGGCGTCCACGGTCCGCCCCGAGTAGTCGGTCAGCGTGCCGTTGCCGAGGATCTCGAGCAGGAGCGCGTCGCGCAGGACGGGCGCGGCCTTGTCCACCTCGTCGAGCAGGAGGACGGCGCGCGGGCTGCGGCGGATCCGGGTGGTCAGCCAGTCGTCGCGGTTCTCCGAGCCGACGTAGCCGGGCGGCGAGCCGAGCAGCGCGGCCCCGAGGTGGTCGGAGGTCAGGGACCCCATGTCCACCCGGATGAGCGGCTCGGCACCCTCGCCGACCTGCTCGGCCAGGGTGCGCGCCAGCAGCGTCTTGCCGGTCCCGGTGCCCCCCGCCAGCAGCAGGGCGCAGCGGGGGCGGTCGGCGACCAGGCGCAGCCCGGAGGCCCCCAGGGCGACCTGGGTGGCGGCCGTGCGGCACGCCTCCTCCTGACCCAGCACCCTGGAGGACAGCGACTCGAAGAGGGCCTCGACGTCCAGCCCGACGGCGGCGCCCCGCCCGGAGTCCTCGGCCGCCTCTCCGGCCTCGGGGGGAAGGATGCGCGAGCGCCCCAGCAGCGCCCCCTGGCACGCCCACAGGTCCAGCAGGCTCTCCCCGAAGGCCGGCTGGGACGGGTCCCCCTTGCCCGGGACGGCCGCGGCGGCGGTGCCAATGGTCGGTTCGGGGATGGAGACCCCGTGGTACTGCTCCAGGCGCTCGGCCGCTGCGCGCAGGTAGTCCACGATCTCCTTCGACCCGGGCGCGGGGCGGGCGTCCACAATGGCCGTCCCCGGGAGCAGGGCGCTGCACGAGCCCAGGTCGTCGAGCTCGTCCCAGCCCTCGCTGGTGACCACGATGAGCGCTGGGACGCCGAGCTCGCGGGCCGCCGCCCGGGCCGCGTGAGGGATGCCCGACTCGACGGGGTCGGGTCCGTCATCCATCGCCACGAGGATGTGGCGCTGGTCGGCGGGCGAGAGGGGGGTGCTGTGGGCGCACTGCCGCAGGTCGGACAGGTCGTGGCAGCGGTGCAGGACGCACGGCCGCGCGGTGCGCGGCGCGACCTCCGCCAGGCCGGCCTCCAGGCGGTCGACGAGGTCGTCGGGCGTCAGGTGCTCGGGGGCGATGAGCAGGATGTCCTGCGGGTTGCGGGCGATGAGGCGGGTGAGCGCGTCGAGCAGCCATCCGCTCAGAGGACGTTGGTCGGCCGCCGGCGGTGCGGGCGGGGTGCGGTCCTGAGCGAGGACGAGCGGTTGTGTTTTCACACCGCGTATGACGGACACGGGCGGGCATCGATCCGCAGCTCGCAGCAATCAACATGATGTGGCGTGGATCTCCCTGATGCATCTCGGCCACCGGACGTCCTGTCCGCCGAGATCGGTCCGGCTCCGCACCGAGATCGGTTCAAAACGTCCGGTGGGTGGTGGGGCGGTTGTGGGGTGTGGGAGCTGTGCCGGGGTGGGGGCGGTCTTCTCCGGTCCTCTCCGGTGTTGCACATGGGAGGGCGGGGCCTTCGCGGGGCGAGGGTGGGATTTTGGCGGGATCATGCGTTTTCCCGTCGATCGACGTGCTCGGTTGCCGGGCTCCCATGTGCGTTGAGGGGGGACTGCGCACATGGGAGCCGGGTCCTGGCTGCCGCTGAAACCGCTTTTCCGCATGATTCCTGGGTTTTCGCTAACACGAACCGTGCGCGAATGTGCAACATCCATCGTCCCGGCACTCACGGGGCCCGGCAGAGCCGCTCTGCGGCGGTGCGCCACGGCTCGCGCGTCCATCTTGGCGGCAGAGAGCGTCCCCTGACGTCGTTGGGCCGGAACCGAACCGATCTCGGCGAAGGGGGGTGCGGGACTGCGCGGGCGCCCGGGCAGCGTGTCCGGGGCGCCCGGGCAGCGTGTCCGTCAACAGGTTCATCGGGACTCGTCGTGAGGAGACGTGAGGAGGAGGAATGCGCCACGCCAGCCGCTCCGGCGGCTCGAAGAAGGGGGCGGAACGCGCCCGACCGGCACCGAGAGCGAGCAAGGGCAGGGCCCTGAAGGTCGTGGCGACATCGTCGGCCGGTCTGTTCATCCCCTTCGTCCTCGGGGTGCTGCTGACCGTCGACCACGCCGCGTCCGCCCGCACGTGCGTCGCCAGCCGGCGGTACTCGACCTTCATGTCCCAGTTCTCCCCGGGCGGTGGACGGGGAGCGCTGTGGGCGATTATGCGCGTCGGCGCGTCGGTTCTTCAGGCGGCCGCCCCGCTGGTCATCGCGCTTGTCGTCTTCGTCGCCCTCTGCTGGGTGCTCCAGCTGCCCGTGCTGAGTTATATCGGGTTCGCAAAGGGTCCTCTGAATCTCGGTAGCGCGGTGGGTTTCCACACCCTCATTGTGCTCGTGACGCCGGTGGCCCTCGTCCTGATCCTTCAGCACGCCGGCATTATTCTCGCGTTCCAGGGGTGCGAGCTCCCCGCCCTGAAGACGTCGTGGATCCCCTGGGCCCCGGCCGGGTGGTTCCGCACCGGCATGTCGTGGATTCTCTTCGCCGTCTCCACCTTCCTCCTGACGTTCATCGCGAGCGTGCTTCCGGGCAGGGGTCCGCTGCTGTTGAAGGACAGGGACTTCGAGTGACCTCCGTCGGCCAGGATCTGGGCGGGAGGCCCGGGGCCTCGGGGCGCTTGCGGGGGAGTCCCGCAGCCCGCGGCCCGCGCCGGGCGGTGCTCGCGGAGCGGGCGGGCCGCCGGGCAACAGGGCGCCCGCGCCCCCGGGCAACAGGGCGCCCGGGCACCTGGACGACGGCTCGCTCGGGCCGCCCACAACCGGGGCGGACGGGCCGCGGCGCGGGCTGTGTCCCGATGCGATGCCATACCATGTCACTCAGTTCGTCGGAGTGCCCGGAGGTAGGTGTGGTCAGCGCGGAGAGGCCCCTCAGGAGCGGCTGGGAGCGGGTGCGCGCGCATGATCCCGAGCTCGTCGACAGGTGGACGCAGCGGCCGGGCCGCAGCGGCCGCCCGGCGAGAGGCGAGGGCGTGCCGGTCGCGGTGCTCCGCAAGCAGCTGCTTCCGCTGCTCCTCGCAGGGGAGTTCCCGGATCCCTCCGCGCTGCTCAACAAGTCCGGCTACCGCAGCCTCAACCATGACGAGGCCAGAAGGCTGGAGGAGGGGATCGCCCTCGGCGCGCCCAGGATCGTCGCCGCGCTGCGCCTGGTCGAGGCCCTGGACGAGGCCGCCGGCAGGAGCTGGCTGTGGAGGGAGTGCTTCTCGGACCGGTCCAGGCAGTGGCGGAACCGGAAGTTCGTCGCAAGGGCGAGAAAGGGACTCGCCGCCGGGCAGTCCCTTCCCTCGACCCGCGAGGAGGCCGGCACCCTCCTGGAGGAGATCCTGGAACGGGAGAGCGTGCGGCCCACCCTCGACATGGCCCGCCGTCTGCTCGATGAGCCGGAGATCGCCGCAGATCTCGCCGACCGTCTGCGCCGGTCCTGGCGGCCCGCCTGCGACGGCGTCGTCGGGCCCCGGGCGGCTGCCGCCCGTGCGCTGGGCCGTCAGCTGCGCGAGCTCGTGGGCCTCCCCTTCCAGGCTATGGACGTGGCCGGCCGGGAGACGGATCTGCCCGAGATGACCGAGCGGTGGCGGGCCATGCGGGCGAGCGCCGGCGGAGCGGACGAGCCGGCGGACAGGCTCCTGCGGGACCGGACCGGCGCGCTCGGGCTCACGCGGGACGCGGAGGCCTCGTCGATGAGCGCACCGGTGCGCCTGCGCGGGAAGAGCGAGAGCCGCGCGCCCCTGGACTGGAGCTTCGAGGAGCGGGTCGCCTCCGCCCTGAGGCGGCTTCCCGAGGACTACCGCACTACCGGCCTGCCCGACGACCTGCGCGGCGAGGCCGCCAGGTGCGCCCACTGGATGGGCCTGGGGCGCCCCGATGACCGGCTGGTTCTGCTCCTGGCGGCCGTCGTCGTCGAGGAGGCGCAGCGGCTGGGCTGGCGGCGACGCGGGGCGATCGGCCGGCCGGAGCGGCGCACCCTCGTCGACTGGCTGATCGCCGCCCACGGCCGGGTCGAGCGGATGGTCGCGACGGCGTCGTCGGAGTCCGTGCTCTACGACGCCCGCTGGAGGGGCCGGGTGGTGGGTGTGGACAGCCTGGTCGACCTGCGCGGGCAGCCGGACGCCGGCCACCGGGTGGAGACGCGGCTCCTGGGCGAGATCGGCCGCACCGCCTGGCGGAGGCTGCACCGGCGCGAGTACGTCGGCGACCCGGGCGGGCAGGACCTGACGAGCTTCTCCCGCGACCTCGCCCGCTGGATGCGCGACGCCGCCCGCTTCCTCGTGGAGCGCCAGAGGCGGGACGGCGAGCGGGTCGGCGGGCCCGCCGTGGCCGGCGACGCCGCGGACGCGCTCATGCGGGGCCTGTACTCGCCCGCCGAGCAGCACAGCGGCCTGGGAAGGCGGGCCCTCGGCGCCTACCTGGTGGCGCTGCGGCGCTGCCGTGACGTCGATGAGCCGGCGGAGGAGGACCGCGGGGCGCTGGCCGCCGCGCGCAGGGGGATCGGGGAGATGCTTCGGCGCTGGCGGCGTGAGGGCGTGATGAGGGCGGCCGGTGCGGAGCTGACGGTGAGCGCCGTCGTCGCCGTGCTTGAGAGAGCCGACGGCGCGGATGGTGCCGACGGCGCCGGGGATGCCGGCGGCGCGGGGGAAGGAGCCGAGCAATGAGCCCCGAGTCGGAACGCCGCGGGCCCGGGACCCCCTCCGGGCTGGACGTCGTCCGCCTCCGCCTGGCCGACGACGGCCTGGTCATCGCCCCCGGCGGGCGCGGGCCCGATGAGGGCGGTGCGGGCAGCGGGGGCGGCGGGGACCTGGTGCGGCCCGCCCTGCCCGTGGACGGCGGCGAGCTCGTCTGCGACCCGGGGATCGCGGACCCGGCCGCGGCGGGCTGCATGAGCGCCCGCGTCCTGGCCGCGGAGGTTCCCCAGTGGGTCGGCCTGGTCTACGGGCCCGACGTCGCCCGCGCCGCCCACGAGCTGCTGGCCGGGTCGGCCGGGGGCGCCGACGGCCCGGCGCGCACCGTGCGCACCACCTGGTTCACCCGCCCGTCCCCGGCCGCCTGGACCCTCCTGCGCATCGCCCAGGGGCTGTGGATGCGCCGCTACTGGCCGACCCCCGCCGCCCGGCCCGTGCCCGCGCCCGACCCCTTCCTCCTTGACCTGGAGCTGGGCGCCCTCATGCAGGCCGAGCCGGTGCCCGCCTGCTTCGGCACCGACGTCATGGAGCTGCTGGTCTACGGCCCCCACCGGGACCGGATCCGCGGGGCCGCCGAGCAGCTGCGCGACCACGGCGCGCCGGACGTCCTGGCGCGCAGGCTGCATATTCTGCTGCGGCGCGCGCTGGCCTGGCTCATTGCGCGGATCGAGGACGACGACGGCGAGGGTGTCGGGGCCGGGGCCGATAGCGGGACCGGGGCCGACGACATCGGGGCGCTGTGGGCCCTGTACGACGACCTCGGCGGGCTGCCCCGGCCCGTGAGCGAGTCCTACTACGCCTCGACGGCGCGCGGTCCCGCCCGGGATGGGGGCGCGCCGCGCGCCGCTGCCGGGCCCGAGGGCGAGTGGGGCGGCGGTGCGCCCGTGCGCCACGGCGTCGACACCCTGGACTGGTCGCAGAACCTGCACGGGCTCCTCGACACCGGGGACGGCGCCGTACGGTGGTTCGTCGCTCCCGCCGACGACGGCCGGCTCAGGCTCGAGGTCTCCGCGCCCCTGGCCGAGCGGCTCGTGCGCGACACCGAGGGGGTCAGGGCTCTGGCCCGCGTCCCGATCCCGGCAGGGCTGCCCGTGCTGGTCGAGCTCGCGCCCGATGAGACCGGGACGCGTCTGACGGGGTGGGCCGCCGTGTCGGCCGACGAGGCGCGGGTCGTGGACACCGTTGACGTGGTGAGCGCGCCGGGCGGGCGCGGGCCGCTGCGGGGGGCGGCGCGCGAGCGGATGCGGGCGGCTCAGCGCGAGGCGGCGGCGTGGGCGCGCCGTCGGGCGGGGGCGGTGCGGCGGCAGGGGGGTGCGGACCCCGAGGGGTCGCCGTGGGATCGTCCGGTCCCCAGGCGGATCCCGTCGGGCCTGGACCTGAGCATGCCCTGGGCGGCCGAGGTCGCGGCCGTCGTCGGCACGCCCCTGCGGTCGTAGGCGCCCGTGCCCGTCAGTCGGGGTGGCGGCCGGGACGGGCTCCGGGGCTGCGGGCGGGCCCGCCGCCCTGGTGACCGCGTGGAGCGGGCGGGAACAGGCCGGAACGTGAACGTACCTCTGCGACGTGAACGTGCCTTTCTCCCGTCCTTCTGGGGGTAGGCCTCAGAAGGGTGGGAGAAAGACGCGTTCACGTGACGAACCTCCGTTGGTGTTGGGGCCCACTGTCTGCCCAGTCCGCCCCGCGCCTCCGGAATAGATAGTCCCGGGTGCTCGATAAGAGGCCTTTTACGGCGCTTTCCAGTCGCGCTAGTAGTTCGTCCTCGACCTGCGGGTGATCGCTGGTTGGGGGTCGAGAAGGAGGAGAACGGCGGGTGACGCCTCATTTGGATGATGCCCGATCCGTTCTCGTCGTCGGGCGAGTGGGCGCGCTTGACGCCCCGGTCTCGATGCGGCGGCCGCGGGCCGGCGCCTGGACGCCTCGCCCGGAGGTCGCACCCCATGGGGCGGTGCGGTGGGGACCGGCTCCCCGGTGATGTGGCACCTCGGAGCTCGCACCCCGTGGGGCGGTGCGGGTTACTCTTGACGGGACTGTGGAGCGGAGGACGTGTGCTGGTACTGGCTGAGGAGCCCCGGATCGATCTCATTGTCAGGATCACGGGAGCGTGCGGCGGCGACGGGGCGCACGCCTTCGCGCTGCGGAGGGATGAGGCGGGGCGGTGGGTGGAGGGCGATGCGCTCGGCGGTGCGCCCCATCCGGTCGAGGTGGACCTGTCGGAGCCGGACCGGATCTCCATTGTGCTCAGAATGGACCGGGAGTACCACCTGACCGCGATGCGGAAACGGGGCTCGCTGTTCGCCGGCGTTGAGGTGAGCAGCCTCGGTGAGCGCCCCTATGCGGTGATCGCTCTGAAAGGTGCCGAGAGGATTCCCCTGCCGGTTGAGAATCGTGACGGCACCTGTCTCGTGATCCGTTCGGAAGGGGCGACGGTGCTCGGGGACTTTGAGAGGCGGCAGAACAACGAGGGGTCCTTCTTCGAGGGAAGTGAGCTGTTCTGGGGGAGCGGAAGAGCGAAGAAGGTGGCGAAGTGGTATGTGGAGCGTTCTCTCGACTGTGCGATGAGCGTGCTGGCCTTCGAAAAAGGAGGCGCCATTAAGGACGCCACTCTTTGGCCCGCGGAGGACTGCTGGCTGGGCGTGGAGAGAGGGGCTGCGGGAGAGGCGGGCCACCTCATCTGCATCACGTCCGCCCCCTTCTCGCCGTTGAGCGGACGAATCAGTTGATGCCGCTGAGCGCGGCGGAACGGAGGAGATGTGCTGGTACTGGCTGAGGAGCCCCGGATCGATCTGATTATCAAGATCGCGGGCGCGCACGGCGGTGACGGGGCGCACGCGTCCATTATTCAGAAGGACGGGACGGGGCAGTGGATGGAGAGGGGCGCATTCGATGACGACGACGCCCCGCCTCATTCGGACGAGGTGGAGGTGGACCTGTCGGACCCGGACCGGATTGTTATGACAACCGGGCCGGGCCGCAGGTGCCAGCTGCTGGCAGCGACACGAGTGCGAGACTCGCTGTTCGCAGGCGGCGAGCGCACAGGTGCTAAGAGTCAGCTGCTGGCATGGGCGCGAAAGCGAGGCTCCCGGCTCCCGAACCGCGAGCGAATCGATCCCGGCGACATGCCGTTCACGCTGCTCGCCCTGAACCTCGACAGCGCCAAGAGGGCGCCCCTGCCGTTCGATATTCATGAGGGCACCCACCTTGTAGTACGCCCCGACAGGGTGACAGTGCTCAAGAAGTCGGCCATGAAGGCAGTGGAGCGCAGTCCGCTAAGGCATCTGGAGTCGGTCGGGTTCTCTCTCGGGCAGGAGCTCCCCTGGGAGAGCGGGACGGGGGAGAGCGCAACAGAGTGCGCGGTCTCGCGCTCATTCCAGGGCGGGATGAACATGATCACCGATGAGGGCCTGATGACCTTCGCCCGTCTGTGGCCCGTGGACGGGCGCTGGGCGGGGGTCGAGGAGAGCAATGGCAGGGGCCGCCTGATCTGGATCACCCCCGACCCGTTCCCTCCGATGGGCGACTGCACCGGCCTGTAGCGCTGGGCCGCCGGCCGCTCCTGGACGCCGGCCGGCCCGGGCTGGACGCCGGGCGGCCTGGCCCCCGGGCGGGCCATGCGCCGGCTGCAGCGTCAGGCTCAGGACCTGTGGCGGCGGCGGCCCCCGGGCCGCCGGCTGTTCTCGGTCCCGGGCGTGTCCGTCAACCATGACGTAACACCCCAGACGACGGAGACAGATCGGCCGACGAAGCGATGCGACCCCGTTCACCCCTCCCCAGCGAGGACTCCCATGACGAGCACCGTGTTCCCGGCGGCCGACTCCGGTAGGCGGCGGGGTGCGCCGGTCGCCGTCGAGAACGCCCTGTCACTGGCAATGCGCCTGGAGGAGGTGGCCGGCCGCCGAGACTCCGACGTGCTGCACCGCGCGGCGGCATTGGTGCGGGAGTCCGCCGAGGAGCTCCGATCCGCGGGCCGTGACTCGGAGGCCGTGCTCCGCGAGTGCATGCGCCTGGCCAGCGACGCCCTCGACGCGGCGGACTCGATCCTGGAGGCGGAGGCGGAGTGCTGGATCACCCTGGCGGACCTCCACGACCTGCGGCAGGAGCCGACGGACTTCAGGGGGCGGGGCATCGCCTGCCTCATCCGGGCGATCCCGCTCTACGACGACGAGGAGCCCGACCCGGGGCACGCCGGGTGGAGGCTCTTCGCAGGACGACACCGGAGTGACCGGACGGCGTGGCGGGCGGGGCTCATCCTGCGGGCGGCGACTCAGCTCCAGGCCGAGGGGAGGGCGCAGGAGGCCGGCCAGTACGCCGAGGAGGCCCGCTCCCTGTTCGCCGAGGCGGGCGAGCACGGCAGGGCCGAGGAGTGCCGGAGGCTCTCCGAGCTGGTCGGGCGGACGCCGGCGTGCCCAAGTCCTCCGCCCGCCCCGACCCAGCACGCGCCCGCCCCGACCCAGCACGCGCCCGCCCCGACCCAGCACGCGCCCGCGGCGCCGTCGTCGAGAAGGGCCCCGCGGCGGGCGCCACTCGCGACGGTGCGCAGCGGGACGGGCCCCCTCGACGCGATCCGCGACCTCAGGCCGTTGCCGTACACGGAGATGGACCGGGCCGACGCCGCACGGAGGCGCGAGGCCGGCTTGGTCGTCCCCGAGGGCGATCGCGCCCGGTTCGAGGAGGCGGGGCGCCTCGCACAGGCCGCCCTGGCGCAGACCGAGGCCGGACGGCACCGCGATGCCCTCCTCCTCTACGCCATGGCGCAGCCCCTGTGGGCCGGGATCGCAGGGGCTGAGCTCGCCGGGGCCGCATGCCGCTACGGATTGTCGACCACCTGCAGCGCTCTCAACATGCCCATTGAGGCCTGCGCGGCAGCGCGGACCGCGCTCGGGCTCGTGGACGCGGTTCCTGCCGCCGCCCCCTACCGCGCCGCGTGCAGCAGCAGGGTCGAGGACCTGCGCGGGGTCATCGCCGAGCGCTATCCCCGGCCCGAGCCGGCCGGGAGGGGCTCGACGACGACGGCGGAGATGCTGCTGGAGGTGACCGAGCGGTCCTTCCGGCTGGCTCAGGCCGGGGATCTCGGCGCTGACCTCGACCGGGACGTCCTGGGCAGGACCATCGCCATGGCGCGCAGCGCCCGCTTCGAGCTCGAGCCGGCTGCGGCGGTCTTCTCCGGCGAGCAGGTGAGGCTCGCCCGCTGCCTCTTCATTATCGGCGCGTGCCTCGTTCTCGTCGCCGGGCACGGGCACAGGATCGAGGGCCCGGTGAAGGCGGATGAGGCCTGGGCCTCCCTCCTCGGCGCCATCGTCCTGGCCGAGAGCGGCTCCGGGGCGCGGGTCCTGCGGGCCAGATGCGGCTCCATGATGGCGCTCATGGCGCGCCTCGACTTCTTCGCCGACGAGGCCCGGCGCAGTGATGTCCTCCGCGAGTCGCTGGACCGTTACCTGGCGGTGCCGGCGCCCGCGGCGCGTGTCTGACGTGCTGATGTCGAAGCGGTTCCTCGACTCGAAAGGAGATCGGAATGAATGAGCCTGCGGCGCGTCCTCAGCCTTCTGGCGGCCCGCACGAGTCCTTCGCCCCGGGAACATACGTCCTGGGAGGGCGGTACTGGATCGAGGGCCTGATCGGCCAGAATGCCGGGAGCGGCTCGCACGTCCACCGGGCCGTCGCGGTGGCGGGCGTGCCCGGTGCCGGGCTCGCCCAGGGCGACCGCGTGGTGATCAAGGTGATGCCCTCCGCCGACCTCAAGATGGCGCAGGACGAGTACGCCTTCCTGCGTCAGGCCGTGGACAACTGGTGGGACGCCAATGTCGCCCAGCCGGTGGAGGTGACCCTGAGCGGCGGCGGGGCGTGCATTGTCACCCGCTATGTGAGCGGAGACTCGCTGAGGGGGGTTCTTGATCGGGCTCCCGACGGCCTTGAGGCCGATCGTGCGCTCCGGCTCGCCTACAGCATCCTCAACGGTCTCGATGTTCTCCACAGGGTTCCCAGGGACAAGGCGAATCACGGGGTCATCCACCGCGACGTCAAGCCCGAGAACATTATTGTGACCAGCCCCGGGACGCACGACGAGAAGGCGGTGATCATCGACCTCGGCATCGCGTCCACGGCGACCAAGGCCTTCGCGGCCCCGTTGAGAGCCACGCTCCCCTATGCGTCGCCGGAGCAGCTTCTGAGCCCGGGGGATGTCACGGTCAGGTCCGACCTGTTCGCCGCGGCGATCGTCCTGTACGAGATGCTGTGCGGTGCGCGCCCGTTCGGCCGGGGCGTCGCCCAGTTCGTCGTCGGAGCCGACGGGACCGCGGTCGAGGTGCCCGGACTTGCGGGCCCGGCGGCCCGCAGCGGCGAGGTGGGCGCCATCAACGGCTTCCTCCGGCGGGCGCTCACGCTCGACCCGGCGAGAAGGGCCCGGTCGGCGGAGGCGATGATGAAGGAGCTCCGGGGCATCCACAGCTTCGGCGGCGGCGTGGTCCTGAGCGTCGGCGACGGCGTTCTCGATCTCGGCTCGTGGGGCGGGCGCGCCGGTCCTGACGGCCCGCCCCCCGGTCCTGCGGGCGGGCCGGGCCGCGGCGGCCCGGTTCCCCGGGTGCCGGGACCCGACCCGGCTGCTCCCGGCCGGGGCCGCACGGCGTCGCCGCCGGGACCCGGGGCGGTCGCTGATGGTCAGCATCGCACGGCGCTGCTGCCGGGAGCCGAGGCGGACGGCTTCGGGCGGCCCTGCCCGGTTCCGGGGCTGATTCCGGGGGCCGGGCCGGGCGATCCCGCTCGGCTCCCCCCGATTCCCGAGCCCGACGAGTACAGCAGGCTCATCGACGCGAGCATCACCGGGAGGAGGTCCGCGGACTGGGAGGCCGAGATCGGGAAGGCGGTGGCCCGCAAGAGCCTGGAGACCGCCCGGGAGGCCTATCTGGACAACCTCGTGTGCCACGTCCTGGGCAGGATTCGCGGCCGGGGCTGGCTCAGTGCGCGGGCGGAGGCCTGCGCGTCCGCCGCGGCGCCGTTCAGCATGACCGACGTCGAGCGCCGCAGCCTGCGGAACGACCAGTACGTCCTCGAGCTCCGGGCGCACATGAGGCAGCACGACGCCGACGTGCGCGGCCGGGCGCAGGCCGACGCCGCCCGCGTCTCCTCCCGGGTGACAGCCGTGTGCGGGGGCGCCCTCGCCGTCATTGTACTGTTTCTCATCTTTTGGAGCGTGTCATGACCCGTTCGCTTTTTCCCGATGAGCCCTCTCCGCTTCAGCGCGAGAGTAGGTGCGAGGTCCCCCACTGCGACTTGTGCAGCTCGCCGCGCGCCTGGTTGAGAATCGAGGAGCGCGAGGGATTCGGAATGGGCCAGCAGTCGATCCGCATATTCGAGGTGGGCCACCCCGAGAACTTCTGGGAGTCTCCCGGGGCCGATTCGAGTGTCGCGCCGACCCGCTCCTATGACGTGTGCTCCCACGGCCACGTCCGCGAGAGCATGGACTCCCCCGGAGGCAGCGGGGACGATCGCATCAAGGTGTGCCTCCTCGGGCCCGTCGGCGGCGGGAAGTCCCAGCTGCGGGAGACGCTGCTGCGCATCCAGGCGCCGATCCGCAGCGATGCGGGCGGGGGAGACGACCTCGTGCGCAATGCGAGGTTCGCCCGACCGGTGCAGAAGTACAGCCCCGCCGGGGCCTCGGACCGGGAGTCGATCGGCGCGACCCGGGCGGCCTCGGGCGAGGACATGAGGACGACGATCGAGACGGGGCTGCAGCGCCTTCCGGGGCGCGGAGGGACCGGCGACGTCCTGGCCGGCTTCGAGAAGGTCCTCCGGGACGCCATCCGGGCGACGCCGGAGGGGCGGGCCCTGTCGGCCGAGGACGTGGACGCCCGGGTCGGCGACTGGGGCTGGGGGCGTCCGCCCTACCTGCGGCCGGTCCGCGTCGAGTACAGCAACGACAACCGGGAGGGCGAGAGGAAGAGCGGCTTCGACGTCGCCTTCGTGGACCTGCCGGGCGAGGCGACCGATGCGTGGACGAGCCCGGGCGACGAGCACTACGTGGGCTCGCAGGCCGACGTCGTTCAGCTGCGCCAGTCCGCGCACTACCTCGCCGTCATCGACCCGCTCGCCGCCGACTGGTGCCTCGACTCGCTCAAGGACTCCCCCGCGCTCGATCTGTCCCTGCGGGCCGTCGGCGCCCCGGATGACGCTCAGGGCCGGTGGAGGGACCTGGAGGCGCGCGGCCGCCTCGCGCGCGACGCCACCGAGGACATGATCGCGGTCATGACCGACACGATGGACGAGGAGGAGTCGGTCGGCGCGACAATCGTGCTCACCAAGTGCGACGCGATCCGGGCCCTCCTCGCCAGGACCCCCGAGAGCGACGACCCGCTCGGCCGGTGGGCGCAGCTCGTTCCCGCAGAGGACCACGAGGACTTCCGGGAGTGCGCCCGCACCGCGCTCCTGGGGTGCGAGAGGTCCTGGACCGTGCGCAGCTCCGACCCGGCCACCTGGGACTTCCTGACGGCGGTCGTGCGGTCCGGCGTCGCGCGCCAGATGGAGGCCGTGGCACGACTGCTGTCGCAGTTCTCCGACCCCGACAGGTTCTGGGCGCTGGCCCACTCCGGGGCCGCCGTCGAGGTTCCCCTCGAGGACGAGCTCGCGACCGCCCCGATGGGCTCGACCGGGCCGCAGGACCGGTCGGGGACCCGGGTGGTGCCCGGGGCGTCCTTCGCAGGCGCGCTCACGGTGCCGACGAGCGGCGACACGTGGTACAGCGGGCTGGGGGCGCAGCGGCTGCAGATGCGCGACGTCATGAGCGCCGTCGTCGTCAGCGCGATCCTGTCGACCATGGTGCGGCGCAACGACCTCGAGCAGCTCCTCGGCCAGCGCGAGGTGCGCTTCGCCCTGGCGAGCGCGTGGACGCGCGTGGACAGGGACGGCCGGAAGATGAGGGACCGGAGGGACGACGACGCCGGGTGCCTCCAGGTGTTCCGGCACATCCTGGCCCCGTTCCTGGGACACGGAGGGCACTGATGGGCTGGGTGATGCGCACGGACAGGGACAACTCCGCCCTGGGGGGCGGCTTCAGGGAGGACCCCGAGTACACCAGCGAGGCGACCGGCGCGGAGCGCCAGGCCCTGTCCAGGTGCTCCAGCGGCTTCACCCAGCTGAGCGTCGACATGTCCACCTCGCCGAGGGCCCTGCGCTCGGTGACCTTCGTCCACGACCGGGGCACCGGCCGCTGGGCGGTCATCGTCATCGGGTCGGGCGGCGAGTACGGCTCCGCGGGCACCATCCAGGTCGTGCTCGCGCCCGAGGGCCTGTCCCTGACCGGGGCCGCGCACCACGTGCTCGGTGCGCTCGACAGCGGCCCGCTGCTGTCGCCGTCGTCGCTCAATGCCGCGGCCCCGGGCCGACCGCTGCCCCAGGCGGGCCCCGAGGCGGACGGGAGTGCGCTGGCGCAGGAGCTCGCCACCGTCCTGAGCATGGACGAGACGCGCCGCCACACCGTGCTCGACCTGCCCGGGGCGGAGGACGAGCGGGCCCTCGTCGCGCTCATGGGCGCCGTGCCCGAGGCCATGGCCCGGCTGGTCCAGTGGTCGACCGCCTACCCGCGTCCCGACCGCAACCCGGGGAGCAAGGTGGTCACCTGCCCGTGGCCCCCCGTGCTCGCGCAGCGCCATCCGCGCGAGCACGACTCCGCCATGGGCGCGGCGCGGCTGCTCGCGCCGTCGGTCCCGCTGTCGGAGGTGCCCAGGGGTCTGGTCTGGTACGCGGGGCTCGTGCTCACCGCGCGCCCCGAGGCGGATTCCGCGCGGCAGAGGGCCTGCGGGCTCTTCGAGGCGCAGCTCGACGGCGCCCCCACCGCCGCCGACTGGGGGCGGGCCGCGACGACGTGGGAGGCGGTCCTGGAGCGGCTGCGTCCGCTGAGCGATGACGAGCTCGGCGCCGTCGTCGACGGCGCCGAGGTGCCGCCGTCCGTGTCCGAGCGCTGGAACGACGCGGCCGCCTCGCGCCTGCTGCACCTGCGGCGCGGCTGCCTGCGCGACCTGCTCACGCATTCCGACGACGCCGTGCGCGCCTCTGCCTGGCGGGTCGCCGCGGGGGAGGGCGCGCTGTACCCCGACCTCGTGAGTTGGCAGGCCGAGCTGGTCGGGGCCGGGCGCCCGGCGCCCCGTGAGGCTGCGGATCTCGCCCGGAGCACCTCCCTGGTGACGGACGTCCTGGCCGCGACCGCGGCCAGGGGGACGCCGGGCTCCCGCTGGGGGCCGCGCGCCGTCGCCTGGATCAAGTCGCTCGGAGCCGACCCGCGGGCCTACGGCGAGGCGCTTCCCCAGTGGCAGGAGAGGGTCCTGGACGACCTCGAGCGGGAGCCGGCACGGGCCGCCGAGGTCGTCGCCTACGCGCGGTCGGCCCCGGACGGCGCCGAGACCCTGATGAGGGCGGTGCGGCAGGTGCCGGAGTCGCTCGGGCCGCTGCTGTGCGGGCTGTGGCAGGGGCCGGCCGGGGGCGTGACGTGGCAGCAGCTCCTCCGGGGCGTCCTGCCCGCGGACGCCCCGCCCTCCCGGGTGGTCGAGGTCCTGTCCCTGATCGACGACTCGGCGCCCGGGGGCGGCCCTGCGGCGCCCGCGGCCCAGGATTGTGGGGGCGGGCCGGCCGGAAGCCCGGTTCCAATGGAGCTGCGGCGGGCCATTGCGGATCTCCTCGTGACCGGTTGGTCCCGGGTGGTCTGCGCCGAGACGGCGGCGGCCCTGCTGGCCTTCGAGCGCGCGCTGCCGCTGCCCCGGCCCTGTGCGGGCAGCGCGCCGCCCGCGCGGCGCCCGGCCCCGCGCGCCGCGGCGCAGCCGCGAGTATCGTCGACGGCGGATGACCCGCCCTGCTGGCGGCACTGCCTGGAGTGCGTGCAGAGCTCCTCGGCGCTGGGCGCGAGCCTGGTGCTCAATGCGGTCTTGCTGGTGCTGGCGCTCGTGCTCTGGCTCGGCTGAGCGTCGAGATCGGTTCAAGGAGTCCGGCGGGACGCCTGACTGGTGCCGTGCCTGGAGGAATAGTGCCATGACCGGAATTAAACAAAATGGCATTCTGGGGCGGCTGCTGCGGGACTGGACTGCCGGGCGTGTCTCGGACAGCCCTGAAAGCGGTCTTTCAGGGCTGTCCGAGACACGCCCGGCAGTCCAAATACCATTTCGTTTAATACCGGCCAAAGAGCCGGGTCCCGTGCTGCAGGTCGTCAGGGTATCGGGTTGTAGTACAGATCTATCCCGATGTTGCACAGCAGTCCGACCAAGGCGCCGGCCAGAAGGAAGACAGTCGATACGATCACAATAGTCAGCCGCCTCACAACGCGCCACACGCTGCGCCGCGGCGCCGGACGGTCAGACTCGCGCAGAAAGACGACGAAGCCGAGGACCGCACAGAGCGCCCAGCACACAAAGCCTGCGACAAGCGCAGCCAGAATACGCTCCTCGGTGAGCGTCAACATCAATAGAAAACGATCCACATCCCCCGTCGACGTATCGAGCCGCGGCGGAAGAGACGCAAAGAAACCGTAAATCGCATCTTCGTTATAGAGCGCTGCCGGGCCGGGGAGCAGCAGCACCAGACCGGCCCACCACAGAATCCGCTTCAGCACCAGCAGCGTCCTGCCGCGCGACCACGGCCCCGCCGAACGGGCCTCCCCCGTCTTCGGCTCCCCTGTCAGGCCCTTCTCACCGGAGTGCCGGGGCTGAAGAGCATCATTCTCTGTCTCCGGGCCCACTGGGCCTCACCTGACGATGTGCCAGATAACGAGGAACAGGAAGAAGATGATCCACCCGACGTAGGGGCCGACCCCCTTGTTCCGGCCGTGTCCGACAGACTGAGAAGGACGAGCCCGACCGGGGCGGCCGTCGACCCCAGGAAGCGCGTACGGGTCGGCGCCCACAGGCGCCACCCGGCCGGAACCGACCCGCCGGCCCGGCAGGCCGGAACCGGCCGGCTGTCCAGGCGCTCCCGGTGCGCCGCCGTAGCCCATCGGGCCTCCGGGCCCGCCGCCGTAGCCCATCGGTTGACCAGGGCGGCCGCCGTATCCGCCGCCGTACCCGCCGGGCGGCCCCGGCCGTCGGCCGTAGGACGACTGCGGCACCGGCGCGGGCGCGGTCACGGGCGCGGACTGCCGCACAGGTCTCACAGGCTGCCGCGCGCCCCGAGAGCGCCGCCCGCTCGCAGCAGCGCCCAGCCCTACCCCAGGGGCGCGCCCGTACCCCGAAGACCGCGGAGCCGCCCGCCGACCCCGCGGGACTCCGCGCCGCACGACCTGCACCCGCTCTTCAGCCTGCGCACGCAGCACCGCAGCCGGATCGGACTGGGCGCCCTCGGCCGATGCCGCTCGGCCCCCACGCGCACTCTTCCGGTCCTCCAGCCGATGCTCAAAGGGATCATCGAGCACCGCGACATCGAACAACGGCGAACCCATAAGAGGATCACCGAGCACAGACCCGAAAGGCGCCTCATCGAAACCCGGGTCACCAGGCACCCACCCGACGGGAGCCCAGGTGACAACACCTCCGCGACCACTCAATGTCCTCATAGGACCAGGATCTCACACCCACCCCGCCCAGCCCCCCACCCCCCGAGCCCCCTTCGAGCCTCCCCGCCCGCCGGACAGAGCCCCCGCGTTCAAACCAGAGCCCCACGACCGCGAGGGACCCCCGGAGGCGGGACACCCCCCACGATCACCGACCCGCACGAGTAACCCCAGACCGACAACAGGAGATAGGCCCCACCATCAGCAGAGCCCCGTCACACGAACACATCCTTCTCCCATCCTTCCGAGAGCAGACCCCAGAAGAATGAGAGAAAGGTATGGCTTGGGCTGCCGGGTGCGTCGGATGGGCGGGAATGAGAGGAAGGGAAAGATGGCCGGGTCTGGTGGCGAGCAGTGGACGACGTGGCCCGATTGTACTGGCATGGGGCGGATGGGGCCCAGGAGTGCGTAAAAGTCGACTGGAAGGGCATCTAGAAGTACGCTCTGCCTCATGTCATGACCTCCGGCGGGGTGGCGGCGGAGGACTACTTCCCCGTGGCGGCCTCCCTGACCCAGATCGACATGATTCTCCTGGGTCGTCTGGGCGCCTCAGTCGTGAACACGGTCGCCCGGGTTCGCGGTGAGATCATCCTCCCGCGTTCCGAGGGGCCGTGACTCGCGGGTGGGTGGGGACCTGCCCTAACGTCAACGGAACCTCGTCGCATGAACGTATCCTTCTCGCATCCTGCTGAGAGTAGAGATCAGTAGGATGCAAGAAAGGTACGTTGACGCTGAAGAGGTACGTTCACGTTTCTCGCGTTTTAGGCGGGCGCCCTGAACCGATCTCGGTGCGGAATACGACCGATCTCGGCGGAAGTCCTCCGCTCATCGCCCCGGCTCCCCGGGCGGGACCCGGCGGAACTTCTTGTCCGCCTCGTCGTCGGGCAGGTCCCGGGCGAGGGCGCGGATGTCGCGCAGCAGGCGCTCCGCCTCGGCCGACGCCGGTACCGAGCTGAGCCGGCTCAGCTCGCCGAACAGGGCCTCCGCCTCCTCCAGGCGCTGCCGCACCTGCTCGCGGTGCTCCTCCAGCGCCCGGGTCTCCTCCTTCGTCCGGCGGACGCGCTCCTCCAGCGCGTCGATCTCGCCCCGGGCGCGGTCCCGCTCAGCCGCGGCCTCCTCGGCCCGGTGCTCCAGGCGCGTGCGCTCGGCGTCGAGGTCGGAGACGGCGTGCCTGGCCGTCGCGAGCGCGGCCTCCCGGTCCTTGACAGAGGCGAGAAGCGTCTGCTGCTCCTCCTGCACAGCGTCGATGCTCTCCTGCAGCTGCTCCAGGCGGGCGCGCTCCGCGGACAGGTCGACGCCGCTGACCGCGTCGGCCTCGTGCTGGAGGCGGGTCTCCTTCTCCTGCAGGGCGACCAGCTCGGAGTACGCGCCGTCGAGGTCGTCCGCCAGGAGCTCCGCCTTCCTCTTCTCGAGCTCGGCGATCTTCGCCCCCAGCTCCAGCTCGGTGACCCGGGCCGTGTCCAGGACGATGCCGAGATCGGCGAGATGCCGCTGAAGGTCGCGGAGCAGGTCCGCATTGCGTCCGGCCGAGCCGGCGGCGTCGTCGAGAAGGGTCTCCCGGATCGCGTCGCGGGCGGGCAGGGCCTCCGTGCCGGCGACGGCGAGCCGGCGCAGCACGTCCGCGTAGACGCTGCTGTCCTCGTAGAGGCGGCGGATGACGAGATTCTGCGAGTCCTCGTCGAGGGCCGCCCAGGCGCGCGCCCATGACTCGGGGTCCTGCGCCTCGACGACGAGGGGCAGCCATCCGATCCAGGGGATCGGGCCGGAGGAGCCGGCGAGGTCGGAGAGGAAGTCGGTCAGTGGCATGGCGTCTCTCAGTCCCTACCGACCCGGAGGCGGCCCATGAGTGCGGGGCCCCTCCTGTCCGCGAGCGGCGGCGCCGCGCCCAGCTGGGTGAGGGCCTGACCCGTGCCCGTGAGCTGAGCTGAGGCCTGGTCCAGGGCGGACTGAAGATCGTGGATGAGCCTGTCCAGGCCCTGGGCGACGGCCTGAACCTGGGCGACGCGCTGCTGAGTCTCGGTCACCTGCGTCCGGAGGGACTCCAGGCGGGCCTGCTTCTGCTGCCACTCCGCCTGGACCTCGGCGAGCTCCTGCTTGGCGTGCTCGTGCTCCTGGCGCGCTTCGCGAATGCTCTCCTCGAGACGCATCTTGTTGGCCTTCAGGGCCTCCGTGTCGCCTGCGAGCCGCCTCTGCTCGGCTTCCCGCGCCTTCCAGTCGTACGCCTGCAGGGTCGACATGAGGGCCTTGAGGCGGGTGATCTCCTTCTCGAGGGCGTTGCGCTCCGCGAGCTCGGGATCGCGCGCGGCCTGGGCCCTGAGCCGCTCCGCCTCCTGCCTGAGACTCTCGATGTCGATATGCGCCTCGAGCGCGGCGCGCGCCTCCCCGGTGTCGAGCTCCGCCCTCCGCCCGATCCGCTTCAGACGCTCCAGCTGCCTGGCGGTGGCCGCCGCCGCGTCCTCGTGCGCCAGCTCGAGGGTCGGGTCGTCGAGCTCTGTCAGCTCCCTGGGCAGGATGCTGCGGATGACGTGGTCGGCGAGCGGGCCGGCGTCATTGTGGAGACGGGTCAGGAGGGCCTCGCGATCGTCCGCGTCGAGCCTCTCCCAGGCCCCGCGCCACTGGTCCGGCTCCTCGTGCGCGGCAAGCGCCAGGACGTACCACTCGTCCCAGTCCAGTTCGGACTGCGATCGCGCAAGTCGTGCGAGCATTGTCTGAAGAGTCATCGTGACGCCTTTCTGGCCTCGGCGATCTGCTGGGGGGTTCTTACTGGGGCGAGGGGCCGCTCCGACTCGTCGCGCAGAAGGATGCCGCCCGCCTGAGGACGGCGCGGACGGTGGAGCTTGCCGTCGACCTCGACGAGCCTGCGCCCGTTGTTCCCGGTGACGGTGAAGTGGAGCATGCCCTCGGTGTCCGCGGTGAGCCTCACGTCAACGTTCTTGAGCGCGTCCCCGGAACCGGACAGGGAGCGCTCCCAGGTCTGGTCGTAGGGGCTCCTCATGTCGTCGAAGACGACAATGAGCTGGGTGAACAGGTCGTTGGCCTCGATGTCCAGCGTCCCGAAGCCGAGGTCCTTCAGGCCGACCGTCGCCGGCAGGCGGGCCCCCTTGACCAGGAGCGGCGAGGCGATGCAGCGGCGGGAGTCGTCCAGGTCGAGCTTGTCCGCCATGCTCTCGGGGACCGTCACCTCCAGCCCGACGTCCCACAGGAGGCGCTCCTCAATGGTGATTCTTCCCGAGGCGACGAGCGCGGCGCCCATGGCGACCGCCGTGGAGAGCCTCGACTCGTTGAGCCGGAGCCTGCCGAGGCGGTCGAGGATGCTGCGCGCCTCCGAGCGCGTGGTGAGCTCGCGGATCACGGGCTCGATCACCTGGGAGCGCAGGCCGCCGATCCTGCTGCCGCCTCCCGTCATGAGGACCGCGTAGGGGAGGTGGCCCGGCTCCCCGATCCGGGACAGGAAGCGGGTGAGGAGCTCCTTGGCGCTCTCGAAGAAGGGGCCCAGGCGCGCGAGGTAGTCCGAGCGCGACATCGGCGTCGTCACGAGGGCGTCCCCCACGGTCGAGCTGATCGGGACGACGCGACGCCCCCAGCTGCCCTTCACCCGGTCATCGAGGTCGTTGCGCCCCTCGGCCATCCTGAAGGCCTCGGACAGCGTGTGCAGGTAGCCGGTCTCCGCCGCGGCGAAGGCCTCGCGGAGCCAGCCGTTCTCCTCGCCCTCCAGCGAGCTCAGCACCGCCTCGGCGGTGCTCGGCACGCCGATCCCGGTCTGGGCGGCGATCGCCTCGAGGTGCTTGCCGAGCAGGAGCGCGGTGGCGTAGTCGCCGCCGACGTCGTTGTTGATCGCATCGACGACGACGAGCTCGCTGGGGGACTTGATCCGCACCAGGCTCAGGTCGGTGGTCCCGCCGCCGATATCGACGATCAGCAGGTCCTTGCCGGTGAAGGCCGAGGCGTCGCCGACGGCGTGCAGCGCATACGCGGCGGCCGCGACGGGCTCGTCGACCGTCCTGTCCAGGACCTTCGTCTCCAGGGGGCGGCCGCCCGCCCGCGCCGCTCGCGCGGCCTCCCGGGTCGCCAGGCACTTCTCGACGTGCTCGCGGCGCCAGCCGTGAGGCACGGTGACGACGACGGACTCCACCTCCTCGCCGCCCAGGCCCCCGGTGATGCTCTTCATGACGTGCTCCACGAGCCATGTCGTCAGCAGCTCGGGGGTGATGGGCCTCGGGCCGTCCCCCCAGTCCTGGGTCGCGAGGATCGTCTGGTTCGCCATGGACATCTTCCACCTGCGGAAGGTCTCCGCGGGGTTCGCGTCCGGGTCGGCCCAGAAGTTGCGGGCCGCCGCGCCCACGGTGAGGTTGCCGCCGGTCTCCTCGACGTGGATGACCGACGGCAGCAGGTCGCTGTCCTCGAACTTGTGGATTGCGACCTCCCCCTTGCCGTCGACTTTGGCCACGACCGTGTTCGACGTCCCGATGTCGATCCCGATGCTCACCACGATGAATCCGCCTCCTTGACTTCCGATTGACTCCGGTCCTGTTCCGGCACCCCGGTGCCCTCGCGGTCGCGCCCGTCGCGCTCCAGCAGGCTGCGCACCTGCTCGATGCGCACCATCACCTTGACGGTGCTGCCCACCCCGCCCCGCACGAGGCCGACCGCGGCCCCCTGCGAGGGGTCGATGAGGGGGCCTCCGCTGGCGCCGTGCTCGACGGCGCCGGCGACGTCGAAGACCTTCTTCGACCGCATGTTGCGGCTGACCCGGACCTGGACGATGTGGGGGTCCTCGCCGGGCTGCCAGTGGTGGTACCCCGCCGCCCACAGCTCGCTGCTCACGGGCACGTCCCGGCTGTGCCCGAGCGGCAGCGGCCGGCGGCCGGCCACCGCCTGCGCGGGGACCCGCAGCAGCGCCGTGTCCGTCTCCTCATCGACCGCCACGACGCCGGCGCTGATCTGTTTCGGGCCGATGTGGGCGGTCACCCGCGTCGCGTCCTGGAGGACGTGGGCGGCCGTGGCCACCAGCCCGGAGCCGACGACGAGGAACCCGGTCCCCATGGCCTGGCAGTCCTCCTGGTCGACCACGAGCGGCAGGACCGCGTCGCGCAGGCACTCCTCGCACTCCGAGGCGCTCATCGCCCCCGACGGCGGGGGCGGCGCCGCGTCAGGGCGGGACGGGGCGGCCGGGTCGAGAAGCCGCGCGAGCCGCGGATCGGCGTCGTGCACCGCGGCGAGCAGGTCCTCGCCGGTCAGGCGGGCCGCGTCATCGTCGGGATGCGCGCGGGTGCGCGAGATCATGGCCTCCTTCGCCTGCCGGTACATGCCGACCGCCCACCGCGCGTTGCCGAAGCCGGGCCCGGCGACGCTGCGCGCGATCGGCGCCAGTGAGACGAAGCGCTGCTCGAAGCCGGCGGCCAGGCGGTACCTCTCCGCCTGCGCGCGCCCGCGCATGATCGCCAGCAGCTCGGCGGTGGACAGGGGCTCGAAGACGATCTCCCGGGGGAACCTGTCCTTCAGGCCCGGATTGCGGGTCAGGAAGTCATCCATCTCCGCCTTGTAGCCGGCCAGGACGACCAGCGTGCGGCGGTTGGCCGGCCGGGTGGTCTCCGCGACCAGGGTGTCGATGACCTCGGCGCCGTAGCCGTGCTCGGCCGGGACGCTGTAGGCCTCGTCGATGAGGAGCACGCCGCCGCGGGCCGCCCGGAAGAGCTCCCTGACCTTCTCCGGGGTCTGGCCTGAGTAGCCGGCCTGGAGGTTGGCGCCCGTGGCGGCCGTGACGGTCGGGCGGTCGAGGAGGCCGACGCCGTACAGGTAGGGCGCGATGACCGTCGTCGCGATGGAGGTCTTGCCGGTGCCGGGCGGCCCGACGAAGCGCAGCCCGTCGGCGGCCGGGCGGGGGCGGCCCGTGCGCAGGCAGTGCGCGAGGTAGTCCCGCTGGGACTCCAGGTAGCGGCGCAGGGCGTCCAGGCCCGTGTACTTCCCGAGCGCCTCCAGCGCCTGCGCGACCAGGGCGCCGTCGGTGCTGATGACCGCCGGGATGTCCTCAGCCCCGATGACGCCGGGGGCGGCCTGCGGCCTGGAGTCGTGCGCGCGGCGGATCTCCTGCCAGGTATTGCGGGCCCCGCCGGCGTTGCCGAAGCCCGCGTCCAGGCGCCGGTCCGCGAGCAGCCGAGCCAGGGGCGCCTCCGCGGTCCGGTCGAGGGCGAAGCCGTCGTCCCGCGCCATCGCGCGCACGACCCGCCCGAGCTCCTCGACCGTGTAGTCGTGGAAGGACAGGACGTTGGGGAAGCGGCGCGGCAGGCCCGGGTCGGCGCGCATGAGCCGGTCGATCTGATCGGAGTAGCCGGCGAGGATGATGACGGTGTTGCTGCGGTGGTCCTCGGCGAAGACCAGCAGGGGGTCGATCGCCTCCCGGGAGTGCCGGTCCCTCATCAGGTGGTGCGCCTCGTCGATGAGGACGACGCCGCCGACGCCCTCGCCGAGCCTGGCCTGCATCCGCGCGCCGGTCTCGCCGGCGTGCATGACCTCGCCGAGGGGGATCTCGACGACCTTGTCGGTGGGCAGGAGCCCGAGCGCGTGGAAGAGCCGGGCGGCGATGCGGGCGACCGAGGTCTTGCCCGTGCCCGCGGGGCCCTTGAAGACCATGTGCATGGTGGCCTGCGGGATCGTGCCGCGCTCGCGCAGGTCGGCCCGGCGGCGCCGGGCGAGGGCGGGCAGGCTGTGCATATAGGCCTTGATGTCCTTCAGGCCGATGAGCGAGTCGAGGTCGCGGAAGACGGCGTCCACCCGGTCCGCGTCCGGCTCGGGCAGCCTCAGGAACGCGTCCGCGGTCATGATCCGGGAGTCCCGGGCCGCGGAGGCGGCCCGCCTGAGGGCGCCGTGCAGGTCGGTGCCCGCGGCCAGGTGGGCTGCGATGCTCCCGGTGTGGCGGATGGCCAGATCGTGGCGCAACGAGACCCGTATCAGGGCGGCCTCGACCTCCTCCGGCCGCGGGGTCGGCAGCCCGAGGGCCTTCACGGGGCTGTTCCACAGGGCGAAGGCCTCGAGCTCGTCGCGGGGGTCGAGCAGGACGAGCAGGAGGCCGGTGCTCGCCCGGGCGCGCTGGACCAGCATCCGCATGGTCCGCTGGAGGTCGCGCAGGGCCTCGGGGCCGGCCTCCTCGCACTGCTCCGGCAGGCCCTCGACGACGGCGATGATGCTGCGGCCCTTCGGGTTGCCGAATGCGGCGGCCAGGCGGGCGAGCTGGTTGAGGTAGCCCTGGCCGTCGGCGCGCGAGCGGGCTGTCTCCGCAGCACGCCGGGCGGGCTGGCCGGCCTGTTCGGTCTGCTCTGCCTGGCCGGCAGGCTGGGCCTGCGGTGGGCCGGCCGGCTGGGCCGCCTGAGTCGCCTGGGGCGTGTGAGCCTCGCGGCCGTCGTCGGAGCCCGGGGTGCCGGCGGGATCGTAGCGGTGGGCCGGCCGGCCTCTGGGCTGGAGCAGGTCCAGGAGGGCGGCGGCATCGTCGTCGGGGCTGAGATCGCCCTGGGCGGTGAGGGTCACGGCGACGACGTCGGGGTCCTGCTCCCGCGCCCAGTGCCGGATGGTCTCCGCCAGCGGGAGGCAGCCGAGGTAGGCGTCGTGGAAGAAGATGTCGTCCGTGTTCGCCGTCAGACGCCACACGGGCTCCACGGCATTGAGCTCGCGACCGTAGAGGAAGCGGTGAGCTCGTGAAACCATGGGCGGCTCCTTCGAGGGCGGACGGCGCGGACGAGGCGGGCTGAACGGCGGACGTGTTGGCGGTCAGGATGCCAGCATCCTGTGACGGACGTGAAGGCCGGCCGGCGTCGCGCTCCCACTGTGACGGATGCGGATGCGGGCCGGGGTCGCGCCCCTGGGCGCCCAGCGGGGGCCTCTGGGCGCCCGGAGGCGTCGGGCTGAGACGTATTGCCGCCGTGAGAGCCCGTCGCCTCCTTTCCCGGCCGCGATCGTTAGTCGAAGTCCTCTCCTGTGCCTACCAGCAGTGGGCCGGGGGCCGAGAACATGAATGCCACGATTGATGCAGCGAGTGTGAGAAGAAGGGTGGAGGCAATGAAGAGGACCCAGGACATTCCGGTGCGGAACCACGGGGCGGGGCTCCAGGGGAACCACGAGGTTGTGAGGGCGGGGAGCTCGCAGCCCTGGAGCGCCGGGATGACGTCGGCGTGCTGAAAGGCGAGGACGAGGGATACTGGTGTTACGAGCGCAATCATTGCCCGAAGCGCCTCCACGAGGAGGCGGTCTGGACTGCCTTTTCTGAGTCCTATGTAGGCGAAAGTGGGCAGCTGGAGGATGCAGCAGAGCGCGATGAACCCCACGAACATGATGAGCAGTGGGGCGACCGTCTGGAGGGCGGACGCTCCGAGGCGGATAATCGTCCACTGGCCGTCGTCGGGCGCGAGATGGGCCATGAGAGCCGAGTACTGATCCTTCGCGACGCACGAGCGGGCGGGCGCGGAGCGGTCGACAGTGAGAAGGACCCCGAGGACGAAGGGGATGAAGAGCGAGGCCTGGGCTATAACGACGTGCTTTCTGGCTCTGCGCTTCTTGCGCCTTATTGATGATCTCCTGATTCGCTGAGGTCTCCGAGATTCTTTCGGCCGCGAGGACTCGGGGGAGGTGCGGTCGTCGGGGGTCTCGGGAGACTTCTCCCCCGGGGTGCCGGGAGGCTCAGGCTTCCTCTTCGGGATGCCGGGGCGTCTGGGCTCCTTTACCGGCGTGCTGGGGCGTCTGGGCTCCTTCGCGGAGTCGCTGGAGGGCTCCGGCTTCTTCTCCTGGTCGCGGATGACAATTCCCAACTGGACTCCTCGGGCGGTTGGGGGCCTCTCGGGCGGGCGGCCGAGGGGCGCTATAGGACAGATACGGTTACAGATACGGTCATGACCGCCGTATTGCGCGGCGGCGGGATGGGTGCTGATGAGTCGCGTCGGCGTCGTCCGGCCGGGCATGAGCGCCGTGCGGTGGGCGTGCACGTCCGTGCGGGCCTGCGCCCGGGGCGGCGAATCCTCATGGTGATGTGGCGGCCTCACCTCTCGTACATCGCCCGCTGCGCCGGCGAGCGCTGAGGCGGTGCCCCGTTGCGTGAGTCCCCGCTGGCGAGTACATCTGGCCTCCTTCGCCTGTCGCTGGTGCGCGTTGCGGCGCAGCGAGTCTAGATGGCGCCCGCCGGGCTGTGGAGCGGAATACCTGTATAAGTTGTTGTACTTGTGATGGAGTCGGTGTCGTATGACAATGCCGGCTCTCGGCAGAAGAGGTGCGGAGACGATCCGGCCCGTTCCGTTGAGGCCGATCGTCTCGTTGATCGGCGTCGCCCACCACCGTGGAGACTACGAGGGCATGGTCCCTGCCCGATGAGTGATTCTGAGGGCCGGGTCGGGCGGGCGGTGGGCCCCGACGTCAACGGGGGTTCGTTCACGTTGCAAAGGTACGTTCATGTTCCGGCGCGCCCCGTACGGGTGCCCGGGCGCCGCGCCCCGCCCCCGGCGACCTCCGCCGCCCTCTTGGCCGAGATCGGTAGATCTCCGGCTCGAGACCGGTTCAAGAGGGCTTGCGGACGCCCGCCGCCGGGCCTCCGCCCGACCTCCGGGACGCTTCAAGACAAGACCCCCGGGAGGTCGACACCGACCTGAGGGGCCGCAGCGCCAGGCGGCGCCTCGAACCGATCTCGACGCGGAGTGCGGAGATCAGCCGATCTCGAGCGGCCCGTGTCCGTCACAGGAACACGGGAGCCCCGCCCCGGCGCAGTGGGGCAGCGGGAGCCCTGGGAGCCCTGCCCCGGCACGGAGGGGTGCTCGTCCGTGACGGCGCCTCACCGGGGCGCAGGCCCGGTTCGGCGCGGCGGGCCGACCCCATCCCGGAAGAGGAGGTACCGGCAGTCAATGAGATGCCATAACATGGCGCTGGGACCCTGTGAGTGCCCGGGGGTGGGGATGAGTCCGGAGTTCGTGTCCGACCGAGGGCATCAGCGGCGCACCGCGGAGGTGAGCAGGCTTGACAACGTGCTGCGCTCGGCGTGGGGATCGCTGCTTGAGCAGGCCGAGGACGACGTCAGGATGTGGACCATCGGCCTGCAGCGGCGGGGCCGGTCGCCCAAGTCGGGCGCAAGGGTCGGGCTCCCCAGCCAGGATGTGTGGTCGGCGTTCCTCGGCGACATCCTCGACTCCCGCGGGCTGGCGACCAGGGCGCGGATGGTCGAGCGCCACTCGGTCGCCGCCGCGGAGGCGGCGCGCATCGGCGAGGCTATCGACTCCCAGCGGGACAGCATCCTCAGCTGCCTGGGCTGGGCGACCGCATTCGTCGGTCTTTACTACGAGGACGAGGAAGCCGCCGATTTCCGCGAGGCCCTGGAGACCGACCGCCGGCTCCCCAGGCAGGAGCTGCGCAGGCGCCTGCTTCCCGAGGTCTGGCGGGCTGTGGCCGACGAGAGGCTCGAGCCGTGGGACAGTGGCATCGACCGGTCCGCACTGCGCGAGTGCCTCATCAATATGCTCGTCCTGGTGGCTGACAAGGCGACGGTCGGCGACGTTATCGAGCTCGTGGGCGACCAGGAGATCCACGACGAGCTCGACGGCGCTCTGTCCCGCTGGGTCGCGCCCCCGGGCCGGGAGGGGGCGGGGAGCGTGGGCGCGGCGGCCGGCGGCCCGCCGGTGCTGGACGCGTTCTGGGCCGTGGCCTGCCAGAACCGGAGCGCTGACGGGGGGATGGAAAGGGCGTGGGACGAGGCCCGGCGACTCATCGAGCCCGACGCCGACGCCGACGACGACGGCGTGCGCGCCCGCGTCGCGCAGATGGAGGCGGGTCTCGAGCTTCAGGCGGAACAGCTGCTGGTCGATAAGGCCGAGGCCTCGTCCTTGAGCCGACGCGTGCCGTTCGGGCGGATCGACGCCCCGCGGGCCCGGCGCGACGCCGACCAGGCCGAGTGCGCCGACAATGCCGACAATGCCGGTATTGCCGGTATTGCCGGTATTGCCGGTATTGCCGACGACACAGCGGGAACCGCCGTCCTCGAGCTCGACTTCATGGGGCGGGTCCGGCGCTGCATGCGCGGGGCCGTCAGCCGCAGGGCCCTGAGAGGGACTCTGGCCGACGAGGCGTCGCGGTGCGGCCACTGGTCCGGGCTGGGGGACCGGACCGATCGGGCCGTTCTCCTCGAGGGCATGATGTCGTCCGCCCTCGTGCCGGGCGACATCGAGAGGCGCAACAATGTCGCCGCGCGCCGCCTGCACGACTACTCGCCCGCCCCGTGCGGCGGGCTGGCCGGCATTCTCTCCTTCCACTGCTGGGAGGCGCTGCCGACAATGAGATACGCGCTGGAGGCCTCGAGCTCGGTCATCTACGACGACGAGGACGAGGACCTCGACGACCCCTGGTCCGCGAGCACCCTCAGCCTCGGCTCGCTCCGGGCCCAGGACCTGGCGCAGCGGATTCCTCCGCGCTTTGCGCGCACCCTGTGGAGCCGACTCCACTACTGGGAGTTCATCAAGCGCGACCGAACCTGGACGTGGAGCACAATGGTCAGCAAGTTCTCCCTGATACTGAAAGACGTCAACAGATGGATCGAGAAGGGCCGCGAGGACGCTGACGAGACCGCCGTCGTGTACGGAGGTGAGCGGTCATGAGCCGTCCGGTCCCGCCCCCGCCGCCTCCGGCCGGGGCTTCTTCTCCGGCCGCGCCGCCGCCGGGCTCGCCCCCGCCACCGCCCCCGATCTCGCCACCGCCGTCGGGGCCAGTCCCGCCTCCACCGCCCTCGGGGGCGGCCCCGCCATCGCCCCCGGTCCCGCCCCCGCCGCCGTCGAGCGCGCCCCCGCCCCCCGGTGCGGCGGACGAGGGGCCGGATAGGGTGATCGTCCGGCGGGACGAGTACGGCGTGCTCATCTGCCCGGACGGGCGCGAGCCGGCCGAGAGCCTCGGGTGCCCGTCGCTGCCGGTGGACGGGGGCTCCGTCTTCTGCGACCTGGGCATGGGCCCCGCCGCCGCTGCCGCCCCGGCCTACATCGGGGCCACGATCGTGACCGGCACCGTCCCCGCCTGGGTGGAGGCCGTCTACGGCCCGTCCGTCGCCTCGGCCGCGGAGCGGGCGCTCGCCGGAGACCCCGCCGCCGGGACCGTCCAGACGCTCCGGACCGACTGGCGCCGGCGCCCCACCGCCGCCGCCCGGGCCCTCCACCGCCTGGCGGTGGGAACCTGGATGCGCCGCTACTGGCCCTCCCCGGACGACGGCCGCCCCTGGGCGACCCCCGACCGGACGCTGATCGACCTTGAGACGGCGGCCCTGGCCGCGGCCCCCGAGCTCGCCCCCTGCTTCGCCGACAGCGCCCTGGCCCGCCACCTGCTGCGGCGCTCCCGGAGGGGTCTGCGCGCCGTGTGCCAGGACGTCCTGGAGCGCGGCGCCGGCTCCCGGGTGGCCGACCGGCTGCGCACGGTGCTCTCCGCGGACCTCGCCCTGGCCTGTGAGGAGGCCGAGGAGCACGGCGACGAGGCGCGGCTCGCAGAGCTGGGGGCCCTGGCCGACAGGCTCGACGCCGGCTTCGACGTCGTGCCCGCGCCGCCTGCGGGGCCCCGGGCGCAGGGGCCCGCCGTGCCCGCGCCGTCCGGCCTGGGCGCAGTGTGGACCGAGGCCCCGCGCGGGCCCGCCGGCGGGAGCGGGGTGTGGGACGAGCGGGACACCATCGACTGGGGGAACAACGCCCGCGCCCTCTTCGACACCCGCACCGGCGCCGTGCGCCGCGATGTCTACGAGCGCGACGGCGCTCGCGGGCTCCTCATCGAGGCGCCCCTGGCCCCCGGGCTGCCCCCGGGGCGCCGCATTCCGCGCTGCACCGCCCGGGTCTGCCTGGAGGGGGTGCGGGCTCCGCTGCTCGTCGCGCTCACCCGGCGCGGGGACCGCATGGTAGGGGAGGCCGCCCTGGAGGGGACGGCGCGCGTCGAGTGCGTCGACGTCGTGAGCGTGCCCCGGCCGGGGCCGCCGCGGCTCGGGGCGCGCCGGGAGGCGATGCGCGCCGAGCAGGAGGTGGCGACCCAGTGGGCCTGGCGGCGCGGGCTCGACGACATCCCGCAGGAGCTGCCCGCCGAGCTCGTGCCGGAGGTCTTCGACGCCGGGCTGCCCTGGCTCGGCGAGCTCGTCACGGCCGAGGACCCGAGGGGGCCGGCGGCTCCGGGGGCTGCGTCTGCCGGGCCCGCCGCCGGGGCCGCGGAGTCCGCTGCCGAGCCCGGGGACTCCGACGCCGGGGCCGCCTTCGCCGGGCCGCGGGTCCGCCTGGACCGCTTCGTGCTCGCCGCCGCCGAGCACACGACGACGTCGGTCGAGGGGCGCAACCGCGTCGGGGACCTCGAGCTGCACGTGGTCGGCCTCACCGCCTCGCGCGTCGTCGTCACCGTGACCGCGGACCCGAGGATCGCCCGCAACCTGGATGTCGCCATGCTCAGAAGCGCCGCCGACGGCGAGGGCGGCGAGGGCGAGGAGCTGGAGCTCGCCGTCGTCCTCACCCCCGACGCCGGGGGGCTGCTGTCCGGCGGCACGGTCATCTCGGGCCACAACCGCTGGGTCGATGTCACCCTGGGGGCGCCGCGGCCGCTGCGGGACCTCGACGAGGACCTCGCCCCGGTCATCTCCGCCAGCGTGCGGTCGGTCTCCACCCAGGAGGGCCGGCGGGCCTGGATCGACGCGGCCCGCACCCTGCCCAAGGGGCACCGCCTGCGCGCCGCCGTCCGCGAGGGGCTCTCCTGATGGGAGTGCGGCGCACGACGGCGTCGAGGGCGCTGACCGTACTGAGGGCGCTCGCGGCCTGCTGCCTGCTCGCGTCCTGCACGGGCGTGTCGGGCGACCAGGGCGGGTCGGGCGGGCGCGGCGTGTCGGGCGGGCAGAGCACGACGGCGAGCTCCGCGGGGACGACGGTCGATCCCTACGGGCTGCTGAACGCGGAGGTCCCCGCGCTGTGCGACCACTCCGCCGGCGGCCGTCTGATCAACGGCAGCCTGCCCGACGCCGGCGCGCAGGGAGGGCGGGTGAGCCTCCGGAAGGACGTCCTGTCGGCGGTGACCAGCGCGTCGTCGTCGGACGTCCTGGCCATTGGCACGGACCCCTCCGCCGCTATCGCCGCCGCGGTGTCGTGCGAGCAGCAGGAGGGCGCGGCCCGCTCCGAGAGGCATATGTCCTGGCCCGATGCGGTAGTGGTGTGGGACGACGCCTTCAACCTCGTGGCCTGGGTCGACCTGAGCGGCACCGAGGGCGAGCGCGGGCGCATCAACGCCATTGAGATCAGCGGCACCGACATGCAGATCAAATGGACCTACGCGGGCGACGGCGACCAGACGACCAGCAGCGGCACCTACTCCGCGCAGGGGCATGTCGATGTCGCCGAGGAGCAGGGCGGGCGGGCCGGCCCCGGCGTCGTCCCCGGCTCAGGCCTCCAGGGCCCCGGGGCGCCCGCCGTCCGAACGGCTCAGGCTGCGCCTGCTGCGCCACCTGGCGGCCTGGCGCAGGGTGAGCTGGCGCGTGAGGGACATGGCCGCACCCGAGACGACCGCGAAGGCGACGACCTCGCCGAGCCGGTAGTTCAGCACCTGGTCGTCGTCCTGGGGCGCGGGCCGCCCGGTGGCGGCCTTCCAGCCGGCGGCGACAACCTTCTCGGCGACAATGCTGGAGGCCAGCAGGATCAGGGCCGAGGCGGCCGCCCAGGCGAAGTCGTTCTTGCTGTCGGACATTATGGCTCCGTTCTTCGATTCGTGGGCCGACGGCGGCGTGCGCGGCTCCCGGCGTCGAGATAGACATTTTAGGACGAGATAGACGGTGTCACCGCCGACCTCGTACGAAAATGTCTATCTCGACAGTGCGGGGGCGCCGTGAGACTGTGAGGCTCCGCAACCGTCTGGAGGAACCCTTGGCACGACGCAGCAGGAAGCAGAAGACAGGCACCCGGTCCCACAGCGGCGGCACGCCCGCCCGGCTGACCCCCAAGCGCCTGGAGCGGGCGGCGGCCGAAGTCTTCGGCCAGGACTACGCGGTGGCGCCCGACAAGTCGGTCTGGGTGAGCCTCGGCAGCAGCAGGGGCGTGTTCATGGTGGACAACGACTGTCTCAGGCTTGTGGTCCAGTGGGCGCCGCGGGCCCCCTCGGCGCTCGAGGGGGTGATGGGGGTCGTTGTCAACACCTGGAACCGTCGTCTGGGCGTCCCGGCTGCCAGCGTCGTCGTCGATGAGGACGTCCTGCTGCAGCTCAGTGGCGTCCTGAGCGTGCCTCTCGGGGGCGGGGTGACGGACGCGCAGCTCGTCTTCCACCTGCGGGACGCCGTTGACAGCAGCCGCGAGATGTTCGACTACCTGGAGAACGTGCTCCCGGAGAGCAGGTTCGACGAGATCGCGAAGAGAGTGGGCATCGACCTCTACGGCGAGACCAGCCCCGATGCGGTCATCGCCACCGCCAAGCGGTACATGGCGCAGGCCGAGGGGCTCATGTACGCGGACTCCGACAAGGCGGCCGAGCTGATCGGACGCGCGGGTGAGTGCGTGACGCGCGCCGGGCTGGATCCGGAGGAGATCGGCATCGATGCGGGGCTCGCCCGAGTGCTGAACAAGCAGCTCCGCGACCGGGGAACGTCCCGGGAGGAGCTCGCCGGCGAGCTCGAACGTCTTCTGCGCCGGGACAGGGACGGGGCGGCGTTCGAGAACAAGTTGTTGCGGGATTCTCACGAGTCTCGGAACCGGCCCGAGAACAGGCGGACGCGGATGGCGCAGCGCGTGGCGGCCCTCCTGGAGGGGCTCGGCGTGCAGCCGGCCGCCGACCCCGAGGACAACGAGCGCCTCGTCGCCCGGCTCGACGGGAGCACGCTGACGATCAGCACCACGGATCAGCGGCTGGACGTCGTCTGCCGTTTCGACGACCTCACCGTGCCCGCCCCGGACGACGATCAGACCTCCACCGCGCTTGTGGTCGCCAGAGCCTGGAATCAGGGTTTCAGCGCCCTGGCCGTACGGGTCACCGGGGCGGGGCCGGCAGATGGCAGGTACAGGGGCGAGCCCGGTGCAGGTCTGGGGACGGGCGCCGATGCTCCGCTCGGGGTCGAGGGCTACGCCTGCTGGCTCGAGCGTCCCGGAATGACCGACCGGCAGCTGACGGCCCTGCTCGAGGCTGTTCTCACCGAGGCGCCGAAGCTGTCCACCTTCTGGAGGGAGAACGTCGCCGACGCCGAGGACGAGCGTGAGTTCCTGAGGCGTCAAGGCTGATTCCGACGCCCCCTCTGCCGAGATCGGTCGAGGCTGTTCGGGTGGGTACGGGGCCGGGCTGCACATGGGAGAGCGGGAACTTTACGGAGCCAATGCGATCTTTCGTTGGAATTCTGCGGATATGCGAAAGCCGTCAAGATTAGTTGACGGGCTCCCATGTGCGCCGAGGGGGTCTGTGCACATGGGAGAGGCGCGCCGGTGCTTGTTGAGATTCCGTTCCCGCGCGATTCCGCGGTTCTGTTCAGCACGGGTCGCAAACGAATGTGCAACATCCCCGCTCCGGCGCTCGCGGGCACCGGCCGGGCACCGGCCGACTGCTTGCCGCGCCGCCTTTTCCGGCCGAGGCCGGCCTCCTGGAGGTTTCGGAAAGTCTCGGAGAGTCTCGGAGTGCCGATGGAGCTCCGACAGCGGGCGCCCGCCGGGATCGGTCCGGCTCCAGCGTGAGGACTCCAGAATCGACCACCTGGGAACCGATCATCTAGGCTTGCCCCTGCGACAGGGGAGCGCCCCGACGTCGGCCCCGGGGCCCGAGCCGCCCCGCACCGGCGGCAGCGGCGCTGAGAGTGCGGGCGACCGCAGACCCTCGAACCTGCTCCGGTTAGCACCGGCGAAGGAAGTCGAGTCGAATCTCCCCGGGCGCGCGGACACCGGCCCGTCGCGCCCGGGCCCTCCCGGCACCCATCCAGGAGGAACCATGACCACCCATTTCACCAGTGCACTGCCCGACCGCGCATGGTCCCCGCGCCGCGCCTCGCTTCCGCGCCGCACCCGGACGTCCCGCCGCACCCTGCTGGCCGGCTCCGCGGCCACCGCCGTCGGCCTGGCGCTCGCGGCCTGCGGCTCCAAGGGCTCCGGCGGCTCGGGCTCGGCCGGCGACACCGTCACCGTCGTCACCCACGACTCCTTCTCCGTGCCCGACGACCTCATCACCGCCTTCAAGGAGGACACCGGCTACACCCTGAAGACGGTCGCCTCCGGGGACGCCGGGGAGCTGACCAACAAGCTCGTCCTGACCAAGGACGCGCCGCTGGGCGACGCCTTCTTCGGCGTGGACAACTCCTTCGCCTCCCGCATCCTGGACGAGGGGGTCCTCGACACCTCCGTCGCCGTCGACCTGCCCGAGGGCGCCGACCAGTACGTCATCGACGGCACCCCGGCGCTGACCCCCATCGACTTCGGCGAGGTCAGCATCAATGTCGACACCGCCTGGTTCGCCGCGCACGGCGCCACCCCGCCCACCGCCTTCGAGGACCTGGCCAAGGCCGAGCACAAGGACCGGTTCGTCGCCATCAACCCCTCGACATCCTCCACCGGCCTGGCCTTCCTGCTGGCGACCGTCGCGCACTTCGGCACGGCGGAGACCGGCGGCTTCGCCGACTACTGGAAGCAGCTCGCCGCCAACGGCATGCGGGTCGACAAGGGCTGGACCGATGCCTACTACACCGACTTCTCCGGCGGCGGGAAGGGCGGCGCCTACCCGATCGTCGTGTCCTACTCCTCCTCGCCCGCCGCGACCCTGACCGAGGACGGCTCGGCCTCGACCACCGCCGCGCTGCCGGCCACGGCCATCCGCCAGGTCGAGTACGCCGGCGTCCTCGCCGGGGCCGCCAACCCCGATGGCGCCAAGGCCTTCCTGACGTGGATGCTGTCGGCCGACGTCCAGAGCTCCATCCCCGAGAGCATGTACATGTACCCGGTCAGCCCCGACGCCGTGCTGAGCGAGGAGATCAAGAAGTTCGGCGCCGCCTCCGACAAGCCGGTGACCGTCGCCGCCGACGACATCGCCGCCAACCGCGAGGCCTGGCTGGAGACCTGGACGGAGGCCGTCGGCGCGTGAGGGGCCCGCTGGGCGGCTGGCTGGGCAGCCGGTTGAGGAGCCTGCGCGCGCGGCGCACCCGGGAGGCGGCCCGCCCGGACGGGCCGCGCCGTCGGCCCGAACCATTCTCGGCGCGGAACTCGACCGATCTCGGTGCGGAAGTGAACCGATCTCGGCGCGGAACCGGACCGATCTCGGCGGCGGCGGCGATGGCCGCGGCGGCGGCGGACACTGCGCCCGCTGCCCCGGCTGCGCCCCCGGCGCGAGGCCCGCGGCCGGGGGCGGGGGAGCGCACCGCCTGGGCCCTCGCCGTCGGACTGCCCCTGGTCTTCCTCGCCGTCTTCTTCGCCTGGCCGGTGGCGGCCCTGGTCGCCCGCGGCCTGGCCCCCGACGGCCGCCTCGACCTGTCCGGCTTCGTCGAGGTCCTGGGCCGGGCGCGCACCTGGCGGATCATCCGCGCCACCCTTATCCAGGCCACCGCCGCCACCGCGGCCTGCGTCGTGCTGGGCGTGCCCGGGGCGGCCGTGCTCTACCGGCGCAGCTTCCCCGGCCGCGACCTGCTGCGCGCCGTCGTCATCGTGCCCTTCGTGCTGCCCGGTGTTGTCGTCGGCGTCGCCTTCCACGCCCTGGTCACCACCGGCGGGCCCCTGGGCGGGGCCGGACTGGACGGGACGACGACGGCGGTCGTGGCCGCCATGGTCTTCTTCAACTACGGCCTGGTGGTGCGCACCGTGGGCACCATGTGGTCACGGCTCGACCCGCGCGCCGTTGAGGCCGCACGGGCGCTGGGGGCCTCGCCGTGGCGGGCCTGGCGCACCGTCACCCTGCCCAGCCTGGCGCCCGCCATCGCCTCGGCCGCCTCGATCACCTTCCTGCTGTGCGCCACCGCCTACGGCGTCGTCCTGGTCCTGGGCGGGACCGGCACGGGCACCATCGAGACCGAGATCTACATCCTGACCGCCCAGTACCTCAAGCTGCGGGACGCGGCGGTCCTGTCGGTCGTCCAGCTGGTCGTCGTCGCCGTCGCCCTGTGGGCGGTCGAGCGGGCGCGCCGCGCCTCCCAGGCGCGCCTGGCCCTGCGCCTGGACGTGCCCGCGCGCCCGCTGCGCGGCGGCGACCTGCCCGCGCTGGCCCTGACGCTGGCGGTCGTGGCTGGCCTGCTCGTCGGGCCGGTCGCCGTCCTGGTCGCGCGCTCCCTGCGGCGCGCGGGGCGGTGGACGACGGCGAACTACACGGACCTGTCGACCACCGGCGGCCGCAACGCCCTGACGGTCACCGTGTGGGAGGCCGCGGCGAGCTCGCTGCGCACGGCCGCCGTCGCCGCGCTCATCGCCCTGGCCGTGGGCGCGGCCGTGAGCCTGGCCGTCTCGCGCCGCCCCCGCAGCCGGCTGCTGGCCCGCGGGGTGGGGGCGCTCGACGCCGTCTTCATGCTGCCGCTGGGGGTGAGCGCCGTGACGGTCGGGTTCGGCTTCCTCATCACCCTCACCCGCCCGCCGCTGGCGCTGACCCGCAGCTGGTGGATCATCCCGCTGGCGCAGGCCGTCGTCGCCGTCCCCCTGGTGGTGCGCACCCTGCTGCCGGCGCTGCGGGCCATCGACCCGCGCCAGCGCGAGGCCGCCGCGGCGCTCGGCGCGGGGCCGGGCCGGGTGCTGGTCACCGTGGACGGGCCGCACTTGCTGCGCGCCGGGGGCCTGGCGGCGGGCTTCGCCCTGGCCACGAGCCTGGGGGAGTTCGGGGCGACGTCGTTCCTGGCGCGGCCCGAGGCGCCCACCCTGCCGGTGGTCCTCTACCGGCTCATCGGCTCGCCCGGCGACCAGAACCAGGGGATGGGGCTGGCGGCCGGCGTCGTGCTGGCGCTGGGGACCGCCGCGATCATGCTGGTCTGCGAGTGGTTGCAGACCGCTCGTCTGCACCGCGAGTGAAGGGAGAGCCATGAGTGATAGCGGAGACGTGAGGGCCGGGGCCGGCGGGGACGGTGCCGGCGGGGGCGGATCGGCCGGAGTCGGCGGGCCCGGCGCGGCCGCCGGGGCCGGCGGGGGCGGCGGAGACAGCGGGCCCGGCGCGGCCTCCGGCGAGCCGGCGCCGGAGGGCCTGAGCCTGCGCGGCCTGAGGGTGGTCTACCGGGGGGCGCGCGGCGGCGCCCCGGTCACCGCCGTCGACGGCGTCGATCTCGACGTGGCCCGCGGCCAGACCGTCGCCCTGCTGGGGGCCTCGGGGTGCGGGAAGTCCTCGCTGCTGCGCGCCGTCGCCGGCCTGGAGGACCTGGCGGGCGGGACGATCGCGTGGGACGGGCGCGACGTCGTGCGCGTGCCGGTCCACAAGCGCGGCTTCGGCCTCATGTTCCAGGACGGCCAGCTCTTCCCCTTCCGCGATGTGGCCGGCAATGTGGCCTACGGGCTCACCGGCGTGCCGCGCCCGGAGCGGCGGGCCCGCGTCGAGGAGATGCTGGAGCTGGTCGGCATGCCGGGCTACGGGCCGCGCGACGTGACGACCCTGTCGGGCGGGCAGGCGCAGCGCGTGGCGCTGGCGCGGTCGCTGGCGCCGGAGCCGCGGCTGCTGCTGCTCGACGAGCCGCTGAGTGCGCTCGACCGGGCGCTGCGCGAGCAGCTGGTCGTCGACCTGCGGGACATTCTGACCAGGCAGGGCACGACCGCCCTGTACGTCACCCACGACCACGGGGAGGCCCGGGCGGTGGCCGACCGGGTGGGCGTCATGGAGGCCGGGCGCCTGCTGCGCGTTGACGCGCCCGAGGCGCTGTGGGCGGACCCGGGCGGCGAGGCGGTCGCCCGCTTCCTCGGCCTGTAGGCGCTGCGCGCGGGCCGCCCTCCCGCCCCTTTTCCCCGTTGCCCTTTCCCCGTCGCCCCACCTTCGCCGAGATCGGTTCGGTTCCGCGCCGGGATCGGTTCAGGGCGCGGCGGACGACGACGTCGGCGGAATAATGCCGGATGCCCCGCTGAGGGGCGAGTGGCGCTTTCCGTGTCGGTCCACGCCAGGTACTCCTCCGGAATCGTCTCGTCCGGCCGGTCCAGGTAGCGGAAGAGGCTGCCGACGTCGACGTCCAGCCTGCGGCCCGGGTCCCGCAGCGCCTCCAGCTCCTCGGGGGAGGGGAGGCTGTCGTGGTCGTCTACCCAGAGGCGTTGAGAAGTCATAGTCCTCGAGCTCCCGGAACCCGATCCGCGACAGGCGCTCGCCGAGTCTCGCCCAGTCCTCGGCGCGCTCGCCTTCGATCCTGCAGGTCGAGAACCTGATGGCCTCCCGCAGCTTCAAGACAGACCACCAGGAGGTGACACCCAGTGATCGGGCCGTGGCGCTCGGTCTCCTCTCGCAGCCATCCGGGCGCGCACACCAGCATGTCGAACGATTCCTCTCCGGGGGTGCCGCCCCAGGCCGCCTGCGGATTGTCGTTCGTTTTCACGACGGCAAGCGGGGCGGTTCACAGGTAGAACCAGGACTGCTTGTCCGGGTAGTGCTCGTCGGTGATCATATGAAGAAGGGTCCGCCATGCTTGTTCGGCGCTCATGGCGAAGCACGAGTCGTATTCGGTGCAGTCCTCCATAATGGGGACGCGAACTGATTCGCATCCTGTACCGAACATCGAGTCGTCTGCCGGGACGAAGATCGCGCTGCGGTTGTCTCCGTCGATCATCTGTATGACCGCGATCTCTCCGGTGCTTCCGGCGGCCAGCAGGCGGCCCGCCTCGCCTCCGGTCTCGACTTCGGCATAGGTGTCCTCGGTTAAGAAGTGCTTTTCGTATCTCGCGATAAAATCCGACAGGCTAATCTTCTGCTCGATTCCATTCCACTTCCTGTTGCGCCCGACATTTCCGGACACATACATAATTCTCAATCCGATCACACTCCTCCGGCTTAGAGGGTGACGGGGATCATGATGGCGTCGGGGTCCAGCTCAGGGCGGTGTCGCGTTGTCCGGTGGTGTGGAAGGTGGTCAGGGCGCGGCTACGGTACCCTCAAGGGAAGGGGTCACCGGTGGCCTTGGAGGCGCAGCAGGCCATAGCCTGACTGCCCTAGGCCGCACCGTCCTGGGCAAACTGAGGCCCCAACCCCCAGTACCAACACCATTCAAATCACCGCGTATCTGGACAGATCGTCATGGCTTTCTCACCAATGGCACCTACGCTGTTGACTCAACCGCAATGCGTCTACACACCGATGGAAACCTTGGCTCAAAAAGAGTCAGTGGTGGAGTTACGTAGATGCCGACAAAGCAACGCTTGATGCTTCCGCATATGCGGATGAGTACGGACTGTGGCGCGGACCGAAAGCAAAAGTTGTTTCAGTTAACGGAACCGTTGGCACATGCGGAGAAACGGGAGAGGAGACAAATGTAATTAACTTGTATCGCGGCAACCCAAGAGGGGGCGTGAGAAGGGTTCATGGGTCACCAGGGAATTAACTGAAAAGTAGGAGCAAAATGATCAACATCGAACATTCGCTGCAGATGGCGTGGAACTCTAGTGACGACTGGTCTCATATACTCGCATCCATAATGGGGTGGACCATGTCGCTGACCATGAACACGGAAACTGACTGGGAGCCTGACGAGGGGTGGCTCACGATCAACAGGAACGGGAAGTGGGTGGGATACCTCAACGCCGACATCCCCCTCCTCATCCGCACCGACCAGCTCTCCTGCACCTACTGGCCCCACCCGCTGCAAGTGATAGTCCTGAGGACCCCGGACCGGCCTGAGATGCGCTGTGACATGGATGTCCTCATTCAGTGCTTCAAGACCGAGTTTAATCCGTTTTTTGACTCGAGTTCCTTCAGCGCGACGGAGTTGTGGTATGCCACCGTCTAACTGCCCAGAGAGCACGGCACCCAGGCAGCACGCTACACGCGCTCCGGACGAGCCGTCGTCATCTTACGCCCGGGCCCCAGGTGGGGACCTGCTCGCCGCAAGCGGGACACCGCGAGCAGGTCTCCTCGGACTCCAGGGCCTACCCGCCGCCCCGGCATAGAACCAGCCTGAGGAACTACAGCATACTATAGATAACCTGGAACGGTGAGATAATATGACATGGTACCACGCAATGGAACCAGGACACTCCCTGCGGCGCAAGAACGAGCCGCGAGGACCGGGAGGGCCTGACCGGCAGGGGGCAATGACCGATATTATGGCCCCGCTGTGGACCGCATGGAACACCAAGGACAGGAGCTGGTCCCACTCCCTGGCATCCATGACCTGTTGGATCATGTCACTGACCATGGGGGTGGAGACCGAGGAGGACACCGGCTCGGGGTGGCTCACGATCAACAGGAACGGGACGTGGGTGGGATGCCTCGACACCGATCTCCCTCTCCTCGTCCGCACCGGCCAGCTCTCCTGCACCTACTGGCCCTACCCGCTGCACGTGGTCACACTCAGGACCCTGGACCAGCCCGAGATGCGCTGCGACACGGACATTCTCGTCCAGTGCTTCGAGACCAGGATCGACGTCACCTGCCTCGACCCGGAGTCATTCAGCATGGCAGAACTGCGACGCGCCACCACACAACCGCATCCAGGAGCACAACACCCAGGAACTCGCTACACGCAGTCCTGACGAAGAGTGTCATCATTCGTCGTCTGCGACGATGAGGGAGGCGGAGCCGAGGTAGTATGTCTTGGTGGTCGTTTCGTAAGGAGTGGACCTGTAGTGGTCGGGCGGTGGGCACATCCTGCAGTGGTGAAATCCGCGCGTCATCCACACCCGACCTAGCGCCGCTCTTTCCAGCACCTCAAGATCCCTTGGGCTCGTAGGGCCAGAGAACTACGAAACCTGGTGGCTGAGCCAGCCAAAGAGGTGGACGCTGGGGACGTCGAACGGGGGCTGCTCCCCGCGGCGCCTCCACTTGAAAAGACGACGACGCCTGGGCCACTCGCGTTCCGGTAGTTCCGCGACGGTCCCGTCAGGAATGTAAGGCATATTTTCCTCCTTAGCCACCGAGCTCTCTTCTACATGCGGCCCAATCGTACACCCCAACGTCGCCTTTCTCGATCAGATGATGTCGTCGCCGGTGCTCTGATCGCGCTCATAGTATAGTAAATCCCTCTCGGGAGGATAGTGTGAACTGGTGGTGTTTTCGGCTGTCGAGCATCGGCAGCGAGAGGATATTTATGGCGCTGATCATGGAATCTTCTTGATTCGTATTCTCTTGGTCAGGAGGCTGGCCGGGGTCAGTAGGGCGCCGGTGTCGATGCGCAGGTGCTCCCCGGCGGCATGGATGGCGGCGAGGTCGTCCGGGCCCAGGGGGGCGCGCGTCTCGCACAGCTGGGTGCACAGGACGGTCAGGGCGACCTCCCACTCGCCGGCCCCGATCAGCTTCAGCACCGGTGCGAAGTTCCGGTATTCCAGGTCTGGGATCTTGGCAGCCTGGAGCAGAAGGTGGCGGGCCCGCCGCTCGTAAGGCGTGTCCGGAAGAAACATCCGATTACGCGTTACTACTCGTCGGTGGTGCAAGTCGGCAACAATGTCGATCTCCATGTGCTCGGGATAAGCGATGATCCAGTGCAGAGGCGGTGTCCCATTGCGTGGCCAGCGGCCCCAGGAGCCGCCCGTCAACCGCGTGCACTCATTTCGCAGAAGAGCGAACCTGATCATGGTGGGAATGAAGACGTCGGCGTCCTCCTGTGTCCAGCCCTCGGGCAGGAGGATGTTCTGGCACTCCCAGTCGGTCCACACCAGGTACTCCTCCGGAATCGTCTCATCCGGGCGATCGAGGTAGCGGAAGAAGCTGTCAACGTCAACGTCCAGCTGACGCCCCAGATCGCGCAGCGCCTCCAGCTCTCCCTGCGAAGGAATGCTGTCATGCTTATCGATCGCCTCGCATATCCACTTCAGCGGAATTACGTATTCACCCTCGGAGATGTCATAGAGCAGGCTGCCTACATCCGACGGACTCAATGCCCGGGCATTATCAACTCGGTCAATAAGACAATATGCGAGTTCGACTTCTTCATCTCTCATGGATTTCATCGGTGACTGCGATTGTCGATTGTTTTAAAACATCGAGAAATTTATTCTCTACGAATGGGTTGCGTCTCATGCCCCTCTCTGCCGTGCTTTATTTATATTTCGCCTTTCGTCCAGGGCCACACCCTGTCGTACCATGGTTTCTTCAGCCGAAACCCGGTGATGACCTCTGCATTTGCTGGTTGATAAATCACTCTGATTTGAATACCGTTTCGCCATTCGTCCGCCTTGAAGCGGGAAGGTTTTCCGGCGTTGGTGTAGAGTGAGCCGGTCGGTCCGGTTTGCTGCTCCCAGCTAGTTGCAGGATTGGTGGCGATATCGGAGATGTTGTGCATGATCTGATCGCGAGACCAGTCTCGTGGGAACGGCGTCTTCTTTGGGTCGCCGGGCCAAAGATGACCTTGAATATTTGTTGGAGAACCGTGGTCCCCGTAAAGAATATGCTGCGTTCTCGCAGCGTCCACCACATTGACACAATCTTGAGACAGGCGTGGCGTCGTGGGCCGGAGCCTGCCCAGGGCAGTGCGGCCTAGGGTGGTCAGGCCGTGGCCTGCGGCACCTCCAAGGCCACCGGTGACCCCTCCCTCAAGGGTTCCGGTGGCTGTGGCCTGGAGGAAGCCGGCTGGGGTGTGGGGGCCCGGGCTGCTCATGTAGCTGTAGCCGCCCATGGTGCCGCCGGGCAGGGCGCCGGCGCCCGCCCCGGAGGCTGCTGCGGCCCACACGCCCTTGAGGCCGAGTCGCCCGGCCAGGGCTGATCCGCCGGCGCCTCCGGCTGCGCCGAGCAGACCGGAGACCACGACCTCGATGTAGTTGACGGATCCGGTGGTGGCCCGCTGGATGATCATGTCGGCCCCGGCTCCGATGAGCATCATCCCCAGGGGCCCGCCGAAGCCGGTGGCCGCGGCGATGCCGCCGGCGATCACCAGGGCCCCGCCGATGAGGTAGTCCTTGTTGTCCTTCACCCAGCTCCAGGCGGCGTGCCAGCCGGTGTGGGCGTCGTTGTAGGCGTTGAGCTCGTCGTCGGTCAGGGGCCTCAGGCCCAGGGGGTCGGACAGGGCCACGGGGTTGTTGCCCGCATAGGAGTAGGGGTTGGCCGCCCAGGGCGCCGCATCGGCGTGGGTAAGCGGATCGGTGGACAGGAAGGCCATGGTGGCGGGGTCGTAGGCCCGCGCCCCCAGCAGCTCCAGCCCGCCCACGCGCAGCGCCCCGGAGACGTCCACCCCCGCCGCGCCGTCCCGGGCCAGCAGGGCGGGCAGGCCCCAGGGGTCGGCCTCCAGGCCGGACCGCACCGCCCGCGCCCCGGTGGGCACCAGGACGTCGCCGACGGCGCCCGCCCCCGGCAGCAGGCTCACCGGCTCCCCGCCCAGGGAGCAGGGCGCGGGCAGGGGCCCGGCCAGGTCCCAGGACACGGCCGTGCCGTCCACGGCCACGGGCAGGCCCAGGGCGTCGCGCTCAATACTCGCGGTGCGCTGCACGCCGTCCCCGTCGGGACCGGTGACGCCCACCAGGTGCCCGGTGGGCGCCCAGGAGTAGGTGCGCTCCCCGGCCGGGCCCGACTCGCGGGCGCGCCGCCCCGCCGCGTCGTAGAAGTAGCGGGTCCGCCCGGCCTCGCCGGTGCGGGAGACCAGTTGGCCCGCGGCGTCGTAGGCGAGCACTTCGCGGTGGCTCACCCCGTCGGCCCCGACGCGCTCGACCGCCGTGAGGCGCCCGGCGACGTCGTAGGCGTAGGATGCCCGCCCGCCCGGCCCGTCCACGCCGGTGAGCTGGCCGGCGTCGTCGTAGGTGTAGGACACCTCCCCCTCCGGGGTGCCCGCCCGGACCAGGCGCCCGGCGCCGTCCCAGGCCAGGGTCTGGGCGGCGCCGACGTCGCGCCCCGCCCCCGGGCCGGGCCGTGCGGGCCGGCCCTCGGGCGCGGCCCGCCCGGGCCGGGCCGCGCGGTAGCCCGTCACCCGGCCGGCGTCGTCGTACCCCCACCACTGGGACAGGCCCTCGCCGCGGACCTCCCTCAGGCGGCCGGCCCCGTCCCGCTCGTAGACCAGCGTGCCGAAGGCCGTGCCCTCCACGCGCGCCGGCCGCCCGGCGTCGTCGTAGGCGTACCGGACCTCCTCCCCGCCAGGGCCCGTGAAGGAGATGCGCCGCCCCGCCGCATCCCAGGTCCAGCGGCCCACCACGACCCCGCCGCGGCGGTGCTCCACCAGGCGGCCCGCCCGGTCGTGGACCAGCTCGATGGGGCCGCCGGGCCCCTCCACGTGCAGGCTCCGCCCCTGCCGGCGCCAGGACGTCGCGACCTCCCGCCCGTCGGGCCCGCAGGCCCGCACCCGCTCCACCTCGCCCGCCGCGTCGTAGCCCCACTCCAGGCGCTCCCCGGCATCATCCTCCTGCCAGACCTGGCGCCCGGCCGCGTCGTAGCCGGCGCGCGTGACCCTGCCCAGCGGATCGGTCAGGCCATCCACCCGGTCCAGAGGGTCGTAGGTGCGGGCGGTGACATGCCCCAGCGGGTCCGTGCCCGCCACCATGCGGCCGCAGTCGTCGTAGACGTAGCGGGTCACCCCGCCCAGCGGGTTCGTCACCGCGACGAGCCGGCCCGCCTCGTCGTAGGCCAGGCGCGAGGTGCCCCAGGCGTCCGAGCGCACACAGCGCACCCGCCCGCAGCGGTCGTAGGAGAAGCGGGTGCGCCCCCGGGACGGGGAGCGAACTGCGGACACGCGCCCGCACACGTCGTAGGCGACGCTCGTGCGCCCCGACGGATCGGCCACGGCGGTCAGGCGGGAGTCGGCGTCGTAGGTGTAGACGGTGCGCGCCCCGCCCGGCCCCGTCCGGGCCGACAGGCGTCCGCAGGCGTCGTAGGCGAAGGCGGTCACCGCCCCGGTCGGGTCCACCTGGCGCACCACCCGGCCCGCCCGGTCGCGCTCGTAGCGGGTCAGGGCGCCGTCGGCGTCCAGGGACTCCACAATGCGGCCGCACAGGTCGCGCACCACCACCTCGCGGTCGGCGTCCCGGTCTTCCCGCCCCGCCCGGCCCGGTGCGGCCGCGCCCGGCGCGGTGACGCCCAGCGCCGCGGGCCGCCCCAGGGCGTCCACGTCCAGGTGGGCAGTGGCCGCCGCGTCCCTGACGCTCACCGCCCCGGAGGCCCTGTGGGACAGCACCCGGCGCACGCCCGCCGGGTCGCTCACGCCGCTCAGGTTCCCCAAGGGGTCGTAGTCCAGGTCGGTGACCCCGCCGGCGGGATTGACCACGGCGCGCAGGCGCGAGAGCGCGTCGTGGGTGTAGGACCACTGCCGCCCATCCGGCAGGCGGGTCGCCGCCAGGTTGCCCAGGTCGTCCCACTCGGACTCCACGCGGTGCCCCAGCGGGTCCACCGTGGCCGACTCCGAGCCCGAGCTGTCGCGCTCGATCCGCGTCACGGCCCCCAACGGGTCCACCGCGGCCGTCAGCCGCCCGGCCGCCGAGTACTCCCAGCGCCACACGGCGCCGTCCGGGTCGCGGCGGCTCAGCAGGCGGCCCGCGGCGTCGTAGGCGAAGCGGGTGACCGCCCCCGAGGGCGTGACCGCCTCCACCACGCGCCCCGCCTCGTCGCGCACCAGGCGGGAGACGTCCCCCGCGGCATTGGTGATCGCCACCACGTCGCCGTGGGCGTCGTAGTCCAGGGTCAGGTGCACGCCCTCGGGGTCGGTCATGCCGGTCAGGAGGTTGCCCTCCCAGGTCAGGCGGGTGACCCCGCCGAGGGGGTCGGTGACCCGCACAGGGTTGCGGCCCTCGCCCTCGTACTCCAGGGCGGTTACGGCGACCGTCCGCTCGCCCTCACCCGGGGCGCGGGCCTCATCCGGGGCGCGGGCCTCATCCGGGGCGCCTCCGGTCGTGCTGGTCTGCGGCATTGTGACAGCCAGGCGGGTCAGACGGTCCGCCTCATCCCAGGTCCTGTCCAGCCGGGCGCCCGACGGCGTGAGACTGGCCGTCTGCCGGCCCCGCTCGTCGTACTGGCTCACGCCCCGCCTGCCCGCGCGGTCCCGAGTGACCACCAGGTTTCCCCACCGGTCCCAGCTGGTGCGCTGCGCGCGCCCCTCGGAGTCGATCTGCTGCAGGATCCTGCCGCGCTTGTCCGACACCCAGGTGGAGGCCCGCGTCCCGTCCTCGTCCGCCACGCAGGTCACGCGCCCCGGCAGGTAGCTGTAGCGGGAGACGCGCCCGAAGGGCGAGCGCTGCGTGGCCACGCGCCCGCGCGCGTCATAGGTGTTGTCCACCTCGACGACGCCGTCGGCGTCCGCCACCCGGGCCAGCAGCCCGGAGTCCTCGTCCCAGCCGTAGCGGCGCCCGCCGTCGTCCCCGCCCCGGGAGCCGACCAGGCGCCCGTGCGCGTCGTAGTCGTAGGACACCGCACGCCCGTCCGAGGCTCCCACCCGGACCACGCGCCCGGCCGTCTCGTCTCAGACGAGCTCCAGCCACCGGCCGCGCTCGTGCGACAGGCGCGTCAGGCGCGCCCCCGCCCAGGTCAGCCGCACCTCCGTCCCCGGGCCGCGACGCACCGCGAGCGGGCGCCCAACGCCGTCGAACAACCAGGACCCGCCCGAGCTGTCCGTGATCTCGTAGGCGGCGGACTGGTCCGACGGCGCAGGCCCGGCCGGCGGAGTCGCCCCGGCCGCCGGAGCGCTCTCGGCCTGTGCGGCTGCGGCAGGCGGTGCCTCCCCGGGCGCCGCGTCAGCCGACGGCGCCGCGTCAGCCGACGACGCCGTCCCGGCCGACGGCGCGGCCGAGGCGCCGACGGCGGTCAGCCACAGGCTCTCGCCGTCCGCGCGGTCCCAGCCCCGGCCCAGACGCGGGAAGATGCTCAGGCGCCCGTCCTCGTGGCGCCACCGGGCCTCGCCCTCCTGTCCGAAGGAGAGACGCGCCTCGCACCAGCTCGACCAGCCCGGGCCGAAGGCACTCGCGCCGCCGGCAGCACTCGCGCCGGCAGCGGCCTCCGGAGCGTCGTCGCCCCTGTCCGTGGAGTTGTAGCAGCGGGACCACCCCAGGGACGCCGCCCCGCCGGTGAAGGCGAGATCCTCCTCGACCTCCACGAAGCCGCCGGTGGCCACATTGACCGGGTCGTCGGAGAAGCCCGAGGTCAGCGGCATGCCCTGCACCTGCGCGGGCTCAATGGTCAGGCCGTCACGGGTGAGCGCCACCCCGGCGGCCTCCAGGGCCGCGCCCAGCGCGCTGTCCGCCACCGTGGACAGGCCCTCGTCGGTCCCCGCCTCCTCGAAGGCGGTCGCAATGGTCATCGCCCATGTCACGTCATTGGCGTTGGCGTCCAGGTAGGACTGGAAGCCGTTCCACACGCTCGTCGCGTCCAGCGAGCCCCAGCCGCAGCCGTCCTGGAAGGCGTTGTCCGCGCCCCTGAGGCCGGCCAGGGTGGTGGTGAGCTCGTCGTTCTTGGTCTGGGAGCTGGTGGCGAAGGTCCTCAGGTTGTCCGGGCGCGCCGAGGATGTTCCCCCCGACGACGTCGAGCCCGCCGAGGGGTTGGCCCGCGCCTGCAGGACCGGGGCCTCGGGCTCCTGCGGGGGCGGGGCCCCATTGCTGGAGGTGGGGCGCTGGTCGATGTTCAGCAGGTCGTCGACCGCCTTCTCCACAGCCCACTTCTCGGCCCGCCGGGCGTCCCAGTCCCGGGCCCTCTGACGCTGCCTGTTCTCCTCCGTGGCCGTGTCCACCAGGAACTGGACGTCGTCCGCCACCGCCTGAAGACAGGTCGACAGGTTCGCGGCGTCCGTCGTCTCCATGTCGGCGTTGTCGGAGAACACCCGGGAGAAGTAGCCGCTGAAGTCCGTCTTGGCGGTACTCACGTCCGGGGCGCGGTCGGCGCTCAGATCCGTGACCTGCGTCGCCGCGGAACGGCACTTCGTGATAAGCGTGTTGGCGGCGTCGAAGTCGAAGACGACGTCGGCGGAAGAGACCGGATCGGACAAGAGGACCTCGGGCGGGAAGCGGCAGACAGGGGCGAGAGGAGGGGCCTCATCCCGTCCGCCGCGGCGGGCGACGAGCCAGGACCAGGGCGGCGGAGGGCCTCCGCCGGGGACTCATCCCGAACCGGCTCCGCAGTCAGGATGACAGGCGCCGCCAGAGGCGGCCCTCTGCCTGGGACGCTACCACCGCGGGGCGGAAGATGGAACGGTCTTGGAAGGCTCGCAGTGAGGGCAGGCGAGGCGGACGGCTTCGGCGGGGCCCGGCCGGCCGTGGACGACGGCGCCCGCGCCCGGGCCGGAGTGGACGACGGCGCCCCCGGGTTGCAGACTTCACGATGAGATCACGAGGCGGTCACGAGCCCGACGCGAAGGAGATGCGATGAGCGCACAACCAAGGGTCACGATCTCCCGGGTGGAGGCGTGGCTCAGGGCCGGCCAGGTCGACTACGAGATCGCGGAGGACGGCACCGCCGTCGCGGACCTGGACAGCTGCGAGGTCTTCATCCTCGACTCCGACTCGGAGTTCCTCGTCGTGGGAAGCATCTGGAACAACGAGCTCGCCGCTGACGATCCCGCCCCGATGGCGTACATTGATAGGCACAACTCCACCATGTACGCGCCGCGCGCCATGCTGGGCTCCGAGGGGGACGCCACGGTCCTCCTGGCGGACATGGCCGCCTTCACCGGTGAAGGAATGAGCGACGCCCAGCTGCACGGCTTCCTGAGCACCGCCTTCACGACGCTGCTCGGCTTCTACGAGACGGCGGAGAAGAGGCTCGCGGCTCTCGTCATCCGGAGGGAGGGGGACTGACATGGCCTGGTGGAACGAGGCCGCGGGCGACCAGACGCCCCCGGTCACGCTCGATCGCGTCGCCGCCTGGTTCGACGACAACCGCTTCACCTACGACCGCCGGCCGGACAACAGCGCCATCGTCGCCGGCTTTGACGACTACTCCTACGTCGTGGCGATCGTCGACGGCGACCTCCTGGCCATCTACGCCCGCTCCTGGCTCAACCTGCCCGATGAGGCTCAGGTCACAGCGACCCTGCGTGAGCTGCTCAACACCCTCAACCAGTCCCAGTCGATCCCCACCCTGAGCAGCTTCGTCGATGCGGACGGGCGCCAGGTCGCCGCTGAGGTCGCCGTCCCCGTGGCGGAGGGCCTCAACGACGACCAGCTTGCGAATATCCTGGATACGAGCCTGCAGGCCATCGTCTCCAACTTCGAGGGGCTCGAAGAGGTGGTGAGTCGTGGGAAAATCATTGAGAGCGACCGGTGAGCGGAGGGGCGCGGCGAGCGCCATCTCCGACGTCGTCGCCCCGACCATGCGGCCGCCGAGTGCCGCCCGTTCAGAAGGAACTGCGCAGTGACTAGCCGAGACGACGTCGTTGGACGCCTGACCCTCGCCTCCGGCCACCCGTGGGGCCCGACCCGCTCCGGCCTCACCGCCGAGGCCGTGGCCATGGCCGACGAGCTGGGGGACGACCAGCTGGCGGTCGATGCGCGTCTGGCCCTGGCCGAGGCGCGCCATAGGGGCAACGAGGAGTGGAAGGGCCTGGCGCCCTTCGTCTGGCTGCTGGCCCGCCTCGACAAGCGCCCCGACCTCTTCGACGCCGACCGCCTGCGCCGGCTGGGCTGGGCCTACGAGCGGGCGGTGCCGGCCGCCGCCGACAACCCGGCCGTCAGCATCGCCCAGGTGCGCGAGCTGGAGGCGGGCCTGAGGAAGTTCTTCCGCTTCCTGGGCGGCTCCACGCACGCCATCCACAGCGGCCTCCTCCACGCCGCGATCATGCTCGGCCTGGAGGAGGAGGCCGCCGCGGAGGCGGCCGCCCTGCGCTCGGCGGGGGCCGACGACGCCGGTCGTGCCGGGCGCGCTGATCATGAGAGCCGCGACCCCCTGCGCGAGATCGAGTGGGCGAACATCCACGAGGACTGGGAGACGGCCGTCACCGCGGCGGCGCCGGTGCTCGACAGGAGGGTCGAGGGCGACGACCAGCCCTACGCCGTGCAGAGCGAGGCCCTCCTGCCGCTGCTCGCCCTGGGGCACTCGCAGGCGGCCTGGGACGCCCACGTGTACTCCTACCGGAGGCTGCGCTACGCCCCCAATGTCATGAGTTACCTGGGCAAGCACCTGGAGTACCTGGCCCTGTCCGGGCGCGCGGCCCGCGGCCTGCGGATTATGCGCGGCTTCGTGGGGCGGGCCGACGAGGCCCAGTCCGCCCGGGCACTCATGGACCTTCTCTCCGGAGCCGTCCTCGTGCTGCGCGAGTCCGAGCGCGACGGGCGCGGCGCCGAGCCGCTGGACACCGGCGTCCCATCGGTCGCCGCATGGTGCCCCGGCCCGGGCATCGGCGCCGGCACGCCCCTGAACGTCGCCCGGCCACTGTTCGAGGAGTGGGCCTGCCGCATCGCCGCCCGCTACGACGCCCGCAACGGCAACGCGGCCGTCTCGTCGCGCTTGAGGAAGGGGCTCGCGCGCGAGCCCTTCGTCGACGCCGACGCGATCGTCGGGCGCCATGCGCGTGCGGGCGCCGGGGCCGTCGAGCCGGCTCAGGGCGCTGGGCCCCAGGACGCTGGGTCCCAGCCGGTCGGGCGGTCCCGGGCGGCCGACCGGGTCGGGCCCGTCGAAGAGGTCCGGCCCACCAGGCGGAGCCGTCGCGCCGAGGAGGCCGGGCGCGCGCAGCGGGGCCGCCGTGCCGAGGGGCTCCGCTCAGCCGGAGGGGCCCGGAGGGGCGGGCTCGTCGCCCTCCCCGAGGGTGCCGGGCCCGCCGAGGAGACTCAGGCGCATCAGGACAGGTCCTGGAATCCCGACGACACCATCATTATCGAGAGGGTCCTCGATCCGCAGGCGTCCGAGGCGCCCGGGGCGGGCCGTCCGGTGGAGGTGTCCGGGGCGGGCTGGCCCGAGGCGGCCGAGGCGGCCGAAGCCGCTGCGAAGGCTTCCGAGGAGTCCCAGGGCCCTCAGAGCCGGCCTTGGAGCCCCGACGACACCATCATTATCGAGAGCGTCCGCGAGCCCGAGGCCCCTGCGGAGCCCGGGCCCGCCGCGGGCGGCCGGAAGCCCGAGGAGCCGCCCGAGGCGAGCGCGGAGGTCCGGGTCCTCGGGAGGCCCGGGGCCGCCGAGGAGCCCGAGCAGACCGGGGACGTCGAGGAGATTCTGCGATCGTGGGGGCGGCCCGGGGGCGCCGGCAGGGTCGAGCCCGTTCCCGCCGAGCCCACCAACCTGCCCGACGGGATCCGACAGCTCGAGGCGCCCGGCGCACCGGCGGGCCCCGAGAGGGCCGGCTCCGTCGGGGAGCCGGGCTCGGCCGGCGGGTCCCGCCGTGCCCGGGGGCCGGCGGGCACGGCGCCCGCGCCGGTGGTCGCGGCGAGCCCCGCCATGGGGCACGACGACGGCGCGCCCCGCCCGTCCGCCGTCGAGCCCCTCCCGTTCGGCGACGCGCCCTACCCGGGTGTCGACCTGCGCGCCCCGTCCGCCGTCGTCGATGCCGGTGGGCTCCTGCGGCGCCTGGAGATCGAGCTCCGCCGCCCCGGGCGGACGCTCGAGCACGCCTTCCTCATCACCCAGGCCATGAGGCTGGGGCTCATGCCCGACCCGGAGCAGGTCGGCCCCGAGCTGGTGCGCGCGGCCCGCTCCCTGCGCTACACCGTCGCCGATCGCGAGGGGGACTACGGGCGGGCGATCGACGAGCTCGCCCGCCTGCGCGCCTACCTGACCGGCGTCGCCCACCCGCTGCGGCTCATCGAGCTGGACCTGGAGGCTCTTCAGATTGGGAGCAGGGACGACGACCTCCACGACCGGTCCTCCGCGCGCACGCGCGCCGACCAGCTCGCCCACGTCAAGGAGCTCGCCGGACAGCTGACCGCCATGGCCGAGCCCCTCCTGGACACCCCCGCCGGCCACCAGGCCGAGCTCGTGGACTCCTACAGGTCGGCCACGGCGATGGTGCGGGTCCTGTCCGACCACGACGACCACCAGGGCGCCGCCGAGTTCCTCGAGCTCGCCCGGCTGGTCGTCCCGCACGTCGCCGACTTCATCGAGCCGCACGACGGCGCCCTGGACGACCAGCTGACCCTCCTGGAGGCGGGTGCCGTGCTGGCGCGCGGCGACGCCCGCGGCGCCGGCGCGCTCGCCGACGCGGTGCTCCGGCGCTACGACCCCTGCCCGGTCGTCCTGGCGGTGGCGGGGCGCAGCGTCCTGGTGCGGGCCCTGATGAGCCTCGGCGAGACCGAGAGGGCGGTCGCCCAGTCCCGCGATCTGCTCGACATCCACATGTCGGTGGGGCTGGAGGCTCTCGCCGGACCGCTCTTCGGGTCCCTGGCCGCCTCCTTGGGCGCATCGGGGCGGCTCCTGGAGGCCGCCGAGGTGCTCGAGACGGCCTTGGCCACCGATGTGCCCCCGACTCTCGCCGAGGAGCTGCGCTGCACCCTCATCTCCACCATGGAGCGGCTGGGCGAGGAGGAGGGCGTCCGCGACAACTGCCTGGTCGTGGCCGAGTCCGCCCTGAAGCGCGGTGAGGCGGAGCGCGGCGCGGACTACCTTCTGCGGGCCGCCTCGGCCAGTGAGAAGCTGGGGGAGACGGCCCGGGCCTCGCACATGTTCGAGCGCGCCGCCGAGCTGGTCGACACCAGCGACAACGCCGGGCGGGTGCGCTGCGCGAGGTACCTGCGGCGCGCCGGGCGCGCCGCCGTCGCCGAGTCGGCCGACCTGACGACGCCCGTCCGCCCCGACAAGGCCCGCGCCCTCATGTCGCGCGCGTGGGACCTCATCGAGGCGGTGCCCGACTCCCGCAAGTACTCCCGGGCCGTCGAGCTGGGCGACTGGCACGACGACATGGCGTGGATCCTGTGGCGCGTCGGCGAGCACGCCGAGGCGCTCGACCACTGCAAGAGGTCCTTCACCTGCTACGTCAGCGCCAAGGACCGCGGCACCGCCGCCCACCCGCTGACCCTCATGGCCCTCATCCACGCCGAGATGGGCGACAGCAAGGCGGCGCGCGAGGACATCGGCCGGGTGCGCCGGCTCCTGGGCCACCAGCGCTGGGAGGGCCATCCCGCGCTGGAGCGCGTCACCAGCCTGGAGGAGGCCCTCGACAAGGCCTCCTGAGGACGCCGGCGCCCGCCCCGCCGCCTCTGCGCCGCTCTGGGTCGAGATAGACATTGTCGGACGAGATCGGCGGCGACACCGTCTACCTCGTACGAAAATGTCTATCTCGACGGGAAGGGACGGGCGGCCGGGCCCGCGCGCCCTTCGTCGTCAAGGGGCTGGACTGCCCGTCGCCGTGCCGCGGTCAGGCACTACGCTGGCGCCGTGACGTCACTACCGACCATTCTGCTCGCGCGCGTTGTCGCCTCGGCCCGCCGCCGCGGCTTGCCCTACCGGAAGCTGGCGGACAGCACCCTGTTCGTCGGGAGGGACCCGGTCGTGTCCATGCGCCTGAGCCCCGCCTCGCTGGGGGTGCGAATCGACCTGTCCGGGCCGGTGCCGTCCCAGGACGTGGGCGCCGCCCGCGACCTCATGGACCGGCTTCTCGCAGCCGAGCCCGCACCGACGATCAGCCTGACCTACGTGGACGAGCCCGAGGGGGAGGACTCAGAGGCCGAGACCGCCGAGGTCGAACTCGCCGGGGCCGGCTCCGAAGAGGAGCCCGACGGCGGCCCGTCCGCCCCGCCGGCGGCCGTACCGCCCGCTGCTCCGCCGGAGCCCCGGGGGCCTCAGGGGCCCGCCGCCACCGGGCGCCTCCATGTGCGCGTCGAGGCCGTCACCCCGGTGAAGGAGGGTATGACCGACGCCCAGCTCGACGCCTACCTCGCCTGGGCGACCGCCCTGACCGACCGGTGCGCGGCCGCCTTCGAGACGGCGCTGCCCCTGACCCGCGCCGAGAAGGCCGACGAGGAGGACTGACATGCCCTGGTGGACCGACCCCGACTCCCTCACCCCGCCGGTGACCCCCGAGCGCCTCCTCGACACCCTGGCGCTGCTGTTCAAGCAGGACCTCAGACAGATCGGCCCGGGCCAGTGGGCGGCCGCCGTGTGGCACCACCCGGTGCGCCTGTCCGTGCACGACGGCGGCCCGCTCCTGCACGTCGAGTCCCTCTACGGCGCCGCCGTCGTCACCGGCATCGACTCGCTGCGCGCCCACATCCAGGCCACCAACGCGAGCCACTGGCTGTCCTCCAACCGCCTGGTGCCCACCGACACCGGCTGCCGCATCCTCGCCTCGTCCTGGACGCCCCTGGCGAGCGGGGCGGAGGAGGAACAGCTCCGCAGCACCCTGGGCACCGTCATCGGCTCGACCGTCGGCCCTCTCAACGACCTGGCGGAGGAGCGCGGCCTGCCCGCCGCCGAGCCCATCGACGACGCCGCGGCCGCGGCCGCCGCCTGGGAGGCCTTCGAGGCCAGCCGCGCCCGATGCGAGGCCGGCCTCGCACGGGCCCGGTCCGAGGGCGAGCGGCCGACCGACCCGGGCACCGGGAAGGAGATCTGAGGCGTGTCCACCTTCCAGGTCGACCTGCGCGGCATGGTCGACCTCCTGTCCCGCAACCTCTACTCGGGCCCGCGCGTCTACGTGCGTGAGCTCCTTCAGAACGCCGTCGACGCCATCGCCGCCCGCCGCGCCGTCGAGCCCGGCTGCCCGCAGCGGGTCGTCATCAGGCTCGGGCGCGCCGACGGCGCCGCCACTCTGACCTGCACGGACACCGGCATCGGGCTGACCGCCGGCGAGGTTGACGAGCTGCTGTCGACCATCGGCGCCTCCTCCAAGCGCGACGAGCTGGGGCTGGCCCGCGGCGACTACCTGGGCCAGTTCGGTATCGGGCTGCTCTCCTGCTTCATGGTCAGCCCAGAGATCGTGGTCGCCTCCCGCTCCGCCCGCCGCGGGTCCTCAGGGTCCGGCGAGCCGGGCGTGCGCTGGTGCGGGCGGACCGACGGCACCTATCTCGTTGAACCGGTCGTCGAGCCCGCCGACGACGTCCCCCGCGAGCCGGGCACCACCATCGCCCTGCGCGCCCTGCCCAGCGAGACCTGGCTGGCGCCCGGGACGGTGCGCGCGCTGGTCGAGGAGTTCGGCCACCTGCTGCCGGTCGATATCGAGGTGCGCTCCGACGACGGCGCCGTCACCCGCCACGGCCGCGGCCGGGGCCCCTGGGAGATGACCCGTGGCCAGGCGGTACGGTGGTGCACCGAGGCGCTGGGGTCCGAGCCCTTCGACCTGCTCGACCTCGACGTGCCGGCAGCCGGGCTGCACGGCACCATCGCCGTCATGGGGCAGGCCGCCCCCACCGCGGCGGCCCGGCACACCGTCAGCGTCAAGCGCATGCTCGTCACCCGCGCCGCCGAGGGCCTGGCCCCCGACTGGGCCTACTTCGTGCGCGTGGTCGCCGACGCCGAGCACCTGCGCCTGACCGCCTCGCGCGAGTCCCTCGTCGATGACGACCTGCTGGCGGCCGTCCGCGAGGCGATCGGGAGACAGGTGCGCGGCTGGATCGACCGCCTGGGCCGCGCCGCGCCCACGCGCCTGAACGCCTTCGTCGCCGCGCACGCCGTCGGTCTGTGCTCCGTGGCCGCCGAGGACCCGGACATGCTCGACCTGGTCGCCCGGCACGTGCCGCTGACGACGACGCTCGGCGAGCAGACCCTCGCCGAGCTGGTGGCGCTGGCGGGCCGGGGCACGCGCGTGCGCTGGACCCGCACGGTCGACCAGTTCCGGGCGCTGGCCGACGTCGCCGCCGCCCAGGGGATCGCCCTGGTCAACGCCGGCCACACCTACGAGGCCGAGATCATCGCGGCCCTCGCCCTGCACCCCGAGGTTCTCGACGCCGCCCCCGGCATCGGCGATCTGGCCCTGGTGGACCCCGACGAGATCCTGGACGCCCTCACCCCCGCCACGCCCGCCGAGCAGGCCGAGGCCATCGACCTGCTGCGTCTGGCCGAGGCCGCCCTGGCCGAGGTCGACGTCGAGGTGGTGCTGCGCCGCTTCGACCCCGCCACCGTGCCCGCGCTCTACCTGCCTGACCCGGACCTCGCCGGGCGCCGCGCCCAGGCCTCCTCCGCCGCCGGCGCGGCCGCCTCCCGGGCGGCGGCCGCAGGGGCCTGGTCCCAGGTCCTCGGCGTCACCGACCCCTTCGCGGCCGCGCCGCGCCCCCGGCTCGTCCTCAACCGGGCCAGCGCGCTCGTGGCGCAGCTCGTCGCCGTCACGGGGACGGCCGACCCGGTCTCTCGCAGGCCCGACGAGGCCGCCCTCACTCGCGTCCTGCGCGGCCTGTACGTCCAGTGCCTGCTCACCGGGCACCACACCCTGACCGCGAAGGAGCGCGCCTGGGCCGCCCAGACGCTCTCCGCGCTCCTGACGAGCGCTCTAGCGGTCCCCGGCCCGCCCGTCCCGGAGGGGACGGACCCCACCGCCCGCCAGGAAGGAGCCTCCTCATGAACCGCGACGACATTATCGAGCGCCTGCGCTACACCTACGCCCTGCCGCGCGGCCCGCAGCGCTCGGCGCTCGTGGCGGAGGCCGTCACCTGGGCCGACGAGATCGGCGACGAGCAGCTCCAGGTCAACGCCCGCACCCGGCTCGTCGCCGACTACGCCTGGGGCGGCGAGGAGTGGAAGGGGCTGGCGCCCTTCGTGTGGTGCCTGGCCCGGCAGGCCGAGCGCCCCGACCTGTTCGACGAGCGCATGAGCCACCACCTGCGCTGGCACTACAAGTGGGCGGTGACCGCCGCCGCCCGCAACCCGGCGGTCCCCCTGGAGCAGGTGCGCGCGCTGGAGGCCGGCATGGAGGCCTTCTACCGCGAGCAGGGCGCCTCCATGCACACCGTCCACGGGCAGCGCTTCTACGTGGCCCGGCGGCTCGGGCGCTACGACGAGGCCCGCGCCGAGCTCGCCGCCTGGCGGGCCGCGCCGCGCGACGAGTCCTCCGACTGCGAGGCCTGCGACCCCGAGCGGCAGGTGACTCAGGCGATCGACGACGGCGATGACGAGCTCGCCATCGCCACCGCCGTGCCGGTGCTCGCCGAGGAGATCGGCTGCGACGAGCAGCCCGCGAGCATACGGACGGTGGTGCTCCTGCCCCTGCTGCGCACCGGCCGCACCCGGGCCGCCTGGGACGCGCACGTGCGCGCCTACCGCGTCTACCGTCATGATCCCCGCCATGCCGGCGCCCTGGAGGACCACTTCTACTACCTCGCCCTGTCCGGGCACGTCGACCGGGGCCTGAGGATCCTGCGCCGTCACGCGTCCTGGACGGCCCTGTGCGACTCCGCGAGCGATCTCGAGGGCTTCATCTGCGGCGCGGCCGTCCTCCTGCACCAGGCGGTCCGGGAGGGGCGCGGCGCCGAGCGGCTCGGCGTCGACCTGCCGGAGAACCCGACCTGGTGCCCCGGCGCGGCCGTGGGCGCCGACTCGACGCTGGCCCAGGCCGCCGAGCAGTGCGAGGCCTGGGCGCGCCGCATCGACGCCGCCTACGACGAGCGCAACGGCAACGACTCCCATACGCAGAGCCTGGAGGAGACCCTCGCCTGGCGCCCGTACGTCGAGCGGGTGCAGGACGGCATGCGCGTCGAGCTCCTCGAGACGCCCGAGGCCCTGCCCGAGGCCGCGTCCATCAGCGACCTGGACGACGGCGCGCCCGCGGGCGAGGCGGGGCGGCGGGACACCGAGTCGTCTGCGCCTGCCGGGGCTGCCGGGCCTGCGGCCTCCGCCGGGGCTGAGGCGCCCGCCGGATCCGGCGCCTCGGCGGCCGGGGTCGCGGGCGGTGCGCCGTCGTCCAGCTCCTCGGCGCCCGGTGCGGCCCCCGCGCACGCGCCGTCGTCCCCGCTCATCGGAGCCGGAACGGGCGGATATCCTCCTGTCCGTATGCCCGTCCTCATCCCGCCGACCAGCATTGCCGAGGCCCTGACCCGGCTGCACGGGCCCGGCGCCTACCCCGGCCGTGCCGAGTGGACCATGCTGCACGACTGGCTGTGGGAGCACGGCGCCCTGGACGCCGAGGCGCCGGCGGGCCTGGAGGCCGAGGCCGCCGCAGCGCGCGCCGTCCTGTACGACGGCATTGAGGAGTTCGACCGGGCCTTCGAGGAGCGCCGCGCCGCTCGTGACCTCCTCGCCGCCCGCCCCGTCCCCGCGGGCGGGAAGACGCGGCGCCGCGCCCGCCTTCTCCGCCTGGATCTCCAGCTCCTGTGCGACGCGGCCGGCGCCGACTCCGCCGCCGGCCGGGAGGCCTCCGACGACGATCGGTGCGCCCGCCTGGGCGACCTCATCGCACAGGTCAGCGAGCTCGCCGACCAGCTGCCCGTCGACCTCAGCGGCGCGGAGCCGCCCGGGACTGCCGAGCCCGGGACCGGGACTGCCGAGCCCGGGACCGGGACTGCCGAGCCCGCCCAGCCGGGCCGGGGCGCTCGCGCAGCCGCGTACGACCTGCGGGAGCTCTTCAACGTGCTCTACTGGGAGGCCCGCGCCTGCGCCCAGCTACTCGGCATTGCGGACGCACTGCCGGTCATCGAGACCCTGAGGGCCGTCGCCGACCGCCTGGGCGACGCGGGCCTGGATCCCGATGGGACCCTGCGCGACCGCGTCGACAGCTTCGCCGCGTTCCTTCACGGCCATGACGGCGACATCTACGAGGCGGCCCGCGCGGCGGACTCGCTTCTGCGCAGGCGCGACCCGGCGTCGCTGGTCACCGTCGTCGAGTCCCGGGTGATGCTCGGTCGGCTCTCCCGGGAGTACGACCAGGAGGACGAGGCCGTCGTCCAGTACCGGGAGGCCGCCAACCTCCTGCTCGCCGCGGGCCTGCAGTCGTGGGCCGTAGAGGTTCTCGGTTCGCTCTCCAATGCCCTGGGGGCCTCGGGGCGCTTCCTGGAGGCCGCCGAGGTGCTGGAGACCGGCATCGAGCTGGCCGAGACGGCGCGCCGTCCCGACAGGGCCCGAGGCCTGCGGGAGATCCTCGTCAAGGTGCTGACAGACCTTGAGGAGCACGCGGGGGTCCTGGAGGCCGCCGGTGCGCTCGCGCAGGCGGAGCTGGAGCGGGGGCAGGCGGCCAAGGCGCGCGAGTATCTCGAGAGCGCCGCCGACGCCGCCCAGAGGCTCAAGCGCCCCGAGGAGGCCTGCGCCCTGCTGCGGCGGTGCGCCGAGCTGTGCCCCATCGGGCAGGAGCCCGACGCGAATGACGGCACCCGTCTCGCGTACTCCCGCTTCCTGCGCCGCGCTGCCCGGGCGCTCGTCACGCAGCCCAGCATCCAGGCCTCCCGGGCCCATGAGGACGAGGCGCTGGACCTCATCAGGGAGGCCCGGCGCGTGCAGGAGGCCATCCCCGCCCAGGGGGACTACTCCGACGTCTGGGAGGCGGGGAGCCTGGAGCGCGAGCTGGCCGACGTGCTGTGGCGCTGCGACGACAATATGGAGGCCGCCGAGGCCGCACGGCGCGCCATTGCGGGGTTCATGACGGTCGGGGACCGGGTCTCGGCCGCCCGCGAGTACGCCTTCATCTGCAACCTCTACGCGGAGAGGCGCGAGGAGCCGGGGGCGCGCGAGGCGGCCCGGGCGGCGCTGGAGGAGGGGCGGGCCCTGCTGGCCGACCTGCGCTGGGACCACCCCGACGAGGTGCGGTACCTCGATGAGGCCGAGGCCTTCCTCAACCGCGAGGAGTGAGGCGCGCCATCCCTCCCCCTCGCCGAGATCGGTCCGGTTCCGCGTCGAGATCGGTCGTATTCCGGCTCGAGATCGGTCTGGTTCCGCGCCGCCGGTTCGCCTGGGGTGAATGCGGCGGCGCGCGCGGGGCGCAGGGGCCACCATTGGCCTGAGACTTTGTGACGCTCATCTCCACCAGCCGGGAGGTCCCCATGCCCATCGCCACCTCGCACCGTTTCACCGACGGCGACCTGCCCGTTGAAGCCGGCCGCTACCGGCTCATCGCCTCGGGATCCTGCCCGTGGTGCCGCCGCGTGCTCATCGCCCGACGGCTGCTGGGCCTGACTGAGCCCATCCCCGTGTCCTGGACCTACGGCCGCGGCGAGGACGGCTACTGGGAGCTGACCGGCGCCGACGGCGAACCCGGCGCGGACCCGGTGCTCGGGGCGAGCTCCCTGGCCGAGGTCTACGCGACGACGCCGGGGTACACCCCGCCGCCCACGATCCCCGCCCTGGTCGATACGACCACCGGGCGGGTCGTCTCCGACGACTCGGGCGACATGCTCTTCGACCTCGCCACCGCCTGGGGCGACTACCAGCGCAAGGGCGCCCCCGACCTCTACCCGCTCAACCGCCGCAACTCCACCGACGCCTGGGACGCCTGGATCGCGGAGCACGTCAACGGCCCCCACGGGACCGCCACCCACAGCGAGGACGAGGAGAAGGCGGTCGCGGCCGCTGACACGGTCCTCATCGCCTTCGACGTCGTCGACACCCTGCTGGCCCGCGCCACCCGCATGGAGGCCTCCCGCGAGGCGGCGCTGACGGTGCAGGACGTCCCGCCGCTGTCCGCCGTCGTCTCCGTGGAGCAGTTCCTGTGCGGGGCGGCGCCCACCGGCAGCGACATCCGCCTGTTCACCACCGTCCAGGCCTACGAGTACGGCGGGCGCCAGCACTACCCGGGCGGCGAGGCGCCGTCGGTGGCCTTCTGGCCCGCGCTGGCCCGCTGGTTCCACGCCCTGGAGGGCCGCTCCGGCTGGGTCGGCTCCGAGGAGCGCAGCGCCCTGGGCCTGTAGCCCGAGCCCGTAGCCAGCTCGCTCCCCTTCGCCGAGATCGGTCGTATTCCGGCTCGAGATCGGTTCACTTCCGCGTCGAGATCGGGCCCTGCCACGCCCCGGCGCAGCAGGGCCCGCGGGGACTCGGTCGGCACTCTAGCCGCCGAGCACCCGCCGGGCCTGCTTCATGGGCAGCAGCAGGTGCATCGGGTCGGCGGGAGACGCGAGGAAGTCGCCGTTCGCGAGATAGAACGCGCGCGCCGCCTCGTCTCGGCAGTGAACGAGAAGGACGGCGGCGCCCACGACCTCGCTGAGCCGGTGGCTGCGCTCGATCGCCTCCGCAGGAGGGCGGCCCCTACCGCCCCAGGACGGGGTTGTACAGCAGCCTATTGGGCTCGCGCGGACACTCCTCGCCCACCGCCATCGGCGCAATGAGGCGGTCGGCCCGCAGGTCCTCCAGACGGGCGACGACCCGGTCGCGCAGGGTCCACGGGTCGATGGTGTTGAGGTAGATCTTCGTGCCGCCCTCGAACCCGGCCAGGGTGGAGACCCGCCACTTGAGGGTGATGTGCCAGGGCATCGGCTGGTCGACGTCGATCGGCTTGTGGTGCCACTCCTCGTTGCTGGGCACGTCCACCCCCGTGGCCGCGTGCAGGGCGTGCACGAGGTCGGACACGGCGTCGATCTCCTCGCGGCTCATGAGCCAGGGCGCGCACGTGGCCGACGTCGAGTACACCTCCAGCGTGGGGTAGCGGTGCCCGAAGCCCGCGAAGGCGACCGCGTGGTCGTTGGAGGCCACCAGCAGCCCGCTGTAGGCGGCATAGTCCACCCCCATCTCGTTGTAGAGGTTCGGGTTGGCCCGCACCCGCTGGAGCTCCAGCGCGGCCGACACCCCCCGCTCGTCGATGCCGACCAGCTGCTTGTGCAGGTGGTCGAAGCTCGCCCCGGCGGGTCGCAGCCAGTTCTGGAAGACCGCCACGTAGCGCACCCACCGGTTCGCCCGGTACAGGTCCGACGTCGCCGCCACCGCCAGGCGCATGTAGGCGCGGTGCTCAGCGGGGGTCAGCGTGCCCGAGCCGGCCAGGCCGGTGGTGTCAACGGCGTCGTCGGTGAAGTGGCGCCGCGCGATAATGACGTCGTGCCCGCCGGCGAAGAAGGCGGCCAGGAACTGGTGGCGGGCGTCGTCGCCCATCGACTCCCACGACGCCGGGTCCTGCCCGGAGGCGCGCAGCTTGCTGCGGGCCACGCGCGCGACGTGGGCCGCGCCCGCCGGGTCGGCGAGGTAGGCCTCCATGCGCTCGCGGGCGGCGTCGGGGATCTCGTAGCCGTGGTTGGCGTTCCAGTAGTCGTAGGACAGGATCTCGAAGAGGTTGGGCACGCGGCGGAACTCGGCGACCGTGTCGAACAGGGCGCTCGCGGGCAGGTGGTCGATCTGCTCGAAGCCGTCGTCCGGGCGGGCGATCACGCGGCTCTTCTCCGGCGGCGTCTCGGTGTAGTGGGCAGGGCAGAAGGCGCAGGCGCGGGTGCGCTCGGCGGGGGTGAGGGTGTGGACCTCGGCGACCGGGTGGGAGATCGGCCGGTTGCCGCGGCCCGGGACGGTCCACACCTCCGTGCCGGTGAAGGGGCTGATCTGCTTGATGGTCCCGTCGGCCATGCGGGTTAGAGGCGCAGGGCCCGGTGAGTAGGGCATGAGCATGGGGACCATTATGTCGCGGACGACGATGTCGTGCGCAGTGTTCGGGGTCGCTGTCCGGGGCCGTGGGCTGGGGCCGCGGTCTGGGGCCGCGGTCTGGGGCCGCGGTCTGGGGCCGCGGTCTGGGGCGGCCGGGCGCCGGGGCGCGGTCTGGGGCGGCCGGGCGCCGGGGCGCGGCGGCTGTCGTCGGCGGGGCCGGGTGGGCGCGCCCGACATCATCGCCGGCTTGTCGCGTCTCGGCGCTGGACTCGGGCGTCCGGGTGCTGCGCCTGTTGCCGCCTCCTATTCCTCGTGGCCTCCTGCCGCCCTCTTCGCCGAGATCGATCGTGCTCCGGTCCGGGAGCGGGTCGAGGCGCCCGTCTGGTGCTCCGCCGCGGGCTGAGGCCCTTCAAAAAGGTGGCTCCTACGCACTTTTAAGGCGCTCGTCGGTCCTGGGCGCAGCGAAGATCGGCGTGATTCCGCGGTTCTGAGGCGGGGGTGAGGCGGGGGCTGGTGTTAAAAGTGCGTAGGAGCCACCTTTTCCCACTGTGCCACGCCACCTAGTCCCGGACTCGATCACTTTCTGGGGCGCGGCGCCCCGGGGGTTCGCCTGCAGCGCGACGGACCGCCGTCGACGTTGAGGACGCGGTCCGCCTGGCTCGTTCCCTCCTCCACGTCGCCGGAGTTGCTGGCTCCAGAGGGTGCCCGTCTATGTCCGGTCGCCGCGGTCGTACCTTTAGCGGACGACTTAACGGACGACCTCGATGCCCGAGGTGCGACCGCGAGGTGGCGGACTGGAGCGCGTCCGCCCGGCTCGCTGCTCAGCCCCGACCTCGCACCTCGTACGCGGCCGGAGCAGGCCGGGCACGGCCGCGGGAAAGATGAACGGTCCCGAGCCCGGTGCGCTGCTGGTGGGGCAGCGGCATCCGTCAGGCGTCCCGCCGGGCTCCTTGAACCGATCTCGACGCGGAACCGGACCGATCTCGGCGAGGGGGCTGCGGGAGCCCTGCGGCGAGATCAGGGTGCCGCAGGAAACGGGCTGCGTGCGGCGGAGGCGAGGGAGCGAATGAGACGAAAGGCCCGGTTGTGGTCGTGAATGCGAGGCCGCTCGAGACGGCAGTCCAGCAGCGCCGCTCATCTGATAGACACGGCCTGGGGGGCGGGCGCATAATTCTTGCGAGCCTCCTGATTGCCTCCAGGTGGCTCCCAAGGTTACACAACACCGAGGGTCCTGACGAGGCAGTCGGAACCCCGGCGTCGGTTGTGGTCGTGCGCACGAACCACACCACGTCGGGGTTCTGGTATGCGCCGAGACATCTCACGGGCCGCTCCCGACGAGTTCCCCGCCCGCTTCGCTCGCGCCCCGTCGGCGGGACCCGGGCCCTGACCCGGAGGCGACGACGCCCTGGACGCGGTGGACTCGGTGGACTCGGTGGACGCCATGCCCGTGGGCGGCACGGACTGCGCGCTGCCCATCGCCATGGCGGGATGATTGGTACTGCGAGGCGGCCCGGGGGGCCCGCTGCGCCCGGGCCGCCGCCGCGCCCTGCCACCGTCGCGGGGGCGTTGTAGCCTGCGCATGTCGGCTTCGCCCCAACCCGGCTGCAGCCGTCCTCCCACTCGAAGCGTCGAGGGGCAGACCCCGTCACATCCCGTAGCAGAACCTTATGAAGCTCAGCAATCGCGACCTCGTCCTCCGAGGACTCCTCGGCGTCCTGCCGACCCACCTGGAGCGCTACCTACGCAGCACCCTGGGCAGCCGCTGCACGCCCGAGAGGCTGCGTCTTCTCCTCGCGGACAGCGGCGACCTCTCGGATCTCCCCGACCTGGCCGACCTGTCCATCCAGATCCGAATCCTCACCGCTCGCGGCGCCGACGGGCGCTACCGCGTCACCCTGCCGCCCGGCCTGGGGAGCAAGCTGCACGAGGTCCGTCGTTTCCGCAACGAGGTGGTCCACGGCGGCGCCTTCGACACCGACAGGACCCTGGCCGCCCTGGTCGCGGTCAGTGAGACCCTCCGGCTCATCGGCGCCGAGCCCGGCCGCGCCGAGGTGCGCGAGCTCATCGCCGCCATCGACAGCGGTCGGGGCGCGGGCCGCACCCCGCTGGACGCCGTCGGGGTCGGGGTGGCCTGCGAGCCCGTGGTCAGCTACGCGCACGCGGTGGCGGGCGTCGCCCCCGAGGTCTCGGTTCGTCTGTCCCTCCCGGGGCGCGGCGCCGGCCCCGACCTGCCGGCCTCCGTCGACGGCCAGCAACGGCTGAGCCTGGTCTCCGGATCGCGCGGCGGCCAGGAGCCGCCGTCGGGGGTCCTGGAGGTGACGATCACCATCATTGAGGACGACGGCGGGCGCGAGGTCGCCGAGCCCTGGCACCTGGCGTGGGACACCTCCCACCCGGTGCTGACCGGCACTCGTGCCCTGGCGCTGGACCGGGAGAATCTGCTGCAGGTGGACCAGCCCGGGGCCGCCCACGTACGGGTCGAGCTGCGCGCCGCCGACGGCACGCAGTCCGTGCGCAGGCTGCCGGGGCTGACCGTGCTGCCCCCGCGGCAGTGGCGGCTCGCCGGGGCAGAGGGCTGGGCGAGCGCGGCGCTGGCGACCTTCGTCCAGCCCGACCAGGCCGCCGTCAAGGCCCTGACGGGCGAGGCGCTCGGCACTGCGAAGCACGACGGAGACGCCACCGGCCCCGACGCCCTCGCAACCGCGGCGTGCACCGCCCTGCGCGACCGCCGCCTCATGATCAGGGCCGCGAGCGGCCCCTGGCGGACCGGCTCCCACCCCGTCCGCACCGCCGCCGAGCTGCTGGACTCGCGCACCGGCACCGTCCTCGACGTCGCGGTCCTGCTCGCCGGGGTCCTGGACCGGCTGGGGACGGCCCCTGTTCTTCTGCTCACGCCCGAGACCATCCTCGTCGGCTACCGGCGGCGCGGGCGGGACGGGCGCGCACCGGCCTCCCCGCAGGAGGCCGCCGACCTCATCCGCCGCGGCGTCATGGGCATGATCGACCCGGACCTGGCGGTCGGCGCGGCGGTCGCCGTCCTCCACGAGCTGCCCGGCCGGGCGCGCGGCGTGGCGCTGGAGGCGCTGTCCGACCTGACCCTCGCCGTCCCGGTGGGCGTCGCTCGGCCCGGTGGCGCCGCCCCGCAGCCCCTGCTGGAGCGCGATGATGACGGCGTCGTCGCGCCGGCCTGCCCGGAGCCGCCCGACAACGAGCCCGCTCTCGACGACGACGGCCCCGCCGCCGAGCCTTCTGCCGCGCTGGAGGCCGGGCGGCCGCCCGCCGACGACGCGTCCGCTACCGGGTCGCCCGCCGAGGCCCCGGACGCCGCCGGGCCCTCGGGCTCGCCGGAGCCCGCCCCGCCCGCCGTCGAGGAGTGGAAGAGGAGCCTGCTCGACCTGTCTCGGCGCAACCCCCTCATCAGCCTTTCCGCGCGCGATACCGTCAAGCTGTGGGTACCGCCCGATCTCATCGGCCGGCTCGAGGACATCGTCAACGCCGGGGACCTGGTAGCCCTGCGCCCGGACCCGTACGGCGCCCCGAACCGCGCGTCTGCGAGCGCCGATGAGCGGGCCGCGCTGCTGACCGAGGAGCAGACGGTCTACGTCAACCTCTCCGGCAAGGAGTGCGGGCGACGCCTGCAGACCATGGCCGCCTCCGCCCGCACGGCCCTGGCGGAGACCGGGGCGAACAACCTCTACCTGACCATCGGCTCCCTCACGTGGCGCATTGACGGCGTCCAGGTGCGCTCCCCGCTCATTCTCATCCCCGTCAACCTGGCGCAGGAGGACGGACCCTATGTGATCAGCCTGGACGAGGCCGGGGCCTCGACCCCCAACCACTCCCTGCTGGCCCGCTTCAAGGCGAGTACCGGCATCGACCTGGTCGAGCTGCGCGAGCCGGTGCACGACGAGCACGGCATCGACGTCAAGGCCACCCTGGAGAGGGTGCGACGCCGGCTGCGCAGAGCGGGCCGTCGCGACACCGTCGAGCGGACCGTTCACCTGGGGCTGTTCGGGTACTCCACCTACCGCATGTGGCAGGACCTGGAGAAGGACTGGCGGACCATCGTCTCCAACCCGCTGGTCGGCCACCTCCTGGAGACCCCGAGCGGGGTCCCGGCGGCGTTTCCGGATCCGGCGGGCCCGGCGAGCGGTGCGGACGGTGAACCGGCGGAGGACGTCGACGAGGTCGTCGAGAGCCTGCCGCTGGACGCCGACTCCGACCAGGCGCGGGTGGTCGCCGACGCCGCGGCCGGGCGCAGCCTCGTGGTCGAGGGGCCGCCCGGGACCGGCAAGTCCCAGACTGTCGCGAACCTCATCTTCCGGGCCCTGGCACGAGGGCGGACTGTCATGTTCGTGGCGGAGAAGGCATCGGCGCTCGACGTCGTCGCCCGCCGCCTGCGAGAGGAGGCGGGCATCGGGGGCCTGCTGCTCAACCTCCACGACAATGGCATGAGGCCCGCCGCGGTCTACGAGGCGCTGCGGTGCGCGCTTGATCTGCGGGCGCCCGGGCCCGACGCGGCCGCCGAGGCGGACGAGCTGCGAGAACGGCTGGGCCGGCTGCGCGAGCGCCTGGGGGAGTACCGCGAGGGACTGCACGACCCGCGGGACGGCTTCTCCTACTACCGGGCGTGCCAGGAGCTCATTGAGGCGCGCGACGCCGAGACCGACGACAACGGGACGGCGCAGACGCGCGACGCCGAGAGTGACCAGGGCGAGGTCGAGCGGGCCCGCTCCGCCTTCGAGGCCCGGGCCCGCGAGACGGGTCTGGATGCCTTCGACCCGGCCGTCCACGCCCGGCTGCTCGCGGACTACCGGCGCACCCAGGAGCGGCTGCGCAAGGCCCTGACCCCCGAGCTGCTGGGCAGCGTTCTCTCCCGCCGCGAACGGATTCTGCGCGAGGCCGGCCCGCGCGCCGAGGAGCTGCGACGCGAGGTCCGCCGTCGCCGAGGGACCATGAATGTCCGGGAGCTGATCAGCTCCTGCTGGGACCTCGTGGTGGCCATCACCCCGTGCCTCCTGGTCTCCCCGGACTCGGTGGCCCGTTTCTTCCCGTCCGACCGCCGCTACGTGGACGTCGTCGTGTTCGACGAGGCCTCCCAGATCACGGTGGCCGGGGCCGTGGGGGCCATGGGGCGCGGGCAGTCGGTGGTCGTCGTCGGGGACCCCAAGCAGATGCCGCCCGCCACTGCTCCCGGCACGACCCGGGGCGGCGGCGACCTGGAGGGCGCAGGCCGCCGCGAGAACGGCTCGATCCTGGACCGCTGCCTGGCCGGCGGCGTGCCGAGCCGCCGCCTGACCTGGCACTACCGCAGCCGGGTGGAGTCGCTGATCGCCTTCTCCAACCGGCACTACTACGACGGCCGCCTGCTGACCTTCCCCAGCCCGCTGACCCTGGCCGCCCGGCCCTCCGACGACGGCCCCGGCGGCTACGGCGTCTCCCTGCGGCGCGTGGAGGGCGGCGCGTACCAGGGGGAGAGGGCGCGAGCCGGGCGGCCGGGGGTGCGGCCCAGCACGAACCCGGTCGAGGCGCACAGGGTCGTCGAGGAGGTGGTCCGCCGGTTCGAGGCGCATATGGGCGTGCCGTCGGTAGGGGTCATCACCTTCAACGCCCGTCAGCGCGACCTGATTGAGACTCTGTTGCGCAAGGAGATCGGCTCACAGGGTGTCGATGAGGCTTTGAGGGCGCGTGACGGACTGTTCGTGCGGAATCTGGAGAACGCGCAGGGCGAGGAGCGGGACGCGATCCTGTTCTCGCTGACCTTCTCGGCCAATGAGCGCGGCGATGTCCCGCTCGGCTTCGGCTCGCTCGGCCACGCCGGCGGGGAGCGTCGGCTCAATGTCGCCATCACCCGGGCGCGATGCCAGATCGTCCTCTTCTCCAGCTTCGACCCGGAGGACCTGCATGCCGAGCGCTCGGCCCACCAGGGGGTGAAGGACCTGCGCGCCTACCTGGAGCAGGCCCGCAGCGGGGATGCGCCGCGGGCGCTGCAGGCCTCCCGCAGCGCGGTGGACCTGCACCGCAACGAGATCGCCGAGCGGTTGCGCGAGGCGGGCCTGGCGGTGAGCGTCGGGGTGGGCCACTCGTCCTTCGAGATCGACCTCGTGCTCGCCGCCTCGGCGTGGGCCGGGAAGCCGGGGCAGGCCGGGAAGCCGGATCGGCCCAGGGTCGCCGTCCTTCTGGACGGGCCGGGCTGGGACCGGCGCGGGAGCGTCATGGACCGCGACCTGCTGCCGGTCGACGTCCTGAAGAGCATGGGGTGGGAGCGTATCGAGCGTGTCTGGACGCCCGAGTGGGTCGCCGACCCCGATGCCGTCGTCGCCCGGCTCGTCGAGGCCGCCGGCGGGACCCTCTCGACGCGGAAGGACCAGTCGCAGCGGCCGCAGGCCCCCGAGGCCGATGGGGACGGGCAGGCGCCGCCGGACTCGGACGCCGTGGCCGACGTCGGTGCCGCGGCTGCTCCGGCGCCCGCCTGCGAGGGGCTCACCGCAGCCCCCAGGGGCGGGCTCGCGGCGGCCTCTGCGGCGCCCGGGGACGGGCCCGCCGCGGCACCCGGTGCGCCCGCGGCACCCGATGCGCCGGATGGCACGGCGGTACTCGCCGCGCCGAGCGCGGCTGTGTCCTCGGCATCCACGGCGCCCGGTGCGCTCGCGGCCCCGAGCGCTTCGAGCGCGCCCACTGCGCCTGCCGAGCCCGCTGCGCCTGCCGAGCCTGTTGCGCCCACCGGTCCGGCCGGCCCATCGACGCCGGACACTGCCGTCCCCGACAGCTCGGCGGCACTGGCCGCCCCGACCGACTACCGCGAGTGGCGGCCCGAGGGGACGCACCCGCGCGATGTGCTCGACCGCGCGGAGAAGGACCCCGAGGCCAAGGCCCAGGTGATCGAGGTGGCCCGGGCCATCTGCGACGTCGAGTCCCCGCTGACCCGGCACCGGCTCGTTGTCAAGGTCTGCCGCACGTTCGGGCTGTCGCGAACAGCCAAGTCCCGGGAGGAGCGGGTGCGCCGCGTCCTGGGGGAGACATTCGCCTACATCGATGCGAACGACTTCGTGTGGCGGACCTACGACGCCTCGCTGCTCCCGGTGTCCTACCGCCGTGGCGCCCTGGACCATGTGGACGCCATCGAGGAGATCCACCCGCGCGAGCTGGTCGCGCTCATGGCCGACGTCCGGGCGCGGGCTCACGAATGGGACTCCGCCGATGAGCTGTACCAGCGGGCCCTGCGGCGGCTCAGTGCCAAGAGGCGCAGGCTGGGCGCGCGAGGCATCCTGCCCGCCCTGGAGACCGCCCTGAAGGAGGCCGAACAGGAGGGTGCCGAGTGAGAGGGCGTCGAGTGAGAGGGAACGCCCAGCGCGCTAGCGGGCCGGAGACGTCTCCGCCTCGCTGAATCGTCGAGATCGGTTCGGTTTCGGCTCGAGATCGGTTCGCGGGAGTGGGTGGGCTGGGCGCGGGTGCGCGGGTCGTCGTCCGGTCCGGTGGGCTCTTCGGGCTGGCTGCGGCGCGGAGGCGGCCCGGTCTCGGCGAAGGGGGTGCGGGGCCGGCTGCGGGTCGCCGTCGGTGTTGACGGCCCGCTCCGCCAGGACTCAGTCGTCTAGTGGTGCTGTGCGGTGGAAAAAAGGTGGCTCCCACGCACTTTTAAGGCGCTCAGCGGTCTTGGGTGCGGCGGGGATCGGCGTGATTCTGCGGTTCTGCGGCGAGGGCAGGGCGGGGGTCGGCGCTAAAAGTGCGTGGGAGCCACCTTTTCCGGTCAAGTTTTCCGGTCAAGGCCGACAACGACCCACGAGGCTGCACACGCCAGGCCCCGGCCCGTAAGCCATCAGACCCCACCCCATATGACCTGAACAAATCCCGACGAAGAGGGCGGCCCCGCGATCGCAATCGGGTGGGCCAGACGGCCCCATTGCACCGGCGCGGGGCATAGCCTGTGAGGCGGCGGGGCGGCCCGCCCGGGACCGAGGGAGTGATCATGCTTGCCTACCGCAGCACCTTCAGCGTCGGCGGGGCCTTTGAGCAGGTGGAGCCGGCCGTCCGCAGGGTCATGGTGGACTGGGCGGAGAGGAAGCACCGCAAGGAGCTCGGCCCCGACGGCCTCGGCGCTCTGGGCCCGGGCGGGTACCTTCAGCCGCACCCGCGGCTGGAGCTCCTCCTGGTGGACTCTCGCGAGCAGTCCGAGGACCAGATCTTCGGCTTCGTCGTCGTCGAGCGCGACGGCGAGGGCACCTGGACCAGCCAGGTCATGGCCGCCAGCGGGCCCCGGCTCGCGAGCCGCAGCCTCATCAGCGTCGAGATCGACTCGCCCGTCTCCCCGGACGACCCGCTGCGCCCCAGGAGCGCCGGAGTGCCCCGCTTCGTGCGGAGCATGCTCTGCCGGCTGGACTGCGACGACCACGGCATCCACCTCACCAACGACCCCGAGATCCTCCGGCCGCGGGACGTCCCCAGGCTCCGCAAGGAGCTGGGCGAGGAGGACCACCACGGACTCGTCCTCGTGGCCGGAACGGCCCCGGGCCTGCCGCTGGAGCAGTGGGCGGACTTCATCGGCGGTATTACGAGGGACACGGCCGCCCAGCCGGCGGTCCCAGCGGACGCCACCGGTCTGCACGCGCGGGTGGAGGAGCTGACATCCCTCCTGGCCGCCCGCAGCGAGGACCTGGACGGCGCGAAGGCGGAGCTGGCGGAGGCCCGGGACACGATCACCCTCCTGGAGCAGCGCGACAGCAAGCGCGAGCACGACGACGCCCTGCGCGAGGAGCTGCAGCGGCGCACCGAGGAGCGCGACGAGCTCGGCCTCGACTACGCGGTCGCCCTGGACGACAAGGACCGCGCCCTCAGCCGGGCGGAGATGCCGGAGAGGGAGGTTCAGCGCCTGCGCACCGCGCTGTCGTGCGCGGGCCGCGGCGAGGAGGCGTGGGCCGTCCCCGGTGAGGGGGCCGACCTCGCCCAGCCCTCGGGCTGGCCCGAGCTGGCGACCTGGGCGGCCAACGGGGAGCTCGCCAGGGCCCTGCCGTGGGTCGAGCTCACCTGCGACTGGGACCGGGCCCTCGACCTGGACGACCAGAACAACCTGTCCTGGATCGCGAAGACCTGGGACATTCTGCGCGCCCTCAACGACTACGGGCGGGCCCGGGCGGACGGGAGCGCGACGGTGCGCAACCTCCACGAGTACCTCGACTCGCCGCCGGACGGCTTCCGCACGGTCTCGCGCGGCCGGTACAGGCCCACCGAGTCGAAGACGGTCGCGAACCGGCCGCGCTACCGCAAGGAGCGGATGTTCCCGGCGCCCGAGCAGGTCCCCGGCCGCGACGGGGACGGGCGCGTGTACATGGACAAGCACTTCGTCATCGCCAGCGCGGGGATGGTCTCGCCCCGCCTCTACCTCTACGATGCGACGGACACCCCAGGCTACGGCAAGGTGGTCGTGGGATACATTGGTCGCCATCTTACCAATAACCAGACGAACTGATGGACCTGTCACCACTTCCACCCTCGGACCCGGCAAACATGTCGCACGGACGCTGTAGCCTTCGCATGTCGGCCACATCCCGCCCGGTCGTGGCCGTCCTCCGACAGCGCCCCGGACTCCGGTCCGGAGCGTCGAGGATGCAGGGCCGCCCCAGCAGATCCCATACCTGAACCTTATGAAGCTCAATAATCGCGATCTTGTCCTGCGCGGATTCCTCCGCATCCTGCCGACCCACCTGGAGCGCTACCTCCGCGCCGCTCTGGGCGACCGCTGCACGCTCGACACGCTGCGCCCCCTCCTCGCCGGCGACGGCCCGGTCCCGGAGTTCCCCGACCTGGCCAACCTGCCCACCCAGATCCGCATCCTGACCGCCCGCGACGAGGGCGGGCGCTACCGCCTGGACCTGCCGCCGGGGCTGGGGGACAGGCTGGGCGAGGTCGGCCGCCTGCGCGACGAGCTGGTCCGCGGCGGAGACTTCGACGCCGACAGGACCCTGGCCGCCCTCGCCGCGGCCGGCGAGGTCCTCGGACTCATCGGCGCCGAGCCCGGCCAGGCGGAGATACGCGAGCTCATCGCCGCCATCGACGGCGGCCAGGGCGCGGGCCGCACCCCGCTGGACGCCGTCGGGGTCGAGGTCGCCTGCGTGCCCGTGGTCAGCTACGCGCACGCGGTGGCGGGCGCCGCGCCCGAGGTCTCGATCCGCCTGTCCCTGCTGGGGCACGCCCCCAGCCCGGGCGCACACGCCTCCGGCCCGGGCGGCGGCGCCTTCAGCCCGGACGCGTCCGGCGACGACGGCCAGCAGCGGAAGATCCTGAGCTCCGGGGCGCGCAGCGGCCAGGAGCCGCCGTCGGGAACCCTGGAGGTGACGCTGACCATCATTGAGGACGACGGCGGGCGCGAGGTCGCCGAGCCCTGGCGCTTGACCTGGGACACCTCCCACCCGGTGCTGACCGACACCCGCGCCCTGGCGCTGGACCGAGGGAGCCTGCTCCAGGTGAGCCAGCCCGGCTCCGCCCACGTGCGGGTCGAGCTGCGCGCCGCCGACGGCTCGCAGTCCGTGCGCAGGCTGCCGGGGCTGACCGTGCTGCCCCCGCGCCAGTGGCGGCTCGCCGGGGGCGGGCGCTGGGCGGGCGCGGCGCTGGCGACCTTCGTCCAGCCCGACCAGACCGCCGTCGGAGACCTGGCGACCGAGGCGCGCCGCCTCGCGCCGCACGACGAGGGCGTCGCCCCCACTCCCGACGCCCTCGCCATGGCCGCATGCGCCGCCCTGCGCGACCGCCGCCTCATGATCAGGGCCGCGAGCGGCCCGTGGCAGGCCGGCTCCCACCCCATACGCACCGCCGCCGGGCTGCTCGAGGCGTGCACCGGCACCGTCCTCGACGTCGCGATCCTGCTGGCCGGGGTCCTGGAGCGCCTGGGCGTGGCTCCCGTCATCCTGCTCGCCCCCCGTGCCGTCTTCCTCGGCTACCGCAGGGACCACGAGACCCACGAGGGTCACGAGGGTCACGAGGGCACAGACGGCGGGTCGCACGTCTCCGCGCAGGAGGCCGCCGACCTCATCCGCCGCGGCGTCATGGGCATGATCGACCCGGACCTGGCGGTCGGCGCGGCGGTCGCCGTCCTCCACGAGCTGCCTGACACGGTGCGCAGCGTCGCGCTGGAGACGCTGCCCGACCTGACCCTCGCCGTCCCCGTGGACGTCGCCCGGGCCGATGGCGCCGCCCCGCAGCCCCTGCTGGACCGCGACGATGACGACGTCGTCGTCGAGCTTGTCGCGCCGGCCCGCCCGGAGGCGCGCGACGGCGGCGGGCCCGCGGCCCCGGACGCCGACCGGCCGTCCGCCGATGGCGAGTCCGCCCCGCCCGCCGCCGAGGCCCTCCCCGCCCCACCCGCCGTCGAGGAGTGGAAGAGGAACCTGCTCGACCTGTCTCGGCGCAACCCCCTCATCAACCGCCCGCTGCGCGATGTCGTGGAGCTGATGGTGGAGCCCGACCTCCTCGGCCGGCTCGAGGACATTGTCAACGCCGGGGACCTGGTGACCCTGCGCCCGGACCCCTACAGCGCCGCGGATGCCGAGGAGCGGGCCGCGCTGCTGACCGAGCAGCGGGAGGTCCACGTCAACCTCTCCGGCAAGGAGTGCGCGCAGCGCCTGCGGGCCATGGCCGCCTCCGCCCGCACGACCCTGGTGGAGACCGGGGCGAACAACCTCTACCTGACCATCGGCTCCCTCACGTGGTGCATCGACGGCTACTGGGTGCGCTCACCGCTCATCCTCATCCCCGTCAACCTGGAGCAGGCCGACGAGGAGACCTACGGGATCGTCCTGGACGAGGCCGAGGCCTCGACCCCCAACCACTCCCTGCTGGCCCGCTTCAAGGCCGACACCGGCATCGACCTGGTCGAGCTGCGCGCGCCCGTGCGCGACGGGCACGGCATCGACATCAAGGCCACCCTGGAGAGCCTGCGTCACCGGCTGCGCGCGTCGGGCCGCCGCGGCGTCGTCGTCGAGCCCTCCGTGTGCCTGGGCATGTTCCGCTTCTCCACCTACCGGATGCGCCAGGACCTGGAGGAGGACTGGCCGACCATCACCTCCAACCCGCTGGTCGGCCACCTCCTGAAGGCCCCTGGCTCCATCTTCGTGGAGCCGGCGCGGGACGAGCCCGTGGGGGACAACGACGAGGTCGCCCAGAACCTGCCGCTGGTCGCCGACTCCGACCAGGCACGGGTGGTCGCCGACGCCATGGCCGGGCGCAGCCTCGTGGTCGAGGGGCCGCCCGGGACCGGCAAGTCCCAGACCGTCGCCAACCTCATCTTCCGGGCCCTGGCCATGGGGAAGACCGTCATGTTCGCGGCGGAGAAGGCCACGACGCTCGACGTCGTCGCCCGCCGCCTGCGCGACGAGGCGGGCATCGGGGACCTGCTGCTCAACCTCCACGACAACAGCATGAAGCCGGCCGAGATCTACCGGGACCTGCGGCGCGCGCTCGATCTGCGGGCGCCCGGGCCCGACGCGGCCGCCGACGACCCTGATGCGCTGCGCCGGGAGCTGTCCGGCCTCCGGACGCGCCTGGGGGAGTACCGAGAGGGGCTGCACGCGCCGCGGGACGGCTTCTCCTACTACCGGGCGCGCCGGGCGCTGATCCAGGCACGCGATGCCGAGAGCGACCAGGGCGAGGTCGAGCGGGCCCGCTCCGCCTTCGAGGCCCGGGCCCGCGAGACGGGTCTGGATGCCTTCGACCCGGCCGTCCACGCCCGGCTGCTCGCGGACTACCGGCGCACCCAGGAGCGGCTGCGCAAGGCCCTGACCCCCGAGCTGCTGGACGTCGTCCTCTCCCGCCGCGACCGGATTCTGCGCGAGGCCGGCCCGCGCACCGAGGAGCTGCGACGCGAGCTCAACCGCCGCCGAGGGACCCTGAACGTGCGGGGCCTGATCGACTCCTACTGGGACCTCGTGGTGGCCATCACCCCGTGCCTCCTGGTCTCCCCGGACTCGGCCGCGCGCTTCTTCCCGTCCGACCGCCGCTACGTGGACGTCGTCGTGTTCGACGAGGCCTCCCAGATCACGGTGGCCGGGGCCGTGGGGGCCATGGGGCGCGGGCAGTCGGTGGTCGTCGTCGGGGACCCCAAGCAGATGCCGCCCGCCCCCGTGCCGGGCGCCTCCAGGTCCGGCGAGGACCTGGAGGGCGCGGACCGCCGCGAGAGCGGCTCGATCCTGGACCGCTGCCTGAGCGGCGGCGTGCCGAGCCGCCGCCTGACCTGGCACTACCGCAGCCGGGTGGAGTCGCTGATCGCCTTCTCCAACCGGCACTACTACGACGGCCGCCTGCTGTCCTTCCCCAGCCCGCTGGCCATGTCCGGCCGGGCCGACGACAGCCCCGGCGGCTACGGCATCTGCCTGCGGCGCGTGGAGGGCGGCGCGTACTACGGGGACAAGGTGCGGGTCGAGCGGCCGGGGGTGCGGCCCAGCACGAACCCGGTCGAGGCGCACAGGGTCGTCGAGGAGGTGGTCCAGCGGTTCGAGGCGCACCCCGACGGCCCCCCGTCGCTGGGGGTCATCACCTTCAACAGCCACCAGCGCAGCCTCATCGAGGAGCTGCTGCGCAAGGAGCTCGGCGCGGAGCGCGTCGCCGCGGCGCTGGAGGCGACCGATGGCCTGCTCGTGCGGAGCCTGGAGAACGCGCAGGGCGAGGAGCGGGACGCGATCCTGTTCTCGCTGACCTTCTCGGCCAATGAGCGCGGCGACGTCCCGCTCAGCTTTGGCTCGCTCGGCCACGCCGGCGGGGAGCGGCGCCTCAATGTCGCCATCACCCGGGCGCGGCGCCAGATCGTGGTGTTCGCGAGCTTCGACCCGGAGGACCTGCACGTCGAGCGCTCGGCCCACCAGGGGCTGCGCGACCTGCGCGCCTACCTGGAGCAGGCCCGCGACGGCGGTGCGCCGCGGGCGCTGCCGGCCTCCCACAGCGCGGTGGACCTGCACCGCAACGAGATCGCCGAGCGGCTGCGCGAGGCGGGCCTGGCGGTGAGCGTCGGGGTGGGCCACTCGTCCTTCGAGATCGACCTCGTGCTCGCCGCCCCGGGGGCCGGCCAGCCGGGGCAGGCCGGGAAGCCGGATCGGCCCAGGGTCGCCGTCCTTCTGGACGGGCCGGGATGGGACGGGCGCAGGAGCACGACGGACCGCGACCTGCTGCCGGTCGACGTCCTGGGCAACATGGGGTGGGAGCGTATCGAGCGCGTCTGGACGCCCGAGTGGGTCGCCGACCCCGACGCCGTCGTCGCCCGGCTCGTCGAGGCCGCCGGGGGGCCGTTCCCGCTCCAGGAGCCGTCTGCGCAGACACCGGAGGCCTCGGAGACGCCGGAGGGGGCGCCGACGCCGGAGGGCGCCGTCGCGGCCGCACCGCTCGGCCCGGCCGGCTACCGCCAGTGGCGGCCCCAGCGCGAGCTCCCGACGGAGATCCTGGACCGCGCGGCCAACAATGATGAGGGGGCGCGGGCCCTGGTCGTCGAGGTGGCGCGGAGCATCTGCGACGTCGAGTCGCCGATCGCCCGGCACCGGCTCATTATGAAGGTCTGCGGCGCCTTCGGCCTGCCGCGGCCCAATGCCGCGCAGGAGGCCCGGGTGCGCGGCCTCCTGGGGGACTCCTTCGCCTACATCGACGAGTACGACTTCGTGTGGCGGAGCCGGGATGCGATGCAGGTGGCGGCGCCCTACCGTCTCAAGGCCCTGGACCATGTGGGCTCCATTGCCGAGATCCACCCGCGCGAGCTGGTCGCGCTCATGGCCGACGTCCGCGCCACCAGCCCCGAGTGGTCGTCGCCCGATGAGCTGTACCAGCGGGCGCTGCGGCGGCTCAGCACCCGGAGGTGGAAGTGGAGGCTGAGCACCCGCGGCATCCTGCCCGCCCTCGAGGCCGCCCTGAAGGAGGCCGAGCGGCAGGACGCGGGCGGCAGGATCTGACGGACGGCGCCGGCGGGCGGCTGCCCGGGAGCGCCGGGCGGTTCGTCCGGCCGGAACGTGGCGAGCTGCCGCTGGCGCCGGCCGCGCTGCCGGCACCGCCAGGCCCGGCGCCTTCCAGCAGAGGCGTCTGTATCATGGCCCATGAGTCTCGACGACGACCTTCAGCGCGTGGCCAGCAAGATCGCGAGCCCGCCGCCCGGGGGCGCCGGACACCCCTTCCGCAATGAGGTCACATGGCGGCCTCCGCTGGACGAGGGACGGGTGGCCGCCTACGAGCACGAGTGGGGAATTACGCTTCCCGCGGACTACCGCGCCTTCATCACCCGCGTCGCGGGCTCCGGCGACCAGCCCTTCTACGGGCTGTGCGAGCTCGGCGCCCCGGACACGGACGGCGACTTCGGTGGCCTTGACGACCTCGACCCGAGCGCGCCCTTCCCCTACACCTTCGCCCGCCCCCTGGTCTGCGACCCCGCGGACGAGGGCCCCTACTGGGAGGACCTCGAACGCGGCGAGGTCGACCGCGGATGGATCCCCCTGTGCACGGAGGGCTGCGGGATGAACGCGATCCTGGTGGTCGCGGCCGTCGATCCCGAGGTGGTCGGGACCGTGTGGTACTTCGACCTCGCCAACGACTGCGGCATTCTCCCGCTCGTCCACCCCACGACCCGCGAACCACTGCGCTTCCTGGACTGGCTCGAGCTCTGCCTCGCCCCCCAGGCCGACGACGAGGGCGGCCCCGCCCTGATCGAGCTGGTCCCCGCCGAGCTCTTCCCGACCTTCCCGGAGCCCTGAGCGCGCCGGCGCACCCCGCCGCCGCTACGCGTCGCCCCGCGCTGCGCCCGTCCCTCGCGCCCATCCCGTCGAGATAGACATTGTCGTACGAGGTAGACGGTGACACCGTCTACCTCGTACGACAATGTCTATCTCGACGCACGGGGGCATCACAGGGGCAGCACGGCGGCGCCGGCGCGCCCCGCCGTCGGGCCCTGGGTATCATCCCCACCGCCGGCCGCTACTGGTCGCCGAGTCCCTGTCGCCGAGGAAAGGAGCGGACGTGAGCGCGGTCTTCGTCTCCCTGCTGTGCATTGTGGCGGTCTCCTTCATCGCCCCACTCATCTCCTGGAGCGTCCCTAAGCGCCTGCTGCCCGAGACCGTGCTGCTCATCGCCGGCGGCGTCCTCATCGGCCCCAGCGGCCTCGGCATCGCCCACGAGGGCCAGGACATCGCCTTCCTCAAGGAGCTCGGCGTCGCCTTCCTCTTCCTCATGGCGGGCTACGAGATCGACGTCAACGAGCTGCGCGGCTCCGGCGGCCGCCACGCCATGGTCGCCTGGGCCGGCTCGCTCGGCCTGGCCTTCGCGGCGGTCGCCGCCGTCGGCGTGTCCGGCGGGGTCTTCTCCGCCAACGGCATCGCCATTGCCATCGCCATGACCTCCACGGCCATCGGCACGATCCTGCCGATCCTGCGCGAGCGGGGGCTGCTGCCCACGGCGGTGGGCGCGGCCATCCTCAACCACGGCGCCGTCGGCGAGGTCGGCCCCGTCATCCTCATGGCGCTCCTGCTGGGGTCGCGCTCGACCTGGGCGAGCCTGGCGATCCTCCTGGTCTTCGGCGCCGTCACCTTCCTCATCGTGCGCTTCACCGACCGGGTGCGCCGCGCCGGCCGCCGCCTCATCGAGGTGATCCGCCTGGGCGGCACGACGACGGCGCAGACCACCGTGCGCATCACGGTCCTGCTGCTGGTGGGCCTGTGCACGCTCGCGGAGGTCTTCGACCTCGACGTCGTCCTGGGGGCATTCGCCGCCGGATTCATCCTGCGCTACGCCCTGCCCGACGGCAACCGCCAGTTCGAGGAGAAGCTCGACGGGCTCGCCTATGGCTTCTTCATCCCGATCTTCTTCGTCGTCTCCGGCATGGGTATCGAGCTGACCATGTCGGAGCAGTCGCTGGCGACCATCGGCGCCTTCCTCCTCATGCTCGTGCTCGTGCGGGGCCTGCCCGTGTGGGTCGCCTCCCGCCTGGAGCGGCGCCGCAACGGCTCGCGCGCCTACTCCATGCGCCAGTCCCTGCAGATCGCCGTCTACTCCACCACCGCCCTGCCGATCATCGTGGCGGTCACCCAGGTGGCGGTGAGCGCCGACGCCATGAGCTCCTCCTTCGCCTCCACGCTCGTGCTGGCGGGCGCCGTCAGCGTGCTGGTCATGCCCACCCTCGGGCTGGCCCTGTCCTCCGAGGACGATCACGCCCCCGCCGTCGAGGCCCTCGCCGTCGTCCAGGGGCCGCGCGAGCGGCACGGGCACGGCCTGATCGAGGCCTCGGGCGACACCGGCGAGATGCTTGTCAGCGAGCCGCGCCGGCCCGCCGGGCTGGGGCCGCGTCCGGCCGACGACGGCGCCGCGCGGCCAGCCGGTTCCGCGGCGCCGGCTGCCGGTCCTGCGGGCCCGTCCCCCACCGACTCGCCGTCGACGCCCGTCAACGGCCTGCCGCGCCGCGGCCGCGACATCCTCTTCCACCACCACGGCCTGTCGGAGTCGGAGGCGCGCCGTCTGGCCGAGCGCCTGAAGCAGATCGAGGCGGAGCGGTCGAACTGGCGCCAGCAGATGCGCCGCCAGCTCAGGCTCGAGCGCGAGGAGGCCCGCCAGCGCCGTGCCGTGCTGTGGGCGCAGGACCGCGCTCAGCGGCGTCGTGAGCGCGAACAGCTGCGCGAGCTGCGCCAGGAGGCTCGCCGCGGGGGAACGGGCGGCGATGCGGATGGCAGTGCGGGCGAGGAGTAGGCGAAGGCCGACCGAAGGACCGGGACGGGTGGCGCGGTCTTGAGACGGGGTGACCGCCCCGCTGCGGGCCCCGCCCGGGCGACGCGCCCCGCCCGACCGGCGTCGCGGCGTGTCGCACCCTGCCCGTAAGGTCCCCCTATGGCCCGAGACATCACTTCCGACGACTGGCCCGCCCGCGTGACCGACGCCCAGATCTCCGCGAAGACGGGCTCGGCCGCCTTCGGGCGCGGGCGCAGGTATGCGGAGACGCGCCGGGTCTCCAACCTCTCGGTGTCGGGCAACGGCGAGATCGTCGCCGCCGAGGTCCGCGGCTCGCGGGGCCAGGTCTACCAGACCATGGTCTTCTCCAAGTCGAGGGGTGAGCACATCGACTGGCGGGGGAGCTGCTCGTGCCCCGTGGGGAGCAGCTGCAAGCACACGGTGGCCCTGATCCTGACCGCCCGGCGCCGGGCCACCGCCGCCGACGCCCTGCCGGGGGACGCGGACTGGGAGCGCCGCCTGACCTATATGCTGCGCACCCGGAAGACCTCGCGGCGCGCGGTCGCGATCGAGATCTCCGCGCAGGACTCCGGCGGCTACCGGACCGGACGGCTGGGCCTGCTCCCGCTGCTCGCGGGCAAGCGCGGGTGGGTCAAGCAGGGTATCTCCTGGAGAGCCGTCTTCAGCGGGGACCTGGAGGGGCGGGTCGCCCCCGAGGCCCTGGACTGCCTGGAGGACCTGGCGTCCATGGACCCCGACGGCTACTTCTACTACAGCGACTCCCGCATCCCCCTGGAGGCGATGCCCGCCCGCGTGTGGGACGTCCTGCGCCGCGGCGTGAAGGCCGGCGTCACGCTGACCACGGCGCAGCGGGGCGGCAACGAGGTGAGGATCCTGCGCGGCCTGCGCGTGGGCGTCGGCGTCAGGCGCCACGAGGACGGCACCGCCCGCATCTCGCCCTCGATCGACCTGTCAGGGGTCGAGGGGCTCGCCACCGGGGAGGGCCGCGCCCCCGAGCCCCGCCCGCTGGGCGACCCGACCCACGGCTATGCCCTGACCGGGAACGACGGCGTCCTCAACCTCATGCCGCTGGACCCGCTGCCCGGCGAGGTCCTGGCCGGGATCCTGAGGCGCAACGAGCGCCTCACGATCCCGGCCGCCGACGTGGAGCGCTTCGAGAGCAAGCACCTGGGCAGGCTCGCGGCCGCCGTCCCGATCATCGACCTGGATCCTGCGATGCACCTGCCGGAGACGGGCGAGCCCGTCGCCGTGCTGCACGTCGGCGTGGACGCCGCCAGGCACCGCGCCGAGACTGCCTGGTCCATCCGGTACGTGACGTCGAGCGGCGGGAACCGGGGCGAGGCGGCCGTTGATGACCTCACGGAGGTGCTTGACGGCCCGGGGCCCCTGGAGTGGTCGCAGTGGGCCGGCGCGCCCGGGGCCGTCTCGCCGCGGTCCGCGGCGTCCTCCGGGGCCGCCGGAACCGCCGGAGCCGTTCCGCCCTCCGGGACCGCCGCGCCCGCCATGCGCGACCACGCCGCCGAGGACCGCCTGGTGCGCCGCATCGTCAACGAGTGCCTGCCCCTGGCGCAGGCGCACGGGCCCCTGTGGCAGCGCAGGGTCTTCGAGGGGATGGCCACCGCCAGGCTCGTCGCGCAGGCCCTGCCCGTGCTGGAGCAGGTCGACGGCGTCGTCGTGGAGGTGGCGGGCGAGGTGCCCGACTACCACGAGGCCGAGGAGGCCCCGCTCATCACCACTGACGTCGCCGAGGACGGCGAGCGGCTCGACTGGTTCTCCCTGCAGGTGCGCGTCAGGGTCGGGCAGGAGGATGTCCCCGTCGACCGTCTCATGACGGCGGTCGCCACGGGCGCCGAGGAGGTCCTGCTCGACTCCGGCAGGTGGGTGAGCCTGGCGGACCGGCCCGAGATCGTGCGCCTGGCCCGGCTCATGGAGGAGGGCCGCGACCTGCGCGACCCGGAGGCGCGCAGCGCCGGGGACCTGTCTGTCACCCCGTTCCAGGCGGGGCTGTACGCCGAGCTCGTCAGGCTCGGCGTCGTCGGGGAGGCGACGCGGCGCTGGCGTGAGGGCGTCGAGCGGCTGCTGGCGGTGGCGGCCGCCGCCGAGGCGGGCGTCGGCGGTGTCGGGAGCGGCGCGGCGGGAGCCGGCGCCGAGCCGGGATCCGACGGCGGGGCTGAGCCGGGGGCCGGGGCCGCCTCCGCCCTCGACGTGCCCGTGCCGGCCGGACTGCGCGCCACCCTGCGCCCCTACCAGCTCGACGGCTACCGGTGGCTCGCGCTGCTGCAGTCCACCGGGCTCGGAGGGGTGCTGGCCGACGACATGGGCCTGGGCAAGACGGTCCAGGTGCTCGCCGTCGTGCAGCGAATGATGGAGGGCAGGGCCGCCGGGTCTGAGGCGCCCGCCGGCCCCGCGGACTCCGGCGGTTCCGCGGCCTCCGCGGCCTCCGTCGTCGTTCCCGAGGAGAGCGGGCCGGTGCTGGTGGTGGCGCCCACGAGCGTCGTGGGCGCCTGGGTGGAGCAGGCCGCGCGCTTCTGCCCCGAGCTGCGGGTGCGAGCCGTCACCCGCACCCGCGCCAAGCGCGACGAGGAGCTGGGCGAGATCGTGGCCGACGCCGACATGGTGGTCACCAGCTACACGATCGCGCGGCTCGAGGAGGAGGACTTCAGCGGCGTCGACTGGTCGTGGGTCGTGCTCGACGAGGCCCAGTTCGTCAAGAACCACACCGCCGTCACCTACAAGGCGGTCCGGAGCCTGCGCACGCCGTCGACCGTCGCCATCACCGGTACGCCGCTGGAGAACTCGCTCATGGACCTGTGGAGCCTGCTGTCGATCACGGCGCCCGGTCTGCTGCCCGGGCCCGACCGCTTCGCCAGGGTCTACCGGCGCCCCGTCGAGCACGGGGACGACGACGCCCTGGCGGCGCTGCGCGCACGGATCCGGCCCTTCCTGCTGCGCCGCACCAAGGAGGACGTCGCCGCCGACCTGCCGGACAAGAGCGAGCAGATCCTGTCCGTCGAGCTGGGGGCGGGGCACCGGCGCGCCTACGACCGGCGGCTTTCCCGCGAGCGGCAGAAGGTCCTGGGCCTGCTGGAGGAGGACACGGCGCAGGCGCGGTTCACCGCTCTGAAGTCCCTGACGATCCTGCGCCAGATGGCGCTCGACCCGGCGCTGGTGGAGGCGCCGAGGGGCGGCGCCGGGTCCCGCCGGGTCAGCGGGGGCGGCCGCAGGCGCAGGCCGACGGCGAAGGTCGAGGTGCTGCTGGAGACGCTGCGCCCGGTCGTCGCCGAGGGGCACAGGGCGCTGGTCTTCAGCCAGTTCACGCGCTACCTCACCGGGGTGCGCGAGGCGCTGGAGGCCGACGGGATGCGCACCGCCTACCTCGACGGGACGACCACGAACCGGCAGGAGGTTATCGACGCCTTCCGCGTCGGGCGGGCCGACGTCTTCCTCATCTCGCTCAAGGCCGGCGGCTTCGGTCTGACTCTGACGGAGGCCGACTACGTCTTCCTGCTCGATCCGTGGTGGAACCCGCAGGCCGAGGAGCAGGCGGTCGATCGTACGCACCGCATCGGCCAGGACAAGTCGGTCATGGTCTACCGGCTCGTGTCCGCCGGGACCATCGAGGAGAAGGTGATGGCCCTCAAGGAGAAGAAGGCCGAGCTCTTCGACCGCGTGGTCGAGGGCTCCGCGGACGACGCCGGGGGTCCTGGAGTTCCTGGGGGCGCCGGGGCGGGCGGCGCGAGCCGGGCCCGGCTCACCGCCCAGGAGATCCGCGAGCTCATCGGCGGAGCCTGAGGGGTGCCCGGCGCGGCACGATGTGCGCGGCACCCGCCCCCGCCGTCCCACCGCCGTCGTGGAGCGCCCGCCAGGTCAACCGGCCCGGGCGGCGTCGACTAGCGCCTCCAGACGCGGGGTGACCGCCTCGGCCATCATGGTGATCTCGCGCTCGGGGACGCGGTTGCGCCGGGCGCACTCGCGCCACGGCGCCAGACGATCGGCGATGGCTCCTATGCGCTCTCGCGCGGACTCTTGGGGCAGATCACAGTCCTCTGCCAGGGCGGCCAGTCCGTCGACCTCGTCGGGGAGGGTATCCGCCCCGACGATGGATGTTGCGCGCCTGGCCATCGGGTCGGGGTTCGGGTTCACGTCGAAGGCGGGACTGAGGGTCCAGGATCCGCGGCTTGCGAGGAACCCGTGGTTGCGCAGGTGGTCGTCGGTGTTGCCCAGGGCCACGGAGCCGACCACGCGACTGAAAAGCTCGTGGAGGTCGTGGCGCGGAGACGGGGAAAGGTCGCGGACTGACTCGGCGAGATCGACGTAGTCGCGCTGTTCGCCGTCGGCGCCTCCGACGGCCGTCATGGCACTGATGTAGCCGATCCTTTCGCCGGAGTCTGTCCGGTCGAACCGGCGCAGGACGAGGATGCTGCTCTCCCCGACGGTGACAAGATTGCGCTGCGGGCAGCGGATGCCGGCACTCTCCATGAGGTCGAGCGCGGTGGCCTCCCACGCCATGACGTTCCAGCGGTCCGAGGCGTGGGGGAACTTCGCGATGGCGAGCCCGCCGTCGTCGAGGCGGACAGAGGCTTTGGGTCGCGCACCGCCCAGGCCGGTGGTGCCGGTGCCGAGAAGTTGTTTGACGGCGTCGGCGGGATCGTCGTCCGTCTCGACTCGCTCGCCGGCACGGAGCAGCGCGGGCAACGAGACCAGGCACGGGACAGTGGAGGGCTCGCCGAGGAAATCGGCGTGGCCGGGAAGCCTGAAGCGCAGGGCGCCCTGACGCGTGTTGTCGCTGACGCCGAGAAGGTAGTCGAGATCGTCCAGCCTGCGCGGGGCCCGGTTCTCCTCGCGGGCGCGGGTGCGTTCCGCCTTGGCGATGAGGTTGCGCCCCCAGCGGTCGGGGGCGGTGTCCGCGAAGGCGCGCAGAAGGCCCGCGTAGTATTGCGCGCCGGGGTCGAGGCGCAGCGACGGGTCGATGCCGTCTCCCCCGGCCACGAGGTAGGCGGGGTCGTAGAGGAAGGTTGTGGAGACTCGCCCGCGCGAGCGGGTGACATGGGCGGTGCCGACCCGGCGCGGAGAGCCTGCGGTGTCGATGAAGACGTCGACGTCGGTCATCGGGCGCGCTTCTTCCCGAGGCTGCCGGCGCGGAGGCGGCCGATGTCGCTGGCCAGGGGGTCGACGGCGCTGACGACCTGGTCGAGGACACCGAGGGCGCGCAGAACCTGGGCGACATTGCCGATGCTGACGCCGGGGTGGCCCGTCTCAATCCGGCGCAGGGTGTCGCGCGTGATTCCAGCACGCTCGGAAACCTGCTGAGCGGTCAGGCCGAGGACCATACGCCAACCGTGGACGTGCGTGCCGAGGGCCGTCATCTGACGATCGATCCTGTAGCCGGTCATGGTCGCCTCATCATGGCGAACAGTATAGGCGTTCTGGGATGTTATGGCGAACATTATCGTCACAGAAGGTGTGGGCGGAGCCGCCTCGCCCTGCGTCCCCACTCGCGCTGCCCGGCGTCCCCCCTGTCACTCCCCGCCGTCCCACCGTCGTCGCGAAAGGCCCGCCGGGCCCCACAGGACGGCTCACGCAGGCTCCGCCCACAGGGCTCGAAGGGCCCACGTGCGCGCGGAAGCACCCGTGCCCGACCCTGGTGACGCGGGCACGGTGCCCGCGAGGCTCGGCCGGCCGGTGTGCGCGCCGTCGGCTGGCCGGGCCCCTCTACCCCGAGGAGAACCATATGAAGCACATCTGGAACACCGTGCGCGACGCCTGGGCCCTCGCGCACCCGCACGGTGCGGAGCGCCTCGCTCCGGACGGCACGGAGGACGCCCGCGGCGAGGCCGGCATGGCCACCGCCGAGTACGCCATCGGCACCCTGGCGGCGGCCGCCTTCGCCGGCCTCCTGCTCGCCATCATCCGCTCGGGCTCCTTGCAGAGCGTCCTGCAGGGCCTGATCGAGTCCGCGCTCTCGGCGGGCTGACGCATGATGGCGCGGAGAGCGGACCGCTCCCGTCCAGCGGGGGCGGCTCCGCGACCCGCCGCGCCCGGTCAGGCGGGCATGGTCACTGCGGAGATCGCCGTGGCCCTGCCCGCCGTCGTCCTCGTGCTGCTGCTCGTGCTGTCCGCCGTGAGCGCCGGCGTCACCCAGCTGCGCGTGACGGACGCCGCCCGGGTGGCGGCACGGCAGGCCGCCATCGGCTCCGACGACGTCGAGGGGGAGGCCGTGCGGGCCGGGGGAGAGGTGAGCGTCGGCGTCGACCGCGGCGAGCTGACCTGCGTGCACGTGAGCCGACCGGTGCCGGGCCCGCTGGGAGGCCTCGGGCTCACGGCGCGCAGCACGGCCTGCGCCTACACCGAGCCGAGCGGGCCATGAGGGCGCAAGTCGCGCAGGCGCTGCACGGGTGGGGCCGGGCGGTGCGGGTCGCGGCCGCAGGCGAGCGCGGCGCGGGCACGGTGCTGGTCGTGGGCGTCATCGCGGTCCTGCTCGCGGCCGCGCTCGGCGTCTCGGGCCTGATCCAGGCGCAGGCGGCCGCCGGGCGGGCTCGGACCGCGGCCGACCTGGCGGCGCTGGGCGGGGCGACGGCGCTGTCCTCGGTCCTCGCCCCGGGAGACCCGTGCGAGGTGGCGGGCCGTGTGGCGCGGGCCAACGGCGCCGAGGTGAGGGCGTGCACCGTAGTCGAGGAGGACGTTGTCGTGGAGGTGTCCGTGGGCGTGCGGGTGCTGGGCGTCGCGCGCACGACCGCCTCCGCCGCCCGAGCCGGCCCCGTGGACTCCGCGGGCGATCCCGTGGACGGCTCCGCGGCTGATCCCTGACGTCCCTCCCGCTGCTTCTCGTCCTCCTGCGCTTCCTGCGCCGCCGTCTCTTGTCGGGATCGGTTCGCCTCCGGTGCGGGGTCGGTTGTGCCGGTGCGGCGCGGTGGGGTGCTCCCAGGGTTTTGCCAGGTGTGGTGGGGGTGAGTCTCCAGGGTGGTCGGGTTACATGGTTGCTGCCGCCGGACGGGGCGGGTCATGAGGGTTGGGGAACCCGGTGAGGGGCCTGCTTGCGAGAGCCGCCAGGGTCTAAGGGAGCCCTGGTGGGTCGTTCCGGCGAAGGGGGCTCGACCGGCCGGGAGTGGGAACCCGGCTCGGCGGTCTCGATGACGAGGGCCCGTGGGCCGGGACGCCACCCCGGCCCACGGGCCGCGGTCGTCCCGGGCCCCGTTCCGCCCTATGCGGCTCGGTAGCCGACCACGCCGTCCTCGACGGCGCGCCGGAACAGGTCCACCCGCGTGTCTGCCGGGCGGCCGGCCTCCCGGTACTTCTCGCGGATCCTGGCGACGTAGGTGTTCACGGTGGCATTGGTGTAGCCGAGCTCTCGGGCCACCGTCACGGACTTCGCCCCCAGGGCGTACCGGGACAGCACATCGACCTCCGTGGGGGTCAGGCACTCGGTGGCGAAGTCGTTGTCCGTGTCCAGGGCGGACGCCCAGCTCAGGTTGGCGCTGGGGATCCCGTCCAGGGCCGCCTGCGAGGCCCTGATCAGGTCGCCGTCGGGAGCCGACTTCTTCACAATGGCCAGAATGCTGGTGGCGAGGGCCTGGCGGACCAGCACCGGCTCGTCGCCCGAGGTGTGGACGACCACCGGGATGGAGAGCTCGTTCAGCTCGCGGATGTTGTCCGTGGGCGTGGAGCCGTCTGCCAGCCGCAGCTCGAGGATGGCCAGGTCTGGTGCCGGATGCCCATCTGCGGCGCCCAGCTCCGGTACTAGCCGCCCGTCTGCGGTGTGCAGGCTCGGGACCCACCGCACCGTCCAGGGCAGGCCGGCCTGGGCGAACCGCAGTTGGCAGCCCTGGGCGATAATACTGCACTCGTCGATAATCAGGACGTATGGCTGGCTGCTCATCATTGCCTTCCCTGCCCGCCCAGCGGGGTGCCTGGACGGTGCGATTCCGAACTCGAACGCTGTCGGTTGTACTGACGGACATGACCGGTCGGGGCCGTCCGAGTCGGACGCGTGCCGGGGCCGCGACGGCCAGGAGCCGGGCGGGCCCGAAGAGCGGTGCGGGGACCGGCCCGGAGGCGGGCCCAGAGAACATCTCGGCCCGAATCCGCGCTCAGCGAACCGGGCGCCCGTCCGCCCCCAGAAGGGTGGCGCCGGTGTCGGTGAGGACGGAGACGAGCTGCGGCCGCCCGGCGGGCAGGACGCGGACGACGACGCGCACCTGGTCGCCGTCGGCGAGAACCTGGACGATGCTGTCGGTGATCGCCCGGCGGATGTCCGGGGGCAGCCGGCTGTCGCCCCGGTCATCCATGAGGATGACGTCGGTGCCGCGAGCGCGCGCCTCCCGGGCCGCCCGGACGACGGGGGTGCCGGAGAAGAACGGGGCGCGGATCTCGTCGCGCAGCTCCGCCTCCACCAGACGGGCATGGGTCCGCACCTGCGGGGTGAGCGCCTCGCCGGCGGCGACCCGCTCCAGCAGGGGACTGGCGCGGCGGCGAACCGACTCCATCGCCTGCCTCATGACCCGGTCGGCGGTCATGTTGGCCTGGCGCAGGGCCAGGACCTCCGCGGTGCGCGCCTGCGCGGCGGCGATGGCGGCGCTGGCCGCGGTGCAGCGGTTGGCGGCCAGATGCCACAGGATGAGCGCAATGGTCTGGGGGAGCAGGTAGCTCGGGAGTATCAGCGGGGAGCGGCGGCTGAGGGCCACCCAGACGACGGCGGTCGCGATCAGGAGGAGCTCGCCCGCCCAGGCTGCCCTGGGGCGCTGCCTCACCAGTAGGCAGCAGCACACCGCATTGGCCGCGCCGGTGACCCACGAGGCGAAGCCGGGCCACCCGCTGGTGCGGATCGGCAGCATGACGGCCAGATGGGTGGTGGGCACGATGAGCAGGACGACGGCGACGGCCCAGCGCGGCATGGAGGCCCGCGGCCAGGAGCGCAGCAGCAGGAAGGCCGCCAGCATGAGAGCGGCCAGGCTGACGACGACGGGGACGGCGGTCGAGTAGGCGCCGGAGCGGATCTCCGCGACGGCGATCGCGATGTGGATGACCACCGCGTAGACGCCGATGAGCCGCGCCCAGGCGGTCTCCGCGGCCGAGGCGACGGAGCTCGGCCAGACCTCGGCGCTTGTGATGTCGGCTGCTCGCTGGTCGGCGCCCGACGATGGGGCCCAGGTCATGGAGACGGCGGTCCCGTGCCCCGGGGCGGAGCGGACGTGCGCCGTGGCACCGGCGTCGTGCAGACGAGTCCCGATGGAGCCGGTGAGACCGTGCCTGCCGGGAGCCGGGGCGGCCGGGTCGAAGCCGTGGCCGTCGTCGGAGACGACGACGGCCACCCCCTCCGCGTCGCTGCGCATCTCGATGCGACGCTCGACACTCCCCGGGCCCTCCTCGCCGCCGGCATGCCGCAGTGAGTTGCGCAGCGCCTCCGTGACGGCGTCGGCGAGGGCCTGGGACACCGCGGCGGGCACGGGGCGGTCGACGGCGGTGGAGATCGCCAGCCGCGCTTCGGGGCTCAGCGACCGGATCTGCGTCGTCAGGGCCTCGAAGAGGGCCGAGGCGCTGATCGCGGGGGGGGGGTGGGCGCTCGGAGCCTGCGGCTCCAACGATTCCAGCGCGCTACGGGTGGCCTGCCGCAGCTGGGCCGAGTCCTCCAGGCCCGCGGAGAGCGAGACCAGGACGGACAGGATGTGGTCGTGGACGAAGCTGTTGGAGCGTCGCTGGGCGACGGAGCGGGCGTGGTCGGCGGCCAGGCTGACGGCCTGCCGGCGGCGCTCGGCCGATGCCCGGTCCAGCGCGCGTCCCTGGTCCAGCATCCAGTGCAGCATCCCGGTCACCAGCAGGGCGCTCATGAGGAGGAGCAGCGGCTGCTCCACCGACACGTCGGTCAGGGCGCCGCGGGAGGTCACCAGCATTATGATCAGGGCAGGCACCAGGGTCACGATGTAGAGGCCGTTGGCCCGTGGCGTCAGGATGGTCGATCCCGCGATTCCGACGATCGGGAAGTAGCTGATGAGCGGGGTGTCGCGAGTGACGGTGTCGGTGCCGGACAGCGACGGGATCAGCGGTATCGCCCCGGTCAGCGCGACTTCGAGACCGTAGCCGATCAGTGCTGCCATCACCATCGCCTGCCAGGTCCGGTCGATCGGCGATGGCCGCGTTTCAACGGCCGTGGCCGGTTCCCCGACCCGCTTCCTGCGATGAGCCTGCGACAGGGCGACGGCGGCCACCGCGCCGGCGAGCAGCGGGAGGATGAGCACCGGCAGCATGAGCGGCCACAGCGTCAGCGCAGGAACCCGTTGGATGGCCGACGCGATGGCGGGGGCCGCTCCGGCGCTGGTCCCGGCTGCGGTGGCGCCGACGAACACGACGATCCATCTGCGCAGCTGCAGCGTGTGCGGCCCAGCGGCGGGCGACAGGACACGGCCCATCAGTACTACGCGATGCGGTAGCCGACCAGGCCGTCCTCGGCGGCGCGCCGGAACAGGTCCACTCGCGTGTCTGCCGGGCGGCCGGCCTTCCGGTACTTCTCGCGGATCCTGGCGACGTAGGTGTTGACGGTGGGCACGGTGCAGCCGAGCTCTCGGGCCACGGTCACGGACTTCGCGCCCATGGCGTACAGGGACAGGATCCTGACCTCCAAGGGGGCCAGGTGCTCGGCGACGAAGTCGCCGTCGGTGTCCAGGGCCGACGCCCAGTCCAGGCCGGCGCGGGGGATCCTGTCCAGGGCCGCCGTCGCGGCGTCGATCAGCTCGCCGTCCGGCGCCGACTTGCGCACAATGGCCAGGACTCCGGCCGCGATGGCCTCGCGGACCAGCACCGGCTCGTCGCCCGATGTGTAGATGATCACCGGGACGGAGCGCTCGTTCAGCTCGCGGACGTTGTCCATGGGCGTGGAGCCGTCCGCCAGCCGCAGATCGAGAACTGCCAGGTCCGGCACCGGCAGACCCTCCGCGGCGCCCAGCTCCGGCACCGGCAGACCCTCCGCGGTGTGCAGGCTCGGGACCCACTGCACCGTCCACGGCAGACCCGCCTGCGTGAACTGGTACTGACAGCCTTGGGCAATAATACTGTGGTCGTCGATTACCAGAACGTATTGCTGCTCGCTCACCGTTGTCTCCTCCGTCCGCCCAGCAGGGTGCTCGGGCAGCGCGAAACCGAACTCTGGACGTTGTCAGGCTATGTCGACGGACATGGCCGACGTCCGGCTCCGGCGTTGCCGTGGTCCGATCGTAATGGAGTCTTGTGCAGCAAGAAGGCGACCATGGGCGCTCGGAGCGCTGGGCGCCTGCACCCGGCGGAAGCGCGGGTCGCACCCGGTTCCTCTGCCGGTTCGCGCGAGCTCGACCGAGCGGGCGGGGCGGGCCGGTCACCGCAGCCTCCACTGCCTCCGCCCCCCATTTCGCCGAGATCGGTCGTATTCCGGCTCGAGATCGGTCGAAGGGGCGGCGAGGGCTGTGAACGGGCGCGACATCCAGGTCTCCGAGTGGAGCACGCCGGAGCGTGAACGCACCTTTGCAGACCGCGGTCGAAGTTGGGCCTCGCTGCTCACCTGACCCGGCCCGCGCACCCCGGAATCGATCATCTAGTCGGCAGAGGAAATCGATCCGGACTCGAGTTCCACGACGACCGAGGCGGGTGATTCAGGCGGCTCGACGAGTACTTTGACGTGGACGCCCCTGTTCTTGACGAGTCGTATCTCCTCAATATATGCGGCCGGAATGTTGCCGAGCTGGGAGGTTCCGCTGGGGAAGTCCATGACCCCGTCGAAGATCAAGGCGCCCGTCTGCAAGGAGCTGGGCTCGCAGATGCGCATCTCGACATCTCCGTCCTCGTCCGGACGAGTGGCGATGATCAGGCTGCTCTCGTTCGAGAGCACGGCCTCCTCGCCGCTGACCCATTCCGGAAGCGATGTGGTCCCGGAGTCCATCACCACTACCTGTGCATAAAGTGGGGGCACCGAGTACGTGCGACCGGGTATCACCATTTTCTCCTCTTCCAGATGCGTGCTGCCGGTCGTGAGGTGCTCCTCGTGCCGCCGAGAGAGGGTGCCCTCGGTGTTCGGGCCGGTCGCGCGCCCCAGCGCTTACTACGCTCCTTTGTCCCTTACTACGCTCCTTCTCCTCGTACAGTAAGGGACAAAGGAGCGTAGTAAGCACCACTCGGCCCGCACTTCCGCAACAGGAGGCTTATTCATGGGGCGTTGTGGCTGTTTGAGGAGGCGCGTGTCGCTGGGCGTAGGGACGGCCTGCTCCTGCGAGGAGCTCGGGCGCCAGGAAGAAGCACCTCGAGAAGCAGGCCGCCATGGGCGGGACCCTGGCATACCACTGTCCCGCGAGAGCAATGTGTACGAGGCGGTCGAGTACAGCGGGATCTGGATCCCGGTGGCCGGCTCGCACGCTCCGGAGCTGTACCGGTGCGTGCGACTGGTCCTGATGCCCTTGCGCTTCAACCCGCCCCAGGTGGTCCTGGCGGCCGTGGCCGGGGTCTACCGGTCCACCGGCTCGCGCGTCATCTCGGCCTGACCCCCGTCATCGCCCGGGCCCTTCAGGCGAACGTGCCGGTGGTGGAGGACCTGGACCTGGGCGCGCAGCTGATCATCGACGGAACGCTCCTGCCGCGCTGGTCGTGGAAGGACAGGCCCGACCTGTGCTCCGGCGGGCACAGGACCGCGGGGCTCAACGTCCAGGCCGCTGCGCGCCGGGAGCCGGGCGCCGAGGACCAGTCATCCGGCCCCGGCGCCCGGCACACCCCGGCGCGGCAGGCTCACACTGGCAGCGGAGCGGCGGGCAGTGTCCAGGCGCGGCGCGTCTCAATGCTGACCTCGACGGCGTCGCCCTCGGCGTGGATGTCCGACACCTCCGGGTCGGACTCGACGCACACGAGCGTGCCGTGGGCGGTCTCCACGGTGTACTCCACATGGTCGCCGTAGAAGACCGAGGTCAGCACGGTGCCCCGCCGGCCGGTGAGCTCGCCGGCCCCAACGCCCCCGGCGCGGCCCGAGTCGTCCCCGCCGTCGTCGGCGCGACTCAGGCGCACCGACTCGGGCCGCACGACCACGCACACCTCGTCGCCCTCGGAGACGTCGGGGTGCACCGGCACGACCAGGCCCTGTCCCAGGACGTCGACCCTGGCCGCCCCGTTGCTGATGGTCCCGGCCGTGGTCTCCAGGAAGTTGGCCCGCCCGATGAAGTCGGCCACGAACACGCTGGCCGGGTGGCGGTAGATCTCCTCCGGGGTGGCGACCTGCTCGATGCGCCCGGCGTTCATGACCACGATCCGGTCCGACATGGTCATCGCCTCGGCCTGGTCGTGGGTGACATAGATGGAGGTGATACCCATGCGCTGCTGGAGGCGGCGGATCTCCAGGCGCATGCGCACGCGGAGCTTCGCGTCGAGGTTGGACAGCGGCTCGTCGAACAGGAGCACCTTGGGCCGCACGACCATGGCGCGGGCCAGGGCCACCCGCTGCTGCTGGCCGCCCGAGAGCTCGTTGGGGGAGCGGTCGGCCAGCGCCGTGAGGTTCATGGAGGCCAGGACGACGTCGACCCGGTCGCGGATCTCGTCGGCGCCCAGGCGGCGCAGCTTCAGGCCGTAGGAGACGTTGTCGCGCACGCTCAGGTGGGGGAAGAGCGCGTAGGACTGGAAGACCATCGACATGGGGCGCTTGTTGGGAGGCAGGACCACCATGTCCTCGCCGTCGAGAACGACCTGCCCGGAGGTGGTGTCCTCGAAGCCGGCGATCATGCGCAGCGTCGTGGTCTTGCCGCAGCCGGACGGCCCGAGGAAGGTGATGAACTCGCCCGGCGCGATATCGAGGGCGACGTGGTCGACGGCGACGACGTCCTTGCCCCGGTTGGCGAAGATCTTCACGACGTCGCGCAGCTCGAGTCGGCCTGCGGTCGTGGCTGCCGTGTCGGTCCCGATGTCGGTCCCGATGCTGGTCCCGGTGCCGGTCGCTGCGGCGCCGACGCCGGTGGGCGCGGCGGCTCCCGGCGCCGCCGCGCTGCCGGTCGCGCTGTCAGTTGCTGCTGCGGCCGCTGTGCTCGCTGCGTCGGCCGTGGGGTCGGTGGTGGTGCTCATGACTGGGTCCTGGTGGTTCCGGTGGTGCGGGCCGTCCCGACGGCCCCGGTGGTTCTGGTGGTCTTGGGGGTCCGGGCCGCCCCGGCGGCCCGGACGCCTCCTGCGGCGCGGGGGAGCGATCGCTCCGGAAGCGCCCGGCGGCGCGCCGTCGTGCTCATAGGGTCGCCCCCGACTCGCGGACCCGCCTGTCCTTGACGAGCAGGTTCATGGTCCCGGTGACGACCATGACGATGAGGATCAGGATCGTGCAGAAGGCGAAGGCGTTGCCGAAGCGCCCGGCGTCGACCTCGGCGAGGATCTGGGAGGTCATGATCTTCGTGCGCGGAGTCGTGATGAAGATGATCGGCGACAGCGTCGTCATCGACCGGGAGAAGGCGTAGGTCAGACCCGCCAGGAAGGCGGGGCGGATGAGCGGCAGGGTGACCCGGCGGAAGGTGGTCAGCCCCGAGGCGCCCAGCGAGGTCGAGGCCTCGTCGATCGCCTTGTCGATCTGGTGCAGGCTGGCCACGCCCGAGCGCTGCCCGGCCGGCGTCGAGCGGGCCACGTAGACCATGACGATCGCGATGGCGCCCGCCGCGACGGCGCTGCCGCCGGCCAGCGGCGGAATGACGTTCACCGTGCCGATGGCCACCGGCACGTTGTAGGTCACCAGGTAGCCGATGCCGATGACGGTGCCGGGGACGGCCAGCCCGAGCATGCCGATGAAGTCCATGAGCCCCGCGCCGCGGCGCAGGCGGACCACGACCAGCCAGGCGATGACCATGCCCAGGACGCCGGCGATCGGGGTGGCGATGAGCGCCAGGATCGTGGTGTCGATCATGGCGTCGTTGCCGATCCCGGACAGGATGTAGGTGAAGTGGTGCAGCGTGAAGGAGTTGTTGACGCCGAGGATCTCCACGAAGGCGCCCACGATGACCGCCGCGTAGACCACGACGACCAGCGCGAGCATGAGGGCGGCCAGGGTGAGCAGCGGGACGCGCGTGAGGTTGTCGCGGACCTGCTTGACACTGCCGGCGGGCTTGCCGGTCACCGTCACGGTGGAGGTCCGCTTCGACCAGTAGCGCTGGAGGAGGAAGACCAGCAGCGAGGGGACCAGCAGCACGAGGGAGTAGGCGGCGCCGGCGGCCGTGTTGTAGTCGCCGGTGATCGCGATGTAGGCCCGCGAGGCCAGCACCGTGTAGTCACCGCCGATGACCAGGGGGTTGGCCAGGTCGGCGATCGCCTCGACGAACAGCAGCAGGAAGGAGGCGGCGATGCCTGGGATCATCATGGGCAGGGTCACCGTGCGGAAGATCGTCCAGCGACTCGCCCCCAGCGAGGACGCCGCCTCCTCCATGGCCGGGTCGAGGCTGCGGAACATGCCCAGCAGGTTCATGTAGGCCACGGGGAAGAAGGACAGGGTCAGCACCAGGGTCAGCCCGCTCAGCCCGTAGATGTTCCACTGCTGGCCCAGCAGCTGCTTGGAGATGAGGCCGTTGCGGCCGAAGAGCGTGATCGACGCCGTCGCCACCGCGAAGGGCGGGGAGACGATGGGGACCAGGCACACGAGGTGGAAGAGCCGCTTGCCCCGGAAGGCCACGCGGGCCTGGACGTAGGCGAGCATGAATCCGACGGCGGTTCCCAGCGCCCCGACGACGGTGCCCAGCACGAGCGTGTTGAGCACGATCGTGCGGTTGGTCGTGGAGGAGAACAGGCCCGTGAGGACCTTGAGGCCGGGTGCGGAGAAGGCCTCGGCGAGGACCCGGACGAGGGGCAGCCCGACGAGCAGGATGAGCAGAAGGACGACGACGCCGGTGATGGCGAGCGTCACGGGGTCCTGGCGGACCTTCGTGCGGCCGCGGGAGCGGTCGCGGGCGAGCGCGCGGCCGGGCTGAGCCGGCGCGGCGGGTGAGACGGCGGTGGCGGACATAGGGCCTCGGATCGTTGTGCGGGTGAGGGTCGGCGGTGGCCGGACCTCACTCCTTGGGGGCCGCGGCGACCTCGTTGTCGAAGCGGGCCGTGAGCTCGGGCTTGGCCTTCGCGGCCGCGGCGAAGTCGTAGTCGATGAGGTTGACGGAGTCGAGGTCGACCATCTTGTCGGAGTGGTCGGCCTCAGGGTTGGTCAGGACCTGGTAGGAGCCGACCGTCGGGCCCACGTTCTGCCCCTCGGCCGAGATCGCGTAGTCGACGTACTTCTGGGCGGCCGCCTTGTGCTTGGAGCCGGCCACCAGGGCGACGCCGCCGATCTCGTAGCCGGTGCCCTCCTTGGGGAAGGAGACGGTCAGGTCGGTCATGCCCTCCTCCTGGTACTTCACGCAGTCGTGGGAGAAGACCAGGCCGACGGCGGCCTCGCCGCGGCCGGCGATCTGGCCGGGCGCGGTGCCGGACTTGGAGTACTGGAGGACATTGGCGTGCATCCTCTTCATGTAGTCCATGCCGGCGTCCTCACCGCCGAGGCGGGTGACCTGCGTCCACAGGGTGGTGAAGGCCGTGCCGGAGGTCGAGGGGTGGGCGGTGGAGACCTGGCTCTTGAGGGTCGGGGCGAGCAGATCCTCCCAGGACTCGGGGGTCTTGGCGCCAATGGCGTTGAGCCGGGTCCTGTTCGAGCAGAAGCCGAGCACCCCGACGTACACGCCGGTCCAGCTGCCGTCGGCATCCTTGTACTTGTCGGGGATGGCGGCGGCCTCGGGCGAGACGTAGGGCTCGATGAGGCCCTGGTTGGCGGCCTCGCCGTAGCCGTCAACAGGGCCGCCGTGCCACACGTCGAACTCGGGGTTGTCCTTGGCGGAGGCCAGGCGCGCGACCGCCTCCCCGGAGGACAGGCGCACATAGGTCGCCTGGATGCCGGTCTTCGCGGTGAACTGGTCGGTCCAGGCCTTGCACAGGTCCTCCATGGCGCCGCAGGCGATGGTGATGGGGCCGTCGTCGGACCCGTCGCCGGAGGAGGTCGTCTTTCCGGCGCATCCGGCCAGGGCCAGGCTGATGGAGACGGCGCCGGCGAGGAGGGCGCCGGCCCTGCGGGAGAGCGTGCGGTGGGAGAGCATGGGAAGCCTTTCGGTACTGCGGCGCCACATCGCGCCGCTCGGCGCCATGATCGCCCGAGCCCCAGGCGCTGAGCGGGTCACGTCAGTGACGATTGGTGACAGGACTGTCATTAACTGCGGGACCCCGCGGAGGGTATCGCGTCCGGTCCTCAGGGCAGCCTCGGCATGGTGTAGCCCTGGCCGCGGGCGGCGACGACGAGGTCGCCGGGCACCCCCCGGCGCTTGAGATGGCGGCGCAGCCGGTAGACGGTGGTGCGCACCATCTCACGCCCGCCCGCCGACTCCCCCGTCCCCCAGACCTCGTTGAGCAGGTCGGACCACGACGCGATGGAGCCGGCGTGCCGGGCCAGGACGGCGAGGAGGCGGGCCTCGGTGTCGGGCAGGGGCACCGGCCTGCCCTCCCAGGTGACCTCGCCGGTGGCGGTCAGGATGCTCAGCGCCCCGTTGGACACGGCGTCCCGGGCCCCCGGGGCGGTCCGGCGGACGACGGCGCTGGCCCGCAGCGCGAGCTCGCGCGGTGAGAAGGGCTTGGTGACGTAGTCGTCCGCGCCGGCCTCCAGGCCCGCAATGCGGTCCTCCTCGTCCCCCAGCGCCGTGAGCAGGATGATAGGGGTCGTGCTCGTGGCGCGTATCCGACGGCACAGCCCCACTCCGCCCAGGCCGGGGAGCATGACGTCCAGGATGACCAGGTCGAATGACTCCTGGCCCAGCCTCTCCCAGGCGGACTCGGCACTGGCGGCGCTGACGCACCGGAAGCCCTGGGTCTCCAGGGCGAAGGTGATGACATAGCGCATCTGGGGCTCGTCATCGACGACGAGTCCCAGCGGTTTCGGGTCGTGGGCGATCGGCTCCACCGTGTGCCTCCTGTTCTCATCATGCCCCGCCGGGCCCGGGGGCGGCGTCATGCCCCGCCGGGCCCGGTTGCGGCATTATGACGCGCGGCGGACTCCGCAGCCCCGACGGGCTTCGCGGACCTGCCGATCCCGGCGGCCTCGGCCGCCCCGGCGTCGGGCCTCCCGGGCGCGGGCGGGCGGAGCGGCACGGTCAGGTAGACGACGGTCCCCCGCGAGGCCATGGAGTCCACCAGGATGGACCCTCCGTGCAGGGCGAGGATCTGCCTGGTGACCACCATGCCCAGTCCGACCCCGCGGCTGACCGGAGCCTCCAGGGAGTTCTGCGAGCGGAAGGGCGTGAACAGCGCCTCGCGCTGCTGGGGCGTCATGCCGCGGCCGTCGTCGGAGATGGTGATGAGCGCGGTGTCCTCCTCGCTGCTGACCGAGATGGTGATGGTGGCGCTCGGGCCCGCGTGGCGCACGGCGTTCGTCACCGTGTTGGCGATCGCCTGCCGCAGGAGCCGGCGGTCGGCGACCATGCGGATGGGGGCGCCGTGCTCCTCCAGCCGCATGAGCGTGCTCGCGGTGCGGCGCATCTCCTGGACCAGGTTGCGCACGAGGCGGCGCAGCTCGACGGTCTCCAGGTGGAGGGCGAACAGCGCGTGGTCGAGACGCGCCTGGGTCAGGAAGTCCTCCGCCATGCCGATGGCCTGCTCGGTGTTGTCCACGATGGTGGCCACGAAGCGCCGCTGCACCTCGTTGAGGTTGCCGGGCGTCTCCTCGGCGAGCAGTTCGGCCGAGGCCCGGATGAGGGTGAGCGGGGTGCGGATCTCGTGGGCCAGCGCGTCGCGCGGGGCGGCGTGCTGGGCGACCTGCGCGCGCAGCCGCTCGGTCTCGGCGCGCGCCAGGCGCGTGCGGCGCGCGGCCAGCGCCACCGCGCCGACAGCCCCCGCCACGGCGAGGACGGCCAGGATGACGACGGCCCAGACGGTCCCGCTCACGGCGCGGCCCCGTCGTCGTCGGCGCCACCGGAGCCACTCTCCCCGGCCCGCGACACCGCCCGCACCAGCAGCCGCAGCAGGAGGATCGCCCCGGCCTTGTCCAGCGGCTCGTTGTTGTTGCCGCACTTGGGGGACTGCACACAGCTCGGGCACCCGGCCGCGCAGGCGCAGCCCTCGACGACGGCGAGCGTCGCGGCCAGCCACTGCCCGCCGGCCCGGTAGCCGCGCTCGGCGAAACCCGCCCCGCCGGCGTGACCGTCGTGGACGAAGACCGTGGGCTCCCCGGTCTGCGGGTGCGCGGTGATCGACAGGCCGCCGATGTCCCACCGGTCGCAGGTGGCCAGCAGCGGCAGCATGCCGATCGCGGCGTGCTCGGCGGCGTGCAGCGCACCGGGCAGGTCAGCGGTCGCGATGCCCGCCGCCCGGGTGACGGCCTCCGGCACCGTCCACCACACGGCCGCGGTCGGCAGGACGCGCTCGGGCATGTCCAGCTGGTGCTGCGCGACCACCTCCATCCCCGGCAGGGCCAGCCTGGCGTAGCCGGTCACCTGGCTGGTGACCTCCACCGACCCGAAGGACCAGCGGATCCCCCCGCCCCACTCCCGGGCCCCGCGCTCGGCGATAATGCGCACGCTGGAGCGCTCACGTGCCCGGGTCCGGTAGCCGATCGCCGCCTTCTCGACCGCGATCGCGGCCTCCTCGGTGAGCTCGGCGACGACGTAGCTGCGGCCCTGGTGGATGTAGACGGCGCCCTCGTGCACGGTGGAGTCCGCGGCGGCGCCGTCGACCGTGCCGACCACCGCGCCCGTGGCGGCGTCGACCACCGGCACCTCCGGCGGCCCGTCCCCGCGCAGCGAGGTCAGGTCCTGGGGGCGGCCCGGCAGGCTCGCGTTCCAGTACCAGCCGGAGGGCCGGCGGCGCAGCGCCCCGCGGGCCGCCAGGTCGGCCAGGAGGGTCTCGTCGGGCAGCCCGAACAGCGCCAGGTCCGCCTCGCGCAGGGGCGCCTCTCCGGCCGCCGCGCACAGGTGCGGGGCGAGCACGTAGGGGTTGGCGGGGTCGAAGACGGTGGCCTCGGGGGCGGCGAAGACCGCCCCGGGGTGGTGGACGAGGTAGGCGTCCAGCGGGTTGTCGGAGGCGATGAGGACGGCGACGCCGCGGGTGCCGGCCCGCCCGGCGCGGCCCGCCTGCTGGCCCAGGCTCACCCGCGTGCCCGGCCAGCCGGCGATGAGGACGGCGTCCAGGCCGGTGACGTCGATGCCGAGCTCCAGGGCGCTGGTGGTGGCCAGGGCGCGGAGCCTGCCGCTGCGCAGGTCCCTCTCCAGCGCCCGGCGCTCCTCGGGCAGGTAGCCGCCCCGGTAGGCGGCCACGGTGCTCATGAGCTCGGGCTGGGAGCGGCCCAGGGTGCGCCTGGCGCGCTCGGCGACGATCTCGGCGCTGCGCCGCGAGCGCACGAAGACGAGGGCCCGGGCGCCCACGCTCAGCAGGTCCACGAGCAGCTCGGCTGCCTCGACGACGGCGGAGCGGCGGGCCGAGGGGTCCTCGGTGGGGTCGAGCGTGTCGGGGCCGGCGGTGCCGGGGGCGGCGGTACTGAGGCCGGCGGTGCGTGGCTCGCCCGCGGTGGCTGTGCGTGACCCGCCGGTGTCGGCGGGCGCGCCGGGGGCCGCGGGCGTGGTGGTAGCAGCGCCGGCGGCCGGGGCCTCCCGGGCCCAGGCGAGCCACGGCTCGCGCAGCGCCGGCTGCCACAGGGCGAGGACCCGCTCGCCGGCGGGGGCGCCGTCGTCGGTCACGGCGACGACAGCGCCCGGCGCCGCCCCGATGAGGCGCGCGGCCGTCAGGGCCGGCTCGCCCGCCGTCGCGGAGGCGCACAGCACGACCGGCTCCGGGCCGTCTGGGCGCAGGCGGCGCACCAGCCTCAGCAGGCGGCGCAGGACGAGGGCGACGTGCGCGCCCAGGAGCCCGCGGTAGGCGTGGCACTCGTCGACCACCACGTAGCGCAGCGAGCGCAGGAAGCGCGTCCACCGCTCGTGGCCCGGCAGGAGCGAGAAGTGCAGGAAGTCGGGGTTGGTGAGCACGACGTCGGCGTGGGCGCGCGCCCAGTCGCGCTCAGGCAGGGGCGTGTCGCCGTCGCAGGTGCCGGTGCGCACGGTGCGGATGGAGCCGGCCGGGACGCTGTCGGCCCGCTGGACGGCCTCGATCTCGGCCACGAGGCGCTCCAGGGAGGCGGCCTGGTCGGCGGCCAGGGCCTTGGTGGGGGAGAGGTACAGGGCGGTCGGGCGGCGGCCGTAGGCGGAGATGCGCCCTCCGGCGTCCGGCCCAGCGCCCGGCCCGCCGCCCTGGGCTGCGAGCACGTCGGAGACGACCGGCAGCCAGGCCGCCAGCGACTTGCCCGACCCCGTGCCGGTGGCCAGGACCGTGTGGCGGCCGGCGTGGACGGCGTCGGCGGCCCGGGTCTGGTGCGTCCACGGAGTCTCCACCCCCAGGCGGCCGTAGGCGGCCACGAGCGCGGGGTCGGCCCAGGTGGGCCAGGCGGCGTGGCGGGCGGGGCGCGCGGGGGTGCGCCGGAGGTGGACGAGGCGGCCGTCGCGCGCACCGATGCTCTCCAGGAGCTCGGTGATGTCGCGTCGGGTGCCGTCTGCCATGGGTCAAGTGTGCCGCAGGGGTGCGACACGAATCCGCAGGGGTGCGCCCGCGGCCGAGGCGAGACCGGCCTGCACTGGCCTGCCGAGTGTGGACGCCGGAGGTTCGGGTGGGTCATAATGGTGGGGAGCCACCCGGTTGGGCACGGATGGCTCCCCTGGCGGGCGGCTCAGCTGAACCACCTGCCGAGGGCATCCACAAGGACACCAACGGCCCGGACCAGGCGAGCGAGTGCGTTCAACAGTTCGCTCACCTTCCGGGCCGTATCCTTGTCCCTGCGGATCTTGACGTGTCTGCCTCTCGGCTTGGACACGGCCCCCACCTCCTCCCTGGCTCCTTACTTCCCCGGCAAGGACACTGGGTGTTCCGGGAGAAGGTGCCGGAGAAGGCCCCACCAGTATGCCGCGCGGACTGTCCGGTCGGCCACAGTCCCGGCCTGCTGATACGCCTGTCGCCCCATGGCTCCGCGTGCGGTCCCATGACGGGTGGGACCCTGAGACCCGAAGGATGTGCATGAGCTTCAAGGCCCATCTCGTGGCCGTCTCGCCGACGGTGCCGCGTCTCGACATCCTTGCGCATCCGGAGGGCGGGCCCGAGGACGCGCAGGCCTTCATCGACCGGTCGGTGCCCGGATGGAGGCTGACGGGCGAGACGATCTCCATGCTCGCGGGTCGGGGCGTGGAGGGAGCCCGTTACATCGGCACCTGGGGGCCAGCGCCCTCATCCAGGGCGACGGCGCCGGGGTTCTTGCCCGAGACCTGCGTGCTCGTCGCGAGGACGGCGATCCCACCATCTACAAGCTGGACGTGTGGGGCGGGATCAACTCCTTCAGCTTTTGCGCGGTCGGCGATGGGATCAGCCGTCTCGTCGAGGTGAGTCTTGAGCAGCTGTTTCGGGCCCTTCGGGGACTGGGACGATGAGGACGGGTCGCGCATGATTCTCAAGACGAGTGGCGAGCCCCTGCCCTTCGGGGCTACTGGTACGGCGTCTACCCCGATGGCCCGTACGAGCCGGAGAACATGCCTGTGGACTGCGAGACCTTCGGGGAGGACGCGTGGACGTGGCTCGTCGGCCTGACCAGCTCCTTCGGGCGCGTGCCCGGCCGTCTCGCCGGGCTGGTCGAGCAGCGGGTGGCGGAGAAGGGCCGGCTCGTCGTGCACGTGGCCCTGCCCGCCTGACCCGCCCGGCCGCAGGCCCGCTGTGTGCGGGGCGGGGCCGGGTGTCCGTCAGAATGACATTGGAGGCCCAGGGCGTCGTGCCTCTCGGAGGAATCCTTGCGATCATGCGGTTTTTCTCTTGCGCGTCTGGGCCCGGAGGGGCCAATGTCATTCTGGTGGACACCTGCCGGCTCGGAGTCGGTTGACGCGCGGCCCGGCCCTCCTTCGCCGGAACGCGGGTCCGCTACGACCAGCTTGACGAGGACGTCACCGCAGGCCGCGTCACCGCCATCCACCGTGGAGCACCCCGCGATGGCTCGCGCACCAGCGACAGCGCCCGCGGCTCCCGTTTCGCCGCAACCCGAGCCCGGCGCCGGCACATGAGCGTAGCGGCCCGTACTGGCCTGCCGGGTGTGGACGTCGGCCGTTCGGGTGGGTCAAAACGGTGGGGAGCCACCCGGCGGGCCCGGATGGCTCCCCTGGCGGGCGGCTCAGATGAACCACCTGCCGAGGGCATCCACAAAGACACCAACGGCCCGGACCAGGCGAGCGAGACCGGTCACGATGTCGCTCACCTTCCGGGCCGTATCCTTACGCCCAACAGCCCGCTGAAACGGTCGACGTGGCATGCGAGCTCGTCGGCCACGCGGTGCTTCTTGGTGTCGAGAGTGTCGGAGCCGGCGGTCCTGCGGAACCGCGACATGGGCGGGAGGATGCGTGAGACGGCGGTTCCTTCGACGCCGATGCGTGCGAGTCCCGCCACAGCGGCCGCCACGAGCCGCCTGGTCGGCTCGGCCTTGAGACGCTCCTCGGAGATGAGGGCATCGAGCTCGGCTTGTTGGCGGCCCGTCATGCGGGCCTCCCACTGGGCGGCGACGTCGCCCGTCGAGGACACGGAGCGGACGAAGTCCTCGATGAGGCCGCGCTTGTTGCGCAGGGACGGGCTGGAGGCCAGTGCGCGTGTGATATCGGCCGGGATCTCGTGGTCGCCATCGTCGAGGACATCGGCGTCGGCGAAATCGTCGAAGCTCGTCAGGATGTTGCGCAGCCGCAGGATCGCCCCGAAGAGCCGGATGAAGCGCTTCTGCTCGCTCTCGGAGGCGATCACTCCTCCGGGCTCGAAGCCGGTGCGCAACTCGCTCACCTTCTCAAGGTACTCCTGGAGGTACTCGGTGCAGGGGCGCAGGAGCCGGCCGACTGAGTCGATTGCATATCCTGATTGGTTGAGGCGCGGCGCATCTGGGAGCAGGGCGAGGCCGAGCAGCGCGCGGGGCGCGCAGCCCTCGCCCGCGCCGCGGCGCGCAGGCGCGAGGCCGTGGCCCTGCTACGAGAGCAACGGCGCTGCAGCGCCTCTGATACGGCCCGGATACTCGGAGTGACGCGGCAGAGGATCTACCAGCTCGCACGATGAAGCCGCCGGAGTCGGCCCGGATCACCCGGTGGCTGCCGATGCGGATGCGCCGCGCCGCCTGCTCCCGCGCGCCGCCGACCGGTCTCACCCACCACGGTCTCACTCACCACACGCCGATAATGCTCCACCAGAGGGGGCCGACCACCAGCCAGATCGCCAGGTGCACGGCCCCGAGCGCGAGCCCCGTTCGCCACCAGGTCCCCAGCTCGACGAACCCGGAGCCGAAGTACAGGGGAGCCGGCCCGTTGCCGTAGTGGGTCAGGCATCCCATGAGGGTCGGGATCGCCCCGAGGAACACCGTCAGCGGCACCCCCGGCAGACCGAGAGCCAGCCCCACCCCGAGGAAGACGGCGAACATGGAGGCGGTGTGCGCCGTGCCTGAGGCGAACAGGTAGTGGGTCAGGGCGTACACGCCCGTCAGGGCCGCGAAGGCCGCGACCGTGCCCAGGCCCCCCATCATGGAGCCGGTGCTGTCCCCGAGCCAGCCGATGAAGCCGAGCTTGTTGAGGTAGGTGCCCATCATGACCAGCGCCGCGAACCAGGTCAGGGTGTCCCAGGCCGAGCGCTCGGCCTTCATCTGCTCCCAGGTCAGCGCCCCGGTCAGCAGCAGCGCGCCCAGGCCCAGCAGGGCGACCGTCGTCGCGCTCATGAAGGACTCGCCGATCGCCCACAGCACGATCATGATGAGGAAGACCCCGAGCGTCACCCACTCGTGCGCCGTGACCCGCCCGAGCCGCCTCAGCTCGCGGGCGGCCATGACGGAGGCGTCCGGGGTGCGGCGGATCTCCGGCCTGTGCAGCACGTAGGTGACCAGCGGCACGGCGACGACGCCGAGGAGTCCGGGCACGACCGCGGCCAGCAGCCAGCCGGGCCAGTCGACCTCGACGCCGGCCGCGGCCGCCAGCCGCGAGGACATGGCGTTGGGGGCGGCGCCGGTGAAGAAGATGACGGAGACGGCCAGGTTGAGGTTGTAGGTCGTCAGCGCCAGGTAGGAGCCGAGCCGCCGGTGGGTCTGCGGCCTGTCCGGTTCTGAGCCGAAGGCCCTGGCCACGCTCATCATGACCGGGTACACGTACCCGGAGCGGGCCGTGTTCGAGGGGATCGCCGGCGAGGTGACCAGGTCGGCCAGACCCAGCCCGTAGGCCAGGCCGAGGCTCGAGCGGCCGAAGACCCTGACGAACAGGTAGGCGAGCCGTTCGCCCAGCCCGGAGGAGATCACCGTCCGGGCGGCGAAGAACGCGGAGACGATGAGCCAGATCGTGGAGTTGGAGAAGCCGGACAGGGTGGCGGAGACCTTGTCGGCGGAGCTGCCGCCGGGCGCGAGGACGCCAGTCGCGGCGCACAGGGCCATGGCGATGATCGACAGCGCGCCCATGGGGGCGGCCTTGGCGATGATTCCGACGATGGTGGCCAGGAAGATCGCGAAGAGGTGCCAGGCGCTGGGCTCGAGTCCCCCCGGGACGGGGACGAACCAGACGAGCGCGCCGACGGCGAGGCAGGCGGCCAGCACCCACGGCCTGGTCTCACGGCCCAGGCCCGGCCGCTCGGGGCCCGACGGCGCGGGCGGGGGCTGTGACGTCTGTGCCGTCGAGGCTCGGCCCGCCGGTGCCGGGCCCGGCCCGCCGCCGGGCCGGGGAGCGCGGGCGTCAATGCTGATGGCGGCAGGCCGGTCTGCGGCGCTCGCCTGCGTGGCGCTCGCTTGCGCGGCACCCGCGTCGGGGACGCTCGGGGAGGCCGGGTGGGCGTCGGCGTTCATCTGATGTACCTGACCTTCTCGTTGAGGGAGGCCAGCGCGGCCTCCTTGCGCTCGTTGTAGAGGACCTTCTGCCGCTCGAACAGGTTGCCGCCGTGGGCGTCGATGGAGACGATGAGGGGCCCGAGCTGCTTGACCCGGAAGGTCCACAGGGTCTCGGGCATGCCCAGGTCGCGCCACTGCGCGTCCTCGACCGCCTCGACCGCGGTGGCGGCGATGACCGCGTTGCCGGCCGGGAAGACGCAGTGCAGGGCGCCGTGGGCGGCGCAGCCGGCCTCGGTGCCCGGGCCCATGCCGCCCTTGCCGACGATGAGGCGCACGCCCGTGCGGGCGATGAACTCCTCCTCGAACATCTCCATGCGCATCGAGGTGGTGGGGCCGACGGCGACGACCTCGAACGCGTCCCTGTCCTCGTCGACCACGCGGATAATGGGGCCGGCGTGGAGGATGGCGCCGTCGCGTATGTCCACGGGCAGCTCGCGGCCGTACTCGATGAGACGGCGGTGGGCGACGTCGCGGCAGGTGGTGATATGGCCGTCGAGGAAGACGACGTCGCCAACGCGGATGTCCTCGATGTCCTCCCGCTGAATGGGAGTGGTCAGCGTGATGTGGTGGGCCGCGGCCCGCCCGGTGGTGCTCATAGCTCGACTCCCCTGTGCGTGATGAGCTCATAGCTCAGGTTGCGGTCGAAGCGGATGGTGCCGCGACGGTGCGACCAGCAGCCGGTGTTGACGGCCACGGAGAGCACCGAGGGGTGGCGGGCGGAGCTCTCAATGTTGACGCCCATCGTGGAACGTGTCCCGCCCAGGCCCTGGGGGCCCAGGCCGATCGAGTCGATGGCCTCCTGGAGGTCGTCCTCCAGCCGGGCGACCCGCGGGTTGGAGGCGTGCGAGCCGACCGGCCGCATGAGGGCGAGCTTGGACATGTAGCTCGCGGCGTCGATGGACGAGCCGATGCCCACCCCGACCAGCAGCGGCGGGCAGGCGTTGATCCCGTAGGAGGTCATGACATCCAGGACGAACCTCATGGCGGCCTCGTAGCCCTCGCCCGGCATGAGGGTCTTGCCCTGGCCGGGCAGCGAGCAGCCGCCGCCGGCGAGGTAGACGTGGAGGGTCAGGTCGTCGCGGCCCTCGGCGAGGTCCCAGTAGATCCACGGCGACTTCGTCCCGACGTTGGTGCCGGTGTTGAGCTCGTCGAAGGTCTCCACGGTGTTGTGGCGCAGCGGAGCGAGGCGGGTGGCCTCGGCGATGGAGGCCTTGAGGGTCTCGGCGAGGCCGTCGGCGCAGGGGAAGTGGCTTCCCACCGTGGCGAAGATCTGCACCAGGCCCGTGTCCTGGCAGGAGGGACGCCTCAGCCTCTCGGCCAGTTCCTGGTTGCGCTGCATGGTGCGGTAGATCATGGCCGCCATGGGGCTGGTCTCCTCCGCGGCCAGCGCCTTGAGCCGAGCGGTGACGTCATCGGGCAGGCGGCGGGAGACGACGGCGGTGAAGCGGGCGACGACGTCGGCGAGCTCGGCCAGGCGGCCGGGGTCCGAGCCCGGTGGCAGGGCGGTGGCGGAGAGGGTGGGAATGGTTGTGTCGGCGGCTGTGCCTGCGGCGGTCACGGCGGTCCTCCTTCGGCCGGCGCGGTGATCTGTACCCTTTCAAGGGTCCGCTTACGGCCGGCGCCGGTCTGTCCAATGCCTCAGAGGGGCGGGCGGGACGGTGGTCCCGTGGCGGGGCGGTGCGGTGCCGGTCGCGAGAGCGGGGACCTGACCGGATGCCCTGCGGCCTGCGTCCCGCAATCGCCGTCGTTCCGGGCCTGCGCGCCTCGCGCGGGCCTGCGGGGCGGGGCCGCGCCCCTTCTCGGCCTGGAGATTCGCCAGGCCTGGACCGCCTCGCCACTCGGGCGCAGCGGCATGGGCGCGCCGAAGGGCGGGACGGTGCGCACCTACCCGCTGTCGGCCATCTGCTCCAGCCGGGCCGTCAGCGAGCGCGTGAGCTCCAGAGCCTCCTCGACCGGCGAGGGGCGCGCCAGCAGGGTCGCCGTCGCGCAGGGCCCCTCCGCCCCGCCGGCCGCGCCGCGCGAGGCCCAGACGCGCAGCACCCGCATGACCGACTCGTCGCCGCGGGAGACGTAGCGCTGGTGGAAGACCTCGTCCGCGGCGGCGGTGTCCGTCGTCAGCAGGCTGCGGTAGGCGGACGGCGTGCGTCCGAAGGTGCGGCGGAAGGCCGTGTTGAAGGCCTTGACGTCCGGGAAGCCGGCGTCGGCGGCGACGCGCGCGATGAGGTGGTCGGTCTCGCCCAGGTCTCGGGTCGCCTGCCGCAGCCGCACCCGGGCCAGGTACTCGCTGAAGGTCATCCCCACCTGCTGGTGGAAGACCTGCGAGAGGTAGCCGGGGGAGAACCCCACGCGCCGCGCCAGGCGGTCCAGGGTGATGCGCTCGCGGAAGGAGGAGTCGATGTAGGTCACCGCCCGTTGCAGCGCCCGGTGGTTCTCGACCGCCGCCGGCGGCTCGCCGGTGCCCGCCGGGGCGGGCGGGAAGTGGTCGAAGAGCGTAGCGAAGACGTCGAGCAGGCGCGCCTCCCAGGCGGCGTCGGCGCCCGGGCCGCAGCGGTGGGAGGCGAGCATCATCCGGCAGCACAGGGTGCGCAGCCGCGTGAAGCCGACGTCCTCGCGCGTGGCCGGGGCGGAGCGGCAGGCGAAGCGGGGGACGGTGCCGTCGGGGGTGAAGGACGCCAGATAGTCGCCCTCGACGTGCAGGCACATGACCGTGGTGCGCGGCTGGGTGTCCAGCGTGGCATGGCCGTCATTGGCGTTGATGACGACGACGTCGCCCGGCTCGAGCTGGTTGACGCTCCCCGCGGCGCACAGCTCCAGGGCGCCGGTGATGACCACGAGGATCTCCAGGGCCGTGTGCCAGTTGTAGTGGTAGGAGCCGATCGCGTACACGTACTGGCCGGCGCGCAGGCCCCGGGCGGCCGCGTCGTGGACGTGATGGAGCTGTGTCGCGACCGGCCCTGGCGTCCCCATGTCATCCATGGTAGACGGGCCTGTCGGAGGCGGCCGGGCGCCGTCGTCGATCGGCCCGGCAGCGACCCCGTCCGGGACCCCGCCCGCGACATGTGCGCCGTCGGTCTCGCCGGTCGCCCCGCGACACGCGCGATCCCGCCCGCGACACGCGCGACGGACCGAACGACATATGGACGCGTGATCCCGCGCACATACCGGGGAGAGCCCCGGAATCCCGCCGAAAGCGTTCGTACGTCAGTTCGAGGGACGTCGGCACAACCACTACATGTAGTGGTTGCGAACCAGTCTCGCACCTACATGATGTGTTGCATCCGTGTGATTCGGTTGTAGTCTCACTCCTGGTGGTGCCGCGCCGGACGCCCCTCCCGGGGGCTGGAGCGGCAGCGCCTGCCGCACTCGTTCACCGACGCACTGGAGAGTTCCGTGTCAGACAGCAGCCAGATCCCCACCGCCGCTCACCTCGCCGCCGCTCACCCCGAGCTCGTGGCGCGCGGCTCCGCCGACTCCGCTGTCGCCCACGGCTCGCGGCCCCAGATCGACGCCGTCTCCACCATCACCGAGTACCTCGACCGCTCCGACTGGCGGGTCAACGCCAACGCCAACCAGGGCTACTCGCTGGGCGGGATGATCCTCAACACCTCCGGCAAGGTCATCGCCAACTACTGGCTGAGCCAGATCTATTCCCAGGAGGCGGGCGACGCCCACCGCGCCGGCGACTTCCACATCCACGACCTGGACATGTTCGCCGGCTACTGCGCCGGCTGGTCGCTCAAGAACCTCCTCCAGCAGGGCTTCAACGGGGTGCCCGGCAAGATCGCCTCCGCGCCGGCCAAGCACTTCTCCTCCGCCGTCGGGCAGATCGTCAACTTCCTGGGCACGCTCCAGAACGAGTGGGCCGGCGCCCAGGCCTTCTCCTCCTTCGACACCTACATGGCGCCCTTCGTCCGCCTGGACTCCATGACCTACGACCAGGTCCTCCAGTGCATGCAGGAACTCATCTTCAACCTCAACGTCCCCTCCCGCTGGGGCACCCAGACGCCCTTCACCAACCTCACCTTCGACTGGACCTGCCCCGCGGACCTGGCCGACGAGCACCCCCTCATCGGCGACGAGCTGTGCGACTTCACCTACGGGGACCTCGCCGAGGAGATGGGCATGATCAACCGCGCCTTCATGGAGATCATGACCACCGGCGACGCCGAGGGGCGCGTCTTCACCTTCCCCATCCCCACCTACAACATCACCAGGGACTTCGACTGGGACACGGAGAACTGCGAGCGGCTGTTCACCATGACGGCGAAGTACGGCCTGCCCTACTTCCAGAACTTCATCAACTCCGAGCTCGACCCCGGCATGATCCGCTCCATGTGCTGCCGCCTCCAGCTCGACCTGCGCGAGCTGCTCAAGCGCGGCAACGGCCTGTTCGGCTCGGCCGAGCAGACCGGCAGCGTCGGCGTCGTCACCGTCAACATGGCCCGCCTGGGCTACCTGCACGCCGGAGACGAGCCCGGCCTCGTCGCGGCCCTGGACCGCCTGCTGGAGATCGGCCGGGACACCCTCGAGCTCAAGCGCACCGTCATCCAGCACCACATCGACGCCGGCCTGTTCCCCTTCACCAAGCGGTGGCTCGGCACGCTCGACAACCACTTCTCGACCCTCGGCGTCAACGGCATGAACGAGATGGTCCGCAACTTCACGCGGCACGACGGCGGCGGCTACGACCTGACCGACCCGCGCGGCCACGACATGTGCGTGCGCCTTCTCGACCACGTGCGCGACAAGATGGTGGAGTTCCAGGAGGCCACCGGCCACCTCTACAACCTTGAGGCCACCCCGGCGGAGGGCACCACCTACCGCTTCGCCAAGGAGGACCGCAAGCGCTTCCCCGGCATCCTCCAGGCCGGCACCGAGTCCAACCCGTACTACACGAACTCCTCGCAGGTGCCCGTCGCCTACACCGACGACCCCTTCGAGGCCCAGGAGATGCAGGAGGAGCTGCAGACCAAGTACACCGGCGGCACGGTCCTCCACCTGTACATGAACGAGCGGATCTCCTCGGCGCGGGCCTGCAAGGAGCTCGTGCGGCGCAGCCTGACCGCTTTCCGCACCCCCTACATCACGGTCACGCCGACCTTCTCGATCTGCCCCACCCACGGCTACCTGGCCGGGGAGCACCTGACCTGCGAGAAGTGCGCCGAGCTGCACCCGGGTGCCGAGCCGGTCGAGTGCGAGGTGTGGACGCGCGTCATGGGCTACTTCCGCCCCGTGAAGTCCTTCAACATCGGCAAGAAGGGCGAGTACATGGAGCGGCAGATGTTCACCGAGGACGCCGCCGGCGGGCACGGCCCCGCCGTCTCGCGGCTGAGCGCCGTATCCGCGTAGGGCCGGGCATGCTGGTGTCGCAAGGACCGGAGGGGGTGGCGGGAGACTGCCTCGAAGGCGTGGCGGGTCTGGCGGGAGCGCCGCGAGGGACGAGCAGCGCCGATGGTAGCCGAGAGGCAGTCTCCCGCCACCCTCGGTCCCGCGCGGCTGACGACCTGGTCATTGCCGGGCTGGTTCCCATGAGCACCGTCGACTGGCCCGACCACCTCACCGCGACGGTCTTCGCCCAGGGCTGCCCGTGGAACTGCTTCTACTGCCACAACCAGGCGCTCATCCCCACGCGCACGCCCGGGGCCGTCGCCTGGCAGGAGGTGCGCGTCCTGCTGGGGCGGCGCCGCGGGCTGCTCGACGGCGTCGTCTTCACCGGCGGCGAGGCGCTGCGCCAGGACGCGCTCGCCGACGCCGCCCGCGAGGTCGTCGAGATGGGGTTCCGGGTGGGGCTCCACACCGCGGGTGCCTACCCGCGGCGCCTGCGCGACCTGGTCGCCTCCGGGCTCGTCTCCTGGGTGGGGCTGGACGTCAAGGCGCTGCCCGAGCACTATCAGGCCGTGGTCGGGCGGCCCGGCGCCGCGGCGAAGGCGTGGGAGAGCCTGCAGGTCCTGCTGGAGGCGGACACTCCGTTCGAGGTGCGCACCACGGTCGTGCCCGGGGACGTGACCGCCGATGACGCCGTCGAGGTCGCGCGCCGCGTGCACGAGGCCGGGGCGCGGGTCTACGCCCTGCAGCAGGCGCGCGGCAAGGGCACGACCGGCGACTTCGCGGTGACTGCGGCGGGCTGGGACGCCGCCTGCGAGCGCATGGCCGAGCGCATCGGAGCCCTCGGCTGGGAGCGGTTCACCTACCGGGCGGCCTGAGGACGGCGCGCCGGCTGTTGGGGCGGGTTGCTGTGGTCGGTAGCCTTGTGTCATGGATGTGATGGGTGCGCCCATGGCTCCCGGTTCCAGGAGCGTGGGTCTGCGTGAGGTCGGTCGGCGGGCTGTGGAGGTCTGTCGGGAGGTGGAGTCCACCGGTGTGCCGGTGACGGTGACCGACAACGGTCGGCCCATCGCTCGGATCGTCCCCATCCGGCGCGGGGAGTCCTGGTACCAGCGCATGGTCCGCCAGGGCCGGGTCCGACCCGCCAAGGGCGACTCCCATATTCCTCTCGACGGTTGGACCTTGCCGGAGGGGCTGACGCTTGAGGCGCTGCTTGCCGAGGATCGTGAGGAGCTCGTCGATTGAACTACATCGACACGTCTTTCGTTGCGCTGTCCCTCCTCGGTCAGGAAGGGGCGTCGCGTGCGGCCAGTATTGTGAACAGGCTTCACCGGGAAGACGGATTGATCTCCTCGGTTCTTTTTCGTGTTGAGCTGCTCCGCTTGACGCACCGTACCGGGACGGACCCGGCCAAGGCGCAGGAGATTGTCGACCGAGTGCGTCTGGTGGACATTAATGACGACGTGATTGAGCGGGCGTGCGCCATGACTGAGGAGCTGAAGTCCCTGGACGCCATTCATCTGGCGACCGCACTGCTGCTCGACGACCCGGGTGATCCGGTCACCGTCTTCACCCACGACGCCCGCCTGGTGCACGCTGCCCGCGCTCACGGCCTGGCCGTCTTCGATCCGCTCGCGGCCTGAGGGCGGCGCGCGAGCTGTCTTAGCCGGGGCCGGCTCCGCTACGCTCCCGCGAGGAAGACCGCGCGGATCGCCGCGACCCTCGCCGCCAGCCTGTCGGGAGAGATGTTCCGCGAGGAGATCGGCGGCAGGGCGGCGATGAGAAAGGTCAGCTCGGTGTACGCGCGGGCCGCCGCCCGCCGGTTCGCGCCCGGATCCCGCCAGGTGGCCGCCACGACGTCGTACCCCAGGGAGGAGACCTCCCGCTGGACCGCGTACCACGGCTCGAGGGCGGCGGGATCATCAGGGCGGGCGGAGGACAGCACGGCCCCGGCCCGCCCCAGCTCGAAGACGAGACGACGCCGGTGGTCGCGCACCAGGGACGTCAGCGGGTGCCACCTCGCCCGGCGCCACCAGCCGCGGCCGGGCGCCGCCGCCTCGCCGGAGCGGATGGTGGTGTCCTCCAGCCCGTCGGCGAGGTCCGCGAGGACCTTCACGAGCGAGCTCAGGGTCAGCCGGTACTGCCTGCGCACGAGCAGCACCGGGGCCCGCCGCCCCATCGACCAGGTGACGAGCACCGCCGAGCTCGCCCCGATGACGGTCTCCAGCACGCGGTCGCCCATGAGGGTCACGATCTGCGCAGAGGATGCCGCAGGGGTGAGCATGAGCGCGAAGACGGTCACGAAGACCACGGCGACCGCGTAGTTGCGCGTCACCAGGCTCTCCAGCGCGTAGACCGCGGCGATCACCAGGCACAGGCGCACCCAGGTCGACGGGTCGAGCGCGACGATCCCCAGGTAGACGACCGTGCCCAGGGCCGTGCCGATGACCCGGTGGGCGGCCCGGATCGTGAGATCCGCACGGGAGGCCCCCATGTGCAGGACGATGAGCGAGGACAGGATCGCCCAGTAGGGCCGCCCCACCGGCGACAGGAACGCCGCCGAGGAGGCCAGGAGCACCGCCGTCGCCGCCCTCCCTGCCACCAGGCGGGGGCGGGACCCGCGCTCTGCCGCGGTGCGCAGCAGGTAGCGGGCCTTGGGCCGGCCCATGGGCACCAGGTCGAAGTTGTCCGTGATGTCTGGGTGGTCGCCGGGGAAGGACTGGGCGTGCAGGACCGACACCAGCCGCAGGTGGGCCGCGCGCAGGCGCTCCTCCAGCGCCCGCCCCCGGGCGGTCAGCGGCACGGTGCCGGGAGTGCGCCCGGTGCGCAGGATGTGCCAGGCGTCGTCGACACCGATCCAGGCGCGCGAGCGCGCGATGGCGCGCTGGGAGACCAGGGAGGCGCCGTCGTCGTCGGTGGGCGCGGGCAGGCGGCAGTAGGCGGCGACAGCCTGCTCCGCCTCCTCCACGCTCTCGCGCTCGGGCGCATACGGGTCCAGGGCCAGGAGCAGCAGGGAGGCCGCCGAGGCCAGCGCCCAGGCCAGGGCGGTGATGGGGACGAGGGTCGGCACCGTCCAGCCCTCCGAGCCCATGTAGGTGCCGAAGGCCCCGGCGAACACGGTGTCGATGGGGCCCGGCGGTCCGGTCAGGAGCGCGTGCCAGGTCCACACCACCACCAGCGTCATTGCCGTCATGACCGGGGGGATGAGGGCGGGGTGCGGGGCGATGAGGATGCCGATGCTCTGGCATACCAGCGTCGTCGCCCCGACGGCGAGCAGGGTGCGCACGCGACGGCGCAGCGGGGCCTCGCGGCCGGAGTTGGCCACCATCGCACCCAGCAGCCCCAGCGAGCCGCGGGTGGGTCCCAGGATGAGAACGGTCCCGATCAGGCCGAGGGCGATGGCGGCCACCCACCGCAGGGCCCGGCGGGCGCGGCCCGGGGCCGGCTGGAGGGTGATGAGGCTGCGGCCCAGCCTGGTCAGACCGGAGCGCCACGCGTGCATGGGGCCAGGATAAGGGGCCCGGGCGGGGTCCTTGGCGAGCTCGGCGCCGGGGCAGCGGCTCTCAGGGCTCGGTCGGGGGCCGACGGCGCGGGGCGGCCGCTCGACGGGAAGCGAAGCGCGCCGGGGTGCGCCATGGCCCGGCGGGCGCGCGGGGCGCGGGCGGTTGGGCCCGAGCGGGGTAACAAGTAGGACAAGGCGGGTACCGCATGAGGGTGGGCGCAGAGACGTATCCGAGCCAGTCGAGCCGCCGTCTCCGGAGCCGACATCCTCTCGCCCAGTTCCCGCACCCCTTCGCCGATATCCACCGTTCCCGGCGAGGGCCTCACTGGAAGACTCGCTGGAGGAGCAGCGGCGCGAAGGCGCTGAGGTCGACCATGACGGTGCGTGAGTACCGCTCGATGAATCCGATGAGGAACTGCCGGAAGAACAGCTCCTCCACGGACGGGCCCGCGACTCCGGCGACAGTGACGAAGAGGAGCGGTGTGAGCGTTGCCGCGATGCGGAAGACGCTCTCGTCGTTCTGCAGCACCGCGCCCGACGGGCCCGTGACCCGCAGCAGGAAGGCGGTAGTCGCCCGGGATCAGGAGCCTGCCCGGACTGAGGAGAAAACAGCCTGCATAGACAACCACGAAGACGCCCTGCGCGATGCGGGTCGCCCTGGCGGCGCCTTGATGGCGCTCGCCGAGCCGGTGGGGACTGGTGGAGGCGGTTATGCGTCAAGCGTGCCGGCGCGGTCGCACAGGCGACATCGCCTACCGGGAGGAGGCGAGTCGCGGGCCCCGGACCCCGGTCCTATGCCGGACGCCGACGCCGGCCTCCGCCTGCTCCCTGAACGCCCGGAGTGCTCGGGGCGCAGGTACCAGTTCTGCAACGGTTGACGTGGTCTTGCAGGCCCGTCCCGATGGCGTGCTTGAATGCCCGTGACTAGACGTCGCCGTCCCCTTCTGCTCGAGGCCCCCATGACTACGCCCTTCAGACCCTCTTTCTCTCCCGCACCCCCTTCGCCCTCCTACCCCGTTCCTGTGCACTCCCCTCGGCCGACACCTCGGCATCGCGAACTGCTCCGCAAGTCGCTGCCTTTCATTCTGGTCTTTCTGAGCTTCCTCCTCGGTATCGGGGTCGGTGCCTCTGGCTCGTCCACCACTGCGACTTCGAGTCCGAATTCGACGGATACTCCCTCTCCGGAAGTGACCGTTGTCTACACCCCGACGCCGGTGCCCACGGTTGTCTACACCCCGACGCCGGTGCCCACCATCGTCTACAGCCCGGCCCCGGCAACGCAGGCTCCGGAGGAGCGGGCTGCGCCTGAGCCCGCCGCCCCCCGGTCTGAGGATGAGGGCTCGGCGAGCGGGCAGGATGCTGGTACCGCGGATGACGGCGATTCTTCGAGTCCCGAGGAGGCGCCTGCGGCTCATCCAACGCCCGAGAGTGTCTACTATCGCAACTGCGATGCGGCCCGAGCCGCCGGCGCCGCCCCGCTTTATCGGGGCGAACCCGGATATCGGTCCGGGTTGGACCGTGACAACGATGGCATCGCCTGTGAGCGGAAGTAGCCAGAGCGACGAGGTAGAGCGGCCCATTGAATCCGCCTCCTGCCGTGGCACGGAACGCTGCATTCACGCGTCCGCTCGGATGAGGCGCAGGATCCCGCCCGCCTGGACCGCCGTCGTCCGCGCCTGGGCGGCCGGGAGCATCGGGCCGGGGGCTGCCGAACCGTGGTTCGATGAGGCAGGGCCGGAGCCTTTCTAGACTGGCCGGGTGCCTGCACCCGCCGTCTCGTCGCGCCGCTCCATGCTGGGAGGCGTGGTCGCCAGCTGCCTGATACTCCTCGTGGTTGGGATCACGGTCGTCGGGATCTCCCCGACGCCGCCGCTCCCCGCCCGGGCGGGGACGCTGGCCGCCATCGCCGGCCTGGTGGTTGCGGCCCTGTGGCTGCGGCGCCGCCGATCTCGGCGAAGGGGGCGGGCGGAGGGGAAAGAGGGGGAGGCGGCGGGAAGGGAGGGGGTGCCTGGCCGAGGACGTCCAGCACGCGGGCGCGGACCGCTCGGGGACTGCGGGGCCCGGGGCGGCGCAGCCCGGGATGGCGAACCGGGAGAGGCGGGCGACGCCGCGCCTCGCACCATTGCCTCACCAATGCTGAGCACCACTATTATTCTGCGCGCCCTGCGTCTGGGATCGCGATATCGAATCAGGCCGGGTCCTGGATGTCGTGGCAGATGCGCGTGGTCCTGTTGTCCTGGATAAGGGCACTGTCAGGGGACTCGATTCCCAGGACGGATCCACGCTGTGGGGCTACCAGGTGCGCAGTGCGAGCTTTGTATCGGCGAGCGATGATTCTGTGCCCGAGCCGGAGACGTACCTGGTTCCCAGCCCCGACCTCAAGCACCTGGCCTTTCAGGTTCGCCTCAAGCGCAGCTTCCCCGAACGGGAGGAGAGTGGCAGCGTGATCGTCCTCGACACGATCACCGGTGATGTCGCCGTTCGGCAACCAATGGACGAGGCGAGTCCGGGGCGGTTGCAGCTCACTGATTCCGCGGTGCTCATTCGCGACCAGGCATTCTCCCTGGCCGACGGGCACCACCTGGGAACCCTCGCGTCGGACTACCGGAACGCCGGCATGTACTCGGGGCCCGCAGGGCACTCGACCTTCATTGCCGGTGCGTGGAGGCAGGACAAGGAATCCGAATCGAATCCCGTGGGTCGCCCGGATCTCGTGCCCGACACCGCATTGGACTCCGTTACCACCTTGCAGGACGTGGCTCTCGACCCCATCTCCGATAAGAGAGGTTACCGGGTGCTCGTGGTTGTCGACGGAGCAGTGGCCGTCTACGCAAGAAGGGAGCGCGGGCGAGTCCGGCAGCCGGGACGCGTCAGCGGTGAGCATCGACGACGTCGGCGCCCACGGCGGCGACGCCGCCGAACGAGTTGCCCTGGGCAGGACGGCCGGACTCAACCGGATGGCCTCCATGGCCTCCATGGCCTCTCGGCAGCTCGTCATGTATCCCGAGCTCACCGAGCAGGGTACCGACGGATCGGAGAATCCTGCGGATCACTCCTGGGTCGGCTCCGTCTTCGATCCCGCCGCCCGTACGGTCTCCATGGGCCCGCAGGATGCGAGCATGACCAGGGCCTCGGTGGGTTATGGCTGGCAGGCCGGCGAGCCCCATGGGGAGGAGATGGCCGTTCGGGTCCAGGCGTCAGACGGATCCGCGTCGCTCACAGTTCCGATCTCCTCAACATCCACCGCTGACGACGTATCGGACCGGCGTGACTTGGAATATAGTCTCAGTCAGCTGGTGGAGGGAAGCTATACGTCCCGTTCTGTGCCGTGCGTGGTGGCGGCTCCCGGGGGCTCAGTCATTCTCGTCGATACGAATAGCGAGGGCGGATTCTATGAGCACGAGTATCGTATCTACGGGGTGAAATGATATGAAGACATCGGCTGCTGCGCAGCGCGCCGAGCCCGCAGGGCTCGATGAATCCGCGCCCTGTCTGGGCCTGCGCGCAGGACTCCTCCTCTGGTTCAGCAGGTCTTTCCACCCCTGGTTCGCCCCGCCGGCAGAGCACCGCCGTCGTCTCACTGGACCAGGAAACGGGCACTGTGCGATGGTACAGGGTGCTGTCGTCAGAAGCCGCCTGCAGCTATGCGCGCTCGGAGGACCCCTCGAAGCGAAAAGACAGGTTCGCGGCCAAGAGCTTCCTGGCCAGCCCCGACGGCGACTACATCGTGGTACTGCTCGTGCCGCGCTCGATTGAGGAATCCGCCCGGCGGGGAGATGATGTGACCGACCAGTCTCGGACCCTTGTGGTGCTCTCGGCCGAGACCGGGGAGGTGGTGCGCGCCGTGGAGACGGGCGAGAGGGTTCTGGGCCAGGCCTTGACCAACGATGCTCTTGTCGTCGAGACCTCGCCCACCTTCCATCCCGGTGGCGGAACCATGACGTCCTACTCCCTGACGGATCCGAAATCCGATCCCTTCAGGTGGCCGGCAACCGGCTGGCTCGTGGGCGCGACCGCGAACAGCGCCGTGACCTCGCCGCGCAAGTACTCCGGCTACTCCTCGCACTGCGCGTCCTCGACCGGCTCTCCCGCCGCCCTGAGCCTGTCGGATCCCGATACTGGAGAGACTCGCAGCACCATCGATCATGTCTACCGCGTATATCCGAACGGCTGGACGGAGTGCTATACGGGCTACGCGGACCGCACGGGCGCAGCGGGCGACCCGGACGCCTCCGGGAAAGCGCAGGAGCGCGAGGCTCCGCGGGAGCTCGTCGATCCTGAGACGGGGGCGCGTCTCAGTGTGACGGGAATGATCGTGACGCGGCGAATCACGCCCACCGGCGACGTATGGGTGCTGCGAACGCCCGATGCGAACGAATCGGACGGCACGAGCACACCTGCGTCCTGGTTGCCCGCCTCCAGTGAGAAGGATCGGGTTCTGACGACCAGCACCGAGCCGGTCGATCTCATTACTGTGAGCGGCTTCTATCGTCACAACCCGTCTTGGATTCGCCGCATCACCCTCACGATGGGAACATCCTGACCCGACCGGCGTCGGCCTGCTGCTATCAGCCGGCGTCGGCGGGGACCGGCCGCATGAGGGCGCGCCTTACGCGGACTCGTCGTCGGCCCTGCGAAATAGCGGCGTCATGCTGAAGCCCATAATCGCAATCAGGTTCGGGACGGAGCCGTACACGCTGGCGTAACCCGTCGAGCGCAGGGCCGGGATTATTCTGAGCACGGAGAGGGCGGCGAGCGGCACGAGGACGATGGAGAGCAGGAGCTGGGCGAGGCGGCTGCCCCAGCCATTATCCGGGCCGCGACCGGGGGCCCGTCACGCGCGCGAGCGCCGGTGGAGCCCCCGAGGACTCCACCGGCGCTCTTATGCGGGTTGAGCGGAATCAGGCCCGACGGCGCTCGACCAGCAGGACGGCACCGCCCGCGACGGCCGTGGCGGCCAGGAGCGCGATCGACATGCTCGCTCCGGTGCGCGCCAGCGAGCTCCCGCCGTCCGGCGCCGGCGAGCTTGGCGACTCACTCGGCTCATCCGGCGTCGGGGCGGGCGTGGGTGACGGTGGGTCGCTGGGCTCGGGCGTCGGCATCTCGCTCGGCTCGGGAGCCGGCGAGTCGCTGGGCTCCGGCGAGGGGGCCTCGCTGGGCTCCGGCGTCGGGGCGGGCGTGGGTGATGGCGAGTCGCTCGGCTCGGGCGACGGCGTGGGCTCTGGCGTCGGCGTCGGCGTGGGCTCTGGCGTCGGCGTGGGCTCCGGCTCCGTCGGGGTGTAGACATTGGTGAAGAAGGCCTCCACCAGCTGGTCCTTGGGGCCGATCGTCACGGTCTGCGCCTCGGGCGCCTTGAGCGTGTATCCGGGCACCTGCGCGTCGGCCACGTCCTCGGTGATGGTGCAGGAGGTGCCCAGGGGCAGCTGGACGTTGGAGGGCGTGGTGGACCCGTTGCCCTTGGCCTTCAGCGTGCCCTTGGTGGCGTTGGCGTCATTGCAGGTGTAGGTGAAGATGAACTCCTTCTCCGCCAGGGCCGTGTTTTCCGTGTCTCCGGCGGCCTGCTGGTCGTCGGCCGCAGCGCCCGCAGGGTCGCCGGAGGCCGAGACGGGATCGGGCTGCGGCTCCTCCTTGTCCGTCGCGTGCTTGACCACGGAGAAGGTGCCGGTCTCGCGCGAGTAGGTGTTGGTGGCCGTCACCGCGATCACCTCTCCGGCGGCGATGGTCACCGAGCTCTTCGAGAGCGAGGAGACGAGAGAGTACCCGTCCTGCGCGGCCTCGCTGGTGTCCTCGCTGACCTCGCAGGTCGCTCCCTCCGCCAGCTCGGGGCTCGTGACGACGGTCCCGTCGCCGGGGACGCGCAGGACGCCCGCAGCGCCGTTGTCACAGGCGTAGGGGAAGACGAAGGTGGAGCCGGTGAAGTCGCCGTCGCCGCTCACCGTCTTGGCGATCGAGAACCGGCCGGTGCGAGGGGCGGTCTCCTCGGACGTGTTCTTCAGCGTCACCGCGGTCGACTTCTGGTCGGCGATGGTGAGGCTGGACCCGGCCTGATTATCGACCGTGAACTCGGGGCTGCCCCAGGCGGTCCCCTCCGGGGTCGCGGACGCCGTGGAGGTGTCCTCGCTGAGGGTGAGCACGGTGCCGGCGGGGAAGGTCCCCGGGTAGGTGGTCGTGTCTCCGCTGGAGACCTTCAGGACCGTGCGGCCTCCGGTGCGGGAGTCGTTGACGGTGCCGGGGGCTGTCCAGCCCTGGTAGGTGTCGACGGTGGCGCCGCCGGGCAGGGTGTAGTCGACGGCGACGTCGAAGGTCGTGCCGGCGGGCACCTTCGGGGCGCCGGAGCCGGTGAGCAGCTTGGCGACGCTGAAGCCTCCGAAGCCTGGGGCGAGCTTCACGTCGATGGTGAAGGACCTCGTGTAGTACACGGACCAGGACGCCTCCCGGTCGGTGCCCTTCAGGTGGACGTTGTTCTTGTACTCCAGTCCGGGCTGGACCGTCCCGTTCTCGGAGGAGGGCGTCGAGGCGTAGTAGATGATGTAGTTGGTGTCCGCGGCGAAGGGGCCGGTGATGGTGATGGTGGCCCGGTTGCCCTCAATGACGACGTTGAGGTCGAAGTCTCCCTGGGAGGTGTCCTGGTCGGTTCCGGTGGCGTCGGTGACCTGCCCGTAGATGGCATCGCGGGTGGAGCTGGTACCGATATCGAGATGCCACTTCGAGAGGTCCGGGGAGTAGGCGTGACCGGGACTGATCTCGTCAGTGAGGGTGATGGTGGAACGCGTGTGTCCGTCCAGAACGATGGGCGTGCCCGCTCCTGCCAGGACATCCTTGAGCTGGGAGGGGCCGAGATCGACTTCCCAGTCCATCTGCTTCGAGGCGGCGGTGACGTCGAATGCCCATTTGCGCAGGGTCTCAGGCGTGTAGCTGATGCCGCTGTTCTCAGCGATGCGGCCCCCGGGGATCGGCACGGCGGTCTTCTTGCCGTTGGCGTCGATCGTCACCGTGGACTCCTCCGTGGCCTTGGCGGCCACGACCAGCGCGGATCCCCTGCCGTTCAAGCCGTCGAATCCCTGGCCCCGGAGGGTGTCGAGGGCGTCACTGAAGGTGCAGGTGATGGTCTGGTCGTCCATGACGCACTCGCCGATCGTGTGGTCGGCGCCGTTGTAGGTCACCTTCATCGGCTCGGTCAGGCTCTCGCGGTTGCGGAGCTGGCTGGGCAGCGTGATCTGGAAGGACTGCCCGCTCCTGGGGTCCGCGTTGGTGGCATCCCAGGCGAATTTCAGCTTGAGGATGTCATCGACCTTGGTGTTGTTGTAGCTGGGGTCCTCGGCCCCGTTTCCGTTGGAGGACACCAGCGAGAAGTCACTGATCTTGATGTTCTCGTTGACCGCGGCCTGAGCGGATAGGGTCAGCCCGGCCCAGGACGCGACCAGGACAAGTATGAGCACAATCGCGCCGGCAATGACCGACCTGCCGGGGGCGCGCATGCGCGACAAGAAAGACATGGGAGTCCTCTCAGAAGGGGGTAGGGTCTATGCGGGAAGGTGTGAGAAATATCCATCTCATGTGGGGATCGTGGCTTCCCGCATTTCCTGGAGGAGATTAGCAACCCGATGTCGTGCCTCTCAAGAAAGGAGGCCGAATCGTAATGGCTCGATATGGTAACGCAGCGGCCTGTCGGTTCTTCCTGCCTGAGAGCGCGGGCGGCGCCGGGCGCGACGAGGCGGGGCGTGGAGGCTCTTGCGCTATCCTAGACGTTCGTATAGTATCCTAATCATGTGTTCAATTCCGTCGTCTCCGGACCCGGACCTCACCGCCGCCGCCCGCATCCGCAACGCGGCCCTGCGCCGCTTCGCCCGCGACGGCTTCGGCGTAGGCCTGCGCGCCATCGCGGCCGACGCCGGGGTCACCGCCGGGCTCATCACCCACCACTTCGGCTCCAAGGACGGCCTGCGCCGCGCCTGCGACGCCGAGGTGCTGCGCCTGACCATGGAGGCCAAGAGCGCCTCGACCTACTTCGGCGGCCCCGTGGACCTCATGACCCAGATGTCCCAGGTCGAGAAGTACGTCCCGGCCACCGCCTACGCCATGCGCTCGATCGCGGAGGGCGGCGAGCTCGCCACCGAGCTGCTGGACCTCTTCGTCAAGGACGCCGTGTCCTACACGGCCGCCGCCGTCGAGGCCGGGACCATCACCCCCTCCCGCAACGAGGAGGCGCGCGCCCGCTACCTCCTCTACTCCGGGTTCGGGGCCCTGCTGCTCTTCGCCCGCTACGAGGCCTCCGACCCCGGCGACATCGAGTCCGCCGTCGGCGAGTTCATCGACCGCTACGGCCCCGTCACCGCAGAGCTCTACTCCCGGCCCCTGTTCACCGACCCCGGGCTCTACGCCGACTACGTCCGGGTCACCTCGGCCACCTCCCCTGCCGAGGCTCCGGCCGACACCCCGGCCGAGCCCCCGCCGGCCGACACCCCGGCCGAGCCCCCGCCGGCCGACACCCCGGCCGAGCCCCCGCCGGCCGACACCCCGGCCGAGCCCCCGCCGGCCGACACCCCGGCCGAGCCCCCGCCGGCCGACACCCCGGCCGAGCCCCGGACGCCCCGACCAGGCTCGCCCCGGGAGGACTCATGAGCTCCAGCGCACCCGGCGCCGTCGTCGACATCGCGGGCCTGACCAAGACCTTCGGTCGCGGGCGCACCGCCACCCGCGCACTGAACGGCCTGGACCTGGTCGTCGCCCCCGGCGAGGTGGCGGGCTTCCTCGGTCCCAACGGCGCCGGCAAGTCCACCACCCTGCGCATCCTGCTGGGCATGATCCGCGCCGACGGCGGACGCGCCCGGCTCTTCGGCGCCGACCCCTGGGACGACGCCGTCGCCCTCCACTCCCGCCTGGCCTACGTGCCCGGCGACGTCGCCCTGTGGCCGGGGCTCACCGGAGGCCAGACCCTTGAGGCCCTCGCCTCGCTGCGCCGTCGGCGGCGGGACAGGGAGGAGCCCGACGGCGCCGGGCGCGCGGCCGAGGCGAGCAGGCGACGAGACGAGCTCGTCCAGCGCTTCGACCTGGACCCCTCCAAGAAGGTCCGCGCCTACTCCAAGGGCAACCGGCAGAAAGTCGCCCTCATCGCCGCCCTGAGCGAGCCCGTGGACCTGCTCGTTATGGACGAGCCGACATCCGGCCTGGACCCGCTCATGGAGGAGGTCTTCAACCGGTGCGTCGCCGAGGCGGCCGGGCGCGGGGCGGCGGTCCTGCTGTCCAGCCACATCCTGTCCGAGGTGGACCGGCTGTGCGACACCGTCACCATCGTGCGCGCCGGGCGCACCGTCGAGAGCGGGCCCCTGCACCGCATCCGCGGCATGCTGCGCACCCGCGTGCACGCCGTCGTCGAGCGCGACCCGCAGGCCCTGGGCGGGCTCGCCGGGGTTCACGACCTGCGCGTCACCGCCCGGGCGCAGGACGACGGCGGGGGCTGGGAGGTCGAGCTGAGCATCGAGCCGGCTCGCAACGCCGAGGTCATGGAGCGCCTGGCCCCCCTCGGGCTGCGCTCGCTCACCGCGGCCCCGCCGAGCCTCGAGGAGCTCTTCCTGCGTCACTACGAGGGCGCTGGATGTGTCGAGGGCGTCGACGACGGCGCGGCGGCGGGCTCCGCCGGTGCTGCGCGCCCGGCCTGCCCAACCGGTCCGGCCGCTCCCGCTCTCCCAGCCGACCCGGCCGCTCAGGATGAGGAGGCGGCCTCATGAGCGCGAGCCGGGCTGCCGCCCTTCCCCGGGCGAGGGCGCGCGGGGCCGTGATCTCCCCACTGACCCGCCTGGTCCTGTGTCGTGAGCGGCGCAGCATCCTGGCCTGGTCCCTGGGCGGAGGAGTGCTGGCCCTCTACTGCGTGGCCATGTTCAACACCATGTACTCCACCGTCGAGGAGCGCAGGGCCGCCGCCCTGACCTACTCGACTCCCGCGGCCGCCGTCTTCACCGGCCCCGGCTTCGGCATGGACGCGGCCTCCCCCACCATGGGTGCGCTCTTCGCCGCCCAGGCCCTGGGCTGGCTGGCCCTCGTCGCCGCCCTCATGGGAGTGCTCATGGTGATCGCGCGCACCCGCGGGGACGAGGAGGGAGGCCCGAGCGAGCTGCTGCGCTCCGCCCCCGTGGGACGCGGTGAGAGTGCCCGGGCGGCGCTGTGCTCTGCGGGCCTGGCAGCCCTGGTGATGTCGGTGCTGTGCGCCCTGGCCGCTCTGGCAGGAGGCCTGGAGGCGGCCGGCTGCCTGGTGGTGGGGGCCGGGCTGCTCCTCGTGGCCCTGGCCGCGGCCGGAAGCGGACTGGTCCTGGGCGCCCTGGCGCCGTCGGCCCGCTCCGCCCGCGGAGGCGGCCTCATGCTGGTCCTGGCCTGGTTCCTGCTGCGCGGCCTGGGCGATGCCGGGAGCGCAGGCGGCGGTACCGGCGCCGCCGTCTCCCTCCTGTCCTGGCTGACCCCCATCGGCCTCATCCAGCAGAGCCGCGTGTACGTGGACCTGCGCTGGGCGCCCCTGGGGCTGCTGGCCGGCGTCGCCGTCGTCCTCATCGGTGCGGGCCTGGCCCTGCACGCCGGACGCGAGCTGGGCGAGGGGCGGGTCGCGGGCGCGGGGGCCTGGCGCACCCGGCGCCGTGGGCCCGCGGGCGCCCTGGGGCTGGCCCTGCGCACGAGCGCCGCCGCCCGAGGCTGGTGGGTGGTGGGCGGTCTGGCCTTCGGCCTGACCTACGGCGTCTTCGCCCCCACCATCGAGAGCTCCTTCCAGCAGATGGTCGCCGACAACCCGGCCATGCAGGCCTTCTTCGGCGACCAGCTGAGCGTCCAGACCTACCTCGCCATGATCATCCGCTACGGCGGGATCCTCACCGCGGCCTGCGCCGTCGCCCTGGCCGGGGGCGCCGTGGGGGAGGAGGAGCGCGGGCTGACGGCGAGCGTCCTGTCCGCCCCGGTGTCCCGACGCCGATGGCTCGCGGCCCGGGCCGTGGTGGCGGCCGCCGGGAGCGCGGCCATGCTCGCGGCCATCGCCCTGGGGCTGGCGGCCGGCGCGGTTCCCGCTCTCATGGCTCAGGACTCGCCGGCGACTGCCAGGCCCTGGGTGCTGGCCGGCGGCCTTGTCGCCGGGCTGGCGGCCCAGCTGCCGGCGGTGCTCCTGACCGGCGCGTGGCTGCTGGCCCTGCACGCGGTGGTGCCCCGACTCGCCCGGCCCCTGGGGTGGGGCGCCTACCTGCTGGCCCTGAGCATCTCGGTGCTGGGGCCGACGGCCCGGGCCCCACAGCGGCTGCTCGACCTCTCGCCCTTCACGCACGTCCCCCGGCTGCCGGTACCGGAGGCCGGGACTGCCGGGGCGAGCGAAGGGGCGCGACTCCTGCTGGGGGAGGGCGGGCCGTGGATCGGGCCCGCGGTGTGCGCGGCGCTCGCGGTCGTGCTGGTGGCTGTGGCCGACGCGGCCGGGCGCCGTCGGGACCTGACCGCCTGACTCTCTGAGCGCTGGTTCCCTGATTCCTGACCACCCGAGCCCCTTGGCCGAGATCGGTCGATTCCTGTACCGAGATCGGTTCCGGAAAGCGCGAGTCCTGGCTGACCAGGCTGGTTGACCAACATGAACCAGATAGGTGATCATGGCCGCATGAGGACGGTGAAGGTTCAGGAGGCCAAGACCCATCTGTCTGCGCTGCTGAAGGAGGTCGAGAGCGGCTCCACGATCAGTATCGCTCGGGGGAGGCGGACCGTCGCACGGCTGGTCCCGGTTGACGACGGCGAGCGCGAGCTCGGGTTCGGCGGCTATCGGCTGCCTGACTCCTTCTTCGACGAGCTGCCCGAGGAGGAGCTGCGTGCCTGGGAGGAGGCATGAATGGCTACCTGCTGGATACGCACGCCCTGATGTGGGCGATCAATGAGCCTTCCCGTCTGGGGGCTGGTGCTGCCGGGGTGCTGCGCTCGCGGGAGAGCCGTTTGGTGGTGTCCACGGCGAGCGCGTGGGAGCTGTTCACCAAGCACCGTATCGGCAAGCTCCCCGGGGCCGGTCCATGGTTGGACGCGCTTGAGGACCATGTCGCACGGCTTGGAGCAGAAGTGCTGTCGATCGCGTGGCACCATGCTCGTCTGAGCGGTCGGCTGGAGTGGGGGCATCGCGACCCGTTCGACCGCATGCTCGCCGCCCAGGCGATCCGGGAGTCCCTGGTACTCGTCACTGTTGACCCGGCGTTCGCCATGTTCCCGGGACTCACGACCCTCTGGTAGAGGCGTGGCGCGGGCGCCGCTCAGATACAGGCGCGGACGGAGTGTTCGAGCGCGGCCGGACCCGGGATCTCACATGGGCCGGCGGGCGAACGTGTGGAGGAAGTAGAGATCCTCCCCATCCTCGAGCAGTGCGCGGCAGCGTTCCATGGAGCGCTCCATCCACTCCAGGAAGCGTAGGGGCCTGCCGGTGCCGGGGTCGTGCAGGGGCTGGATCCCGAGGTCGTCGGGCAGGTCGTGGGCCCACACAGTCCCGATCGCGGACGGGTCTGCGGCGGTGACCACCAGGATGTAGTTCATGCCGCAGCCGTCGGTCGACAGGGGGACGAACCCGTGATTCACGGCGCCGCTTGAGAGCTGCTCCTCATACTCCTGCCGGTTGCTCTCGGCGATCACCAGGGGGTCGGAGTCGGTATAGGGGAAGGGCAGGTCTGGACGCAGGCCGCCCCCGAACTCGGAGCTCCCCTCGCCCGGCTCCCACACGAGACAGAACGGCCAGTCGCCGCCACGTGTCACCCGTGTCAGAAAGGCCCGGTAGTCCTCGGGAAGGCTCACGCCCAGGCACTGCTCGCACTCGGCGAGCTCGGCGTCCGACAGCGGTGGCCCCCAGTGCGGCTCGGGTTCCTCGGGCACCTCGAGCAGCCTGCGGATGAGCTTGAGCTCAGGCGAGGGCGGTTCGGGCTTGGGGCACGGGAGCTGGGTGATCCCGGCGCTGATCCGCCCCAGGCGGGCCATCAGGTCATTGTCGTGCGAGGTCTCACCCATCGCGCTATGGTAACGGGCTGTGCGGCAGGGGCGTCAGCGTCTCTGAGGCGCGACGGAAATCAGGGGCGCTGGATCGGGACGGTGGTGGTGCTCTCGCTGACCCAGGCGATGGCCACGCCGTGACGCAGGGCCGTGGTCTCGACGGCGGTGCCGGCCTGCTCGGCCCGGCTCCAGGGGAAGGCCATGTAGATGAGGCGGGTCCCGATGGTGTACTCGATCATGCGGTCCTCCAGGCCGGGGTTGGCGTCGAGTTCCTCGTCGGTCAGCGCATCCATATCCGGGAACCGCTGGCGCATGTCCGCGTAGAACGCCCGGAGCTCGGGGGTGGTCACGGCCGGGTCGGAGTAGGAGTGGTCCTCGGGCCAGGCGGACTGCTCCTCCCACCAGGCGGAGAAGTCGGCGTCGGAGACGGCTGCGGGATCGAAGACCAGGATGTCGTAGCTCATGTCGCGAGGCTAATCGGTGCGGGGAATCCCCGGAGTGGCAGAATACGGCCCGTCGAGATTGACATTGTCGTACGAGATAGACGGTGACACCGCCGATCTCGTACGACAATGTCAATCTCGACGCAGGTGGGGCGATAGGCGCGGCTGCGGATCGTGGCCGGCCGGCGCGGTTCACGCCAGGAGGGCGCCCAGGGCGTCCGCCGCCAGGAGGAAGCCCAGGATGCCCATGACCCAGGCCAGTGAATTGGCGGAGTGCCTCTCGATGAAGGCGTTGATCCGGGCCAGGGTCCCATTGAGGCGGTCGCCGACGGCGGCCCGCCCGGTTGTCAGGAGCAGTGCGGGCGCCGCCATGACCGCGACATATGCCGCCAGCACCGCGGCCACCGCCGCTGCGGGCGGCCCGGCTCGGGTGATGAGTCCGATGGCGCCCAGGTAGGGCAGCATGGAGGCCGCCTCGATGAGCCCCGCCACGAGGGCCAGGGCGATAACTGCGTCCCAGCGGGCGCGAGGCCCCAGGACCGTGCCCATCAGGCGGCTCGTCAGGGAGGTGCGGTCCCCGCGCTTGGCGCGCCGTCGTGCCTGGGCCTCCTCGTCGACCAGGTAGCTGCCGGCGACCAGGCCGACGCCGATCGCCAGCTGTACCGCATAGGCGGTGCGCGACTCCAGGGCGTCCTGCAGCCCGGGGGAGGCCGTGATCCGGGTGCCCACTGTCGCCAGCGCGAGCCCGAGCCCCCAGTAGAAGAGGCTGATGGTGGCCAGATAGCCCAGGATCCGGCTGAAGCGCACCCGCGGCTGGAGGAGCATGACCGCGGGGATGGTCAGGGTGCCGGTGCTCGTGGAGTCCAGGAGGGCGAGGCCGGCGAGTACTCCGACGTCGGGAAGGCTCATGCGGGTCCTGTTCTGCGTCTTGGAAGGGGCGGAGGCCCGCGTGTCGGCGGGGGATGTCGCCGGCGCGGCCTCCTTTGCAAGTCAACCGTATGAAATTGAAGCAATACAGTTGACTGAAGTCAAGTTCCGGGACACCTGGTATGCATGTCCCATGCCCAAGAAGGTCGACCACGAGCAGCGCCGCCGGGAGCTGGCGGCCGCCCTGCGGCGCGTGGTCTCCCGTGGCGGGGTCGAATCGGCCTCGATCCGCGCCGTCGCCGCCGAGGCGGGCTGGTCACTCGGGGCGGTCCAGTACTACTTCTCCACCCGCGACGAGCTGCTGCTCTTCGCGGGCCGCCAGCTCCTGGCCGACGCCGAGGCCCGCATCGCAGGGATCATCGAGGCCGCCGAGACCGAACGGACCCTGGCCGAACGCTCATCCGCCCTCGACGTGGCCCTGCGCCTGTGCGAGGAGGCGCTCCCGATCGATGAGCGGCACCGCTCCGAGCAGCTGCTGTGGCTGGCCCTCATGATGCGCAGCATCCGCGAACCCGGCCTCCAGCCATCGGCTGAGATCTCCTGGGATGCGGTGCGCTCGACCGCCCGCATGGCCGTCGCCGCCCTGCTGCGGCGGAGCGACTGGCTGGAGGCCGGCGGTCAGGGCCTCCCGCTGCCCGACGACGTCGCCGAGGCGGCGGCCGCCGAGCTGCACATCACCCTCGACGGGCTCCTCCTTCAAGGCCTCATCTATGCCGAGCGCGATCCCGAGGCCTTGCGGGAGGACCTGCTGGCGACCCTTCAGCGCCTGCGGGATTGCCTGGAACCCGCCTGACCGGTCCCTGCGCGCCCGAGGGCCGAGGGGGAGGGCGATCCCGCAGGGCTCTGGCCGGTCCGCCGTCACTCACGGTTTCAGCACGGGAGCCAACAGGTGCGAGTCGTAGCGGCCGCCCACGTGCAGCACGGTTCGACCCTTGTTGAGGGTTTTCGTGGGAGCCAGGAAATTGAACTCGGGAGACTGCATGTTGTACCCCGCCACCAGAAGCCGCAGCTGCTCGCCCGCATGCCATCGCATCGCCATCGGAGGGATCTCGATCTCCACCGGGACCGTCTCACCACGTCTGAGCCTCTGCTCGCGATCGAAGGGATGGAACGGGACGAAGAGGCTGGACCTGTCGTCATCCACCGCTCGACGCGACGCTCTCAGCACCCCGTGCCCCCACTCGAACTCACCGACCCCATTAGCGTCACCGTAGGGCGCCCCCTTGACGATGACCGGGATGACATTGCCGGCGGCGTCGAGCTTCTGGCACTGAAGGAACAGGTCGATGTCATCAGCGCCGTCTGCCTCCACCCACAGGCGCAGCTTCCAGTGGCCCGCAATAGTGGTGTCCTCCGTGAAGACCATGGTGAACTGTGCACGGGACCTCCCGTCGTCTGCGGTGTAGGCCACTGACGCCTCGGCCGCCTGGGCGTCGCGGCTAAGACCCGCGTTAGCGGTGAGGTACAGGCGAACAGGCTCGGTGCCGGGTGGCGGGAAGCTGTCCGTGACGATATTGGTCTCGTCCTCGCCACCGGGATCAAGAACCGACATGCGAACACGCGGAGTGGATTCCCATCCGTTGTCAACGCCTTTGAGGTAGCGGTCGAAGAACCGCAGGAGGTCCTCCTGGTTGCGGTAGAAGTCGCGCCACTCGTGAATGTTGTGGATGCGCAGCCACTTGTCCTGCACGGTCAGCGCGTTGAAGGCGTGGATCGTTCCTCTCGTGTGGACCTTGTTGGTATAGCTGCTGACCACATAGGTCGGCACGGTGATCCGCTCGACCGCGGCGATCTTGTCCCTCCAGTAGTCGTCCATCAAGGGGTGCCGGTCGACCATCGCCGGCAGGTCCTCGCCGTACTGTCGGCCACGGAGCACGACCGGCACCATTCCGGCGAACTCTGGTGACGGCACACCGCCGGGAGCGACGGTATTCCGGTAGACGTCGGCGAATCCCTCCCACGGGGCCAGGGCCGCCAGGTGGGGAGGCCGCTGCGCACCGATGAACCACTGCGAGATGGACAGCCAGGAGTTCCCGGCGAACCCCACCTTCCCGTTGCTCCACGATTGCTCCGCGATCCACTCCACCAGGTCGTACCCGTCACGTCCGTCCTGGGTCCCCCATTGCGTGAACCTGCCACCGGAGTTGCCGATACCACGAATATCCGGTTGGATCACCGCATAACCGTGGGGCACCCACCATCCCGGGTCGGCCGCCTCGAATTTCTGCAGGCCGGACAGCGCCTGCTCGGGCTTCGCCACGCTGTCGAACGGCTCGGTCTTCCCGTACGGGCTCCAGGCCACAACAGCCGGCACCCGGTCCGCCCCTGTCGGGCGGAAGACGTCGGTGTAGATCGTTGTGCCGTCGCGAAGCCGCACCGGGACATCGCGCTCCACCTGGATATCGACTGGCAAGGGCGATGCCCCCTTGCTCTGCACACTGCCGGCTCTAAGAACCTCACTGGAGTAGTGCGGGGCCTTCTTGGGACGCCGGAGCTGAATGCCCACCACCCCGTCGGTGACCGAGTGTCGGCGCGTCGCCATGTACGCCTGCATCGCCAGACGGATGGCACGATTCTTGATCTTCTCCAGCATGATGCTCCTTCAGGATCCGGGCGCGAACGGCAGCAGCAGGTGCGAGTCGAACTGACCACCGGTATGGATGATGTGCGTGCCGCGGTTCTGGTTGTCCGCCTCCGGAAGGCCAGCGAGGTTGGGACCGCGCATGTTGAAACCGGCGATCTGGAGACGGAGCTGCTCGCCGCGGTGGAATCGCAGCCCGGTCGGCCACAGGGAGATGTCCACCGGGACGATCTGGCCGGGGGCGAGCTTCTCGGAGCGCGTCATCGCATGAATCGGCAGGCCGGTTGTGGACAGCCCGTGGTCGAGGGCCCGGAGCGACGCCCTCTGCCGTCCCCACGGGCCGTTGTAGCGGGAGCTCGCTGGCATGCGCCGGCTCACCGGCTTCAGGTCGGCCGCGGCCAGGAACGCCTTCTTGGCCGGATCCGGCAAGGGGATGACGATATGGCTCAACGGCTTAGCGTCGGCGTCGAGCTTGCGGACTCAGACGTGGATATCGGCATCGTCGTGGCCCTCGGCCTCGACCCACAGGCGCATGCTGACGTGCCCGATGATCTCGGCGTCGTGGTCGAACCGGTAGGTCAGGGCGGCGACGGAGCTGTTGTCGTCCGCGATGTAGCGCACAGTGCTCTCCGCCTCGGGGAGCGCGTCCACCAGCGAGCCGGTGGCGCCGTCCAGGTACAGGGCGCGGTGCCGGGCCTGGGGCGGCGGGAACTCGCCGTACGCGCGGTTGACGGTGTCCTGTCCGCCGGGGTCGAGGACGGAGAGCCGGACACGGGGCGTGGCCTCCCACCCGTTGTCGACGCCCTTGAGGTAGTGGTCGAAGAAGCGGCGCAGGTCGGCCACGGATTCAGGCGAGTAGTAGTCCGGCCACTCCATCGTGTTGTGCACTCGAAGCCAGCGCTCCTCGGTGCGGAGGCGCTGCCACGCCTGGAGCGTGCCCCTGGAGTGGACCGGGTTCGTCCAGCTCCCCACCACATAGGCCGGGACGCCGATATTCTCCACCGCGGCGATCTTCTCCGCCCAGTACTCGTTGAACAGCGGGTACCGCTCCAGCATCGCGGGAACGTCCTCAATGCGGCCCTGGCCATACGTCTCGAAGATAATGGACTCATTGAAGGCGGTGTCGGGGATGCCCCCGATGCACACCTCATTGCGGTACATGTCGATGAGCGCCTCCCACGGCGCGATGGCGGTCAGGTGCGGCGGGCGCTCGGCGGCGATGAACCACTGGAGGATCGACAGCTGGGAGTTGCCGGTAAAGGCGAACCTGCCGTTGGACCACTCCTGCTCCGCCGCCCATTCGACGAAGTCGTAGCCGTCCCGGGCGGACTGCTTCCCCCAGAACAGGTAGTCCCCACCGGACTTGAACACTCCCCGAATGTCCGGCGTGAGCACCACGTACCCGGCATCGCACCAGTAGCCCGGATCAGGGGCCTCGAATGACTCCCACCCGGTCGTGGCGCTCCGGGGGATGCCAGACCGTGCGGGGATCTGCCCGACGGACTGGCTCCCCGAGAGCTTCCCGTAGGGGCTCCACGCCGTGACCACCGGCAGCGGGCCGTCCTGATCCGCAGGCCGGAACACGTCGGTGTAGATGATCGTCCCGTCCCGCATCGGCACGGCCACGTCGCGCTGCCAGATCATGTCGCAGGGGACCGGCCTGTGCCCCCGGGACCTGACTGATCCCCTGACGATCTGCTCCACTCTCCCCGCCTGAAAGCCGGGGTAGCCGGCCTTCGGATCTGTAATCGGCGATATGGGGCGGAAGATCTTCTCAATGCCCTGCGGTGCTGATACGACGCTCTCGGTCATGTACTGGCCTCCGTGTCGTTCTATTCGTTGGCGGTTCCCGTCAGTGCGGGCAGCATGATCTGATCGACCAGGCCGATGATCTGGTCCTCGGAAAGCGGGCCATCACCGAGCAGCGCCATGTTCATGACGATGGCGCCCGGGACTCGAGCCAGCAGCTCCGGGGCGCGGGTCGAGCGGAGCTCTCCGCGGAGCACGCCTCTGTCGATGACGCGAGCGAATGTATCGTCCGTGGTCCGTCGCAGAGCGTCACTGAGACGCTGCGACGGAGCCCGATGAGCATCGTCCGCCAGGACGAGACCGGCCAGGACGCGCGCGTGCGTCGGCGTCAAGGCGGCCACGATGGAGCGAACCGATTCAATAAGGTCGCCTCGGAGCGATCCGGTGTCGGCCGGTTCGGACTCGATCGCCTTCATCTCGCGATCGACAACGGCGGTCAGAAGCGCCTCCTTGTCGCGGTACCGGCGATACACCGCGGGCGTGGTCGTGCCTGCGCGCCTGGCGACCTCGGAAATCGACATCGCCTCCTGCCCCACCTCGGCCACCAGCTCGAACGCGGCCGCCAGCAGGCGACGGTTCACCTGCTCGCTCTGCGGTCTCCCCCGGAGCCGGGGCCCGGTCGTTCCACCCATAAAATTACGATATAGCATCGTAACGTTCGGTGCAGGCGGGCCCGCATTGAGACCAGTTCGGGAGTGAACCGATCTCGGCCGTCACTCCTCGGCGCGGCGGACCTCCACCAGCCAGGGGCAGCGGCGGCGCAGGAGGTGCTCGAAGCGGGCGTGCATGGTGATGACGGCGGCCGGGCAGTCGTCGCACGCCCCCTCCAGGCCCACCTCGACGACGCCGTCGTGCACGCTGCGCACCACCAGCGCCCCCCCGTGGCTGCGGGCGAAGGCGCCCACCGGGCCGTCGGCGATCTGCCTGGCTGCGGCCTCCAGGACCTCGTCGGGGCCGACGTCGTGCGCCCCCGCCACGCCCCTCCAGGAGCGGGGCGCCCCCAGCGCGTCCACGAGTGCGGTGCGCACCCGAGCGCCCTCCCGGCGCCAGCTGCGGCCGTCGCCCAGCAGGGTGAGGACGGCGCCGTCCTCGACCTGGACGGCGCTCAGGGTGCCGTCGTCGAGCAGCCCCTGGAGCAGCGCCGGGGCGTGGGCCACCCCTCCGGTGAAGGGCAGCAGACCATCGGGAACCACCCACCGCAGCACGTCGGGGTCCGGCGTGGTCAGCGGGTGCGTGGGCACAACGGGCACGGCGGCCTCACATGAGCATGGCGACGACGACGCGCGTGAGCGCCGCCATCACCCAGGCGGTTGCGAGCATGTAGCCGTAGGCGATGAGCGGCCACTTCCAGGTGCCGGTCTCCCGCCGCATGGCCCCCGCCGTCGCCATGCACTGCAGGGCGTAGACGAAGAACACGAGGATCGATGCCACGGTGGCCGGGTTGAACAGCAGGTCCCCGGCCCGGTTCGTCACCGTGTCCTCGCGGAAGGTCATGGTCTGCAGGTGGGAGGTCGGCTCGTCGGGGTCCTCGGCGGCGGCGATCTGCCCGAGGGTCGCCACGAAGGTCTCGCGCGCCGCCAGAGAGGACAGGATCGCCACATTGATGCGCCAGTCGTAGCCCAGCGGCTCGAAGACCGGCTGCACCACCTTGCCGACGGCCGCGCCCCACGAGTTGTCCATGGTGTAGGAGGTCTTCTGGGCCTCCAGGAGCTTGTCGAGCTCCTCGGAGTCCGTGACCGTCTCGCCGTCGTCGTTCGTCACGGTCGACGACGACGGGTCGTCGGCGGCCGCGGAGATGGCGGCGCACTCGGGGGTGGCGGCGCAGTAGGAGTCGAACTGGGCGTCGGAGCGCATGGGCACGTTCAGCAGGACCCACAGGATGATGGTGGTCGCCGTGATGATCGTGCCGGCCTTCTTGGCGAAGCCCTTGCAGGCGTCCCACACCATGACGGCCACGGTCTTGGGGCGGGGCAGGCGGTAGGGCGGCATCTCCATGTAGAAGGGCAGGAGGACCCCGCCGCGGTCGGTCAGGCGCTTGACCACCCAGGCGGCGATCATGGCCGAGACCGCGCCCAGCAGGTAGAGGGCGAACATGATGGTGCCGCGCGCGCCGAGGGGGCCGATCTTGGCGTCGTCGTCCACGAGCAGGGAGATCATAATGACGTAGACGGGCAGGCGGGCCGAGCAGGTCATCAGCGGCGCCGCGAGCATGGTGGCGACCCGGTCCTTGGCGCTGGGCAGGGTGCGGGTGGCCATAATGCCCGGGATGGCGCAGGCGAAGGACGACAGCAGCGCCACGAAGGCCCGTCCCTCCAGGCCCGCCCGGCTCATGATCCGGTCCATGAGGAAGGCTGCGCGCGACATGTAGCCCACGCCCTCCAGGAGGGCGATGACGAGGAACATGATGATGATCTGGGGGATGAAGGTGAGCACCGAGCCCACGCCGCCGATGAGGCCGTCCCCCAGCAGGCCGGCCAGGAGCGGGTGGGAGTCGTCCAGCAGGTTGTGGACCACCCCTCCCAGCGCGGTGAAGGCGCCCTCAATGCCGTCCTTGAGCGGCTCTGCCCAGGAGAAGATCGCCTGGAAGAAGAAGAACATGATGGCGAAGAAGACGATGCTCCCCGCCACCGGGTGCAGCAGGACCCGGTCGATGGCCGCCGTCGTGCGGTCCTCGTGGGGCGGCTGGAAGTCGGCCGCCTCCAGGATCGAGTCCGCCCAGGAGGCGAACTCGGCGGCCTCCGTGGGCGGGGCGATGGGGGATGTCGGCCAGGTCGCGGTGCTGGCCAGGCGCTCGCGCAGCTCGGGGATCCCGATGCCGCGGTTGCCCAGGACACGCACGGCCGGGACTCCCAGGGCGCGGCCCAGGGCCTCGACGTCGAGGTGCCCGGCCCGCTTGGTCAGCTCGTCGGTCATGGTGACGGCCAGGCAGGTGGGCAGGCCCAGCTGGAGGGCCTCGGCCAGGAAGGCCATGCCCCGGCGCAGGGTCGTGGAGTCCAGGACGACGATGAGGGCGTCGGGCGCCTTGACGGAGGAGAGCTGGCCGTCCAGGACGTCGCGCACGATCCGCTCGTCGGGGCTGATGGGGTCCAGGGAGTAGGCGCCGGGCAGGTCCTCGATCGTAATGGTGTTGGTGGCGCTGCCCTCGGGCAGCTTGCAGGTGCCCAGGGAGCGCGAGACCGTGACCCCGGGGTAGTTGCCGGTCTTGGCGCGCAGGCCGGTCAGGGCGTTGTAGATGGAGGTCTTGCCGGCATTGGGGGCGCCCGCCAGCGCGGCGCGGGGCGCGGAGGCGTCGACCGGCCCGGAGGCTGAGCCGCAGTGGCAGGAGGGGCCGGCGTCCGCCGATGCGACCTGCGAGTGGGTCGAGCAGGGGCAGTCCGGCGCGTGCTCGGACGCGCGGCCCGGGCGCTCCTGGACCCCGGTGCCGCCGGACGGCGAGCCGGCGTCGGTCAGGGGCAGAGGCTCGTGGTCGCTCATCGCTCAATCTCCTCGACCTTGACAATGCTCACATCGGCCTTGCGCATGCTGATCTCGTAGTCCGCCACCCGGAAAAGGAACGGGTCGCCCAAGGGCGCACGGCGCAGGACCTCGACGGTACGGCCGGGGATGAAGCCCAGGTCCGTCAGACGCTGCGCCAGCTGTGGTCCCCGATCAGTCTCGATGGCGAGGATGCGTGCGCGCTGCCCGGGGCGCAGCGATGCCAGTGTCGGTGGTGACTGCGGTGATGACGTGACCTCCTGGTGATGCGTGTCGGTGGTGGTCGGTTTGGTCTGTGGCGCAGTGGCAGCAGTCACGATGCTCCTCGGGGTTGACGTCACACGGGGTGTCCCGCACATCACTATTTAGGTTAGCCGTTCCTACTTGACAATGTCGACATATGAGTATTAGGCGTGCCTTACCTTTCTGACCGATCGGGTCCGGGCGCGTGCGGCTGGGCGCCCGGAGGCCCGGCCCCGTCGCCTCGCCGCCCCCTCGTCCGCGTCCGCCGCCCCTCGTCCGCCGCCCTCCATCGGCGGGCACTCCGCCGGCGAGGGGCTCGCCGCCCCCGCGTCCGCGTCCGCCGCCCCCGCGCCCCTTCGCCGAGATCAGTTCACTTCCGCGTCGAGATCGGTTCATGGCGTCTGCCGGATGCCCGCCGGGCACCGCTGCGCCCAAGAAGCACCGGCGTCGCGTCCCGGCCCCGTCTGGGGCGGATGCTCTCCCGCTCGGCGAGGCGGTCGCGCATCCTGTCGGGCTCGCCTTGACCCTGACCCTGCGTGAGGGCGGAGTCTGAGCGCATGAACGACTTCTTCAACGCCTTCGAGGTGAGCCCGGTTCCCGCGCCCACTGAGGACGCCCAACCGCCTGAACCCTTTCGTGGCATCTACGGCATGCCGATGTTCGCGACCGTCTCGGCGCAGGACCTGGCGCGTTCGGTGGAGTTCTGGACCGAGGGGCTCGGGTTCTTCGTGCTGTTCAGCATTCCCGGCAAGCTCGTGCACCTGCGTCGCTGGGCCTTCCAGGACGTGCTCCTGGTTCCCGCCGGCGAGGAGGCGTCGTCGTCGCCGTCGTCAGTGCCCGCTGCTCCGGCCGATCCGGCCGTGCACCCGGATCCTGCGCTGACCGTCAGTCTCGCCTGTGTACTGAGCCAGGTCGAGGCGGCTGCCGAGGCCTGCGAGCGGCTTCGACCGGGATGCGTGCAAGGGCCCCGAACCGCCCTGTGGGGCTCCCGGGAGATCGAGGTGACCACACCCGAGGGCGTGCGCGTCATCCTCACCGCCGCCAGGCCTCTCGACCCGCACAGCGAGCAGGCCGGCTATATGGAGCGCATCGGGATCCGAGTCCCCCGGGCGCCCGAGGAGTCCTAGATGCGTGAGTCCGCCAGAGTGCGAGCCGGGCAGAGTGGGCGGCGGGCCCCGACGTCAACGGAGCCTCGTCGCGTGAACGTGCCTTTCTCCCGATCTCCTGAGACATCACAGCCGGTCTGATGCCCGCCGGGCGTCGCTGCGCCTCGGAAAGTGATCATCCCACGCACTTTTAGTCTCCCTGCCGCTCGGCCCGCACCACCAAACAGCGGAATCACGCCAGTTCTCGCCGCACCCGCGGCCGCCGAGCGGGTTAAAAGTGCGTGGGATGATCACTTTTCCCACCCCGGTCCAGTGAAGGCGACAGCCAGACGCCCGCAAGACTCCGCGGACCGCACTCAAGCCGGAATACGACCGATCTCGACGAAGGGGAGCCGCAGGGGCCGGTCGAGGAGGGCCCGGCCCGCCCACCACCCCCGGAATCAATCACCCAGGCGTTCGGCGCTTCCGGTGGGTGCGCCACGGGTCGCCGTCGCCGCTCAGGACTGGAAGCGCGCCCCCGACGTCGGGTCGGCCAGCCAGGCCAGGGCCGCCCGGATGCGGGAGGGAGTGGAGACCGACAGGGGCTCCGGAAGCGACTCGGGGCGGAACCAGCCCACCTGCGTCGACTCGTCGTCGGCCACGTGGGCGCGCGACGCGGTGCCGGGGCGCGGCCGCCCCACAAAGTTCATGTCCATGAAGACGCAGTTGTCCCCGTTGGGGAAGGTCATTGGCCTGCCCGCACCCACGCTGGCGAGGGCCAGGATCTCGACGTCCACGCCGGTCTCCTCCAGGCACTCGCGGCGGGCCGCTATCGCCGGCTGCTCGCCGGGCTCAGGGATGCCGGAGACCACGGCCCACTGGCCGCTGTCGGCGCGCCGCCCCAGCAGGAGGCGGCCGGAGTCGTCGACGACGACGATGCTCACGCCGGGCAGCCACAGCTGGTCGTGGCCGATCTTCTGCCGCAGGGACACGATGAACTCGGGGGTCGCCATGACCCGAGCCTAGATGATGACTCTGGGGCTGGGCGGGGAGGCTCTCTTGGCTCGGTCCCGCGGTCTCCGCCCCCTTTCGTCGAGATCGGTCGTATTCCGGCTCGAGATCGGTAGATCTCCGTGCCGAGATCGGTTCAAGGGGCTGAGCGGGTCCCGTCGCCTCTCGCGCGGTCCTACCTTTAACGTACGACCGCGCGACCTGGGGTGCGACCGCGAGGTGCGGGCAGAACCAGTCGGCTCTCCGGGCCCCGGAGGGCTCTTGGAGGGTCGGCTCGGCCGGAAAAGGTGGTTCCTACGCACTTTTGAGGTGACCGGTGCTGCCGTACTCGATGAGGATCGGCGGGATTCCGCGGTTCTGCAGCGGGACGGCAGCGCGGACCAGTGCTAAAAGTGCGTGGGACCCACCTTTTTGAGGGGCCGCAGCCCCAGCGGGCGCCGGGCCGGCGCCTCGGACCGATCTCGAGCCGGAAATGAACCGATCTCGGTGCGGAATACGACCGATCTCGACGAAGGGCTGCGAGGGACGGGAGCGCGAGCGGCCGCAGCAGAAGCCCGGCGCCGTAATGGCTCCCGCCCGCATGCTCCTGACCCCGATAGCATCGGGAGCGCCACGACGCCGAGAGCGTCGCCGGCAGACCGGACCGAGGAGTCTCATGATCACCATCGTCGCCACCTTCACCGTTCCCGAGGCCAATCGCGGGCGTTTCGCCGAGCTCGGCCGACGCCTCGTCGCCGGCAGCCTCGCCGAGACCGGCAACATCTCCTACCAGCTCGTCGTCGCCCGCGAGGACGCCGGCGCCTTCGCCTTCATCGAGGGCTGGGCCGACGACGCCGCCATTGACGACCACAACGGCTCCACGCACTTCACCACCCTCATCCCGCAGCTGGTCGAGCTCTCCAGCGGCGACCCCGTCATCACCCAGTACGAGGCCGTCTGAGGGGTCGGCCGGGCCCGCCGCGGGCGCGGGGGCGGGCAGATGGGCACGCACTCACGAGCACTGAGTTTCCCGGGCCCGCCGCGGGCGCGGAGGCGGGCCTCAGCGGGGCCGGCTCGGGAGCCTCAGCGGGGCCGGCTCGCGGCGACCCTGCGGGCCCGCTCGGCCCAGGCGTCGGCGCGCTCGTCCAGGCCGCCACCCTCCCACGTCCCGCCGGCGTGCTCGACGGCGCGGGCCAGCAGCCAGTCGGCCACGGCCGGGTTCTTGGGCAGCAGGGAGCCGTGCAGGTAGGTGCCGATGACATGGTCGGCGCGGGCCCCCTCGGTGCCGTCCTTCCCGTTGTTGCCGTCGCCGGAGCGCACGCGCCCGAAGGGCGTGACCCCGGGCGCCAGCGTCGTCAGGCCGGAGTGGTTCTCATAGCCGACGATCCGCCCGAACGCCTTCGACTCCAGCGTGATGTTCCCGATCAGCCGCCCCCTGCCGGCCACGGTCTCGGCGTCGAGGACCGAGATGCCGGGGATCTCATCGCCGGTGCCCGTGACGAAGCGGTGCCCGAAGAGCTGGTAGAGCCCGCAGATGACGAGCATGGGCACGCCGTCGGCGGCCCAGGCGCGCAGCTGCGGGCCGCGCTCCACCAGGTCGGCCTTGATGCGCTCCTGCCCGGAGTCCTGCCCGCCGCCGCCCACGAGGAGGTCGACGTCGTCGGGGAGCTCGTCGCCCGGGTCGTAGGAGAGCAGGTCGACGTCGTACCCCGCCCACTGCGCGCGACGGGCCAGGACCAGGGTGTTGCCCCAGTCGCCGTAGATGTTCATGTCGCGCGGGTAGAGCTGCAGCAGGCGCAGGCGCCCGCGGGCGGCGCCCTCGGTGGCGTGCGGGTAGGTCGGCTCGCTCATGTCAGGGCCTCCTCGACGTCGGTGAGCTCGGCCAGGTGGGCGCGCAGGGCGAGCATGGCGGTGTAGGTGGTGAAGATGCGCATGGGGCGGCCCGCGCCGTCGTCGGCGGCGGAGGCGGCTCGACGCAGGAGCGCCACGGCCCGGGTCAGGTCGGGCTCGACCGTGCCGATGGGCACCTCGTCGTAGCGCAGCCGCAGCGCCATGTCCCAGGCGCGCACCCCGGTGACCACGGCGACGCCCTCGTCGCGCAGGCCCGCGAACTCGACGTCCCACAGCCAGGACATGTCGCGGCCGTCGGCGTACTCGTCGTTGATGGCGATCATGACCGACTCCGGGCCGCCGGCGCGCACGGCTTCGGCGGCGGTGAGCAGCCCCATGCGGAAGCCAGCGGGGTTCTTCACCAGTGAGAGCTGCACGTCGCGGCCGTCCAGGGTGAGGACCTCGCCGCGCCCGAAGGCCGCCTGGACGCCGGCGAGGGTGGTCAGCAGGCCCGTCAGGTCGGCCCTGTCGCCCAGCGTCTCCAGGGCGACGGCGAGGGCCGCGCAGGCGTTGAGCTGGTTGTGGATGCCGGGGATGGTGAAGGCGATGTCGTGGTCGGCGCCGTCCACGCGCACGACGGCGTCCTGGCCGCTCAGGGACTGCAGGCTCACGCGAGGCGCTGGGGGCGTCGAGGTCTCGGGCGCGGCCGGAGCGGCGGCCGACGTCGTGGAGCCGCCGGGCCCGGATTGACCAGTCTGCTCGGCCTCGGCCTCCTCGGCGCGGTCGGCTCCGGCCCGGGGGGCCTCACGACGGGCCTCCTCGGCCTGCGCCGCCCCGGTGCGCAGGTCGTCGTCGGAGACGAACAGGGAGCGCAGGGCCGGGCCGGCGCCGAAGGAGGCGACGCGGACGGCCAGGTCCCCGGTGAAGGCCTCGGAGCCCAGGCGCGGGTCGTCGGCGTTGACGACGACGGAGCCGGTGGTCGCCAGGGCGACCTTGTGCAGGAGGGAGGCGGTGTAGTCGATCTCGCCGAAGCGGTCGAGCTGGTCGCGCATGACGTTGAGCAGCAGGGCGTGGCGGGGCCTGATGAGCCGCACGAAGCGCACCGCGTGCGCCTCGTCGAGCTCCAGGACGGCGACGTCGTGATCCAGGCGGCCGCCCGCGTCGACCTCGGTGAGCAGCGAAGCCAGCACCCCGCGCACGAAGTTCGACCCGGACCGGTTGGTCAGGACCCTCAGGCCCTGCTCGCGCAGGAGCTGGACAACCATCTTCGTCGTCGTCGTCTTGCCGTTGGTGCCCGACACGACGACCACGCCCATGGGCAGCTGGCCCAGCGTGCGGGCCAGGAAGCCGGGGTCGATCTTCTCGACGACGAGGCCGGGCAGCGCGGTCCCGCCTGAGCCGCCGCCGCGCAGGCGGGAGACCCGGCGGGCGGCGCGGCCCAGGGCCACGGTGACGCGGGAGCGCAGGGACGCGGCGGGGGAGAGGTCCATGGGTGCGGCTCCTGCGGGTCGACAACGGGGCGGCGCTAGTCTAGGGCCACCCGCGGGCGGGCGCGTCGTCCGTGCGGCCTGCGGTCCGGGTCTCGGCCCGGCCGCACTGTCGTCTTCGCCCCGGCGGTCCGCGGATGGGAAGCGAGAGGTTATGGCCAGGAAATTCGTCACATGGACCGTTGGGACCGAGGCGGGGCACAGTGAGGGCTTCGACTGGGAGCAGACTCCCGAGTCGGTGCTCGCCGAGCTCACCCGCTACCTGACCGATCCCCGCGTCCTGAGGGACAACACCTTCTTCTCCTGCGGGGTGTGGGCCCTGCCCGAGGGGGCCGACAACCTCACCGAGGTCGACGCCGATGATCCGGCTCGCGCCAGCTACCTGCAGGTCGGCGGACGCTGCACGGATCTGACCCTGGAGATGCGGGTGGCCGATGAGGAGGGGCACGTCCACTACACCGTGGCCCGCGAGCCCGTCCAGGATCCCGATGCCTGGACCGAGCTGTCCTGGATCATCGGGAAGGAGTCCACCTACACCACGAGGCTGCACCCCGAGGAGATCATGACCGGCGAGCAGGCCGTGCCTTTCTTCCGCGACTACGTCCTGCGCGGCGCCCTGCCGAGCCCCGAGCTCCTGCGCCCCATTGACGTCTGAGCCGGGCACTGGGCTCCCGCAGCCCCTTTTCGTCGAGATCGGTTCACGCTCGCCTCGGTATCGGTGGGTCACCGATGGGGAATGGGGGATGCAGCAGGGTGGCCAGAGCTGTCGCAGTCCGGGACAAACGGGATCCTGCGGTCCCGCGCATCGTGAGAGAGCCGCGTGATTTCGACGGTCGGGTCGAGGTGTCCGGAGGCTGTCCAGGCATTTCTCCCAGGAACTGGGCATTCGACCGCTTCCGGGGACGGGTTGTGGTCTGGCGCTGTGTACGAGACGGGGCCGCGGCTGCTCTGAGATCGCTCTGAGGGGCTGCGCAGAAGGGTTGCACGTGGGAGAGAAGGGCCCCACCAGGATGAATGTCGATTTTCCGCATGATTCCGCGATTCTCTGACGCACGTCGAGGTTGGTCGCCGGCTCCCATGTGCGCATAGGGGGGGGTCTGTGCACACGGGAGCGCGTCGACCAGTCTTGACAATGCGGGCAGATTCGCAGAATCCCAACGAAAACTCGTTCCCATCCCGTCGGACCGCCTCTCTCCCATGTGCGGCCCGCCTCCGCGCGGACAGGGGGCGCGTTGTCCTCGCCGTCGCCACCCTCGCCCATGCAGCCCGCCTCCGCACGGGCGGGGGCTGGATCTGCTGGGGCTGTGATGGGCGGGTTTCGTGCAGCCCGCCTCCGCGCGGGCGGGGGCCTCTGCATCAGGGCGCCGATACGGGCCGAACCGCATGCGCGGACGTCGTCGGGGTCGGCGCTCTTGATCGCACGCCTCTGCGACGGGCGAGCACGCCCCAGCTCTTGCGCTTCCGTCGCGACGGGAGCAACATGTACTGTGTACATGTTTTACATGTCATGCATGTCGTGCGTGACGAATAACGGCAGGAGCGATTCATGGCACCTCGAAACCCGGCCCACATCGGGCCCGACGGCAGGGGATTCTTCGGGACGGTCACCGTCGGGCAGCGCGGGCAGGTGGCCGTACCGGCCCGGGCCCGCAAGCATCTCGGCCTCGAACCCGGGGATCAGCTTGTGGTCCTGACAGACCCCGCCCAGGGAATCGCCCTCATCCCCCTGAGATTCGTGCTGGACCGAGCTCCGGACGACCCGCTCTCCGTGCTCGTGCGCTCCGCCCTCGGCGGGCCGGCGCCGAGTGGGTCGGGCGCTCCGCCCGGAGCTCCGCCTGGGGCCCCGGGTCCGGCCGCAGGTTCGGCCGGGGCTCCGACGCCGGCGTCGGACACCGCCCCGGTCCCGGGTGCCCCGGCCGGTTCGGACACTCCGCCGCCTGCCTCCGAGCCGCTGCCCGAGGGGAGCTGAGATGAGCCCGGCGATCGTTGTCGAGAACCTGACCAAGACCTACGGTGAGCTCGCCGCCGTCGACTCCGTCTCCTTCGAGGTGAACTCGGGAGAGATCTTCGGCCTGATCGGACCGAACGGGGCCGGCAAGACCACTCTTCTGGAGTGCCTGGAGGGGCTGCGCGCGCCCAGTGGCGGGAGCCTGCGCGTGCTCGACGTCGATCCGACCCGCCCCACCCCGTCCTGGCGCGCACGTATCGGGGCCCAGCTGCAGACGGCGGCTCTGCCCCCGAAGATCAAGGTGCGCGAGGCGATGGACCTGTTCGCCTCCATGTACGACCGCCCCGCCGATACCGATGAGCTCCTGGAGGAGCTGGGAATCGCCGGCAGGCGCGACGTCTACGTCGAGAAGCTCTCGGGCGGCCAGCGCCAGCGGGTATTCATCGCCCTGGCCCTGATCAACCGGCCCGAGCTCGTCTTCCTCGACGAGCTCACCACCGCTCTCGACCCGCAGGCGCGCCTGGCCATGTGGGACGTGGTCCGCTCCATCGGCGACCGCGGCGCCACCGTGCTCATGACGACCCACTACATGGAGGAGGCGGAGGCGCTGTGCGACCGGGTCGGCATCATCGACCACGGGCGCCTCATCGCCCTGGACACGGTGCCGAACCTGGTCGCCTCCCTGGGGGGCGGCGCGGAGATCCGGCTGCGCACCTCCAGCCCCATTCCCGCGGCGCTCCTGGAGGGCCTCGACGGCGTCTCCAACGTCTCGGTCCGCGACTGCCAGGTGCGGCTGCACTCGGAGAGCACGCGTTTCCCGCAGCAGATGATCGACACGATCGAGAGGACCGGGCCCACGGTGAGCGATGTGAGCGTCTCGGCGCCCTCGCTGGAGGACGTGTTCCTCACCCTGACCGGCCGCTCGATGCGCAAGGAGGACTGAGTCGTGAGAACCTTCCGTCAGCTGTGCAGGGTCACCTTCATGCGCACCCTGCGAGAGCCCGCAGCAGTCATCTTCTCGGTCGCGTTCGCGCCGGTGTTCGTCGTCGTCATGGGGCTCATCTTCGGCAACAAGCCGGCTCCCGAGTTCGGGGGGCAGGGATTCCTCGAGGCGAACTTCACGGCGTTCCCCGGGATCGTCATCGCCATCTCCTCCGTCGTCATGGTGCCCATCGACATGGCGACCCAGCGCAGCGCGGGGGTGCTGCGGCGATTCCGGGTGACCCCGCTGAGGCCGGGGCTCTACCTCGCGGCCGACGTGCTGTCCCGCACGGCTCTCACCTTCCTGTCCATCGCGACGATGTACCTCATTGTGATCGCGGCGTTCGGAGTGCGTCCCGATTCGGCGGCGGCGCTGGTCTCGACGCTCGTCGCCACCCTGCTCGGGCTGACCGCCTTCCTCGCACTGGGATACCTGGTGGCGTACCGGCTGCGCGCCGTGGGGGCGGCGCAGGGGCTCGGCAATATGCTCCTGTACCCGCTCATCTTCACCTCGGGCGCCGCCGTGCCGCTGGCCGTCCTGCCCGAAGGGGTGCGCTCGGCGGCCCGCTTCTCGCCCCTGACCCAGCTCACCTACCTCACCCGGGGACTGTGGGCCGGCGACGGCTGGGGCGTGCACTGGGGGTCGGCCGTCGTCCTGCTCGGCTTCGGGATCGTCTGCGGCGCGCTCGCGGCCCGGCTCTTCCGCTGGGAGTGAGCGGGGCGCCGGCGGCGGGGCCCTGCGGTGTCGGCGGGCCCCGCCGCTCCGCCCGCGCCGTCGCCCTCCACGAGATCGGTTCACTTCCGCGTCGAGATCGGTCCGGTTCCGCCTCTCCCTCAGCCGGTCAGGCCGCGCTGATGACCGAGCCCTGGTCGGGGCACGCCAGTCGGCGGTGCGCTGGCGCGGCGCGCCGGCCGGGGGCGTGCTGCCGGAACTCCTCGAAACGGAGCGGGACTCCCCGGGCGACGTCGAGGTCGGGGCCGTCCATGGCCTGGATGTGGAGATGGGGCTGCGTCGAGTTGCCGGAGTTGCCGCAGCTGCCGACGGCGGAGCCGGTTTCCGGCTCTCGGGACGGAGAGGGGGGAGACGCCCCTCCATCGCCGGGTCGTCCGGGAACGCGTTGCCCAGACGCTTGAGGCGCGGGAGGTGAAGAAGGCGTAGGTCCGGCCCGAGGCCTGTGCCGCCTGCAGGGCCGGCTGTCAGGGGGCGAGGATCGTCTCACCGTCGGCGAGGATGGTGGCCCGGGCCGCGCCCTCGTTCCGCAGCGACTCGATTACATGGCGGGCGACGGCGAGGCCATCCGCATTGAGCAGGCCGTCGTGGACGCCGACGACGAGCTTCGGCCGCAGGGCGCGCACGTAGCGGATCAGGTCGGCGACGCGCAGCCACGGGGCGTCGACCGGGGTGACCAGGGCGGAGAGGCGGTCCGGCGGGACCGGGTGCTCGTCTCCGGTGACGAGCACCCGCCCATCGATCAGGTAGGCGCGGTTCGCCGGGCCCGGGAGTGTCGGGTGCACCTCGGCGTGGCGGTTGCCGGCCACCTGGACGGGCAGGGTGCCGATGCGCAGAGTCGTGCCCGTGACCGCCTCGTGCAGGCCGTCCTCGCCTCGGGCGCCGAGTCCGCCGAGCTCATCGAGCGCGTCCCCCGGCGCCCAGACGGGAATGCCGCGACGCAGCGCCTCCTCGACGAGGTCGGGGTCGAGGTGGTCGGAGTGACGGTGGGTGATGAGCACGGCGTCGATACCATCCAGGCCGGGACGGCGCCCGAGCTGCCCCGGGTCGAGCAGAAGCCGTGTGCGGCCGTCGTCGATCGTCAGACAGGCGTGGTGGATCTTCGTCACTCGGATCGAGACTGGCACGAGGGCAGGTTATCCCGGCGGCATGTGTGAGGGGTGGCGTGTGCTCCTCGGCGCAGCGGAGCGGGGATGCGGCTGCTCTGGCGGGCTCTGAGACGGGGGCTGCACATGGGAGAGGAGGGCCCTACCGGGTCGAGTGCCCTTTTTCCTTACGATTCTGCGGTTTTCTAATTTACGTCAAGGCGACTTGTCGCGCTCCCATGTGTGCAGACCCCCCTGTGCGCACATGGGAGCGCGACAACCAGTCTTGACGATACGGGCGGATCCTTGGAATCCCAACGAAAACTGGCATTCGCTCCATCGGATCGCCTCTCTCCCAAGTGCGAACCGTCTTCACACTCGCCTCCGAAGGGTCCGGGGAATCGGTCTGAGCGGTGGCGGAGTGGCCACCTGGCGGGATTCGAGGGCCAGCGGGGCATGATCGGGCCGATCGGGCGCGGTGTCTACTGGGCTCCGTGTCCCCTCGATCGGGCATGGCTGTGGGGAGCCACTCGGCGGCTGCCGAGTGGCTCCCCTGGCAGGCGACTCATCAGAGCCACTTGCTGAGGGCATCCGCAAGGACACCGATGGCCCGGGTCAGGCGAGCGAGGCTGGTCACGTCGCTCACCTTCCGGGCCGTCATCTTGCCCCTGCGGACTTTGGCATGTCGGCTTCTAGGCTTGGACGCGGCCCCCGTCTCCTCTCCGGCAGGACGCTGCTTGATCCGGGGGAGGGTGCTGAGGAGGGCCTCACCAGCATGCCATAGCAGCTGCGCCGGCGGAGGCGCATAGTCCCCGAATTGGGGCACGACGACTGGGCTATTGGCGTCGGCCGTCTCTGCCGCACGTGGAGGGCCTGGGCTGGCTCCGTGCTGGTGTCGCCCGGCTGAGTGCCGCGGGCCGGCTCCCCGGTGCTGCGCCGCCGGGGCCGGGCCGACGACGCGGCCGAGCCTCGCCGCCGAGTCCGCGCTCCGCCGCCGTTGGGGCCGGGCCGCGGACGCCCGGGCTCAGTCGCCCCGGGCCGCGCCGGTCGCAGCGGCCTCCGGGGCGCTCTCCGGGGCGCGGCGGAACCCGCGGTGGATGAGGACGAAGACGAGCACGGCGACGAGGATCGCGCCCCCGACGGCAATGGGCAGGATGGGCGAGAGCCCGTACATGGCCGTGCCCGCTGTGGGCGAGACGACGTAGGTCAGCCCGTTGGTCGCGCCGATCAGGCCGGCGAGCCCGCCCTGCTCCTCGCGATTCATGAGCAGCGTGGGACCCGCCGTGTAGCCGGGCATGGCGATACCGACCCCGACCCCGATCACCGTTACCGCGATGACAATGGGCGCGAACCCGCTGTCGATGGCGAGCAGGGCGAAGCCCGCGGCGCCCAGGCAGGTGCCGACGCGCAGCAGGGTCGAGGGGGCCCACTTCGAGCGCGGCACGATGACGCTCTGGGCGAGGACCATCCCGATGCCGGCGGCGAGCAGCGCCCCGCCGGTGTAGAGGCCGGTCGTGTCGGCGTCCAGGCCGAGGCGGTCCTGGACGAGGAAGCCGGTGACGACCTGGATGAGGCCCAGCGCGGTGAACATGCCGAACCCGGCGACGAGGAAGGGCCAGACCCGCGGGTCGAAGGGGCTGACGTGCGCGGGGTCCTCAACCAGCTCGGTCCGGGCCTCCCGCCGCAGGACGAGCACCACCACCAGCAGGCCCGCGAGTAGGAACACCGGAACCATGTCGACCGACACCATGAGCGAGATCCCCGACAGCAGCCCCCCGACAAGGGCTCCGGCGATCGACGCGATGCCCTGAGAGGCGCCGACGCCGGCCATGCCGCGCACGCGCTCCTCCTCGCTGGAGGTGATGTCGGCGATGTAGGCCTGGGCGGTCGGGAGGATCGCTGCGAGCGCCGTGCCGAAGAGCATTCCGCGGATGAGGACGAACAGGATGAACAGCGGCGTCTGGCTCAGGGCCCCGTTGACGCCCATGGCGGCGACAATGGCGAAGAGCACCATGGCCGCGGTGCAGATCGCCAGGGCGGCGACGAGGACCGGCTTGCGCCCCCACGACTGGGAGCGCCGCCCCCAGATCTGGCTGGTGAGGACGACCATGACTGCTGCGACGCTGATCGTGAGGCCGATCTGCCACTCGTCCAGCCCGACCTCCCGCGACAGCGGCGCGATCACGGGGTTGAGCGTCGTCTGTCCCAGGTAGGCCAGGAAGACCGCCGCCAGGACGACCCCGACCTGCGAGGACGCCCCTCCGCGGCCTGCCCACTGCGAAGCGCTCATACTGTGCTCTCCTTTCCTGTCACCTTCCGCCCGGAGCCGCAGCCCTGAGCCGCGACCCGGGGCTGCGGTCCTGGGCCGGCTCCCGAGCCGTCGGGCCCCGGGCGGGCGTCGGGTCCCGACGGGCGGCTCGGTGCGGTCCCGATCCGTGAGCCCGTTCCCGACGGAACGAGGGCAACCCTATATGAACGGCATTCTAATAACAAGATGCGGCGCCAGATGGCGGCGGATGGGCGCCGGTCAGCCGGTCGAGCCGGGGCCTGCGTCGGGGCCGGTCGAGCCGGGACCCGCGCCGAGCCCGGCCTCAAGGCCGTCCATGAGCCGTTCGAGGACGAAGCGGTAGTAGCGGTCCTGCGCTGCCTCGATCTCCTCGGCCGAACCGGTGAACTGGCTTACCAGGTCGTTCATCATGAGGGAGATACCGGCGCTGTCGGGGGCGGCTCCGCTGAGGTCCCGAATGAGGGTCGCGTGGTCGTGGGGGCCGTCGTCCTCGTGCAGGAGCCGGTCGTCAACGGTGGCGATCGTCATCAATGCGGTGTTGACCAGGGAAGCGTACGCCAGGGCCGTGTCCCGGCCGAAACCCGCTCGCTGCAGCGAGGCGATCCCGGCGTCCATGACCGGCGCGATCCCGGGGAAGGCGGGGCCGTGCAGCAGCAGCCACCTGGCCGTGCCCGGGTAGGCGGTCAGCACGGGCCGGACCGGGTAGAGCGCCTCGCGGAACCACTGGCGCCACGGCATGACGACTGTCGGCAGTCCCACGCGGGCGAGGACCCGTTCGACGACGTGGCGGCTCAAAGCCTCGCGGCCGCCCACGTGGTGGTAGATGACCGAGGGGGCGACGCCGAGCCTCTCCCCGAGGTCGCGCAACGACCACGCCGCCAGGCCCGCTCCTCGTGAGAGCTCGACGGCGGCGTCGATCACCTTGTCCGCGTCGAGACCGACATGGTAGGAGTCTCGCCGTCCGGTCGCACCGCTCCTGCGCTTGGTCATCGCTGCTCCTCCTCGTCCCTCGTCACGTGTGCCGCCGCCGTGCGCATCCCGCCGTCGTCCCGGTGGCGGCTGGGCTGCTGCCGGCGCCGGTGTCCGACCGATCTCGGTGCGGAATACTACCGATCTCGGCGAGGGGGGTGGCGGGGGCGGAGCCTAGCGCTTCGGCTCGACGACGAGCAGCGCTCGCGGCTCGATCTCGACGGTCAGTGAGCGGGTCGTGCCGGCGGTGTCGCCATCGAGCTCGAAGGGGACCGGCCTGTCGGTCGTGATCCGCACGCGGGAGGCCGACGTCGTCGAGAAGCCCTCCTGGACCCGCCCGGTGAGGATCTGAGCGCCCAGCCGTGCCCAGTCCACGACCCGGTCGGGGTTGGCGAGCATGAGGTCCACCTTGCCGTCCGACGGCGAGGCCTGTGGGAAGAGCGGCACCCCGGCGGTGATGGTGCCGACGTTCCCCAGGAGCGCCATGACCACCGGCTGCTCGGTGGGCTCGCCGTCGTCGAGCGTGACGGTGGCGGTGAACGGGTCTGGCGCCGCGTTCTGCACCGCGGCCAGAGCGTAGGCGCCCGAGCGGATGACCTTCTTGAGGTCGTCGCTCGTGTCCTCCATGATCTGCGCGTCCAGGCCGATGCCGGCCATGACGACGAAGCGCTGGGTGAGCGGGCCGTCGCCGTCCGGGCCGTCGGTCTCGCAGCGCACGACGTCGATAGCCCCGGCGCGCCCGTGCAGGGCCAGGCTCAGGGCGGCGTCGGTGTCCAGGGGCACCCCCAGGTTGCGGGCGAGCAGGTTGCCGGTGCCCGAAGGCAGGAGCGCCATGGGTGTGCCGGTGCCGGCCAGCTCGGAGGAGACGGCCCGCACCGTCCCGTCGCCGCCGGCGACCAGGACGAGGTCGACGCCGGCTGCAAGCGCGCGCCGCGCCGGCTCGTGGCCGGGGTCGTCAACGGTGGTCTCCAGCCAGAGCGTCGGCTTCCAGCGTGCGGCGCGCACCTCGGCCTCGACGCGGCGGCGCAGGAGGGACAGGTCGTCGAACTTGGTGGGGTTGAAGACGATGGCCGCACGCTTGCCTCCGCTGTCGCGGCGCAGGCTCAGGCGCGCCCAGGCGGACAGGATCGAGTCGACCCCGCCCACGCTGAGAGCCAGGTTCGCCATGGCGATGCCGAGCAGCAGGCCGCCGACAATATCGGACGGGTGGGCCAGACCCATGAGCCACTGGCACGCGGCGGTCAACAGCACCGCGCCGGAGCCGATGGCGGTCCACTGGGCCACCGAGATCGTGCCCCGCCGGTGCGCGCGGGTCAGGGTCACCAGCACCCAGGCCCCCAGGGTCATGGCGGTGACGTGGCTGGCCGGGTAGGCGCCGCCGATGTGGGAGATCGAGTCGGCGAAGACCGTGTGCGGCCGAGGCCGGTGGGTGGCGAAGGCGATGAGCGTCTGCAGGGGGATGCCCGTGGCGGCGACCGCCAGCGCCAGGGAGAGGCGTCGCATGCGGCGTCGGAAGGAGAAGACGGCGACGCTGGCGATGGCGAGGAGGATGAGGAAGGGGTGGGTGACCAGCGAGAGAGCCTCGGCGACCTGGCCGAGATAGGAGCGCGGCCGGAGGAGGGGAGGAGGGATGTGCGTGTCGAGGACGGCGGCGCACCCGGTCAGCGCCAGACAGCTCCAGGCGAGAAACAGCAGGGCGAACAGCACCGCCAGCGTGGCCTCAGGCAGGTGGCGGGGAAGCGCGCGCAGCGCCCTCGAGATACGGGACATCGCCGCGATCTCCTCCCACTATCTATCGCAAGGACACGTGCGCTCCATGCTACAGAGGCGGGCTGCCGGACACTCCGGCGGCTGGTGTGGTGACGACGACGGTGGGCGGCCGGGGTCTGGTGGCAGCCGGCGGCGCCCGGCGCCTCGAACCGGTCTCGGTGCGGAGGTGGGCCGGTCTCGAGCCGGAGGTGGGCGTGTCAGTGGCGGTCGGTGTCGATGACGTCGACGCGCACGGGGTCGTCGGCCAGGGCCCCGATGACGGTGCGCAGGGCCCGGGCGGTGCGGCCCGAGCGGCCGATCACCCGCCCCAGGTCGTCGGGGTTGACCCGCACCTCCAGCAGGTCCCCGCGGCGCAGGGACCGGGAGGCCACCGTCACGTCCTCGGGGCGGTCCACGATCCCGCGCACCAGGTGCTCCAGCGCCTCGGCCAGCACCTGTCAGGCCCCCTCGGCGCCGTCGGCCCGCCCCGCGCTCCCGGCCTGCTCGGCCCGGGCGGCCGAGGCGGCCTTGAGCCTCTCGGCCTCATCGGCCGCCTCGCGCACCGCCGCGTCCCGCGCCGCCGCCACCGCGGCCTCGTCCCTGACCCGCAGCCTGCCCTCGGGAACGGGCAGGCCCTTGAACGCCTGGTAGTCCCCGGTGATCCTCAGCAGGTTGTGCACCGTGTTCGACGGCTGGGCGCCCACACCCAGCCAGTAGCGCACCCGCTCCGAGCTGATGCGGATCAGCGAGGGCTCCTGCACCGGGTCGTACAGGCCGATCTCCTCGATCACCCGCCCGTCGCGCTTCTTGCGCGCATCGACCACCACCACCCGGTAGACGGGCGAGAACTTCTTGCCAATGCGCTTAAGACGAATCTTGACTGCCACTTGAGTACAGCTCCTGACTTCCAGACACGGTTTCCGGACACGGTAGACGACAGCGCGCGCCGACCTACCGGTGGGGTCAAGCAACAGTCCCTCGACGCACGCCTACCAGCACGACCACGCCCGGGAGAGGGACCGCACACGGCCGCACAACCACGCCATCATGCCAGACCAACAACCCTATCTGCCAGCGCGGTCGGCGCCTTCCGCTCAATCGGCAGTGCGAGATCTCCCACGTGCGCGTCGGTGGGGCGGGTGCGGCGCCGTCGTCGGCGAGGAGTCGGAGGGGTCCGACCGGGCGCACCGCGCTTGCTGCGCTGTCGGTTATATGGTTTACTACTCGTGTAACTAACCAACTGACCTTTGGGGAGGTGCGCTCATGAGACGCTTCGACGGCGCGATCCCCATCTACGTCCAGATCGCCGAGGAGATCCGCACCCAGATCCTCGGCGGCGAGCTGGCCGAGGGGGCGCGCCTGACCTCCACCACCGAGTACGCCGCCCGCTACCGCATCAACCCGGCCACCGCGAACAAGGCGGTCGCGCTCCTGGTCGATGAGGGCCTGGTGGTCAAGCGGCGCGGCATCGGCATGTTCGTCGCCGACGGCGCCCTGGCCGCTCTGCGCCGCAGCCGCCGCGCCGCCTACGCCGACGGCGTCCTCCACCCCGCACTCGATACCGGCCTCGCGCTCGGCCTGAGCGATGCCGAGCTGCGCGACGCCGTCATCCAGTACCTCACGACCCGTGCCCGCAAGGAGTCCCGATGACCGCACCTTCCGACACCCCCGATGCTCCCGACGTCGTCCCCGGCGGACCGGCCATCGAGCTGACCGACCTCGGCTACCGCTACGCGGGAGGAGGCGCGGCGGCCCTGAGCGGGCTCACGCTCACGCTGCGACCCGGCACCCTCACCGGCCTGCTGGGCCGCAACGGCTCGGGCAAGACGACCCTGCTGTCGCTCGCTGCCGGTCTGCGCCGCCCCACCTCCGGGAGCCTCACGGTCGCGGGGCGCCCCGCCTTCGACGACGGCGTCACCATGTCTGCCGCGGCCCTCCTGGGCGGGCCCCGCTCTCTTCTTGAGGACATCCCCATCCGCCGGTCCCTGGAGCTGTGGGCCGTGACCCGGCCCGGCTGGGACGGCCAGGAGGCCGCCCGTCTCATGGAGGTCTTCGAGGTCCCCCTGCGGACCCGACCCTCGCGCCTGTCCCTGGGGCAGCGCAGTGCTCTGGACGCCGTCTTCGCCCTGTCGTGCCGCTGCCCCGTCCTGCTTCTGGACGAGATCCACCTGGGCATGGACGTCGTGATGCGGCGCCGCTTCTGGGATGAGCTGCTGGCCCTGTACCTGCGCGAGCGGCCCACCGTCGTCGTCTCCTCCCACCAGGTTGACGAGATCGAGGACCTGCTGGAGGACGTCGTCGTCCTGCACCGGGGGCGCCTGGCCGCGGCGGGCGCCGCCGACGAGCTGCGCGCGGCCCACTCCCGTCCCGGCCAGGGGCTCGCCTCACTGGCCGACGCTCTGATCGACCTCACCAGCGGCACCGCCCTCGCCGACAGCACCGAAGGAGAACTCTCATGACCGCCGCCATCGTCGCCTCCCTGTCCGAGCGGCCCCACCCGCCGCGCCCCGGTCCCGGTGCGGACCGGGCCGCGGGCTCGCGCACCTGGGCGCTTACCCGTATGGCCTTCCGCGAGCTGGCGCCCGTCCAGGGGGCGATCCAGGCCCTGGGCGTTGTGGTAGTCACCAGCCTTCTCTCCGCGCAGGCCTCTGGTCTGATCGCCGGATCGCTGACCCTCGGTGAAGAACCTGTGGGTGTCTTCAAGCTTGGTGCCTACGGCCTGACCGCATTCGTCGTAGCGCTCTACGCGAGCCTCACCCACGGGATCGTCATGGCCGCGCGCACACCGATGCTGCTGCGCGCCGGCCTGACGCGCGGGGCGGTCATGACGTGGCTGACCTGCACCGGGCTGCTCCTGGGCGCGGCGTCCACGGCCGTCTGCGCCCTGCTGACGATCCCCGACGTCGTGCTCGACGGCCGGATCGAGGGGGTCGACCTGGTCGTGGTCCCGCAGCTCGCCGCGCTGGTCGCGCCGGCGGTCGCGGTGTCCTACCTCGTGGGCGCCTGCATCGCCCTGCTCTTCCTGCGCCGGCCCTGGTGGGCGGGTGTGATTGCGGTCCTGGTGGGCCTCAGCGCCGTGGCCGCCTGCGTGGAGCGCATCGTCGCCCAGTGGGGCACGCCCTGGGCGGTCCTGTGGATCGCCCTGGGTGCCGCCCTGGCGGCGGCTGCGGGCCCGGCCGGGGCATGGCTGCTGCTGCGCCGCTACGAGCCGCGGAAGTGAGCCGGCGGCAGCCCGCGCCGCCTCCGAGCTTCGGGTGCCGGCGCCTCCTTCGTCGAGATCGGTTCGCTTCCGGCTCGAGATCGGTCCGGTTCCGCGTCGAGATCGGTTCGCCTCAGGGGCGGCGCACGGAGGTCTCCAGGCCGTCCATGAGAAGCTCGATCACGGAGCGGTAGTACCGGTCTCGAGCAGGTGCGGAGGACTCGGGCGGTCCGAGGAACTGGGCCGCCATGTCGCTGGCGAGCAGTGACATCCCGGGGCTCTTGTCGGCAAGACTCTCGAATCCGCTCATGAGCTCTGCGTGATCGCGGAGGCCGGCGTCCTCGTGGCGGAGCTCGTCATCCGCCGCGGCAATCGTCATCATCGCCGTATTGAACAGAACCGTGTATGCGTATGCGGTCGCGCTCCCGAACCCTCCCCGCTGCAAAGAGGCGATACCGGCGTCGACGACTGGGACCATGCTCGGGAATATCGGCCCGTGCAGCAGGAGCCATCTCGCTGTCCCGGGGTAGGCCGCCAGGGCCGGCCGTGCCGGAAACAGCGCCGCGCGGAACCACTCTCGCCACGGCATCGTCTCCGTGGGGAAGCCGACCGTCTCGAGCACCCGCTCGACCACGCGCTGGCGCAGGAGCTCTTGTCCGCCGACATGATGATAGATGGTCGGGGGCGTGACATGGAGTCGCTTCGCGAGATCGCGAAGCGACCACGACTCGAGCCCCTCCCCTCGGGAGGCCTCGACGGCGGCGTCGATGATCGCCGCGGGTGTCAGCCCGTGGTGGTAGGCCGTGCCGGTCGTGCTCGTGGCTGTTCGCCTCCTCGGCGGTCTGCTGGGGCGGCGCCTGTCGGTGAGGCTCCGGAAGCGTCGCTGCGCCCCTCAAGGGTACCAACGCGGATGACCTCGGCCTCACCTCGCCCGAGCGCCAGGTGATGGCGAATCTTGCTGACGCGCCTACCCGACATAATCTTAACAGTGTTATAGTGCCGGTCATGGCTTCGCTCGCAACCGCCGTCGGCGGGATTCCGCGAATGTCCTCAACGTTGTGAATGATGTGCGCCCAAGACCCCGGGCGCCCTATTGTGAAAGGACTGAAATGACGGAGGAAGACTCTGCCAAGGATTCCGGCGGATCTCGGTTCTCGCTCGCGATGAGCGGTCGAGACCTCATGACGATCGGGATATTCCTCGCCATCTATATCGTACTCTACTTCGCCATCACCATGTTCGGGTTCCTCAACCCGGTCATGATGCTGGTGACGCTCGGCCTGAGCATTGTGGTCGGGGCGATCCCATTCATGCTGTTCCTCACGCGGGTGAAGCACGCCGGGATGGTGGCGCTGTTCGCTATTGTTCTTGGAATCCTGCTCCTGGTCATCGGATTCCCTCCGCTGTCGATCGGCATTCTGGTCTCCCTGGCGGTCGTCGTCGAGCTCGTTCTCGCGGTGACCGGCTACCGATCCCGCTGGGCCGGGGTCCTGTCCTACACGATATTCTCGGTGTGGAATACCGCCCCGCTCCTTCCGCTGTTCTACGACCGCCAGGGCTATTTCAGCTCTCCTTCCATGTCGCGAATGGGGCCGGAGTACACGGCGAGGCTGGACGCCTTCCTCTCGACCGGGGTCCTGATCGGCTTCGATATCGCCGCAGTGGTCCTCGGCCTCATTGGTGGGGTGATCGCACTGAGGCTGCTGCGCAAGAGCTTCGCCCGTGCAGGACTGGCGTGACCACTCTGCCGGGTCGGGTCCGGGCTGAGACCGCCGCGCCTCACGAGATACCAGGACGGCGGCTCTCGCAGCCCTGGCGGGCCACCGATCCGCGAACAAGCGTTGTCCTCATTATCGCCACCAGTGTCACGGTGATGGCACCAGGAGGAGAGACCTTCGTCCCAGCGGGTCTGGGGCTGGGCCTCCTCCTGGCGATCGCCGACCGGGCATGGCGGCACCTCGGCGCGCTGGCTGCCGCGGCTGCGACACTTGAGCTGCTTGCGCGCGGCCTGCCGCTCCTGGCGCCCTCGACCTTCTCGGTGCTCGTCGGGGTTGTGTCCGCGTTCCTCCTGCGCTTCGTGGTCGTCTACGGCGTGGTTCTGCACTTCTTCCGCACCGGAACGCCCGCTGCTGTCACCGCGGCGCTGCGGGCGGCCCGCATCCCGCGGGCACTGACCGTGCCGATCGCCGTCGTGCTGCGGTTCGCGCCCGTCGTCGCAGCCGAGGCCTCCGCCGTCGTCGACTCGATGCGCCTGCAGGGACTCACCAGCCGGCGCTCTGTGCTGCGCCACCCCGTGCTGAGCATTGAACGGTTCACGGTCCCGGTGATCGCCTCGACGCTGCGAGTGGGAGACGACCTGACCGCTGCGGCGCTGCTGCGAGGGCTCGGCTCGTATCAACGACCGACCAGCCGTGTGCCTCCGCGGCTGGGGTGGCCCGATCTGCTCTGGGTCGCAGTCACCGGCCTCCTAGCCGCGGCCTGCTGGATGGCGAAGGGCTGCATATGATCACGATCTCTCAGGCGGCCTGGCAGTACGCGACGGCGGAGAAGCCGACGATGGAGGGCGTCGATCTCGTGATCGAACCGGGTGAGACGGTCGTGCTGTGCGGGGCGAGCGGATCGGGGAAGTCCACTCTCCTGCGGATGATGAACGGGCTCATTCCGCATTTCCACGAGGGGACATTGTCCGGGCGAGTGACGGTTTCCGGCCTCGACGTCCGGAAGAGCGCCCTCGACGAGCTCGGGCGGCGGACCGGCACGGTGCTGCAGCACCCGCGGCGCCAGTTCTTCACCGCCACGGTTATTGACGAGCTGTCCTTCGCCCTGGAGAATTTCGGCGCCGAACCCGCAGACATTCGGGCGCGCGTCAATATGCTCATGCGCAGGCTCGCGCTGCAGGCGATTATGGAGCGACCGCTTCCGCAGCTGTCCGGAGGCCAGCAGCAACGCGTCGCCATCGCCGCGGGGCTCGGGCACGAGCCGAGAGCTCTTCTGCTCGACGAGCCCAGCTCGAATCTGTCCGCCGACGCCGTCTCGACTCTGGCGGGCACCCTTGCCGAGCTGCGCGAGCGCGGCATCACTATTGTGATCAGCGAGCACAGGCTGCACTACCTCACCGGAATAGCGGACAGGTTCGTCCTTCTCGAACGCGGACGAATCGCCCACTCGTGGACCGCACAGCAGCTCGCCGCCCTGGAACCCTCCGTCGTCGAACAATATGGCCTGCGGAGCATTGAGCCGCCCCCGCTGCCCGAGCTCTCATCTGTCCCGGCGGCCGGGGCGAGCATTGCGCCGACGTCGGCCGGTGCGGCCGTCCGACCGCCCGCGGAGTCCGGGAGCGGCCGCGGCGGTCTCCAGCTTGAGGACGTGCGCTGCGTGCTTAAAGGACGCACGGTCCTCTCCATTGACACGGCGTACTTTCCCGCTGGGGCTGTGACCGCGGTCTGTGGACCCAACGGTGCGGGCAAGACCACCCTCGCCCGTGTTGTTGCCGGACTGCAAACACATACCGGCACCATTCGCCTCAACGGGGAGCCCCTCTCGAAGCGGCAGCGGCTCCGCGTAAGCGGAATCGTCATGCAGGACGTGCAGCGCCAGCTCTTCGCCGATAGCGTCCGCGCCGAGATCGAGCTCGCCGCCACCCGTGCGGGGTCGTCGCGCACCGGCCCAACGGACGACGACGTCGACCGGCTGCTCGACGAGCTCGATCTTCTGCCGTTCGCCGATCAGCACCCGCTGGCGCTCTCGGGCGGGCAGCAGCAGCGGCTGGTCATCGCCGGTATCCGGCAGGCCGAGGCGCGGATCGTGATCTACGACGAGCCCAGCTCGGGTGTCGACCGGCGCCACCTCGACTCGATCGCACGCGCCATCAGGCGCAGCGCCCGTGCGGGCGCGGTGGTGCTACTCATCACCCACGACGACGAGCTTCTGCAGCGCGCCGCCGATGTGCGACTCGACCTGCGGCCGCCGGCGTCGAGTGACGCGTCCGCCTGACGCATCCGCCCCCGCTCGGATCCGGTGAACCGATCTCGGTGCGGAACCGGACCGATCTCGGTGCGGAACCGGACCGATCTCGGCGAAGGGGCGGAGGGGGCGGGGCCCGTTCGGTCACCCGTGGGGGACAGCCGGGGGCAAGTCGGTGCGGGCGGCAGCTGCAACGGGATCTCATGGACTCATGAGCACAGCAGTCAACACGCCCCCGATCGTGCCGCACGCACCACAGCAGGCGGCGACCCGGCCCCCGGTCCGCCGCCCCGGCCCCGCGGCCCCGAGCCCGGCCCGGCTCGCCTCTGCCCCGAGTCCCGCAGCCCCGAGCCCCGCGGGTGCCGCCCGGAGCGGGAGCCCGGTCGTCGCCACCGAGGGCCTGACCAAGGTCTACGGCGACTCGCGGGCCGTCGACAATGTGAGCCTGCGGGTGCCCGCGGGCGGCGTCTACGGCTTCCTGGGGCCCAACGGGGCGGGCAAGTCCACCACCATGAAGCTCCTGCTGGGCCTGACCCGCCCGACCTCGGGCACGATGAGCGTCCTCGGCCACCCGGTGAGCCCGCGATCCCCGGTACCGGCGGGTGCCATTGGCTCCCTCATTGAGGGCCCGTCCTACTATCCGAGGTTGACCGGCCCGGAGAACCTCGCCATGGTCTCCGATTACCTCAGCCTGCCCCGTGGCCGCGTCCAGCACGCCCTGGCCACTGTCTCACTGACCGGGCAGGACAAGAAACTGGTCAAGGACTACTCGCTCGGCATGAAGCAGCGCCTGGGCCTGGCCATGGCGCTCCTGGCGGACCCGCCGCTCATGCTCCTGGACGAGCCCACCAACGGCCTGGACCCGGCCGGCGTCGCCGAGATCCGCGAGCTCATTGTGGCCCTGGCCCGTCAGGAGGGCGTGACCGTCATCGTCTCCTCCCACATCCTGTCCGAGATCGAGCAGATGGCCGACATTGTCGGCATTATCTGCGCCGGGCGGCTGCGCTACCAGGGGCCGCTGTCCGGCCTGCGCGACGAAGGAGTCATCGACTTCGCCGTTTCCGATCCGGCGGCCGTTGCCGCCCTGCTCACCGAGCAGCGGATCGCCCACCAGGTGCGGGGACGCACGGTGCGCATCCCCATGCTGCCAGACGAGGCAGTGGGCGAGCTCGTGACCCGCATTGTGCGCTCCGGTCACACGGTCTTCCGGGTGCAGACGGTCCGCAAGACCCTGGAGCAGGCCTTCCTGGAGCTGACCGATCCATTCGGCCGCCACCCCGTCGTCGGCTCCACGACCGGGCAGGGGGTTCGGCGATGAGCGCCATCGGCATGGAGGTGCACAAGCTTAAAAGGCGCCGCTACTGGCTCATGGCCGCTGGGGCGGTGGGTGTGGAGCTGGCATTCCAGATGAACATGATGCTCGGACGCGTCGGCAAGACGGATGGGGCAAACCTGCTGGTGCTGTCCCTGAACGACCTTTTCCTCATGTGCGTCATGGTGGTGCCTCTCGTCGCAGCATTGCTGGCCTCTCGTCTGACGATGACGGACACCGAGGAACGGATGGGGCAACTGCTCACCGCCCTGGGGCAGCGCGAGGGCACCCGCTTCGCTGCCAAGCTCGTCGTAGGTTCCTTCACCGTGGCGCTCGGGCAGGTTGCGATCGTGGCGTTCACCTCCCTGATCGGGCCCGGCATGGGCCTGAGAGTGACAGCAGCCTACCAGGACACGTTCTGGCCGAGCCTCATCATCATATTGGCCGCTTCGGTTGCGGTGATGGCCGTTCAGCTGGTGCTGGCGATCTGCTTCGAGAAACAGGCGATCGGGTTGTGCGTAGGCGCACTGGGAGGATTTGTCTGTTCAGGGCTGTCGTTCGTGCACCTGGAAGCTTTTGGCTGGCTGCTTCCCTGGGGCTTCGCTGCTGCCGCGACTCCGGTTTCGACGGCGGACTCCTATAAGGCTGGCACTTTCGTTGGCACCGCCCACCCTTGGATTAACGTTCTGCTCGCCATCGTCGCCACCGTCGTCTGGAGCCTCCTCGCCAGGCTCATTATCGCCTATAAGGAGAATCACCGATGAGCACCTCAGCAGCCTCTCTGGTCCCCGCCGCTTCACGACGCACGCCGGCACACGCTGCGCGCCCACCGCGCTCCCGGCTCGCGAAGCCGTCGGTGCGAGCGGCCTGGGCGTGGGAGAATCGCAAGGCCCGCAACTGGTGGTACTGGCCGGCGTTGGCGCTTCTGTGCGCGGGTGGAATGGCGATTGGCCGGGCCACATACCTGGAGTACTCCGACACGTTCAGGGACCAGGGGGCGAGTTGGTTGGCCGTCTGGGGGCAGGGGTCGATCCTGACGTCTATGCTGGCTTTCCCCCTGCTCGTGGGGGCGGTCATCGCTCAGGCCTCCGCTAGTGAGCACCAGGGGCGCAATTGGCGGCGCATGGCTGCCAACCGCCTGCAGAACACCATGCTCATGGGCAAGTTGCTTTACATGACGCAGACCGCGCTGCTCACCGCGCTGGTGTTCGTGGCAGAATTCGCCGTCACCGGGCTGCTCCTCGGATTCGACCCGGCTGGGCTCGGCCCCTATGTCGTGCGCATCATCCCCATAACCCTGGCTATTTTGGCCATTGAACTGTTTGTCGCCTGGCTCGGTGTGGTCATGACATCCTTCGCCTCGATTATGAGCACCGCGCTGATCGCGACCCTTAGCGGCTGTGCCGCGATGTTCGTCATGCCGCCGCTGGCCAGGTTTTACCTGATGTCTCTCATTACCGCGGCCTGCGCCTCCCGCGACCTCGATAGTATTGACTCCATGAGCTCCATTGCACTCATCTCCGTGATCTGCGCAGTCTGGATCCTGGTATGGACCGCGGCGCTGCGGCGCAGCGCCGCCCGAGTCGCATGAGTGTGCTCCCGCAGCCCGCAGCCCCGCGATCCTTCGCCGGTCGGGTCTCCGCCATATGGCGCACCGCGGCAGAGCCGAGGGACCCTGGGCTGTCGGCCTTCTCGGCAACGACTACGGTCCCGCCTGAGCCGTCCGCGCCGGCGTCTCAGGCGGGGCCGAGGGTTCCGCGCACCTTCCTGGACCGGGTCGCCGCCTGGTGGCGCACGAGCGCCGTGGGGCTGTGGGCCGTCGTGGCCGTCATGGGCCTGTTCGAGCTGCTCGTCCTGGGCCGGACCCTGGTCTTCGGCGGTCCTCAGGAGAACGTCCGACCCTGGCTGGCGTTCGGCCTGCTCGCCACCCTGATCCTGCTCGGTCGGCGCCGCCGGCCGCTGGCGGTCGTCATTGCGGTCTCTCTGGCCTCCGCGGCCATGGACCTGTGGGGTCTGCGCGGAGGCCTGGCCGTTCTGACGCTGGTCGCTCTCTACTCCCTCTTCGTCATTGCGGGAACGGCTCAGCGCCTGGTCGGTCTGCTCATGGTCGTCGCCGGCTGGGCCCTTCCCCTGGCCGGGACGTCCTCATCCTTCACTCCGGGAGACATCCTCATTCCGTACCTCATCCTCCTCTCCGCCGTCGTCACCGCGGCAGCGATCTCCCGGTCCCGCAGGGAGGCCCTGGAGCACGGCGACGCCCTGCTCGCGGCTCAGGCCGCCGAGCACCGGCTGCTGGCGCAGCGCGACGCCGCCCGCCGCCAGGCGCGGGTCGCGGCCGAGCTCCACGACTCCGTGGGGCACGACCTCACCGCGATCATCTCCCTGTCCGAGGGGCTGGCGGGCGCCACCGGCGACCCCGACCTCGACGAGGCCATTGGCACCATTAACGCCCTCGCCCGCGAGGGCCTGGCCGACACGCGTCACGCCGTCGACGCCCTGTCCCCCCTCCCATCCGCAGCCGGCGACGCCGTCGGGCCTCGCGGCTGGGACCGCCTGGGCGAGCTGCTCACCACGGTGAGGGCCACCGGCATCGGCGCCGCCCTGACCGAGACCGGGCTCCGCTCCGAGGACCCCGGGGTTGGCGCCCTGGTCTACACCGTCGTGCGAGAGGCCCTCACCAACGTCATGCGGCACGCCGCGGGCGCCACCCGCGCCGTCGTCGCCCTGGACCACGCGTACGGCGCCACCCGGATCACCGTGTCCGACGACGGCCGCGCACAGGGCGCTCCGAGCGCTCAGGAGGATGGGGTCCCGCAGCCGGGGCCTCCTGAAGGGCCCCTCGCCGCGCCGTCGTCCGGGCACGGGCTCATCCACCTGGCCGAGGCGCTCCACGAGGCCGGCGGTGCCCTGAGCGCCGGTCCTGTTCCCGGCGGCTGGAGACTGCACGCCGTCGTCCCCCACCAGGCGGGCGCGCGGGCGGCGCCCGGCACGAGCACGATGACGGCCCCGGCCGTCGTCCCTCACCGGACGGAGGCATGACCGTGCCCGGCAGCAGGTCCAGGAGCATTGGGAACGGCGCCGGCCGGGCGCTTGCCGTCATGATCGTCGACGACCAGAAGGCCGCCCGCATGGGCCTGTCCCTGACCATCAACCGGGCCGACGACCTGCGGGTCGTCGCGCAGGCCGACAACGGCCAGGACGCCCTCGACCAGCTCGACGGCCTCGCCCAGCGGCATGAGCGCCTGCCCGACGTCGTGCTCATGGACATCCGCATGCCCGTCCTCAACGGCGTCGACGCCACCGCGCGCATCACCCAGCTGCACCCCACCATCAAGACGCTGGTGCTGACCACCTACGACCAGGACGACTACGCCTTCGGCGCGCTGTCCGCGGGCGCGGCCGGGTTCCTCCTCAAGGACACGCGGAGGGACCAGCTTCACCAGGCGATCCGGGCGGTCGCCTCCGGGGACGCCATCCTGACCCCGCGCATCACCCGCGAGCTGCTCAACCGCCACATGTTCCGGCCCGTGGCCTCGCCCCAGCAACGCGCCGCCCTGGAGCGGCTCGGCCGGCTGAGCCGGCGCGAGCACGAGGTGGCCGAGCTCATCGCGCAGGGGCTGACGAACGCCGAGATCGCCCAGCGTCTCACCATCGCCCCCGACTCGGTGAAGAAGAACGTCACCCGCATCCTGGCCAAGCTGGACCTGCGCGACCGGGTGCAGCTCGTCATCCTCATGCGCGACATCCAGTCGTAGCGGGCGGAGGGCCGTCGGGCGGCCGGGGCGGGAGGGCCCAGCCTCAGGGCCGGCCGTGCGGGGCCTCGATCGGGCCGGCCGTGCGGGACCGCCGTCGGGCCCGACTCCGACGGCGGTCCCTGCGCGGGTGCGCGAGCGCCGCTACGACTCCCCGGGCGGCGGCCCCTCGGCCAGCAGGTCCGGGCCCGGCACCGGGATGCGCTCCATCTCCCCGGGCTCGAACTTCACCAGGCCGCCGGCGTACGTCCGCCCCCGGCTCAGGGCGACCCCCGCGCGCAGGTGGTCCGCGAGGCGGTCCAGGAGCGGGCCGGCCATCGGCTCGCGCGGGTAGAGCCCGTGGGCGATATTGATGTGACGGGCACCGGCGTCGTTGCGCACGAAGGCCGGGGGGCGGCGGGCCATGTAGGTGGCCAGGATGGGGGCGGGCTCGCGCAGGCCCACGCTCCACCAGGCCCTGCGCCGGGAGGCGATGTACCCCTCAGGGACGCCCAGCGCCCTGGCCTCGCGCAGGAACGCGTCGATCTGGCGGCGCTCGTCGTCGTCGAGGACATCGAGGTCCACGGGCAGGTCCACCACCCGGCGCAGGGCGTCCGCGCTCTCCAGGCGGGCACCGGCGTCGAACAGTTCGCGGGCCCGGGTGATGCTCGGGAAGAGCATCCTGGCGGGGAGCGCGAGGCGCCGGTCGCGCCTGACCCACACGGCGTTGGCGCCCGTGACGGCTCCGCGGTGCACCCGGCACAGCTTGCCGAGCTCGACGTAGCCGGTCGGGATCCCGGAGGCCGCGCGCGTCAGGGCCGACCAGCGGGCCGCCTCGGCAAGGCGGTGCCGGGGGATGTCGCGGTCCTGGTCGAGCCGGCCCAGCTCGTGCACCGACGCGACTCGGCGGATTGTGATCGACGGCGGCTTCTGGCCCATGCGGAAGCAGGTGATGGCGCCGGTGGTGGCGGCGTCGGCGAACGGTGCGGCCGCGGGGTCGAGGACGTGGATCGATGCAGCCCCCAGGTCGTCGAGAAGAAGCCGGCGCATGAGCCGGCCGTAGCCGGTGTCCAGCCACTCCGCGGAGGTGATGAACGCGCCGTAGTCGCCGTCGTGCCCGAGCTCGGCGGTGGCGAGGAGGAAGTGGGCGTGGAGCCCGGCCAGTGCGGTGGCGGGCAGGCCGCGGCGTCGGGCCGTCTCGGTGAGCCAGGCCTTCCACTCCGGGGCGATCCGGTGGTGGCGCACGTACGGAGGGTTGCCCAGGAAGAGGGTCGGGCCCGGGGCCTCCGGCAGGCTCAGCGCGCGGTAGTCGGCCAGGTGGATGCGGGCGCGGTGCGCCAGGCCGGCGGCCGCCAGGTTGGCGCGCAGCATGAGCGTGGCCAACGGGTCGATGTCTACGCCGTGCAGCGAGGCCTGCGGGAACTGGCGGCCCGCGGCCAGCAGGTAGCGGCCCGAGCCGGCTCCGGGGTCGACGACGCGCGCCGGCCGGCCCTGACCGGCTGCCCAGCCGACCATGGAGCCGATGATCTCCGGCGGCGTGTAGGTCTGCCCGAGGCGGCGGCGCTCCCGCGGGGAGCGGATGGCGCAGTAGGCCTCGCCCAGCGGGTCCTCACCATCGCGGATGCGCGCCCGGATCTCGTCCACGACGGCGGGGGCCGGGGCTGGGCGCCCGCCGGGGCCCGGGCACGAGGCGGAGCTGCTGGGGCCCGGGCGCGAGGCGAGGCCGCCGGGGCCCGGGCGCGAGGCGGGGCCGCCGCGGCGCTCGCCGTCGGGGCCCGGGCGCGAGGTGGGGGCCCGCATGCTGCGGACGAGCCGGGCCTCGGCGGGCGTGAGGTCTCCGGAGTCCGCCGCCCCCAGTGCGACGGCGAGGGCGACCAGGGAGCCGATGGTTGTCGGGGCGCTCATGTCGTGCAGCATTTTAGATGGCCGACGGCGGTGGCGGGATGGGGGCCGGTGGGAGGGGCGAGGCCGGTGGGAGGGGCGAGGCCGGTGGTGGAGCCAGCCGGTGTGCCGCGTCGTCTATTCCCCGCGGGCACGGCGCCATCTTGCTCATCTCTATCGCGGGATTGCCTGGGAATCGGGCTTCCTCGACCAGGTCGAGGCCTGTGCCTTCCGCGCTTATGGGTCGTTGTGAGAACTTAGTCGGCCTTCCGTGGTTCCGTGGCCGGTCGCGCTCGCGACTTCACGCCTCACCTCTGGTGAGCAGGGAGCGGGACTCGGGTCGTGTGTTCGGCGGCTCGCTCATTCAATGGACATCCTGTGACAGGAGATGACCCTGGAGACCGTCGGATGAGTCACTGCGCACAGTGCCGCGATCTGCCGCCTGGACAGGCCAGGCTGTTGCTCCATCCCGTAGAAGAGTCTGTCACGGGCGGGTCCCGGCCCGGGGCTGTTCGGGTGCTGCTTTCCTGGTGATTGAGTGAACTTGGGGTGGCTGTATGAGCCATAGCCTTACCCGCTGAACTGATCGCGGGACCGGCGATGCGCGCACCAGAACCCAGTCAAAGTGAACTGAGTCACATTAGTCGGGGTGGCGGGATTTGAACCCACGACCTCTTCGTCCCGAACGAAGCGCGCTACCAAGCTGCGCCACACCCCGCGTGCGGCAGGAGAAAGCATAGTCGGCTCATGACGGTGGAAGGAAATCCGCCCGAAGAGGCATCGGTCACGTGGATGCGAGGCCCGTGCTCGTCGTCAAGAGTGCGGCGCAGCCGGGTGATCCACTCCGGTACCGGACCGATCTCGGTGCGGAACTGAACCGATCTCGGTGCGGGGAAAAGCGGGCGGGCGGCGCGGTGCGGCGGACTCAGGCGGCGGGCAGCAGCGTGAGCAGCGTGGCCTCCGGGCGGCAGGCCAGGCGCACCGGTGTGTAGGGGCTCGTGCCCAGGCCCGCCGAGACGTGCAGATACATGTCGCCGACCGCCTCGGGGGAGCCGATGCGGCCCGGCCACTGCGACAGGCCCGAGGCCCGCCCGCGGTCGAGGTCGCAGTTGGTCACCAGGGCGCCGACACCGGGAAGGCACAGCTGGCCGCCGTGCGTGTGCCCGGCCAGCGCCAGGTCCACGCCGTCGTCGGCCATGGCGTCCAGCACCCGCTGGTAGGGCGCGTGGAGCACGCCGATCCGCAGCGGGCGGCCGTCGCGCCCGAGCACCGCCGGCCCGCCCCCGCCGTCGTCGTCCCGAGAGACGGGCGCCGGGAAGGCGTCGCGCTCGGCGTGCGGGTCGTCCACCCCGACCAGCTCGATGCGCCGCCCGCCGACGGCGATCGCGCCGCGGGCGTTGGTCAGGTCCGCCCAGCCGCCCGAGGCCTGCAGGTCGCGCACCTCGCCCCAGGGCAGTGCCACCTCCGCCTCGTCGAGGTCGTCGTAGGGCGAGGGCGGGTTCGAGCGCAGGTAGCGTGTGGGCAGCCTGAAGAGCGTCGTGCGGTAGTCGTGGTCGCCCAGGACGAAGGCGCCGGGCCGGCCCAGGAGGGGCTCGAGCGCGCGCCCCAGCGGCTCCAGGCCGTTGGCGAAGGACAGGTTGTCGCCGGTGTTGACGACGACGTCGGGGTGCAGGCGGGCCAGCCCCCGCACCCAGGAGACTCGGGCCTCGGTGCGGCTGGTCAGGTGCAGGTCGCTGAGGTGCAGGACGGTCAGGGGCTCCTCGCCGGCGGCGAGAAGGGGGACGTCGACGCGCCGCAGCACGGGGCGGCGCGCCTCGATGAGCGTGTATCCGAGCAGGCCGACGCCCGCGGCAGTCACGCCGGCAGCGATGCGGGCGAGCGAGCGCGCCGCACTGTGCATGGTCACGGGCACCCTGTCAGTCCCCGTCCTTGCCCTGGGGGCTCCGCTGGCTCGGCGGGGTCATCGGAATGTCCTGGCTGTCCTGGGTGGCGGACTGCCCGGCGCCCTCCTGCGCCCCCGGGCCGGCTGACGGCGGGTGGGACGCCCCCGCCTGGGGCGCCTGGCCCTGGGCCGGCTGCCCCTGTGATGAGGCCTGCTGGGAGGGGGCGGGGCTCTGCACAGGGCTCTGCCCCGCGGCGGGACTCGAGGCCTGGACGTCCTGCCCGCTCTGGCCCTCGGGGCCGGTGGCCGAGGGCGGGGCGGCGCTCGGCGTGACGCCGAGGCCCACCTGTGTGAAGCCGAGGGCGGGCTGGCCCTCCAGCGCCTTGTCCATGTACATCTTCCACAGCGGCACCGGGGCGTCCGAGCCGTACATGGTGGTGTAGTAGCGGCCGCCGATGTACTGGTGGTCCATCGAGGAGTAGCCCTCCGAGTGCCCCAGCCACACGGATGTCGCCAGCTGCGGGGTGAAGCCCGTGAACCAGGCGTTGTCCATGGACTCGGTCGTTCCGGTCTTCCCGGCGGCCTGACGCCCGTTGAGGACCGCGTCCTTACCGGTCCCGTTCTTGTCCAGGACGTGGGTGAGGGTCATCGCCGTCTTGTCCGCGGCGTTGGAGTCCATCGCCTGGGTGCAGTTGGCGGAGGGCACCTCCAGCGAGTTGCCGTCGGCGTCCAGGATGGAGTCGATGGCGATCGGGCGGCAGTAGAGGCCGTGGGCCGCGAAGGCCGCGTAGGCGCTGGCCATCTGCAGCGGCGTGACCTCCTGGGAGCCCAGCGCGATCGACGGCGTGGGGACCAGGGGGTTCCCGGAGTTGGTGGTGACTCCGAGCCGGGCGGCCCGGTCCGTGATGTTGCAGATGTCCATCTGCTGCGTCATCCTGGCGAAGCCGACGTTAATGGACTGGGCGGTGCTCTGAATGACGGTGTGATTGCCGCCCTCGCTCGCGTTGGCGTTGCCGACGGTCCACTTGTCGGCCTTGGAGGGATCGCAGGAGATCGTCCAGTCCGATGCGCCGAAGGTGGTCGGGCTGGTGTTGAACACGTCGTTGCCCGAGTGACCCTCCTGATACCACTCCGCCAGGACGAAGGCCTTGAACGTCGAGCCCGGCTGGAAGCCGGAGGTGCCGTCGTAATTCTCCAGACCTCCGTGGGAGGCGTCGGCGTTGAGGGATATCTGCGTGGTCGAGGGATCGTCCTCGGTCGCCACCCCGTAATTCGTGTTCTGGCTCAGGGCCACGATGCGGCCGGTTCCCGGTTCGACGGAGGACAGCGCCGCCTTGACGTTGGACGGGTCGCCCGTGGGCACATACTCCTGGACGGCGGCGTCCGCGGCCGCCTGCTTGTTCATGTCCAGCGTCGTGGTGATGGTCAGGCCGCCCCGCAGGAGCCGCTGGCTGCGCTCCTTCGGCGTGGCGCCGAAGAGCTCGGAGTTCTCGATCTCGGACTTCACGTACTCGCAGAAGTAGGCCGCCGTCCCGGCGGTGCCGCACCCGCCCACGGTCTCCGTGACGTGCAGCAGGTCCTCGATCTTGGTGTTCTTGCCCGCCTGCCACTGGTCCTGATCGATGAACTGCTCCTCGAGCATCTTGTCCAGGACCCAGTCCATGCGGTCCTTGGCCTTGTCCGGGTAGGCGATCGGGTCATAGGCGCCGGGCGCGTTGGTCAGGCCCGCCAGAAGCGCCGCCTCGGGGATCGAGAGCTCCTTGGCGGAGTGGGAGAAGTAGTGCCGCGCGGATGCCTCGACCCCGTAGGTGGACGGGCCGAAGGCGGCGATATTGAGGTAGCCCTCGAGGATCCGCTGCTTCGCGTCGGGGTACTTCTGCTCAAGGGTCAGCGCGTACTTGATCTCGCGGATCTTGCGACCTGCCGAGCGCGCGGTCGCGGCGGACTGCGCCGACGGGTCGTCGTTCTGGATGGCCGCCTCCACCAGCACGTTGCGGACGTACTGCTGGGTGAGGGTCGAGGCGCCCTGGGAGCCGCCGTTGGCGTTGGAGACCATGGCGCGGGCGATACCGGTGGGGTCGACGCCCTTGTGCTGGTAGAAGCGCTGGTCCTCCACCGCGATAATGGCGTTCTGCACGTTGGTGGAGATGTCGGCCAGGGGCACGACGATGCGGTTCTCGGCGTAGAACTGCGCGATCTGCGTGCCGTCGGAGGCCTTGATGACCGAGATCTGGCTCGGTTCGAGGAGGTCGAAGTCGTCGGGCAGCTCGTCGAAGAAGTTGGCGGATGCGCTCGTGAAGGCGGCCGCGGCGCCGACGGCGGGCATGGCGAACCCGGCGGCGAGTATGCCGCCGGCGGTCGACAGGAGCACGAAGACCAGGAGCATGGAGACCACCTGGGCGGGCGAGAGCGACCTGCCACGGGGGGAAGACTTCGACATGGAGGCAAGCCTACGGGCAATCGTCCGTTCGCGCTGTGGGCTACGACGCGATCGGTCTGAAAAAGACCTAAGAAATGCGCATGAAGGAGCACGGAGGGCTGGTGCCCGCTCGGCGGGGGCCGGACGGGCGCAGGACGGGCGCAGAAGGGGGCGCGGAGCGCCCCTGCGGAGGGCCGGCGCCTGTGCGAAGGCGGGCGCTGACGGGCGAGCGCCCTGCCGAGGGAGGGGCGTTCGCCCCGTGCGGGTGGTGGGCGGACGCCCCGGGAGGGCGGCCGGCGCGCCCTCCCGGACGCTGCGAATCTGAGCCGGATTTGGCTTAAGGCCAACGTGTGACATACGGTCGTCAGTGTGATGCGGCTGACATCGTCGTCGGCCGACCCGGCTAGGGAGAGAGAGATGACGACGACCGACCAGACCTGGGCTGTTCGAGCGGCGTGCGCCAACGTCGATCCAGATCAGTTGTTCGGTAAGGGCGCCGAGCAGCGGGACATCCGGTCACTGTGCTTCTCGTGCCCGGTCCGCATGGAGTGCCTTGCCGAGGCCCTCGACTCCGCCTCCTCCTTCGGAGTCTGGGGCGGGCTGACCGAGCGGGAGCGTCGTGCACTGCTGCGCCGCTTCCCCGAGGTGACCGACTGGAGCGAGTGGCTGCGCCGGGAGGACGACGAGCTCGTGGCCGAGATCCACGCCCGCCGCGCCCCGCGGATCCTGGCCCGCGTGAGGTGAGGCGGGCGAGCACCCGCCCGCATCGGCGTCGAGGACCGGTCTCGGCGCGGAAGTGAACCGATCTCGAGCCGGAGATCTACCGATCTCGGCGAGGGGGCGGCTCCGGCGTCAGCACCGCCCGCGTCACTTCCCCGACGCGCGCGGCCGCCCAGGACCGGACTGAGTCGGATCGCCCCCGCACGCGCGAGGTTTACCGTCGTGCGGGGCTGCCCGTAGGCTCGCGCCATGACTACTCACCCGACCGCCTGGGAATACGCCACCGTCCCCCTGCTCACCCACGCCACCAAGCAGATCCTTGACCAGTGGGGCGCCGACGGCTGGGAGCTCGTCCAGGTCATCCCCGGTCCGACCGGCTCGGACAGCCTCGTCGCCTACCTCAAGCGCCCGCGCGCCTGACGCCCCGGCCGCCGGCGGGGCGCGCCCTCGCACGGGCGGCGCCCCGCCGCAGTCGCGGGCGGCCACGGAGGTCCGTCACCGGGCGCGACGGCGCAGGCGATCGACGTCGAGCAGCGTGACCGCGCGGCCCTCCAGGCGGATCCAGCCGCGGGAGACGAACTCCGCCAGGGACTTGTTGACCGTCTCGCGGGAGGCCCCCACGAGCTGGGCCAGCTCCTCCTGGGTCAGGTCGTGCGGGACGTGCACGCCGTCGTCCGTCGTCGAGCCGAAGCGGTCGGCCAGGTCCAGCAGGGCCTTGGCGACGCGCCCGGGGACGTCGGAGAAGACCAGGTCCGCCAGCGCGGTGTTGGTGCGGCGCAGGCGCTGGGCCAGGGCGCGCAGCATGTCCTTGGCCAGGGTCGGGTGCGACTCGACGAAGCCCATGAGCTGCGTGTGCTCGAGAGCCAGCAGCTCGGTGGGGGCGACGGCGGTGGCCGTCGTCGAGCGCGGGCCCGGATCGAAGAGGGTGAGCTCGCCGACCACCTCGCCCGGGCCGAGCACGGCCAGCAGGTTCTCGCGGCCGTCCGCCGAGGTGTGGCCGAGCTTCACCTTGCCGGAGAGCAGGATGTAGAGGCGGTCGCCGGCGTCCCCCTCGTTGAAGAGGGTCTCGCCGCGACGCAGAGTCGTCTGCGTCATCATGGCGCGCAGCTCGTCCTGCTCGTCGGGGGTCATTCCCTCGAAAAGCGGGATTCTGGCGATGATGCTGTCTTCCACGAAGGTCCTCCTGTGGGGTTGATCGGCTGGGTCCCGGCCTTCAGCGGGCAGCCCTGTGCTCTATCCTGCCACGGCTTGTGATCTGTGGCACGCGGATAAACATTGTAGTCTCTATTGTGATCCGGTCGGCATCCGAGGGCCGGGGCGCATGACAGTGAGGAAAGTGAATGAGGGGGTCCGCGACCGCGCCGGCTGACGCGCTCGGGCGCCCGGGGGCGACGGCCCTGCGCGCCCGCGCCGTCGATGACGAGCTCGCCGCCGCCTACCCCGATGCGCGCTGCACCCTGGACCACGACGGTCCCTTCCAGCTCCTTGTGGCCACGGTCCTGTCCGCTCAGACCACCGACGCCCGCGTCAACACCGTCACCCCGGCGCTCTTCGAGGCCTGTCCCGACGCCGGTGCGCTGGCGGCCGCCGACCCGGGCCGGCTCGAGGCGCTGCTGCGGCCGCTGGGCATGCAGCGCATGCGCGCCGAGCGGCTCATCGGCCTGGGCGACGGGCTGGCCGGGCGCTTCGACGGCGTCGTACCGCGATCGCGCGAGGCGCTCGTGAGCCTGCCCGGCGTCGGGCGCAAGACCGCCAATGTCGTGCTGGGCAACGCCTTCGGGGTGCCGGCGCTCACCGTGGACACCCATGTGGGCCGTCTGTCGCGGCGCCTGGGCTGGACGACGGCGAAGGACCCGCTGCGGGTGGAGCGCGACCTGGCCGCGCTGTGGGAGCCGGAGCGCTGGACCGACGGCTGTCACCGCCTCATTGCGCACGGGCGCGCGGTGTGCGGCGCCCGCGCGCCGCGGTGCGGGGAGTGCGTGCTGGCCGAGGCCGAGCTGTGCCCGCGGGTGGGCGTGTGAGCTGACGTCCTGCGGCCGTCTTCCTCGGGGCTGCGATCGGGTGCCGGGGGCCGTCCCGTCCGCCGCCCTATCGCTTCTGGCTGATCTCGGCGAGGAAGGGCAGGAGGGCGTCGACGAACTGCTCGGGAGCCTCCTCGTGGGGGAAGTGCCCGACGCCACGCACCGTCACCTGCCGCAGGTGCTCCGCGACATGGTGGACATCGCGCGCGTACGCCTGTGCCGGCTGAACCGGGTCCACCTCGCCCTGCACGCTCATGACCGGCACCTCCGCAGGGGCGCTCAGGCACATGATCTCCTCACGGCTGAGGACCGTGCGGCGAACCGTCTCCAGCGCCGAGTGCGCCGCCCCCGGCCGCGCCATGAGGGCGGCGTAGTAGCCGGCAGGCTCCGCCGCGGCCTGCCTGGTGCGGGGGCCCGCCCAGGACCGCAGCAGGCGGTCGACGCCCGGGGCCGTGCGCAGCGACCGCTCCGGAAGCAGGGGCGTCTTGAGCCACAGGTACTGCAGCGCCGCCCCGGAGACGATCCGGCCGCGCAGCGAGCGCAGCGCCAGCGGGTGCGGCGCCCCGACGGGCACGATGGCCGCGGTCATCGTCGGCTCCCGGTTCGCCAGTGCCCACGCGACCTGCCCGCCCAGGCCGGCCCCGACGACAACGGCCCGCTCGTGCCCCAGCGCGTGCACGACGGCGGCCAGGTCGGAGGCCAGCGTCACCAGGTCGTAGCCCGACGGCGGTCGGTCCGAGCCGCCGAAACCGCGCAGGTCCGCGGCGGCGACGCGATGGCCGGCCTCCGCCAGGGGCTCGATGACGTGCCGCCACGTCCACCAGCACTCGGGGAAGCCGTGGACGAGCAGTATCAGGGGCTCGGCTGAGCCCGGCGCCGTGAGGGCGCCGGTGCCCGGTGACGAGGGGGGCTCCTCGGGCCCGGCGAGGGCTGCGTGGAACTGGGTCCCGCCCGCGGTGAGGTTGCGGTGGGTCCAGGGTCCGGGGCGGTTGACGATGACGGGCACCAGTGCAGCCTAGATGATTGGTTCCGGCGAGACGCAGGCCGGGTCTGGTTGCGGACGGGTGCGCGGGTCGGCGCGCCGGCCGGACGGAGACGAGCGCCCGGGATCGATCAGCCAGGTGATTGACGACGGGGTGCGGGAGGGGGCCGCGCCGGTGGCGGTGTCCCTCTCGTCGAGATCGGTTCACTTCCGCGCCGAGATCGGTCGTACTCCGGCTCGAGATCGGTCCGGGGCGCAGCGGTTCCCGGCGGGTGTCAGGCCGGCGCCGCTGCGCCCCGGACAGCGGCCGCCCTGGGAGTCCTCAGCGTCCCGCGCCGTCCAGCCCGTGCCGCGAAACCGCGGAGCCGCGCCGAGACTCCCTCGGCGCCGTGGCCGTCGGCCGTCCTGGAAGCGCATGGGAGTGGAGGATAGTGGAGGATGCGGCATCCGGTTCGGCCGTCATGTGGAAAGGCCCTCTGCGCGTGCGAAGGACTGCGCCGACTCGTCTTGACGGACTGGGAGGAACGGCGGTGTTTCAACGAGAACAGGCGTTCTCTGTGCCGGGCCGCGCTCTGCCGTGCGCGAATCGCTGCCGCGCCCGTCCCCGGGCGGGGAGCCCGCGGCCCGCGCTTCGATGCGAGCCGGGCGGCGTCGGCACGGGCCCGCAGGGTTGGACAGTGGGCCGGTGACGGTCCGAGCCCTGAGCTCTGCGCGTGACTGGGCGAGCGCATGAAGCGCATGAGGAGGGCCGCTGGCCCTGGTGATGCCTGCGCACGCTGTTCGGCCGGCATCCGGGTGCGGACGGGAAGAACCTCTGCCCGGGGGCGGTTCGCACATGGGAGAGAGGCTGCCTAACAGAGAAGCCGCAGGTTTTCGTTGAGATTCTACGGTTCTGCCTGGACCATCAAAGTTGGTTGACGTGCTCCCATGTGCGTACAGGGGGGTCTGCGCACATGGGAGCGCGTTAGCTCGTCTTGACCGATGCCGAGAGATCGCGGAATCACGCGGAAAATCGGCGCCCATCCCGGTGAGGCCCTCTTCTCCCATGTGCAACCTCTGCCCCACGCGGTCGCAATTCACACTGCGCCGCGGACGGAACGCGCCTCGCTGCGGACGGAACATGAGATTGCGGCGTGCGTGGCCGGCACTCACCCGCGCACTCCGCGCGCCTGGTCGGTGCGAGCCCGTGAGGTGCCGCCCTCAGCCCAGCAGAAGGCTGACGAGCACGTAGATCCCGGTGCCGCCGATCAGCGACAGGCCGATCGAGCGGCGCCACAGGTGCAGGCCCGCCGTCGTCCCTATGCCGGCCAGCGCCGGTAGCCAGGTGGCGGGCGCGGGGCCGACGTCGTCGAGCGTGTAGGCCACGAGCACGATCATGACGCCCAGCGGCATGGCCGAGGACAGGAAGTCGAGCAGCGGGCTCCTGCGGCGGCCCCGCAGGAGCGCGAAGGGCGCGATGCGGCAGGCGTAGGTGATGAGAGCGACCGCGCAGACGGCGACGGCGATCTGAGGGTCGGTCAGCATGAGCGGCCCTCTCCGGGTGCCCGCCTCCCGGCGGCGTCCGCGTCGGGACGCATCCTCCGGGTCCGCGCGCCGGCGCGCCGGCGCCAGCCGTAGAGCGCGACCAGCCCCGCCGCCAGCGCGCCCAGAGCGCTGAGCAGCGCAGCCGACCCGCCGATCGTCATGCCCACCACCCCAGCGAGCACTCCGACGACCAGGACCGCCCGGTCGGGGTGGTTCTTCCAGTTCTCGATCGCCAGGACGACGAACAGCGCGGTGAGCACGAAGCCCAGCAGCTTGATGTCCTCGCCGACCAGCGCCGCCAGCCCTGTGCCCGCCAGCGCCCCCGCCGTCGTGCCCAGGGTCCACGACGCATGACTGACGGCCTCGACTGCGACGATGTAGCGCCCGCTCATCGCGCTGCGGTCCTTGGAGGCGAGCAGCGCGTAGACCTCGTCGGTGATCGCGTGGACGGCGTAGAGCCGGGTCAGCAGGCGCCCGCGCACGCGGTCGAGCGGGAAGCCGAGCCCGTAGAAGACGTGCCGCCCCGAGACGAAGACGGCGGAGGTCGCGATCGCCGCCAACGGCTCGCCCGCCCCGGCCAGGGGCACGAGCAGCATCTGCATGGTCCCGGAGTAGATGACGACGCTCCACAGGGGCGCCCACCACCACGACAGCCCCTCGGCGACCAGCAGCATGCCGGCGGCCAGCCCCAACGTCACGTAGCCGATCACAATGGGCACGACGTCGCGCAGGGCGTCGCGCACGGATGTCATGGACGGGGTGGCAGCGGTGTCGGGCACGTCCCCCAGGCTAGATGAGCGGGGCGGCGGGCGGGCGCCGGCCTCCGCCCCACCCCCGGCGGCTCAGTCCGCACTGCCGGCACGACGGCGATCCCGGTCGATCCTCTCCTGCTCGCGCCGCCCCTCGAGGCGCGCCGTGTACGAGACGACGCCGACCATCACCATGAACAGGCCCAGGGCCAGGAACTTTCCCGTGACCGCGTCGGCCCACAGGTAGGTGCTCATGCTCTGGCCGAGGGCGGACTGGGTGCTCAGGGCGCTGAGGAAGGGCGAGAACGCGTCTGTCATCACGCCGGGGGCGACGAGGAAGGGCAGCCCCAGCAGGATCGAGAGGGTGCCGACCACAATGCTGCCCACGGAGGTGCGCCGTGCTACCCACATGGCGATGATGAGTGCGAGCGCTCCCACGGCCAGCTCGGTCAGGCCGCGGGGCGACATGGTGAAGGCGAATGAGTCCGAGGCGTGGGATGTCGCCATGGAGGCGCCGTCGTGGAGGAAGAACCAGGTCACGGGCAGTGCCACGATCGACACGAGGACTCCGGCCCAGTGGGTGCCGGCCCGCGACCTCGGGCGGCCGATGACGGTGGAGCCGTCCAGCGGGACGTCTTCCTCGTCATTGTCGGCGGGGCGGGAGCGGCGCCTGGTCCTGCGGGTCTCCGGCTGCTCGGGCTCGACGGCGGGGGTGGGGACAGGGTTCGGCCCGGGGCCCGCCCCCGGTGACGCGGCATAGCCTGCGGGCCCGCCCGCACCGGGTGCCGCGTCCGGGAAGGCGGCGGCCTCCGCGGGCGCCGCACCGGTGGCGCTCGGCGTCTCCGCGGGGACGGGCTGGGCGGGGGTGAACAGGGAGCGACGACGGACCGCTGTGTCCTCGACGGGAGGCTTGTCGGTCTTGCCGGGCCGTCCGGCGTCGGGGGCGAAGACCGCCGAGTCGGGCCTCTCCAGGGTGAGAGGGTCTTCGTCGTGCCTTTCGAAGGGGAAGGCGCCCGCTGCGGGCCCGGGGGTGCCGGCCTGCGGGGTCGTGGGCGTGCCGGGGGTGCTGGTCTGCGGGCTGGACGGGCCGACGCCGGCCTGCGGGGTCGTGGGCGTGCCGGGGGTTGCGGGCGTGCCGGGGGTCGTGGGCGTGCCGGCCTGCGGGGGCGCCATCCCGACGCCGGGGCCGAGCGGTCCGGGTCCGCTCAAGGGGGCGGCGTCGAACTGCGCGGCGTCCTCCCGCACAGTGAGAATCTCGCCGTTGGCGCCCACCACTGGCGCAAGGGCGGGGATCTCCAGGGATGGCGTCTCGTCGGCGGGGGTGCCTCCTCCGACAGGATCGTTCGTTGCGTTACGGCCGGGTGCCTCATCCTCAGGACGACCGGGGTTCTCAGTACTCACGGGGCCTCCTTCTGCGCTACCACCGTAGTCGTGAGACGGATTGGTTGGGAGGAGGCGTGCCGGGGCCTCCGTTGTGGGCTGCGGTTCTCCATGGGCTCTCCCGGCTCACGGGCGGGCGGTGCCGTTCGCCGGCGTGGTCGTCTCCATGCTCTTGAGCCCGGCCAGCTCGCCGGCCCGGCCCTGACGCCTGGCCAGATGCACTCCCCAGCCCACGGTCGTCAGCAGCAGGCCGGTTGCGATGAGCCCCACCCCGGTCGGGTCGCTCGGCAGCCACCGCGCGAGCCGTGCGGCTCCCGGCGCCGCGGGCCACACGCCGTGAAGCAGTGCGGGCAGGCCGGCGAGCACGAGCAGCGGTCCGATCGCCCGGGCGCCGAGGGTCGAGCGGCCCGTGAAGAAGGCGCCCGCTGCGAGCAGGACGAGAGCGGCCAGCGCCGTCGGCGCTCCGGAGAGGCCTGAGCGGCCCGGGCCGACCAGCTCGGCGTATCCGTGCTGAAGGAGCAGCAGCGCGCCGGGAACCGTCGTCGCCGTCACTACGAAGGACAGGGCGTGGGCGCGGCGCCTGGACGGCGGGGCGGACGGCGTCACCCCCCGGGCGCGGTCGGCTGCGGCCAGGCGCACGGCCAGGCGGGCGTCGGCTCGCCCGGAGCGACGGGCGTGGCGCATGCCCCACGAGCCGCCCAGGAGCACCCCCGCCGTCACCAGCAGCGCGCCGGTGGGGATGAAGGCGCGCGCCCACGGCATGGGGGAGGACTGGGCGCCCTGCGGGGCCAGGAGCACCACCGCTTGCACGGCCAGTGCCGTCAAGCCCGCCACGAGGCCTCCCAGTGAGGAGCGGGCGGCGAAAAGCCATTGTGACGCAATACATACGAGGAGTGTCAGGGCGAGGAAGAGCACAGCCGGCAGCAGTCGGCCGACGGCGGTGAAGCGGGAGGCGATGCCCAGCGGCGCCATGATCATGGGGGGCAGGACGAGCCCGACGGCGGCGGTCAGCAGGTAGTCGGCGCGCCGGGAGCGCGGGGCGACCGGCACGCCTCCCGATGGCGTGGGGGGCGCGGTGCGGGTGGCGGGGGATTGTGCGGGGGTCACGGCTCGAAGCCTACAATTCTCCGCCGGGCCGGGCATTCCCGGCCTCTCGGGCTGTCTACAGTGGTGCGGTGATCAGCATGTCGGTGAGCATCGGGCCCGGGCCTGGTCCGAGCCCCAGGCGGGGCGAGGGGCCGGACGTCCGGCCACGGGGTCGTTCCAGCGGCCCGACCGGTCCTGACGGCGCGGGTGGCCTCGGCGGCCGGGTCGGCGGCCCGGCCGGCGCCGACCCGGCCGCCGAGGCGTTGCGCTCGATCGCTGCGGACGCCCGGGTCGTGCGCGCCGAGGAGGCCCTGCGCCAGGCCTCGGCCGAGCTGCGGTTCCACGAGGCCCTGCGGCGACGGTGGCGCGAGGCCCGGGCCGAGGCGGCGGTGCGCGGCGCGATCGCCTCCGGCGGCGTGGAGGGCGTGGTCCTGCCCGCCTCCGTCCTGCGCGACGCCGTCGCCTCCGGCGGTCTCACCGAGGCGTCCACGGGCGAGCCGTCGCTGGATGTCGTCGCCGGACTGTGGCGGGCCGGGGTGCGGCTGACGACCTGGATGCCCGACCTGCGCGGCGACGCCCGACCCGCCCAGCCGGGCCCCCGGGCGCTGCTCGCGGCCCTGCACCGGGACGTCGTCGGGCCCATCGCCGTGGCCGGGCGCGTTCCGTTGGATGCCGTGGCCGCTCCCCGGCCGGCCGGGACCGCGCCCGTGGAGGGCGGGCCGGGCACCGCGCCCGATGGCGAGGCACTGACGGCACGCCTGGAGGGCGTGGCCCGTCTTATCGACCTGCCCGGCGCACCGGCGCTCGTGCGGGCCGCCGTCGTGCACGGGGAGATGGTGGCGGTGCGGCCCTTCCTCGTGGGCAACGCGGCCGTCGGCAGGCTTCTGGTCCGCCACCTCATCACTCGCGACGGGCTTGAGCCGACCGGGGTGGCGGTCACCGACCAGTACGCGGGCCGGGTGCCGTTGGCCTACGCGGACGCGGCAGCCGCCTATGCCGGCGGGACCCGCGACGGCGTCGTGGCGTGGGTCGTGTGGCAGGCCGAGGCGATCCTGGTGGGGATCCAGGAGGCGCAGGCGGTCTGCCGCACCGTCCTGGCCGGGACGACAGCGGCCGGCTGAGGCGCTCGGGTCGGTGCCGGCCGGGCCGGCTGGATCCTGGTGCCAAAGTGCGGGGGTGGTCGGTGCGGACCGGGTTTCACGGCTCTTGTAACAGGACCTTGATCTACGACCGCGAGAGGGCGGCGCGCTCAATGTCAGCGTCAGTTCGTCGTGTTCCAGAGCCCTTCGAGCGGGCGAGTCGCACGCAGTGAGCGGCGCCCGCTCTGAGTGACTGATTTCGAGGCGAGGCGGGTTCCGCCCGGTCCTCGCGCGAGCTGAGGTACGACCGCGCCGGTCGGACAGGGACGAGCACCCGGGCTTGGTCTTTTAGATGGTTGCTTCCGGGGCCTGCGGCTTCTTCTCGTCGGGATCGGTTCGAGGCGTCTGCCTGGCGCTCCGCTGCGGGCTGCGGTACTTCAAAAAGGTGGCTCCCACGCACTTTTAGCACCGATCCTCGCCCCTCCCTCGCCGCAGAACCGCGGAATCACGCCGATCCCCGCTGCGCCCGAGACCGATGAGCACCTTAAAAGTGCGTGGGAGCCACCTTTTTCTGGTCGACGCCTGGACTGTCGGGGATCCTTGAGAGTCCCGGAGGGTTGGTGGAGGTCCGGCAGAGGGCCCGCTGAGCCCCCTTGAACCGGTCTCGGCGAAGAGGGTGACAGGGGTCGAGGGGCGGCGGGCGCAGCGTCCGGACGTCCGACATCTAGCGAGGGCGGCGAGCCCGGCGCACCGCCGTCGCTGCGCCGACGACGACAATGGCCGCCGCGAGTCCGGTGAGCCCGGCTGCGCCCCAGAGGAGCCGCGAGCCGTCGGGCAGGCTCGGGCGGGGCATGCGGATCCGCACGCGCACCCGTACCGGCCGTTCGAAGTCCCGCACCGGCCAGCCCTGTGCGGCGGCCAGGCGCCGTAGGTCGCGGTCGGGGTTGACGGCGACCGGGTGGCCGACAGCCTCGAGCATGGGGCGGTCGGAGATGGAGTCGGAGTACGCCCAGGAGCGGGCGAGGTCGATGCGGTGCGCGCTCGCGTCGGCGACCAGGGCGTCAACCTTCGCGCCGTGCAGGAGACTGTGCTCGATCCGGCCGGTGAAGCGGCCCTCGGTGTCGACCTCCATGCGGGTGGCGATGGCGCGGTCCGCCCCGACGAGCGCGGCGATCGGCTCGACCATCTCGGCCGAGGACGCCGAGACCACGACGACGTCGTGACCGGCTCGATGGTGGGCCGCGATGAGGTCCAGGGCCTCGGCGTAGACGGCAGGCTCGATCACGGTAGCCAGGGCGTCGCGCACGACGGCCTGCATGTCCGCCCGCTCGACGCCCGCGGACATGAGTGCGAGGCGCTCCATGAGGCGGCCGGTCTGGTTCTCGTTGGCGCCCACCAGGAGGTAGGGAAGCTGGGCGATGACACCGCGCGCCAGGGCGGCGGTCGAGATCAGGCCGCTGCGTCGCATGGGGGAGCCCAGGGCGAGCGTGGTCGAGGTCGCCAGGATGGTCTTGTCGAGGTCGAAGTAGGCGCAGGTGCGTGCGGGGGAGCCGCCGGGGGGCGGGGCGGCCGGCGGGGTTGGCGCGGCCGGCGGGGCGCTGCCGTCAGTGGCGCCGGGGCTCCTGGGGGTCGTCACGGTCGCTCACCTCCCGCTCCTCGCTGTGACAGGTGCCACAAGGATACTCGACTGTGCGAGGCGGTGCGAGGATGTGCTGCTCCGGGGCGCTCAGCCGGCGGCTGGAGCGCTCGGGCGGCGAGGCGGCAGGTGCTGTGGACGCGGGAAGCCCCGGCGAAGCACAATAACGGGGAGTCACTCGGCGACCACCGGATGGCTCCTCAGAATCGACTGGGATGTTGACTCAACGACCCGTCAGGGCGTTGATCAGAGCTGCAAGGGCCCAGATCGACGGTGGAAGCATCTCCAACGCAGTCCGCCAGATCTGGGCCTTTTGCGAGCCCGTCATCCCCGTGCGTGCCTTCTTCCCCTTCTTACGGGGGCGACGCTTCCGGTTCTTCGACGACGTGCCCAGCCTCACCCTCTCTCGGTGCACTCCCCGGCAGAGCTGATGCTGTGTTGACCCGGGGTGCGCTGTGGAGGCAGGACCAGTATGCCGCAAGACACAGGACGGGCGCGGCGGGTTGTCTGGACACTCGGCCGGACGACTTAGCGTCCTCCAGGCGCGGTGGGGAGTCGGTATGACTCCGCGGTTTGGCGGTGCGGGTAGGGCGGTACGAGGAGCCGAAGGCGCGTGGGGCCATCGCTGTCCGAGACGCGGAGACGCCCGGCGTGCCCGGCGTGCGTCGGGCCGGCGCCTCGAACCGATCTCGGCGCGGAAGTGAACCGATCTCGGCGAAAGATAACGGGCACGAGGGCCGGACAGAACCGGCGCCAGCGGAGGCGGGCTTCACAGGCGCCGTCGCGCATCCGTTTTCCACAGGGCTCAAGACGGTTGGATGCGGCACTGCGGTGTCATGGCCCACCCTGGAGACGCAGAGGCGGGGCGCCTGCGCCCCGCGCGGGCGGGGGATGCCCCGGTCTCCGCACCGTCCGCTCTGTGCTCTTCTGCCTTCTTCCGCCCCTTCCTCGCCCCAAGGAGCTGCCGTGTCCGACTCGACCACACCTTCGGCCCTCCCGGACGCGCCGGGCCCCCGGTTCGCGGCGGATGCGTCGCGCCCGGCGCAGTCCCCCGCATCTCGGTGCGCCGTGCCCGCTGCGTCCACAGCGCCCGTCGCCGACGAGGCGCCGCCGACGCCCGACGTCCGTGTCCTCGTTCTCACGCCTTGGGCAGTTCCCGCCGCTCGGGCGGGCACCGCCACTCGGGCCGATGCTGTCGTTCAGGCCGAGGCCGCTGCCCCTGCCTCGGCCGACGCCGCCGTTCCCGTCGTCCTGGCGGACCTCCCCGACCAGGCCGCCGAGGCCGACGCCGTCGCCCTTGTCGCACCGGACGACCCGGCGTGCCCCGCCGCGCTCCCGCCGGGCGCGTCTCCGCCCGATCTCCTGTCGGAGGCGCTGTCCGACGCCCTGTCCGAGCCCCGGACCGAGGAGGTCCTCGCCCTCGTGCGCGCCTGCACCGGCGGCGACCCGGTGCTGTGCCCCGTGAGCGACCTGACCGACGTCGTCGACAAACTCACGGAGACCGCCGCCGCCGTCCTCCTCCTGGGCGCCGCCGACGTGCTCGCCGACGCCCCCGTCGAGGACCTGGGCAGAAGCCGCCTGAACACTCTTGCCCTGGAGGAGCTCGCGGCGCCCGACGGCCCCGACCGCCTCGTCGCCGCCCTGCTGAGCGCCCAGCACCCGCCGCGCGCCCGCGTCGTCGCGCTCACCGGGGCCCGCGGCGGACTGGGCACCAGCACCTTCCTGCTCCACCTCGCGCGCGCCTGCACCGTCGCCGGCGCCCGGGTGGCGCTGCTGGACGCAGACCCGGCGGGTGGCCTCGGCCTGCTCATCGGTGACGACGTCGTCCCCGGCCTGCGCTGGGGCGACCTGCCCGCCGAGGAGGCCGCCTTCCGCCCCGACCGCCTGGTCCCCGCCCTGCCCACCTGGCTCGGCATGCCCGTCCTGACCGGAGACGGGCGCGGCGGGGCCTCCAGCCCGGCGTGCGTCGGCCCCGCCCTGGAGGCGCTGCGCGCCTACCACGACCTCGTCCTGGTCGACCTGCCCCGCGGCGCCGAGGTCCCGTCCGGCTGCCTCGTCCTGCTCGTGACCGGCTTGGACCTGCGCTCGGCCGTCGCCGCCGAGGCTCTGGCCGCCCGCGCCCGGCCGGCCGAGGGCGGGTCGGTGGCGCTGGCCGTGCGCCTGGTCGGGGAGGACGTCACCGCCGACGACCTCACGGTCATGGCCAGGGCGCCGGTGGTCGCCAGGATTCCTCACGACCGGGCCGTCGCTCAGCGGGTGGCGCGAGGCGACGACCCGACCCGGGGCCGCGGCGGCGCCCGCCGCGCGGCCCGTGCCGTGGCGGCGGAGCTCGTCGGGCTCGTCGGGACGGAGCGGCCGTGGTGAGCCCGCGGCAGGGCCCAGGCCCCGCCGGGCGGGACAGAGACGGCGCCGGGGGCGCAGCGGGTGCCGGAGGTGCGGCAGGCTCTGGGAGCACCACTGGAGACGAGCTCGCCACCGTGCGCGGGGCGCTGGCCCGCGGCGTCAGCCTGGAGCGCGCTCTGGGCCGGGCCGCCGCGCCCACCACCGGCGCCGGCGGCCTGGCCCGCCTGAGCCGCCGCGTGCGCGCCGACGTCGAGGGCGCGGGCCCCGTGCTCCAGCCGCTGCTGGAGACCGACGGCGTCACCGACGTCCTCGTCGGGGCGGGGCGCACCTGGATCGACCGCGGCCGCGGCCTGGAGAGCATCGACGCCGCCGCCCTGCCGGAAGAGCGGGCGCGTGCGCTCGCGGTGCGTATGGCCGCCTCCTGCGGGCGCCGGTTGGACGATGCCAGCCCTGTGGTGGACGCGACCCTGCCCGACGGCACCCGCCTCAACGCGGTCCTGCCGCCCCTGTCCGCCGACGGCACGCTCATCTGCCTGCGCACTAAGCGGCGTCGTGCCTTCACCCTGGACGAGCTCGTCGAGGCCGGGACGGTCGCGCTCGGCCTGGACGCGGTGCTGGCCGAGCTCGTTGGGGCGCGGGCCTCCTGCCTGATCACCGGGGCGACCGGCACCGGCAAGACGACCCTCCTGGCGGCCCTCCTCGGCCTGGTCAGCACCGCCGAGCGCATTGTGTGCATCGAGGAGGCCGCCGAGCTGCGCCCCGACCACCCCCATGTCGTCCACCTCCAGGAGCGTGGCGACAACGTCCAGGGCGTCGGGGCGGTGCCCATGACCGCGCTCGTGCGCACGGCGCTGCGCATGCGGCCCGACCGCATTGTCCTGGGGGAGTGCCGCGGCCCCGAGGTGCGCGACGTGCTCACCGCACTCAATACCGGGCACGAGGGCGGCTGGGCGACCCTGCACGCCAACTCCCCGGCCGACGTCCCCGCCCGCCTGACGGCGCTGGGGGCTCTGGCTGGGCTCGATGAGGCCGCGGTCGCCGCCCAGGCCGTCAGCGCCCTGGACGCCGTCGTCCACCTGCGGCGCACTGACGGCGCGGCGGGCGGCGGGCCGAACGGCCCGTCTGGTGGAGCCGGCGGCGCCCCGTCCGGCACACGCCGCTATGTGGCCGGGATCGGCATGCTGCGCCGGGGCGTGCGGGGGCGGCTCGTGTGCGACGATGCGCTCCAGGTCTCCCTTGACGGCGCCGTGAGCGCCGGGCCGGCCGCCGACCGGCTGGGCGAGCGCATCGGGGGCGGGCCGGTCGCGGCGGCGCTGAGGAGCGGGGCGTGATGGATCTCGGCGTGATCGCCGTCGGGCTGCTGGTGGCGCTGGCGGCCGCCGTCGTCGCACTGCCGGCTCGTCGGGGTCGCCCCGCCGGCATGGGCGCCCATCACGCCGGTGCCATGGCCGCTCCGGGGCTGGGCGGCGGACCCCCGGCGCGGCCCCGGGAGGACTTCGACGTCGGCCTGCTCCTGACCGAGGTCGCCACCCTGCTGCGCGCCGGGGCGACGCCGCAGCGAGCCTGGTCCCGGGCTCTGGCGCGCGGAGGCGTGCTCGAGGGGGCGGAGCCGGGCGACGACGGCGTCCCGCCCGCCCTCCTGGGGCTCGGCCGGGCTGCTCCCGAGCAGTGGCGGCCGGTGCGGTCGGACGGCCGGTGGGCGTGGCGCCCGCCGCTGCCGGGACCGGGGCGCCGGGCCGTCCGGGAGCGGCAGCGGGCCGCCGCGGCTGCAGCGCCCGGGGCGGTGGCGGCATGCAGGCTCACCGCCGTGCTCGGCGCGCCGCTGGCCGAGGTCCTGGAGGCGGTCGCCGGCGGGGTCGCCGAGTCCGGGCACGCCGAGTCCTCGCGTCGCACCGCGCTGTCGGGGCCGCGGTCCACGGCCAGGATGCTGGCCGCGCTGCCGCCGGTCGGGCTGCTGCTGGGGGCGGCCGTGGGGGCCCGGCCCGAGGAGGTGCTGCTCGACGGTGGCCTGGGCAGCGCGCTGGGGCTTCTCGGCGTCGGCCTCATGGTCGCGGGGCACCGGGTGACGGCGCGGATGGTCGCGGCGGCGACGGCGAGCAGGAGCCGGGTGGACGAGGCGCTCGTACTCGACCTGGCCTCCGCCGCACTGGCCTGCGGGGCGTCCCTGCCCGGGACGCTTCAGGCCCTCGGGAAGGCGCTGGAGGAGGACGAGCTGGCGGTGGTGGGCCGGGCGCTGCTGCTGGGCGCCGACTGGGACGAGGCCTGGGAGGCCCCCGACGACGAGGCGTGGCGGCAGCGGCGCACGCGGCTGGAGGGGTGCCTGCGTCCTGGCTGGGAGGACGGGGCCTCTCCCGTGGCGCTGCTGGCGGGGACGGCCGCCTCCTTGCGCGCCGGCAGGCGGGCGGCCGACGAGGAGGCGGCCGAGAGGCTGGCGGTGCGGCTGGTGCTCCCGCTGGGGCTGTGCCACCTGCCCGCCTTCATTGTGCTCGGGATCGTGCCGGTGGTGGCGAGCGTCGGACTGGACCTGCTGCACGGGTGACTCGCCGAGATCGGTCGGGTGGCTCGGGTTTGGGGGGTTGTGCGCGGGGCCGTGGGTGAAGGGGACGGGCGATCGCGTTGGTGGCTGCTTGTCAGTGGTCTGCCGGCCCGGAGCAGTGGTGAGTCGGGTGGGAGGGTGCCGCGGGGGCATTCCACCGTCCAGGGGTGAGGAGGGGCTGGGCGGCGGGTCGGCTGAGGTCCGGGGGCTGGGCGTCTGGCTGCGCGGCGCCGGGAGTGGCGGGGCGGGATGTCTGAGAAAGGGCGGCGGCGTGCTTGGCGAAGGGGTGCAGAAGCGACTCGGAAGGTAGAAGACCGTTGGCCGCCAGGAACGCGGCCGCCCGGCCCGTGCTGGTGCGCCGGCGGGGCCGGAGTACCCGGGGGTCCGGCCACCATGAGCCGGCGGGCCGGGTGCCGGCGACCACGATCACAAGGACGCAGACTGACTCCTTGCGGCCAGGGCCGGGGCTGCGACGCCTCCGTATCCGCACCCGGGAAGGACTGGGCTGTGCGACCGGGGCGACCGAGCGCGCCATCGCTTGCTACGCTCCTTTGTTCCTTTCTGTACGGCTAAGAGGAGCGTAGTAAGGCACGAAGGAGCGTAGTAAGCGATATCCCTGCGGCGGTCATGGATCAGCGGGAGGTGGTGGATGTGGTCAGCCCGGGGCGTCATGGAGGTCCTCCTCATCAGGTGCGGGGCCGGCCCCGTGGCGGCCTGCGGTCCCGGAGGGGCCTTCGCGAAGGCCACCGGGACGACGGCGCCCCGGCGGCCTCCTTGAACCGATCTCGACGAAGAGGGACGCGCCGAGGGCAGTGCGGGGCGACGGCGGCGCTCCGGCGGGCTGCGCTCGGGCGCGGCACCCGGGCGCCCCGGGAGACTGGTGCCCCGCGCGCCTCCGGCTCCTCGCGCCGCCCGGCCCGCACAGCGATACCGGGGAATCGCGCAGTTCCTCGCACCCGATTCCAACGACTTCCGCAGCAGGACCTACGCGCCCGAGCCGGTGAAGAGGGCGTCGAGCCGGCGACGCGTCCCCCGCGCCCACGCGCTCGTCGAGACCACGCCCAGGGCCACGACCACCAGCCCGAGAACCGCGGCGAGCCAGAACACGGGGTGGCTCGCCGCGATGAGGCGGGCGTCGTCGGCGCCTGTGACCAGGCCGGCCACCGCCACGCCGAGGGCCACCCCCACCTGGCGCGAGGCCGAGGCGATCCCCGAGGCCGCACCCGCCTGCGACAGCGGCAGCCCCGCCACCGCCGTCGTCGTAATGGGCGGGTTGACGAAGCCGAGCCCGACCCCCAGCACCATGAAGGCGGCGATGAGGTACCAGGCCGGGGTCCCGCTGCGAATCAGCGCCAGCAAGATGCCGGTCACCGCGATCGCCGCGCCGCCGATGACCAGGGACGGCCGGGTGCCGCGGCGGCCCACCAGCCGCCCCGACGTCGGCGAGCTGAGCGCCAGCACCGCCGCCATCGGCAGGATGAGCGCTCCCGTCGTGAGCGCCGAGTAGCCGAAGGGCCCCTGCAGCAGCAGCGAGATGAGGAAGAGGAATCCGCCTTGGACGGTGAAGACCGCCACCGCGATGAGTACCGAGGAGCTGAAGGCGGCCGAGCGGAAGAAGCGCAGGTCGATCAGCGGCTCCGCGACCCGCTGCTCCACGGCGATGAAGAGCACCAGGGCCACTGCGGCGAGCGCGGCCGCCGCGAGCACGGGCGCGGAGGACCAGCCGCTGTCCGGGCCCTCGATGAGGGCGCCGACCGTCCCCGCCAGGAGCACCATCATGAGCAGCTGGCCGGCCGGGTCGAACCGGCGGGGGTGCGCGGCGCGGGACTCCGGGACGAACAGCGCCGTTCCCGCGAGCGCGGCCAGGCACACCGGGACGCTCAGCCAGAAGTTCGCCTCCCACCCGAAGGCGTCGGTCAGCAGCCCGCCGATGAGCGGCCCGAGCCCGAGCGACAGGCCCGTGACCGCGCCCCAGACGCCGATCGCGGCGGCCCGCCTCGCCGGGTCGGTGTAGGTCGCCGAGATGATCGACAGGGCGACCGGCGTCAGCAGCGCCCCGCCCACGGCCTGCAGGCCGCGGCCCGCAATGAGCCAGGTGATCGTGGGCGCCAGGGCGCACAGGGCCGAGGTCGCGGCGAACAGGGCCAGGCCCGTCATGAAGGCCCGCTTGCGCCCGAGGCGGTCGGCCATCGAGCCGCTGACCATCAGGAGGGCGGCGATCATGAGGGTGTAGGCGTCCACCACCCACTGCAGCTGGGTCGTCGAGGCGCCCAGGTCCGCGCGGATGACCGGCAGGGCCACATTGATCAGGGCCGCGTTCATGGAAGAGATGAACAGCGCCGTGCAGCAGGTGACCAGGACGACGGCGGGGCGCACGGTCCGGCCCCTGACCGTGAGGGGCGCGCCGGGGGCGGGCTTCTGCGTGTCGGGCGCGCCGGCGGCGGGCGGGGTGCTGGGCGTGCTCATCGAGGCTCCTCATCCGTGGGGCGGTGGGTTCGACGGCGGCGCCCGTCACGCGTGAGCACCCGCAGCCGGACGCTACGCGTCGCTGCGGGTGCTCATGAGCAGTCTACGCCTGCTGCGCGCGGTGCGGCGGCCGGGCGCCCCGGACCGATCTCGGTGCGGAGACCTACCGATCTCGAGCCGGAGCTGACCGACCTCGGCGGCGCACCGCGAAGAGCCGTCAGCTCCGGCGAGTCATGGCACGATATGCCCATGGCTCTGTCGAAGAAGCTGCTCAGCCGCGACGAGGTCGTGGTGCGGCACATGCACACCCACATCAAGCTCCTCCTGTGGAGGATCATTCTCGAGGTCGTGCTGCTCGTGGCCGGCGTCGTCGGCTCGGTGCTGGCTCCGGCCTCGTGGTCCCCCTGGAGCCTGATCGGCATCTGGGCGGTGGTGCTGGTGGTGAGCGTGCCGCTGCTCATCGTGCCGTGGCTGCAGTGGTACACCCGCACCTACACGGTCACCACCAAGCGCATTATCACCCGCTCCGGCGTCCTCAAGCGGGTGGGCCACGACCTCCCGCTGACCCGGATCTCCGACATCCAGCTGGACAAGGATCTCACCGACCGCTTCTTCGGCTGCGGCACCCTCGCGCTGCAGACCTCGGCCGACGACCCGCTCCTCCTGCACGACGTGCCCCACGTGGAGGTGGTGCAGGTCGAGATCTCCAACCTGCTCTTCAACGACGTCCAGGGAGCCATCGACGCCGACCCCCGCAGCTGAACCGGCAGCAGGTGCGCGGGCCGATGCGCCCGGAAGGTCGATGTCCCGCCGTCACCCCAGGGTCTCGACGACGCCGATCGCCTGGGCGACGCCCTGGATGGTCGCGGCGATGCGCACGGCCTCCCACACCTGCTCGGTGGTCAGGCCCTCGGCGCGCGCAGTGGCGTCGTGGGAGGTGACGCACTTCTCGCAGCCGTTGATGGCGGACACCGTCAGGATCCACAGCTCGAAGTCGACCTTCTCGACCCCGCCGGCCGAGCCGATGATGTTCATGCGCAGGCCCACACGCTCGTTGTCGTAGTCGCCGCCCAGGAAGTGGCGGGTGCGGTAGGCGACGTTGTTCATTGCCGTGATCGCGGCGGCGCCGAGCGCGGCGGAGCGGGCCTGCTCGCTCAGGTGATCGCGGGCCTCCTCAGCGACCTGCACCAGGACGGACTCGTTGCGGGTGGCGGCGGCCGCGGCCAGGAAGGCGCCCCACTGCTGCTGCTCGGTCAGCGTGGTGGCGCGGGTGAGGCTGGACAGGTTCAGCGAGAGGTCCTTGGCCCAGTCGGGCAGGGCGGAGCGCAGGGTGGCGATGGTCATGCGTATTCCTTACGTGAGGTCGTGGGTGGTGGTCTGTCAATGGGCCCGACGGCGGTGCCGGCGGTGCCCGGGTCGTGCTCGGGGCCGTGGTGGGCGGGCCGGTGTCCGAGTCAGCCCTTCATCTCGGACAGGGCGTCGATGGTGGCGGCGCCGGCCTTCCAGTTGCAGGCGCACAGCTCGTCGGACTGGAGGGCGTCGAGCTGGCGCAGGACCTCCTCGGTGTTGCGGCCCACACTGCCGGCGTCCACGCAGACGAACTGGATGGTGTTGCTCGGGTCCACGAGGAAGGTGGCGCGGTCGCACACGCCGTCGCGGTTCAGGACGCCCAGGGCGCTCACGAGCTCGCGCTTGAGGTCGGCCGCCATGGGGAAGGGCAGGTCCTGGAGGGCCTCGTGGCTGCGGCGCCAGGCGTAGTGGGTGTACTCGTTGTCGGTGGAGACGCCCACCACCTCGCAGTCGCGGTCCTTGAACTCCTCGTACAGGTCGCCGAAGGCGGCGATCTCGGTGGGGCACACGAAGGTGAAGTCCTTGGGCCAGAAGAAGATCACGCGCCAGGTGCCCTCGGGCACGGCGGAGGAGACGGTGGTGAAGTAGTCCTCGGGCCTGTCCGCGGCGACGTCCTTGAGGTTGCCGGGGACGACGGCGGTGAGCTCGTAGTCGGGGAACTGGTCGCCAATGGTGAGAACGGGCATGTGTGCTGCCTCCTGAGGTGGTCGGTCGTCGGTCTGTGCGCATGCACCACGGTAGAACCAATAGGCGATAATTTCCAACAACCTATTCTTGATAGGTGCAGAAGAACAAGTTATGGCGCCGTCGTTCTCCCCACGCCTCGCGGCGCCGGCCGGCGCCAGTCCCTGTGGGGCGCGCGGCGGAGTGGCGGGGTCGTCGGCGTGTTGCCCCGTCGCCACGGCCGGTCACGGCGGCGCGCCCCTGCGCGCCCGGTCGGGCCCGCAGCCAGAACTCTCCGATCCGCGTCATCGAAGGCGCGCCCCTGCGCGCCCGGTCGGGCCCGACGGCCTCGTGCACGAGCCGCGCAAGCCTTGCGCGCCTGACGCGCACACGTTCTGAAGGAGACCCGCATGCGACTGAGCGTCCTCGAGCAGATCTCCCTCTTCGCGGGCCGGACGCCCCGCCGGGCCGTTGAGGACATTGAGGACACTGAGGACATTGAGGATACGGTCCGCCTGGCCCGCGGCCTGGAGGACAGCGGCTACCACCGCTTCTGGCTGGCCGAGCGCCACAGCACCAGCGCCTTCGCCTCCAGCGCCCCCGGCCTGCTCATCATGCACATGCTGGACGCGACCGACCGCATCCGCGCGGGCTCCGGCGGCATCATGGCGATGCGCCACGGCTCGCTGCAGGTCGCCGAGCGCCTCGCCACCCTGACGACCCTCTTCCCCGGACGCGTGGACCTGGGGCTGGGCCGCGCGCCCGGCGGGCTGAGCCGGCGCGGGCGCCGCACCGCTACGGTCATCCCATGAGCGCACCGTCCCCGCCCTCGCCCCCGCCGCCCGTCGCCACGGCGGAGCAGGCCTGCGCCCTGCGCGAGGACCTGACGGCCGGCGGCTGGGGCGTGGAGTCCACCCGGCGCCTCCTGGGGCCGGTCGCCGACGACGCCCTGCGCCGTGAGATCCGCCTGCCCGCCCTGCGCGCCGTCCGCGCGGCCCTGGCCGACAGCCGCGCCACCGGCGCCGCCCCGTCCCCGGTCGCGGTGCTCACCGCCCTGTTCATGCTCGGCGAGCCCGTCGGGGCCGACGAGCTCGACGCCGCCCTGCCGCGCACTGGCGCCGGTGGCGCGCTGGCCATGGGCCTCGTCCGCCCCGCCGGGGCCGGTGGGCCCGACGCCGCGGCCCCGTCGTCGTGCCCCGGGCCATGCCCCGCCGTCGTGCGCGCCGCCGTCGACCTGCGCCCCCACGAGGCGGTTGACGACACCGGCGACGTGCGCTGGTGGATCGCCTCCGACCTCGGCGAGCTCACCACCGGCCGCGAGCTCGCCCCCGACCACGTCCTGGGCATCGGCGGAGCGGGCCTGACCCTGGCGGGCCTGACCCCGCGCGCCCCCGTCGCCGCCGCCCTGGACCTGGGCTGCGGCTGCGGCATCCAGACCCTCTACCTCCTGCGCCACGCCGACCGCGTCACCGCCACCGACATCTCCGCGCGCGCCCTGGCCTTCACCGCCTTCAACACCGCCCTGGCCGGCACCGGCCCCGACCGCCTGGAGCTGGTCCGCGGCTCCCTCCTGGAGCCCCTGGCCGGCCGCGACTTCGACCTGATCGCCGCCAACCCGCCCTTCGTCCTGACCCCGCCCGCCGTGCGCGAGGCCGGCCTGCCGCTCATGGAGTACCGCGACGCCGGCACCCCGGTGCTGCCCGCCCTCGTGCCCGCCGTCGGCGAGCACCTGCGCCCCGGCGGCACCGCCGTCATGCTCGGCAACTGGGAGCACCACCGCGGGCATGACTGGCGCGAGCGCGTGCGCGCCTGGCTGCCGGACGACCTCGACGCCTGGGTCGTCCAGCGCGAGCGGCAGGACCCGGTGGAGTACGCCGCCATGTGGCTGCGCGACGGCGGCACCGCCCCCGAGCGCGACGAGGCCGCCTTCAACGCCCGGCTCGGCGCCTGGATTGACGACTTCGCCGCCCGCGGCATCGAGGCGGTCGGCCTGGGCTACCTCATCGTGCACCGCCCCGGCCCCGACGACGGCGGACGCGAGCCCTGGCGAGTGCTGGAGGAGGTGGGCGCCGCCCCCTCCGGGCCGCTGGGGGAGCACGTGGCGCAGGTCATCGCCGCGCGCAGCCGCCTGGCGGCCATGAGCGACGACGACGTGGCCGCGCTGCATCCCGTCGTCGCCCCCGACGTCACCCAGGAGCGCCACCTGCGCCCCGGCGCGAGCGACCCGACCGTCATCCTCATCCGCCAGGGCGGCGGCCTGGGCCGCACGGTGCGGGCCGACACCGCGCTCGCGGCGCTGGTGGACGTCGCCGACGGCGAGCTCAGCGTGGCCCAGATCGCGGGCGCGGTGGCCGCACTCACAGGGCAGACGGGCCTGACGGGGCCGGCGGGCGCCGAGGCCGAGGCGCTGCGGGCCGACCTCGTGGCGGCGACACGCGCGCTCGCGGGCGACGGCTTCCTTACGCTTCGATAACGTTTTCCTGATATTTCTCTGACCTCGCGGTCGGTGCCCGCTGCGGGCGGCCGCGGCGCGGAATCAGCGCCCGCTCCCCGGACCGGGCGCGCTCGCGCCGGCGACCGCGCGACCGGGCGGGCCGCCGAGGGAACCGTGTGGTGGACGTCGTACCCGGGGGAGTGAGATAGCGCGCCGACACACCCAGGATCGGCTCCTACGATCTGCCGGTGACCTTCTTCCGCCCGCTCGCGCACAGCCCTGCCAGGCGACTGCGCCTGCGCGGGGCGCTGCTCGCGGTGGTCTGCCTGGGGATGATCCTCGGCCTGTGGGGCGTCTTCGTCCTGTCCCGCAGGGGCCAGGAGCTGGAGGCGGCCGCGCTGAAGGGGTCCGAGATCGGCGCGCACTACATCAGCGCCCTGGCCCACACCGTGCTCTCGGTGGTCTCCATCCAGGCCGCGGCGGCGCTGGTCGGCATCATTCTGCTCATCGGCCTGCTGCGCAGGAGCCATCGGCGGGCGGTGTGGGCCGTCATCGCCGTGGTGGGGTCGAACCTGTCCGCCCAGGCCCTGAAGTACTCGATCCTGTGGCGGCCGGACTACAACATCTCCGCGCGCTGGGACAACGCCAACACCCTGCCCTCGGGCCACACGACCATGGCGACCTCGGCCGCCGTCGCCCTCATCCTGCTGTCGGGCAGGAGGTGGCGGGCGCTGTCTGCCTGGGCGGGGGCGCTGTTCGCCATCGCCATGGGCTACTCCACCCTCGTGTGTCAGTGGCACCGCCCCTCCGACGTGATGACCGCCGTCCTCCTGCCCGTGGCCTGGGGCGCTCTGGCGGTGGCCGGGGGAGTGTGGGACTCGACCTTCTACGGCGCCCCGCAGGGAAGGGCCGGGGACGCCGGGGAGAGCTCCGACGACGCCGCGCGCCGCCCACCGCCGCTGCCGCGCCTGCGGGCCCAGAAGACCGGCAACACCCTGCTCGCGGTGCTCGGCGCGCTCAGCACGCTGGCGGCGGTCCTCCTGGGCGTCTGGGTCTGGATGAGGATCGATGCGCTGGCGACCCGCCGCGTGCTCTTCGCCTCCTACGCCACCGGGTCGGCCGCCGTCGTGGGAATCACCTGCCTGGCGATGGCGGCCCTGGTGGACCTGACCGACTGGGGGACGGCGCGGCACAGGCTCTGACGCAGGGCCGGGCCGCGCGCAGCCGTCGCGGATGCTGTGCGAACCGATCTCGGCGCGGAGCTCGACCGATCTCGGCGGCCGGCGGTTCTACGCGGCGTCGTCGCCGGCGGCGGGCAGCGTCACCGTGAAGGTCGTCCCGTGCGGCGCGCCCTCGGGGGAGCCCTCGGGAGCCTGCCGGGAGTCCACGGTGAGCGTGCCGCCGTGGGACTGGACGATCGCCAGCGCGATGCTCATGCCCAGGCCCGTCGACCCGGTGCGCCGCTCCCGCGAGGCGTCCCCGCGGGCGAAGCGCTCGAACATCCTGTCGCGCACCTCCGGGTCGATGCCCGGGCCGTCGTCGGCGACCGTGATGACGAGCTCTCCGGGACCGCGGGCGGCCCCGGGTCCGGCGTCCCCGGCTCCGCGGGCCTCCGCCCGGTCGACCGGCTCGCCGGTCCCCGCCTCGGGGGCGTCGGGTCCGGACGGTGCGCCCCGCGGGCCGGAGCCGGCGCCGTCGGGGCCGCCCCCGACCGGGCGGCGCGTCAGGGTCACGCTCACCCGCGAGCCCGCCGGCGTGTGGACGCGGGCGTTGGCCAGGAGGTTGACCATGACCTGGCGCAGGCGCGCCTCGTCGCCCAGCACCAGCGGCGGCTCGGGCTCGAAGTCCTCGCGCTCGTCCTCGCTCAGGTCCGCGGGCGGGTCGAGGACGGCCAGGCTGAGGTCCCAGACGTGGTCGGGGCCCGCGGCGTGGGCGTCGGAGACGGTGTCCAGCAGGATGCCGACCAGGTCCACCTCGTCGCGGCGCAGCTCGCGCCCGGCGTCGAGGCGCGCCAGGAGCAGCAGGTCCTCCACGAGCCGGCTCATGCGCAGCGACTCGGAGTGCACCCGGTCCAGGGCGTGCACGGCCTCCTCGGGCAGGGCGGCGTCGGCCCCCTCCCGGGCGATGAGCTCGGTGTAGCCGCGGATCGAGGCCAGCGGGGTGCGCAGCTCGTGGGAGGCGTCGGCCACGAACTGGCGCACCTGGGTCTCGCTGCGCTGCCGCGCCGCCAGGGCCTCCTCGACGTGGCCGAGCAGGGTGTTGAGCGCCGCGCCGACCTGGCCGACCTCCAGGGAGGAGGCCAGGTCCGCCTCGGGCACGCGCTCGTCGATGCTGACCTCGCCGCGCGCCAGGGGCTGGGAGGCGACGCGCTCGGCCGTGCACGCGACCCGCTTCAGGGGAGCCAGGGCGGAGCGCACCATGACGCTGCCTGCCAGCGCCACAATGAGGGTGCCGGCGACGGCGATGGCCCCCTCGATGAGGAGCTGGGCGCGCACGAGCGCGTTGTCTACCTTCATGGACAGGCCCGTGATGACGATGTCGCCGGTCTTGGTGTCCTTGGTCACCAGCACCCGGTAGTAGCCCAGGGAACCGATGTCGACGGTGACCGGCCGCCCGGTGACCTCCAGGGACAGCAGCGCCTGGCACTCGGCCTGGGTCAGGCCCTGGTAGTGGCCGTCGTCGTCGATGTACCCGGCCGTCACGGTTGAGGAGGTCGATGCCGAGCCCTGGGCGTCCTGGCTGTCGCGCGCACCGGAGGCGATGAGGGTCAGCGTGCCGGCGGGCTGCCCGGCGGCGTCCAGGCCCGCGGGGATCGGCCTGGCGTCCCCGGGCGCCTTGCCGGGGCCCGGGGTCTCGCAGGCGCCGGGCTGCGGGGAGGCGGAGGCGGACGACGACGGGGCGGGGGCCACTGCGTCCCCGCTGAGGTCGGACTCGTCGTGCTCCGTGCCGTGGCGGCGCATCTCGGCGCGGTGGGAGGCCGCCGTGAGCTGGTCGTCGAGCCGGTTCATGAGCGTGTGGCGCAGCGTGAGCGTGGAGAACGCGCCCATGGCGGCCGCCATGAGGAGCACGAGCCCGAGGACGCCGACGACGAGGCTGGTGCGCAGGCTGCGCGGGCGCAGCCCGGAGGCGGAGGAGTACTGGGCGTTCACGATCCGGCCCCGGCGGCCTCAGCCCTGCGACCGGCCAGGGTCGGCGGGCTTGAGCACGTAGCCGACGCCGCGCATGGTGTGGATCATCGGCTCGCGGCCCTTGTCGATCTTGCGGCGCAGGTAGGAGATGTAGAGCTCGACGATGTTGGCCTGACCGCCGAAGTCGTAGTTCCACACCCGGTCCAGGATCTGGGGCTTGGACAGGACCCGCCGGGGGTTGCGCATGAGGTAGCGCAGCAGCTCGAACTCGGTGGCGGTCAGGTGGATCTCGTCCTCGCCGCGCCAGACCTCGTGGGAGTCCTCGTTCATGCGCAGGTCCCCGACCTCCAGCAGCTCGTCGCGCTGCTCGGCGCTCGCGCCGGAGCGGCGCAGGAGGGCGCGCAGCCGGGCGACGACCTCCTCCAGGGAGAAGGGCTTGGTGACGTAGTCGTCGCCGCCCGCGGTCAGCCCGGCGACGCGGTCCTCCACCGCGTCCTTGGCCGTGAGGAACAGGACGGGCACGTTCGACTGGCGGCCGTGGATGCGGCGCATGACCTCCAGGCCGTCGAAGTCGGGCAGCATAATGTCCAGGACGACGACGTCGGGCTCGATCTCCCGGGCGGCGCGCACGGCGGCGACGCCGGTGCCCGCGGTGGTCACCTCCCAGCCCTCGTAGCGCAGGGCCGAGGCCAGCAGGTCGGCCAGCATCTGCTCGTCGTCGACGACGAGGACGCGCACGGGTGAGCCGTCGGGGCGGGTGAGGGTCTCAGAGGAGGTGCTCATAGGAACATCCAACAAGAGTTTCCTGTGCCGCGACTGTGCGTCGCGGCCGTCGTCGCGGCCGTGTTCCGGGACTGGGCCGGGGCGCGGCGGGAGAATGTGACGGGCGCCCCGCCTGTGGTAGGACAATGGTGCGTCCACGGGTGTGATATGTGCCGCTTATAGGCCATTTCGGGACCACGTTACATTTTTGTAACCATCGAGGGTTGGGTGTCAGCGCGGCGCCTGAGGCAGGCTTACCGGTGAATATATTTCCCCTTCTACCTTACCGGGACACTCGTGGAAACCATCCAGGGCAATGAGCGCCTCTTCGGCGCCGAGGACGTCTTCTTCTCGACGACCGACCTCAAGGGCGTCATCCGCAACGCGAACCAGACCTTCCTCACACTCGCGCGCCATCCGCGCGAGGAGATGATTGGTGCGCCGCACAACATTATCCGCCATGACGACATGCCGGCCGGCGTCTTCAAGCTCATGTGGGACGACATCCAGGCCGGGCGGCCCGTGTGCGCCTACGTGCTCAACCGCGCCGGCGACGGGCGCGACTACTGGGTCTTCGCCACGGTGACGGCCATCGAGGACGGGTACGTCTCGGTGCGCACCAAGCCCCTCGATGACGGCACGTTCGCCGCGGTCCGCGAGGTCTACGGCCGCGTGCGCGCGATCGAGCGCGAGGCGGCCGAGCAGGGCGTCCCGCGCCGCCAGGTGGCCGAGAAGGGGGCCGAGGTCCTGCTGGCCGAGCTCGCCGCCCTCGGGTTCCCCTCGCTGTCGGCCTTCAGCGTCGCCTCCCTGCCCACCGAGGCCGTCCTCCTCATCGACGAGGGGGTGCGCGTTCCGGTCCGCCACGGGATGGAGGGCCCAGCCGCCACGATCCTGGGCGGCGCCCGCGACATCGAGCGCGACAGCGACACGCTCGTCGGGCAGATGGGCGGCTACCGCTCCCTGCTGGACGGCCTGGGCGCCTGGATGGAGGAGGCGCCCGCGATCATCGAGCGGGCGCGCCGTACCGGCGAGCTCGTCTCCATGTTCGACAGCCAGGACCCCGAGTCCTCGGTGCCCGCCGTGGCGGCGCGAGTGGCGGAGCGCACCGCTCACGCCGTCGAGCAGCTCACGGGTCTGACCGAGACCGTCTCCTCGCTGTACCGGGCCGTCCAGGAGCTGAGCTTCCGCGCCTCCCTGATGCGTCTGCACACCCTGGTGCTCGGCTCCTACGCCGCTGCCGTGGTCGATGGCACGGAGGAGGACGTCCCGGCCGCGATGACCGAGCTCCACCGCGCGCTGGCCGCCGACCTGGCGGCCGTCGGCGCGGCCTGCGCCGATCTCGGCGCCCGGCGCGACGGGCTCGACGGCGCCATGCGCCTGGTCGTCTCCGACCTCGACCGCACGAGGCGCCCCTTCGGCCGCTGGCTGCGCGCGCTGCAGGGGGAGTACGCCTCCCTGCGCGAGGGCAAGGAGGGCGACGTCCTGGCGCTGCTGGGGGAGGCCGAGCGCCTGTCGGACGCGGGCTTTCCCGAGATGTCCTCGCTGGCGGCGCTCGCGGCCCGCTGCCGAGGCCTGGACCTCTCTTACAATGCGGATGCGATGGATGGTGCTAGCATGTCGGTATCTAGCGCGATCGCCGAGCTCGGTATGAGAGCCGCCTCTATCCCCGGAGGCGTGTGCTGACGCGCCCCGAGCATTCAGGAGAGAGCAGACGTGGAGTCTCAGGTCGGATACGAGAGGTTCTTCGAACCAGACGACATCTTCTTTTCGACGACCGATCCCAAGGGCGTCATTCTGCGGACCAACCGCACCTTCGACACCCTGTCGCGGTACACGCGCGAGCGGCTCATCAGCGCGCCCCACAACATCATCCGGCACCTGGACATGCCCGCGGGCGTCTTCAGGCTCATGTGGGACGACCTCCAGGCCGACAAGCCGGTGTGCGCCTACGTGGTCAACCGTGCGGCGGACGGCCTGGACTACCGCGTCTTCGCCACCATCGTGCCGATCGACGGCGGGTACCTCTCGGTGCGCACCAAGCCGCTCGACACCGTCACGCAGCAGGCGGCCGAGCAGATCTACCGCACCGTGCGCTCCCGGGAGCGCACGGTCGCCGCGCGTGGCGCCTCACGGCGTCAGATCGGCGAGTACGGCGCCGGCGAGCTGACCCGCGAGCTGGGCGCCATCGGCATCGAGTCCCTGCACGCGATGACGCTGGCGCAGCTGCCCCGCGAGGTCTCCGACCTGGTCTCCGCGGGCGTGCGCGTGCCGGCGCCGCCGCCGGTGTCCGGCCCCGTGACCCAGATCCTGACGATCGTCGGCCACATCGAGAAGGACACCAACCTGCTCGTCTTCGAGCTGGAGGAGTACCTGCGGCTGCTGACCTCCCTGGCCAGCACCAAGGACGTCCTGCTCGACGTGGCCGACCGCACCGAGGCCTTCGGCGAGGTCGTGGGCGGCCGCGCGCTCAACATTATGGACAAGGCGGACGCCCTGGCCTCCCAGGTCATCGACCTGTCCCGCGCCACGGCGCCGGCGCTGCGCGCCCTGCCCGACCGCATGGACGCTCTGCGCCAGTCGGTGCTGGACCTGCGCTTCTCGGTGGCGCTCATGCGCCTGCTCACGCTCATGGTGGGGCGCTTCGCCCGCTCCGTCCTGGACGGCAGCGAGGAGGATCCCGCGGGATCGATCCGGGACCTGTGCGGGGCCCTCGAGGACGGCTTCTCCGGCCTCGGGCCGCTGTGCGCCGAGGTCGAGGAGGGCGTGGCCTCCCTCGACGCCGAGCTGGGCCGGATCACCCCGAGCCTGGACCGCATGGTGCGCCGACTCAGCCGCTGGGTGGACCGCTACAGCGGCCGGGGCGCCTCCGCCGCCGTCGCCCGGGCCACGGCCCTGGTCGAGCGCGGCACGCCCGAGGTGCGCGGCATGGCGGCGCTGGCCGCGGAGTGCCGCGGCCTGCACCTGCCCTTCGACGACGCCGTGATCCGCCGTCGTCTGCGGACGCTCCAGTCGGCCCTGGCTGAGATCGGCTGACAGATCGGCTGACACATCGGCCGATGGACCGGCGGGCCGGCGGGCGGCGTGTCGAGGCCGGTGTCGGGTGCCCGCGGGGGCCGGGGGACGAACCCGCGCCCTGCGGTGCCGGACGATGCGTTACAGTCGCCCGCAGGAGGCCGTCCGACGGTCTCAGGCATCTCCGGGCGGGCCCCGCGGTGGGGCGGGACCGTCGGAAGAAACGCGAGGAAGGCAGCCGTGTCCACCAAGCTTGTCATCGTCGAGTCCCCCAACAAGGTCCGTTCCATTGCCGCATACCTGGGCGACGACTTCGACGTCGAGGCCTCCGTAGGCCACATCCGCGACCTGGCCCAGCCCTCCGAGCTGCCGGCCGCTCAGAAGAAGGGCCCCTACGGCAAGTTCGCGGTCGACGTCGAGGACGGGTTCAAGCCCTACTACGTCATCAACCCCGACAAGAAGAAAACGGTCGCCCAGCTCCGCAAGGCGCTCAAGGGCGCCGACGAGCTCTACCTCGCCACCGACGACGACCGCGAGGGGGAGGCCATCGCCTGGCACCTCCTCCAGGTCCTCAAGCCCAAGGTGCCCGTGCGCCGCATGACCTTCACCGAGATCACCAAGGAGGCCGTCACCCGGGCGCTGGCCGGCACCCGGGACCTGGACATCCATCTGGTGGACGCCCAGGAGACCCGCCGCATCCTGGACCGGCTGGTCGGCTACGAGGTCAGCCCCGTGCTGTGGCGCAAGGTCCGCGCGGGCCTGTCCGCCGGCCGCGTCCAGTCGGTGGCCACGCGGCTGGTCGTCGAGCGCGAGCGGGAGCGCATGGCCTTCGTGCCGGCCGGCTACTGGGGCGTGGAGGCAGAGTTCTCAGCGTCCGCAGAGTCCGCAGAGTCCGCGGCGTCCGCGGGGCTGCCCGCCTCCTCCGAGGACGCCCGTGCCGGCGTCTTCACCGCTCGCCTGGCGACCCTTGACGGGCGCCGCGTGGCCACCGGCCGGGACTTCACTGACGCCGGGGCCCTGCGCCCCGCCGCGCTCAAGGCCGGCACCGTCCACCTGCACGAGGTCGGGGCCCGGGCGGTGGCCGACGCCGTCGGACGCGGCCGCCCGCACGTGGCGCAGGTCGAGGAGAAGCCCTACCGGCGTCGCCCGGCCGCCCCCTTCACCACCTCCACCCTCCAGCAGGAGGCCTCCCGCAAGCTGCGCATGAACCCGCGCGAGACCATGAGGGTGGCGCAGAGCCTGTACGAGAACGGCTTCATCACCTACATGCGAACCGACTCCACGGTCCTGTCCGGCCAGGCCGTGGCCGCGGCGCGCACCCAGGTCGCCGAGCTCTACGGGGCCGACTACGTGCCCGCTGCCCCGCGCGTCTACGCCACGAGGTCCAAGGGCGCCCAGGAGGCCCACGAGGCCATCCGCCCCGCCGGGGACCACTTCCGCACCCCGGCCCAGGTGGCGGACCGGCTCACCGGCTCCCAGTTCCGCCTCTACGAGCTCATCTGGAAGCGCACGGTCGCCTCCCAGATGGCCGACGCCGTCGGCTCGACCGCCACCGTGCACGTGGATGTGCCCCTGGCCCCCGCCGCCGGGGCGTCGCGGGACGCGGGCCCGGGCTTCGCCACGGCCGGCTTCACGGCCTCGGGCACCGTCATCACCTTCCGCGGGTTCCTCGCCGCCTACGAGGAGGGGCGCGACGCCGAGCGCTACGAGTCGGACTCCGAGGGCGGCAGGACCGGCGCCAGGGGGGGCAGGGACGTGCGCCTGCCGGCCATGAGCGCCGGCGATGAGCTCGCCGCCCTGTCCGCCGAGGCCTCCGGCCACGAGACCACCCCGCCGCCGCGCTACACCGAGGCCTCCCTGGTCAAGGCCCTGGAGGAGCGCGAGATCGGCCGTCCCTCCACCTACGCGGCGACCATGTCCACGATCTCGGACCGCGGCTACGTCGACCACCGCGGGCAGGCGCTCGTGCCGACCTGGCTCGCCTTCGCCGTCACCCGGCTGCTGGAGGAGAACTTCGCCGAGTTGGTCGACTACGACTTCACCGCCTCCATGGAGGCCGACCTCGACCGCATCGCCGCCGGGCGGGAGGACCGGGTCGACTGGCTCACCCGCTTCTACTTCGGGCAGGGCGCGCGGGCGAGCGCCGACGGCGACAGCGGTGAGCGGGGCGCCGGCGGGCCGGTCGGCGCCGGGCGGGGCGATGGTGCGCAGGCCGGCGCCGAGCAGGGCCTCAAGGGCCTGGTGGAGAACCTGGGCGAGATCGACGCCCGCGCCGTCAACTCCATCGAGATCGGCGAGGGCATCACCCTGCGGGTGGGCCGCTACGGCCCCTACCTGGAGGACGCCGAGGGCAAGCGGGCCAATGTGCCCGCCGACGTCGCCCCCGACGAGCTGACCGTGGCCAAGGCGCGCGAGCTGTTCGAGCGCGCCGCCGACGACGGCCGCGAGCTCGGCGTCGACCCGGCCACCGGGCACACGATCATCGCCAAGGACGGCCGCTACGGGCCCTACGTCACCGAGGTGCTCCCCGAGCCCGAGGAGGCGGCGTCGTCGTCGGACGGCGAGGCGGACAGGACCGACAAGCCGAAGCGGCGCGCTGCCAGGACTGCCAGGGCGAAGGGCCCCAAGCCCCGCACCGCGAGCCTGCTGAAGTCCATGAGCCTGTCCGCGGTGACCCTCGAGCAGGCCCTTGACCTGCTGAGCCTGCCGCGCGTGGTGGGCCAGGACGCCGAGGGCGTGGACATCACCGCCCAGAACGGGCGCTACGGCCCGTACCTGAAGAAGGGGACGGACTCGCGGTCCCTGGAGACCGAGGAACAGATCTTCACGGTGACCCTCGAGCAGGCCCTGGAGCTGTTCGCACAGCCCAAGCGGCGCCGCGGCCAGGCGGCTGCGCGCGGCCCGCTGCGCGAGCTCGGCACGGATCCGCAGTCCGGCCGGCCCGTGGTCATCAAGGACGGCCGCTTCGGGCCGTACTTCACCGACGGCGAGACCAATGTGACCCTGCGGCGCGGTGACGACCCGGACACGGTCACCCCCGAGCGCGCCTACGAGCTGCTCGCGGAGAAGCGCGCCAAGGGCCCCGCCAAGAGGCGTACGACCCGCAGGACCGCGGCCAGGAAGACCGCTCAGAAGACGGCCGGGAAGACGACGGCGACCCGCAAGGCGACCGCCAAGAAGACGACCACCCGCAAGAGGGCGGCGGCCTCCCCCTCCCAGACCGAGAGCTCCTGACGCCGAGATCGGTCGTATCCCGGCTCGAGATCGGTCCTACGACCGATCTCGATGCGGAAGTGAACCGATCTCGACGGGCGGCGTCGCAGACCTGCGACAACACGGCGACAGGGCCGGGCCACGCAATCGGTAGTGTGTGCTCCGCACAAACACCCCAGCTGATTCCCGAGAGGAACTCACATGCGTCTTCCCAAGACCGCTCTTGCCGGTACCGCCGCTCTGGCCCTGACCCTGTCCCTGGGGGCCTGCTCGCTGTCCGTCAACGGCTCCGACTCCGCCGGCACCACCTCCCCCGCGGCCTCCCAGGCCCCGCAGGCGGACGCCGGCTCCGGCGCCGCGGCCGGCACCGACGGCCCGACCGCCAAGGGCGCCACAGCCACCAGGGACTCCGAGGGCAAGGAGGACGCGGACGGCAAGAAGGACTCCGACGGCGACGACGAGAAGGCCCCCGTCACCGACCCGGCCTGGAAGGAGATTGTCGACACCGGCGAGCGCACGGAGGTCTCCGGCGCCTACTCCGTTGCGGACGCGGGCGCGACCCTCAACCTGGTGGGCGACCTCGAGACCCTGACCATCCAGGGCGCCGGCGCCAAGGTCGCCGCCGAGAACGTCGGCACCCTCATCGTCCAGGGCTCCAACGTCGTCGTCTATGCTCGCGACATCGACCACGTCCAGATCCAGGGCGCCGGCGTCACCGTCCACTGGCTCGGGGACGACCCCGACATCCAGGACCAGGGCGCCGACAACACCACCGGAAGGCTCACCCAGTGAACCCAGAAGGCTCCGCAGCGAGGCCCGTGTGACCCGGCCCGCCGCACCGCTCCCCCCGCCCGCCGCGCCGTCCGCCACGGTCCTGCTCGTCGACGACGAGGCCCCGATCCGCCGCTCCCTGGGCCCCTACCTGGAGCGCAGCGGCTACCGGGTCATGCCGGCGTCGGACGGCGCGGAGGCCCTGGAGCTCCTGGCCGCCTACGAGATCGACATCGTCGTCTCCGACGTCCTCATGCCGCGCATGGACGGGCGGGAGCTGGTGCGGCGGGTGCGGGCCGGCGGCGCCTGGACCCCCATCATCCTGCTCACCCAGGTCGATGCCTCCTACGAGCGGGTCTCCGCCCTGGACGACGGCGCCGACGACTACCTGTCCAAGCCCTTCGACCCCGCCGAGCTCGCCTCCCGCATCCGGGCGGTCCTGCGCCGCACCCGGGGGACCGGGCAGCCCCTGACCGCCGCGACCCGCCTCGTGTCCGGCGACCTCGTCCTGCACCGGCCGGCGCGCCGCGTCGAGCTCCGCGGCCGCGAGCTCTCCCTGACGCCGAAGGCCGTGACGCTCCTGGACTACCTCATGAGCCACCCCGGCGAGCTCCACACCCGCGACGCCCTTCTGTCGGCCCTGTGGGGCATCGACTTCGCCTCCTCCACGCGCGCCGTCGACCACCGCGTGCGGGAGATCCGCCGGGTCCTGGACGACGACGCCTCGGCCCCCGCCTACATCGAGACCGTCCCCTCCGTGGGGTACCGCTTCCGCGCCGAGGTCCACGCGTGAGACGGGACGGCGCGGACCGGTCGTCCTCGGAAGGGGGCCGGCCGGCCCGCCGCGCCCTGGCCGGGTGGGCCGTCGCCCTCGGGGCCGCGGTCGTGCTCACCGCGGTCAGCTGGCTGCTGTGGGGCGACCTGAGCCTGCGGGTGACGGCCTCGCCCGCGCTGGTGGTCGGCGAGATCCTGGCCGCCGCCCTCCTGGTCGCCCTGGCAGTGGCCGTCGGCCGGCGTCGTCGGGAGGCCGCGCTCCGGCGGGTGCGCCTCCAGGTCCAGGAGGAGGCGCGCATGCAGCACCGCCAGTTCCTGCGGCGCCTCGACCACGAGCTCAAGAACCCGCTGACGGCGGTGCGCGCCGCCGTCGCCGACGCCTCGCGGGGCGCGTCCCCCGCCATTGCCGTCAACCTCGAGGTCGTCGACGCGCAGTCCCGCAGGATGAGCCGGCTGCTGACCGACCTGCGCAAGCTCGCCGAGCTGGAGGCGGCGCCCCTCGCCCTGGAGGACGTCGACCTGGCCGAGACGGTCCAGGACGCCGTGACCGCCGTCATCGAGGAGGCCGCCGGGCGCGGGGTCGCCGTGCGCATCCGCCTCGACCTGCCGTCGGCCCCCTGGCCCCTGCCGCACGTGCGCGGCGACGGCGACCTCCTCTACTCGGCCGTCTACAACATCGTGTCCAACGCGGCCAAGTACACCCCCGCCGGCGGGGCGGTGGAGGTGCGCGGCCGCGAGGAGGGCGGCGCGGTGACGATCGAGGTCGCCGACACGGGCATCGGCGTGCCCGAGCGGGAGATGGGGCTCGTCTTCCGCGAGCTGGGCCGCGCCGGCAACGCCCGCGCCCTGCCCGGCTCCGGGCTGGGCCTGCCCCTGGTGCGCACGATCGCGCAGCGCCACGGCGGGAATGTGGGCATGGCCTCGCGCGAGGGCGTGGGCACACGCGTGTGGCTCGTGCTCCCGGTGGCGGGCCCTGGTCCCGCGAGAGTCGCCTGAGCCCGACGATGACGCCCTGCTCAGCGGGCGGCGCTGCACCCGGCGGCCACACCAGTCTGTCGCGTGATCGCGACAGGCGGATGGCATGAACTGCCGAGGGTTTTGGACTGTGGTTGATTGTGCTGTGCTGGGCGGCTTTGTTATTGCTTGTCAGTCTGTGTTCGACATCGCCGGGTGCCCGGGCGTCAGCGTGGAGGCGTGTTTGGCTTGTGTACCAGGCTCTATCCAGGAGGCAGTGTCGGTGATAGCCCTGCTTCTTGCGGTGTAGCGGTGTGCGCCCCCTCGTTCGTTGAGGGCGGGTGCCCACGACTTGGCCTGGGCACCCGCCCAGCGCATCCCGGTTCTTCCCGCCGAGAAACGCATTCCGTATCTCGCCGGGTGCCGGGTGCCGGGACGGAGCTGGGCGGAGGTGTGCCAGGGTGCCACGGCCCGGGGGCGGGGTGGATTGTCTCCCCCTGTCGTGTGCGGGCCGCTGCAGGTCGCCATGTCGATGGCCTCGCGCACCAGGACTGGTGCCGCCTATGATCGCCCCAGTCGCACAGCCCACGACCTTCCTGGGCGTGGGGCACCCCCTCTCCATCAAACCCGAGACGGTTCGCAGGTGAGGGGGCAAGGGTACCGGGACGGTTCCCAGACCCAGGCCCTGTCGCGCTCTCAGCTGGCAGGCCACCCACACCTCGCCGCAGTGCTCCGGCTGAGCCCGGCACAGATACTCCATAACCGCACTCCGCCGCTATGGGGCAACCTGCCCATCCTCCAGTTACTACGCACCCGCCCTATGACATGCTGGTTCCTTGGCCTGATGAGGAGACCACCCACGAACACGACCCGTGCGCAATGCCTATCGCGCATCCCCACTGGCCTGTTGTCTCGCGCGTCGCCGTGTATTTTTGTGATGCGTGTCATGCCGAGATGTCTCTGCGGCGGGTGAGTCTGTCACCCTGACTTGTAGGAGTCCACCATAGCAACCATTTAGTATATTTCTGTGAATGCGACCTTCTTCCGCACTTTCTGGAGGGCAGGCAGTGCCAATCGACACCGCATCCCGCCTTCAGTGTGGAGGAACTCGAAGAAGTGAACGACGGTGTCCCGCTGATGAGCGTCTATCGCGATCGTCGTGTACACTCATGCCCAACGGCAGTTCCTGACACTGAGACCGAAAGGTTTGCTACATAAGGCCTACCCTGAATCTATTTACCCACAGTTATGTCTTGCGCACCTTCGCATTGCTCATCATGTCCAATTAACGAGGCATCTGGCGACAGATATTATGATGGTCCCTGAAAAAATTGAGTTTAAATCTGGAGTTCTCGACTCTCTTATTCATGAACTACTGCGGAAGTATCCAAAAAAAACGTTTGGTATTCTTTATGCCGAGCAGGATTCTGATGCGGTGGTGGACTACTATATATTTCACGACGATGACCGCGAGGCTCCGGAGACTAAAAAATCATTCCAGTCGGTCGGTCGGTACTACAGCAACAATGCTAATGCGGGATTCCGCGCAACGAGAGGCGAAACTGTTCGCGAACATTTAGTGTGCGCCAAAAAAGGATATCGTAAAGTCGCAGTCTTTCACACGCACCTTCGTCATCCTGCCTATTTTGCCGAGATAGACGCCATTCTTCATCCGAGCGAGGCGCTGTGGCACCTTCTGGTCAGTCTTCGAAATCCTTCATTTCCAGAAATTGCGGCCTTCGCTATTGAGCGTGGAAGAGTCAAGCGGGTCAGGCTTGCCGACGACAGCACCAGCGAGCCACTGTTATCGGGCGAGCAGGAAACGCCTAGGCTATTAAATGATGTCCGTTTTATTAATATCAACGGATTGTATGTGAGCGAAACGCTAATTACAAATAAACAATACTATAACGTGCTCCGTTATCATACCGGAGTCCCAAAAAATGAGTTTCCAGTCACCGAAGTAACGTGGCGCGACGCCGCTACTTTCTGTGTGATCACGGGAACCAGGCTATTAAAAGAATACGAATGGGCATCACTATGCGACGACTCCTTCGTAGAAAAGCGAGATGGCCAGCGAAACTCCAGTCTGACAGAATATGCTGTATTCAGCGAATCGTCTGAAAACAGGCTGCTCAAAGTTCGAAGCAGAAAGCCAAATAAATTCGGCTTATATGATATGCAAGGCAACGCCTGGGAGTGGTGCGACTCCTACGATCACGGTACAGCGCCGACGAAAGGAGGCAGTTATTATGCATTTTCGGAAATGTGTCACTCAGATGCACGAGTAATTCTTCCGAAAGATTATCGTGCAAGAGATCTTAGTTTTCGAGTATGCTACGGAGGTTCAACATGAAAATCAGTTTCTTGGATCAAAACCTAGAAGCAGCAGGTGCGCACAGCATGAGCGATATCATTACGCAAATGTCTGCGTATAGCCCAGATTTTGCGAGTTCTTGCTTAGACGAGAACAACAAACTCCGATGGAATGTTCTTGTTCTCATTGATGGGGAACTTGCCGATGCGCCAAGTTATCTATACGTTGACGAGAAGAGTTCGGTGGAATTTCTTATCCAAATAGCAGGTGGGTGACGGGATGAGGCTGGAAGAAAAACGAACGCGTTTCGATCGTCAACTTATTATGCCAGAGATAGGAGAAAAAGGGCAGGACATACTGTTTCACTCGCATGTCGCGGTGGTCGGAGCAGGCGGCCTCGGTTACCCAGTTATCAGTTATCTTGCTGCTGCTGGTATCGGTCGGATAACTATCGTTGACTCCGATATCGTCGAATTGACTAATTTGAACAGACAGCTCTTCTATCGCACCGAAGATCTAGGAAAGAAAAAGGCGATGCTAGCAAGAAAGAGGATAGAAGCCGCATTTCCGGACGTGATCGTCGATACTCATATTGAGCACCTAACCAGTATAAATGTCGATGCTCTTCTGATCGAAAACGACATCATTGTCGATGCCGTAGACAACCTGTCAACAAGATACGTTATCAACCGTTGGGCCGTGAAGAAGGGTGTGCCCGTTATATTTGGAGCCGTTGAAAGTATGAGAGGGATGGTGTATGTTTTCGATCCAGGAGATCCGGGGAAACCGTGCTATGAGTGCATGTTCCCCCAGCGAAAGAAGGGGCGCCCCACCCCTGTTCCCATTGTGGGGGCCGCAGCCGGCGTCATTGGTTCCTGGCAAGCAGTCGAAGTCGTGAACTACTTGTGTCACGGAAACAGTACCGGTAGCGGAATGTTGAATATTGACATTGGGCGCGGCCGTGTTGTAACCAGAAAGAATATCTTGAATAGTTCTTGTTTCTGCAGAGGAGAAAGGGGCTTGATATGAGAAGTGTGCAGATGCAAGAGACCGAGTTGACACAGGCGGAGGTCGAGGACAGCGAACCTCTGGTTTGCTATGAGCGTTCGCTCTACCACTACCTGAGACGAAACAAGGGCATTTCCTCTTTCTACTGGCTGTACGCAGATCGTCATAACCATCTTCAGCATGTGCCGATGCAGAATGAGGCTCTCCAGTTTCATTATGACGGCTTGACGTCACTGCTGGACAGGATAGAGGATGAGCGCTGGATACCTCGGGCCTTTTTTGTTGAGACGCTACGAGAGATGCTGGAGCAGGGCTACCAGGCGCGAGCCATGCTCTGGACGCCGCGTCCCGATGGAAGCACCTACCGGACGAGTTCCTTGATCGAGGGGGCGGACAAGGCCGGCTTTTTTCTTACCAAGACAAATGAAGTGATGCGTCGTACCCGGGTGCACTCACCTTTTGATGAGGTCGTTGGGAGGTGCTCATTCACCCCCGAGGGAGAGACACTTGTAGGTTTCCTTCGGATGGACTATGAACTCGAGGAGGGGCTTAGGTCAAGAGAAGGCATGAGACTATTCTCCTATATCGTCAAGAACCTTTATGGGTACACAGTCGAAGACGGAAGTCTGCATCGTAACAGCGGTCCGGCCAGGTATGACCGCTCAGCCTGCCGTGACCTGCTCCACTCCGTCGAAGAGGAACGAGAGAAACTATTAGAAATTCGAAACGATAAGGCGCTGCAACTTCGTTTGAATAAGCACATCGGGAACAAACTCGTTCCGTTGTGGCGTGCATGGTATAAGATAACGGCAGATCCGTCCATCGCCTTATTGATCCCTCCGGGCGCCATTGACGAGCTGGAGACTAATCGGTTGCTGTGCGCTGATCGTCTTCGCCGCTTGCAGAAGTGGTTTACGGTTATGGTCGGCAGGCAGAACAGGTCATCCACCTCATCCTATATCAATGCATTGGAAGCGCTTACTGAGGCGCATGAACGGTGGACTAAGACGGCTGACAGAACGTTCATCGAGGCGATATGCGCGTGCGACAAGGTGGAAGCATGAAAGATATTGAATTTTTGTTACGTGGAATTGTTTCAGAAGTTGATATGAAAAAAATATGTGCACAACCCGAGAACTTCGTGAATTTGCCTTTGACGCATCTCGGCGTCGACAGCATCGCAGTTTTTGAGGTGCTGGAGAGAATTGAGAGCCGAATCGGCCACCAATTGGACTACGATAAGCTGGACTATGAAGACCTGATTACGCTCGAGGGACTTCTCCGCCTTCTCGGGCCCGGTAGTGACGGAATTGATTGATGATGAAAATCCTTATTTTTGGAGAAACCAGCACCGTGTCCTCTCTGAAGTCGGCTTGTGAGCTGCGCGGATTTGAGCCCGTTGTTCTTTACGAGAAGGAATTGTGTTCTCCGTGCGACTACGACGTGATTGACATCTGGCGCGAACCAACTCAGATTGCGTACGATCTGAAGGAACGTTACGGGGTGCCAGCCGGAATAGTTAACTGTATCGAGCAGTATGTTGGTGTCCTCGATGCCGTCTGCCACAAATTGGGTTTGATCACCGCAAATGCGTCGGCGGCACGAACCTTGCGTAGCAAGGCCCTCATGAAGGAGTGCTGGGAGAAGCACAGGGTTCCTACACCCCGTGTTTTTCACAAAGGGCCAGGCGTGCCTCCTCAACTTTCGGGCGAGGACTTTCCGGTCATCGTCAAGCCTGTGTACGGCGCTGCCAGCGCTGGCGTGGTATTGGCTCATGACCAGAAGGAGTTGGAAAGGGCTCGACAGGGTGCTGCGAGATTCAATGCCACCGCCCTGGGCAAGGAAGGGCACGCTCGCTCCGGTATTATGATCGAAGAGTATGTTGATGGTCCGGAGTTCTGTGTGGACCAGGTCTGGCAATCAGGTCGGGCAGTGGCGCAGGGGGTGCTGGCGAAGGGGGTTCCGCGGGCGCCGGACTTTATGGATCGACTTTACCTAGCGGATCCGGACACTCCTGCTGACGAGCTTTGGGCGCTGTGCGATACGGCACGCGAGGCGGTAATGGCGGCCGGTGTTCGTCACGGCGCCACGCACACCGAGGTCCGACGTGATGAGCGCAGCGGTGAGTACGTAGTTATTGAGGCTGCGTTGAGACCAGGCGCGGGGTGCGGTTTATACCCGACCTATAAACGAGCGTACGGAAATGACTTCTTTTCCGCACTCGTCGATGCCTGCATTGGATTGGCTCGAAAGGATGGTGACATGCTGCCGGAGCCAGCCTCTGACCGTCACTATTGGTATAATGTCGGATACTCCGTCTCCGGCCGGATACTCTCTCTTGATCTGCCTGAGACTTTCTACGAGAAACATCCGTACGTGGACCGAGTCATCTGGCGTCGTAGGGTTGGAGACTATCTTCCTCGCGAGGGATCTACCTATGGGTATCTGGCATGGTTTGAAGGAGTACTTCCAGCGGGCGAGGACCCGGAGGCGCTCTTACGCTCCGCGGGTCAAGATCTCATCGTGAAGGTTGACGATGGCCAGTAATCGAGTCGTCTCCTTGGACGCAAAGATTAGTATCCCGATCGGGATGCTAATCTCGAACACGGGTAATGGAATGTACCTGCTGGCTGTAAGTGTTATCCTCTACAGGTCCTCAGGCGCCTCCGGAATGTTTGCCTCCTTGCTGGTGTATCAGGCAGTTGCGGTACTATCCATGCAGGTGTTCGCCTCGGTGGGGGCGGACCGCGGATTTGCGCAGAGGCTTGCGGTCACGGCAGAAATCGTCCGGGCGGTCATCGTCGCTGTGGGCGCGGCCGGTGCTGCCACAGGTCATACTGCGATACTCGTGCTCGCAGGAGTTCTGCTCAGCCTAGTCCAGCCCTTCTTCCGCACGTCGATCTTCAAGATCGGTCCGCTTATCGCGGAGGGTAAGACTCTCGCCAGATACAACGCCAGGACATCGACTTTCCAGCAGTTGGGGATGTTCCTGGGTGCGGCTGCTGCCGGCTGGTTGCTCACATTGTGGACCTACTTTCCGTTGTGGATCAACGCGGTCAGTTATCTTGCCTCGGCGTTCTTCACCTGGATCGCTGTCGTGCCAAAGCAGGATGAAGGGCTTGGCGGTGCCAGTTGGCTGAGGTCGGTGTTCAGGCCACGGCAGGCCTTTGAGGACTGGCGGGCAGGGATAGTCTACATTGCAAGGTCGAAGATAATCCTTGGAATGTGCGCGTTCGCCGCTGTCGACTTGATTTACGTCAATGTCATCAATGTCTCCTACCCACCTCTTCTCAAAGGACTAGAGTTGAGTGACCACTGGCTCTCGGTATGGGATGTGTGCTTCGCAGCGGGAGCCATTGCCGGTGCCAATATCTTCGGGTACCTCTCCATCCTCCAGGGGCGCTGGGAGGTCATGGTTCTAGCGGTCGCTGTGCAGGCGGGGCTGGCGGTTTATCTTGTAGTGGAATCCTCTTATCTGATCGCCTGCTTCATGGTGATTATTGGCGTGGTGAACTCGGTTTCAGTGTCGGCGTTTTCTTTTTACTTGCAGACAACTGCCAGCAAGGAGATGGTGGGAAGGATCGCAGGAGTACGGCAATTATTTCTTACGATGTTCTCCGCCGTGCTGATGCCGTGGCTCTCCTCTGGTGTCGACGAGTCTCTCGCGGTCGGACGCTTGCGAGTTGCCGTGATGGGCCTTGTTGCCGCGGCCTGCATCGCAGCTATGTTCCTTATTTTTCGTAACGGCTATGCGTTACGCATGGCGGATAAGAAGGGTCCATGAGCTCATGACTCTTTCCCGAACCCTCAACCATGTTGCCGCAGAGCATTCTAGCATGATTGCCGTCGAACAAGGTGCTCATCGAATGACCTACACGGGGCTGTACAGGAAAGCTGCGCAGATCGATCTTCTCCTGGACAGGCTACCTGACGCTTCGGGCCCGGTCACTGTTATGTGCCGGAGCGCCCTTAATGCTATTCCGATCATGATTGCGTGCGTGATGTCAGGCCGGAGTTACCTGCCGGTGGATGTGGCGAACCCACCCAGACGAGTGGAGCAGCTCATGCGCCGATCCGGGTCGGTCCACTTGGTTTCTGACTGTCTTCGCGACGCGTACGGCACTTTTCTGACATCGCCGTCAAGACTCGACTCTCAGATGCAAGTTTGTTCGTTGCGTGGTGCCGTTCCGGACGCTTCGCCGGCACTCGTGCAGTGGGCCTATCACCTTTACACCTCGGGGTCGACGGGCACGCCAAAGGGAGTACTTCACACCTCTTCCGACATCGTGAACATGGTAAAAGCTTATACTGGCTCCATAACTCTCGGTGAGAAAGACCGAGTCGCGATGCTCTCTTCCCTGGGTCATGACGCCGCGGTTGTTGATGTTTACTCCTGCTTGCTGACCGGCGCCACCCTTGTCGCCGTGGATGCCTCTTCGCCACTGTCCTTGAAAACCGAGGTCCCCAGGGTCTTGCGCTCAGGCGTAACTGTGTGGCACTGTGTACCCACCGTCCTCGACATGGTCGCCAGCCAGTTTTCCGGTGAAGGACTGAACGACCTGAGGGTCGTTCTCGGAGGCGAGCCTGTGAGCAGGGCGACTCTGGAGAACCTGTGGGTGAGGGTGCCGAGTGCCAGGATCTTCAGCCTTTACGGCCAGACAGAGTGTTCGGTAATCTCCGGCAAGTGGATAGAGCCCGACGATACTGCACTGACTCTAGGAGATCCTCTCAAGGGCGTGGAGTGGCGTGAGGGCCAAGGTTCTGGTAACGGGCCCCACCATCTACTAGTCCGTTCCGATGCTGCCGCCACCCATCGCGTGGTCGATGGTGATCCATTGCCACTAGAGAATTGCGATGGATGGTTTGATACCGGCGATGTCGTGACCGCCCATGGAAATTCATTCACGTTCCTTGGAAGAGCCGATCAGGTGGTCAACATTGGGGGTTGCCGCGTGGACATCCTGGAGGTGGAAGAACACGTCAAGAAGTGTCCGGGAGTGGAAGACTGCGTAGTGTTCCTTGATGACTCAGGTGCACCGGGACCAGCACTTAAATGCTTGGCTCGGGGCGGTGAGAATATCGCAATCACAGACATCAATGCTTTTCTGTCAAAGCGGGTTCCCCACCATCTTCTTCTGCGATCGTTTGTAACAACCGACGCCTTGCTGCCGCGCACGTTGAGCGGGAAGAAGGACCGGCGCGCCGCAGTTAGGATCGCTCTCGAGCAGCAGTGATCACTCGGTCAGACCGCCCGAGGATTTGGATGGTACGCAAGGTGGCGTCGGCGCTGGCCCTTGCTGCACTACGTTTCTTTACACTTTCCTTTATGTTTTTTAGAGAGATATGGCTGAAATTAGACAAAACGGTATTCTGGGCGACTGCTGCGGGGTTCCTGGGAGGTGCTTACAGGGGGTCGTGCAGGACTGCTTCATGCGGGTCGACATGACGGGGGGCGTCGGAGACGCGCCCGGCGGTCCACCCCTCGATTTCATTACTGAGTTTCGATGCCGGCATAATCAGGCTCTGCCTCATCTCTCAAAAACAGTGCACTTTTCATCACTGCCCGAGAAACACCAGGCGCTCCAACTTCCGCCACCTATACCCCAAGCAGTAGAGGTGACACTCTACTAGGACGCGAGCCCCTCGGCGACGTCGGCGGGCAGCGGGTCGATCGGGCAGCTCGCGCCCTCATCGGGCAGCACGCCATCGACCAGGTAGTCGCTGACGCGCGAGACGGCGCACGTGTTCGACAGGGAGGCGCCGTGCTCGTAGCCCTCGACGGTGAGCAGGTGCCCGGCGTCGAGCTGCGAGGCCAGGGACCGGGCCCACGAGTAGGGGGTCTGGGAGTCCCCGTCGACGCCGACGACGAGGATCGGCGCCGAGCCGGAGGCGTGGACCTCGGTCGGCGCGGAGCTCGCGGTGACGCCCCAGCCGTGGCAGTAGGCGTCGGTCCCGGCCGGCAGGGAGCCCATGGCGTTCATGAGCGGGTAGTCCTCGGCGGACTTCGCGGCCTCCGCGTTCCAGGTGGCCTGGTCGGCGACGTCGGGCGAGTCGGCGCAGATCACCGCCGTGTAGGTCATGGCGTATGACGCCTCCTGCTGCGACGCCGGCTTTGAGATCTGCCCCGCGCCCGGGGCCAGGGCGCCCACGCGCGCGAGCTCGGTGCCGTCGTGCCGGCTCATCGCCTGGGACAGCGCCCTGGTCAGCGCGGGCCAGTACTCGGGCCGAGCCAGCCACAGGTTCTGCGCGTGGTTGAAGGCGGTCGCGGCGTCCATCCGGCCGGTCCGCCCGTCCGTCTGGGTGACGGTGAGCGGCTCGGTGCCCAGGCCCTTGAAGAAGGCGATCAGCTGGGAGACGGCGTCGTCGACGGTGCCGGTGAGCGGGCAGCCCGCCTGCCCCAGGCAGGACTCGAGGTACGCCCGCGCCCGGCCCTCCCGGTAGGTGAGCTGGGCGTCGGCCACCTCCGTGCGGGTCAGCGCCGGGTCCTGGGCGCTGTCCAGGACGACGCGCCCGACACTGCCCGGGAAGAGCTCAGCGTAGGCGCTGCCGATGACGGTGCCGTAGGAGTAGCCGAGGTAGCTGAGCCGCTCGTCGCCGACCGCGGAGCGCAGGACGTCGAGGTCGCGGGCCACGTCGAACCTGCCCATGTGGTCGATGAGGCCTCCGACCTCGGAGTAGGTCCGGCAGGCGTTGGCGTCGGCAGTCCCCTTGGCCGCCGTCGACGTCCAGAAGATGCCGTCGATCTTCGGGGTCGCGGTGGCGTCGCCCGACGGCGGGGTCCCGGCGCCTGCCGTCGGCGGCTCGGTGGCGTCGGGCGTCGGGGAGGCCTCGGTCTCCTCTGGGACCGGGCTGGGATCGGCCGCCGGGACCGCGCTGATGCCCGACGCCGGGGCCGGAGCGGCGCCGTCGTCGACACTTCCGCCGGGCGGCGCCGCGTCACCGGCCACGCCGCCGCTCTGCGCGACCTCGTCGGCGTCCCAGCAGGTCAGGCGGGTCGAGTCACCGACGCCGCGCGGATCGAAGCCGACCAGGTCGTAGGAGGCGAGCATCTCGGGGGTGTACGAGGCGGCGGCGGTCGCGACCATGCCGGTGCCGCTGCCGCCCGGCCCGCCGGGGTTGAGGAACAGGGAGCCGAGCTCGGCCGTGCCGTCGGAGGCCGGTAGGCGCCTGAGGGCGATGGAGATGGTCTCGCCGTCGGGATCGTCGTAGCTCAGCGGGACGGTGGCGGTGGCGCACTGGTAGCCGTCCGCGCCGTCCGCGCAGTCGGCCCAGCTGAGCTCCTGGTCATAGAAGGTCTCCAGGCCCGCCGGGGCGCCGCCCGATGGCGAGTCCGGCGAGCCGCCTGCCGCTGGGTCGCCCGCGGACGGGTCGGATCCCGTCTGCGCGCCGGGCGGTCCCGACTCGTCGTGCGCGCCGTCGGGGCCCGCCGGACCCGGCCGGCAGGCCGTCAGGGCGGCGCACAGGCTGAGAGCCGCCAGCGCCGCTGCGGGACGCCTGAGACAGAATCTCCAGGCTGACGTCATGCTGAGAAAGTACCACGACGCGCGCGCCGCCCTCCGCCCGTCTCATCTGTCGCAGGACGGCGACAGCGCGAGGACATCGCTGCGACATTCCGTTCGTAGGGTCGTCTCCATGAACCACTCGATCCGCTTCCCCGCCGCCGGCTCCGGTGCGCGTCGCACGCGACCCGTCGCCTGCACGGTCCTGCTCGGGGCCGCCTGCCTCGCCCTGAGCGCCTGCGGCTCCTCGACGCCGGTGGCGACATCCTCCTCGCAGGTCGACGCGACCGCCCCGGCCGCCGCCGTCGGCCCCGACCAGACCGCGGATGCGACGGGCTCGGCGACGTCGGCGACCGCGCCGACCGCGGCCGCCTCCGCCGGCGCGACGGCCCCCGGCTACGCCCCGGGCGAGGCGCCGCCCGTGCCCCTGTTCACCCTGCCCGACATGGGGCTGCTCGCCGCCGGGGACGGCGCCCTGACATCCGATCAGACCGCCACCGTCGACTCCGTGCCCGGCGTCACCGTCTCCCCGGCCCGCTGCGACCAGTCCGGAGGCATCTCCGCGGGCTCCACCGGCACCGTCCTGATCAGCGGCGGCCCGGCCGCCCCCGACAGCGGCGGCTCGACCGCCGGCGCCTCCTCCTCCGACGGCGGGGCGACCGTCGTCGACAATGGCAACGGCTCCGGCTCCTACACGAATGGGACCACGAAGATCGTGACCAATGGCGACGGCTCAGGAACCTATGTGGATGCGACCCTGTCGGTGACCGTCAACACCGACGGATCGGGCACCTCCACCAACTCCGCCACCGGGGAGAACATCGTGGTCAACAGCAACGGCTCGGGCTCCTACAAGCGGGGCTCCGTGAGCATCGTCAATAACGGCGACGGCACGGGGAGCTACACGGACGGGGCGCTGTCCATTGTCAACCACGGCGACGGCACGGCACTGGTCAACGGCCGGAGCACGGCCGCCAAGCCCCTGCCGCCGGTCGGCAAGGTCGGGTCCTTCCCCGGGATCGACGCCGTCAGGCCGGTGAAGTCCTGCGGCACCGCCATCTCCCTGGACTCCAGCATCCTGTTCGACGTCGACTCCTACCAGGTCCGCCCCGAGTCGAGCGAGCTGCTCAGCTCCCTGGCCCAGGTGCTCACCCAGGCCGGGGCCCCGAAGGCCACCGTGGCCGGGCACACCGACTCCGTAGCCGACGAGGCCTACAACCAGACCCTCTCCGAGCAGCGCGCCCAGGCCGTCGTCGATGCCCTGCGCGACGCCGGCGCCACCACTGAGCTCACCGCCGTCGGCTACGGGGAGAGCCGGCCGGTCGCTCCCAACACCACTCCCGACGGCTCGGACGACCCGGCCGGCCGCCAGCTCAACCGACGGGTCGAGATTATGATTCCGGTCTTCTGACCCGTGGCGGGCTGCGCCGGATCGTCTGCGGCCGACGGCGAGCGGCCCCGCCACGAGCGCGCCCGCAGTAGCGGAAGCACCCGCGCCGAGCGCAGCCCCTGCCCACCTCACCCCACCTGTCACCCCGCCTGCAAGGAGCATGTCATGACCACTGCAAGCACCGCGACCACTATGAGCACCATGAATAACGACATGAGCGCCGCCCCCGTGTCCCCGGCCGCCTCCGCCGCCCTCGTCGGCGCCGGGGACGCCGATGGCCTCGTGCCGTCCCGCCCGGGTCCTGCGCGCCGGCTGGTCGCCCTCGCCTGCGCCGTGGCGCTGAGCGCGGGCCTGCTGGGGGCCTGCACGGTCAACCTGGACCACACGAGCAGCGGCTCATCGGGATCCGCGGGTGCGTCCTCCCATTCCGCAGTCGACCCGTCACAGGAGCCGTCGGGGGACTCCGACGGGGACATGCCCACGTCGAGCGCCAGCCCGACCGCGCTGCCCCCGCTGACCGACCAGGGCGGCACGGCGTCCCCCGATCCCGGGCGCCCGGGGGCGTCGGCCACTATTACCAACGAGGAGTGGGTTCGCGCCCAGCAGTCCGGGGGCAAGAAGACGATGACGCCGGACAACGGCCAGGTTGTTGTCGATCGCTCGTACGCGACGATTGTCATTGAGGGCGACGTAACGAACCTGACGGTGAGCGGCGAGGGCGTCACCGTCATCGTCGACTACGCGCAGAACATTATTGTCAACAGCAATGCCAATGTCTATGTGCGCGACACCAAGAGCGTCACGGTTACCAGCAGCTACAGCACCGTGCTGTGGGCCGGCAGCACTCCGCAGATCAAGGACCTCGGCGACGGCAACACGATCAAGAACCAGGCCGAGGACAACTAGGTGACTGATTCCGGGCCGGGCGCGGGTCGGGCCGTCAACGCCGATGGCGGTCCGCCGCCCTCCCGCGCCACGCCCTCTCGCACCCCGGTGCTCGGCCCCGGAGCCCCTTCGTCGAGATCGGTCCGGTCTCGCGCCGCGCCGACCATCTGGACGGCGTCGGGCGGCTGGCTCGCCCACCGACAAGCTGTACAAGAACTCATATGGCCGGAATTAAACAAAATCGTTGTCTGACGGCGTGATTGTGAGGTGCTCGAAGTCGTGGTCGGAGGTGCAGTTGGTGATGTGGGCGGTGAAGGCCGCGAAGGTGTTCTGCGGGGCGGGCGCGCGGGGGTTCGCGATATTGTTCTTGGCGGCGTCCCGTATGTGCTCTGTGGGACCCGAGATCGGGGGCGTAGAGGGCATGTGGATGGGCGTGATACGCCCTGACTCCTGACCGGTGGCGTAGAGACCGGCCAGGGCCTTGGGCGCTGGAACCTGGCGTTGTCCAGGACAACCGCGATCTTCCTTGTTCCTGTCGGTCTCACGCGACAGGCGCCCCATCGTGAGGGCGGGTCTGCTCGGCGTTCTGGTCTCTCTCGATCGGGTAGGCCCTCATTGTCCTGGTCGTCAGGCTCAGCGCCCCGAAGGACGACCGGCTCGCCCTTCTCGCGGTCCACGTACAGCCCTGTTCTCTTTCCCTTGGGGAGCCGCATGCGCCTCGTCTCGGCCTCGCGCCGGGCCCTGACCTCGTCGACGGTGCAGACCTTCCACCCTGCTTCCAGCAGATCGGCGACCTGGCGCCATGTCTCGGCAATCCGCCTGGCGGGCGCCCGCCTCCGACGGCGGTCTCCTCAGGGTCTCCTCCACCTCGTCCTTCTGCGACCTCTTGAGCCTCGCCGCGTTCTCACCTCCGGCGCGACCGATTTACCACGGAGCTCAGCCTGGTCCGCCGCCACTGCGACAGCCACTCACGTACCGTCACCTCGACCCGCTCGACCATCTCCGCGACAGTATCCAGGACGACACCGCGCCAGGTGCGCAGATATGTCTGCCGTTGGAGTGAAATGGGGTTACTTGAAATAGTCGGGATATTCGGTGTAAGGATTGTGCTCGGAGTGGTCTGCCCAGTTATCGAGAACCTCCTGCGCCGTGATCTCCGGGAACAGGACTGTGTGCCCGGAGAAGGACTCATCGATGAACCATAGTGCCAGATTTGGGTTTGGGTGCATCTGGCGAACCCAGGCCGCCACTTCCGCAGAGCTGTCAGGATTCCCGTCAATGGAAACCATCTGGTTGTCAGGAAAATGGTCGACAGAAAAAGAGGGCTTATTTTGCGGAGAGATCTGAACGGTGGCGTCAGAGGGGTCTTTTTCTCGGATTTCCCTAAAAACTTCACAGCCTGGCCATCTTCGTTGCGCTTCACGGATGAAGGCGTCAGTGTCGAACATGAAGTCTCTAGGGCTGGTGGTGATAATCATGTGGCTGACTCCCATGATGACTGCTCCTCATGTGTTAGGGCATGAGTCTTACCTCGAAGGAGGTGTCTGGTCCCAGGATATTACGTGCTCGCTGGTAAAGAGAGGCTTGGGCGTCGGGAGTGTTTGTGACGATAATTAGGCGATTTACGGGATTGCCGCCGGATTCAATCACTGCTCGATACTTCCCTATTTCCCCGTCAAATCCTTCCATGAGCTTATCTTGACGCTACAACACCCCGGACGAAACCCTGGGCTGCAGGGCGTGTCTCGGCGAAGGGGCGAGCTCGGTTGCGCCTCCGCCCGCCCTCGCCCCGCCCACCCCCGTGCGTCCGCCCCGCCCGCTACGCTGGCTCTGTGATCGACAACGCCCTTCAACCGCAGGCCGCCCCCGACGCTCCCGAGACGGCGGACGCCGTGCAGCCGGGCCTGTTCATCTCCTTCGAGGGCGGCGACGGCGTCGGCAAGACCACCCAGATCCGCATCCTCGCCGACCTGCTCGCGGCGGCCGACGTCGACCACGTCCTGACCCGCGAGCCCGGCGGCACCGGGCTCGGCGGCGCCATCCGCGAGCTCCTCCTGCACGGCGGCGACATCGCCCCCCGCGCCGAGGCGCTCCTGTACGCCGCCGACCGCGCCCACCACGTCGCCACCAGGATCCGCCCCGCCCTCGAGCGCGGCGCCGTCGTCCTGACCGACCGCTACCTCGACTCCTCGGTCGCCTACCAGGGCGCCGCCCGGGCACTGGGCCCCGAGGACGTCCGCGCCCTGTCCCTGTGGGCCACCGACGGCCTGCTCCCGGACCTGACGATCCTGCTCGACGCCGAGCCGGGACTCGCCGCGCGGCGCACCATGGCCCGCGGCGCCAAGGACCGCCTCGAGCGCGAGACCGACGCTTTCCACGCCGCCCTGCGCGCCCAGTTCCTCGCCCTGGCCGAGGCCGAGCCCGCCCGCTTCGTCGTCATCGACGCCGACCGCCCCGTCGGCGAGGTCGCCGACGACGTCATCGAGGCCGCCGTCGAGGCCGTTCGCCGTCACGGCGCCCGCTTCCAGCATGGGGCCGCCCACCAGCGCGTGCTCATGGGCCTGGAGGCCTTCGTCGCCGCGGTGACCGCCCACCGCGGGGGCGCCCGGTGAGCGTGTGGGACGACGTCGTCGGGCAGGAGGCCGTCATCGCCGCCTTCGAGGCGGCCGCCCGCTCGGCCCGCGCCGTCGCCGAGGCGCGCGAGGGCGCCGCGCAGGGCCCGCAGGCGCACGAGGCCGCTGCGGGGCGTCCGCACATCGCGCAGGGCCCGCCCGCGCCGGAGCGCGGTCCGGCGGCCGACCCGGCCGATTCCGCTGGTCCCGCCGAGCCGGCCGGCCCCGACCGCGCCGTCGACGGCTCGGCCATGACTCACGCCTGGCTGATCACGGGCCCGCCCGGCTCGGGCCGCTCGAATGCCGCCCGCGCCTTCGCCGCCGCCCTGCAGTGCACCGGTCCGACCCCCGGCTGCGGGCGGTGCAAGCCCTGCCGGGACGTCATGAGCGGCGCCCACCCCGACGTCGTGCGCCTGGCCACCGAGAAGCTCCTCATCACCATGGAGGAGGCCAAGGGCCTCATTGGCGAGGCGCAGCGCCGCCCCTGGACCGGCCGCTGGCGCGTCCTGCTCGTCGAGGACGCCGACCGCATGGCCGAGCGCACCACCAATGTGCTGCTGAAGTCCATCGAGGAGCCTCCGCCGCAGACCGTGTGGCTCCTGTGCACCCCGAGCGCCGACGACGTCCTGCCCACCATCCGCTCCCGGTGCCGCCTGGTGACCCTGCGCATACCGCCGGCCGACGCCGTCGCCGAGCTGCTCGTGCGCCGCGACGGCGCCGACCCGGACCTCGCCGCACGGGCCGCCCGGGCCAGCCAGTCCCACATCGGGCTCGCCCGGCACCTGGCCACCGACCCGGGCGCCTGGGAGCGCCGACGCCGCCTCCTGCTCGCGCCCGTCTCCCTGCGCAGCGTCGGGGACGCGGTCCTGGCGGCCGCGGATCTCGTCGAGGCGGCCGAGGCGGAGGCCAAGGACGCCACCACCGAGCGCGACGCACGGGAGAAGGCCGCCCTGCTGCGGGCGCTGGGCCTGGAGGACGGCGCCAGGGTGCCGCCCGCGCTGCGCGCCCAGGTCCGCCAGCTGGAGGAGGACCAGAAGCGCCGCGCCAGGCGCGCCCGCACCGACGTCCTGGACCGGGCCATGATCGACCTGCTCTCCTTCTACCGCGACGTGCTCGCCGCTCAGATGGGCAGCGACGTCGAACCCGTCAACATCGACCTCGCCGAGGCCCTCGACCGGGTCGCCGTCGCCACCGGCCCCGAGCAGTCCCTGGCGCGCATCGCCGCCATCGAGGAGTGCCGGGCGCGGCTGCGCTCCAACGCCGCCCCGCTGCTGGCCGTCGAGTCCCTCATGGTCCAGCTGCGCCCCCAGGCGTGAGGGGCGTGCGCCGGGGCCCATGGGGCCGACGGCGGTCCCCGCGCCGCCTGGCCGGGACTCTTGTCGCTTACTACGCCTCTTTGTCCCTTACTGTACGGGGAAAAGGAGCGTAGTAAGGGACAAAGAGGCGTAGTAAGCGATCCGGGGGCGTAAAGTGCCCTCGGCGCGGCCGGGGAGGCGGGGGCCTCTTCACGTGCCTGCTGATCGCGGTCGCGATCGGCGTCCTCGCTCTTTTCTGCCTGTGTCGGCGCACGGTCTTCGACGCCACCGGCATCCACTCCCGCCTCATGCTGGGCACCCGTCACTACTCGTGGCCCGACTCCTGGGGCGCCTTCATGGTCAGTATCTCACCCTCGGGCAGGGGCAGCTCCGAGGTGTCCGTCCAGGTTCCGGCGGAACCCGCGCCGCGGGGCGCAGGAGCCGGGGCGTCGGCGCGCATGGCGACCCTCGCCGCTCCGCGCCTGACCGTCCGCGGTGCGGAGGCCGGCCGGTGCCGGCTGGAGGAGGACCTCGATGGGATCTGGGCGTGGGCCTTCCAGCGCGGCTACGCCCGCGAGATCACCGCTCGTACGCGGGCGGGGCCCGCTCGCGCGGACTCTCAGGTGCACGACGACGGGGCGGCCGGGCTGTCCTCCGCGGCGGGCGCCGGCTCCGTGGCCGCCCAGGAGGCGAGCAGTCTCAGCGCGTCCTGGCTCGGCGAGCCCGGTTCGACGGCGTAGACCGTCATGCGCATCCCCGGCGCCGTCGTCAGTGGCATGGGCTCGAAGGCCAGGTGCAGCTCGCCGACCACCGGGTGGCGGATGACCTTCTCCCCGCGGCACACGTAGCGCACGTCGTGGCGCGCCCACAGCCTGGAGAACTCGCGGCTGCGGGTGGACAGCTCCCCGATCAGCGCCGTCAGACGCGCGTCCGCCGGACCCGCCCCGGCGGCGAGGCGCAGCATGGCCACCAGGTCCTCCGCACCGGAGTCCCAGTTGGGGAAGAAGTCGCGGCTGCGGGGGTCGAGGAAGACGAAGCGGGCCATATTGACCCCCTGATCCGCCGCCTCCGGAGCGGGATCGAGGAACATGGGGGAGTACAGGGCCCGCGCCATGAGGTTGGAGGCGACGTAGGTGCTCAGGGAGTCCGCCACGAGCGCCGGCACCGCCATGGAGTCGAGGAGCCACTGCACGCCCGGCCGCAGTGCCGCGCCGCTCGTGCGGGAGCGCCGTCGGGTCCGGCCGGTGGATGACACCGAGCGGGCGAGATCGAACAGGTGCTGGCGCTCGGCGTCGTCGAGCAGGAGCGCGGAGGCGAGCGCGTCGAGGACCTCCTCCGAGGCCCCGCCGGCGTGGCCCCGCTCCAGGCGCGTGTAGTAGTCGACGCTCACGCCGGCGAGCATGGCGACCTCTTCGCGACGCAGGCCGGGAACTCGCCGGTTCCCGGCGACGACGGGCAGGCCCACCATCGGCGGGGTGACCTTGGCGCGTCTGGTGGTCAGGAAGTCCTTGATCTCCGCGCGGGCGCCGGCCGACGCCCGGGCCGGGGTGCTGTCGCTCATGCCGGACACGTTATGCCAGAGGCGAACCCGGTCGGGAGGCCCTGACGGGGCCCCGGTCCCGGTGCGGGCCGCACCCCAGGGCGGACGCGCCGTCGGGCCTCGCCGGGTGACACGCCGCTGGACCGCGCCGCTGAGCTGCCCCGTCAAGAACCGGAGCCCCTTTCAGATAACTTTCAGATAAGGAGCGTCCGGGACACGGTCCCCCTTCAGGAGGAGAACCGCGGGCGAACCGGCGCCGTAGGCTGCTGACGTGAGTATCTTGCGTTCGCGTTCCCGCGCCCGCCGCGCCCTCGCGACGGCCGTCGTCCTCCTGACAGCCCTGGCGACGGCGTCCTGCGGCAGCCGGCCCACGGTGACACCCACGCCCGTAGCCGCTGGCGGGCAGGCCACCACGCCCGCCGGACTGGAGAGATTCTACAACCAGGAGATCTCCTGGTACCCCTGCGAGGAGAAGAGCGGCATGCAGGAGGCCGATGCCGCCGCGGGCCCCGGCACCTACTCCTGCGCGCGCGTCACCGTGCCGCTGAGCTATGACGAGCCCGACGGCGCCACCATCGAGCTCGCCCTCAAGCGCCGGACGGCGGACGGCACCAGCATCGGCTCCCTGTTCATCGACCCGGGCGGCCCGGGGGGCTCGGGCGTCAACCTGGTCGAGGGCGTCAAGGGCTACTTCTCCGACGACCTGCTCAAGTCCTACGACGTCGTGGGATTCGACCCGCGCGGCGTGAGCAGCTCCACCGCCGTCGAGTGCCTGACCGACGCCGAGCTCGACGCGGAGCGCTCGGGCGAGGGGGAGAAGCAGATCACCAACAAGACCCCGGCCGATGAGGCGCGGGCCGACGTCGCCGAGCGCGCCACCGAGCTCGAGGGCAAGTGCGAGACCGCCACCACCACCCAGGGGCTGCTCGACCACGTCGACACCATCTCGGCGGCCCGTGATCTCGACATTCTGCGGGCGGTCGTCGGAGACGGCGCCCTGAGCTACCTCGGCTACTCCTACGGAACCTTCCTCGGGGCGACCTATGCCGAGCTGTTCCCCGGCAACGTCGGGCGCCTGGTGCTCGACGGCGCGATCGATCCGACGCTCACGGCCGGGCAGGTCGCGCTGGGGCAGGCGCAGGGCTTCGAGAACGCCCTGCGCTCCTACATCGAGGACTGCCAGAGCGGGCAGGGGTGCCCCCTGACGGGCGACGTCGACTCCGGCGTCAAGCAGGTGCAGGACTTCCTCGACCGGGTCCGGACCCTGCCCCTGAGGACCTCCGACTCGAGGCGGCCGCTGACGTACCCGCTCGCGCAGGACGCGATCCTGAGGGTCATGTACCAGTCCGAGTCCTGGTCCGTGCTCACCCAGGGCCTGGCGCAGGCCATGAACCAGGACGACGGCTCGACCCTGCTCCGCATCTCCGACAGGCTCTCCTCGCGCAATGATGACGGCACCTACAAGGGCAACGGCAGCGAGGCCATCAACGCGATCAACTGCCTGGACTACCCGGTCACCGGGGACACGGCGTCCTGGGACGCCGAGGCGGGGGAGATCAAGGCCGCGTCGCCGACCTTCGGGGAGGCGCTGGTCTACTCGGACCTGTTCTGCCAGTCCTGGGGCCACGAGTCCTCCCGGTCCCGCGACCCGATTCACGCCTCCGGGGCCGCCCCGATCCTCGTCGTCGGCACCACGGGCGACCCGGCCACCCCCTACCCGTGGAGCCAGGCCCTGGCCTCCCAGCTCGACGACGGCCACCTGCTCACCTGGGACGGCAACGGCCACACGGCCTACGGGCGCGCGGGCGACTGCATCACCCGGGCGGTCGACGCCTACCTGCTGGCCGGCCAGTTGCCCGAAGAGGGGAAGACCTGCGCCGGGAGCAAGAGCAAGTGAGCCCGGCCGGCGTGCGGCGGGGCCGTCGTCGGAGCCGTCCGCGGCCGACGGCCCGCGGACGCGGTAGCAGGCTCGGCCGGCGCGGTGCCGGGACCGGCGGTCGTGCGGCTCGGCTCAGCCGTGCGGCTCGGTGAGCTCGCCCGCGATCGACCGACCCACCCGGGCGGCCAGCTCGCCGCCGCGCAGCCCCTGGGCCAGGAGGAACTGCACCTTGGCGTAGGTCGCCTCCAGCGTCATGTCGCCGCTGCCCACGGCTCCGGCGCGCGCGATCGCGTCCCCTGTCTCGTAGCGGCCCAGCACTACCTCGGCCTGGTGGCACTGGGAGGCGACGACGACGGCCGTGCCCGCCTCGACCGCGTCGGCGACGACGTCGGTCAGCCCGGGCTGCGCGCTCGGGACGTTGCCGACTCCGAAGGCCCGCAGGATCACCGCGTCGGGCAGGGGCGTCAGCAGGGCCCGCAGCCGGGAGGCGGTGATGCCCGGGACGAGGTCGACGACGACGACGTCGTGGTGCCCGTACGGCAGGGGCCTCGGACGGTTCGCTCCGGGCGTGCACGCAGCGGGCCGTTGGTCCCACTGGCCCCACTCGGCGTCGGGCGCGGGAGCCCACTGCCAGGGCGCGCCGGCGGTCGCCAGCGGCGCCGCGCACGGGGAGGCGAAGCCCTCGAGGCCCCACGTGCTGGTCTTCGTGGCGCGGTTGCCGGCCAGCAGGTGGTGCCCGAAGAAGAGGGCGACTCCGGTCACCCGCCCGCTCGTGGCGGCGCGCAGGGCCCCGGCGACGTTGGGAGCCGCGTCCGAGCCGACGGCGCCCAGGGGCAGCTGGGCGCCGGTGACGACCACCGGGCGGTCGAAGCCTGTCAGGGCGTAGGACAGGGCGGCCGAGGTGTAGGCCATGGTGTCGGTGCCGTGGAGGACGACGTAGGCGTTCGCCCCTCCGGGGCTCTGAGCGCTCTCCGCGGTCTCGGTGCCCGCGGCGCTCGCTGTGCCCTCAGTGCCCGCCGCCGTGCCCGCCGCCGTGCCCGTCGTGCCCGTCGTCGGGCCCGCGCCGCGATGCGCACGCAGTTCATTAAGGATCTCCTGCCACGACTCGGGTGTCGCATTGGCGGAATCAATAAGCGGGTCGAGGGCGGCCAGCGACACCCTCCCCTCAAGATCGGTGCCCTTAAGGAGCGCGGCGAGCCAGTGGCCGAGATCGGCGCCGGGCACGAGCCCGTCGGGAGAGTCGACCATTCCGATGGTGCCGCCCGCGTAGATGATATGGACGCTCGGTGCTGGCGCGATGGGCATGGTGGGTCTCCTCGGTTCGGTGATCGGGCGCGCGGGGGCGCGGCCCTGTCGGTCGGGCAAGGGCCGGTCGTAATGATCTCAGCGATCTCTTAGGGCTCTCGGCGAGGGCGGGGCCCACGGGGGCGACGGTGAGTCCGGGCGTTCAAAGAGGATAGGGCGGGCGGTGGCGGCTGCCCCGTGTCTCCGTCTCCGGGGGCGGGATGTCGAATGCGTGGAAGAGGGCCGTCTTCGGCGGCGCGCGTCCGGCCCGCGCGAATCCCGGCGCGTCGCCCGCACGACGGTGTCGGCTGACGGTGCGCGAGGGCCTGTGTTCAGTACCACCTCCGCGTGCCCGGCGCACGGATTGCGCGACCGGCGCCGGGGCCGGTAGCCTGCGGTCCGCTGCCATGCAGCACGCCACCTTAGCTCAGTCGGCAGAGCGATTCACTCGTAATGAATAGGTCGTGGGTTCGATTCCCACAGGTGGCTCCGCGCGAGCGCCTCATCCCGGGACCCCAGGGTTCCGGGATTTTTCGTTCTCTGTCGGCCGGCGGGGCCGTCCGGCCCGCCGCCGGTCCCCGCCCGCTCGACGGCATCGGTGGATACCGGCAACGAGGCTTGCGGAAACGAGGGCGGGGGGCGCGGATAACTTGACCCCCGTTTGGGCTTGCATTCAATTCGCTTTGCGTTTAGCGTTGTCACTGATGATTTACTCGCTCGAAAGCGAGGACCGCTGACCCCGAAAGGTGTGTGCCATGGCGCAGAAGACCCAGATCATTCTTGTGGACGACATCGATGGCTCAGAGGCCACCCAGTCCGTCACCTTCGCTCTTGACGGCGTGAACTACGAGATCGATCTCAATGATGACCACGCGGCGGCGTTGCGTGAGACCGTTGAAGAGTGGACGGTGAAGGCCCGGCGCGTGAGCGGCCGTCGTATCCGTCGTCGTGCCGGAGCGGCCCCCAGGACCTCCTCGAACACGCAGAAGGTGCGCGAGTGGGCTCGCGCCAACGGCTACGAGGTCTCCGACCGCGGCCGTATCCCCGCCTCCATCCGCGAGGCCTACGACGCCGCCAACTGACCGGGCTCGGCTGCCGAGCCGGGCCGCCCGCCGGGGGCGGCACGATCTCCGTGCGAGCGGGGCCGCCCTCGGCGGACATCCCGGTGCGACTGACGTGCTGGGCCGGGCCCCTGTGTCCATTGGGACTCAGGGGCCTGGTCGTGCCCGCCCCGGCCTGGCAAGATAGGGGCATGGCTTACACCCTTGTGCTGCTCCGCCACGGCGAGAGCGATTGGAATGCGAAGAACCTCTTCACCGGCTGGGTCGACGTGCCGCTGTCCGAGAAGGGCCGTGCCGAGGCCGTCCATGGAGGTGAGCTGCTCAAGGAGGCGGGGGTCCTGCCTGAGAAGCTCTTCACCTCGATGCTGCGCCGCGCCATTACGACTGCCAACCTGGCCCTCGACGCCGCCGACCGCCACTGGATCCCGGTCGAGCGCAACTGGCGTCTCAACGAGCGCCACTACGGCGCGCTTCAGGGCAAGAACAAGAAGCAGACCCGCGACGAGTACGGCGAGAAGCAGTTCATGCTCTGGCGCCGTTCCTACGACGTTCCTCCGCCGGCCATCGAGGCCGGCAGCGAGTTCTCCCAGGATGCCGACCCGCGCTATGCCGGCGAGCCCATCCCCGCCACCGAGTGCCTCAAGGACGTCCTGAACCGCATGCTCCCGTACTGGGAGAGCACCATTGTCCCCGAGATCAAGACGGGCAAGGTCGTTCTCATCGCGGCGCACGGCAACTCGTTGCGTGCCATTGTCAAGCACCTCGACGGCATCTCCGACGCTGACATTGCGGGTGTCAACATTCCCACTGGCATCCCGCTGGTATACGAGTTGGACGAGGAGACCCTCAAGCCCATCAAGAAGGGCGGTCGCTACCTCGACCCGGAGGCCGAGGCCAAGATCGCGGCGGTCGCCAACCAGGGCAAGTGACGCCGGCGGCATTGATGGTGCTGTAGGCGCACCCGTCTCTACGACGGCGGTCTGCCGCTCCCCCGCGGGGGAGCGGCAGACCGCCGGTGCCTCTTCGCTGGTCCCGGCGCGGGAGTGAACCGATCTCGAGCCGGAATGCGACTGATCTCGGTGAAGGGGACGGCGGCTCAGCCCGGGGCGCCGCCGGAGACCAGGTAGGCCATGCGGCGCGCCACCGACGTCGAGTGATCGCCGAAGCGCTCCAGGAAGCGCCCCATGAGGACCGCGTCAACGACCTGCTGGCGGCTCAGCTCGTTGGCGGGGTCCAGGATCATCTGGAAGGACTGGCGGTGCAGGGCGTCGAGCTCGGAGTCGCCGCGCTGGATCTGCGCCGCCAGGTCCAGGTCGTGGGTCGCGATGAGGCGGGCGACGTCCGCCCCGGCGCGCACGGCGGCGTCGGCCATCTGCAGGATCAGGCCCATGACCGGTTCGGGGACCGGGGGCTCGGGGTAGCGTCCGCGCGCAATGGCGGCCACGTGCCGGGCCAGGTCGCCCTGCCGCTCCAGGGTCTGGGCCATGCGCAGGGCCGAGATCACATTGCGCAGGTCCCCGGCCACGGGCTGCTGACGGGCCAGCAGCATAATGCACATGTCGTCGATGTCCCGCTGCAGGTCGTTGATGCGCTCGTCGGCGTCGATGACCTGCTCGGCGACAATGATGTCCCCGTTGCTGAGCGACTCGGCGGCCCGCTCGATCGCCGTCGCCACCTGCCTGGCCATGGTCTCAAGGTCCGAGCCGAGCTGCTTGAGCTCCTGATTGAAGATGTCTCGCACGGGGTCGCTCCTGATTCTGGGCCGGTTACGGGCCGGGTCGCGGCGGTCGGCCGCCCGGGGTCGGGCGTCTTCCAACGACCATTGTGGCCGCTGAGCGGGGCGGGCGGGGCGGCTCGCCCGGGAGGGCTCGCGATCGGCACCGTCCCGCCTCTACCCTTGGGGTGTGGGAAGCTTCGTGCTGCTGGTCAGCGTCGCCGTCGTGTGTGTCGGGATAGGCGCCGCTGCCGCCTTCGCCCTCGCTCCGCCCCTGTACGGCTCCCGCTCGAACGGCATCACCGCGGGCTCCACCCTTGAGGACGACGGCGTCGTGCCCGTCCTGGCGGCGCTGCGCTCGACCGTCGTCGTGCTCGACGACGACGACGAGGTGCTGCGCGCCTCCGCCACCGCCTACACCTACAACATCGTGCGCGACGACGAGGTCTGCGAGCCGCAGGTGGCCGAGATGGTCGCCCGGGTGCGAGCCGGGGGGGCGCCCGAGGAGGCCGAGCTGGCCGTCGCCCGCGGACGCGTCGCCGGGGCCGGCCAGTTCCACCTGTACGTGCGCGTGGCCGTCATCGGGCGCGGCCGCATCCTCGTCCTCATCGAGGACCGCACCGCCGCCAAGCGGCTGGAGGACATGCGCCGCGACTTCGTGGCCAATGTCTCCCACGAGCTCAAGACCCCAGTCGGCGCTATCGCCCTGCTGGCCGAGACCGTCGAGGGCGCCGTCGACGACCCCGATATCGTGCGCAACTACGTCGGCCGCATACGCCGGGAGACCACGCGCCTGGGCGTGCTCGTCCAGGAGATCGTGGAGCTCTCCCGCCTCCAGGAGGGGGACGCGCTGGTCGAGCCCGACGACGTCGACCTGGACGCCGTCGTCGCCGAGGCCATCGACCGGGTGCGCACCGAGGCCGAGGCCAAGGAGGTCACCCTCATCTCGGGCGGCACCCCCGGCCTGCACGTGCGCGGCGACGCCGCTCTCATCACCACGGCCGTGCGCAACCTGCTGGACAACGCCATCCGCTACTCCGACCCGCGCACGCGCGTGAGCGTGGGGATCAGCATTGATCGCACGGGCGCCGGTGATGGTGCGGGCGGCGCGGACGGTCCCGACGGCGCGGGCGGCGCAGGCGGTTCGGATGCCGACGACGTCGCCGGCGGCGCGGAGGGCGCCGCCGCAGCGGGCTCGACCGACGAGCTGGTGCGCATCGCCGTCGTCGACCAGGGCATCGGGATCGCCAAGGAGGCGCAGGAGCGCGTGTTCGAGCGCTTCTACCGCGTGGACAAGGCGCGGTCGCGGGCCACCGGCGGCACGGGGCTGGGCCTGTCCATCGTCAAGCACGTGGCCGCCGACCACGGCGGCACCGTCGAGCTGTGGTCCACCCCGGGGCGCGGGTCCACCTTCACCCTCGTCCTGCCGCGCCTGGTTCCGGAGCCGCCGGACCCGGCGGGCGCGGCCCCCGAGGCCGAGGCCGCCGTCGCCTCCGGTGCCGCGGGCGCGGCCTTCGCCGCCATCGCCGCGATCTCCGAGGAAGGCCAGACATGACCCGTATCCTGCTCGTCGAGGACGAGGAGAACTACCGAGAGCCGCTGGCCCTCAGCCTGCGCCGCGACGGCTTCGAGGTCGTGGAGGCGCAGGACGGGGCGGCCGCCATCGAGCGCTTCGAGGCGGCCGGCAGGTCCGGCGGGCCCGCTTCGATCGACCTCGTGCTGCTCGACCTCATGCTCCCGCGCCTGTCGGGCACGGAGGTGTGCCGCCGCATACGGCGCATCTCCAGGGTCCCCGTCATTATGGTCACGGCCAAGGACTCCGAGATCGACAAGATCGTGGGCCTGGAGATCGGCGCGGATGACTACGTCACCAAGCCGTACTCCTACCGCGAGCTGCTCGCCCGCGTGCACGCCGTCCTGCGGCGCAGCCATGAGGACGGGCCCCAGGAGCTGCTGCTGAGCGCGGGCCGGGTCATGATGGACGTCGAGCGCCACGAGGTGCGCGTCGACGGCGAGGCCGTCACCATGCCGCTGCGAGAGTTCGAGCTGCTCGAGCTGTTCCTGCGAAACCCCGACCGCGTGCTGACGCGCAGTCAGATTATTGAGCGGATATGGGGGGCGAACTACGTGGGGGACACCAAGACCCTCGACGTCCACGTCAAGCGGATTCGAGCCAAGATCGAGGTCGAGCCGAGCGCGCCCCGGCTGCTGACCACGGTGCGCGGAGTCGGGTACATGCTGGTCACCTCTGACGACTCCGCTTAGCCCCGGGTCCTGGGGCGGCCCGGGGCCGGGGGGGGGTGCAGCCGGGGGGGGCGGGACGGGTCGCTGAAGGTTGCGCGTTCCACCGTGTGACCTGTGAGGTACCTCCCCGGAATATGCGCGCCATTCCCTGGTAAACTGAGGCTCCTGCCATTAGCTACGGAGTGACGTCACCTATGACCTTTGAAGTCGGCGAGACCGTCGTCTACCCCCACCACGGCGCGGCCCGGATTATTGATATCCGCCAGCGCAAAGTACGCGGTGAGGAGAAGACCTATCTACAGCTCGAGGTTGCGCAGGGAGACCTGACAATCCTCGTCCCCGCGGAGAGCGTGGAGCTCATCGGGGTGCGGGACGTGGTGGATGAGGCCGGACTCGAAAAGGTCTTCGACGTGCTGCGCGCCCCGCTCACTGAGGAGCCCACCAACTGGTCGCGCCGTTTCAAGGCCAACCAGGAGAAGATCGCTTCCGGTGACGTTATTAAGGTCGCCGAGGTCGTCCGCGATCTTTCCCGCCGGGACACCGATCGCGGCCTGTCCGCCGGGGAGAAGCGCATGCTGTCCAAGGCGCGCCAGATCCTCGTCTCCGAGCTCGCCCTCGCCGAGAAGACCGCCGAGGACCAGGCCGAGTCCAAGCTCGACGAGGTCCTCGCCTCCGGCACCGCCGCCTGAGAGCCGCTCGTGCCCGCGACGGATGGGGCCGGCAGCACCGATGCTGCCGGACGCGCCGGCGGGGCCGGTTGCGCCGACGGCGATGGGGGCGGCGTCGTCGCCGTCCTGACCGCGGCGGGCTCCGGGACCCGTCTGGGCGCCGCCGGCCCCAAGGCGCTCGTCGAGGTCGCCGGGGAGAGCCTGGTGCGCCGTGCGGTGCGCTGCCTGGCCGCCTCGGGCGTCGTCGATCATGTCGTCGTCACCGCGCCCGCGGAGCACATCGCCCGCTTCGAGGCCGAGCTTGTCTCCGGGCACGCGACTGGGCCCGCCTCCGGGCGTGCGGCGAAGGCCGGGGCCGACTCCGCGGCACGGTCCGACACCGGGACGGCCGGACCCCGCGCCGGTGACCCCGGCGGGGCCCGCGGCGCCCCCATCGGCATTGAGGTCGTTCCCGGCTCGCCCGACTCCCGGCAGGCCAGCGTCTCCCTCGGCCTGGCCGCCGCGCTGGCCGCCCGGCCCGGCGCGGCCGTCGTCCTCGTCCACGACGCCGCCCGCGCCCTCACCCCGCCCGAGGTCGTGCGCCGCGTGGTGGCCGCGGTGCGGGCGGGATACGACGCCGTCGTCCCCGCCGTGCCCGTGAGCGACACGGTCAAGGAGGTCGCCGCCACGGGCCGGGCGGGCGCGGGCCCGGCCGACGCGGGCGGCGCCCCCGCCGCCGACACGCCGGTCGAGGTGGTCGTGGGGACCCCCGACCGCTCCCGGCTGCGGGCGGTGCAGACCCCGCAGGGCTTCGCCTCGGCCACCCTGGTCGCCGCCCACCGGCTGGGCGCCGACCGCGCCGCCGACGAGGCCCGGGCCGCCTCCGACGACGCCGGACTCGTCGAGGCCGCCGGCGGCACCGTCGTCGTCGTCGAGGGAGATCCCCTCGCCATGAAGGTCACCACGCCGCTCGACCTCGCCCTGGCCGAGGTCCTCGCGCCCGCTCGGTGACGCCCGCCGCGGGCGCCGTCGGGCGACGGGCCGCGCCGTCCGTCGCAGTGACCGATCGGCCATCCTCAACGGCGCCAAGGCCGCCGCACGACCGCCTGCGGCGCCGTAGGCTCGCAGCATGACCCACCCCCAGTCCGAGGGCGACCTGCTCAGCGCCCCCCAGCACGAGACCAAGCCCTACAGCGGCATCCATCCGGGCGGGCCGACCCGCCTGCTGTCCTGGCCCGTCCTCGCCTGGGGGCTGTGGGACTGGGGGAGCGCCGCCTTCAACGCCGTCATCACGACCTTCGTCTTCACCGTCTACCTCACCGGCCCCGACTTCGGCGTGAAGGCGGCCAACGAGTCCGCCCTCTCGCTGGGACTGTCGATCGCCGGATTCATTATCGCCCTGCTGGCGCCGGTCACCGGGCAGAGGGCCGACAGGGCGGGGCGGACCGTCTTCTGGCTCGGCGCCTACACGACCATTGTCGTGGCCATCAGCGCGGCGCTGTTCCTCGTGCTGCCGCGGCCGAGCCACCTCTGGCTCGGCATCGCGCTGCTGGGGGTCGGCAACATCTTCTTCGAGCTGGCGAGCGTCAACTACAACGGCATCCTGCCCCAGATCGCCACCAGGGACAGGGTCGGCGCCGTCTCCGGGCTCGGCTGGGGCATGGGCTACGTCGGTGGCATCGTCCTGCTGCTCATTGTGTATGTCGGCTTCATCAATCCCCGCGTCGGCTGGTTCGGGGTCACCGCTGACAACGGGCTGAGCGTCCGCGCCTCCATGCTCGTTGCCGCCGTCTGGTTCGGGCTGAGCGCGATCCCGGTCCTGGTGACCCAGTCCGGCAGGCGGGGCCGGCGGCGTCGGCAGGCCATTCTCGAGGACGCTCAGCGCGGGGCGGACCGGGAGAAGGCCGGGCTCGAGGCCGAGCCGGCCGAGCCGTCGCAGGGGCCGGCCGTGCGGGTCCGCCGGCAGGAGTCGATCTGGGGCTCCTACAAGCGACTGTGGCGCACGCTCGTGGCGCTGCACCGCACTCATCCCGAGGTGCTGTGGTTCCTGCTCGCCGCCGCCATCTTCCGCGACGGCCTGGCCGGCGTGTTCACCTACGGCGGCGTTGTCGCCCAGAACACCTTCGGCTTCACCAGCGGCGATGTTCTCGTCTTCGCCGTCGCGGCCAACGTGATCGCGGGCGTCGCGACCATCGCCTCGGGGGCGCTCGACGACCGCATCGGCCCCCGCAGGGTGATTATCGGGTCGCTGACGATCCTCGTGTGCGCGGGCGTCGGCGTGTTCTTCCTGCACGGCGGCGGAGCGAGGGTGTTCTGGGTGCTCGGCCTGGTCCTGGCCGGGTGCGTCGGCCCGACCCAGTCGGCGGCGCGCTCCTTCCTGGCGCGCGTGATCCCCAAGGGGCGCGAGGGCGAGATCTTCGGCCTGTACGCCACGACGGGCCGCGCCGTGTCCTTCCTGGCGCCGGCGATGTACGGGACGTTCATCTGGATCGGCGTCCTCGTCGGCGGCGCGGAGGCCTCCCACTGGGGCATCCTCGGGATCATGCTGGTCCTGGTGATCGGTCTGCTGCTGACGGTCCGGATCAAGGACCCCGCCGGGCACATCACCGACCTGGGGGACTGAGGGCGGCGCGGGGAGGACCCGCCGGCGCGGGCCGTCGTCGGCCCGGGGCTCGGGGCGAGGCCCGCGGACAGGGCGCGGCACCGGTAGTCGTCTGCCCTGCGGTCCGGGGCCTGGGGCCCTGCGGCCCGGGGCGGTGGCGGCCCGGGGCGCGGCTCAGGCCCGCCGGGCCTCGCGCTCGGCGCGCGTGCGGGCCATGTCCTCCTCGGACAGCGGCCCCTGGGCGGTGCCGGGGGCGCCGTTGTCGCGCACCCAGGAGACGGCGAGCCCCTCCTTGTGCCCGAAGCGGGCCAGGTGGGTGCCCGTGACCCGCTCCAGGCGCGCCAGATCCGCCTCCGTGGTGCGCAGCGCGAGGACGAGCGCGCCCTCGTCGCAGGCCAGCTCGACGACGCCGGTCACCGGGCCCTCCCGGTTGAAGGACAGCGAGCCGGTGGCGGAGGCGTCGTCCCAGGCCGTCGTGATCTTGCGGCCCATGTGGGCGACCAGCTGGCGGCCGTACCGGTCGGGCCGGTCCGTGGCGACGCGGGCGACGGAGCTGCGGTCGAATGCGGGGGTCTCGGAGGCGCTCATGATTTTAAGGCTACCCTTACTCGACAGTCCGTCCGCGGCTCTTCGTCGACGCTTCTCCGGCTCCTCGCCCCCGACTTCCCGCCGGGGGCGACGGGCGGTCAGGCGCCGGCCGGGCCGCCGCCCGTGTCGGGGCCGACCTCGGCCAGGGCGAGCACGTGCCCGTCGGGGTCCAGGGCGTAGCCGACCGACTCGCCCCACGGCCGGCCGGACAGCGGAGCGAGGACGCGGCCTCCGGCGGGCTCGACCCGCTCCAGGGCGGCGGCGGCGTCGCGGCGCCGCAGGTAGATCTCGCAGCGCTGGCCCGTGCCCGGGGTGATGCCCGGAACGCGTGCGACCGAGTCGCGCTCGGGCACGAGGCCCAGCGTGAGGTCCTCGAGGTCGAACTCGGTCATGCCGGGCGCGTCCAGGGCGGGGGAGGCCCCGAGGACCCGGCGGTAGAAGGACGCGGCGCGATCCTGGTCCTCGACGTAGAGGATGACCTCGGTGCGGTGCATGCAAGAACCGTAGCGCAGCTCCCGGCGACCGGCACGGTGTGGCGCGGATCTCCTCCCGGGCGTCTCGGCCACCGGACGCCCCACCTCGTCGAGATCGGTCCGCTTCCGCACGAGTCGCCTCCCGGACGGCACCGCCGGCCTGTTGACTCGCGGCCGTGAACGGCCTACTGTTACAGCCATATAAAAACGATCGTTTCGTTATGGATGGGCCTCGCGCACGCTCCCGGGACCCGGACATGCCGACGAGTCTTCCCACGCCGCTGCACACGAAGGGCCTGACATGTTCACTCGCATAGGTCGCACCGTCTCCCGCCACCCCGTGGGCTTCGTCGTCGGCTGGGCGCTGCTGGTCGTCCTCGCGGCCTCCCTGGTCTTCCAGGGCTGGGGCCGGGGCGGCCTGTTCGAGCGGCTGGCGAGCGGCGAGGTCACCACGCCGGGCACCGAGTCCAACGTCGTGTCCTCCATGACCACCTCCGACGACAGCACCGGCGAGAAGATCACCGTCGTGGTCGACGGCGTTGACGTCGCCGGCGACTATGCGAATGCCGCCGCCGCGGCTACGGCCGCGCGCGAGAAGCTCACCGGGCTCGACGGCGTCGCCTCGGCGACCGACCCCTTCGCACTGCCCGGCTCCGCCTCGCAGCAGGCCAGGACGCTGCTGTCGACGGACGGCGATGGCTACGCCGTCGTCGTCGCCCTCGACGAGGGACTGACCGACAAGGAGGCCGACGCCGCCAACGCGCGCGTGGCCGCCGCGGCCGAGGGCGCCTACCGCGACTCCCTGCGCGAGTACGCCCCAGGCGCGGAGGTGCGTGCCGTCTCCGCGGACCTCATCGGGGACTCCATCGGCGAGCTCGTCCAGAAGGACCTCGCTCGGGGCGAGTCCGTGAGCCTCCCCGTGGCCCTCGTCCTGCTGATCATCATCTTCGGCGGCCTGCTCGCCGCCGGCCTGCCGCTGGCGGGCGCCGTCGTCTCCATCCTCACCGGCATGGGTGCGCTGTGGTGCCTGACCTTCGTCCTGGACGTGCACTCCTTCATCCTCAACGTCATCTCCATTATCGGCCTGGCCCTGTCGATCGACTACGGCCTGCTGTTCGTCAGCCGATACCGCGAGGAGGTCGCGATCCGGCTGGTCGAGTCCGGGTACGACGACGGCCGGCTGCCGCGGGGCGCGGTCATGAAGGCGCTCGTGCGGGACGGCGTCGTGCGCACCGTGGCCACCGCGGGGCGCACGGTCTCCTTCTCGGCGCTGACCATCGCCTGCTCCATCGTGGGCCTGCTCATTATGCGCTCCCCGATGTTCAAGACGATCGCGGCAGGGGCGGCCGCCGTGACGCTGCTGGCCGTGCTGTGCACGGTCACGCTCGTGCCGGCCGTCATCACGCTCCTGGGCGGGCACCTGGTCCGCCCGAGCACGGTCAGCCGGGTGCCCGGCGTCAGCCGCCTCCTGCATGCCGTCGGCGACTCCTCCTCCGACGACGGCGTGTTCAGCCGGCTCTCCCACCGCGTAGTGGCGCACCCGTGGATGGTCATGGTCGTCATCGCCGCGGTCCTGGCGGCCATGGCCGCCCCCATCGGCTCGCTGCGCATGCGCGCCAACATTGTCGAGTACATGCCGGCCGACGCCTCGGTGCGCACCGGGTACGACATTCTGCAGGACGACTACCCGGCACTGGCCACTCCCACGATCAGTATCGTGGCGCAGACCGACCTCGACGGCGCCGCCGGGCTCGTGGAGGAGATCCGGGGCATGGACGGCGTCGTCCGCGCGAGCGCCTCGGAGCTGGCCGACCACGAGGGCGCGGTGCTCATCGGCGTGCTCATGGACGTGGACGACCCGGTGGGCCGGCAGGCCGTCGATGCCGTCGACCGGATCCGGGCGATCGACACCGGGTACCGGTTCTGGGTGGGCGGCGCGGCCGCGCAGCAGACCGACTTCATCGACTCGATGGCCGCCCGGGCGCCCTGGGCCGCGCTCATTGTCATCACGGCCGTCTTCGTGCTGCTGTTCTGCATGACCGGCTCACTGGTGGTGCCGCTCAAGGCGCTCATTATCAACAGCCTCTCACTGATCGCCTCTCTCGGAATCACATCCTGGCTCTTCGAGCACGGGCACCTCGGCCTGCCGCAGACCCCGGGACTGCAGACCTTCATTGTGGCCTGCCTCATGGCGTTCGGGTTCGGCCTGGCCATGGACTACGAGGTCTTCCTGCTGGCACGCATCACCGAGTACTGGGAGGACGGGCATGACAACGACGAGGCGGTCGCCCGCGGCCTGCAGCGCTCAGGACGCATTATCACCTCGGCGGCGGCCATTATTATCGCCGTCTTCCTGGGGTTCGTCTCGGGCGAGATGATCTCCATCAAGGAGATCGGCGTGGGTCTGGCCATTATGGTGGCCGTTGACGCCACGCTCGTGAGGCTGCTGCTCGTGCCTGCGACGATGACGGTGCTGGGCCGGTGGAACTGGTGGGCGCCCGGGCCGCTGGTCCGCCTGTACGGCCGCCTGCGCCAGAGGGCCTGATGGGCCGGCGGACCGGGTGGAGCCGAGGTCGAGGGCGAGGCGGGGCCGGCCGGGGCCCGGGCGAAGGCCCGGACCGGGGCCCGGGAAGGGGAGGCCGCCGCGATCGGCTCACTTCCGGCTCGAGATCGGTCGCCTTCAGTGGCGCGACAGCGTGCGATGGTCTCTGATTAGCTTTTCGTACAGGTCGGCCATTCTTGCCGCCATTGTTGTCGAGTCGAACTCTTGGGCCACATCGAGAGATCCCCTGGACAGCATGTCCAGCTTCTCGGGGTTCGAGAACAGGTCGTTGAAGGCCTGTGCGAGGTCCTCGCCCTCGATTCCGCCGGTCAGCACCGCATTGCGCTTCGTCAGGCCCTCCGTCATCTGCTCGTCGCAGTACACGATCGGCAGACCGCTCGATGCCGCCTCGAGGAAGGTCATTGGTTGGTTGTCGAAGTGGTATGAGGCGAGTGAGAAGACGTCCGCCTGCTTGAGCAGGGCGGCGACCTTGTCGCTCGGCTGCATGCCGGTGAATATGACTCGGTCGGTCACGCGCAGCTCCTCGGCGCGCGTTCTCAGCTCGTGCTCGTACGGGCCTCCGCCGACCAGGACGAGCTTGATGCTCGTGTCGGGAATGAATGGTATCGCCTCGATGAGCGCCTTCTGCCGCTTCTCCGGGCTCAGCCGGGCGACGGATATGATGAACTTCTCTCCCGGGCTTTTCTCTATGGGGGAGTCCTCGGGGTCGGCGTCGCGGTACTGCCTCGTGTTGATGCCGTTGGGGCGCACGTAGCACGGTGCCGTCAGCCCGCCCTCGTCTATTAGTATTCTTGCCAGGTGGTTCGACGGCGATATGCAGGCCTCGCACTTGTTCGCGAAGGCGGCGGTGAGTCGCCAGCCCTGGTGGGAGAACGTCTCCTTGATGGCCTCCCGGCTCATCGAGCGCAGCTGCTCGCGGGACGCCGTCGGCAGAATGGGCCTGGTTCGCAGCACGATCGGGAGCGCCACGGTCAGGGCGATGATCCCGGCCGTCACCATGAGCGGATAGTCGTCGATCAGCTCCGTGTACAGCGTGTGCACCGTCGTAACATGAGGAATGTTCTGGCGCTTCGCCACGCTGTGAGCAAGAACGCCGACGTAGAACTGCATCTGGCTGTGGACGATGTCGAACTCGTACTTGTCGAGCCTTCGTGCCAGACCGGGATAGATGACTCCGGTCTCGCGTTTGTCAAAAACATAGTTCTTTGATGAGGGGACGCGAATGACGTGGTCGTCCTCGTCCCGATACCCCTTGCACCTCGGTGCAATGACGTAGACTTCGTGGCCGAGCCCCTCCAGCGCCTCTTTCAGGTTCGTTGTTGATGTCGCGACGCCGTGCACCGACGGCAGGTAATCGTCAATAAATATGCCAATCCGCACAGTTCATTGTATCACGCCCAAGTTTCGGCGCGCACATGGCGCCGCCTCGCCTATTTATTTTCTTGGTCGAGAGCGGTCCGCTGAATGTCGGGTCCGGGGTCGTGGGGCGGCCGGATGCGCCTGCTCCGGGTCCCGGCAGCGGGCGGGGTGCGCGACGGGTCGGCGTCTGGGCGCGGGCGTCCGGCCCGCGGCGAAGCGGTCTCGACGAGGGGTCGCGCATGCCATTGCACATGCTGTACATGTGCGGTATAAACAGCATGTGCACATCGTTCTCTCCCGGACGTCCGGGACGCCCATGTACGAGCAGATCGTCGACCAGATCCGGCAGGCCATCTGGTCCGGCGACCTGCCCGCCGGGACCCCGCTGCCCTCGCTGCGCCGGCTCGCGAGGGACCTGGAGGTCTCCCTCATCACCACCACCCGCGCCTACAACGACCTTGCCGCCGCGGGCCTCATCGGCAACCAGGCCGGTCGCGGCAGCTTCGTCCTGCCCCAGGACGAGGACGAGACCCGCGCGCGCCTCCTCGCCCGGCTGGACGCCCAGCTCGACGACGCCGTCGCCACCGCCCGGCTCGCCGGGCTCGACCTGTCCGACCTCCACGAAAGGAGCACGCAACGATGGAACGCACTGAACACGGAGTGACCGCCCCGGTGCCCGGGGCCGCGCAGCCAGCGCCCGGCGCGGACGACGGCCCCGGCCGTCCCGATCCCGGCCCCGCCGTCCGCCTCGACGCCGTCGTACGCAGGCAGGGGGCCTTCACCCTCGGCCCCCTCGACATGAGCGTGCCGAGCGGCCTGGTCACCGGCTTCGTCGGCCCCAACGGGGCCGGCAAGACCACCGCCATCAAGGCGATGCTCGGCATGATTGGCATCGATGCGGGCTCGATCGACGTCCTCGGCGCCGCACCGGGGGCGCGCCACGACCGCATCGGCGTCGTCCTGGACGCCGAGGCCCTGCCCGCGGAGTGGACGGCCGTCTCGGCCGCCGGCAACCTGGGGCGCTTCTACCCCGGCTGGGACCAGAGCCTCTTCGACGAGCTGCTGGCTCGCCTGGACGTGCCGCCCCGGGTGCGGGTCAAGGACCTGTCGCGCGGCCAGGGCGTCAAGCTCCGGCTCGTCCTCGCGCTCGCCCACCGCCCCGAGCTCCTCATCCTCGACGAGCCGACCTCGGGCCTGGACCCCGTCGCGCGCCTGGACGTCCTGGACGTCCTCCGCGACTTCCTCGTCGAGGAGGGGCGGACGATCCTCTTCTCGACCCACATCACCTCCGACCCGGAGCGGATCGCGGACCACCTTCACATTATCGGGGCCGGCCGCACCCGCTTCGCCGGTCCCCTGACCGACCTCGCCGAGCAGTGGGCCATGGCCCGCGGCCCCGTCTCGGCCCTGACGCCCGCGGCCGAGGCGGCCCTCGCCGGGACCCGGCGCAACGGGGTGGGCGCCTTCTCCGGACTCATCAGGGTCTCGGACACCGCCGCATTCGGTCCCGACGTCGTCGTCGAGCCCCCTCCATCGAGAAGGCCGTTGCCGCCATGACTCGTGGTCCGGGGTCTGACGGCCTCGCCCGCCACTCCCGTCCCGCCGCTTCGGCGGCCCCGGTCCAGGAGCACTGACATGCGCACCACGTGGAACCTGCTGCGCGCCGAGCTGTCGGCCCACGCCGTCGCGCTGCGCAACTTCGCGATCGTCGCGGCCATTATCACTGCGGCGAACCTCGCCCTGGGCGGGGCGATGCCGGCCGTCGCCGTGTGCACCCTGACGACGGCCTTCCTGCCCGGCGCCCTGTTCGCCCAGGACGAGCGGGCGCACCTGGACGCCATGTACGCGATCCTGCCGGTGACTCGGACGCAGTTCGTGCTCGGCCGCTACCTGCTCGTCGCCCTCGTCGCCGCAGCCACGACCCTGGCGGGCGTTGGCGTCGCGCGATCGACTCGCTCGTGCGCGGCCCCCAGGCCGGCCCCGTTCCGCTGTCCACGGCGGCGGTCGCGGGCGTGGCCCTGGCGGTGGTCGGCGCCGTCGCCGCGGTCCAGCTGCCGCTCTTCCTCGCCCTCGGGCACGCGCGCACGGGCGTGCTCTCCTACGGCGCGACCATGGCCCTCATGTTCGGGGTCATACTCCTGGTCCGCCGGCTCCCCGGGCTCGCGGCAACGCTGCTGGACTGGGCGGGCCGGCCGTTCATCGGGCCGGCCGGGCTGGGGGTCGCGGCGGCGCTGCTTGTCGCCTCCGCCGCGTGTGCGACCCGCCTCTACCGGCGTCGGAGCCTGTGAGTGAGCCGACGGCGGGGCGGCCTTCTGGCCGATGATGGGGCCGGAGGTCCGGGTCACTCGCTGCGCAGCGCCTCCACCGGGTCCTCGCGGGCGGCCCTGGCGGCGGGCACGAGCCCGGCCAGGACGGTGAGCAGCACCGAGACGCCGATGAGGGCGGCGCCGGCCGTCGCCGGCAGCTGGGCGACCGTGGCGACCCCGAACCTGCGCTCCACGAACAGGTTCGCAGGGATGCACACCAGGAGCGTGATGCCGACCCCCATCGCGCCCGCCAGCAGCCCCTCGATGACGGTCTCGGCGTTGAAGACGTGCCTGATGTCGCGCTTGGAGGCGCCGACCGAGCGCAGGATGCCGATCTCCTTCTTGCGTTCCAGGACGGAGATGTAGGTGATGATCGCGATCATGATGGAGGAGACCACCAGGGAGATCGACACGAATGCGATGAGCAGCCAGGAGATGATGTCGACGATCCGGGTCACCGAGCTCATGAGCAGGCCGACGAGGTCGGTGTAGGTGATGACCCTGTCCTGGGCGCCGGCCTTCTCCTGGGCGGTGTTGTAGTCGGCGAGAGCGGCCTTGACCCGCTCTTTGGCGGTGAAGCTCGCGGGGTAGAGGTCGATCTCGCTGGGCACCTCCGGGTCCGCCCAGCCCAGGTCGGCGAGGTTCTTGTCGTAGGTGGCGACGTCGGTCGACATCATTGAGGCCATGAGGGCGGCGAGATCCTCCTGGTCCATGTTGAGGCTGAAGGCGTCCTTGAAGGCCTGCTCGTCGATGTCCATCGCGGAGCCCATCTGGGTGGCGAGCCGGGTCGTGGCGTCCTGCATGGCCGTGCGGATCTGCTCCTGGATCGCCGTCATCATCTGGGTCATGGCGCTGTTCAGGGCGGCCTGGATCGAGCTGCTGAGCGTCTGGACGATGGTGGAGGTGACGGAGGCGGCGACCTGCCGGCCGATAGCGGTGACCAGCTCGTCGCGCACGGCGTCGCTGATCCGGCCGACGTCGGGGTCGGCGCCCAGGGACGCCACGAGGTTCTGCGTGAGCCGGGCGGAGTCGATGACCTGGTCGGAGCCCAGGGTGTCGGCGATGGTCTTCTGGACGTCCGGCTGGGCGAGGTAGTCGGCGGCGAGGGTCGCCAGGTCGGGGCCCCGGCCGTCGCCGTCGGGGTCGTCGGAGACGTGCTGGGCGTAGTAGGCCTGGAAGCCGGCGATGACGCCGGTCATCATGGTCGACACGGCGGTGGAGGCGCCCTCCCTCAGGGCGCCGTCGGCCAGCGCGCCCCGGATGAGGGCCGGGTAGTCGACGTCGGCGAGCTGGGGGAAGCGGCCGGTGAGGTCCTGGGAGGAGACGCTGGACAGGTCGAGCCCCGACAGGTCGATCTCCGGGACGCTGTCGGTCAGGGCGGACAGGTCGAGCCCGGACAGGTCGACGTCGCCGATGCCGGTGGCCTCGAAGCCGGACACGTCCATGCCGGACAGGTCGAGGTCCAGCTTGGAGGGGTCCAGCTGGAAGGCGGCCTGGATCTTGTCGGTGTCGACGGTGAAGAGCGAGGAGAGGTCGATCTCGCCGGCCTTGGCGCCGGCGGCCTCGTCGGCGAAGGTCTTGCCGGTCAGGACGTCGGTGTCCGGGTGGGCGAGCTGGTCCTGGACGATCGCGGAGCCGCTCGCCTGGTCCATGACGTGCCGGGTGAGCGCCGGGGTGTAGGCCAGCCCCCGCTTCAGGGTCATCTTGTCGGAGTCCCTGGCCCGGACGATGCCGGTGATGCGGAGGTCCTCGCCGTCGGCGACCGCCTGCCGCATGAGCTCGGTGTCGTCGGAGCGGTCGGTCCACACGCCGTAGGTGTCGTCGTGGCGGTAGCGGGCGGAGGCGGGCACGAGCTTGAAGGTCACCTGCATGAGGCGGTCGTAGGAGTAGCTGGTCGGGCCCGACGCCGAGGCGGCTGCCGGGTCCGCCGACGGCGTCGCGGAGGCTGCCGGGTCCGGCGACGCCGGGGCGGTCGCGCCGGTGGCGCCGCCGGGCCCGGTGGTGGCGCCCGTCGGCGCTGCCGGGTCCGACGGCGAGCCGGCTCCGGGCACGGCCGCCCCCGGCACGGCCGCCACGCCGGAGGCCCGGCCGGAGAGGTAGTCGCGCATCAGCTGGTCGAGCCGGCTGTGGTCGCGCAGGCCCAGGGTGTACTCGAAGATGTCCGGCAGGGTGCCGTCCTCATCGAGGACCAGCGCCAGCTCGTCCGCCTCCGCGGGCCAGCGTCCGGCGACGACGTCGTACTGGTCCTCGTAGAGGGAGGGCTCCGCCGGCATCTGGTGGAAGGTGTCCATGGACAGGACCGAGGACAGGAACCCGGTGGACATGGCGCCGCTGAGCGGCTCGAAGGCCTGCTCGGGGTTGACCCGGGTGATGGCGGAGCTCGTGTCCGGCAGATAGATCTGCGGGGTGACGTCGTAGAGGTACTCGATGGAGGTGACCTGGTCCCTGATCCCGCCGCCGCCGGAGTCGAGGTACTGCTTGAGAGAGGCCAGGTCGTTGGTCGATCTCGACCCCATCATCTGGTCGAAGGAGTCGATGGTGGTCACCGTGCCGGGGGAGCCCGCGGCCGCCGTCGCCGTCTCCTGCGCGGCCTGCCGCCCCCGGGCCAGCACCGCCGTCATGTCCGTGCCGGTCTTCTGGATGGCCAGCGGGTAGGAGGTCAGCGTCTCCTCCTCGGTGCGGGCGATATAGGCGTTGACGCCGTTGGCGAGCGCCAGGATGAGGGCGATGCCGATAATGCCGATGGACCCCGCGAAGGAGGTCATGAGCGTGCGGCCCTTCTTCGTCATCAGGTTGCTGAAGGACAGTGCGAGGGCGGTCAGGGGCCCCATGGATGTGGCCCGGGCGGTCCTGGCCGCCCGGGCCTCGGAGCCGTCGTCGGCCGGGGCGCAGGGGCGGGAGTCGGCGACGAGGCGCCCGTCGGCGAGCTCGACAATGCGGGTGGCGTACCGGCGGGCGAGCTCCGGGTTGTGGGTGACCATGATGACGAGGCGGTCGCGGGCGATCTCCTTCAGCAGGTCCATCACCTGCACGGAGGTGGCGGAGTCGAGGGCGCCGGTGGGCTCGTCGGCCAGGACGATCTCGGGGTCGTTGATCAGGGCCCGGGCGATGGCGACGCGCTGCATCTGGCCGCCGGAGAGCTGGGCGGGGCGCTTGTGGGCGTGCTCGGCGAGGCCGACCTCGGCGAGCGCGTCCAACGCGCGGCGGCGGCGCTCGGCGCGGGGGGCGCCGGACAGGGTCAGGGCGAGCTCGACGTTGGCCAGGACCGACTGGTGGGGGATGAGGTTGTAGGACTGGAAGACGAAGCCGATGCGGTTGTTGCGGTAGGCGTCCCAGTCGCGGTCCTTGAAGTCCTTGGTGGAGATGTCGTCGATGACCAGGTCGCCGGAGTCGAAGTGGTCGAGGCCGCCGACGACGTTGAGCAGCGTCGTCTTGCCGGAGCCCGACTGGCCGAGGACGGCGACGAACTCGTTGTCGCGGAAGGAGACGGTGACGCCGGCGAGGGCCGTCTGGGTCAGCGATGCCGTGCGGTAGGACTTGGTGATCCTCCGCAGCTCCAGCATGTTGCGATTCTACTGCGATGCGGGCACACAATCAACAACGATCGTTTCTGTTTGTTGTGCTGCCCGGGCCGTCGGCGCCCACGGCGAGCGGTTCCGGGCCCCGGTGGAGCCGCTTCGCGGACGCGCGGCCCGACTCGCGCGCCCGCTTCGGAGGTGGAGAGCGGTTGCCGGCGTCGTCGAGCCGGAAGTGAACCGATCTCGGCGGAGGGGGCGGGCGATTCACAGCGGGCTCATGGTGGGTGGATGCCGGGCTGATAGGCGCCTCATTGACAGTGGAGCCCGTCGCCGTAGCCCGGGCGGCCGCGGGCCTTCGGGAGGCCCGCGGCCTCACCGTCCGAAGGCCGTTCGGCGCCGCCCGCCCGACGCTCTCCGCCAACATCGCACATTTTGAGTCCACCGAACGAGGAGACGCACATGACCCCCTTGACGACACCCCCGGCGCCGCTCGCGCCGTCCCGACCGTCCCGCCCCGACGACGGCGCTATACCCGACACCGGGGTCGCCTTCGCCCTGCGCCGCCGCAGCCTCCTGGTGGGAGGCCTCGGTCTGGCGGCCGCCGGCACGCTCATGGCCTGCGGCTCCTCGGGCGGGACGGATGCCCCCTCCGGCTTCTCCACCGCGACCGGCCCCTTCGCCGGAACCGACACGGCCACAGCCGCCGCGGACGCCGCCGTCGCGCCCGCCTACCACGAGGCCGCCGCCTCCAACACGTCGCTGTCGCCCGGCTCGTGGACCGGCAAGGTCGGGGACAAGGAGATCACGCTGTCGGGCGCCTACCTCGTGGACGGCATCACCGCCACCATCGACGGCGGCACCTTCGAGTCCACCACCGCGGACCAGACGGTCTTCCTGGTCGTGGGCGGCGGCAGCCTGTCGATCACCAACGCGAGGATCACCAAGTCCGGCGACGCCTCCACCGACGGCCGGCACGGCGTGGACGACGCCTACAACTTCTACGGCCTCAACTCCGCCGTCGTCGCCGTGGGAGAGGGCTCCACCGTCACCGTCAACGAGACGACCCTGACGACCGCCGCCTCCGGGGCCAACGCCGTCATCGCCTCCGGCAGCGCCACTGCGCAGGTCACCGCCTGTGCGATCGCCACCACCGGGGAGTCCTCGCGCGGTCTGCACGCCACCTACGCGGGCGTCATCACCGGCTCCGACCTGAGCATCGAGACCCAGGGGGCCCACTGCGCCGCCGTCGCCACCGACCGCGGCTCGGGCACCGTCACGGTCGAGGGCGCCAACGCCTTCACCACCAACGGCGACGGCTCCCCGTGCCTCTACTCCACCGGCCAGATCACCGTGTCCGGCCTGACCGGCCAGGCCAACGGGGCGCAGGCGATCGTCGTCGAGGGAAAGAACCACGCCACCGTCTCCGGCTCGACCCTCACCAGCGCCTCCAGCAGGGGTGGCGTCATGCTCTACCAGTCGATGTCCGGGGACGCCGCCGACTCCGACGCCGCCACCGAGGTCTCCACCCTCGCCCTGAGCGACGTGACCCTCACCTGCACCCAGGACGCCCCGGTCCTCTACGTCACCAACACCTCCTCGCGGGCGACCCTCACCCGCTGCACCCTGACCGCCCCCGGGGGCCTGGCCAGGGCCGACGAGGACCGCTGGGGCACCTCCGGCTCCAACGGCGGCACCCTCGCCCTCGCCATGGACGCCACCACCTCCGACGGCGCCATCACCGCCGGCTCGTCGTCCTCCGTCACGGTGACCACGGCCAACGGAGGAGCGGCCACAGGGACGACCTCGGGGAGCGTCACCGTCTCCTGAGCACCCCCGCCGCAGCGCCCGGCGTGGGGGGGCGGCCCCGCGCCTGTGGCAGGCTCGTGCCATGCGCAAGGAAGCCTTCCCCCGCACAGATCGCCCCCGCGTCGTCGTCACCACCGTCCCCGGGCCCGACGGCCTCAACTCCATGATCCGCCTGCTCACCCACGCCAACGAGATCGACCTGCGCGGCCTGGTCTACGCGGGATCGGACTGCCACTGGGCGGGGGACCCGGCCCGCGGCATCGCCCCGCACCGCTGGCCCGCCCCCGGCGAGACCCTCCACATCGACACGGCCATCGACGCCTACGCCAGGGTCGAGGAGACCCTGCGGGTCCACGACCCCCGCTTCCCCACGGCCGCCCACCTGCGGTCCCTGGTCCGCACCGGCAATGTCGCCGCCGCCGGCGAGATGGACGAGGTCACCCCCGGCTCCGCCCTCATCGCCGACCTCCTGCGCGAGACCGCGCTGACCCCGGACGGCCCGGCGGGCATCGGCGCCCTGGCCGCCTCCGCCGTCGGCGACGCGCCGGCCGACGCCGCCCGTCCCCTGTTCGTCCAGGCCTGGGGCGGGACGTCGACCATCGCCCGGGCCCTGCGCAGCGTTGAGGAGGAGCTGGGGACGCGCCCTGACTGGCCAGTGCTCAAGCAGCGCGTCCTCGACCGCCTCGTCATCTCCTCCTTCGGCGAGCAGGACCCGACCCTGGAGAGCTACATCCGCCCGGCCTGGCCGGGGCTCGAGCACCGCGATGTCGCCACCACCGCCTGGGGCTGCCTGTCCCGCACGGTGCTGGCGGTCCGGGACCGCGGGCTCGTCGGCGCCGGGTGGACCCGGAGGAGCGTCAGCGCCCGGGGCCCGCTCGGGGCCGCCTACCGCGTGTGGGGCGACGGCCGCCGGATGGCCGCGGGCTTCGACGCCGAGGACTACTTCGGCGAGTCCGGCAGGAGCGAGGAGCGGCTGCGCGGCGAGGGCTACCGGATCTGGTGCCCGCTTCAGGAGCCCGGCTCCTTCATCTCCGAGGGCGACACCGCCAACTTCACCCCGCTCGTCCCCAACGGCCTGCGCTCCTGGGAGGACGCCGCCTTCGGCGGCTGGGGCGGCCGCCAGACGCCTGACCCCGACCATCCCGACACCCTCACCTCCGGCACGGTCCTCGCCCGACCGGGGGCGCCGGCGCTCGCGCGCGGCGGGCTCGTCGTCGACCATGCTCCTGGCGGCCCCGACGGCCCCGACGGTCCTGCGCCGCCCGAGTACCACGTGACCCGCTGGTGGCGGGCCGTCCAGAACGAGTTCGCCGCCCGGCTCGCCTGGTCAGTGACCCCACGGTACGAGGACGCCAACCACCCGCCGCTCGTCCTGGTCGCCGGCGCCCCCGCCACCGCCGAGGGCGGGCTGGCCCGCGCCGTGCGCCCCGGCGAGGTCGTCACCCTGACCGCCACGGCCACCGACCCCGACGGTGACGACGTGCTCCTGCGCTGGTGGGCCTACCCGGAGGCCGGGGCCAGCCCGTGCCCCGTGGCTCCGCGGCTTCGGGACGACGGCGCCGGCACCGCCGTCGTCACCGTCCCGGCGGCCGCCGAGCCGGGACAGGCCATCCACCTGATCGCCGAGGGCACCGACACCGGCTCCCCGGCCCTGACCCGCTACCAGCGCGTCGTGCTCACGGTGGCGTGACGGGCGGCGCGGGCCGGGCGGCGGCCTGCGGGACCGGCGGGCGGCCTGAGCTCGTGGACCGGCGGGCGGGCCTCGGCGCCTTGGGCCCAGGAGCGCGGCGAGCTGCGAAAAGCGCTCATGGCCGGGTGCCGGGGTTCTCAGTAGCGCGGGGAGACGGGCGCGATGCCCTTGTAGGAGGCGGCGGCGCCGGCGGACAGGACCGCCGTCGAGCCGGCGCGCATGCCCTCGCGCACCGCCTCCGGGAAGTCGTATCCCGCGGCGAGCGCCGCCGCGAGCACGCCGACCGTCGCGTCCCCGGCGCCCGTGGTGTCGACGACCGGCCCCAGGTCGATCGCCGGGACGTGCACCGCGCCCTCGTCCGAGGCCCGCACCGCGCCGGCCCCGCCGAGCGTGATGAGCACGCGGGCGATGCCCCGCTCGCGCAGCGCCGCCGCTGCGGCCAGGGCCTCCTCAGCCGTCTCGGGCGCCGGGGCCCCCAGGACCAGCCCGCACTCGCTCTCGTTGACGACCAGGACGTCCACGCCCGCCAGGGCCTCCGGCGGGATCGGGTAGACGGGCGCCAGGTTGAGGACGACCCTCGCCCCGGCCGCGTGCGTCCAGGCGATGACGGCCTCATTGGCGGCCGGGGGGATCTCGCCCTGGAGGACGACGACGTCGTCCTCGGCGAGCTCGACCGCCGCGGCCGCCTGCTCCCCGGTGACGCACCCGTTGGCCCCGGCGTCGAGAATGATCGTGTTCTCCCCGGCTGCGCTGACGGTGATGAAGGCGATCCCGGTGGTGACCTCCTCGTCCGTGCGCAGGGCGGAGACGTCCACGCCGTGCGTGCGCAGGTCCTCGCGCAGGGTGATGCCCGCGGGGTCGCCGCCGACGCGTCCGACGAACAGCGTGGTCGCGCCGCCGTGGGCGGCGGCCGCGGCCTGGTTCGCGCCCTTGCCGCCCAGGCGGTAGGTGGTGGAGGTGCCCGAGAGGGTCTCGCCCGGCTGGGGGAAGCGGTCGACCGTGACCGTGATGTCCTGGTTGATGGAACCGACGACGATGACGCGTCCCATTGGTGAGCTCCTTTGCTTCTCTGCTTCGGTCGGGTGTGGAGGCTAGCCGATGCCCGGGCCGGAGGCGGTGTCCGGGGCCTGCCCGTCTTTCGTCGGTGAAATTCGGGGCGGGCGGTGGGCTCGTGCGGGTGGAAACGTTTCCATCCGCAATGGGGGAAGCGTGCCACGTCCGCGGCGCGCGGTCAAGGGTGTCGCGGACGCTTACTACGCTCCTTTGTTCCTTACTACGCTCCTTTTCCTCGTACAGTAAGGGACAAAGGAGCGTAGTAAGCGCTGTGGCGGCGCTGGCCGCGCAGCCGGTCGTCGCCAACGGCTCGGAGATCGTCCGGGGCGGCAGGCGCCCGCAGGGCTCCTTGAACCGATCTCGACGCGGAGTACGACCGATCGCGGCGACTCAGGGCCGGGGCGCGTCGGGCGCCGGGGCAGACAGGTCGGCTACGGAGTCGCGGCGGATGAGTGAGGCGGCCACGCGCTCGGAGGCGGGGCGACCGCCGTCGATCGCCTCGCAGAGCATGTCGACGGCCCGCTCGGCCTGACGCACCGGGTGCTGGGTGATGACCGTCAGTCGGGGGCGCAGGAGGTCGAAGACCTCGAGGTCGTCGTAGCTGATGATCGAGACGTCCCGGCCGAACCGCCGCCCCGTGTCCTGAAGGTGGCGAATCGCCATGAGCGTGTGGGGGGAGTAGCCGAAGACGAGCGCGGTGGCGCCGGTCTCCAGGTGCGCGTCGAGCTCGTCCAGCCACCGCGCGCCGGTGTTCTCCGCTCTAATGACGCGCGCCGACCCCCGCGGGAGCAGCGGGGCGGCGGCCCGCTCGAATGCGGTCAGGCGCTCGCGCCCCGTGGGGGAGCCCAGCAGCCCGGCGACGTAGGTGACCGAGCGGTGCCCGTGGGCGGCCAGCTCCTCGACGGCTGCTCCCAGCCCTGGGGCGGGGTCGGAGTCGATCGAGGGCACGTTCAGCGCGGTGATCGTGCGGTCGACGAACACGAGCGGGATCCGCCGCTCCACGAGCGTGCGCAGTCCCGGGGTGGCGTCGCCCTGCGGGGCGAGGATCACGCCGTCGATGCGCTGCTCCAGCAGGGCCCGCAGGTAGCCGTCCTGCTGCTCGGCGTCCTCGGAGGCCGAGCCGATGATTGTGGTCAGCCCCCGCGCGAACAGGGCGGCCTGGACGGTGTGGGCGAGCTGGGCGAAGAAGGTGTTGCGCACGTCGGGCACCAGCAGGGCGACGACGTCGGAGCGTGCGGCTCGCAGCGAGCGGGCCCGGGCGTTGACGGTGTAGCCGAGCCGGGTGGCGGCGGCCATGACCCTTTCGCGCGAGCGCGTCGAGGTGGAGGGGTGGCCGGTCAGGACGCGGGAGGCCGTCCCCAGGGAGACGCCGGCCAGCGCGGCGACATCCTTGATGGTGGGGGCTCCCACGGCGGTCTCCTCGATTGCGGACGGCGATGGCGGGAGCTCGTGGCGGGAAACGTTTCCACGGCGGGCTCCCTGTGATGCTTGCACGGCCCGGTGCGTCAGTCAAGGAGCGGGGGCGCTTGGTCGTGCGCCGCGCCCGCTCGCAGCCTTGACGTCCGTCCCGGCCTGCCCCCGAGGCGGACGCAGGTGGATCGCAGGCGCCCGGACTCTTCGGGCCGCTGCCGGCGCGGAGGCGGACCGGGCTCGGCGAGGGGTCTGCGGGCCGGGCGCCGGGGCGCGGGCCGGCTGCGGGCCGCCGGCGGCGTTGACGGCCCGACCCGCCCGGAATCAATAGTCTGCGGCGATTCCGGGCTCCGGTGTCGCGAGGCCCGGACCGGGGCGAGTGTGACGATCAGCCAGTACAGCTCGAAGCCGGCGCTGCTGGGCTCGTTGAGGACGGGCTGGCGCTGTGCCCGGGCGATGGCCCGAGCCCGGCGCTGCGAAGACCTGTTGGCCGGGACGACCTGCGACACGGCTGCCACGACCGCGTCCCCCGCATTGTGAGAGCCCGTTGGCGGCGGTCAGGCGAGGCCAGCCCTTCCCCAGGCGTCCCCCGCATTGTGAGGGCCCGTTGCTCAGGCGCCACGGGCGAGGCGAGGGGGCGACGACCGTGCGGGTCAAGCGACGACTGCGCGGGCCGACCGATGGCCGTGGCGCTGACGCTGCCTCGCCCGCCCGCCCGCCCGCGCCGTCGCCCCCGTCCCGGCGGCGTGCCGCCGCCCCGAACGGGTGCGACGGGCGCGAGGCGGCCTCCGGGCAACGATCGCGATCCGTCCCGCCCCCACCCCTTGTGGAAACGTTTCCAAATGTGATAGAAATCGTGTGCGGCGCTTCGGGAGTCAGGGCGCCGCCCTTCGCGCGCCGATTCGTCGGTGCGCGAAGCCCCCTGCCAGATCTCCGCCGCGGTGACGAAGCCGCGTCGGAGACTCCATCACCGCACACACATTCACCGTCACAGTTACAAAGGAGTTGCATGTGGCCACCAAGATGATCCTCGACTGCGATCCGGGTCATGACGACGCGATCGCGATCCTTCTCGCGCTCGGGAGCCCGGAGATCGACCTCCTGGGCATCACGACCATCGGCGGCAACCACAGCCTGGAGAAGGTCACCTACAACGCTCGGGCGCTGTGCGAGCTTGCCGGTCACCCCGAGATGCCCGTCCACGCCGGCTGCATGAAGCCGCTCGTCCGCGAGGCCATCGACGCGGCCTACATCCACGGCGAGACCGGCCTCGACGGCGTCGAGCTGCCCGAGCCGAGCCGGCCTCTGCCCGAGCAGCACGCCGTGACCTGGCTCATCGAGACCGTGATGAGCCACGAGCCCGGGGCGATCACCGTCGTCGCCACCGGCCCCCTGACCAATATCGCGGTGGCGGCCCGCATGGAGCCCCGCATCGTGGGGCGCATCAAGGAGATCGTGCTCATGGGCGGCGCGTACGGCGTGGGCAACGCGACTCCCGTCGCCGAGTTCAACATCCTGTGCGACCCGGAGGCCGCCCACATCGTCTTCAACGAGACCTGGCCACTGACCATGATCGGCCTGGACGTCACCCACCAGGCCCTGTGCACCTCCGAGGTCCAGAAGACCATCAGCTCGGCCAGCCCCAAGCTCGCCGACGCCGTCAACGGCCTCATGGACTTCTTCCGCTCCACCTACCAGGACCAGGAGGCCTTCCCGGACCCGCCCACCCACGACCCCTGCGCCGTCGCCTATGTCATCGATCCCGCGCTCATCCCGACGCGGCGCTGCCCCATCGACGTCGAGCTGCGCGGCGAGCTCACCTACGGCATGACCGTGGCCGACATGCGGGCCCTCGCCGAGAGCCCCGACGTCGGGGGCTCCTGCACGTCTCAGGTCGGAGTCGGCCTGGATGTGGGCCGATTCTGGGCTCTTGTCGCCGACGCCCTCGCCCGCCTGGACTGAGCCGCCCCGAAACAGGGCCGCCCCGGAACAGGGCCGCCCGGCCCGTAGCGGCCTCCGCGCACACCTACTTACTTACCCCAACCGCACACCTCCCGTCTCACACGAAGGGTCGCCTCATGCTCTTAGCCGTCAACATCCTGGGAGTCCTCGTCTTCCTCACCGCAGGATGGCTGTTCTCCCACAACCGCAAGGGGATCCACTGGCAATCGGTCGGAATCCTCACCGCGCTCAACTTCGTCATCGCCTGGGTCCTCACGAGCTTCTCGTGGGGCCGTGCCGCCGTCCAGGGCGCGGCCGCGGGCTTCAACGAGCTCGTCTCGGTGGCGTGGAAGGGCATTAACTTCGCTCTCCAGAACTGGGTCGGCGCCGAGGGCGTGGACCCCACGCCCGTGAACTTCATCGTCAGCGCGCTGCTCCCGATCCTCCTGGTCGTCCCCGTCTTCGACATCCTGACCTACATCGGCTTCCTGCCGTGGGTCATCAAGTGGGTCGGGCGGGGCCTGAGCTTCATCACCCGCCAGCCCAAGTTCGAGACCTTCTACTCGATCGAGATGATGTTCCTGGGGAACACCGAGGCGCTGGCGATCTCCAAGCTCCAGGTGCAGAAGATGAACCCGGCGCGGAACGTCGTCATCGCCATGATGTCGATGAGCTGCGTGACCGCCTCGATCCTCGCCGCCTACATCCAGATCGTCCCCGCCGAGTTCGTCCTGACGGCGGTGCCCATCAACTGCCTCAACGCCCTCATCGTCACCTCCCTGCTCTACCCGGTGGATGTCCCGCCAGAGGAGGATGTCATCGTCACCTACGAGAGCGAGGGCGAGGGCGAGCTCGCCCCCGTCGCAGCCGGTTCCGCGGCGGCCTCCGGGGCAGAGACCGATGGCGGGGCCGACGGCGGGACAGGCGGCGCGGCCGCCGGGGTCGCGACCCGGCAGCGGGACAAGGCCAACTCCGGCGGGCTGGGCGCGATGCTGTCCAGGGCCTTCAAGAAGGAGCCGGGCAGGCCCGCCAAGGAGCCCTTCTTCTCCTTCCTCGGCGACTCCATCCTCGGCGCGGGAAAGCTGGTGCTCATTATCACCGCCAATGTCATCACCTTCGTCGCGCTGGCCGCCCTCATCGACAAGATCCTCGGCGCGTTCTGGGCGCCGCTGTCCCTGGAGTCGATTCTCGGCGTCATTATGTTCGTGCCCGCCCTGCTTCTCGGGCTCGACCCGTCCACCGGCTGGGACATGTCGCAGATCATGGGGCTCAAGCTCGTCACCAACGAGTTCGTCGCCATGGGGCAGATCAGCGGTGAGGTGACGGGCTACGCGCGCCACTACCAGGCCGTCCTGACCGTGTTCCTGACGTCCTTCGCCAACTTCGGCACGCTGGGCATGATCATCGGCTGCTTCAAGGGGCTCGTCGACAAGGAGCGCAACGACCTGGTCGCCAAGAACGTCGGCCGCATGCTTCTGTCCGGAATCCTCGTGTCCCTCATGTCCGCCGGCATTGTCGGCATCTTCGTCTGGTGAACGACGAGAGACAAGGAGAAACGCTCATGACCAAGAAACTCATCCTCGACCTGGACACCGGCATCGACGACGCCCTCGCAATCGCCTACGCGCTCGGCAGCCCCGAGGCCGAGCTCATCGGCATCACCGCCACCTACGGCAACGTCCTCATGAAGGACTCGGTGCGCAACTCCCTGGCGGTCCTCGACGCCCTCGGCGCGGGCTCCGTGCCGGTCTACCCGGGCCTGCCCCACTCCTCGGCCACCGAGGACTTCGCCGTCATGGAGATCTCCGCCTTCATCCACGGCCGCAACGGGGTCGGCGAGGTCGACGTCGCCCCCTCCAGGCGCAGCGCCGCCGCCACAGGCGCCGTCGACTTCATGATCGAGGCCTCGCGCCGCTACGGCGAGGAGCTCGTCTACGTCCCCACCGGACCGCTGACCAACCTCGCCGCCGCCCTGGAGCGCGACCCGGGCCTGGCCGACCGCCTCCGGGTCGTCCTCATGGGCGGCGCCCTGACCGTGTCCGGGAACGTCAGCCCCTGGGCCGAGGCCAACATCAACCAGGACCCCGACGCCGCCGACGTCGTGTTCCGCTCCGGCATCGACGCCACCATGATCGGCCTGGACGTGACCCTGCAGACCCTGCTCACCTACGAGCACACGCGCCGCTGGCGCGACCTGGGGACGCCGGCCGGCACGTTCCTGGCCGACATGACCGACTACTACATCAAGGCCTACGAGACCACAGCCCCGGGCCTGGGCGGCTGCGGCCTGCACGACCCGCTCGCCGTCGGCGTCGCCATCGACCCCGGCCTCGTCACCACCCTGCCCATCAACCTCCAGGTTGACGTCGAGGGCCCGACCCGCGGGCGGACCATCGGGGACGTGGCCCGCCTCAACGACCCCCGCAAGACCAGCCGCGTCGCCGTCGGCGTCGACGTCGACCGCTTCCTGGAGGAGTTCATGACCCGGATCACCTCACTGGTCCAGGGCCGCTGACGCGTACCGATGCGCATCAGGGCCGCGCGCCCCGCCGGGACCACTCCGGCGGGGCGCGCGGCGCTCTGTTCTTCCGTATATCTATGGGCCGCGCCCGATCGCGGCCGGGCCGGGGGCGGGGCCCTCCGCCGTGCTGACGCCGCGCCGGCGGGCGGGGCGCCGGTCATCAGCGGGCCGGCGCCCCGCCCTTGTCGCCGCTCGTGGCGGAGGCCGTCGTTCGAGGCTCCTGACGGCGCTGCTGCGCGCACTTCTCGTCGGCGATTATGCGCTCGGCCTCCTCGTGAGCGGCCTCGGAGGCGAGGGCGAAGAGCTTCTCGAGAAACATGGAGCCTCCTTCTGGATCGAGTCCCCGGAGCATTCCCGCCCCGGGGCCGCAACAGGGGAAACGCACGAGCGACGGTGCCCCGTCGTCGTGCGTCACCGGCGAGTCTAGTGCCATGACGCGCCTGACGGCGCCGTCGAGCCCCGGCCGGAACCGATCTCGAGCCGGAACTGGACCGATCTCGGCGAAGGGGGAGGGAAGACGCCGGACGGGCCGTCAGAGGGCTGCGGGGTGGGCGCCCAGGTCGATGAGCGGCAGGACCAGCTCGCCGGGGTGCTCGGCGTCGTGCAGGACGGTGAGGCGGACGGGCGCTCCGTCGGCCGGGTCGGCGACGGCGTAGCGCGGCCAGCACGAGCCCGCCAGGTCCAGGCGCAGCCGGTGGCCGGCCGGGACGTGGGCCCCGGTGGCCCACATGTCGATCTCGACCTCGACGGGCTCGCCCGGGACGAGCGGGTCGCGGCGGTCCGGTCCGCCGCGCGCCGACAGGCGCAGCGCCCCGTCGGTCAGCAGGACCGACGTGCCGTCCGGGAGGACCTCGGCCAGGGCGGCGTGCAGGTGGGCGTCCTCGGCGTCGGCGGCGACCTGGGCGCGCAGGCGCACCGGCCCGAGCACCGTGACCGGCTCGGCCAGCACCGGGGTGGTGAATACGACGACGTCGTCGCGCGCCTCGATGCCGCTCTGGTCGTGCGGGCCCGCGTTCTCGGCAGGGCCCATGAGCATCTGGCCGCCCTCGGCGGGCACCGGGTCGGCCGGGTTGTGGGTCCAGGACGTGCTCCCCGCGGCGGGCCGCCCGTCGTCGGGCGCGAGCAGGGCGCCGTCGTCGGCGAGCCGCCAGACGCCGGCGACGGCGTCCGGCGCCGGCCAGGCGGGCAGGTCGATCCAGCGGTCGGCGCCCATGATGTAGACGCGCACGGGATCGCGGGGCAGACGGGCGGCGGCCGCGGCGTCCCCGATACTCGCCTTCCAGAAGTCCAGGGTCAGCTCGCCCAGGCCCAGCTCGCGCGTCCCTCCGCCGGGGAAGGAGCGCCCGGCGAGGCGGCCGTCGAAGGCCAGGTGCGTCCACGGGCCGATGACGAGCCGCTGGCGCTTGCCGGCCGGGCCCGCGGCCATGACCCAGTAGCTGCGCAGGGTGCCGCCGAGGAACAGGTCGTACCAGCCCGCCAGGTGGAGGGCCGGCACGTCGAGGCCGGCGAGCCCCTCCCGGGGGTAGGCGACGGACCTCCAGTAGGCGTCGCGCAGCGGGTGGGCGAGCCAGTCGGCGACGTGCGCGCCGGCGCCGTGGGCCCGGGCGAGCCGTCGGGCGGCCTCGGCGATGCCGACGCGCTCCAGGAAGGGGGTGAAGTCCTCCAATGGCTCGGGCAGGGCGTCCTGGGGCGCGTCCGGCCTCCCGTCGTGCGCCAGGCCCGTGCGCACCTGCTGGCGGGCCCACTCGTAGGCGGGGCCCTCCAGGAGGATGCCGCCGCGCATGGCGAGGTCGTCGTCGTAGGTGGAGGGGGCGACCCACGGCGCCATGGCCGCCAGGTGCTCGGTGGAGGCCAGGGCGGCGGTCAGCTGGGTGGTGGACACGTAGGACTGGCCGAAGGTGAGGACTCGCCCGTCGCACCAGGGCAGGGCTGCCAGGGCCTCGCGGGTGGCGACGCCGTCGGAGGCCTCGTCGGCGTAGAAGCGGAAGCCGCCCTCGGAGATGTCCGTGCCGCGGCAGGCCTGGGCGACGACCGCGAAGCCCTCCTCGATGGCCCGGTCCAGGCCCACCGAGGCCTGCATGCCGACGGCGGCGGCCATGAGCCCGGGCTCGTGCGGGTCCGCGCCGGCGGCCGCGGCGATCATGGGCCGCCACGCCCCCAGGTAGGGGCAGCGGGCGAGCAGGACCGGGTGGGCGGCGCCGTCGTCGGGGCGCACGACGTCGGCCCGCAGGACCGTGCCGTCCGGAGCGGGGACCTCGAGGACCTCGTGGACGGCGCGCGAGGCCGCGCCACCGGGAGCGGGCAGCATGAGGGCCGCGCGGAAGGAGTCGGGGACGTCCGGGATCTCGGGGGCGGACTGGTCGGTGCTGGTCATGCGGGGCTCCTGTCCTCCGGTCGGTAGCGGGGGTGCGGCGGTGCAGGCCGCCGCACCCCTCGATTATCAGGCTGCCGGCCGGGGCGCCGCCCGGCTCGCCCGTCGTCCGGGAGCCCGCTCAGCCCGCCAGGTGGTGGCGGCCGTGGCCGAGCACGACCGGTCCGGCGGGAGGTTCGCCGGACCGACCCGGCAGCGTCACCCGCGCCGTGGCCCCCACCGGCACGACCACGTCCAGCTCCAGGCGCCCGTCGTCGTCGAGCCTCCAGGACGAGGCCGCCCAGCCGTAGGGCGTGCGGTGGACGGACTCGGCCGCCCTCAGCCCGCCGCCGGGGACGGGGGCGACGTCAATGACGCGGTAGCCGGGCTCGGCCGGGGCCAGGCCGCCCACCGTCCGCTGCAGCCAGGCGGCCACGGCGCCCAGGGCGTAGTGGTTGAAGCTCGTCATGCCGCCGGGGTTGATCGACCCGTCCGGGAGCATGGAGTCCCAGCGCTCCCACGTCGTGGTCGCCCCCATGGTCACCGCGTAGAGCCAGGACGGGCAGGAGGTCTCCATGAGCAGCCGGTAGGCGGCCTCGGCGTGACCGGTCGCCGACAGGGTCGCGGTGAGCACCGGGGTGCCCGCGAAACCCGTGGCGACGTTCCCGCCCGAGGCCTCCACCAGGTCCGCCAGGTGCCGCCCGGCGGCGGCGCGGCGCTGCTCGTCCCCACACAGGTCGAAGGCGATGGCCAGGGCGTAGGCGCACTGCGAGTGCGAGGTCATGCGCCCAGCGCCGTCGGTGAAGCGGGTCCGGAAGGCCTCGCCGACGGCGTCCGCCAGCTCGCCGTAGCGCGCGGCGTCGTCCGCTCTGCCGAGCTCGGCCGCCCACTGCGAGACGATGCGGGCGGAGCGGGCGAAGAAGGCCGTGGCCACCAGGTGGGGGTCGGTCATGGCCCGCATGGGGTTGTCCGGCGGGGCCGAGGGGTCGAGCCAGTCGCCCAGCTGGAGGCCGGTCTCCCACACGTGGTCGTCGCCGGCCAGGGAGTCCACCAGGTCCACCCAGGCGCGCGCCGAGTCGTACTGGGCGGCCAGCAGGTCCCGGTCGCCGGTGGCGCGGTACAGCTCCCAGGGCACCACCGTGGCGGCGTCGCCCCACACGGCGGCGGGCCGCGGCGGGGTCCACAGGCCCCCCGGGATGACGGGCACGTACCACGGGACGGTGCCGTGGGCCTCCTGCTCGATGGCCAGGTCCGTCAGCCAGGAGGTGAGCAGGCCCGCGCAGCTGTAGTGGAAGGCGGCGGCGGGCGCGAAGGCCTGGATGTCGCCCGTCCAGCCCAGGCGCTCGTCGCGCTGCGGGCAGTCGGTGGGGATGGCCACGAAGTTGTCGCGCATGGACCAGCGCGAGTTCTCGTGCAGGCGGGTCACGCGCTCATCGGAGCAGGCGAAGGCGCCCAGGCGCTCCATGTCGGTGTGGACGACGACGGCGCGCACCGCCCCGTCCGCGATCGCGGCGGCGGCCGCCCGAGCGCCGCCGGGCCAGCCGGCGACGTCGGCGTAGCGGAAGCCGTGGATGGTGAAGGCCGGCTCCCACTCCTCCACGCCGTCGCCGGCGAGCGTGTAGGTGTCGGTCGCGGCGGCCCCGCGCAGGGGGCGGGTGCCCAGAGCCCCGTCCTCCAGGACCTCGGCGTGGCGCAGGGTGACGGTGGCGCCGGCGGGGCCGGCCACGCGGATGCGCAGACGCCCGGAGATGTTCTGCCCGAAGTCGATGAGCACCCGCTCGGGGGCGGTCTCGACCTCGACCTCGCCCAGGCGCATGAGGTGGCGCTCCTGGACGGCGACGGCGACCGGCCGGAGGGTCTCGGCGGTGCGCACGGGCGCGTCGGCGGGCATGACCAGGCGCCCGGCGTCGGAGTCGCCGACGGCGACCGGGGACCAGCCGGAGTCGTCGAAGCCGGGGGAGGACCAGCCTGGGGAGGCGAGGCGGGCGTCGACGGTCTCGCCCTCGTACAGGCCGGTGAAGAGGATCTCGCCCGCGCCCGCCCGCCAGGAGGCGTCGGTGGCGACCACCGACCGCGAGCCGTCGGCGTGGGTGAGCTCGAGCTGGACAATGGCGGCGACGTCCTCGCCGTATAGGTTGCGGTAGCCGCCGTCGAAGCCGATGTGACCGCGGTACCAGCCGTCGGCGAGCTGGGCGCCCAGGGCGTGGCGGCCGGCGCCGGCCCCGCGGGCGGGGTCGGGGGCGCCGGTTGAGCCTGCCGAGTCGGACGGGGCGCCGGCCCCGCGGGGGGCCAGGAGCGTCTCGGTCACGTCGTAGGCGCGGGCCACGAGCCGCTCGCCGTAGACGGTCCAGCCGGGGACGAGCTCGTCGGCGCCGATGCGCACGCCGTCGAGCTCGGCGCGGATGAGGCCGTGGGCGCTGACGTAGGCGCGGGCGGCGACGACCGGCGAGGTCACCTCGAACTCGCGGCGCACGCGCGGCGGACGGCGGTCGGAGCCAGGGTTCTCCGGCCAGGCGGGGCCCACGGGCAGGGCCCGCCAGTCCTCGGGGGCGAGGAGCCCGGTCTCGTAGACGACCGGGGCGGACCAGCCGGTGGCGACGGGGGCGCCGCTCCCGGGGGCGCCGGCGGCACCGGCGGCGGCACCGGCGGCGGGGGCGCCGCCGGGGGCCTCGCCGGATGGGACGTCAGCGGCACCGAGGGCGGTCGTTCCGTCGGGCGCGCCGGCTTCGGCTGCGCCGCAGGGGCCGGGGGCGGTGTCGGGCGACGTCGTGGCGCCGGGCGCGGTGGGCGCGGCGGGCGCCACGACGATCCGGCCCATCACGCGCACGCGCAGGACGACGCGCTCGCGGGAGCCCAGCGGGGCGGCGGGCCAGGCGACCAGGACGCCGTCGGCGGCCGCCAGGGGGAGGCGCTCGGGGGCGGCGAGCGGGGTGCCGGCCAGGTCGGTGCGGGTGATCTCGAGCTCGGCGGCGGCGGGACGCCAGCCGGCCGGGGCGGAGGCGATCTCCCAGGAGATGCGCGGCGCGGGGCGGGCACCGCCCAGGACGTCACCGGGCAGGTACTGCTCCAGACGCAGATGGTCGGGGGCGGCGAGGGGGCCGACGGGGTCGGGCAGGGCTGCGGCGGTGATCTCGGGCTCGGGGACGGTCGGGCGGATGGTCGTGAGAATCGGGCGCTGGGTGCTGGAGTCGGTGTCCACGGAGTCTCCGGTTGCTCGTCATTGAAACGTCTCAATAATAGGTTCTCGCGACCGCCCGGTCAATAGCTTGCTTCAGTCAATAGGTAGCTCCGCGGTCTGCGTCCCGCGCCCGCCCTTTCGTCGAGAGCGGTTCAGTTCCGCACCGGGATCGGTTCAGGACGCCCACCGGGTGCCTGCTCGGGCGCCGTCGCCCTGCGGGGAGTAAGGGTCCCGCGCGCTTTCGGCGCTGGGCCCTGCCCGGACGTGGACTGCTTGGTGTTTTTCAGCCTCCCGCTCCCCGCCGACCGCTCCGCGCTCACCTCTGCCTCAGCGGACCCCGAGTGATCCTTCCCCCTGTTTCCTGACTCAGCCCCCACCGCCTGCGGCACCGGGCCGCAGGATCTCGTCACCTCCGCGACAGTCTGGTCCTTCGCAGGCCACCTCAAGGGCCACCTGCCCCCTTGAACCCACTGCCGAGTCCCTGCGCAGCCACGAGGCGATCCCGCCTCTCCCGCGCGCGGCCCTCTTCTCCGGGCAGCCTCAGTGCTTACTATGGCTGGAATTAAACAAGATCGGTGTGTGATGGTGTGATTGGGAGGTGCTCGAAGTCGTAGTCGAAGGTGCGGTTGGTGATGTAGGCGGTGAAGGCCGCGAAGGTGTTCTCCGGGGTGTCGCGCTGGAGGTTGGCGATATTGTTCTTGGCGGCGTTCCACACGTGTTCTGTGGGATTGTGGTCTGGGGCGTAGGGGGGCATGTAGATGGGTGTGATGCGCTCCAGAGCCTGGCCGGGGGCGTAGAGGTCGGTCAGGGCCTTGGCGTGGTGGAACCTGGCGTTGTCCAGGACGACCGCGATCTTCTTCCCCTCATCGGTCTCGCGCGCCAGGCGATCCATCATGAGGGTGATCTGCTCGGCGTTCTGGTTTCCCTCGATGGGGTAGATCCTCATTTTCTTGGTCGTCAGACTCAGTGCCCCGAAGAACGACCGGCTCGCCTTCTTGCGGTCCACGTACAGCCTTGTTCTCTTTCCCTTGGGAAGCCACATGCGCCGGGTCTCGGCCTCGTGCTCGACGCGGACCTCGTCGACGGTGTAGACTTCCCAGCCTTCTTCCAGCAGATCGTTGACCTGGCGCCGGATCTCGGCCATCCGCCTGGCAATGGCCTTCTCGTCGCGGCGCTTGTCGAACGGGTCGGGGAGCTTGAAGGTCATGCCCAGAAAGCGCATGAGCAGCCGATAGGAGGACTCGGACCTGTACTCGACTCCGAACTTGATCTGCACGACGTCCTTAAGGGCCGGGACGTCCCAGAAACCGGCTTTGACGCCTGCCTCCGAGGGCGGTCTACTGAGAATCTCCTCCAGCTCCTCCTTCTGCGCCCGCTTGAGCTTTGCCGCATTCTCGTTGCCGGCGTGACCGGTTACCACGGAGCCCATCCTGTATCTCCGCCATTCTGACAGCCACTCACGTACCGTCCCCTCGGCCCGCTCGACCATCTCCGCGATAATATCCAGGCCGACGCCGCGGGCAGCGTACACAATCGCCTCCGCCTTCATTCTCACCAGCCTGTAGGTGTCCGAGCGCTTCTTCCACCTGATGAGGATGTCCCGTTCCTCGTCCGTCATGTCGATCTGCATGAGATTATCTTATACGAGGTGCTCCGCAGACGCCAACCAGGAATCCCGCAGCAGCTGCCCCAGAATGCCATTTTGTTTAATTCCGGCCATACGCTCCTTTGTCCCTTACTGTACGAGGAAAAGGAGCGTAGTAAGGGACAAAGAAGCGTAGTAAGCGCCAGCGGTCCACAGGAAGGGGCGGATTACGACCCGGGCTTTCAGCGTCGTCAGCCGGCGGTCTGGCGTCTCCTGACCCTGAGGATCGCGCCTTCGAGCGTCTGGCGCACCGGCGCGGTCAGGCGATGCGCCCGTACTCCTAGGCCATCGAAGACGGCACGAAGAACCGTCTCCTCGTCTGCGTCCGGCGGTGTTCGCAAGAGGACGCTGCGAATGTAGTTCTCGAGCTCGTGCGGGTGGATCTCCTTAAGAGACAGGTAGTCGAATGCGTCACGTCGGTAGCCGGTCAGCAGAGACTGATCCGTGTTCTCGGGCCAGACGAATCCATAGTCGTCCACGGAGCAGCCCGATCCTCGCAGAAGGGCGCGAACCTTCTTCTCGCGCGACGCCGTCATCCTCCTCAGCCCGAAGGCGGCGCACACGAGGGACAGGAATCGGCGCTGCTCGATCGGGAACTCGGCTTCGCATATCTCGCGCGCAGCGGCGCGAAGGAGCTCCACGGACTCCCTGTCCGTGCTCGCCGCGTCGAGAACCTCGCGCGGGCCCCGCGGAGTCGGCGAAGCGGGGACGAAGTCGGTGACCGCGGTGAGGTCCCGACCGGTTCGGACGCCTGGGTCGGGAGAACAGGCCGGGCCGGTTCGCCGGGGCCCGCCGGTGTCAGGGCTCGTGGTGCCTGGGCTCGTGGTGCCTGGACTTGCAGCTTCCTCTGGCGGCGGGGCCGACTGCAACGGCGCTGCCATGGCGGGCCGGAGTGCGGCGATATGCTCGCCGCCACGGCTCTCCTCGACCGCTCCGTCGTCTCCGCCCGCCGCCGGAGACGGGCTTTCCGTCTTCGGGCGCTTGGCGGCGTCGTCTGGCGCGATCTCCTCCGACCGGCGCCGGCCCGTGACCTTCTCCGCCGCTCTGTCGACCGCCTGGCACAGATGCGCGATGACACCGTCGCGGTCCTGCAGCCACTGCGGAAGCCACAGCCGTTCGACGCACGGCCAATCGAGCATCTGGCTGAGCACCCTGACCGGCAGAACGTCGCGGTCGTACACCGTACGGCGCTCGCTCCAGCCGAGGCCGTCGAGAAGGACGGCGACCAGCGGCACATGCGGCTCCTCCGCCCGGGCCAGGACGAGATCAATCCGGAAGTCGGACAGGCCCACGTCGGTGGTGACCGTCATCCCAGCCTCGCGCAGCGCCTGAGCCACGTCTTCGCGATGACAGTCGGGTACACCTGCGCCGAGGGTCTTCCCCACCAGGGTCCGAGTGCCCTGCTCGGCGAGGACGAGGTACCTCTTGAGGTCCTGGAGGCCCCTGGACTCGCTTCGCTCCGCCTGGAGGTGTGCGGGCGCGAAGGAGCAGAAGACGATGACCTGCCTCCTGGCCCGTGTGATCGCCACATTGAGGCGGCGCTCGCCGCCCTGACGATTGAGCGGTCCGAAATTCAGTGGAATATCGCCGCGCTCATTGGCCGAGAACGCGACAGAGAAGAGGATCGTGTCCCGCTCGTCTCCCTGAACATTCTCGAGGTTCTTGACAAAGATGCCCTCGTCGGCGTCCAAGGATGCCGTGATCTTCTGGTCGTCGAGGTCGCGCAGGCGGGTCTCGATGAGATCGCGCTGCTGCGTATTGAACGTGATCACACCCAGCGAGGGGGTCGATCCGCCCGCCTGCGCGAAACGCCGCCGGATCTCGTCGACGATCGCCTCCGCCTCGGCGGAGTTGGTCCGGAAGAAGCGCCTGGACTGCCCTCTCGGAACCGAGCGGATGAATTGCCCATTAACGCGGCGCAGGCTGATTCCGAAGCCTGTCTGTCCGGGATCCCTCTCGGCGGCGACCGGGCTCGGGAAGGAGGAGAGCCTGCCCTGGTAGTAGGACTTGTTGGAGAAGGCGATCAGACCCTCGACCCGACTGCGGTAGTGCCAGGAGAGCCATAGCCGCGGGACGTGAGCGGCCACGCACTCGCTGAGTATGGATTCCTCGTCCAGCGGCTCGTCGTCGGGATCCTCATCGCGGGAGAGCTCGGCAAACGAGGTGGGCGGCATCTGCCGCGAGTCTCCGCAGACGACGACGGAACGCCCGCGGCCCATCGCTCCGACAGCGGCTGCGACCGTGATCTGGGAGGCCTCGTCGAAGACGACGAGATCGAAATCCTGCCTGTCGGCCGGGAAGAATCTCGCGACGGAATCGGGCGACATGAGGACGCAGGGCGTGAGCGCGGTGATGAGGTCGCCGAACTCCCCGACCAGGTCGCGGATCCTGCGCTTTCCCCGCTTGCGCTCGAGCGCGCGACGCAGCGCGGCCATTCGGGCTCTTTCCTCGGTCGCGATGCGCGCCCGCGCCGCCAGCGCATCGGAGACGAGGACCGGGGGGAGCAGTGGGCGCATCTCGTCGAGTGTTCTGGCGTAGCTGCGGACGTATCCGTATTGGTTGTCGGCGGAGAAGGAGCGCAGGGCGCCCCTGGCGCCCTGCAGCTCGAGAGACGCGTGCACAAGACCCAGGTCGAGCGCACTGGGGAGCTCGGTCGCATCGACCTGCCCGCGCAGCATCTGGTTCAGGCATCCGTCCAGGCCGACGCGTCGGAACTCCGCTCCGGCGGTGAGAAAAACGTTGTGCCCGCGCAGATGGCGCTCACGCGCGGAGGCCGAGCCGAGACCACGCAGCGAGTCGAGCACTGGCGATGCTGTGAGAATGCGCGAGTCCCGCGCAAGTGCCCGGAAGGCGGCGGTGTAGTTGCGCAGCCACGTTGCCGTTGCGCGCCTGTCGGGGACTGCGAGCAGCGAGGCGACCGTCTCCTGGGCGGGCCCCGCCTGCCTCTCCGGCGGCGTCCCGAGCTCGGACATCCCCAGAAGTCGATCGAGGACGCCGATGGCGCCCTGGCACGCGGACCGGTCGAAGGGCGTCCACTGCCCGATCCATGCGGCCTCTTCGGGAAGAAGCTCGGTGCGGCATCGGCTCAGCGCGTCTTTGCGGGCTGCCAGACGGATGAGCTCGTCGACGACGGCGAGCAGCTCCGCTCCGTTCTGCGGCATCGGGACGGCGGTCCGATGAGCGGCGAGTGCGCCGAGCGCCCTCTCGGACTTTCTCGTCTTGCCGAAGAACGAATTCTTTGCATCAATGAGCGAGCTGCGCACCGACTGAAGATCCTCATTCAGGACGCTGGGCAGGTAGTACCGGAGCGCCGGGTGCGCGGCGGACAGCTCCGCCGTCAGCTCTCCCATGAGCCACCGTGCCGCCCTCTGCCAGTCCGGCTGGGCGACCATGTTGAGCCGGGCGGTATTGAGCGACGGGTCCTCCAGGGCGGCGGCTGCCTTGTCCCAGTAGCTGTCCGGAAGAGTCCGGACCGCGGCGAGCAGCTTCCCGTCATCCTGCTCCATCACTCCCATGAGCGCCTCGACGCGGCCGAGAATGTCCCCGAGCGCGGCATCGGGAACCGGATTGTTGAGCGGAGAGGGTTCGGGACCCAGGACATCGCCGTAGTCCTGGAGACACTCCATGAGGCGCGGTACGGAATTGTGCAGGGAGGCGACGTCGTCGCGCGTCAGCCTGCCGAGCACCGCGGGCTCGATGGCCAGGGCCGTGCGTCCCAGACCGTAGGCGAGCTCGGATGCGTGGGCGTCGTAGAACGAGAGGCCGGCCGAGTTGCGGCGGTGAAGGGCCTCCCAGTAGCCGGAGAGCCGACGCCGGTAGCTGTCGGCGACACCGGATTTTGCCGTGAGACTGATCCGGTCGGGATGGGTTTCCATGTCCATCGCCCGCAGGATCTTTCGGCGCACGGCGTCGGGGGCCTGACGGCGGCTGTGGAGGTCGAGGACGAGATCGCCGATGTCAGCCTTCTGGAGCCGCCTGGAGACGACGTCGAGGGCGGCTCGCTTCTCCGCGACGAACAGGACGCGGCGCCCCTGCGCGACCGCGCTGACGATGACGTTGGTGATCGTCTGCGACTTGCCCGTGCCGGGAGGCCCTTCGACGACGAGGGTCCTTCCGGCCAGGGCCCTGGCGACAACCTCTGTTTGAGACGCGTCGGCGGGAACCGGGAGCCTGGGGATCAGCTCCTCAAGACCCGGGACGGGTGTATTCGCCGCGGGGTCGTGGAACTCCGTGTTCGGAGAATCAATGAGGTGGCCGACCAGGGGGTTCCGGGCGATGGACTCCCAGGACTCCTCGAGGTCCTTCCACAGCCGGAAGGTGCCGAACTGGAAGATTCCGAGATAGGTCGTGGCCTCGATATGGAAAGGCAGCTTGTCCTCCGCCAGAACCCGCCGGACGACGTCGAACAGCCCCTTGAGGTCAATTCCGGCCCCGTCCTCCTCCGGCTCGCTGAGCTCGGTCAGGTCCAGGTTGAGGTCGGCGCGCAGCCTCTCGATGAGAGAGTAGTTCGGCACCGTGGACCCGGACGGGTCGATTCTCAGGCGGAAGGGGCTGCGGGCCGAGCGCCTTTCAAGATCCACGGGGATGAACACGAGAGGGGAGCGCACCCGCCGCCCCTTGCTCTCCCAGACGAGTGAGCCGAGGGCGAGATAGAGATTGTTGGCGCCGGTCTCCTCGGCCAGGGTCCGCGCCGTGGAGCGCAGGCGTCGCAGTATCGTGTCGTAGACGTCCTCGGAGAGATCGACCTCGACCTCCCTGTGATCACTGAGCCTTGGAGCGAGCCGGGGCGGGTCGAGCTCATCGCGGAACAGCCCTCCGGCGTTGCGCACGAGCGCCGCCCTTTCGCCCGCCTGCCGCAGAGTGATGACCCGGTCGGCGTTGACGAGGTCCTCGAAGTCGCCGATGACCGCCTCGGGCACGGCCAGCTCGACGATCTTGTGGTTCCTGATGGCGGAGTCGGAGCAGTTGATGAGGCGGTTGCGAAGGCTGAGGTCCAGCAGCCGGGCTTTCCACTCCTCGACCCGGTCGGGGGCCTTCCTGCGTGCCGGTCTGCGCCGGGCCCGAGCCGGCGCCTCGTCGGGAATGACGAGAACATCGGGCCGCGGCGCCGCGACGTACTCGATCTCGGTGACGCCGCCGTCCTCGGAACGGCTGCGCAGGGGCATGGGGATAATGCCGCGGTTGCGGGCCTCGCGGACCGGAATGATGACATCGACGGCCGCCGCATCCGCCCCGATCCTCTGCCGGGCCGCCGAGTGCATCTGCGCGAGGGAGGATCGACGCCGTTCTGTCAGCATTGTGGTCTCGATAAGACCGATCTCGCCACGGTCGATCTGGTTGAGCAGCTCCCAGCCGGGCATCGCCAGATCCTCGGATATGTGCTTTTCCGCCCTCCAGTAGCCGATGAGCGCATGCCCGGGCAGGACCACAATGAGCGGCTCGATGCTGAGATACTCCAGCACGCTCGCCATGAGGATCGTCGTGTCCAGGCAGGTGCCCAGGCGTCCTTCGAGGACGTCCTCGGCGGTGCGCACTCGCTGTCCGTGCTCTCCCCAGCTGGTGGGAGGCACCGCGTAGGCGATGTCGTCGTCGTGGATGGCGTCGCACAGCGCCTCGACGATCTGCGGGATCCGTTCGGGGGAGCCCTGGTATCCCTCCAGCGAGCTGGATCCTGTGCGCCTTCCCAGAATCGTGGCGGCGCTGCGGCTGAGCGCGGCCAGGACCGGCTGCTGCGGCTGGACGAAGGCCGCAAGGGTGGCGGCGTCGTCGCTGTACCGGCCGCTGAGGATCCACTGCCTCGGCGAGAGGACGGTGGGCCCCTCGACCAGCATCTCCCGGCTCTCGTCTCCGCACCTCAGCGTCAGGCGCAGGCTGGAGGTCGTCTGGGTCTCGATCTGAAGAAGAGCGGAGCGGTCGGGCTCGAGTGCCGCGGACGCCTTTGCGCCGTCCGGGGTGAGGCGGGCGATGCCGAGCACGACGGGCCGGGTGAGCGCCTCGCCGTCGCTCTCGACGACGGCGGTCACCCCCACATCCGTCAGGCACCGGGAGCCCGATGACGGGCTGAGGGCGGGAACGAGACGGGTTCGCTGCGTGTGGGCCTCTTCGCCGGCCTCCCCCTCACCGTCGACAGGATCGCCCGACGGGCGCGGGGCTGCGATGGACAGGCGCAGGCGGAGCGGAAGAGCCAGCCCCGCCACGGCATGGGCGTAGGAGATGATGGGCGGTACGTCGAGCTCGAGCTCCACCGCGTCCAGAGCGGATGCCGCCGCCGGGGCCGGTGCGGACGGCACTGCGGCTCCGGCGGCGGGACCCGCTGCCGTCTCCGCGGCTGCGCCCTTGGTGCTCTCAACGGCGCCGTCGTCGGGTTGCACAGGGCTCTCGGCGGGCTCCGGGGAGCGGGGGGGGCTGGTCCTGCAACGGCGGTGAGGCGCGCGGTGACCTCGGCGGCGGCCTGTGCGGTGCCGATCAGCCGGAGGACCTCGGCGGCGGCCTGTGCGGCGCCGATCAGCCGGAGGACCTCGGCGACCTCGCTGAGGACGAGGGGCACCTCCGATGGCTCGAAGCGCGAGCCGCGGACGAGTCTGTCGCGCACGACTCGGATGTCGGTCAGCCTGCTGCACAGGCCGGGGTCGGCCTCGAGAATGGGCCGGCCGTCGCGTCCGTGTCCGGTGAGCGCGTAGATCTGAGACAAGAGGTCGTCCAGGTCGAGCTGCCCGGGGGCTTCCCCGTCCCCTGCTGAAAGGGGCTGCTCATGCTCGGGGCGCTCATTGCGCAGGCGTGCGCGCACGTACCGTCCGAGATGCACCGGCAGCGTCTCAAGGACGACCTGGGAGATGAGCTGTTGACTGCCGGGCATGAGGGCCTCTTTCAACTCCGAGGGGGAAGGGAGGGCATGGCAAGTCTGCCACGTCATGGTCGGGGACGGTCGCGAGAGCGCCTCCCGCGATGTCTTGCCACTGGCCGTCAGCCGTTGGGGGCGGGGCGCCGGGGTGGAGCCGTACCGCGGTCTTGGGCGGTGCCGGCGGAATGCGGCCGCCTGCCCCCGGAGGCGGTGCGCTCCATTATGCGTGCCTAGGGGCCGCCAGGCTGCGGACCCGGCGCCACCACCCCCGGGCCGTCGGGCCCGGGGCCCGCACCCCGACCTGGTCCGGGCGCGGGTCCCCGCCGCCAGTGGGCCCGGGAACGAGGCGGGTGGGTGATATCACGTACATCCGCACCTGGGAGGGACTCGATCTGCCTGGCGACTGTTGCCGGGCTGCTGCGCCCAGGAAGGTCGTGGGCTGTGCTACTGGGGTGACCGCACGCGGCACCGACCTCCGTCGTGCGAGGCGATCGATATGGCGGCCCGCAGGTGCCCGTACGCGACAGGGGGAGACGGTACTCCACTCGATTCCACTCGGACCGGGGGTGCCAGTACACCTCTGAGCAGCTCGCCCAGCATCTGGGGAGATATGAGATCATCGCTTCCACAGGCAGGACCGGGGTGCGCTGGGCGGGTGCCCAGGCGGAAGCCGGCAGGCGCCACGCTGAAGAATGAGAGGGTCTATCAGATGGTCCACCGTCGCAAGAAGCAAGGCCGTCCGGGATACTGCCTCCCAGGTCGAGCTGGAATACACGATCAGAAATGACTCCACTCCACCCTGGGGCGCAGGACGCAGGGCGAGGCCGACCAGGAGCACCGGGCAACAAGACAAGCAGCCTGAGGCACAGATTTCAAGGCTGTCCGAGACGCGCCCGGCAGTCCAATCCCGACGGCACAACGTGGTCGTGGCAGGCGCTGTAGTACCAGGCGATGCACGACGCCGAGTACGCTCGCGACTGGGAAGAGTCTGTTATACTCCGCCGAACGTCAGCATAAGGAGATGATCGCAGATGGCGAGCGAGTTGCACTCGATCCGGTGCTCAAGACTTACGAAGCAGTATTGAATCAAGCAGCGGGAAGAGGGGACTTTGTCGGCGGTGGCGTCCCTATTCAAAAGCCATTATAAAACGGTGACCGCAATTCGAGACGTGGATTTTACCGTCGCAGCGGGTGAGAGCGTAGGCCTCCTCGGTGGAAATGGTGCCGGAAAGACTACCCTCCTCCGAATGCTGGCCGGAGTTATCGCTCCAACCCGTGGCAGCATTAATGCTGCCGGCTATGTTCCTAGCGATCATAGATACGCGTACCTGCAGGATATTTCACTGATGATGGGACAGAAGAGTCAACTGCAGTGGGATATTCCGGTGGTCGAGTCCTTCCGTCTCCATCAAGCGATCTACAATGTGACTGATAGTGACTACCGGTCACGCTTGGCCAGTCTCATCGATGTCCTCGGCATCGAGCCCTATCTGTCCAAGCCGACGCGGAGCCTGTCATTGGGCGAGCGTATGCGCTGCGAGGTGGCGAAGGCACTGCTTCACGCTCCTCGGATGCTATTCCTCGACGAGCCTACAATCGGCCTCGACCCGGATGTGCAACGTCAGTTGAGAACATACCTGCGTCGCTACTGTCAGGAGCGGGGGGCATCGCTCCTTCTTACCAGCCACAATATACGTGACATTGAGGAGCTGTGTCCGCGTGTGATTGCGCTAGGCGAGGGTGCTATAATATATGATGGTTCCTTCCGCGGATTGATCGAGCGACACAGACCCGGTGGTAAACTTAATGTAAGCGTTGCCGCTGCGGACGCTTCCACTCTCGAAGCCTGTTGTTCAGCAAGGGGACTTGCTCTCGAGAACGCGGGTGAGGGCGAGTATATGATCGTGATTCCCGAGACCGAGTTCGGCCCTGTTCTGCATTGGCTGTCGGAGCAAGTCACATTGCTCAAGATGAGCCGAGGTGAGCCTCGCACCGAAGACGTGGTCGCCGACCTGTACCAGCAGAGCGGCATGTGAGTGATCCGATGGCTAATGCAAAGAGACTGATTCGGTTTTACCGCGCTCAATTCCGACTTTCGGTCTCTTCTGAACTCGAGTACAAGGGCGCTGTGTGGCTGTGGGCTCTCGTTGGCATATTGCAACCTCTGGTTACCGGATTCGTCTGGATCGCGACTTCGGAGTCTGCCCAAGAGCGCTCCTTCTATGCTCTGTATTTTACTGCCGGTGCGGTTTTCGCCAACCTGACCTCGGTATGGGTGATGTGGGACTACCGGCAACGCATCACTTCGGGTACATTCTCCTCGTATCTTCTGACGCCTGTTCACCCCTTCCATCGGGATCTCTGTGCGATGCTTGCCAGCAAGGTTGTGGGTCTTCCAATTGTCCTTACCGGCGCTGTTCTTACTGGTGCCGCAATGGGTGCCAGTCTCCCTCCGAGCATTTCAGGTGCGCTGCTCGGTCTGGTTGTCCTCGCCCTTGCTGTTGCTCTTCGTTTTGTAGTGGAGTGGGTCTTGGCGTTGGCGGCGTTCTGGATGGTCCGGACGGATGGACTGAACTCGCTCTACTTTGCAGTCGCCACCCTTCTAAGTGGCGCCTTCGCGCCGCTGGACCGGTTGCCCGCATGGATGCGTGCGGCGAGCGAATTTACCCCTTTTCCTTACTTCTTAGGGTACCCTCTGGAGATATTTACTGCGCGGACTACATCAAGGGATGGACTGCGTGTTATCATGGTCCAACTCGTTATGATCTTGATCTTCGGGGTGCTAGGCCGTCTGATCTATAAGCGTGCAGTCCGCCACTACGAAGGAGTGAGCTCGTGATGAAGTCAGTGGCTGCTACTGCTGTGCGGTGGACGCGTATCAATCGCGCTTTGGCTCGAGCTGCGCTGCACACGTTGGTGCAATACAGATCAGATCTGTTTGCTGCGTTGTTCGCATCGATCCTCTCGGTGGCGACAGCACTCGTTGGAATTCTGATCATAGCGTTGAATACTGAGTCACTCAACGGCTGGGACTCGGCGGGGCTCGTTGTGCTTCTGGGCGTGCACCACATTATCGGGGGTGTGGTGGGGTGTAGTCTGATACCTTCTCTGCAAGACGTTGTCGGTATGATCCGTGACGGCTCGTTCGACTATATCGTGGTCCAGCCTATTGATGCTCAGTTCCATTCCGGGGCTCGCGTGTTCCGAGTCGATGCGGTCGCGGGCGTGATTACCGGTGTGGTTCTTGTCCTTGCTGTTTCGCCGCAACTTGATATCACTCTGGTGAGCGTGATGATGTTCCTGGCGACGCTCGTCGCCGCGTCACTGTGCGTGGCAGGTTGGCAGTACGCGGTGGCTGGCCTCGCATTCACGCTTATCCGTGTCGACGCGCTGTTCACTGCCTTCGACCAGCTCTACGAGCAAGCCGGCCGCTGGCCGGTGAATGTGTTCCCATCTTACCTGCGGGACATATTGACCCTCGCATTCCCCATCCTGCTCTGCGTCTCGGTGCCTGCTGCGAGCCTGTCGGCCAGAGGCACCATGGTGCAGGGGGGTGCGGTCGTCACGCTGCTGGTCGCTGCTGTCGGATTCTTGGCGCTCTCGCGATTGATCTGGAAGTGCGGACTTAAAAGATACGTCGGAGGGGCGAGCTGATGATGAGTGATATGCGCATGCTTTTGAGCGGTATGGCTGAAGCTAAACAAGGTCGGTGGACTGCCGGGTGTGTCTCGGGCAGCTTTGAAGGCGGTGTCTCGGGCTGGTTGTCTTGTTGCTCGGTGGTCCTGGTCGGCCTCGCCGGGTGTCCTGTGCCTCGGGGCGGGGTGGAGCTGTTTCTGATCGTGTGTTCCGGGCTTGTTCCGGGCTCGGCCTGAGGGGGGGCGGTGTCCCGGATGGTCTTGCTTCTGCGCGCTCGCCCGGAGAACACCTCCGCGGCCTTCACGGCCTACATCGCCAACCGCACCTTCGACTACGACTTCGAGCACACCCCAGTCACACCACCACACACCGATCTTGTTTAACTCCAGCCATAGTAAGATCGACAGTCATATCGACAGAATCGACAGAGTGTGGCGATGTGGCTGTTGATGCGGGCGACGACGTCGGCGCGCCCCGGCCGGGTGGGGCCGGGGCCTCGGCAAGCGCGCAGCCGCGGTCCTGACGCGGAAGTGAACCGATCTCGAGCCGGAATACGACCGATCTCGGCGAAGGGGGCTGCGGGGCCAGCCGGACGGACGGGCCAGCCGGACGGGCCGGCCGTCCGGTCGGGCGACCGGCGCGGCGGCCCCGGCCCTGCCCGGCCCGCTCAGCTCCTGAGGTAGGCGGGGACCTCGGCGGCGTGCGGGGCGACCTCGACGACGATCTCGGCGAGCCGGCCGCGCAGTCCCTCCAGCCCCGGGATGAAGCCGTAGGTCGTCGCCGCCCCTGGGAGGATCCGGGCCGTCGAGTCGAGGTCGTGGGCCAGGCTCCTCATCAGGGCGCCGGCCGGGTCGTCCCCGTAGACCGGGTGGCCGCAGGCGCGGACCGCCTCAACGACGCGCTCCCAGGCGGGAGCGTCGTCGATGAGGTCGCGCACGGTCAGGACTTCGCGGCGATCGGCCCCGAGCATCTCCGCGGGCGCGCTCACCGTCCGCTCGTGCAGGCCGTGGCCCACGACCTCCGGCTCGGCCCCGGGCAGCACGAGCTCCGCCGTCGCCCCCACGGGCACCGCTACGCGCACGGTCAGGCGGTCCCCGTCGAGCGACCACGACGCCGACGCCGTCCCCAGCGGCAGGCGCCGCACGACGCTCGCCGAGGCGAAGCCGCGGCCCACCTGCGGGGCCACCCGCAGCGTCCGGCCCCCGGAGCCCGCGAGACCGAGCCCGCCGACGTCGGTGAGCAGCCACTGCGTGACCGCCCCGAGCGCGTAGTGGTTGAAGGACGTCATTTCGCCGGGATTGATGGAGCCGTCCGGGAGCATGGAGTCCCAGCGCTCCCAGATCGTCGTCGCCCCCATGGTCACCGGGTACAGCCAGCTCGGGCAGCCCCGCTCCAGCACCAGGCGGGCGGCCGTGGCCGCCTGCCCGCCCCTGACCAGGGCCGCCGGCACCAGGGGAGTGCCGACGAACCCGGTCGAGATGCGGAAGGCGCGCAGGCGCACGAGGTCCGCGAGCCGCCGGCCCGCGCCGGCCACACGCCGGGGCGTGTCCAGCAGGTCCCAGGCCAGCGCCTGGGCGTAGACGGTCGCGCAGTCCGACAGGATGAGGCCGTCGGCCGTGACGTAGGCGTCCAGGTAGGCGGCGCGCACGCTCGCGGCCAGGGCCTCGTAGCGGGCGGAGCGCTCGTCCTCGCCCAGGACCGCCCAGGCGCGGGCGGTGATATCGGCGCTGCGGGCGAAGTAGGCGGTGGCGACGACGTCGGGGTCCGCCTTGGCGGCGCCCGGGTTCTCCGGCGGGGCGTCGGGGTCGAGCCAGTCGCCGAACTGGAAGCCGCCCCGCCACAGGCGCGAGGGCCCGGCCGCGGCGTCCACGCCATCGACGAAGCGCGCCATGGCCTCCACCGCGCCGGCCAGGACGGAGGCGTCGCCGGTGGCCTCGAAGACGGCCCACGGCACGAGCGTGATCGCATCCCCCCAGGCGCAGGTGAGCTTCGTCCCGCCCAGCACGTCGGGGCAGACGACCGGCAGGGCGCCGTCGGGGCTCTGCGCAGCGGCCAGGTCCCTCACCCAGGAGGTCAGGAACCCTGCGGCGTCGTACAGGGACAGGGCGGTGGGGGCGAAGGCGCCGATGTCGCCGGTCCAGCCCAGGCGCTCGTCGCGCTGCGGGCAGTCGGTGGGCACGGTGATGAAGTTGTCGATGGTGGACCAGCGCGTGTTCTCCACCAGCTTGTCGATGAGCGGCTGGTCCGACTCGAACCAGGCCGCCCGCTCCATGCCCGCCGAGACGACGCGCGCCGTGAGGGCGCCCAGCAGCGCGGCGTCATCGCCGTCGAAGCCGTCCACCTCGACGTAGCGGAACCCGTGCTGGGTGAGCGCGGGGACGAAGACGTCCTCGCCTCCGGACAGAGTGACGCGGTCGGTGCATTCGGCCGCGCGCAAGGGGCGGGTGCCGAGCTCGCCTGCTTCCAGGACCTCGGCGTGGCGCAGCGTGATCGTGCGCCCGGCCTCGCCGCGGGCGGTCAGGCGCACGTGGCCGGTGAGGTTCTGGCCGAAGTCGACCACCCGTCTGCCCGACGGCGTCGTGATGACCTCGACGGGCGCGACCTCGCCGACGACGGTGGGCAGCGGCAGGGCGGTGGGCTCCAGTGCGGCGGTGCCGAGGGCGTCCTGCCGGGCCAGGACCTCCACCGGCGCCTCGGCCTCGTGCGCGCCGAGGGCGGGCAGGCGCAGGTCGGTGGACTGGCCGTTGTAGAGGTCGTTGGCGGTGATATTGGAGGGGCGCCAGGCCCACTGCGCGTCCGTGCCGACGGTGGTGCGCGCGCCGTCCGGCCCGCTCAGCTCGACCTGGGCCAGGAGCCACAGGGCCCGCCCGTAGACGCACTCGCGCATCTCCCAGGTCAGGTGCCCGCGGTACCAGCCGTTGCCCAGGACGACGGCGATCTCGTGCTCGCCGGGAGTCAGGGCGGCGGTGACGTCGTGGGTCTGGACGAGGAAGCGGTCGCGGTACTCGGTCCAGCCCGGCGCGAGCTCATCGGTGCCGACCCTGACGCCGTCGATGAAGGCCTCGTAGACGCCGGCCGCGGTCAGGTGCAGGCGGGCGGCGGCCGTGCCGGCCGGGACGCTCAGGCGGCGCACGAGGACGGGGGCGGCGTCGGTGCGCGTGTTCCCAGGGGCGGCAATGGGCCGGGCGGCCCAGTCGGCGCGCTCCAGCAGCCCGGTCTCGACGACGGCGGGGGCGGACCAGGGCGAGAAGGCGCCGTCGGCCCCGGCCACGCGCACCCGCCAGGTGGCGCGCTCGCGGGAGGCGAGGGGGGAGGCGGGCCAGGGGACGAAGGTCGAGGCCGGGCCGTCGAGGGCGATGGTCCCGGTGGTGGCGCTGGTCGCTGGGGCGCCGGCCGGGGCGCGCGTGATCTCGACCTCGGCGCGCTCCTGCGTCCAGCCCGCCGGGGCGCTGGGGATCTCCCAGGACAGGGCGGGCGCGGCGCCGGTGCCGCCGAGCACGTCGGCGCCGGCGCGGTGGTGGTCGGCGCGCAGGCGCTCCGGGGCGGACAGCGGGCCGACGGGGTCCGTCGGGGGCGGGGCCGCGGCGTCGAGGAGAGTGGCGGGAACGGGGATGGCGGACGAGTGGTCGGGCATGGGGGCTCCAGGTGTGCTGAACCGTTTCATAAATGGCGTGCGGCCATCGTAGATGATTGGCTCCAGAGCCGCTGGTCCTGTCGGACCCTTGCGGTCTGCCTCAGGCGCCGCGGTCGCATGTCTAAGGCATGACGGCGCGAGCGGCGGGCCGCGCAGCCCGGGTGCGTCTGAACGTGAACGTTTCGGCCGAGAGCCCGCGTGCCCGGCCCGCTCGCGGCCTCCGCCCTCCCCCGAACCGATCTCGAGCCGGAGCTGCCGATCTCGGCGAGAGGGGCGGGCAGCACCGGCCCTCGCCGGAATCAATCAGTCATCCAGCGGCTCTTTCTCGCTGTGCCGTCAGGTCGCCCGCAGGTCCTCGGCGAAGGAGCGGACGACGGTGGGCATGTCGACGCTGCGATCGAGGAGCCACTCGCTCTGAACCCCCTCGATGAGGGCGACGAGCTGCGTCGCCGTCAGCTCGAGGTCGAGATCCTCCCGGATCCGTCCCGCGGCCCGCTCCGCCGCGAGGTCGGCGCGCAGCTGGGCGCGGAAGCGCCGGGCCAGGCCGATGACGTACTCGTGCGCGGGGTGGTCGGGGTTGACGGCCTCGGCGCGCATGAGCGAGTCGAGCTGGATGAGGCCCGGGATCGCGGCGTTGTGCTCCATGATCCTGGGCAGGGCCTCGAGCAGCCCGTGCTCGGCGAACAGGTCGGCGCGCCACCGGGCCTCGGTCTCCTCGCGGCGGGTGAGCACCGCCTGGAGGATGGTGTCCTTGGTGCCGAAGTGGTGGCGCAGCAGCGTGTGGCTGACCCCGACGGCCTCGGCGATCTGGCGCAGGGAGAGGCTGTTGAAGCCCTGCTCGGCGAAGACCTTCATGGCGGCGTCGATGATCTCGGCGCGGCGGCGCTCGCCGTTGGCGTAGCGGGTGCGGCCGTCCGGCGGGGCGATGGCGGCGCTCGGCCCTGCGGCGGGAGCGGACAGCCTTCCACGGGTCGGGGTCGGCGAGGCTGTCGGTTCCGCGGCTGCGCCTCTCCGGGCCCGATCCGTTGCGGTGCTGCGTCTTCCGCTCGGCATGGCGTTCTCGCCCCTTCTCGCGTGGCCGTCGGCTGAGCTCCTGGGGGCAGCCTATCTGCCGAGACGCGGGACGCGCGACCTGAATAGTGATATAGATCTCTTACAGGTTGGGCAACTTATGACTAGGGTGAAACGTGTCAACAGGTCCGGCCCTTCCCGCCGGCCTCCACCGTCGGCCCAGGCGCCGACCTCATCTCAAGGACGATCGATGAGTACTCCCACCGATGCCCCTCCTTCCGAGGGCGCCGAGGCCGCCCTGACCCTCGCCGTCGAGGAAGTCCCGACCGAGGCCGACGAGGCCGTCGTCGAGCCCGACAACGATGCTGAGCACGGCGCAGCCGGCACAGCCGATGCAGCCGACGCTGACGACGCTGACGACGCTGAGGCCATCACCCGCACCTACGGCAGGCCCTCGCGCACCATCCCGCTGGTCCTCCTGGCCGCCGTGGGCGGGTACATCATGATGCTCACCCTGGGCACGGCCCTCCAGCTGCGGCTGTCGGCCATGGACGAGGCGACCGCCACCACCGTCTACTCGCGCATCACGACCGTGTCGGGCATCCTGATGCTCTTCGCGATCCCGCTGATCGGGGCCCTGTCCGACCGCACGACCAGCCGCTTCGGGCGCCGCCGCCCCTGGATCCTCGGCGGCTACCTCGTCAGCCTCGCCTGCATGGCCGCCATCGGGACCATGACCAGCCACCTCGTCATCGGCGCCGCCTACGTCGTGGGCATTACCGCCGCCCAGGCCGGCTTCAACGCCTACTCCGTCATCCCCGTCGAGGGCGTGCCCAACAAGATGCGCGCCCGGGTCATGGGCTTCATGGGCATGATGGGCGCGCTCGCCATGAGCGCCGGCGCGGCCATCGCGGGCAGGCTCGTCGGCACGCCGGCCCTTATGATGACCGTCCCCGTGCTGCTGGCCCTGGCCACGACCTTCCCCCTCATTCTGCTCTACAAGGACCCCCAGCGGGACAAGGACGACGTCCCGGCCCTGGACCTGCGCGGCCTGTTCGCCGGCTTCTTCGTCAACCCCCGCAAGCACCCGAACTTCGGGTGGGTGTGGCTCTCCCGCTTCCTGGCCGGCGTCGCCATGACCGCCTTCCTGGCCTTCTTCGTCCTCTACCTCATCACCAACCTCCACTTCTCCCCGGCCGAGGCCGGAGCCAAGGCCGGCCTGCTGTCCCTGTACTCCGCGCCCGTGTCGATCGTCCTGTTCACCGGGTCGGGGTGGCTGTCGGACAAGATGGGGCGGCGCAAGCCCTTCGTCATCGGCTCGGCCCTCGTCATGGCGCTCGCTCTGGTCATCGGCGGCCAGGCGGGCAGCTTCAACCAGTTCATCGTCGCCTGGATGGTCTTCGCCGTCGGCCAGGCCATGTACCTCACCGTCGACCTGGCCCTGTGCGCCCAGGTCCTGCCCAATGAGGCGGACACCGGCAAGGACATGGCGGTCTTCGGCCTGGCCCTCAACCTGCCCAATATCCTCGTGCCCGCCGTCGCCCCCACCATCCTGGGGCCGGGGAACAACTACACGCTCCTGTGGGGCGTCGCCGCCGCCCTGTGCGCGCTGGGCGCCGTCGTCATCCCCCTGGTCAAGGGCGTGAAATAGCCCGACGACGACGGTCCACCCGGCCCGGCACCTTCCGGCCGGCCGGGCGGGGCCCGGCCGGCCGCCGTCGCGCCCCGCCCAGACCTCTGGAGCCCGAGAACCCGCTGAGAACCACATGACCGAGACGATCCGAGGAGTCATCCCATGACGACGAACGCCCCAGCCCCCGCCACCCCCTTCCCCGAGGACTTCCTGTGGGGGACCGCCACCGCATCCCACCAGGTCGAGGGCGGCAACACGAACAACGACGTCTGGCTCTACGAGCACGTCCCCGGCACCATGTACGCCGAGTCCTCCGGCGACGCCTGCGACCACTTCAACCGCTACCGCGACGACATCGCCCTGCTCGCCTCCCTGGGCCTGAACGCCTACCGCTTCTCCCTGGAGTGGAGCCGCATCGAGCCGGCGCCCGGCGAGTTCTCCGCCGTCGCCATCGAGCACTACCGCGACATGCTGCGCGCCTGCCGCGAGCACGGGCTCGCCCCGATCGTCACCTACCACCACTTCACCTCCCCGACCTGGCTCATCGCCCGCGGCGGCTGGGAGGACGCCGCCACGCCCGGGCTCTTCGCCCGCTACTGCCGCCGCGTCACCGCCGAGCTCGGTGACCTGTTCGAGGTCGCCTGCACCATGAACGAGCCCAACCTCGCCATCCTGCTCGGGGAGATGGGGCTGTGCGAGGCGACCCCCGCCCAGCGCCTGGGCAACCCCACCTGGGAGGGGGCCGCCCGGGCGCTCGGGACGACGGCGGACAGGGTCGCGGGCTTCCAGCTGAGCGCCACCGAGAAGGCCTTCGAGATCAAGGCCGCCGCGCACAAGGCCGCCGTCGAGGCCATCAAGGCCGTCAAGCCCTCGATGCGGGTCGGCTGGACGCTCGCCAACTCCGACTTCCACGCCGCCCCCGGCGGCCAGCAGCGCGTGGCGGCGATGATCGAGAGGAACAACCTGCGCTACCTGCGGGTGAGCGAGGGCGACGACTTCGTGGGGCTGCAGACCTACAACCGCACCGTGCTCGGCCCCGACGGCCCGGTGCCGCCGGCCGCCGGCGCCGTGGTCAACCCGGCCGGCGAGGAGATCTGGCCCTGGGCGATCGGCGCCGTCGTGCGCCAGGCCTGGGAGACCGTCAAGGTTCCGATCATTGTCACCGAGAACGGCCTCAACACGGAGGATGACACCCAGCGCGTAGACTTCCTGCGCACCGCCATCGCAGAGGTCGGCGCCGCCATCGCCGACGGCGTTCCGGTGGGCGGCTACATGTGCTGGTCGGCCATGGACAACTTCGAGTGGGTCTTCGGCTACGGCCCCAAGTTCGGCATTATCGCCGTGGACCGGGACACTCAGGAACGCACCCTCAAAGAGTCGGCCCGCGTCTACGGCGAGATCGCCCGGACCAACGGCGCCTCCCTGGCCTGAGCCCGGCCCCCTCTCCGCCCCTTCGCCGGGATCGGTCCGGAACCGGACCGATCCCGGCGAAGGGGCGGGCTCACAGCGAGACGACGGTGCGGCCGGCGGCCAGCTCGCGGACCGCGCCGTCGGGGCCGACGAGCTCGCCGCCCACCCCGGCGGGCAGCTCGACCTCGTAGCGCACCGCCGCACCCGGTCCGCCCTGCCGGGCCCAGGACACGGCCACGCGCCCGAACGGCGTGTCGCGGCTGGCCCGGCCCCAGGAGACGGGGCCGCCGGTCAGCGGCGCCACGCGCACCCGCCGGAAGCCCGGCTCGGCCGCCTCGATGCCGCCCACGCGGCGGAACAGCCAGTCGTCCACGCAGCCGAAGGCGTAGTGGTTGAAGCTCATCGCCCCCACGGTGCCGTCCGGGGCGACGGCCGTCCACGACTCCCAGATCGTCGTCGCCCCCCGGACGACCTCGTAGAGCCAGGAGGGGGCGGTGTCCCGGGTGAGCACCGCCCAGGCCAGGTCCTCCCGGCCGGCATCCACCAGGACGTCCAGCAGGAAGGGCACCGAGAGGAACCCGGTGTCCAGGTGCCGCCCGGCGGCCTCGACCAGCGCCGCGAGCCGGTCGGCCGCGGCCCGGCGCCGCCCGGCGTCGGGGATGAGGTCGAAGGCGAGCGCCAGGACGTAGACGCCCTGCAGGTCCGGCTCCATGGTGCCGTCGCCGCCGACGTACTCCGCGGCGAAGGCGCGGCGCACCGCCTCCCAGCGCTCGGCGTAGGAGCTGGCCTCCGCCCCCCGACCCAGGGCCCGGGCGACCAGCGCCATGGTCCGCAGGGCCTCGGCGTGGAAGGCCGAGCCGACGACCTCGCTGGTGAGGCGGGGCGCTACCATGACGGCGTCGAGTGAGCCGTCGGCCAGGGTCGAGGGCGCCAGCCAGTCCCCGAAGTGGAGGCGCGAGCTCCACAGCAGCCGCTGCCGGGCGGCCTCGTCGTCGCTCAATGCCTCCCAGCCGGCGGTCCGGTCCGGACCGTCCCAGTCCTCCGGGTCCCCGCCGCGCAGCCGCGGGGGCAGCTCGGCGGCGGCCTGGCGGGCCTGCATGTCCACCCAGGCCCGCATGGCCGGGTAGCACGCCGCCAGCGTGTCGGCGTCCCCGTAGCGCTCCCACAGCGCCAGCGGCACCCGGATGATCGCGTCCCCCCAGCCGGCCGCGGCCGTGATCCCGCCGATGCCGCCCTGCCCCTCCATGGCCTCCTGGCGCGGGGCGAAGGGCGAGATGATGACGACGCGCCCGTCGTCCTTCTGGTCGGCGCGCACATTGCGCAGCCAGCGGGCCAGGAAGGTGTGGACCTCGGCGTTGTTGGTGGCCGCGGGCGCGAAGACCTGGATGTCCCCGGTCCAGCCCACGCGCTCGCGCTGGGGGCAGTCGGTGGGGATGGACAGGAAGTTGGAGCGCTGGGACCACACGGCGTTGGCGTGCAGCCGGGTCAGACGAGTATCGGAGCACTCCAGGTCGCCGGCGGGCTCCAGGTCGGAGCCGATGACGACGGCGGTGGCGGCGCCGGCGGCGAGCTCGCCCGGGTAGCCGGTCACCCGCGCGTAGCGGAAGCCGTGGAAGGTGAAGGCGGGCTCGAAGACCTCGGGGGAGTCGGGCGTGCCCGTGCCGGCCAGGATCCACGCGTCGCGCTGGTCCTTGTTGGGGCCCTGGACGTTGGAGAAGAAGGTGCCGTCGGCCGCCAGGTGCTCGGAGTGCTCCAGGACGATCTCGGTGCCGGCCGGTCCGACGGCGGACAGCCGCACCCGCCCGGCGATCACCTGGCCGAAGTCCAGCACGGTCTCACCCGCCGGGGTGGTCAGCACCCGGGCGGCTGGCAGCTCCATGAGGCGGCGCACGGGCTCGCCGCGGAAGGGCTCCAGGGCGGTGGCCGGGTCGAGCTCGGCGGCCGGGACGATGCGCACCGGGTCCCAGTCGGCGTCGTCGAACCCGGGGGTCTCCCAGCCGGCGACGGCGGCGGCGAGGCGGTCGTCGCGCTTCTCGCCGACCATAATGTCGCTGTAGCGGACGGGGCCGGCCTGGCTGGAGCGGGCGGAGGCGTCGGGGCCGTAGACGGCGCGGGTGCCGTCGGCGCGGGTGACGGACAGCTGCCACCAGCCGCGCAGGAGGGCGCCGTACTGGGCGGACTCGCCGGTGATGGTCATGCGTCCGGCGAACCAGCCGTCGCCCAGTCGCAGCCCCAGCGTGTGACGGCTCCCGTCGGTTCCGCCCGCGCCGCCCGGGCCGCCGGCTCCCGCCGGGTCGCCCGCGCCGGCCAGGAGGCGGGTGACGTCGTGGACCTCGAGCTCGGTGTAGGCGTGGTAGCTGGTCCAGCCCGGGGCCAGGACCGTGTCTCCCACCAGGACGCCGTCGATGGAGACGTCGATAACGCCCTGGGCGCTCACATAGAGGCGGGCGCGGGTGATCGGCGCGGCGGAGGCCGAGGAGGCCGAGGATGCCGAGGATGCCGAGGATGCCGAGGAGGCGCCCGGCCCCGCCGCCCGATCCGCGTGGCCCAGGTCGAGGTCCTGGCGCACGAGCTTGACCGGGTGGAGGCGCTCGCCGGCGGGCGCGCGGTCCCGGGGCGCGAAGAGGGTCTCGAAGTCGGCCGGCGGCTCGGGCTCCACCGGCGCCTGGGCGGGCTCCACCCAGGGGGAGACGACGTCGGCGGGGTCCAGGAGCGAGGTGGAGAAGGCGGAGACGGCCCACTGCGAGGGGGCCGCGGCCGGGTCGGGGCGGGCGGTGCCGCCGGAGCCGCCCGGGGCGCCCGCCGGAGAGCCGCCCGGGGCGCCCGCCGGAGAGCCGCCCGGGGCGCCCGCCGGAGAGCCGCCCGGGGTGCCTGCCGGAGAGCCGCCCGGGGCGCCCGCGCCGGCGACGACGCCGGGCCCGGCGTCGTCGCCGGGCCCGGCAGCGGGGGCGCCGGTCGCCGTCCACACGCGCACGCGCCAGGTGTAGTCGGCGTCCGAGGCCAGGGGCTCCCCGGTGTAGGGGACCCACGGGCTCATGGGCGGATCATCCACCTCCACGCGGCCGGTGGCCCAGACGGCGGGTTCCAGAGCCTCCCCGGAGGCCGCGTCGAGGCGGCGGACCTCCACCTCGTAGGCGGTGGCGGGCTCGGTGCCGGCGACCTGCCAGGCGAGCACGGGCTCGCGCACGGCGACGCCGAGGGGCTCTCGCTGGTGGTCCACCGTGAGACGGGTCGGCGCCGGTGCGGGGGCGGCGGCGCGGGGCGCGGTGCTGGCGGGGGCGCTCATGGCGAACTCCTTCGTCCTCGAGGTCGGGCGGTGACGGCGGGCGGGCCGGTCCCGCGTCTCAGAACAGGTCGGTGGGGACGTCGAAGGCCTCGACGACGGCGTGCAGCTCGGCGTCACTCACCCCCTCGCCCAGGCCCCCGGCCATCATGTCGCGGACCTCGTACATGGCGCCGGTCTCGGCGTACTCGACCTTGTCGACCGCCGCCAGCGGCGAGTCGTCGGAGCGCACCATAATGCCGTGCTTGGACCACAGGACGATGACGTGGTCGCGCAGGGCACGCACATTGCTCTCCATGAGGGTCTGCGAGCCCGGCACCATGAAGTCGAGCACCTCGATGCCCGCGGGGATCTGGACAATAGTCTCGGGCTCCCAGCGCAGGATGCGGCGGTTGAACGCCTTCGTGCTGCGCAGGTCCCTCACGTGGGAGAGCTGGACCAGGTACGGGGGCTGGGCGTGGATGACGGCCTGGAAGCCCACGCCGCGGCGCTCCACCTGGTCGTTGTGCACGGCCAGGTGTGAGTTGAACTCGCTGGTGGGGCGCTCGTAGGCCCGCTGCGGGTGGGTGTACCAGGTGCCGGTGGCCCCGCCGTCGTCGATGACGAAGGCCGAGACGTTCGCCTCGGGCGAGGCGGCGACGTCGCGCAGGCGGCAGCCCGAGCCGGTCACCAGGACGGTGCGGCCGGCCAGCGCCGGGGCGGGCAGCGGCAGCTCGGTGCCGGGGCGGGCCTGGGGGAAGCGGTCGGCCAGGCCGAGCTCGTCGGCGCCGGCGGCGATGGACACCGAGATATTGCCGGCGCCGGCCTCGACGGCGCTCATGTGGTCCAGGCGGCGTCCGGCGGCGCCCATCTGGGCGAGGACGTCGTTGAGGTCGGGGGTGGTGGGCATGATGTTCCTTCTTCGGTTCCGGTAGTGGATGGTTGGGCGGTCCGGCTGAGAGCCGCCGCGTCACCGTGCGCGCGCCAGGCGGGCGGCGAAGCGGTCGAGCGACCGGGCGGTCAGCGGGCTGCCGACGGCATTGAGGTGGCCGTGGGGGACTCCCGCGCAGGTGACGCACTCGACGTCGGCGCCGGCCGCCGCCAACTGGCGGGCGAACGCCTCGCCGGAGGCGCGCAGGTCGTCGTTCTCGCAGTTCTCGATATAGGTCGGCGGGTAGCCGCCCAGGTCGGCTGCCTCGCCTGGGAAGGCGTAGACGGGCACGTCCCGGACCGGCCCTCCGAGCAGGTTGGCGTTCATGACGGTCACGACGTCGGCGGGGAACCGCAGGACCTGCGGCATCTCCTCCAGACGGGCCGCCAGCTCTTCCGAGGAGGCGGGCCAGCGCTCGGCGTGGACGACGGGGTAGGCGAGCAGCGCCTGCCAGGGGGCGGCGCCGTCGTCTCGGCCGCGCAGGGCGACTCCGGCCGCGAGACATCCGCCCGCGCTGGCCCCGCCGACGGCCAGGCGTGCGGGGTCGATGCCGAGCCCCGCGGCGTGGGCGACTGTCCAGCGGAAGGCGGCGCAGGCGTCGTCGTGCGGCACGGGGTGGTGGGTGGTCCCGTCGTTGCACAGGCGGTAGAAGACCGAGACGACCGTCGCGCCGGTGCGGGTGACCAGGCCGCGGGCGACGGCGTCGGCCTCCGGCATGTCCAGGTCCCCGGCCACGAAGGCGCCGCCGTGGTACCACACGAGCCCGGCGCGCCGGCCGTCGTCGTCGGGGGAGGGGAACGGCGCGACCCATCCCGGCTCGGGGCGGTAGATCCGCAGGGGGACCGGCCCGTGAGGCCCCTCGATCCGACGATCCTCGACGGTCGAGTGGGTCTCCTCCGGGTCCCCGAAGGGAGCCGACCAGGCGTCCATGACCTTCGTGGCCTCCAGGGCCGCCGCCGCCCTGCCGTCGGAGGGCGCGTCCGTCTCGGCATTGATCGAGTCATCGCTGTCGGCGTTGTCGGGTTCGTCGATGCTCGTCTCGGCCCGGCCGGGAGTCTCCTGCGCCGTTGCGCCCGCGGCCGCCGCCATGGCCGTGGCCATGGCCTCCGGAGAGGGCGCCGGCAGGCCCACCAGGAGGGGCAGACGCTCGGTGTAGGGCGGCAGGAAGCCGCCGGCGAGCGGAGTCAGCGGAACGCCGTCGCGGGTGGCGGCGGGCTGCGGCGCCGCAGGCGCGTGCTGCGCGTCATCGATCATCAGGGTGTCCTCTCAAACGGTGGGATGGGGCGCCGGCAGACGGCTCACCCGAAGAGCCGGTGCTCGACGGCGTCCCAGCCGGCGGCGGCGTCGGCCTGCGGCGCGTACCGCACGATCTGGCTGGAGCTGCGGATGAGACGGCGCAGGTCGCTCAGGTCGCCGTCGATGAGCCCGGCGCCGCGGGCGGCCACGACCATATTGCCCAGGGCGGTGCCCTCGGCGGGGCCGGCCAGGACCGGCAGCCCGGTGGCATCGGCGGCCAGCCGGCACAGGAGCCGGTTGTGGATGCCGCCGCCGACCATGTGCACGACCCGCACCTCGCGTCCGGACAGCTCGGCCGCCTCGCGCACGGCGCGCCGGTAGGCCAGGGCCAGGGAGTCGTTGATGCAGCGCACGTACTCCCCGGCGGTGCGGGGCCGGGGCTGGCCGGTGGCGCGGGCGGCGTCGTCAATGCGGGCGGCCATGTCCCCGGGGGCGTAGAAGGCGGCGTCGTTGATGTCGACGACGGTGCGCAGCGGCTCGGCGGCGGCCGCGGCGGCGTCGAGCTCGGGCAGGGAGGTCTCCAGGCCCTGGCTCCGCCAGGTGCGCACGGCCTCGTTGAGGACCCACAGGCCCATGACGTTCTTCAGGTAGCGGACCGTGTGGTCCACGCCGAGCTCGTTGGTGAAGTTGGCCCTCTGCGAGGCCAGGGTGAGCACCGGCTCGTCCAGCTCCAGGCCGACCAGTGACCAGGTCCCGCAGGAGATGTAGGCGAAGTCGGGGTCGGCGGCGGGCACGGCCACGACGGCGGAGGCCGTGTCATGGCTGCCGACGGCGACCACGGGCGTGGGCTCGCCGTCGGGGCCGAAGACCTCCAGCGCCCCGCGCCGCACCGGCCCGATGACGGTGCCCGGCTCGATGACCTCGGGCAGGACGCCGTCCAGGTCGAGGCCGAGCTCGGTGCGCAGCCGCTCCAGCAGGGGCCGCGACCAGGTGCGCAGGCGCGCGTCCACCAGGCCGGTCGTCGAGGCGTTGGTGACCTCGGCGACCCGCTGGCCGGTGAGGAAGCAGGCCAGGAGGTCGGGCAGGAGCAGCAGGGTGCGGGCGTAGGCGCCGTTGGAGGCCCGGGGGATGCCGTTGTCGCGCGCCTGGGCGACGAGCTGGAACACGGTGTTGAAGTCCTGGACCTGCAGCCCGTTGACCGCGTAGATCTCGCGCGCCGGGATCTTGGCGAAGACCTGCTCGGGGATGCCGCGGGTGCGCGCCGAGCGGTAGGCGTGGACCTGCGCGGACAGGGTGCCCGAGCCGTTGACCAGGCCGTAGTCCACCCCCCAGGTGTCGATGCCGATGGCCGACAGGGGGCCGACGTCGCGCACGGCGGCGAGCAGCCCCTCGCGCACCTCGTCCCACAGGCGGAGCATGTCCCAGAACAGGCGCTCGCCCTCGCGGGTGGGCAGGGGGATGGCGCCGTTGGCGAAGCGGCGCGTCTCGGTCAGGGCGATGCGTCCGTCGGCGATGGTGCCGACCATGACGCGCCCGGAGGAGGCGCCGAGGTCGACGGCGCCGACGCGGACGGGAGTGGTGGTCATGAGGGATCCTTTCGGACGGCGACGGGTGCGGGCGGCTCGGGGCCCCGGCCGGGGCCCGTCCGCCGGGCCTGGCGCTGCCGGCCGGGTCGGCGGACGGCGCCGGACCCAGCCGGCGGGCCCGACCCGGCCGAGAATAGGCGGCCTCAGGCGCCCCAGCCCGCCGCGGCGCCGCCGACGCGCTCGGCGCGCACCCGCTCAAGGTAGTCGGAGTCCAGGAAGGCCTGCATGGGGTCCGCGGGCAGGCCCCGGGACTCGCGCAGCTCGGCCAGCAGGGGGCGCACGTCGGTGTTGAAGGCGTCGACGAAGACGTCGTTGGCGCCCAGCACGTCGCCGGCGGCCCGGGCGGCCGCCAGGGCCTCGCGGTCCACGAGGAGGGCCTTGGCGGTGGCCTCCTGGACGTTGGTGGCCGAGCGGATCTCGCCGGGGATCTTCTCCTCCAGGTTGTGGCACTGGTCGAGCATGAAGCTGACGCCCGAGTCGGGGGCCAGCGCCCCGGCGTCGACGATCTCGTTCATAATGCGGAAGAGCTGGTAGGGGTCGGCCGCCCCCACGATGAGGTCGTCGTCGGCGTAGAAGCGGGAGTTGAAGTCGAAGGCGCCGAGCCGCCCCAGGCGCAGCAGCTGGGCGACGATGAACTCGATGTTCGTGCCCGGCGCGTGGTGGCCGGTGTCCAGGACCACCTTGGCCCGCTCGCCCAGCGCCAGGCAGTGCACCAGGGAGGTGCCCCAGTCCGGCACGTCGGTGTGGTAGAAGGCCGGCTCGAAGAACTTGTACTCCAGGACGAGGCCCTGGTCCTCGTCCAGGGCCTCGTAGATCCGGGACAGGGAGTCGGCCAGGCGATCCTGGCGCTCGCGGATGGAGTCCTGGCCGGGGTAGTTGGTGCCGTCGGCCAGCCAGATCTTCAGGGTCGGCGAGCCGGTGGCCCGCATAATGTCGATGCACTCCAGGTGGTGGGCGACGGCCTTGGCGCGAACGCGCTCGTCGGGGTTGCACAGGGAGCCCAGCTTGTAGTCCTCGTCCTGGAAGACGTTGGAGTTGATGGTGCCGATGGAGATGCCCCGGTCCTCGGCGCGGCGGCGCAGGGCGTCGTAGTCCTCCGTCTTGTCCCAGGGGATGTGCAGGGAGACGCGGGGGGTGATGCCGGTCAGGCGGTTGACCTCGGCGACGTCGTCGATCTTCTCGAAGGGGTCGCGGGGCACGCCCGTGGTGGTGAAGACGCGGAAGCGGGTGCCGGAGTTGCCGAAGGCCCAGCTGGGCAGCTCAATGGTCTGGGTCTCCAGCAGGCCGCGGGCCTCGGGGCTCAGGTCGGACAGGGTCGGGGTGGTCATGGGGTTCTCCAATCGGTGAGTTGAGCTCGGTCGACTCGGGTGCGGATGGTGATAGTGGTGGGCCGGGCCGGGCCGGCGACTCGGCGGTCGGGCGCTACGCGTTGGTCACGCGCTCCCCGTAGCGCTCCATCTCGATCTCCTCCAGGCTCTTGCCCTGCGTCCTCGGTGCGCCGATGGTGCCGACGGCGGTGGCGGTCACGAGGAATCCTATGAGAATGACGCCGTCGATCATCAGGCCGTTGGGGCGTGCCAGGATGACCGGGAAGATCAGCGAGATGAGGCCGGAGGCGAGACGCACGACGAAGAAGACGATCCCCTGCGCCGCTGAGCGGTACGGGGTGGCGAAGAGCTCGGGCGACCACACCGAGTAGAAGGCCTGGGCTGACGGTCCGGCGGACAGGCCCCAGACGATGGTGTAGCCGAAGGCGGTCCAGGCGGCGTCGGAGGGGCCGAAGACGAGGACGATCCACGACACGACGGCGAGCAGCCCGCCCGCCAGGTAGTGCCAGCGGTAGGGCACCCGGTCCACCAGGCGCATGAAGACGAAGGTGGATGCGATGACGAAGCCCCAGGAGAGCATGGAGAACAGGTCGGTCTGCAGGGTCTTGTAGCCCATGGAGCTGAGGATGGTGGGCAGGAAGATGCCGTTCTGGGAGGCGGCCTGGTTCCAGCAGGTGTAGATGACCGCCAGGAAGACGAGGGCCGTGATGTTGACGCGGCGGTTGAACAGCTTGCGGAAGGACGACCACATCGACGGCGGCTTGGCCTGCGCCCCGCCCTTGGCCCTCTGCCAGGTCTCGGACTCCTCCAGGCCCTGGCGGATGTACCAGGTCGTCAGGGCGATGACGACGAGGTGGGCGAAGACGATGCGGCTGCCGAGCAGCCCCAGCGGGGTCAGCGCCGCGGCCAGGCCGAAGCCGATGAAGGGGCCGCAGGACCAGGCGAGCTGGGTGGCCCCGATGTGCTTGCCCCGCTGCCCCGTGGGCGCGAGCTCTGCGATGTAGGTCCAGCCGGCGGGCACGGAGGCGCCCACGGCCAGGCCGATAATGACGAACCCGGCGAAGAGCATCGGCAGGTTCACGGTGAAGACGACGACGAGGCCGCCCAGGGCGTAGAGGAGCAGGTCGTAGGTGTAGATGAACTTGCGGCCGTACTTGTCGCACAGGGGCCCGCCGATGAGGGCGCCGATGGCCGCGCCGAAGGCGTTGGCGCTGAAGGCGGCCAGCAGGCCGGCGATGGTGCCGTCGTCGTCGGGGAAGTAGGCGGCGCCCCAGAACCCGAGGGACGTGGCGATGGCGATAATGGATCCGGAGTCGATGTAGTTCGACATGGCGACCGCTGCGGTCGCCTTCCATCCGGTCAGTGGCTTGCGGGCCATGCTGTCCTCCTTGACAGGCGCGTGTGGTCGGGGCCGGGTCAGGCCAGGCGGAAGTACTGGGGCAGGACGGCGGCCCTCCCGCCGTCGGGCTGGGCGAAGTACTGGGCCATCTCGGCCTGCCAGCGGGTGTTGACCTCCTCGTCCTCCATGGCCGCCATGGCCGCGACGACGTCGTCGGACTCGAAGTAGCCCACCACCAGGCCGTCCTCGGGGCGCAGGAACAGGGAGTAGTTGCGCCAGCCGGTGCGGCGCAGCGCCTCGAGCATGTCCTCCCAGACGCGCTGGTGGACCTCGACGTACTCCGCGAGGCGCTCGGGGCGCACTCGGAGCAGGAAGCAGCAGCGCTGCCGGGAGCGGGCGGCCGTGGCGCCCAGCAGGGCGGCGAGTCCTGCCGTGCCGGTCGGCGTGGTGCGGGTCGTGGGCATTGAACATCCTCGTTCGGCATGGACGATGAATTGGCTGTGAATCGTTTCAATCAGGGACTCTACTCGCTTTGAAGCGTTTCATCAAGTGTTCGTCCTCGCTCGTCGCGGCGCCGTCGTCCCGTCAGCATCCCGGGCCGCGTCCCCGTCCAGCCGCGCGGGCACGGCGCGCTCGCTCCCGAGGACCGTTATTCTGCATGGGGAACCAGCCGATGAGACGGCTACGAGATGGGTATGAGATGGGACAGGAGAGGTGCCGTGACTCATCCGTCAGTGCGCGACGTCGCCGAGAGGGCCGGCGTCTCCGTGGGCACGGTCTCGCACGCGCTCAACCACCCCGAGCGCGTGGCCGACTCGACCCTGGAGAGGGTCCGCGCGGCGATCGACGAGCTCGGCTTCGTGCGCTCCGAGACCGCCCGGCGTCTGCGCCACGGCGGCTCCTCGCTGGTCGGGGTGCTCGTCCACGACATCTCCAACCCCTTCTTCACCGAGGCCGCCCGAGGGATCGAGGACCGCCTGCGCGAGGACAACCGGGTCCCCATGCTGGGCTCGACCGACTCCGACCCCGACCGCGAGCGCGAGCTCATGAGCCTGCTGGCGGGCCTGGACGTGCGCGGCGTCATCGTGACGCCCTCGACCTCCACCCTCGACAACCTCGCGGTCCTGGCCGGGCGCGGCATCCGGGTCGTCCTCATGGACCACCCGCCGATCTCGGAGGAGCTGCCCACCGTCTCCGGCGACGACGTCGCGGGCGCGCGCGCCGCCGTCGACCACCTGGTCGATCTCGGCCACCGCCGCATCGGCTTCGTCAACGGGCCGCTGTCGGTGCGCCAGTCCATCGACCGCCGTGACGGCGTGCTGGCGGCGCTGTCGGAGGCCGGGCTCGACCCCGCCGAGGTCCTCCGGGAGGTCGAGGCGGTCAGCGGCGGGCAGGGCTACACGGCCGACGCCGGGGCCGCGGGGGCCGCCGAGCTCCTCCGGGCCGACCCTCCGCCGTCGGCGCTGTTCTGCGCCAACGACCAGCTGGCCATCGGCGCCATGCGCGAGATCCGTCGTCGCGGACTGGCCATCCCCGACGACGTCGCCATCGTCGGCTACGACGACGTGGCCGTCGCCTCCGAGCTCATCACGCCGCTGACCAGCGTCCACGTGCCCATGCGCGACATCGGCCGGGCCGCCGCCGACCTCCTGCTCGCCGACGGCTCCCAGGTGCGGCACGTGTCCTTCGCCCCCGAGCTCGTCGTGCGGGCCTCGACGGCGGGGGCGCCGGGCCGGGCCGGTCCCGGTGCGGAGGCGGACCGGCCTCGGTGAAGGTGGCCGAGGGCGTATGGTGCACGTGCTCGAGCGGGTTTGCCAATATTTGGCGAATTATCGGACGAATATTATGCTGTCTGCGGTTTTCTTCCAAGATGAGTCGCTTGACGTCGTAGGCTGGCCGCGTCCGTTCGCACTCGGGGCCTTCCCCGGTGCCCTGTCGAAGGAGTCTCGTCGTGTCGGAGCCCCAGAAACCGCAGACCAACGCCCCCTCGACCCATGCGTCGGGCGCGGCTTGGCCCTCAATGACGCCTGCCGCCCAGAGCGGGCAACCGGGCCAGGCGGCGGAGGATGAGATGTCTGATGCCGCGCACTCGATGGAGACCGTGAGGGTCGACCCCCGCACCCTGGAGATGCTGCGCGGCAACGGGCAGTCCCGGTCGTCCGCGCAGCCGACTTCCGGGCAGTCGCCCGCAGCGGGGTCGGGCGCCGGCAGTGCGGCCTACGGCGCTCCCGCTGCCGGAGGCCGGGCGCCCGGGGCCTCCGAGCGCGATCTGGCCGCCCGGTCGCTCGAGGGCTCCGCGGCGACAGTCGCCCTTCCCTCGGGAGGATTCCGGCCTCCCGCGGGGAGTCCCGCCCCCGGCTCCCAGCCGACGCCGTCCGGTGGGCCCCGGCCGGCCTCCCAGGGCGGGGCCCAGCAGGCCGCGCCGGGCGGGGCCGCAGGATATGGGGCATACGGAGGGTATGGAGGATATGGGGCGGGTGCTGCTGGTTCCGCTTACGGGCAGCCGACGCCAGCGGCCGGTCCGGCGGCCCCGGGGCAGTCGGCGCCTGCGAACCCCTCTGACGCCGTGGCCGCCACCGTTCAGGCTCCCTTCCCCTCGGCGGCGCCCGGCATGTCCGGCTCCGCACCCACGGGATCGTCGCAGGCCGCTCCGTCTGCGACTCCGCCGATGGGATCCCCGCAGAGCGGCAGGTTCTCCGCCCCGCAGAGCGGCGGGCTCGGCGGGCAGCAGAGTAGTGATGTCGGCACTGCGCCGGGCGGGGCATTCGCCGCTCCCGGTTCATCAGTTGCCTCGGACGAGGCCGTGCCCATGTCGGCCGCCTCGGGGCCTGGTCCCGTGTCGGCGCCGTCGGGATCAGTTCCGGCCGCCGGATCCACCTCCGCGCCGTCGGGATCGGCTCCAGCCGCCGGGTCCGCGGCCTTCGGCTCGCCCTACTCCGGCTACTCGGCTACTGGCCAGGCCCCTGCGCAGCCCGGGGCGTCCGCCATGTCGGTGCCATCGGCCAGCGGCTCGGCCCCGGTGGGGGCGGGCGCCAGCGCGTCCGGCCCTGCCTACTCGGCGCCGCCGACGGGGAATCTGAACGACTACTTCACAGGGGCCGCCGCCCCTGCGCCTGACGCTCAGTCAGCTGGGCTGTCCGCTGCGCCGTCGGACTCCGCGTTCGCCGAGGAGCTGGAGGACGACGTCCCACCGCCCGGCGGCTCCTTCGGCAAGTGGATGCTGACGCTTCTCCTGGCGGGGCTGCCACTGATCGGCATCGTCTACCTGTGCGTCCTGTCCTTCGGCGGATCGGCGCCGGCCTGGCGCCGCAACTGGGCGCGCGCCATGCTCGCCTGGGTGCTGATCGTCGCCGTGCTGTCCGGGATCCTCTTCGCCGTCGCCGGCTCGGCGCTGTTCCAGATGCTGGGCGGGTGAGGGCGGCCTGCGGGCCGGATGGTCGATTCCCGGGGTTCGGGGTGTGTCCGGGCCCCTGGCCGTGGTCGGGGTGCTCGGGGCGGGAGGCGCGAGCGGGCTGGGGCGGATACAGAGATACAGAGGCGGTTCGCGCATGGGGGAGAGGCGGCTCGATGGGACAGATACTGTTTTTCGTTGAGATTCCGCGATTCTGCTCAGATCGTCAAGGTTGGCTGACGTGCTCCCACGTGCACGGACCCTCTGGGCACACGCGGGAGCACGTCAGCTCATCTTGACGGACGTCCGTGAGTCGCGAAATCATGCCGAAAACCGGCGTCCACCCCGGCAAGGCGCTCCTTTTCCATGTGCGACCCTCCCCGTCCCATGTGCGACCCTCCCCGAAGCCCTTCAAGGCGCCCCGCAGCCCACCCGCTCCGCGCCTATCCCGCCCTAGATGATGGTTGATTCCGCGAGAAGAGGCGCGGTCCTCGCGGTCGTACGTTGGTTCGCGTGGTCGTACCTTAAGCGTACGGCCGCGAGGGGTTCAGACCGTGCACCGGTCCAGGTCGGCCTCCCGGGGTCCCGAAGAGCCGGTGGAGGCCCGGCGGCGGGCGCCCCAGGTCTCCTTGAACCGATCTCGAGCCGGAAGTGAACCGATCTCGGCGAAGAGGTCGCCGGGGACCGCCGGCACGGGCGCAGCGCCTGTGACGTTGAGGCTTGCCGCACCCCGGAATCAATCATCTAGAAGCGTCGGGGAGCGGGTGAGGATGCGGCGGTCGCACAGCCCACCCTGCTGGCCCGACAGGAGCGGATCTTGGCGGCCGGGGTGCCTTCTGAGGGTGCCATCGTCATGCTGCCCGCCGGCTGCGAGCCGAGCCCCGGCCCGGCCTACTGCACGGGGGAGAAGCGCACGGCGGTGCCGGAGGCCGTCACCATGAGCATGTTGTTGTCCGTGCCGAGGACCTCGTAGTCGATGTCGACACCGACCACGCCCTCGGCGCCGAGCTCCTGGGCGCGTGCGGTCATCTCGGCCAGCGCTGTCTCGCGGGCCTGGATGAGCTCGCGCTCGTAGGCTTCCGAGCGCCCGCCGACCACGTTGCGGAAACCGGCGGCGATGTCCTTGAACATGTTGACTCCGGCGACGGTCTCGCCGCAGACGACGCGCAGGTACTGGGTGACGGGGTAGCCCTCGACGGTGGGCGTGGTGGTGACGATCATGACACGCTCCTTCACAACGGTTGGTCACAGCCGCGCGGAGCGGCTGTGCGAAGGCTCCCACGGCGCCGTGCCCACGGCATCGTCCTCGCGCCGGAAGCGTGGTCGCCGTCGTGTCATCCCACGGCATGAGGGCTCGGGGCCAGGGCGGGCGAGGATCGGATGGACGCGGGGACCCGCGCAGGGCCGGCCGCGAGCGAGGTGCAGACCATAAAGTGAGTGATCCCAGGGCTGAGCGGCCCCGGGCGACGGAGAAAAAGGTGGCTCCTACGCACTTTTAAGGTGCTCGACGGCCTCGGACGCGATTAGGATCGGCGTGATTCCGCGGTTCTGTGGCGAGGGTGGGGCGGGGGCCGGTGTTAAAAGTGCGTAGGAGCCACCTTTTCCGGTTGATATCGGTCTCCTGGGGGCCCGGAGGGCTGGTGGAGACCCGACGGCGGGCCCCGCTGAACTCCCTGAGCCGATCTCGATCCGGACTACGACCGATCTCGACGAAGGCGGGCGACCGCGGAGCGAGCGGGAGGCGGCGGGGTGCGGACCACTAGCCGCGTATCCGGTACTCCCGGTATCTTCGACTATCTCGCAACTGTCCTCACACTCCCTCTCTAAGGAGCTCCCATGGCACAGCAGCCGTACTACTCCCCGGCGGGCGGCACCGTTCCCCAGCCCGCGTACATCGCGCCCAGCCCGCCGCCGGAGCATCCCGCGGACTCCGTGGGCTCGTGGATGCTGGCGCTGCTGCTCACCGCTCTTCCCGTGATCGGTTTCATCTACGTGCTCGTGCTCGCCTTCGGCGGCTCGGCCTCCGCCTCGCGCTGCAACTGGGCGCGGGCGATGCTCATATGGCAGATCATCGCCCTGGTCGGCGTTATCGCCTTCTTCGTCCTGGGCGGCTGGGCACTGCTCGAGAGCCAGCGCTGACGTTCCGGCACTGCGGCCCGGCCGGGAGCGCCGCGACTCGGGCCGGGCCGGTGCTTTCCGGCTGGGTCGTCGGCCCGGTCATCTCCGCCCTCGCGACCGGAGCCGGGCGAGGGCGCGGGCGTAGCGCGGCCCGATCTGCTCGGGTGTGACGGCGACGCCGTCATGCTCCCATCCGAGCAGGTTCTCGATCCGGAACGAGCGCGAGCACGTGGCGCACGCCAGCGGGACCGACGGGCGCCGCATGCGGGTCACCGTGTGGCCCGCCGGGCACGTCCCCCGCCACCGCCCCTCCACGCGCGGCGCCTGCGGGTCGACCAGGCGCCGGCCGGTGGAGCCGATGCGCCGGGCCTCCGCGCGCCATACGGCGTCGTGCCCGTGGCTGGCGCCGACGCGCGCGTGCGCGATCTCGTGGAGGATCGTCTCGCGGACCTCGGCCTCGTCGTACAGGCTCATCAGGTGGCGCGAGAGCGTGATCCGACGGCACGCGTGGTCGGTCTGCCCGGCACGTCGGCGGGCGCGGTCCAGACCCAGGTCCCAGTCCCCGACGCCGTGGGTCGTCATGAGGGAGCGGGCCAGGGCCAGGACGTCGGGCAGGTGCACGGCCCAGAGCGTAGCGGGCCGCGCCCGGGCGTCGCGGTCCTCGGTCCACCTCTCGACAGCGGGGTGCGACCGCGCGACGGAGCCGGGGAGCCTCTGGCTCGCCCGTCCCCTGCGCGCCGCTGACTCGATGACCTTGATGACGGCGCGTACCGGGCCGGCAGACAACGGCCCGGCGGCGCCCCTTCGATGAGCCTCGGCGCCGACCGGGCGCCCCGCGACACCCTGTCCCGGCCCGCCCGAAGGGCGCTGCGCCGTCGTCGGGCAAGAGACACATCGCGGCCCGATGGCGGCAACGGCTCGGCCCAGGGCTCCGACTGTGGCAGCATGGCGCCGATGCCTCAACGTCCCGCTCCCTCCGCGCGCCGCCGTCCGTCCCGGAGCCACCAGGGCTCTGCGACGGCGCGGTCTGCGTCTGCGCGCTCGAAGCGCCCGTCGGGCTCCTCCGGCACCAGAGGGAGGACCCGACGCGGCCCGGGCCCGCTGGCGCGCCTGCTCCGCTCTCCGCTGGGCTTCCTGCTGGGTGCGTTCGTGCTCACCGTCGCGGTGGGGCTGCTCGTGGCCAGGTTCCTCGATTCCGCACCGTTGCGGGGTATGGCGCCGGTCCCCTCCCGGATCGGGCCGGCTCCTGTGATGACCGACATGACCGGCTTCGATGCGGCGCGCATTATCGACGACGAGGTCTTCTACGACTCGACCACCATGACCGCCCAGGGGGTCGCCGACTTCATCGAGCAGACCAACGCGGGCTGCCAGACGGGCGATGACGGCACGCTCTGCCTGGCGGAGGCGACTTTCGACACCGAGGACCGCGAGGTGACCACCGCCTGCCCCGGCGGGTACAAGGGCGTGGCCGCGGAGAGCGCCGCGCAGATCATCTCCAAGGTGGCGACCTCCTGCGACATCAATCCCCAGGTGCTGCTGGTGCTGATCCAGAAGGAGCAGGGGCTGCTCACCGCCTCGGGCGAGACTCTGACCGCCCGCGTCTACGAGGCCGCCGCGGGCTACGCCTGCCCCGACGGCGCACAGTGCGACTCCAAGTACGCGGGCTTCTTCCGCCAGATCTACGGGGCCGCCATGCAGTTCCAGACCTACCGTCTGAATCCCAAGGCCTACCAGGTGGTCGCGGGCGTCCCCGTGCAGCTGGCCTACTCCCCGGACTCCGCGTGCGGCACCGCCGAGCTGACGGTGGCCAACCAGGCGACCGCGGGCCTGTACGACTACACCCCCTACCAGCCCAATGCCGTCGCGGCCCACGGCGGGAATGACTGCACCAGCTGGGGGAACTGGAACTTCTACGGGTACTTCCGCAGCTTCTTCGGGGATCCGACGCCCTCCACCGCCGACAGCTGAGCCGCCGACTGCGCCGCGGGGCGGGCGGACCGACCTCGCCGCGGAACTGGACCGGTCTCGACGGGAGGGGGCACGGCTCGGCGCTCGCTGAGCGGCTTGCGGGGCCGCCGTGCAAGGATTCGGGTATGGAGTGGCAGCCGGTTCTGGCGACGACCTGGGTCGTCGTGGAGTACGCGATCAAGATCGTCGCACTCGGGACCGTTCCGGAGAACCGCCGCCCGTCGTCGTCGACGGCGTGGCTGCTGCTCATCTTCCTGCTGCCGGTTGTGGGCCTGCCGCTCTACATCTTCCTGGGCAGCCCGTGGATCCACGGCAAGCGCCGCGAGCAGCAGATCGCCGTCAACGAGATCGCCCTGGAGTCCACCAAGGACGTGCCTTACGCGCCCGAGGGCACCGAGCGCTCGCCGTACCTGGACTCGGTCCTGCGGATGAACCGCGCCCTGACGGGCCTGCCGTGCGTGACCGGCGAGGTCATCTCCCTGCACGGCGACTCGGCGACCACCTACGGCGAGATGGCCCGCGCCATTGACGCCGCCACCCACCACGTTCACGTCGAGTTCTACATCCAGTCCTGGGACCCGGTCACTGACGTCTTCTACTCCGCGCTGGAGCGGGCCGCCGCCCGCGGTGTGGCCGTGCGCCTGCTGGTGGACCACCTCGGGTCGCGCAAGTACCCCGGCTGGCGGAGCCTGGGCAGCCGCTTCGCCGCCGCCGGCATCCAGTGGCGGCTCATGATGCCGCTGCTGCCGCACAAGCGGCGCTTCCGCCGCCCCGACCTGCGCAACCACCGCAAGCTCCTCGTCATCGACGGCGAGCGCGCCTTCATCGGCTCCCACAACATTATCGACCCGACCTACCGGCTGCGCTCCAACGTCCGGGCGGGGCGCACCTGGGCGGACCTGAGCGTGGAGGTCACCGGGGACATCGTCGTCGAGGCCGAGGCGGTCTTCGGCATGGACTGGTACTTCGAGTCCGGCGAGGTGCTCGACATCTCAGACATCCTGCCGCAGGCCGGCGGGTCCGGCTCGGTGCCGCAGGTGCTTCGGGAGGCCGAGCCCGTCGGCACCCCGGCGCCCCAGCCGGGGCGCCCCGACGCCGTGGTCAATGCCATGCAGCTGGTGCCCTCGGGGCCCGGCTACCCCACCGAGCCGAACCTGCGGATGGTCCTGTCCCTCATCCAGAACGCCACCGAGCGGGTGTCCATCACGAGCCCCTACTTCGTGCCCGACGAGGCGCTGCTGGCGGCGATGACGACGGCGGCCTACCGCGGCATCGAGGTCGAGCTCTTCGTGGGGCTGGAGTCCGACCACCTCATTGTCAACCACGCGCAGCGCTCCTACTACCAGGTGCTGCTCGCCGCCGGGGTGCGCATCTACCGGTATCCGGCGCCGACCGTGCTGCACGCCAAGTACATGACGGTCGACGACGAGATCGCGGTGATCGGCAGCGCGAACATGGACTTCCGGTCCTTCGCCCTGAACTACGAGGTCATGCTGCTGGCCTTCGGCGGCGACCTCGACGACATGCTGCGCGCCAACGACGCCTACTACCGCGCCGTCTCCGCCGAGCTCACCGCCGAGCAGTGGGCGGCCGAGCCCTGGTGGCGCCGCTATATCGACAATGTCTGCCGGCTGCTGTCCGCTGTTCTGTGAGGCGTGGGGCGGGTGAGCATGGGTGAGCACGGTGGGGTTCTGACCCGATCTCGGTGCGGAAGTGAACCGGTCTCGCGGCGGAATACGACCGATCTCGGCGTCAGGACGGGCCGTTGATGACCGCCTCGAACAGGGCGACGCCGGTGGACAGGTCCCGCAGCCGCATGACGTAGGGGTGGTCGACGTGGAAGTCCGTGATGGGGCCGAGGTTCGGGGCGGTGGCCGCGTCGCCGTGCTCGGAGACGGCGGCCGCGACCGTGCCGTCCTCGCGCACAATGAGCCTCACCTGCTGCCGGTAGGCCGTCGTCTCGAGCTGGGGGCTGATGCGCCCCATCGGGCGGATGTCGGCGCCCAGGGACTCCAGGACGGGGAGGATGTCGATGCCTCCGTCCGGGCTCGTCAGGTCGATGCGCGGCAGCCACAGGTTCACCTCGGGGGACAGGCCCTCGCGCTCCGCCTCGTCGAGCAGGGCGCTGGCCGCCGCCCACGTGTCGGCGGGAAGCGCCTCGGGCAGGGTGCCCTTGTCCGGCAGCACGATGTCCAGGGCGAAGTCCTCCGAGTAGGGCACGCGCAGGACCTTCCAGGTCACAGAGCCGGTGGTCCCCTCGGTGCAGACCATGCTGCTCTGCTGCCTCATCATGGGGACCTGGATGACGCTGCCGTCCGCGCGGGTGAAGTCCTCGTCCTGGGTGCTCTTCTTGTCGAAGAGCTCCTTCCACTGCGCGGCGAAGAGGACGGCGTTCTGCAGCGCGACATCGATCTTGGTGGCGTCCAGCGCCGATGACTTGATGAGGCCCGCCGTGTTCTGCTTGACCCACTCGTCGAGCACGTCCTGGGCCTTGCCGACGTCGGCGCGCCGCAGGTCCGCGGAGAACCAGCGGCGGACGCCGTCGACGAAGTCCTGGCCGACCTCCGCGGGCTTGCCGTGGTCGACGACGACGATCTGGTCGGCGACGTGCACCAGCGGATGCTCGGGGGCCTTGCTGTCGGGCTTGAAGCCGGAGACGTCGCCGTCGTGGGCGAGCAGCGCGGTCTGGATCGCCGACCAGGTCGTGTTGCGGGCCTCCTCGTCCGCGGCGCCGAGGAGCTCGTTGAGCCCCTGGGCCGCCGGGTCCGTGGCGCCGAGCGAGGCCGCCGCCAGGTTGAGGGCGAGGGAGGCCGGGCTCGCCAGGGCGTTGGCGTGCGCGCCGTCGGCGAGCTGGGCCGACAGGAGCGCCGCGCCCAGGGCGTCGCAGGCGCCGACGGCGGCCCTCAGACCGGGCGCCTCCGCCAGGGTCAGCTCGGCGCGGGTCTGGTCGCTTGTCAGCACGGTGCCGCCGATGTCGCGCTTCCAGAGGCCGCAGCCGGCGAGGGCGCCCGCGGCGACGGCGGACAGGAGCAGCGCGGTGCGGCGGCTCGGAGCGGCTGCAGCCCGCGCGGGCGGGCAGCGGGTGTCAGGGGCCGGGGCGGGGCGGCGGTCAGCAGGGCCGGTGGTGCTCATAGGAGGAAGTCTGCCCCTGCTGGGCGCCCTCGGGGAGGGGGGCGCGGAAGAATCCTCCGGTGCGCGAGCGCCTCGGCTCCCCGGATGCCCGAGCTCGAGCCCCGGCCGGGCGGGGAACCGGTGGCCTAGGGTTGGGGCATGATCCCCAAGGGCCCCGAGAGTACTGAGAACCCCGTGTGCGCCGAGAAGGCCGGTTGCGCTGACGACGCCGGGGGCCTCCCGGTTCCCGAGGGCCCCGCGGGCTCCGAGGGCGCTGAGCACCGGCCGCTGCGGCGGGTCGTCTTCCTCATGAACGACATGCACCGCCCCAACGGCATTGTCAGTGCCACCGACCTGCTCGCCACCGAGATGAGGGCGCGTGGCCTCGCCGTCGACATCTGGTGCTTCGGTGCCTGCGACCCTGAGCTGCGCGAACGCCACCACGTCATCGACGTCGTGCCCGGCCGCCGCCTGACCACCAAGATGCCCGGCTTCGCCAGCTCCAAAGCCGTCCTCAAACCACTGCGCCATCTCATCACCCTGGGGTGGTGGCCCTGGACGGTGGCCCGCCTGCGCCGCCTGGCGAGCCGCTGGGAGGAGGAGACCCTGGTCATCGGCGCGGGCCTGGAGTCGGTGCGGCTGCTCGACCAGGCCGGTATCCGCCCGGCTCGCCTTGTTTCCCAGGTGCATACCGATGTGCCCGCCCTGACCGCCGTCCAGCGCGCCCTGGTGCGGGGAGCCGCGACCGTGTCGGCTGCCGTGACCGCCCTGACCCCCGAAGGCGCCCAGGAGCTGCGCTCCTGGGACATGCGCGCCGTCCCCATGACCAATCCGTGCCCGGACCTGGGGGGAGTGGCTGATCCGGCGCACTCGCGCACCGTCGTCTTCCTGGGGCGTCTGTCGGAGGGCAAGCAGGTCGACCATCTCATCCGGGCCTTCGAGGCCGCCGCCCGGCCCGGCTGGCGCCTGCGGATCTACGGCTCCGGCCCCCAGGAGGAGCGCCTGCGGGGCCTGGCGGAGGGCGCCGACGCCGACATCGAGCTGTGCGGGTCCGTCGATGACGTCGGCCCGGTCCTGGCCGGCGCCGCGATCCACGCCCTGCCCTCCCGCTTCGAGGGACTGAGCATGTGCATCCTGGAGGCGAACACCGCCGGCGTGCCCTCCGTGGTGTACGACTGCTCGCCCGGGATGCGCCTGGCCGGCGGGCCGGCCGCCTCGCTCGTGCCCAACGGGGACGTCGAGGCGTTCGGGGCCGCTCTGAGCGTCCTCATGGAGGATGACGCCGCGCGCGCCGACGCCGGGCGGCGCGCCCGCGAGTACGGGCGGCGCTTCAGCACGCCCGCCGTCGTCGATCGGTGGCTCAGCCTGTGGGACGACCTCGCCGCCGGCCCGGCGTGACCATTCTGTGACCACTGGGTGGACGCGCCGGGGCAGAATCTTGGCCAATGCGGCGCGCGCTGCCACGATGGCCCCATGGCACGCCGCTGGCAGATCATCTCCGTTGAACTTGTCTCCGGGCGCGGGCAGATCTTCGCGCCTCCTCCCGGTCGGGACCTCATTGTGCCGCCGTCGACGACCTTCGAGCAGCTCGGCGTCGCGATCGACCTCGCCCTGGCCCGCTGGGACCTGGGGCACCTGCGCGACTTCACGCTCGCCGACGGCACCCGCGTCATCGACGACACCACCGATCTCGAGCTCGGCTTCGGCGGGTTCAGCGGCGGCGCCCTCATTGACAAGGTCCTTCGCCACAACGCCAGGGTCAAGGACTACGTCAATGTCGGCGAGGTCTTCCGGTACGTCTTCGACTTCGGGGACGACTGGACCTGCCGGTGCACCGTCACGAGGTTCGGGGACCCCGAGCAGGAGGTCGGCGTCGTCGTGCAGGAGCCCACCGCGATCTGGGGCTGGGGGGCCCTGCCCGACCAGTACGGGCGTATGCGCCACGACGACGAGGACTTCCCCGGCGACGACGCGGCGCTGACGGCCAAGCAGATGCGCGCCGAGGAGAGCGAGGTAAGCACCTTCCTCATGACCTTCGGCCAGGTCGAGCCCGAGCGGCTGGACCTGCGGGCCGTCCGCGTGGCCCGGGCCGCCGGCGATCCCAACGCGCTGATCGCGGCGCTGACCGGCGTCAACGCCGACCATGCGCTCCAGCAGATCGGCCAGGCCCTCATTGAGGCCTGGGACGGGATTCACAGCCCCGGGCGCGCGCGGGGGCGCAGCGCCGTGCGCGGGCAGCTCGCCTCGGTCATGGCGACCCTGAGCAACCGGCTCCAGTGGCGCGACGAGGACGGCGACGCGATCCTCAGCGCCGAGCTCATTGCCCGGATCCAGGGCGAGGAGCCTGTCGGGCGGCCGCTGTCGGTCGATCTCGAGGAGCTCGCCGACACCATGGCCTCCTACGGCGACGTCAACGGCGGCTACCTCGACCTGGACACCGGGCAGGTGCTGCTGGCCGCCATGGTCTCGGCGCGCGGGATCGACCTCGATGCGGGCAACGAGGAGTTCGGGATCGAGCCGGGGCGCCGGTGGGTCGTGGTCGATGACAGCGCCAAGGCGATCACCACCGCGGACCGGCGCGGCTTCATCCGCCACCTGCAGAGCAGCGGGCGGCAGGACGAGCGGGCCGCCGCGAGCACGCTGTCGTCGGCGATGCAGTCGCAGTCCGCCCGCGGCTTCGACGACGCCATCGACGAGCTCGGTCTGGCCCCGGTGTGGGTCGGGTACCGGGACGACCGCCGCTGGGGCAGGGCCCGCGAGGCGCTCGCGGCGCACGGGGTGCGTCCGACCGTGGTGCGCCCCATCAGCGAGGTCGTGAAGTAGCGCGGCGGCCGGCGGCGCGTGGTCGCCGGCGGTGTGCCGCCCACTCGCTCCCTCCTTTCGCCGAGATCGGTCGTATTCCGGCTCGAGATCGGTTCGTTTCCGCGTCGCGATCGGTTCGCACCATGGTTTGTGCCAGGGCTTGGTGAAGGCGGCCGCACGGAGGGCGCTCGATGCTCGACGGCGAGAGGAGGCGGCTGCTGAGCCCGGACCATCCGGCGGGACCTGGATCCCAGTTTTGCCCCCGACCTTTCCGCATGGTGTCGTCGGGAGCCGTTTGTCGGGGTGCGCGCTGGGTCTGATCCCCGATTCGGGGCTTCCGATGCGGGCAGGGCGGCTCGGGGTGTCCGTCAGAATGACATTGGGCGCCCGGGGCCCGGGCCGGGGGCTGGGGACCCGCATGATTGCGCGGGTCTCGCCGCGTTGCGCTGTCCCTTGAAGTTTTAATGTCATTCTGACGGACATCCGGGCCTCCTGCGCCGCATGTCGAGCGCTCGCCGGCTTTGCTGCCCGACACGGACGATGGGGACGGGCGTCGTTGGAAGCTGTTCGCTGGACGGGACGGGCCTGTCGGCGGCGGTCCGCACCCGGTCAGGGGGCCTCCACGCCTCCGAGGACGCCGTGCGCCGCCCGGATGACAGGTGCGGCCGGTGAGCGCGCCGGCGCGTCAGCTCGACGGGTCGGCGCCCAGCCTGCGGGCGAGATCCTCTGCGGGGAACCAGACCACGCGGCGTCCCTGCTTCGCCGAGGCCAGGTACCCGCGCCTCTCGAGGTCCTGCAGATCGGTGCGCGCCGTCTGGGCGACCACATTGTGCCGCGCCTGATGGTCGGCCACCGTGGCCGTCGCCCCCGGATCCCGCAGGAAGCGCTCGATGACTGCGACCTGCCGGTGGTTGAGGCCGCGACCCCGCAGAAAGCGGTTCGCGTCCCGGAGCTCGGCCGTCTTACGCGTCAGGTACTTATCGAGGTCGTCAATGGCGTGGACGATCACGCGGGCCTGCTCCAGGTAGAAGTAAGTCAGGTCGCCGTCGTCGTCCTCGGTGTACAGGAAGGAGCGCGCGTACCGGGCCGGGGCTCGCCTGAGAAGACGCGAGATCGACAGGAACTCCGCCAGGAAGAACCCCTGGCGGAGCATCGACCAGTAGAAGACGGCGCGGGAGGTGCGGCCGTTGCCGTCGGCGAAGTAGTGGTCGTACCCCATCATGAAGTGCAGGGTGATGGCCCGCAGGAGCGGGGGCATGTAGGGGCCCTCGTCCGCGGCGGTGCTGTTGGCGAAAGCGCACAGGGCGGCCATGCGTTCCGGGAGCTCCTCCGCCGGCGGCGGTACGTGAAGAATCCGGTCCTGGTCCTGCGTGCCGTAGATGCGCACTCTCTCGTCGCCCGGGCGCTGGATGCGTCCGGCGCCGGAGGGGTCGTCGAGCGTGCCCGTCGTGACGCGGCGGTGGATCTCGCGAATCAGGCCGGGGCTCAACGGCTCGTCCTTGAGCGCGATGATCTCCTGCATGGCCTCGTAGTTGTTGAGGATCATCTGCTCGCTGCGGTCCTGCGGGCGGCGGCCCTCGCGCAGCATCTCCTTGGCCCGTACCCGGGAGGTGGAGGCGCCCTCCAGCTGGGAGGACGTGATCGCCTCCTCGCTCAGTGAGGAGATGAGGTGGCGGTTCCTCGTCGCGGGGTTGGCGATCGGCTCGGGCAGGGCGATCTCCCCGCGCGCCCGGGTGGAGACCTGCTCGATGAGGCGAAGAAGCGGATCGGGCAGGTTGTAGGTCAGCGGCGTCCCGTCCCGCAGGGCGAGGGGAGTGGGGCGGGCAGACTGCTCGCGTCGCAGGCGAACCGCGAGCCACCAGTCCTCACGGCTGAATCCCGCGGGCGGCTCATGACGGACGAACCACTCCCATGGGTGGTAGTCGGGGTCCCGGCCGAGTGCCGGCTCGCTCAGGAGAGTGGCCAGCGGTGCCGTCGTGCGCAGGAGCGAGCTCCTCGACGGCGGCGGGATCGGTGTCGTCACGTGTCCTCCTCGGCGGACCGTCACCTGCTACCAGCTGCTAATCTAGCCCATATTAGCAGCTGGTAGCAGGTGGGCGCGGGCGGCGTGGGTCATGCGCATGGGCTGATGAGGCGCATGCGAGCAGGTGGGCGCGGGCGGCGCCCCTCGCGGCCCCGGCCCCGGGGCCGCAGACCTATCCCCACCGCCGCCACGGACCTACTGCATCGTACTCCCGGCCCCCGGGGCGCGAACCGATCTCGAGCCGGAGCCGGACCGATCTCGAGCCGGAGCCGGACCGATCTCGGCGAATTGGGAGGGGAGGGCGGTGCTCCGGTCGAGAGATCGCGTGTCGCCGCCTGCCTCATGAAGGAGGTCGGGGTCTTGTGGAAGACCGCTAATCGGGTTTGGGAGGGTCCTTGTCTCTGCGCGGCGGCTCTCGCCTGCGATGGTGCGATTTAATCGATTTTCGGGCAAGGCGACAGGATGATTCTATTATTTAGAGACTTCTGCTATTGAAGTCGATCGTCGGCGAGACTATCATGGTCGTATCGTTCTTCTCGATAATTGGAGGCTATTGCGAAGAACGACGCTGTCACGAGGGCGCCCAGGCGCTCCTGTCTGGGCGTTAGCGGACCAGAAGGAGGGCTCTCGATGGACAGGGCAAGCACGTTGGGGCGCGTTCTCGCCTCGATGGTCGTCCTGGCGGTGACGATTGGAATCTCTCTGGGCCTCGCAGGTCAGGCTTCTGCTGCACCTCAGTCGCCCGCCGCGAATCCGGGTCAGGCCAAGGTCGCTGAGCTTCAGGAGCAGTACAAGGCCGAGGCGTCTCCTGAGGACTATCAGAGGGCGATTGATGCCTATGACCGGCTGGTTGCGGGGAAGGCGACGGACGTCGCAGCTGCTGAGCAGCCTCAGGGCGCAGCGGCGTCAGGTGAGGGGTATGCCATGTGTGTCAGCATCCCCAAGTGGGCTGTTGTCGCAGTCGCCTGGTATGCCATGGTCGGTGGCGGGGCCGCCGCGGTTGTGGGGACGGTTGCTGACGCGACTATCGTTGGTCTCCCGGCAGGTACTGTGCTCGCTGCTATTGGTGCTGGAGAAGGCATCACTGCCAATGCACTTCTGTACTGGTCCGACCGCACTGATTGGCCCAAGGATGCGTGCATCTGATCTGTGACCTGTGCTGCTGGGTGGCGGGAGTTTCGCTGACTTTGCGGCGGAATTCTCGCCGCTCGCGGTCTCGATGTGCTGGAATATACTGGCGGCGGTTGAGTAGTCGGCAGTAAATCTGTCGATTCACGTTGTGAGGAGTGTGGAATAATGGGCGTCCCGCAGTGGGTCCTGGGCTGGATTGTGTTCGCGCTGTTTGCGGTGCTGGTGATTTACCTTCACCTCCGGAAGCGGCGCTCCGGGACGCGCAATTACCGCGACGATCACGATCGCGGCTGATACGACAAGCGGTCGCGTGCACAAATTCGACAGAAGCCGGGGAGGGAGGCAGTGCCCGTGGGCTTTCCGCAGTGGACGTGGGCGCTGGTGGTCGGGTGGAGCGGCGTGGCCATCGGCGTCGGGGTCCGTCTGTACCGGACCCGGCGCGACTGGATGCGCAAGTACCGCAACGGCCGCGACTGACTCCATGCAGAATCGGCCGGCGCGGGCGGCGGGCCGGCGCGGGTGAGCGGCGGGCGGCTCAGGCGATGCGGGACACGAGCCTGCTGATCCGCTGGAGGCTCACCTTTCGGCTCGTGCCCAGCGTCTGGGCGAACAGGCTCACCCGCAGCTCCTCGAGCATCCAGCGCGCCTCGGTCAGCACCGCCTCGCGCTCGATGTCGGGCGGCGCGGCGGCGGCGCGCTCCCGCGCCCTGTCCACGACGGCGGCCGCCTCCGCCACCTGGTAGGCCAGCGCCGCGTCCTGGCTCGGGGACGCCTCCGCCTTCTCCACGCGCAGCGCCAGCGCCCTGAGGAAGCGCGGCAGGTGAACCAGCTGCTCGGCCGGCGTCGCCGCCACGAACCCGTCGAACACGAGCTCGGCGGCGTGCTCGCGCACCTCCTGGAGCGTGTTCAGCAGCGCCAGGGACGTGTGCGTCCCGACGGTGCGCTCCACCTCCCGCTGGGCGGCGAGCGTGCGCGCAACCGCCTGCGCCACCCGGTAGACCTCGTCCTCGATCTCATCGCGCATGACGGCGGCCAGCTCGGCGAAGACGGCGCGCTCCCGCACCGCGGCCAGGTCGCGGCCCGAGGCCCCAGCCCACCGGTCGGCCACCGTGCGCGCCGCCGCCAGCTCCATGTCCTCCACGAGCGCCTCGGTGCTCCGGTAGGGGCTGGCGGCCAGGGTCAGAGACTCACTCCCCGTCCACCGGCTCGTCACCCGACCGGTGGGCAGGAAGGTCCGCGCCAGGGCGAGCGCCGTGACGCCGCCGCCGTGCTCGCGCGCCTGGGCGGTGGCGTCGGGCGCAATGACCAGGTCTGCGCTGCGCGCACCTGAGGCCCGAAGCATCGGGTAGCCGCGCACGACCAGCCCGGCCGTCCCGGTCGACTCCACCGTCGCCGGGATCGTCGAGCGGTCCGGCGCCTCCAGGCCCGGCACGCCGCTCGGCCAGTCCGACAGGCCCTTCCTCTCCGCCAGGCCGGCGCGGAGCCCGCCCCGCAGGCTCGGGGCGCCCACCTCGGCACCCGGCGCGGGTGCGGCCCCGGGCTGCGAGCCGGCGGCACGGGCCGGGTCGGCAGGGCCGGCCGGGACGCCGTCGGCAGCACCGCCGGACCCGACGACGGCGCCCGAACCGCCTGCCCCGACACCGCCGGCCCGCCGGCCCCGGCCTCTGCGCCCCTTCCCGCCCCGCTTGCGGGCCCGGGCGCTCTCGCGCTCCTGCGCCTCGGCCATCGCCTGCGCCAGCGCCCCGCGCACCACCGAGCGCACCGCCTGCTCCGTGCGCCCCGACAGGCGCTGCTGGAGGGCCACGAGGTCCTTGCCGCGCCCGATCTCCCGCCCGCGGGCGTCCAGGGCGACGAAGGCCATGCGCAGGTGGTCGGGCAGGCGGTCGGCGGCCTCGGCCCAGTCGGCGTCGGTGATCTCGACCTCGCGCAGCCGCGCCACGGCCGCCGCGAAGGCCTCCCTGAAGGAGACCTCCGGCGCGCTGACGCCGACCTCGCCCCCCGGGCTCCCGGCACCGCCAGCACCCCCGGCACTGCCGGCGCCCCCGGCGGGCCCGGCGCCCCCATCCCCGACGACGCCGCCGACCCCCTCAGCGCCCCCGGCCTCCGGGACCTGCTCGCGCACGGTCGCCCACACCTGGGCCCCGACGTCGGGCGCGGGCACGAGCCGACGGCGCACCCGCTTGGGCAGGGCGCGGATGGTCGCGACCACCAGCTCGGGCCGCATCCCCGGCACCAGCCAGTCGAAGCCGTCCGGCACCAGCCGCCCCAGCACCTCCACGGGCACCCGCACGCTCACGCCGTCGTCGGTGGCGCCCGGCTCGAACACGTAGCTCAGGGGCAGGGTGAGGTCGCCCTGGACCCAGGTGTCCGGGTAGCCGGAGGCGTCGTCCCCGCCGGGCAGGAGCAGCTCGCGGGTGTAGTCCAGCAGGTCGGGGCGCCGCCGCCGCTCGCGCCTCCACCAGGCGTCGAAGTCGGCGGCCCCGTAGACGTCGTCGGGCAGGCGGTCGTCGTAGAAGTCGAACAGGGCCTCGTCGTCGGCCAGCAGCCCGTGGACCCGGCGCCGCCGCTCGACGTCGCCGAGCTCCTCGACCAGCTCGCGGTTGCGCTCCACGAAGTCGTGCCGCGCGTGCCAGCCGCCCTCGACCAGCCCGGAGCGGATGAACATCTCCCGGGCGACCTCCCGGGCGGCGGGCGTGCCCACGCTCGCCAGGGTCGCGGGCCGGTCGGCCACCAGCGTCATCCCGTACAGCAGGACCTTCTCGTGGACCATGGCGGCCCCGTGGCGCGTGGACCAGTAGGGCTCGCCGTAGACGTGCTTGGTCAGGCCCGCCCGCTCGCCGGCCTCCTCGACCCAGCGCCCGTCGACCCTCGCCACCGTGCGCGCGAACAGCCGGCTCGTCTCCACCAGCTCGGCGGTCATCACCCAGTCGTAGGTCTTGCGGCGCAGGCCCGAGCCCGGCCAGATGGTGAAGCGGGTGCCGCGCGCCCCGGCGTACTCGCGTCGCCGCTGGTCCCAGTTGCCGACGTTCGACAGCAGCCCCACCAGCAGGGAGCGGTGGACGGCGTCGGCGTCGGGCGTGTCCGCGCTGCGGCCCAGGGCCACGACGGCGGCCGCCACGTCCCCGTGCGCGATCGTGGCCGCCTGCGTGCCCGGCTCCAGGGCCGCCCCGGCCGCGCGGATCGACCGTGCCGTGGGCAGCTCGACGGGGGCGGCGCCCAGCCCCAGGGGCCGGGCGAGCTGGCGCAGCTGGGCGTGGACGTCGAACCACTCGCGCACCCGCAGGTAGTGGAGGAACTCGGAGCGGCACATGCGGCGGAAGGCGCTTCCGGACAGCTCGCGCTGCTGGGTGCGCAGGTAGCGCCACAGGTTGAGGTAGGTCAGGAAGTCGCTCGTCGGGTCGGCGAAGCGCCGGTGCAGGGCGTCGGCCGCCTCCTGGCGGTCGGCCGGGCGCTCGCGCACGTCCTGGATGGACAGGGCGGCCACGATCACCATGACCTCGCCGGCGCAGCCTAGGTCGCCCGCCTCCAGGAGCATGCGGCCCAGGCGCGGGTCGATGGGCAGGCGGGCCAGGCGGCGGCCGACGGCGGTCAGCCGCGGGCCGCGACGGCGGGCGCGGGCCTGCGGGCGGGCCCGGCCGGGCGCGGGCTCGCGGTCGGGTCCGGCATCGACCTGCCCGGCCTGTGCGGCCCGGCCGGGCGCGGGCCCGGTGCTGGCCGGCTCGGCCCGCACAGCCGGGTCGCCCTGCCCGGCCCGCACAGCCAGCTCGGCGCCAGCCGACTCGGCCCGCCCGGCCTGGATCGCCCCGATCTCGGTGAGCAGCTGCACGCCGTCGCGCACGGCGCGCGGGTCGGGGGAGTCCAGGAAGGGGAAGTCCTCGACCGCACCGAGCCCGAGCGCCGCCATCTGCAGGATGACGCTGGCCAGAGAGGTGCGCAGGATCTCCGGCTCGGTGTACTCCGGACGCGAGAGGTGGTCGGTCCGGGAGTACAGGCGGATGGCGATGCCGTCGGCCACGCGCCCGCAGCGGCCCGAGCGCTGGTCGGCGCTGGCCCGGCTGACCGGATCGATCGGCAGGCGCTGGACCTTGGTGCGGTTGGAGTAGCGGGAGATGCGCGCCAGGCCCGGATCGATGACGTAGCGGATGCCGGGCACGGTCAGACTCGTCTCGGCCACGTTGGTGGCCAGCACGATGCGGCGGGTGGAGTGCGCCTCGAAGACGCGGTGCTGCTCGGCGGCGCTCAGGCGCGAGTACAGGGGCACGACCTCGACGGCGCCGGGGGTGCGGGCGCGCCCGTCGGCGGTGTAGCGCGGCCCCAGGTGGTCGACGAGGGCCGACTCGGTGTCCCGGATGTCCCGCTCCCCGGCCAGGAAGACGAGGATGTCGCCGCCGCCCGCGGCCATGAGCTCGTCAACGGCGTCGATAATGCCGGTGACCTGGTCGCGGTCCTCCTGCGGGGGCAGGTCGGTTGGGCCGGCGGCGGGACCGGTGTCGCGGCCGGTGCTGCGGGCCTTCTCGCGCGGGGAGTAGTCCGACGACGGCGAGCGGTGCTCCGCGCCCGAGGGCGACCGGCCCGGCCGTCTGGCGGGGCGCGCGCCCGCAGTGGCCGCGGCGGTTGCGGTGGTTGCAGCGGTCGCAGCGTCGGCGGCGCCCGCGGCATCCGCGGAAGTCGCGGCCCGCCCGCCCCCGGCGGCCGAGCGGATCGCCTCGCGGCGGGCCCGGGCGGCCGCCCGCACCGCCGGGTCGGGGGAGGTCAGGGCGTCGAGCTCGGCGTCGGTGAGCTCGCCCGCAGGGGCGGGGCCCGCGGGCGCGGAGGGGCCGGGGGCCGGAGACGACGAGCCGGCCCGACCGGCCTGCGCGGGCGAGGCAGTCGCGGACCGCTCGCCCTCAGCGGCCCGCCCGCCTCCGGTGGCCCGCGCGGGCGGGGCGTCCGCACCGGGCCCGCCCGCGGCGTCGGCGCCGTCGTCGGGGACGTGCCCGCCGGCGCCGTGCGGGGTGTGCCCGGGGCCGGCGTCAAGGCCGTCGTCGGCCAGGAGCGGGCGGTAGCGGATCTCGACCGGGTAGGTGCGCCCCGACACCTCGATGACGGGGGCGGGCACGGTGAGGGGCTCGCCGCCCCCGTCCGTCTCGCGGCGCCCGAAGTGCTCGGCGAAGCGGGCCGAGTCGATGGTGGCGGAGGTGATGACGACTTTCAGGTCCGGGCGGTCGGGCAGGAGGCGTGCCAGGTAGCCGAGGATGAAGTCGATATTGAGGCTGCGCTCGTGGGCCTCGTCGACAATGATCGTGTCGTAGCGGCTGAGCGCCGGGTCGGACTGGATCTCCGCCAGCAGGATGCCGTCGGTCATGAGCTTGACCAGCGTGGTGGGGCCGGTCTCCTCGGTGAAGCGCACCTGGTAGCCGACGACGCCGTCGCGGCCGATGGGGGTGCCCAGCTCGTGGGCAATGCGCTCGGCGACGCTCCGGGCGGCGATGCGGCGCGGCTGGGTGTGCCCGATCATGCCGGTGATGCCGCGGCCCAGCTCCAGGCAGATCTTGGGGATCTGCGTGGTCTTGCCGGAGCCGGTCTCCCCGGCGACGATGACGACCTGGTTGCCCGCGATCGCCTCGGCGATCTCTGTGCGGCGAGCGCTGACCGGCAGCTCGTCAGGGTAGACGAGCGCGGGCACACTCGCGGCCCGGGCGGCGAGCTGGTCGGGGGTGAAGCCCGGCCAGGGGCGACGACGCCGGGACTGGCGGCGGCCGGTCTTCCGGCGGCCGCGGTGGCCGTGGTCGTCATGGCCGCTGGGGCCGCTGGGGTGCCCACGGTTGTCGTGGTCGCCGTGGTCGCCGTCGTGCCCGCGGTCGCCGTCGTGCCCGCGGCTGCTGTGGCTGCGGTGGCGCAAGCCGCGGGCGAGGTGGGCCGAGGGCGGCGCGCCGGTGCCTGCGCCTGCGCCGGTGCCTGCCTCTGCGGCGTCGTCGAGCTCGCCCGCGATGGCGGGCAGCGGCATGTCCTCGGGGCTCTCGGAGGCGTCCGTGCTCATGGGGTTCGTAGGCTCCATAGGGCGTCCATTGTGCACCTTCGGCGCTTCTGCCCTCCCCGGCGTCGAGATAGACATTTTCGTACGAGGTAGACGGTGACACCGTCTACCTCGTACGAAAATGTCTATCTCGACGGGGCGCGGGACGGGTCGGGCGGGCGGCGCGCAGAAGGAGAGGCGCGGGCACATGGGGGCGAACGCGGCCCGGGGGTCATGCCCGGCGACCACAAGGAGAGGCGCGGGTGCACGCGGGGCGAATGCGGCGTCTTGCGAGCGCCTGCAGAGGCTTGTGGAACCCTGCCGATCGCCCCTGCTGCCACGAAAAGTGATCATCCCACGCAGTATTAAGACGATCGACGGCCTCGGACGCGACAGGAATCGCCATGATTCCGCGGTTTCGTTGCGCGGGCCAGGCGATGCAGGACGTTAAAAGTGCGTGGGATGATCACTTTTCGGGACACGGCTGCACCCGGCGGACGCTGGGCCGGCTCCGGACCGGCATCAGGCCGGGCGCCCTCAGCCGCGCCGTTCGCGGTAGGCGTCCAGGAAGACGCCGTCCGCCGTCAGCCGAGTTCTCAGGGCCGTGGCGTCCAGGGTTCGCAGGTCCGTGACGGCGTCGGTGCGCGCCGCCAGGGCGGCGGCGGTTCCCGAGGCCTGACTGAAGCCCATGACGACCGGTGTCACGCGGACGGCCGCCAGGGCGTCCTGGGTCGCCGACAGGCACCGCCCGGCGACGATCAGGTTGCCGAGCTCGCGCGGCACGAGGCTCCGGTAGGGGATCGAGTACCACGAGCCCTCCCGCAGCGACACGTAGTGGGTGGTGGACCTGCCGTCCGGGTCATGGAGGTCGATCGGGTAGCCGCCCATCGACACCGCGTCGTCGAACATCGTGTTCGTCACGAGCTCGCGGGCGGTGAGCTCGTGCATGCCGCGGATCCTCCGGGACTCGCGCACCCCGATGCTCGGGCCCGTGCCCATGAGCCGGCAGTGCTCGAACCCCGGCACGTGCGCGCGCAGGAAGCGGACCGTCTCATCGGCCTGGCGCCGGCCGATGACCTCCGCCCGGGAGCGCTCGAGGGGGTCGGTGGGGTCGAGGCCCGCGATGCGGGACATATTGATGGTGAACTCCCCGGGCACGGCGCCCTCGAAGGCCAGGACGGCCTCGCGCTCGTAGGACAGGTCGCCCCGGGACCTGGCCTCCGCCAGGATCCGGTAGGCGCCGGAGATGCCCGAGCGCGCGGACCTCGCCACGCGGGCGCCGTCGCCCTGGTAGGTCTGGTCGGGATGCAGCCGCTGGAACTCGTCCAGCACCCGGGAGTCCACCCCGTAGACCTTGAGGTTCATTGTCATCGGCTGAGTGGCCCCGTCCCCGTCCCGGCCCTGGCGCGTCGGCACCCCGGCCGCGGCGGCGAGGTCCGCGTCCCCCGTCGCGTCCACGAACACGTGCGCCCGCAGCGTCATCGGGCCCCGCTTGGACGTGACGCGAATGGCCCGGACCAGCGAGTCGTCGGCGATGCAGTCGATGAGGGTCGAGTGGAACAGGACGGCCACCCCCGACTCCTCGCAGATCTCGTCGAGGACGATCTTGAGCCCCTCGGGGGCGAAGGGCGTCACCGACGAGGCGAACCCCACCGGGTCCTCGATGTGCCCGGGGGACCAGCCCCGGGCGACCAGGCGCTCGACCACCTCGGCCGGGATGCCCCGCACCACCTGGGTGCCCCCGGCGTGGAACGTCATCATGGGGCTGACGCCCATGGCCGTGAGCGCTCCTCCCAGGTACCCGCACTGCTCAATGAGAAGGGTCCTGGCGCCCGTCCTGGCGGCGGCGACCGCCGCGGAGACCCCTCCCGGGCCCCCGCCCACGACGATCACGTCCCAGGTCTCGGACAGCGAGGGCCGCCGCTGCGGGGCGGCGCTGTCCGTCGTCGTACTGGTCAAACCAACCATGTCACCTGCTCCTGAATATCAGCGGGAAGGAATCGTGAGGCGAACCCGTGCGCGGCCGCCTCCGGCAGCGACCGGGGCCGGGCCCCGCGCAGCCGCAGCCATCGCGGAGCCCGCTTGCGCGGCTCGACCTGCGGAAGCTCGACCAGCCCCGCCGCGTCGAGGTGGTGGAGGGTCTCGTGGGCGAGAACGACCAGGGCGGCCTCCCGCGGCGTCAGCCCGTTCCTGCGCGCGTACTCGGCGGTCGTGTCGTCGAAGAGCGTGATTCCGCCCGTGCGCGGCGAGTAGTCGCCGAAGCGCACGACGCCGGCCGCGACGCCGCCGGTGCCGTGCCGCACCCCGCCGCCCGTGCGGCTCAGCAGCTTGCGGAGCGCCTCCTCGGAGGGCTCGTCGCCGAGGAGGTGGAGCGCGGCCCGCTCCCCCAGGTCGAACGCGAGATCGCCCAGGCGGTCGCGGGCGGCGACGCCGGTGCGCCTCAGGGCGGGGTCGGCGCGCACCTCGGCGCGCGCGAGGCGGCGCGAGGGCAGGGGGAAGCGCGAGTCCGGCAGGGCGGCGAGCGGGTCCGCGGCGCCGGGGGCCGCGGCGGGCGGGCCTGCGACGCCGCCAGGGCGCGCGGCGGGAACGCGTGGCGGGGCGGGGGCTGGGCGCATCAGTCCGTGCGTCCCGTGACGATGACGACGACCGGCTCATCGGGGGCCAGGCCCGCGAGCTCGGCGCGGGCGAGCGCAGTCAGCTGCTCGACGCTGCGCATTCCCGACAGGTCCACGATCCGCTTGCCGATCAGCACGTAGGTGTTGGGGAGGCTCGCGCCGCCGTCGTTGTACTCGACGGCCTCGTCGACCCGGCGCCGGACCACCGGCTCCCAGGCGCCCGCGGTTGTGGGGAACACGTTCCCCCCGCTCTTCTGCAGCCGGATGACGCCGTCGGTGTCGATGACCCGCAGCGGGGTGGTGAACCGCTTGATCAGGCCGAGCAGCCGCGGCCGCGCGACGCGGCCGCGAACCGCCCGCAGGGTGGCGGTCGCGCCCAGGACGGTGCAGGCATCGGGGGCCGCGCCGAGGTTGTCCGCGACCCGGCGCACCAGCTCGGCGTCGTCGAGCGCCTGGCGCGAGCGGTCCCCGGACCGCATCTCGGTGGCGCCCACCGCCACGGCGCGGACGAGGTTGCGCTGGGTGTCCACCTCCACGGTGACCTCGATGGTGCCGGGGGCCGCGCCGGAGCGCTCGGCCCGGCCCCGGGCCTCGTTGCGGATGCGGACGATGTCGTCCTCGGTGGGGTCGACGACGGTCCGCTCGACGGTGTCGCGCACCATCGCCAGTGCGACGCCGATCGGGGAGATGACCGCGGCGTTGCGCGCCGTCCGGAACTGGACGCCCATCTCGCCCGCCAGGTGGGGGACCGCGGTCGATGCACCGCCCCCGCCCCCGATGAAGACCGTCGTGCGCGGGTCCATGCCGTACTCGCGCATGAGCGCCTGCGCCACGGCCCGGTTCTTGGCGCTGGCGAGCTCCAGCGCCGTGCGGGCGGCGTCCTCGACGGACACGCCCATGGAGCTGGCCAGCGGCCTCCAGGCGGTGCGGGCGGCCTCGGCGTCGCCGTGCGCGTAGTCGGAGGCCGGGACCAGCCCGGCGATATTGGCGGCGCCCGCGAGCGTGAGCGCCCGTCGCGACCCGTCGGCGCCGCGGACAGCGGCGTAGGCGGGGTCCCCCGCAAGGGGGCGGACCTCGATGAGCACGGGGTCGGTGAGCGGGGGGCTGTAGACCTCGTACTCCAGGCCGGCGATGTGGGCCGAGCGAGGTCCGGTCGCCACGGGCCGCCCGCCGGAGACCTCGACCATGGAGCCGCCCCCGACGCCGACGGTGCGCACGTCCAGGCTCGACAGGTAGGTCTTGTGGCCCCCGACCTGGGAGTAGGCGACCTGGACCCTGCCGTCCTTGACGCAGGAGATGTCCGTCGAGGTGCCGCCGACCTCGAAGAACAGGCCGTCCGTGAGGCGCTCGTACATGAGCGCCCCGGCGACGCCGGCGGCCGGTCCCGACAGGATCGTCAGGATGGGGCGGCGCCGCACCTCGTCCACCGTCATGACGCCCCCGTCGCAGCGCATCACCATGAGCGGCGAGGTGATGCTCGCGGCCTTGATGGCGGACTCGGTCATGGCGGCCGTCTGGAGCATCCGGGGCATGATCGAGGCGTTGACGACGGCGGTGCGCGTGCGCGTCTTGAGCCCGTACAGCTTGGAGATCTCGTTGGTCGCCGTGGACGGCAGCCCGGCCCGGTTGCCGCGCTCGGTGACGAGGCCCTCCCCGGAGCCGTCGTCGACGCTGAACGCCTCGGCGGCCACGATGGAGCTCGCTCCGGCGGAGCACAGGCGCTCGATGGCGGCGTCGATGGCCTCGGGCAGGTCGGTGGCGGCAGACCTGTCGATGTACTCGTTCGAGGTCTTCAGGGTCTTCCCGGGGGCGAGCTCGAGGACTCCCATCTGCGTGTCGGCCCGGGCCTTGACGCCCTCGATCCCCGACCCCAGCGTGATAATGCCGACCGGGGAGACGTCGCCCTCCAGCAGCGCATTGGTCGCCTGGGTCGTGCCGTGGGCGATGAAGACCACCTGGTCGGCGCTCAGGCCCGCGCTGTCCATGAGCCGGTGGAGGGACTCGATGATCCCTGCCGCCACCCCCTCGCGCGCCGTGTGGGTCGTCGGGACCTTGACAGAGCCGACGAGCTCGAATGTCGTGTCGTCTATCGCGACGGCGTCGGTGAACGTGCCGCCGACGTCGATGCCGATGCGCACCTTCATGGATGCATCTCCTTGGTGGGTGCCCCGGCTCGGGGCCCGCCTCGCGGTGGGCGGGCCCCGACCCGCGGAGGGGCAGAGGTGGTTCTAGAGGTATTCGGAGGTTTCAGAGGTACTAGAAGTACAGGGCCGCGGCCGTGATCGAGCCGATGGCCGACGTCGCCCACAGGTAGGGCAGGAGCGTCTTGGTGACCGTGTTGACGTCGACGCCCACGAAGTTCGACACCCACACGTTCTGGGTGTTCGTGGGGTCGCCGACGCCCTGGATGCGCTCCGCCGACAGGAAGCCCCCCATGACCGCCTGGACCGGCAGGAGACCGGAGGCGCTCATGAGTGCGGCGATCCCGGAGCCCAGCCCGAAGAGGTTGAGCGGCCCGCGGTAGAGGGCCAGCGGGGCCAGCACGGCGAAGAAGACGGCGAAGACCACCGGGGAGTGCGGGGTGAGCGTCGTCATCATGGGGGAGAGGACCGCCTTGACGACGGGGTGGGTGACGGACAGGTACAGCATGCCGATGCCGATCATGAGGATGACGGCCGGGGCGGCGTCGGTGATCCCGTCGTAGCAGGTGCGGGTGAGCGTGTTCATCGCCCTGGTGAAGGAGCGCTGGGTCACCAGGAGCACCCAGATGATGGCGACGGTGAATGAGGTCAGGATCGGCACCCCGAGCGCGGCGACCAGGACGATCGGGACGAGGGGCGTCATCATGGCCAGCGGCGCCCGCCAGCCGGTGATGGTCGGCTTGTCGTCGTCGTCCGGCTCCGGGGCCGAGAAGCCGAGCCGCAGGCCGTGGCGGCGGAACTGGATGAGGATGAAGGCGATCGTCATCAGGGCGGTGGCGCCCGCCATAATGATCTCGAAGTTGCGGATGTCGCTGATCGGGACGTTGAAGATGGAGGCGAATGTCTGCCAGTTCGCGACATTGAGCGCGAGCCCGGTGGCGAACGCCATGAGGAAGATGCATCCCGCCGTCGCCGCCGGAATGCCGATCGAGATGAAGATCGGCAGGACGATCGTTCCCACCATAATGATCGATCCCAGGCCGGACAGGACGGTGAAGAGCAGGGCGGTCACGGCGGACAGGAGGAGGACGGCCACGAGCGGGCGGTCGCCGCCGAGCTCGGCCGACTTCTTGATAATGGTCTCCGTGACGCCCGTGCGGTTGAGGAGCTGGCCGAGCCAGGATCCGAAGATGACGGCGCAGTAGGCCGCCGCCATGCGGATGGCGCCCTGCTCGACAATGCCGTTGAGCACCCCGGTGGGTTTATCCGGGGCGTCCGAGGCGATGAGCGGGACGCCCGCGACGACGGCGATGAGCACGGCGAGCAGCGGGAGGGCGACGAGCGTGGGGATCTTCCGCGTGATCATGAGGGCGGTGATTGCGAGGAAGACAAGGATAATAATGATTCCCTGCCACATGGTGAGTGTCCTTCGGGAGTTGTTGGGGATGGATTGGATGGGGTGTCAGATCGAGTCGATCGCGCGCCGGAAGGAGCGGGTGGCCTCGGCCACGCAGGACGCGCCGGCGCCCTTCATGACCATGGCGCCGATCATGACGGCGCCGCACCCCGCGGCCCGGAGCGCCCAGACGTCGTCGGGGTCGATCGCGCGCTGGGTGGGCACGAGGACGGGCTTGCCGGTCGTGCGCACGATGGAGCGGTACCGCAGGAGGTCGGTGACGCTGAGCGGCGAGCCGTACTCCTCGCCGTTGATGATCGACGCCTCGACGACGTCGACGCGGTCCCAGTCGTGCAGGCCGATGAGGTCGGCGCGGGTGTAGGTGTCGTGGATGGCGAGCATCCGGGTCAGGGACGACGCGAGCATGAACGGGGGGCAGTCGTCGGCGTAGGCGGAGAAGAAGCTCAGGCCCATGTCCTCCAGCTCCCTGAGCTCCCGGGGCGTGATGAAGGAGTCGCGGGCCCCGGGCACCAGGCCGACGGGGCGGCCTTGGGCGACCGTGATGAGGTCGTGCAGGAAGGAGCGGTTGTCCTCCAGGGAGCCGAACGTGTTCCCGCTGGCGCGGTGCCAGACGTTGGCGTGGACCTTGATGGCGTCGGCGCCGGCGTCGAGCGCCGCCCGTGCCAGGTCGAGGTCGTTGCGGGGCAGGGAGACGACGAGCGAGAGCGCGCCGTCGCGGATGAGGCTGGTGAAATCGGGCATGGCTTTCCGTGGACCTTTCTGCGGGTCGGTGTGGGATGGGAGCGGGCGGCGGGGGCCGGGAGGCCCGCTCGTCAGGGGGTCAGGAGGGCCTGCTCGCGGGCGCGCGAGGCGAGCAGGCGCAGCCTGGCGAGCGGGTCGGGCGAGGAGATGACGACGATCCGGGGCGGCTCGCCCGCCCACGGCATGCGGCGCCAGTGGTCCTCCAGGTGCATCGCCGTCGCGCCGGCCCAGGTCTCGGACTGGATGACGGCGGCGGCGACGGGGAAGTAGGAGATGAGGATGAACAGCGCCTGGAGGAGGGCGGGCGCGCGGTCGGCCTCGCCGCTGCCGGCGGGCGCGCGGTCGGCGAGGAAGGCCTCGGCGGGCCGCAGGTCGACGACGGTGGGCGAGGCCAGGGGGAACGGCCTGCCGTGCTGCACGAGGACGGCGCTGGCGGACGCCTCCTGGACGAGGACGTGGTTCTTGCGCTCCACCGGCGTCAGGGTCCTGGCCAGGACGTCGCTGGTGGCGATGAGGTGCCCGACGCGCTCGATCATGACCGGGACGCGGAGCTCGGCCCGCAGCAGGTCGGCCAGCCCGATGGAGTCGGCGGACAGCGTCGTGGAGAACATGACGGCGACGTCGGAGCTGCGCAGGTCGTCCTCGAGGACGAGCCCGATGGCGAGCGTGTCGCTCTGGGCGCTCCGGACCGCCTCGGTGATGAGGTCGTGGATGCGGTTGCCGTCGGGCAGGAAGTCGCACAGGCGCTGCTCCTGATCGGCCTCCAGGGCGAGGGAGAAGCGGACGAGGGACACGCCCTGACGGCGGACGCGGACGGTGAGGATCGTGCCGAGGGCATCGTTGAGCGCGAGGAGGACCTTGGGGCGGCCGCGGGTCCTGGCGGCGGTGCCGGTCTCGACGAGCGTGCCGTCCTCCAGGAGCTCGGTGGCGATGCTCGAGACCGTGGAGGTGCTCAGCCCCGTGGCGTCGGCGACGTCGGAGCGGGCCATGGGGGTGCCGCGGAGGAGCGTGCGCAGGAAGGCGTGCCTGTTGCTCGAGCGGAGGGTCCTGGAGGTGCCGGACATCGTCGTCGGTCCAATCTCTTGTTTTTCCGAGTCGCGGAAGAATGGTGGGAGCATAGGGCCGCCTCCGTCGCGTGTCAACTCGCCGCGTTCGCCGTCGTCTACCATGGGCGGTATGTCGGAGCGAAGCCGCGGCACTTGCCTGCGCAGGTGGGAGCGCGTGTCCGAGTGGCCGCTGACGGCCGCCGCGCTCATCTTCCTGGTCGCCTACGCGTGGGAGGTGATCGCCGACCTGCGTGGTGCGGGGCGGCAGGCCGCCGAGCTGGCGATGAACGTGGTCTGGGCGGTCTTCGCCGTGGACTACGCGGGGCGGCTGGTGTGCGCCCCGGACCGCGGCCGGTGGTTCGTCCGGCACCTGGCGGACCTCGCCGTCGTCGCCCTGCCCGTGCTCAGGCCGTTGCGGCTGCTGCGGCTGGTCGCCCTGCTGGGGGTGCTGCACCGCAGTGCCGGCACCGCGCTGCGCGGGCGGATCACGGCGTACACGGCGGGCGGGGTGAGCCTGCTCGTCCTCCTGTCCTCCCTGGCGGTGCTCGACGCCGAGCGGGGCGCGCCCGGAACGCCGATCACCACGTTCGGCGAGGCGGTGTGGTGGTCGCTGGTGACCATCACGACCATCGGGTACGGCGACCTGGCCCCCGTGACGGCGGTGGGCAGGTGCGCGGCGGTGCTGCTCATGGTCGGCGGCGTCGCGCTGGCCGGGGTCGTCACGGCCACGCTCGCCTCCTGGGTCATCTCGCTGGTGGCCGAGGAGAGCGCCGAGCAGGAGGCCGCGACGCGCGCGCAGGTCGAGGACCTCCAGCGGCAGGTGGCCGTGCTGGCCGAGCGCGTCGAGCTGGTGGTGGAGGCCTCGACGGCGGATCCCGGCTCCTCGGCTTCTCCTGACTGACTCCGGCTCTCCTGGCCCATTCGGCCCTTCGGCGGGGCGGGTCTCCGGGGACGACGACGGCGCCGCGCCGCCGGGCGCGTTCTTACGGTGGCCGCCGGCCGCGGAGGGCCGTGCGCCGTCCGCGGAGGGCCGGCGTCGGCGCCTTTCTTGATCAGGGTCCGGAGCGCTCCGAGCCGCGCTGAGATTCTGCCGGTGCCGTCGTAGGACAGTGAGGCGGCGGTAAGGGGCGCGCATCTGCTGAGTCGTCCCGGGCGGCCTCGCGTCTGTGCTGCCGTCCGCGGCTTCTGCGTCAGCCGGTGCTGCGGCAGGGTTCGGGGCGCGGACCCTCGTGGGGTCGCGGCCTGTGGGACAGCGCCGTCGTCGTCCCCTGGGACTGCGCTGTAGGCGGTCTGGACGGGGACGCCAACGGGGCTCTGGAGAAGCTCACCGGCACCACCCGCCTCGGCCGCGTCCCGGGTGGGGGCGACGAGCCCAGGACTGCGGGTGAGAGCCTTCCGGCGCTCAAGGCTCAGCGAGTACCCGATAGGGCTCGGGCGCGTCTCACCACGCTCACTCGGAGGTTCGCACAGCATTCCCCTGGACGCTGCCGGGGCACTTGACGATCGCCTCTCCGGGTGGGAGTGCTCGCGCCGGCCGGGCTGCCCAGGCACGAACGGCGACAGGCGCCGAGGTGCGGTCAGCACTCCGCAGAGCCGCCTGCAGGGCGGTGAGCTCACCTCTGTCTACAGCGAGGTGGTCCTCGACGTCGGCGCGGTTGGGCACCCAGCCCTCGTGCCAGCTGATCGCCAGGCCGTTGATGAGCTCCTCGCGCTCGGCCTGGCTCAGCGGCTCGAACAGGTCGGGCCACCACACGTCGGGGCGGAAGGGGAAGTACGGGTCCGTGCTCATCATCGGTCCTCCTCGGCGGTGAGTCGTACTGTGCGAGGTTATGGGCGCTCCCCGCGGACGGGGCCGGGAGCAGGGCGGTTGTCGGGGCCCGGGCCGGAGCTGTCCGTGACCGGGACGGCTCAGCCGGGCAGGGTGGTGGCGGGCACGGCCCAGTTGCGGCAGATCCTCGTGCCGGGCAGGGTTCCGGCGGTGACCCGGCACGGTCTGAGGAGGCGGGCCGAGGTGTCCGGCGGCCTTGGTAACGCCCACGCGCCCGGCGCCCCGGCGCGGGACTTGGCCGCAGGGTGGTAGTCGGTTTGGGCCTCCATGAGTCCGTCGATCACGTCGTCCTCCTCGACGTCGGCGGCGGGTCTGAGCGTGACGTCGCTGTGTAGTTCACGGCAGCCTCCCTGCAGCTCTGCGTACACCAAGATTGTGGTGCCTAGACTTTGTCTAGAGCAAGTCATGGTGCGGTTGTGCTTGCTGTCGGGGTCCTAGAGCCCCCTTTCCAGGTGCGGAGGCGTGGGTCCTCCGCCCGGCGGTCCAGCTGCAGCCCTGTGAATAGAAATAAGCAACACGATTTGTTTAGCTTCGCCTATCGGTGAACGATGGCGGTGAACGATGGCAAAGACTGCTTGGTGCAACATCCCCGCCTCGTGCAGTATAGACCGCGTGGGAGGTGCGAGCACCGGTTGATGTACGATCTCACTGGTAGCGTGGATTCCGCCCGGGCGTTGGCTCCACGGGACGTGGCGACAGCCCTTGGTCTTATCGCTCACGGTGAGTACAAGATTTCACTGGAGCTGATTTGCGCGCAGGTCGATGAGCGCGACAGCCTGCCGTCCTGCGAGGAGCTGGAAGCGCTACGGAAGCTGGGGGCAGGATAGGTGCTGACGTCAACAGGTTCTTCCGCTACCTCTGTCGACCTGGAAGCGCTTCCCGAAAAGTACTTGTTGTGGACCGACTGGGAGAGTCGAAATATCGCCCTTCCTGAAGACTGGAGCCAGGAGGAGGTAGATGCTTTTGCGCCCAAGATGCTGTCCTCCGCCAGCCAACAGAAGGGCTGCGCGAGAATCGCGGGAGGCCCGCTTCGGTGTCCGCCAAGTAATGGAGCACCTTCCTTGTACGGGATTTCCGCGGCTACTGAGCGTGGGCGGGTCAATATTGTGGCTGACCTGCGGCACCAGTATGTTGTATGGCTGGAATTAAACAAGATCGGTGTGGGGCGGTGTGACTGGGGTGTGCTCGAAGTCGTGGTCGAAGGTGCGGTTGGTGATGTAGGCGGTGAGGGGCGCGAAGGTGTTCTCCGGGGTGTCGCGCTGGAGGTTGGCGACATTGTTCTTGGCGGCGTTCCACACGTGTTCTGTGGGACCCAAGGTCGGGGGCGTACGGGGGCATGTAGATGGGCGTGATGCGCTCCAGAGCCTGACCAGGGGCATAAAGATCGTTCAAAGCCTTGGCGTGGTGGAACCTGGCGTTGTCCAGGACCACCGCGATCTTCTTCCCCTCATCGGTCTCGCGCGCCAGGCGACCCATCATGAGGGCGGTCTGCTCGGCGTCCTGGTTTCCCTCGATGGGGTAGATCCTCATCTTCTTGGTCGTCAGGCTCAGTGCCCCGAAGAACGACCGGCTCACCTTCTTACGGTCCACGTACAGCCTTGCCCTCCTCCCCCTGGGGAGGGCCGCGTGCGTCGGGTCTCGGCCTCGTGGCGGGCGCGGACCTCGTCGACGGCGCCAGGCCTCCCATCCGCCCTGGAGCAGATCGTTGACCTGGCGCCGGATCTGGGCCATCCGCCTGGCGATGGCCTTCTCGTCGCGGCGCCCCTCGAACGGGTCGGGGAGCTTGAAACTCATGCCCAGAAAGCGCATGAGCAGCCGATAGGAGGACTCGGACCTGTACTCGACGCCGGAGCTTGATGGACACGACGTCCTCAAGGGGCCGGGACGTCCCAGAAGCCGGCCCCGGCGCCCGCCTCCGACGGCGGTCTCCTCAGGGTCTCCTCCAGCTCCTCCTTCTGCGCCCGCTTGAGCCTCGCCGCGCTCCCGCCCACGGCATGACCGGTTACCACGGAGCCCAGCCTGGCCTGCCGCCACCGCGACAGCCACTCACGTACCCTCCCCTCGGCCCGCTCGACCATCTCCGCGACAGTATCCAGGCCAACGCCACGGGCAGCGTACACAATCGCCTCCGCCCTCATTCTCACAAGCTTGTAGGTGTCCGAGCGCTTCTTCCACCTGATGAGGATGTCCCGCCCCTCGTCCGTCATGCCGATCCGCACGAGGCAGTCCTATACCAGATGCTCCGCAGACGCCAACCAGGAATCCCGCAGCAGCCGCCCCAGAATGCCATTTTGTTTAATTCCAGCCATAGCCATACCCCACTGCTTTTTTCAGACAGCTCGCACCGCCACTCCTGGCGTTGCGCAGCTCGGCGCGCAGCCCCCCGGGTCTCAGCCGACTCGCCGCGGAAACCCTCCTCACCCCTGGGCGGCGGAATGATCCCTGCACTACCCGCCCACCCAGCTCACCACTCCTCTGGGCCGGCAGACCATTGACAAGCAGCCACCGACGCGATCCTCCGACCCCTTCGCCCGCGCTCTCACGCACAACCCGCAACCCCGAGCTCATCCGAGCACCACGCTCTCAACACACTTCCACCCTATCCCCCCACCAGAACACCGGGCCCCCACTGTCCGAGAAAAACCACTCACTCCACAGATCCTGGCCGGGGCTGACTGGATAGCCGATACCGCCTACACTGCCCACGGCGCGCTGACCTCCGTCAAGAAGACTCCCTACGGAAAGCGCCTGCCATGGGAGAAAGAATTCAACAGGGTCGTGTCATCCACGCGCGCCGCCATCGAGCAGCCGTGAAACACGGCTTTCAGGAGTGCCAGAGACGCGCTCAGCAGTCCAGGCTGCGGTTATTTATATGTTATTCACGGGGACGAGCGCTGGTACTTCTCGCTTAAGCATTTCCATCGCCAGTTCGTCCCGTTCGTTTGATTCGAGCGTCGCAATGGCCTGCTGACAATAACGTACAGCTCCTTTGACTTCAGGATTGGCGAGAATCAAGGTGATCTGACGTTCCTCGTCCGGGCCGCTTCCGATCTGATACACTCCAAACATTTCCTCACTTACTGCGGCTATCGACGGCCGAATAACAATTTCTACTGATATTCCTGGACGATACGTGTCGTCGCACGCAATGCGTGCAACGCAGCCTAGGCACATCCACGCACATTCAATCGAGATGCTATATTCCGGCTGAGGCCTATCGAGAAGCGCCCTTACTGATGCCGCGATTTCCTTCACATGCTCTTCGCCCCAGTTCAATACAATGTATTTTGTCTCACGCAAGGCCAACTCTGTCGCCAACCGCTCCTCTGTGTCGAGAGAGCTTGCATCCGAGTAAAGGGCGATCGCCTCGGCTGAACACCAAAAGAAAATGGCTTGCCTACGAGGGGGAAGACTATTTATCCTGTCGGCCAAACGGTCAATGAGATCGTCGTATGCGGTCATAGTGTTGCCTCTCAATTTCAATGCCGTGCGAGTGCAGTAGGCCTTCGCAGTTGTGATCGCGTGGGCGAGTCCCGTCACGCGGCATCCGCACATCCGTTCCCATCCTTTTCAGATCGGGCACGGCGGCAACGAGGTTCTCCTCGGCGTGCATCCGTCTGCCTCCATTTTCCTTGTCCCGTCTTGACGGGACCCGGGTTAAGCCAAGTTCTTCTGCCATATCTGCCTGTCCTTTGTCAAATCCATTACTCGATCCCACGTAGAGTTTTCCGGCGCTATCCTCTCCGACGGCGAATGTCCTCCGGTTTATTGCCGCTTCATGATCGCCAGCAGTTCTCACTTGTCTGGCAAGAGCCCGCAAAGATGTCTGTTCATCTTCTGGTGTTTTGCCTGTGGTTCCGCATCCTCCGGTTCCGTCGTTGTGGACGAGGATGGGTTGGTTGGTGGTGGTGATGGTACCGCTGGTGGTGGTGAGGCGCAGGGTGGGTACGTCGTGGTGGACGAAGACCTGTTTCACGGTGGCGGGCACCGTCTGGCCGGTGGCGGGGTCCCAGGAGGCGACCTGGTCGCCGGGGGCGCCCCCGTCCAGGCCAGCTGCCGCGGGCCGGGCCCCAGGAGGCGACGGCGCCGCACCGCGGGAGATGACGCCCCGGCAGCCATCGGAGGCAAAGGATCACGCAGTCATCCCCGCGACGACCCAGCAGAAGATGACACCAGGCCCGGGCCGGCCCGCCGGGGCGCAGATCGCGACTCAGCGTCGACGAAGAGGGCCGTCGGAGCCCTGCCACCACCGGCTGCCGCCTTGCAGGGGCCCGCCGCCCGTATCCTGCCGCAGCACCAATCAGTGTGGTTCGGAGTGCTCCGGGCCCTGGTCTCCTTTCTGGTGGTCCTGGCCGTACTCCTCCACGAGGCACCAGTGCAGTGCGTTCCTGCTCGGCTTTCCCAGCTCTCTGTGAGAGACCTTCTCCAGGAAGGCGCGTCGTGCGGTGGTGTCGTCCTCCACCTGGCCCACGATCCAGATGAGGTGCGACAGCACGATGTCGTCGGTGGTGTCCTCCACCAGCCGGTACAGGCAGGGCAGGCGGCGGCGCACGATGGCCCGGCACCGGTCGGCCAGACCGGCATTGCCGACCTCCTCCTCGTGGGGGGAGGTGTAGCCGCAGGTGATCTCCACGAGCATGTCCGTGGCGAGCACGAGCCCCAGAGGCGTGCCGTCCCCGTCGCACACCGCATCGACCAGGATCTGCGTGAGCGGCTCACTCGCCTCCTCAAGCTCGTGGGAGTAGAACGCCGTGCCCTCGATCCGCCAGTACGCCTCGTCGCCCGACCTCGAGTCCGGTGCGCGCAGCATGTCCCTGATAGGGCCGGGATCCATCCCCACACCGTCCCTGACGCGCAGCCCCGCCCAGTCAACTTTGTGATCCTTCATCCCACGGGCCTCCTCTTTCGTGTTTGACGTTATCAGGGAACTGGTCCCTGGAGTACTTTCCCTGACACCTGGGGCAGATCTTGATCTCCACATCAGGGTGCGGTTTTCCCTGAGCCTCAGCCTGTACGAATCTTGGTCGTACGGCCTCGGTGAACTGCACATCACTCGGTTTGACACCGAGCTGTTCGACTACATGATCCTCCGCACAGCGACCACCCCCGGAACGCCCCGCTATTACGCGGCCGTCGGGGGCGTAGCCCGCGGTGACCGTTGCCACCTTGCCGGGCCTCACGTTCATGGCGAGCTCTGGCCGGAGTTAAACAAGATCGGTGTGTGGTGGTGTGATTGGGAGGTGCTCGAAGTCGTAGTCGAAGGTGCGGTTGGTGATGTAGGCGGTGAAGGCCGCGAAGGTGTTCTCCGGGGTGTCGCGCTGGGCTGCCGGTCGTGTCTCGGGCAGCCCAGTGATTGGTCTTTTAGAGTTCGAGCCAAGCGATCGTGTCCAGGCGCCTTCCCGTTCACGCAAATTCAATCAGGCACATCTCTGCAAGTTCAGATGAAATGATGGACTCGTGGGGCAGTTCGATCGTACTTCTGATCGAATTCCCTGAATAGTCAAGAAAAGTGATATCGGGACCCTTGCTGTGCGTGCCGACACTCGCATACATCGTCGTCTCGTCTGAAGACGTGTAATATGCAACTGCGTTCGCGCCTTTAACATAAACCCTTACGTTCGGGAACCAGCGGGCGCCACATGAGACGATGAAGCGATTTGAATCCTCCTCGAAACGTCTCCTGATAAATTTCTTGAACTCGTCAAGGTTGTCTAAAGTCAGATCATCTTCGTAGAAATCCTGAACATTAATAACGTGCTCCATTAAAACTCCTCACGTCTATTCAATAAATGGCGACCTAGAATTACCTACGCGAGTCGTGGGCGTGTGATGCCAGTACCGCTTGGGGGTTGCGTCGTCCGGAGGGATGACGCGTATAACAGACCCTTCCTCGAGTAGAGTCGGGGTATTCGAATGGCACATGCCGCACGTGCCATTAGGGTGATTGACGTACAGTTCCGCTTCGTTTGTCCCTTCTGCTCGCATATATAAGGCTCCTTGACCTTCAACGTGCCTTGCGGCCGGAAGTGGCTTAAGGTTATCCGGAAGAGCGGGTCCGGGTGAGCTTATGAAATTCGAGTAATGAGCCTGGGTTTCCGCGTCACTCCACCTTAGGGCTCCAACCGTGGTTTTCCCATCAGATTCAGGGAGAACGGGCCACCCAGTTGCAGCGTCTTTGTTTAATTCCAGCCATACTTACAAGGTAGCGGGCGCATCGCGATGGAATGCCTCTATCTGGCTGAAGTATCCGTACTGCGCCGCTATCTTGGCTTCGTAGACGTCGTTCCAAATCGCGGTAGTGACTCCCCGTGGACTCGATGTAATGCGGATACAGCGCAGGCCGCCGGTGAGGGATCCTCGCACATGAAGATATGACAGATCGGATATCCGTAAATACAAGCGCAAGGCGTTGTGCCCTCGACGTGCCCACCTGGTTGGGAGCGGGTCGGGGGTGTCAGCAAGCTCTACCGTGAGCCGAGCATCTTCGGGAAAATGCTCGATGAGCATCCGCGAGCAGATCGCCCCCTCCAAGGAGGGCGGGCGTCGGTTGAACACCTCGAGCAGGCCTCGGGATCTGAAGAAACCAGAGGCCCACCAGTTAATGGGGGTATTCGCGCTTGGGTCAGACATAATATCTATATACCTTGTAGTAGTCTAGCGTACACACATTCGACCTCATCCGCATGCTGCGCCCTTCTCTGGACAGGGTGACTTCAATGCGCCCGCCCGGAAGAGCTTGTACGTCCAGTCCGCTCGTGTCCGCGTTTACTTCGCTGCTGACATCCACCTGCCCATGACACTCTAGGAACAGGTCGAGCATGTCGCCACCTTCAGTCCACCAGTCTGGTAGATTCTGAGGAATCTGCCGGACGTCAATGCGCAGCCTCACGACACCTAAGGTGTGGTCTATATCAAGCGCATCGGCGCGCACATTAACCGGATCAGGGCCCTGCGGCCCATATAAGTCGTAGACTATTCCCCCGCCACTTATAGCACTATAGTCAATGTTATTGGTTGGCGCCATTAACGTTACTCCAATCCCCGAATCCGTAGTGACCTAGGGTTCCTGGCACTTCTCCTGTATCAAGGTTGGTTGATGGTCTCACATTGAAGTGAGGACCCTGGTCCCCTTTACCTCCTTCGCCGAACGCGTGCCCTGCCGCATGGTCCTGGATGACGATATGGTCGTGACTGGGATCGGTGAAATGGTATTCGCGTGTCCAAATTACCCCCTCATGGTCTTGGTATGCTTGCGCCTTTGGTGCGCCTCGAAGTTTTACGCTATGGCTGGAATTAAACAAAATGGCATTCTGGGGCGGCTGCTGCGGGATTCCTGGTTGGCGTCTGCGGAGCATCTGGTATAGGACTGCCTCGTGCGGATCGGCATGACGGACGAGGGGCGGGACATCCTCATCAGGTGGAAGAAGCGCTCGGACACCTACAAGCTTGTGAGAATGAGGGCGGAGGCGATTGTGTACGCTGCCCGTGGCGTTGGCCTGGATACTGTCGCGGAGATGGTCGAGCGGGCCGAGGGGAGGGTACGTGAGTGGCTGTCGCGGTGGCGGCAGGCCAGGCTGGGCTCCGTGGTAACCGGTCATGCCGTGGGCGGGAGCGCGGCGAGGCTCAAGCGGGCGCAGAAGGAGGAGCTGGAGGAGACCCTGAGGAGACCGCCGTCGGAGGCGGGCGCCGGGGCCGGCTTCTGGGACGTCCCGGCCCCTTGAGGACGTCGTGTCCATCAAGCTCCGGCGTCGAGTACAGGTCCGAGTCCTCCTATCGGCTGCTCATGCGCTTTCTGGGCATGAGTTTCAAGCTCCCCGACCCGTTCGAGGGGCGCCGCGACGAGAAGGCCATCGCCAGGCGGATGGCCCAGATCCGGCGCCAGGTCAACGATCTGCTCCAGGGCGGATGGGAGGTCTGTACCGTCGACGAGGTCCGCGCCCGCCACGAGGCCGAGACCCGACGCACGCGGCCCTCCCCAGGGGGAGGAGGGCAAGGCTGTACGTGGACCGTAAGAAGGTGAGCCGGTCGTTCTTCGGGGCACTGAGCCTGACGACCAAGAAGATGAGGATCTACCCCATCGAGGGAAACCAGGACGCCGAGCAGACCGCCCTCATGATGGGTCGCCTGGCGCGCGAGACCGATGAGGGGAAGAAGATCGCGGTGGTCCTGGACAACGCCAGGTTCCACCACGCCAAGGCTTTGAACGATCTTTATGCCCCTGGTCAGGCTCTGGAGCGCATCACGCCCATCTACATGCCCCCGTACGCCCCCGACCTTGGGTCCCACAGAACACGTGTGGAACGCCGCCAAGAACAATGTCGCCAACCTCCAGCGCGACACCCCGGAGAACACCTTCGCGCCCCTCACCGCCTACATCACCAACCGCACCTTCGACTACGACTTCGAGCACCTCCCAGTCGCACCGCCACACACCGATCTTGTTTAATTCCAGCCATAGCAACAGAAGACGGCTGCTCGCCTGCAGGTATTCTGGCGTCGCGTTTGGCGGCTCTGAAGGCAGCATTTCTGGAGTCGAAGATCGTGGGTTCTTCACTTGGCTTTACGTCTCCTGCGCTTGGTGTGTCGCAGGGGTCGAGTCCTTTCTTTTTTGGTCCGGTGTCGTTGTGGACGAGGATGGGTTGGTTGGTGGTGGTGTGGACGTGGTAGTTGTTGGTGGCGGGGACGTGGAGGTTGTGGACGGTGGTGGTGCCGGTGGCCTGGATGGCCTGGACTGGACTGCCGGGCGTGTCTCGGACAGCCCTGAAAGCGGTGTCTCGGGCTGCTTGTCTTGCTGCTCGGTGCTCCTGGTCGGCCTCGCCCTGCGTCCTGTGCCCCAGGGCGGAGTGGAGTTGTTTCTGATCGTGTGTACCGGGCTCGACCTGGGAGGCAGTATCCCGGATGGTCTTGCTTCTTGCGGTGGTGGACCATCTGATAGACCCTCTCGTTCCTTGAGGGTCGCACCCGCCGACTTCCGCCCAGGCACCCGCCCAGCACACTCCGGTCCTGCCCGTGGAAGCGTTGATCTCATATCTCCCCAGATGCTGGGCGAGTTGCTCGGAGGTGTACTGGCACCCCCGGCCTGGGGTGGAATACCGTCTCTCCTGTCGTGTGCGGGCACCTGCGGGCCGCCATATCGATCGCCTCGCATAACGGAGTCGGTGCCGCGTGTTGTCGCCCCAATCGCGTACCCGACTGCTTTCTTGGTGCAGCAGCCGGGGACGGTCGCCAGGTACACGAATCCCTCCCAGGTGCGGATACAGGTGGGTGTCGCCCACCCACCTGCTCTCCCGGCCTGTTGGCGGTGAAGTTCCGCCGGACCAGGTCGGGGCGCGAGCCCGGGCCCGGCGGCCGGGACGGTGGCGCCGGGTCCTTTCGGCGTGGCTGCGGCCTGGCGGGCCCTGGGAGCGCACGGGCGGTGCGCACCGTGTCCGGGCTCGTCTCAACGCCTCTGCGGGCCCCGGCGGCGTGGACCCTTCGGTACCCGCAGGGTGCCGCGGGAGCTGTTGAGGACCCACTCGATCAAGGCGCTGAGCTCCTTTCTGCGTCGTGCGGGTCTTGATGGCCGCCTCCCTGTCCAGGCGTAGTACCCGGACCTGGATACTCTCAGACAGCGGCACATCATGGTGATCGGGTAGCTTCCTGTCTACCGCGGTGGACGCAGCGCGTACCGGGCGCCTACCGGGACCCTCTGGGCGAAGGAAGGAAGCCGCTTTTCTCGGAGCTCGCTTCCCCACTCCTGGCCTCTCGCAGCCAGGCGCGCAGCCTCCTGTTCTCCGCCGACTGCTCGGAGGATGCCTCCGCGTCGACAGCCTCCGGGTGGTCCTTCCTCCATTTCTTGACCCAGTTTCCCACCGCCCCAAGGAACCAGCCCGTAGGACCTCGCCACCTCCGCGATAGTCCGGTCCTTCTCGACTACCTCAAGGACCACCTGCTCCTTGAGCCCACTACTGAGTCCCTGTGCCGACATAATCAGATTATACCTCATCTCTCAAAACAGTACTCTTTCCACCACTGTCCAAGAAACACCAGGCACCTCACCGGCGTGAGACCATGCGCCGCCCGGACGGGACGGTGACCCGCTACCTGTACGACGGCAACAACTGGAGTGAGTGGTTTTTCTCGGACAGTGGGGACCCGGTGTTCTGGTGGCGGGATAGGATGGGATTATGTCGAGAGTGAAGTACTCGGATGAGTTCAAGGCGCAGGTTGTGCGTGAGATCGTGGAGAAGGACCGGACGATCGCGTCGGTGGCTGCTTCTTATGATCTGCCGGCCCAGAGGAGTGGTGAGCTGGGTGGGCAGGTACCGCAGGGATCATTCCACCGCCCAGGATGAGGAGGGTTTCCGCAGCGAGTCGGCTGAGACCAGGAGGCTGCGCGCCGAGCTGCGCAACGCCAGGAGTGGTGATGCGAGTTCCTAAAAAAAAGCAGCGGCGTACTTCGCGAGGGAGCAGAAGTGACTCGCAAGGTACGAGACCATTCACCGCCAGGAGCACAGCTACCCGGTCGCGCTGATGTGCCAGTGGGCCGGAGTATCGAAGTCCGGCTACTACAGCTGGCGCAGCAGGCCGGAGTCGGCGACTACCACCAGAAGACGCAGACTGGCCCTTTTCATCAGGACTGAGTTCAGTGCCTCGGACGGAACCTACGGGTACCGGCGCATCACCGCGGCCCTGTGGCGCAGGGGCGTGGTGGTGGACCGCGACACGGTGCGCTCCATCATGCGTGAGCAGGGCCTGGTGGCCGCACAGCCCCGCCGAAAGGTCCGCACCACCACCCCGGCCGCGGACCTGGGCTCGCGTCCCGACCTGGTCAAGCGGGACTTCACCGCCAGCCAGCCGGGAGTGAAGTGGGTAGGCGATATCACGTATATCAGAACCTGGGAGGGACTTGTCTATCTGGCGACCGTCCTGGACTGCTGCACCAAGAAAGTGGTCGGTTATGCGATGGCGGACAACATGCGCACCGACCTGATATGCGAGGCGATCGATATGGCGGCCCGCAGGTGCCCGACGAGGAGGGGGAAGACGATCTTCCACCCCAGGCCGCGGCAGCCAGTACACCTCCGAGCAGTTCGCCAGGCACCTGAAAGGCTACGGCATTCATCCTTCGGTGGGCAGGACCGGGGTGTGCTGGGACAATGCCTGGGCGGAGTCGTTCAATGCGACCCTGAAGAACGAAAGAGTCCACCGAATGGCGTACCCCACGAGACGCAAGGCCATCAACGATATTGCCTCGTGGATCGAGCTGATATACAATCAGACGCGTCTTCACTCGGCGCTCGGGTACCGGACGCCCAACGAGGCCGAACACGATTTGGTAAGCAGTAACAAAGCCGCCTGACCAACACAATCAACCACAGTCCGAGACACGCCCGGCAGTCCAGTGGGCGGTAGGCGGGGGAGCCGGCCCACGAGCGCCCCGCGAGTCAGATTTTGGTGTCAGTAGTGGCAGCGATATCGTCGGTGGCGGGCCCGCCCCGACATCGCCCACGGACGTGGTAAGGGGGGCCTCGGCCTTTGCTTCTCCTGAAGAAGCTAGTAAGCATCTCAACGGGTGGGCTCACCGTCTGCCCGCGGGCAGTGAGCTTCCGGAGGGGGTGAGCGTCCACGCCGACGGCAGAGATGTGGAGGGGCTCAGGGCCCCTGGGCACCGGACGATCCACCCAACTCGGGAGATGACGTTGGACGAGTTCCGCAGGAAGTTCGAGTCATTGGATTGGCAGAAGGATGTCAAGATCAAGAAACAATCATGATTACGCTAGCGTCGCCGAGCTTGCGGTGGCGGCTGCGGACAAGGGGTATGAGGCTGAGCGTCTTCTGGGGTCGCCTGGGGCCGTGGAGGAGGTCATGCCGGTACTGAGGGAGTGGCTCGACCCCCATTACCGGCGACGAGCCAAGCCTGGGGAAGGTTCTGCGACCGCCGCTCTCGCTGTGGCGGGTTTTCTCGACTGCTCGCGGATCCGGGAGCTGGCCCCCTCGCTGATGTACTGGACGGACGTTATTGCGGACCGTATGAGGGTGTTGCGGCTGCTGGGGCACCTCGACCACTCCGACATCCGGAGACTCGAAGTCGCCTACGTCAGGGACAAGCTGAGAACCTCGAGTGTTCCTGACTGGGTGGATTACCGGGATGCCGCTGACGTGCTGTATCACTTCGGTTTCTATGATGAGGTGCGCTGGGTCATCGACCAGGCCCTGGCCCACGAGGATCCGCAGATACAGCAGGAAGGTCGCGAGATGGAGGAGGACTTCTCCGCCGCCCTGGAGGCCGGGGGCGAGTAGGCCCGCTCGCGGCCGTAGGGAATGTCCTTCAAGACGCTGAACAATCCGCTTAACGACAAAAGGGGGTGGGCAGCCCGGCCGCGTTGCCGGGTCGCCCGCCGCAGGATGGGAGCACCACCGTGTCAGAACCAAATGACGACAACACCGGCGGGGCCGCCGACCTGGCCCTAGCCGTCATGCAGAAGGATTGCGAGGCCGGGAGCCTTATCTACTTCCACGGGGATGTGGAGCAAATTATTCCGGTTCTGGAGGAGTGGCTGGATCCTGCCCGTCGGCCGCGGGACAGCACGGGGAGGGACCCGGTCATGGACGCGCTGTCCGCGGCGAGGTTCCTCGAGTACGGCGACATCCACAGGGTGGCTCCCTCGTTGATGCCGTGGCTGTACTGCGACCGGTACCGTGTGAGGGTGGTGGAGCTGCTGGGGCACCTCGACCACGCCGGTGTCCAAAGGATCGTGGTCCCCTGGGTCAGGACCAGGCTCACCACCAGTACGGGTGGTCTCGGCCCGTCGGACTACCGGGTATCCGCCGCTGCCCTGGAGCATCTCGGCCTCTACGACCAGGCGCGCTGGGTCGCCGACCAGGCCCTGGCCCACGAGGACCCGCAGATCCAACAGGCCGGACACGACATCAGGCAACAGCTCCCGACCACACCGGGTAACCACACCGAGTAACCATGGACCCAACCACCAGCAGACCACCAGAGGAGATGAGCTGTCCAGTGTTTCTCGGACAGTGGTGGAAAAAAAGACGAATTTGAGAAGCGAGGTTGAATCGGTGGGCTGTCGGGCGGGTGCCTGGGCGGAGTCGTTCAATGCGACCCTGAAGAGCGAGAGAGCCCACGCCGATGGTGTACCCCACGAGACGCAAGGCCATCAACGATATTGCCTCGTGGATCGAGCTGATATACAATCAGGCACGTCTTCACTCGGCGCTCGGGTACCGGACGCAGGGCGAAGCCGAACACGATTTGGCAAGCAGTAACAAAGCCGCCTGACCAACACAATCAACCACAGTCCGAGACACACCCGGCAGTCCAGTCAATCTTGCTAGCGAGTTACGGAATCACGACATCCTCTACGGCGATAGCGGTTCCTCCACCAACATTCAGGGTCGCAAGTGGCCCGGAGGTCCAGGTAAGACATCATTCCCGGAAGAGTGGTCTGATGGCCAGATCATGCACAATGTATCAGACGAACCGACCCGAATGCACTTTGGGGGCAACAGACTGGGCCGGTGAAGTCTTTGTACACCAAAGGCGTCACCCCTGCCCGCGTTGTGAGTGTAGGAAAACGAGAGGGGGTAAATATTAAAGCTGTCGCAGAGCCGGCGGGGCAGGAGATAGTCACCGCATATCCCGTTCCGGGGGGCTATAAATCCTCCAAATCCTTTTTGATTAAGCATCAAAGCCCAAGGATTGTTGGCACTAAAAGGAATCGAAAGGAGAGGCATTTTGACGTCACGCGATATTCGAGACGCCCTCATAGACTGCGTCATTATCGCGGACGAGTTGCTGCCCGGACTGGTTGCGCAGATTTTAGAGTATGTTGCTCACGGAGAATTTGAATTGGCGGCAGATCTTCTGTTCGAGTACGCGGAGACTCCGCCCAAGGATCCGCTGTTGCGCAAAATGGTCAAGTTGGCCGACGAGCTAGATGTGAAGACCGGCCAATACTTTAAGTATTGGCGGACCGCAAATAACTCTCCAAGGGTCTATGGACCAGATAATCCTGTAGCGGTCCGCAACACATCGCTCCCCGTGTCCTGGACGCAGGAGGACGTGGACGCTTGCGTGGACCTTATGTTGGAAGATGGTCTGGATAATTTTAAACAGATTCAACTGACTGGACGAATAGGTGAACCTTTTGCCAAGAACGGCACAAGTCCTCTTTACTGGATTATTGCAGATCTACTGGGAGAACAAGTTAGCATTGTCGCAGATCCCTTGCACGGCAAGGTGATTAGCAATAATCAAGTATTTATAGATGCGTCTTCTGTTGGCAAGCGGGTACGAAATTTGCTGCTACAGGTCGTCAAGAATCCCGAACTGCAACAGGGAGATTTCTCCGTCATGCTTCATCTTATCGGAAATGGGGAGTGGGGCGCCGCTCTCGCCATTCTGTGTACACAACTGTATGAACGAGGAGCCGCTATTGGCAAAGATGAATTACGCATCATATGCGATGCTGGTCAACTTGTTTGCGTCGATGTCGACACCTTATTGGGTGGCCTTGAGCCTTAATTCGTAGAGTGCGCTTAAATGTGATTTTACGGATGGCCTGGAGGTTTCCGGAGGGTTTTTAACGGATTACCGGCGTGATAGACATTAAACAAACAGCCCTCCGAGACTCCTTTCGTGGGTTAATCGATATGGGATTACTTCACGCAGATCGGCATGACGTGGGGAGCGGGGTATTCTCTTCAGATGGGGGGGCGTTCGGACGTCCTGCAAGCCAGCGGGGACTGAGGGCGGGGGCGGTTGTGTGCGCCGTCCGCGGTGTCGGCCTGGATGCTGTCGCGGAGATGGCCAAGCGGGTCGGGGGAGGCGGTGCACGAGTGCCTGTCGCGGTGGCGGAGGGGATGGGCCGGGCCCTCGTGGTGACCGGGCACGCCGTGGGTGAGAACACGATTTGGCAAGCAGTAACAAAGCCGCCTGAGCAACACAATCAACCACAGTCCGAGACGCACCCGGCAGTCCAGTCCACGTCGACGGCGGAGATGTGAATGGGTACGCCGTACGGGGGCACCGGACGATCCACCCTACTCGGGAGATGACGTTGGACGAGTTCCGCAGGAAGTTCGAGTCATTGGATTGGCAGAAGGATGTCAAGATCAAGAAACAATCATGATTACGCTAGCGTCGCCGAGCTTGCGGTGGCGGCTGCGGACAAGGGGTATGAGGCTGAGCGTCTTCTGGGGTCGCCTGGGGCCGTGGAGGAGGTCATGCCGGTCCTGAGGGAGTGGCTCGACCCCCACCACCGAGGAGGAGCCGACTCCAGGGAGGATTACGTGATGGATACGCTTGCTGTAGCGTATTTTCTCGACTGCCCGCGGATCCGGGAGCTGGCCCCCTCGCTGATGTACTGGGCCTACGTTATCAGGTACCGCATGAGGGTGTTGCAGCTGCTGGGGCACCTCGACCACTCCGAGATCCGGCGGGTCGTGGTCCCCTACGTCAGGAATGAGCTGACCACCTCGAGCAGTCTTGAATGGGAGGATTACCAGGATGCCGCTAACATACTGTACTACTTCGGTTTCTATGATGATGTGCGCTGGGTCATCGACCAGGCCCTGGCCCACGAGGATCCGCAGATACAGCAGGAAGGTCGCGAGATAGAGGAGGACTTCTCCGCCGCCCTGGAGGCCGGGGGCGAGTAGGCCCGCTCGCGGCCGTAGGGAATGTCCTTCAAGACGCTGAACAACCCGCTTAACGACAAAAAAGGGGCGGGCAGCCCCCGACCCTGGTGTCGGGGCGCCCGCCGCGGAACTGGGAGCACCACCGTGTCAGAACCAAATGACGACAACACCGGCAGGGCCGTCGACCTGGCTCTCGCTGTTGCGGAGAAATTTTATAAGGGTGGGCATTTCCTGTACTTCTACGGTGATGTGGAGCAAATTATTCCGGTCCTGGAGGAGTGGCTGGATCCCGCCCGTCGGCCGCGGGACAGCACGGGGAGGGACCCGGTCATGGACGCGCTGTCCGCGGCGAGGTTCCTCTCATACAGACAGATCTACAGGGTGGCTCCCTCGTTGATGCCGTGGCTGTACCATGAGCGGTACTACGTGAGGGTGGTGGAGCTGCTGGGGCACCTCGGCCACTCTGATATCCGGAAGGTCGTGGCCCCCTGGGTCAGGACCAGGCTCACCACCAGTACGGATGGTCTCGGCCCGTCGGACTACCGGGTATCCGCCGCTGCCCTGGACCATCTCGGCCTCTACGACCAGGCGCGCTGGGTCGCCGACCAGGCCCTGGCCCACGAGGACCCGCAGATCCAACAGGCCGGACACGACATCAGGCAACAGTTCCCGACCACACCGGGTAACCGCACCGAGTAACCATGGACCCAACCACCAGCAGACCACTGGACTGCCGGGCGTGTCTCGGACAGCTCTGAAAGCGGTCTTTCAGGCTGCTTGTCTTGTTGCTCGGTGCTCCTCCTCGACCTCGTTGGGCGTCCTGTACCCCAGGGCGGAGTGGAGTCGTTTCTGATTGTATTCCAGCTCGATCCAGGAGGCAATATCCCGGATGGCCTTGCTTCTTGTGGGATACACCATCTGATAGACCCTCTCATTCTTCAGGGTCGCGTTGAAGGATTCTGCCCAGGCATTGTCCCAGCACACCCCGGTCCTGCCCGTGGAAGCGTTGATCTCATATCTCCCCAGATGCTGGGAGAACTGCTCGGAGGTGTACTGGCACCCCCGGTCCGAGTGGAATACCGTCTCTCCTCTTGTGTACGGGCACCTGCGGGCCGCCATATCGATCGCCTCGCATAACGGAGTCGGTGCGCATGTTGTCCGCCATCGCATAACCGACTGCTTTCTTCGTGCAGCAGTCCAGGACGGTCGCCAGGTACACGAACCCCTCCCAGGTGCGGATATAGGTGATATCGCCCACCCACTTCACTCCCGGCCTGTTGGCGGCGGGAGTCCCGCCGGACCAGGTCGGGGCGCGAGCCCAGGTCCGCGGCCGGGACGGTGGTGCGGACCTTTCGGCGTGGCTGTGCGGCCTCCAGGCCCTGGGAGCGCATGATGGAGCGCACCGTGTCCGGGCTCGTCTCAACGCCTCTGCGGGCCAGGGCGGCGTGAGTACGGCGGTACCCGTAGGTGCCGCGGGAGCTGTTGAGGACCCACTCGATCAAGGCGCTGAGCTCCTTTCTGCGTCGCACGGTTCTTGATGGCTCCCGGCCCAGCCAGGCGTAATAGCCTGATCGAGACACTTTCAGGCAGCGGCACATCATGGTGATCGGGTAGCTTCCTGTCTACCGCGGTGGATGAACGTGTGCCGGGTGGTTACCGGGACTCCTGCGCGAAGAAGGAAGCCGCTTTTTTCAGGAGCTCGATCTCCATCCTGGCCTCTCGCAGCTCGGCGCGCAGCCTCCTGTTCTCCGCCGACTGCTCCGCACCGACCTCGGAGTCCACGGACTCCGGGTGGTCCTTCCTCCATTTCTTGACCCAGTTTCCCACCGTCTGAGGAACCAGGCCGTAGGACCTCGCCACCTCGGCTATTGTCCGGTCCTTCTCCACGACCTCGCGGACCACTTGCTCCTTGAGCTCACTACTGAATCTCTGCGCCGACATAATCAGATTATACCTCATCTCTCAAAACAGTACTCTTTCCACCACTGTCCAAGAAACACCAGGCACCTCAGTTCGTCCGGGCCTGACCCGCCTTGTCCGTGTGGAGGCTGGGTGTGGAGGCTGGATACGCCCAGGATGTTCACTTTCGAGTTCCACTTCGGCATGTTGTCCTCGAAGAAGGATTCGGGGGGGTCTCCCGGGTACCCATAGGAGGGCAGTGGCTCTATGAGTCCGGGGATCTCGAGGGCAAAGAAATCCAGACCCGTGGCCGAGAAACTGAAATCCCATTGGTACCTCAGGCCCATCGTAGATATGAAGAGAAAGGAGTTTGGGCGGGGGACTATCCAGTAGGAGTTGATGGGCTCTCCGATGGGGCCCTGGCGGTGGCGGGGGTAGGAGTAGTCGAGGTTGTGAAAACCCCTGCCGACTATGAGGCAGGTGTTGCCCTCGTGGAAGTTGTCCGTGCTCCGGTTGTCCAGGAGTAGGAGGATCTCGGCGCGGCGCGGGTCGATGAGGATGTCCAACAAGCCTGCCAAGAAGAGAGTGTTGTCGCCGCCCAAAGGGTCGTCGTATCCCTGCAGTTGCGGCAGTGCCTTGAGGTCGTCTGTCGACAGACGCGGCAGCTGGCGGATCTCGATCGTGTCGGTGCCCATTTGTTCTCCTTCCGGGGAGTGGGGCTAGCCGGTCAACTTGGCCAGAGAGCCGGGTACTGTCCGAACTCCAAGGGTATATGCCATGCCGGATCGGATGGGGAGAGCGTCCTTCCGGTGGCGGAGTGAACGGCTTGGTTGCCCTTATTAAGGTAGTTCACGTAACTGTTAGGATAAGGGTACCTCCCTCCCTTGGGGACCATCACGCGCGTCTCCACCACGTTGGGGCGAAGTCCTGGCGTTCCCTTCGGTACGGTGAACACTGTCCCGGCTCCCCGGTTTGCAGGCCAAGTTGCGGTTCTGGAGATCGCTGCGGGGTATTCCGTTCCATTGAGTGTGACGGTGGCCGGTGACTTGGATGCGGCTGCGCCGCCCGCCAATCCGCCGAGAGCTCCGCGTCTTTGGCGCCGTTCCAGGCGCCTTGGCGGATGCCCTGCCAAACGTCTCCTCCGGTGGCCAGGGAGCCCAGGCCCCCGGTGGCGGCACCGGACAGGGAACCGGTAGCGGCTCCGGAGACTGAGCCGACAGCGCCTTGGGCGAGGTGCTGACCGATGGGAATCATACTGGCGTGCTTGGTGGCGCGGACCATGATGGTTTCACCGACCTTGGTCTTGGCGGCCCACTGGAAACCTTTGCCCGCTCCAAAGCCGATGCCTCCGCCCAGGGCGCCCAGGGCCCCGCTCATGAGAACCTCGCCGGCGTTGACGGGGTAGTCGGTGCAGAGCTGGTCGATGAGACTGGCTCCGCCGCCCAGGACGGCTCCGGCGATGAGCGCGACCCCAGGCCTTGGGCGCCGGGGACGAAGGCCAGGCCGACCCCGGCGACGATGGCCAGGGCGGTACCCCACTTGGAGGAGTTGGCCTTTGGCCTTACGGTAGCCGTCGAGTTCCTCGGCGGTGACGGGGTGCAGGCTGGCGATGTCGAGGTGTGCGATCGGCCGACGTTATCCGTCTGGCGAGAGATTCGCCTACGGCGACTGACCAGGTGCTGTGATGTGTGTTCAGTTGGCCAGGCCGAGGCGGGTTCGGGCTTGGGCGAGAGTGTAACTGTAGGGGGTGCGTGTGCGGTTGGTGATGAGGTAGGAGGGGTTGTGGTAGAAGGATTCCTCCTAGGGGTGCAGTCCTACTGCGGTCGCGTAGCTGGTGAGCATCTGCTCGGTGAAGCGGTCGACGTACCTGGGTCGCTTGTAGGCTTCGAGGTCCTCGTAGGGCTGGATCTCGCCTCGGGTCTCGAACTCCCATTGGTCGGCGTCGTTCTCAATGAGATTGATCGTGCGGATGTAGCCGAGTTTCGCCTCCGGGCCGAGCACGTAGAACTGGCAGCCGCCGAGCCCGTGGGCGGGATTGGCGGCGGGCGAGGCGGTTGCGATGTAGTAGCCGCGCGTTCTCATTGCGCCTGCCAGGTAGGCAATGAGTTCTCCGACACCGTGCCCGTGTGCGTGGCTGTCGAACATGGCAGTCCAGCCTTCCAGCGCTGTGGAGGTCAGCAGGATCTTAGGCCGAGCCGCGACCATCAGAGGCTGAAGCTTCAGGAGATTGCCCTGCAGCGTTCCGTTGAGCTTGGTGGCTCGTCCCCACATGGTGGGGCCCCCTCGGAAGTATCGTGTCACGGCGCGTGCCACTTTCTTCGGCGTGGCGTCCAGGAAATCGATAGAGTAGGTCAGTGGCGCGAGTCGACCGTCGAAAAGCGTTGTCATCACGGTTCTCAGTCCACCTCCCAAAGGTACACTCTGCCAGCGGGGTCGTCGGTCAGGATGTGGTCCGAATGCTCCGAACACCTGTTCGAGATGGTCGTGTCGACCACCTCGTAGTAACGCGTCCCTCTGTGGGTGTACTGAATGGTCGGCACGCTCATTCCCACACGCCGTCCCTGTGCGTTGACTTGCTGCTGATATAGTCGAAGATCATCGGCCTTGATCGATCGGAGATACTCGATCCAGGCGTGAATCCACTCGTTCTGTGTGCGGCTTTCGCCGACTGTGTGGTTCGCTGGGAGTGGCCGAGGAGGGTCGGGATTGATAAGGCTTGTCATTTCTTCGATTCTCATTCACTCAGTCAGACTCAACTTGGCTCGAGTTGGTAATGGGCTGTCATTTTCGCTTACAGTCAACTTTTCGGTCATGCTGAGGGCGGGTTCTGGTGGTTGTGTCGTGGGGGCGGGTCGGGCCAGAAGAAGATGTCGTCTTCCGAGAATTTCATATCCTCACCCAGCTCCGTCAGTACTTGCTTCTCCTCGTTTGTCGGCTCTATCGCCCCCTCGTAGAGACAGACTATGAGAAGCTCGAATGCGACTCCTTCTTCGCCGTGTTTATGCAGGTCCTCGATCTCGGGCTTGATATCTGGGGACCATCGGTCCTGGTAGCGTTCGGCTATATCGACGATGGCCCTGTAGTCCGGACGATATTTCTTGCGCTTGCGGAAGAAGATCATGTCAATTGTCTCCAGTGATGTTGTTCCTCTAAAATGAGGTATACAATGTCAATCATATCATATCTTGAGTTTTTGCCAGGTTGGGATTGTTTGTAGGGCAAGAGCTGTGGCGGTGATGGCTGTGATGCGTGGGAGGATGGCGTGCCGTGTCGCAGGGGTTTGCGGTGTGTGAAGAGGACGGCCCACTCCGGGTGAGTGCTCGCACGCCGTTGATGAAGCGGCTCGGCCGCTTGCTGTACGAGTCTCTGCCCAGGCTCCTTGGTGGGGACGAGGATACCGATTCCGGCTTCCCGGTGGCAGGGTGGGCAGGATGTGGTCGCACGCGGCGGTGACGATAATGGGCCGGGTCCGGTTCGACTTCGCCGGTCCATACGGGGAACCCTGTGGAACTGGCCGGGACGAGGATCGCCGGTCGGATCTGGGTGGTGATCCTCGAGCGCGCCTGGCGGGCCTCGCGGCGGGTACCGGTAGACAGTGGCCGGGAAGGCCTTGATATCGCGGGCCGAAGTCTTCAAGAAGGCGGCCTTGATTATATCGGTGTAGCTGCCAGGATAGTCTGAGCCCCGCGCGTCGCCGCTCGCCACCAGGAACGTGTGTTGTTGCGCCTGCGTTGCTCAACCAGCTGGCCGGACACGGTGCGATTGGTGGACTTGGGAACTTCAAGGGGACAGCAGGAAAACACGCGGGATTTCCAGTACAGGTTGATTCTTCGTCGAAATCGATACTGCACCGGGCCTCGTGGACGGGATCTATGAGGATTCTGTCGAGTGCCAGTCTTCGGTTTAGCCGTGCGATCTCGCCCTTACTGTCAATCGCGACTGGTTTTCTCATTGATTTGAGGGCCGGAAGAGCGGGCTTCTCGATGTTGAGAGTATTGATGATGGAGTGCTTCCTTCTTTTGTCGAGTTGGGTAGTCCAGGTCGACCAGATGGGAGTCGAGAGGGGCGGGCTGTCAAAATACTCAGGATCGCCGAATTCGGACATTGTGAGGGGGACTGAGTGTTGGCGGTTGAATATTGATAATGTCGCCATCGTGAGTTCCTTTCAAAAATTATTGCCATGTGAACTCGTTGTAGTGGAGGATGGATGCGCCTCGGATCTTCGCTTTCGACGTCCAGCGTGGCAGTGGCATGTTCTCTTCGATGAAGGCCTCGGAGAGGTTGTCATCGGGGTTGCTACAGGATGGCAGCGGGTCGATGAGACCTGGGATGTCGAGAGCGAAAAAATCCATACGTGTGGCGGAAAAGCTGAAATCCCAAGAGACGTCTCCTCCCATTTTTGCGATGAAGCGAAGGCTGCCGCGATACGGGATCATCCAGTGGGAGTCGATGGGCACTCCGATTGGTTCTCTCTGACGGCGGGGGTAGGGGTAGTCGAGGTTGCTGAATCAGCGTCCGATCAAGAGGCAGGTATTGGCCCTGCGGAAGTTGTCCGCTTCCCGATTGTCTAAGAGCAAAAGAACTTCGGCTCGGCGCACGTCGATGAGTATGTCCAACAGGCCGACCTTATTGAGAGCCTCGCCGTCGAAGAGTAAGGGGATTCTTTTCCCTGTCAGTCGAGGAAGCGCGCGCAGGACGGTTGGCGTCAGACGGGGCAGCTGGCGAATCTCGATTTTTCGGTATCGGTACAGAATATGAAATGGGTTCCAAAGAGGTTCGTCATAAGAGGCCTGTTGAATTGTCATGTTTTGTTGTTGGTGTTCAGTCGCTCCGATCCAATCTGTTTTGGTTTCGAGCGAGGATGTCGATTGTGGATGGTTCTGTCAATCTGTGGCGAGCGACACGGGTCTCGGTGTCATGTGGATTCGTCGTGATGACGGCTGGATACGCCCAGGATGTTCACTTTCGAGGTCCAGCGAGGCATGTTCTCTTCGATAAAGGCCTCGGAGACCTCGTCCGCGGGGTCGCCATAGGATGGCAGCGGATCGACGAGACCCGGAACCTCGACAGCGAAGAAATCCATGTGTGCGGCGGAGAAATTGAAATCCCACTGCTGTAGTACCCCCATGTTTGCGATGAAGAGGAGGCTGTTGCGGTAGGGGATCGTCCAGTGGGAGTTGATGGGCTCGCCCAAGGGGCCTTGCGCGTGAGGGTAGGGGTAGTCGAGGTTGTTGAAGTCGCGTCCGACCAGAAGGCAAGCGTTTCCCACGTAGAAGTTGTCGGTGGTTCGGTTGTCCAGGAGCAGGAGGATTTCGGCGCGGCGCACATCGATAATGATGTCAAACAGGCTAGCCAGATCGAGCACCCCGTCGGTATGCAAGGGATCCTCTTCCCCCTCCAGTTGTGGAAGGGCCTGGAGGTCGGCTTGCGTTAGACGCGGCAGCTGGCGGATCTCAATCATGTTGCGTCCATTTGGGCATATTTACTCGATGTGGTCTGGATCTTGAGAGGGTGCCACCGATCATTTTAGTCATTTCGGCCAAAACGGTGGATACTGTCCGAACTCCAAGGGTATGTGCCATGCGGGATCTGACCTTGAGACAGATCTTCCTGTTGCCGGGTGAACGGTCTGGTACTTTCCGTTTGGCAAAGCCTTGGAGTAATTCACGTAACCAGTAGGGTGGGGATATCTTCCTCCTGTAGGCGCCATGACACGCACGGTTGTCACGTCTGGATGAAGTCCTTTTGTCCCTGGTGGTACCGGTGGGCTGCTGGGCGTGTCTCGGACGGCCCTGAAAGCGGTCTTTCAGGCTGCTTGTCTTGTTGCTCGGTGCTCCTCCTCGGCCTCGTCCTGCGTCCTGTACCCTAGAGCGGAGTGGAGTCGTTTCTGATTGTATTCCAGCTCGATCCAGGAGGCAATAGCCCGGATGGCCTTGCTTCTTGTGGAATACACCATCTGATAGGCCCTCTCGTTCTTCAGGGTCGCACCCGCCGACTTCCGCCCAAGCATTGTCCCAGCACACCTCGGTCCTGCCCACCGAAGGGCGAGTGCCGTAGTTCTCCAGGTGCCTGGCGAGCTGCTCGAAGGTGTACTGGCACCCCCGGTCCGAGTGGAATACCGTCTCTCCTGTCGTGTACGGGCATCTGCGGACCGCCATATCGATCGCCTCGCATAACGGAGTCGGTGCGCGTGCTGTCGCCCCAATCGCGTACCCGACTGCTTTCTTCGTGCAGCAGCCTGGGACGGTCGCCAGACAGATCGAGTCCCTCCCCGGGTGCGGATACAGGTGGATGTCGCCCACCCGCTTCACCCCCGGCTCACTGGCGGCGGGGACGGTGGCGCCGGGCCTTTCGGCGTGGCTGCGCGGCCTCCAGGCCCTGCTCAGGCATGACGGAGCGCACTGTGTCCGGGCTCGTCTCAACGCCTCTGCGAGCCAGGGCGGCGTGGACCCTTCGGTACCCGCAGGGTAGCGCGGGAACTGTTGAAGACCCACTCGATCAAGGCGCTGAGCCCCTTATCTGCGTCGTGCGGGTCCTGATGGCCGCCTCCCCGTCCAAGGCGCAGTACCCGGACCTGGATACTCTTAGACAGCGGCACACCGACGGTGATCGGGTAGCCTCCTGTCTACCGCGGTGGACTCAGCGCGGGGCGCCTACCGGGACCCTCTGGGCGAAGGAAGGAAGCCGCTTCTGCCCAGGAGCCCACCTCCCAACTCCTGGCCTCCCGCAGCCAGGCGCGCAGCCTCCTGCTCCCCGCCGACCGCTCCGCACCGACCTCGGAGTTCACGGACTCCGGATGGCCTTTCCGCCATCTCCTGACCCAGCCCCCCACCGCCCCAAGGAACCACGTAAGGCCCCGCCACCTCGGCTATTGTCCGGCCCCTTCGCCCACGACCTCAAGGACCACCCGCCACCCCGAGCTCACTGCCGAGTCCCTGTGCTGCCATGAGCCGATTCAACCTCGCTTCTCGAAACCGTCTTCTTTTCCATCACTGTCCGAGAAACACCAGGCACCTCACCCGGCAGTCCATAGTCTGGGTTTTGAAGGGTGTGCGATCGGCCGACGTTGTCCGTCTGGCGGTGATTCGCCTACAGGGCGGTGCTTGTGTGGACTGCCCTGGCGCTGTGGTGTGTGTTCAGTTGGTCAGGCCGAGGCGGGTTCGGGCTTGGGCGAGGGTGGCGGGGTAGCGGATGGTCTCGCCGTTGGTGATGAGGTAGGAGGGGTTGTGGTAGAAGTCCTCCTGCCAGGGGTGCAGTCCTAGTACGGCGGTGTAGCTGGTGAGCATCTGCTCGGTGAGGCGGTCGGTGCGCCTGCGTTTGGTGTAGGCCTGGAGGTCCTCGTAGGGCTGGGGCTGGCCGGTGGTCTCGAACTCCCACCGGCCGGGGAAGTTCTCGATGAGGTCGATGGTGCGGACGTAACCGAGCTGTTGCTCGGGGCCGAGCACATGGAACTGCCGGCCTCCCAAGGACTTGTTTCCGGTGGCCGCGGCGGGCGGGGCGACGGCGACGAAGCAGCCGCGGGCCTTGAGTTCGCAGGCCATGTGTGAGGCTAACTGGCCCACTCCCTGACCATGAGCGTCTCCGTCGAACATTGCTGTCCATCCTTCCAGGGCGGTGGAGGTCAGCAGGATCCGGGGGCGCGAGGCGATGACCAGGGGCTGGAGCTGGAAGAGGTTGTCCTCCAGGGATCCAGTGAGTTGTGTGGCTTTTCCGCCGTGGTGGACCCGCCGGAAGAATCTGACCATGGCTTGCGCCACCTTCTTGGGTGGCACGTCCAGGAAGCCTATCGAGTAGGTCAATGGCGCGAGCCGGTTACCGAACAGCGCTAACATTATTCCTCCTAATCCACTGTCCACAGGTACACGACGCCGTCTGGATCATTGGCCAGAGTACGGTCGGCGTGCCCTGGTCCTCTGCTCGACACGTTCGTGTCAACCTCCTCGTAGTAGCGCGTCCCTTCGTAAGTGTACTGGATATCCGGACGGTTCTGCCCCACGCGTTGCCGCTGGGCGTTGACTTGGTGCTGGTCCACCCGGAAGTCCGTAGCGCCGATCGACTTGAGATAGTTGATCCTATCCTGCACCCATTGGTTCTGTGTAGGGCTCTTGCCAATCCCGCGGGTTGTCTGTTTGGCGCGAGGGGCAATCGGATTAATACCAATGTCGTTGGGGTTTCGCGCCACTGAGGTGCTGGTGCAGACTTTTGCCGTAGCGCCTTTAAACCTGGTCGACGGTCTCGGGGGTCTGCCAGCTGTTCCTCCTGCGAAGCCTGAGATGGCTCCGTCTTTGGCGCCGTTCCAGGCGCCTTGCCAGAAGTCGCCTCCGGTGGCCAGGGCGCCCAGGCCTCCGGTGACGAAGCCGGAGACTCCGCCAGATCCGGCGCCAATGCCGCCTTGGGCGAGGCGCGATCCGATGGCGGAAGTGCTGAGTCGTGACAGGGGGCCGCCTGCCAGCGGCCCGAGCAGCCCGGCGACCTTGGCGCCGATGCCTCCGCCCAGGGCGCCCAGGGCCCCGCTCATGAGAACCTCGCCGGCGTTGACGGGGTAGCCGGAGCAGGCCTGGTCGATGAGGTTGCCGCCCGCTCCCAGGGCGGCGCCGATGGCGATGGCCGCTCCGATACCGGCCGGGCCGCCGAAGACCGCCAGGCCGACCCCGGCGGCGATGGCCAGGGCGGTACCCCACTTGGGGGAGTTGGCCTTGCGGTACTCGTCCAGCTCTGCGGCGTAGACGGGGTGCAGGCCGGTGGGGTCCAGGAGGTTGGCGGGGTTGTTGCCGGCGTAGGAGTAAGGGTTCCCCGTCCAGCCGGCCCCGGTGGTGGGCTCCATGGGGTCGGGGGACAGGAAGCCGCTGGTGGCGGGGTCCAGGACCCGGGCGCCAGTCCATTCCAGGCCGGCGACGCGCACCTCGCCGCCGGCCCCGATGCCGATGGGGCCGGTGGTGGCCTGCGGGGCGGGCGGCCGGTAGGGGTCGGCCGGGTCGGTGGGGCGCTCGGGCCGCCAGGAGGCGCCCAGCCAGCCCGCCCGGGCGTGGGCGGTCAGGGGCCCAGCGCGCACGACGGAGTCCCGGCCGGTCTGGAGCAGGCCGCCGGAGACGTCGTCGAAGAAGACCCGCTCACTGTTGACCCTGGCGAGCCGGCCCAGAGCATCGACCGTGGTAGTGGTGCGCACCACCCGGTCGTGGTGGTGATCGGTGACGGATGCCAGGGTCCACAGGGGCCCCCATTCCAGCTCCCGGCGCCGCCCGTCGGAATGCTCCTCCCCGGTGCGCCGCCCGGAGCGGTCGTAGGTGTAGGTGACGCTCTCCCGGTCGCTGGTGGCCCGCAGCAGCCGGCCGGCCGCGTTGTAGGTGCGCTTCCAGGTGGTCCCGTCCACCTTCTCCAGGGTCAGGCGGCCCCCGGCGTCGTAGGCCCAGGTATTGGTGCCCTTCGGGCCCGCGGCCGCGGTCAGCTGGCCGGAGGCGTCGTAGCTGTACGCGGTGGTGGCCCCGTCGGTGGTGACCGAGGCGAGCCGGCCGTCCTCGGTGTAGTCCATGACCGACGCCGATGAGCCGCCGTCCCCGGTGCGGGTATGGCGCGTAATGAACCCGTCCGTGAAGGCCCACTCGTGGCTCGTGGCCCCGACGGCGGCGCCCACCAGGCGCCCCGCCTCATCGCGCTCCAGCACCGCTGCATCCATGCCCGGGTGCTCGACGGCGACCACCGCGCCGGCGGCGTCGCGCCGGTAGGTCGTGGCCTCCCCATTGGGGGCCGTGACCCTCACCGGCAGGCCATCGGCGTCGTAGACCCAGCTGGTGGAGGCCGCCGACGCGCCTTCGCGGTCGTGGCGCACCAGCAGACCGCGCGGGTCATAGGACAGGGTGTGCGTCACCGCGCCCCCGGGGTCGGCGAAGTCCTCCACCGTGCTGGTCCGCTTCAGCGCATCCCGCCTCGTGCGGGAGACCAGGCGCCCGTCAGCGCTCAAGGAGGACTCCAGACCGGCCTCGTCGTAGCCGACCTCGATGACGTGCCCGTCGGCGTCGACGTTCTTGATGAAGCGCCCCGCGGCGTCGTAGGAGGCGTAGGAGGTGTTGCCCAGCTGGTCGGTCTCGCTGGTGCAGCGGCCCATCGCGTCGAAGGTGCGGTGGGTCACCCCGCCCATCGGGTCGGTGATTCGGACCGCCCGGCCGTTCTCGTCGTACTCGTAGCGGGTGGTGCCGCCGGCCCCGCCCATGGCCGCCACGAGCTGGTCGGCCTCGTCGTAGCGGAACTGGCGCACCCCGTTGTAGGGGTCCCTGGTCTCCACCACGCGGCCGGCCTTGTCATAGGTCAGCGGAAGGTCCCCGATCCCGGCGCGTGGCGCGCGACCACACGACCGCACGCGTCGTAGCGCGTCCAGCCCCGCTCCGCCGTGGGCCAGGTCTCGGAGACGACCCGGGAGTCGACGTCGTACCCCAGCTCGGTGCGGAAGCCCATCTCGTTGCGCACCCCGGCCACGCGCCCGCAGGCGTCGTAGTCGTAGCGCACGCTCGAGCCGCCGGGGCGGCGGACCCGCACCGGGCGGCCCGCCAGGTTGCGCTCAATGGTGGTGCGCCCGCCGACGGCGTCGACGAGCTCCACCGGACGCCCGACGCGGTCGTAGCGGATGGTGACCTGTGAGCCGTCGGGCAGGACGGTGGCGCTCTCGCGCCCCCACCTGTCCATCTTCACGGTGGCGGACGAAGCGGCATCGCCCACGGTGATCTCGCGGCGCGCAGTGCTGTGGCGCTGGAAGGTGCGCACACCGGCGGGATCGACGGTCTCGTTCAGCCTGCCGAGCTGGTCGTAGTGGCGCGTCCACACCCCGCCGGTCGGGTCCACGGTCTGCCTCAGCCGCGACATGGCGTCATGGGTGAGCTCCCACACCGCGCCGTCGGGCAGCCGCACGCGGCTGACATTGCCCAGATCGTCCAGCTCCTGCTCGACCCGGCGCCCCAGCGGGTCGATCGTCGCGCACAGCTCGCCGTGCTCGCCGTACTCCAGGCCCGTGCGCGCCCCCAGCGGGTTCACCATCGCGGTCATGCGACCGCCGGCGGTGTACTCGTAGCTCCAGCGGCCGCCGTCCGGGTCGGTACGGGAGGCCAGCAGGCCCGCCGGGGTGTAGGAGAAGCGCGTGGTGGCGCCGGAGGGCATGATCATCTCCAGCGGCCGGCCCGACCCGTCGCGGACAATACGAGTCGTATTGCCCTCGGCGTCGATGCAGGCCACGAGATCGCCGTGCGCGTCGTACTCGAAGCGCGCCGTCACGCCGGTCGGGTCGGTGGCCTCCAGCAGGAGGCCCGCGTCCCAGACCATCCGGGTCCGCCCGCCCTCGCCGTCGATGATCTCCGAGGGCTGCTGCTGCGCGCCGGTGTAGGACATGGTGGTGCGGGCGACCTCGGTGCCGTCCTCCAGCGAGACCATGTCGGTCAGACGGTCCAGGTCGTCGTAGGTCAGCCGGGTCATGGCCCTCGACGGCGCCAGCTCGGTGATCAGGCGACTGCGCTGGTCGAACTGGCGTACGGTCCGCCGTCTCTCCGGGTCCGTGGACACGACCAGGTTCCCCAGCCGGTCGTAGGCCATGCGGGAGCAGTTGCCGTCGGAGTCGGTGACGCTCAGCAGCCGGCCGCGGGCGTCGGCCACCCACGTGTTCGAGCGGCCGCCGTCCATGTCGGAGACGGCGGTCACGCGGCCGGAGAAGTAGGCGAAGCGCGTGACGCGCCCGAACGGGGACGTCTGGGTGGACACCCGCCCCTGATCGTCGTAGGTGTTGCGGGCCTCGACCACGCCGTCGGCGTCGATCACCGCGCTGATCAGCCCGTCCTCGTCCCACTCGTAGCGGCGCGACCCCAGGGGGCCCGCGGCCTCGACCAGCCGGCCCTCCTCGTAGCGGTAGACGACCCGCCGACCGTCGTCGGCCTGCACGGCGGCAATGCGGTCCCCGTCCCACTCCACGCCGATCTCGTGCCCGCGCACGTGACGGATGCGCACCAGCCGGTCGGCGTCGTAGTCGAAGGTGATCGTGGCGCCGTCGGTCAGGGTGAAGGACGTCGGCCGTCCCTGCGGGGTGAACTCCCAGCGGGCGCCCGCGCTATTGGTGATGACGCAGCCGTCCTCGGTGACGGACAGCCAGAAGCTCTCATGCGCGGCGCGATCGAAGCCGTCCCTCATGCGCGGGAAGACGACCTCTCGCCCGTCCAGCAGCGTCCAGGAAGCGCCGTCGTCGTCGAACCGCAGGCCGCAGCCGTCGAAGGAGGCCCAGCCGGGGCCGTGGCCGCCGACCTTCTGGCTCAGCGAGGAGTAGGAGCGGGTCCAGCCCAGCAGCGCCGTGCCGCCCTCGTAGCGCAGGTCCTCCTCGTTCTTAACGAAGTTGCCGGTCGCGGTGTTGACCGGGTCGTTCGCGTACCCCGACGTCGGGAGGTTGCCGGTCGCCTCGACGGCCGGGATCTCCAGCTGCGGGCGGTGCAGGGACATGCCGTTGGCCTCCAGGCTCGCGGTGATGGCCGCGTCGGACACCGTGGAGATCGTGCCGCTGCCGCCGGCGGCCTCGAAGTTCGACGCGACGATGTCGGTGCGGGTGCAGTCGTCGTCGTTGGCGGTGATGTAGTTGGCGAACCCCACCAGGACCTGGCTGCAGTCCAGAGTGCCCCACTTGCACGTCTCCTGGAAGGTCTCGACCAGGCCGCCCAGCGTGGCCGGGGTGTTGCGGATCTCATCGGTGGCTCCCCGCTCCTCCGAGGTGAAGCTGCGCAGGTCGTCGGGCAGGGCCGAGGACACCCTGGTGATGCTCGTCCCGACGAGCTCCTGGCGCGCGCCCGCGGGCGAGGAGTCGTATGTCTGGTGCATCTGCTCGACGGGATCGGCCTTGGGCGGGTTCTCGTCGCCATGGAACAGGTGCAGGACGTCGATGCTCTCGCCCAGCTTCTCCAGGTCCGAGCGCCTATCGCGCCTGCTCCTCCACTCCCTGGCCGCGTCGATGCGCTCCTGCTCCTGGCGCGCGTCCTCCTCCAGGTCCCGCACGCCGGTGGCCACGTCCCGCAGGCGGCCGGCCAGCAGATCCGCGTCGTTGTTGGCCGTCTGGATGTTGTCGGCCCACAGCTCCGCGTAGTACCCCTCGAACTTGGTGCCGTACCTGGACTTGCGGTTATTGCGCGGCTCGACCTGATCCTCCACCGTGGTCGCCGCCGCATCGAGCTTGGCGGCGAGGTCGCCGCTGACGCCGTAGTCCCACACGACGTCAGATGCCGCCTTAAGGTCTTCAAGGCTCGGGTCGCTCACGTCGGATCCTTCCTGAGGCAGGGCTGAAGGGATCTCACCCAGCCTAACCGAGTCGTCTCCGTATGCCTAGGGGCTTGACTCCGGGACTCCGGGGCGGTCTGGGCCGGGCTGGGTCCCGCCGCCGCTGCCTCCGCCGCCCCCCTCGTCGAGATCGGTCCGGTTCCGCACCGATCTCGGTGAGGGGAGCGGGGCTCCGCCCCTGCCCGGCCTCGCCCGGCTCCGCCCCTGCCCGCCCTTTCGCCACGTGAGCTCATGTGGCAGGCTCAAGTGCATGGCAGGTCCTGACCAGTCTCAACCGGTCTCTTACGGCATCGTGCCCGATCCGAGTCAGCCCGGCCAGGCGGCCTCGTACCCGACCGGGCAGTACCCGCCCGCCGCGGGGCGATATGCGGCGGCTCCCGCGTCTCCGACCGGCTACGGCGAACCGAAGCCTCCTCGGAGGAGGCGCACGGTCCTCGTGGTCTCGCTGGTGGTGGTGCTCGTACTGGCCGTCGTCGCCGGTACCGGAGCCGTCCTGCTGCTGCGCAATAGGGTCGGCAGCAATGACGCCCCCGGCTCCGACAGTACTGCCAGTGCCGACAGCACAGACGCAGCGAGCTCGGGCGGCCGCTGGTCGAGCGCCTGGCTCGACGGGTTCGAGGAGGCGTGGGCTCTGGACGCCCCGCCCGCCTCCGGCAAGAAAAGGGCTATGTCCGTTAAAGTCGCGGAGGACAAGCTCATCCGCACGGTAAGCGCTTCCAAAACCACCACTGTGACGGTGTTTCAACTGGGAGACGGACAACCCGATCAGCTCTGGGAGGAGGATGTCAGTGGCTCGACTCTGTGGATCACCGTCTGGAAGAACTGGATCGTCGTCGGAAACACCCTGGTCGACATCGACTCCCGTGAGCACACCACGGCGCCGTGGGCCGAGAACGCCCTGGTGTCCTCCTCACACGAGAGCGCGATCGCCTGCGTCGACACGACATGCACCATGTGGACCTCCCCGACCGAGAAGAAGTGGGAGGCCGAGCTCCCGGAGACCACCTCGGTTCGCGTCCTAACGGACAGTGAGGTAGGAGGCTATGCCTGGGCCGAGGGCACCGGCAAGTCCCCTGACTACATAGTCGACCTCGATGCCGGAAGCTCCAAGAAGCTGGAAGGTGCTGAAGGAGGGTCGTCGCCCTACGCGCTCGCCGACGGGTGGGTGGTCTACGGGGCCGGCCGGCAGTCAGCGGCCGTTACCCTCTATGAGCCCGACGGTACTCTCCGTGAGACGTTCCTCTCCGATGCCGGTGGATCGGACGACGATTACCCCTGGTCCCCCGAGCCTTTCACCCTTGACCAGGCGCGCAGCTGGCTCAAGGACGGGGACACGTCCTGGGCTCCGGGCACGTACTCCGTCTCACAGACGGATGCGTCATGCGAGTCAATCACCGTTGCCGGTAACGATATCGACCTCGGAGAAGACAACTCGTTGACTGGGCGCAAACGGGGCGGGTGCTCCGTAGCATCTCCGATTCAGGTCATCTATCACGCAGGAGACGGCCAGATCGCCACCTTCTATGAGCATCGGCACCGGGACGATGAGGTCTTCCTCCACCTCGTCGACATGGCCACCGGCCGGGCATCAGACCCGATCCCCCTCGGTGATTACTCGAGCTACGACGTCAAGAACGACGTGCTGATCGTGCACGACGAGGCCGGCGGCATCAAGGCCTACCGACCGGCATAGCGGCCGGGCGGTGCAGCGAGTCCTCGAGAACAGGTTGAGGAGCTGAAAATGGGCCGACCGCCGTCGACCACCCGTCCCGTCGGCTTGTTCTGCGGGCTCGCCGTCGTCGACGTGATCCAGCTCGTCCAGGCGCCGCCCGGCCCCGACGACAAGATCATCGCCCTGGACCAGCTCATCGCCGCTGGTGGCCCGGCCACCAACGCCGCCGTCGCCTTCGCGGCCCTCGGCGGCCGCGCGATCCTGGCCGCGCCCGTCGGCGCCGGGCCCCTGGCCGAGCTCGTAGGCGCCGACCTGGCGGGCACCGGCGTCGAGCTCCTCGACTGCTCTGACTGCTCCGACCGCTCCGGAGGCTCCGACAGCGCCGGACCCGCCCCGGGCCTTTCGGTCTCCTCATGCACCATCACCGCCGGGACCGGCCGGCGCTCCGTGATATCCACCAACGCCCGCGCCGCCGTCGACACCGCCCCGCTCGACCGGCACGCCGCGCGGATGGCCTGCGGGCAGGAGCCCCCGCCCGACGTCGTCCTCATCGACGGGCACAACCCGGCCCTCGCTTGCGCCGCCCTCGACCTGGCGGCCCGCGCGGGCGCGCTCACCGTCATGGACGCCGGGTCGTGGAAGGACCCGGCGGCGGACCTGCCCGCGCGCTGCGACGTCGTTGCGGCGTCGGCCCGCTTCTACCCGCCTGGGCCCGCGGGCCCCGTGACGGCGCCGCAGGACGTCGCGCGCTGGCTGCTCGACGCCGGTGCCCGCGGCGTCGTCATCACCCGTGGGGAGCGCTCGGCCCTGTGGTGGGCGGCCGGCGCCCGAGGCTCCGTCCAGCCGCCGCAGGTCGAGGCGGCCGACACCCTGGGCGCCGGCGACGTCTTCCACGGGGCGCTTGCCCTCGCCCTGGCCGGCGCCCGGCGAGACCAGGTCACCGGGCCCGTGCTGAGTGCCGCCGTGGAGCGCGCCTGCGCCGTCGCCGCGGCCTCGACCACGGCCTTCGGGACGCGCGCCTGGCTGCACCAGGCCTGAATGAGTGGTCCCAACGGGGCGTGGGCCTGGCTCATGGCCCTTCTTCGTCGAGATCGGTCGTACCCCGGCTCGAGATCGGTTCAAGACGCCGGCCTGACGCCGGCCTGACGCCCACCGTGCGCTGCGGCCCTATCAAAAAGGTGGCTCCTACGCACTTTTAACCCTGACCCTCGCCCCGTCCTCGCAGCAGAATCGCAGAATCACGCCGATCTTCGCCGCGCCCAAGACCGCGGCCCACCTTAAAAGTGCGTAGGAGCCACCTTTTTCCGGTCGAGGCCGGCTTCTCGGGGCCTCCCGGGGCTCTCGGAGGGCCCCGGAGAGCCGATGGAGGTCCGGCGGCGGACACTCGCTGAACTTCCGGGACCGAGTTCGACGGAAGAGGCCGCGGAGGTCGGGTCAGGAGCGCCCGCGGCGCCTCAACCCAGCCGGTGCGTGACCCAGTCGATCGCCAGCTGGGCGACCTCGGCGTGCGCAGCCTTGGCGTTGTCGCAGCGCACCTGCTGGAGCCGGCTACCGTCGCGCAGCAGAGGGAAGCCCTCGGTGGCGGCTTCGGCCGTGCCGGGGAACTCGTCGGTCAGGGCCCCGTAGAGCATGAGGATCGGCCACGGCAGCCCCGACATGGTCTTGTCCGGCGACTGCAACGAGACGTCGGCCAGGGTCTCCTTGCTCAGCACGTCCCAGCTGCGCGAGTTGGGGTTGTCGTCGGGGAGGCGCGTCAGGCCGTGGCGGTCGAGCTCGTCGAGCTGGGCGGGGGAGAAAACGTTCTCCCACAGGATGGAGTGCGGGCCCACCACCGCACCCACGACAACGACGGCACTCACCTGCTCGGGCCGGGCCAGCAGCGCGGCGGTCGCCCCGAGGCCGTTTGCGTGGATGGCCTGCCGGGTGAAGCCCCGGTCCGCCAGCCAGCCGCAGACGGCCTGGATGTCCTCGACCTCCCCGGCGAGCGTGATGACGTCGTCGTCAGACTCGCCCAGGCCGGAGAAGTCGAACTGCAGCGTGGTCAACCCCGCCTTCCGGTACCGGGCGGCGAGATCATCGAGACGGTGGGCCAGCCCGTGCCGGTCGGTGAGGAAGTCGTGGGCCAGGACGACGACGCCCTCGGATCGGACGGGCACGTCCCGGTCCGCCTCCAGGGCGGCATCGAGCGCAGGGACGTCCAGCGGGTCGGCTGTATTCGCCACACACAGGGTCGCGGCGAGGGTGATGCCGCGCGCTGTAGCGATACTGATGTCCGTCATGCGGTAAACCTAGGGCAGGCGCCCACAGCGGTCACGGCCCCTGGATGGGGAGCACTTGGATTGCGCTGGCAGCGTGAAGTGTTTACAAGACGCGATCGACCACATACCGACTGCTCGATCATTATCCCGACTGACGGACGCCGGCATCCGACCCGCTGGGGCGCGGTACACTCGTGTTGTTCCATCCAGAGCGGCTGAGAGACCCGGCTCGACGACGCCGCAGCAACCCCATGTGGCGGGTGCTTCCGCCGGGACCGATGGAGACCGAATGACGATCGAGCCCACCGACCAGACGAGCGACGCCGACGGCGCCCTGCCGCAGACGGCGCGCCCTGCCGCACCTGGCGCCGTGCCCGCCCCGCACGCGCCGCAGACGGCGCGCCCTTCCTTATCCCTTGAGCTGTTTCCGCCGCGGCCCGGGCGCCACGTCACCCAGACCTGGGGCGCCCTCGACCGGCTGCTGGCGACGGGCCCCGACTTCGTGTCGGTCACCTACCGCCCCTCCTTCGTCATCGGCGGCACCGGCTCCCGCACTGCCGGCTCCGGCGTCTCCAGCGCCGCCGGCGTCGCCGGCGCGGCCCCGCCTGTGCGCGTGCGCCGCGAGCGCAACCCCGCCGAGGACGTCGTCGCCCACGTGCTGTCCCGTTCCGACGTCCCCCTCATGGCTCACCTGACCTGCATCGGCTACCGCAGGGACAGCGTCGTCGAGATCGTCCGCCGCTTCCTCGACCTGGGCGTGCGCCGCTTCCTCGCCCTGCGCGGCGACCCGCCGCGGGGCCGCGCCGCCGAGGACGTCGCCGGCGAGCTGCCCCACGCCGACGACCTGGTGCGCGTCATCCGCGAGGTCGAGTCCGACTACTTCGGCGACGGCACCCGCCACATCCAGATCGCCGTGGCCGCCTACCCGGCCGACATCGACCACGGCACCGGCGTCGAGGTGCTGGGCGCCAAGCAGGCCGCCGGGGCGGACCTGGCCATCACCCAGGTCTTCTACGACCCCGAGGACTACCTGGCGCTGCGCCGCGCCGCCCTCTACTCCGGGGTCACCATGCCGATCCTGCCGGGGATCATCCCGCTGACCGACCTGAGGCGCCTGACCCGCCTGGAGGCCCTCACCGGCGTCGGCGTCCCGCCCGACCTGGTGCGCACCCTGGAGCGCTCCGACGGCGCGGCCGCGGCCGCCGCTGGCATCGACGCTACCCTCAACCTCGCCTCCGCCGTGCTCGACGGCGGCGCCCCCGGCGTCCACCTCTACACCTTCAACCGGGTGCGCCCGGCGCTCGACGTCATCTCCCACCTGCGGCTGGGCGGCATCCTCACCGGCTCCTCCCCGGACACCGCCGTCCAGCGCGAGGTCCGCCGCGACTACCTCAACGCCACCCCCGGCGGCGACCGGGGGCCGAGCGGTCGAATGCCCGGGGCGGCGAGGTCCTGAGGCGGTCGCCCGCCGCGTCTCGCCGCCCCTGTGACCCGGACCGCGTCCGCGCCGCGCCCGCGCAGGCTCCGCCCTCGAGCCAGGCCGGCGCCTAGGCTCTGGTCGCGTACGCGGTCGTCCCGCACCTTCGCCGATGAACCCCAAGGAAGCAACGCTCATGACCGTCCCCATCAGCCCCCTGCCCGCCGCCACGATCCTCGGCTACCCCCGCATCGGCCCCGACCGCGAGCTCAAGCGCGCCGTCGAGTCCCACTGGAGGGGTGCCCTGGACGTCTCCGGGCTGCGCGAGCGCGCCGCCGCCCTGCGCGCCGCCACCCGCGCCCGCCTGCGCGATCTGGGCCTGACCGGCGCCTCCGCCGTCCCGGCGGACTTCACCTACTACGACCAGGTGCTCCAGGTCACCACAGCTTTCGGGGCCCTGCCGCGGCGCTTCGCGGACCTGCGCGGCGGCGCTGGCGGCGGCGCACAGGGCGCTGGTGGGTTCCCGGGCACCTCCCTGCCGGGCTTCTTCACGGCCGCCCGCGGCGAGGGCGAGCGCGCCGCCCTGGAGATGACCAAGTGGCTCGACTCCAACTACCACTATCTGGTGCCCGAGCTCGACGCCGACACCCCAATCGACTACGTCCCCGGCTTCGGCGCCGTCGACCCCACCGACGGCCCGGTCGCCCAGGTGCTGGAGGCGCTGGGCGCCGGCGAGGAGGCGCCGCGGCCCGTCGTGGTCGGCCCGGTCACCTACCTGCTGCTGGCCAAGGCCGCCGACGGCGCCCGGGCCGGCTTCCGGCCCCTGGACCGCCTGCGCGACGTGCTCGGCGCCTACGGGCACCTCCTGGCCGACCTGTGGGCCGCCGGCGCCGAGTGGGTCCAGCTCGACGAGCCCGCCCTGGTCAGCGACGCCTGGGACGTCCCGCGCGAGGCGGTGCTGGCCGCGCTCGCCGACGCCTACACGTGGATCGCCGCCATCACCGAGCGCCCCCAGGTGCTCGTGGCCGGGACCTACGGGTCACTCGGCGACGCCCTGCCCGTCCTGGCCGGCACCGGCGTCGAGGGGGTCGCCCTCGACCTCGTGGCCGGCCAGACCCCCCCGGCCGACGACCTCGCGCTCCTGGAGGGAAAGACCGTCGTCGCCGGCGTCGTGTCGGGCCGCAATATCTGGCGCACCGACCTGGAGGCCGCCCTGAGCGCCCTGGAGTCCCTGCGCGACGCGCTGCCGACGGGTGCGCCCGTGGTCGTGGGCACCTCCACCTCGCTGCAGCACGTCCCGCACGACGCCGGGCGCGAGACCTCCCTGCCCGACGACATCCGCTCCTGGCTCGCCTTCGCCGACCAGAAGGTCGCCGAGGTCCGCATCCTGGCGCGCGGGCTGGCCGAGGGGCGTGGGGCGGTCGCCGGCGAGCTCGCCGAGGACACCCGCCTGCGCGCCGAGCGCGCCGCCCATCCCGGGGTCAACCGCGGCGAGGTGCGCGCCGCCGCCGTCGCCGTGACGGACGCCGACCGCGCCCGCGCCCCCTACGCCGAGCGCAGGGCCGCCCAGGAGGCGCGCCTCGGCCTGCCGCTCCTGCCGACGACGACCATCGGCTCCTTCCCCCAGACCTCCGAGATCCGCAGGGCGCGCGCCGCCCACCGCCGCGGCGAGCTGGGCGCGGCCGGCTACGAGGACGCCATGCGCGCCGAGATCAGGCGGGTGGTGCGCCTCCAGGAGGAGATCGGCCTGGACGTGCTGGTCCACGGTGAGGCCGAGCGCAACGACATGGTCCAGTACTTCGCCGAGCTCCTCGACGGCTTCGCCGCCACCGAGCACGGCTGGGTCCAGTCCTACGGGTCGCGCTGCACCCGCCCGTCCATCCTGTGGGGCGACATCTCCCGGCCCGAGCCCATGACGGTGGCCTGGAGCTCCTACGCGCAGTCGCTGACCGACAAGCCCATGAAGGGCATGCTCACCGGGCCGGTGACGATCATGGCCTGGTCCTTCGTGCGCGACGACATCCCGCGCGCCCAGGTCGCCGACCAGCTGGCGCTCGCCCTGCGCGCCGAGGTGGCCGACCTGGAGGCAGCGGGCATCGGCGTCGTCCAGGTCGACGAGCCCGCCATCCGCGAGACCCTGCCGCTGCGGCTGGCCGACCGGCCCGACTACCTGGGCTGGTCGGTGGGGGCCTTCCGCCTGGCCACCGGCGGGGCGGCGCCCGCCACCCAGGTCCACACCCACCTGTGCTACTCCGAGTTCGACGTCGTCATCGACGCCGTCGACCACCTTGACGCCGACGTCACCAGCATCGAGGCCTCGCGCTCGCGCATGGACATCCTGCCGGCCGTGGCCGCCCACGGCTTCGAGCGCCAGCTCGGCCCGGGCATCTGGGACATCCACTCACCGCGCGTGCCCAGCGTCCAGGAGTGCACCGAGTTGCTGCGGCGGGCCGTGGCGGCGCTGGGGGTTGAGAAGCTGTGGGTCAACCCGGACTGCGGGCTCAAGACGCGCGCCTACGCCGAGACCGAGGCGAGCCTGCGCCACCTGGTCGCGGCGGCCCGCGCCGTGCGCGCCGGCGCGGGCGGCGCGCACGGCGCCGTGGGCGTCCCCGCGGCGTCGCCCGCGGACGCCCCCGCTCGCGAGATCGGTTGATCTCCGCGTCGAGATCGGTTCACTTCCGGCTCGAGATCGGTTCGTTCGATGGCGAGTCGATCTCGGCGAAGGGGGGAAGGGGGTCAGTGCAGGGCGCGAGCCACCTCGACGGCGCGCCGCACCTGCGCCTCCTCGGTGCGTTGCGGCTCCTGCCACGTCGCTCCGGGTACGGAGCAGCGCATGTGGACCTCGCGCACCCCGCTGGCCTCCACCACCTGGGTCACGGAATCCGGACGCACCGAGCCGGCCGCGACCACGCGGGGTCCGCCATTGTCGTGACCCGCAGCGACCATGCCGCGCAGGGTCTGCGCGCCCTCGACGGCGGTAGCAGCCCCGCCGGAGGTCAGCACGTAGTCGACCCCGAGCCCGCCCAGGTCCCCGTAGGCCTCGATCAGGTCGCGCGTGATGTCGATGGCCTTGCTGAAGGCGACGGGCGCGCCCTCGGCGAGGTTGACCAGCAGGCGCAGCAGACCGCGGTCGATCGTGTGCTCCTCGGTCAGCGCGCCCACGACGAAGCCGAGATCGACCGCCGGGGGCAGCTCCGGCCCGGCCCCGCCGACCCGCTGGGGGCGCGTGAACTCGCTCATCTGCCGCGACAGCGCGGCGATTCGCCGCACGTCGGCCATCATCGCCCGGGCCTCGTCGGCGTCGAAGACGAAGGAGCCGCTGCGCGGGCGGATCATCACGCGCAGGCCCAGGGGCGTTGCCGCCGCTCCGGAGGCCCAGTGGGCGCCCGCCACCGCCCGGCGGTGCTCGATCTCCTCGGCGGCGGCGAAGATGGCGGCCTCGACCGCGCCGATCGACGGCGTCGTCCCGCCGGCGGCGAGGTTGTCGCACAGCTCGGCTCGGTCGGCGCCCGCGCGCGCGGAGACCCGGACGCCTTCGACGTCCTCCACGCAGGTCTCGACGACGACGTGCGACGGCTCCCTCCACGAGAACCGGGAGTCTGCGGCAGAGGGGTGGCGGAGGGAGGGTGCGGCCAGTGAAAGCGTCGTTGCATTCATGGGCTGAGTCTGACATGTCTGGGCACGAGACGGAACTGCCCGCTGGCCCCACGGGGCCCGGCGGGCGGCGCCTGCGCCCGAGGCCTTGAGCCCCGGGTCCGGAGCCTCAGACCTGGCGGGAGCTCGCGGCGGGCTCTCGCGGCTCGACCGTGTCGCTGGCGGCGATGACGTCCGTCGGCTGCGAGACCAGCTTGTCGGTGTCGACGGCGGAGACGTAGTTGCGTCCGCCGAGCAGGACCCCGAACAGGACGAGCAGAGTTGTGCCGAGGAGGACGAGCACCTGGAGGACGCTGATCCCTTCAACGGCGGAACGGATACGGGCACTGCGTGTCAGTGACGCGGACATGAGAGCCTTCCAGTCGTGATCAGGCGGAGCGGGCGCCCCGCTGCTCCACTATGACAGCGAAGCAGTCTGTCCAGTGGGAGGAGCGGCGCTGAGTGTCGGCTGTGAGCCGGTGGCGCCGCCAGGGCCGCGACGCACCGCTGAACGATTGACTTTCAGCACAGGCGCGGGGCGGCGTCGTGCCCGGCCCCGCAGGATGCGGGGCCGACCGACCTGCCCGCCGGCGACCGGGTCAGCCCCGGCCCGTGCGGCGCAGGATGCCGTCGGCGAACGCCGGTGCGACCGGAAGCGTCCCGATCACCATGGCCTGCAGGGCGTGGTAGATGTCGGGCTTGCCGGACCAGGTCCCGCTCGCGGGACGGTTCTTCGAGTCGAGCTCCTCGCGCCACTCGCCCGGGCGCTCGATGAGGTAGGTGCGCGCCCAGGATGCGAACGCGTCGACGTCGAGGTCGTAGGAGGTGTCGCCCGTGCTCTCCCGGAGCGTCTCGGCGGCGCCGATCGCCTCGCACAGGACCCAGTACATGCGCTGCGCCACCACCGGGCGGCCGTCGAAGTCGACCGTGTAGACGAATCCGGGCTCCCCGTCCGGCCCCCATCCCTCAAGCAGCGCCTTGCGGTACATGTGCTGGGGGATGACGTCCAGCCTGGCGGGGCAGGCCAGGCCCCGGGCGGCGCAGGCGGTGCGCACCTCGACCATCAGGCGCGACCACTCCAGCCAGTGCCCGATGGTCGAGCCGAACGGGCGGAAGGCGTCGGCCGGGACGTCCCGGTTGTAGTCCAGCAGCGGCGACCACGACTCGTCGTAGTGCTCGGGGAGGCGGAAGTCGTGCTTCTCGAACTGCTCGGAGATGCGCGAGGTGATGCGCAGCGCGCGCTCGAGGTGGAGCACGTCCCCGGTGGCGGCGTACGCCCCCAGGAGCGCCTCGACCGTGTGCATGTTCGCGTTCGCCCCCCGGTAGGGGTCCACCGCCATCGTCCCGGGCGCGCGGGAGTCCACGACCATCCCGGCGTCCTCGTCCCACCACAGGCGCTCGAAGGCCTCCAGCCCCGCCTCCAGCAGCTCGTCGGCCCGCGGCACCCGGGCCAGGAGGGCGGACGCGGCGGCCAGGACGACGAAGCTGTGGTCGTAGGAGACGAGCGGCCCCGCCGCGGGGGCGCCCTCCAGCGCGACCTGCGATCTCCACGCCCCGGCCTCCCGGTCGCGCAGCGGCCCGTCGAGCAGGGCGACGACGCCGTGCGCCGCGAGGTCGGGCCCGCCCACGTTGTCGGGGTCCCCGCACGCCCCGATCAGGCGTCCCAGCGCGAAGCAGTGGGTCATCCGCCCGGTGATCCACAGGTGGATCCCGCGGGAGGAGTCCACGGAGCCGTCGTCGGCCAGCCAGCCGAAGCCTCCCGGCACCCGTGAGCGGCTTCCGAAGCGCAGGAGCCGGCGGGCCTCCTCGTCGAAGAACCGGCGGGTCGTGGTACTGGTCATGAGTCCTCCTTGACTCGGTGCCTGTCCCGGCGGGCGGCGTCGGGCACCAGGACCTCGACGGAGCTCTCCGCGAGGGCCTTGCCCAGCGCGCCGGTGGGAGCCGTGCTGGTGATGAGGTAGTCGGCGATCTCGAGCGCCCCGATCGTGGCGAACAGGCGGCGGTCGAGCTTGGTGGAGTCGGCCAGGATGGCGACCTTCCTGGCGCGGGAGGCCATCTGCGCGAGCATGGCGGCCTCGTCCAGGTTGGTCGTCGAGATGCCCCCGGCGTCGATGGCGCCGACCCCCAGGAGCGCCAGATCGACGCGGATGTCCGTGGCGACCCCGGACACGGAGCTGGCGAAGACAACGGGTCCCACCGTCACCTGCCCGGACAGGCGGACGTGCCCGCCGATCACGTACAGGTCGCGGCAGGCGTCGGCGCTGATCTCCGCGGGCACGCGCAGCGAGTTGGTCACGACGATGAGCTCGCGCCGGCTGCTCAGGTGCCGCACGAGGGCGAGCGTCGTCGTCCCCCCGTTGATGAAGAGCACGCTCCCGTCGGCGACGAGCTGGGCGGCCGTCAGGCCGATCTGCTCCTTCTGACCGGGCTGGAGCCGCGAGCGGTCGTCCAGCCCGGTGTCGTGCCAGGGGATCGCCGAGTTCGACATGGCGCCCCCGTGGGTGCGGATGATGACCCCTTCGGAGTCGAGCTGGTCCAGGTCGCGGCGGATGGTGTCGGCGGAGACGGCGAAGTGCTCGGCGAGGGCCGCGACCGTGACCTGGCCGTGCCCGACGACGTACTTGGCGACGTCGGCCTTGCGGCCGGCCGGTAGTCGTGATGCATCGCTCATGGGGGCAGCCTAGCGGATGAATGCATGTATGTGCCGATCACTGCGGGTGTGATACGGAAGTTGCGGTCGACAAGCGCAAAAAGTTGCGCTATCGTTTCCATTGGCGGCAGGTTCCAGCAAAGAAGCGCACTATGCCGCGAGTCGGATCAACGATGATGGAGCGAACGATGCGTCGACGTGAATTTGGGCAGCTCGCTGCTGCCGTGGCCGCCATGGCGGCGATGGGCCTCGCGGGCTGCGGCGGCTCTCAGGGCGGTGCGGACGGGGAGGTCACACTCGAGTTCGCGCAGTGGTGGGAGCCCGAGCTCCCCGACGGCGCCTTCCGCGCCCTGATGGACAAGTTCGAGGAGCAGAACCCCGGGATCAAGGTCGAGCTGCTGTCGGGGCCCTACGCCTCGACCAAGGAGCAGCTCGTGGCGGGGGCGGCCGCGGGCACCATGCCCGACGTCGTCGGCATTGACGGCGCCTGGGTCAACGACTTCGCCAAGCAGGGGGCGATCGCCGACCTGACCGCCCTGATGGGGCAGGAGGGCTACGACGACTCCGAGCTGGCCAGCCAGATCCAGTACCAGGGCGCGACCTACATGATCCCGGTGGTGAACTTCGTGTACCCGCTGTTCGCCAACACCAGCCTGCTGACCAAGGCGGGGGTGGCCAAGGTCCCCTCCACCCGCGAGGAGTTCGCCGCGGCCGCCAAGGCCGTCACCGGCGGCGAGGTGTCCGGGTGGGCGCTGCCCCTGTCCCTGGAGGCGCCCAACGGCATCCAGAACGACGTCATGTCCTGGGTCTGGGCCTCGGGCGGCTCGATGCTGACCGGCGACGGCAAGCCGAACCTGAAGGGCAACGCCGACGTCAGGAGCGCCGCGGAGTTCATCAAGAAGCTGTGGGACGACGGCGTCGTCTCACCCGGGGCCTTCACCATGAAGGAGCAGGACAAGGTCGAGGACTTCACGAACGCGCGCACCGGCCTGATGATCGACTCCCTGGCCCACGTCAACACCATCCGCGAGGCCAGTCCCGACCTCGCCTTCGACATCGCCGCGATCCCCGCCCGCAGCGGCTACACCGGCCAGCGCGGCATGCCGTACGCCTCGTGGGGGATCGGCGTGTCCGGGACGACCGAGCACGCCTCCGCGGCCTGGAGGCTCGTGGCCTTCCTCATGGGGGCCGACGTCAACGCCGAGCTCGCCAACGACGCCAAGGCCTTCCCCGGCAACAGCAAGGCGACGCCCGACTTCGTCAACAACGACGAGATGTTCAAGAAGGCCTTCGACATCTGGGGCTCGGGCACGCCCGCCAACGAGTTCACCGGCCTGCCGGTCTCCGAGACCCTCATGCGCAAGTTCGACGAGCAGCTTCAGACCTACCTCAGCGGCGGGATCGACGTCGACACCATGCTGGCCAACGCGCAGGGCGCCTGGGATGAGGAGTTCTGAGCCCGGGTGCGGGGCGCGGCCTCGCAGCGCCCCGGGGGCCCAGGGGGCCGCGGGTGCCCAGGGCGGTGCGGGCGCCCCGGGTTCCGTGGGCGCCCCGGGGGCCGCGAGGGCTGTGAGGACGTCGGGCGCCGCGCCCCGCGCCCTGTCGCGGCGCGAGCGCATCGGGCGCGCCCTGGTGCCCTACGCCTACCTGTCCCCGACGATCCTCCTGCTCGTCGTCCTCATGGTCGTACCGATCGTCATGGTCATCGGCTACTCCCTCATGGACGGCGTCATCACCGCCCGCGAGTCCCACGTCGTGGGGCTACGCAACTACGCCGAGATCCTCACGAGCGCGAAGTTCCGCACCGCACTGTCGAACACGTTCTGGTTCGTGTCGATCAGCGTCGTGGCGCACATGCTGATCGGCCTCGGCTTCGCCATGCTCCTGAACTCCGAGCTGGTCTCGCGCACGACCAGGGCGGTCTTCCGCACGCTGTTCGTGCTCCCCTGGCTCCTGACCATCGCCATCGTCGCGGTCCTGTGGCGGCTCCTGCTCAACCCCAACGGGATCGTCAACGCGATCCTGTCCGGCATCGGACTGGTGGCGAGCCAGCACGAGTGGCTCTCCGACCCGGGGTCGGCGCTGGCCGTGGTCACCGCCATCAACATCTGGTCCGGGTACCCGTTCTTCATGATCTCGATCCTCGCGGGCCTGCAGGGGATCCCGCGCGACCTCTACGAGGCCGCGGAGGTCGACGGCGCCGGGCCCGTGCGGCGGTTCTGGTCGATCACCATTCCCCAGCTCCGGCCGATCATCGTCTCCATGGCGCTGCTGGACCTCATCTGGACATCCCAGCAGTTCGCGCTGATCTGGATGACGACCGGCGGCGGGCCGCTGAGCGCCACCGAGATGCTCTCGACATTCACCTACAAGCTCGCCTTCTCCGAGTACGACTTCGCGGGCGCCTCCGCCAGCGCGGTGATCGTCCTGGTCCTGTCCATGGTCCTGGCGTTCTTCTACGTGCGCAGCCAGAAGGCGAGGGACTGACAATGATCTCACGACGAACCTCAAGGCAACGACGACGGCTGGCGAGCCGGATCGGGGTGTGGGCGGGCCTGCTGGTGGGCGGCGGCTTCGCCGCGTTCCCGGTGCTGTGGATGCTCGTGTCCTCCTTCAAGCCGAACTCGAAGATCTTCTCCAGCCCTCCCAGGATCATCGAGGAGGGGTCCTCGCTGGCGGCGTACACATCGATCTTCCACGACGCGGGCAAGATGCGCTTCTTCGCCAACAGCTACTTCGTGGCGCTGTCGGTGACCGCGCTGACCCTCATTGTGTCCATTCTGGCGGCCTACGCCTTCAGCCGCTTCGACTTCCCGGGGAAGAGGGCGATCAACGTCGTCGTCATCTCGGTGCAGGCGGTTCCGCCGATCACCCTGCTGATCCCGTTCTTCGGGCTGATGGTCGGTCTCAGGCTGTACAACACCTACCAGGGCCTCATCCTGACCTACATGGTGTTCACCCTTCCCTACGCGATCATTATGCTGACCGGCTACCTCAACACGCTCCCGCGCGAGCTCGACGAGGCCGCCAAGGTCGACGGGACGTCCTCGTTCGGGGCCCTGTGGAGGGTCCTGGTGCCGATCTCCGTGCCCGGGGTGGTCTCCGTGGGGATCTACACCTTCATGATCGCGTGGAACGAGTACCTGTTCGCGCTGACCCTCACCAGGACGAACAGCATGCGCACGGTCCCGATCGGGATCCAGCTGCTCATGGGGCAGCACTCCTATGAGTGGAACGAGATGATGGCGATGTCCGTGCTCGGCTCCATCCCGGTCATTCTCCTCTTCGTATTCTTCCAGCGCTACTTCATCGGTGGTATGACCGCTGGATCCGTCAAGAACTGAGCTTGGCGCCCCCTAAAGAAAGGCACAACCCATATGCTGACCACGGGTAACGATATCCTTGCCGTCGCCCATGAGCACCGCTTCGCGGTCCCGGCGTTCAACATCTCGAGCTACTCGATGCTCCGCGCCGTCGTGGACATCTGCGAGGAGAAGCGCTCGCCGCACATCATCGCGATCCACCCCGACGAGCTGAGCCACATCCGCCCGGAGATGCTGGCCTCCATGATCCTGGTCGCGCGCAAGTCCACGGTCCCCACCGCCATCCACCTGGATCACGGCGCCACCTACCAGCAGGTGCTGCTGGCCATCCAGAGCGGCTTCACCTCCGTCATGATCGACAAGTCCTTCGCCCCCTTCGAGGAGAACATCGCCGAGACCTCCCGCGTCGTCCAGGCGGCCCGCGCCGTCGGGGTGTCCGTGGAGGCCGAGCTGGGCACGATCGGGGTCTCGGACAAGTACGGGGAGACCGGCTCAGAGGAGATCCTGTACACGGATCCCGACGACGCGGCCCGGTTCATCGAGGCCACCGGCGCGGACTCCCTGGCCATCGCCATCGGGACGCGCCACGGGCTCTACCCCTCCGAGATCAAGCCCGCCCTCAGGCTCGACCTGCTGGCGCAGATCAAGGAGCGCCTGGGGATCCCCCTGGTGCTGCACGGCGGGTCGAACAACTCCGACAAGGAGATCGCCGGCGCCGTTCGCGGCGGCATCAACAAGATCAACATCTCCTCCGACATCAAGGCGGCCTACTTCCAGCGCATGCGCGAGGTCCTCCAGGACCCCCACCTGCGGGAGCCGAACGCGATCGAGCCCCCGTGCGAGGAGGCCCTGCGCCGGTGCGCGGCGCAGAAGATCGACCTGTTCGAGTCGGCGGGCAAGGCCGACCTGTTCTGAACGAGGACTGAGGGGGGCTGACATGACGGGACGGATCGTTCTCGGGCTCGGCGGGACGGTCGATGACGAGCTGGAGTGGGACGCCGGGGCGTTCCAGCGCCTCGTGGACGGGCACGGGATCCGTCTGGCCGAGATCGAGGACGATCCGCCCTCGGCCGTCCCCGACGAGCGCGGCATCGCGCTGGCAGTCCTGCGGTCGATGCGCCGGGGGCGCGGCTGCGAGTGCTACGTGGCGGACAAGGCGCACCTGCTCGCCTTCGACGCCCGCTTCGACCGCCGGGTGGCGCTGGGCGGGACCTGCGTGCGGGCCGCGCTGGCCATGAACCGGCTCGGCGTCGGCTCCACCGTCCACCTGGTGTCCATCAGCGACGAGGTGCGCCGCCGTCTGCCCCAGAGGGTCGCCTACCTGTGCAGCGCCGAGGAGGACTCGCTGGACCCGCACGTCATCGTCCAGTACCCCCGCGGGGCGGCGGTGCGGCTGGTCGACGGGACGGTCGTGGCCGGCCGTCCCAACCGCGTCATCCTGGTCAATGACGAGCCGAATGAGCGCATGGTGCTCAGCCGGGACCTTCCCGCCGCCCTGCGCCAGGCGTCGGCGGTCCTGATCTCGGGCCTCAACACGATGAAGGAGGCCGCCGACCTGCGCGCCAGGCTCGCGGAGCTCGCCGGCATGCTCCGCGGCGTGCCGCAGGGGGCGCCGGTGGTCTACGAGGACGCCGGGTTCCACGACGAGACCATGCGGTCCCTCGTGCTGGAGGTCATGCCGTCGGTGGCGAGCGTCCACTCTCTCAACGAGGACGAGGCCCGCCACTACCTGGGGCGGCAGGCCGACCTGGCGGAGCCGCAGGAGGTCGCGGCCATGATGGAGGGGCTCCAGGAGATCCTCGGGACGCCGACGGTCATGGTCCACACCAGCCGGTACGCGGCCTGCATCGGCGCCCAGGCGGGCCTGTACCGGGACGCCGCGCAGGCCGGGTGCCTGCTGGCCTCCACCCGCTTCGCCCACGGCGACCACTACGGGCGCGCAGAGTACGACGCCGTCGCCGCCTCGCCGCGCGAGCCGGTCGGGGTCGCACTGGCGGGCGCCGTGGAGACGCGGCGGGCCGGCGTGCTGATCGCGCCCGGCTACGACGTGCGGACGGCGGCCCCCACGACCATCGGCCTGGGGGACGCGTTCATCGGCGGGGTCATGGCCCGCCTGGCGGCGTCTGCTGGCGGGGCGCGGGAGGCCGCCCAGGAGGCGGGCCCCCGGCCGGCGGCCTGACACCGGACCCCCGCCCCCGGCCCGCGCCGCCCGACGGGACCCGGGCGGCGCGGGCCGGTGCCCGCCCGTACCGCCGTCAGGTGCCGAGACCGGTCCGCGGACCGATCTCGAGCCGGAACTCGACCGATCTCGGCGAAAAAGAGCTGGGCGACGGCCGTATCAGATGCCAGACCCGGGCTTGCGGACGTCCCGTCATGTCATACGATTTTTCCGCTCGCAAGGTTAGGTGTACCTACCCTTGAGGTTCCCGCGGCTCACCACCATCCAGGAGGCCCCATGATACCGGAGACCGTCCGCCCCGCCCTCCGACGCGGCCGCAGGCCCGGTGGCGCCGCCGAGCCGAGCATCCCCGTCGGCACGCCCGCCGGGTGGCGCGCCAACGCCGCGTCCTTCGCCCTCACACTGGTCTCCGGACTCGCCCAGGGCTGGGCCCTCATCGGCGCGGGGCGCGGCCTCGGCGCGCTCCTGCCAGGCGCCGCCCCCGACGCCTGGCGCCACCACCTCGCATCCGCCGCCGCGGCCGCCGTCGTCGCCGGTGCGGGCCAGCTCGCCGCCGAGGCGGTCGCCCGCGCCGGCGCCGCGCAGCAGGAGGGCGCGATCCGCGCGCGCCTGCTCGACCACATCTTCGCCCTCGGCCCCGCCCGCGCCGCGCGGGGCCGCTCCGGCGCGAGCGTCTCCCTGCTGACCGACGGCGCCGAGCGCGTCGCGCTGTACCGCCAAACCTTCCTGGCCCCCACCGTCGCCGCGTGCCTGTCCCCAGCCCTGGTCCTGGTGCTGCTGGCCGCTGCGGTCGACTGGGTGCCGGCCGCCGTGCTCGCGGTCGCCGTCGTCCTCGTGCCCGGAACCATTATCGCCCTCCACTCCAAGATGCGCCGCTCCTCGGCGAGGTCGCGCGCCCAGCGCTTCAGGCTCGCCGCCGAGTACCTCGACGCCATCCAGGGCCTGACCACTCTCACCCTGGCCCGGGCCGCCCGCCGTCGGGCCGCCGACCTGCGCCGTGCGGGCGAGGACAACCGCCGCGCGGTCATGGGGCTGCTGGCCGGCAACCAGTTCGTCATCCTCGTCACCGACTGCCTGTTCTCCCTGTTCTTCGTCACCGCCGCCGTCGGCATGGCCCTGAGCCGCCTGGCGTCGGGCGCCATTGGGGTCGGCGACGCCCTGGCCATCGCCCTGGTCAGCTACGTGCTCCTCGAGCCCCTGGACCATGTGGGCGCCTTCTTCTACATCGGCATGGGGGGCATGGCCAACCAGCGCGTCATGCGCCGCCTGCTGGCCGCCGAGCGCCCCGGCGGCGCCGCCCCCGACGACGGCCTGCCCGTGTCGGATAGGGCCGACGACGGCGGTCCCGCACTCGCCCTCAAGGGAGTGACCGCCTCCTGGACGGACGGCGGGTCGGGCGGCGCGCCCGTACGCCAGCGGGCCGGTTCAGGCCGTGGCGGGGCGGGCGGGGCCCACCCGGGAGGCGGTGCCCACCCGGGAGGCAGTGCCCACCCGGGAGGCGGTGCCCACCCGGGCGGCAGACCGCACGGCCCGACGGGGCCGGGCCCGGCTGGCTCAGGCTCGGGCACCTCAGGCCCGGGTAGGGCGGTCCCGGGCACCTCAGGCCCGGACAGGGCGGCCCAGCCCGCCGGCGCCTCCGGGGCCGTCCTGACCGGCGTCGACCTCATCGTGGAGGCCGGCGAGCACGTCGCCGTCGTCGGCCCCTCCGGCGCGGGCAAGTCCACGCTCGTGGCCCTGGCCGGCGGGGACCTGCTGCCCGCGGCCGGCACCGTGCGCGTGGCCGGCACCGCCTCGACCGCCGAGACCCAGGAGGCCGTGCGCGCCGCCAGCGCCGTCGTCGCCCAGACGACCTGGCTGTTCACCGGCACCATCGCCGACAACCTCCGCCTGGCCGATCCCGCCGCCACCGACGAGCGCCTGTGGCAGGCCCTTCAGGCCGCCAACCTCGCCGAGGAGGTCCGCCGCATGCCCGAGGGCCTGGGCACCCGCCTGGGGGAGCAGGGGCTGGGGCTGTCCGGCGGCCAGGCGCAGCGCGTCTCCCTGGCCCGCGCCTTCCTCGCCGACCGGCCCCTGCTCATCCTCGACGAGCCCACCAGCCAGGTCGACCTCGACTCCGAGGCCCAGATCGTCGAGGCCATCGACCGGCTCGCCCACGGCCGCACCGTCCTGACCGTCTCCCACCGCGCGGGGGCGCTGACGGCCTCGGACCGGGTCGTGCGCGTCGCCGACGGCCGGGTGCGGGAGGTGGGCCCGAGCGGCCCCGGCGACGGCTCGGCCCGGGGCCCGGCCCGCGGCTCCGATGGCGGTTCGGACGGCCCGTCTGCCGGGGGCGCCTCGGACTCCGCGCCCTCCGGGAGCGCCCAGACCCCTGTGTCCTCTGGGAGCGCCCAGACCCCTGTGACGAACACGACGAAGGAGGCCTGAGCCATGACCGCTGCGAAGGAGCAGGAGCCCACCAGGATCTCCGCCGTCGGGCCCGCCGCGCACCCGGCGGGCGCCGAACGCCGCCCCGCCCCGCCCCGGCCGGTGCTCATCGCCTGGCTGCTGCGGGTCACCCGCCCCGTCCTGAAGCCGCTGCTCGGCTCCACCCTGTGCCGCATCACCGACCTCCTGCTGGGCGTCGGGCTCTTCGCCCTGGGCGCCCACGCCGTCGTCGCCACCGGACAGGCGCTCGCCTCCGGGGCGCCGGTGCCCTCCCCGTGGCCCGTGGTCGGCGCCATGGCCGCCATGAGCCTGGCCAAGGCGGCGCTGCGCTACGGCGAGCAGTTCATGGGGCACTTCGTCGCCTTCAAGGCCCTCGAGCTGCTGCGCGGCGAGATCTTCCGCGCCCTCATCCCGCGCTCCCCGCGCGTGAGCGCGACCTCCCGCTCCGGGGACCTGCTGGCCCGCGCCACCAAGGACGTGGACCGCATCGAGGTCTTCTTCGCCCACACCTTCGCCCCCATGGTCTCGGCCGTCGTCGTGCCAGCCACCGTGCTGGTGGTCATCGGCGCCCGGGTCTCCTGGACCCTGGCCGCGGTCGCCCTGCCCTTCCTCCTGGGCGCCCTGGTGGCCGCGCCCCTGGCCGGACGGCGCCGCGGCCTGGCCTCCGCGCGCCGCACCGCCGCGGCCCGGGCCGCGCTCACCCAGCACCTGACCGACTCGGTCCAGGGCCTGGGCGAGGTCGTCGGCTACGGGCGTACCGCCGAGCGCCTGGCCGAGATGGCCGCCCTGGACGACGATGTCGCCCGCGCCGGCCGGCCCGCCGCCGCCTGGGCCGCGGTGCGGCGCGGCGCTGTCGCCCTGCTCGTGCTCGCCGGGCCGCTCGCCGTGCTCGCCGTCGGGGCGCCTCGGGTGCAGTCCGGGGCGGTGGGCGCCGCCGCGCTCGCGGCCGCCGTGGCCGCCCTCGTCCGCCTGGCCGAGACCGCGCGGGCGGTCGAGGAGCTCGCCGGGGCGCTGTCCGCCTCCTTCGCCGCGGCGGAGCGGGTCTACGCGCTCGTCGACGCGCCCGTCGAGGTGCCCGACGGCGACCGCGAGCTGCTGGCGCGCCCCGCCCACGACGTCATCTGGGAGGACGTCGTCTACACCTACCCGGGGGCGGGGTCGGCGTCGCTGCACGGGGTGAGCCTGCACGCGGCCGAGGGGGAGTGGACCTGCCTGGTGGGCGTGTCCGGCTCGGGCAAGACGACACTGGCGGGGCTCGCGGTGCGCACCGACGTGCCGCAGTACGGGCGGGTGCTGATCGACGACGTCGACGTGGCCGAGCTGACCGGCGACTCCCTGCGGCGCGAGGTCGCCCTGGTCTCCCAGCGGGCGCACCTGTTCCGGGCCTCGGTGGCCGACAACGTCCGGCTCGCCCGGCCCGAGGCGAGCGACGAGGACGTGATCGGCGCCTGCCGGGCAGCCTGCGTCCACGACGACGTGATGGCGATGGCGTCCGGGTACGACACGCTCATCGGGGAGCGCGGCGCGTCGGTCTCCGGCGGGCAGCGGCAGCGCCTGGCGCTGGCCCGCGCCCTGCTGGCCGGCCCCAGCGTGCTGATCCTCGACGAGTTCACCAGCCACCTGGACCCCGGGCTTGACAACGCCGTGCGCGCCTCTGTGCGCCAGTGGGCGCGCGGGTGCACGATCATCGAGATCACCCACCGGCTGGCCCACGTGGGGCAGGCCGACCACGTCGTCGTGCTCGACGGCGGGCGGGTGGTCCAGGACGGCGCGCCCGACGAGCTCATGGGCGAGGACGGCCCGCTGCGCCGCCTCATGGACCGCGGGTGACCTCGCTTACTACGCTCCTTTGTCCCTTACTACGCCCCTTTCCGCCGTACAGTAAGGGACAAAGGAGCGTAGTAAGCGGTCGCGGCCTCGACGGGCTCAGGTCGGGTACATGAGTGCTCGGGCCTTCTTCCACCGGGCCTCGGTCTGCGGGGTCGGCTCCCACTTGCCGTCGGCACTCAGCACCCACGGTTCCGGGTCCTCGGGGGTGAGCACCTTGCCGTCCTGCACCGCGATGCCGTGGTTGGTGAAGGCGACGTCGACGCCGACGTCCCGGTAGACGATGTACCTCTTGCGCCAGGGCACGAGGATCCTGGTGAGGACGAAGGGCGCCTCCCAGTCGGCCGGGGGCGCGACGCCCAGCACGCGTATGAGCTCACGGCGGTCCGTCACCAGCGTGGGGCGCACGACGGTGACGGCCGGGTACTTCGGTGCGAAGTCCGCGTAGACGGCGACGGTCGCCCGATCGGCCGAACGGGCGAACTTCGCGTCCATGTTGTGCTTGAGGGCGATCGCGATAATGTCGAGGACCTCGGGGACACTGCTGGTGAGGACGGTGGTTACCTGCGGCAAGGTTCAGCTCCCTGTGATGGCTGGAACCGAAGTGCGGTCACGGGAGGCCGGGAGCGGCCGGAGCCGAGTCTGTGCCCGCGTTCTCCAGGACTCGCGCGATGTTGCCTCTGGACTTGTCGAGTGTGCGCAGCATGTCGAGCAGCCCGGTCCAATCGGCTTCCTTATCCATATCGGTGTCCATATCGGTCTTCTGCTCGGTGTCGGTGGAAACGAGAAAGCAGCGGCGGCGCCCACATCCCCTGGTCTCGCCATGGTGCGTTGCTGCGAGCCGATCAGTATCGTCCCCGAGCTTCCGGATGCCGTCGTGACCGATGAGGACGCCGAGTGGAGTGGGCGGCGTGCGGGAGGTGACTGGGACGGCGACATCCGCCCGCAGGCGCCGACAGGTGACGAGGGCGAGTCGCGGCCCGGTCTCATCGGCGAGTGCTCGCAGCAAGGCCCTGGCGGCCTCCGAGCGGGTTTCGGCGGACATTGTCGCCGTATAGACGTACACCTCCACATACTCTTCAAGCCCGAGGCGCGTCGGACTGACGGTCATGGAGCCGGCGAGCGTGCCCCGTGAGTCGTGACCGACCAGCGCCAGGTGCGCGACGGGCATGTGCCGGCGGGCGAAGGTGGTGAGCGCAGGGCGGTCCCAGGCGGAGCCGACGGGCTCACAACCGCCCCAGAACAGCGTGGCTCCGGGAAGAAGACGCTCGGTGACGAGCTCGACGACTCTGCCGAATGACATGCCAATGCGTGCAGGATGATAGATCGAGGCGGCGACGCCGACGGCGGGTATCGTCGGGGAGGGCCTGCTGAAGACCTTGGAGATGATGGCCTGATGGTCCCGGTCCGTCCTGAGCGCTGCGGAGACGCTCTCGAACCAGCGGCCGGAACGGAGGTCTCGGAAGCCGGCACCGAGTTCCTGGACGAGAACGAGTGCGCCGGCGACGGCGGTGAGGCGGTCGAAAGCCGGGGTGACGACTCCTCCCTCAGGGATGACGATGACATTGCGTCTGCGCTGCCCGGAGTACTTGCGGAGCAGGTCGGCCAGCGGTTCGGTGAAGGCCTGCACGTGCTCGCACAGATAGGTGACGACAGCACCGTCCTCAGCGCTGTCGATCATGGGATGGGACCCGGCGAGACGTGACAGAGACAAGTCGCGATCACCTCTTGAGCTGGACACGAGCGGAGCCGACAGCAGGGCCAGCCTAGCCGGTTGGTTCCGGGATGGGACCTCCGATGCACTTGGAGCCGCGAGTGGGCTGGACGTTTGGGGCTTGCCTGGAACGGCCGTGTGACGAGCTGCTGTCAACGTTGGGAGCGCGCGTTGCCTGGACTTCCCACCCCAGCCGGTTGGGCACGCTGCGCTAGGCTCTTGCTGTGAGAGTGGGATGGTCGGGATGGAGAGCGGCGCTAGTCTTGTGCTGTCCGATCTCGCCGTGGTCCCGGTGGTTGCGGGCACTCCTCTTCCAGACCGGCGCGCTTCTCATGGCTGTGGGCGAGCCGCCCAGCGCCATTGTCACTGCGACGGTCGCGCCCGGGGCGCAGCCGGGCGGCCGGACCTGGCCAGAGAAGCGGACTCGTCGTGTTCACCCGTTGAACGAATATGATAGTTGTCGCTATGACGATATTGGAAGGGTGCGAGCGGGCGAGTCTGTGCTGGTGCCGGTATCTCGTGATTGTGGGGACCGGTGCGAAACTTTGCGCAAATGTCCGCATTGATGTGTGTGCGGGAGCGGCTGGTTGATAAATGATGCAATCAGAAGTTGCTGCGGTCGCCCTTAGGTGCGGAGCGGGGGAATCCTAGTGGAAGGAATGTGATGGGTTCGCGTGGCCTGGGTGCGGATGAGACGTTCGCTCGCGCTGAGGAGATGGTGCGGGTGTGGTTGGCCGAGCAAGGTTGTGAGCGGGTTGAATTCGAAGTCAATGCGCTGGGGGAAACTGAGCAGTGGTGTGCGTGGCTGATCAGGGGTGGTGAGCGCGAACGCGTGGTTTCTCCCGCCAAGGTTTCCTTCTCGATGACATTCGACCTGCGCAAGGCTCAGTTTGTTCGTGGTCGTGGTGCGTGGACGTGGTCGCGTTTGTGGATGGATGTTTCCGATGGTGTGCTGCACCAGGAGTGCGACTGGGTGCGTGTCCCCATGTACAGCTACAACTTGCCTTCGCTGGTGGCGTGCAAGAAGGAGATGGACCTGTTCCCCCGGGACGAGGAGCTCCTGCCCGACTGGTTGCGTGAGGGTGCGGAGCGGTGGCGGACCGAGCTGGTGCCGGTGGCGGCCGATGAGGAGGCTGAGCGCGCTGCCCGTGAGGCTGAACTCGTTCGGCTGGTGGACGTGTCGCGGCGACGCGCTGCTGCCGAGGTCGAGGCGGCATGGGGCCGTGCCGTGGAAGGGCTGCTGGGGGGTGGTGTGCTGAGGCTGCCGTCCGGGACGGTGGACGGCGTGGTGCCTGTGTCCGAGGGTGTGGGGCTGGTGCGGGCGTGGGCCGAGCTGGGGTGGTTGGCGAGCACTGAAGCGGCGTTCGGTCTGTGTGAGCGGCTGGGGTGGGTTCGCAAGGCGCGGTTCGATATTGCGGACCACTACTGGACGGCAGTGGATCAGGACAGGGCGGGCGCCTGGGTGGAGGCGAGCGAGATCACGGGCCTGTTCTACTCGGTCAAGATCGCCTTGTCGGAGTATCTTCTTCGCGTGCGCCGAGGAGATCCGGTGTATAAGGAGTACCTGAAGGCCCTGAGCGATGTGTACGGGGAGCCGGTTGGGCGGAGGACCTGGCGGCTCGACAACGGTGCCGAGGTGGCACTGAGCGCGGATGCTGCACAGCTGAGTGTCCTTGTGCGGTCGCCGCGGGCGACCGAGTATCTGACCGATGATGTAGAGCTTCGGGAGATCGAGGGCGAAGTGGATATTGATTTTGATGATCCGGCTCTGTATATCCGGGCTCCCTCTGAGGCACGAAGCGAGGTCGTGCGTGTTGACGGCGACGTCCTGGAGTGGTCGTAGGCTGAGGGGGAGGGGAGGGCGTAGTGCCTCGGGCGCCTCTGGTGGGCTTTGGGCAAGCGTGGGCTCGGGCCAGGTAGGCCCTTACGGGAAGGAGTGTTGTGTACTCTGAGGAATCAGGCAGTACGCTGCCGGTGGTCGTCCCGGTGTGGGTCGGGGACTACCTGGAGGACGGTCTGCGGCTTCTTGACGAGGAGGTGCCGGGCTGGCCGCTCATGCGGCTCCCCACCGATCGTGTTTGCTGGCAGGGTGAGGGCCGCACAGGCCTTGCGGGGCCCCCGCGGGGAGTGCTTCCCATGCCCACATGGTTCATGGTGCCCGATGACCTTCCATGTCCCAGGTACTTCTACCCCCTGCCTGAGCGGCGGGCGTGGGGCAGGCGTATCAATTGGATCTCGAAAGACGTGCGGGGCTTCCGCGGGCGGGCTACCGCTGTTGTCGACGGCATTGCGGTGGATGTTCAGGAGGCCTGGGGAAGGCGGGCGTGGGTCTGCGACCGAGAGGAGGCGGCCGCCGGGGGTGGCGGGGCAGGACGTCCTCGTCTCGCCTGCGCCGTGGACGTCTCGGAGCTCGACGGTGTCGTCATGAGTCGGGTCCCGCTCACCCTTTTCAACAACAATGCCGAGCGGCAGGGCCGCAGCTGGAAGGAGCCGGGCTTCCCGGGTGCCCGTCTGGAGGTCGGCGCCGCGCAGACCGGGGCGGCTGAGCGCGCTGGTGCCGAGGGCGGTGCCTGGGAGCCTGGAGGTGCGGCGGGCGGTATGGATGATGCCGGCGGCCCTGTGACCGTGCTGGCGCCTCCGCGCGGACCGCGCCGCCCTTCGCCGTCGGGGCCGGTGCCCGCCGCGGCGGAAGAGGCGCATGCGCGGGCGCAGGAGTATCTGGCCCGGTGGCTCGCCGATCACGGAGGCTCCCGGCTGGAGATCACCCTGGCCGGCCTCGGGACGCTGCTGCAGGCGGGGGTCCGGGTCACGATCGACGGACGCCAGAGGCTCGTGGCGCTCCACGGGGCGACCGCCGGTGCCGTCGAACGGCTGCGCGAGGCCCGGGCCGAGCCCGGTCGCGGGGCGTGGACCAGTGCGCGGCTGCGGATGGGCGCCGCAGACGGCGTCCTGCACGCCGACTACGACTGGCTCGCCCGCCCCCGTTTTCAGCACCCGGGGGTCGCGCCGGTCGAGTACGCCAACGAGCTCAGGTTCTTCCCACGCGACTCCGACAATGTCCCCACCTGGATGGCGGTCGGGGCCAGCGCGTATGAGGACGTCACCCCGCACCCGCCTGCTGAGAGCCCGGAACCACCCTCCCCGCCGGCTGGTCCGGTGGCCGCAGCGGGCCGGCCCGGGCCCGAGAGCCGACTGCCGGGGAGCGCCGCGCCCCTCGTGGACCCCGGACGCATGCTGCGCAAGATCGAGGGCCGGTCCGTCACGGACCTCACCTGGTGGCCCACCGGCATGGTCGTCGACCCCGCCTTCGGCCTGCGCGCCGGGGGAGACGGCCTGGGGCTGCACGCGGGGGACTTCTGCGCTGACACCGGCTACCAGGCCGTGCCCCGCCCGGACGGGCGCTGGGTGCGGGTGGCGCCCCTGAGCGCTCCCTGCCCGGAGGGCTTCTCCAGGTCACGGGACCTGGACGCCTGGGAGGACCCCGGCCCGGTCACGGCGGGGACCCGGCTGGAGACGACGGGCGTGGTCAACGGCGAGCGCGTGGAGGTGGTCGGCGTCGTCGACGGCACCGCCTGGGTCCGTGAGACGGGCAGCGGGCGCCCGGCCCCCGTTCCCGTGACGGACCTGCGGGCGGTGCGCGTGGGGGTGCGCTGCTTCACCTGCGCGCCCGAGGGCGACGGGCACGCGGGCGCCCACCTGGACCTCGGCGGGCGGTGCGCCGTCGTGGCATTCCTCCCGGACGCCACCGGCCCCGGCCCGCGGACACTGCTCCTCGACTGGCCGGACGGGTGGACCGGCCCGCTCATGGCCGGCACGTACGAGTGGGTGGACGGCCTGCTCTGGCAGTCCTACCTCGCGCCGAAGGTTCCTCCCCGCATCAGGCAGGAGACCCTCATCGGCTTCGCGCCCTTCACCGCCCGGTGTCCCAACGGCTTCGCCCCGGACCGGCCGAACGGCTACGGGCTGCCGGGCCGCTGGGCGGGAGTGCTGCGGAAGGAGGAGGTCGTGTCGACCGACCGGCTGGTGGTGCGGGCGCGCGCTTTCTGGCGCGGCGCGCCCGCAGCGGTGCGGGCGGTGGTCGGTACCGCCGCCCGCCTGTCAATGCGGGCCCCCGGCGGTATGACCGTGCAGGCCTGGGCCCCGGTGTGGGAGCTCGAGGACGTCGCCATGCGACTGACACCGATCCGCCACGACCCGGGACAGCCCTGGTCCTTCCTGAAAGCGCTCGGGCTGGACCCCGACCTGCCGGCGGGCCAGCCCGTCCAGGCCTCGCTGCCGGTGGGCACCTGGGTCGAGCCCTCAGAGGGCCTGGTCGTGCCCAGCATGGCCGGCGATGAGGCGTGAGCGGGCCCTGGGGCGCGCCTCGCCCCGCTTTCGCCGAGATCGGTTCATTTCCGCGTCGAGATCGGTTCCCGGACCGATCTCGAGCCGGAATACGACCGATCTCGGCGAAAAGGGCTCAGACGTCCTCGACGTCCTCGTAGCTCTTGGGGTCCTCAATGGGCTCCAGGTGGGCCGACACCCGCAGGTTCGGGTCCACCGCGACCAGCTCGTCGATCACGCGCTCGGTGAAGTCGTGCCCCTCCTTCACGCTCCACGTGCCCGGCACCAGCACGTGCATGTCCGCGAAGCGCCGGTTGCCCGCCTCGCGCACCCTCACCGCGTGGAAGCCGATCCGCCCGTCGTCGTGGTACCGCTCCAGCACCGCCTCGATCCGCGCCTGCGCCTCCCGGCTGGGCGCCACGTCCATGAGACCTCCCACCGACTCCTTGATGAGCTTGAACCCGGTCCACATAATGTTCAGGCCCGCCCCCAGGGCGACCACCGCGTCGAGCATGGGCGAGCTGAAGAGCGCCACGAGCCCCACGCCCACCAGGACCGCCACGGAGGTGACGACGTCGGTGGCCAGGTGCCTGGCGTCAGCCACCAGCGTCGCCGAGCGCTCGCGCTTGCCCACCCGGTGCAGCACCCAGGCGGCGGCCCCGTTGACCACCGAGGCCCCCACGGAGATGAGCAGGCCCACGCTCAGCCGTTCGGGCATGACGGGGACGATGAGCCGCTGAATCGCGGAGATGATAATGAAGGCGGCCGCCACGAAGATCATGACGCCCTCGATGATCGCCGAGAAGTACTCGGCCTTGGAGTGGCCGAACTGGTGGTCGTCATCGGCCGGCTTGATCGAGATCTTCAGGACGATGAGCGCCACGACGGCCGCCACCAGGTTGACCACCGACTCCGCGGCGTCGGAGAGCAGCCCCACCGAGCCGGTCAGCCAGGCCGCGAAGGCCTTCAGGGCAATGGTCGCCACCGCCGCCCCGATGGACAGCCAGGCGTAGGCGCTCAGATCCTTGGGCGGGGCGTAGCGGGTCGATGGCATTCCCCGAGTCTCGCCGATACCGGCCCACCGGGTCCAGCCGCGACCGAGGTGAGTGACTCCCGGGGCTACGGGCGTCCCGGACCGATCTCGGCGCGGAAGTGAACCGATCTCGACGAAGGGGGGAAGGGGGGACAGAGGGGTCGCGGGCCCGGGCCGCGTCGCGAGGGCGCCGCTGCCGCGCGGGGCGCGGGGAAATCACGGGGTGTCGGTAGGGTGGCGGCGTGCTCCCCGCCCAGCTCGCGGTCCCGGACACGCTGCCGGAGACCTTCCGCATCCTCGACCTGTCCGGCGTGCTCCTCAACGGCATCCTCGGCGGGCTGATCGCCCGGCGCAAGAACTTCGACCTGGTGGGCTTCGTCGTCCTGGCCATCCTCACCGCGACCGCTGGCGGCATCCTGCGGGACGTCATGATCCAGGCCGGCCCGCCCTTCGCGCTGACCGACCCGTACTACCTCTACACCGCCTGCGCCGGCGCCCTGGTCGCCTGGTGGGTGCCCTTCACCTCCCGCCTCGCCCACCGCTTCCTCGTCGTCGCCGACGCCGTCGTCCTGGGCACCTGGGCCGCCACCGGCGCCGCCAAGGCGCTGGACAACGGGCTGGGCGTCATGCCCGCGCTGCTGCTGGGCTGCCTGACGGCGGTGGGCGGCTCCATGATCCGCGACGTGTCCGTGGGGGAGACCCCGGCCGTGTTCGGCGGCAACAAGCTCTACGCCGTTCCCGCCCTGTGCGCAGCGGGGACGGCGGTCGGCGTCGTCCGCGGGGGCCTTCCGGAGGCCTATGCGCTGCTGGCGGCCACGCTGGTCGGCGCCAGCACCTGCCTGCTGGCCTACTGGCGCTCCTGGCGGCTGCCGGTGGCGGGAGACCGGGAACGACGTCGTGCCGAGCGGCTGGCGGCCGGCGATCCGACCCTCGCCGCCCGGGCCCGGGGTCTGGCGGGCCGCTACGGCGGCACGGTGCGCTCGGGCTGGCGCCGGGCGCTGCTGTCGCGCCGTCAGGCGCCCCGGCCGCTGCGCCGGCGCAAGCCCCTCGACGTCGAGGACCTGTGAGCGGGCCGGGAGCGAGTCCGCCGATCCGGGCCCGGACTCAGTCGATGGGGCGGACCTCGGCGTCGTCGACGTGGACGGCGGGAGCCGGGGCGGTGCGCTCCGTCGGGCTGCGGAAGAGGCGGTCCTTGACGGCGTCGGCGACCTTGTCGGTGACGGCCTCGCCCTGCCGGCGCACGAACTGGCCGGCCCGGGCGGACGCGGCATCGACCTTGTCCCGCACGAAGGGGCGCTCGGCGACCCGCGACGCGGCTCGGGAGGCGGCGGACTTCAAGCGCTCGTACTGGGCGCGGCCGGCCCGCGTCCCCAGCACGTAGCCGGCTCCCAGGCCGATGATGAAGGGCAGCTTGCTGGCCATGGCGATCTCCTCACGCTGGTGGCGGTACCGGGGCAGAGCCTACTGGCCGCGGGATGCTCCGGGCCCGGACTGTGTCGGACCGGACGTCGCTTACTACGCTCCTTTGCTCCTTACTGTACGGCCGTAAGGGGCGTAGTAAGGAGCAAAGGGGCGTAGCAAGCGTTCCGGCCAATCATCTAGGCCCTGCTCGTGGTCAGATGAGCTCAGATGAGTTCGGGTGAGCGTGGTCCAGGCGGGCACCGCGGGGCGGGGGCGCTGGTCGCAGCGTCCGGGGTAGCGGAAGCCGACGGCGCGCATGCGGGCGAGACTGGCTCTCAGGCCGTCGGGTGCGCCCGGGTCGGGGGTGATCTTCAGGGAGATCTCGACGTCGCTGGGGCGCTCCCGCTCGGTCCACGGCAGGCAGTCGATCCAGCAGCCTTCCGGAGTCACCGGGGCGGCGAACATGTCCTGGGTGAGCTCGTCGGGCACTGTGGTGCAGGGCTGTAGGGCGTAGGTCGTTATGAAGGCGTCCGCCTGGTCCCAGTCCAGGCGGTTGCCGCTGGTCGGCTCCCCGGCCACACCCCCAGGCGCCGCGCCCGCCTGCTCGCTCCTCGCCGTCCCTGGCCGTCCCAGCCGTCCCTTTTCGTCGAGGTCGGTCGGGCTCCGCGTCGAGATCGGTTCGTGGAGGCTGGTGGGCGCCTGCGGGCCGCCCCTGGTGGACTGGAGTCGGTCGTCTCGGTGACTGGCTCCGGGATAGGGGGAGACCGGCTGGGCGGCCGGCGGCGGCCACTCCCTCAACGTCCTTATCTGGGGCGCGCGGGGGAGACTCACGTCCGTCCTGCTCCTCCCACAGGTGGTCCGTCGGGGCGCCGTCGTCAATGAGCTTGCGCACGGCGGAGATGGCGGTGGGCGCATCGACAATGTGTCTACGGTCGAAATCTCCGGGCTGCCCTCCCGCGACAAGCTCGGATGAGCCCTCCGCCCGCGGGTCGCCGACCAGATTGAAGAAGTTCCAGCTGTCCCTGGTGAAGTAGGCGATGACGCGCCCCTCGTTTCCTCCGCCAATGCCGACCTGAACGCCGTCGCCCTCAATGGTGACGGCGGTGCGGGCCACTTCGTCGAGCATGCCGGTTCTGTCCGTGGCGAGCGAGGAGGACTCGCCGCGGACGGCCTTCTGCTCTCCGCCGTCGTCCCAGGATACTTCCAGGTTCTTGCTCATATTCTGATCATTCTGCTCGGCGGCTCGGTACGCGCGGGGTCGTCTGGGACGAGGCGAGCCCTCTGCGGGGGCTTCGGGGCCGGGGCGCGTGCGGCGTGAATCAGGGCACGAGGACGTCTTGGAGGTTCAGGTTCCAGGATCCGTCGGGGCGTTGGGTGGCCTTCCACTGGGCCTCGAGGTCGGAGCGCCCCTCCTGGACGGTCCACATGGGGCACTCCAGGAAGTAGCTGCCGTCGCGGGTGAGGATGCAGTACACGAGGCGGGCGAAGTCCTGCGGCACGGGCAGGTAGGTGCGCCCGTACTCCTCCAGCACCCGGTCGACATCGCTCCACGCGCTCCGGCTGTCCGGGGCGGCCTGCTCCAGCGCCTCCCAGCTGCGCGCCGCCAGGAGGTCCATGCACCGCCGCAGGGGCTCGACGACGCTGTCCGGAATCGGGTCGCCCTCGGACGCACTTTCCGACGGCGGCACCCGCGGGAGGCCCTGATCGCACCGCGACTGCGCCTGCTGTATCGGTGCTTCGAGCGAGGTGATCCGCCACAGGCCGTTGGGGTCCCTGGCGGCGGTGCCGGTCAGTTCCAGGTCCAGGGCCCCGGTCCGGCTCCACAGGGGGCAGGCGAACCGATAGCGTCCGCCGTCGTCCGATGCCGGGGAGCAGCGCAGGATCAGGGCGAGGTTCTCGGGCAGCGCCAGCAGCTCCCGACCCCGGGCCTGCTCCTCGACCGCGGCCCGCACCTCTTCCCACCGGCACCCCGCCGGGACGATCCCGCCCAGGGCGTCCCACCGGCCGGCGGCCACAAGATCAACCACGATCCTGACCGCCATCGAAAGTCCGGAGGGCCCGGGGAGCCCCGGCGGGGACCAGCCGCCGCTCATGCTGCTCATGCCTGTCCCACCCGCTGATGCCTCCACCTCAGGCCCGGGGCGCGGACGGGCGTCGTCATGGCCAGGCCCAGACGCCCCATGAAGTAGGCGTCCGCCGCGGCCACGGCCTCGGTCACCTCCGCCTCGCCCAGCCCCGCGGCCCGCAGCGCGTCGGCCGCCACCTGCCGCTCATCGGCGTAGCAGGTGCCCACCGCCGCACCCTGCACCAGCGCCGCCCGGTACCAGGAGGTCCCCGGCACGTTGGGCGAGCCCTCCAGGTCGATCGCGGGCGCCCGGCCGCGGCAGTAGCCCGCGGTGCCCCTGACCCCGGAGTGCCTGATCACCATGTGCATCCGATACGTCCCTCCATCCGCTCATCCATCTTCATCCGATTATCCGGACACCCCGCGCGCTCAGCCCATGACCACGCCGACGAGCCGCAACCGCCAGGCGCCGCCCGGCCCGCGGAGCGCCTCGCCGTGGACCTCCAGGTCCGCCACACCGTCCTCCACGGTCCACAGGGGGCACGCCAGCCGGATCCCGCCGTCGCCCCGGGGCCAGCACTGGACCACCGAGACGAAGTCGTCGGGCAGCGGCAGACACGTGCGCCCAAAGGCCGCCAGGGCCTCGGCCATGCCCGCCCGCGCCCCCGGGTAGACCTCCGCCACCCGGGCCACACCCTCCCAGTCCGCCGCGGCGACGCGGTCCACCATCACCCGCACCGGCTCCACGAGCCCGCCCGGAAGACGCCCCCCGCCGGCGGCGCGGCCGCCACACCCGGACCCGCCGGCACCACCGCCGCCGCCGGCACCACCGCCGCCGTCGGAACCGCCGACGCCGGCGGCCCTGGTCCCGAGTCCGGTACCACCGGCCCCGGGCCCGGACCCGCCGTCGTCGTCCGCCGCGCCGACACGATGGACGACGCACCGCCAGCCGCCGTCGGGGCCCCGGCGCGCCACCCCGCCCACCCCCAGGCGCGAAGGACCCCGCGACGTCCACAGGGGGCACCAGAACCCGTACCCCCCGCCCACGAGCGCCTCGCACCGCACAATGAGATCCAGGTGCATCGGCAGAAACAGGAACCCCACCCCCTCGGAGCCCGTCCCAGCATCCATCTCAGCATCCATCTCGGCGCCCACCCGCACCCAGTCGACACCCCCGGCACCCCCGGCACCCCCGGCACCCCCGGCACCCCCGGCACCCCCGGCACCCCCGGCACCCCCGGCACCCCCGGCACCCCCGGCACCCCCGCGCGCCGCGGTCTCCACCTCGCCCCACCGCCGCTCGGCCACCCGGTCCACCACCCGCCCAACAGCCCCCGCAAGCCCCGACGGCGCCTCCACGGTCATCGGCTCCTCCCGCTCCTCAGCCATCCAGGCATCTCACCGCGCCCACCGGCACCGCGCCCTCACGCGCGGAGGATCTCGGGAGGCAGCAGCCGGGCCAGCTCGTAGCCGTCCGCGCCGACGACCACGGGCACGTCCGCCTCGGCGAGCGTGCGCGCCTCCGGTCCCAGGCCCATGGGGTGGGCGAGCTGCGTGCCCGCCAGCACCTGCTCGGTCGGCGTCAGCCGGCGCACCGCCACCGCAGCCACCCGGTCGGAGTGCTCGCGGGCCGCCTCGCCGTAGATGAGCGGGTCGTGCTGGCCGTCGTCGCCCACCAGGAGCCAGGTCACGTCGGGCAGGTCGATCATGAGGCGCCGCAGCTCGGTGCGCTTGTGCTCGATCCCCGAGCGGAACAGGCCGGTGTTGGTCGGTCCCCAGTCGGTCATGAGCATCGGGCCCGCCGGGAAGCCGTGGCGCTCGAAGAAGGAGCGGTGGGTGGGCACGACGTTCCACGCGCCGGTGGACAGGTAGATGACGGGCGTGCCCGGGTGCGCCTGCTTGACCCGGGTGAGCAGCGCTGCCATCCCCGGCACCGGCTCGCGCGAGGAGGTGTACTTCACCAGCTGGTTCCAGGCGGCGACGAACATGCGCGGCACGTGCGAGACCATGGCCGTGTCATCGATGTCGGAGACGATGCCCAGGCGCGGCCCGGGCGCCACCACCAGGATCCGGGTGCTGACCGTGCCGGCGCCGGTCGCCTCGATGCGCGCCTCGTGCCAGCCGGCCCCCAGCCCGTGCCCGCGCACGACGACGTCGACGTAGCCGTCGTGGTCCGCCCGGGTGCGCACGCTCACCGCCCCGAAGCGGATCGTCACGGGCAGGTAGGGCACGGGCGCGTCCACGAACAGGCGCCAGCCGCGCTGGGCCTCCAGGAGGTTGGTGGCGGCCAGCTCGCGCACGTCCCGCACACCGCGCGCCGTCATCGGCATCTCCTCGGGCACCGAGCGGAATAGCGGGCCCTCGGCGGGGGCGTCGCGCGGGCGCAGCACCATGCGCGCGAGCACCCGGGCCATGTCCGACGGCGCCGCCCCGCCGTCGTCCCCCACGGTGGCGGGGCTGTGGGCCGCGCGCCCGGAGACGGCGGGACCGGCGGAGCCGTAGCCGTCGTAGGCGATGACGCGCGGACGCCAGCCGCGCCGCTTGAGTACGGGGATCATGTCCCGGTGGAACCGGTCCTCAACGGCACGGATGACGTCGAAAAGTGGCACGGGCCGATCTTACGGGGCTCGGGGCCCGCCCGTGGCCCGCCGGGCCCCAGCCGGATGGAGCGCTCCGCGGCGCGCGCGCACGCACGAGGCGCCCCGCCACCGCCCACAGCGTGGCTCCGGTCGCCAGCGCCCACCAGGTGTAGGACGAGCCGACGACGGTGACGGCGAAGGGCCACTCCTTCTCCAGGTGGTTCTGCCCCGGGAACCACCACTGCATCGCCAGGGCGAACACGGCCGCGCCCGTCAGGGTGGTGGTCGCCAGGGCGGGGGAGTACCAGCGCCACGCCGCCGTCGCCAGCGCCATGAGGGCGGGCAGGCACCACACCCAGTGGTGTGACCAGGAGATCGGCGAGATCAGCAGGCCCGCCGCCATGGCGGTGCTCACCTGCAGCAACAGGACGAGACCGCCGTCGGGCGACCGCGCTCCGCCGAGGGCCGCCAGGGCCGTCAGCCGGCGCAGCAGCAGCCAGGCCCCCAGCCCGACCACGACGACGGCGAGCGCCCACGCCGGGTTCCAGGCCTGCTCGGGCAGCCAGCGGGCGGCGGCGCCCTTGAGGTTCTGGTTGCCGGCGTACTCGGGGAAGCCCGCGCGGGAGGGGTCGAGCATGGCGGAGAAGAAGAACTGCGCGGACTCGGCGGGCCACACCGCCCAGCACAGGGCCGTCGCCCCCGCCGCCGTCGCGACCATGGTGGCCGCGGCCCGCCACTCGCGGCGCGCCACCAGGACGAGCACCGCGATCGCCGGCGTCAGCTTGAAGGCCGCCGCCAGCCCTGCGCCCGCACCGCGCCAGCGCGCCCCCTCGGGCGCGGCCAGCAGGTCGACGGCGACCAGCGCCATAAGGATCGCGTTGACCTGCCCGTACTCCATGGTCTTGTAGATCGGCTCCAGGAACAGCACCCCGGCCAGGGCCAGCCACGGCGCCGTCGCCAGCGCGACCTGGCGCTCGGCCCCCAGGGCGCGCATGGTCGCCCACGCCGTCGCCGCGGTGCACACCGGTGTGGCCAGCACCATGATCACCTGGGCGGCCCGGTCGCTGCCCCAGGTCAGGGGGCTCAGCGCCCAGGCCGCGAAGGGCGGGTAGGTGAAGGGCCACAGGTGCTCGCCGGGGTTGGCGTACCAGTCGTACAGGCTCCCGCCGGCGTGCCACTGGGCGACGGCGTGGTAGTAGACCCATGCGTCGAGCTTGAACGTCGGGACGCCGTCCTTGCCCCACAGCCAGGGGTAGGCGCTCGACAGAAGGGCGGCCCAGCCCAGGGCCTGGGCCGGGCCGGAGATCAGCAGCCGGAGCGCACCGAGGCGGGAGCCGGTCGTCTTGTTCCGCGTGCTCTCGTCCACCCGCCGGAGTCTACGGCGCCGCCCTCGGACGCTCCTCCTCGGCGCGAGAGCGGCCCGGCTCCACGCTCCTCGATCCTCCGCCGTCGAGATAGACATTTTCGTACGAGGTCGGCGGTGACACCGTCTATCTCGTACGAAAATGTCTATCTCGACGGGGTTCAGCGGGGCAGGCTGGCGTGCGCGCGCGCCCGGCGCAGGACCCGCAGCCCCGCCAGGGTCGCCGCCGTGGCGAGCCAGGCGCACCCGGCGGCCAGCAGGTAGCCGCCGTGAGCGCCCTCGGCGTCCACCACGCGACCGCCCAGCAACGAGCCCAGCGACACCCCGACGCTCAGCGACGTGCTGATCCACGCCAGCCCCTCGGTGAGCTGGGAGGGCGCCACGGAGACCTGGACGATGTTGTTTCCGGTGGTGATGGTCGGGGCGATCGCCATGCCGGTGGTGGCCATGAGCGCGCCGAGCACCACCAGCCCCGGCGCGAGCGGCAGGAGCGAGGCGCCGATGGACAGCGCCGCGGTGCCGGTCAGGAACTGCTTCCACAGGGGCCACCTCCACGAGCGCGCCCCGTAGACGAGCGCGGCCACCAGCGACCCCGCCGACCACGCCGCCAGCAGGGCTCCCGAGGCCGACTTGCGCCCGGCCTCCGTGGCGAAGGCCACCGAGGCGACGTCGCTGGCGCCGAACATGGCCCCGGAGAACAGGAAGGCCACGAGGACGACGAGCACCGCGCCGTGGCGCACCACCGGCCTGTTCGGGCGCCGGGCGCCGTCATCCCCGGCGGGCCCCTCCCGCGGCTCGCCCGGCGCCTCCGCACGACGCCGGCGCCGCCGGTGGGGCGTGGGCTCGGTCCGGCGCTGCGACAGGAACCACAGCCCGCCGGCGAGTTGGAGGGCCAGCGACGCGATCCAGCCGGTGGTGACCGGCAGAGCCGGCGAGGTGCACAGGGCCGTGGTCAGGACCGGCCCGATAATGAGGGCGACCTCGTCGAGGGCGGCCTCGAGGGAGAAGGCCGTGTGCACGTCCTCCGGGCGGGTGGTCACCGTGGTCCACCGCGAGCGCACGAGCGAGCCCATGGAGCCGGACAGGCCGCCGGCCGGCGCCGCCAGCGCCATGAGGACCCGCAGGTCGGCGTGCGCCCGGGCGGCGAGGATGAGTCCGAGCATGGACGCTCCGGAGACCGTCAGCGCCGGCACCATCACCCTGGACTGCCCGTGCTCGTCCACCAGCCGCGCCAGCAGGGGCGCGCCCACGGCGGCCGCGACGATGTTGACCGCGGAGACGGCCCCGGCCGCCGAGTAGCTGCCGTACAGGGCCTGGACGGCCAGGATGGTGGCGATCCCCTGCATGGACATGGGGAACCGCGCCAGGAGCCCTGCGACGGAGAAGGCGGCGGCGCCGGGGATGCGCAGGATGCGACCGTAGGTGGAGGACATGGGTCGGTGGGCCTGTCTGGTCGGTCGTGGGCCGCGCCCACGGGGTGATGAGGGACGGCAGCGCTCCTGGGGGCAGCGCCGTTGAGCGGCCGGCGGGTCGGACGGCCGGCGGACGCGGGGCGGTGCCGGCGTCCGCGCCGGTCGGTACGCCGGATCGGTGCCGGCCGGTGCTGGTCAGTGCTGGTCAGTGCTGGGCGGACTTGGACGTGCCCCGAGAGTCGTCGCGGGACACCTTGAAGCCCTGGCCGGTGATCTGGCTCCAGCACTCGACGCCGTTCTCCGAGGAGGTGCAGGCGAAGGAGTCGTTCTTCGCGGCCGAGCCGTACTGGAGCTGGGCGCCCGCGCTGCTGAAGGAACCGCCGCAGCTGCTGGTGGCGCTGCCGTCCTTCTTGACGGTCCAGGTCACCGGTGAGCTCGCGGAGTTCCTGCAGGAGGCGTCCGTGGGCGTGAAGTTGTGCTCGTTGATGGTGCAGGTGACCGAGTCCTCCGTCAGCGTGCAGGTGATATTGCCGCTGGGGGCGGTGAAGGCGGACAGCTCGATGGCGTTGGCCGGAGCGGGCGCCGTGATCTTCGGCGTCGGGGTGGCCGAGGGCGTCGGGGCGGCCGAGGGGGAGGCCTTCTTCGAGGGGGCGGCCTTGGAGGGCTCGCTCTGCGTGGTCGCCACGGAGCTGTCGGCCGAGTTGTCGTCGGCGGAGTCACCGCCGCCGTGGTTCGACAGGATGAACCACACGACGACGGCGACGACGGCGACGATGGCGACGGCGCCGAGGATCCACAGCCACAGGGTCGGACGGGGCCCGGTCTCCTCCTCGGCCGCCTCGCCGACGCCGAACACCCCCTCAGGGGCCTGCTGGGCGGACTGGGCGGACCGGGCGTACTCCGGCTGGACGGGCTGGTACTGGGGCTGCTGGAAGGTCTGCGTCTGCTGGGCGTACTCCGGCTGGACGGGCTGGTACTGGGGCTGCTGGAAGGTCTGCGTCTGCTGGGCGTACTCCGGCTGGAAGGGCTGCTGGCGCTGGGTCTCGGTGAGCGACTGCTGCTGGGGCGGGGACTGGGGGGACTGCACCCCGATCTGCCCGGGCGCCAGGATCTGGGTGGCGCCGTCGGCGGGCGCGGTCGTCAGAGGCTGCGCGGGACCGTAGCGGCGCGCCAGGGCGGCGTCGACGGCGGGGTCGCCGAGCGTGCCGAGCCACTCCAGGAGCGCCGGATACGTACGTGGGTTCGTTGCGATATAGGGGCGCAGACCCGGATAGTTGTTGGCGAGCTCGTGCAGCTTTGTGAGGTCCGTATTGGGATTGCTCGCTGCGGCGACGAGGTCGTCCTGAGCCTGAGACATGAGGTGAGTCCTCCACGAGTTCACGGTTCCCGCCGTGCGCACCTGGTGCCGTATGGACGTTGTTCGTAGGGAGACGGGGCGGGTCGCCGGTGGGTACCGGTCTCCAAGAGCGTACCTGAGGTGAGCCGAGTTGCGCCCGTGACGGTATCGTCGGCGCCATTCAGCCGTCGGCCGCGCTCGCACCCCGGCCGCCGTCCAGTATAGGAGACGTCTATGAGCGAGATCTCGGCCGCGCCCCGGCCGCAGGGCGAAGCCCTCGTGCCCGTCGCCGGCGCGGCCACCGACGTCGGCCGGTCGCGCCCCGTCAATGAGGACGGCTATCTCGCCATGGCGCCCGCCTTCGTCGTCGTGGACGGCATGGGCGGGCACGCCGCCGGGCGCGCCGCGACCCGCGCCGCCCTGGGCGCCCTGGCGTCGCTGGCCGGTGCCGCGGTCACCGACGAGCGGGTCATTGTCGAGGCCATGCTCGCAGCCGGCGAGGCGGTGACCGCCATCCCCTCGCACGCGGCCCACCGGCCCGGGGCCACCGTGGCCGGCGCCGTCCTGGCCCAGCTGCCCGAGGGGCTGACGTGGATCACATTCAATATCGGCGACTCGCGCGTCTACCTCATGCGTGACGGGGCCCTCACGCAGATGTCCCGCGACCACTCCCAGGTCCAGGCGCTCATCGACGCGGGCCAGCTCACGCCCGACCAGGCCCGCCATGATCCTCGGAAGAACGTAGTCACCCGGGCGCTGGGGGCCGGCCTGAACCAGGAGGCCGTCCCCGACATGTTCACCGCGTCCGCCCAGCGCGGGGACCGCCTGCTCGTCTGCTCCGACGGGCTGACCGACGAGCTCGACGACGAGGCCCTGGTCACCGTGCTCGGCGCCGGGATGCGTCCGCAGCGCACCGCCGAGGCGGCGGTCGCCGCCGCCCTCGAGGCCGGTGGCCACGACAACGCCACTGCCCTGGTCGTCGACCTTGTCCCGGAGTCGGCGCTATGAATGACGCGGGCGCCGGCGGCGAGGCCGCCCCCAAGCGGGTCGCGGGCCGCTGGGGGGAGGCGCTCCTGGCCCCGGAGGCCCCCCGGGACGTGGAGCGGGCGGTGCTCGCGGCCCTCGGCGGCTCGACTGGCCTGTCGGCTCCGCCGGCTGCGAAGGGACGGCACGCCTGGGGGCCGGTGGATCTCAACCGCCCCACGCCCGCCTCCGCCGTCACCGCGGACGAGCCCGCCAGCACGACCCGGCTCCGCTGCCCGGCCGATGCGCCGCCCGCGGCCGTCCCCGAGACCGCCGGGACGTACTCGGCCGTCATCCCGCCGACCTTTCCTCCGCAGGCCCACTCGCAGCAGGTGCCTGCCGCTGCGGAGCCCCCGCCGGTCGCGCGCGCGGACGCGGCCCCCCTCGGCTCGACGGCGCCCGCCGGCGCACCCGGGCTCGCAGGCGCCCTCGGACCCGCAGGGGCGTCCGGGCCGGAGCCCGCCGGTTCTACGGCCCCCGCCGGCCCGGACGCGCCGGAGTGCCCGAGCGGGGCGGAGACCGGCGTGTGGATCGACCCCGACGACCTGCCCATGAGCGTCGAGCCCGGCGCCGACGCGCTCGCGGACGGCGAGGCCCCGCGCACCGCGCCCGCGCGCTCCGCCGACCCCGCTCCGTCCGGTCCCCCTCCCGAGCCGATTCCGCGCTACCCCGAGCCCGAGCCGGGGTCGGGGCGCCGTCGTCGGCGTGCTGCGGCGCCCCCCGCGTCCGGGCCGGCCCCGCCCCGTGCCGCGGAGGGGGACGGCGGCCCCGGTTCCGGGCGGCGCTCCTCCACGGCGCCGCTGCCTCCGGGCGGGGCGCCTGCGCCCGAGGAGGCGGCGCAGGCTGCGTCCTCAGGGTCCTCAGGGTCCTCGGGCGCCACCGGGACCCTCGTCCGGGAGGCCGAGTCCGTCCCCATGATCACCTCGGCCATCTGCGTGGCGGGTCACGCCAACCCGCCGGACGCGCAGGTCTGCCTGTGCTGCTCGGCGCCCCTGAGCGGGCGGCTCATCCCGGTGCCGCGGCCGGTCCTGGCCATGATCACCCTGCCCACCGGGACGAGCGTGCCCGTGCGCGGCGACCTCGTCGTCGGGCGCGCACCGCGTCCGCAGCCGGGGGGCGAGCCCGGCGCGTTCCTCCTGGAGGTGCCCAGCCCCGCCCACCTGGTCTCACGCTCCCACCTGCTGATCACGACGGCGGGATGGAACGTGCTCGCCCGCGACCTGGGCTCCAACAACGGCACGGTGCTCCTGCGACCGGGGTTCCCCGCGGTCCTGCTCGCAGCCGCCCTGCCGACGCCGCTGTACGTGGGAGACTTGCTGGACGTCGGGGACGGCGTCATGCTGCGGGTCGAGCCACCCATCTAGGCGCCCCCCTCTCACACTGCTCCTGAATCGCAAGGAGGCCTCATATGAGCGACCTGACCTGGACCGAACGCCCGGAGGTCGATCCGGACCGCCCCGACGAGCTGGTCCTCGACTTCTCCGGGGAGGTGCACCGCATCGGCACCGACGAGACCTTCGTCATCGGTCGCGGCGGGGACCTCGACATCGACGACAACCCCTACCTCCACCGCCGCTTCCTCGTGCTGGCCCACGAGGGCGGGCTGTGGTGGATCGCCAACGAGGGCACGCGCCTGTCGGCGACGCTGACCGACGGCGACGGGCTGGTCCAGTCCCGGCTCGCCCCGGGGGCCCGCCTGCCCCTGGTCTTCCAGCGCATTATCCTCACGTTCTCGGCGGGACCCACGACCTATGAGATTGATCTCATCACGGCCGGCGAGGACCGGTTCTCCGGCATCGACGGCGTTCACCAGTCCACGGGTCAGACCACCATCGGCGCGGCGCCGATGACCAAGTCCCAGCTGCTGCTCGTCCTGGCCCTGGCCGAGCCGGTGCTGCGGCGCGCCGGCACCGGGGCCGCCGAGATCCCCTCCTCGGCCGCCGCCGCCGCGCGCCTGGGATGGCCGCTGACCAAGTTCAACCGCAAGCTCGACAACGTCTGCGAGAAGCTCGACCGCGTGGGCGTGCGGGGCCTGCGCGGCGGGCGCGCCGGGGGCGCCGCCTCCAACCGCCGCACCGCGCTCGTGGAGCACGCTGTGGCCACCCTCATGGTGACCGCCGAGGACCTCCCCATGCTCGACCAGGAGCACGCCGCCAACGAGATCGCGGCGCGCGAGGCCGGCACGAGCACGGCCTCGGTCGGCGTCGACAAGCGCGCCGGCGCCGAGGACGGAAGAAGATGAGTGGCGTGGCCGGCGACGACAGGACCACCGCGGGCGGCGGACGGGCCGGGGACGGCCCGCCCGCGGGGAGCGGGCACTGGAGGCCCCTGCGCGTGACGGCCGGCGACTCCGCGGGGGCTTCCCCCGCGGGCGCGCCGGCTTCCGCGGGTGCACTCGCCGACGGCGACCGGGCGGCCCCGCCGCCCGCGGTCCCGGGCGCCGATGGCGGCGGCAGCGGCGGCATCGCCAGCAGCGGCGGGCGGCAGCGCGACCGCCCGCGTCGCCGTCGGGGCGGGGCGGTCGTCGTCGTCCTGCTCGTGCTCGTCCTGGCGGTCGGGGGGGCGTGCGCGGGCGCGGAGCTCTACGTCCGCTTCCGGGTCGCCTCCACCGTCCGCTCGGCGATGCCCGGGCTGTCCTCGGACGCCCGGGTCGCCACCGAGGGTCTTGTTCTGCCTCAGGTCCTGAGGGGCGAGCTGGACTCCCTGTCCGTGACCGCCGGCGAGCTGGAGCTGGCCTCCAAGGGCGGCGCGGACGGGCAGGACGCGGACGCCGGCCCCGATGGCTCCGCCCGGGGCGGTCTCAGGCTGCTCGACGCCGATGCCTCGCTGACGTCCGTCGGCCTGTCGGACCCCTTCCCGGCCGGCCGCGTCGACGCCACGGCGTCGGTGGGCTGGGACCAGGTCGCGACCATGGTGGCGGCCGCGGCCCCCAACATGTCGGCCGTCACCGTGCAGGCCGGCTCCGCCGGCTCCGACGACGCCCCGGGGACCGTCTCCGCCTCCGCCGGCGTGCTGGGGCTCGCCGCTTCCCTGACGATCGTGCCGTCGGTCACCGACGACGGCGGGCTGCTCCTGGACGTCACGTCGGTCACGGTCCGCGGCGTCGAGCTCGGCACCGACGCCACGGTCTTCGGCCGTCCCGTCCTGTCCTATGTGGGGCTCGACACCCATGAGATCAGGATCGGCGCCGACTCGCTGCCGCAGGGGCTGAACCTGACCCGCGTCTCGGTGACCGACAAAGGGCTGAGGCTGACCTTGTCGGGATCCGACGTCGAGCTCGCCGATCTGTGAGCCGGGGCGTCGGGCTCCCCATCGATCGGCCTGGGCTCAGCCCGGCGTCTCGTATAGCCTTCCGATGGTGCTGCCGTCACCTCTCCGGCGCATGAGGAGTTTCATGAGCAACCAGCCAGTTCAGTCCTACGGCGTCACGGCCGACCCCGGCCGGCAGGCCGTCATGCCGCCAACCGTGTCTCCCGGGGCGACACCCGCGCCGTCGGCGCCGGCGGTGCCCGCGGTGCCGCAGGCGCCGTCCCACTCCGCTCCCGGGCGGCGGGAGAGGACCTCCCAGCCCTCGGCCCCGCGCGGCCTGTCCCCCAACCCGGCCGGCCCCTCCTATCCCGCTCCCACCGCCACCCTGCCCAGCAACAGGGCGCTGGCGCGCAAGGCGGAGCGCGCCTCCCGCTCCAACGCCTCGCCCGAGGCGGACGTCGAGCGCGCCTCCGAGCTCCTCCACCGCGTGGCCGACACCTTCACCCAGCGGGTGGTCGGCCAGAAGCGCCTGCGCCTGGCGCTGACGTCCACGCTCATCGCGGGCGGGCACATCCTGCTGGAGTCGGTCCCCGGCCTGGCCAAGACGACGGCGGCCCAGACGCTGGCCGCCGCGGTCTCCGGCTCCTTCCACCGCATCCAGTGCACCCCCGACCTCATGCCCAACGACATCGTGGGCACCCAGATCCTCAACTACGCCACCGGCGAGATGACCACCCAGCTCGGGCCGGTCCACGCCAACATCGTCCTGCTCGACGAGATCAACCGCTCCAGCGCCAAGACCCAGTCGGCCATGCTCGAGGCCATGCAGGAGCGGCAGACCTCCATCGGCGGCGTCGTCTACCCCCTGCCCCACCCCTTCATGGTGCTGGCCACCCAGAACCCCATCGAGGAGGAGGGCACCTACGTCCTGCCCGAGGCGCAGATGGACCGGTTCCTCATGAAGGAGGTGCTGACCTACCCCAAGCCGGCCGAGGAGGCCGACGTCCTGGACCGCATCTCGTCGGGGGCCTTCGAGGAGGCCATCACGACCCTGCCCATCTCCACCGACGACGTCGAGTGGCTCCAGGGCGTCGTCGAGCGCGTCTACGTGGACCCGGTCATCAAGCAGTACATCGTCGCCCTGGTCAACACCTCCCGCGGCGGCGGCCCGCGGCCCGTGCCCGGCCTGGACAAGCACGTGCGCGTGGGCGCCTCCCCGCGCGGCGGCATCGCCCTGATGAAGATCGCCCAGGCCGTCGCCCTGCAGGCGGACCGCACCTACGTCACCCCCGACGACGTCGGCCTTCTGCGCCACGCTGTGCTGCGCCACCGCCTGGTGCTGACCTACGACGCCCTGGCCGACGACATCGCCCCCGAGGCGATCATCGACGCCATCTTCGCCGCGGTGCCGACGCCCTGACCGGGCGCAGGACTCACGCTCTCGGTGATCAAGCGATGAAGACGTCTTCCCAGGCCTCCCCGGACGCGCCCGAGGCCCCGCCCCGGCCCTCCATGGGGCGCGGCTCCCGGGTGGCGCGCGTGCGCGGCCGGCTGGCGCTGCCCACGCTGCGGCGCGCCACCGGCCTGCTCGACGGGCGCCACAAGTCGGTGCTCCTGGGCCACGGCCAGGACTTCGACGACCTGTCGCTCTACCGGCCGGGCGACGACGTGACCGACATCGACTGGAAGGCCTCGGCGCGCATCGGCCAGCCCGTCATCAAGCGCTACCAGCGGGAGGCCAACCTGCCCCTGGTCCTGGCGGTGGACACCGGGCGCACCATGGCGGCGCAGACGCCGGCCGGCGAGGACAAGCGCGAGCTCGCCCTGGCCGTCGCCGAGATCTTCGCCTACCTGGCGCGCATGCGCGGGGACCCGGTCGCGCTCGTGGCCGCCGACGCCGACCGCCAGGTCTCGCGGCCCCCGCGCTCCGGCTCCGAGCACGCCGAGACGCTGCTGACCCAGCTGGCCCACCTCTTCAACGACCTGACCGACTCCGACGGCGCGGCGCCGGGCGCCGGCCTTCTCGCCGCGGGGGCTCCCGCCTCCGACCTGGTCACTCTTCTCGACCGGGTCTCCATCTGGCACCGCAGACGCAGCCTGGTGGTGCTCATCACCGACACCGCCCACCCGGACCCGGTCCTCGCCCCCCGCGTCGTCGACCTGCTGCGGCGCCTGTCGGCCCAGCACGAGCTCATCGTCATCCAGATCGAGGACGACGACCCGCTGACCCCCGGGCGCGGGCGCGCCCACGACGTCGAGCTCTCCGGGGAGGTCCCCGCCTTCCTGCGCGAGGACAAGCTGCTGGTCGTCCGTCTGGCCCGGCAGGTCCAGGCCAGGCGCATCGCCGTGACCGCCGCGCTGGACGCCCGCCGCATCGAGTACGTCACCGTTGCCGACGACGCCTCCATGGTCGACCGGATCGCCGACCTGCTGGCCCGCCAGCGCCTGGCCTCCTCCAGAGGGAGGCGCTGAGCCGTGCAGATCAACAGCCCGGTGCTCATGCCGGTGTGGATGATCATCGTCGCCGTCGTCGGCCTGGTCCTGGTCGCGGCCTGGCTGCTGCGGTCCCTGCTCGTCACCCGCCGCGACCTCAGCCGGGAGGTGGGCGACATCCCCATGGCGCCTGCCGAGCGCGGCCGGTGGGGCGACCGCGTCGAGTCCGCCAAGGCGCGCTTCGCCTCCGGCGAGATCGACCTGCGCGGCCTGCACCTCGAGCTCGCGTCGATCCTGCGCGGCTTCGCGGCCGCCCGCAGCGGCGAGGACATCACGACCGCGACGGTGCGCGAGATCCTGGACATGTCCGACACGGCCGGCCCGCGCGACATCGAGGACCGGCTCAGGCTCGTGCGCCGTCACCGGCGCCCGCTCGACACCAACCCGCTGGGGCACGTCGGCGAGCTGCTGGCGGTGTGGGAGCAACCCTCCTTCGACCGCGACCCCGAGGCCGCGGCCGAGGAGGCCGTAAGCGAGGCGAGGGAGGTAGTGACCCGATGGTGATGACCTGGCTGGCGTGGGTCCTGATCGGTCTCGGCCTGCTGGTCGGCGTGCTCGCCGCCACGGGCAGGATATCGTGGCCGCCGGACGGCCGGGGCAAGGACGGGCCCAGGCGCGTGGCCAACTCCGCGGTGCTCCTGGCCAGCCCGCTCGTGCGGGCCCGGGTGCGCCGACGCCGGTTCCTGCACGCCCTCCTGGCCGTCCTGGCGGTTGTCGGCCTGGTCGCCGCCTCGCTGGTGGCGGGGCGGCCGGTGGACCGCGCCGTGCGCAGCAGGGCCCTGGCCAGCCGCGACATCGTGCTGTGCCTGGACGTGTCCACCTCGATGCTCTCGGCCGACGTCGAGATCCTCGACACCTTCGGCAAGCTGCTGGACACCTTCGAGGGCGAGCGCGTGGCGCTGGTCGCCTGGAACACGACCGCTCAGACGATGGTGCCGCTCACCGACGACTACGACCTGCTGCGCTCACAGTTCGAGGAGGCGGCCGACGCCCTCGACTTCCGGCCCAGCCATCTCAACCCGATGTCGGACAAGTACATCACGACCTTCAGCGGCACGATGCCGCAGGGCGTCCGGGCCTCCTCCCTCATCGGCGACGGGCTCGCCTCGTGCAGCCTCGCCTTCGACAACAACAAGGTGGAGGACCGCTCGCGCTCGATCGTGCTGGCCAGCGACAACCAGGTCGTCGACCCGCTGAACCAGCAGATCTACTCCCTGAACGAGGCCGCCGACCTGGCCTCCCAGGAGGACATCCGCCTGTTCTCCCTGTTCGGCTCCGATCCCAGCACCGTGGACCCGTCCCTGACCGGGATGACCTTGCAGCAGGCGCGCGACAACCTGAGATCCGTGACCGAGAACCACAGCGGCTTCTTCTACGAGGTCGATGACCCCGATGCCGTCGAGGGGATCGTCAAGGAGCTGGAGTCCGACCAGGCCACCGTGCTCGAAGGCGACACCGAGGTGCGGGTCACCGACGTGCCCCAGACCCCGGCGGCGTATCTCGTCGTGGCCGTCGCCGTGCTGCTGGTCCTGACCGCCTGGAGGCGCGCATGAGCTTCGAGCCGATGTTCAACAGCGGGGGGTGGCTCCTGGTCGCCGTCGTGGCCGTGCTCCTGGCGGCGGCGCTGGCGTGGTCGGCGCGCTGGCTCCTGCGCCCCGACGCCGATCCCGGTTCGAAGTGGACCTGGGGCAGGCGCGTGGCGCTGGCGGTCGTGACGGTCCTGATCATGGCCGGACCCAGCGTGCCCGTCACCCAGACGCGCTCGACGTCGAATATCGAGGTCTACCTCGTCGTGGACCGCACCGGCTCGATGGCGGCCGAGGACTGGGCCGGCGGCCCCGACAACGGCGGGGGCACGAGGCTCGACGGCGTGCGGCAGGACCTGATGGCCATCCGGGACGCCTTCGCGTCCGCCCGCTTCTCCATTATCGCCCTGGACACGGCCGCCGCGCGCGAGCTCCCGCTGACCTCCGACATTGACGCCGTGACCTCGTGGATCAACTCCCTGCAGCAGGAGCAGACGGCACGCTCCAGCGGGTCCTCCCTGGAGCGGGCTCTGCCGCAGCTCTCCCAGGACCTGCGCGCCAGCTCCGAGAACTCCCCCGAGGCGGCCAGGCTCGTCTACGTCCTGTCCGACGGGGAGCCCACCGACGACGGCGCCGCCGCCTCGGATGCCGGCGCGGCCGGGCTGTCGTGGAGCCAGGTGGGCTCAATGGTCGACGGCGGCGCCGTTCTCGGATACGGGACGCTCGACGGCGGCCAGATGCGCGAGTTCGAGGTCGGGCAGACCCCCGATCCCAGTGCGGAGCCGACGTACATCACGGATCCGGACACCGGTCAGCCCGCCGTCTCCAAGCCCGACACCTCCGAGCTCCAGAACGTGGCCTCCGGCCTGGGCGTGCCCTACTTCCAGCGCACGGGCGGCAGCGACGACGTGCCGACGCGGGACTTCACCAGCGTCAATGTGACCGAGGTGTTCTCAGACGGCCGGGAGCGCTCGCACAGGCACACCTACTTCATCTGGCCCCTCGGGATCGTCGCCGCCATGCTGCTGATCCTGGAGATGGTGGAGCTGGGGCGCGCCGACCAGGCCGCTGCGCACCTGACCCGCTCCGTGGAGGGCGACGACGCTGCGCCGGGAGACGCGGGTCCGGGCGGTCCTGCGCCGGGAGGCCCGCCGGCCGGGCGCGCCGGCGGCCGGGCCGTCGCCGTACCGGCCGGTCCAGGCGCCATGGTGCGGGCCGTCCCGGTGACGGGCGTCGTGCCCGTGGCGGCCGCGCCGGGCGGCCCCGTGCCCGGCGCTCCTGTGCCGGGCGCCGTCGCGCCGCCCGGCTACCCGGGCGGCCGGGCCGCCGGACCGGGCGCACCGACGGGAGGACCGCGATGAGCGCGCCGCAGGTCCCCTCTGCGCCCGAGGGCAGGGGCGGCGAGATCGGGACGGGCTCGCCCATCGTCTCCTCGGATCCCGACGGGGCCGAGGACCCGCGTCGCAGGGCGGCCCGGCTCCGCCGTCGTCGGCGCCTTCTGGCCTGGGGCGGCGCGCCGGCGGCGGTCGTGACGGTGGTGTCGGTCTGGATGGGCTTCGTCTTCCTCATGACGCTGGCGGCCAACCGGGCGGCGATCGCCGGGGACTACCCCACCGCGGTGAGCCGCTACGAGACGGTGGCGAGGGCCGATCCCTGGCTGGACAAGTGGCGGGTCCACTACAACCTGGGAACGGCCCGTCTGCTGAACAACGATGTCGACGGCTCCATCACCGAGCTGGAGGAGGCGCTCACGACCGCGCCCGCGGCGGGCATGGTCGCCGTCCAGCTCCCGGACGGGACGGAGACGCAGGTCCGCGATCCCAGGGCGCCCGAGTGCCTTGTGCGCGTCAACCTGTACATCGCCTACCTCTCACGTGCGAGCGGCGCCGCCGAGGCGGGTGACGAGGCCGGGGCGAAGGCCGCCCAGGATCAGGCGACAGCCGCCGCCGGGGAGTGCGAGGTCCCGCCGCCGCCGGACTCCTCGCCCACGCCGAGCCCGGACCCGACGAGCGACCCGTCGAGTGACCCGTCGGGCGAGCCTTCCAGCGGCCCGTCCGGCAAGCCCTCCGACGACCCGTCGAGCGGCCCCTCCAGCTCGGCCTCCGCGAGCCCGGGTGAGACGCCGACCCCCGTCAGCGAGACGACGTCGCCGGCAACGCCCAGCCCCTCGCCGGGCGATTCGCAGCGCGAGAAGCTCAAGGACCGCAATGGCCGGGCCAACGGCGACAGCACGGGGGGCCCCAAGGGCAACCGCCAGTGGTGACCGGCGGAGGCCGGCCTGGACGACCGGCGCTCGCCCCTTTATCGAGATCGGTCGAGTTCCGCGTCGAGATCGGTTCGGGAGGCCCCGGCTCGCAATCGCCTCTCAGATGATGGCGGTGCTGGGGCGGCCGCTCGGTCGGCTGCGAGGTCCCGCGGGGTACGGAAGGCTGCAACCTTCGGCTCGTACCTTGGGGCTCGCGGTCGTCGGTCTGCTCCTCGACCGCGGTGCCCGGCAGCCCGACCCGCTGGCACCGCCCCGATGGGCACCGCCTCCCGCCGGTGCGCCCTCTCGGGCGTGCGGGCGTCGACGACGGCGCAGTCGGGCCGCCCTGCGGCGCGGGTTCCCGGCGTCGTTGGCCTCTGAGAAGGCGGCGGCGCCTCGGACCGGCCCCGGCGCGGAAGTGAACCGGTCTCGGCCCGGAAGCGGGCCGAGACCGGCGGATGAGAGCGGGTGCGCGAGCGAGCCGGTCGCTGCGATCAGGCCTGAGGCTTGTTGGCGAGCAGGTCGCGGATCTCGGTGAGCAGCTCGACGTCGGTCGGCTCGGCGGGCTTGTCCTCCTCGGCCTTGGTCATGCGCTCCTTGAGCTTGTTCATCGGCAGGACGATGGCGAAGTAGACGGCGACGGCGACCAGGAGGAAGTTGACCACCTGAGTCAGGATCGTTCCCGGCTGGATGTAGCTGCCGTCCGCGAAGATCTTGAACTGGCCGATGGAGTCGAAGTTCGGCTTGCCGATGATCTGCCCCAGGATGTCCAGGATGACCTTGGTGATCGCGTCGACGATCGGCTTGAAGGCGTTGCCGATAATGACGGCGACGGCGAGCTCCAGGGCGTTGCCCTGCGAGATGAACTCCTTGAATCCCTTGAGCATGGGGGACCTTTCCTGGCTGGGCGAGGGCGCAGTGCGGCCGCTCGCGGAAGGATGGAAATAAGAATCCGGCAGCCCGGATGGGCTGCCGCCGCGGCACAGTGGCACCGAACAAGAGTCAGGGGCTCAGCACGACACCAAGAGCGCCGTTCGTGGCCGCGCTAACAATAAGGCTAGCGTTTGCTGCGGGAACGGCAAGAGTTATAAGTGTGACCTTCCTCCCCGCCGCCCATCTGCTGTCCTCGCCTTCGGTCGACGATAGGACCACGCGTGCATTACGGCATAAAACGTCCGTGCTCGGGCCCGCGTGGAACGTGCCCGTGCCAGCGGAGCCGTCCGTCCCCTGGACCGCGACCTCCCCGATGACGTCCACGTGCGCACCAGGTTCGGCCAGCTGCGCCCCGACCTCCACCGGGACCTGGACCAGCCGCTCGCCGTCCCCCAGGCCGACGGCGAGCGCCGCACTCGTCATCGAGACGGTCACCACCGTGCCCTTCTCCAGCCTGATCGCCGCCCGCGAGCCGATGACCTCGGGGCCCGCCAGGCCGTCGTCGGGAAGGGCATCCGGTGGCAGCGCGCGGGTGGCGAGGTCCTCGGCCGCGATGACCTCGCCCGCGCTGATGGGCCGCGCGGCGACGAGCACCTTCCGGCCGGGCTCCGGTCCGGGGCGAAGCACGTTGAGGGCCAGCACCGCGGCGGCGCCGAGGCACAGGGCGACCACGAGGTGGCGGTGGCGCCACAGGGCGAGCGATGGTCGGCGGATTCTCGGGCGGGAGGACGCGCGTGCGCTGCGGGAGGGGGCGTCGGGGGAGGAGCGGCTGCGTCGGAACATGTCTTCAGGGTGAGGCCTCCGGGCCGGAAGCGCACCTGTGGTTCCGAAACCTGTGGACAGCGCCGCGATCCGAGGAGGCGGACCGGGCCTGTGGAGCCCTGCGAGTGGCCGCCCGACGCCCCGAACCGATCTCGGCGCGGAAGTGAACCGATCTCGACGAAGGGGGTAACGGGGGGACGGGCTCCTCGCGCCTCCTCGCGCCTCAGCTCCCGGCGGCGAAGGCCGAGCCCTCCAGCAGGAACCAGGCGGACGGGGTGATGACGGCGTCCACGACCTCGTCGTGCTCCTCGGTCGGCAGCGGCCCGGGGACGAGCTCGTCGTCGTACACCATGGCGAAGACGCCGACGCCGTCGCGGCGCAGCGGGAGCATCCTGTCGTACCAGCCCCCGCCCTGGCCGAGCCGGCGGCCGCCGCGGTCCACTGCCAGGGCCGGGACGACGAGGGCGTCGGCCCGGGCGATCGCCTCGGCGGGCAGGGCCTCGCCGCTGGGCTCGGGGGGCCGCCCGGGCGCCCGCTCGGCGAGATCGCGCGCGCCGCGGAAGTCCCCCCACGACCGCGCCAGGTGCGGGCCGAGCACCGGCAGGAGCACGGAGACGCCCCGCTCGAGAAGACGGTCGAGCAGCTGCCGGGTGCACGGCTCGTACCCGACCGAGACGTACGCGGCCACCGTGCTCGCGCCGTCGAGGGCCTGCAGGGCGTGCTCGGTGAGGGCCTCGCAGTCGGCGTTGTGCCCGTGCTCGCAGCGACGGTGCCTGGAGCGCCGGTGGGAGCGCAGGATCGCGCGCAGCTCCTCCTTGGCGTCCTCCGTCTCCGATGGCGTCAGCGAGGCGGTGTCGGGCAGGGCGGCGGGCTCGGCGGGCTCGGCGGGGTCAATAGTCATGGGCTCATTTTTCTCGGGCCGGGGGAGCGGGACAACCACGATCCCCCCCGCCGCCGCGCCGCCCGGCCCGGCCTGCCCGGGGACGGGCCGTGCATGCGCGTAGCCTGGGGACGACATGCCCGGGGCGCCAGGCTCGGGCGGGACACGGAGGAGCCAACCCCATGCGCACCGTTGCCGAGCACCTCGCCGCGTGCCTCGAGACCGCCAAGCCCGCCGCGCCGCTCGACGTCGTCCTGCTCGACGCCGTCGGCTGCGTGCTGGCCGAGGACATCGTCGCCGATCTCGACCTGCCGGCCGTCGACCTGGCCGGGCTGGACGGCTACGCGGTGATGAGCGCGGACCTGGCCGCCGCCACCGAGGCGGCGCCGGTGACGCTGGAGGTCATGGAGGCCGTCCGGGCGGGCGACATGCGCCCCACGCGGATAGTGCCCGGGGCCGCCGTCCTGATCGACTCCGGGGCGCCCATGCCCAGGGGCGCCGACGCCGTCGTGCCCTGGATGCTCACCGACCGCGGGCGCACCCGGGTGCGGGTGCGCGCCGCCGCGGGCGCCGGTCAGAACGTGCGGCGCCGGGCGGGCGACGTCGCGTCCGGCACGACGGTGCTGCCCCGGGGCCTGCGCGTCTCCGCCCGCCAGATCGCCCTGCTGGCCGGCATCGGGCGCTACCGGGTCAAGGTCGTGCCCGCGCCGCGGGTCGTCATCGTCTCGATCGGCGACGAGCTGGTCGAGCCGGGCCAGTCGCGGGACGTGGGCGAGGTCTTCGACGCCAACGGCCACGCCCTGGCCTCGGCCGTCACCGACGCCGGCGGTCGGGCCTTCCGCGTGGCCGCCGTGCCCGACGAGCTGGGCGCCCTGGCCGAGACCATCGAGGACCAGCTCGTGCGGGCCGACGTCCTGATCACCACCGGCGGCCTGTCGGTCGGGCAGGGCGACACCGTCAAGGACGTCCTGTCCCCGCTGGGGTCGGTGCGCTTCGACGCCGTCGCCATGGCGCCGGGCCGGCAGCTGGGCCTGGGCACGGTCGAGGACACCCCGATCTTCTGCCTGCCGGGGGACCCGGTGAGCGCGCAGATCGCCTTCGAGGCCTTCGTGCGCCCGGTCCTGCGGCAGCTCGCGGGACGGCGGGACCTGCACCGCTCCTCCCTGCCGGCGGCGATCTCGGCGGGCTGGCGCTCGCCGGCCGGCAGGCGCGAGCTCGTCCCGGTCCTCCTGACCGGCTCGCCCTCGCGCGGTTACGCGGCCGCGCCGACGTCCCGGCCGGGCACGACCAGTCTGCTCGGCCTGGCGCGGGCCAACGCGCTCGCCGTGGTGCCCGAGACGACTGGCGCGGTGGTCGCCGGGGACACGCTGCACTGCCTGCTGCTGGACGCCTGAGCCGTGCGGGGGTTCCCGGGTTCGCTGGGCGCCGGGGTGCGCGCTGCGGTGCGACGACGACGGCGCTTCGCCTGGCCCGCGACGCTGACGGCCTCGGCGGTCACCGAGCGGGGGCTCGCCCGCGGGCCCGAGACGGTCAGGCTGCGGGCGGTGCGGCGGGCCGACGAGCGGGCCTGGTGCGCGCTGCGCCTGGCCGACGACGCGCGGCTGACGCCGTGGGAGGCGACCCTGCCCGCGGGCAGCCCCGAGACGCTGCGGCCCTTCCCGGCGTACGTGCGCCAGCAGAATCGGCTGGCGCGCCGAGGGGCGGCCATGCCCTTCGTCGTCGAGGTCGATGGCGTGCTCGCCGGCCAGGTGCCGGTCGCGCCCATCCAGTGGGGGGCGTTCTCCTCGGCGACCCTGGGGTACTGGATCGGCGGGCGCTGGGAGGGGCAGGGCGTCATGGCGCTGTCCGTGGCCATGGTCCTGGACCACCTGCTGGGTCCCGAGGTCGGGCTGCACCGGGTCGAGATCAATGTCCGCCCGGAGAATGCGCGGAGCCTGGCGCTGTGCCGGCGCCTGGGGCTGCGCGAGGAGGGGCTGCGCCGGGGGCTGATGAATATCGATGGCGCCTGGGCGGACCACCTGAGCTTCGCGGTCGTCGCGGAGGAGATGGGGAGCGGCCCCGGATTCGTGGGGCGCTTGGGGCGAATGTGACTTCTGGTATTCAAGGGGCTCAGGAGGTGGTTTAGGATTGCGATTTCGATCGCCCTGCGCCAACACGCCGGGTTTCTGGCTACCGGGGCGGCCCCGGCCCGCCTACGGTTGAGGGGTGGGAATCGAGGTTTGGGTGCTGGTGGCGCTCGTGGCGATTCTTTCCGCGTACCTTCTGCCGTTTCTGGTCGGGCGCCGGGAGGCGATGCGCCGGTCCAACGCCGACGACCGCTACTCCTCAGAGCTGCGGGTCCTGGCCACGGGCGACGCTCTCGCCTCGGACGCGTCCGACGAGGAGTGCGACGGCGGCGGGCGCGCGCAGATCTTTCGACGTCGACCGGAGGTGAAGGCCATGAACAGGCCCGCCGTGAGGAATGTGCGAGCGCTGCGCACCGAGCGCGAGCTGATCCGTGCGCGTCAGGCCCATGAGGAGGCGCGCGAGCGCCGCCGTGTCGCCGCCTCCCACCGCGCCGCCGTCGCCTGCACCATTACGGGGGTCCTGCTCGGCCTGGTCGTGGTGTGCTCCCTGACGGCCCTGCCGTGGCCGAGCCTCGCCGTCCCGGGGGTGCTCCTGCTGGTGTCGCTGGGGGCCGGGCGCCGTGCCGCGCTCGCCTCGGCGGCGCTGGACCGGCGCGAGCGGCGCCGGATCGCCGAGCTTGAGGACGAGCTGACCGACCTCACCGGGGAGCGGCCCGCCGCCCCGGCGTCGGTCCACCCCATCGCCTCCAAGGACAAGGGCAGGGACGAGCGGGCGGCCTCGCCGCGCGCGGCCGCCGAGCGGACGACGGCGGAGCCGGTCGCCGGCGATGAGCCGGCCGACTCCGCGCCGGCCAGGAGGACTGCGGCGGCCGCCAAGCGCAAGGCGTCGCCCGCTGCGAGGCGGGCGCCCGCGGCGAGCGAGGCTGCGGAGCCGGTGGGCTCGGCGGCCGAGACGAGCGGGGCTGCGGCGTCAGCCGCTGAGGCGGCGCGGACGGCCGAGCGTGCGGGCGCGTCCGCCGCCGGGGCGCCGTCGGCGGACGGGACGAGACGGAGGCCCGCGGCCGAGGAGCCCGCCGAGCCGGCGGAGCGTCCGGCGGCTCGCAGCGGCGAGGGGGCGGCGGTCCAGCAGGCCCTCAGGGCCGTCGCGTGGCCGGTCACCGAGCTGGAGGCCGACGACGGGCCCTCCGAGCCGGCGCCTGAGCCGGCGTCCGGGCAGGCCGGCCCCGAGCGGGACGCGACGCCCGCGCGCAGGCGGAGGACGACGACAGGCGGCGCGGGGCAGGCGGCCTCCACAGCGCGCGAGGCCGTGCGGGAGGCCGCGCCCGCGACCCCGCCGCAGGGCTGGCACCCGGTTCACGTGCCCGCCCCCACCTACACGCTCGCGGCCCGCGCGCCTCGGCGCGCCCTGGAGGAGCTGGAGGAGGAGTCCTACCCGTCCGCGCCGGTGCCGGCGCGGCCGAGCAGCCTGCGGACGCTGCCGACCGAGGGCGTGGAGAAGGAGGAGATCGAGTTCCACCCCATCGACCTGGACGCGGTCCTGGAGAAGCGCCGCGCGGCCGGAGCCTGAGCCGGGGCTGTACGCCCTGGCTCGGGCTGGACGGCGGTGGCGCGGGTCACGGAGCGCTGAGTTGCGGGCGGCGGCGGCCGCGGTGCTACGATCGTCCCGCACCCGGGGCTATGGCGCAGTTGGTAGCGCGTCTCGTTCGCAATGAGAAGGTCGGGGGTTCGAATCCCCCTAGCTCCACCACGCGCAACGGGCCCGCTCCGCCCGACGGTGGGGGCGGGCCCGTGTCATGCCCGTCGAGATCGGTTCATCTCCGCGGTGAGAGAGCGCTTCCGGGCGCGAAGGCCCCGGCACGCTGCGGCCCCGCCGGCCCTGCCGCCGGCTCCCACACGGCTGTGAGGATGTGCCGGCCGTGAACCGTCCACCGCCCGTTGAGCCGTTCGATTGTGCGACCGCCGGCATGGTGTCCGACTACGAGCAGCCGCCCCGTGAAGGTGCCGTCGTCTGAGCGGACGGTCAGCTCGCAGTCGGTGAAGTCGAGCCAGGTCCGGGTGAGCGGGAACCAGGCCTTGTAGATGCTCTCCTTCGCGCTGAACAGCAGGCGGTCCCACGCGACATCCGGCTGGGCGCCGGCCAGGCGGGCGATCCGGCGCGGTTCGGCGGCGACGGCGACCATCTCGGCCACGCCCTCCGGCAGCGGCTCATTGGGCTCCGCATCGATGCCCAGGGCCAGGATGTCGCTCCTGCGGGCGACGGCCGCGGCCCGGCAGCCTTCGCAGTGGGTGAGGCTTCCGACCACCCCCGCGGGCCATCGCGGTTCCCGGTCGGGGCCCGGGAGGATCGGGGCCGGCGGCTGTCCGAGGCGGCGCAGAGCCCGACGGGCGCAGTCGCGGACGGCGGCGAATTCGGCGCGGCGTCTGGGCACGGCCTTCGCGACGACGGCGCTCTCCTCGGGGAAGAGGGCGCCTGCCGGCGCGTCATGCGGCGTCTGCTCGACCTCCACCGCCGTGGGCAGCAGCTCCCTGAACCCGCCCGTCATCGTACCGGCGCCCATGATCTCCTCATCCGCCCTATCCGCCTTGTGCCGGCGCGCGACCTGTCGCGCGCAGCCTGGACCGCAATTTTACGACTCCCTGTCGTTATCCGCGCTGAAAAAATTATAACCGGTATCGATCGTTTCCTGCGGTTCCGTCTTTCGCGGGTCGGGCGTCGCGTTCCGGGCCCCGCGGGGTGTCCGGCGTTTGAGAGGCCTTGACGGTGCGGGCGCGGTCGGCTACCATTTAGTTACACATTGTAACTATGTGATGCCGGCGTGTGCGCCGCACATTCTAAAAGGAGTCGTAGCGTGAGTACGGAGACGCGTAATGAGGATGTTCGCGAGAATCCGCATGGCGGTTCGTCGCCTCGGGAGTCTGCTGCGTCGACAAGGCTGGGCACGAGGGACCTGATTACTCTCGGCGTCTACAGCGTGCTGTACATCGTGGTCATGTTCATTGCGGGGATGCCGTTCGCGTTCAGTCCGGTGCTGACCTATGCGCTGCCGGTCTCGGCTGCGTTCTTCTGCGCCCCCGTGTACCTCCTGCTGGTGGCGAAGGTCCCCAGGCGCGGGGCGGTCGCGATTCTCGGCGCAGTAGTCGGCCTGGTGCTGTTCGTCACGGGCATGTTCTGGCTGTGGGCGGTCGCGGCGCTGGTGCTGGGCGTTGCCGCCGGAGAGGTCGCCGCGCTCGGGCGCTTCCGGAGCCCGGGCCTGAACACGGTCAGCTACGTGGTGCTCGCCCTCGCCCCGCTCGCGAGCTACGTCATGGTCTGGATCAATCAGCAGTCCTACCGCGCCTATCTCGTCGGGAAGGGCACCGACGACGCCTACATGAACACGATGATCGCGGCGGCGAACCAGTGGCTCCTGGTGGCGATCGTGGTGGGCACTCTTCTCGCAGCCTGGCTCGGCACGCTGCTGGGACGGCGGATGCTCGCCCGCCACTTCACGCGCGCCGGTATCGTCGCCTGAGCCGACGACTCGAGTGGGTAGGGATAATCAGGGGCGGTGGGGCCTGCGCCTCGACCCGCGCACCAAGCTGATCGTTCTCGTGCTCATCAATCTCGCGCTGACGATTGCCGTCCACCCGGGCTACGCCCATATCCTCGTCGCCGCCGCCGTCATCTTCGCGACAGTCTCCGGAAGGCCGAGGACGGCGCTGATCGCCGCGGTCGCCTATATTCTTGTCGCGGGTGCGCAGATTCTCGGGGAGAGGTACCTTCCGGCCGCAGCGCAGCTGTTCGTGGTCACGTTCTTCCAGATCATCGGCAAGGTGTTCCCCGCCGGTATCATCGGGGCGGTCATTATCCAGACCACCCGTGTCAACGAGTTCGTCGCGGCTCTGACGCGGTGGCGCATGCCGCGCGTCCTGATCACGCCGTTCGCCGTCGTCTTCCGCTACTTCCCGGCGATGCGGGAGCAGGGGAGGAACCTGCGGGACGCCATGGCGATCCGCGGCCTGAGCCCGACGCCGCTCTCCCTCCTCCTCCATCCCGTCGACGTCACCACGAGGCTCTATGTCCCGATGCTGGTCGGCGCCACGGTGATCGCGGACGAGATCGCCGACGCCGCGCTGGTGCGGGGCATCGACAATCCCGCTCCCAGGACCTGCCTGGTGGACCTCGCGTTCGGCGCGGCCGACGTCGTCGTGATTCTCGCTTTTGTCGGCCTGTGCGCAGGGGGGATGGTCAGATGATCGAGTTCTCGCACGTCTCATTCCGCTACGCCGCCGCATCCGCCCGGGCGCTTAAGGACGTCTCCTTTAGGGTCGGGGCCGGGGAGCTCGTGGTCGTCACCGGCCGCAGCGGCTGCGGGAAGAGCACGCTGATCAACCTCGTCAACGGGCTCCTGCCCAGGCACGATCAGGACGAGTCCGGCGGCGGCGTCACGATCTGCGGTCGCGACGTCTCGTCCCTGGAGGGGTACGAGATCGCGCGCCTCGTGGGATCGGTCTTCCAGAACCCCAAGTCGCAGTTCTTCAACCTCGACACCGACAGCGAGATCGCGTTCGGGCTCGAGAACGCCGGGGTCCCCAACCCCGCGCTCCGGGACCGCGTGGAGAAGACCGTCGCCGAGGTGGACATTCAGGAGCTCGCGGGCAGAAGCATCTTCGAGATGTCCGGCGGGCAGAAGCAGCAGGTGGCGATCGCCGGGGCCTACGCCCTGGGGCCGGAGATCTTCGTGCTGGACGAGCCCTCGGCGAACCTCGACCACCAGGCGACCATCCGTCTCACGGGACTGCTCCGCAGGCTGAGGTCGCAGGGCAAGGCCCTGCTGGTCTCCGAGCACCGCCTCGGATATCTTTCCGACCTGGCGGACCGCTACATCGTGCTCGACGCCGGGGTGGTGGCCGGCAGCTACTCCGCGGACGAGCTCAGGGCGCTGTCCCCGCAGCGGCGGCACGCAATGGGGCTGAGAGCCTTCAACCTGGCAGAGGCGACCCGGCGCAGAGCGCGTCCCGCCGACCTCGACGGCAGGCCGCCCGCTATCGAGGTGACGGGCCTGACGGTGTCCTTCCGCGACCGCACCGTGCTCAATAACGTCTCCCTGCGGCTCGCCCCCGGGGAGGTCGTCGGGCTCATCGGGGACAACGGCGCGGGGAAGACCACGCTCGTGCGCACCCTGTGCGGGCTGCAGAAGGCGGGTGCCGGGGCGTTCGCCCTCCAGGGGAGACCTGTTCGGCAACGGGACCTCAGGGGCAGGGTCTTCCTCGTCATGCAGGACGTGAACTCCCAGCTCTTCGGGGAGACCCTCGCCGAGGAGTGTGCCATAGGACTGCGGCACCCCTCGGAGTCGGACATCGACAGGGTCCTGGAGCGCCTCGACCTGCTGGAGCTGCGCGACCGCCACCCGCTCTCGCTCTCCGGCGGGCAGAAGCAGCGGGCGGCACTCGCCAGCGGGCTGTGCAGCGCCCGGAGCGTCCTCATACTCGATGAGCCCACCAGCGGGCTCGACCGCGAGTCCATGGTCTCCATCAGCGACCTGGTCCTTACCGCCGCCGAGGCGGGCACGGCCGTCCTGGTCGTCAGTCACGACGCCGAGTTCCTCGCCCTTGTCTGCACGCGGGTCGAGGAGCTGCGCGGCGGAGCGCTCCAGCCGCCGCCCGAGGGGGCGGAGGACCCGCCCGCCCGGCTCAGGGAGTTCTTCGGCAGAAGCAGGGGAGACACGACAGACGGACCGGACCCGGCCAAGGACGCCGAGGCCGTGGACACCGCGCACGGCAGCAGCCGGCTGCTGACGCAGACCAAGGAGGTACCGTGAAGTTCTGGGATCTGATCGGCCCCGTGCGCGGGCTGGTCGTCAGCGGCATGACGCTGCAAGGACTGGGCGCCGTCGCCGGCCTGGTTCCGATGGTCGCGAGCGTGCAGCTCTCGACCGCCCTGGTGAACCGGGCGCCGGCGGACGAGACCTGGCGCTGGCTGTGGGTGGCGCTGGTCGGGATCGCGGTCAGGACGGCGCTCATCGGCGCCGGGCTGATGCTGACGCACCTCGCGGACGCCCGCCTGAACCGTGACCTTCGCGTCCGACTGACCACCCACCTGGGGCGCATCCCGATCGGGGAGGCCTCCCGGCGCTCCTCGGGGCGGGTCAAGAAGCTCGTCACCGACGACGTGCACGAGCTGCACACCCTGGTGGCGCACGCGGGTGGCGACATGGTGGTCGGAGTCGTCACCGCGGTCGCCGCGCTCGCCGCGCTCGTCCTGTACAGCTGGCCGCTCGCCCTGGTGGCTCTGCTGCCGCTGGCGGGCTTCCTCATCGTGTTCGGCTCCATGATGGGCAAGGCCGCCACGCAGTTCCGCGACTGGGACGACGCCAAGGCGCGGGTCAGTAACGCGACGGTGGAGTTCGCGCACGGGATCGCGGTGGTCAAGACGTTCGGGCAGGCCGGGCGCGCGTCGGCGGACTACCGCCGGGCGGTGGACGACTACGCGGACTTCTTCGGCAGGCTGATGGTGCCGATGGTCGGGGCGTCCTCGCTGGGGCTGGCGATCGTGTCGGCTCCGAGCGTGCTCGCGACCATGGCGCTGCTGGGCCTACTCCTCCTCCATCTGGGATGGGTGGACTTCACCGGGTTCGTGGCGGGCCTGGTGCTCGGGGTCGGACTGGCCGGCCCGCTCACGCAGATGGACTCCTACGACGTGCGACTGCGGGCTGCGCGCGAGGCCGCTGGGCGGATCGGCGAGTTCCTGGCCACCCCCGTGCTGCCCGTTCCGGATGCCCCGGCGGCGGCCGAGGGCGGAGAGGTCGTCCTCGACGACGTCAGCTTCGCCTACGACCCGCACGGGCCGGACACGCTGTCCCAGGTCGCCATGAGGCTTCCCGAGGGCACGGTGACGGCGCTCGTGGGCCGCTCGGGCGCGGGCAAGTCGACCCTGGCAGCCCTCGTGCCCAGGTTCTGGGACGTGCGGGACGGCGCGGTCCGGGTGGGCGGGCAGGACGTCCGCGACCTGGAGGCCGCGGCCCTGTACAGGAGCGTCGCGTTCGTCTTCCAGGGCACCCGCCTCGTGCCCATGAGCGTGCGCGACAATATCCGCCTCGCCCGGCCCGGTGCCGACGACGACGAGGTCATGGCCGCGGCCAGGGCCGCGGGCATCCATGACCGTATCGCCGCCCTGCCCCGGGGGTACGACTCCGTCGTCGGGGTCGATGCGAGGTTCTCCGGCGGGGAGGCGCAGCGCGTCACCATCGCCCGCGCCCTGCTCGAGGACGCGCCCATCCTCGTGCTCGACGAGCCCACCTCCTTCGCCGACCCCGAGAACGAGGTCCGTCTCCAGGGGGCGGTCGCGCGCGCGGCCGAGGGCAGGACCGTGCTGGTCATCGCCCACCGGCTGGCGTCGATCACCACGGCGGACCAGATCGCGGTCATCGACGCGGGCAGGGTCGTCGAGGTCGGCACCCATGCGGAGCTGCTCGCACAGGCCGGGGTGTACCGCAGGCTGTGGCAGGCCCGTCACGTCGAGGGGAGCGCAGCATGATCCGTACGCTCGCCAACCTTGTGCACGTCGCCCGCGGAAGCGTCCGCCTCCTCCCGTTCCTCGCACTGGTCATCGCCTTCGCCCTCGCTCAGGGGCTCGCCTTCCTGACCGTCATCCCGGTCGTCGACGCCGCCGTGCGCGGCGACATGCACGCGGCGTGGTCCGCTGCGGGAGCCCTGGCCGCGGCCGCGGCCGCGGCCGCACTGCTGTACTTCCTCCAGGCGCGCACCGGGTACGGCATCAGCCTGGGGCTCATGCACAGCCTGCAGCACCGCATCGGCGACCACGCCTCCGTCCTGCCGCTGGGCTGGTTCGACCATGCCCGCGCCGGAGAGCTGGCACAGCTCAGCAGCAAGAGTGCCGAGGACGCCGGCTCGGTGACGGCGCACCTCCTGCAGCCGATCGTCTCGGCGGTCCTCACCCCGCTGACCGTGGTCGTCGGCCTGCTCTGGTGGGACTGGCGCGTCGCCGCAGCCGGCGCCGCCTTCCTCCCGGTCGCCGCGCTCATCGGGTGGCTCGCCCCCAAGCGGACCGCGCGGCTGGACGCCGTCCTGGACCGGCGCACCGCCGAGGTCAACGAGCAGGTCGTCGACTTCGCGCTGGCGCAGCCCGTCCTGCGTGCGGCCGGGCGCACCGTCGGGAGCTACCCGCCCCTGGACGAGTCCCTCAACCGGCACCACCGGACGTCGGAGAGCATATTCTGGCGCACCATCCCCGGCGTGCTTATCAGCACGGTCGCCGTGCAGCTCTGGCTGGTGCTCCTGCTGGTCACCGCGGTCGGCCTCTCCCTGACCGGCCGCCTCCAGGTCCCGGCGACCGTCGGGCTGCTCGTCGTCTGCGTCAGGTTCGTCGGCCCGCTCGCGGAGCTCTCGGAGTACACCACCGCCATGCGCACCGTCGGGGACAGCCTTGAGCGCATCCGCGCCCTCCTCGACACGCCGACGTTGCCCGAGCCGGCCAGCCCCGTCCCCGTGGCGAGAACCGGTCTGTCGGTGGGGCTCGACGAGGTCAGCTTCAGCTACGGGGCGGGGGACGTCCTCCACCGGGTGTCGTTCCGGCTGGAGCCGGGGACGTTCACCGCCCTGGTGGGACCAAGCGGATCGGGCAAGACGACCGTCCTGCGTCTGATCGCCAGGTTCTGGGACGCCACCAGCGGCAGCGTGCGCCTGGGCGGGGTGGACGTCCGCGAGCTCGGCTCCGAGCAGGTGATCGAGCGCGTGGCGGTGGTCTTCCAGGACGTCTACCTGTTCGAGGGCTCGATCCTGGACAACGTCCGCGTGGGCCGCCCGGAGGCGAGTGACGAGGAGGTCGCGGAGGCGATCCGCGCCGCCCGCCTCCAGGAGGTCGTGGACCGTCTTCCGGACGGGCTGGACACGCCGGTCGGCGAGGGCGGCGCCCGGCTCTCCGGCGGCGAGAGGCAGCGGGTCTCCATCGCCCGCGCCCTGCTCAAGGACGCGCCGATCGTGCTGCTCGACGAGGCCACCGCCGCGGTGGACACCGAGACCGAGGCGGCCCTCGCGGACGCCTTCGCCGCCCTGGCCACGGGCCGCACGGTGATCGCGATCGCGCACCGGCTCGAGACCATTACGGGCGCCGACCGCATCCTCGTCCTCGACGACGGGGTCATTATCGAGGACGGTGACCACGAGTCCCTGGTGAGGGCAGGCGGACGCTACGAGGCCTTCTGGCGCGCCAAGGTGAGCTCGGCGGGCTGGCAGATCGCCGAGGGCGCCGAGAGTGCGAATGGGTAGGGCCGGGCCGTGGCGCACAGACCGACTCCGGAACGGCGTCGTCCGGGCCGTCCCAACCTGATCAACCGGGAGATCGTCGCCGATGCCGCCATCGGGCTCATCGCCGAGTCCGGTGTCGAGGCCCTCACATTTCAGAGCCTTGCGGCTCGCCTCGGAGTCAAGCATCCGGCGCTGTACCGTCACGTCGACGGTCGCTCCGGCCTTCTGCGCGCTGTCGCGGACCGCTTCATGGAGACCACCGAGTGGCCCGAGCCGCGGGGCAGCTGGCAGGACTACCTCCGTGACGTCGCGGCCGCCATCGACACCGCGTGCGGCCGGTATCCGGGGATGATGGACCTGATCTACAACCAGGTGTGGCCCATGCCCGAGCGCCTCATCCGGGCCGCGCTGGAGATGACCGAGAACCTCGTCGTCTTCGGGTTCCCCCGGCGGCTCGCGCTCGTCGCGGCCGATATGGTGGCCGACTTCGCCGCGGACAGCCGCATCCGGCGCGACCGGATCGCCCAGTACACCGAGCAGTGGGGCGGGTTCACGCAGGCCCTGGCCCCCGATGGGCCCGACGGCGCCCACGACGCCGGGCTGCGCGCAGCGTTCGACGCCCACTTCTCGGCCGGCCCCGACGCATGGGCGGACGACAAGCTCGAGATCATCCTCGCCGGCATCGAGGCGAGGCTCGCAGCGGCGGACGCGCGGAAGACACAAGTGACATGAGGCAACCAGTTGTATAAGGTTTGCCTTACCTGTCGTGCCGGTTCGGTCGAGCACGAAGCACGCCCCATGAGACGAGGAATCCCTGATGACTGGTGCCAGCTCAACCGAGGCGTCTCGACGTCTCTCCCTGGAGACGATGCGGGACGACCTGGCGAGAGTGCTGGGGATGCCGGCCGAGTCGATCTCTGATGACGCCGACCTGATCGGCCTCGGACTGGACTCGATGCGCGCCATGCGGCTCGTCGCGCAGTGGCGGCGCCGAGGCGGCCGGGTGCGCTTCGCCGACCTTGCCTCCGCCACCACGCTCGCGCAGTGGTGGGAGGTGGTCTCGGCCGCTTCCGGTCCTGCGGCGGCCGGCCCCGGGCCGGGCGGACCGTCGTCGGCCCGCCCCGATCGCATTCAGCGCAGCGGCGGCTGCACGACGGCTTCCGAGGCGCCCGTCGACTTCTCCGCCCGTCTCGCAGCGCCCTTCCCGCTCACGCCCGTGCAGCACGCCTACTGGGTCGGGCGGCGCGACGATCAGGTGCTCGGAGGTGTCGGCTGCCACGCCTATCTGGAGCTCGACACCCCGGATACCATTGATCCGGCGCGGCTTGAGGCGGCGGGTCGGGCGCTGGTGGCCCGGCACGAGATGCTGCGTGCCCGCTTCCTTGACGACGGCACCCAGTCGATCAGCGATCAGGATGCCTGGCCGGGCGTCACCGTCCACAGGATCGGGCGCCCGGACGACTCGCTCCGCCTGCGGGAGCGTCTGTCGCACCGCCTCCTGGATGCCTCCCGCGGCGAGCTCTTCGACCTTCAGCTGAGCCGATTCGAGGACGGAGGCTCGCGCCTCCACGTCGAGGTCGATTTCCTGGCGGCTGACGTGGTCGGTCTGCGCATCCTGCTCGACGACCTGGCCGCCCTCTACCTGAGACCCGACCAACCGCTCGCCCCTCTGCGGCTCACGTTCGCCGAGTACCAGCGCCGGCACCTGGAGCGCCTGCGCATCGATCGCGATCGGGATCATGAGTGGTGGCGGGAACGGACCGCGGATCTTCCCGGACCTCCGCAGCTTCCGCTGGCCGTCGACCCGGCCCGGGTGGGACGTCCCCGATTCGTTCGCCGCGAGTCGTGGCTGCCGCGCTCGGCGTGGGACGCCGTGACCGGGAAGGCGCGGGCCGCCGGAGTCACTCCGGCGATGGTGCTGGCGGCCGCGTACGGCGAGGCGCTCGGCCGGTGGAGCTCGCAGCGGCGATTTGTGCTCAATCTTCCCGTATTCGCGCGAGACGAGTCGCTGCACCCCGACGTCGCCCGCCTGGTCGCGGACTTCACCGACCTGCTGCTGCTCCCCGTGGACCTGACGGAGACCGCCGGATTCGGCGACCGGGCGCGGGGCCTGCAGCGCAGCTTCCGCGACGCCGCTGAGCACACCGCATACTCGGGCGTGGAGGTGCTGCGGGACCTCAGCCGGTACGGCGAGGCCGGCAGCGGGGCGGCGGTCTTCGCATGCAACCTCGGCAACGAGCTGATCACCGACTCCGTTCGGCAGGCATTCGGCAAGCCGGGGTTCATGATCACCCAGACGCCCCAGGTGTGGCTCGACCATCAGATCAACGAGTACCCCGATGGCCTGCATCTCGCACTGGACGCGGTGGAGGAGCTGTTCCCGCCCGGTGTCCTGGATGGGATCTTCGACAGTTATGTGGCGCTGCTCAATCGGCTGCCGGACTCGGACTGGGGGCAGCCGGTCATTATCGAGCTCCCCGGCGGGCAGCAGCGGGTCCGTGCGGCCGCCAATGCGACCGGGGAGCCCGCCGCCGGCGGACTGCTGCATCGGGCGTTCTTCGAGCACGCTCGGACGGATCCGGACCGCACTGCGGTGATCTGCGGGGAGCGCGAGCTGAGCTACGGGGACCTCGCCGACCAGGCGCTCAGGATCGGCGCGGCGCTGCGCCGTCGGGGAGTCCGGCCGGGCGATGCGGTCGCAATCACCATGCCGCGCGGCGCGGCGCGGATCGCCGCGGTCCTCGGAGTCCTTGCGATCGGCGGGGCGTACGTCCCGGTCGGGCTGGATCAGCCGCCGCACCGCCGCTCCCTGGTGCTGGAGCGCGCGCAGACCCTCATCACCTGCGCTGAGAGCCGGACCGGCCTGCTCGATCACGAGTCGGCGCTGACAACCGCCGAGGCGCTGACGGGGCAGCCCCTGCCCGAGCCGGTCGAGTGCGATCCGGCTGCAGTCGCCTATGTGATCTTCACCTCCGGTTCGACCGGTGAGCCGAAGGGCGTGGAGGTGTCGCACCGGGCCGCCTGGAACACTATTGACGACGTCGTGCAGCGCTGGGGCGTGGGGTGCGCGGATCGCGTACTGGCGGTGTCCGCGCTGGAGTTCGACCTCTCGGTGTTCGACGTCTTCGGCATGCTCGGCTGCGGCGGCTCGCTGGCCGTGGTCTCCGAGGAGGACGTCAGGGACGCTCAGGCCTGGGCTCGGCTCTGCGACCGGCATCGGGTGACCGTGTGGAACTCGGTGCCGATGCTGCTGGAGATGCTGCTGGCGGCCTGCCAACAGCGGCCCCTGCCGGAGGACCTGCGACTCGCGCTGGTCTCCGGGGACTGGGCGGCCGTCGACCTGCCCGCCCGGCTCCGCGCGGCCTCGGATGATCGCTGCAGACTTCAGGTGCTCGGCGGCGCCACGGAGGCGGCGATCTGGTCGAACTTCTTCCCGGGGGACCGGGTGCAGCCGGGCTGGCCGGCGATCCCCTACGGGCGGCCGCTGCGCGGCCAGCGGTTCCGCGTGGTCAACGACACGGGCGAGGACTGTCCGGACTGGGTCGCCGGCGAGCTGTGGATCGGCGGTGCGGGAGTCGCCGTCGGCTATCGCGGCGACGAGGAGCTGACCGCGGACCGCTTCGTCCGCACCGGTGCGGACCGGTGGTACCGGACCGGCGACCGGGGCCGCTACTGGCCCGACGGCACGCTGGAGTTCTTGGGACGAGTCGACACCCAGGTCAAGATACGCGGCCATCGCATCGAGCTGGGCGAGATCGAGGCCGCGCTGGAGTCGGCGCCGCAGGTGCACCAGGCGGTCGTGGTGGCGCCCGGTACCCGCACGAATCGGCGACTGGTCGGATTCATCGCTCCCGCGTCGGCAGAGCCGGGCCGCGTGAAGGAGCACCTGAGCCGGCGGCTCGCCCCGTACGCGATACCGGCGGTGATCGTGCCGGTCGACGAGATGCCGTTGACCCGCAACGGCAAGATCGACCGCGCTGCGCTGCGCCGGCGGGCGGAGGGCCACGCGGCGGAGCCCGCGCGCCTGCCCCCTCGGGGACCGGTCGAGGCCGAGGTCGCCGACCTGTGGGCGACGCTGCTCGACACCCCGACCGTGCTGCGCGGCGACGACTTCTTCGGCCTGGGCGGGGACTCGCTCATCGCCACCAGGCTCATCGCCGAGCTGCGTCGTCGTCACTACACCGGCGCCACCCTGAGCGGGCTGTTCGGCAGTCCGGAGCTGTCGGAGTTCGCGGCCCTGCTGACCCCGGGCGACGGCGCTGCGGAGCACGCCGGGGCAATGGCGGTGACCTCCCGCCCCGAGGAGCGCTACGAGCCCTTCCCCCCGACCGAGGTGCAGCGCGCCTACCTGGTAGGACGCTCCGACCGCTTCACCCTCGGCGGGGTCGGCTGCCACTTCTACACCGAGCTCGACGGGGACGACATCGACCTGGACCGGCTCACCACGGCCTGGAACCGGCTGATCGCCCGTCACGACACGCTGCGAACCGTCTTCACGGAGGACGGCATGCAGAGGGTGCTTCCAAAGGTGCCGCGGTTCAAGATCAGGAGGCTCGAGAGCCCCGAGCAGCTGCGGGAGCAGATGGCGGACCAGGTCCTCGACCCGACGCGGTGGCCGCTGTTCGACGTCCGGGCGTGTCCGACCGACGACGGGACCCGGATCGGTCTCAGCTTCGACAATGTGCTGCTGGACGCGCTGAGTCTGATGACTCTTCGTGCGGAGCTGGACGTCCTGTACTCGGACCCGGAGGCTGCGCTTCCGCCCATCGGGATCACCTTCCGGGACTACGTCACGGCGATGCGGCCCACGCCGCCGCAGCTCGAGGGAGCCCGCCGGTACTGGAGCGCCCGACTGCCGCAGCTGCCGCCGGCCCCCCGGCTGCCGCTCGCAGCGGACCCGGCCGACATCGGCAAACCGCATTTCGTCCGCCGCGAGGCGGAGTTCGACGCCGGCACCTGGGGCGGGCTGCGGGAGGCGGCCCGACGCAGCCGGATCACCCCGTCCGTGGCGCTGGCCGCCGCGTACTGCGAGGTCCTCGCGGCCTGGAGCGGCCGGCCCGACCTGACGCTGACCATGACGCTGTTCGACCGGCGCGAGGTGCACCCGCATATCGATCGCGTCCTCGGCGACTTCACCTCCCTGCTCCTGGCCGCCTACCACAGCGGGCCGGACAGGCGGGCGTCCGCGACCGCCCTGCAGGAGGACGTCGCCGAGGGGCTCGACCACAGCGAGGTCCCGGCGGTGTGGGCGCTCAGGGAGCTGGCCCGCCGGAGCGCCGGGGCGGCGACCGCCATGCCGGTGGTCTTCACCAGCATGCTCGGCGTCGGCGCCTCCGGGCCGGCCGCGGCGCCGTTCGCCGTCGAGACCTGGGGGATCTCCCAGACTCCGCAGGTCTGGATCGACTGCCAGGTCGGGGAGGCCGACGGCCGGCTGCTGATGCGCTGGGACGCGGTCGAGCAGCTGTTCGACCCGGCCGTGCTCGATGAGATGTTCGCCGCGTTCACCGCGCGCGTGGCGGCGACTGCCGACGACGACTGGTCGCGGCCCCTGGACATCGCCCGCCCGGTCGCCGGTGCGGGGCCGAGCGGCCGCACGACCGCGGCAGAGCCCCGGGTCGAGCCGGGTCGCCCGCGTCCCGGCGTCGAGCGCGCAGTGTCCGACCTGTGGAGCGAGCTCCTCGGCGTTGAGGTGGCTGATCGGGCCGCCAACTTCTTCGTGCTCGGCGGGGACTCGCTGGCGGCGACCAGGCTGGCCGATCTGGCTGAGCGCCGCCTGGGGGCGAGCCTGTCGCTGAGAGAGTTCTTCGCCGCCCCGACAGTGGCCGGATGCGCGCAGGCGATGACCCTTCCCCAGGAGGAGGACATGGAGGAGGGCGAGCTGTGAGGTGCGGGTCAGATCGGGCTGACCGGCTGCGGCGCCGCGGAGTCGATGAGCCGAGGGGGCCCCAGTCGTGCCGTGAGGTCGGCCCAGACTCGGGACACCGCCAGGCCCCACTGCGCCGTCGTGCGCTGGGAGGGCTCTGCGGAGATCTCCTCGCGCAGCCTCCGCAGCGCCGTGCCGACGGCGTCCGGCCACACCCGTGTGAAGACCTCCCGGTAGGTCCGGGTGCGCCAGTCGCCCAGCAGTCTCGTGCTGGCGACGTCCAGCCGCGGGTTCGCAGGCCCGTCCAGCACCAGACGCCCCTCCTCGTCGCGGGGCGCATACATCCGGGGGTTCCACAGCACCGGACCGTGGCTGTCGGCCAGAGTCAGCACCCCGCCCTCGAAGCCGAGCGCGAGCCGGTGCAGCAGCAGCGCGTAGTTGTCGCGGTCGGCCGGGTTGATCTGGTTCTGCACCCGCAGGGCGACCGGCACGCCGGCGATCGCCGCCTGCACCGATTGGAAGGGCTGCTCGCTCCGGCAGGCGCGGGTCACCGCCGCATCAGCCGCCGTCGGTTCTGCGAAGGCCCACGGCCGTACACCGCCCAGCGCGCGACCGATCATGTCGAGCAGCGGATACAGGACCTGACTGCTGCACGCCGCGTCGACGAACAGCACCGGCTGCTGCTCCCGCAGGCGCTGCGCCGCGGCCAGGAAGCAGCGCACGGGCTCGACGTCGGGGTAGAGCGTGCTCACATGGTGCACGGCGCCGCCCTGCCGCGCGGCTCGCAGGCACTCGACGATCTCTGCGGGATGCAGCGGATGCTCCTGCAGCACGTGGATCCCCCGTCGCAGGAAGGCCTGAGCGATCTCCGCCCCGGGGCCCCCGTTGACGGCCGAGCCGATCACGACGCACGCCATATCGACGTCGTCGCCGACATCGGCGACCGATGTCAGCATCGGGACGCCGTGCTGCTCGGCCAAGGCGCGAGTCGTGCGGCTCCCCCGGCCCAGGATGCCGGCCAGTGCCAGATCCGGGTCGGAGCGGACCGCATCGAGATAGATCCGCCCGAATGAGGTTCCGGCGACCACGACCTTCATCACGTCATTCATCCCCAGGACCACTTCCCTCAGCGCGTCCTCCTGCGGACACGTCGCAAGGGTACACCGAGCCGTTAGGAGCTCGTCCGCTATGACAACCGATACATTCAGTCATGTCGATCCCGTTGATCCCGTCAGCCTGATCGCCGAGCTTGAGGACGCCGGGGTCGAGCTGTGGGAGGACAACGGCCGGATCCGGTTCAGAGGACCGAAGGGCGCGTTGACCGAGTCGCACAGGGCGGTGCTGCGCGCCGCCCGCGAGCAGGTGATCGTCGCGCTGCGCGAGGCGGCCGCCGCGGGGCAGGTGCACCCGGACCCGGATGGCCGCTACGAGCCCTTCCCGCTGACCGACGTCCAGTCGGCCTACCTGCTGGGACGCTACGACACCTCCGGGCTGGGAGAGGTGGGCTGCCACAGCTTCGCCGAGGTTCATTACCCGGAGCTCGACCCGCAGCGGGCGGAATGTGCATGGAACCGACTGATCGGACGGCACGACATGCTGCGTTGCGTGGTGTCTCCCGACGGCTATCAGCAGGTGCTGCCGGAAGTCGATGAATATGAGATCCCCGTGATCGATCTGCGTGAGGCCCCAGCGGCGGAGCAGGCGCCCGCGTTGGCCGCTGTCCGGGCAGAGCTCGACCACAAGATGAGCGATCCGTCCAGCTGGCCGCTGTTCGACCTGAGGATCACCCGTACCCGCGAGGACGACATTCTCCACATCTCGTTCGACGGCCTGATCGCCGACTGGAGCAGCGCCGCGCTGCTCATGCGCGAGCTGGAGGCACTGGTCTCGGACCCGGGTGCCGAGCTTCCGGAGCCGGCGATCACGTTCCGCGACTACGTCCTCGCCGAGCGCCGGCTCCGGGACGGCGGCCGCTACCGCCGCGACCGGCGCTACTGGCTCGATCGCGTGGACTCCCTGCCCCCGGCGCCCGAGCTGAGCTACTCGCCCGCAGGAGACCGGGAGCCGCGATTCGTCCGACATCACCGGCGGCTGCCGTCCCCGCACTGGCAGGCCCTCTCAAGAGCCGCTCAACGGCGCAGCATTACGCCGGCGGGCGCCGTCCTCGGCGCCTACGCCGCCGTGCTGCAGCGGTGGAGCAGGAGACCCGCGTTCACACTCAATCTGACGCTCCTGAACCGGCTCGACCTGCACCCCGACGTCCGGCTGCTCGTGGGAGACTTCACCTCGGTCAGCCTGCTCGCCGTCGACGACCCGGGCCATTCCTCGTTCGCCGCCCAGGCGGCCGCGCTTCAGGGCCGCCTGGCCGACGACCTCGGCAGGAGGCTCTTCTCCGGCGTCGAGGTGCTGCGGGAGCTCGCGCGGCGCAGAGGCAGGGACGCGGCCGTCATGCCGGTCGTGTTCACCAGCGGCATCGGCGTCGGCCCGGCGGCGGGGACCGGTGCAGGCCGGCAGGGAGCCGGACTGACCCAGACGCCGCAGGTCACCCTCGATTGCCAGGTCACGGACGACGAGGACGGACTGCGGATCGACCTCGACACCCGCGCCGGGGCGCTGCCGGACGGACTCGTCGCGGATCTTGCCGACGCCCTGCTCGACCTCCTGACACGGCTCGGCGAGGACACGGCCTGGGAGGAGCCCGTCAGCGGCCCCGACCTGGTTCCGCTGCCGCAGTGGCAGCGGACCGAGCGGCAGCAGGCCAACGCCACCGCAGCGCCGATCGGCTCGGCGCCGCTCCATGCGGCCGTGCTCGACCGGGCGTCGCGCACACCGGACGCGCCGGCGGTGATCTTCCCGGAGGGCGCGCTGACCTACGCCGAGCTCATCGGCTGGGCCGGGCGGGTCTCCGAGCAGCTGCGGGAGGCCGGGGTCCAGCCGGGCGACAGCGTCGGAATCGTCATGGACAAGGGCGTCGAGCAGATCGTCGCGGTCCTGGCGGTGCTCCTCGCGGGCGGCGTCTACCTTCCGATCGATACCACCTCACCGCTCGCACGCCGGAACCGGATGCTTCTGGCGGCGGGTGCACGGGTGTCACTCACGCAGAGCCGGATCGAGATCGACACCTCGGTGACGACTCCGATCACTGTGACGGCTCCCCACACGGTCCCCCGAATCGCGGACGTCATCGACGCAGCACATGCCACCGCCCCCGACGCGCTCGCCTATGTGATCTTCACCTCCGGATCCACCGGCGATCCCAAAGGCGTGATGATCAGCCACGCGGCCGCCTGGAACACCGTCGCGGACATGAACGCCCGTTTCGGCGTGAGCGCCGCCGACCGGGTGCTCGGCGTGGCTCAGCTCGGCTTCGACCTGTCCGTGTTCGACATCTTCGGACCACTGTCGGTGGGCGGTGCACTCGTTCTCCCCAAGGCGGAGCGGCGATCCGACCCCTCGCACTGGGCGAGCCTGGTGGCCGAGCACGGCGTCACGCTCTGGAACAGCGTCCCGGCCCAGATGCAGATGCTGGTGGACCACGTGCAGACCCGGCCGGACGCAGTGAGGTCGTTGCGGCTCGTGCTGCTCTCCGGCGACTGGATTCCGGTGCCCCTGTCGGAACGAGTGCGTGCGCTGGCCCCCGAGTCCGTCCTCGTCGCTCTCGGCGGCGCCACCGAGGCGGCGATCTGGTCGATCCATTATGTGGTGGACAGGCCGGTGCCCGCCGGCGCCGCCGGCATCCCGTACGGCAGACCGCTGTCCAACCAGGGCTTCAAAGTCATCGACACGGCGGGCCGGGACGCCCCGGTGTGGGCGCCCGGCGAGCTGTGCATCACCGGAGCGGGACTCGCCCGCGGCTACCTCAACGACCCCTCGCTCACCGCCGAGCGATTCCCCGACCTGGACGGCGAACGGACCTATCTCACAGGGGACCTGGGCCGCTACCTGCCCGGTGGGGACATCGAGTTCCTCGGACGTGAGGACACCCAGGTCAAGATCCGCGGTCACCGGATCGAGCTCGGCGAGGTCGAGGCGGTGCTGCGCGACGCGCCCGGGGTCCAGGACGCCGTCGTCACCATCGCCCGGCATCCCTCCGGAGAGGGCATGCTGCTCGGCTTCGCTCAGCCGCAGCCGCGCGAGCCGGACCTCGAGGCCGTCCGACGGTATGCGGAGGCGGTCACTCGAACGGTTGACCGGACCGCGCCGCAGACGGAGCCGGAGGCCCTGGCCCGGTACGTCGGCTCGGTGCGCTCCACCGCACTCGGGTCCCTGCTGAGCGCGCTCCAGGCCCGCGGACTGTTCCCCGCGGTCGGGTGCCGGCACACCACCGACGAGATCGTTGAGACTGTCCACCCGGCGGCGCACTACCGGTGGCTGGTCCGACGCTGGGTGGATGCGCTCGTCGACAACGGAGTCCTGGAGCGCTCCGGAGCCGGCTGCACTCTGGTGCGCCGGCCCGATGCGGACTGGGCGCAGGTGGCGCAGTCCGTCCGGTCCGGCCTGTGCACCCAGGGCCTCCTGGACTACCAGCTCGCGTGCGCGGAACACCTCCCGCAGCTGCTCAGCGGCGAGGCAAGTCCCAGCGAGCTCCTGTTCCCGCAGGGATCGGACAACGACGACCCGTTGGAAATCGCCCACGCGATCTACCGCGACGACATCACCATGCGCTGGCTCAACCAGGCCGTCGCCGTCGCCGCGCACCGCGCTGCGGCCAACCGGGCGGCAGGGGGCTCTGCGGGCTCTGCGGGCTCTGCGGGCTCTGTGGGCTCTGCGGGCTCTGCGCCCGTGCGGGTGGTCGAGGTCGGCGCGGGCACGGGATCGACGACGGAATCGGTGCTCCCGGTTCTCGCCGGATTCGACGTGGACTACCTCTTCACCGATATCTCCCCGCTGCTCCTGTCCGAAGCCGCCACCCGATTCGGCTCCCGGATCCGCACGGCGCGACTGGACCTGAACGAGGATCTGCGCGAGCAGGGCTATGCGCCCGCCACCGCCGATATTGTCATCGCCGCCGGAGTGCTCGGCTCCACCCGGGATCCGGCGGACGCGCTCGCCCGGGCCGTGTCGATGCTCATGCCCGGCGGCGTCCTGGTGCTCACCGAGCCTGTCGCCCCGCAGCCGCAGATCCTCCTCACCCAGGGGTTCCTCATGACTCCGCACGACGGCGACCTCGACAACGGCGAGGTGCCGCTCCTGAGCGCCCCGGAGTGGCGGAAGACCATCGCCGGCGCAGACGCGCGGCTGATCGCCGAGCTGAGCGCTCCGGAACCGCTGGGGATGACGGCGTTCGTGCTCATGGCCGCACCGGGGCTGGCGCCGCTGCGGCCCGATGCGCTGATCGCCCGCCTGTCGGAGAACCTTCCCGACTACATGGTCCCCGCGCAGATCCAGGTCGTGCCCGAGATCCCCCTCACGAGAAACGGCAAGGTCGACCGTGCCGCCCTGGCCGGCTGGGCCGTGAGCCCGACCGCGAGCCTCGGTGCGGCGGCAGACGGACCGGCCGACGAGCTCGAGGAACGGGTTGCGGCACTCTGGTCGAGCGCGCTGCGGCGAGACGGGCTCGGACGGCACGACAGCTTCTTCGATCTCGGCGCCGACTCGCTGATCATGGCGCGCGTCGCCGGCCGGATCAGGGAGGAGATCCCGGAGGCGGAGGCCGTTGAGTTCGATGTCCTGCTCCGGACCATGCTCAACGAACCGACCCTGGCCGCGCTGTGCGCGCTGATACGCACGCCGATGCGCCCGGATCCCGCTCCAGAGGCGTCCGCCGCGGAATCGGCGGCCGAGCACGGGCGCCGTCCCGCGCCGGCCCGCCCCGAGGCGGGCGTCAGGGCGGAGGGCAGCAACGCGCTCCTGGTCCCGTTCGGCGACGGCGGCCAGGGGCCGCTCAGAGTCATCTTCCACGCCGCCCTGGGGACCCTGGACACCTTCCAGACACTGGGAGGGCTCCTGGCCGAGCAGCGGCTTGGTCCCGTTGTCGGCATCGCCGTCGCGGACTGGGACCGGTACTGCGCCCAGGACCCGGCGGAGCTCGTCTCCCGGCTGGCCGACGACTACACGGACAGACTGATGTCCCAGCCGGCGAACCAGTTCCAGCTGGTGGGTCACTCCCTCGGCGGGCTGCTGGCGCTGGAGGTGGCCCGCCGGATGCTGGAATCGGGCCTGCCGGTCGCCGACCTCACCCTGATCGACAGCGTGCCGATGCTCGTGTCCACCGATGACGAGCTGGCTCTGGAGGCGGTGTTCGTCCCCAATCTCAGGCTCGACCCGGGCGAGGTGGTGCTGGGCGGCGTCGACTCCGCAGACGTATTCCGCGCCTTCATGCAGATCCAGGGGCAGAGCTCCGGCCACGTCCCGGCCGGGGCCCTCGCCGAGGTCGGCGGCGACCCGGGACTGGATGCGGTGGCCGCCGCCTTCGCCGAGCGCTCGGCCGTCCCGCAGGAGCGCCGTCTGGCCGCATACGCGCAGGCGGCCGCGGCGAAGGCGTTCACCGACGTCGAACCGGAGCTCGTCCCGGCCCTGTACCGGGTGTTCAGACACAGCCTGCTGGGGTCCACCGTCGACCTGGACCCCTACCTGGGCAGTATGACGCTGCTGCGCGCCTCGCAGCGCCAGTCCTTCGGGATCATCTCGGGAATGGAGGACCTGGCGGTCCCCTACTGGACGCGGACCTGTCTGGGGGACCTCACCGTGATCGACATTGACGGCCACCATCTCTCCTGCATCGAGGAACCGCATGTATTCCGGGTCGCAGAGCTTCTCGGGCGCGCTGTGAGGGCGGAGCAGTGAGCGATATCGCCGTCGGTGTGCTCGGCGCCTCCGGCGATGTCGGCACGCACGCCGCCCGGCTCCTGCACCGGGCGGGGGCGGACCCCATATGCCTCGGCAGCCGCGACCTCCGCCGTGCGCGGCGGGTGCTCGCCCATGACCTCGACGGCGTCGGCTGCGCGATGGCGGTCGACGCCGCCGACGAGCGGTCCCTACTGAAGTTCGCGAGCAGGTGCCGGGTCCTGGTCAACGCGGCGGGCCCGTCGTGCGAGGTCGGCCGGCCGGTCGCGCGCGCAGCCCGCGCAGCCGGCGTCGACCTTGTCGATGCCGCCGGCGACGAACCGCTGCACGCATTCCTGACAGGGCCGGGCGGAGACCCGCCGGCCGAGAAAGGGCGCATCGATGTCCTGTCGTGCGGCATGCAGCCCGGGCTGACGGGGATCCTGCCCCGGTTGCTGGCCTCACCCCTGGAGCGCGCGGTGTCGCTCGTCGTGTGGTTCGCCGTCGTCGACCTGTTCACCCGGGCCGCGGCGGAGGACTACCTCGAAGGGACCGCCCGGAAGCTGACCGAGCCGCTGGCGGCCTGGCGCAACGGGCGACGGGTTCCGCGCGCCATGCGCCGCTCGTCGGACCCGGTCGCCGTGCCGGGCATCGATGGGCTCTTCACCGACCTTCCCGTGCTGACGACCGAGGCGGAGCGTCTGGCGACCCAGCTGGAGCTGGTCGATGGCACGTGGCACACGCTCATGGCGCAGGGGCGGGTCGCAGGCGTCCTCGACCGGCTGCACGCGCTGGAGCGCGGCGAGGCCCGTGAGGCGCTGTGCCTGGCCAGCAGGATCGACATGTCGGCCCGCAGGCCGGCGGCCGCGCTGCTGGCCGAGGTGCGCGGCCCCGGCGGCGCCCGGGGCGAGCCGCCGCGCATTCGCAGCGGGCTGCTCCGCGGACCGGGAACGGGCGCGCTCGCGGGGGCCGCGACGGCGGCCGCAGCACAGGCGGTGCTCGCCGGTGAGGTTCCGCCGGGCCTGCACTACGCCGCGGAGATACTCGATCCCGCACGCACCATCGACCGCGTGTGCGCGGCTCCGGGTGTCGAGGTCCGCGTCGTCGACGGCCCCGTTGAGCTGGTGGATCCCGTTGAGGAGGGGGAGCTGTGATGGCGGTGCACGATCACCGGCTGCGGGTCGTCGGCGAGCTGCCGGCCCCCACCGCCGCGATGCTCCGGGACGCGGGATACAGGTTCGCCCCCGACGCCGGGCTGATCTGGGCGGCGCCGGGCGCCGCGCCCGAGCTGCCCGACGGCGCCTGCGAGTCGGCATCCCTCGTCGTTCTCCAGCCGCCGGTCCGGGCGAAGGACTACGCGCAGGTGCTCCGGGCGGCCCGGGCCTCCGGCGTCCCGGTCCGGATCGCCGATCCGGGGCGCCGCCTGGCTGCTGTCGGGCACTTCGTCCTCGCCGCGGGCGCGCTGCGCGGCCTCGGCCCGGTCGCCGCTGTGGAGGCCTCCGCCGACGCCGATCAGATCTATGGGCTCCTGCACATGATCAACGATGCCCTCGGCCGGATCCGCCTGGGCGAACGCGATCCCTCATCCGGCACCTGCTCGGGCACGATCGGCCCTGCCCGACTACGGATCAGGGTGGAGCAGCGCCAGGTCCTGCGGATCACCCTGCTGTGCGCGGCGGGCGAGCTCATTCTGCCCGGGCCCCACGGCCCGGCGCTCTGGCAGCCGCTCCGGGGCGCCGCGGAGCCGGTGGCGCCGGTTGCGGCACCCACGGATCCCGCCGAGGACCTGCGAGAGGCGGTTCGGGCCGAGCTCCGCGCCCCCGAGTCCACGGCTGCGGCGCTCGGCCGGGCGCAGAAGGAGATGTCGTTGTGCCGGCTGGCCGACCAGCTGACCGGATGCCGCCACGACGCAGAGGCCTCCTCCGCCCCCCGGCCGTCCGGATCCCCTCGGCTGGTGCATGCCGCCGATCTTTTCGCGGGCCCCTGCGAGAAGGTCCTGCCGGCCCCCTTCGCCGAGCTCGCTCGGCAGACGGCCGATGCTGCCGGAAGCGCCGCCGTCGACCCCCAGCAGGTCGACGGACTGGCGCAGGCGGCCGCCGTCACCGACGCGTTCAGCCGCGCCGCCATGTATGAGGCGGTCCTGCCGGCGCTGCCGGCGGCCTCGGTGCCCGAGGCGGTCGCAGCGCTGGATACCAGTCCCCGACACGCCTGGCTGGTGCGTCGCTGGCTGGCCGCTCTGGTCGACAGCGGCGCACTGCGGTCGGATGAGGGGGGATCGCTGTCGGCGAGTGCGGAGCCCACTGCGGTGAGCGGAAGAGCGCTCTCCGAGGCGTATGCGCGCCTCGGCTTCGATCCGCTGATGGCCCGGCTCCACGGCGATATAGCGGCTCGTCTCGGCCAGCTGATTCGCGACAGGACGACAATCGAGGAGATTCTCTTCGCAGGCCGGGATATTGTGCCGGCACTCGCCGCCTACCAGGACAACGTCGCCAGCCGGTACCTGAACGCCGCGCTCGCGGACGCCGTCAGCCGGGTCGCCTCGGCGGGGCCGCTCGGACGCCGCCTGCGGGTCGTCGAGCTGGGGGCCGGTGCGGGCGTCTGCACGGCGGCCGTGCTCGATGCGCTGCGAGAGACCGAGGCCGACTACCTTGTGACCGATATCTCCCCGACGCTCCTGTCTGCCGCCGAGGAGCGGTTCGGGGCGGCGGTGCGCCTGGGCCTCCTGAATATCGATGCCGATCTGATCGACCAGGGCTGCGGCCTGCGGCCTGGAGCCGCCGACGCCGTCGTCGCGGCCAACGTGCTCCATAACGCCGCGGATATCGGCCGCAGCCTGCGACGGATTCGTCGGGTGCTGAGACCCGGCGGTGTGCTGGCGGTCGTGGAATCGACTCGTGACTCGCACGCCGTGCTGACCTCCATGGCGTTCCTCCTGTCCCCGCCCGAGGGCGCGCGCGCCACGGACGAAGTCTTTCTCGACCGGCAGTCCTGGCGGCATGAGATGGCCGGCGCCGGTTTCGCCGTCGCCTTCGACCTGCCCGGGCAGCACAGCCCGCTCGCACTGAGCGGCCAGCACCTCGTCCTAGGAGTGGCCCTGTGAGCGATCACCCGAGCATGGCCGTCTACCGGCCCGACCCCGATGCCCCCGCGGCCCGAGTGCTCGCTGACCTCGAGCGCCTGGCCGTCACCCGGGCGGAGCTGCCCGGCCGCCTCGTGCGGGACATGCTTGTCGATCCGGCGTGCGCGCTGACCGACCTGTCGGCGCTGGAGACGATCACGTGCACCGATGACACGCCGGTCCCCGCCGACGCGGGCGACTTGCTCGGTGCGAGCATCGAGCGCCGCCAGGCGCCCTGCGCAGCCCCTCCGCAGGCGGAGCCGATTCCCGCCGTCGTCCGCGCTCGGCTGCGAACCGGGGCCGAGCGCGCCGGGGACGCCGAGATGAGCGGAATAGCGCTGGGGCCCGCGCTGCAGATGGCCGACGACCTCGATCGGGCGGCACTGCTGACAATGCTGCACGCCCTGAGGATTCCCGCATCGGGTGTCGACGTCGGCGAGGTGATGGCTCCGGTCGTGCCCGAGTACCGTCCCCTGGTGCGGCGCTGGCTGGCCGCCCTCGGGGACCACGGCCTCCTGGAAGGCGCCGGCGGCCGGGGAGGGGCGCAACGGGTGCGGGCCACCCGGGCGGTCGCCGCGACCGATATCGCCGAGTCGTGGGATCGCGTCGAGCGGGGCTGGCGGCAGAGCCTCTCACCCGATTCCGCCCTCGACGGCGCGCCCCGACCGGGAACGGGCTCCAAGACCCTGGCCTACGCCCGCGCCAGTGCCGACAGGCTCCCGGAGCTGCTTCGGGGCGCGGTGTCCCCGATGTCGCTCCTGTTCCCCGACGGGAGCCCCGAGGTCGCCCGAGCCCTCTACCGGGAACCGCCGGTGGGCCGATACCAGCTCGCGGCGGTGGCCGGCTTCGTCTCGGAGCTGGCCGAGGCGGTGCCGGGTGACCGCCCTCTTCGTCTCCTGGAAGTCGGCGGCGGCACCGGCGCCACCACCGAGCGGGTCCTGGCCGCCCTCGACGGCCATCCTGTCGACTACCTGTTCACAGATCTCAGCGACTACTTCCTCACGGCCGCACAGGATCTCTTCGGGACGGGCCGCTTCCCCGCGGCCGCTATCCGTGTGGGGAGATTCGACATCGATGGCACTGATGGCACTGATGGCACTGATGGCGCTGACGACCAGGGCGTCGGTGGCGGTTTCGACGTCGTACTCGCCGGAGGCGTGCTCAACAACGCGCGGGACACCGATCGCTCACTGCGGCTGCTGACCGCGCGGCTGGCCCCAGGGGGATGGCTGCTCATCACCGAGCCGACTCGAGAAGTGCAGTGGATCGCGATGTCGCAGGCCTTCCTGATGACTGCGGCCACCGATGAGCGGCAACGATCCGGGGAGACGTTCCTCTCCCACCGGCAGTGGCTGGCCGCATTCGGCCGGATCCGCGAGCTGGACCTGGTCCTCGACCTGCCGCCGACCGACCATCCTCTCCGCCGGGCCGGGCACCGGTTCTTCGCGCTTCAGCGCAGCAGCGCACCAACGGCGTCCGGAGCGACCCGGTGACCGGCGCATCCGCGCGCTCCCACGGCTGGCTGAGGTGCCGGGAGCCCCGCCCGGGCGCGCGAGCGCGGCTGGTCTGTTTCCCGCACGCCGGGGGGTCGGCCGGCGGATACCTGCGCTGGTCGTCCGGCCTGCCCGACGACGTCGAGGTGCATGCCGCCCAGTACCCCGGGCGTGGGGACAGGTTCAACGAGCCGCCCCGCTCGCACATGTCGGAGCTGGTCGACCCCCTCGTCGAGGCCCTTTGCCCGAGACCCGGGGCCCGACTGGCGCTGTTCGGCCACAGCCTCGGAGGCACGATCTGCTACGAGGTCGCGGCCGGGCTCCAGGCGCGCGGGTGCCCTCCCGATCTCGCCGTCATCTCCGGTCAGAAGCCGCCCTCGCTGCACCGCCCCGGGGACCTCCATCGCAGGAGCGACCAGGCCCTGCTCGCGGACCTCCGGCGCCTCAATCCGCGCAATGCCGACGCCTTCGACCAGCTCGAGCTGATGTCGCTGCTCCTGCCGATGATCCGGGCGGACTATCGGGCGATCGAGACGTATCACCCGCGTGCGAGACCGCCCCTGAGCTGCCCGTTGCTGATCATGGTCGGCGAGTCCGATCCCGAGCTGTCGGCGGCCGACGCCGAGGCCTGGTCGGATTACACCTCAGCCCATATCGAGGTGAAGAGATTCGCCGGAGATCACTTCTACCTCGAATCGAACCGGGAGGCGGTGCTCACCCACCTCGGCCGGGCGCTGGCACGAATCCCCTCTGCAGGAAGGAGTCGCACCCATGACAGTTTTTGACCACGTGCGAAAGGACGGCCCGGAGCGGCTCGCGGATGAGTTCGTGGGGTGGCCGGACGACTTCGCGCAGCGCTATCGCCGCAGAGGCTGGTGGGCCGGACGGACGCTGGGGGAGGAGCTCAGAACCTGGGCCGACCGTCGTGGAGAGCACACGGCCGTCGTCGCTCATGACGGCCGGCTCACCTACAGGGACCTGGACTCGCGGGCCGATGCGATTGCGGTCCGCCTGCAGCGGCACGGCATCGCCCGCGGCGACAACGTCGTCCTGCAGCTGCCCAACAGCGCGGCCTTCGTCGCGGTGCTGTTCGGACTGCTGCGCGTCGGAGCCCGCCCCGTCATCGCGCTGGAGGCCCACCGCCGCTCCGAGATCGAGCGCTTCTGCCGGCTCACCGAGGCGGTGTCCTACCTCTGCCCCGATGTCGTCAACGGATTCGACTACCGGGATCTGGCCGATCAGGTGGCGGCCGCGGTCCCAGCGCTGCGGAGCACACTCGTCGTCGGAGAACCCGGCCACCATCAGCGCCTGGACACCGGTCCGGCCGCGAATGACGAACCGATCGGGGTGCCCGAGCGGGCGGCCTCCGGCGATCTCGCCCTGTTCCTGGTCTCCGGAGGGACCACGGGACAGCCCAAGCTCGTGCCCCGCACCCATGACGACTGGTCCTACAGCGGCCGGGCGATGGCTGAGACAATCCCGTACGACTCGACCACGGTGACTCTCGTGGGCCTGCCCATCGGCCACAACTGGCCGCTGACCCACGGGATGCTCGCGACCTTCCACGCCGGCGGCACCATGGTGCTGGCCCGCACGCCGGATCCGGGCGAGTGCTTCGAGCTGATCGCTCGCGAACGGGTGACGGACACGGGCCTTGTGCCCGGAATGGCGCTGCTCTGGATGGATGAGGCGCCCTACACCGATGCCGACCTGTCCAGCCTTCGGCGGCTGGCGATCGGCGGCAGCAAGCTCGATCCCGAGCTGGCCCAGCAGGTGGAGCCGGCGCTCGGTGTGCGCCTGCAGCAGATGTTCGGCATGGCCGAGGGACTGATCGGGTTCGTCCGCGATGACGACCCGCCCGAGATGACGGTGCTCAGCCAGGGGCGGCCACTCTCCCCCGGAGACGAGATTCGCGTGGTCGATAAAGCGGATCGCGATGTCCCCGAGGGCGAGGTCGGCGAGCTGCTCACCCGCGGTCCCTACACGATCCGAGGCTATTACCGGGCGCCGGAGCACAACCGTCGCTCCTTCACCTCCGACGGATACTACCGAACCGGGGACCTGGTCAGGCTGCTGCCGCACGGCTTTGTGGAGTTCACCGGCCGGATCAAGGACCAGATCAACCGGGGCGGCGAGAAGATCGCGGCGCAGGAGGTGGAGAGCCACATCCTCGCCCATCCGGCTGTCCGGCAGGCAGCCGTTATCGGTCTGCCGGATCCCGTTCTCGGCGAGCGCTGCTGCGCGTGCATAGTCCCCACCGGTCCGGCCCCGGACCTGCTCGAGCTGCGGGCCTTCCTCACCGACCGGGGCGTCGCCGCATACAAGCTGCCGGACCTGTGCCGGGCTCTCGGCTCCTTCCCGGTGACGGCGCTCGGCAAGACCGATAAGGCGGCGCTCGTCGCCGTCGTCGGGAGGGGGCGCTGATGAGCGATCACGTCCTGGATCTGCTGACCGGGGGCTGGAAGGCGCGCGCGGTCGCATCTGCCACGCGTTCCGGAGTATTCGACGCCCTGTGCCGGGAACCCGCCGACAGCGTCGAGCTGGCGCACCGTCTGGATCTGCATCAGCCCACTCTGGACAGGCTGCTTCGCCTGCTTGTAGCCGTGGACCTGCTCGCTACGGACCCGGATGGGACTCATCGTCTGACAGATGCCGGGGCCGTGCTCGTAAGCGATCATCCGTCCTCCCTCCGGCGACTGGCCGAGCTGTACGAGGAGCAGTACTTCGATTCTGCGTGGAGGCAGTTCGGAACGGGGCTGCGAACGGGAGAGAGCCCATTCGCCGCCGCATTCGGTGAACCGGTTTTCGACTATCTGGACGAGCATGCGCAGGAGGCGTCGCGGTACACCGCGGCGATTGGTGAGGGCGCGCCGCACGGGCGGGTCCTGGCCGCTGCGGCCGGGCTGGGCGCGCCTCGTCATATCGTCGATGTCGGTGGGGGTGACGGCCGCATGCTGACGGGGCTGCTTGAGGTTCACGCGGACGCCCGTGGCACGCTCCTCGACCGCCCGGACGTTGCGCGGCGGGCGACAGCAGCCTTTGACCGGGCCGGTATCGCCGACAGGGCGGTGGCGGTAGGCGGCGACTTCTTCACCGACATGCCGGAGGGTGCCGACGTCTATGTGCTGTCTCGAGTGCTGCACAACTGGAATGACGAGACGTGCCTGTCCCTGCTGCGGGCGATTCGCAGGGCGTCTGGTCCGGACGCTCGGGTGCTGATCGTGGAGCGGATGCTCCGCGATAATCCGCTGAACTGCCACGGGGACACGCTGGCGTCACTCTTCGACCTGCACATGTTCGTGATGACAGAGGGTCGTGAGCGCACAGAGAGCGAATACGCCTCGATGGCTTCTGCCGTCGGGTTCCGGCCCCGCCCCGCACTGCCGCTCGTGCTAGGTTTCTCGGTGCTCATCGCGGGTCCTTGTGGCGGCGACGGCTGTGAGTGCTGAACTTTGTCCTGCGCGGCCTTGGGGCGGGTCGAGCGGTGATCACCTTTTCAGGCATGGCGGTGAAACGGAGATTCTGATACTGTTCCCCGGTGCCGTTGTGGTTCAGGGGGGTTGGCGGACAGACGTGAGCGATCGGAGGCGGTATGGCATATGATCGTGTCGTGCTGGTGCACGGGGGAATGCTTGGCTCGTGGTGCTGGGAGAAAGTTCTTCCTCTCCTGGGCTGCGACGTGGTGGCTGTAGACCTTCCCGGACGATCAGGGGCCGCTCCGATACCGGCGACATTCGATAACTGGGTCGACACAGCGATACGGGCGACAGCTGGCAAGTCGCTGATCGTTGCGCACTCGCTTGGCGGGCTCGTTGCAGTGGCGGCCGCCAGTCGGGCCTCCGATCGAGTCGCGGGTATCCTGTTCGTCTCAGCTCTTGTTCCTCCGCAGGGGTATTGCTGCTGGGACTTGCTGCCGAAACCGCTCTATCTGGTCCGTCGCCCACTGCGAATCGGAGAACCGCGGGTCGTCATGCCCAAGATGGTTGCCCGGTTCCTCCTGTGCAACGGCCTGAGCTCTGCCGATCGGGACACGATACTGTCGCGGCTCGTGGGAGAACCGGGCGCCGTGCTGGGAACGCCAGTCGAGTACCGGCTCGATGATGGCATTGATCTGACGTACGTGCACACAACGCATGACCGGGCTGTCACCCCGGCCCAGCAGCGTCGTTACGTCGCACTGCTCCCGGACCGCACCCGTCGGCTCCGGCTCGACTGCGGACACAGCGCGATGTACGCCAAGCCCGCCGAGCTTGCTGAGATCATCTGTCAACGGTTGTGAGGACGGAATCTATCCGACTCCATCCGACTCTGCGCCGGTCGTGGGGGAGTCCCCGACCCCGTCGAGGGCTCCCCCAGTATCGAATGTCGCGATTTTCTGGGCGAGAGGGCACCCCGACCCCGTCGGGGGCTCCCCCTAATTACCCACTCTGCGCCGGTCGGGGGGCACCAGCCTGGTTCTCGCGCAGTCGGGCGGTGCCATGAGGCTCGAGCCGTGGTCGGGCCAGGGCCTCCGCCCCGAGGCTGCGGACGGGGGCCATGCGCCCTACGGCCCCACCGGTCGAGCGGGGGCGGGGCATCGTCATCACCACCGACGGGCCGTCGGGCATCCGGGTGTCGGCCCACCGGTCGAGCGGGGGCGGGGCCGGCAGGGCAACCGCCGGCCCCGCAGCTCGGACGAGGGCGGTGCCGCAAGAATCTTCCTCGCGGTCTCGGTTGCGCGCTGCCGCCGGCCCCCGAGGTCGATCGCAGCGCTTGACAGAGTCGCGGAGCCGTCCCCTGCGTGCTGTACGTCATAGTGGGCCGAGTTGACGGGCGAACCGTCGTGGCGGTTAAAGTACTCTGCGTTGCCACGTCGGGTCACAGCCCGGGTGGTGGCGCCACCGGAGGAGATTGACGGGCTGCGGCGGAGCGATCCGGCGCGGCGGCGGTCTTCCGAGAGCAAGTGACGAGGGCCGCAAGGTCCAGAGCTTGACTGGCGGAGACGAATCTGCTTAGTCTAGTCCGGTGCCTTATGGGGCGGTGGTCGGCTCAGGCCGGTCGGTTGCCTCTTGTGGGTGTGTTGTTTGAGATCTCGATAGTGTGCTTGTTTTTTGTGCCATGGTTTGCCTGCTTTTTGGTGGGTGGGCTTGTTTTGTCTGGTGGTTTTGTTTTCTGGTTGTGGTTGCTGCTGTGTGCTGTCCTGTGTGGGGTGGTGTGTGGTGGTGGTTGTGGCTGGTTGTTGTTTTTTGGTTTGTTTGTTTTTTTTTGGAGAGTTTGATCCTGGCTCAGGACGAACGCTGGCGGCGTGCTTAACACATGCAAGTCGAACGGGTCTGCCTTGTTTTTTGCGGGGTGGGTCAGTGGCGAACGGGTGAGTAACACGTGAGTAACCTGCCCCTCACTTCTGGATAACCGCTTGAAAGGGTGGCTAATACGGGGTGTTCTGGCTGTGCCGCATGGTGTGGCTGGGAAAGATTCACTTTTGTGGTGTTTTGGTGGGGGATGGGCTCGCGGCCTATCAGCTTGTTGGTGGGGTGATGGCCTGCCAAGGCTTTGACGGGTAGCCGGCCTGAGAGGGTGGGCGGTCACACTGGGACTGAGATACGGCCCAGACTCCTGCGGGAGGCAGCAGTGGGGGGTATTGCACAATGGGCGGAAGCCTGATGCAGCGACGTCGCGTGAGGGATGGAGGCCTTCGGGTTGTGAACCTCTTTCGCCGGTGAAGAAGGTCCTGTTCTTTGTGGTGGGGCTGACGGTAGCCGGGTTATGAAGCGCCGGCTAACTACGTGCCAGCAGCCGCGGTAATACGTAGGGCGCGAGCGTTGTCCGGAATTATTGGGCGTAAAGGGCTTGTAGGCGGCTGGTCGCGTCTGCCGTGAAATCCTCTGGCTCAGCTGGGGGCGTGCGGTGGGTACGGGCTGGCTTGAGTGCGGTAGGGGAGGCTGGAACTCCTGGTGTAGCGGTGGAATGCGCAGATATCAGGAGGAACACCGGTGGCGAAGGCGGGTCTCTGGGCCGTTACTGACGCTGAGGAGCGAAAGCGTGGGGAGCGAACAGGATTAGATACCCTGGTAGTCCATGCTGTAAACGTTGGGCACTAGGTGTGGGGGGTCTTTCCGGGTCCTCCGCGCCGTAGCTAACGCTTTAAGTGCCCCGCCTGGGGAGTACGGCCGCAAGGCTAAAACTCAAAGGAATTGACGGGGGCCCGCACAAGCGGCGGAGCATGCGGATTAATTCGATGCAACGCGAAGAACCTTACCAGGGCTTGACATGGGCCGGCTGCTCCTGGAGACGGGGGCCTCCCTTTTTGGGCCGGTTCACAGGTGGTGCATGGTTGTCGTCAGCTCGTGTCGTGAGATGTTGGGTTAAGTCCCGCAACGAGCGCAACCCCTGTCCCGTGTTGCCAGCGTGTTGTGGCGGGGACTCGCGGGAGACTGCCGGGGTTAACTCGGAGGAGGGTGGGGACGACGTCAAATCATCATGCCCCTTATGTCCTGGGCTTCACGCATGCTACAATGGCCGGTACAGTGGGTTGCGATGTCGTGAGGCGGAGCGAATCCCTTAAAGCCGGTCTCAGTTCGGATCGGTGTCTGCAACTCGACACCGTGAAGCTGGAGTCGCTAGTAATCGCAGATCAGCAGTGCTGCGGTGAATACGTTCTCGGGCCTTGTACACACCGCCCGTCACGTCATGAAAGCCGGCGACACCCGAAGCCCGTGGCCCTGTGGGGAGCGGTCGAAGGTGGGGCTGGTGATTGGGACGAAGTCGTAACAAGGTAGCCGTACCGGAAGGTGCGGCTGGATCACCTCCTTTCTAGGGAGCCTTTAGGGAGCTTTTAGGGAGCTTTTGGGGAGGCTGCTGGGCTGGCTGCCTCCTGTCCTGCCGGGTGTGTGCTGGCGTGTGCCGGCCGGCTGCTGGTGGGGTGGGGGGTGTGGGGTCTGTCTGCTGGTTGCGGGGGCTGCTTGGTGTGTGCTGGGTGGTTCCTGGTGGGTTGGCTGTGGTGCGGGGGACGCGTCCTGTGTGCTGTGGTGTGTGCTGCGCTGTGTGTGTGGCTGCTGTGGTGTGCGGGGTGTCTGCTGGTTGCCTGTGGCTGTCTGCTGGTGCGTGCGTGCGTGCGTGTGCTGGTGGGGGCGGGGGGCTGGTGGGGGTGCGCTGTCGGGTTCTGGGGCGGTGCGTCCCGTTGGTGGCTCTGTCGTGGCTGGCTGGTTGCCTGCTGCTGTCTGCCTGTTGTGGTTCCTGCCGGCTTTGTGGCTGGTGGGGGCCCCTGGGGTGGGTGGTGGGTGGGTGGTGGCTGGCTGGTGTGGGCGGGTTGGTTGTGATCTGTATAGTGGACGCGAGTATCTTTGTTCTTTGTGTGTTTTGTTGGGTTGTGCTTGTTTTTTGGGCGTTCGGTGGATGCCTTGGCATCAGGGGCCGATGAAGGACGTGGTGGCCTGCGATAAGCCTCGGGGAGCCGGCTGGCGGGCTGTGATCCGAGGGTGTCCGAATGGGGGGACCCGGCGCGGGTCGTGCCGCGTCACTCGTGCCTGATTTGTGTAGGGTGCGGGGGGTTACGCGGGGAAGTGAAACATCTCAGTACCCGTAGGAGAGGATATTCCGTGAGTAGTGGCGAGCGAAAGCGGATGATGGCTAAACCGTTGTCGTGCGAGACCCGGCGGGGGTTGCGGCGGCGGGGTTGTTGGGGCGTGCCTGTTTCCTGCTGCCGCCGTGGTGGGGGGCGTTGTGCTGGCTGGGTAGCTGAACCGTCTGGGACGGCGGGCCGTAGCGGGTGAGAGCCCTGTAGGCGGAACCTGGCTGGTGGCGTGTGGGCGTGTTCCCGTGGTAGCACGGGGCTCGTGGAATCCTGTGTGAGTCTGCCAAGACCGCTTGGCTGCCTGAATACCTCCTGGTGACCGATAGCGGATGAGTACCGTGAGGGAATGGTGAAAAGTACCCCGGGAGGGGAGTGAAAGAGTACCTGAAACCGGGCGCCTGCGAGCCGTCAGGGCCCTGCCGTCCTCCTTGTGCTGCGGCTGTGCGCCGCCGGGGGGTGGTGGGGTGGTGGCGTGCCTATTGAAGAATGAGCCTGCGAGTCGTGCTGCGTGGCGAGGTTAACCCGTGTGGGGGAGCCGTAGCGAGAGCGAGTCCGAACAGGGCGGTGGAGTTGCGTGGTGCGGACCCGAAGCGGGGTGATCTACCCATGGCCAGGTTGAGGCGCGTGTAAGAGCGCGTGGAGGACCGAACCCACCTGGGTTGAAAACCGGGGGGATGAGCCTGTGGGTAGGGGTGAAAGGCCAATCAGACTCCGTGATAGCTGGTTCTCCCCGAAATGCATTTTGGTGCAGCGTCGCGTGCTTCCCGGCGGAGGTAGAGCTACTGGGTGGCTGAGGGGCCCGTGAGGGTTACCGGGGTCAGCCAAACTCCGAATGCCGTGCGGGTGGAGCGTGGCAGTGAGACCGCGGGGGATAAGCTTCGTGGTCGAGAGGGAAACAGCCCGGACCGTCGGCTAAGGCCCCTAAGCGTGCGCTAAGTGGGAAAGGATGTGCGGCTGCGGTGACAGCCAGGAGGTTGGCTTAGAAGCAGCCATCCTTGAAAGAGTGCGTAATAGCTCACTGGTCGAGTGGTCGTGCGCCGACAATTCAGCGGGGCTCAAGCGCGCCGCCGAAGCCGCGGACCCGCCCCCCTGCTCAGGTGCGGGGGCGGGTGGTAGGGGAGCGTCCTGCGCTGGGTGAAGCCCGGGGGTGACCCGCGGGTGGACGGTGCGGGAGCGAGGATGCAGGCATGAGTAGCGAGACCGGGGTGGGAGTCCCCGGCGCCGAGAGACCAAGGGTTCCAGGGGCAGGTTCGTCCTCCCTGGGTGAGTCGGGACCTAAGGCGAGGCCGACAGGCGTAGTCGATGGATGACGGGTTGATATTCCCGTACCGGCCTTGTACCGACCATGCTGACGCGCGGGTGCTAACCCACGCCGCCGGCCACGAGACGGTCCGCGGGTCGCCTTCGGGCGTCCCCGGGGGCCTGTGGCGGGTGGTCTGGGGGTCCTCCGTGCTGGTAGGCAAGCGTGTTAACAGGGGTGACGCACAGTGGTAGCCCGGCGGGCCTGATGGCTTGGCCCGTTCAAGCGCGCAGCCCGGCCCCCAGGCAAATCCGGGGGCCTGCCCCCCCTACCGGGGGGGCGGGGGCGAGGCGTGATGGTGACCCCGCCGCGGCGCGGCGGGGGACAGCAGGGTGATCCTGAGGTGCCGAGAAAAGCCTCGACGCGATGGTGCGGGCCGCCCGTACCCCAGACCGACACAGGTGGTCCGGCAGAGTATGCCTAGGCGGGCGAGCGAACCGTGGTGAAGGAACTCGGCAAATTGCCCCCGTAACTTCGGGAGAAGGGGGGCCCGACCCCTGAGGCCCCGCGCGGGCTGGGGGGAAGGGCCGCAGAGAGCAGGGGGGAGCGACTGTTTACTAAAAACACAGGTCCGTGCGAAGCCGCAAGGCGATGTATACGGACTGACGCCTGCCCGGTGCTGGAAGGTCAAGAGGATCCCTCAGCCCCCTTCACGGGGCGAAGGGGTGAGTTCAAGCCCCAGTAAACGGCGGTGGTAACTATAACCATCCTAAGGTAGCGAAATTCCTTGTCGGGTAAGTTCCGACCTGCACGAATGGCGTAACGACTTCCCCGCTGTCTCCACCACGGGCTCGGCGAAATTGCACTACGAGTAAAGATGCTCGTTACGCGCAGAAGGACGGAAAGACCCCGGGACCTTCACTACAGCTTGGTATTGGCGTCCGCCACGGCCCGTGCAGGATAGGTGGGAGACCGTGATGCCGCCGCGCCAGCGGCGGCGGAGTCGTTGTTGAGATACCACTCCGGCCGTGGCGTGCGCCTGAACCTCGGCCCGTGACCCGGGCCAGGGACAGTGCCTGGCGGGTAGTTTAACTGGGGCGGTTGCCTCCCAAAGAGTAACGGAGGCGCTCAAAGGTCCCCTCAGCCTGGTCGGCAACCAGGTGGCGAGTGCAAGCGCACAAGGGGGCTTGACTGCGAGACCGACAGGTCGGGCAGGTGCGAAAGCAGGAGCTAGTGATCCGGCGGCCCCGCGCGGGCGGGCCGTCGCTCAACGGATAAAAGGTACCCCGGGGATAACAGGCTGATCCTGCCCAAGAGTCCATATCGACGGCATGGTTTGGCACCTCGATGTCGGCTCGTCGCATCCTGGGGCTGGAGCAGGTCCCAAGGGTTGGGCTGTTCGCCCATCAAAGCGGCACGCGAGCTGGGTTTAGAACGTCGTGAGACAGTTCGGTCCCTATCCTCTGCGCGCGCAGGAGACTTGAGAAGACCCGTCCCCAGTACGAGAGGACCAGGACGGACGAACCTCTAGTGCGCCAGCTGTCCCGCCAGGGGCACCACTGGTTGGCCACGTTCGGACAAGGATAACCGCTGAAAGCATCTAAGCGGGAAACCACCTTCAAGACCAGGTCTCCACAGGAGCACACCTCCTGGAAGGCCCCCAGAACACCACTGGGTCGATAGGCCAGACGTGAACACCCGGCAACGGGCGCAGCCGACTGGTACTAACAGGCCAACACAAACACACCCACACCCCCCCCACCCACGGGCCAAGACCCACAAACACAAGGGAGGGGACCAAACACCAGGGAAACACACCGCGTCCACTATACGGCCCACAACCAACCCACCCACCACAACCCACCAACCACCACAACCACACCACAACAACCACACCACAACACCACACCACAACCACACGACAACCACACCACAACACGCACCCCACCACAGACCCCTCGGCGGCCACAGCGGGGAGGACACGCCCGGACCCATCCCGAACCCGGAAGCTAAGACCCCCAGCGCCAATGGTACTGCGCCCAACCAGACGCGGAAGAGCAGGACACCGCCGAGACCACACAAGAGAAAGACCCCTGCCGGGGCGGCAACGCGATGACGCGGCCGCCCCGGCAGGGGCCTACACACACCACACGAACCACCACCACACATCACAAAGCCGGATAAAAACCAGACAAACGAACCTGAGCCGAACCGGCGGACGACACATGCGCAGCCCCCTGAACATCAGCGACGGTTGACGCTGCAAAGGCGTATTCACATTCCGGCCCGCCCCACTCGGACGCCCGGGGCGCCGCGGGCCCGGGCCGACCCCGCTCATGCCGTCCCCCGCGTCCCGCATCGCCTGGACATCGCCTGGACGCCGAGGTGCCCCGCGCCTACCCGCATCCCGCGCCGATGACGCCGCAGGCGACCGGCGGGCCGACCAGACAGTGCGGCGGGCGAGCCGTCGCGCCGCACCGCATGCCGGTCCGCCACGCCCCTGGGCAACGCGGCGGGAGAACCGGGACCAGGCGGATTATTCCATCAGAGTGCCACATGATCGCAGGGATCTGCTCGACACATGCGGCGCCGTGACCCTCCAATGTCATGACGGGCTCCCGACCCTGCGCGCCGACGAGAGCGTCAGACCCCGACCCCGCGCGCCCACACGCACTCTCCCCGTGAGCCGGCTCCGGCCGCGGAAACCGCACGAGTCGGCGACCACGCCCCCGCAGCCACGGCGTTCCGGCGTCCCCCGCAATGGAACACGACCGGACCGATCTCGAGCCGGGGCTGAACCGATCTCGACGACAGGGGACGGGCGGCGGGGCAGGGGCGCGGGACGCCGATCCGCCGAGTCCGGATCCGGGTGGATCCGCCGGGTTCAGACCCAGGAGGTCATCAGCATGTGCCAGTGCCAGAACTCGTAGGACACCGTCTGTCCGGTCCACAGCGGCCACCACAGCAGCGCGAACACGATCGCCGCGAGCACGACCATCGCGGTCAGCACGACGCCCTCACCGTGAAGCCGCCAGGTCGGCACCCCCGTCCACTCCGGAGACAGCCGCATTCGCGATGGGCGCGCGCCGAAGCCCAGGTAGGCGCCCAGCGCGCCCCGCGGGTGCGGCCTGCCCTCACCGATCCACCCGACCTGGATGAGGCGCTTCTCGTGAGCCGCCTCGTGGGAGCCCGGGACAGGGGCGAGCATCCCCATCGCCGAGCCCAGGGCGAGCACGAGCACCAGCACCACGAACGGGACGAAGGCCACGGTGTAGAACGTGAAGATCGTCCGGTTGCCGTACAGGAACCAGGGCAGGTACAGGCCCACGTAGCCGATGAGCGCCACCCACACCCTCCAGTCCCGGTTCTCGAACGCCAGGATCACCACCGCGAAGACCAGGGCGACAATGGCGGACCACCACACCGGGATATTGCCGATGGAGGTGATGGCCTGGGCGCAGTGGGCGGTGCCGCAGCTCTGGCCGGAGAGCTGGCTGCCGGTGGGGAAGTAGAAGGACGTCGGCCTCCACTGCACGAGCCAGCTGATCGGCTTGGACATGTAGGGGTGGGTGCTCTCGAGGTGGACGTGGAAGTTGTAGGCCACCAGGTGGTACTCCACCAAGTCATTGAGGGAGTCCGGCAGCCAGGAGCGCGCCACCGTGCCGCCCGCGGCCCGCTGGGCGGCCGCCCACCCGTGCTCATAGGCCTTGGGATGCAGGAACCAGGACCACCAGCTCGCCGCATAGACGGCGAAGGCGATCGGGACCACGCGCAGGAAGTCGCCGACTCCTCGTGCGATGACGCCCTCCAGGAACCAGGTCTTGACCTTCGCGCGATACAGCGCCGTGGTGTCCCACACCACCACCAGGATCCCGATGGCCGCCAGCAGATAGAGCCCCGACCACTTGATCGAGCAGGTCAGGCCGGCGGCGGCCCCCACTGCCAGCAGCCACGGTCGCAGGTGCGCCCTCGGCGCGAGATGACCCGCGGCCGTGCCCGCCAGGTCCCGGGCCAGCCTTGCACGCGACCACTCCCGGTCCCGCACCAGGCAGTACACCGTCAGCGTCGCGAACAGCCCGATGAAGATATCCAGGAGACCGATGCGGGACTCGGTCAGGTTCACGCCGTCGATGGCGAGCAGGAGCCCGGCCAGCCCCGCCAGCAGGGGCGAGTGCGTCAGCCGCAGCGTCAGACGGGTCAGCAGGACGACGGTGGCCACACCCGCGAGCGCGGGCACGACTCTCCACCCGAACGAGGACTCCGGCCCGAACACCTGCATGCCCAGGCCGATGAGCCACTTGCCGAGCTGGGGGTGGACGACGAAGGAGCCCTCCGTCGTGAGCCCCGAGAAGTCGCCCCGCGCGAACAGCTCGTCGGACTTCGCCGCCCACGTGGACTCGTACCCGTTGTGCCACAGGGCATAGGCGTCCTTGACGTAGTAGATCTCGTCGAACATGAGCGAGTGCGGGTGGCTCAGCCCGACCAGGCGCATGAGCGCCGCGAGAATCCCCGTGACGGCCGTGGCGATCCAGCCGTTGAGCCTCACGGCTGCGGGCAGGCTCCAGTCCCCGGGCTGCAGGCCGAGCCGGGTGCGCAGCTCGTCCTCGGACCGCCTGGCCCCCGGGACCGGGCCGCCGGCGGCCTCCGCGTGCGGGGCGCCGGTCTCGCCCCCGGCCTCCGACGCCGAGTTCTCGACGGCGGTCCAGCGGGGCGCCTCCCCGGACTCCTCCGCCCAGGTCGCCTCCTGAGGCTCCTGTGCGGATATCACGGGAACGGGGCTGTCGACGGGCCATGGGTCGCTGGCTGAGGCGCCCGAGGCGCCGTCTGGCGAATCAACCGAATCAACACTGCGCGAGGTCACGGTTGTGAGTCTAGGCGTGCCGCCATACTGGGGGCCATGAATGACGACACCCGGGCGGCGCGGGCCGCGGCGCCGCAGGGGTCGGGCTCGGGCCCGGCCGCTGCGCCCGATTCCTGCGACGCGCCGAGACGCGGCGCCATCACCCTGGCCGCCACCCCCATCGGGAACGCCGGGGACGCCTCCGCCCGTCTGCGGACCGGGCTCGAGCGGGCCGACGTCGTCGCCGCCGAGGACACCCGGCGCCTGCTCGCGCTCGCCCAGCGCCTCGGCGTGCGCGTGGGCGGGCGGCTGCTCGCCCTCCACGAGCACAACGAGCGCGCCCGGGCGGCCGAGCTGATCGACCAGGCGCGCGCGGGCCGCAGCGTCCTGGTCGTCTCCGACGCCGGCATGCCCTCGGTGTCGGACCCCGGGTACCGGCTCGTCGTCGCCGCGGCCGACGCGGGCGTGCCCGTCACCGTCGTGCCGGGCCCGTCCGCCGTGCTGGCGGCCCTGGCCGTGTCGGGCCTGGCCAGCGACCGCTTCACCTTCGAGGGCTTCCCGCCCCGCAGGGCCGGGGAGCAGCGCCGCGCCCTTGCGGCCCTGGCGGCGGAGCGGCGCACCATGGTCTTCTTCGAGTCGCCGCGACGCACCCACCGGACCCTGGCCGCCATGGCGCAGGTCTTCGGCGCCCAGCGCCCGGCGGCGCTGTGCCGGGAGCTGACCAAGACCCACGAGGAGGTGCGGCGGGCGAGCCTGGGCGAGCTCGTGGAGGCGAGCGCCGACGCCGTCCTGGGCGAGGTCGTCATCGTCGTCGCCGGGGCGCCCGCCCGGCCGGTCGACCCGCAGCCCGCTGCCCGGGAGGCCCTGAGGCTCGCCGACGGCGGCATGCGCCTCAAGGCGGCGGCCGGACAGGCGGCCGGGCGGGCGGGCCTGCGCCCCAACGAGGTCTACCGCGCGGCTCTCGCCCTGCGGGACCGTCGGGCCTGAGACGGCCCCGACGACGGCGGACCGGGATACAGTATGTGTCATGACAGATACTGCGGGCAGCCGGGCCCTGATCATCGTTGACGTCCAGCCGACCTTCTGCGAGGGCGGTGCGCTCGCCGTCGCCGGCGGCAACGCGGTCGCCGCGCGCGTGGCCGCCTACGCGGCCGCCCACCGGGAGGACTACCGCCTGGTGGTCACCACCCAGGACTGGCACATCGACCCCGGCCCCCACTTCTCGGACACGCCGGACTTCGTCGACACCTGGCCGCCCCACGGCGTCGCCGGCACCGCCCAGGCCGAGCTCCACCCCGCGCTGGCCGGGCTCCATCCGGACGCGCGGGTCAAGAAGGGCCAGTACTCCGCCGCCTACTCGGGCTTCGAGGGCGTGACCGACGACGGTACCGACCTCGACCGGATCCTGGCCGGCGCCGGCATCGAGGCGCTCGACGTCGTCGGGCTTGCCGAGTCGCACTGCGTCAAGGACACCGCGCTGGACGGCCGGCGGCGCGGCTACGCCGTGCGCGTGCTCACCGACCTGACCGAGCCGGTGTCCCCCGAGCTGGGCGAGGCGGCGCGCGCCGAGATGCGCGCCGCCGGCGTCGAGCTGACCGCTTCGCGGTCGTGACCCGGGCGCGGGCCGCCGTCGGCCGGGTCCCCGGCGACGGCGGGCTCCTCAGGATCCGTCGGGCTCGCGGGGCGGCGGCATCGGGCGGTAGACGACCTGCTGGGGCGCCAGGCCGTAGGCGCCGGGCGTCGGCGGCGCGACAGGCGCGGCGCCGGGCTCGGCGGACGGCGCCGCACCGGCGGGACCCGGCGCGTCCGGCGGCCGAGGAGCGCCCGGCGCCGGACCGCTGACCGGGGCGCTCGGAGCAGGACGAGGCCGGCGCAGCCTGAGCACCAGGAGCCAGGGGGAGGCGACGATAATGAGCAGCACGGCGACGATGCCCGTGGCGCCCGCGGCCAGGGCAAGGTGGAAGGAGCGCCTGGACTCGGGGGACACCGTTGCGGTGTCGAAGATGATCTCGCCGGTGCCGCTGCACGAGACGCTGTAGAGGCCCGCCTGCGTGGAGCGGAAGCCGAGGACCTGGAGGGGGGAGTGGGCGGAGCTCCTCACCGTGCTCGACAGGGCCAGGGACTCGCCCGCCGGGTCCACCACCTCGCATGTGAGGCTGTAGTCGTCGGAGTAGAAGCCGTACGGGGTGTTCTTCAGGAGAGTGAAGCCCCGCGTGCTGCCGTCGCCGGGGACGGTGACGGGGGAGCTCGGCGGCGTCAGGCGCACGGCCATGATGAGCGTCACAATGGCGATCAGCAGCAGGCCGAGACCTGCGCGGAGCAGGTTCCACGGGAGCCGCCTGGCCCGACGGTAGGCGGTGAGCGGGGCGGTCAGGCCGCCGGGGCCGCTGGGAGGCGGCTCGGCGGCCGGGATCGCCGGCGCCGCCCCGCGGTCCTGCTCCTGCGGCCGGCCCCAGGCCGTCATGGCTGCCCGCCTCCGCTGTACTCGACGACGACCCGCTTCCGAAGAGCGACCTTGCCGCGCGGGCCGCGCGAGAGGAACCACACGAGGCCGATGATGAACAGGAGCACGCTGGCGATGAGGCCGAAGATGCCGGCGATGAAGCCGAGGATGGCGCCCACGAAGGAGCCCGCCTCGGCGTCGTCGCCGATGTAGGTGTCGGAGGAGGTGCAGGAGATCGTGTAGCTGCCCGAGGCGGTCGCGGTGAATATGCCGAACTCGTGCTCGTTGTTAATGGTGATATTCGAGGAGGGGCGCGTCACGGGGACGTCCCGGCCGTCGGGTCCCGTCACGGTGCACCTGGCGGAGTAGGAGCTGCTGTACAGCCCGTAGGCGGAACCGGCGGACAGCGTCCTGGTCGTGGCGCCGGTCGCGTCGATCGGGGACAGTGAGGAGTCGATGGTGGCGAACCGGCCTGCCGAGACGATCACGATGACCAGCGCCACCAGGCCGAGCACGAGGCCGCTGCCGAGCAGGATGGCCGGGGCCCTGCGGCTCTTGGCCTCGCGAGGCTGAGGACCGGGGAACGGTCCGGGCGCGCCGGTCTGGAAGCCGGGGCCGTAGCCGCCGGGACCCGCGCCGCCAGGGCCCGTGCCGGGACCCGCGCCGCCCGGGCCCGTGCCGGGCCCCGTGCTGCCGGGCCCCGTGTAGGAGCCGTAGCCGCCCGGGCCCGTGCCACCAGGATCCGCGCCCGCCGGGGCGCCGGGGCTGTAACCCCCCGACTGCGGGGCCGCGTCCGCACCCGCCGACCGGGACGGGTCGGTCGAGTACGGTGAACCTGAGGACGGCGGGTAGGTCATGGCAGAAAGCTCCTTAACGCAGAAGGTACGGCGAGCGGTGCGCTCCGCTCCCCTCCACCATACGGCGCCCGGGTCCGCGGGGCGCGGAGGAGCGGATAGGGTTGGGGCCATGAGCCACATCCTGTCCGCGGTCGCCTGGCCCTACGCCAACGGCCCCCGCCACATCGGTCACGTCGCCGGCTTCGGCGTCCCCTCCGACGTCTTCTCGCGCTACATGCGCATGGCCGGTCACGACGTCCTGATGGTCTCGGGCACCGACGAGCACGGCACCCCCATCCTGGTGGCCGCTGACGAGGAGGGTGTGACCGCCCGCGAGCTCGCCGACCGCAACAACCGGCTCATCGTCGAGGACCTGGTGGCTCTGGGCTTGTCCTACGACTTGTTCACCCGCACCACGGCCGGCAACCATTACCGCGTCGTGCAGGACATGTTCCGCACCGTGCGCGACAACGGCTACATGGTCCAGGAGATCACCCGCTCCGCGATCAGCCCGTCCACCGGCCGCACCCTGCCCGACCGCTACATCGAGGGCACCTGCCCCATCTGCGGCGCCCCCGGGGCGCGCGGCGACCAGTGCGACACCTGCGGCAACCAGCTCGACCCCACCGACCTCATCGACCCCCGCTCGCGCATCAACGGGGAGACCCCCGAGTTCGTGGAGTCCACCCACTGGTTCCTCGACCTGCCCGCGCTCGCCGGCGCGCTGGGCGCCTGGCTGGACGAGCGCGAGGCCTCGGGCACCTGGCGTCCCAACGTCATCCGCTTCTCCCAGAACATCCTGGAGGAGATCCGCCCCCGGGCCATGACGCGCGACATCGACTGGGGCATCCCCGTGCCCGGCTGGGAGGACCAGCCCACCAAGCGCCTCTACGTGTGGTTCGACGCCGTCATCGGCTACCTGTCGGCCTCCATCGAGTGGGCCCGGCGCACCGGGGACCCCGAGGCCTGGCGCGCCTGGTGGAACGATCCCGGCGCCCTGTCCTACTACTTCATGGGCAAGGACAACATCGTCTTCCACTCCCAGATCTGGCCCGCCGAGCTTCTGGGCTACGACGGCCGGGGCGAGCGGGGCGGTGCGCCCGGCGAGCTCGGCACCCTGAACCTGCCCACCGAGGTGGTCTCCAGCGAGTTCCTGACCATGGAGGGCAGGAAGTTCTCCTCCTCGCACGGCATCGTCATCTACGTGCGCGACTTCCTGGAGCGCTACCAGGCCGACGCCCTGCGCTACTTCATCTGCGCCGCCGGCCCCGAGACCGCGGACGCCGACTTCACCTGGGCGGAGTTCGTGCGCCGCACCAACGGCGAGCTCGTCGCCGGCTGGGGCAACCTCGTCAACCGCACCGCCACCATGATCCACAAGCGCTTCGGCGCCGTCCCCGCCCCCGGCGGGCTGGAGCCGATCGACGCCGCGCTGCTGGACTCGATCGAGGCGGGCTTCGACGCCGTCGGCGGCCTGATCGCCCGCCACCGGCAGAAGGCCGCGCTGGCGGAGGCCATGCGGCTGGTGGGCGAGGCCAACAAGTACATCGCCGACACCGAGCCCTTCAAGCTCAAGGGCCAGGACCCGGCCACCCAGGAGCGCCTGGCGACCATCCTGCACACCCTCGCCCAGGCGGTGGCCGACCTGAACCTTATGCTCTCCCCCTTCCTGCCGCACGCGGCCAACGACGTGGACCGGGCCATGGGGGGAGCGGGCGCCATCGCCCCCATGCCCGAGGTCCGCGAGGCCCGCGAGCTCGACCCGCAGGTCCTCCCCGAGGCCTTCGCCTCCCGCACCGGCTACCCGATCATCGCCGGGGACTACACCACCGCCCCCGCATGGGGCCGCCACGACGTCGTCATCGGCACGCCCGTGGCCAGGCCCGCCCCCGTGTTCGTCAAGCTCGACGAGGCGATCGTGGACCAGGAGCTCGCGCGCTACGCGGACCGCCTGCCCGACGACGTCACCGGGGCATGAGCCGCAGGCACCGCGACCGCTCCTGGCCTCCCGCCGACGCCGTCGCGCCGCTGGCCGGACCGGTGATCGACAACCACACCCACCTGCCCGTGCCCGGGCTGCCGGCCGAGGGCCCCGGCTCCGAGGCGCCGCTGGACGCCGCCGAGCTGGTCGCACGGGCCGCCGCCGCGGGAGTGAGCGGCATCATCACCTCGGCGTGCGAGACCCCCGCCTGGCGGGGCAGCCTCGAGCTCGCCCGCACCCTGCCGGGCGTGCGCGCGGCCCTGGCCCTCCACCCCAACGAGGCCGTCCTGCACGCCGGGGTGCGCGAGGTCGGCCCGGACGGTCTCGCCCCGGCCGTCCGCCCCCACCACGACGAGCCCGTCGATGCGGCCATGGCCCGGCTCGAGGACCTCGTGCGCGCGCACCGCGGCGCCGTCGTCGCCATCGGCGAGACCGGGCTCGACTTCTTCCGCACCGGGGAGCGCGGCGCCGCCGCCCAGCGCGAGGCATTCCGGGCCCACATCGCCCTGGCCAAGGAGACGGGGCTGCCGCTGCAGATCCACGACCGCGACGCCCACGAGGACTGCGTGCGGGTGCTGCTCGCCGACGGCGCCCCCGAGCGCACCGTGTTCCACTGCTTCAGCGGCGGGGCGGAGCTGGCCCGGGCCTGCGCCGAGCACGGCTGGTACGCCTCGGTCGCCGGCCCTGTGACGTATTCCTCCAATGACGCGCTCCGGGCGGCGCTGGCGCTCATCCCCGACGAGCTGCTGCTGGTGGAGACCGACGCCCCCTACCTGCCGCCCGGGGCCTGGCGGGGACGGCCCAATGCCTCCTATCTCATGGGGGAGACGGTGCGCTTCCTCGCCGGGCTGCGGGGGCTGGGCGAGGCGGATGCGTGCGCGCTCCTGACCCATACCACCCGATCCGTCTACGGGGCGTTCGACGGGCCGGACGTGATACGGATGTGACCTTTCGGTGTTGCTCGAATGGGGGTTCGTCGGCTAGCGTTTCAGACAGTCATCAACCACAAGGAGTTCTATCGTGGGTCGACACTCGCAGACCAGCTCGTGGAGCACGACGCTGGTCGAGCTCGGGGCACTGGCCTCCAAGAGCCTGCCCGGCTCCAACAACACCGGTGCTCGTGGCCGTCGTCGTGCTCAGGGTGCAGCCAAGACGTCCGTGGCCCCCATGATGTATCGGGCCGGAGGACTCGCCGCCGCCCTGTCCCTGGCGGTCTCGGGCGGCGCGTACGCCGCCACCCAGGTCGGCGGCGACAACAGCAGGCCCGTCAGCGAGACCGAGGCCAACCTCGCCGCCATCGGCAGCGGGCAGGTCTCCAGCCAGGCGTCCGGTCTGACCATTGAGGGGCAGTCCGACTCCGTCTACACCGTCACCGAGGAGACCACCGAGGCGCACGGCCGGGTCGAGAAGGAGACCGACTCCCTGCCCAAGGGCGAGACCAAGGTCGAGACCGAGGGCGTCGACGGCGTCGTGCGGACCACCTACGAGGTCAAGGCGAAGGGCGGCACCGAGGTCTCGCGCACGCCCCTGTCCAGCACGACGGTCACCGAGAAGGTCGACGAGGTCGTCCTGGTCGGCACGGGCACCGACTCCGGCTCCGGTTCGGACGCGCAGGCCTCCGGGGAGTCCGGCGGCGGTGGCGGCGAGGCCGCGCCGCCTGCGGCCAGCGCCTCGGGTGACGGCACCACTCCTGAGGGGGCGCAGGCCATCGCTCGCGGAATGATGGCCTCCTACGGCTGGGGGGACGACGAGTTCTCCTGCCTGCAGAGCCTGTGGAACCGTGAGTCGGGCTGGAACTACCAGGCCGAGAACGCCTCCTCCGGCGCCTACGGAATCCCCCAGGCGCTGCCCGGCTCCAAGATGAGCTCGGTGGCCGGCGACTGGGCGACCAACCCCGCCACCCAGATCACCTGGGGCCTGGGCTACATCCAGGGGCGCTACGGCACCCCGTGCAGCGCCTGGGCCCACTCCGAGTCCGTCGGCTGGTACTGATCGTCCGGCCTGGCGGCGGCCCGGACCGGGCGGCGGCTGCTGCTACGAGCGCGACCCGCGTTCTGTGAGGGCGCTCGCGCGTCCGTCGGCGCTGCCCGTTATTCTGGACCCCATGTCTCAGACTCTCGGCGCCGCCGGCGCCGTCGCGGCCGTGTGCGGCGCCGATGTGCCCGCGTCGGCCCCCGGGGGCCACCCGTCCGACGCAGTCGGGGGCGGCCTGCTCGGCCCTGCCCGGGTTCGGGGCCTCACCACGGCCCTCGGCCTGCGGCCCACCAAGACTCTCGGGCAGAACTTCGTCCACGACGCCGGGACCGTGCGGCGCATCGCCCGTCGGGCGGGCGTGCGCCCCGGTGAGACCGTCCTGGAGATCGGCCCGGGACTCGGCTCCCTCACCCTGGCGCTCCTGGAAGCGGGCGCGCGCGTGATCGCCGTCGAGATCGACCCGGTTCTGGCGCGTGCCCTGCCCGTCACCGTGGCCGATCGCATGCCCGGGGCCGCAGGCCGCCTGCGCGTCGTCCAGGCCGACGCCCTGACCCTCGACGGCCCCGGCGCGCTGGGCCTGGCGCCCGCCGACCCCGCCCCCACCCGGCTGGTTGCCAACCTGCCCTACAACGTCGCCGTGCCGGTGCTGCTGACCCTGCTCGCCTCCCTGCCGAGCCTGAAGACGATCACCGTCATGGTCCAGGCCGAGGTCGCCGACCGCCTCGCCGCGCCTCCCGGGTCGAGGACCTACGGCGTCCCCAGTGTCAAGGTCGCCTGGTACGCCTCCGCGCGCCGCACCATCACCATCGGGCGCAGCGTCTTCTGGCCGGCTCCCAATGTCGACTCCGCCCTGGTCGAGCTCGTCCGCCGCGAACCCCCGGCGACATCCGCCGGCCGCAGCCGGGTCTTCGCCGTTGTCGACGCCGCCTTCTCCCAGCGCCGCAAGACCCTGCGCCGGACCCTCGCGCCCCTCGCCGGGGGGCCGCAGGGGGCCGAGGCCGCCATCCGCGCCGCGGGCATCGACCCGGCCGAGCGCGGCGAGAAGCTCGACGTGACCGCCTTCGCCTCCCTGGCCGAGGCCCTCGCGGCCGACGGCGCCCCGACCGCTCCCGCAGCACAGGAGAACCGATGACCCACCTGCGAGCCGTTCCCGGCGCCGACAGCAGCGGGCCGTGCCCCACGCGCAGCTGCGGCGGAGCGACGACCGTGCGGGTCGAGGCGCCCGGGAAGATCAACCTCTTCCTGTCCGCCGGCGCCCCCGGAGCGGACGGCTACCACCCGCTGACCACGGTCTTCCAGGCCGTGCGGCTCATTGAGACCGTCACCGCCCGCAGCCAGTCCCGCGCGGCCCGCGGCAGCATCACGCTGACCCTGGAGAACGGCCCGCAGGAAGACGCCGCCGTCCCCACCGACTCCTCCAACCTCGCTGTGCGCGCCGCACGCCTGCTGGCCGAGACCACCGGCGTCACCGACGGCGTCGACCTGACCATCCGCAAGCGCGTGCCCGTGGCCGGGGGCATGGCGGGGGGCTCCGCCGACGCCGCGGCGACACTGACGGCCTGCAACATCCTGTGGGGCGCCGACCTGGGCCCGGACGAGCTGGGGGACCTGGCGGCCCGGCTCGGCGCCGACGTCCCCTTCCCCCTCCTGGGGGCCACCGCCGTCGGGCACGGGCGCGGGGACCGGCTCACCCCGCTCATGACCCGCGGCAGGTACCTGTGGGTCCTCGCCTTCGCCGCCCGGGGCGGCCTGTCCACCCCCGCCGTCTTCAGCCGCTTCGACGAGCTCGCCGCCGCCTCGTCCGGGGGCGGGGCCGCGCCCGCCGACGTGCCCGAGGAGATGACCGCCGCGCTGCGCGCCGGCAACGCCCGCGCCCTGGCGGCGGCGCTGCACAACGACCTCCAGGGGGCGGCCGTCTCCCTGCGCCCCGAGCTCGCCGAGGTCATCGGCATCGCCGAGGCCTCCGGGGCGCTGCGTGCCATCGTCTCCGGCTCCGGCCCGACGGTGGCGGCCCTCGTGCCCGATGCGGCCAGCGCCACGCGGGTGACCCGCGCCCTGACGGCGTCCGCCCTGGTGGGAGGAACGGCGCGCGTGGACGCCCCCGTGGCCGGGGCCCGGGCGGTGGGCTGATGGCGCACCTGCTCGGGGCGGAGTCCATCCGCATCTCGGTGGGCTCGCGCCTCCTGCTCGACGACGTCACCCTCGGCATCGACGACGGCAGCCGCGTGGGGGTCCTGGGCCCCAACGGTGCGGGCAAGTCGACCCTGCTCGCGGCCCTGGCGGGCGCGCGCGAGGTCGACGGCGGCCGCGTCACCCGCTCGGGGGGCACGCGCGTGGCCATGCTGCTCCAGTCCGACGGCTTCGCGCCCGGCGACACCGTGCGCACCGCCGTCCACGGCCGGGCCCCCGAGCACGAGTGGGCCTCGCGCGCCCAGGTGCGGGACATCCACGCCGGGCTGCTGGCCGACCTGGACCTCGACAGGCCGGTCTCCGCGCTGTCGGGCGGCCAGCGCCGCCGGGTCGCCCTGGCGGCGGTCCTGACCGCGCCGGCTGACGTCGTCATCCTCGACGAGCCCACCAACCACCTCGATGTCGAGGGCGTGGACTGGCTCGCCCGCCACCTCGGTGCGCGTTTCGCCGGGCGGCGGGCCTCCACCGGGGCGCTGGTCACCGTCACCCACGACCGCTGGTTCCTCGACGCCGTGTGCACCAACGTGTGGGAGGTCGTCCCCGGCGCGGACCCGGGCGGCGGGCGGCCCCAGGTCGCCGGGAGGGTCGAGGCCTACGACGGCGGTTACGCCGCCTACGTGCTGGCCCGGGCCGAGCGGGCCAGGCGGGCCGCCGTCGCCGCCGCCAAGCGCGAGAACCTGCTGCGCAAGGAGCTCGCCTGGCTGCGCCGCGGGGCGCCGGCGCGCACCTCCAAGCCGCGCTTCCGCATCGACGCCGCGGAGGCCCTCATCGCCGACGTGCCGCCGCCGCGCGACACCGTCGAGCTCGTGGCCATGGCCACTGCCCGCCTGGGCAAGAGGGTCATCGACCTGGAGGACGTCACGGCCGGCTACCCCGGGCCCGCCGGCGCGGCGGGCGGCGGGGACTGCGGGCGCGCCGAGGTGCTGCGCCGCGTCACCTGGCGCCTGGCGCCGGGCGAGCGCGTCGGCGTCGTCGGCGTCAACGGCGCGGGCAAGACCACTCTCCTGCGGCTGCTCGAGGGCTCGCTCGCACCCGCTCGGGGGCGCGTCGTGCGCGGCAGGACGGTCCAGGTGGCCGCCCTGTCCCAGTCCACCCGCGAGCTGGACGCGCTCGCGGACAAGCGCGTGGTCGAGGCCGTCGCCATGGTCGGCGAGCGCGTCGTCGTGGGCGGCAGGGAGCTGACCGCCGCCCAGCTCGTCGAGCGCCTCGGCTTCACCCGGCAGCGCGCCTGGACGCGGGTGGGGGAGATCAGCGGCGGGGAGCGGCGGCGCCTCCAGCTGCTGCGCCTGCTCATGACCGAGCCCAACGTGCTGCTCCTGGACGAGCCCACCAACGACCTGGACACCGACACTCTGGCCGCCGTCGAGGACATCCTCGACTCCTTCCCCGGCACCCTGGTCGTCGTCTCCCACGACCGCTACCTGCTGGAGCGGGTCACCGACCACCAGGTCGCCCTCCTGGGTGACGGCGCCCTGCGCGACCTGCCCGGGGGAGTGGAGCAGTACCTGCGGCTGCGGCGTGAGACCGCCCGGGAGCAGGGCGGGGCGCCGTCGGCGTCGTCCGGCTCGGGCGGGCCTGTGGCGGCCGGGACGGCCGGACAGACTAAGGCGACGGCGACCGGGGCCGGGAAGGGGCTGGGCGGCGCCGAGCGTCGGGCCGCGCAGAAGGAGGTCGCCGCGGTCGAGCGGCGCCTGGACAGGATCGGGAGCCGGATCGCCGCGCTCCAGGAGCGCATGGCGGCCCATGACCAGAGCGACTACGAGGGCCTGCGGGAGCTCGCCGAGGAGGCGCGGGCGCTGCGGCTCGAGTCAGACTCGCTCGAGGAGCGCTGGCTCGAGCTCTCCGACCGGCTCGAGTAGCGCCTCTGCCGTCCCCTGCGTCGAGATAGACATTCTCGTACGAGGTAGACGGTGCCACCGCCGACCTCGTACGAGAATGTCTATCTCGACGGGGTGGGGCGGGTGGTGGGCGGGGTCAGCCGCCGGCCTCGTCATGGTCGGTGCGCAGCGTCGGGGTGGGCTCCATGGCCCGCAGGCCGTTCCAGGCGAGGTTGACCATGTGCGCCGCCACCTTCTCCTTGCTCATGGTCCGGTTCTCCAGCCACCACTGCGAGGGCATGGCCACGATCCCCACCAGCATCTGGGCGTACAGCGGCGCCGGGCGCGGGTCGATGCCGTGGTCGGAGAACTGCGCGGCCAGCAGGCCCGAGACCTGGATGGCGACGTCGGCCAGGAACGTGGAGTAGGTGCCCGAGGCCCGGTCGTTGCCGCTGGAGAGGATCCGGAAGCCGTCGGGGGAGTCCTCGATGTAGGTCAGCAGCGCCAGCGCGGCCCGCTCCACCGTGACCGAGGCGGAGGACGAGGAGCTCAGCGCCCGGGTGATCGTCGTCGAGATGGTGTTGAGCTCGCGGTCCACGATGACGGCGTACAGCCCCTCCTTGCCGCCGAAGTGCTCGTAGACCACGGGCTTGGACACTTTCGCCCGGGAGGCGATCTCCTCGATGCTCGTGCCGTCGAAGCCCTTGGTGGCGAACAGGCCGCGCGCCACCTCGATGAGCTGCTTGCGCCGCTCGCCCGCGCTCATGCGGGTGCGCTTGCTCCCCTTGCCGGCCATAGGAGAATCATGCCGCGACTCCTCGGGCTCATCGCGCCGTGCGGCGCACGCGTGAGGAGACCCACTGGCCGGCCCGCCGCGACAGGCGGTGGCTCGGCGCCTCCACGTACCGGCGGAACAGCCACGTCAGCGGCGCCGTCACCGCCACCGCCACGGGCGCCACCAGCCACGGGGACCACGACGCCATCAGCAGGCGCGTGGCGACGATCACCGGCTCGTGAACCAGGTAGAGGGAGAAGGACAGGGCGCCGAGGTACTGCACCGCCCGGGACCGCAGGACCCCGCGCAGGGCCCCGGCGCGCACGGCCAGGGCGACCAGCGCCGCGACCGCCGCCAGGGACACCGCCGCCGCCAGGCGCCCCGCGACGGGCCCCTCAAGCCCCGGCCACCAGCCGATCGTGATCAGCACGAGGCAGGTCAGGGCGGCCGGGGTCGCCCACGGCGCCGGCCGCTCGGGGGCGATGGTCCCCAGGTGGCCCCAGCGCCACCCCGCGGTCGCCCCGAGCACGAAGACGGGCACGTAGACCAGCGTCCGGGTGTCCCCGGTGACCGCGGGCACGGCCAGGCAGGCCGCCGCCGGCAGCCACCACGCCCGCGCCCGGGCCGCCAGCGCCACGACGAGCACGACAAGCGGCAGCAGGAAGGAGAAGACGGCCTCGGCGTGCAGCGACCACAGCACCGTGTTGCGGTACGCGTAGCGCGGCTGCAGCGCGAGCTCGAGGAGCAGGTGGCGCGCGGACAGGCCCGCCGGGTGCGCCTGCGTCATCCAGGGGCCCAGCGAGGCGGCGGTGGAGCGGGGCACGAGCACCATGAGGGCGACGGCCAGGGCCGTGGAGGCCGCCGCCGGCAGCCACAGGCGCACGATCCTGCGCGGCACGTAGTCGATCCAGTCGAAGCGCCGCCGCTGGGCGTGCCGGCGCGCCACCGGGTAGACCAGCGCCGTGCCGGACAGGACGAAGAAGACCAGGACCGCCTCGTGCCCCGCCCACAGCAGGTGCAGCGGCGTCTGGGTGAGGATCCTCGCAGCGGGCTCCTCCGGCACGACCCCCGGCCACGCCCCGATCCGGGCGAAGGCCGGGACGGTCAGCAGGCAGTGGTGGATGACGACGACGACGGCGGCCAGGCCCCGGAGCCCGTCGAGCTCGATCAGGCGGGCGGAAGGGCCGGGACGGGGAGGCGGAGGGGAGCTGGGCACGCGCCCAATCCTGCCCGAGAAGGACCAGTACCGTCACCGCGGCCGGGGCCTTGCGGGCCCCTGCGGCCACCGCCGCGTGAGCGTCGTCGGGTTCTCGCGGGGACGCAGCCGTGAGACACTGGCGCCCGGCCGCGGGACCGGTGCGCCCGACCGCGGCGGTCCGCCCTGGTGTAGTGGTAGCACGCAGGCCTTTGGAGCCTTGAGGCCCGGGTTCGAACCCTGGGGGCGGAGCCGCGCCGATCCGATGCAATGATGCAGTACCGCGGCCGCGTCATGACGACACGCTGTGCCGGCTCGTGCCGCGGGCGACGTAGGATGAAGGCGCGCTCGTCGTCCTGTGTCGGGTGCACTCGGCAATCACCAGCGAGAAGAGGACCTGTGGCTTCCACCGCACCCGCCGCCGTCATTGTCATGGCCGCAGGCAAGGGCACCCGCATGCGCTCGGCCACACCCAAGGTGCTGCACGCCATCGGCGGGCGCAGCCTCCTTGATCACGCCGTCACCGCGGCCCGCGGCCTGCACCCCGACCACCTCGTGGTCGTCGTGCGACACGAGCGCGACGCCGTCGTCGCCCACCTGGCCGAGGTCGCCCCGGACGCCGTGGCCGCCGACCAGGACGAGGTCCCGGGCACGGGCCGCGCCGTCGCCTGCGGCCTGGCGTCGCTGCCGGCCGACCTCACCGGCCCGGTCGTGGTGACCAGCGGGGACGTGCCGCTGCTGGACACCGCCACCCTGGCGGACCTGCTCGCCCAGCACGCCAGGCGCGGCGACGCCGTCACCCTGCTGACGACAGTCCTGGAGGACCCCACCGGATACGGGCGCGTCGTGCGCGAGGCCGACGGCCCCGACAGCCCCGTGTCGGCCATTGTCGAGCAGCGCGACGCGAGCCCCGAGCAGCGCGCCATCACGGAGATCAACGCCGGCGTCTACGTCTTCGACGCCGCCCACCTGCGCCGGGCCCTGACCACCCTGGGCACGGACAACGACCAGGGCGAGGTCTATCTCACCGACGTCGTCGCGCGCGCCCGTGCCGCGGGCCTGTCCGTCTCCGCCCTGGTGGCGGCCGACCACTGGCTCGTGGAGGGCTGCAACGACCGCTCCCAGCTCGCCGAGCTCGGCGCGGAGCTCAACCGCCGCACGCTGGCGCGCTGGATGGAGGCCGGGGTCGGCGTGGTCGATCCGGGCGGCACCTGGGTGGACGTGTCCGTCGAGCTCGCCCGGGACGTGATCCTGGAGCCCGGCGTCCTCCTGCGCGGCGCGACCCGCATCGGCGAGGGCGCTCGCGTGGGCGCCTACGCCATCCTGACCGACGTCGAGATCCCCGCGGGCGCGGTCGTCGCGCCCTTCAGCCAGCTCGACGGCGATACTCCCACGGGCACCGGGACGAGCACCGAGACGGGCACGGACAGGCACCGAGATAGGCACTGAGACGGGCGCCGACAAGCACTGAGACCACCGCACCCACCATCGAGGGCCCTACCGGCCGTCAGAGAGGAACCACGTCATGACGGGCATTATCACCAGTGGTGAGAAGCGACTGGTCATTGTCTCGGGCCGGGCCCATCCCCAGCTCGCCAAGGACGTCGCCAGGGAGCTCGGCACGCAGGTGCTCTCCTCGACCGCCTACGACTTCTCCAACGGGGAGACCTACGTGCGCTTCAACGAGTCGGTGCGCGGCTGCGACGTCTTCGTCGTGCAGTCCCACGGCGACCGCGTCAACGACTGGCTCATGGAGCAGTTCATCATGGTCGACGCCCTCAAGCGGGCCTCCGCCAAGCGCATCACCGTGGTCGCGCCCTTCTACCCCTACGCCCGCCAGGACAAGAAGCACCTGGGGCGCGAGCCCATCTCCGCCCGGCTCGTCGCGGACCTGTACAAGACGGCGGGCGCGAACCGCATTATGAGCATCGACCTGCACTCCTCCCAGGAGCAGGGCTTCTTCGACGGGCCCTGGGACCACCTGTGGGCCCAGCCGGTGCTGGTGGACTACATCCGACGTCGCATCGACACCTCCAACGCGGCCGTCGTCTCCCCGGACGCCGGCCGTATTCGTGTCGCCGAGCGCTGGGCCAACGCCCTGGGCGGCACGCCGCTGGCCTTCGTCCACAAGACGCGCGACATCACCCGGCCCAACGAGTCGGTGGCCAACCGCGTCGTCGGCGCCGTCGAGGGGCGCTCCTGCGTGCTGGTGGACGACATGATCGACACCGGCGGCACGATCGCCAAGGCCGTCCAGGTGGTGCTGGACGCGGGCGCGAAGGACGTCATCGTGGCCGCCACGCACGGCGTGCTCTCCGGCCCGGCCGTGGACCGGCTGTCCACCTGCGGGGCCCGCGAGATCGTCGTCACCGACACCCTGCCGATCCCCGAGTCCAAGCGCTTCGAGCGCCTGACCGTGCTGCCGATCGCGCCGCTGCTGGCCCGCGCCATCAAGGCGGTCTTCGACGACGGCTCGGTGACCCGCCTGTTCGACTCCGAGGGAGTCTGACCGGAGGCCCGCCCGGGCGCGCCCCAGGGGCCCGCGGTGACCCGCCGCCCTGAGGGCCGGTCGTCAGGCGCATTGCAATTCGGTTACACCGCATTGCAGTTCAATTACGCATGACGGTAGCGTGGTGGTACCCCACATCCACCTCCCTTACAAGCAGAAGGGCACCCCCATGCATTCTGTTGCTCAACGCGTGGAGGCACCACCCCGCTGGCGTCCTCTCGTCGGCCTCACCACCTGCCTCGGGCTGATCGCCCTGGCCCTGGCGGCGGTGTCCCCCGGCACGGCGGCCAGGGCCGACGACGGTCAGGCCCCCGCGATCTCCGACGTCGCCCTGGTCAAGTCCGGCCGCACCGGCGAGGACTCCGCCGGCGGCCTGGCCCTCCACGACGTCGCCAAGCTCACCTACTCCTGGGACGCCGGCGACCAGGCCCGTGCCGGCGGCGCGATCACGATCGACCTCGGCGCCCACTTCACCAACCTGGAGCCCCAGTTCTCCTCGCCCGTGTCCGTGGCCCACGACGGCACGATGGAGCAGGTCGGCACCTGCGACCTGGCCGAGAAGACCATCACCTGCACCTTCAACGACAAGGCCGACGAGCTCCGCGGCGCCGGCTTCACCGACTTCAGGGGCAGGGGCGAGGCCCTGCTCCTCGCCGCCCGGCAGACGGGCGAGGCGACCACCACCATGCGGGTCAACGGCGCCGACGTCACGGTGAGCCTGCCCGGCGAGGGCGGAATCGAGGAGGCCGCGGCCCCCGCCGACGGCCCCTGGCAGCTGTCCAAGGAGGGAGGTGCCATCGACTCCTCCTCGACGGCCATCGACTGGAGACTCGACTTCGGCTCGGACTACGTCAAGGAGCAGCTGGCCGGGGGCGACTCGGAGATCGCCGCGGACGGCGCCACCCGGGACACCATCACCTTCAACGACACCCTCGGCGACGGCATGAGCTTCGGCTCCGACCCGTCCCAGTGGACCCTCTCCGCGCGCGGCTCGGCCGGCGCCGAGGGCGCGCTCCTCGCCAAGGGCGCAGCGGAGGCCGACGCCTCGAGCTCGAGCGGCGCCGTCGGGGGCTTCGCCCTGACTGTGACCACTCGCGGCCAGACCGCCACCATCAGGGCCACCGGCCCCTTCGCCCCGGGCGCCGGCTACGAGATCGCCTACCGGACGGGATTCGCCTCCCAGGACGGCAAGGCGGTCATGGGCGCCCGCTACTCCAACAGGGCCGCTCTCAACGGCGCCGGCAAGGAGGTCAGCGGCGAGAGCAGCTACGCGCAGCCCTTCAGCCTCACCGTCGGAATGGCTCCCGGCTTCGGCGGCTTCGGGGTCGTCAACGCCCTGACCGGCTCGGCGATGGACGCCGTCCCCGCCGGCACCGCCTTCAGTGTCAGAGTGGGCTACAAGCTGCCCGAGGCGGCCGGCACCTACACCGGCTGGACCGCCCCCGGAGAGCTCAACGACGACGGCGTGAGCGGCTCGGCCGTCATGAAGAGCGAGATCGGCAAGACGACCGTCTTCCCCGGCGCCTTCCCCAGGGGCACGGTCGTCACCCTCAGCGAGGACCTCACCAGTGTCTCGCCGGCCCCCGACGGCTACAGCTGGGGCTCGCCGACCTACTCCGTGGACGGCGCCGAGACCTCGAGCCTGACCATCGGCTCCCAGACCAGCGCCTCGGTCTCGCTGACGAACCGCGCCTCTGCGACTCCCCTGGGCACCTTCCAGGTTCAGCAGAAGGCCTCGGGCGCGGACGTCTCCGGCAAGGAGTACAGCTTCGTCTACGAGTGCTCCGACGACCAGTTCGGAGCCGTGACCGTCAAGGGCAACGATGTCGCCGCCGCCCCTGACAAGACCTTCGCGGAAGGCACGAGCTGCACCGTGAAGGAGGACGAGGAGATCGCGGCCATCGACGGCTACGACCTGTCGGTGCCGGAGGAGCGGACGGTCGTGATCACGACCGGGGCGACCCCGACGCTCACGTTCACCAACATCTACCTGCCGGCCGGGACGCTTCCGAGGACGGGCCCGACGGAGCCGGCGCCCACCGCCTCCGCGGCAGGCGGGGCCCCGGCCGTGCAGGCCGCCCCGGCCTCCGAGGACCCGGGGGCGGCGCAGGCGGCTCCGGCGAAGGCGTCGCTGGCGAGCACCGGCGCCGCGGTGCTGGTGCCCCTGGTCATTATGGTCGCGGCACTGATCGGCGGCGCGGTGATGCTGCTGATGCGCCGTCGCGGCCCCAAGGACGACGACTGACCGCTGCCCCCACCGCCGAGATCGGTCCGGTTCCGGCTCGATCTCGGCGAAGGGGGTGGCGGGCGCGCGGCCCGCCCCGCGGCCCTGCACCCCTGCTGAAACCAACCACTAAACTGCACGCCGTGCGTCTGACCGCCCTCCTTCCCCCGCTGCTCGCCGACCCGACGATCGCCGACCTCGTCGCCGCTGCCGGCAGCCGCTCCCGCACCGACCGCACCGTCGTCGTCGCACCGGGCGCGCGACCCGCCGTCCTGGCCGCCATGGCGCTGGGAGCCTCCGGCATCGCCCGCGCCACCGGCTCGGCCCCGTCCCGCGCGGAGCCCGCCGCCGCGGTCACCGACGACGGCACCCCGCTGCTCGTCGTCACCGCCACCGGGCGGCAGGCCGAGGAGACCGCCGCCGCCCTGACCTGCTACCTGCCCGCCACCGACGTCGCCGTCTTCCCCGCCTGGGAGACCCTGCCCCACGAGCGGCTCTCCCCGCGTGCCGACACCGTCGCCACCCGCCTGGCGGTCCTGCGCCGTCTGGCCCACCCCGAGGACGGGCAGGCCGATAATCCTGTGTCTTCCGGGGTGCCGGACCCTGCGTCTTCCGGGGTGCCGGACCCTGCGTCTTCCGGGGTGCCGGACCCGCAGCGCGGCCCCATCCGCGTCCTCGTCGTCCCTGTGCGCGCCCTCCTGGCGCCCGTCATCGACGGGCTCGGCGAGCTCGAGCCCGTCCACCTCGCCAAGGGCCTGGAGGCCGGTCTGGAGGCCACCGCCGAGCGCCTGGCCGCAGCCGCCTACACGCGCGTGGACATGGTGGAGAACCGTGGCGAGTTCGCGGTGCGCGGCGGCATCCTCGACGTCTTCCCGCCCACCTGCGCCCGGCCCGTGCGCGTGGACTTCTTCGGCGACGAGATCGAGTCCGTCTCCACCTTCGCCGTGGCCGACCAGCGCACCATCGAGGAGATCGGTGCCGTCACCGCCACCGCCTGCCGCGAGATCGTCCTGACCGACGCCGTGCGCGAGCGCGCCCGCGCCCTGACCGGCGTCATCCCCGGCGCCGCCGACATGCTGGAGCGGATCGCCGCCGGGATCCCGGTGGAGGGCATGGAGTCCCTGGCCCCCGTCCTGGTGCCCCGCATGGTGCCGCTGCTCGACCTGGTCGGCGACCGCCTCGTCGTCGGCCTGGAGCCCGAGCGGCTGCGCAGGCGCGCCGAGGACCTCGTGGCCACCACCGCCGAGTTCCTCGCCGCGGCCTGGACGTCGGCCGCCTCCGGCGGCACCGCCCCCATCGACCTGTCCGCCGCCGCCTTCGCCCACCTCGCCGAGGCCCGCGCCCTGGCCCTGTCCACCAACCACGGCTGGTGGTCCCTGCCCTCCTTCGCCCCCTCGCCCGACGCCGCCGAGCTGCCGCTGCGCGACCCCAAGGGCTACCGCGGCCGCCTGGAGGAGGCTGTGGCCGACCTGGGGGCGCTGGCGCGCGAGCGCTGGAGCGTCGTCGTCGCCACTGACGGCCCCGGCCCCGGGCGCCGCATGGCCCAGCTGCTCGCCGACGGCGGCGTGCCCGCACGCATCGTCACCCAGCTCGACGAGCCCGCCGACCTGGGCCGCGCCGCAGGAGCCGCCGACGCCGATGCCGACGCTTCCACCGCCACCGGCGACGGGGTCGTCCGCGTCACCCAGGCCGCCGCCGGCCACGGCTTCGTCGCCGAGGGCCTGCGCCTGGCTCTCATCGCCGAGTCCGACCTCACCGGCCGCGCCGGGTCGGGCCCGCGCGAGCGCAAGGCCGTCCCCGCCCGCCGCTCCCGCAGGAGCGTCGACCCGCTGTCCCTGCACCCCGGCGACCTCGTCGTCCACGCCCAGCACGGCATCGGCCGCTTCGTCGAGCTCATGCGCCGCAGCGTCGGATCGGCCAGGAGCGCGGCCAATCCAGCAACCCGCGAGTACGTCGTCATCGAGTACGCCCCCTCCAGGCGCGGCCGGCCCGGCGACCGCCTCCTGGTGCCCACCGACTCCCTGGACCAGGTGACCAAGTACATCGGCGGAGACTCCCCCGCCCTGAACAAGATGGGCGGGGCCGACTGGGCGCGCACCAAGTCCAGGGCCCGCAAGGCCGTGCGCGAGATCGCCGGCGAGCTCGTGCGCCTCTATGCCGCCCGGTCCGCCACCACCGGCCACGCCTTCGGGCCCGACACCCCCTGGCAGGCCGAGCTGGAGGAGGCCTTCCCCTACACCGAGACCCCCGACCAGCTCGCCACCATCGACGACGTCAAGCGCGACATGGAGGCCTCCCAGCCCATGGACCGCCTCATCTGCGGCGACGTCGGCTACGGCAAGACCGAGATCGCCGTGCGCGCCGCCTTCAAGGCCGTGGCCGAGGGCAAGCAGGTCGCCGTGCTCGTGCCCACCACCCTGCTGGTGACCCAGCACGCCGAGACCTTCACCGAGCGCTACGCCGGGTTCCCCGTGCGCGTCGCCCGGCTCTCCCGCTTCCAGTCCGACGCCGAGTCCGCCAGGGTCCTGGCCGGGCTGGCCGACGGCACCATCGACGTCGTGGTCGGCACCCACCGCCTCATCACCGGCCGCATCCGATTCAAGGACCTGGGGCTGGTGGTCATCGACGAGGAGCAGCGCTTCGGGGTGGAGCACAAGGAGACCCTCAAGGCGCTGCGCACCGACGTCGACGTCCTGGCCATGTCCGCCACCCCCATCCCCCGCACCCTGGAGATGGCGGTGACCGGTCTGCGGGAGATGTCCACCCTGGCCACCCCGCCCGAGGACCGCCACCCCATCCTCACCTACGTCGGCGCCTACGAGACCAGGCAGGTCGGCGCCGCCATCCGCCGCGAGCTGCTGAGGGACGGCCAGGTCTTCTACGTCCACAACCGGGTGGAGGACATCGACGCCGTCGCCGCCCGCCTGGCCGAGCTCGTGCCCGAGGCGAGGGTCGCCACCGCCCACGGCCAGATGAGCGAGTCACGCCTGGAGAGGGTCATCGACGACTTCTGGCACAAGGAGATCGACGTCCTGGTGTGCACCACCATTGTCGAGACCGGCCTGGACGTGTCCAACGCCAACACCCTCATCGTGGACCGGGCCGACCGCATGGGCCTGTCCCAGCTCCACCAGCTGCGCGGGCGCGTGGGGCGCGGGCGGGAGCGGGCCTACGCCTACTTCCTCTACCCCGCCGACAAGCCGCTGACCGAGACCTCGCTGGAGCGGCTGCGCACCATCGCCTCCAACACCGACCTGGGGGCCGGCATGCAGGTGGCCATGAAGGACCTTGAGATCCGGGGCGCCGGGAACCTGCTGGGCGGAGAGCAGTCCGGGCACATCGCCGGGGTCGGCTTCGACCTGTACGTGCGCATGGTCTCCGAGGCCGTGGCCGCCTACAAGAAGGCCCTCAAGGTCGGCGGGGCCGGCGGGGCCGCGGGCTCCGGGGACGACGCCGAGGCCGGGATCGATGACGACCTGCGCGTCGAGCTGCCCGTGGACGCCACCATCCCGGAGGACTACGTGCCTCACGAGCGGCTGCGCCTGGAGGCCTACACCAAGTTCGCTGCCGCCCGCAGCGAGAACGACGTGCGCGACATCCTGGAAGAGCTCACCGACCGCTACGGGCCGGTGCCCGAGGCCACGGCGCGCCTGGCGGCCCTGGCGCGGCTGCGGGCGCTCGCGGCCCACCTGGGGGTGCGCGAGGTCGTCGCCCAGGGCAAGTCGATCCGCTTCGCCCCGGTCGGCCTGCCCGAGTCGGCGCGCATGAAGGTCACCCGCCTCTACCCGGGCACCATCCTCAAGCCCGCCACCCGGACGATCGTCGTCCCCGCGCCGGGCACCGCCCGCATGGGCGGGGGGCCGATCGAGGGCGAGGAGCTGCTGCGCTGGGCCGAGGTGCTCCTGCGCGCCGTCGTCGCCGGGGACAAGGACTACGAGGTCGAGGCCACCAGGTACCGGCGGCGGTGAGGCCGGGCCGGGCGGTGCCCGAAGCGGTTGGCGCTGTCGAGGCGGCGATTTTACTGCTCCACCGAGATCGGTCGTATTCCGCGCCGAGATCGGTCCGCTTCCGGCTCGAGACCGGTCCGCTTCCGCGCCGAGATCGATCCGCTAAGCGCCCTGCCCGTCGAACAGGGGTGGTTCGCACATGGGAGAAAGGGGGCCTGACGGGACGGATGCTGGTTTTCGTTGAGGCTCCGCGGTTCTGCTCGGATCATCAAGGTTGGTTGACGCGCTCCCATGTGCGCACAGGGGGGTCTGTGCACATGGGAGCGCGTCGACTCATCTCGACTGATATCTAAAAACCGCGGAATCACGCGGAAAGCAGGTACCCGTGCCGGCAAGTCCCTTCCCTCCCATGTGCAACTTCCTCCCCGTGGCCGGCCGGCGCCCCGTTCCGCACCCCCATCCGCCCCGCACGCCTCGGGCAACGTCTTACCGCCTGTGCCCTTCTCAGCCTATCGGTCCTGCTGACCGGGTACCGGCGCCCGTCTCGCGAGAGCCGGCCAAGACAGCTCCTGCCGTCCAGTCCTCCAGCCCCGGGAGGGGGCTGACAGGCGGGCGACCGGGCGGAGCACGCCGGAACGTGAACGTATCTTCGCGTTGCAGACCACCGTTGATGTCGGGCGTGCCGCATCTGGCCCGGCTGCTGTTGATTGTGGGTCAGACAGTGGCGAGCCTCGAGGGGTCGAGGGTGCGTGCGGCAATCGTCGAGTCCGGAGCCGAGCGGAGCGTGAACCGGAGGGAGTACCTCAGGTTCGGCAGGAGCTTGACGAGGTAGGGCTCATCGCTGGAATGGATGTGTAGCTGGCGGCACAAGTCAGTGAGAGGGAGCTGCGCGTTGAGATCGAGGATCTCGATGCCGACGGCGACGCCGTACTCGTTGAGATCGACGAGAACGTCGTCCGAGAACTCCTCGGTTCGAGTAACGGGACAGTCCGAGAGCGCGATGTAGCAGGCTCCGACCGACGTATCGACGGTGATCGTGCGACTCTTCATCTTGGTCGTCTCCTTCGCGGGGACTCCACCATAGACCGCCCTCTCAGGACTGCGAGCGGTAGTAGCACGTGACGATTGTGACACACCCGGTGGGGCTGGGAGGATCGGAGGCGATGACGACGGGCTGAGTCCCGTCCTTGTGCGGGCGTCCGACGTACTTGCGCTTGCCCGGCCCATCGGCGGGCATCTGGCTGGCCGGATCGTTGACGGCGTCCTCTATCCGGGAGGTGTCGATGCCGCGTTGGCGTGCCCGCTCCAGGGCGTGCCAGGACATCGAGACGGAGATCGCCACAGCTCACTCCTCGTCCTGAGGACGGAGTACCTCGAACTTGAGGGTGCGGTCAACACCGTCAGTCTCATCAAGGTCGACCTCGACGGTGTAGGTTCCTTCCTCCAAGACGGGAAGGTTGACCTGGACGGCGAAGACGATGCCTCGCCGATGCTTGTCGTACGGATGATTTGCCTTCTCAGAAGCATCCAGCGCGTTGACGGCCTCGATGGTCGTCGGCTCCGCTCCTGGGGAGGTGATCCTCAGCGTCACGTTGATCGTGTTCCGATCGGGCTCGTCGCATCGGATGCGGCCTGCGACCCCCAGAAGCGCAAAGGTCGGATACTCGGTGACGACCATCCGGGTGAATGATGCCCCCACAACAGTGAGTGTATCGTCCTGGATAGTGGCGAAATCGGCCAAGAACGCGTAGTCGAGCTCAAGCATGTTCTATATCGTAACGATGCCGGTGCGGCGGCAGGGGCCTTTGGTTCCCGGCCTACGGGTCGCGGATGAGGCGGGGCAGCAGCCGCGCATAGACCACCATGACGAGGAGCTCCACGAGCGTCTGGGTGACGACGACGATCGGCGCCAGGGCGTCCGGGAGCGCGAGCGCCAGGGGCAGGACCACCAGGGAGTTGCGGGTGGTGCCGGAGAAGGCCAGGGCCAGGCGGGACCCCGCGTCCTGACGCGCCAGGCGCCCGACGGCGTTCCCCACCGCCGGCATGATCGCGGCGAAGAGAAGGTAGAGCGGGATGACGCGCACGAGAGTGCCCAGGTGGGAGGCGACCGCGGAGATCTGAGAGGCGACGACCACGGCCAGGGTGAACATCATGAGTGGGACCATGAGCGCCGTCGTCCCCCTCTCGACCCGGGCCGCCAGGCGGTGGCGGGCCGAGGCTCGCTGGGTGAGGGCCGACAGCCCCAGTGGCAGGGCGATCATGAGGACGAAGGCCGCTGCGAATGGCCGCCGGCTGACGGACGCGACCCCGGGGCCCGCGAGGACGACCAGCCACACCGGCAGGAGGAGGGTCTGGGCGAGCATGAGCACCGGGGAGGCCGCCAGGATGCGCTCCCAGGCGCCGCCCGCGATCCGGGTGAAGACCATGACGTAGTCGACGCAGGGCGCCAGGAGGACGAGCAGGAGTCCTGTAAGAAGGGCGGGGGAGTCGGCGACCCGGCGGGACAGGACCGCCACCAGCAGCGGCGCCAGGATGAAGTTGACGACCAGGAGCGCCGCCACGAAACGGGCGCCGGTGAGGGCGGCGCGCAGACGCGTCAGGGGCACGCCGAGGAAGGTCGCGTACAGCAGTGCGACCAGGACCGGGTTGATGACGGGCTCAAGGGCGCCCGCGGCCGCCGGCAGAGCCAGCCCCGTCGTCGCCCCGAGCGCCAGGGCCGCAAGGTAGAGGGGCGCCTGATGGCGCTCCATCCATGCGACCGCACCCGCCGCCCCGCGTCCGCTCACGGTCGAACCGTACCGCCGCCGTCGGCCCGGGCCTCGGGGGCCGGGCGCCCGCGACCGGTTATGAGCAGGGGCAGCAGCAGGCCCGCCATGACCAGGGTGCTCAGACGGTTCTTCAGCAGGTCCTCGCCCGGCGACGCGGCGGGCCACCCGTAGCCCAGGACGGTGACGAAGACCAGGAAGCCGAGCATCGCCCAGGCGGAGAGGGTGGCGGTGCGCCTGCGCAGCATGCCGGCGCCGCAGGCGATCTCGAACAGGCCCAGGGTGATGGTGAGCTGGCCGATGTTCGGCATGACGAAGGAGCGCCACAGGTCGCTCAGCCAGGGCAGCAGCGCGGTGTCGGCGAAGGCCGCATAGCTGTCTGGCATCAGCCTGCCGAAGAGGAAGTGGCAGACGCCCCCGCCGATGAAGGCCGCCGCGTACAGCGCCCTGATCGTCCTGCGGTACAGCCGCATCATGCCTCCCTCAGGTGGGTGCGCCGGAAGTGCCGGATGTGGCCGGCCAGGAGGGCGTCGGCCCGTCGCTCGTCGCTCTCCGCGAGCCCGATGAGCAGGTGGACCGGCCCGAAGAACGCCAGGGCGACCTGCTCGGGGTCCAGGCCCTCGCGGAAGTCGTCGGTGGCGAGCAGGGAGCGGAAGAGGTCGGTCTGGAGGGCCAGGGGCCGGGCGATGAAGTAGTCGTGGTAGCGGGCGGCGGCGTCGGCCTCGCGGTACTGCTCGACGGTCAGGAGGCGACGCAGGAGCGCGAGCTGGGGGTCGTGGAGGACGACGTCGAGCATGCCGCGCGCGATCGCCAGCAGCGACTCCTCGCTCGCGGCCTCGTAGGCGGCGGCTGCGTCGGCGCCCGCGGCGGTGGTCGTGCCGAGGTCGGCGGCCGCCGCGCCCAGGCGCTCGTCGGCCCGCTCGATGAGGGCGTCGAGGATGGCCTGCTTGGAGGAGAAGTGCTTGTAGACCGAGCTCTCCCGGATGCCGACCGCCCCGGCGAGGTCGCGGATCGAGGTGCCGCCGAACCCCTTGCGGGAGAACTGGTCGAGGGCGGCGTCCAGCAGGGCCTCGCGGGTGTCCCGGGAGGCGCGGCGCGCGCGGGAGGCCGTGCGGCGGGGTCGGGAGCCCTCGGCGGCTAACGATCGTTCGCCTCTCATGGTGGGAGGGTAGCACGCCCGCGTCTGCCGCCATCCGCGGAGCCCGCTGCTCCCACAGCGGTCCGCTGGGCGGTAGCCTGCTTGCCATGAGTGTGCTCAGTCTGGGTGTCGTGGATTACGACCCGCTCGTGCTCTACGCCCTGCGGGACCTGGTGCAGCGCTCGTCGGAGAGGATCCGCCTGCTGTGGTCGGTGCGCAGCCGCCGGGCGGCTCTTCACCATCTTGCCGCGGACGAGCCGACGCCCGACGTGATCCTGGTCGATACCGTGTCCGATCGCTCGGAGGAATCCGCTCCGCTGGAGGAGAAGGCGTCTCAGGCCGGAGCGGCGGTTGTCGCAATGTCCGCCTCCGGTGCGTTGGACCGCCAGGCGCCGCGCTCCGAGGATGGGGATGAGCCCCGGGCCGTAGTGCCCAAGGCGGCGCTGCTGCTGGGCGGAGGGGCGATACGGCAGGCGCTGCGGCGTGCGGCTGCGATGCCGGCGCCATCAAAGGAGACCGATGACGGCGACGGCGGGGCTGCGGAGGCGCTGGGGGCTGCCGACTCTTCTGTGGCGAGGCCCCTCAGCGCCCTTCTCAGCGACAGGGAGCGCCGCGCGATTGATCTGTACGCGCAGGGAATGACGACTCAGTCAGTGGCTCATCGGATGTCCGTGTCGGAGACCACGGTGAAGACCTATGCGCGCCGGGCCTACAAGAAGCTCGGGGTCGGCTCCCGCGCGGAGGCGGTGGCGGTGCTCGCCCGTCGGGGCGTCATATGACTACCCGCGCCTCCGGGGCGGTCTGCCTGCGGGCGTGCGGGCGTGCGGGCGTGCGGCGCCCCCGTCGAGATAGACATTTTCGTACGAGGTAGACGGTGACACCGCCGATCTCGTACGAAAATGTCTATCTCGACGGACGAGGATGCGCCGGGGCGCGCCTTCAAGCCGTCAGGCTCCCGTCGGTCATGGTCAGCACGCGGTCGCAGCCGCTCGCGACCCGGGGGTCGTGCGTGGCGATGACCAGGCAGCCGCCGGCCCGACGCGCCTGCGAGACAAGCAGCGACGTGATGTCCTGGGCGGTCTGCGAGTCCAGCGAGGCGGTCGGCTCATCGGCGAGTATGCATCGCGGATGATTGACCAGCGCCCGCGCCACGGCCACCCGCTGACGCTCCCCTCCGGACAGCTGCGACGGCCTCTGGGTGCCGGCCCACTCGATCCCGACGTCGGACAGCGCCTTTCTCGCCCGCTCTTTCCTCTCTCGCCGGCCGACGCGCGGGCGGGCGTACTCCAGGGGGAGCGAGACGTTCGCCAGCGCGGTCAAATGATCGACGACGGCGTAGTCCTGCGGGATCATGCCGATCAGACGGTTCCGGGCGCGCGCTCTGGGCGTGCGCCCAGTCGGCGCGCGCCCGGAGTCGATGAGCAGGGTGCCGCCGTCGGGCCGGATCGTCAGCCCGAGAACGCCGAGCAGGGTGGACTTCCCGCACCCTGACGGCCCCATGACCGCCACCGACTCGCCCTCATCCACCGACAGCGACGCGGAGCGCAGCGCGTGCACGGTGCTCCGGCCGCGACGGTAGTCGACGCTGATGTCATGCAGCTCGAGGACATGCGCCATAGCGCTTCTTTCATCATGTTGCCGTTCAAGGTTGCTCATTCATCTGTCTCTTCGCCGTCTGCTGCCAGTGCTGGAGAAGGTCCTGGATATCCTGCGCGTCGTCTGCGCCAAGAGTGCGAGGTAGATCACTAGCAGTGCGACCTCGGCTGCGGCCGCGGCGGTTGTGATCGGCGGCCCCGCAAGGGAGAAGAAGAGGATTGCGCATGTCGGCAGCACGAGCATGGTGGAGGCAAGGAAGACGGCGACCCGCACGCGTATCTCGGCGGTGGTGGCGCCGTACTGGTGGCGGAGGAGAAACTCTGCCCTCTCCTGGCGGAGCGTTGACCTGACCGAAGTGCTGTACGCGAACAGGATGAGCACGGTCAGCGCCAGCAGGCTGAGCCCGTACAGTCCGGCCCTGGTCATAATGTCCCTGTAGCGCTCCGGCTGGTCGGCGGCGATGCGGTGGGGGACGAGAGCGAGGTACTCATCTTCGTTATCGATATCATACAAAAACTGTACGACGTCTTCATCCGTGGGGGCGAACAGGACCGTTCTGGTCAAGGCTTCTTCCTGCTCCGTATCGTTCAGATGGTCGAGGCTGCTCGTAGGGAGGTTGATGAGGACCGTGGAACCCAGGTCGATTCCTGTGGCATTCGGATCAAAAAGCGTGGCCGTCGAGGGGGTGCGCGCTACAACGGGGACGGTCTGGCCGCCAATGTAGAGCGGACCGTCGAACTCGTTCTTAATGTTCTCTCCGACCATGGCGCACGGTGCCGGCGAGCATACCTCGACCCCGGAGACTGCTGCCTGCGCCGAGTCCCCGATGAGAATGACGGTGCGATTTCCTCCAGCGAAAGAGTGGTTCTCGATCTCCACATTGCCAAGGACCGCTGTGTACGCTGCACCGCTGTCGATCCTCTCACCGAGATTTTCCATAATGGCGGTGCTCGGGTCCATGGGCCTCAGGCTTGTATGATAATAAGTCGTGAATGTCACCGCATCGCGCTGGCGAAGGTTTCTGGCGCCGATAATGACTGATGTCTCCATAATAACATCTGACAGTGCCACGGTGAAGATCGCGCATACGGCGGTGACCATGAGCGCGACACCCACGGCGCTCCGTCGGTGACGCCACGCGGTTCGGAATCCTCCCGATATCTCTGTGCTGATCATGAGACGACTCGCTTGAGATAGGAGGGCAGGACGAGCGCAAAGGTCGCTTGTCGAGCGATCCACATGACTGTCCCGCCTGTGAGCGCCCCCAACATCACCACGACGAGTTCCCGGTTGCCGGGGGCGCTGACAGAGATGAGCGAGGTGGTTGCCAGCGCGACTCCTGAGCCGATCATGGTCCCGGCGAGGGCGGGAACCAGCTCTCGGGAGGCGTGGTCCCGGACCAGTTCCAGCCCGGTCGCGCCGACTAAGGCGCGCAATCGGATCTCCTCGCGCTGCTCGGGCAGTCTTAGGGCAAGAGACGCCATAACGCAGACGAGACCTAAGGATGCGAATATTGTTGAGATCGCGACAGGTGCGTCATGGACCAGTGAGGTCAGCAGTGGCGGTTGCTGCTTGACGCTTTGCAGGCGCGAGCCCTGCGCTTCCACTAGCTCGACGATGCGCGCTACTGCATCCGGGTCGGTTGTCCCCAAGTACATCGTTCCTGTGCCGAAAGGAGCGGCTCCGGGAGTCTCAACGAATTGGAGATTGCTGTTCGATGGCGTTAAGCCAGAAACCTCGACACTGCCGAGTACGTCGAGTCCCTGTGGCACGAGCGGCGCCCGCCCCGAGGATGCCCACGTTCTGTCCGAGTAGGATCCGGTAATGGTGTACACCCCGGGCTCTGGATCTACGGTACTGCTGGCGGCATCGAGTGAGTTGGTCCAACCGATCTTGTGGCCTGGGTCGAAGACCACGAGGGCCGGAGGGCCATCGCCATTCGAGACCTTGATCATACTGATGTCATTCTCGGAGAGGAATGTGCGCAACTCGCGTGCGGCGTCCGTCTGCTGCTCCTCAGTGACGGAGCGGCCGCTATTCATCAACGTGATTGTGGTCATTGGTCCGCTCATTCCGTAAGTGATCTCGGACCTGTTGTCTGTCCACCACATGAGTGCAATTGCGAGAAAAGCGACGAGAATCCCATAGGCGACAGCCAGAAGCCCGTCTATCGGGAGATCGTAAGTAAATTCAATCGACGAAACTATGTGGTTATTGCGATCTTGGGTGCGCTGGCGGTGCTTATGGCGTCGGTTCGCAGGCGTCGCAATAGACATCATAATATACAAGTTTGGTGCGGGGCTCTGCGCGCAAATTCAGGGCATTGGATCAGAAGTAATCAATGCTCCAGTGGTAGGAAGTGACGTAGTCGTCTCCCCATAGCGGCGAGTCCCACACCCAGTCGGTGCGCGAGTAGATATTGGAGTCGTTGGAGTCTGAGGCGGGGTCAGTGCATAGCCGGCCTGTGTTCAGGGTGGGACCGGCTGGGCGTGTGAAAGTGTGGCAGCCTTTCCACGCGTGAAGTCCGTCGTCATCGTATGAGGCCTGTATCTGGACATAGCCGTTCACCTTGGCTCCGAAGAATCCACTTTCCCAGGAGGTGCCGTAGTTCTGTCCATCGGCATATGCGGCTCCGGCTGTGGCTGCGGCTCCGATGATCGCGAGACCGGCTATCGCGCCGAGCGCCTTGGCTTTCTTCGTGGTCGTGCCTCCTCTGACTTTTCCGGGCAGTCGTTATAGGCTGGAAGCAGTTCGCTTACGAACTGACAAGCACTGCAATACGTCCATGTTATCTATAGTGTGACCCTGCTGGCGCTGTCGCAAGCGTCTACGGCCGGGGCCGACCGTTCGGACGACAAGCCGCCCGCCCCTTCGCGCGCCCCTTCGCTTGCCCGGTGCTCCCTTCGCCGAGATCGGTCGAGTTCCGTGTCGAGATCGGTTCACTTCCGCACCGAGATCGGTCGCGGCCGGTGCGGGCGGCCGGAGCAGGGCCGGCACGGGCATTCGGTGCAGGCGTCCGGCGCGGGCGCGAATGCGGGACGCGACGTCAGAAACCCCGGCCGCCGGGCTACCATGGACCCGGACCGCAGGTCCCGCCCGGAGGCTGTGACAGGCCTCCGGCAGTCCGCCGACACCCGCCAGCCCACGACAGGGAGCCCACAGTGACCCAGCCCGTTTCGCGCGCCGCACGTCTCCTCGCCGCAGCCGCCGCTGCGGCACTGGCCGCAGGGGCGCTCGCGGGGTGCTCCGACCACCCGGGCAAGGCGTACGTCGGAACCTACGCGGACGCCGGCGGCACGACCCACACCATCTCTGTGTCCGAGAGCGACGTCCAGACCGCGGCTGCAGAGCTCTCCAAGGTCCCGGGCATGAGCGCCGATGTGGTCCTGGCAAGCCTCGTCAACCTGCAGCCGCTTGAGGGGGTCGCCGAGGAGTACGGCCTCACCGTGACCGACGACGACGCCCAGGAGGCCATCGTCCAGACGGTCGCGGCTGCTTCTGGTCAGCCCGATGATCGCTCCTACTCCCGGGTCAGCATTGACGTCGCGCGCTCCGCGCTCATCAGTCAGGCGCTGAGCTCGGCGAATCGGAACCCTCAGCTCCAGCCCGCCGCGGAGGCCGCCAGGGCCGTGCAGGCGTCGCTGGCCGGCAAGGCCTCGCCGCGGTACACCCTCAAGCAGGGTGACTGGCTCGTCCCGAGCAGCGCCGCGGCTCCCACCCTGGGCGGCTCGCGCTCCTCCTGACGCCGTCGGGCGCCCTCTGGTGCCCGCCCACCGCGCCCGACGGCGTCGGCCTGGTGCTCGCCGGGCGTGAACAGTCCGGTAAATGGGGACCAACGCCCTCGAAGTCACGGACGGCGACCGGTAGGCTGAACCTTGCGTCCGGATCACCTCGATCGATCACAGAACAAGGAGCACCAAGTGGCCCTCATCGAGACAGTTAAAGCCCGCGAGATCCTCGACTCCCGTGGCAACCCGACCCTCGAGGTCGAGATCCTGCTTGAGGACGGCGCCTCCGCTCGCGCAGCCGTCCCCTCAGGCGCCTCCACCGGCGCCTTCGAGGCCGTCGAGCTGCGCGACGGCGACAAGTCCCGCTACGGCGGCAAGGGCGTCGAGAAGGCCGTCGCCAACGTCAACGACATTATCGCCCCCAAGGTCATCGGCTTCGACGCCGCCGACCAGCGCGGTCTCGACCGCCTCATGATCGAGCTCGACGGCACCCCCAACAAGGGCAAGCTCGGCGCCAACGCCATCCTCGGCGTCTCGCTGGCCGCTGCTCAGGCCTCCGCCGTCTCCGCCGATCTCAACCTCTTCCAGTACATCGGCGGCCCGAACGCCCACGTGCTGCCCGTCCCGATGATGAACATCATGAACGGCGGCTCCCACGCGGACTCCAACGTGGACATCCAGGAGTTCATGATCGCCCCCATCGGCGCCAGCACGTTCCGCGAGGCTCTGCGCATGGGCGCCGAGGTCTACCACACCCTCAAGGCCGTCGTGAAGGAGCGCGGCCTGTCCACCGGCCTGGGCGACGAGGGCGGCTTCGCCCCCAACCTCGACTCCAACCGCGAGGCCCTGGAGCTCATCGTCGAGGCCATTGAGAAGGCCGGCTACAAGCCCGGCAAGGACGTGGGCCTGGCCATGGACGTCGCCTCCAGCGAGTTCTTCGACGACAAGACCAAGACGTACAAGTTCGAGGGCGAGGCCCGCGACAACGACTACATGGTCAAGTACTACGAGCAGCTCATCAAGGACTTCCCGATCGTCTCCATCGAGGACCCCCTGTCCGAGGACGAGTGGGAGCACTGGAAGGCCCTCACCGAGGAGATCGGCGACAAGGTCCAGATCGTCGGCGACGACTTCTTCGTCACCAACCCCGAGCGCCTCGCCAAGGGCATCGGCATGGGCGCCGCCAACGCCCTGCTGGTCAAGGTCAACCAGATCGGCTCGCTGACCGAGACCCTCGAGGCCGTCGAGATGGCGCACCGCGCCGGCTACAAGACGATGACCTCGCACCGCTCCGGCGAGACCGAGGACGTCACCATCGCCGACCTCGCGGTGGCCACCAACTCCGGCCAGATCAAGACCGGCGCCCCGGCCCGCGGCGAGCGTATCAACAAGTACAACCAGCTCCTGCGCATCGAGGACGCCCTGGGTGAGGACGCCGTCTACGCCGGCGCCGCCGCCTTCCCGCGCTTCAAGGCCTGAGCCGGGGCTCTGCTCCGGCTCGGGGCGGGCACGGCGCTGGGTCGCAGCCTGAGCCGGGGCTCTGCTCCGGCTCGGGGCGGGCACGGCGCCCAAGCGGCGGTGTGCCCGAGGTCTGACTGGCAGCGCGCCCAGCGGGGTGCGGCGGAGATCTCCGCCGCACCCCGCCGTCGTCGTTTGTGAACGGAGTGCGCCGGCGGTACGCCCAGGGCGAGCGACCCGCCGACGCCGGTGCCCGGCCGCCCCCGGGACCAGGGGGCAGGATCAGCCCCATGACGCCGCGCCGACCCGCACCTGCTCGCCCGGGAGCCCGCCCCGGTGCGCGCCGCACCGCGCGCACCACGCCCAGGCAGGGCCCAGGACCGCAGGCAGCATCCTCCGATGCCGCCTCCCCCTCGAGCCCGGACCCGGCCGCCGACCCCGGCGAGGCCCCCGAGCGCAACACCGTGCGCATCGTCGGCACCGACGGGCTGGCCGCGCCCACCCACGCGATCAGCCTGGTCGTCGTCCTCCTGCTGGCCTTCGTCGTCACCTTCCCCTCGCTGCGCGGCTACCTGTCGCAGCGGGCCAGGTACGACGCCGTCGTCAGCGACATCGCCCGCGCGCAGGCGACATCCGCCGCCCTGGAGGAGGAGCTCGCCCTGTGGCAGGACGACGACTACGTCAAGTCCCGCGCCCGCGAGCGCCTGGCCTACGTCATGCCGGGGGAGACGACCTACGTCGTCGTCGGCGCGGACCGGTTCAAGGACGACACCGCTGCCGGGACCACCGGTGCGGGCTCCACGGAGCACCGCCCCTGGTACGACGTTGTGCGGGAGTCCGCGCGGGTGGCCGGCGGCACCGAGGCCGCCCCGACGGCGACGCCCACCGCCGAGCCCACCGAGCGGGGCCGCTCCACCCCGGCGCCTACCGCGCCCGCATCCTCCGGCGCTTCCGGGCCCGCCGACGCCGCGCCCGCGGGCGCCCCGACGCAGTCGTCGGGAGCGACCCCGTGACCCGGGACTCCCGCGCCGCGGCTCCCGAGGTCGCCGCGGCCGACCTGGACGCCCTGCGCGACCAGCTCGGCCGCGCGCCCCGGGGCGTGGTCGGCATCGCCGCGCGCTGCGTGTGCGGCCGCCCCGCCGTCGCGCGCACCGCGCCGCGTCTACCCGACGGCTCTCCCTTCCCCACGACCTACTATCTCACGCACCCCGCGGCGGTCAGGGGCTGCTCCACTCTTGAGGCCGAGCACCTCATGGAGGACTTCAACGGGCGCCTGGCGGCCGATGAGACGCTCGCTGCAGCCTACGCCGCCGCCCACGAGGACTACCTGGCCCGTCGAGCCGAGCTCGGCCGCCCCGAGGAGATCGACGGCGTCTCGGCCGGGGGCATGCCCACCCGGGTCAAGTGCCTGCACGCCCTGGTGGGGCACTCGCTGGCGGTCGGCCGCGGCATCAACCCGATCGGGGACCTCACCATCGCCGTCCTCATCGAGCGCGGTTTGTGGGATCCTGCTCAGTGCTCGTGCTGAACTCGCGCCGAGCGCCCCGAACCGACCCAGGAGCACCCGACCATGACACGCGTCGCCGCCGTCGACTGCGGCACCAACACGATCCGCCTGCTCGTCGCCGACCTGATCCGGGAGGAGACCGGGCGCCCCCGCCTGGAGCCGCTGCGCCGCCGCAACGAGATCGTCCGCCTCGGGCAGGGGGTGGACCGCACCGGCCTGCTCGACCCCGCCGCCCTGGAGCGCACGCTCGCCGTCGTGGAGGACTACGCCGCCGACTGCGCCGAGTTCGGCGTGGAACCGGGCCGGGCCGCCCGCCGCTTCGTGGCCACCTCCGCCACCCGCGACGCCCGCAACCGGGGGGACTTCGCGGCCGGCGTCCGTAGCCTGCTGGGGGTGGACCCCGAGGTGGTCTCCGGGCAGGAGGAGGCCCACCTGTCCTTCGCCGGCTCCCTGCTGGGCGCTCGGGGGGCCGACGGCGGGGCGCCGCGGCTCGTCGTCGACCTCGGGGGAGGCTCCACCGAGCTGGTCCTGGGCGTGGACGCCCCGGCCGCCGCCATCAGCCTGAACACCGGCAGCGTGCGCATCACCGAGCGCTACCTGGCCGACGGCGTCACCCCCGCGGCAGAGGCCGCCGCCCGCGCCGAGGTGCGCGGCCTGCTCGACCGCGCCGCCCAGGCCGTCGACCTGGCGGCCACCGGCCGCCTCGTGGGGCTGGCCGGCACCATCACCACCGTGACCGCCCACGCCCTGCCTCTGGCGGACTTCGACGCCGAGGCCATCGACGGCGCCGAGCTGGCCGTCGGGGCGGCCCTGGCGTCCTGCGACGCGATCGTGCACTCCACCGCCGCCGAGCGGGAGTCCTGGGCCTACCTGCGCCCGGGGCGCCGCGACGTCATCGCCGCCGGGGCGCTCGTGTGGAGCGAGGTGATCGGCCGTGTCGTGGCCGAGACGACCGCGGCGGGGCGTCCGCTGGCCACCGTCGTCACCAGCCTGCACGACATCCTCGACGGGATCGCCCTGTCGCTGGCGGTGCCGGTGCCGTGAGTCGTCTGAGTCGCCTGAGCCGCCTGCTCCCCGACGACGGGCGCGTCGCGGTCGCCGTGGCCACGACCGGGGCCACGGCCGCGGCCTGCCTGGCGCAGGGGCGCGCCGCCGCCGAGGCCGGGGCCGACGTCGTCGAGCTGCGCGCCGACCTGCTCGACGCCGGGGCGGGGGCACCGGCCCGGCCGGCCGCGCGGGACCTCGTCAGGCTCGGCGGCGCACTGGCGGGCGAGGCGGGCACGCCCGTGCTCCTGACCGTGCGGACCGCCGCAGAGGGCGGGGGAGCGCGGCTGGACGACGGCGCCTACCGGGAGCTCCTGCGGGCGCTCGCCGAAGGGCTCGCCGCCCTGCCCGAGGCGCGGCGCTCTGGTGCGGGCCGCCCCGAGGCGCGGCGGCCCGCGGCCCTCGACATCGAGCTCGCCCGGGGGCGGACGGCCGAGCTCGTCGCGCGGGCGCACGCGGCGGGCCTGGACGCGGTCGTCTCCTGCCACGACTTCGAGGCCACCCCGCGGGACGCCGTCATGCTGGGGCGCCTGCGCGCCATGGCCGAGGCGGGCGCGGACGCGGCCAAGCTCGCGGTCATGCCGCGCAGCGCGCACGACGTCGCGCGGCTGCTGGGCGTGACGGCGCGGGCGAGCGAGGAGCTGGACGTGCCCGTGGTGACCATGTCGATGGGGGCGCTCGGGGCGGTCAGCCGGGTGAGCGGCGCTGTGTTCGGCTCGGCCCTGACCTTCGCCACCGCCGGCGGCGCGTCCTCGGCCCCCGGGCAGCTGCCCATCGGCGAGGTGCGGGAGGTCCTGAGGCTGCTCGGCTCCCCCACTTCTCCCGCTCGGAGTACGACCGATCTCACCGGCGCCGGCCTCGCCGGGCCCGGGCTCCTCGCATAGACTCGCCGCGTTGCCCCGGCGAGGGACGCGCCCGGTGGCGCGCATCCGTGATCGACGTGGTGGTGCCGCACAGCGCCGCGCGCCGTCGCCCCGCGCCGGACCACCAGCCCGCGGGGCACCGCCCCGCCACAACCGCCGCGGGGCGCCGCCCCGCCCTGACCGAGGAGAACCCCATGGCCGACAACGCCATCACCCTCAAGGCCACCGTCCGCACCACCTTCGGCAAGGGATCCTCCCGCCGGGCCCGGCGCGCCGGCCAGGTCCCCGCCGTCGTCTACGGCCACGGCACCGACCCGCGCCACATCCTCCTGGACGAGCACGACACTCGTCTCGCCCTGCGCGGCACCGACAACGCGCTCATCGAGCTCGACATCGACGGCGAGAGCCTGCTGACCCTGACCAAGGAGGTCCAGCGCCACCCCATCCGCCCCGGCGTGCAGCACGTCGACTTCCTCCTGGTCAACCGCAACGAGCGCGTCGATGTCGAGATCCCCGTGAGCGTCGTCGGCGACGCCGTGCCCGGCACCATGCACATTATCGAGCTGCCCCACGTCGTCGTCTCCGCGCCGGCCGTCTCGATCCCCGAGTCTATCGAGGTCGATATCACCGGCATCGGGGCCGGCACCGCTGTGCGCGTGTCCGACCTGGTCCTGCCCGAGGGCGTCGAGGCCGTCACCGACGCCGAGGTCGACGTCGTCAACGTGGCCGCCGAGGCCGCCGTCGCGGACACGGCCCCTGCGGCCGACGCCGCCGAGGGCGAGGCTGCCGACGCGGCCGCGGAGTGACCTCCCGGCCCGGCACCTGAAGGAGCCCCCATGAGCGAGGCCTGGCTCGTCGTCGGGCTGGGGAACCCCGGGGACCGGTACGCCCGCAACCGCCACAACGTCGGCCACATGGTCATCGACGTCCTGGCCGGGCGCACCGGGTCCCGGCTGACCAGGCACAGGGCGCGCGCGCAGGCGGCCGAGGCGCGCCTGGGCGTCCTGCCCGGGGGCGCGCCCGGCCCCCGGGTGGTCCTCGCCGAGCCCGCCGGCTACATGAATGCCTCGGGCGGCCCGGTCGAGGCGCTCGTCCGCTTCTACGGCATCGACCCGGCCTCCCGGCTGCTCGTCATCCACGACGAGCTCGACCTGCCCGCCCACCAGCTGCGCCTCAAGCGCGGCGGCGGCGAGGGCGGGCACAACGGCCTGCGCTCGATCAGCCAGGCCCTGGCCACCAGGGACTACGCGCGCCTGCGCGTGGGGATCGGACGTCCCCCGGGCCGGCAGGACGCGGCCGACTTCGTCCTGTCCGACTTCCCGGCCCGGGGGCGGGACGCGCTCGCGGTCACGCTCGAGCAGGCGGCCGACGTCGTCGAGGACGTCGTCACCCGCGGCTTCGAGGGCGCCCAGCAGCGCCTTCACTCCGCCTGAGGCCGGTCGCGCGCGGGCCGGGCCGCCGGCCGCCTCAGGCCGCCATGAGGCCGGTCTCGTAGGCGACGACGACGGCCTGGACGCGGTCGCGCACGTCCAGCTTGGCCAGGATGTTGCCCACGTGCGTCTTGACGGTCGTGGCCGAGACGACCAGGTGGGCGGCGATCTCCGAGTTGCTCATGCCCTGGGCCATGAGCACGAGGATCTCCCGCTCGCGCGGCGTGAGCGAGGCGATCCGGGGGTCCTCGTCGACCTGCCGGCCGCCGCCGTCGGGCAGGTGGGAGGCGAACATCTCCAGCATGCGCCGCGTCACGCGGGGGGAGACGACGGCCTCGCCGCCGGCCACGGTGCGGATCGCCTCGGCCAGCTCGGCCGGCCGGGTGTCCTTGAGCAGGAAGCCGCTGGCGCCGGCGCGCAGGCCCGCGAAGGCGTACTCGTCCAGGTCGAAGGTCGTCAGGATGAGGATCTTCGTGCTGGGGCACTGGGCGGTGATGGCCGCCGTCGCGTCGATGCCGTTCACGCCGGGCATGCGCACGTCCATGAGGATGACGTCGGGGCGCAGTGCGCGCGCCTGGGCCAGGGCGGAGGCGCCGTCGGAGGCCTCGCCGACGACCTCGATGCCGTCTTCGGCGTCGAGAACCATGCGGAAGCCCATGCGCATGAGCGCCTGGTCGTCGGCCAGCACCACCGTGACCGGCGCGTCCCCGGGTCGGTCGGTGGAGGAGTTCACAGCGGAAGCTGCCACGGAGAGGTCCCTTCGTCGTCTTCGTCCCAGCGCAGGACGGCGCGCACGCGCCACCCCGTGGCGGTCGGCCCCGCCTGGACACTGCCACCATAGACGGCCGCGCGCTCCCGCATCCCGATCAGGCCCTTGCCCGACCCGTGCACGGGCCTGGACCCCGGGGCCGCGTCGTTGTCGACCGTGAGCACGGCCGTTCCCGCGTGGCGGTCCACGCGCACCGTGACCGCGCGCGTGGTGGGAGCGTAGCGCAGCACGTTGGTCAGCGACTCCTGGGCGATGCGGAACACGGTCAGCTGCAGGCCCTTGTCGTCGGGCAGCGGCCTGCCGTTCCACGTGTAGGCCACGGGCACCCCGGCCGCCTCGAATCGGGAGACGAGCGCCGCCAGGTCGGCCTGCTCGGGTGCGGGCGCCATGGGCGTGTCGCCCCGGGACGTGTCGGCCCGCGTGTCGGTGGCCTCGCGGCGCAGGTTTGCGATCTTCTCGGTGGGCTCGACGGGGGCGACGGTGCCCGGCGGCGCGAACTCGGGCACCGGCAGGTCTTTGATCACCGGCGTCGGGCGGGCGCCGACGGGTGAGTTCTTGCGGATCGGGCGACGAGGGAGCCCGCCGGACGGGGCTGGGCCGACCGGTGCCGGGGGCGGATGCGGGGACGCCTGCGTCGGCGGGGCCGGCGGCGCCGATGAGGCCTCGGGGTCGTCGCGCAGCACGCCGACCAGCCGGCGCGTGTCGGCCAGGGCGGAGCGCCCGGTCTCCGCGAGCGTCCCGAGCGCCTCCCTGGCCATGCCGGGGTTGCGGTCGATGGCCGCGGCGGCGCCGTCGGCCATGGTGATCATGACGGCCAGGGAGTGGGCGACGACGTCGTGCATCTCGCGGGCGATCCGGCTGCGCTCGTTGGCCGCCGCGAGGAGGGCCTCCTGCTCCCGGGCCAGCGCCAGCCGCGCCGAGCGCATCCTCATCTCGCTCAGCTGGACCTCCTGGGTCCGCATGATCATGCCGATCAGGGTGGCGATGACGCAGATGAGGCTGTAGAGGAGGTAGACGAACCACGCCTGGCTCGGGGGCGCGCCCTCCATCCAGACCCCGGCGATCGCGGGCGGCACCCCGGAGGCGAAGGCCGCCGCCCAGGTTCGGGCGACATGGTGCCGCATGGCCAGCGCCGTCAGGCACAGAGGGGTTCCGATCAGGCCGTAGGCGCTCAGGGAGTTCGCGATGATCGCGAAGGCGTCCGATCTGAAGCCGCAGACGGAGTAGATGATGACGTCGTGCAGCAGGGGGACGACGACGGTGGCCGCCCACGCCGTGGCCGGGCGGACGCGCCGTACGCACAGGGCGGCCGTGCACAGGACGGTCGCCGTGATCGTGACCGGCAGCCAGGACGCGGTGGAGGGCGGCCCCGCGGTCAGCGCGGGGACCAGCCCCAGGAGCGTGTCGAGGACGAGCACCATGGCCCCAAGGACGGAGTCGGACAGGATCCGGTGCCTGTTGTGCCAGCGCATGAGGCGCATGGCGGTGGGGGGCATGCTCATCGCCGTTGCTCCGTTCCGGCCCCGGGGCGGGTTGTCTGCGTGGTCCACGGGGTCATTGTGTCCTCAGGGCCTTGTGCGGTCGGCGGGCGCGCCGACGGCGCCCGGGGCGGTGTGCCCGTTGGGCGCCATCGGCGGGTCGGGTCCGTGAGCGGCGGGCGGCCGGGCGGGCCGGGGCTCAGGTGTCGCGCCTGGAGAAGACGGGCCAGCCGATCAGCATCGGGATGAGGGCCCAGGCTGCGAAGACGAGGATCGCGTGGCTGTGCTCGAGGAAGCTCGTGGCGCCGCCGGCCTGGGAGCCCCATGTCTGGGTGAGCTGGAAGGGGTCCGTGACGGCGCCGGCGACCCTGCCGGGCAGGAGGCCGATGATCTTGGTCGCCCACTCCCACTTCATGGCCATGAGACCCAGGGGGATCTCGATGACGAAGAGGAGCACGGTGACCACGGTGAGGGATCCGGCGGTGGAGCGAAGCAGGAACCCGAGCCCCAGGGTCATCAGGGCGATACCGGCGTAGGCCAGGCCCGAGCCCCAGAAGAAGCCGAGGTAGTGGGCGTCAGTCAGGGAACCCGCGTGCTCTCCCAGGAAGGGGGCGGAGATCGCCCAGGACAGGAGGGTGGACAGGCTCCCCAGGAGGAAGGCGACGAACGAGATCACGAGCGCCTTGGCCCACAGCAGGCGCCCGCGGTGGGGGACGGCCGCCAGCGAGGAGCGGATCTGCCCCGAGGAGTACTCCCCGGTGATCACCAGGGCGGCCAGGACCGCCACTACGATCTGTCCCAGAGTGGTGCCGGCGATAAGGGAGTAACGGGCGGTATCGGCGTACTCCGCGGTCTTGCCCATGCCGATGGTCAGCCCCGCCCCGATGAGGACGGAGGTGACGATGGCGATGGCGGAGGTGATCCAGGTCGAGCGCAGGGAGCGGATCTTGATCCACTCCGAGCCGACGGCGCGGGCGAAGGTCTGGCGGCCCTGGATGCGGGTGCGCAAGGGGCGGGCGGCGCCCTTGCCTTTGAGTGCGGCCGCGGGACTCGTGGCGGGGGGTGCGGCGGTTGTCATAATGAGGCCTTTTCGTGAGTGTGCGTGCGGAGTCTGGAGGGGTGTCGTCAGGGGGGGCGGCGAGTGGGCGGGGCGGCGTCAGGCCACCTTGAGGCGGGTGCCCCGCCCGGCGGAGCCGCTCCGGGAGCCGGTCCGATCGGAGGCGTCGGTGCGGTACTCCACGGAGTCGCTGGTCAGCGCGAGGTAGGCGTCCTCCAGGGAGGCGTGGATGGTGGTGAGCTCGTGCAGGACGATCCCGGCGGAGGCGGCGGCCTCGCCGATGGTGGCGGCATTGGCGTTGGTGGTCTCCAGAACGCTGGGGGAGACGGCCGTGGCGGACAGGCCCTGGCGGGCCAGCAGCTCGGCGAGCCGGGCGGCCTGGGGCGAGGCCACGCGAACCCTGTCGGTGGTGGCCGAGGCGATGACCTGGTCCACGGGCCCGGAGGTCAGGATGCGGCCCTGGCCGATGACGATGAGGTGATCGGCGGTCTGGGCCATCTCGCTCATCAGGTGGGAGGAGATGAAGACGGTGCGGCCCTCGGCGGCCAGGTGGCGGCAGGTCTCGCGGACCCACTTCACACCCTCGGGGTCCAGGCCGTTGACGGGTTCGTCGAAGATGAGGACTCCGGGGTCGCCCAGGAGGGCGGCAGCCATGCCCAGGCGCTGGCCCATGCCGAGGCTGAAGCCCTTGACGCGCTTCTTGGCCACGTTCGTCAGACCGGTGAGCTCCAGGACCTCGTCCACGCGCGTGGTCGAGATGCCGTTGGAGGCGGCCAGCTGGCGCAGGTGGGCGCGGGCCGACCGCGACCCGTGCAGCCCCTTGGCGTCCAGCAGGGCGCCGACCTCGCACAGGGGGGCGGACAGCTCCCGGTAGGGGCGGCCATTGACCGTCACCGATCCCGTCGTCGGCCTGTCCAGCCCCATGATCATCCGCATGGTGGTGGACTTACCCGCGCCGTTGGGGCCCAGGAAGCCGGTGACTGTGCCGGGCTCGACGGTGAACGAGACATGATCCACGGCGGTCTTGGCGCCGTACTGCTTGGTCAGGTTGACGGCCTCAATCATGGGGAATCACTCTTCTGTAGGGGCTGAGTCTGTCGGTGAGGGGCGGCGCCCCCGCAGTGACTTCAGGCTAGGAGCCGCACGGATCCAGCCCATCGGCCCGGGTGACGAACCTTTCTCGGCGGCGGGCTCCTTCTGGAGGATGAGAGGCCTCGGCCCGGGCGGTGAGCCGGAGGGCGTGAGCCGGGGCCCGCCCGCGTCCCGGTGGGGCCTTGAGCCCTGCCGGGCGGCCGCCCACCGCCTCACGGTCACGCCGATCCGCATCCGAGCCTCAGGAGCGCGCAGGACAGGCGCTTCCCCGTCGACGGGCGGCCCAGGTCCCGCCCCGGATGGCCCGGTATGTCCAGGTCTGGCGCAGACGCTGCGACCGGGCACTGGGGCGCCGCGCCGAACCGTTGTTGATGACCGGGGCACGGCCCGCCTGAGCCGCCCTGCACCGTCTCGGAGCCGATCATCTAGGCAACAGAGGGAATCTTGGGCAGGATGGGGGTGTTACACATGCCGTACCAGTGTCGGAAGGCGCCGGTGCGCACCGGCATCCACCTTCGTCCCCTCCGAGAGGACATCACGTTGAGCAATCCATTCTTCTCCCGCAGCGCGGCCTTCAACGGCGGCGCCGCCGTCGCCGCGCCGTCAAGGCCGGTGACGCCCAACGGCTACCCGACGATGCCCGGGTACCAGCCGGGGCAGTCCAGCCAGTACGGCCAGGCGGGTTACGGTGTCGGCTACAGCCGGCCCGCCCAGGCCGGCTACGGCCAGCAGGGCTACGGATACGGCCAGCCGGCTCAGGCCGGGTACGGCCAGGTCTCCCCCGAGCAGCTCGCCGGCCTGGAGAGCCAGTACGGCGCGCCGAGCGCCACCAACGTCGACCGCGGCCGCATGACCTACGACGACGTCGTCGTGCGCACCGCCGGCATGTTCGCCATCATCCTCGGCGTCGGCGCCGTCTCCTGGATGCTCGCCACCAACCCGGCCACGGCGGGCCTCGGCTCCCTCGCCATGATCGTCGGCTGCATCGGCGCCCTCGTCCTCGGGCTCGTCAACTCCTTCAAGAAGGAGCCCAGCCCCGTCCTCATCATGCTCTACGCCGCTTTCGAGGGCGCCATGCTCGGGGCGATCTCCGGCATCATGGAGTACGTCGTTCCCGGCATTGTGATCCAGGCGGTGCTTGCGACCGGTGCGACCTTCGCCGTCATGCTGTGCGCCTACAAGTTCGCCGGCTTCCGCGTCTCGGGCAGAGTGGCGCGCATCGTCCTGATCGCCATGGGCGGCTACCTGCTGTTCAGCGTCGTCAACTTCGCCCTCATGGTCACCGGTGTCATCGACCAGCCGTGGGGCCTGCGCAGCGTGGAGGTCTTCGGGATCCCGCTGGGCCTGATCGTCGGCCTGGTGGCCGTCGTCCTGGCCGCCGTCAGCCTCGCCATGGACTTCGAGGCCATCCAGCGTGGTGTCGAGCAGGGCCTGCCGACCAGGTACGCCTGGGCGGGCGCCTTCGGGCTCGTGGTCACCCTCGTATGGCTCTACCTGGAGTTCCTCCGCATCCTCGCCATCCTGTACGACAACTGAGCCGGGCCGCACCGGCGGCCGCCTTCAGGGGCCGCCGGTCGACTGCCGTGCGGGGCCGGGACGGATCCTCGCGATCTGTCCCGGCCCCGCGCCGCCCGCGGATGAGGGCCCGGAGGAAGTCGGCCTCGGTGCGGGTGTCGAGGCCGGCCGTGGGCTCGTCGAGCACGAGCACGGCGGGGTCGCGCAGCAGGCCCCGGGCCAGGCCCAGGTGCTCCCCTCCCGACCATGCGGCTCCGCGCTCGGCCAGCACCGTGTCCAGGCCCTCGGGCAGCGAGCGCACGTGCTCGGCCAGGCGGGCCGCCTCCAGGGCGGCCCGCGCCTGCGCGTCCGAGGCGCCGGGCGACAGCAGGTTGTCGCGCACGGAGGCCCTGAAGACGTGAGTGTGCTGCCTCACCAGGATCAGGCGCTCGCGGGTGCGCTCGGGGGGGGGGCGTCGGCCGTGTCGGCGCCGTCGACGACGATCCGTGAGGAGGCGGTCGAGGCGGTCTAGGCCTGCGGGCGCGCCGGATCCCCGTGGGAGGGCGGGCGCGGATCCTGGCGGAGCGGTGAGCGTGCGGACGTCCGCCTGCGAGGCGGGCGCCGCAGTTCGCGCTGGGCCGAGGGGCGGCGGCAGGGAGAGCCGGGCGGCCTCCCGTAGGCTCCGCAGCATGATCAACACCAACATGCCCTCCGTCCAGGGCGCCAAGGGAACCAAGCCCGTCCTCACCTTCCCCGGGCCCGACGCCCCCGAGGGGCTCCAGGTCCAGGTCCTCGACGCCGGTGACGGCCGGGTCGTTGAGGCCGGCGACAACATTGTCGCCCACTACCTGGGCCAGACCTGGAATGGGGACGTCTTCGACAGCTCCTACGACCGCGGCCGGCCGCTGGACTTCCAGGTCGGCGTCGGCATGGTCATCCGCGGCTGGGACGACGGCCTCATCGGCCAGCGCGTCGGCTCGCGCCTCCTGCTGTCTATCCCCGCCGAGCTCGGCTACGGGGACCGCGGCGTCCCGCAGGCCGGAATCAAGGGCGGGGCGACCCTCGTCTTCGTCACGGAGATCCTCGGCGTCATGTGACGCCGGAGGGCCCTGAGGAACCGGGCGGGCCGCAGGCTACGGCCGGGATCCGGATGATCCTGCATATGAGGAGCGGGCCCTCGCCGCGTCCCCGAACGGGAGATCACGGTGAGGGCCCGCCCGCATCGGCAGGGTTGGGCCAGGGTTGGGCTCGGTGGGGCCGCCGGGCCCATGGAACGGGGCGGGGCGCCCCGCGGTCAGGGGCTCAGGCGCGGCGGCGCGAGCGCTTGAGCACCAGGGCACCCGCCGTCATGAGCAGCAGCGCCGCGCCCAGCGCGCCGGCGGCCTCGGCCCCGGTCTTGGGCAGCCTGCCCGGGCCCTGCGCCCCGGGGGCCGTCGTCCGGCCGGGATCCGGGACGGCGGGATCCTGGGAGGCGTCGGTCGGCGCGGCGGACGCGCTGGGGGAGCCGCTCGGCTCGGACGTCGCCGTGGCGGTGGGCCTGGGCTCCGGCTCGGGAGCGGCCGCCCTGGTGGTGATGCGGAAGGAGGGCGCCTCCACCTCCGCGCCGTCCACGGTGACCTTCGGGGCGTGGGTGGCCTCGGCGCCGTTGGCATCGGGCGCCCGGCGGGTGACGGGGGCGGTGGCCTTCCACGCCCCGTCCTCCATCGCCCCGGTCACGGTCTTGCCGTCGACGGTGACGACGGGCGGGGTGCTGGGTGCCTGGGCGGCCGGCGGGCTCGGCGGCGTCTGGGAGTCGAGTGTCCAGGCGGCCAGGTACTCCCCGCCGAAGTCTCCGCGGCGGTAGGCCTTGAGCAGCGCGCCGCCGTCGGGAACCGTGCAGGTCACAGTCGTCTGCTCCCCCGGGTTCAGGTTCTGCTCCTCGGGGGTGCACGTCCCGTCGGGCAGGTCCGCCCCCGCGGCGTCGGTAATGTGGAAGCGCATGTCCGCGGGGTTGGCGAACAGGCCCTCATTGTTCTTCACGAGCATCGAGACCGTGCGCGGTGCGCTCGGGTCGGCCTGCCAGGGGATCTCGACCCCGTAGCTCCTGGTGACCTCGCTGCTCGGCTCGACGTCCAGGGCGTCGGCGGGGGAGTCCAGTATGCCGATCTTCGGGGTGCCCCAGACCGTGGAGGGGGCGGGCTGGGCGTCGGTGTAGGAGGCCGTGAGGGTGCCGGGGCGACCCGGGCCGCCGCACATGAAGCCGTCGCCCGCGCACTGCAGGATCGGCTGGTCGGCGGCGGCGGTGGGGGCCAGGACCACGCTGCCCGCCGCAATGGCAGCAGCGGCCGCGGTCGCTGTGAGTGAACGACGAAGGCTCATATAAGTCTCGTTTCAGAATGTGGGAACGGAACGGGATAAGGGAAGGGTAACCAAGAATTGGGGCTGTGAGGAACCCCGGCCGAATGACTCACGTCACTGAGCTGTCGGAGCGGCGTCCCGCCGGGCAGCGGGCGCCGCGCCCCAGAGCGGGCTCGCACCGGCCGGGGCCCGCACCAGGGCGCCCCGGGAGGGCCGGAGCCCGGGCCGCCCCGTCCAGGCGGGCGCAGACCGCCGGAGCGCCCGAGTCCGGCGGCCAGGGCCGGCAGCAGGTCCTCGCGGCCCGTGCGCGCCACGAGCTGGGCGCCGATTGGCGGCCCGTCTGACGTGAAGCCGGCGTGGACGGAGATCGTCGGGTGCCCGAAGACATTGACGATCGCCGTGTTGGACACGATCGGCGTCGAGGCGGGCGTGGCCGCCGCCCGGCCCTTGTCTCTCAGGTCGTGGGCGCCGCCGGGGGCGCCGCAGGCGGAGGCGGGGATGCGCAGGGACCCGCCGCTGTCGGCCCCCATGGCGACGGGCACCATGCCCGTGGCCACCGCGACGGCGGAGCCGCCCGGGGAGCGGAGGCGTCCCAGGGGTTGAGGCACGCGCCGTGCAGGGCGGACTCGGCGGCGGGGAACTGGCCGAGCTCGGGCATGTTCGTGCGCCCCGCGACGACGGCCCCGGCGGCGCGCAGCCGCCGGGAGTCCAGGCCTGTTGCGAAAGGCGCGGGAGCGGGGCGGGCTCCGCCGTCGGCCGGGCGGTTCCAGTGACCGGTCCGGCCCAATGAGGTGACGCCGTGACCGCTAATGTGGCCACGCCGAACCACTCGTCCCAAGGAGACGCTCTCATGCCCCGCTACCGCAGCGCTACCTCCACTTCCGGCCGCAACATGGCCGGTGCCCGCGCCCTGTGGCGCGCCACGGGCGTCAAGGACTCCGATTTCGGCAAGCCGATCATTGCGATTGCCAACTCCTTCACCCAGTTCGTGCCCGGGCACGTGGGCCTGCGCGACGTCGGCCGCCTGGTCGCCGCGCAGATCGAGGACGCCGGGGGCATCGCCAAGGAGTTCAACACCATTGCCGTGGACGACGGCATCGCCATGGGCCACGACGGCATGCTCTACTCCCTGCCGTCGCGCGACCTCATCGCGGACTCCGTGGAGTACATGGTCGGCGCCCACTGCGCCGACGCCCTGGTGTGCATCTCCAACTGCGACAAGATCACCCCCGGCATGCTCATGGCCTCCCTGCGCCTGAACATCCCCACCATCTTCGTCTCCGGCGGACCCATGGAGTCGGGCAAGATGGTCGCCGCCGACGGCGCGACCCGCAAGCTCGACCTCATCGACGCCATGATGGACGCCGCCGATCCCACTGTGGCCGACGAGACCATCAGCGCCATCGAGCGCCTGGCCTGCCCGACCTGCGGCTCCTGCTCGGGCATGTTCACCGCGAACTCCATGAACTGCCTGACCGAGGCGCTCGGGCTGGCCCTGCCCATGAACGGCACCCTGCTGGCCACCCACGCCGACCGCGGCGAGCTGTTCAAGGAGGCGGGCCGCCAGATCGTGGAGATCACCCGGGCCTACTACGAGGACGACGACGCCTCCGTCCTGCCGCGCTCCATCGCCACCAAGGCCGCCTTCGAGAACGCCATGAGCCTGGACATCGCCATGGGCGGGTCCACCAACACCGTCCTCCACCTGCTGGCCGCCGCCCAGGAGGGCGGGGTCGACTTCCGCATGGCGGACATCGACCGGCTCTCCCGCCGGGTCCCGCACCTGTGCAGGGTCGCGCCCTCGACCGCCGTCTACCACGTCGAGGACGTCCACCGCGCCGGCGGGATCATGGGGATCCTCGGCGAGCTCGACCGCGGCGGCCTGCTGGACACGACGGCGTCGACGGTGCTGCGCGGCACCCTGGCCGACTCCCTGGCCGCCTACGACATCGCCCGACCCGGCGCCGACTCCGTCCCCGGGTCGGGGGTCCGCGAGGCGATCCGCACCCGCTACCTCGCCGCCCCCGCGGGCGTGCGCACCACCACCATGTTCGGCCAGGCCTCGCGCTGGGAGTCCCCGGACACCGACCGCGCCTCGGGCTGCATCCGCGACGTCGCCCACGCTTACTCCGCCGACGGAGGCCTGGCGGTCCTGTTCGGCAACATCGCGGAGAAGGGCTGCATCGTCAAGACCGCGGGCGTGGACGCCTCGATCCTCACCTTCGCCGGCCCCGCCGTCGTCTTCGAGTCCCAGGACACGGCGGTGGAGGGGATCCTCGGGGGGAGGGTCAGGGCCGGCGACGTCGTCGTCATCAACCACGAGGGCCCGCGCGGCGGCCCGGGCATGCAGGAGATGCTGTACCCGACCACCTACATCAAGTCCATGCACCTGGGCAGGCAGTGCGCGCTGCTGACCGACGGCCGCTTCTCCGGCGGCACCTCGGGGCTGTCCATCGGGCACGCCTCCCCCGAGGCGGCCGCGGGCGGGCTCATCGGCCTGGTGCGCGACGGCGACCGCATCGAGATCGACATCCCCGCCCGCCGCATCGAGCTCATGGTCGACGACGGCGAGATCGCCCGCCGTCGCGCCGCCGAGGAGGCCCGGGGCGGCGAGGCCTGGTCGCCGCACGCGCCGCGCCCCCGCAGGGTCAGTGCCGCGCTGCGCGCCTACGCCATGCTCGCCACGAGCGCCGACGTCGGCGCGGTGCGCGACCTGTCCAAGCTGCCGAGGTACTGAGACGGCACCGGCCAGGCGCGGAGCCCCGCTCGGCGGCGGCGCCGATGAGGTCCTCCGGCTCGTCCCGCGCCCGGCCGCGCGCGGAGCCCCGGCTGAGTGGGAGATGCATGTTCACTTAACGTTGCTTAACACGCAACCGGCATTCTAACTTGGCGCCACGGCCAATCCTTACAAGGACGTGAGAACCGTGGCTACCGTTTCCCCGGGCAGCGTGCCCGTACCCACTCGTTCCCGCACGTGTACGGCTGCTGATATTGCGCGCAGCCTCGGGGTGTCCCGCGCAGCGGTCTCCTATGCCCTCAACGGCCGCCCGGGAATATCCGACACGCTGCGTCACCGGATTCTTGAGGAGGCCGCCAAGAACGGGGTTGAGGCCAAGCCGGCCGCGGCGGGGCTCTCGGACGTCATGCTGGGCCTCATTCTCGCCGACGTGGGAAACCCGTTCTACTCCGAGCTCGCCGTCTCGTCCTCCGACGCCGCCCGCGCCCGTGGCTGCGAGATCATTATGTACCACACGGCGGACGAGCCGGAGGCCTTCATCTCCTCGGTGAAGATGATGCTGAGCCACGGAGTGGCCGGAATCATGACGACAGTCGTCAGTGCCGATGGGATGGAGGCCTCCCGGATCCTGCGCTCCTCCGGAGTTCCGTGCGTGCAGGTCTCCCGCCGCGTCAAAGGATTTCCGGGCGCGTTCGTCGGAATGAACGACTACCTCGCCGGGCGCGAGATCGTTCAGCATCTGTTGAGGCACGGCTACCGCAGCATCGGTATCGCCTGCGGACCGGCATCGTCGTCGTCCTCGGCGATGCGTGAGCGGGGAATGCGCGAGGCCCTCAAGGCGGCCGGCATTCGTTCCCGCGCCGACTGGATGGTCAACACCCGGCTGAGCATCGACGGCGGAGAGATGCTGGCGCGCCACCTCCTGTCGCTGACCGAGCTGCCGCGGGCGGTGGCCTGCGGGACCGACGCGATCGCCATGGGGCTCATGGACGGGCTCATGCGCGAGGGCCTGCGAGTGCCCGACGACGTCGCGGTGACGGGCTACGACGGCCTGCTCATCAGCCGCTCCGAGCTCGTGGGACTGACGTCCATTATCCAGCCCCGGGGCCGCATGGCCGCCCTCGCCGTCGACCTTCTCCTGTCGAGCGAGCCGATTACGCAGGTGTCGCTCACCTGCTCCCACCGACTGTCCATCGGGCACACCTGCGGGTGCCTGCCCGCCGCCAACCACGGGAAAGAGAGCACGTCATGACCGCCGAAGCCCTTAGCCCACGCCCCTTCGACGGCAGGGTCGCCGTCGTCACCGGTGCCGCGCGCGGCATCGGCCGGGGGATCGCCGAGACCCTCGCGGCTCGAGGCGCGCGGGTCGCCGTCGTCGACCTCGATCGGGAGGCGGTGGAGCCGGCCGCCGAGCAGATCGGCGGCGGCTCCATGGGCTTCGCGATCGACGTCTCCGACCCCGGTGCCGTGCGTGCGCTCGTCGCCGACCTGGTGGAGCGGGCCGGGCAGATCCACGTCCTGGTCAACAACGCCGGCATCAACCGCGACGCGATGCTGCACAAGATGACCGACGAGCAGTGGCACCGGGTCCTCGATGTGGACCTCTCCGGGGTCTTCTACACCTGCCGCGAGATAGGCGCCCATATGCGGGGCAACCGGTACGGCCGCATCGTCAATATCGCCTCGGCGTCGTGGATGGGCAATGTCGGGCAGACCAACTACGCGGCCGCCAAAGGCGGCGTGGTCTCGCTGACCCGCTCCATCGCCAAGGAGCTCGCCTTCAAGGACGTGACGGCCAACGCCGTCTGCCCCGGATTCATCGACACGGAGATGACCCGCGCAATGCCTCGGGACGCTCACGACGGCATGCTCGCCCGCATCCCGCTGCGGCGGATCGGAAGGCCCGAGGACGTCGCCCGCGCCGTGGCGTTCCTGGCCTCGGACGACGCCGCCTACATTACCGGCGAGGTCGTGAACGTGGGCGGGGGATTCCGGCTGTGAGCCCGCGGATCGTCACGGCCGACGAGGTCGCCCCGCTCATCGCCGACGGCGCGACGGTCGCCTCCGACGGATTCACCATGATGTCGGTGGCCGACGAGATCTACCTCGCCGTCGAGCAGTCCTTCCTGTCCACCGGTCACCCGCGCGGCCTCACCTGGGTGCACGCGGCCGGCCAGTCGAACCGGGTCGACGGGCTCGCCCGGCTCGCGCACGCCGGCCTCCTCAAACGCGTCGTCGGACCGCACTGGGGCCTGAACCCGCCGATGGCGGAGCTGCTGGGCGGCGACGAGGTGGAGTGCGTCTGCCTGCCGCAGGGCCAGATCTCCACCCTGTACCGCACCATTGCCGCCGGGCGTCCGGGACAGCTGTCAACAGTCGGCCTGGGCACCTTCGTGGACCCGCGCCTGGACGGAGGCCGCCTCAACGAGAGGACGCGGCGCCGTGTCGCCGCCACCGAGTACGTCGACGTCGTCGAGCTCGACGGCGAGGAGTACCTGCGGTACAAGCCCTTCCCCATTGACGTCGCCATTGTCCGCGGCACCCGGATGGATGCCGGCGGCAACATGAGCCAGGACGACGACCCCACGATCCTCGACTCCCTGGCGATCGCCCAGGCCGTCCACAACAACGGCGGCGTCGTCATCGCCCAGGTCAAGGAGATCGTGCGGCCCGGTGGAATCCCGGCCCGGCTCGTCAACGTTCCCGGCGTCCTGGTGGACGTCGCCATGGTCTGCTCGGACACGAGCCGCTTCCACCGCCAGTCCCACTCCTTCCCCCAGGTCGATATGTCGCTGATCACGGGGCACGCGACAGCGGAGGAGATCGCGGCGGCCCTGGACAAGGGGGACCTGAGCGAGCAGCGGGCCTCGATCGGCGCCCGCGGCGTCGGCCTGGTCGAGGCCGGCGACGTGGTCAGCCTCGGGACGGGCATCCCCGGGGACACCGTGGGTGTCGCCCTGGCCCGCTCCGGGCTCATCGCGGACGTGCACCTGACCATCGAGTCGGGCACCTACGGAGGGGTCCCGCTCGGCGGCGTCGACTTCGGGTGCGCCTACCACCCCGACGCCCTCATCCCGCACCCGTGCCAGTTCGACTTCTACAACGGCGGGGGCTGCGACATCACCTTCATGGGGGTCGGGCAGGTGGACCGGCGGGGCAATGTCAATGTCTCCGCCCTCGGCGGCAGGGCGATCGGCTGCGGCGGGTTCATGGACATTGTCGACGGGGCCAAGAAGGTCTGCTTCCTCATGTCCGTCGCCTCCAGGCACCCCAAGTGGGTGGAGCAGGTCGACCAGCTCACCTTCTCGGGCGCCGCTGCGCTCCACAGGGAGCAGAAGGTCTACCTGTGCACGGAGTACTACACGCTGGAGCTCGCCGCGGACGGCTGGGCCGTCACGGACGCGGACGAGGGCGCCGAGGCCCGCAGCGCGCTGGCCGCAGCGGGCCTCCCCGGCTGAGACCCGGCCCGGCCTCTACGAATCGGCCTCCAGGAACCTCCAGGAACCTCCAGGAAAAGGAACCTCGCAGGAGAGGACTTATGGACAACAGCAACAAGATCGTCTTCGTCTCCGGGGCGCGCACGCCGGTCGGCCGCTTCGGCGGCAGCCTGGCGGGCACCGAGAACCATGTCATGGGCGCCCACGCGCTCAGGGCCGCCCTGGAGCGCGGCGGCGTGCCCGCCGGCGCCGTGGACGAGGTCGTCATCGGCTGCGTCGGCCAGGTAGGCGGCGACGCCTTCCTCGCGCGCCGCATTGCGCTCGCGGCAGGCGCGCGGCCGGAGTCGACCGCCGTCACAGTCAACCGGCTGTGCGGATCGGGCGTGGAGGCCATCCGCTCGGCGTCTCTTGAACTGCGCACCGGCGGCTCCCGGATCGTCGTCGCCGGCGGCTCGGAGAACATGTCGCGCCAGCCCTTCATGGACTTCGACGCGCGCAACGGCCGGCGACTCGGCCACCACCGGCTCGTGGACGGGACCCTCTCGCTCGTGACCGATCCCTTCGGCGACTACCCGATGGGTGCGACGGCGGAGAACGTCGCCCGCCGCTTCGGCGTGTCCCGACGCGACCAGGACGAGTTCGCGGCGCGCTCGCAGAGCCGGGCGGCCGCCGCCCGGGAGGGCGGGCACCTCGATGCGGAGATCGAGCCGATCACGGTACTCGAGCGAAGGAAGGAGCGGGTCTTCGACAGGGACGAGCACCCGCGCCCTGAGACCACCGTCGAGTCCCTGAGTGGGCTGCGTCCCGCCTTCGCCGCGGACGGAACGGTGACGGCGGGCAATTCCTCGGGCATCAACGACGCCGCGGCCGCCCTGGTCATGACCACGGAGGCGACCGCGAAGGAGATGGGCCTGCCTGTCATGGGCGAGCTGGTCGCCTGCGCCAAGGCGGGGCTGGAGCCCGAGATCATGGGCTACGCGCCGACGCTCGCCGTGGAGCGGGTCATGGAGCGCACGGGCATGTCGGTGACGGACATGGGGTGGATCGAGCTCAACGAGGCCTTCGCCGCTCAGGCCGTCGCCGTCATGCGGGCGCTGAGGCTCGACCCGGAGGTCACCAACCCGCTCGGCGGCGCCATTGCTCTCGGCCACCCGGTGGGCGCCACCGGCGCCATTCTCACCATCCGCACGCTCGTCCAGCTCAAGCGGGTCGGCCGGGAGCTCGGACTGGTCACCATGTGCATCGGCGGCGGCCAGGGCGTCGCCGTCGTCGTCCGTGCGAGGTGACGTCGCAGCCGCGAACCGGAAAGAGGCTCTGCAGGGACTGCAAGCACTTTCCCCATTGGCGTGACGACAACGAGTCGCTCAAGGTGGAGCGACTCGCCAAGTGAAAGGTATAAAGTATGAGGATATCAACGGTGATCGACCTCAAACCAAAGCTTGGGGAGGGGCCGATCTGGGACGTGCGGACCGGGCGTCTGTGGTGGATCGACTCCCAGGACGGTCGAGTCTTCAGCAATGACGCCGACGGCGGCGGGCTCAGGGTGTGGGACGTGCGGGAGAAGATCGGCTCCATGGCCCTGACCGAGGACGACGACGAGATCATTGTCGCGCTCCAGAGCGGTCTCTACTCCTACAACCTCGTCTCGGACGCACGCGAGCTCATTGCTGCGCCCGAGCCGGGACTGCCGAGTAACAGGCTCAATGACGGCAAGGTCGATGCGGTCGGGCGGTTCGTCTTCGGCTCGATGGACACAATGGAGGAGAAGGCCGGCGGGCGCCTCTACTCCCTGAGCGTGGACAGGGAGCTGACGGTGCTCGACGAGGGGATCATCTGCTCCAACGGACCCTGCTGGAGCCCTGATGGCGGCACCTTCTACTTCGCGGACACGTGGACCGGTGATATCTGGGCCTACGACTACGACCTCGCCACCGGGGAGGTCTCCAACCGGCGGGTCTTCGTCACGGTGGACACCTCCGACGGCGGCGCCCGCGACGGCATGACGGTGGACGCCGAGGGGTTCGTCTGGCAGGCGCACGTGTACGGGGGCAAGGTCAACCGCTACGACCCCGACGGCACGCTCGAGCGCCAGATCGAGATGCCCGTCCGCAAGGTCACGTGCCCGGTCTTCGGAGGGGACGACCTGGATCGGCTCTACGTGACGACCATGGCGCGGCCCCCGCTTCCGCGCTTCCCCGAGGACGGGGCGCGCAGAGGGGCGCTGCTCGTCATTGACGGCCTCGGCGTCCGCGGCTACGAGACGCCCCGCTTCGGCGCGGCTGCCCAGGGGTGAGCGTCGTGGCGCATGACACGCTCGCGAAGGGGGAGGCGCCGCTCCGCCTCGTCCCCGCCGGCTCCTGGGTCGCGCTCGGCGTCACCTGGTTCATCTGGGTCATCAACGCCTTCGACCTCGAGGTCATCCTCCGCCTGGGCCCATCGATCACCACCCACTTCCGGCTGAGTGCCGAGAGGTGGGGGGCCATCACCTCACTGGTCATGCTCGCACTCGCGGTCATGCCGATCGCCGGATCCAGGATGAGCGACAGGCACGGCGTGGGGTGGAGGCGCGCGTTCTTCCAGGTCCCTCTCGTTATCGCCTACAATCTCCTCTCCGCGCTGACCGGCATCAAGGCGATCGCCCACAGCTTCGTGGTGTTCGTGGTTCTGCGCGTCGGCGTCAACCTGGGCGCCGGGTGGGGCGAGCCCATCGGGATCTCCAATACCGCCGAGTGGTGGCCCAAGGAGCGCCGGGGCTTCGCACTCGGGGTCCACCACACCGGCTACCCGGTGGGGGCGCTGTTCTCCGGCATTGTCGTCTCGGCGATGCTCAGGATGCTCGGCGACGAGAACTGGATGTACGTTTTCTTCGTCGGACTCATCGCCTCGATCCCGATCATGCTCTTCTGGTGGAGGTACTCCACCGAGGCCCGCCTCGACGAGACCTGTGCGAAGATCGCCGACCGCGGTATGACGGTGCCGCTGTCGAAGACCGAGGCGCAGGAGCACAGGGAGGCCAAGGGCGCCGTCCGCCTCTGCCTGCGCAACAGGGTCGTCATGCTGACCTCGGGAACAACCCTGCTCACGCAGATCGTCTACATGGGCATCAGCTACGTGCTGCCCCTGTACCTGGCGAACATCGTCGGCCTGGACTACGCGGCCGCTGCCGCCTACTCCATCGTCTTCACCCTCACGGGCGTCCTCGGGCAGATCTTCTGGCCGACCGTCTCGGACTACCTCGGCCGTCGCACGACGATCGTCCTCTGCGGGGCCTGGATGGCCGTGGGCGTCGGCGCCTTCTACTTCGCCACAGCCATGCCGATGTATATCGGCCTCCAGCTCTTCTTCGGTCTGGTGGCCAATGCGGTATGGCCGATCTACTACGCCTCGGCCACCGACCACGCGCCGAAGGGGGCGCACGGCACGGCCAACGGATTCATCACCACCGCCATGTTCATCGGCGGGGGCATCGCTCCCGTCCTTATGGGACGGCTCATCGGCCTCGGCGGCGGCTGGGAGGCTGTTACCGGATACCGGCTCACATTCGTCGTGATGGCGGTCTGCGCCGCTCTCGGCGTGGTCTTCCAGCTCTTCGTCCCCAAGCGGGCGGCCGGCACGACCGAGCACGACGCCTGATCGGCTGCCCGCGTGCGGGAGGCTCCGCCACCCGCGTCAGAACCCGCTGCCAGCCAAGACACGGCTCCGGCGGGGAGAACGCGTCACCATCTCCCCGCCGGGCCCGACGCCGGCACCATCGACTGAAAGGAACACCCATGGCAACGACGCCGCCCCAGGATAACATCGGCTTGCGGTTGAGCGCGCAGGAGGACGCATGCTTGGCCCGTGCGACGCGAACCAATTTCGGGCGCCTGATGCCGCTTCTTGTGGCCGCCTACATCATTGCGTTCATCGATCGGACGAATATCGGCATGGCGAAGGAGTCGCTCGAGACCTCCATTGGGCTGAGCGCCGCCGCGTACGGACTCGGAGCCGGGCTCTTCTTCGTCTGCTACGCGGTCCTCGAGATCCCCTCGAACCTCATTATGCACAAGGTGGGGGCGAGATTCTGGATCGCTCGGATCATGCTGACGTGGGGACTCATCTCCATGGCCATGGCATTTGTGTGGAACGAGGGCTCCTTCTACGTCCTGCGTGTTCTCCTCGGTGCGGCCGAGGCCGGTCTCTACCCGGGAATCATCCTGTACCTCTCGTACTGGTTCACGCAGAAGGACCGGGCGAAGGCGACCGGTCTCTTCCTGCTGGGCGTGTCCTTGGCGAACGTGATCGGCGCCCCTCTGGCGGGCGCGCTTCTGCGGCTTCACGGCCTGCTCGGGATTGAGGGGTGGCAGTGGATGTTCCTCATCGAGGGCGTCCCCGCCGTCGTCCTGTGCTGGCTCGTCTGGTACACGCTGCCGAACCATCCGCGGGACGCGAAATGGCTGTCGCCCGAGGACAAGAACCTGCTTCAGCGCGTCATCGACGCGGAGGACCAGGGGAGGGCGTCGGAGCATCACGACCTGCGCGCCCTGCTCCCCGTCCTGCGCGACCCGCAGATCTGGCTCGTCGTCGCGATCTACTTCACCCACCAGATCGCCGTCTACTCGCTCTCGTACTTCCTACCCACAATGATCAAGTTCTACGACGCCTCGATGAGCACGATGGCCGTCGGCCTCATCACGGCGCTGCCATGGCTTGCGGCGGCAGTCGGCTCCACGGCGCTTCCGCGGTACGCGACGTCGATAGGCCGTGCTCGCACCTTCGTCTCCGGCGGGCTCGTCTGCGTTGCCGGCGGACTGCTCATCGCCCGGGTCTCGTCAAACCTGTGGACGGCCGTGTGCGGGTTCGCCATCGGAGCCCTCATGCTTTTCGTCATCCAGTCGGTCCTGTTCACCTTTCCGGCGAACCGCCTGTCCGGTGCCTCGGCAGCATCGGGTATCGCGTTTGTCAACATGTGCGGTCTGGTGGGCGGATTCCTCGGGCCGACTATATGCGGTCGGCTCGAGACCTCGACCGGCGACAAGCTCGCCGGTCTGTGGATGATGATCGGCCTGACAGTCATCGGCGCCCTGCTCGCTCGAGGCCTTGAGTACCGCAAGCCGGATTCCGGTGCCTGACGTCCTGGATATCGGAATGTGTGGTGGCGGCACCGCGGGACAGCCGCCGGCGCCGCCACCAGTACCGAGGAGAAACGATGCGGATTGTGATCGCACCAGATTCCTTCAAGGGATCTCTTGACGCCGCCGGCGCGGCGGATGCCGTGAAGGCGGGCGTGCATGACGTGAGGCCGGACATCGAGTGCTGTCTCGCTCCGGTGTCCGACGGCGGGGAGGGCATGCTTCAGGATCTCGGAGCCCGCCTGGCCGACGAGAACGACGACGAGCTTGTCGGCAACCCGGCGGGGATCGGCTCGATCTCGCACCTCGAGCTGACTGATATGAGCGCATGGTCCGGCATTGAGCCGCTGATCGCCTCCGACGTCGACAATCCCCTGTGCGGACCCGAAGGGGCGTCCAGGGACGAGGCGCGGCGCGACGCGGCCCGGAGTGCGCGGGCGGCGTCGGCCTCGTGGATCCGCCGTCATCCGGGGGCGCGCCGGTCGGGGACCGCCAACAATGCGCCGGCTGCGCGCGAGGAGGTATAGGCGGTGCTGCGAGGCGAGGACTACTGGCCCAGGTCCGTGACGGAGGACCTCGAGCCGGTCGAGGTCGACGGACGTCGCCGGCTCGGTTATCGCGGGGCGCCGGTGAGTCTCTACGACGCAGTCCGGAAAGCGGCGGAACGCCATCGCGACGACATCGCCGTCGTCGATGAGACCGGGGAGAGCCTCACGTACGCAGCGCTCATGGAGCGCGTGACCGCCGCTGCGGCCGCACTGGCGCGCCACGGGATCGGACGCGGGCGCCGCCTGGGCTGCCTCATGGACAACTCCGCGGACTTCATTGTCGTGTTCCTGGCGGCCGGCGCCTGCGGGGCGGTCTTCTGCCCTTTGCCGGGCAAGCTCCGGCGCCAGGAGGTGGTGCCGCTGGCGGTCCGGGCCCGCCTCGATCTCCTGGTCTGCGAAACCGGCAAGGCCGAAGATCTCCGGGCCGCTCTGGGCGGCGTGAAGGTCGTGACGCCCGACGTCCTGCTTGAGCAGGGCGACGAGGACGGCGAGGTCCGCGCCGGCGTTCCGGGGGATCCGGAGAGCACCGCCATCCTCATGTTCACCTCGGGCACAACCGCTCGGGCCAAGGCGGTGCTGCTGTCCAACCGGGCGGTGGTGCACGCGGTGACCTCCTATGAGCGCCTCCTTAACGTCACCGATCGCGATCGCTCGATCATCGCCGTGCCGATGTATCACATCACGGGGCTGGTGGCGATTATCGGACTGATGCTCTCCGTCGGCGGCCGTCTCTACATCCACCGGCGCCTGCGCCCGGCCCCCTGCCTCGACACGCTCGCCGGGGAGCGGATCACCTTCATCCATGCGTCCCCGACCGTCTTCGCCATGCTGGCGGACAACCGGCGCCGTCAGCCCTCCCTGCCGTCGGTGCGGATGCTTGCGTGCGGGGCGGCCCACATGCCGGTCTCTCTCATCAGGGTCCTTCACGACTGGATGCCCGACATGGAGTTCCGCACCGTGTACGGCCTGACGGAGACGACGTCGCCGGGAACGGTCTTCCCCGACGACGCGGCCGTCTCGCCGAGGATCGGCTCCTCCGGCGTCCCCGTCCCGGGGCTGCGGGTCAAGATCGTCGATGAGGAGGGGCGCGAGGTCTCTCGGGGGAGGCGCGGTGAGATATGCCTGTCCGGTACGAACCTGCTCACGCGCTACGAGTCAGAGTCCCCCGAGACCGGCCTGAGCGGGGACGGCTGGCTGCGGACCGGTGACATCGGCTACGTCACTCCGGACGGCTATCTCTACGTGGTCGACCGGCTGAAGCACATGATCAATCGGGGCGGCGAGAAGGTCTGGTGCACTGACGTCGAGGAGACCATTCGGTCTGTCGAAGGGGTTCGCGACTGCTGCGTGGTCGGCGTCCGGGACGCGGTGTATGGGGAGGCGCCCGCCGCCCTGGTCGTCCGCCGGCCCGGGGCGTCGCTGACCTCCTCCGCCCTCAGGGCATCGCTGCGCGAGATGCTTGCCGCATATGAGATGCCGACGCGCGTGCTGTTCGTCGATCGGCTTCCGCAGACCGCGGGCATGAAGATCGACAAGCGCAGGGCCCGGGCTCTGCTGAGCGCCATGATCTGAGGACGCGGTGATGCGAGCTCCGGGTGGTGCGGCCAGGCGCCTCGGCGGCAGCGCCCCGGGCTGCCAATAGTGATGTGAGCCGCTCGCGGCTGGTTTGAGAACGGGGCGGTTGGCCGCATAGGCTCATCTACATGAAAATCGTTCTCGCCAGTCTGGGTGTGGCCATCGGGGGCCGCACTCTCGTCGACGACGTCAGCCTCACCCTGGCCCGGGGCGCCCGGGCGGCGCTCGTCGGCGCCTCGGGCGCGGGCAAGTCGCTGACCTGCGCCGCCCTGGCCGGAACGCTCACCCCTGCCGCGACCCTCACTGGCAGCCTCACGGTCGAGGGCGCCGACGGCTCCGACGGTCCTGAGGGTCCCGGCAGGAACCTTCTGCGCATCCCGGCCGCTCTCCGCCCCCGCGCCGCCCGCGCGGCTCTCGTCCAGCAGGACCCCGCCACCGCCCTCCATCCGCTCATCCGTGTCGGCGAGCAGGTCGCCGCCGCGGCGCGCGCCGCCGGACGCAGCCGCCAGGACGCGCCGGCGCGCGCGCAGGCCCTACTGCGGCGCGTAGGCATCGACCCTGCTCTCGCCGAGCGGGTCCCCGGGCGCCTGTCCGGAGGGCAGCGCCAGCGCGTTGCGGTGGCCCTCGCCCTGGCCGCCGAACCGGTCCTGCTGCTGGCCGACGAGCCCACCACCGCCCTCGACGTCGTCGCCCGGGCCGAGCTCCTCGCCGTCCTCGACGACGTCACCGCCTCCGCCCCGGCTGCACCTGGCGCCGTGCCCGCCCCAGCCCTACTCCTGGTGACGCACGACCTCGCGGCCGCCTCCCTGTGCGACGAGATCGTCGTCCTCCACCAGGGGCGCGTCATTGAGCGCGGCCCGGCCCGCCGCGTCATCACCAGGCCCGAGCACCCCGTCACCCGCGCCATGTGCACCGCCGCCCGCGAGGAGACCCTGGCCGGCGCCCTGGCCGCCATCGAGGCCCGCGCCGACGTCACCGACTACCCTGTCGGCAGGATCGCCCGCCCCATCGCCCCGGCGGAGGCCCGCGCGTGACCGCACCCTGCCTCCGGGTCGCCGGGCTGCGGCGCACCTACCCCGACGACGCGGGCCGGCGCCACACCGTCCTGCACGACGTCGACCTGCGCCTGGAGCCCTCCGAGAGCGTCGCCCTCCTGGGCCGCTCCGGCTGCGGCAAGACCACCCTCCTCAAGGCGCTCCTCCTCCTCGACGCCCCCGGGCCCGCCGACGCCGGAACCATCCTGCTCGACGGCGGCCCCGTCATCACCGGCCGCCGACGCCCCGGCGCACGCGCGCTGCGCCCCTACCGCCGCGCCGTCCAGTACGTGCCCCAGGACCCGGCCGCCAGCCTCGACCCGCGCCACGACGTCGTCTCCCAGATCACCCGCGCCCTCCGCACCCTCCGGGCGCCGGGCGGCCCCGACGGGCACGAGGCCGTCGCCGAGTCGCTCCTGGAGGCCCTCGACCTGCCCCGCCAGAGCTGGCGCCGCCGCCCCCACGAGATCTCCGGCGGCCAGGCCCAGCGCCTCGCCCTGGCGCGCGCCCTCGCGCCGAGCCCCCGCTACCTCCTCCTGGACGAGCCGGTCTCCGGGCTCGACCCCGCCCTGCGCCACCAGGTCCTCGACCTGCTCGCCGGACTCGCCGACGACGACGGCTGGTGCGCGCCCGTCACCGCCCCGGCTGCACCCGGCGCCGTGCCCGCCCCGGCCGGGCCGCAAGCGGCCCGACCCGCTCGCCCTGGCGCCGTGCCCGCCCCGGCCGGGCCGCAAGCGGCCCGACCCGCTCGCCCTGGCGCCGTGCCCGCCCCGGCCGGGCCGCAAGCGGCCCGACCCGCTCGCCCTGGCGCCGTGCCCGCCCCGGCCGGGCCGCAAGCGGCCCGACCCGCCTTGCTGCTCGTGTCGCACGACCTGGCCGCCGTCGCCCGCGTGTGCACCCGCAGCATCGTCATGGACGCGGGCGTCCTGGTCGAGGACGTCCCCACCGCCCGGCTGCTCGACGCTCCCGAGCATCCCGCCGCCAGGGCCCTGCGCGACGCCGTCCCCTCCCTCCCCGACTGAACCCGAGCCGACGTTCACCACCTCCCGTGCCGCCCGGCACCCGACACAGAAGGACCCGATCCATGGCCATCTCGCTCCCGTCCCGCCAGCCTCTCCACGGCCCCGCGCTCTCCCGGCGCCGCGTCCTCGCCCTGCTGGGGGCAGGCGCGGCGGCCGGCGCCGTCGCCGCCTGCTCGGGAGGATCGGGCTCCAAGGACTCGACGGCCAACGGCCGTATCCGCCTGGCCATGCTCCAGCCGCCCCGCTCAGGCCTGAACCCCCTGTCCGACGACGCCTTCAAGCTCTCGCGCTGGTCCACCGCCGAGACCCTCATCTACCTTGACGCCGACGGCAACGCCCTCGAGGGCCTGGCCACCACCTGGAAGCGCGAGAACGACACCACCTGGCGCTTCACCATCCGCGACGGCGTCACCTTCCACGACGGCACGCCCCTGACCGCCGAGCGCGTCGCCGCCGCCCTGACCTTCGCCGCCGGGTACACGACCCCGCCGCGCATCCTCGACGGCGTCAAGCTCAAGGCCGCCGCCGAGGGCAGCGACGTCGTCGTCACCACGAGCGCCTCCGACCCCCTCGTCCCCCAGCGGCTGTCCAGCCCCCAGCTCGCCATCCTCTCCGAGGCCGCCTACCCCGCAGACGGATCGGCCGACGGCCCGGTCGACCCCGTCGGCCACGGCACCGGCCCCTTCACACTGACCGCCGTCGACGGCACCGCCACCGCCACCCTCGAGCGCTACGACGACTACTGGGGCGACAAGGCCGCCGCCGCGGGCATCGACGTCACCTTCGTGCCCGACGGCACCGCCCGCGGCGCCGCCCTGCGCACCGGCGAGGCCGAGCTCGTCGAGGCGGTCCCCGTCTCCCAGGTCGCCACCGTCGACGAGGAGCTCCTCCACGAGGTGCCCATGCCCCGCACCGCCACCCTCTACCTCAATACCCGCGACGGCGCCTTCAAGGACCCCGCCCTGCGTGCCGCAGCCCGCGACGCCATTGACGTCGCCGGCCTGGTCGAGACCATGTACGAGGGGCACGCCGACGCCGCCGCCGGCCTGCTCGGCCCGGCCCTGTCCTGGGCCGCCGAGAAGCGCCCCTGGGGCGGCTCCGCCTTCGCGGGCGCCGACGGCGTCGCAGCCACCGGCAGGACCAACGGGGCCAAGGCCACCTTCACCAAGGCCGGCGCCGTCCCCTCCGGCACCTCCATCACCCTGGGCACCTACACCGACCGGCCCGAGCTCGCCGAGATGGTCGTCCTCATCGCCCAGCAGCTCGAGGCCGTCGGCTTCACCGTCAAGCAGGACGTGCGCGAGTACGCCCAGATCGAGGCCGACGCCCTGGCCGGCGCCTTCGACTGCTTCCTGCTTTCTCGCGCCACCGTCCTGGACTCCGGCGACCCGGTCGCCTACATGGTCTCCGACTTCTCCTCCACCGGCTCCTTCGCACTGAGCTTCCTAGCCGACAGCGCCGTCGACGCCGCCCTGACCAAGGCCGCCGGCATTGAGCCCGGAGAGGCGCGGCAGGACGCCGTGATCGCCGCCGAGGAGCTCATCCTCGCCAGCGGCGCGGCCGTCCCGCTCCTCCACGAGCGCGTCCTCCAGGGCGAGGCCGCCGGGCTCACCGGCGCCGAGCGGGACCCGCGCGAGCGCGCGCTCATCACCTCCGCGACCGCCGTCGCCTGAGCGCATGTCCACTGCGAGCCCCGCAAGTCCTGCGGGCCCCGGCCGGGATGCCGCCCCGTGCCCGCTGCGCCGCCTGAGCCCGCTCCGCAGCGCGTGGCGCCAGTGGCTGCCCGCGCGCGGGGCCGGCATTGACGGCATCGTCGCCGTCTCCCGGATCCTGGCCGTCCTGGCCCTGGTGGCCCTGGTGGGGATGCTCCCGTGGCTGTCCAGCAACGACCCGGCGCTGACGATCCTGCGCGCCACCAGCGCCGAGCGCGAGGCCACCCCCGAGGTGCTCGACGCCATCCGCGAGCGGCTGGGCCTGAGCTCGGGCCCGCTCGGCAGCATCGGGCACTGGCTCGGCGGCCTGCTCCATGGCGACCCGGGGGTTTCCTGGATCTCGGGCGACTCCGTGGGCCCGGGGACGCTCGACGCCTTCGGCGTGTCCCTGATCCTCATGGGCGCCTCCCTGGCCGTCGCGCTCCTGACCGCCGTGCTCCTGACCCTGCCGGCTCTCATGGACGGCCTGGCCGGGCGGCGCCGCAGCCGCGGAGGCGCCCTCGCCGCCGCGCTGACCTCACTGCCCGAGTACCTGCTCGCGCCCCTCCTGCTGCTCATCTTGTCGGTCTACCTCGGCTGGCTGCCGCCATACGGGTGGGGCAGGCCCGAGCAGGTCGTCCTGCCGGCCCTCTCCCTCGGGCTGCCCGGGGGCGGTCTGCTCGGCGGGCTCCTGTCGGACGCGGTCGCCGCGGTCTTCGCCGAGCGGTGGGTCACCACCTGGACGACGGCGGGCATCGGCGGGAGCCGGCTCGCCCTGGCCGTCCTGCGCCGGGCCCTGACACCCCTGACCGGGCAGATCGCGCTGGTCGTCGTAGGCCTGACCGGGGGCGCGGTCGCCGTCGAGAAGGTCTTCGCGATCCCCGGCATCGGGCGGGCGCTGCTCGGCTCCGCCACCGCCCAGGACGTGCCGGCGCTCCAGGCCGGGGTGCTGCTCCTGCTTCTCCTGGCCCTGGGCGCCGGGGCGCTGGCCGTGCTCGCCTCGCGAGCCCTGGTCGGCCGGGCCGCAGGCGCGGGCGGGCTGGCCGGCGCCCCGCCGGTGGAGCGCACCGGTGCCGGGGCCCGCGTCGTCGCCGTCCTCGGGGCGGCCGGCCTGGTCGGGCTCGTCCTGGCCGGGATCGGGCGGGACCCCTACGCGGTGGTGGCCCGCCGCCTGCAGGCGCCGTCGTGGGCGCTGCCGCTGGGGGCCGACGCCCTGGGGCGCGACGTGCTCGCCCGGGTGGCGCACGGCGCGGTCTCCACGGCGGCCTCCGCGCTGGCCGTGACCGCCGTGTGCGCCGTCATCGGGCTGCTGCTCGGGCTGGCTCCGCGCGCCTCGGTGGGGCCGGTGGAGGTCGCCAACGCCGCTCCGCCGGTGCTCGCGGGCCTCATGGTCGCCGCCGTCACCGGGCCGAGCGCCTCGGGGGCGGCCCTGGCCGTGGCCTGCGTCGCCTGGGCCCCGCTCGCCGCGCACGCCGCCGCGCTCGTCCAGGAGGCGCGTGAGCGCCCCGACGTCGCCCTGGCGCCCGTGCTGGGGGAGGGGCGGGCGCGGATCATGCTCACCCGGGTGCTGCCGGGGGTTGTCCCCGTGCTCGTGCGGCACGCCGCCCTGCGCCTGCCGGGCGTGGCGCTGGCGCTGGCGGGGCTGGGCTTCCTCGGTCTGGGTGCCCAGGCGCCGACGCCGGAGTGGGGGCTCGTGCTGGCCGAGGCGCTGCCCTACATCGAGCGGGCGCCGTGGGCGGTGGCGACGCCGGCCGGGGCGCTCGTGCTCCTGTCGGTCACGGCGGTGGCAGCTTCGCGCTCGGGCCGCTCCTGAGGGGTGCTCAGGGGCGACTTGCGATACGACCCGCTTCTGGAGCCTTTGCGACCAAGGCGGGTGAGGGGCCGTGACTCGGGCCGGTCGTCGGCCGCAGGCGTTCCGGCCCGTTGTTTCCGGTGATTCGGCCTTCCGGTTTATCGGGAGGAGTCGCGGATGATGAGCCAGCCGCGTCCCAGGGGGCGCTCGAGGAGAAGTATGGCGTCCCCGAAGCCCCAATCCCAGGGGTTGGTAATGCCACTGAGGTCGACGTCCTCCAGATCCGTGTTCTCCGGCCGTGTCGTCGGGTAACGCTCAATGATTTCGCCGGGCATGCCAATGTATGTGGTGACGTAGGTGCGGATGCTGGTGTCGGTGGCGGTGAAGGCGATGATGTAGCCCCATCCGTTTGGGACTCGTGCGGCGAAGTTGGTGGCGGGGCTGACGGAGGTGACCTGGGCTCCTTGGGGCAGCTCGTGGCCGTCGCCGCTGGCGAGGATGTCGTCGAGGTGGTCCATGTCGGCCGGGTAGGGCGCGTCCGGCTGGACACTGGCGGTGCCCGTTGCCTGAGCGGCTGTTCGAGGCGTTCGAGCCGTTGACACGTCGTCCGGGTGGGAGAGACCGCACCCGGCCGCCAGCAGGCAGATCATGGCCGCACCGGTGGTCGCGCGTCGCAGGACTGCGCGTCTTGTTCTCATGGTGGGCCCTCTCCGTGCTGGGGTGAGGACTCGCCCACCAGGTCGTACTCCTGGGCGAGGCCGGCCTGGTGCAGCTCCTGGAGCTGCTTGTCCGTTATTGGCACGCCGACGATTTTTGTGGACTTGGTTCCGTCCCAGTTGTACCGGTCGGCGGTGTGGACGCGGTAGTCGTACTTGTACGTCCACTCGGGGTTCTCGTCCGACGGCGGGTAGACGGTGATGGTGCCGTCCGTAGCGGCTTTGTAGTTGCCCGTGGCGTAGAACCAGTTCGGCTGCGTGCTCTGGTTGGTGTACTCCTGGCTCCACTTGGTGGTGAAGGGGTAGGTCGTTGGTCCGGTCGCGCCTGTCTCCTGCGCGTCCCTCATCGCCTTCCCCGCCATGTCCTTGACGGCTGTCTCCGAGTTGTCGGACAGCTGGGGGAGGTCGGTGAGCATCTTGTCGACGTTCATGCTCTGGGGGTCGCCGGTGTTGCCGAGGTAGTGGTGCAGGTTCGCCGCGGCGTCCGGCCACCAGGGGGAGAATCCATCGGCGGCGAGGGTGGCGGCCTCGTGGTTGGCGTAGTCGCCTGGGGTCGGGCTCGGCTGCGCGTGCGGGCCTGATCCCTCGTTGTCGGAGTCGCCCTGGTAGTGCCAGGGCCTGACGCCGGGCATGTCCGCGTGCTCGCCGGGAACCCCGTCGCCGAGCCAGTCGCCCTGGTTGTCGGCGTCCCCGTCGTCGTGCTGTCCACCGTTGCGCAGGCGGCCACCGCGAGAGTTACGAACAGCAGTGTCTCGCCCCTGCTGAGAACGGGTTGGTGCAGGCTGGTTGGGGTCGGGTGGTGTCGGCGAGGGCCCGGGCTGCGGGTCTGGTACGGCCAGGGCGGTCAGGGCGCTTGCGTAGGCCTCGTCGACCTGGTCGGCCAGGGTGAGGGTGGCTGAGACCATCTGCTCGAGCTCGGCGGCCTGCTCGGCGGCCTGCCCGGCGAGCCCGGCAGCCGCTCCCATGCCGGCCCTGCTCGCGCCGGCCGCCCCGCCCGCGGCCGGGTCGGCGTCTGCGCTGGTGGCGGGGTGTGTGGAGACCGTGCCGTCGGGGTGGAGGGTGACCATGGGGTGGGCGTCGGCGTAGTCGAGGGCGGCCAGCACCTTCCTGCTCACCGCGGCCACGCCCTCGCCCGCCTCGGTGGTGGCCCGGGTCAGGGAGGTGACCTGGGCCAGGAGCTCTTCGTGGGACGCGCCGCAGCGGCTCAGGGCGGCGCGCGCGGCGTCCACGCTGGGGGCCTGGGAGGCGATCCGCGAGCCCGCCTGCTGCGCGTCCTGGGCCAGGTCGGCCACGGTGGTGCCCAGGGACCGCAGCGACTGGCCGGCCTCCGCCAGAGGCCCGTGGCGCCAGGCGCGCACGTCGGTCCAGGTGACCATGGCTCACTCCAGTCCTCTGGCGCGGGCCCATCGGGCGGCCGATCCCGCCCCGGCCCCGATAGTGGGCGTGGCTGCGGCCACGGCGCTGTCATTGCTGCGGTGGATGAGCGCCAGGTTCTGGGCCGCGCCGCTTATGGTCCTGTACCGGCCGCCCAGAGCGGCCCGCCTGCCGTCCAGGCCGGCGGCGGCCGCTGCCACCAGCCCCGAGCTCGCCGAGCCCGGCACCGCCGAGGCGGCGCCGCCCACCGCCCCGGCCACATCAAGACCCCACAGCCCGTCGCACACTCCGCCCACCGAGGCCGCCAGCGCCTCGAGGTCACCCCCGACAATATGAGTACCCGCCGTCATCGCAGGCCTCCAGCAAGCACACAGAAAAAGGGGCCAGGCCAGTCAACAGGACCCCGGGAACAGGCCGAACCATCGCACTCGTAATGACCCGAACCCTGGAAGTGAGACTACCGCCACAGCCCACACCCTGTCCAGACCCCCGACGCACGGACTCGGCACTGCTCCCCGGGCTTTTCCGGCCCTGTCGGCACTCGGCGGCCCATGGAGGCGCCCGCGTCCTGGATTATCGCCACGCCCACGGGCGCCCGAGGCGGCCGAGAGTCGCTCATCTACTGTCATCTACAGTGAGGCCGTGAACGATCCCGCCGTCGACACCCCCTGGGACTCCGCCCAGTACCTGCGCGCCATCCTGCGCGCCCCCGTCTACGAGGCCGCCGAGCACACGCCCCTGCAGGAGCTGCCCGCCCTGTCCGCGCGCCTGGGCAGCATCGTGGAGGCCAAGCGCGAGGACCTTCAGGCGGTCCACTCCTTCAAGATCCGCGGCGCCTACAACGCCATGCGCTCCCTGACCGGCGCCCAGCGCGCCCGCGGCGTGATCACCGCCTCCGCCGGCAATCACGCCCAGGGTGTCGCGCGCAGCGCCTCGATCCTGGGCGTGCGCGCCACCATCGTCATGCCCACCGTCACCCCGCGCATCAAGGTCGACGCCGTGCGGTCGCTGGGCGGGGAGGTCGTCCTGACGGGCGAGAACTTCGACGCCGCCAAGGCCGAGGCGCAGCGCCTGTCCGCCGCCGAGGGCCTGACCTTCATCGCCCCCTTCGACGACCCGCGCGTCATCGCCGGCCAGGGCACTGTCGGCCTGGAGATGATCCAGCAGGACGCCGAGCTCGACCGCGTCTTCGTGCCCGTGGGCGGCGGCGGCCTCGCCGCCGGGATCGCTGTCCTGATCAAGCAGCTCATGCCCGACGTCGTCGTCATCGGCGTCGAGCACGAGGAGTCCGCCTGCCTGGCGGCGGCCCTCACTGCCGGCGAGCCGGTCACCCTCGAGCGCGTCGGCCTGTTCGCCGAGGGTGTCGCCGTGCGCCGCATCGGCGAGGAGACCTTCCGCCTGTGCTCGGCCCTCCTCGACGACGTCGTCACCGTCTCCTCCGACGAGACCTCCGCCGCCGTGCGCGACCTGTTCGAGGACCTGCGCGCCGTGCCCGAGCCCAGCGGCGCCATCGCCCTGGCCGGCCTGAAGAAGTACGTCGCCGCCCACCGCCTGCGGGGGGAGCGGCTGGCGTGCGTGCTCTCGGGCGCGAACCTCAACTTCCACCAGCTGCGCTACATCTCCGAGCGCAGCGAGATCGGCGAGCAGCGCGAGGCCATCCTCGGGGTGACCATCCCCGAGGTCCAGGGCGAGTTCCTGCGCTTCGCCTCCGTCCTGGGCGGGCGGGCCGTCACCGAGTTCAACTACCGGGTCTCCGCCTCGGCGCCCCCCGGATCGCCGGCCCGGATCTTCGTGGGCGTGCAGCTCACCCGCGGACGCGACGAGCGCGCCGAGATCGTGCACGACCTGAGGGCCGTGGGCTACGGCGTCGTCGATCTGACCGACGACGAGCTCGCCAAGGTCCACGTGCGCTCCATGATCGGCGGCCGCGCCCCCGCGGGGCTGACCGAGCGGCTCTTCAGCGTCGCCTTCCCCGAGGCCCCCGGCGCGCTCATGCGCTTCCTGGAGGTGCTCGGCACCCGCTGGAACATCACCCTGTTCCACTACCGCACCGACGGCGCCGACTACGGACGGATCCTGACCGCCTTCGAGGCGGGCCCCGACGACGTCGCGCTCGCCGAGCACATGGACCGCCTCGGATACGCCTACAACGAGGAGACCGACGACCCCTCGGCCCGCTTCTTCCTGGCGCGGTGAGCGCCGACGGGCCGTCCCCGCGCGGAGGACGACGTGAGGCGACTCATTGACTTACGAAATGGATTTTCCAGGACTGAAAGCTTAGATTAATTCATGACTCAATGACCGGCGCGCCTCAGGCGCGACCGGTCCCGCACCGATTCCGTGGAGGATCCTCATGACCCGTCTCGCCGTCATCACCGGCTCCGTCCGTCCCAACCGCGTCGGCTCCGCGGTCGCCCAGTGGGTCGCCGAGAGGGCGAGCACCGTCGAGGGCGCCGAGGCCGAGGTCCTCGAGCTGGCCGACTTCCGCCTCCCGGTCTTCGCCGAGGAGATCCCCCCGATGATGGCCGCCCCGAAGGACCCGGCCGCCGTGGCGTGGAACGAGGCTCTGGCCCGCTTCGACGCCTACGTCTTCGTCACCCCCGAGTACAACCGCTCCATCCCGGGCGCCCTGAAGAACGCGATCGACTTCATCGTCCCGTCCGTGCTCGCCAACAAGGCCGTCGGGCTCGTCGGCTACTCCTACCTGGGCGGGACCCGCCCGATCGAGCACCTGCGCGGCATCCTGGTCAACTTCACCACGGGCGTCGTGGGCAAGCAGGTCAACCTGTCCCTGGCCACCGACTTCGACGAGGGCGCCTTCGCGCCCGCCGCCTACCACGACGGCGAGGTCCCCGCGATGGTCGAGGCCGTCGTCGCCCAGGACAGGGCGCTCGCCGCCCTGCGCTGAGGCGCTCGGCGCCGGCGGGCCGGCTGGGGCTCGAGCAGGACGACCGGCCCTGGTCCTGCCGAGAGCCGGGGCCCGGGCCGACCGCCCCCGGCTGCGGGTGGCCCGAGCTGGCCGGCCGTCGTCGCCGCCCTTGCCTGCGAGGGCGACGTCCTCTTCGCAGCGCGGCAGCCCGCGCCGTCCGGCGCTGCCTCAGGCCAGGTCGAGGCCCCGGTAGCGGTTGACCGCCCCGGCGACGTCCACCATGCGCGGGCGCACCAGGAAGGCCGGGCGCTCGTGGACCGCGCCCAGCGCGTCCAGGCCCTCGTCGTCCAGCAGCGCGTCCAGGTCCTCCAGGCACTGCGCCAGCGGCGAGGCACCGTCGAAGCGCTGCTCCAGCAGAGCCCGCAGCGCGTGCGCGATCGCCTCGGCCTGACCGGGGTCGACAATGCCGGACACGTCGGCGACGTCGACCTCCTCGCGGTCCAGCTGGAGCTGGTCCAGGCCGCGCGAGCGCGTGCGGATCGGCCCGCGCCGCTCGCGCGGGGGCGAGGGCAGCGGCATGCGGGGGCTCGCCGTCGGCCACTGCGGCAGCGCCGTGGCCTCGCGCGGCTGGGAGGCCACGACGGCGGCCGCCTGCTCGGTGGCGTCGCGCAGGGCGTAGGAGTCCATGAGCAGGATCCGGTCGGCAACGTCCAGGTAGTCGCCCGACCCGCCCATCACCATGACCGTGGAGACCCCGGCGGCCGCCAGCGCCCCGACGCGGTCGACGAAGGGCGTGATCGGCTCGCGCTCGTCGGCCACCAGGGCGCGCATGCGCGCGTCGCGGATGAGCAGGTTCGTCGCCGAGGTGTCCTCGTCCAGCAGCAGGGCGCTCGCCCCGGCCTCGATGGCCTCGATCATCGAGGCGGCCTGCGAGGTCGAGCCCGAGGCGTTCTTGGTGGTGAAGGAGACGGTGTCGCGCCCGCCCGGCAGGTGCGAGATGAAGGGCGACAGGTCGACGCCGGTGACCGCCCGGCCATCCGCGGCGCGCACCTTGACCGCGTCCGGCACCGTGGCCACCAGCTCGCGGCCGTCCCCGGGCACGTGCGGGTAGACGCCCCGCTCGACGGCGCTCAGCAGCGTCGACTTGCCGTGGTAGCCGCCGCCGACGATGACAGTGACCCCCGCCTTGATGACCGTGCCGCGCACCCGCCCGGCGTGCGGCAGGTCGACCTCGGCGGCCAGCGGCTCCGGCGCCTCGAGCGGCACGGCGCCCGCGCGCATGGGCTCGTCGCTCACCCCGGAGCGGCGCGGCAGCAGGGCGCCGTCGGCGAGGAACGAGACCCACCCGTTGGAGCGAACGACACCGGTCAGCGCCCGGTGGTCCTCGAGCGCGGCCACATGGGCGAGCAGCCGCTCGGCCCGTTCGCCGGTCAGGTCCAGGGCGGTGCCGAGCGCCCGGGTCAGGTCGCGCGAGATGATGCGGGCGGCCTCATGCCCCTGGATGGAGCGGCCGCGCGCGGGCAGTGCCACGCGGGCGCGCACCTGCAGCGTCCAGGCGCTCGCAGCCGCCGGTTCCCCCTCGTCCTCGGGCTCCTCGGACAGGGAGACGACGGCGGAGCGCTCCAGGATCTCCTGTCCGGGAAGGGCGATGGACAGGCTCGTGCCCTTGAAGCCCGCGCGCAGCTCGCGGGTGAGGAAGTCCCGCACCGCCAGACGGCGGTCGCCGGTGGTCAGGAGCGCGCGCTCCTCCAGGACCTCCAGGCCGGGCAGGTCGGCGGGGACCTCGACGCGGATGCGGGTCGGGGGAGCGTAGGGGTCGGGCTGGACGCGGTCGACGTGCAGGACCCAGCCCTCGGGCGCCTCGTAGCGGCCCACGATCGCCTTGTACGCCGCGTAGGAGCGGTCGTCCAGGGCGTGGAGGTGCCCCACGAGGTCGGACAGGGCGCCGTCTCGCGGCTCGTCGTCGTAGTCCCGGCGCGCGCGCCGGGACCGGTAGCCGGAGCCGTCATCGCGGCGTCCGCCCCGCCTGTCGTCGGAGCGCCCACCGTAGCGGCCGCCCGAACCGTAGCCCCGGCCGCCTCGATCGCCGCCGCGGCGCCCGCGGGAGTCGTCGCGGCGGGCCGGGCCGTATCCGTTCTCACTCATGGACCGATCTTGGCACACCGCCGGCCCGTCCACCGGCCCGTGCAGCGGCTCATGCTCCCCTCGCCGAGACCGGTCCGGTTCCGCGCCGAGATCGGTTCACTTCCGCGCCGAGATCGGTCTGCGGCCCTGATCCCGGCATGCGCGGCGCACCGCCGTCGTGAGCAGGTCCAGGCTCGCCGAGGCGATCGACCAGCGGTGCCAGAACAGGGTGCGGTCCAGCGCCGCCAGCCCGGGCACGGGCACCAGGCCCGGGTGATCGGCCGCCTGGGCGGCGGGCAGCATGCCCCAGCCCAGGCCCGCCTCAACGGCCGCGGCGAACCCGGCCGCCGTGGGGACGACGGCGCGCGGCGCGGTTGCGGGCAGCCCCGCCGCGCGCAGGGCGAGGTCCTGCATGTTGTCGTCGGCGTCGAAGCGGACCACCGGCAGCGAGGAGGCCGTGGCGCCGTCGGCGAGGAGCCCGGGCGCGACGACGGGGACGTAGCAGATCGCCCCGAGGCGCTCCGCCCGGCAGCCGGCCACGCGCGTCCCCGACGACGACACGGCGCACATCACCCGGCCCGACCGCAGCAGCTCGGCGGTGCGGCCCTCGTCGGCCACGACCAGGCGGAGGCGGCAGCTCCACCCGGCGGCCTCGCGCAGGACCGCGGTGAACCAGGTGGCCAGGGAGTCGGCGTTGACGGCGACCGCGAGCTCGACGGGCCGCCCGTCCCCCGGAGCGTCGGCGGTCCCGGCGGGCTGCGCTCCGGCCGGCGCGTCGAGGTCGAGCTCGGCGGCCATCTCGGCGGCGAGGAGCGCCTGCTGGCGGGCGTAGCGCAGCACGACCTCGCCGTCGGGCGTGGGGGCGCAGGGGGAGCCGCGCCGCACGAGAACACGGCCGAGGGCGGATTCCAGAGCCCGGATCCGCTGACTGACAGCGGATGTCGAGATCCCGAGCCGGCCGGCCGCCGCCTCGAAGGTGCCGGCGTCGACTACGGCCTCCAGGGCGCCGAGCTGATCGGGATGCATGAAGGAAAGCTTCATGAGATGAAGATTATCGCGCTGGTCTTCACGACCGTGCCGCGCCTAGCCTCGGCGCGTGAGCACAGCGACCTTGACGACCATCACTACCTTGACGAACGCGGCTGCCGCGGCGATCGCGGCGCCGGCGTCACTCCCGACGGCTACCCCGGGCGACGCGTCATTCAGCATGACTCCCATCCTGACCGGCTTCGGCACCGGGCTCGGCCTCATCGTCGCCATCGGGGCCCAGAACGCATGGGTGCTGCGGCAGGGCGTGCGCCGCGAGCACATCGGGCTCGTCATCGCGATCTGCGCGCTGAGCGACCTCGTGCTCATCACGGTGGGGACCGGGGCGATTCGCGCCGTGACGGGTCTGGCCCCCTGGGTGCTCGAGGCGCTGCGCTGGGGCGGGGTGGTCTACCTGGCGGCCTTCGCGGTGTCCTCCTTCCGCTCGGCGCTGCGCCCCGGCGCGCTGGAGGAGTCGGCGGCGCGCCCGGCCGCGTCGATCGCGGCGACGACGCTGGCGCTGACCTGGCTCAACCCGCACGTCTACCTCGACACCGTCCTCATGCTCGGCACGGTCACCAACAACTTCGGGCCGGCGCGGTGGTGGACGGCGGCCGGCGCGTGCGCGGCCTCCGTCGTGTGGTTCACCGGGCTCGGAATCGGGGCGCGGGCCCTGTCCGGACCGCTGTCGAGCCCGAGGACGTGGCGGGTGGTCGATGTGCTCGTCGGCTGCGTCATGCTGGGGGTCGCCGCGCACCTGGCCCTGGGCGCCTGAGCCGCCCGCGCCCGTCGTCCCCTATCTTTCGTCGAGATCGGTCCAGGGACCGATCCCGACGCGGTTTACGACCGATCTCGGCGTCAGGGCTCAGGCGCCGGAGACGCGCTCGGGCGGCAGGACGTCGGTCTGGGCGGGCAGGTCCGCCACGCCCACCGGGCAGGTCACCCCGTTGGGGCCGTGGTTGCAGTAGCCGCCCGGGTTCTTGTGCAGGTAGCCCTGGTGGTAGTCCTCGGCCAGGTAGAACGGCCCGCCGAGCTCGGCGTACAGCCCGTCGGCTGGCGCGATCGTCGTCACGCACCTCCCCAGCCCCAGGCGGGTCAGCTCGCCCTGGAAGAGGTCGCGGATCCCGCGGGCGGCCGCCGCCTGTGCGGGCGTCGTCGTCCACACCGCCGAGCGGTACTGGGTGCCGACGTCGTTGCCGTGCCGGTTCAGGCGGGTCGAGTCGTGGTTCTCCCAGAAGGTGCGCAGCAGCGCCTCGCCGCCGGCCCCGACGACGGCGGGGTCGTAGACCGCCCGCACCGTCTCGGCATGGCCGGTGGCCCCGGTGCACACCTCCCGGTAGGTGGGGTTGGGCGTGGTCCCGCCCATGTAGCCGACGGCGGTGACGACGACGCCGGGCAGGCGCCACAGAAGGCGCTCCACGCCCCAGAAGCAGCCGCCCGCCAGATATATCACTTCGGTGCCCTCCGGCCAGGGGCCGTTCAACGGGGCGCCGAGGACGACGTGCTCGCCGGGCTCCGGCAGCACGCCGGCCTCGCGGCCGGGAATCACGGTGTTGCGGGAGACGGGCGAGAGGCTTGCGGTTGTCATGGCGTACACGCTACGTCCTCCGCCTCCCCGCAGCGCCAGGCGGTGCGCCGTCGGCGTACGCCCGGCCGGGAGGAATAGATGCGCGTGCGGGCCGTCGCAGCAGTGCGCCGCGGCGGCCCGCACGCGGTAGTCGGCTGGTGCCTGAGCGGGCGCGAGGGCCGCGAGCCGTCTCAGGGCCGTCTCAGAGCGTCGTGACGTCGACGATCTCCGCCTCGATCTCCTTGCCGGTGGGGGCGGCGTAGGTGACGGTCTCGCCGGCCCGGTGCCCCATGAGCGCCTTGCCGAGCGGCGCGTCGGGGGAGAAGACCTTGACGCCGTCGGGAACGTCCGCGGTGATCTCCTGTCCGCCGAGCGCGAAGCGCTGCTCCTTGCCGGCGACCTTGGCGGTCACGACCGTTCCGGCCGACACCGAGCCGTCCGAGGCGGCCTCACCGATCTGGGCGCTCTCAAGCATCTCGGTGAGCTGGATGATTCGGGCCTCGTTGAGCCCGGCCTCCTCGCGTGCGGCGTGGTAGCCCGCGTTCTCGCGCAGGTCGCCTTCCTGGCGGGCGGCCTCGACGCGCGCGGCGATCTCCTTGCGGTCGGTCTCCTTGCGGCGACGCAGCTCCTCGGTAAGGCGGTCGAAAGCCTCCTGCGTGAGCCAGGTGCCCTGCTGCTCGGTAGTCTCCTCGGCCATGGATCCTCCTAGACTGAACGACGAGTACAATCCGTGATCTTAGCCCTCGTTGCCCCGGCCCCCGGCGTGCCCGCCGGCTTCCCGTCCCGGCCGCAGCGCCCAGCGGTCCTCAGCCCAGGACGGCGAGGTAGCAGGCCGCGCAGTGGCAGGCCCACCCCGCCACCGTGCACAGGTGGAAGATCTCGTGGAAGCCGAACCACACGGGCGAGGGGTCGGGGCGCTGGCGGACGTAGATGACGCCGCCGACGGTGTACAGGACGCCCCCCGCCAGGAGCAGGCACACGATCGCGGGCCCGCCGGTGACCCAGAACTGGGGCAGGAACCAGAACGCCACCCAGCCGAGGGCCACGTACAGCACGGTGGACAGCCAGCGCGGCGCGCTCCGCCACACCAGGCACTTGACGATGCCCAGCACCGCCCCGCCCCACACGATGCCCAGCACGAGCGCGGCGGTCCCGCCGCTCAGCAGGGCCACCGACAGGGGCGTGTAGGTGCCGGCGATCAGCAGGAAGATGTTGGAGTGGTCGAAGGACTGGAGGGTGACGGAGATGCGGCGCGACAGGCGGCCGCTGGAGATGTGATACGCACCGGAGTTGGCGAAGAGCAGCAGGGACGAGATCAGGTAGGCGGCGCACGCCCAGGTCAGGGCGGTGCCGGGGGCCAGGACGGTCAGCACGACGCACGCGGCCACGGCCAGGGGCGCGATGCACGCATGGATCCAGCCGCGCAGGTGCGGCTTGGGGTACCCGTCGTAGGTCAGAGAGGGCTTCCTGCCCGTGGTGCTCTGCACGGCGGCCTCCTCGACGGCACTGGTGTCATCAGGTGCACCGACAGCCTCGTGCACAGGAGCCTGGATGCTCATCAGCGGACCTCCTTAAGATCGGCTCACGTGACCCGCGACAACAACTTACGGTACCGTAGGTTACGCTGCCGTAGGTTCGGGTGGAAGGGTGGGAAGCGCCTCACTCGCGCTACCGTTGCCCCAGGGCTCGCGGGCGTCAGCGCATGGGGGACGACCGTGCCCGGGGAGGAATGAGGCATGGCAGGGAAAAACCTCGTCTACGAGTTCTACGAGCGCCGCCTGGCCGCGCAGATCGAACCCGAACGGGTGCCCGGTCACGTCGGCGTCATCCTCGACGGCAACCGGCGCTGGGCCCGCACCAGGGGCTTCGGCACCGCCCAGGGGCACAAGCGCGGCGCGGACAAGATCGAGGAGTTCCTCGGCTGGGCGCAGATAGCGGGTGTGCACATGGTCACCCTGTGGCTGTTGAGCACCGACAACCTCTCCCGGGACCCGTCCGAGCTCTCCCCCCTGCTCGACATTATCGCCGACGCGATCGACGAGCTCGCCTCCGCCGGCCGCTGGCGCCTGCGCCTGGTCGGCGCCGTCGATCTGCTGCCCGCATCCGTCGCCGAGCGCCTGCGCGGCGCCGTCGCCTCCACGGCCGCGCCCCAGGGGGCCGACGACGGCGGGGTGCGGGACGGCGACGCCGCGCCCCCGGCCGGCCGGCCGGGGGCGGCCGACGAGCGCATGCACGTCAATATCGCGGTGGGGTACGGGGGCCGGCAGGAGATCGCCGACGCCGTGCGGGACCTCCTGCGCGAGCGGGCGGCTGCCGGCGACAGCCTCGAGGACGTGGCGGCGGCCCTGTCCGAGGAGGACATCACCGACCACCTGTACACCAAGGGGCAGCCGGACCCGGACCTGGTGATCCGCACCTCCGGCGAGCAGCGGCTCTCGGGCTTCCTGCTGTGGCAGTCGGTCCACTCCGAGTTCTACTTCTGCGAGGTCAACTGGCCGGCCTTCCGGCGCATCGACTTCCTGCGCGCCCTGCGCGACTACGCCGGCCGGGAGCGCCGCATGGGCCGGTAGGAGCGCCAGGATCCTCGGCCGTCCCGCCCGCCGCCTCCGGCGTCGCGAGCCCGGCGCCCGCGTGCTCGCGGCGCGCCGCTCCGGCCAGGTGCTGGCGATGCGCGCCGGCTCCCGGCGCCCGCGTGCTCGCGGCGCGCCGCCACCTCCGATGGCGCGGACCTTGGCCGCGGCCCCCGTCGGCCCGGCGCCCCGGCGCCCGGCCCCCGCCGCCCTGTGCACGGCGGCCGCATCCCCGTACCGTGGAGGCCTCGGGGCGGTCCGCCGGGGCCGCCCTCAGCGGAAGCGCCCGCAGCAGAGCGGCAGCGGAAGGGAAGGCACTCGTGCGCACCTACGTCCTGGACACATCGGTCCTCCTGTCGGACCCCCACGCGCCACTGCGCTTCGACGAGCACGCCGTCGTCCTGCCGGTCACGGTGGTCACCGAGCTGGAGGGCAAGCGCCACGACGCCGAGCTGGGCTACTTCGCCCGCACGGCGCTGCGCCTGCTGGACGGCCTGCGCGCCCAGCACGGGCGGCTGGACCTGCCGGTGCCCGTCGGCGACCAGGGCGGCACGCTGCGCGTGGAGCTCAACGGAGTCGATGACCGGGTCCTGCCGACCGGTATGCGCCTGGGGGACAACGACACCCGCATCCTGTCCGTGGCCGCCTCGCTGGCCAAGGCCGGCCAGGACGTCGTCGTGGTCTCCAAGGACCTGCCCATGCGGATCAAGGCCTCCTCGCTCGGCCTGGCGGCCGACCAGTACCGCGCCGAGCTCGCCTCCCAGGAGGTCTACACAGGCATGGGGGAGGCGGCGCTGAGCGAGGAGGAGATGTCCCGCCTGTGGGATGAGGAGCCCGTGCCCGTCGCCGGGCTGACCGACCGCGAGACCGCCGAGGGCCTGGCAGACCAGCCCGTGCACACCGGCGTGATCGCCACCTCGTCGCGGGGCTCGGCCCTGGCCACCGTCGTCGGCGGGGCGCTGCGGCTGGTGCGCCCGGACCGCGAGGTCTTCGGGGTGCGGGGGCGCAGCGCCGAGCAGCGCATCGCCATCGACCACCTGCTCAACCCCGAGATCGGGATCGTCTCGCTCGGCGGGCGCGCGGGCACCGGCAAGTCCGCGCTGGCTCTGGCCGCCGGGCTCGACGCCGTCGTCAACCGCCGCGAGCACCGCAAGGTCATGGTCTTCCGGCCCCTGTACGCGGTGGGCGGGCAGAACCTCGGCTTCCTGCCGGGCGACACCGAGGAGAAGATGACGCCCTGGGCGGAGGCGGTCTTCGACACCCTGTCCTCGGTCGTGCCCGCCGAGCGCGTCCAGCGCGTCACGAGCCTGGGCCAGCTCGAGGTCCTCCCGCTGACCCACGTGCGCGGGCGCTCCCTGCACGACGCCTTCGTCATCGTCGACGAGGCGCAGTCCCTGGAGCGCAACGTCCTGCTGACCGTGCTCTCGCGCATCGGCCAGGGCTCCAAGGTGGTGCTCACCCACGACGTCGCTCAGCGCGACAACCTGCGCGTGGGCCGCTGGGACGGGGTGGCGAGCGTGGTCGAGTCCCTCAAGGGGAAGGACCTGTTCGCGCACATCGACCTGGTGCGCACCGAGCGCAGCCCGATCGCCGAGCTGGTCACCCGCATGCTCGACGACGTGCCCCGGTACTGAGGCGCACCGGGCCCGCGGCCCCGCCGGCGAGGGCGGGGCCGCGGGCCCTTCTCGGGGCGACCGAGGCGCCTCAGTCCTTGAGGTCGGCGCGGGTGGGCGGGTTCGCGCCCTCGCGCGAGACCGTGATGTCGGCGATCGCCGCCGCGTGGCGCACGACGCGCTCCAGCGTGGCGGCGTCAATGGCGTGCAGCGCCTCGCGCCGGTCCGCTCCCACGAGGCCCTCGGACCACAGGCCGTCCTCGAGGCCGCCCATGAAGGAGTCGCCGGCGCCGACCGTGTCGGCCACGACGACGCTCGGGTCCGCCGGGACCTCCAGGCGCAGCCCGGAGGCGGTCAGCGCCAGGGCGCCGTGCTTGCCCCGGGTCACCACGACGACGGCCGGACCGTGCCTGAGCCAGTCGGCCAGGACCTCCTGGAGCGCGGACTCCTCGGAGGTGTCCACGCCGTAGAGCCAGGCGATGTCCTCGTCCGAGCACTTGACCAGGTCGGACAGGGCGACGAGCCGCTCGACGATGGCGCGCGCCCCGGCCGGCTCCCCCATGAGCTGGGGGCGGGCGTTGGGGTCGTAGCACACGGTCGAGGTGGCGCGGAAGTCGGCCAGTACCTTCTCCACCGTGGCCGCCCCGGGAGCGAGAATGGCCGCGATCGAGCCGGTGTGGACGAGCACCGGGGGCTCGGCGCCCTCGGCGCGGGTGGGGTAGGGCGGCTCCCAGCTCAGGTCGAAGACGTAGGAGGCGGCGCCGTCCGGGCCGATGGTGGCCTTGGCGGTCGAGGTGTGCGCGGCGCCGTCGGAGCCCGGGGTCAGCCGCACGCCGTCGGCCTCGAGGTGGGAGCGGATGGCCTTGCCGCGGGCGTCGGTGCCGATCCAGCAGTCGAGCTCGGCGTCGCGACCCAGCCTGGCCAGGCCGAGAGCCACGTTGGCCGGCGATCCGCCGGGGATGTCAGTGGGCGATTCGTTGGGGCGGATGACAACATCGACGAGGGCCTCGCCGATGACGAGAGCGGTTCCTGGGCGGCCGGGGGCGGTCATGGTGGCTCCTTGCGGTGGAGGTGACAGTGTCAGGAGGAGGCCTTCTCGCGCTCGGCGACGGCGGCCAGGCGGGCGCGCGCGTCGTCGAGCCAGGCCTGGCAGCGGGCGGCGAGGGCCTCGCCGCGCTCCCACAGCGTGAGCGCCTCCTCCAGGGGAACCTGACCGGCCTCGAGGTGCTGGACGACGGAGACGAGCTCCTCCCGGGCGCGTTCGTAGGACAGCGTCGCGACGTCAGCATTGGCGTCGGACGAGCCGTTGGGCGGGTCGGTGGCACCGGTAGGAGAGGACAGGCTCATGGTGTGGATTGTTGCACGTCTCACGCCCCGCGTGGGCGGGTCTGGGGCTGCGACTCTGAAGTCGGGTCGGGCCCGGGGGCCGGCTTGGTGGCCCCCACCACCTGGGCGACCATGCGCCCGGAGGCGAGCACGCCCTCAATGAGGTCGCCCTTCTTGACGTCCTCGGCCCTGGTGATGATCGCCCCGCCGGGCTTGCGCAGGATGGCGTAGCCGCGGTCGAGCACCCCCTGGGGGGACAGGGCGGTCAGGCGCGCGTGCTCGGCGCGCAGGTCCGCCTGCGCCAGCGACAGGGCCGTGCCCAGGGCGCGGCGCACGCGCTCGCGGGCCTGGGCGAGCTCGGTCTCCCTGTCCCGGACGATGACGGTGGGATCGGCCATGACGGGCCGGGCGCGCACCTGGTCCAGGCCGCGCTGCTCGGCCTCCAGCCGCGCCGTCAGGACGCCCCGCATCCGCTCGCGCGCCGAGTCGAGCCCGACCGTCTCCTCGGCCAGGTCGGGCACGATGCGCCGGGCGGCGTCGGTGGGGGTGGAGGCCCGGTAGTCGGCGACGAGGTCCAGCAGCGGGCAGTCGGTCTCGTGCCCGATGGCCGAGACGATCGGGGTGCGGGCAGCGGACGCCGTCCGCACGAGGCCCTCGTCGCTGAAGGGGAGCAGGTCCTCGACGGCGCCCCCGCCGCGGGCGATCACAATGACGTCGATGGACTCATCGCCGTCCAGGTCGCGGATCGCAGCCGTCACCTCGCGCACGGCCTGCGCGCCCTGGACCGCGACCTCGCGGACGACGAAGGGCAGGCCGGGCCAGCGCAGCCGGGCATTGACCAGCACGTCGTCCTTGGCCTTGGCACCCCGGCCGCAGACCAGACCGACCGCGCGCGGCAGGAAGGGCAGGGGGCGCTTGCGCTCGGGGGCGAACAGGCCCTCGGCGGCCAGCACCCGGCGCAGCTGCTCGATGCGGGCCAGCAGGTCGCCGACGCCGACCGGCCGGATGTCGTCCGCCCGAAGCTCCAGGCTGCCGCGCTTGGGCCAGAAGCGCGGCTTGGCGTGGACGACGACGCGCGCGCCCTCGCCCACCTGCGCGCCCGCGGCCGTCTCCAGGGCCGCCAGGTCGCGGGTGAAGATCGACACCGACATGGACATGTCGGCGTCGGTGTCGCGCAGCGAGAGGTACTGCATGCCCGAGCCGGGGCGGCGGTTGAGCTGGACGACCTGGCCCTCGACCCACACGTAGGTCATGCGCGCCACGTAGTCGTCGATCTTGGACGACAGCAGGCGCAGCGGCCACGGGTTGGTCGGGGTGGTGTCCCGGGCCAGGCGGGCGAGCGGGGCTCCGGCGGGCGAGGCGGGCCCCGCCGCTGACGGGGGCTGGGAGGCGCTGGGCACTGTCACATGCACCACTGTGCCACGTTCCGCCCTGGGGGCCGGCGTCGGGCTGTGGCACAGTGGTCGCGTGACCGACCGCCCCACCGCACAGCCCGCCGGCTGCGGGTCCACCGACTCCGGCACCGGCAGAATCCTCCTGGCGGCCCCGCGCGGCTACTGCGCCGGGGTGGACCGCGCCGTCGACGCCGTCGAGCAGGCGCTGGCGCACTACGGGGCCCCGGTCTATGTGCGCAGGGAGATCGTCCACAACAAGTACGTCGTCGAGGCGCTGACCCGGCGCGGGGCGGTCTTCGTCTCCGAGACCGACGAGGTGCCCGAGGGCTCGCGCGTCATCTTCTCCGCCCACGGCGTCTCCCCGGCTGTGCACGCCCAGGCCGCCTCCCGCCACCTGCAGACGATCGACGCCACCTGCCCGCTGGTGACCAAGGTTCACAAGCAGGCGATCCGCTTCGCCAAGAGCGACTACGACATCATCCTGGTAGGCCACACCGGTCACGAGGAGGTCGAGGGGACCCGCGGCGAGGCGCCGGACCGCATCCAGGTCGTCAACGGCCCCCACGAGGTGGGGGCCGTCACGGTGCGCGACCCGGAGAAGGTTGTGTGGATCAGTCAGACGACCCTGAGCGTGGACGAGACCCTGGAGACGGTCCGTCTTCTGCGCGAGCGCTTCCCGCACCTGGCCGACCCACCCGGTGAGGACATCTGCTACGCCACTCAGAACCGTCAGGGGGCGGTCAAGGCGATCGCGCCGCTCGTGGACGTCATGGTGGTGGTCGGCTCGAGCAACTCCTCCAACTCGGTGCGTCTGAAGGAGGTCGCCCTCGAGGCGGGCGCGCCGGCCGCCCACCGGGTGGACTACGCCCGCGAGCTGGAGGAGTCCTGGTTCGCCGGGGCGAGGACGGTGGGGCTGACCTCGGGCGCCTCGGTTCCCGAGATCCTCGTGCGCGAGGTCATCGAGCGCCTCGGTGAGATGGGCTTCGGCGAGGTCGAGCTGGTGCGTACCGTCACGGAGAAGATCTCCTTCTCACTGCCCAAGAACCTGCGTGCCGACATCAAGGCCGCCGCCGGCGGCCTCCGGCCTGCGCACCGGCGCGAGCCCGCGGCCGATCACACCTGCTGATACGGGCGGCGGCCTGTGGGACGCCCGCAGGGCCGGTCGTCAGGCGGCGACGATCTGGGACAGGCGGACGTGGTCGGCGCAGACCTTGTCGAAGGGGACGATCCACGCCGACCCGTCAGGGGTCTCCACCTCGGTCACCAGGCCCTCGTCCTGGAGGCACTCCAGGCGCGTGGCGGTGTCCTCGCCCTGGGTCTGCCAGGCGGGCTCGCTGGCGGGGATGACGTATCCGCCCAGCGTCGGGGCGGCCCAGCGCAGCAGCAGCACGCGGGCGCCGGCGCGCCCGGAGACGTCGGGGTTGGAGGCCAGCGATGAGGCGACGCCCTTGGCCGAGCCGATGCCGACGGCGTCGGCCAGCGCGCCGTAGGTGGTGCACATGGCGGGAGTGTGGGCGACGAGCCGGGCGACGGCGGTGGCCACGCGCTCGCGGGCCGAGGAGGCGGCTGCGGCGTCGGCGATGGCGCGCACACGAGCCCCCGTCAGGCGCGCCCTGGCCGCCAGCTCGGAAGAGCTCATGCCGTGGGCGAGGCCGCGCAGGATAAGCCTGTCGCGCTCGTCGCGCAGGGTGGCCAGCTTCGCTTGAAGGCGCTCCTGCTCGGAGGCGAGCGTCTCCAGGCGGCTGATGACACGCCCCACCTCGGCTGCGGTACGGGCGTCCTCCAGGCTCAGGTCGGCGCCGGGGATTGTGGGACGGATCGTGGTGGTGCTCAGGAGACTCGTAGCCATGGCAAGAGACCTTTTCGTTACGTACCAGGGACGTGGGAAACCTTATATCGTGCGCGGCGCGTCTGCCTACAGGTGCCAGGGAGGCGGTGGCAACAGGCGGCGTGCCCGGGAAAGATCCGTATTGTCCCGACGACGTCGGTCGGCGCTGGCAATGCGCGTACCAGCGCAGTCCACGCCGCGAAGGCTCATGGAACCGATGCGACTTTTGTACTGCCGACTCAGCCAAAAGTCCGTTACGGTCACGTGACCTGTTGGTTCTTCCTGGCTCTGGGTGGGATTGCCGTCTCGGGCCGGCGCTGGGGACTAGGTCGAGCTGACCTCCGGATTTGTGAATTGCCTCACTTGGGCGGCGTCGGGGTCGATCGGCGCGGGCGAGGACAGCCCCTCGCCGAGGGCGTTGAAGGATCTGGCGGTGACGAGCAACCGCGACTCCACCGATCCGACGGCCCGGTTGTAGGCGGTCACCGAGCGGCTCAGCGCGGTGCCCAGCGCGTCCAGGTGGCCGGCCACGGCGCCCAGGCGCTCGTAGAGCGTGCGCCCCAGCTCGACCAGCTCGCGGGCGTCGTCGTTGACCGCGGTGCGCGCCCAGGCCGTGGCGCACACGCGCAGCAGCGCCAGCAGCGACGAGGGGGTCGCCAGGGCGACGCCCCGCCCCAGGGCGTGCTCCAGCAGCGCCGGATCCGCGTCCAGCGCCGCGGCCAGGACGGGCTCGGCGGGGATGAAGAGCACGACGAGCTCGGGGGAGTCCTTCAGGTGGCGGTCGTAGTGACGCTCCGCGAGGGCGTCGACATGACCGCGAAGTGCGCGTGCGTGCGCGGCCAGCAGCCTGCGGCGCTCGGAGCCGTCCGGATCCTCCTCCGCCTGCCCCATGGTCGCAGCGGTCAGGTAGGAGTCCAGGGGCACCTTGGCGTCCAGGGCCAGGTGGCCCGAGCCCGGCAGGTGGATGACGACGTCGGGCCTGCTCCGAGCGGCGTCCCGGCCCGGGGCTGCGCCCGCTCGCCGCCCCACCACCGCGCCGACCGAGCGCTGCTCGACGAAGTCGACGTGCGGCATCATGCCCGACAGCTCGAGCACCCGCGCCAGCTCGACCTCGCCCCACACGCCGCGGGCCGAGCGCGAGCGCAGCGCCCCCTCGAGCGCCGTCGTCGCCCGGCGGAGCTCCCGATCGGCCTCGGCGCCGACCCGCAGCTGCTCGGCGAGCGCGGCGTGCTGGGCCGAGCGCCGGCGCTCCATGGTCTCCACCTTGGAGCCCACGGCCTCAACGCGGGAGCCCATCTGCTCCAGCTGCGCGCGCACGGGCGCCAGTGCGCGCAGGACCGAGCCGTCGCGCTCGGCCCGCTCCTCGGCGAGCTCGGCCCGCTCCGCCAGCTCCTCGGCCCGCGCCCGCCACTGCGCCGCCTCGGCGCGCAACGCGCTTGCGGCGTCGCCCCCGACCGCCTGGCTGCGCGCGGTGCGGGTCAGGGCGGCGGAGTACCCGAGCGCCGCGCCCAGGACGACGCCGATCATGAGGAGGAGCACAGGCAGGCCGATGGTGGTCATGGTCTCACCGTCTCACAGGGGTGTGACACGAATCGGCTGCCCTTAGCACCAGAGGCGCCGGCCGCGCCCTTCCCCGCCCCCCTTCGCCGAGATCGGTTCATTTCCGCGTCGAGATCGGTTCGCAGCCGGGGCGTCCGCGGGCTCGGCGCGCCCCGCGCGGTGATCGCCGAGACAGCGGCGGGCGCCGCCGGCACTGGCAGAATGGCCGTCATGACAGCGATCATGGGCGTCTCCCTGGAGTCGAAGCGCCTTCTGGCACTGATGATGCTTCTTCTGGTGTGCGCGGTGCTTCTCGCGGCTGTGCTGCTGGGGCGCGCCGGGCGGAAGGCCCGCCCGCAGGCCGGGCGCCTGTCGCGCTGGGGAGCCGCGGCCCTCGCCGTCGTCCTGCCCACGACCATGCTCCTGGCGGTCGGCGGGCTGGTCGTCAACCGCGCCGGGCACTACCTGGAGACCGTTGGCGACGTCATCGGCTCGCTGTCCTTCCAGCCCGCCGGCGCCGGCACCGTCCTGCCCCTGGCGACCCAGAAGCAGCTCGACGCCGCTCCCGCCGACGCCTGGAAGGCCGACTTCACGGACGCGGGCGACGGCTCGAAGGTGGCGACCTGGACCGGGCCGGTCAGCGGCGTCAGCCTGCAGGTCAAGGTCATCCTGCCCTCGGGGTACAAGCCGGACGACGGGCGCACCTACGCCGTCATCGAGGAGCTGCACGGCTACACCGGCACCCCCGACTCCATGATCGACGGCCTGCGGTCGGCCCAGTCGCTGCAGGCCGCCATCGACGCCGGGCGCATCCCGCCGTCGATCGTGGTCATTCCCTCCCTGGACGTGGATGACGACCCGCACGACTGCGCCAACCTGCAGGGGCGGCCCCAGGTCGGCACCTGGGAGGCCCAGGAGATCCCGCGCATGGTCCAGGCGACCTTCCCCAACGCCTCCTCCGACCGGCAGGCGTGGATGGTCATGGGGATCTCCTCGGGCGCCTACTGCGCGGGGTGGGTCGCCATCGAGAACCCCGGCCAGTTCGGCGCCGCGGGAGTGATATCGGCCTTCAACGCGCCCACCGAGGGGGGTCTGTCCACCCTGGGCCGCAGGGTCGTCGACGAGTACACGCTGTCCACCATGCTGGCCGCCCACAAGCCCCAGGGCACCCGCTTCTACGTCATGGGCGCCCAGGACGACCCGCTCGGCTCGGCGCAGACCGCCTGGCGCATGGCCGACGCCGCCCGCGGCCCCGACTCCGTCACCCCGGACACGCCGGAGACCGGCGGCCACGCCTGGCCGCTGTGGGCCGAGCGCTTTCCGACAATGCTCCAGTGGTGGGGGCAGGATCCCCGGCTGTGGTCCGCCGTGGGGCTGGACGCGCCCTCGAGCCCGCACGCCGACGGCGATGTGGCGGCCATTGTCGACACCCCTGCCGCCGACCGGGGCGACGCCGCCGCAGCCATCAAGCCCACGTCGCCCGCGGGGCTGCCCGTGCGGGTCGTGGCGGGGCTGATCGCGGTGGCGGGCGTCGCGGCGCTGCTCAGGTGGGGGCCGCTGCTGGTGCCCGCACCGGCCTCCGAGGACGACGACGGCGCCCGGCCCGGCTGGCCGGTGCGCGTCGGCCTGTTCGCGGCCCGGGCAGCGGCGGTCCTGGCGGCCGCGGTGCTCGTGGCGGCGGCGCTGGGGCTGGTGGGCAACGCCGTCGGCGGCTTCTACACGACCTGGCACGACCTCGCCTCTGTCGTGACGAATCCGACGGGCGAGTAGGCGGGCGGGCGCGGCCGGGGGCGGTGAGCCCGGCCGAGGCGCGGCTGTGTGCGACGCGGTCGGGCCGCCGCGCCCGGGCCCGCCGCGCCCCTTCGCCGAGATCGGTTCACTTCCGCACCGAGATCGGTCCGGTTCCGGCTCGAGATCGGTCCGGTTCCGCGTCGAGATCGGTCCTGCGGGCCCGGCCGGCGGCACGGTCGCTAGAATCGCGCCGTGGCACTCACCATCGGAATCGTCGGACTGCCCAACGTCGGCAAGTCCACCCTGTTCAACGCCCTCACCCGCGCGACCGTGCTTGCGGCGAACTACCCCTTCGCCACGATCGAGCCGAATATCGGCGTCGTGCCCCTGCCGGACGCGCGCCTGGACCGGCTGGCCGAGATGTTCCACAGTGCCAAGGTGGTGCCCGCGACCGTCTCCTTCGTCGACATCGCCGGGATCGTGCGCGGGGCCAGCGAGGGCGAGGGGCTGGGCAACCAGTTCCTGGCCAATATCCGCGAGGCCGACGCGATCTGCATGGTGACCCGCGCCTTCGACGACCCCGACGTCACCCACGTCGACGGCAAGATCGACCCCGCCGGTGACATCGAGACCATCGCCACCGAGCTGATCCTGGCCGACATCCAGACCCTGGAGAAGGCGGTCCCGCGCCTGGAGAAGGAGGTGCGCGGGAAGAAGACCGACGCCGCGGTGCTGGAGACGGCGCGCGCCGCCCTCGGGCTGCTGGGAGAGGGGGCCGTGCTCTCCGCGGCCGTGGCCTCGGGCACCGCCGACAGGGCCGGGATCGACGTCGACGTGCTGCGCACCTTCCAGCTCATGACGACCAAGCCGATCATCTACGTGTTCAACATGGACGACGCCGGTATGAACGACGAGGCGAGGCAGGCCGAGCTGCGCGAGCTGGTGGCCCCGGCGGAGGCGGTGTTCCTGGACGCCCAGTTCGAGGCCGAGCTGGTGGAGCTGGAGCCCGACGAGGCAGCGGAGCTGCTGCACGAGAACGGCCAGGAGGAGTCCGGCCTGGACAAGCTGGCGCGGGTCGGCTTCGAGACCCTCGGGCTGCAGACCTATCTGACGGCGGGGGAGAAGGAGTCCCGGGCCTGGACCATCCGCAAGGGGATGACGGCGCCGCAGGCCGCCGGCGTCATTCACACGGACTTCGAGCGCGGCTTCATCAAGGCCGAGATCGTCAGCTACGACGACCTCATGGAGCACGGCTCCGTGGCCGAGGCCCGCGCCCACGGCCGTGTCCGCATGGAGGGCAAGGACTACGTGATGCGCGACGGCGACGTGGTCGAGTTCCGTTTCAATGTGTGACGGCTTCAACGCGTAACGGCGCGGAGGGGCGGTGTCTCGAGCTCTGTGGCCCTGACGGATGCTCGGCGCGCTGGGAGGGGGCCGGAGCCGGGCGGCCCTGACGCATTCCTGTCCGCGTCCATGCCATCATGCCATGTAGCGCGAATGCTACACTTGCGGTCGTGACCGGTGTTGAGCCCCAGCTCAGGAGTCTGTCTCAGCGCGAGCTGCGCAACGAGTCTGGCCGGGTGCTGCGTGCAGTGAGCGAGGGCCAGTCTTTTGTCGTGACCAACAGGGGGGTTCCGGTGGCGAGGATCGTGCCACTCGAGGAGCCTGCGCCCGCCTTGAGGATCGTTCGACCGGCACGGCGTCAGGGCGGATGGGCGGCTTTAGGGATCGCGCGGAAGGCCGGAGCGCCCAGTCTTGCCGAGACTCTCGATGAGCTGCGCGAGGACCGGCAGTGACGTCACGGACAGTCGTATATGTCGACACCTCCGCCCTGGGGGCTTTGCTGGTCGAGCAGCTTGAGAGCGACGCCTTGGAGAGCTGGCTCGACCAGACCTCGGACATGCTGGTCTCCAGTGACCTCCTCGAGGTCGAGCTGCGTCGTCTCGCCGTCCGGGAGGGTATTGATCAGGCTGACGTGACTCGGCTCCTTGACGGTGTCTCGCTAGCCGCTCTCGATCGGGCTGTCTACCGTAGCGCCGGCCTGCTGCCCATGCCGTACCTGCGGACCCTTGATGCGCTGCACCTTGAAGCGGCGATGCGGCTCGATGCCGCCGCCGTCCTCACCTACGACCGCAGGCTCAGCAAGGCCGCCCGGTCCGTGGGACTTCGGGTGGTCGCCCCCGGGACGGCCCCGGCTGGGGCCGACTCTTGAAGGTGACGTCGTGGAGCTCCGGCTCACCGCGGAGCCGGTTCGCCTGAGGGGTGCGGGTCGGCATGCGTGGGCGTCGTCGGGACCGATGTTCTCACCCGCGCACCTGCCTGTGCTCTCACCCGCGCACCTGCCTGAGTGGTCCCGATCGTGTGTGGAGCGGGGAACCATGCTGTGCGCAGGCATGGGCTTGGGACGAGGTGTCCGTCAGAATGACATTGTGGCCTTTGAGCGCTCTGCTCTCTCGGAGAGACCCTTGCAATCATGCGGTTTCTCTGCTCGCGCTTGTCCGCTCGGACCGCCAATGTCATTCTGACGGACATCCCTCGGCCCGCTCGGCGGTCCGGTGCGGGTGTTTTCGGCACGTGTAGCAGCGGAGTTCTGCTGGCCTTCAGGCTGTGATTCGGATTGTGCTACTGGTGTTCTCGCCCGCGAATATCCTCTCATCATTTTGTCTCGTTGGGATGGCTTGTGTGAACCTGTTCCAGGTAGACCGTGCGACCTTCGATATAGAACCAGATCCGCGCGGTGCCCTTCAAGGTCGGCTTGTGCTGCCAGCGCTCGTAGGTCTTACCGCCTCGATGGATTGTGCCGAGCTTGTCGCGCAGCGGGTAGTTCGTCGGTGTCCTGGTTGCGGGAGTGGTCGTGAGAAAGTCCCACGTGTCGGCCATGACATTGCGCATCGTGGCGACCAGGTCGCGCCAGCCCTTCTGCGCTCCGGCCGTGGCGAACCGGAGCTCGTACTCCGACTTCTTCGCGGGTCTGGGGACCAGCCCTTCCTTCGCCATGATCAGGGTCGCTCAACGAGGCCGGCGGGCTCGGCCTCATCCGGATCGAGCCACTCGACCGGCTCGAGGCCCAGGCCCGCGGCGATCGCCGCGGCGGTCTCGCGCCAGGAGGTCAGCTCGGCGATGGCCAGGTGCGGCTGGCCGGTGGACAGCGACGCGCGAGCCGCATCGAGGAGCGCGCGCGCGCATGCTGTCCGCCCATCGGGACTGAGCGCGAGCATCCAGGGGAACATCCCTGCCATCCGTTCCTCGAGCGAGCCGTGCTTGTCGAGAGTTACGCTGATCAGTTGGGCTGCGAGCTGCAGCAACTGGGTGTGTGCGTCGGCCTCGCGCTGCGACATGAGCACCAGCGCCTCGCCGTCGCGGCGAGTCACCGTCACCGGGTGGTCCTCAGCCTCGGCGAAGACCTCGGCGGAGTGCCTACTCAGGTCGGATGACCGGCGGGTCGAGGCGGCCGGGTCAAGAGCAAGACTCATGCGCCCACTGTATTCAGAACATATTCGAAAGTCCAGAAGCGTGTCTATGGGACAGAACGAGGCCGGCGGGCTCGGCCTCGTCCGGATCGAGCCGCTCGACCGGCTCGGAGCCCAGGCCCGCGGTGATCGCTGCGGTGGTCTCGCGCCAGGAGGTCAGCTCGGCGATGGCCAGGTGAGGCTGGCCGGTGGACAGCGACGCGCGAGCCGCATTGACGAGCGCGACCATCCAGGGAGGAGATCCTTGTAGGCCGCTGATGAATGTGCGCGTGGGGCGGAAACATCAGCCGATGCTTCCGCCCCACGCATGTGGTGGGTCGACGCTCTCATCCGTACCGCATCGAGTTTCAGTTCCGTATCCGAAGAAGGCTTAGTGGATTAGAGTCCGAACCTTCGTGGATGAAAATATGTGCGGAAGGCCGAGAGGGCTTGAGTGCTATTGTCCGGCGCCAGATGGCGGGACGTCACCTTTTCGCGGGCCGGTAACCCGCGGCCTCCGCATCTGACGGATAGGCGAAGCACTCCTCGGCCCTGGTGACGTTATAGGACTGTTGTCCTGGGCGGTGATAGATCATGCTGTCCGCATTCCCCTTGATCGGGGCCCAGCCGGGGCAGGTGTAGGTGCCGGATTCCCAGTACTTGCTCATCCACCGGCCGCTCCCGCTGAAGCGGTACCAGGTGCCTCCTGCGATCGCCCACCCTGTGGCCATGGAGCCGTCAGCCTGGAGATAGTAGTCGCCGACCCACCTGTTGACGGCCATGGCGCCTGAGCCGTCGAGGTAGAACCACCGTCCGCCCGAGGCGATCCACGTGTCGTGCCACATGGCGCCGTCGGCGCCGAGATAGAACCAGGCCGAGCCGACCTGTGCCCAGCCGGTGGCCATGACGGCGTCGGAGTAGAAGTAGTACCAGGAACCGCCGAGCCTCGCCCAGCCGGTGGCCGCGGAGCCGTCCGAGCCGAGGTAGGACCACCGTCCGCCCGAGGCGATCCACGTGTCGTGCCACATGGCGCCGTCGGCGCCGAGATAGAACCAGGCCGAGCCGACCTGTGCCCAGCCGGTGGCCATGACGCCGTCGGAGTAGAAGTAGTACCAGGAACCGCCGAGCCTCGCCCAGCCGGTGGCCGCGGAGCCGTCCGAGCCGAGATAGGACCACCGTCCGCCCGAGGCGATCCATGTGTCGTGCTGCATGGAGCCGCTGCTGCCGAGGTGGTACCAGAGGCCTTTCACCTGTGCCCAGCCGGTGGCCATGACGCCGTCGGAGTAGAAGTAGTACCACGAGCCGCCGAGCCTCGCCCAGCCGGTGGCCGCGGAGCCGTCCGAGCCGAGATAGGACCACCGTCCGCCCGAGGCGATCCACGTGTCGTGCCACATGGCGCCGTCGGAACCGAGATAGAACCAGGCCGAGCCGACCTGCGCCCAGCCGGTGGCCATGACGCCGTCGGAGTAGAAGTAGAACCAGGAGCCGCCGTCAGAGAGCCATCCGGTCTTCTTCGTCCCCCGGTCGTAGTAGTACCAGTGCCCGCCATCCTTCTTCCAGCCGTTCAGCGTGAGGTCGACGGCCGGGGCGGGGGGCTCGGTGGTTGCGTCGGCCGTCGGCTCGGCGTCGGGCTCGGGAGCTGCCGGGCTCGCGGGGGCCGAGTCGTCCGCTGGTGCGGGGTCGGGCTCGGGCGCAACCGGGGACTCGATGCCGGCGTCGCCCGTCGGCTCGGCATCGGGCTCATCGGCCACTGCGGGAACGGCGGCCCACATGAGTGACAGTGCCGCGAGCGTTCCGATCGCAGATCGATGAAGGCGTTTCATGGGATTCCTTCCTGGGGATCTAAATTCGCCACGGGGCCACGCCTCCTCTTGTCGATCGGGGAGAATCGGGGAGGTCTCGCGCGGGGCGGCGAATGCCCGTCCATTGTACGGTTCGGACCTCCCCCGCTCCATGCCAGATCCGTCTCCCGCGGTCTCATTTATATTAAAGACGAGAGGCGTGTCGTTTTTCTTGCGCGGGCGGAGACCGCGTCCGTCGACCCCGAAGCGTCCCGTCGACTGGTGCCGCCTGTGCGTCTTGCGGTCCGGCTCTCGGGCGTCGAGGCCTGTAGGCCGCCGGGCCGGCCCCTGGGGTCCGGGCCCCGGGGGCCGACCGTCGTCGGGCGCTGTCTTCCGGGTCTCGCCCGCCAGATCTCGCGCCGGACCGGCTCCCGGTGGAAGACTGGTCGCCACAGCGTCAACAAGCAGGAGGGCTCATGATCAGGGTCGCAATCAACGGATACGGCAACCTCGGGCGGGGCGCCGAGCAGGCGATCTCCAAGAACGACGACGTCGAGCTCGTCGTCGTCTTCACCCGGCGCGACCCGGAGTCGATCACGACGCAGGGCGCGCCGGTCGCCCATGTCGACGACATGCCGAGCTGGGCGGGCAAGGTCGATGTCTGCCTCAACTGCGGCGGGTCGGCGACGGACCTGGCTGAGCAGGGCCCGGCAACAGTCGCCTTCTTCAACACGGTCGACTCCTACGACACGCACGCCGAGATCCCCGCCTACTTCGCCTCCGTCGACGCCGCCGCCAAGGAGGCCGGCCACCTCGCCCTCATCTCCACCGGCTGGGACCCCGGCCTGTTCTCCATGCTCCGGGTCCTCGGGGGCGCGGTCCTGCCCGACGGCACGACGACGACCTTCTGGGGCCCCGGCGTCTCGCAGGGGCACTCGGACGCGATCCGCCGCATCCCCGGGGTGGCGGACGCGCGGCAGTACACGCTGCCGGTGCAGGAGACCGTCGACGCGGTCAAGGCGGGCGACGACGTCGAGCTGACGACCCGCTCCATGCATCGGCGCGACTGCTACGTCGTGGCCGACGACGGCGCCGATCTCGCTCGCATTGAGCAGGAGATCGTGGAGATGCCGCACTACTTCGCGGACTACGACACTACAGTGACCTTCATCTCCGCCGAGGAGATGGCCGCGAAGCACAGCGGCATCCCGCACGGGGGCACGGTGATCCGCCGCGGCGAGACCTCCCCTGGGGTCGCCGCGCGCATTGGCTTCGAGCTCGATCTCGGATCGAACCCCGAGTTCACCGGCTCCGTCGTGGTCGCAATGGGCCGGGCGGCCGCGAGGATGGCTGCGCGCGGCGAGACTGGGGCGCGCACGGTCTTCGACGTGACGCTGGCCGACCTGTCCGCGAAGGACCCGGCCGACCTGCGCGCGTCGTATCTCTGATCGCTGGCCGGGCTCCTGAGCGGGACCGGCGCGCCCCAGGTTCTCGACGGCGTCGCACCGGTGAGGCCCGCCACCGGCGCCGGCCCGTTGCCGGCTGCGCCAAGGCTCTGCGGCGCCGCCCCTGGTGGCTGCTGTTCAAACGCCCACGAGCCACCCTGTTCACGCCGACCTCTCGACGGCGCGCCGACATCATCTGGTTCTTGGCTGATTCAGCTCAGCGGCAGATCGCAGAGGCGGATTTCGCCCTGGCCTCATCTCCGTCAGGCACGCTGCTGCTCGACGAGTAGCAGAAGCCTCCGCAGGTATAGGACTCGGTGCGCCGTCCGGTGAACGGCGGTGCACCGTCCGGGCGCTTTCTCCTGACTGGGCTGGCCGCCCCCGTAGATCCTGCAGGCGCGCACAGCGGCGCAGGCCGGACGCTTACCTTCAGCGAATTATCGACCGTGACCTGCCCGACCAGGGCTTCGCCGTCAGACGTCCGGAAACACTGCGCCGCCAGCCGGTCGCCCATGCGGTGGCGACCACGGCCTATTCCCGTATCCCCGACGCCGCAACCGGCGCCGACGGCGCGCAACCCGCGAAGACCACCACGATCATCTATTGTGACCATCTCACCCGGCTGTGGCTCCCGAACCTGATACCGGGCTGGATACCGGCTAACAATCCGCTCCGGCGTCTTCACCGGGCGCTCAGGCATCACCTTGCGGACCCAGTCGGCCTCGTCTTCTGGGTCTGTCCGAGTTTGCGCTTCTCGGTCCCGGTGGCGCGCACATGGCCGGTCGGCTCTTCGAGTCGCTCGTGGCGCTCGGAGTCAGGGCCGCGGCACAGGCGGCCGAGGTGACCGTGGGCCGTACTGAGGACCGACGGCGCTGCCGTCGTAGCCTTGGAGCGAATGGGTCAGTGGGATGCGCGGTTAGCGCCTGCTGCACAGCCGGGCGGCCGACGGCGGGAGGGAAAGATGGTCGATGACGAAGACGAGGATGTGCTGAAGGCGGCCGGACTGGCATTCGATGAGGGATTCGACTTTTTCTATTCAGGGCAGTCTGATAAGGCTCTTACGGCTTTTCGCGAGGCCTATGGGATCTACCGGCGGGCTGGTGTGAAGGAAGGCCAGACTGACTGCCTTCTATGGCTGGGATTAAACAAGATGGTATTCTGGGGCGGTTGCTGTGGGATTCCTGGCTGGCGTCTGCGGAGCATCTGGCGCAGGACGGCCTCGTGCAGATCGACATGATGGACGAGGAGCGGGACATCCTCATCGGGTGGAAGAAGCGTTCGGGCACCCTGCAGGCTTGTGAGAATTGAGAGCGGAGGCGGTTGTGCGCGCTGCCCGCGGTGTCGGCCTGGATACTGTCGCGGAGGTGGTCGGGGGGGGGCCGAGGCGGTGCGCGAGTGGCTGTCGCGGTGGCGGCAGGGGCGGGCTGAGTCCTTGTGGCGGTCGGGCGTGCCGTGGGTGGGAACGCAGCAAAGCTCAAGCGGGCGCAGAAGGGACGAGGTGGAGGAGGTTCCTGGTAGACCGCCGTCGGAGGCGGGCGCCGGGGCCGGCTTCTGGGGCGCCCACGGCTTCTTGAGGACGTCGCGTCCGATCAGGTTCGGTGCCCGGTAGGGGTCGGGCTCCTCCTGACCTGCTGCTCATGCGCCTTGTCGGGCATGAGCCTCAGGCTCCCCGACCCGTCCAGGGGGGCGCCGCGACAAGAAAGGGGCGCCGCCAGGCGGATGGCCGAGGTCCGAGGCCAGGTCAACGATCTGCTCCAGGACGGCTGGGAAGCCTGGTGCCGTCGACGAAGTCCGCGTGGAGCACGAGGCCGCGACAAGGCGCATGTGGCTTCCCAAGAGGAGAAGAGGACAAGGCTGTCCGTGGACCGGGCGAAGGCGAGCAGGTCGTTCCTCGGGGCACTGGGCCTGACGACCAGGAAGATGGAGAACACCTTCGCGGCCTTCACCGCCTACATCACCAACCGCACCTTCGACTACGACTTCGAGCACATCCCAGTCACACCACCACACACCGATCTTGTTTAACTCCAGCCATACCAAGATGGTCGGGTGCCACGTTAATGCCAGCTGGGCGCTGGGGGTACTGGGGCGGTTCGAAGAGGCTCTGACCGAGTACCGGGAGGCGCTGGACATCTACCGCAAATTGCCGAACGTCGATCAGGACCGGGGTGACTGCCTGCTCCGTGTCGGTAGCGTCCTGTATCGGGACGGCCGATTCGAGGGGGCACGTGAGTCGTATTGCCAGGCTCTCGAGGTCTACCGGCGGCTCAACGAGGCTGAGCGCCGACAAACTGACTGCCTGGTCAGTATCGGCACGGCTCAGGTGATGCTGGACCGATACGCGGAGGCGCTCGCTTCATGGGGAGAGGCCCTGGAGGTCTACCGGCGGGTCGGAGATGGTCAAGAGGACCAGGGCGACTGCCTGGAGGAGGCCATGAGAGAGCTCCGGGACGCGATGGGGTCGCATGAAGAGGATGCGCGGTAATCGGTTGCCCGCAGCGGTCTCTCCAGAGATGCCGGATGCTAGGGCCTCCCGATAGGCTTCCAGGTGCTCGGTGTCGTCCGTTTCGGGCAAGAATCCCACTGCTTCCTGGGATGGTGGCGCTTCGTCTTGCCGATCTGGAGAACGGTTGGACTAACGATGGTGATCTTGTGCCTGTTGATAGGCGTCCTGGGCCTCCTTGTGGCGCCCCATATGGTTCAGGAGGTCGCCGATGAGACTCAGGCAGTCAACCTGATCCTGCTCGGTGCCGTCCGCCTGCCGATAGACCCCGAGTGCCTCTCGAAGAGAGGCGAGCGATTCTTCGTGCCGTCCCGCCGCGTACAAGGTATTGGCAATATTGATCAGACAGATGGCCTGGTGCGGGGTGTCGCCCACCTGGCGAAAGAGGGTGAACGCATCTTGATAGGAGGCCAGGGCCTCCTCGTGGCGTTCCATCGCGTACAGGGAGTTGCCGATATTAAAAAGGCACTCTGCTTGCTGCTGCTCATTGTCCGGCAGGCTGCGGTCGAGTTTTAAGGCGCTGTGATAGGCGGCCAGTGCCTCCTCGTACCGACCCATCCTTTCCAGGGTGGTGGCAGTGTTGTTCAGGCAAATGGCTTGCTGGTACTGAGTGCCGTCTGCCTTGCGGAAAATGGCGAGCGCCTCCCGGAAAGAGGTCAGGGCCTCTTCGTGGCGTTCCGTCTTGTGTAGAACGTTGCCAGTGTTGTACAGGCAGTTGGCCTGGTCCTGCTCGCTGTCCGGCAGGCCGCGATAGAGGCTCAGAGCCTGCTGGTAAGCGGCTGCGGCCTCGTCATACCGTTCCGCCGCGCTCAGGGCGACGCCGATGTTGTACAGGCAGTTGGCCTGCTGCTGCTCGCTGTCCGGCAGGCTGCGATAGAGGTCCAGGGCCTGCCGGTAGATCGCCAGAGCCTCTTTACGCTGCCCTGCCTTTTCCAGGAGACTGACGATATTGGCCAGGCAGTCGGCCTGGTCCTGCTCGCTGTCCGGCAGGCCACGATAGAGGCTCAGAGCCTTCCGGTAAGCGGCCACGGCCTCCTCATCATCTCCCATCGTGCGGAGGATGACTGCGGTATTGCGCAGGCAGTTGGCCTGCTGCTCGCCGTCCTGCAGACCGCGGTAGAGATCCAGCTCCTGCTGGTTGGCGGTCATAGCGTCCTCATAGTGTCCTGCTGCATACAGGGCGACGCCGATGTTGCGCAGGCAGCTGGCCTGCTGCTGCTCGCTGTCCGGCAGGCCGCGATAAAGATCCAGTTCCTCCCGGTAAGCGGTCATAGCGTCCTCATAGTGTCCTGCTGCATACAGGGCGACGCCGATGTTGCGCAGGCAGCTGGCCTGCTGCTGCTCGCAGTCCGGCAGGCCGCGATAGAGATCCAGGGCCCGCCGGTAATCGGACGCAGCCTCTTCTTGTCGCCCTGTCGTGTCCAGGATATCGGCGACGTGGTACAGGCAGTCGGCCTGGTCGCGCTCGTTGCCCGACAGGCAGCGGTAAAGGTCCGCGGCCTGCCGGTAGGCGGCCACAGCCTCTTCGTCGTTTCCCATCGCGCGGAGGGCGACGCCGATGTCGTGCAGGCAGTTGGCCTGCTGCTGCTCGCTGTCCGGCAGACCGCGATAAAGATCCAGGGCCCGCCGGTAGGCGGTCACGGCCTCCTCGTGACGCCCCTCGGCTCCAAGGCTGTGGGCCGCGGTGAACGCGTCGTACGCCGCGCGCCGTGGCTCTTCGTCCTGCTCACCTGTCATCGTCGCCTCCCCACGGTGGTCACCTGCTGAGCCGCATTTCAGCACATTGTGCGCGACCGAGGCAGCCCCCTGCACCGGTCGGATGCTGCTGGCACGGCTGCACCCGGTCAGGGCGCCGGGCGGGCCGGGCGCAGGGAAGAAGGTTCCGCGCCGGGCGGGCCGGGCGCAGGGAAGAAGGTTCCGCGCCGGACGGGCCGGGCGCAGGGAAGGAAGTTCCGCGCCGGGCAGGCCGGGCGTGCGGAGGACCTGGGGCGGCGGGGTGATCTACGGCGACGGTGGGGACCGCTTCCGTCAGATGTAGTGAGGCCCGTCGCCGGGGCGGGCCGTCACCGCAAGGAGTGCTGCCATGCGCACGGTCCCCGTTGACGAGGACGACCTGATGATCCCAGGGGCGTCCCACCTCGCCGAGTCCTTTCTCGGCACGGTCCTGGAGCTGGAGCGCCGCAGCGGGCTCGGCCTGGGCTTCGACGTCGTCGACTCGGGCGGCCGGCTGCGGCTCCAGGCCCCCGTCCGGTTCCGCGACGGCGGGCGGCGCCGCCCGCCCCATGTCTTCGAGGTCCGCGCCGACCCCGTCGGGTCGAGGCTCAACACGGGGTGGATGCTGGCCGTGAAGGAGCACGGTCCTCTCAGCCGCCTTGCCTCCCTGCTCGGCGGCGGACCGGGGCGGGGGCGAGGGCCGGGACGCGCCGACGCCGGATCGGAGGCCGCCCGGGCCCGGCTGACCCTGATCCGCTCCTTCCACGACCTGGTTCTCCTGCCGGCTGTGGAGATCCTCGTGGCCGAGGTCGACAACGGGCCGACGTGCAGGAGGCCGCGATGATGGATCTTCCCACGGCCCTCCGGGCGGGGCTGTGCATTCTCCAGCTGGTCCTGGTCCTGGCTCTGGCGCGGTTTCCGCTTGAGCGGGCCGGAGGCCATGATGGGCTCAGGCTCGCCCGCGACGCGGCCGTCGGGGTCTCTCTCCTGCCGGTGCCGGTCCTGGGGCCGGTCCTCGGGGCTGCGACCCTGATCGCCCTGGTCATCCTGCGCAGACGGGCCGACGACGGCGCCCGCGCGGCCCTCTCACGGCTCGCCTCCTCCGCGCTGCTGCCGGGCCGGACCGCCTGGTGGGGTCGGGACGACAAGGCGTCCGATAGGCGGGTCCGCTCGACTCTGTCGGCTCGGCCGCCGGTGCAGAGCCTGCCTGAGCGGCCGAAGGCAACGGGTCTGGCGAGCTCGCCGCCCCTCTCAAGGCCCAATGGTCGGAGGCCGGCCTGTCAGGCATCCCCGCACCTGATTAAGGCATTCGCGATCGCCCGCCTGCTGCCCAGGCGCCCGGCCGCCAGAAAGCCTGCGTGAGAGCCGCCTTTCGGCAGAGCCCTTGCACCCCTCAGGCGGGATCTCGGCCCGCTCGCGTCACCGCCTGACCAGGAGCGCCCCGGCCCCTGTCCGTCAAACAGACGCGCGGGGCTCCTCGTTGACTGGCTCCAGCGTCACCGTCCCGACTACCGCGACGTCGTCAGCTCCACCGAGGCCGAGCTCCTCGACGCCGTCGCCGCCCGCCTCATCGCCGAGCTCCCCGGCTGACGAGATCCCCGGCCGGCCCCGACCGCCCCGCCCTCCGGTGAGCAGCTGCTGCGCTCCCGGGCGCGCGGCGTGCGACGCATCCTCAACCGCGAAGGAGAACTGCCTTGAGCCCCATCGACAACCGTCCTGAAACTCGGCGCGGCGGGCCCGAGAAGCTCGAGCGCCTCGGACTCGCCCTGCGGCAGGCCCTGCGCTGCCCCGACCCCGGCCTGGCGGGCCAGGTCTTCACCGACCGACTCCTCGGCGTCGTCGCCCGCCAGGGGCCCGACGCCCGCATCACCCTGACCCTGAGCGCCGAGCGCGACGGCGAGGTCCGGGTTCGCGTGGACGCCGTCGGGGCCAGGCCCACCCTCGCCCAGGACCTCGCCTGGTGCTCCGAGGGAGTCCACGAGTGGGAGGAGGCCGCCCCGGGCGAGGGGCCGCCCGCCCCCAGCGTCCTGCGCGAGGTCGTCGCCGCAGTCGCCCGCTACTCGCCCTGCCTCGCACCGGGAGCGGGGGCGGGCGGTGCCCTGCCCGGCATGGAGGCGTCCGTCCTCACCCAGTCCCCGCCCGACGCCGACCGGGCCTGGACCCGGCGCCCCCTGGGCACCTGGCCCAACCCCGCGGCGAGCTCGGCGCTCGTCATGACCCGCGCCCTGCGCAGTACGGGCGCGACCCTGCGCATCCACCTCGCCCCGGCCGGCTCCGCCGAGACCTGGATGCTCCAGGAGATCGCGCTGGCCACCGAGGGGAGGGCCGGCGCCGAGACGATGATGGAGTATGTCGGCGTCCCCGTGCGCATGTGCTTCCTCCTGGGCACAGACCTCGACGACGACATCCCGGCGCGCGTCGCCGTCGCCCTTGACGGCTGGGCCAGCGACCTCGAGACCATCCCGCTGCCCGCCGACGAGGACGCCGAGGAGGTGTGGGCGGGCAGCCGGCGCACCCTGCAGGGCCGGGCCGTACCGCGCGGCATGGCCCGCGGCTTGGTGCGCCTCCCCGTGCCGGGCGAGCAGACCGGTGTCATCGGCATCCGCTGCGTCATGCCGACGACGCCGGTGGTCCCGCTCATTGACGCGGTCCCCGCCGAGGGGCTGCGTCTGGGGGTCGCCCTGGACTCCATCGGCTCGCGCACCGACGTGCGCATCGGCCTGGAGCAGCTGTGCCAGCACGTCCACCTGCTCGGGGCCTCCGGTGCGGGCAAGTCCACTCTCCTGGCGTGCGCCGTCGCCCAGGCCGTCGAGCACGGTCTGGGAGTCACGGTCATCGATCCCCACGGCACCCTCGTGAGCCGCTGCGTGGACGAGCTGCCCGACGGCGGTGCTGCCCGCACCCACTTGGTCCGCACCGCCGACCTGGACCGGCCCACCCCGGTCAACCCCTTCGCGGGGCGCGACTTCGAGACCATGGTCGGGGAGGCCCTCGAGGTCCTCTACGCGATCTTCGAGCCCAATCGCACCGGTATTATCGGCCCGCGTTTCGAACGCATCTTCCGTCAGACCATGGGGGCCGCCAGGGCCCTGTTCGGGGACCGCGCCACCATCAGCCTGGTTCCGGAGCTGCCGGCGAGCAAGGAGCGCATTGCCGTCGTCGCCCGCGCGATCCGCCGCACAGACCCGCGCCTGGCGCGAGAGCTCGGGACCGAGCTCGCTGGAAACCACTCCAACGAGCTCTCGGACATGCTCGCCTGGGTCAACTCCAAGTTCGACCGCGTCCTGCGCTCGCCCGCCATGCGAGCCGCCTTCGGCTCCGGCTGCGAGGCGATTGACGTCCAGGGCGTCATGGACCGCGGCGAGGTGCTCCTCATTGACCTGGACGCGCCCCGCATCGGCCAGGACCAGGCCGCCTTCATCGGCATGACCTGGATCATGGAGCACGCCCTGGCCATGGCCGTCCGCAGAAGGCGCCGCCCCCACCTCCTCGTCATCGACGAGGCGCAGTTCTTCCGGGCCGGGGGCCTTCCCGAGCTCCTCGCCGAGGGGCGCAAGTTCGGCGTAGGCGTCCTGCTGGCCCACCAGCACATGGGGCAGCTCTCGACGGAGCTCGCCGGCTCCCTGGAGGCCAACGCCTCCACCGTCATGGGGATGCGCTCCTCCATCCGGGACGCCGTGCGCGTCGAGGCGCGCATCGGCACCCGGGCGGGCGGGTCCCTCAGCCGCCTGCCCAATATGCACGTCGCCACTACCCTGGCCACCCCGACCGGGCAGACGCAGGCCTTCACCCTTGTCGTCGACCACAACGAGCGCGCCGACGCCCTCAGCCGCGAGCGCCCCGGGGCGGCCGGGCGCAATCGTCGGATTGTCGAATGCCGCGCCGCTCGACGGCATCTCGGCCTGGGCGACATCGGCTTCCTGGGCGGCGACGACGTCGATGCCGCCGTCCGCGAGTGCGCCGCTGGCCGCGCGGACCTCGCAGGCGCCTCCTCCCGGACGTCGGACTCCGGCCACTCGCAGGCCCGGGGCGGCGGCGCGGACACCAGCTTCTTGGACGAGCTGCTCGCCAAGCGCAAGGCGCAGCAGCAGCTTCGGAAGGCGGACGACTCCTTCACCGCCGGCCTCCTGCCGACCGATGCCTGAGGGGCGGCGGTGCGGACCACGCCCGTCCGGGACCGCCGGGCGCCGGAGAGCCGGGAGCTGCGCTACGTGTTCAACGGGCACCCCGTGCGCACCGGCCCGGAGCTCGTCGAGGCCATGCGCCGTGACTGGCAGGCGGCCGGGGACCTCCTGGCCGGTCGCGTGGACCCCGGCCTGGAGGAGTGGCTGCGCACCCGCCCCGGAGGGGACGACGTCGTGCGGGAGCTGAGGCTGGAGACCTCGGGCGGGGCCCGCCTCATCCGCCTCCAGGCCGCGCTGGATCCCGGCGGCCCTCTCATGTTCCAGGGCAGGGAGGTCACCGACGCCTCCCTCGACCGTGCGATCCGCGCGGCGAACAGCTGGACCCCCGACGCAGCCGGGGAGACCGACCAGTGTCACCGGTGGCTCACGGGCATCCGCCGCGAGCAGATTCTGAAGGCGATGGCGGCCGTCAGCAACAGGGACACCGCCGGCGCGCCCTGGGCCGAGGACCTCGCGGCGCGCGTCCTGCGCTCGGCTCCGGGAGACCTCGGCCTCGTGATCCCGGCCGCGGCCGTCATCAGCGCGGTGACCGCGGACGACCGGGCCCGCAGGGCCCGCCAGGAGGCGGAGGAGGCCAGCCTCAGACGGCGCGAGGAGGAGGAGCGCCGACGCCGGGAGGCCGCCGCTCGGGCCTCCGCCGCGCAGGACCGCAGGAACCGCCGTCGTCGGGCCCTCATCGGGCAGCTGTGCTTGCGCATTCCGACGAGCCTGGCCTACAGCGCATTCGCCGGGACGTCATTGACAGCGGCGGTCTCCCACCCCCATGAGCCGAACTGGGGACTGTGGTGGCCGAACACGCTCCCGGTGCTCGAGGCGTGCTGTGTCACCGTGGCCCTGGCCTGTCTGCTCGACTGGTTCCTGGACAGTCCCAGAGGCGGCTGCCGGTATCCGGTCGGGGGCATTGGTCTCAGCATTGGATTATGGGGCTGCCTGCGATTCACCGCATACGCTCCCGACTTCTTCGCCTACGGGATGCTTTGGGTCATGCTCTGGTCCTTCGGCGTGGCCATGATGGTCGCAACGGTCCTGGACTGGCTCATCTCGAGGGCGGATTCTCCGCGCTACCCGGAAAACAGGGCCAGTCAGACCATTACCAAGCAGGCGGGGGCGCGCCTGCTGCTGACCGGGCTGGGTGCGGCCAGCGGGATCGGGGTGCTTCTCCTCTCCCCCCTCTCGCCTTCCGAGCCTTTCCTCCGGAGCGCTGAGGCGGCATCGGCTCGGGTGACCCCGCTGCACGTCGATATTCTCGGCATCGGGGGAGCGCCCGGAATGGTGGTCGCTCTGGCGACTGTGTGCAACATTCTTCACCTCACGGCGGCTCCTCTGGCCCGGGTGCGGCCTCCTCTGGGTATTGCGGCCGCGGTTATCGGGCCTCTTCTCGGTCTTCTCGTGTTCCTCGCCTATCCGCTCAACCTCGTGAAGATCATTATCGGCTGGGTGATCGGGATGGCCTCATGAGCACGGGAAGAGATGACGCCGGTCCCACCGGCGTCCCGGACGGGGCCGGCGCGGCGGGCACCGGCACTGGGCGGGGCGCGTTCGGGCCGATGTGGTCGGTCAGCTGCGCGGGCCTGACGCGGATGGGGGCAGGGATAGCCACGAGGACGCCGTCGTCGTGCTGGGGGCGGCCGCGCTCGCCCCGGGGGCCGAGGTCCGCGCCCGCCACGTCCTGCCCGCACCCGCCTGGGTGCTGTGCGCCGTCGTGGACGGCATGGGCGGCCACGCGGGAGGGGAGTGCGCGGCCGGCGTCGCCGCCATGGACCTGGCCCGCCTCGACCCGGCCACCAGGAGCGAGGCGGCGCTGACGGCGGAGATCGAGGCGGTCTCGGACAGAATCGAGACGGCCGGGCACGCCTGGGACCTGCCCGGCATGGGGGCGACCGCCGCCCTGATCCTCGCCGGAGGGGAGCGGGCGGTGATCGCCAACGTGGGGGACTGCCGCTGCTACCGGGTGGCCGACAGCTACGTCAGCCAGATCAGTGTCGACGACCACGACCCGGCTCTCGGCGAGAATGTCGTCACCCAGTCCCTCGGCGGCCCTTCCCGGGCGCTCGACATCCACTGGCTGGAGTTCCCGCACGCGGAGACGGTGATGACCCGGTACATGCTGTGCTCGGACGGAGTCCACGGGGCCGTTGACTCTCAGGAGATGCGCGCGATACTCCTGCGCGAGGACGAGGCGGGCGTCACGGCTCGGCGCCTCGCGGACGCGGTCTACGAGTCCTGCTGCGACAACTATTCGGTTCGGTCGTGATCGTGGACATCCGCCCCGGCGCGCCCGCGCCTCCCAGAGGAGCCGCATGACTCCGACGGTTGACCTGGGGTTCGGCCTTCTCGCGCTGTGAGCGCCTGCCGGCGCGCGCTGCGGCCAGTCGTGCGCCGGCATGACGCGCGTGCAACTTGTTGCCAACGCCCCACACCTCCGGGCGTGAGGACCATTGTCGTTATCGTCTTTGTGCGGCTAAGGTTGCCCTCGCTTTACTTCACGACTACTCGGAGGACCTCAATGCTGATCTCTCGTCGTTCCGTAATCGTCTCGGCCACCGCCCTGGCCGGGGCCGCCCTCGCCGCCTGCTCCACGAGCGGCTCGAAGGGCGGCGCCAAGGACTCCGGGGGCCTGACGATCGTGGCCACCACCGGCTACCTCGGCGACGCGGCGAAGAACATCGCCCCCGACGCAACCATCACCGTGCTCGTCGGCCCCGGAGGGGACCCCCACACCCAGGAGCTGACCACCAGCGACACCCAGGCCATTGAGCAGGCCGACGTCGTGCTGTGGACCGGCCACGACATGGAGCACAAGATGATGGACCAGCTCGACCAGCTCGGCGACAAGCAGGTCGCCGCCGCCGAGGCCATCCCCGAGGACATGCTCCTGCCCTGGGAGGAGGACGGCAAGATCGAGGGCCACGACCCGCACGTGTGGAACTCGCCCGACAACTGGAAGTACGTCGTCACCGCCTGCGCGGAGAAGATCGCCGAGATCGACTCGGCCAACGCCGACACCTACAAGGCCAACGGCGAGTCCTACAACGCGCAGATCGACCAGGCCAAGACCGACGCCCAGACCAAGTTCGACACCATTCCCAAGGAGCGGCGCGTGCTGGTCACCGGCCACGACGCCTTCAACTACCTGGGGAAGACCTATGACATCGAGATTCGCGCCACCGATTTCGTCTCCTCGGAGTCCGAGATCTCCGCCAGCGAGATCGATGAGCTCGCCGCCTTCATCGCGGAGAAGAAGGTCCCCACCATCTTCCAGGACAACCTCAAGAACCCCGAGGCCATCAACCACCTCAAGGAGGCGGTGGTGGCCAAGGGCTGGAACGTGGAGGTCTCCGACAAGCCGCTGTACGCCGACTCCCTGGGCGAGCAGGCCCCCGTGGACACCTACCTGGGCGTCTTCGCGTACAACGCCGAGGCCATCGTCGCCGCCCTGGCCACCAAGTGAGCCGGTGATCGGCCCGCGCACTCCGCTGAGCATCTCCATGCACGACGAGAACATCCCCTGCCAGGTGACCGGCCTGAGCGTGGCCTACCACGACCGCCTGGCGGTGAAGAACGTCACCGTGAGCGTGCCACCCGGCGCCGTCATGGCGATCCTGGGGCCCAACGGCGCCGGGAAGTCCACGCTCCTGAAGGCGGTCATGGGGCTGGTCCCCACCCTGTCGGGCGACGTCAGCCTTTTCGGCCGGGACCTCGCGCGCTCCCGTCGCCGCGTGGCCTATATGCCCCAGACCGCCGAGGTCGACTGGGACTTCCCCACCACGGTGCGCGACGTCGTCTCCATGGGCACCTACGGGCGCCTCGGCTGGTGGCGCCGCCCCGGGGCGGCCCAGCGCGCCGTCGTCGATAAGGCCCTGGAGGCGGCCGGCATCCCCGACCTGGCCGAACGGCAGATCTCCCAGCTCTCCGGAGGGCAGAAGCAGCGCACCTTCGTGGCGCGCACCCTTGCCCAGGAGCCCGACCTCTACCTCATGGACGAGCCCTTCGCCGGTGTCGACGTCGCCTCGGAGCGGGCCATCGCCGGCGTGCTGGACTCCCTGCGGCAGGAGGGCAAGACCATTGTCATCGTCCACCACGACCTGTCCACGGTGCGGCGCCTGTGCACCCACTCCCTGCTCCTGTCAGAGGGGTCCCTGGTCAGTGCGGGGACGCTGGAGGAGTCCTTCACCACCGAGCACCTGCACCGGGCCTACGGGCTGGTCGACGAGGCCCTGAACCCCCAGGAGGACGAGTGAGCGCCACCGCCGTTCTGCCCGAGGCGGTCGGGCTCGGCCAGATGCTGTCGAGCTACACCTTCCGCACCATGCTCATGGGGACCGCCGCGGTCGGCGCTGCCTCCGGGGCCCTGGGCTCATTCCTCTACCTGCACAAGCAGTCCCTGGTCTCCGACATTATCGGCCACGCGGCGACCCTGGGGGTGGCCGGCTCCTTCATCGTGGCCACCGCCGTGCTGAGCGTGGACGGTCGATCCATGCTGGTGCTGACCATCGGCTCGATCATCGCCTCGACCTGCGCCGTCCTGCTGGCCAACTGGATCGCCCGCCACTCGCGGGTGGGCATGGACGCCGCCATGACCATCTGCCTGGCACTGTTCTACGGCTCCGGCATGGTGCTGCTGCGCATTATCGTCCACTCCTCCCTGCCCAACCGGGGCGGCATCAGCCACTACATGTTCGGCAACGCCTCCACCCTCACCAGCGCCGACCTGGCGACCATCGGCGGTTTCGGCACTGCGGCCCTGCTGGTGGTCCTCCTGGCCTGGAAGGAGCTCAAGGTCTTCACCTTCGACCCGACCCTGTGCCGCACCATGGGGTTCTCCCCCTCCGTCCTCAGCCCCCTGCTCCTGGGCACGGCCACGGTCGCCGTGGTCATCGGCATTAAGGCCGTCGGGCTCATCCTCATGATCGCCTTCGCCATTATGCCCGCGGCCGCGGCCCGCCAGTGGACGCACCGGCTGTGGTCGATGGTGACCCTGTCCGGCGTGATCGGAGCCCTGTCCGGTGCTGTGGGCTCCGGCCTGGCGGTCAACCTCGGCAAGGTGCCCACCGGCCCTGTCGTCGTGCTGGTGCTGGCGGCGGTGCTCGCCGTCTCGCTGCTGGCCGCCCCGGAGCGCTCCGTGCTGCAGCGGCGCCGGGCCCTGCGTGCCCAGCGCCGTCGGCTCCTGGCTCAGGCGAAGGGGGAGGGGGCCTGATGCCGTTCATCGCCGCTGTCGCGCTCCTGGCGGTCGTCACCGCCGTCACCTGCGCCCTTCCCGGAACCTTCCTGGTGCTGCGCCACCAGGCGATGCTCGTGGAGGCCATGTCGCACGCGGTCCTGCCCGGGATCGTCATCGGGGCGATCCTGTCGGGCACCACCCACTCGCCCCTCATGGTGGTGGCGGCCTCCGCCACGGGGCTGCTCGTGGTCCTGGGCGCCGAGCGCCTGCGAGCCGGCGGGCTGGTCACCGGCGACGCCGACCAGGGGCTGGTCTTCCCGGCACTGTTCGCACTGGGGGTCATCCTGCTGTCCACCACCCTGTCCAAGGTCCACATCAGCGAGGACACGGTGCTGACCGGGGACCTCAACCTCATGGCGCTGGCCCCCGAGCACGTGCTGGTCGCCGACGGCGCCGTCGACCTGGGGCCGCGCACCATGTGGCGGCTGCTGGCCGTGCTCGCCGTCACCGCCGTCTACGTGCTGGTCTGCTTCCGCACCCTCAAGCTCTCCACCTTCGACCGCGTCACCGCCCGCACCATGGGGCTGCCGGTGCGGAGCACGGACCTGGGGCTCATGGCGCTGGTCTCCCTGACGGTGGTGGTCGCCTTCGACGCGGCCGGGGCGATCCTGGTGGTGGCCCTCATGACGATCCCCCCGGCGACGGCGCTGCTGCTGGCCCGCACCCTGCCCGGGACGATCCTCCTGAGCCTGGTGATCGCGGCACTCTCGGCGCTGCTGGGCTTCTGGGTGGCGCTCCAGGCGGACCTGGCGACATCCTCGACCATGGCCGTCGTGGACGCCCTGGTGTTCCTCGCGGTCATGCTGGTCACCAGGCGCCGCCCCCGGCTCGCGGCGGGAGCGGGGGAGGGGGCCGCGGAACCGGGGTCTGGGGCGCCGTCGTCTCCCGCGGCCTCCCGGGAGGGCTGAGCGGGTGCGGCGCCATTGCGCGGGGCCGGGCCTCGCGCCTCTCGCCGAGATCGAGGCCTACGAGGCCGGCCGCCGAGTCCACGATCAGGGCGCGCAGCCGCCGAGCCCGCTCGCCGCTCTTCCTCTGCGCGGAGACGAGGGAGCCCATGCCCTCCCATCCTACCGGGGCGATCTCTTCCCGGCCGGATCGGACTTGCCCGCCCGGGACAACCGCCCTACCGCATCCCGGGCCAGCCTCACCGCCTCAGAGCTCCCGGGGCACTCGGCGACCGCCCGGAGCCCGGGCTGCTCCGGTGCCGTGGCCGGGGCCTCCCCGGGCTCGACGGCGGCCATGCCGTGGCGGGGCTGGAGGCCGGCCACGCTGGGGGGCCTCCCCGGGCTCGACGGCGGCCAGCACTGAGCCCGCCAGGTATGACGACGCCGCCACCGGCTCCTTGGTGCCCGCGGGAATCCAGATCCGGGAGAAGACGCCCCCAGCCGGTGCGCTCGGTGAATTGCGGTGCTGACTCCAGCCCGGCCAGGCAGAGCCCGATGCGGTGTTCGCGGGGAAGCGAGGCTGCCTTGTCCCACTCCTTCCAGGGGGTGCGCCCCAGTGCGGCGTTCGCGGGGAAGCAGGGGCAGGCGCAGTGGGCCGCCGAGAGACCCCTGCGGGGCCAGGAGCAACTCGACGGCGAAATCCAGATGTCCCTTCAGCTCGGCTTTGAAGGGCTCCGGGTCCCGGCTCTCTTCCCCGGTACCGGTTAGGGCGGATAGCGCCAGCAGCCATCCATATGACGACGTAGTCCGGCTGGCGGGGCGGCTCCCCGGCTCGCGGACGACCCGGATCCAGAGGCCGCCGCGCCGCCGCCCGACGGCGCCGTGGCCGTTGGGCTCTCGGCCGATGTACTCGGCGGCGAATCTCGCCCCGCGCTCGGCGAGGAGCTGCGCCAGCAGGTCGTCGCCGAGGTGCCCGACGGCCTGGCGCAGCGATACTGCCCAACGGGCCGTAATGCCGCACCGGATGGCGAAGGCCAGCAGCGCGCCGCGCAGCACCAGGGCCAGGGCCCGCCGCATGGTCGGGCCGATGTCGACATTGGCGGTTCGGTGCCCGATGTCCCCGCCATCGAGCCCGGTGACCAGGAGATCGAGGCGGGTCAGCACCCCGTTGCAGGCGGAGAAGCGCTCGGCGCGCAGTCGGTCCCCGTTGGACGCCAGGACGGGGCCTCGCAGGATATCGCCGGCGGCTGTGACGGCGAAAGCGCGCGTATCCGCGGACGGGTGTTGGAGGTGGCGGGTGGCGGTGATATCGGTCAGCACCAGCAGCGAGCGGGTGACCACGAGCGGGTGCGCGGCGAAACCGTGGAAGAAGCCGGGCCGGTCCACTTCTGCGTGGTAGGTCTACCGATCTGGGCGGAAGAGGGCTGCGCCGCCCACTCGGCCCGGCCTGTGCCCCGTCGGAATCCAGCGGCCGTGTCGGACAGGGCCGAATCAGGGCGAGCGGCTATGAGTTGGCGAACGAGAGCCGTTACGGCGGGGACACCTCAACATCTGTTCTGGCGGGCATGGGCTGTACTCCACCTGGACATGCCGTTGCTGAGGCCCGACCATAGTTCGAGGTTGTCGTGCCGTTGCCGGAGACCGGTTCATTCTGAGCCGGTCACAGGTCGCGGACGATGCGGACACGCACAGAGAGGTGAGATCCATGACGACATCCCCGGTTGAGGGGCAAAAACCCTCGGAAGGCTCGCCTGCACCCGTATCCGCCGCCTCGCCATACGGCGGGGTGCCAGGGCAGCAGGCGCCCTCCTACGGCCTGCCCGGGGGCCAGCAGGCGTCTCCGGGGCAGGCGCCTGGCGGCGCGGCCCCTCCCGCCGTCATGGCCCCTCCCGCCAGTGCGGCCCCTCCCGCCGGCGCGGCCGCCCAGCCACCCACCGGCGTGGCCGCCCAACCGCCTGCCGTCGCCCTGCCCTACGGCCAGGCCCCCGGCCCGTCCGCCGCACGGGCCCCCGGTCCTCAGGCGCCCTCCTACGGCCTGCCCGGGGGCCAGCAGGCGCCTCCGGGTCAGGCGCCTGGCGGCGCGGCCCCTCCCGCCGGCGCGGCCCCTCCCGCCGGCGTGGCCGCCCAGCCACCCGCCGTCGCCCCGTCCTACGGCCAGGCCGTGGCGCCGGGCTTCCCGGCCCGGGGAGGCCTCCAGCCCCCGGGAGGCCTCCCGGCTCCGGGGAGGCCGCGCATCTGGGCAGTGTCACCGCCCTCGTCCTGCTCCTGATCTCCCTGGTCCCCAACGTGCTCGACCTCTTTACGGTCGTGGTCCACGGCAGTGAGCTCTTCCCCGGCGACTCCTTCTCGATGGTCATCGTCGGCGAGCTGGTCAGTACCGGCATGGTCGCGGCGGTCATCGGGGCCATCCAGGCCGCCCTCAGGCGCCCGACCGGTCTCGTCCTGGTGTCGGCGCTCGTCATGGTCGGCATGTACCCGGACTTCCTGGGGTTCAACCAGGCGGACTACTCCTACAGTCTCATGGGGCTGCCCTCGGCGATCATAGGACTGATCATCCTCCTCCTGCGGTTCACTGCCGGCGTCCTCCTGCTCCTGGCGGGGCCCCGGGACGCGGGCCGGTGTCCGGTGCCCGTCCTGCTGAGCCGCGGTGCGGCCGGCACCATGTGCCTGGTGGCCCTGGAGCAGGTGGTCAAACTGGTGATGACGCTGACCGCGCTGGGCGGGCTTGCGGACAAGGACAAGTACTTCACGACCATGTACTTCTGGTTCCGTCCATACATTATGTCCAGTAACACGGACGGGACCTATATCCGCGATATCGGCACCCACCAGGACATGTTCTCGTTGGGGGCGATCGGCCTCGTGGCCATGGGGGCGCTGGCCCTGACCGCCCTGGTGCTCATGGGCCTGCGGCGCGCCCAGGTGCTGAGCGGAGTCGCCGCCGCGCTGGCTGCCTGTGCAGTGGTTGGATTCAACGCCTACCGGATGGCTACCGTATACGCGGATACCAACCATGCCATTGCGGGCGACCATAGATTCACCGTCCCGGTGCTCATGGCCCTGGTCGTCCTGGGATTCGCCGCAGTCGTCTTCGCCCCCGGGGCCCGGTCCTGGTTCGCGGCCCCCAGGAGGTGAGTCCGCGGGCGGGACGCCGACGACGGCGGGCGGCCCTCGTCGGCCGGGGCGGGGCCTGCTGCGCGTCCACGACAGCGGGCGGTCGGAGCCGGGGCGGGTACCCGACGTCGTCGACGCCCTGGACATCCCTTCGGCTATGATCGCGGCATGACTCGGAAGATAGCGGTGAGCCTTCCGGATGCGCAGGTCGACTCGGTTCGTCGTGCGGTTGAGCAGGGCAGGGCCTCGTCGGTCTCGGGCTTCATCAGCGCGGCGGTGGCTCGTGCCGAGCGCGAGGACAGTCTTGAGCGGCTGCTGGACGACCTCGATCGGGAGCTCGGCCCGGTGGGCGCGGACGACCTGGCATGGGCGGACAAGGCTCTGGGGCTGGGATGACAGGGGACGACGGCGGGGTCACCGGTCTGACTCTGGACACGGGGGCGCTGCTCGCGCTCGAGCGCGGCGACACCAGGGTGCGTGCTCTGCTTCGCCGAGCGGTGGATGCCGGAATCGCCTTGGATGTTCCCGCCGAGGTGGTGGCTCGGGCCTGGCGCGGGGGACCCCGGCAGGCCCGAGTCTCCCGGCTGCTCGGCGATTCTTCGGTGCGGGTGTCTCCGCTGGACGATGTGACGGCGCGAGCGGTCGGTCTGCTGTGCGGGCGCAGCGGGTGCCCGGACATCGTCGATGTCCATGTGGCGCTGCACGCCCGGGATCAGAATCAGACTGTTGTCACGTCCGATCCGGATGACCTGCGGAAGATCGACCCCGCTCTCCGGATAGTTGCCGTATGAGAGGCGCGCGTGGGGGAACCAGTCTCCCGGGGTGGCGGGGGCTGCGAGCGGGCGCGCCGCCCGACACGCGCCGCCCGGGCCTTCCGACCCCGGCGGCCCTCGCCGCCCTCTTTCGCCGAGATCGGTAGATCTCCGGCTCGAGATCGGTTCACGGGGACTTGCGGGGCCTGCTGCAGGGCCTCCACCAGCTCCTGGGACTCTTCGAGGCCCCCGCGAGGCCGGCCTCGACCGACACCGCGCACGCCACCTGGTCCCGGAATCAATCATCCAGGCGATCGCAACCACGCTCGATCGCTGGGCCGACACCGAGATCGGCATGTGGATTGCGTATCCTGATGAGTCGCTGCACCAGATCGGTCTATCCCTGCTGACCGTCACCCCCGGGCCGGTCGGGAGTCGGCGCGGATCAGCGTGCAGGGACGCAGCCGCTGTGGTGGTGCGAGCGGGCTGGCAGCTGTTCTTCCTCGTCGTGCCGATGGTTTCGACGGCCCCGCGGGTCCGAGAATCGCGCCGAGCCAGTGGTGCGACGAGCCCGCGCCGAGAAATGGGACCCACCTTCAGGAGAACCAGGTCGAACGGCTGAAATAGAGGCTCGGTTATCTTCGGGGTCGGAGCATCTCGTTGTCCGATGTCGTTGCGACCTCGCCTTTCCGTCCGGTTGCGGATGCGCTCAAAGGCTGTCGGAGGAATGCCCTGGGCTCCGCGCCGGCACGATCCACACGGCGCGGGGGCGCGAGGCGAGGTGATCGCGCGGAACGGAGAGACGGGCAGCACGATCCACACGGCGCGGGGGCACGAGGCATCCGTCGTCCTCCTCGTGCTCGGCGGCGCTCTCGACAGGCCCGGCGCCAAGGCCTGGGCGTCGGAGACCGTCAACCTCGTCAATGTCGCCGCCAGCCGTGCCAGGCGCCGTCTCTATGCGATCGGCGATCGCGGATCATGGGCCCGGTACAACTACTTTCGTCAGCTCGCCGGGGCCTGACTCCAGCAGGACGCCGAGGAGATATCGGCCACTGACCCGCCCGCGCCTCAGGGGTCGCGCAGCCGGGCGGCCGGTTCCGGCTGCCGGTCGTACGTCGAGGGTGAGACTGCGGCGATCGGGGAACAGTAGACTTCGCCCGTGAGCGTTGAAGCAACTGAACAACTGGCGCCGGTTGAGGCCGCATGGATTGCGGTCGTGCGTGCTGCTCTGCCCGCGGACCTCAGAGGGCTCTGCCTGGCACCCGATGACTGGTACCAGGGCATGGACAGCCCCTCTGCGGATGGGCGGTGCCTGGCCTGGTTCGACCTGATCGCGGACGAGTGCGTGGTGCTGACCGTCGGCGCCTACTTCGATGGGGCGCGCACCACCGTCGGTCGTCTCCACAACCAGCTCTTCAACCTCGAGTCCCGCAGCCGCACGATCTTGCGGAGGACGTTCACCGGTCCGCTCACGGAGCAGGCCGTCAGAGCCTGCGAGTGGCTCACGCAGATCAGGCGGCGACCGGTGGAGCGGTGGGACTGGTCGCGCACCGCTCACGAGTACCGGTTCGCCGACGACGGCGCCGGGCTGGTGGCCTCGGGGAGCACCGCTCAGCGTCAGGGGCCGCCGCGCCAGGTCACCAGGATCGTCACGACGGTGGGCTGACCGCTCTCGCCTGCGCGCCCAGCCCCGGGACAGTCACCGAGATGACCGGCTCCGGGGCGCCAGAGGCGACCGGCGGGCGCCCGCAAGGCCTCGCGGACCGATCTCGGCGCGGAAGTGAACCGATCTCGACGAAGGGGAGCCGCTGGAGCCGCGGAGGCTGCCGGGCCCGGGCGAGGTGCAGTATTCAGCCCTGGGGTGGGTTGCCGGGCGTGACAGGATCAACCGTCCCGAGGCCCAGCTGATGGGCGACAGATGTCATCGTCTTGTCGTGGGTGGCGATGGTGAGAGGCGTATCCAGAGTCTCTTTCAGCGTCACCGCGGTCGCCAGGTGCAGGGCGTCGAGGGTCTTGACGTGAGGCCTGATGTCTTCGGCGACGCGGTGAATCTCTCGTGTGACATCCAGCAGGCCGACTCGATCGAGCAGAGGGGCGGCCTGGGACACAGGAATGTCCTCGCGACGCAGGACCCGGACGACCTCGGTGCGCAGCAGACGTGATGACACGTGGAGCGCTCCCGACGTCGCCATCCAGCTGTGGAGCGCCGACCGCTGGGGAACGTCGAGAACCGCGTACAGGGCGACCGAGGAGTCCAGGTAGATGATCCCCACTGTTCAGTGGTCCCCTCGCGAGTCCTCGAGCAGGGCGGCCACCTGGTCCTCGGTGTAGGACGGTCCGGCCGGTGCGGCGGGCCAGGGCGTTGGCTCCGTTGCCGGGGGCGTGTACAGGCCGGCTCGCTCCAGGCGGGACAGAGGACCGTCGTCGGTGAAGATGCTGAGCCGCCACCGCGGCACTCCCCGCTCGGTGATGATGACGTCCCCGGCAGCCGTGACCTGCCGGAGGACGGCGGCCGTGTTCTGGTTGAGCTCCCGCTTGGTCACCGTACGCATGGCTCGAGCGTACTGCTCGTGTCTGACATCGTGGATGGTGCGGTCCGGTGCACTCCCGTCAGGAGAGATCCGCCACCCGCCCCGCCGTCCCGTCCACGTTGATCCGTGCGCCGTCGGCGATGCGCACGGTCGCCCCGGGGACGCCCAGCACGGCCGGGATCCCGTACTCCCTGGCGACAATGGCCGCGTGCGAGAGCCGGCCGCCGGTCTCGGCCACGACCCCCGCGGCCAGGGCGAACAGCGGGGTCCAGGCCGGGTCGGTCGCTCGGCACACCAGGATGTCGCCCTCCCTCAGCCGCTTGAAGTCGGCGGGCCCGGCGACCACTCGTGCCGGGCCGGTCGCCGCGCCCGGGCTGGCCGCGGTCCCCATCAGCCCGTCGCCGGGGGCGGACTCGACTTGCCGGCCCTCGTTCCACGCCGCCTGCGCGCGCGGCCGGGCCCGGACGCGCCGCTCGACGTCGACGTCGACGGCCCCCGTGCGCAGCCAGCCCAGCAGCTCGTCGAGGGTGAGGCAGCGGACCTGCTCGGGCTCGGCGACCAGCCCGGCCTCCGCCATACGCCGCCCCGCCTCCAGCGCCAGCCGGCGGACGACGGCGCCCAGCTCCTCGAACTCGACCACCGAGGCCTACCAGAATGTGCTGACATCACTGTGTCTGTTCGACCCGGTCCCGGCGTGGGAGTCGGGCGGCAGCCTGCTGACTCGCCTCGGACGCGCTCCCAAGCACCACCTCGCCGATCCGGCGCTCGCCGCAGGACTGCTCGGTCTCACCCCTGCCTCGCTCCTTGACGGCGACGGAGCGCCATTGGGGTCTCGGACCGATGGCATGCTGGGGGCGCTGCTCGAGTCGCGCTCCTGGGCCCCTGACAGGCCCCGTTCTGAGATAACTGGACACGGGTGGCGCCCACAGCGCCCACCCTGTTCTTCTGACACCCATCTCCAGAAGAGCGGGAGAAAAGCACATTCACGTGACGAGCCTCCGCTGACATTGAGGCGTCCGGTACGCCCGGCAGCCCAACCGGGCTCGAGGCGATCACGGCCCGAGTCCATGTTGACGACACCACGAGTCAGCGCGTGCTGGAGGCCGCGGGATTCCGACTGGTCGGAGACACGCGCAACCGGGAGACCGATCACCTCGACAGGCACTTCCGGCTGGAGCGGCCCGCTCGCACCTGATCGGGACCGTCCCCGCCGCGCTCCTCGTCCCGCCGATCTGGTGCGGGAGCACCTCACCGCGGGACTCGCGGGAGACAATCATCCCGTGCGCGTCACCGGCATCGACCACCTCGTCCTCACCGTCGCCTCCATCGAGGCCGCCGTCGACTTCTACTCGCGCGTCCTGGGGATGGAGGTCATCGCCTTCGGTCAGGGGCGGACCGCGCTGCGGCTGGGCGACCAGAAGATCAACCTCCACGCCGCCCGGGCCCCGATCGCCCCGCACGCCGACCGCCCCGTGCCCGGCAGTGCGGACCTGTGCCTGGTCGCCGTCGGCGGGATCGACGCCGCGGCCGCGCACCTGGCGGCCTGCGGCGTGCCCGTCGAGCTCGGCCCCGTGGAACGCGCCGGCGCTCGCGGGCCCGTCCGGAGCCTCTACGTGCGCGACCCCGACCGGAACCTCGTCGAGCTCGCCTTCTACGACGGGGCCGCCGGAACCTGAGGCCGCCCAAGAGGGTGGTTTCCCGCTCCTCCGCCACACGCCGGCGGATGGCGCAGGCGCGGCCCCGCTCAGCCGGTGATGACCGCGTCCCGGCAGATCCACTCGGGATCGTGAGCCGCCTTGCGCATGAAGCGGCCGACGTCGGCCCGGCTGATGCGCGGCATCCCCCTCATGGGGATGCTCTCGGCCGCGCGGTAGGCGCCCTTCGCCGGGTCGTTCGTCAGGGTGGTGGGATAGACGATCGTCAGCTCCAGGTCGCTGGCTCGCAGGATCTGCTCGGACGCCGCCTTGTCCGCATAGATGTCGCGCAGGATGGTGCGGTATATGAGGCGCTGCGGCAGCGACGCGGTCCGGATCGTCTCGCCAACGCCGTAGGAGGACAGCCAGACCAGCCGCTTCACGCCCGCCCGGCCCATCGCCTCGGCGACGGCCCTGGCGGCGCTTGTGAAAAGACCCTCCGCACGCAGCGAGCCCCCGCGCCCGAGGGCGGCGATGACCGCGTCCCGGCCCTCCACGGCGCGGGCGACGTCGTCGACCGAGGTGGCGTCCCCCTGGAGGACCGTGATCCGGTCCCCGACCTCGGTCAGCGCCTCGGGGCGGCGCGCCAGGACGGACACGGCGTCACCCGCCTCCAGGGCGCTTGCCAGGACGTGGCCGCCGGTCGGGCCGGTGGCGCCGAGGATCAACACCTTCATAATCGTGCTCCTTAGCCGGATGCGAGCCGTGCCCAGTCTAAATGATCGTCCCTGGGGACGAGCGGTTGTCCGACGTCGCCCGCCCCCGCCGGGCGCGCACGTCCGCAGCAGGGCTCAGCGCTCGTCGTCGAGCACCTCGACCTCCGTCACCCCCTCCACCATGGACAGGGCGGCCACGAGTAAGGAGATGTCCTTCCTGCCGCTGACCCGCAGGTCGATGACGGCGCCCCTCCAGTCCCTGCGCACGATCTGACGGCTGGCCGTCACCATGGTCTCGAAGTCCAGGTCGGTGGCCCTGAGCAGGAGCGTCCGCAGGATTCCCCTCCCGTCGGTGTAGGTGATCCGCAGCCGGCCCTCGGCTCCCCGACGGAGCAGCCGGCGGGTGATGGGCGCCAGCGCGAGGGTGGTGACGAAGTACAGCCCGACGATCAGGGCGGCGACGGCGATCATCCCGGCCCCGCACGACATCCCGACGGCGGCCGCCACCCAGATGGCGCTCGCCGTCGTCAGGCCCCGCACGCTGTCGTGCTCGAAGAAGATGACTCCCGCCCCGATGAAGCCGATCCCCGAGACCACCTGGGCCGCGATGCGCGACGCGTCCCAGCGCATATTGCCCGTGAGCGCCGCCGGGACGCCGTACAGCGACACCAGGGTGAACAGGCAGCTCCCCAGCCCGACGAGAATATGGGTCCGGATGCCCGCGTCCTTGCGGTGCACCTCCCGCTCCAGCCCGATGAGGCCGCACAGGAGCACAACGAAGAGGGCGGGAACGATCTCCCTGGCGGACGGCACGGCGAACAGCTCCATCTGGGCCTACTCTCGCGGCTGTATGACAACGCTCAATATGACGAGCCTACGCGCACGGGCCCCGGTCCGCTGCCGCTCGGCGGGCCGGGGGAGGCCGGTAGCGGCCGCGGCGGCGCATACGGGTGGTGTCCGACGACGGCGCCGCGGCTACCGGTCCAGCCCGGGCAGGCGCCGGGCCAGGCGCAGCCAGGCGGTCAGCGCCGCCGCCCACCGCTCCCCGCCGACGCCCGGCGGCGCCTGGAGGGGCATGAGGCGCTGGACGGCGATCGTCTGGGACTGGGTGTACTTGAGGATGCCCTCGGGGCCGTGGCGGCGCCCGAGCCCCGAGGCGCCCATTCCGCCCATGGGGGCGGCCGTGGAGCCCCACGCCGCCGCGTAGCCCTCGTTGACGTTGACGGTCCCGGCGCGGATGCGTCCGGCCAGCGCGGCGCCGGCGCGCGGGTCGGCGGTCCACACCGAGGCGTTGAGCCCGTAGGGGGAGGCGTTGGCCGCCCACACGGCCTCCTCGTCCCCGCTCACGCGGTACAGCGCCGCCACCGGCCCGAAGGTCTCGGCGGAGTGGACCTCCATGTCCCCGGTGACGCCGGCCAGGAGCGTGGGGGCGTAGGCGGTGGGGCCGACCTCCTCCAGGGCGCGCCCGCCGGTGAGGACCGTGGCGCCCCTGGCGACGGCGTCGTCCACGTGCGCCGCGACCCTGGCCCGGTGCTCGGCGCTGATGAGCGGGCCCATGTCGGTCTCCCAGCCCATGGTGGCGCCCACGCGCAGGGCGCCAGTGGCCCGCACGAGGGCGGGGACGAACCGGTCCCACACGTCCCGGTGGACGTAGACGCGCTCGATGGAGACGCACAGCTGGCCGGCGTTGGAGAAGCAGGCCCTGACGGTGCCGCGCACGGTGCGGGCCAGGGGGGCGTCGGCGCGCACAATGAGCGGGTTCTTCCCGCCGAGCTCGGCGGAGACGGGTGTGAGGCGCGCCCCAGCCCGGGAGGCCACCGCCGAGCCGGTGGCCGCGGAGCCGGTGAACATGAGGGCGTCGACGGCGTCGATGAGCGGGGCCCCGAGCGCGGTGCCCGCCCCGGTGACGACCTGGAGGAGGCCTGGGTCGGCCCCGGCGCGCACGAGCAGGGAGCGCACGGCCAGGGCCGTGAACGGGGTGGCCGAGTCCGGTTTGAGGACGACGGCGTTGCCCGCCATGAGCGCCGCGACGGCGTCGGAGGCGGCCAGGGTCAGGGGGTAGTTCCACGGCGAGATCATGCCGACGACGCCCACGGGCCGGTGGTGGACGGCCACCCCGGTCAGCCCCGGCACCGCCCCGCGGCGCCGCTCGGCGGCGAGGTGGCGGGCGCCGGTGCGGGCGTAGTAGCGGGCCGTCATGGCGGTGTCGGCCAGCTCCTCGAAGGCGTGGGCGCGGGCCTTGCCCGACTCCCACTGGACGAGGTCGAGGAGCGGGCCGCGCAGCCTCAGGACCAGGTCGTGGAGGGCGAGCAGCACCCGGGAGCGCTCGCGCACGGGCGTGCGCGCCCACTGCTCCTGGGCGGCGCGGGCCCGCCGGGCGGCCCGGACGACGTCGTCGGGGCCGAGACGGGGGACCCGGCCGATGGGCGAGCCGGTCAGGGGTGAGACGACGTCGATGACGTCCCCGGCGAGGGCCGCACCGTCGTCCAGCCCGAGGGCCCGCAGCGCCGCCCTGCCGCGGGCGTCGCAGTCCCAACGGCCGCCGTCCGCGGCCCTGGGCGGACGCGCTGCCGGCACTGTCACGGGCGCCTCCTTCCCCCGGGTATTGTCCTGGCTCCACTGTAGGCGACCGGCTCTTCAGGGGCGCGGTCGCGCCGCATTCGCTCGATGCTTGGTCCCGACGGCCCGGGGCGCGCCGGGCGGGCCCGCGATCCCTCCCCCTCGTCGAGATCGGTTCGCTTCCGCGTCGAGATCGGTCCGGGGAGTCCGGCGGAGCGCGAACCGGGCGTCTCCAACTGCCCCGGAGCCAGTCATCTCGGCGACCGGCTCGGGCACGGGAGAAGTGACGGCTCCATGCGCCTCCAGGGCGGCCGACTCCCACGGCGCCGTGGGAGTCGGCGCGATTCCGCGGTTCTGCCATGGGCGGGAGTGAGGTGCGAGCGTTGAAAGCGCGTGGGAGCCACCTTCTTGAGAGCCCCGGCGCACAGCAGGCGCCAGGCGGGCGCCGAACGAGCGCCTCGAACCGATCTCGATGAGAGGGACACCGCCACCGGTGCGGCCCTCTCCCGTACTCCGTCGTCAATCACCTAAGGTGCGGGCATGATTGACGCCGGCGTCCAGGAGACGCTCTTCCTCCCCCTGCTGGGGCGCGCCCGGGCCGCGCGCACCTGGCCGACCTGCTTCCGCGACCCGTGGTCCGAGCGGGCCGTCTCACTGGCCGCGGCGGTCCGTCCCGACATTCAGGACAGGGACATGGGGGAGATGCCCGCGGCCATCTACGCCCTGCGCCACCTGGCCGCCGTCACCGAGATCCGCCGCTACCTGCAGGACCGCCCGGCGGCCGCTGTCGTTGACCTGGGCTGCGGGCTCGACCGCCTCATCGACGACGTCGACAACGGCGGCGCGACCGTCTACAACCTCGACTTCCCCGAGGTCCTTCGGCTCCGCTCCACCTGGATGGAGCCCCACGAGCGCGAGCGCGACCTGCCGGCCTCCCTGACCGACCACGCCTGGATGGACCGGGTCGACGCCGGCGGCGGACTGATCGCCGTCGCCTCCGGGGTCTTCTACTTCCTGGAGAACGCCCAGGTGGCCGGGCTCGTCGATGCCATGGCCCGGCGCTTCCCGGGCGGGCGCCTCGTCTACGACGCCGAGTCCCCCGAGCTCGTCGCCGCCAGCGAGCAGGCTGTGCGGGAACGCGGGATCGACGCCGCCCCCATGCCCTTCCGCGTGGCCGACCCGTACGCGCCGCAGACCTGGAGCCGGGCCGTCGCCGACGTCCGGGTCGACTTCGACCTGTCCTCCTACGCTCCCGACCCGGGTGCGCTGCCGCAGGAGGTGCGCGACGGCTTCGCCGGCCTGAGGGCGAGCAGGGGCCTGTACGAGGTCGTCGTCGACTTCGCCCCGGCCGCGACGGGCTGACGCCCCCATGCGCGGGGGCCGGGTGCGGCGGTGCGTTGAGGCTGCGCACGCGCGCCTCCGCCTGTGCTGCCGGCGTCTCGGTGGCTGCGCCCAGAGCCAGGGGGGATGCCGGTCAGGGGAGCGGGCGGGTGGTGCGGGTGCTCCTGGCCCTCCTGCTGCCCTTGGCCGATCTCGGTGCGGAGACCTGCCGGTCTCGAGCCGGAGTACGACCGATCTCGGTGAGGGGTGCGGGGAGGCCGGCGCCGGTCGGGCGGGACGGCGGCGGGGCCTCGCCGCGAATCGCCTGATTGCAGAGTGCTAGCATGGAGGCGTGGCGACGCTTTACGTTCGGGACGTGCCTGAGGACGTGACCGAGGAGCTCAAGGCGCGGGCGGCCGCCGAAGGAGTCTCCCTGTCCGCCTACGTCGCCGCGCAGCTCGCCCTCATCGCGTCGCGCCCCACGAACGCGCAGGTCGTGCAGCGCCTGCGGACGCAGAACCGAGCCGATGGCCCCAGCACGGCTCAGGTCGTGGCGGCGGTGAGGGTGGGGCGCGGATGATCGTCGTCGATGCCTCCGCGGTGGTGGAGGCGCTGGTCGGCCGTGAGGTCGATCCGACGCTTCTGGACGCCATGGCGGGAGACCTGGCCGCACCGCACCTGCTGGACGTCGAGGTGCTCTCCGCCCTGCGCGGCATGGTCCTGGGAGGGGCCCTGGCTCTCGCCGACGCGGAGGAGGCCCGTCGCCTCTACGCGGACCTGACCATCACGCGGTACGAGGCGGCGCTCCTGTCCGACCGGGTGTGGGCGCTGCGCAATCGGTACACCAGCTACGACGCCACCTACCTGGCGCTCGCGGAGGGCCTGGGCGTCCCGGTCGTCACCTGCGACAAGAAGCTGGACGCCGGCGGGCACCACGCCACGATCCTGGTGTACCCCAACCATGGTCAGTGAGGGTGGCGCTGCTGCGGGCGCGATGTTCGGGCTTGCCGCCGCCAGCGGCGTCAGTAGGTGAGGGCGGTGCTGCTGCGGGTGCGGCACTCGGCGCCCCGGGCGCGGAGGCGCGGAGACGGGCGCGGGCGGCTCCGACGATCGGTCGCCGAGTGACCGACCTCTCGGTAGGTGCACTTGGTGCAAGTGTGCACTCAGTGCATGATTGAGGTCGTGACTCGAACCGACCTGCGCGCCGCCCGTGCCCGGCGCACCCGCGCCGCCATTCGGGCGGCCGCACTCGCCCTGGTCCGTGAGTGCGGCTACACCGCCATGACGGTCGATGACGTCGCCGCCCTCGCCGGGGTCTCACGGCGCACCGTCTTCAACCACTTCTCCTCCAAGGCCGACCTGCTCCTCATCGGCCCGGACGCCCCCGAGCCCGAGGCGGTCGAGGCCTTCGCGAGCGGGGACGGGCCGCTGCTGGAGGACCTTGCCGACCTCCTGACCTCAGGGGCGCAGTCCCTGGAGCCCGACCAGGACTGGCTCCTGGCCTTTCCCGAGGTCGTGCGCGACAACCCGGAGGTCGAGCGCGCCGTTCAAGAGCGCTTCGAGGCGGTCGAGCGCGTCCTGGAGGAGGCCGCCGGCCGGCGCCTCGGCCTGCCGGTCACCGACGCCCGGGTGATCGCCGTCGTCGGCCTGTGCGTCGCGGTGCAGAAGGGCGCGGTCCGCCTGTGGGCCTCCGCCTGCGGAGCCCCCGCCTGCGGCGGTCCTGGCGGCCCGGGCGGCGCCGACGGCGTTTCGGACGCCGAGCCGCGGCCCCCTGCCGATGCGGACGACGGGGCGCGCCCCGGCCTGGCCGACGCCGTCCGCGCCGTGACTGCGGCCATGGGCGAGGTCCTGGCCGTATCCGGGGCCGAGGGCCGGATGCCGAGCCCACCCGGGTGACCGCCGTCGTCCCCCACCCGCCAGACCCCCCCTCAACCTCCTCAACCCGAAAAGGCACTACCCGTGACTCACACCGCTACGGCGCCGGAGACCGGCGCGAACCCCGCCAGCCCGGGAAGCGACTTCCGCCCCGACCGCCGCTTCTGGGCGGTCTACTCCTCCCTCCTGGTCGTCATGTTCCTGTCCGCCATGGACCAGACCATCGTCGGCACCGCCCTGCCCACCATCGTGGGCGACCTCGGCGGCGCCGCCCACATGGCCTGGATCCTGACCGCCTACACCCTGGCCATCACCGTGGCCATGCCCGTCTACGGCAAGCTCGGCGACCTCGTGGGGCGCAAGAGCCTCTTCCTGGTGGCCATCGGACTGTTCCTGGTCGGCTCGGCCCTGTGCGGCACCGCCGCCTCGATGACCCAGCTCATCGTCTACCGCGCCCTCCAGGGCCTGGGCGGCGGCGGCCTCATGATCTCCTCCCAGGCGATCACCGGCGACATCATCCCGCCGCGCGTGCGCGGCACCTACATGGCCCCCATGGGCGCCATGTTCGGCATCGCCTCCATCCTGGGCCCGATCGTGGGCGGCTGGCTCACCGACTCGGTCTCCTGGCGGTGGACCTTCTGGATCAACCTGCCGCTGGGCGTCCTGGCCTTCGCCGCCGTCGCCCTCGTGCTGCGCCTGCCCGCCCGCCCGCTGACGGAGAGGATCGACTGGTGGGGCCTGGCCCTCATGAACGCCGGCGCCGTGGCCATCGTCCTCATGGCCACCTGGGGCGGCAACCAGCTCGAATGGACCAGCCCGGTCATTATCGCCCTGGGAGCGGCGGGCCTGGCCTGCTGGGCGCTCTTCGCTCTGGTGGAGACGCGCGCCGCCGAGCCGATCCTGCCGTGGGCGATCCTGAGCAACAGGACCTTCGTCGTGGCCACGGTCGTGGGCATGCTCGCCATGGGCGGGATGATCGGCGTCATGAGCTATCTGCCCACCTACCTGCAGATGGTCTACGGCTACTCGGCCACCGCCTCCGGGCTGCTCCTGGTGCCCATGACCATCGGCATGCTGGCGGCCTCGATTCTCTCCGGCGTCCTGGTGGCGCGCCGCAACCGCTACCGGGTCTACCCCGTGGCCGGCGCGCTCATCGCGGCCGGAGCCGTCTTCTGGCTCTCCAGGCTGACGACGTCGACCCCCGTGTGGCAGGTCTCGGCCGCCACCCTCGTCATGGGCGCGGGCATTGGCCTGTTCTTCCAGCTCCTGATCACCGTCGTCCAGAACGCCGTCCCCGCCCGGCACCTGGGCACAGCGACCAGCGGCAACAACTTCTTCCGCGAGGTGGCGGTGGCGCTGGGCGCCTCGATCATCGGCGCGGCCTTCTCCTCGGGACTGACGGCCGGCCTGACCGAACAGATCGGGGCGCTGGCCCGCAGCTCGGACCCGGCGGTGGTCGCGGCGCTGGCCCAGTTCCAGGGGCAGGACACCTCCTCTCTCACGCCCGCCCTGGTGGGCCAGCTGCCGGCAGCGCTGCACGACGCCGTCGCGAGCTCCTACGCGGACGCCCTGCTGCCGATCTTCGGCTGGATGATCCCCCTGTTCGTGGCCACCGCGGTCATCGCGCTCCTCCTGCCGGAGGTGCCGCTGTCCCGCAAGACCGGAATGGAGCAGGTCGCCGAGGCCGAGGCGGCCGTGGCGACGGCCCGCAGCTCGAAGGAGCTGCCGTAGCAGGGCTGAGGAGGCGGAGGCGAGCACGGATGGCGCCGCCTCCCGGCAGTCCAGTGTGCGCACCGCCCCCTCCGACGTCACAAGTACCCCGAACCGCCTCCCCAACACCATCGCACGCACCACACCCCAGGGGCGGCAGCTCAGGGCCCTCGCGGAAGCGGCGGCCGGCGCCAGCACACGAGCCACGGCCCACGTCGCCGAGCGGCCGGTCGCCCAGCGCGGGGACTCGAGGCGCTCGGCGTCTTCCCGTCCAGCCTCATCGACTTCCGGGTCGAGCGGCTCACCGCCCCGGGTGACGAGGGGCGGCGCGAGGAGACCGCCGGGCCCGCGCCCGGGTCGAGGACCTGGTGGCCCGGTACTTCGGTGACCGGACCGGGGCTCGGGCTGCGGGCGTGTCAGGGGCAGGTGATCGTCACGTCGAAGGGCTTGCTCCCGGAGGCTGTGGGGTCATCCAGGTCCACGTACCGGGCCTCGCCCGTGATGGTGTAGGTCGAGCCGCTGACCGTGGCGCTGACGCTGCCGGGGCCCCCGTCGAGGTACCTGATCCCCCGACCGCTCGTCGCGCCCATGGTGACCAGGCTGACGGAGCCGTCGTCGATGACCACCATGATGTCCCCGGCGCCACCGGGGTACCGGGAGCTGACATCAAGGACCATGGCGTCGCCGTCCTTGTCGCAGGTGATGATGGGGTTGTCGACGGTGTAGGGCTCGCCGTCGATCGAGGCGCTGTAGGAGCCGCTCTCGGCCCCCGCGGGCCCGCCGGCGCTCGGCGCGCTGCCGGCCGTGGCGCCCGTCGCGGAGGAGGAGTCGCCGGCCCGCCCCCTGTCGTGATGGCTGCAGGCGCCCAGGCCGAGCGTGAGAGCGGCCGCGGCGGACAGGGTCGTGATGGTCTTGACCGTCATGGTGTTCATGGTGGCTGTTTCCTCATCCGGGGCCCGGTTCCAGTGGTGGCAGGACCGATGATCGGCGGTGCGCGCGCCCGGGCTCAATGGGTACTTCTGTCCGCACCCGGTCAACCAGCACTGATTGTTATCTCGCCGTGACCGGTGAGCCCCGAATGGGCTACCGCAACTAGGCTCCGACTCGAGAGAACGACCGATGAGGGCCCCAGCCCGCTGGCGCTGGCCGCCGCTGCCGTGCCCCTGGCGGCAGCCTCTGCGGTTCCCGCGCAGCAGGGTCTGGTCGTCATGGTCGGCACCGCGGTCAGCCCGGCCGCGATCAGCGCGGACGGGGCTGCCTACGCCGATGCCATCCTGGCTAGGGTCAACGAGCTGCGCGCCGGGCTGGGGCTCGCCCCCTCACCCGGTACGCCCGGATCGACGCCGTCGCCTGGGCGTGGTCCGAGTAGATGGCCACCGCCGGCCTCACCCCGACGGGCAGCACGACCTCCACTTCGCAGGCGCCGTCCGCCACCTCCGCGGCGAAGCCGACCGCGCCCGCCTCCTCCGCCCCCGCGGCCCCGAGCCCTCCGCCGCCCCGGTGACCGGCGTGCCGACGCCGCCCACGGCGCAGCGGCCGACGGCGCCGGTGTCCCGGGCCGCCGAGGCCGAGGCGGCCGTGGGACCCGACGGCGGGGGCGCGCCCGCGGCCGGGGACGGGGCCCACCGAGCCCGCCGGGGGGCGGGGGCAGCGAGGACGACGCCGGTGATGCCGGGAGCGCCGACTCCGAGCAGCCCCGCAGCGCCATGGAGGTTCCGGCCGACGCGTGATCCCAGGCGCGTGGGCCCGCCGTGACCGAGTGACGGGAACCCGTGCTCGCTGGCGTTTCTCTCGCAGCGCGCCGGTGCGGTGCCATGGTCGCGGGCAGGGCCCGCCGCGAGTCGCCGACGTCGGGGCCCCTCCGGCGCGCCCGATGGGGCGCGCCTGGCCCGCGGCGGCGGATCCCGTCGGCGCGAGCGCCCTCGCGGCCCGATGCCCGTGACCTGAGCCTGTCCGTCGCGCCGGACCGTTGGACCGGCCTACGGCCGGGCCGATGCGTCTGCGCGGGCGGGGCGCGGCGCGCGCCGGCACACGATCATGAGCCCGCCGACCAGGGGAACAATCGCCAGGGCGGGGAGGGCGGGCATCGCCAGCGCCACGCAGGTCGGCCCCGCGACCACCCCCAGGGCGATGCGCGGCGCCGCGGGCAGGGGCGCCCTGCGGATGATCACCCAGGTGACTGCGGCCCCGACGCAGACGGCCGAGACGGCCGCCGTCGGGGCGGGCCGGTCGAGGAGGGGCGCACCCCGGAAAGCGGTTGCCGCCACGGCGGCGGCCAAGCCCGCCAGCGCGACCGGCCCCCAGGTGTGTACGGGCGCGTACGGCGAGCGCTCCGAGAGGCGCAGCCCGACCGCTGCGAGCAGCGGCAGGAAGGCGAGGAACCCGATCCTCATGGCCGCTGCCAGAAGGCGCGCCCCCTCTCCTGACGTCGCGATCAGGTCCTTGAGGACGCAGCCGACCGCCACCAGCCCGAGAACGGCTGTGCAGGCGCCCAGCGCCCGCACGAATCGACGCGTCGCGGGGGACTCGGGGTCCGCGGGGCTCGCGGCGCGGACCATCCGCAGCCGTCCTGTGGGCCGCAGCGCACAGGACGACGGGGACGGCGCCGTCCCGACGGGCGACGCCGGCGACGGGGCGGGCGGTGCGGCCGGCGGGAAGGGCGGGCGCGGCCTGTAGAGGGTGGCGAGGACCACGAGTGTGGCGGAGGCGCCCGTGACCGCGAACGGGGTCATCATTATTGTGATCCCGACGAGCGGCACCATGGCCAGGCCCGCTCCGATCCCAATGACCGTGCGCGCTACCAGACGCAGCTGCTCGCCGATGAGGCCGTCAAGGGCGATTGCGACCGCGATCGCCCCCGCCGCGCAGGACGCCAGGAAGAGCGCCAGGAAGAGGCGGCTGAGGGCCGGGGCGGGTTGGCCGATGTCGGCGGCATCGAAGCCGGCCAGCCATGCGGCTCGCGCGGCGGCGCCGAGGCCCAGCGCGGCCGCCGCGGCCACGGCCGTCAGAAACGTGTGGACTCTCGGCAGCGGGCCGTACTCGAGTGAGAAGGCGAGGGCGCCGATCACCATGAGCATCGGGGCGAGGTATGTCAGCCCGACCGCCACCCACCCGAGGACGTCGCTGCCGGGTATTGCCGAACCGATGAGGACCGAGGCGAAGGGCGCCAGACTCAGCGGGATCGCGATGATCCCGCACCACAGGGCGATCCTGATGCGGGGACGCATCTCTGCGTGGCGGACGCGGAGTCCGCTGCGAGGCGCGGAGCTCCCCGGCCGGGGACTGCCCGCTGCGACCGCCGGGGACTCGCCCATGCTGTCGGTGCTACTGGTTTCTCGCTGACTAGGTGGAAGCATGAAACTCGCCTCGTTAGGAGCATGCGTCGGCCGATTCCGTCTTGTCAGTCTAGTAAAGATCGTCGTAGGCGCCGAGGGGCAGAGTGTTCCCGGGGGCGCGGTGATCTCCTGACGTGCCGCCGTTCCGGTCGCGGCGCTGCCGGGCCCGGCCGCATACGGGGGGGGCACTATCCTTGACGCGCATGCTTTCTATAGCGTGATCGGGCTGGTCGAGGGGTATCTCGATCACAACGGCACGTAGAACTCGAGATAGGAAAGGGAGTGGCCGTGAGCGGCGGGCGAGTCCGGCGGCCCAGCCCCCGGCACCTACCACTGGGAACCACCAACAAGGTAACGGGCGCCGCTGAGCGGGCCGCGGCCTTACTGCGTGCAGGAGGCCTCCGGGACGAGATTCGATGATGTCGACCCGGGCGCAGGTGATGACGACATGCCGGCCGCGGTCGTCGTCGACGGATGGATAGGCCCGTCCAGCGTCAACGCCGGGAGAGATCGTCGACCGGTGCTTCGGGGAGCTCTACAGGCAGACGACCGACGCGCTGCTCTCGGGCAACGAGGCGTGCGGATCGGGGTGGAGCAAGGTGAAGGCGCCCTATCCGAATGGCAATGCGGCCTTCTCCGTGGTCCCGACTCCGGACCGATGGGCTCGGAATGGATGAGGGTGTGGTCAAGTGTCAGGAGGGGCTGGGTTTGTCGACCACAAGGGAGGAGCGTGAGGTCCGGGTCTCCGCGGGGCGCATGGCCTCGGATCGGAAGGACGACGGCGCGGGCGAGTCGGGAAAGATGATGTGGGACGCTGATACCGGAGGTGAGGAATGGCGGGCGAAGTGCGGCGTCGTCGTGCTCCGCGGCGCCGATGGGCGGGTGGCCGCCAGGAGCGTGGATAAGGGGGAAGAGCTGTGGAGCCTGGAGGCTCCCGCGGACATGCGCTGGGACAATAATGAGAAGAAGGGCGTCGAGGGAGGCTGCTGGAAGGACAGCATCTCCCTGGTCCTTTACTCGGAGTCGCGGGTTCTCATCTACGGGAGAAAGAGGGCTGACGGAGCCAGGTGATTGATTCCGGGGCGGTGGGCGGGCTGGGCGCTCCTCGCCCGGCGCCAGCGGCCCCCGCCCCCTCGCCAAGATCGGTTCGCTTCCGCGGCGAGACCGGTAGTACTCCGACTCGAGATCGGTCCACGGGGCCTGGCGGGCCCCTGCTGGATCGGAGTCAGCCGTCGAGATGACTGATTCCGGGGTGGGACAAGTGGTTGCCCTACACGCTTTTATACCGTTCGGCGGTCTCGGACATGACGGGAATCGGCGTGATTCCGTGGTTCCGCAGTACCGGCTGGGCGGTGCGGGGAGTTAAGAGCGCACAGGACGATCACTGTCCGGGTACAGCGGCGCCCGGCGGCCCCGGCGGGCGTCTCGAACCGATCTCGGTGCGGAACTCGACCGATCTCGATGAAGGAGGCGGAGAGCGCAGGGCCGGAGCGCCATCCGACTCCCGACGGGCGGTCCGCGCCGCAGAACAGGAGACGCGGCCGGGCGAGACCGGCTGCCGCCTGGAGACGCTCGGCGAGCTCGGGTACTACCCGTTCTCGCCGGTCGACGAGCCCTTCGAGGTCGAGGAGCAGCGCTGCTACCACGAGGTCGCCCGCGCTCACGGCATCGAGGTGTCCTTCTCCCCGAAGATCGCCGTCGGCCAGGCCGGCTCAGGCATGCACTTCCACACCCGCCTCATGAAGGACGGCGTCAACCAGTTCTCGCAGGGAGCGGGACTGACCGGTACCGCCCGCCGCGTCATCGGCGGCTACCTGTCCCACGCCGCGTCGCTGACCGCCTTCGGCAACACCGCGCCCGTCTCCTTCCTGCGGCTGGTCCCGCACAGGGAGGCGCCGACGTCGATCTGCTGGGGGAGGGGCAACCGCTCGGTGCTGGTGCGGGTACCGCTGGACTGTGGGCGGGTTGCTGCTCGCGCACGCGGTTGCGCGGCGGAGCCTGCCCGCCGTCGAGGTCGCACCGGCCATGCGGGCCTTTCCCGACGGCGGCCGCGGCGCTGCCCGCCCACGGGCCGCCCGGCCGGAGCAGCCGAGGACCCGGAGGAGCGATGAGCCTCGCGCACCGCCGTCGGGAATGCTGGCGCCACCCAGATAGTTGAACGCTGTATGAAGGCATTTGGATTCCTCAGCTTCGGACACTACGGGCACGGTCGCGGTCCCGGCGACCCGGACGCGCGCCGAGCGCTCCACGACGCCGTCGAGATCGCCGTCGGCGCCGACGAGATCGGCGTCAACGGCGCCTACTGGCGCGTCCACCACTTCGCCCGCCAGGCCGCCTCGCCCGTGCCGCTGCTGGCAGCGGTCGGCGCCCGCACCGGGCGCATCGAGGTCGGCACCGGCGTCATCGACATGCGCTACGAGAACCCGCTCCACCTGGCCGAGGAGATCGCCTCCCTCGACCTGCTCACCGACCGGCGCATCGCCATCGGCATCTCGCGCGGATCGCCGGAGCAGGCCAGGCGCGGCTGGGAGGCCTTCGGCTACGCCGCCGGCAGCGACGAGCGCGGGACCGACGTCGCCCACGCCCACACCGCCCAGCTCCTCGACGCCGTGCGCGGCGTCCCGCAGGCCGACCTCGACACAAGCAACGGGATGGCGCCAGGCGCCTCCGCCCGCCTGCGCATCGAGCCGCACTCGCCCGGCGTGGACCGCCGTCTGTGGTGGGGGGCGGGATCGCGCGAGACGGCCGAGTGGACGGCCCGTCAGGGACTGAACCTCATGAGCTCCACCCTGCTGACCGAGGCCACCGGCGAGGGTCTGGCCGCGCTCCAGGCCGAGCAGATCCGCCGCTACCGCGAGGCATGGCGTCGGGCGGGCCACGACTGGACCCCGCGCGTGAGCGTCTCCCGCTCGATCTTCCCGGTCGTCTCCGAGACCGACCGCAAGCTCTTCGCCCTGCGCGGGGAGGGCTCCCGCGACTACGTCGGCGTCATCGACGGCCTGCGGTCGACCTTCGGGCGCACCTACGCCGCCGAGCCCGACGTCCTCATCGAGCAGCTGGCGCACGACGAGGCCCTGCAGGCCGCCGATACCCTCATGCTCACCATCCCCAGCCAGCTCGGCGTGGACTACAACCTCCACATCCTCCAGTCCTTCGCCGAGCACGTCGCACCGGCCCTGGGCTGGCAGCCCAGCACAGCCGGGCCGGTGACGGGCTACGCGCTGGAGGGCTGAGCCTCGAGGATCGCGTCGAAACGGGGTGCCGGCAGGGACAGGATCGTTCGCGTCCCGTCCTCGGGCACCTCGGCCAGCTCGGGCAGCGCGACCGCCTCGACCTCGCCGTCGGGGGCGCGGTAGAAGATGAACGCGGACAGCAGCGGATCGATGTGCTGGGCGACCTCGTCGTAGATGAACAGCGCCATCGACCGCAGCGCCCACTCCGGGTCCTGCCGGTCCACCGGGTGCAGTCCCAGCGCGTGCTTGTGCGGGACGGCGAAGAGCGCTCCGGCGCTCGTGTCGACGTCGATCTCCTCCAGGACCCTTCCCAGGTTCGCTGCCTTGGACGCCGTGAAGAAGCCCTCGCCGTGCAGGGCCCACGCCCCGGCGCCGATCGGACCGGAGTGGACCAGCGGCGCCTCGTCCGTGTTGCGCTGGCCGGTCTCGAACAGCTCGTCGGTACTCAGCGGGCAGTCCTCCAGGAGCCCGGGGAAGATCGGCGCGACCCCATGGGAGAAGCGCCGGTACAGGCCCAGGACGAGGTTCCCGGCGAAGGGGCGCTGGACAGGCTCCCCCCAGGGGGACGCCTTGGCCGGGTCGACCAGCCGGGTGCGCACGGCGGCGCGCCACTCCTCGGGCGTGCTCAGCGGCTTCTTGACGCTGCTGGTCATGGTGACCGCCTGGGCGACCCGCACGTCCAGGATCTCGTCCCAGGCCGACCTGTCGTGACTCGCCAGCTCGAAGGCCGTCATGTCCAGGTACAGGATCATGCCCTCGTAGGCGCCGGTGCCGTGCAGCTCCGGGCCGGCCGCGCCGCCGGCCAGCTCGGTGGTGATTCCGCGGGCTGCGAGCTTGCCCCGCATCGCCAGGGCGATCTCGAGCAGGGTGGTCTCCTCGAAGGTGTTCTCCGTGGCGCCGGGGGCGTTGGCCGGCTCGAAGGCCGCACCGGTGTGAAGCCTCTGGGCCGGGGTGGTCGGGCGGGGGTGGGAGCGGGAACGGGGACGACGGCGGTTGGTGGTGGGCATGGTGACTCCTCGGCAGGGCTGCGCGACCAGATGCGCAGCATGTGATGGCACGCTAACGACCGGTCCGCTCGGTGCGCGACGAGGCGCTTCGAGTCCTGTGGGCAACGGCTGCCCAGCTGCCCCTGTGGAGCCCCGGGAGAGGCTCCTGACCGCAGGCGCCGCGGGCCCCGTCCTCTTTCCCCTTTCGTCGAGATCGGTTCGTGGACCGATCTCGACGTCACAGCCTGGACTGCTCGCCTGCTGGACGATTGATTCCGACGGAACCGCGAGCGGGTGCAGTCGGACGCGCAATCGGCCCGACCTGCCCCGCGTCCCCGGGCTCAAGCGTCTGGATGATCGAGCCCGGGCGCTCGTCTCTGTACGGCCGCGCCTGGAGCGGCGGGGCCCGGTCGGCCCTGAGGGCTCGTGCGACCGGCGTCGCCCAGCTCGTGTCCCAGGATCTCCCGCTCAGGGGTGGGCGCGGCGGAGGGCAGCGGCTCCCGAGAGTCCCGCGAGGTCCCCGGAGAGCCGACGGGAGAGGCCGCCCGCCCCTTGAACCGGTCCGACGAAAAAGACGCTCCCCGGCGGCACGGACATGAGAACCGCATGAGGACCGGACAGAGCCACCACCCCTGGAATCACTCATCTGGTGTCCCAGCGCTTGCTACGCCTCTTTCCCCGCAGTCTCGCAGCTGGATCTAGGCGAGCCCCGCGGCCAGGGCGGTGCCCGTCCTGAGCCAGGCGCGGCGGGTGGTCGGGTTGAGCGAGTCGAGGATGAGGGGCCTGCCGGCCATGGAGGGGTCGTAGGGGATGCCGACAGCGGCGCGCGCGATCCCCTGGAAGGTCGAGACGAGATGGGCGGGAGAGGGCTCGGCCTTGGAGCCCTGGGAGACGACGACCAGGGCGTTCTCGGCCAGGAGGGCGGCGTGGTCGTCGGTGCCGGCGAGCTCGGCCAGCAGGAGGCGGGCGGACTCGGCGTGGTCGGGGCGCGTCGTGGTGGGCACGACGATGGCGTCGGCCCGCGCGATCATGGCGCGCCACTGCGGGCTGGACTCGTCGTTGCCGGAGTCGACGACCACGAGGCGGTAGTACTTGGTCAGGACTGCGTGGACGGCGTCGAAGGTGTCCGCGTCCCCGGGCTTGGCGTCCGCGAGGACCTCGGGCCGGCTGCGCAGGACGTCATAGCGGTCCTCGCGCTGGTGGTGGACGAACCCGGATATCTCGGCGGCCTGGGCCTGGGGGGACAGGAGGTGGTCCACGTGGGGCAGCAGGTCGATGACGGTGGCGTCGTGCGGGCCCTGCTGGGTGCGCCACCCCAGCGTGCCGCGCGTGGAGTTGTTGTCGTAGGCGACCACCCCGGCGCCGCCGTAGCGGGCGAAGACCGCGGACAGCAGGATCGCCGTCGGCGTCTTGCCGGCGCCGCCCTTGCCGTTGACGACGGCGATGGTGCGCGGCCCCGCCCAGTGCTGGGCGACGGCGGCGGCGTCGGCCCGCTCGGCGCGCTCCCGCGAGGCGGGCGCCAGGTGCAGCCCGAGCTGGTTGAGGGCTCCGCGCAGGCCGGTGGCGGCGGGCGCCTCATTGGTGACCTCGGTGAGCAGCGACATTGAGCGCGCCTGCCCGCGCGCGTCCGGTGGTGCGGCGGAGGGCGAGGCCGGCGTCGCCGCCATCGGGGGCTGCATGGCCGCCGCGGCCGATGCCGGTGACGCCAGCGATGCGGAGTACGGCGTCGCCAGGGTCTCGGGTGAGACAGCCGATGTCTCCGGCGGAGCGATCGAGGGCGACGGCGGTACGGCCAAATTGGAGTAGGGCGTGTCCAGCATCGCGGACGACGACGGCGACGTCTCCGACCGGGTGGGGGGCGAGGGCGCCGAGCGCGTCGGCAGGGGCGCCACCACGGGCCGCGCCGGCGGGGGCGCCACAGGCCGGGAGGGCGAGGGCGCCGAGCGCGTCGGCAGGGGCGCCACCACGGGCCGCGCGGAGGGCGCGGCCGCTCGGGAGCGCGACGTGATCGGCGGCGAGGGGGACTCGGCCGGCGCATCCGGTGACGGGGCCGACACCGCGGGCGGCTCGGGCGCAGGCGCGGCGCGGTGTCGGCGCGGCGCGGTACGGCCCTCGGCGGAGGCGGCCCGGGGCAGAAGCCCGGGGGGCAGCCGGATGCCCGCGGTCGCGGGGGTGTCGGACTCCAGAGCGGGTGCGGCCCGCTGCCTGCGGCGCACCGGCGGCGGGGAGGAGGACCTCGTCGTGACCGACGGCCTGACCCTCGTCTGGGCCGGCGTCGGAGTCGGGGTCAGCGCGCCCTCGGTGATGATGGTGCCGTCCGGGTAGACGGCAATGCGCCAGCTTCCCGCGGGCTCGGTGATGGTGGTGGAGATCGGGTGCCCGAGCGTCCTGGCGCGATGGGACAGGTGCGTGACAACGGCGGCACGGGCCTCTTTCGGGGTCGACTTGCTCAGGTCCGCCTCGATGCCCTCGAAAATGACGTGCGCGTGGCCCTCGGCGCTCAGCAAGACCTCGGCTCGAGGCCACTCTGTTGCGGTGCTCATGTGCGTGTCCTTCGTAGCGGGCGCTACCTGTAAGCGCGTGATGGTGCGTGATTGTGGAGGCCTCAGGGGAGCCGAGTTCCTTGCTGCGACGGCGCGGCAGCGAGGACGGGCGCCCGGCGGTCCGATCAGTGCCGGAGCGCTGCGGGGACCCTGCGCCTGCCCTTACTCACGGTCGTCACGAGTGGAGCGTACCGCGAGAAATACAAAAGTAACGATTTTGTCTCCTTGATGACACCCGCGAGTCTCGGTGCGCCCCGATCGAAATGGTTAGTCGCGCCCGGTGATCGCCGGTGCTCCGATGATCGTCCCGGGCGGCGCCCGGCCGGAGGCCTGCGGCACTCCGGTGCTCTCACCCGGACAGGCCGATGACGGTCGGAAGCGGGTGCGGACCGGCTGGAGGAGCGTTGGCGCCCTCAAGATGACTGCGCTCGCCGGCACCGAGGCCGGCTACGCCATCTCCCAGTCCCCCTCGCTGCGGCGCTTCGACGGGCCCCGGCCCGAAAACCCCTGGGCGGCGGTCGGGGTCAGCCAGGGCCCCGGCGGCCGACGGGCGCCGGCTCACCGCGCAAAGATCCTCGTCGGGACCTTCGAGGGCCTGATGTCGACATGTCGACGCGCGCCCGCGAGCCTGCACGGACCCCGAGGGGGAGCGAGGTGATAGTCACCCCCCGTCGGCGGCGGAGGCGACCGGGTGCGGCGGCCGGTTCGTCTGGCCGCTAGGCTGATCGGCCTGCTGCCCGCGCGCAGCGGCGCCGATTCGGGGCACTGACGGCGCCGGCGACGCTGTCGGCACGGCCGTCGTCGTACGCCGCATCCACAGCATGTAAGACAAATCGATTTCTAGCATAGGTATATGCTCTCAGTGAACAAGAGAGCAGTTACATAGTCGTGATTCGGGTGCCGTGATGAGGTTGGAGGCGTCGTCACGCCTCTGACTGACAGGAGACAGTTCCATGAAGACTCCACGTTCCCTCGCCTTCGTCATGCTCGCCGTCATCCCCCTCGTCGCCGTGCCGGCCGCGCAGGCCGCCCCTGCGGCCGCCGGGCCCGCGCAGGAGCCCGCCGTCGTGGCGGCGCCGGCGGAGGCCACCGCGGAGGGGGCCGGCTACGCGGACACGATCCTGCGCAGGATCAACGAGCTGCGGGCCCAGCAGGGCCTGGCGCCCGTGACCCGCTACACCCAGCTCGACTCGGTCGCCCAGAGGTGGTCCGAGCAAATGGCGGCGCAAAGGTCCATGACCCACAACGCGGCCTTCGCCGACCAGTACCCGGCCGGGTGGACCTCGGCCTCGGAGAACGTCGCCGTGCTGGGCGACCTCGACGGCAGCGACGTCGGGGACCAGCTGTTCGCGCTGTGGCGCGACTCCCCGAGCCACTACGCCAACATGGTCGAGCCCGCCGTCAATGCCGTGGGCATCGGCGTCGCCTACGACTCGGAGACGGGCTCCTGGTACGCCACCCAGGACTTCGCCGTCTACCCTGACCCGGCCGCCGTCGGCCTGACCCCGACGGACGGCGCGGCGAGCCCGGCCCCGTCCGCGCAGCCCGGCGGTGAGTCCGCCGCGCCCACGCCGACCGCCGCGAACGACGGGGCCACCGAGCCGTCGTCCGCCCCGGCCGAGCCGGGGGCCGAGGAGCAGTCCCCGCAGGCCGATCCCGCCGCCCCCTCTGAGGAGGCCGCCCCGGCGCCCGGGGCCGAGGAGGATCCCGCCGGCGCCGCGGACGCGAGCGCCCCCGCCGCCGACCCGGTCATCGCGGTCGCCGCGACGACGCCCGCCGTCGCCAAGCCGGCCCTGCTGACCCTGCCGGTCACCGGAGCCAGCCTGATCGGCGGCGTGGTCGCCCTGATCGCCATCGTGGCCGGACTGGTGCTGCTCTTCCTGCGCCGGCGGCGCCGCTGACCGCGCACATGCGCAAGACTGGGCCGGTGAACGACTTCGCACCCACGCCGCCGCACGGCGCGTCTGCCGCTGGAGTCCTCGTCCGCCCGGCCGAGCCGGGCGACGCCACGCGCGTCGCCCGGCTCCTGGCGCTGCGGGGAACCTCGGTGGAGGAGGCCCGGGAGAGGGCGCCCCACATGATCGCCTCCCTCCCGGTGCTCCTCCTGGCCCTCCTGCCCGCCGCGGAGGCCGCGGGCGAGGAGGGCCCCGCGCACGGCCAGGTGGCGGGCCCCGGGGACCTCGACGACGACCTGCTCGCGCCCGTCGCGCTGTCGGGCGCCTTCCCGCTGCCCGAGAGGCTGCGCGCCTCGCTGCCGGAGCCGGACGATGACACTGAGGCCTGGATGGTCTCGGGACTCGTCGTCGACCCCGTGGCGCGCCGTCGTGGCGTCGGGCGCGTGCTCCTGACCGCGGTGGCCGGCGCCGTGCGGGCCCGAGGGCCCGCCGCGGACCTGTACAGCGTCGTCAACGCCACCAACCACGCCTCCATCGGCCTGCACCTGGTGGTCGGCTTCGAGAAGGTTGCTCAGCTGAGGGCCTTCGGCACTGTCACCTTCGAGGGCGGGAGGGGCGTCCTGCTGCGCCGGGCGGGGTGAGCGGGCGGCGGGTCACCGCTCCGCCCGCCCCTCGTCAGCCGACCGGTCCGTCGGCCCCGGCGGGACCGGGGCGGGGCGGCCCGGACGGGGTCGGGTCCGCCAGGCGCAGCTCGTCGCGGCCCACGGCGTAGGACAGGCCCGGGTATCGGCCGAACTGCTCCTCGGCGCCCGGCACCCGCAGGCCGCTGCCGTCGTCCATGCGGGCGAGCACCTCGGCGGGGGCGGGCCAGCTCCGGCTGCGGTCCCGGCCCACCGGGCTGATCGGCGGGTACCAGGCCGTCTTGGGGCGCACCATGAGGCGCCCCGGGCGGCTGCGGTCCCGCAGCGCGTGCGCTCTCCAGGTCAGGGTCGGGTGGGTCGAGGTCCACTGCACGGCGTGCACCCAGAGCCCTCTCTCGTGTGCGGCGCGGTCCGCGGTCGCGTGCAGGTTGACTTGCGCGCCCAGGTACTTGCCGGCGCCGAGCAGCCCCATGACGCCCGGCACGCCGGCGGGGGCGGCGTCGTAGCCGTGGTTGTCCGCCGTGTACTCTTGGGCGCGCGACAGCGCCTTGCCCAGCAGCGGCACGGAGTAGACGACCTGGAAGACCAGGACGCGCCAGAAGGAGACGTGTCCGGCGGCGAGGTGGCCGACCTCGTGGGAGATGACGAAGCGCAGGGCCTCCGGGTCGCGCGCCGACCCGCCGACCTCGAACAGGTCGGAGTAGACGGCCACGAAGCGGCGGAAGCCGTGCCCGGCGGCGAAGGCGTTGATCCTGCCGTTGCCCAGGACCACATAGGCGTCGGGGACGCGGCGCAGCCCGAAGCGCTCGGCGGCCTCCACCACCATCCGGTAGCCCTCGGGGAACTGGGTCGGGCTCATCTGCACCGAGGAGGCGCGCATCCGCGCGTACAGGAGCGCACGTGCGCCCCACACGCCCAGCGGCAGCAGCGGGACGGCCAGCAGCACCTGGGCGCCCGTCATCGCGTTCCCGCCGACGAAGAAGTCGCGCACCTGCTTGGCCGCCCCGGTCGGGGCGGGCACGACAGCGAGCCAGATCACCAGCGCCAGCCAGGCGGCGAGTGCCGCGGCGCTGACGGCCGCGCTCGCCCACAGCAGGGGCATCTCGGCGCGGTGGCGCAGGCGGCGTATGCCGGCCGGGCCGTGGACAGTGGCGCCGTTGAGCAGCCGGGGGCGCCCGGGGGCGGGGAGCGAAGACGTCATGGGCCCGACCATAGGGGTGCCGGCCGCGACGGGCGTGCGTCGGAGGGATGACGCCCCCGGCCGGCGGCTCCTCCCCGCGGATGAGGCCCGGGTCGCCGGCCTTTGGCGGTGGGCGCGGAGAGCACGGCCGGGCGGGTCGGTAGGGTCGGGGCGTGAGCGACCACGAGACCCCCTGGGGCATGCAGATCGCCGTCCGCTACGACAAGGTCCGCCCGCCGCGCCGCATCGACGTCGCCGAGGCCGCGGCCCGCGCCGTCGTCGCCCTGCTCGCCTCGCCGCCCGCCGCGCCCGGCGGGGCCTGGCACGACGCCGTCGAGCGCTGGAGGAGCAGGCGCATCCGCAAGCTCGTGCGCCGCGCCCGCGGGCGGCGCTGGGAGGAGGTCCAGGAGCTGGCGGGTGTCACCGTCTTCCAGGACGGCCCCGCCGGCTGGGGCACTGCCGCCGCCCGCGCCTTCGTCCCCGGCCCGGTGCGGCCGCTGCCCCCGCCGCTGGCCAAGACACAGGTCGAGGGCACCCACTTCCCCCACGGCGACGAGCTGCCGCCCCCGCCGGCCGCCATCGCCGAGGCCGCCCGCCGCGACGATGGGGCGGCGACGGGCATCGAGCTGACCGGAGAGTCCGTCTCCTCCTCGGCGCTGGTGACGGTCGAGGTCACGCCCCTGGAGGAGATGACCAGCGGCAAGCTGTGCGCGCAGGTCGCCCACGCCGCCCAGCTCGCCTGGCAGAGCCCGGCCATGCCCGAGGCGGTCCGCTCCGCCTGGGCGGCGCAGGACTACCGGGTACGGGTCTCCTTCCCGACGTCGGAGGCCTGGGAGGCCGCGTCCCGGCCGGTCTCGGTCGTGGACGCCGGCTTCACCGAGCTCGACGGGCCGCGGGAGACGGCGCGGGCCCGGTGGTGAGGCTGGGCCGGCCGGTTGTGCCGAGATCGGTCCGCGCCCGGGCGGGGCTCAGCGCATGTGCGATCTGAGCGACCCGCATCGGCGGCCGCGCCCCGCGCCCGGGCGGGGCTCAGCGCATGTGCGATCTGAGCGACCCGCATCGGCGGCCGCGCCCCGCGCCCGGGCGGGGCTCAGGCGGGCTCGGGGGCTCCGGGCTCGTCGTCGGGCTCGGGAGTGCCCCGGAAGACCCAGAGCTTCATGAGGGTGTAGAGATAGACGCCCTCGCAGCAGGCCGAGATGACGCGGGCCAGCTCGGCGTTCACCCCGATCCAGTGCAGGAAGGAGGACAGGCCGAGGATGAAGATGACGTACTGGCTCGCGAGCCCGATCATGTAGCGCGAGCCCTGCGCGGCGAGATGGCCGTGGGCCTGGAAGTTCAGCCACCGGTTGAGCAGCAGCGAGTACGCCCCGGCGATCATGTATCCCAGGGTGACGGCCAGCGGGTAGAACCAGTGAAGCTTGTCGAAGAAGAGCCACAGGAAGCTGATGTCGATGAGGAAGGCCGAGCCGTTGATGAGGGCGTAGCCGATGAAGGTCACGGGCACGCGTCCGCGCAGCCTGCGGGGGAGGAGCCTGTGGATGCGGCTGATGACGTGGAGGAAGGCTCGCGGGGCGCGGCGCGAGGGGTTGTTGAAGCGCTCGTCGAGCCTGTCGGAGATGCGTTCTCGGGCGGATGCGGCGGAGCGTGCAGGCATTGTGACCCTGCGCTTCGGGGCGCAGAACCGGGCTGCGGGTCCAACTGCATCCTGTGTGGTCATATTGTCCTCTCGGGGTGTCTTATGAGTCGAGTTCACCTGTGAGTCGAGTCTTTCGCGACAAGACGTGCCGTACAAGTTTCTACAGGATGAGAAAGACGTCGTGTTGGTCTCCTTCCTCAGAAGGAGGCCGGCGCCCGGTGACCGTCCCGTCAGGCGCTCAGCGCCTCGACCACCCCGCGTCGCAGCACCCGGCCGCCGGCGTCGGTGGGGTGGTGCAGGGTGCGCAGGCCCAGCGCCGCGGCCGCGGCGATGTTCTCGGCGCTGTCGTCCACGAAGAGCGCCTCGCCGGTGCTGACGCCCGCCATCGCCAGGGCGGCGCGGAAGTAATCCGGGTCGGGCTTGGCCGCGCCCAGGAGGCAGGAGTAGGCGTCCACGTCGCACAGGCCGTCGTATCCCAGCGCGGTGCGCATCCACTCGCGGCGCTCCTCGTGCTGGTTGGTGGCCAGGACGGTGAGGTAGCCCGCGGCCCGCAGCTCGCGGACCAGCTGCCAGGCGGGCGGGTCCGGCGTCGCCTGGCGCCACAGGGCCATGAGCTCGTCAGCGCCCCTGGCCAGGTCCAACTCGACGACCAGCCGTTCCAGCAGGTTCCGCAGGCTCTCCCTGCCCGACAGCGCCGGCCCCTCCCGGGACAGGAGCGCCTTGGCGAAGGGCTCCCCGCCGCCGGCGGACAGCGCCCGGTACCAGGGGGTGCCGATGAGCTGGAGGACGCCGTCGGCGTCCAGGAGCACGGCGCGCACCGCCGTCGTGCCCGACGGCGGCAGGGGCGGTGCGGGCGGGGGCTCGGAAGCGGCGTCGGTACTCACGCGCCCATCCTGCCCTACTGCGGGCGGCCGGCGCCCCAGCCCGCCTTCCTGCGGCGCGCCGGGCCCCTCAGCGCTGCCTGCTCGCCGAGCGGCGGGGGATGAGCGTGGGAATCGCCGTGCGGGGGCCGGGCCGGGCCGGTGCGGCGCCCTGCGTCTGCGCGACGAGCAGGTCGAGCGCGCCAGAGGCGATGATGTCGAAGGGCACGCGGACCGTGGTCAGGGGCACGGGGAGCTGCGAGGCCAGGGGCGTGTCGTTGTAGCCGACGACGCTGAGGCCCTCCGGCACGCGGCGGCCCAGCGCGTCCGCCGCCGCCAGCGCGCCCAGGGCCAGCTGGTCGTTGGCGGCGAAGATCGCGGTGGTCCCCGGCGAGGCCGACAGGATCTCGGAGGCGGTGCGGCGCCCCTCCTGGAAGCCGAAGCCGCAGTGGCGGATGCGGTCCGCGGGCGCCTCCAGCCCCTCGTCGGCCATGGCCCGGCCGAATCCGGCCAGGCGGCGCCGGGAGGTCGAGGCGAAGTCCGGTCCGGGCATGACGGCGATCTCGGTGTGGCCCAGGTCGATCAGGTGCCGGGTGGCGAGGTAGCCGCCGAGCTCGTCGTCGCAGACCGAGGAGGGGGACTCGGCATCGGTGCGCACGGCCAGGACGTGGGGGACCTGCTGGTCCCGCAGGGAGGCGGGCAGCGGGTCGTCCAGGCGGGCAGTGGCCAGGACCAGGCCGTCGACGCGCCGCGCCAGGAGGGAGTCGACGGCGGCGCGCTCCCGGTCGGGGTCGTCGCCGCACACCGACACCAGGGCGAACAGGCCGCGGGAGGCGGCGTCGGCGAAGACCGCCTCGAAGAGCATCGCCATGACGGTGTCGGACAGCCGGGGGACGAGCACCCCGACCGTGCCCGTGTCCCCGCGGCGCAGTGCCGAGGCCGCGGCGTCCCGCCGGTAGCCGAGCCTGGCGGCCGCCTCGCGCACGCGCACCGCGGTAGCCGACCGGGAGGCGGGGAGCCGCTCGTCCAGGACCCGCGAGGCCGTGGACACCGAGACGCCGGCCGCTGCGGCGACGTCCTTGAGCGTCGTGGCCTTCACGGGCGAGCACCTCCATCCGGACCGGCGGCGGTCCACGGGCGGCACTGTATCGTGCGGCAGTGCGCGGTTGCGTCCGAAGGCGGCGCGCTCACATGAGGAGTGCCGCCAGGAGGAAGCCGAAGACGACGCTCAGCCCGGTGGCCACGAGGCCCGGGATGAGGAAGGGGTGGTCGAAGAACCTCGTGCCCAGCCGGGTGGAGCCGGTGTCGTCGAGCTCGACGGCGGCCAGCAGGGTCGGGTAGGTCGGCAGTATGAACAGGGCGGAGGTGGCGGGGAAGCAGGCGACGACAGTGGCGGGGGCTACGCCGATGGCCAGCGCCGTCGGGAACAGCGCCTTGGTGGAGGCCGCCTGCGAGTACAGCAGGGAGGAGGCGACGACGACCAGGATGGCGAACAGCCACGGCTTGCCGGACAGGGCCTGGCCGAGGTGGGCCTGGATCCAGTCCTTGTTGGCGGTCATGAAGGTCGTGCCGAGCCAGGCGACCCCCAGGATGCAGGCGCAGGCGTTCATGCCGGTCCTGAAGATCGAGGCGGAGGGGATAGCCTTGGGGCTGGCGCGGCACAGGACGAGGATCGCCCCGGCGGCGGCGAGCATGACCGAGATGCGGCACTGCCCGGCGTCCATGACCGGGTCGGCGATGACCCCGATCTTCTCCGAGGTGAGGATCGAGTAGGACAGGACGATCAGCAGGGCGATGACGAAGATGAGGACCGAGAGCCTGGCACCCGGGCGCAGCTCGCGCACCTCGTGCCTGGGGGCCGTGACCTCTCCCGCGTCCAGGCGCCGCCGGTACTCCTCGACGGAGTCCAGCCTGTCGTTGCCGCGGGCCTTGTCCCACAGCATGAAGAGCACGGCGGTCGTCATGGTTCCCAGGAAGGTCGCGGGGATCGACACGGCGATCAGGTCGATGAAGGTCCAGCCGGTGCCGTCCTCCTCGAGCTTGGTGGACAGGAAGACGACGGCGGCCGAGATCGGCGAGGCGGTGATGCCCAGGAGGGACCCGGCCACGCCCACCGACAGGGAGCGCGTGGGGCGGATGTTGTTCTCCTTGGCGACCTCGACGATGACCGGCATGGTGGCGAAGGAGACCTGGCCGGTGGAGGCGGCCAGGGTGAGCAGGTAGGTCACCAGCGGGGCCAGGACGGCGAGGTACTTGGGGTGGGCGCGCAGGAGGCGGTCGGTGAGGTTGACGAGGTAGTCCAGGCCGCCCGCGACCTGCATCGCCGAGGCGGCGTAGATGACCACCATGATGAAGACGATGACCTGCATTGGCAGGTCTCCGGGCGCGGCCCCCAGCAGTCCGAGGACGACGACCCCGGCGCCTCCCGCGAAGGCGACGCCGATCCCGCCCAGATGGGCTCCGAGAATGATGAACAGGAGGAAGACGAGGAACTGGATGAGAATCACGGCCGACTCCGTTGTGGGGCGTGGTGGTCAGGTGGTTGAGAGGCGGGTCCCGCGCGACTGCGGAGTCCCGGGGCGCGGGCCCGGCGGGGCGGTGCGATCGTCGCCCACCGCCCCGGGCGGGCCCGCGTGCGGGCCGTGGCCGCGAGACCGGACCGGCCCCGGGCGGGGTCAGGCGGGCACCTGCGCCTTGCCCAGGCCGGCGGAGGCCAGGGCGGCGGCGATCTCCTCGTGGGCGCCGGCGGCGAGCGGGCGCAGCGGGGAGCGGACGGTGGCGGTGTCCAGCACGCCCCGTGCGACGAGCGCCTCCTTGAGGGCGACGGTGCCCTCCATGTGCGAGCCGTGGTGGTACACGGTCCTGGTGACCGGGAAGAGCTGGTCGTGGACGGCCCGGGCGGCGTCGTAGTCGTGCGCCTGACCCGCCTTGAGCAGCTTGACGAGCAGCTCGGGGGCGATGTTGCCGTAGCCGACCAGGAGGCCGTCGACGTCGAAGACGGTGTGGAGCAGGTACTCGTCGTGGCAGCTCATGATGGTCAGCTCCGGGAAGGCCTCGCGCAGGGCGGGGATCTCGGTGTCCCAGCGCTTCATGTCGCGCACGCCGTTCTTCGTGTAGTGCACGCCGGGCAGGGCGGCGATGGCGAGCTGGGTGTCCAGGTCGTAGGAGCACTTGGTGACGTCCGGGTACTGGAAGAGGATCTCGTTGAGGCCGGTCTCCTCGTAGATCGCCCTGTAGCGGTCCTGCGGGGCGCCGGGCTGGAAGCCGAAGCGCAGCCACCCGTGCGAGGGGTAGATGAGGCCGGCGGTGGCGCCGGCGTCGACGGCGCGCCGGGCCTCCTCGACGGCGACCCGGGTGCCCTCACCGGTGATGCCGGCGACGACGGGGACGCGCCCGTCGGTCGAGGCGACGAAGGCCTCGATGACGGCGACCTGCTCGGCCTGGGTGAGGAAGGTGCCCTCACCGGCGTGACCGAGGACGACCAGGGAGGTGACCTCGGGGAAGGTGCCGAGCCAGGAGCCCAGACGCTTGATGGCGGCGAAGTCGATCTCGCCGTCGGGGGTGAAGGGGGTGACGGGGGCCGGGTTGAGGCCGCGGAGGTCGGGGACGGGGAGGGTCATGGCTTGTCTCGCTTCCTTGCGATCGGTGGCGACGGGGTGCCCGAGAAGTATTGCAATCGTTCCCGAGAACGATTGCAAGTCTAGGTTGCGACTGTCGCGCAGTCCATAGGACCCAGGTCCTTGTTATGGGAGTGCGGGGCGGTCGGCATGGGGCGGGGACTGGGGCTCGCGGGGTGGCGCGGATGGCGCGGGCTCGGCTCGTGACGCCGGCGGGCCGGGCGACCGGCCCGGAGTGCCACACTGGGCCCATGCCGACCACATCGCCCCGCCCCGCCGCCCCGGATGACACCCTGTGCGACGACGACGCCTACACCGCCGGCCTGACCGACTTCGTCACCGCCTCCCCGACCAGCTACCACGCGGCCGCCGAGGCGGCTGCGCGCCTGGGCGCCGTCGGCCTGGACGCCGTCGACGAGACCCGGCCCTGGGACGCCGGGCCGCCGCGCCGCGGCTACGTCGTGCGCGACGGCGCGATCATCGCCTGGATCCTGCCCGAGCGGTGCGGGGGGCGTGCGGGCTTCCGGATCATCGGCGCCCACACCGACTCCCCGGCCCTGAGGCTCAAGCCGCGGGCCGCCATGGTGCGCGACGGCCTCCAGGTCCTCGACGTCGAGGTCTACGGCGGCCCGCTGCTCAACTCCTTCCTGGACCGCGAGCTCGGCCTGGCCGGGCGGCTGGTCACCCGCGACGGCGCCGTCCACCTGGTGCGCACCGGCCCGGTCGCGCGCGTGGCCCAGGTCGCCCCGCACCTGGACCGCAGCGTCAACGACTCCCTCCGCCTCGACAGGCAGGCCCACCTGCTGCCGCTGTGGGGCCTGGCCGACGACGGCGCCCGCCCCGACGACCCGGAGCGCTACCTGTGCGGGCTCGCCGGAATCGACCCCGACCAGCTCGCCTTCCACGACGTCCTCACCTTCCCCACCGAGCCGCCCGCCCGCTTCGGGCGCCACGGCGAGCTCCTCGCCTCCTCGCGGCTGGACAACCTCTCCTCCGTCCACGCGGCCCTGGCGGCCCTGGAGGCCATCGCCCGCGGCGGCGAGACCGGCGAGCCGATCGTCCTGGTCGCCAACGACCACGAGGAGGTCGGCTCCCAGACCCGCTCGGGGGCGGGCGGCCCCTTCCTGGAGACGGTCCTGGGGCGCCTGGCCGGGGCGCTCGGCGTCGACGGCGACGCCCGGGCGGCCATGCTCGCCCGCTCGGTCTGCGTGTCGGCCGACGCCGGGCACGCCGTCCACCCCGGCTACCCCCACCTGCACGACCCGGCGGTCAGGCCCGCCCTCAACCGGGGGCCGCTGATCAAGATCAACGCCCAGCAGCGCTACGCCACCGACGCCGTCGGCACCGCCGTGTGGCTTCGCGCCTGCGATGCCGCAGGCGTGCCCGTGCAGAACTTCGTGTCCAACAACGCCGTCCCCTGCGGGACGACCATCGGCCCCATCACCGCCACGCGGCTGGGGATCACCACGGTGGACGTCGGCCAGGCCCTGCTGTCCATGCACTCCCAGCGGGAGATGTGCGGCGTCGCCGACGGCCCCTGGCTGGCCCAGGCCATGCGGGCCTTCTGGCTGGGGGCGTGAGCCGGCCCTCCCCGCCCTGTTCTCGCCTCGGCCCCCTTCGCCGAGATCGGTTCGAGAACCGATCTCGGCGAAGGGGACGGCGGGTGTCAGCGCCAGGCGCCGCGCCAGTACTGCACCGGCAGCCCGGCCGCCTTCCAGTCGTTGACGCCCAGGTCGTGGGCCCAGCGCACCGGCAGGTACGGCTCGCGCAGGGCCGGGCGGCCCACGGCGACGGCGTCGGCCTGCCCGGTGCCGACGATCTGCTCGGCCTGGGCAGCCTCGGTGATGACGCCGACCGTCACGACCACCGGCTCGCCGCCGCCCGGTGTCGTCGTCCCCGCCACGGCCGCCTTGACCTGCGCGGCCAGGGGCACCTGGTAGCCGGGCCCCACGGGCACCTGGGCCGGCACGTTCGCCCCGCTCGAGACGTGCAGAACGTCCACGCCCGCTGCCACGAGCAGGGGCGCGAGGGCGGCGGTGTCCTCGCCGGTCAGGCCGCCCTCGGTCCAGTCGGTCGCCGACAGGCGGATGTCCAGGACCGCGTCCTCCCCGACCGCCTCGCGCACGGCGGCCGCGGTCTCGAGGGCGAAGCGGCGCCGGCCCTCGGCGGACCCGCCGTAGGCGTCGTCGCGGGTGTTGGACAGCGGGGAGAGGAACTCGTGGATGAGGTAGCCGTGGGCCCCGTGCAGCTCGACGACGTCGTAGCCGGCTGCGACGGCGCGGCGCGCGGCAGCGGCGAAGGCGGCCGTCGTCGCGCGGACCTCCTCCTCGGTGAGCGCGTGCGGCTCGGCGTGCTTCGGGTAGGCGATGGCGCTGGGGCCCACCAGGTCCCAGCCCTCGATGGTGGCGGTGCGCGCCCCCGAGCCGCCGCCGGGGCGCCACGGGGGAGTGCCCGCCTTGCGCCCGCCGTGGCCGAGCTGGACGCCGGCCAGGGCGCCGGCGGCGTGGACCGCCTCGACGATGCGGCGGTGCCCGGCGACCTGAGCGTCGTCCCACAGCCCCAGGTCGAAGGGCGACAGGCGGCCGTTGGGGGTCACCGCCGTGGCCTCCACGATCACGGTGCCGAAGCCTCCCGTGGCGCGCGTGGCGTAGTGCAGGACGTGCCAGTCGGTGGCGACGCCGTCGCGGGCGTCGACGGAGTACATGCACATGGGCGGCAGCCACAGGCGGTTGCGCGCGGTCAGGCCGCGCATGGTCAGAGGCGTCAGGATGGTCGGCGTCGTTGACGGTGTCATGAGAGGCACGCTACGCGCCGGGAGCCCCGCGCGGTACCCCGCGCCGCCCCTTCTCCCCGCCGACGACGGCGCCCGTCCGCGGGGGCGACGAGTGCTGGACGGCCCGGCCGTCACCGGGCCGGCGGCGATAGCCTGAGCCCACCATGACTACCGCGCCGCTACGCCCTCGCCCCGCCCCCTACGGACAGCCCGGCCACGCCCCGGCCCCGATCACCCGCCGTGTGAACGGCGTCGCCCTCGTCTTCGAGGGGGGCGGCATGCGGGGGACCTACACCGCCGCCCTCGTCCAGGTCCTGCTGGAGGCGGGCCTGTTCTTCCCGTGGGTCGGCGGGATCTCGGCGGGCTGCACCAACACCGTCAACATGGTCTCGCGGGACCTGTGGCGCACGCGCGAGGCCTTCGTCGGGCTGACCACGGACCCGCGCACCGGCGGGTGGGGCAGCTTCGTCCGCCGCCAGGGCTACTTCAACTCCGAGTACATCTACCGGCACACCTCCGCCCCCGACGAGACCATCCCCTTCGACTGGCCCGCCTTCAGCAGCACCGAGGCGACCGTGCGCATCGGCTCCTTCCGCTGCGACACCGGCGAGGAGGTCTACTGGGGGCTGGAGGACATGGACGAGATGGCCGATCTCCTGCCGCGCTGCCAGGCGTCGTCGTCCATGCCCGTGCTCATGCCGATCGTCCACATCGACGGCGCCCCCTACCTCGACGGCGCCCTGGGGCCCACGGGCGGCTTCGCCACCGACGCCGCCGCGGCGGACGGATACGAGCGCATGCTGGTGGTCTCCACCCGCCCGGCCGGGTACCGCAAGCCCGAGGAGAAGCGCCCCGGCACCTACCGGCGGCTCTTCCGCCGCTACCCGGCGGTGGCCGAGGGGATCATCTCCCGCCCGTCGAACTACAACCGGACCATGGAGGAGCTCGAGGCGGCGCGCAGCGAGGGCCGCGTCCACCTCTTCCAGCCCGACCGCATGGCGATCGCCAACGGCGAGCTGCGCTACGACCGGGTCGTGGGCGCCTACGAGGCCGGACTCGTCCAGGCGCGCCGGGAGCTGCCGCGCATCCTGGACTTCCTCGGCCTCTGAGCGCCGGGCGCCGCGGTCCGCGGGACAGACATCTTCGGACGAAACAGACGGTGACACCGCCTTCCTCGCCCGAAAATGTCTATCTCGACGAGGCAGGGGCGAAGCCGAAGGCCGTGATCGCCGGGACCGGCCGGCCGCCGTCGAGCTGGGCGGCGAGCAGGTCCATAACGGCCCGCTCGTGCGGGGGCACCCGCTCAGGCAGCTCGTCGAGCGCGAACCAGCGCAGCCCCGCGTTCCTCTCCGGCTCGGCCGCCGCCGGCTCCCCGCTCCAGCGGCGGGCCGTGAAGAAGAAGTCGACCCGCTGCTCCAGGGCGGCCCCGCCGACGTCGTTGGAGCGGTGCACAACCGTCAGCGGCCTCAGGTCCCCGGGCGCGACGCCGACACCGACCTCCTCGGCCGCCTCGCGCACGACGGCCTGCACCACCGACTCCCCGGCCTCGACGTGCCCGGCCGCCCCGCAGGCCCAGTGGCCGTCCATGTAGCCGGTGTTGCGCCGCAGCTGGAGGAGCACCCTGGTGCGCCGCCGACCGCCCTCCCGCACGTGACGCAGCATGAGCAGGTAGGCGGCCGGGACGAGGGCGAAGGAGGTGGCGGTCATGGGGCCACGCTAGCGCCTCGCGCGCCGTGCCCCGGGCCGGGCTCAGTCCTCGTCCAGCGCCGCGCCGACCAGACTGGCCAGCTCCTCGACCCGCCCCGGCTCGTCGGTCGGCACGGTGACGACGCTCGGCCACGCGCGAGCGCCCGCGTCCGGGTCGGACCAGCTCACCGGCCCCCACAGCCCCGCGCGCGCCAGAGCCTCCTCGACCGCGCCGAGCGCGCCCGCCGGCCCGCCGTCCGGGCCCGCCGCACCCAGGGCCACGCAGCCCGCCGACACCGGGTTGACGACCCGCAGGCCCCGCGCCCGCAGGCCCGCGTCCAGGCGCTCCCGCAGACGGCGGGCCGCCCGCGCCCGCGGTCGCAGGCCCCGCGGTCCCAGCCCCTCCAGCAGCGCGACCGTCCGCGCGCTCGCGGGCACGGGGGGCAGCGCGGACTCAATGGCCGCCTCGTGCCGGGCGGCGATCCGGCAGGCCTCCAGGCGCAGCTCCTCGCGGCGCCCGCCGCGGGCGGCGCGCATGGCCTCCAGGGTGCGGCTGAGCCCGGCCCCGAGCGCTGCGGCGCGCTCGTCCGCCGGCCGCCGCCCGGGCAGGGTCGCGACGGCGCGCGCCAGGCGCGCCGCCAGCGGGGAGGCGTCCGGCCAGGCCAGCCAGGCGCCGTCGGGCACGGGCAGCAGCTTGCGGGCGCTGGCCACGACGGCGTCCCAGCCCGGGGCCCCGGCGCCCGGCCCCGCCCCGCCCCCGGCCGGCGACCCGCCGGCCGGGGGCGGGGCGCCGATCAGCCGGTCCACCACCGAGTGCGTCGCGTCCAGCACCACCGGGTGGCCGAGCCCCCTGGCGGCGCCGAGCACCGACGCCAGCTCCCGCCCGCCGCGGTTGCCGTAGGTCTCGCAGTGCAGCACGGCCGCGCCGGGCTCCCGGGCCAGGGCCTCGCGCAGCGCGCGCGGGTCGGCCAGCAGGTCCGCGCCGACGTCGACCGGGCGCGCCCTCATCCCCTCCAGCGCGAAGGGCAGCACCATGGTCTCGCAGCGATAGCGCGGCACCAGGACAGTGCCGACCCCGCCCGCCCGCAGCGCGCGGGCGATGAGCGCCAGGGCCTGCTTCCCGTTGCCCACGAAGGTACGCACCCCGGCAGGCTACCCGCGCCCGCCCGGCCCCGGGCCGCGGAGCCCCGGCTCCCCGCTACCCTGGCGCCGTGCAGACCGCCCTGACCCACATGACCGCCGACGACGGCGCCCGCCTGGCCGTGCGCACCTGGCTGCCCGACGGCGCCGCCCGGCTGCGCACGGACGCCGGCGCCAGGGGCGGCGCGGGCGCCGGCTCGCCGCCCGCCGAGCCGGCGGACCCGCCCCGCGGCGAGCCGCCGAGGGCCATCATCCAGGTCGTCCACGGCATGACCGAGCACTCGGCGCGCTACGAGCGCCTCGCGACCGCGGCGGTTGCGGCCGGCTACGGCGTGGTCGCCGACGACCACCGCGGCCACGGCCTGACCGCCCCGCCCGGCGGCCTCGGGCACGTCGCCGACTGCGGCGGCTGGGGGCGCGTCCTGGCCGACATATCCGCCGTCCTCGACGCGGTGCGCGCCTCGTGGCCCGGCGCGCCCGTCGTCCTGCTGGGCCACTCCTGGGGCTCCTTCCTGGTACGGCTGCTCGCCGCGCGCCGGGGCCGGGACCTGGCGGGACTGATCGTCATGGGCACGGGCGGGGACCCGGGAGCCGCCGGCCGGCTCGGAGGCGCACTGGGCGCGCTGCTGTGCCGCCTGCGAGGGCCCGCCACCCCCGGCAGGCTGCTGCACGCCCTGGCCTTCGGAGGATTCAGCGGGTTCAACAGGCCCTTCGCCCCGGCTCGCACCGAGGTCGACTGGCTCAGCCGGGACGAGGCCGAGGTGGACGCCTACGTGGCCGACCCGCTGTGCGGCTTCGTGTGCTCCAACGCCTTCTTCCGCGACCTCGCGGCCGGGCCGGGCGCGGCGGCCAGGCCCGCCGTCTACCGGGCGACGCCGAGGGACCTGCCCGTCCTGGTCGCCTCCGGGGACCGGGACCCGGTCGGCGCGGCCGGGAGGGGGCCGCGCCAGGTGGCCGACGCCTACCGGCGCGCGGGCGTGCACGACGTCGTCCTGAGGCTGTACCCCGGCGCGCGCCACGAGGTGCTCAACGAGACCAACCGCGAGGAGGTCACCCGGGACCTGCTCGACTGGATCTCCGCCCACCTCTGAGGAAACCTACAAGAGCCGTCAGCCGGAACCGGCGCGCATCGGGGATGCTGCGGCGATGGTGCTCACCTACGGTTGTGGCATGGCAATGAACACATCCTCCTTCGCTGACCTGGACGCCGAGAGTGCCCCCGGCGCTGAGAGCACCGCGGGCGCAGCGGCCCGCCCGCTCCCCGCGACCCTCGCCCGCGAGGCCGGGCTCGTCGCGGCAGGCACCCTCGCGCTCACCCTCATCGGCCAGATCTCGCTGCCGCTTCCCTTCACGCCCGTGCCGGTCACGCTCGGCACCCTCGCCGCGCTCGGGGTCGGCGGCCTGCTCGGCGCGCGCCGGGCACTCGGGTCGGTCGCCCTGTACGCCGCCGCGGGCGCTGCCGGCGCGCCGGTCCTGGCGGGGTGGAGCAGCGGCGCGACCGCGTCCTTCGGGTACGTGCTGGGCTACGCCCTGGCCGCCGTCATCGCCGGGTACGCCCTGACCCGCACCGCCGACGGCGCCCGGCGCCCGCTCCCGGCGCGCATCGGCCTCATGCTGCTCGCCTCCGCGGCCGTCTACGTCCCCGGCCTGGTCTGGCTCAAGATCGCCACCGGCGTCGCCTGGGGCTCCGCCGTCGCGCTGGGCCTGGCGCCCTTCATCGTCGGCGACGCCCTGAAGTCGCTCGTGGCCGCCCTGCTGCCCTCGCGCCGCTGACCGGCGGCTGCGCGCAGTCGGGCCCCGCGGCCGCGCGCCCGGGCCGCCCCCGCCGCCGGCCCGACAGGCTCGACAGGTTCGACAGGTTCGACTGCCAAGACGGATCATCCGCGTGAGCGGCGTGCGAAGTAAGACAGGGCCATGACATCCCCGACATCCCCGACATCCCCCGAGTCCCCGAGCGCCGAGGACCGCTCCGCCCGCATCGCCGTCACCGTCTTCCCCGTCCTCATCCTGGCGGCGTTCGCGGTCTCCCTGGTCGCGCCCGCGCGGCTCTCCCCGCTGTCGGCGTGGACCAGCATCGCCCTGGGCATCATCATGTTCGGCATGGGCCTGACCCTGACTCCGCCGGACTTCGCGCTCGTCGCCAGGCGGCCGCTGCCGGTCCTGGTCGGCGTCGTCGCCCAGTTCGTCATCATGCCGACGCTCGCCTGGATCCTGGCCAAGGTCTTCGGGCTCGACCCGGCGCTCGCCGCCGGCGTCATCCTCGTCGGCTGCGCGCCGGGCGGCACCTCCTCCAACGTCATCTCCTACCTCGCCAAGGGCGATGTCGCCCTCAGCGTCACCATGACCTCCATCTCCACCCTGCTCGCCCCGCTCATGACGCCGCTGCTCACCAGCTGGCTCGCCGGCCAGTACATGCCGGTCGACGCCGGGGCCATGACCATGAGCATTGTCAAGATGGTCCTGGTCCCCGTCGTCGGCGGCCTGGTCGTCCGCATCCTGTTCGCCAGGGCGGTGGAGAGGGTCCTGCCGGCCATGCCCTGGGTCTCGGTGCTCGGCATCTGCTACGTGGTGCTCGCCGTCGTGTCCAAGTCCGCCGAGAAGATCCTGTCCGCCGGGCTGCTGATCCTCCTCGTCGTCGCCTGCCACAACGTGCTGGGCTACCTGCTCGGCTACGGCGCCGGCCGGATGCTCGGCCGCGACGCCCGGGTGTGCCGGACCATCTCCATCGAGGTCGGCATGCAGAACTCGGGCCTGGCCGCCACCCTGGCGGTGGCCTACTTCTCGCCCGCGGCCGCCCTGCCCGGCGCCGTCTTCTCCACCTGGCACAACCTGTCCGGGGCCGTGCTCGCCGCGATCTACCGCCGCCTGGACGGCCGGTCGCCCGCGGCCGCCCGGGCGGGCGCGCTGTCCGCCCCGCTGCCCTCGCGACGCTGAGGCGGGGCGGAAGGCGGGCCGCGACCGGCGGGGGCGCGCGCGACGGGCCGTAAAGTGCCTCCATGAACGCCGCGCGCCCCGTGCTGTCCGTCCTCGACCTCGTGCCCGCCTCGGCCGGGCGCACCCGCGCCGACGCCCTGCGGGAGATGGTGGACCTGGCCCGCGCCGCCGACGGGGCCGGCTACGCCCGCTACTGGCTCGCCGAGCACCACGGCTCCACCACCTACCTCGCCTCGGCGACCACCATCCTCATGGGGCAGGTCCTGGCCGCCACCGGCCGCATCGGGGTCGCCAGCGGCGGCATTATGCTGCCCAACCACGCGCCCCTGGCCATCGCCGAGCAGATCGGCACGCTGGCCACGCTCTACCCCGGGCGGGTGTGCCTGGGGCTGGGGCGGGCGCCGCGCACCGACCGCATGACCGCGGCGGCCCTGCGCCGTCGCCGGGCCGATCCCGCCAGCTTCGCCGACGAGGTCCTGGAGACCCTGGCCTATCTCGGCGCGATCCCCGACCGCGCGCTGGCGCCGGTCCCGGGCGCGGGCGGGGACGAGCCGGCGGCGCCCGCCCGCCCCACCGGCCCGGAGCCCCGCGTGCGCGCCATCCCGGGCGAGGGCACCGACCCGGCCGCATGGATCCTCGGCTCGTCGGTCAACGGCGCGCGCGTCGCCGGCACGCTCGGCCTGCCCTTCGCGGTCGCCTCGCACTTCGCGCCCGCCCAGGCGGAGGCCGCCATCACCACCTATCGCGGCCACTTCGGGGGCGACGCCGCCGCCCGCCCGCTGTCCCGGGACGGGAGGCCGCACGTGGCCGCGGGCGTCAACGCCGTCGTCGCCCCGAGCCGGGAGGAGGCCGAGCGGCTGTTCACCACCGCCATGGCGGCCGCCGCGCGCGTCGTCGGCGGCCGGCCCGGGCCGCTGGACGCGCCCGACGACGATCCGCGGGCATGGCGGGCCCTGGCGCCGGGGCGCGAGGACGCGGTGGAGGCGTCCATGGGCCTGTCCTTCGTCGGCACCCCCGACGCCGTCGCCTCCGGCGTCCGCGAGCTGGCCGCGCGCTGGGGCCTGGAGGAGGTCCTGGTGGTCACCTACGTCCACGACGCCGCCGCACGCCGCCGCTCCTACGAGCTGCTCGCCGCCGCCTGGTGAGGCCGGCCCGGGGGCGGGGTGATCGATTCGGCGAAGTATTCGGTCAGGCATTTATGTCCGCAAGGTTACCGAATGGTGTTTAGTATCACTGTTGCGCTGTCAGCGCATCCCCGCCCGGGATACAGCTCGGCTGCTGCTGACAGTGCCGTACGGAGGTAGTTCCCTTGAGCAATCCCAAGATCTCGCGCCGTCACTTCGGCCTGGGGGCCGCAACGGTCGCGGTGCTGTTCGCCGCCGCCTGTGGATCTGACGCGCCCGACGGCGACGCCACCGCCGGCTCGGACGGCCAGGCCGCCGCGAGCGGCGGCAGGCTGACGCTCGCCTACAACTCGGACGGACCGCACAAGGCCTGGGTCGAGGCCGTGTGCAACTCTGTCAGCAACACGCTGGGCATCTCCATGGAGCCGCTGCCCTACGCGCAGTTCTCCGAGCTGCGCCAGCAGATCACCGACCACACGCTCATCGGCGCCTTCCGCTCCGGTTGGCAGGGCGACTACCCCTCCATGGGGAACTTCCTCGGCAGCGTCTACCAGACGGGTGCCGGCTCGAACGACGCCCAGTACTCCGATGCCAACTTCGACGATCTCCTGGCCAAGGCCGCGGCCGCCAAGGACGACAAGACGGCGCTCGGCTTCTACGAGCAGGCCCAGCAGCAGCTCTTCGCGGACCTTCCTGCCGTCCCCCTGTGGTACCAGAACGGCTTCGGCGGGTACTCCAAGAACGTCAGCGGCGTGGCCTTCGACTGGCACGCCGTGCCCCGCTACGAGGCCATCACCACCACCGCCTCCGACGGCATTGTGCGCGCCAATGACACCGAGCCCCAGAACCCCCTGGTCCCCTCCAACACGAATGAGGTGGGCGGGGGCCGTGTTGTCGATCTGCTCTTCGCCGGGCTGGTCGCCTACGAGGCCGACGGCAGCGTGAAGAACGAGGTCGCCGAGTCCATCGAGACGTCCGACAACCAGAGCTTCACGGTCAAGCTCAAGGACGGCTGGACCTTCTCCGACGGCACCCCCGTCACCTCCGACTCCTTCATCAAGGCCTGGAGCTACGGCGCCCTGGCGTCCAACACCCAGCTGTCCAGCTATTTCTACGAGCTCATCGAGGGCTATTCCGATGAGAAGGACTCCGAGCTCTCCGGGCTGAAGAAGGTCGACGACCTGACATTCACGATCAAGCTCACCGCCCCGGCCTCCGACTTCAAGCTGCGCCTGGGCTACTCCGCCTTCTACCCACTGCCCGAGTCCGCCTATGAGGACATGGCGGCCTTCGGTCAGAAGCCCATCGGCAACGGCCCCTACACCCTGACCAGCTGGGAGCACGACTCCCAGATCGAGCTCGCCGCTAATCCCTCCTACCAGGGCGTCCGCCCGGCCAAGAACAAGGGCATCACCTTCACCATCTACACCGATTACGACTCGGCGTACAACGACCTGCTCGCCGATACCCTCGACGTGCTCGACGCGATTCCGGACTCGGCCCTGTCCTCCTTCAAGGACGAGCTCGGCGAGCGGGCCATCAACCAGCCCGGCGCCGTCATCCAGTGCTTCGCCATCGACGTCAACACCGAGCACTGGAAGATGGACGACGAGGGCCGGGCACGCCGAGCCGCACTGTCCCGCGCCATCGACCGCAAGCAGATCTGCGACACCCTGTACTACGAGACCCGCACCCCCGCGTCGGACTTCACCAGCCCCGTCATCGCCGGATGGAAGGACAAGGTGACCGGCAACGAGGTCCTCCAGTTCGATGAGGCCGAGGCCAAGAGCCTGTGGGACAAGGCGGAGGCAATCTCCTCGTACTGATCGACCGCCGGCCGGGCATCGTGCCCGGAGGCTCCGCACACCCGTACGCCCTCCCGCTCCCACCCGCTCTAAGGAGATGCCGATGCTCCGCTACGCCGGGCGCAGGCTCCTGCAGATGATCCCCGTGTTCTTCGGGGCCACACTGCTCATCTACGCCATGGTCTTCGCGCTGCCGGGCGACCCCGTCGCCGCCCTGGGCGGAGACCGTGCGCTTTCCCCCGCCCTCCAGGCCCAGATCCGCGCCCAGTACAACCTGGACCAGCCCTTCTTCGTCCAGTACCTCCTGTTCCTCAAGGGGATCGCGACCTTCGACCTGGGCACCACCATCCGTGGCTCCAGACCGATTGTCGACGTGCTCGCGGGCGCCTACCCGGTCACGGTCAAGCTCTCGCTCATGGCGCTCGCCTTCGAGGCTGTGGCGGGTATCGCCATTGGCCTGCTCGCCGGAGTGCGCAAGGGCGGGATCTTCGACGCCACGGTCCTGGTCCTGTCTCTCGTGGTCATCGCCGTGCCGACCTTCGTCATCGGCTTCCTCCTGCAGTTCTTCATCGGCGTCAAGCTCGGGTGGCTGCCGGTGACCGTGGGGAGCACCCCGGGATTCAAAGAGCTGCTCATGCCCGCGATCGTGCTCGGGGCGGTCTCCTTCGCCTACGTCCTGCGGCTGACGCGCACGGAGGTCGGGGAGAACCTCTCGGCGGACCACGTCCGCACGGCGCGCGCCAAGGGCCTGTCGGGCGCTCGGGTCATGATCGTGCACGTCCTGCGCAACTCGCTGGTGCCGGTCGTCACCTTCCTCGGCGCGGACCTGGGCTCGCTCATGGGCGGCGCCATCGTGACCGAGGGGATCTTCAACATCAACGGCGTGGGCGGCACGCTCTACCGGGCCATTCTCAATGGAGAGGGCCCCACGGTCGTCGCCTTCACGACGGTGCTCATCCTGGTGTTCATCATCTCCAACCTCCTTGTCGACCTCCTGTACGCAGCCCTCGACCCGAGGATCCGCTATGCCTGACAGCACCGTGAACCAGACTCAGGGCCTGCCCGGGGACCGCCATCGGACCGGGGCGGCCGTCGCCCGCCCGGGCCAGGAGCACTTCGTGGCCGAGACCGACGAGCAGGGCCTGGGCGCCGTCGACGCCGTCGATGACGACTCGGCGCCGGCCTCGATGTGGGGAGAGGCCTGGAAGCAGCTGCGCCGTCGGCCCATCTTCTGGGTCTCCGCCCTGCTCATCGCCGTCGCGGTCCTGCTCGCCGTGGCCCCCGGGCTGATCGCCCGCGCCACCCCCACCTACTGCCAGCTGTCCAACTCCTACGGCCCGCCCACCGCCCAGCACCCCTTCGGCTTCAACCAGCAGGGCTGCGACATCTTCGCCAGGACCGTGTACGGCGCCCGCGCCTCGGTGACCGTGGGTGTGCTCACAACGCTCCTGGTCACCCTGCTGGGTGGGCTCATCGGTGCGCTCGCGGGGTTCTTCGGGGGATTCTTCGACGCGCTGCTCTCGCGCATCACCGACGTGTTCTTCGCCGTGCCCTTCGTGCTGGCCGCCATCGTCGTCATGCAGATGTTCAAGGGCCGATCATCGGTCATCACCGTCGTCATCGTGCTGGCGATGTTCGGGTGGCCGCAGATCGCCCGCATCACCCGGGGCGCGGTCATGAGCGTGAAGAACGAGGACTTCATCACCGCCTCGGTCTCGCTGGGCAGCGGACGGCTCGCCATCCTGGTGCGCCACGTCCTGCCCAACGCCGCCGCGCCGATCATCGTCACCGCCACCGTCGAGCTCGGCGTCTTCATCGTTGCCGAGGCGACCCTGTCCTTCCTGGGGATCGGGCTGCCTGCCACCATGGTCTCCTGGGGCGCCGACATCGCCGCGGCCAATGCGGCGCTGCGCGACCACATCTCCGTCCTGCTGTACCCCGCGGGCGCCCTCGCGCTCACCGTGCTCGGCTTCGTCATGATGGGCGACGCGGTGCGCGACGCCCTCGATCCGAAGGCTCGCAAGTGACTACTGACAACAACACCGCCGACGGCGCATCCGCCGTGTCCGCCGACGCGTCTGCTGGGGCCGCCGCGTCCGCGGGCGCGCCGTTGCTGCGCGTCGAGGACCTCGAGGTGGCCTTCCGCTCCTCCACCGGGATGGTCCCGGCCGTTCGCCGGGCGAACCTGACGATCTACCCGGGGCAGAGCGTGGCCATCGTCGGGGAGTCCGGCTCGGGGAAGACCACCCTGGCCAATGCCGTCATCGGCCTGCTGCCGGGGACCGGGCGGGTGACCGGGGGCCGCATTCTGTTCGACGGCGAGGACATTGCGCACGCCTCCGACAAGCAGATGCAGCGTCTGCGCGGAAGCCAGATCGGGCTGGTCCCCCAGGACCCCATGACCAACCTCAACCCGGTGTGGTCCATCGGCTTCCAGGTGCGCGAGGCGCTGCGGGCCAACGGGCTGGCGGGCGTGGCGGACGACCGCCTCGCCAAGTTCGCCCCCAGGGAGGCGGGCCCGAGCCAGCCGGGCGAGGACGGGCGGGCGTCCCGGGCTCAGGGCAGGATCGCCGTCTCCGAGCAGGTGGCCCTCCTGCTCGAGGACGCCGGGCTTCCCGACGCCGCCCGCCGCGCCGGGCAGTACCCGCATGAGTTCTCCGGGGGCATGCGCCAGCGCGCCCTGATCGCCATCGGCCTGGCGGCGCGCCCCCGCCTGCTCATTGCCGACGAGCCCACCAGCGCCCTGGACGTGACCGTCCAGCGCCGCATCCTGGACCACCTCGGGCGCCTCACCCACGAGCTGGGCGCGGCGATGCTCTTCGTCACCCACGACCTCGGCCTTGCCGCGGAGCGGGCCGCGCACGTCGTCGTCATGCACCGCGGCCGCGTCGTGGAGTCCGGCCCGAGCCTGGACGTGCTCCAGAACCCGCGCCACCCCTACACCCGCCGACTCGTCGAGGCGGCGCCCTCGCTGGCCTCCCACCGCATCGAGGCCGCGCACGCCGAAGGCATCCAGGTCGCCTCCGACGAGCTGGGCGTCCACGAGATCGCGGAGGACGCCCCGGAGATCCTCCGGGTGGAGCACCTGACCAAGGTCTTCGACGTGCGCGGGGCCAAGGGCGCGGACGCGCATGTGAAGGCCGTCGATGACGTCACCTTCGGGGTGCGCCGCGGCACGACGACGGCTCTGGTCGGGGAGTCCGGCTCGGGCAAGTCCACGGTGGCGAACATCATCCTCAACCTGATCGACCCCACCGAGGGCAAGGTCTTCCACGACGGCGTCGACCTGTCGACCCTGAGGGGCAAGCAGCTCTTCGAGCTGCGGCGCATTATGCAGCCCGTCTTCCAGAACCCCTACGGCTCTCTGGACCCGATGTACTCCATCTACCGGATCGTCGAGGAGCCGCTGCGGGTGCACGGCGTGGGCGGTCGCAAGGAGCGCAACGAGCGCATCGCCGAGCTGCTCGACATGGTCGCCCTGCCGCGCTCGGTCATGCGGCGCTATCCCAATGAGCTCTCCGGCGGCCAGCGCCAGCGCGTGGCCATCGCCCGGGCCCTGGCCCTGCGACCCGAGATCGTCGTGCTGGACGAGGCCGTCTCGGCTCTCGACGTGCTCGTCCAGGCGCAGATTCTGCGGCTGCTGGCCGATCTGCAGGGAGAGCTGGACCTGACCTACCTGTTCATCACCCACGACCTGGCGGTCGTGCGCCAGATCGCCGACGACATCGTGGTCATGGAGAAGGGGCGCGTGGTCGAGACCGGGCACGCGGACGACCTGTTCGCCCGCCCGCGCGAGGCCTACACGCGCGAGCTGATCGACGCCGTCCCGGGCGCCCGGATCGCCCTGTACGGGGCGGCGGACTGACGCCCGGCACGGGACCCGCCGGCGGCGGGCACCGCCGTGGGGCCCGCCGCCTGTGAGATGTGCATCACGCGGAGTGTGTACGCCTGGTTTCGCGATGCGGGTACCCTGTCCCAGAACCGTCAGGACATGACGCCTGGTCCTCATCAGGGCTGGGTGCGGTGCTGGCGGGGATGTCCGCAACACCGGCCGGACGGTCACTCGTCGCCCGTCCGAACCCCGTCGGTATCCCGGAAGAGAAGACCGAATGCTCCCGTATCTAGCGAGACGGATCGCGAACTACGCGCTCCTGCTGTTCATCGCGACATCCTTGGCGTACATCCTCGCCTCGGCCTCCCTGGACCCCGCGAATAACTGGAACCGCGAGGACACCACCCTCAACTGGGAGGCGATCAACGCCAACCTCATCCAGTACAACATCAGCTCCGAGCTGCCCGTGTGGGGGCGCTACGTCACCTGGCTCAAGACCGTGGTCACGTCATGGGACTGGGGGGTGACTCCCAAGGGCGAGTCGATCAACGGCCTGATAGGCACCAAGATCGCGGTGTCTGTCCGCCTGGTCTTCCTCGGTGCCGCCATCGGCATGATCGGCGGCGTGGCGCTGGGCGCGTGGACCGCTACCCGCCAGTACCGGTTCTCGGACCGCGTCGTGTCCCTCATCGCCATGATCGTCATCTCCACCCCGGCCATGGTCATCGCCATCATGCTGCAGGTCATCGCCGTACAGATCAACCAGCGCACCGGCTACCGGATCTTCGAGTTCACCGGTGAGGGGGAGGGAGTCGCGGGCAGGCTTCAGCACCTGCTGCTGCCGACCCTGTCGATGTCCTTGGGGGCGGTCGCCTCCTACTCCCGCTACCAGCGCAATCTCATGCTCGACACCCTGGGCGCCGACTACGTGCGCACCGCGCGGGCCAAGGGACTCGTCAAGCGCAAGGCCGTCACCCGGCACGCCCTGCGCACCGCCCTGATCCCCATGGCCACCTACTTCGCCTTCGCCCTGGCGGCCCTGTTCACCGGGGCCGCGATCACCGAGCGCGTCTACGGCTGGCACGGCATGGGCGAGTACTCCATCAACTCCATCTCCCAGTACGACATCAACGGCATCACGGCTGTGGTCGCTTTCTCCGGCTTGTGCACGCTCACCGGCGCGCTCCTGTCCGACGTCTTCGTCGCCATCGTCGATCCGCGAGTGAGGGTGAGCTGACCGTGACGACCACCAGGAACCCCAACGGCATGGACTCGATCGGCAAGCCCAGCACGGTTGGCGCCGCCGCATCACCGGCTGCCGAGCAGCTGGGGGAGTCCCCCCTGACCGGTCACGAGGCGGGCGAGGGCACCAAGGACAACCCTCGGGAGTCCAAGCGCCTGACGCGCGGCCAGATCACCGTGCGCCGCTTCCTGCGCAACAGGACCGCGGTCATGGGCGTGATCGGCTTCGCAGTGATCGCCCTCATGGCGCTCTTCGGCAATCACATCGGCCAGTGGGGGTACACCGACGTCGACAACACCGCCTTCCTGGCCCCGCCCGGACCGAGGCACTGGTTCGGCACCACCCAGGGGGGGCGAGACGTTTTCGCTCTGGTGGTCGAGGGCACCCGCAAGTCAATGCTCATCGGCGTGTGCGTCGCCCTCCTCCAGACCGGCATCGCGGCGATCATCGGATCCTCGGCCGCCTACTTCGGCGGCTGGTGGGAGCGGATCGCCCTGTGGTTCACCGACATGCTTCTGGTGGTGCCCTCCTTCCTCATTATCGCCATCCTGTCCCAGCGGGCCGGCGCGGCGAGGGGGTCGATCGTCCTGTTCATTGTGCTCCTGGCGGGATTCGGGTGGATGCTCACCGCGCGCGTGGTGCGCTCCCTGACTCTGAGCGTGAAGAACCTCGACTACGTGAACGCTGCTCGCTTCATGAACGTGCGCAGCCCCATTATTATCGCCCGTCACATTATCCCGAACATCGCATCACTGCTCATTATCGACGCCACCGTCAATGTTGCTTACGCCGTCATCAGTGAGACCACACTGTCCTACTTCGGCTTCGGTGTCCAGGCGCCCAACACCTCGCTGGGCACCCTCATCGCCGAGGGCCAGCGTTCGGCGACCACTTACCCGTGGATCTTCCTGGCTCCCGCTTTCGTCCTGGTGGTGATGCTCGTGTGCGTCAATTTCATGGGCGATGGCCTGCGGGACGCTATTGACCCCTCGTCCAAGTCCGGAGGCAAGGCATGAGCCGTACCCGAACCGCCGCCAAGGCCAAGAACGCAGCCCCGGAGGCTCTGCCCGACCCGACGGCGGACGCCCCTCTGCTGGAGGTGAAGGACCTGGCGGTCTCCTTCCCCTCCGAGGACGGGCGCGTCAACGCCGTGCGCGGGGTCAGTATCTCGGTGGCTCGCGGCGAGGTCCTCGCACTGGTGGGCGAGTCCGGCTCAGGCAAGTCGGTCACCTCGACCGCGGTCATGGGTCTGCTCGATGAGTCCGCCGAGGTCTCCGGATCGGTGCGCCTGCACGGGACCGAGCTGCTGGGGCGCTCGGACGCCTACATGTCGAAGATTCGCGGCGTTCAGCTCTCCATGGTCTTCCAGGACCCTCTCAGCGCCCTGACGCCCGTCTATACGGTCGGGGACCAGATCGTCGAGGCGCTCAAGATCCACAGCTCGGACATGTCCGACGCCGACGCCGGCGCCCGCGCCGTCGAGCTGCTCGACCTGGTGGGCATCCCCAACCCCGAGGTGCGCGCCAAGGCCTATCCGCACGAGTTCTCGGGCGGGATGCGCCAGCGCGCCATTATCGCTATTGCGATCGCCAACGACCCCGACCTGATCATCGCCGATGAGCCCACCACCGCTCTGGACGTCACCATCCAGGCCCAGATCCTCGACGTGCTGCGCACCGCCCAGAGGGAGACGGGCGCCGGCGTCATTATGATCACCCACGACCTGGGAGTTGTGGCCGGCATGGCGGACCGGGTCGCGGTCATGTACGCCGGACGGATCGTGGAGACCGGGGACGTCGATGACATCTTCTACCGCTCCCGGATGCCCTACACGATCGGCCTGCTCGGCTCGCTGCCGCGCCTGGACGCCCGCAAGGACTCGGCCCTGGCCACGCTGGACGGCAATCCGCCCTCCTTGCTCGAGCTGCCCGAGGGGTGCCCCTTCGCGCCCCGCTGCCCCATGTCCACCGCGGAGTGCCTCGACGGCGAGCCCGAACTCGTGCCTGTGCGGGAAACGAGTACCGACGCCTTGGGCGACCCGGCGGCCGAGACGCAGCGCAGCGCCTGCCGCCGCTTCGCCGAGATCGAGGCGCGCGGCCTGGACTACACCGACATCTTCCCGGTGCCCGAGCTCAAGACCGCCGAGGTCATGGACCTGCCGCACGCCAAGCGCCCGGAGGTGCTGCGAGTGACGGACATGGTCAAGGAGTTCCCGCTCATGAAGGGAGCGGTGTTCAAGCGGCGCGTGGGCACCGTCCACGCCGTGGACGGCATCTCCTTCGATGTCCGCAAGGGCGAGACCCTGGCGATCGTCGGCGAATCAGGATGCGGCAAGACGACAACCCTTATGGAGGTTCTGGGCCTTCAGGCCCCCCAGAAGGGTAAGATCGTCGTCCTGGGAAAGGACACCTCCGGGCTCCGGCGCTCGGGACGCAAGGCGGTGCGGCGCGATCTGCAGATCGTCTTCCAGGACCCCATGGCCTCCCTGGACCCCCGGTTGCCGATCTACGACATCATTGCCGAGCCGCTGCGCGCCAACGGCTGGAAGAAGGAGACTATTGGACCGCGGGTCGATGAGCTCATGAAGCTCGTGGGCCTGGAGCCGAGCCACGCCAATCGCTACCCGCGCAACTTCTCCGGAGGCCAGCGTCAACGCATCGGCATTGCTCGGGCGCTCGCCCTGGAGCCCAAGATCCTGGTGCTGGACGAGCCGGTCTCGGCCCTGGACGTGTCCATCCAGGCCGGTGTCATCAACCTGCTTGACGAGCTGCGTGCGACGCTGGGGCTGAGCTACCTCTTTGTGGCCCACGACCTGTCGGTTGTGCGGCACATCGCCGATCGGGTCGCCGTGATGTACCTGGGGCGGATCGTGGAGATCGGGGACGTCGACACGGTCTTCGAGGCCCCGGCCCATCCGTACACCCAGGCGCTGCTCTCCGCGATCCCCATCCCGGATCCCGCCAAGGAACGCGACCGCAGCCGCATTATTCTCCAGGGAGACCTGCCCAACCCCGCGAACCCGCCCTCAGGATGCCGCTTCCGCACGCGCTGCCAGAAGTTCGCCAACGAGCTCTCCGACGACCAGCGGCTGGCCTGCGTGGAGGCCATGCCGCGTTTCACCGGGCTCGGAGAGGATCACAGGGTGGCCTGCCACTACTCGGAGCAGGCGAATGTGTTCTGAGTCGTGGGGCGCCTGCAGCCCGGCACCTGGGGGAGGGCCTCGTTGTCCCGGGAAGGCGGATGCCGGTCAGCCGCGGCCTGGCGCGGGTGTTGACTGCGGTGCCTCCCCATTGTATGAGATATTTGACATTGTCCCCGACGGCGGGGACATCCTCCGGAGGTCTCCTCCCCGAGACCCGACCCGGGTAATGGCACGCGGGTCGTCTTCCGCCAACCCCATATGAACGGAGTTCCCATGATGATCAATCGACGACTCTTCCTCGGAGGGTCCGCTTCCGCGGCCGCCCTCGCTGTTCTCGCGGCATGCGCGAAGACTGACTCGGGGGAGGGCTCCGGAGGCGGCGCTTCCGGCTTCAACCCTCAGGATCGTTCGGCTCTCAAGCAGGGCGGCGAGCTGAGGTTCTCGATCACCTCGACGATCGCCAACTGGAACCGGTCCACAGTGGACGGCAACAGCGTCAACCTGGACAATATCTATGCCTTCGTCATGCCCTACGCCGTTCTGTGGGCGGAGGACGGCTCTCCTTCTCCCAACCCCAACTTCTTCACCACCCTGGAGGCGGAGGACGCCGGCGGCAAGACGGTGGTGACCGCGACTCTCAATGACAAGGCCGTATGGGGCAATGGGCGCCCCATGGACTCCGAGGACATTCGCGAGAGCTTGATTCACGGCACGGACGAGAACTATGCCTGGGCCTCCACCGACAACTACGACCAGATCGAGAAGATTGACATCGTCGACAAGCTCACGGCGAAGATCACCTTCAAGACGATCTTCCCCGACTGGACGAACATGGTGGCCTCTCTCGCCCCCAAGGAGCTCATGGCCAAGGCTGACACCTTCAACAAGTCCATGGCGGGCAACGGGGCCTTCAACAACGACTACTTCGCCGGGCCCTTCAAGATCGATTCCTATGATGAGTCCCAGCAGCTGGTCGCCCTCGTTCCCAATGACAAGTGGTGGGGAGACGCCCCGCTCCTGGACAAGGTGACCTTCCGGGTTCTCGACTCCGCAGCCGAGGCCACGTCCTTCGCGAACAGCGCTATCGACGTCATCTCCTACATCATCTCCGCCGACGTCTACAACCAGGCCAGCGGCCGTTCTGATGCCGAGATTCGTCAGAACGACGGCCGTCAGTGGCGCCACTTCACCATTAACGCCTCCTCCGGCCCTCTGGCCGAGGAACCCGTTCGCCAGGCCATCCTGCGCGCCTGCGACCGTGAGGCGATCGCCGCCTCCGACCTGGCCGGGCTGCCGGTGGAGGTCGACAAGCTGCTGCTGGGCAACCGCTTCTTCCTCACCGTCCAGGAGGGCTACCAGGACAACTCCGGGGACTGGAGCCACGACCCCGAGGCGGCCAAGAAGCTCCTCGACGATGCGGGCTGGAAGGAGGGCTCCGACGGCATCCGTGTGAAGAACGGCCAGCGACTCACCTTCGCCTTCACCCTTCCATCGGGGACGCCGACCAGCGAGAACGAGGGCAACCTCCTGCAGTCGCAGCTCAAGGACGTGGGCATTGAGATGACGATGCAGACCGTGGAGACGAACAAGTACTTCACTGACTACGTGAACCCGAAGAACTATGGGATCACCGCCTTCACCTGGCAGAAGACCCAGTACCCGATGGCCAATATCAAGCAGATCTACGGCACGGGCAGCGAGTCCAACTTCACCGGCCAGTCGGTCCCCGAGATTGACGACTACATTGTCAAGATCTCTACCACGAACGATGCGCAGGAGCGCTACCGGATGACCAACGAGGTCGACAAGCTCGTCTGGCAGCATGTCATGAATATCCCGATCTACGAGCGCCGCGAGCTCACCGCCGTGCCCAAGAACCTGGCGAACTACGGCGCCATGGGCCTGTCCTCGGTGTACGCCGAGAACATCGGCTACATGGCCGACTGAGCCGCGCGCTCTGCGCGCCACCGGCCCGGGCCGTATCCCGTACAATCCCGCGCACGCATGGCGGGGAGCGGCCCGGGCCGGTTCGCGTGGACGGCGGTGCTCGGGCCGCCGGTGGGGGAATCGTGACCGAGAGGTTCCTGCGGGTGGGAGCGCAGGTCGCTCGTGCGGCTGGGAGACGGCCGACTGAGTAGGATTGGGGAGTGCCCACCATTATTGTCCGTTCGCTGCTCGGCCGTCTGGGAACGCTCGTTGTGGGCGTGGGGGCTGTCTACGTGGTCGCCGCGGTCTGGCTGTCAGGCGGTGCCGTCCACGGACTTAGGGCGCTGGCCTGGGGCGGCCTGCTGCTCCTGGCGGTGTGGGCGCTGTGGTGGGCGCCGCAGCTGCGTCTGGACGACGACGCCCTGGTCGTGCGTAACGCCTGGCGCAGCCACAGTCTCGCCTGGGAGAGTGTGAAGACTTGCCATACCCGCTGGATCCTGGAGGTGGTCACCCATGATGGGGCGATTGTCAGGGCCTCGGCGGCTCAGCGTGCTGGTGGGCTGAGCGCCTCGATGCGCGGACGGCGGGAGATGCTTCGCAGAGCTGGGAAGGGGACGCGGGATACTGTCGATGCTGTCGCCGGCGCTCTGGGGCACCGCCCGATCCGCGATGAGTATCTCGATCCGGGCGAGTCGATCTATCGCACGCGCCTGGATGCTGACGCGGCCGGTGACCTTATCAGCGCCTATGCTGCCAGGCGCGCCGACCATCAGCGCCTTCAGGCGCGTCAGGCGCGCCGACGGGCGAGGATGGACAGGCGACGGGACCCAGAAGGCGCACGCGCCGGCAGCGGCTCCCCTCAGAGGGCCGGGGACGGCAATGTCGAAGATAGCAGCGCCGCCGGCGCGGTGGACGGGGGCGTCACCCAGGGCGGCTGGGTCCGCTCCCGGATCAATCTGCTACCCATCGTCGTCGGCTGCGGGCTTCTGCTCCTGCTCGCCTGCACGCAGATTGTCGCGGCCTGAGAGGGGGAGTGAGAGGGCGCACAGTGCCCGTGTCATCCCCGTCATGGCGGCCGCCGCGCCGCGACCTCTACCCTTGGCCCGCTGTGCGCCAGCGGCGGGCCCGCGCCCTGACCGCGCCCCGGCGCCCCTCGGACGGAAGAAGTGCCTTACATGACAGTGCGCCAGGACCTGCGCAACGTCGCCATCGTCGCCCATGTCGACCACGGCAAGACGACCCTCGTCGACGCCATGCTCTGGGAGGCCGGGGCCTTCGGCGCCCGCGCCACCGAGGAGAACACGACCGAGCGCGTCATGGACTCCGGCGAGCTCGAGCGCGAGAAGGGCATCACCATCCTGGCCAAGAACACGGCCGTCCACTACCGCGGTCCCGCCGCCGTCGCCGCCGGGCTTCCCGAGGGCATCACCATTAACGTCATCGACACCCCCGGGCACGCCGACTTCGGCGGCGAGGTCGAGCGCGGCCTGTCCATGGTCGACGGCGTCGTCCTGCTCGTGGACGCCTCGGAGGGGCCGCTGCCGCAGACCCGCTTCGTGCTGCGCAAGGCGCTGGCCGCGAGCCTGCCGGTCATCCTCGTGGTCAACAAGGTTGACCGCCCCGACTCGCGCATCGGCGAGGTCGTCTCTGAGTCCACCGACCTGCTGCTCTCGCTGGCCTCCGACCTGGCCGACGAGCACCCCGACATCGACCTGGACGCCGTCCTCGACCTTCCCGTCATCTACGCCTCCGCCAAGGCGCGCCGCGCCGACACCGCCCAGCCCGCCGACGGCGATCTGCCCGCCAGCAAGAACCTCGAGCCGCTCTTCCGCACCATTATCGAGCGCATCCCCGGCCCCTCCTACGACGAGGGCGCCCCCCTCCAGGCGCACGTGACCAACCTGGACGCCTCGCCATTCCTCGGCCGCCTCGCCCTGCTGCGCATCCGGGGCGGGTCCCTGCGCAAGGGGCAGGTCGTGGCCTGGGCAAGGCACGACGGCTCCCTGTCCACCGCCCGGGTCTCCGAGCTGCTCGTCACCGAGGGCCTGGACCGCAGGCCCGCCGAGGAGGCCCACGCGGGCGACATCGTCGCCGTCGCCGGCATTGAGGACATCACCATCGGCGAGTCCCTCGTCGATCCCGACGACCCGCGCCCTCTCCCGCTGATCACGGTGGACGACCCGGCCATCTCCATGACCATCGGCATCAACACCTCCCCCATGGCCGGCCGTACCAAGGGCGCCAAGGTCACGGCCCGCCAGGTCAAGGACCGCCTGGACCGCGAGCTGGTCGGCAACGTCTCCCTGCGCGTGCTGCCCGCCGGGCGCCCCGACGCCTGGGAGGTCCAGGGGCGCGGCGAGCTGGCGCTGGCGATCCTGGTGGAGCAGATGCGCCGCGAGGGCTTCGAGCTGACCGTCGGCAAGCCGCAGGTCGTCACCCGCACCATCGACGGCAGGCGCCACGAGCCGGTCGAGCGCACGACCATTGACGTCCCCGAGGAGTACCTGGGCGCCGTCACCCAGCTCATGGCCGCCCGCAAGGGCCGTATGGAGACCATGATCAACCACGGCACCGGCTGGATCCGCATGGAGTTCCTGGTGCCGGCGCGCGGGCTCATCGGCTTCCGTACCCAGTTCCTCACCGAGACCCGCGGCACGGGCATCGCCTCGTCCATCGCCGAGGGCTACGAGTCCTGGGCCGGGCAGATCGTGGCCCGCACCACCGGCTCGCTCGTCTCCGACCGCGCCGGGGCCGTCACCGCCTACGCCCTCATCCGCCTGGCGGACCGCGGCACCTTCTTCGTCGAGCCCGGGCAGGAGACCTATGAGGGCCAGGTCGTCGGCGAGAACCCGCGCAACGAGGACATGGACGTCAATGTGGTCCGCGAGAAGCAGCAGACCAACATGCGCTCGTCCACGGCCGACTCCTTCGAGGGCCTTGTGCCGCCGCGCAGGCTGTCCCTGGAGGAGGCCCTTGAGTTCGCCTCCGACGACGAGTGCGTCGAGGTCACCCCGGAGGCCGTGCGCATCCGCAAGGTCATCCTCAATTCCCAGGAGCGGTTCAAGGACGCCGCTCGCCGCCGCCGTGCCAACGCTTGAGTAAGAATGCGACCATGACCGACGACGTCACCCCTCCCGCCGGCACCCGTCACAACGAGGATGCCGTGGCCGCCCCACAGACGGCCGACGCCCGCATCTCCTCTCCGGAGGAGATCTCCCACGACCTCAGCGCCACAACGCCGGATATTGCGGGCGAGCCGCACCCGGAGGACGGCGGTGCTGGTGGTGTGGAATCCGACGACGATCCCACGGCCCAGGCCGACGCTGTCGAGCCTGCTGAGCCTGCCGGCGACGGGGACTCGGCGCCCGAGCCCGCTGAGGCCGGGGGCGCGGACGCTGAGTCCGAGGAGCCCGGGCCCGCTGAGGGTGCTGAGGCCGGGGTCTCGGAGGAGCCGGAGGCTTCCCAGGCTGAGTCCGACGCCGGGGCTGAGTCGGGTGCTGACGCCGTTGAGTCGGATGACGCCGGCTCGGTGGAGGCCGACGCGGATGTTGAGGCCGAGTCCGACGCTGTCGAGCCTGCTGAGCCTGCCGGCGACGGGGACTCGGCGCCCGAGCCCGCTGAGGCCGGGGGCGCGGACGTTGAGTCCGAGGAGCCCGGGCCCGCTGAGGGTGCTGAGGCCGGGGTCTCGGAGGAGCCGGAGGCTTCCCAGGCTGAGTCCGACGCCGGGGCTGAGTCGGGTGCTGACGCCGTTGAGTCGGATGACGCCGGCTCGGTGGAGGCCGACGCGGATGTTGAGGCCGAGTCCGACGCTGTCGAGCCTGCTGAGCCTGCCGGCGACGGGGACTCGGCGCCCGAGCCCGCTGAGGCCGGGGGCGCGGACGTTGAGTCCGAGGAGCCCGGGCCCGCTGAGGGTGCTGAGGCCGGGGTCTCGGAGGAGCCGGAGGCTTCCCAGGCTGAGTCCGACGCCGGGGCTGAGTCGGGTGCTGACGCCGTTGAGTCGGATGACGCCGGCTCGGTGGAGGCCGACGCGGATGTTGAGGCCGAGTCCGACGCTGTCGAGCCTGCTGAGCCTGCCGGCGGCGGGGACTCGGCGCCCGAGCCCGCTGAGGCCGGGGGCGCGGACGCTGAGTCCGAGGAGCCCGGGCCCGCTGAGGGTGCTGAGGCCGGGGTCTCGGAGGAGCCGGAGGCTTCCCAGGCTGAGTCCGCCGCCGGGGCTGAGTCGGGTGCTGACGCCGTTGAGTCGGATGACGCCGGCTCGGTGGAGGCCGACGCGGATGTTGAGGCCGAGTCCGACGCTGTCGAGCCTGCTGAGCCTGCCGGCGGCGGGGACTCGGCGCCCGAGCCCGCTGAGGCCGGGGGCGCGGACGCTGAGTCCGAGGAGCCCGCTGGGCCTGCCGACGCTGAGCCGGAAGCTGAGAAGGCCGAATCCGAGCCCGTTGACACTGAGTCGGGAGCCGAGACTCCCGACGTCGAGTCGGAGGCTGGCGCGGCCGAGACGACGGATGTCGTGGCCACACCGATGGCCGACACCCTTGCAGCCATGTCTGCGCGTACCCCAGCAGAGGCGGCCTCGGACGGGGCATCCGAGGTCGAGACCGCTGGCTCCAAAACCGCCGGGCCTGAGGCCTCCAGACCGAGGTCCTTCACACCCGCTGGCTCCGAGCCCGCAGAACCCGAGGTCTCCGAGCCCGCAGAGGGCGCGTCTGCTGCCGAGGGCCCGTCCGAGGCTGCCTCGGCGACCGCCGCCAGCTCCGCTCTCACCGGGATCATGGCAGTCCTCGCCAAGATCAAGGCTGTGCCGACGGGTCTGCCGCACAGACGCAGGCTGAACCGCGGCGTGCTCGCAGGAATCATCGGTGCGGGCCTGCTCGTCCTGGTCTGGGGAGGCGCCGCCATCGCCGCCACCCAGCACGTCTTCGCCGGATCGACGGTCTCCGGCGTCGACGTCGGAGACATGAGCCCCGACGAGGCCCGCCAGGTCGTGGCTGACCAGATCGGCGCCGAGCTCGCGCAGCCCGTCACCCTCAGTGCCAACGACTCCACCGACACGCTCGTGCCGGCCGACTCCGGAGTGAGCGTCGACGCTGCCGCCAGCATCAACCGGCTGATCGACCCCACCATCAACCCGGTCACGCTCATCAAACGTCTGAGCGGTACCAGTGTTGACGCCGTCACCACCGTCGACTCTGATGCGCTCACCAACGCCCTCAACGCCCGGCTCGGCACGCTTGCCACCGGCACGGCCGACGCCGTCGTCACCCTCGAAGGCACCACCCCCGTGGTGACCCCGGGCACAGACGGAACCGGCATGGACGTCGATGCCTCCGTCAAGGCCCTGAGCGCCGGCTGGCCCCTCGGCCAGGAGGAGATCGCCATGGTCGAGGGCACCGCGAGGCCCGCCATCACCGATGACGACGCTGAGGCCTTCGTCGACTCCGTGCTCACCCCCCTGCTCTCCGACAGCCTCACCGTCACGGCCGCCGACACGAGCGTGGAGAAGACCGCCGCCACCAAGCAGGTCGTCCTCTCGCCCGAACAGATCGCCGACCTGACCACCATCTCCACGGACGACGGCGAGCTCTCCGCCGTCCTGGACTCTCAGCGGCTCCACGACACGATCATCGACGCCATGGGCGGGATCGAGACCGCGCCCACGAACGCCGGATGGACCATCGACGGCTCAGCGGAGAGCGCCGCCGGCGCCAAGCCGCAGTACGTGGCCCCATCCCCCGGGGAGGGCATCGACATGGACGCCCTGACCCAGCAGCTCGTGGACGCCGGCACCACCGGCACCGCCTCGGCCGACAGGACCGTGGCTCTCACCATGATCACCACCCAGCCGGAGATCACCACGCCCGAGAAGGACTGGGGCATTACCGAGGTCACCGGCGAGTTCGCCACCCCCTTCAACTCGGAGCCCGGACGCGATCAGAACCTCATCCGCGGCGCCGAGCAGATGAACGGCCAGATCGTCATGCCCGGGGAGACCTTCTCCGTCGAGCAGGCGCTCGGCCCGGTCGACTACGAGCACGGCTTCACCGATGCCGGCGTCATCTCGAACGGCCAGCACGTCGACGCGCTGGGCGGCGGCCTGTCCCAGATCGGCACCACCATGTTCAACGTCGGCTTCGAGGCCGGCATGGACGACATCGAGCACCATCCGCACTCCTACTACTTCGACCGGTACCCGGCGGGGCGCGAGGCGACGCTCTGGACCGGTCAGAAGGACGTCAAGTTCGCCAACTCCACGCCGTACGCGGCACTCATCCAGGCCTGGGTCGCCGACGGCGAGGTCCACACCCGCATCTGGTCCACGCACTACTACGACGTGTCCATCACCAGCTCGGAGCGCTACAACTATCGGCCCGTCCAGACGATCACCCGTCCGGCGGGCGCGGGGTGCCAGGCGTACTCCGGCGGCAACCCGGGCTTCGACATCACCGTCACCCGCACTCGCACGGCCCCGGACAAGGCCATGCCCGACGACGTCCTGACCACCACCTACGACGCGGACAACAACATCGCCTGCGGGAAGTCGGGGAAGTCCTAGCGGAGGCGCCGCCCCGGCACTACGCTCCGCGCGAGCCAGCGACACGCTGGAAAACCTAGTCCCCAAAAAGGTACAGATAGCAATACCATAACATTTTGATCTCGCTGCCGTCTCGCCGGGCGTGCCCTTGCGCCGCCCACTAGGCTTGTCAAGGCTATGGAGCATCGTTTCCCCTTCCCACGAGGAGAACGCATATGACTGTGACGACGCCGGGCCGTTCCGTCGTGAACACCTCGGCCCCCCCGACGGAGACGAGGTCCGGGCGCCGCCGCGCCTCTGCTGATGCTGACGCACAGGGCCGCCACCGCGCCGCCGCCTCGGCGGAGGCCGGGGCGACGACGGGGCGCCGCACCGCGCCGTCGGCCGTTCCCGCCTCCGAGGCCGGGTTCCAGTCCTACTCCATGTTCTCGGGGTCGCGCCCCGCCAACGCCGTCCCGGTCTATCGCAGCGCCGCCAGTCACGGTGCAGGGTCTCAGCCCGGTGCCGCGGGTGCCCCCCGCCCGTCGACGTCGGGCGGGGGGCACTCCCGCGCCCCTCGGCAGGCCTCCTCCCCGGGGCGGGGGGTGCGTCCCGCCTCGGCCACGAGCCCCGGATCCCAACGACCGGCCGTCGCCCCCGGCAGAGCCGCCCCGATGCCGCACAGGCGTCCGGCCGAGCCCGGGGGCGCCGAGCCGCCGACTGGGCGCCCGGCCTCCGGTCGGCGGCCCGCGGCCTCGTCCCGCCGCGCCTCAGAACCGCCCACAATGCCTTCCCCCACGGGCCCGACGCCGGTTCTGCCGCCGAGTCCGCCCGCGGAAGCGCACCTGTCCACCGCCGAGGCCGAGCTCAGCGCCCTGCTGCTCGGCGGGACGCCGACCGGCTCCATCGACGTGAGCTCGCAGGCGGGACATCAGAGGGGCCGAGCCTCCTCGACCGCGCGCCCCGGGGCGCCGGCAACGGCGCGCTCCGGGTCCCCCATCGTGGCGCGCCCCGGGGACCCGAACGCCGGCGCTGCGGACAGCTCCCGAGTCGCTTCTCCTCCTGCGGCCTCTGTCCGCCGGGCGGCCTCCGCTCCCCATGCGGCCTCTGCGGCGACCTCCGGCGGACGCGCGCGATCCGCCGAGCCCCCGGTGCGATCCGCCGGCTCCCCGACGCGCTCCGCGATGACGACGCCGTCCAGGGCGTCTGCGGCCTCGGCTGCCAGCGGAGCCCCCGCGCCGTCGGCCTCCTCCGCGCCCGGGGCGGTGAGGCGCCGCCCCGTTTTCGCGCCGGGCAGCCCGTCGGCGTCGTCCGCCGGAACCACCGGCCCGGTGGGCATCCTTCCCTCACCGGCCACAGCAGACGCCCCGGAGGGCACGGCGACCTATCGGGTGGTCGTCGCCAACCAGCAGGTCGCCGTCACAGCCGCCCATGAGGCGCCGGGCGCAGGTCGTGGCGCGGCGGGACCTCCGGCCTCGGCGCCGGCTCGGGCCGCGGCTCCCGGCCGCCCAGGATCGGGCAGCAGCAGGGCGCCCGCCCCGATTCGGGCGAGGACCCGGTCCACCGCGCTCCCGTCCGCCTCTCCGACCCCGGGGGTCCCTGCTTCGGCGGCGCCGGGCGCGCCGGCCAGGACTGCGCCCGGGCGGCCCGCGGCCGCCGCCTCCGCGCCGTCGTCGGAGACCGCCTCCCAGCCGGCGGTCCCCGCACGCGCCTCCTCCGCCTCGGGCGCCCAGGGCCGCGAGGTGTGGTCGCGGGAGGAGAACCTCGCCTGGGTCACGCTCTCCAAGAGCGCGCCCGGGGAGCAGCAGGCCCACGCCCCCTATCGCCGAGACGCGGTGGCGGCCGCCAGACGGCGGGGGATCCCGACGGCGGTGAAGGTCGCTGCGATCCTTGCACTGGTCCTGCTGATCGTACTTGCGGGCCTGATCTGGGTCGCGCCCATGCTGCTCGGCCCGGACTTCTCGCTGTCGCACATCGTCGGCTCGCTGCTGGGAGGGGCGTCGGCGGGCGCGGCCGCCCCGCCGGGTCTCCTGGCGTAAGTCCTGTCGTCGAAGGTCGTTCGACTCGGCGGTCGACACCGGCGGTGTGCAGCGGGGCCGTGGGCGGTCGAAGGCACGAGAGGGGTGGTGCGACCGCGACGCATGCCGCTGGGCCCGTATCCGGGCGCGGACGGAGGGGAAACCCGCACAGTCGGCCGCGGCCTAGCCCGCACGCCCCGGAAGACCTCGCGCGCTGGACGCTGAGCTAGACGCCGCCGTCGCTCGGCCCGCAACACCCCGGAGAAACTCCGGAGGAGTCGGCTCCCGGCCCTCCGGCTGGATTCGGTTCCTCGCCCATCACCAAATAAACCGCGGGAGCACCCCGCATTCCCGTGCTCAGGGCCACGGTTCCGGCCTCTTGGGCGAGGTGGGGACGTGGGGCAATATTGTGGACATGGCTGCGTCGCCGCCCGTGCGACGCGTTCCAGAGAAGAGGAATCCACCCATGACCTACGTCATCGCCCAGCCATGTGTCGACGTCAAGGACCGCGCATGTGTGGACGAGTGTCCGGTCGACTGCATCTACGAGGGCGAACGGACCCTCTACATCAACGCCGACGAGTGTGTTGACTGCGGCGCCTGCGAGCCCGTGTGCCCCACCGAGGCGATCTTCTACGAGGATGACGTCCCCGAGGAGTGGGAGGACTACACGCGGGCCAATATCGACTTCTTCGAGCTCGAGGGCCTGGGCTCCCCGGGCGGTGCCCAGAAGACCGGCCCCCAGCCCTACGACGACCCCATGGTTGCGGCCCTGCCTCCGCAGAACGCCGACTACCGGGAGGCCAACGGGCTCGACTGACCCGAACGGCGCGCGGCACCCGGCCGATGGCCCGCCGTCGGGGCACCGTTGGGAGACAATCGGGTGCGTGACTGACGTGACCGACTCGCCCTCCGCCCGCGCCTCTCGCCCCGTCCTGCCGCGCCCGCCCGCCCTGCCGGACTTCCCCTGGGACTCCCTGAGGCCCTACCGCGCCCTCGCCGCAGCACACCCGGACGGCGTCGTCGATCTCGCCATCGGCACTCCTGTTGACGACTCGCCCGATGTGGCCCGCGCCGCCCTGGCCGCGGCCTCCAACGCGCCCGGGTACCCGGCCGCCGTCGGCACGCCGGCCGTCCGCCGGGCCATCATCGCCTGGATGGAGCGCCGGCGCGGGGTGCGCGGCCTGACCGACGACGCCGTCATCCCCACCATCGGCTCCAAGGAGTCGGTGGCGCTCCTCGCGCTGCAGCTCGGGGCCGGGCCCGGCGATGTCGTCGTCCACCCGCGCGCCGCCTACCCCACCTACGACGTCGGGGCGCGTCTGGCCGGCGCCACGCCCGTGCCCGTCGACACCGATGCCGACCCCGACACCTGGGAGCTGCCCGCCGGCCCGGACGGCGCCCCCGCCGCGCCGGTCATTGTGTGGCTCAACAGCCCCGGCAACCCCGACGGCCACGTTCTGGGCGTAGAGCAGCTGGCGCGCATCGTCGCCTGGGCGCGCCACCGCGGGGCCGTCGTCGTCGCCGACGAGTGCTATGCCGAGCTCGGCTGGGCCGAGCCGTGGGCCTTCGAGGGCGTGCCGAGCCTGCTGGACGCGCGCGTGACCGGCCGCGCCGACGGCGGTGAGACTGATCCGACCGGGCTCATCGCCCTGTACTCCCTGTCCAAGCAGTCAAACTTGGCCGGCTACCGGGCCGCCTTCCTGGCCGGCGACCACGAGCTCGTCAAGGCGGTGACCGAGGTGCGCAAGCACTCCGGCCTGCTCGTGCCCGCCCCCGTCCAGGCGGCCATGGTCGCCGCCCTCGGCGACGACGCCCATGTGGCGGCCCAGCGGGAGACCTACCGACGTCGTCGGGAGGCCCTCCTGGAGGCCACGGCCGCCGTGGGCCTGGTCAATGACCCGGCCTCGGTCGCCGGCCTCTACCTGTGGCTGAGCGGGCCCGCGTCCATGAGCGCCTTCGACCTGGTGGGGGCCTTCGCCGAGCTGGGGATCGTCGTCGCCCCCGGGGACTTCTACGGCGAGGCGGGCGCCGGGCGGGTGCGCATGAGCCTGACCGACACCGACGAGCGCGTGGCCGCCGCCTGCGAGCGCCTGCGCTCGCCCGGGGCCCGGAGGCTCTTCGCCTGAGCGGGCCGCCGGCTCGCGCCCCTCCTCCTTCGCCGAGATCGGTCGAGTTCCGCACCGAGATCGGTTCATGCACAATTCTTTCAGGAACCCGTCAAGAACCCGCCGAGCGCGGCGCGTTGAGCGATCCGCACGGGAGGCCGTCATTGTGCGGAAAGGTGCCCCTGGGCGAGTTCTTCGGAGTTCTTTTGAGCCCGCGGTCAGTGTCGCTCGGCTGCGCCGGGCGCCTTTCGGGCGCCCGGCGCAGACCGCGGGGCCGCCCGGCGGTGCGCCCGCAGTTCGGCACGCGTCAATGTCGCGGGCGGGGAGCCCGTAGAGTTGGCCGAGGACCAGGGCCCGCCCGCGGTGGGCCAGGGTGCGGCAGCGCCGACGTCGTCAGCCTTAGGAGGCACTATGACCGACACGACCATCGACCCCAACGACCTGGACGTCCCGGGCGAGCTCACCGTCGGGGAGACGGGCCTGGAGCTGCCGCGCATCCACGCCACCGAGGGATCCGACGGGCTGGGCGTGGGCAGGCTGCTGCGCTCCACCGGGATGGTCACCCTTGACCCGGGCTTCACCAACACCGCCTCGTGCACCTCGGACATCACCTACATCGACGGCGCCGCCGGCGTCCTGCGCTACCGCGGCTACCCGATCGCCGAGCTCGCCAAGTCCTCGACCTTCCTGGAGGTCGCCTACCTGCTCATTAACGGCGAGCTGCCCGACGCCAGGACCTTCGAGCGCTTCGAGCGCCGCATCGGCCGTCACCGCCTCCTCCACGAGGACTTCCGCAGCTTCTTCACCTCCTTCCCCTCCTCCGGCCACCCCATGGCGATCCTCCAGGCGGGCATCGCCGGGCTGGCCACCTACTACGAGGACACCCTCAACCCGCACGACCCCTACGAGCGCGAGCTCGCCACGGTGCTGCTCCTGAGCAAGCTGCCGACCATGATCTCCTACATCGCCCGTCGCGCCATCGGCCTGCCGCTGCTCTACCCGGACTCCAAGCGGGGCTACGTCGAGGACTTCCTCAACATGACCTTCGGCATGCCCGACCAGAGCTACGAGATCGACCCCGCCGTCATCAGGGCGCTGGACATGCTGCTCATCCTGCACGCCGACCACGAGCAGAACTGCTCCACGTCCACCGTGCGCCTGGTCGGCTCCGCGGACGCCAATATGTACGCCTCGGTGGCGGCCGGCGTCGGGGCGCTGTCGGGGCCGCTGCACGGCGGTGCCAACGAGGCCGTTCTGCGCATGCTCGACACCATCCAGGCCGAGGGCATGACGACGACCGAGTTCGTCCGCAGGGTCAAGAACAAGGAGGGCGGGGTGCGTCTGATGGGCTTCGGCCACCGCGTCTACAAGAACTACGACCCGCGCGCCGCCATCGTCAAGGAGACCGCCCACGACGTCCTGACCCGCCTGGGCAGCGAGGACGGCGACCGCAAGCTCGAGATCGCCATGGAGCTGGAGGATGTGGCGCTGTCCGACGAGTACTTCATCTCCCGCAGCCTGTACCCGAACGTCGATTTCTACACGGGCCTGATCTACCAGGCCATGGGCTTCCCGGCGAAGATGTTCACGCCGCTGTTCGCCCTGGGGCGCCTGCCCGGCTGGATCGCCCAGTACCGCGAGATGATCGCCGACCCGGCCAAGCGCATCGGCCGTCCGCGCCAGGTCTACACCGGGGAGGTCGAGCGGCACTACATCGCCATGCGCCGCCGCAAGCACGCCGCCGAGTACCCCGGCACCCGCGTGGGCGAGATGAGCCTGGACCACGTCAACAAGGTCTGAGGGCCGGCCCTGCGGCGGCGCGGGCCTGCGCCGTGGCCCTCTCTCAGGCGTAGGACCGGGGATCGAGACTGCCCATGAAGTGTCTTCGCGTCATCGAGACCGTCCAGAGACGGCGGTTGGTCTTGATGTTGCCGCGCGTCCAGCCCGCTGCTGGGTCGTACCATTTCGCGGCCTCGACCTTCGCGCCCGCTGTCGCAGCGGCCGCGTCGAGCGCAGGGGCCAGATCAGTGTCGCGGGAGGCGAGAACGACGACGTCATAGGCGCGGGAGCGGGCCAGCTCTACCAGGGTGAGCGCGCACAGGACGTCTACGCCCTTCTCCTGCCGAGAACTGCGTACCGGCACTCGGCTCCCGTCCACGTAGTCCCATGAGTACTTCAGCGGACGCAGCGTCACGTTGACCACTCCGTGGTGGCCCCGTTCCCAGGCGGCGCGCTGTTCCTGGTTCCGCCGGTAGGCATCGGGGTCGTCCTCTGGGATCGGTAGGCCGCGGAACACCTCGACTCGTGAGACCGATACCTGGCGTGCGTCGTCGTTCGTCGCGTTGCGGGCCTGAGCGAGCCGACACGCGAAACGGTAGGGCTCGACAAGGGCCTCTTCCGGCGGGCGTCCAGGCAGAAACAGCTTCGCTGCTGTCAAGTGGACGTTCTGATAGTCGACTACGACTGCCATCGTGAGGGTCATGACAACTCCACAAAGTAGACCCCGCCAGTCCCGGAGGACGACGGGGAGTTATGAACGAATAGTAGGAGCGCTCCGGGCGACCGGTCAAGCAGCAGGAGGTGGGTCGAGAGCCGGCCCATGTCACTGTTTCTCACGGTGAGGGCAGGCTAAACTCCCGTCCATGAGCGACAAGCCCGCTTCCGACGTCCCCCTCCCGTACGCCGACCGCCCCATCGCCACAGCGCCCGGCCACTGGGTCCTCGCCCGCGCGGGCAAGCGCGTCCTGCGCCCCGGCGGCGCCGCCCTGACCGCCGACATGCTCGCCCACGCCGGGCTGGCGGACGCCGACGTCGTGGAGATGGCTCCCGGCCTGGGCCGCACCGCCGCCGAGATCGTTGCCGCCGGCCCAGCCTCCTACACCGCGATCGACCGTGACCCGCAGGCCGCGGCCCGGGTGGCCGCCGTCGTCGGGGAGCGCGGCACCGTCCGTCAGGGCGAGGCGGCCGACACCGGCCTGCCCGACGCCAGCGCCGACGTCGTCGTGGGAGAGGCCATGCTCACCATGCAGGGGGACAAGGGCAAGGCGGCCATTGTCGCCGAGGCCGCCCGCGTCCTGAGGTCCGGGGGCCGCTACGCGATCCACGAGCTCGGCGTCGCCCCCGACGACATCGACGAGGAGTACTACACCCGGCTGCGTCGCGACCTGGCCCGCGCCATCCACGTCAACGCCCGCCCCATGACCGCCGCCGCCTGGCGCCAGCTCATGGAGGACGCCGGGCTGGAGGTCGACTGGGTCGGCACCGCCCCCATGGCGCTGCTCAAGATGAGCCGCAACCTGCGCGACGAGGGGCTGGGCGGCGCGCTGAGGATCGTCCGCAACGTCATGCGGGACAAGGAGCTGCGCGCCCGCATCCTCCAGATGCGCTCCGTGTTCACCCGCTACCAGAAGGACATGGTGGGCATCGCCGTCGTCGCCCACAAGCCGCGGGCTTGAGACCGGCCCAGGGCGCCCCGAGGCCGGGGCGTGCGCCGGCCGACGGTGGCCCGGGCACAGGGATGCGTCAGTCATCGGCTCGGGAGAAACCGGAGTCCAGGCGGTCCCGGGCTCACAAGGAGCCTTCGGCGGCCCGGGCGGGGGCGCTTCGGAGTCGGCCCGGGCAGGGGCGTCCACCAGAATGACATTGGCGTCGGACAGTCCCGGGCGGTGTCGTACGATCCGCGGAATCATGCGGTTTTCTCATGTGCTCCGGCGGGTTCGAGCGGTTAATGTCATTCTGGTGGACACTCCCGCCACCGAACCCGCATCGAGCCACGCGGTCGGGCGTTGGGAAGACGGTCGGGCAGACCCCTGCGATCCCCGGACGTGGCGGCCCCACGCGCTTTCAACCCCGCCCCCGCACGACCCGCGCAATCACGCCGGTCGTGTACGCCCGCATCACCCCTGCACAACCTGAAAACGCGCGAGAACCACCTTCCTCGCAGAAGCAGTCGCCCTCCCCGGGTGCGTCGGGACGAGCCATGCCGCCTGGGGCTCCTGAGCGGGCGCCGAGCGTCCCCGGGCGCGTCGGGATGAACCTGGCCGGGTCCTTATCGGGCGACGCCCGCCACCGGCGCTCCCCGGGCGCGTCGGGACGAACGGTCCTCCCGGAGCGCCATGTGCCCGCGACTCCGCTCGGGGTCCGCCCCGCCGCGACCAGCCCGTGCGCCCTCAGTCGTCCCGGCCGCGGCCGATCAGCCCGGTGCGCAGCACCTCCCGGTTGACGCGCGCGATCGCCTCCAGCGGGATGCCGGCCGGGCAGGCGGGCACGCACTCGCCGTAGACCGAGCACGGCCCGAAGGCCTCGTCCAGGACGCGGGCCATCCTGCGCGCCCGCCGCGCCCGCTCGTGGCGGCCCTGCGGCATGAGCGACAGGTGCGCCAGCTTCGCGCCCGCGAAGAGCATGGCCGCACCGTTCGGGCACGCCGCCACGCAGGCCCCGCAGCCGATGCAGGCGGCGAAGTCCAGCGCCCGCTCGGCCTGCTGGTGCGGTTGGGCGACGTCGTCGGCGTCCGGCGCCGTCCCCGCGGCCACATCCACGGTTCCGCCGGCGCGGATGAGCTCGTCCAGGGCCGTGCGGTCCACCACCAGGTCGCGGATCACCGGGAAGGCCGCCGCCCGCCACGGCTCGATGCGCAGGCGCGTCACGCCGGGGAAGGCCCGCAGGTGCTGGCGGCAGGCCGGCGTGTTGTCCACCGGCCCGTGCGGAGAGCCGTTGACCAGGAAGCCGCAGGCCCCGCACACCCCCTCCCGGCAGTCAGACTCGAAGACCACCGGCTCCCCGCCGTCCTCAATGATCTGGTCGTTGAGGCGGTCGAGCAGCTCCAGCAGACTCATCTCCGGGGCGGCGTCCTCGACGACGTACTCCTCGAAGGCCCCGGCCGCCCACGGGCCGTCCTGCCGCCAGATCTCCAGCTCGACTCTCATCGGTAGTCCCTCACCTGCATCGGCACCAGCGAGAAGCTCAGCGGTTCGGACCGGCGGGTATGGGCGCCGTCGGGCGCCGTCTGCCAGGCCGACACCGAGCACCAGGCGTCGTCGTCGCGCCTGGCCTCGCCGGACTCGGTGGCGTACTCCTCGCGGAAGTGGGCGCCGGCGGACTCGCGGCGGTCCAGGGCGTCCAGGACCATGACCTCCGCCAGCTCCAGGAAGTCGGCCACTCGCAGCGCCCTCTCCAGCTCCTGGTTGAGGCGCTGCCCGCCGCCGACCACCTTCACGTCGGCCCAGAACTCCTCGCGCAGCGCGCCCACCTCCTCCAGGGCCCGGCGCAGCCCGGCCTCGCTGCGGCTGACCCCGCAGCCGGCGTAGAGGATCTCGCCGAGCCGGCGGTGGAACCACACGGGGCGGTGGGTCCCGCCCACGGCCATCAGCGCCCCGATGCGGGAGCGGACGGCGGCCACGGCCTCGCGCGCCTCGGGGGCGTCGCCCGGCAGCGGGCTGGCGCCGACGAGCCCGGCCAGGTAGCTCGGCACGCTCAGCGGCAGCACGAACCAGCCGTCCACGGATGCGCTCAGCAGCGAGTTCGCCCCCAGGCGGTTGGCGCCGTGGTAGTTGTTCGACGCCTCCCCGCCCACGAACAGCCCCGGGATGGTGGACATCTGGTCGAAGTCCACCCACAGGCCGCCCATAGTGAAGTGGGCGCCCGGGGCGATGCGCATGGGCACCTCGTAGGGGTCCTCGCCGGTGGCGTCCAGGTACATCTCGAACAGGTTGCCGTAGCGCGAGGCGATGGTCTCCCGCCCCAGCCGCTCCAGGGCGTCGCGGAAGTCCAGGTAGACGGAGTTGCACAGCGGGCCCACCCCGCGGCCGGACTCGATCTGCTCGCGGGCGTTGCGCGAGGCCACGTCGCGCGGGGTGAGGTTGCCGAAGGCCGGGTACTTGCGCTCCAGGTAGTAGTCGCGCTCGTCCTCGGGGATGTCGTTCGGAGGGCGTTCGTCCCCGGGCTGCTTGGGCACCCAGATGCGACCGTCGTTGCGCAGTGACTCGCTCATGAGCGTCGTCTTGGACTGCCAGCGGCTGGACACCGGCAGGGCCGTGGGGTGGAACTGGACCATGCAGGCCGACGCGAAGGCCGCCCCGCGCCGGTGGGCGCGCCAGGTGGCGGTGGCGTTGGAGGCCATGGCCAGGGTCGAGTAGTGGTAGACGCTGCCGTAGCCGCCGGTGGCCAGCACGACGGCGTGGGCGGTGCGGGCGGCGACCTCGCCGGTGAGCAGGTCGCGGGTGATGATGCCCTGGGCGCGGCCGTCGGCGACGATGAGGTCGAGCATCTCGGTGCGGGCGTGCATGCGCACGCTGCCGGCGGCGATCTGCTCCTGGAGGGCCTGGGCGCAGGCGATCTCGAGCTGCTGACCGGTCTGGCCGCGCGTGTAGTAGGTGCGCGAGACCTGCACCCCGCCGAAGGACCGGGTGGCGAGCTGGCCACCGTACTCGCGGGCGAAGGGCGCCCCGATAGCCTCCATGTGGTCGATGACCCGCCCTGACTCGGTGCCCAGGCGCACGACGTCGGCCTCGCGGCCCCGGTAGTCGCCACCCTTGACCGTGTCCTTGACGAACCGGGCCAGGGAGTCGCCGTCGACCTTGCGGGCCCGGGCGGCGTTGATGCCGCCCTGCGCGGCCACCGAGTGGGCGCGGCGCGGGGCGTCGTGCAGGCTGAAGCACTCCACCCGGTAGCCCAGGCGGCCCAGGCTCGCGGCGGTTCCCGAGCCCGCCAGGCCGGTGCCCACGACGATGACGGTCAGCTTTCGGCGGTTGGCGGGGTTGACCAGGCGGTAGTCGTCGCGGCGCCTCTGCCAGGCCTGCTCCGGCGGGCAGCCGGGCAGGTGGGGGTCGAGGTCGGGGCCGATGTCGTAGAGGGCGTCGACCGGGCCGGGCGTGCGGCGTGCGCTCGCGGGGCTCATGAGATCACCCCGGCCAGGATGAGCAGGGGCAGGGCGCCGTTGCCGAGCGCGACGGCCACTGCGACGGCGAGCGCGACCGCCAGCCAGATGCGGCGCAGCCTCTCGCCGGTGCCGCCCAGGTCGACGACGACGTTCCACAGGCCTTGGGCCAGGTGCAGAGCGATTGCGAGCATGATGGCGCTGTAGAAGATCGCCATGTGCGGGCGGGACAGGCTCGCCACGAGATTCTGGTAGGCGCTCACGTGCAGGGCGCCGTCGCCGTGAGAGGGGGCGGTGTAGGACGGCGAGGCGACCAGGCGCCCGATGGTCAGGTCAAGGATGTGGACGACGACGAAGACGGCGATGAGGCAGCCGGTAATGAGCATGGAGCGGGCAGCGGTGGCCCGCGCCGGCAGCCCGCGGCGTCGGAAGCGGCCGCGCGAGGCCCGGCCGCGGCGCCACAGCTCGACCCCGGCGGCCATGTGCAGGCCGATGCAGGCCAGCAGGACGACCCGCAGGATCCACAGCAGGCCCTCATGGGGGAGGAGCGGGTAGGCGACCTCGCGCAGCCAGGCGGCGTAGGAGTTGTAGGCCTCCGCGCCCATGAAGGCCTTGAGGTTGCCGACCATGTGGACGGTGACGAAGGCGGCCATGATCGTGCCGGTGAGGGCCATGGTCGTCTTGAGCGTCGTGAAGGACGGGCCGCGGCTCCGACCGGGACGGGCCGGCGGGGCGTCGCCGGGAGCGTGCGCCGACTTCGGGACGTCAGTGACCGCGGGCATTCGGCTCCCCCCTCCGTCCTCCGTTGCTGCAGAACTACAGTACTTATGGTAACGAAGGTCACAGCAGTGCGGGAGGAAATGACGGCCTGTCCCATACTGCGAGCCGGGCCGTCTCGCTCGCCGTGCTGCGCCTCTACCCGCTGCCCCGGGCCCGCCGCCCCGTCCGTCCCGCCCCTTTCGTCGAGATCGATCGTATTCCGGTTCGAGATCGGTTCAGTTCCGCGTCGGCGTTGGTTGCGTGTGGTTAGAGTCCTGCCAGGATGGCGAAGATGAGGGCGTAGAAGGCGATGGTGACGGCGGTCCATGTGGCGATGCCGATGAGGAGGCCTTTGATCATGGCGTGGTTGTAGGCGTTGGTGACGACGCCGAGGTTCTTGGCGGTGCTGTTGGCGGTGAGCATGGGGATGAGGCCGAACAGTCCGAAGAAGAAGCTGATCCAGAACGTGAGCCTGGTGGTGGGCAGCAGGGCGGCGACGGCGGTCTGGTCCAGGGGTCTGCCGTCCGGGCCGACCGGCTGGAAGGTGCGCGCCAGGATCGTGGGCCTGCCCGCGACCGCCCCCGCGGCGCGCGCCGGCGGCGGGGTCCACGTTCCGTCGCACCACTGCCTGAACGACCTGGAGAACACCGGCACCGCAAGAGCGAGTGGCGCAATGGTCATGAGAAGAAGGAGGATGATCGTCGTTAAGAGATTTGTCTGGACGAGTGGATGGTAGATGGCCATGAATCCGTTAATTATGGCATCTACGAGCGCGCATGTGCATAGGGTGATGGATAGGCATTGAGTAACGATTATATTCTTGTGATGTAATAGAAATGCGAGTAGTGCGACACCGCAGGAAACCCCCAGGGCGGCTGAAATCCACGATGCTGCACCCATGGCAAGTGCGAGGGAAGACTTGTCCTCGTGTAGGTGCGTTAGTAGACTGGGAAATGCATGCACCATGGGTTGTATTTGAATAAACCCGGTGCTGGCGTCGACGGCATGCATGTTGTTCTTGTTCCATGCGCTGAGCAGTGCGATAATGGCTTGCCATATCGAGGCGACCCCCAGTGAGCTTACGGCGACCGCGGAGTGGGGCGCGTGTGTGCGGTGGGGTAGGCGTCCCCACAAGCAGATAAATATAAATGATAATACGATGATGCGCGTTCCCGGGGTAAGGATTATGGCGATGCGGCGGAAGTCCGGCGCGCGATGGTGAATTTGATGCAAATCATTGAGGATTACGGTGGGCATAATGGCGCTGGCCGCTACTAACGAGCTTGGCATGACTCGCCTGCAGACTTGTACAATGCCAATAATGAGAAGTGTTAGCGGTGTGGAAAAGAGCAGGGTCGCGACTATTGTGCCCACATTGTCCAAGGAGAAGGGGAGCTGGCATGTTAGTAAAAGAACAATTGCGAGCATGGCGAGGATGAGGACTGCTCGCTGCTGGCCGCGTGACCACGGGGCGGTCTCCGTGGAGGTTGTCGTCGGAAGGGGCGGTGCGGATGCGGCAGCGATGGGCGCAGGGCCAGCAGGAACTCCGCTCTGGGCCGGCGAACCGTAGACGGGAGCGGGCCCGGAGGGGACCCCGCTCGGTGCGGCTGCGGCGGGGCCCGACGGTGGTGGGGGTGTCGGTTGGGGCGGGGGAGGCGGGACCGGGGGGAGGCTGCCGGTGTCGGTAATGGGTCCGCTGTCGGCGGATGCGGTTACGGGGGTTGACTGAGGGTTACCGCCGATAGGAGCGGGGGGGGGTGCTCATAATAGGGCATAGTATTCCGGCCCCCGAGCTGCCACCACGGATCGTCGTCCTCACGGTAGCCCAGAACACTCTTTGCCGGTCGTGTTCTCAGTTCGCAGGGCGACTGAGCGCGGCGTCCCGGGGTATCGGGCCCGGCCGAGCCCACCGCCGTCGGCGCCCTGGGGCCGAGGGCCCCGCGACTCGCCGAGATCGGTCCGACCGACCGATCTCGAGGCGGAAATGAACCGATCTCGGCGCGGAATACGACCGATCTCAGCGAAAGAGGAGGGACGGGCGGAGCGCGCGACCTACTGACGGGCGTGCAGGACGGCGTTGAGCTCGATGCCCTTGCCCCCGCGCGGCAGCGCCTCCACGGCGCCGGACTGCGAGTTGCGGCGGAAGAGCACGTTCGAGGCGCCCGCGAGCTCCCGGGCCGGGACCACGCGTGGCTCCTTGAACAGGCCGTGGGGCCCCGGCACCACACCGCCGGAGGGCAGCACTGAGAGCTTGGTACCGGCGGTCAGGTACAGGCCCGCCTCGACGACGCAGTCGTCGCCCAGCGGAATGCCCAGGCCCGAGTTCGCGCCCAGCAGGCAGCGCTCGCCCACCGCCACGCGCTGGTGGCCCCCGCCCGAGAGCATCCCCATGGTCGAGGCGCCCCCGCCGACGTCGGAGCCGTCCCCGATCACGACGCCCTGGGAGACCCGGCCCTCGACCATGGAGCGCCCCAGCGTCCCGGCGTTGTAGTTGACGAAGCCGGAGTGCATGACGGTCGTCCCCTCGGACAGGTAGGCGCCCAGACGGACGTTGGCCGCGTTGCCGATGCGCACGCCCGAGGGCAGCACGTAGTCGGTCATACGCGGGAACTTGTCGACCGCGTTGACCTGGACCGCGTGGCCGAGCTTGGCGCGCAGGCGGGTGCGCGTGGCCTCAAAGCCCTCGGCGGCGCAGGGGCCGGCGGAGGTCCACACGACATTAGGCAGGCGGGAGAAGACCCCGTCCAGGTTGACCGTGTTGGGCAGGACCAGGCGGTGGGACAGGACGTGGAGGCGCAGGTAGGCGCCCGCCACGGTCTTCGGGGCGTCGTCCAGGTCGGCCCAGGTGCGCACCACGGTGGTGTGGACCCCGCGCGCGGCGTCCTTGCTCTCCATGGCGGACAGGGTGGTGAGCAGGTCGGCGTCGCCGTCGGCGGGCTCATCCCCCAGGATCGGCCTCGGGTACCAGACGTCGAGGGTGTTGCCGTCATCGGTCACGGTCGCCAGACCGAGACCCCATGCTCTGCGGGTCGTCATGACGCCCAACCATACGGGACGCGGCCTCGGCGCGCCGGTGCCGACCGGCATCCGGGCGGGCCCGGCACGGGACGGCTTCCGCCTCGACGCGCCCAGGCTCACTTTGCCGCCCTGCGAGCGTGGTCGGTGATGAGCATGCCGACGACGGGGACTGCGGCAGCGAGGAATACTGCCGCTGCGGTGCCGACGGCGAGGTGGAAGCCGACGAGGAACGTGCTGGTGGTGATCAGTGCGCCCAGAGCGGCCACGCCGACGACGCTTCCGGTCTGCCTGGCCGCGTTGATGACTCCGCCTGCCAGCCCGGTGTACGCGGGCGGCGCCGAGGCCACCGCTGCGGACGTCGCCGCAGGCATGGCGAAGGCCATGCCGAAGCCGCCGGCGAAGGTCAGGAGCGCAGTCAGCGGATACGGCGTGCCCTCCGTGACCTTGATAAGGCTCCCGAATCCCGCTGTGCCTGTGAGAAGGCCTATGAGCATTGTGACGGGTGCTCCGATGCGCGCCGTGCTGCGCCCACCGAGCGGAGAGGCGATGGCCGCGCTGCAGGCCTGCGGGGCGAGCGCGAGGCCGGCGAGCCAGGGGGCGTACCCCAGATAGCTCTGGAAGAACCTCTGGAAGAACAGGGACAGGACGAAGAGCTGACCGAAGAAGCTGATATTCAGCGCCAGGCCGACGAGCGCCGAGACCGTGAATCGTGCTCTCCTGAACAGCGGCATGGGGAGCATCGGGTCGTCAACGTGATGCTCGACGACGACAAATCCCACGAGCACGGCCGCGCCGCAGCAGATCGCCGCGGCCGACGCGCCTCCCAGGCCGCTCTCGCCGCCGGCGATCATCCCGTAGGTGAGCGCGGCCAGGCCCAGGACGGACAGGATCTGCCCCAGCGGGTCGATTGCGCGCCCGTGCCGGGCGGCCGGTGCCGGCAGCGAGCGGAGGGCGAGCCGGCAGGCGATCGCAATAATGGGGATGTTGACCCAGAAGACGGCCCGCCAGCCGATCCAGGACACCAGCACTCCTCCGAGTACCGGACCGGCCGCGGCGGCGATCCCTCCCGCCCCTCCCCACAGGCCGATCGCGCGGGATCGCTTGTCTGGCTCCGTGTAGATCACGGCGAGCAGCGCCAGCGAGCCGGGGACGATGGCGGACGCGCCCGCCCCCTGGGCCGCCCGGGCCGCAACCAGCGCCCCGCGCTGACCCAGCGCAGCCATTTCTCTCTATCCTTCGCGCAGTGCCGGCCCCGGCTCCTGTTGCGAGCCCCCGGCGGAAGTCAAGATAGTGCCGCTCTTGTTCGGCGACGACCGAACAATCGGAGCTCTAGGATCAAAACATGTCGGCTCGCGTGTTTCCGGAGGCGGTCCCGGATATCTCCACCATTGCGACCGCTCTCGCCGACCGCTCGCGGGCGGCCATGTGCGCCGCGCTCATGGACGGTCGCGCGTGGACCGTCGGAGAGCTCGCCGCGTACGCCGGGCTGGCACGATCGACCGCCAGCGAGCACGTCAGCATCCTGGTCGGTTGCGGCATCGCCGTCGATACGCGTCAAGGACGCCACCGCTACATCAGCCTCGCCAACGAGGACACCGCCCGAGTGATCGAGAGCCTCGGCGCGGCCGCCAGGAGCACACTGCCCACCCCGCCGAGCCTTGGCGCGTGGACGGCCAATAAGCGCCTGCGGCAAGGACGCACCTGCTACAGGAACCTGGCCGGCTGCCTCGGCGTCGAGCTCACCGCCCGGCTCACGGACTGCGCCCTCATCAACCCCGGCTGGCAGCTGACGCGAAGCAGGGAAGAGCTCCTGACCGCCTGGGGCACTCCGCTGGGAGCGAGCAGGGACGAACGGCTCGCGGCGCCCTGCATGGACTCCACCGAGCGCCGCTTCCACCTCGCCGGCCCTCTGGGCACGGCGATCTGCCAGACCCTCCTCTCCCGCAGGTGGGTCGAGCGCCTCGGCGCCACCCGCGCCGTGCGCCTCACCCCGGCCGGCAGAGCGGTCCTCGACGACGCCGGTCTGGCCGTCGTCGTCAGCGAGCCCGCGCCCTGACCGGCCCGGCACCGCACCGCCGCCCGCGCTCCGCGGCCCCGCAGCCGCACCGCGCCGCCGACCGCACCGCGGGCGTGCGAGAATCACGCACATGGCGCGCACGACGATCCACCTCATGAGGCACGGCGAGGTCCACAACCCCGAGGGCATCCTGTACGGGCGCCTTCCCGGCTACCACCTCTCCGAGCTGGGCCGGCAGATGGCGCTGCAGGTAGCCGACGTGCTGTCCGCCTCCGGCCACGACATCACCGCGGTCATCACCTCCCCCCTGGAGCGGGCGCGCGAGACCGGCGCCCCGACCGCCACCGCCTTCAACCTCGCCCCGACCACGGACGCGCGCCTCATCGAGGCCGGCAACCACTTCGAGGGCGTGCCCGTCAACCGCAACCGGTGGGTCCTGGCCCACCCCGAGCACTGGCGCTACTACCTCAACCCCCTGCGCCCGAGCTGGGGCGAGCCCTACACCGATCTCGTCGCCCGCATGAGCGCCGCCGTGCGCGCCGCCATCGGCCGGGCCGAGGGCCACGAGGCGCTGCTCGTCTCCCACCAGCTGCCCATCTGGGCGACCCGCCTGTGGCTCGAGGGCCGCCTCCTGGTCCACGACCCCCGCCGCCGCCAGTGCTCCCTGGCCTCGCTGACCTCCCTGACCTTCGACTCGCGCACGCTGGTCGGCCTGTCCTACTGGGAGCCCGCCAGCGACCTCCTGCGCCGCGCCGAGGACATGGTCCCGGGAACCTCCGCGGCCGCCGCGGCCATGGGGCGCTTACCCGAGTCCGCCGCCCCGGACGCCCCGGACGCCCCGGACGGGACGACGGCGTGACCCTCCAGCCCTGGCCGCAACCGGAGGGCCCCGACGGCGCCGCCCCGGGCGAGCTCGTCCCCGCCCGGAGCACCGGCCTGGTCCGCCCGGACGGGCGCGCCCCCGCCCGCCCCGCCCCGCGGCGACCGTGGACGGGCCAGGACTTCGTGTGGTGGAACACCGCCGCCGTCCTGACCGCCCTGCGCGCCGGGCGCCGCCCCAACCCCGTCTCGCCCGTCATCGACCCCGTGCGCCGCGCCTTCGCCTCCGACGAGGTCATGCTCGCCACCTGCGACGCCGAGCTGCTCATGTGGCGCCGCGGGGACGCCACCTACAACCCGTCGCGCGGCTTCTTCCTGGCCGGCGGACCCGTCGGGCTGGCCCTGACCGCCGCCTTCTTCGGCGGCCAGGCCTACCTGAACTCGCGGCGCAAGAGGGCCGCCGAGGCCGACGCCGTCGAGCGCTGGCGCCACCTGGCCGACGCCCGCCTGACCGTGTCCACCCACGGGATCTACCTGGGCACCGGGGAGGGCATCATGCCGATCGCCCTCCGCGACGTCCAGGAGGCCCAGCTCACCGGCACCGGCGAGATCGTCATGGCGGCCGCCAACGCCAGCGGCTCGGCGCGCTGGAAGCTGCGCGGGCAGTGGGCCGAGCTCGTCCTGATCCTGTGGTCGGCCCGGTACATGCCCGAGCACCCGCAGGTCGTGGGGCGCACGTGGCTGCCCGGCGACTGGTTCGTCCACGCCGCCGCCCACGGCTACGACGTCGACACCTCCTCCTGGCCGCGTTTCACCCCGCGCGCCTCGAGCTGAGGCCGACGGCTGAGGTCACGGTCGTTCCGGCGCCCGGTCAGCCGGCCTCCCCGGAGCCGGCGTCCTCGGGGGAGTCCCCGCTGCCGTCCTCGTCGCGGTGGTGGCGCTTGCGGCGGATGTCCTGCTCCAGGCCCCGCAGGAACTCCGGGTCGTCGTCGGGGGCGACAGGGCGCGGGCGCTCCGCCCGACGGAAGCTCGTGCCCTCCTTGGAGGACCACATCGTCGGCTCGACCCCCCCGCCGCGGTCCTCGGCGGCCTTGACGCGGCTGACAATGATCCACGCGATCGGCCCGACGAGCGTGGCCATGACGATAATGACGATCCACAACAGCTTGGGCATGCGGGCCGGCATCGACTCCTCCGGCGTGCGGGCGCAGTCGAGCAGGGAGTAGATCGTCAGGGCGAGGACGAGGACGATGAGAACGGCGCGCATGGCGCCACCCTAGCGGTTACCGGCCCCGATCCCGCACGGCCGCATGCGTGCGGTGTGCGACCCTGGCGCCGTGAGCGCGCACGTCACCCCTCCGCCCCCTCCCGCCCCGCGCCCCCTCCGCCTCGTCGTGGGCGGGACCGGCGCCCACCGAATCGCCCACCTGCACGGCGCGCTCGCCGATGTCCTTCACGGGCGCCCAGCTGGCCCAGGCCCGACGGCGGCCCGCGGCGGCCGAGGGCCGGCGGGTGCGGCCGGCGGGCCCCGGCCACTGATCGTGCCGATCGGCCCCCGCGAGGACGCCGCCGTCGTGCGCGCCGACCTGGCAGGCAGGATCGCCGGCGTTCCGGAGCGCGCCGACATCATCCTGCGCACCTCCGGCTCCACCACGGGCACGGCCCGCCTCGTCGCCATGGGCGCCGCCGCCCTGGTCGCCTCGGCGCGCGCCACGCACGCCCGGCTCGGCGGCCCCGGGACCTGGGTGCTGGCCCTGCCCGCCCACCACGTCGCCGGCCTGCAGGTGCTGGTGCGCTCCGTCGTGGCCGGGACCCGGCCCGTCGTCGTCGATACCGCCGGGGGCTTCGACGCCGGTGCGCTCGCGGCCGGGGCCGAGCGGGCGCTGGGGCGCGGGGGACCGGTGTACGTCTCGCTCGTGCCCACCCAGCTCCTGCGGGTGCTGGCAGACCCCGGCGCGGCCGCCGTCCTCGCGCGCGCGAGCGCCGTGCTCGTCGGCGGGGCCGCCACCGACCCCGCGCTGCTGGCGCGCTCGCGCGCCGCCGGGATCCGGGCGGTGACGACCTACGGCATGAGCGAGACCGGGGGAGGGTGCGTCTACGACGGCCTGCCGCTTGAGGGCGTGAGCGTGCGCATCGAGGACCCCGACGAGGCCGGCGTCGGCAGGATCGTGCTGGCCGGGCCCGTCCTGGCGGAGGGCTACGTCGGCCCGCCCGGTGCGCCGAGCCGGACGGCTCAGACTGGCCGGCCTGCCGAGTCCGCCCGGTCCGCGGAGCCCACCCGGTCCGCGGCCTTCCGCACCGGCCCCCGCGAGCTCGCAACCGCCGACCGCGGGCGGCTGGAGGCCCTGCCCGACGGCTCCACCCGGCTGACGGTGCTCGGACGGCTCGACGACATCATTGTCACCGGCGGCATCAAGGTCGATCCCCACGAGGTTGAGCAGGTGCTGGCCGGCCTGCCCGGCGTCGCCCAGGCCTGCGTCGTCGGCATCCCGGACGCCACGTGGGGAAGCGCCGTCGTGGCCGTCGTCGTGCCCGAGGCCGGCGCCGCTGTCGACGGCGAGGGGCTGCGCAGGCAGGCCAGGGAGCGTCTTGACGGCGCCCACGCCCCCAAACGCGTCCTGGTCGTGCCCGAGATGCCCCTGCGCGGCCCGGGCAAGACCGACCGGCGCGCCGTCGCCGCCCTCTGCCGGGCGATGCGAGGCCTTCCGAGGCCTTCTGAGGCCGTCGCGGCCCGCTCCTGAGAAGCCTCCAGGCGCCGAGTCGGGGATGTTGCACATTCGTTTGCGGCCCGCGTGGAGCAGAACCGCGGAATCATGCGAAAAAGACGATGTGGCGGGAAGCGAGGCGGCTCTCCCGTGTGCGCAGACCCCCCTCGGCGACCGTGGGAGCACAGCAACAGATTGTGGCGATTGGGGAGAAATCGCAGAATCCCAACGAAAAGTCGGGCTCGCTCTGCGAGGGTCCTGTTCTCCCATGTGCAACTCGGCCGTGCGCCCTGGAACCGGTCGCCGAGAAGGCGCAGCCCTGAGGCGCGGGTGGGGCCCGTTCCCATTGGGAACGGGCCCGGCCGCGCGCCTATGCTGGTAACGGCCTTGATCGTCGTCCAGGAGCAGCCCATGTCGCAGCCGACCTTTCCCGACCAGCCGCAGTCACCCGGCCGGTACGGGTACCCGCCCGCCTCCGGGCAGCCCCAGGCGGGGTACGGGCAGACGCCGGCCGGATACGGCCAGACCGCCCCGGCTGGTCAGGGCCTGCCGCAGGGGGCTTACGGCCAGGCGGCTCCCGCCGGCTACGGACAGCCGGTGGCCTACGGCGCTCCCGCGGCTCCCGACTCGGCGCCTGGGAGCCTGCCTCCTCGGGGCGTTCCCATCCCCGTGACGCAGGAGTCCGTGGCCTTCCGCGCCTCCGCCACCAGGTCGGCGCGCACGGTGATGCTCGTCACCGGAGGTTTCGGTCTTGTCGTCCTCGCCGGCGCCATCTACAACTTTGCCGACGGGAAGTTCGGCGCCGGCATCCTCCTGGTCCTCCTCGGCCTGCTCCTGCTCGCTGTCGTCGCACTCATGATGACCGTGCGCACCACCCTGGACGCCACCGGGATCCACACCGGATCGGCCCTCGGGTACAAGGACTTCCCCTGGCCGGCCTCGCGCACCGGCCTGTTCGTGCGGATCAAGATCGCCGGGGGCAAGGCGGCTCTCGTCGCCAACGACGCGCAGGCCATGCTCGTCACCCCCGAGGGCAGGGCGGTGCAGCTCACCGGCCTGACCTGGATGGGTCCCCTGCCCAGCTCGATCGAGGCCAAGGGCATGGCAGAGCTCGACCGCATCTGGGCCTGGGCCCTCGCCCGCGGGTACGCCCGCGAGACCGGTCAGTACACCGAGATCCGCGGCCTCCAGAAGCTGATGCAGCTCCAGCGCCGTGGGCAGGAGGAGCGTTACGGGCTCGTGTGAGCCCTTCTGCGCGCGTCCGTGCGCCGGGACCCGGCCCGGCTCGTCCCCCGCAGGGTCCCTCCGCGGTCCCGGATCGCGCCGGCTCTCGCAAGCCCGGCCTCGTCGTCGCGCCACCGTGAGCAGGTAGGCTCCGCGGCAGGCACCGGGGAGAGGACATTATGAGCGCCAGCAGCACCGCACGGCAACCGGGCAGTCGGACGGATACGGGTCCGCGCGCCACCAGCTGGGCGGAGGTCGTGCGCCTGCGCACCCTGCCCGCCGCCGTCACCCCGGTCATTCTCGGGGGCGGGGCGGCGGCGGCGCTCGGGACCTTCTCGGCGCCGCGCACCCTGCTGGCCGCGGGAGTCGCCCTCGCCCTCCAGGTCGGCTGCAACCTCGCCAACGACTACTCCGACGGCGTGCGCGGCACCGACGACGAGCGCACCGGCCCGCCGCGCCTGACCGCCTCCGGGGCCGTCGCCCCCCGCGCCGTCAAGCTGGCCGCCTTCGGCTGCTTCGGGGTCGGCGGGGCGCTCGGGGCCGCGCTCCTGGCCCTGTCCGGCCAGTGGTGGATGCTGCTGCTCGGCGCCGCGGCGATCGCCGCCGCCTGGTTCTACACCGGCGGCCCCCGCCCCTACGGCTACGCGGGGCTCGGCGAGGTCTTCGTCTTCGTGTTCTTCGGGCTCATGGCCACCGCCGGCACCCTCTACGTCCAGGGCGGGAGCGTGCCGGGCTGGGCGTGGCTCGCCGCCTGCGGGATCGGGCTCATCGCCTGCTCGCTGCTCATGGTCAACAACCTGCGCGACATCGGCACCGACCCCCTGCACGGCAAGCGCACGCTCGCCGTGCGGCTGGGGGAGCGCGGGGCGCGGGCGGCCTTCTGCGCCATGCTCGCGGTTCCGGTCCTCCTCGGCGTCGTCGCCCTGTGGCAGGCCCGCAGCACTCACAGCGCTTCTGGTGCTCCCGGTGCTCCCGGCGCCGTGACGCTCGGCGGTGCCGTGGCCGTCGTCTACGCGGTCTACCTGCTCCTCCTCGGACTGCTCGCGGGCCGTGCCGCCCTGCCCGTCCTGCGCGGCGCCACCGGGCGCGATCTCATCCCCTCCCTGCGGGACGCCGGGCTGTACGAGCTCGTCTACGGCGCCGCCACCGCGGCGGCGCTCGTCGTCGTCACCGGTTGAGCGACGACGGGGAGGCCGCCCCATTCCCGCGTGCGGGACGGGCGCATACGCTGGGCGGGACGCAAGGGGGAGAGAATGGGTACTAGTGGTCCCTGGGCGGTGACGGATATGCAGGAGGCGCTGCTCCTGGAGCCGCCCCCGGACGTGGCCCGCACGGGGCGGCGCGTGTACGTGTCCTTCGGCGTGAACTGCGCCTCGTTGCTGTGCATCCTGGGCTGCCTTTCGACAGGCAGCATGGTGATCAACCCCGACCCGCCGGGGTGGTCGGTTCTCATGATGCTCCTGTTCGTAGCCGTCGACCTCCCGCTGCTGTGCCTCCAGCTCGTGGTCGCGCGCTCCCACTCGACGGTGCGCACCATCGTCACCCGTCGAGGGCTGGTCTGCATGGGCCTGTCCACGCGCCGACTGCCCTGGCCCTCCTCGCGCTCGGACCTGTACCCGGTTGTGCGCGGATTCTCCGGCCGGCAGGCCGTCATCGCCTTCCAGGTCGACGACGACGCCAGGGCCCATCAGCTCTTCGGGGTCATTCACATCGGCAGGGGCGAGCAGGTGCCGCAGATGCTCGCCGCCGTGAACGCTCAGCTCGACGCCGTGTGGGCGTGGGGCGTGGAGCGCGGCTGCGCCGTCGAGTCCGGCCGCTACCGGGCGCTGACCAGCTCCGGGGAGGAGCGGGCCCGACGCCGGGCGGCCGCGCGGCTGGAGGCCTTTCGTGGCGCCCGGAGGGGTCCGGGGCCGGGGTGACGGTTGCGGTTGTGTACATGGCCCTGGGCCTTGTCGCGGCCTTCTTGATGGGCGGGGCGGGCGGCGCATGGGAGGCAAGCGACACGGATCCTGTGGATTCCGTGGCCGAGCGGCGCTGTGCGCTCAAGACCGACCTTCCAAGAGACTCCGGGCCCCGGAGAGCCGGCAGAAGACACCGCCCGCCCCTGCTGGCGTCAGGCAGGGGCCTCGGACCGATCTCGGGTCGGAATACTACCGATCTCGACGAAGGGGGGGGCAGCGCCCCGGCACGTGCCGGCGGCGCTCAATACCCAGCTCGACGATCTGCGGACCTGGGGGCGCGGGGCCCTCAGCGCGCCGGCTCGGCGTCCAGGGCGACCTCGGCGTCGGGCTCGTGGGTGATGCGGTTGCGCAGGTCGCGGCGCACGACCTCAATCGACCACAGCCACACGATATGGCCGAAGAGCTCTGAGAAGTGCTCCGACCAGGTCTGGGCCCCCGCCACCCACGGGAAGGGGCTCGGAGCCCAGCCCAGCAGCGGCATGACGACGACGTGCGCGCCGATGTACACCACGATTCCGAAGACGGCGCCCTGCCACATCTTGATCCGCGGGAAGTACTCGGCCGCGATGCAGTAGATGAGGCCGAATGCGATGGCGAAGCTGAAGTGCACGATGAAGGACATGATCGGCAGCTGGTTGTTGCTGAAGGTCACCATCATGTGCGAGGTGTCGTGCGGCATCCCGAACCACTCCAGCATGGACTGGGGCGGATTCGTCTCCGAGCGCAGGCCGGGCGTACGGGGCGGGAACGGGACCTCCCAGCCGAACTTCACGAGCGCGGAGAACACGCCGCCGATGAGCCCTACGACTGCGGCGACCTTGAGACGGCGACGGGCGGGGTCGGTGCTGCCGAGCAGCGAGGTGATCCAGGTGGGCATGGGGGCCTCCGGGGTGGGGAATAGGAAGCCGGCACCGCCGATCGACGTCGGTCGACGCTGCCGGTTGAGGACGGAGCGGTACCCGTAAGGGCAGGCCCGCCCTGCCACCATGTCATCACAATGCCGTGGTGTCCAGGCTCCGTCCCGTCGTCGTTCCCGGGCCCGGACGGCCGGCTCCGAGCGGGGCGGGGCTCGGCGCCGAAAGTGCGTGGGAGCCTCACTCGGCCGGGGGCGGCGGTGCCCGGCCGGCGTCGTGAACCGATCTCGACGCGGAGATCTATCGTTCTCGGCGCGGAAGTGAACCGATCTCGAGCCGGAATACGACCGATCTCGGCGAAAGAGGCGGCGGCCCGCCCCCGATTGTCTCGGGGCGGGCCGCCGCAGGCCGGCTCGACGGATCCTTACTTGTTGCCCGATCCGTCGCTCATCTTGTCGTCGGGCATCGCCGAGCCGTCATGCATCTTGTCGCCGTCGGACATCTTGCCGTCGTCCATCTTGTCGCCGTCGGACATCTTGCCGTCGTCCATCTTGTCGCTCGACGTCTGCTGCATGCTCGGCTTGTCCTTGCCGGCGTCCGTCGAGCCGCAGGCCGCGGTGCCGGCCGCGAGGGCCGCAACGAGCAGGGAGGCGGACAGGGCGGTGCGAATACGCATGGGATCTCCTTAGAGAGGAAAGGAATGATGATGTGGAGTGGCGCGCCGGTGAGCGCGCCGACATCACAGGTTCGGAGCGGCGGGGGGCGCGGATTGGAGATGGGCCGAGCAGTTTGAGTGAGCCTCGTCACTCTCAATGGGGGCATCCGGACGGTCGTCCGCGCCGAACAGACGGTGACACCATCGCGAAAGAGGAGCAACAATGGTCAGTCTTGTTCTCATCGGCCTGCTCGGTGGCCTCATCACCGGCATATCCCCCTGCATTCTGCCGGTCCTACCGGTCATCTTCCTGTCCGGCGGGGCCCAGGGCGCACGAACACAGGGCGAGGACGGGGCCCCCGCCGTCTCCAGGTGGCGGCCGTACCTCGTGGTGGCCGGGCTGGTCCTCAGCTTCACCACCTTCACGCTGCTGGGGTCCACGCTCCTCAACCTCCTGCACCTGCCGCAGGACATCATCCGCTGGGTCGGAATCGTCCTGCTGGCCCTCATCGGCATCGGCATGATCGTCCCCAAGGTCATGGAGATCATGGAGCGGCCCTTCGCCCGCTTCCAGCGAGCCGGCTCATCCAACCCGTCCAACGGCTTCCTTCTGGGGCTCGTCCTCGGGGCCGCCTACGTGCCCTGCGCCGGCCCGGTGCTCGCGGCCGTCTCGGTCGCCGGCTCCACCGGCCAGATCGGCGCCGACACAGTCGCTCTCGCCATCTCCTTCGGCCTGGGCACCGCCGTGCCGCTGCTCGCCTTCGCGCTGGCCGGCCGCAAGCTCACCGAGCGGCTCCAGGCCTTCCGCCGTCGTCAGAAGGCCGTGCGCGTCACCGCCGGAGCGGTCATGCTGGCCCTGTCCGTGGCGCTCGTCCTCAACCTGCCGGCCGCCCTCCAGCGCGCCCTGCCGGACTACACCGCCTCGCTCCAGGCCGGCACCGACAGCGTGCTGCACGGCAGCATGGGTGTCGGCGAGGGGGGCAAGTGCGTCGACGGCGCCGACCACCTCGCCCACTGCGGGCAGCTGCCCCGCATCGACGGCATCAGCGCCTGGTTCAACACCCCCGGCGAGCAGCCCCTCGCCGACGCCGATCGGGCCGGCAAGGTGACTCTCCTGGACTTCTGGGCCTACTCCTGCATCAACTGCCAGCGCTCCATCCCCGGCATCCAGAAGCTCCACGAGACCTACGGCTCCCTCGGCCTGCAGGTCATCGGCGTCCACTCCCCGGAGTACGCCTTCGAGAAGGAGGTCGACAACGTCCGCGGCGGCGCCGCCAACCTCGGCATCACCTACCCGGTGGCGGTCGACTCCGACCTGACTACCTGGCGCAACTTCGACAACCACTACTGGCCCGCGCACTACCTCGCCGACTCCACCGGCGAGCTGCGCCAGGTCAAGTTCGGCGAGGGCGGCGAGGCCACCACCGAGAAGCTCGTGCGCGAGCTCCTGCGCGAGGCCCACCCCGACGTGCAGCTGCCCGCCCCCGTGTTCTCCGACGACGAGCCCTCCGCCGGAGGCCCGCGCACCCCCGAGACCTACCTCGGCTCCGCCCGCGCCAGCAACGTCGCCGGTCAGCTGACGGAGGGAACGTCGTCGTACACCTTCCCGGAGAAGCAGAAGGCCGACACCTTCTCCCTGGACGGGACGTGGAACGTGTCCGCGCAGTCCATCTCGCCCGACGGCGGCCCCGCTCGCCTCCGGTTGCGCTACCAGGGCAAGCAGGTCAACCTGGTCGCCTCCGGCGAGGGGGACATCACATACTCCACCGGCGGTGAGAAGCGCACGATCCATGTCTCGGGGGTCCCCAACTCGATCGAGCTTGTGAGTACGGAGGAGACTCAGGAGGGCACGCTCGAGCTCGAGGCGGGCCAGGGCCTGTCCCTGTACTCCTTCACCTTCGGATGATCACAGCCGGATAACGGCAGGAAGCCCAAAAAGGTGGTCTGGACCCGTACCATGCGACTGTGCATGATGAGGAACTGGAGCTCGACAACGCCCTTATCCGGGGGGTGGCTGCCGGGGATCACGAGGCCTTCGCCGAGTTCTACGACCGCTGGTCGGGACGGCTGCTCGCTCTCATCGTCCAGATCCTGGTGGACCGCACCCAGAGCGAGGAGGTGCTCCAGGAGGTCTTCCTGGAAATATGGCGCACCGCTCCCGCCTTCTCGCCGAGCAGGGGCAGCGCTCGAGCCTGGGCGGTGACCATGGCGCGGCGCAGGGCGATCGACCGGGTCAGGTCCTCCCAGGCGGCCCGTGATCGTGAGGATCAGTGGCGCGACTACATGCCGGATACCGACCTCACGATCCAGGCCGTCGAGGACCGGCTCGTCGGTGAGGAGGTGCGCCGGGCCCTGGACGCCGTCGGCGAGCCGCAGCGGTCCACGCTGGTCATGGCCTACTTCACCGGTCTGACCCACACCGAGATCGCCCGGCGCACAGGGGTGCCGCTCGGCACGGTCAAGACCAGGATCAGGAACGGAATCGCACGACTTCGCAAGGAGATGGGGGCGGCATCATGACGGGGCGGAACAGGCACCACCGGTCGAGAGACCCCTTCGCCGCCTACCCGAGGGCGGCCGGCAGCAGATGGGACGAGGACGCGCTCGCCATGTCGGATGAGGCCCTCGCCCTGCTCGGCGCGTCCCTGGAGCCGGTCGAGCCGCCGGCCTCGTTGCGCGCCGAGCTGCTCGAGCGCATCAGGCCCAAGGAGGGGGCTGCCGATCCCGCGGCCGACGGGACGGCGGCCTCGGGCGAGAGGACGGCTGAGAGCGCGGAGAGCGCAGGGGACAGGGGCGCGTCGAAGAGGGGCACTGCTGGGACGACGGCGCGAAACGCGGCGGCCGGGTCTGCGACGGCGGGGCCCGACCCCCGCTCGGCCGGCCCGAGGTCCGGCTCGGCCGGGCCGCGGTCCGCCCCGGCAGGGGCGCCCTCCCGCTCGGCCGGGCCGGAGTCCGCTCCTGCTGCTGCCGAGGCGCCGGCCGAGCACGCCGCCGACCGGCAGGGCGCCGTCGTCCCCCTGCGCCCGCGCCGACGCCGGTGGCTCACGGCCGGGCTGCGGGTCGCCGCCGTCGTCGTCCTCCTCGCCGTCGGCATCGGGGTGGGCCGATGGACCGCGCCCCGCCCGGCGGCCCCGGCCCCCACCGACGGCTACGCCCGTATGGAGGACTACGCCCACCTCAACCAGGCCCAGGACGTTCAGCGCGTGACCGACACCATGCCCGACGGCCACATCGCGACCCTCACCTGGTCCCAGGGCATGAGCATGACGGCGCTGAGCCTGCCGGACGAGCTGCTCGAGGCGGCCGCGGACAGCAGCCTCCAGGTCTGGCTGCGCAAGGGCGAGGACGTGAGCTCACTGGGCCTGTACGACCCGGCGTCGGGGGCGGGCTTCGCCTTCCTCGACCTCATGCCCGAGGAGGGGGAGCAGGTCTTCATCACCCAGGAGCCTGCCGGCGGATCGGACCGGCCGACGGGGGAGGCCCTGGTCACCTTCGACGTCAATGTCGACGGCACGACCACCCGCGGCTCGTCCACGCCGTCCGACCCGGCTCCGACGCCGTCCGGCAGGCCGGGCAGCAGCGGCTCGGCCACCTCTCCGGCTGCGCCGTCCGGTCACCAGCCCGCGAAGCCGACCGGGAAGGCCACGGCCTGAGCGGCCGGCCTCCTCAGAAGTAGTACGGGTAGGGCGACCAGTCGGGGGCGCGCCGCTGCAGGAACGCGTCGCGCCCCTCGACGGCCTCATCGGTCATGTAGGCCAGGCGCGTGACCTCGCCGGCGAAGACCTGCTGGCCCGCCAGGCCGTCGTCGGCCAGGTTGAAGGCCAGCTTGAGCATGCGGATGGCCTGGGGGGACTTGCCGGCGACGGTCGCGGCGTGCTCGAGCGCCCGCTCCTCCAGGCGCGCGTGCGGGACCGCCTCGTTGACCACGCCCCAGCGCTCGGCGGTGGCGGCGTCGTAGGCGCGCCCCAGGAAGAAGATCTCGCGGGCGCGCTTGTCGCCGATCTGCCTGGCCAGCAGCGCCGAGCCGTAGCCGGCGTCGAAGGAGCCGACGTCGGCGTCGGTCTGCTTGAAGCGGGCGTGCTCGAGGCTGGCCAGCGACAGGTCGCACACGACGTTGAGGGAGTGGCCGCCGCCGGCCGCCCAGCCGGACACGGCCGCGATGACGACCTTGGGCATGGTGCGGATCAGGCGCTGGACCTCCAGGACGTGCAGGCGTCCTGCGCGGGCGGCGTCGATGCGCGCGCGGGCCGCCGCCACGTCCGCCTCGTGGTCGTGGGCGGCCGGCGCCCCGGGTGCGCCGTGGGGCCCGGCGGCGGAGGCGCTGGCGGGCGCGTCGGGGCCGTGGGGCCCGGCGCCCTCCTCGCGCTCGTAGCGGTAGCCGTCGCGGCCGCGGATGCGCTGGTCTCCCCCGGAGGAGAAGGCCCAGCCGCCGTCGCGCGGGGAGGGGCCGTTGCCGGTGAGGACGACGGCGCCGACGTCGCCGCTCATGCGGGCGTGGTCCAGGACGCGGTAGAGCTCGTCCACCGTGCGGGGGCGGAAGGCGTTGCGTACCTCGGGGCGGTTGAAGGCCACGCGGACTACCGGCAGGTCGCTGATCCAGGCGCCGTCGGCGTCGCGGACGCAGCCGCGGTGGTAGGTGACGTCGGTCAGGCCCGCCGGCGCGCCCGTGCCGTGGGCGAAGCCCGCGATCTCGCGCCAGCGGGCGGGGTCGAAGATCTCCGAGACGCGGGGCGGCGGCGGGTATGCCGGGGTGGGCGGAGCAGGGGCGGTGGACGCGGTGCGGGCGGCGGACTCGTTCATGGGGTCAGGGTAGGGGACGGGGCGGGCGTGCGTTTCTCGGCTGGTCCGCGAATATGCGCGGGGACCCTGACGAATGTCAACTGTGGCGAGGACGGAAATCCTTCTACTGTGGATGCAGGCGGGGAGCGGCTGCTGTACCAGACGCATCCGCTTCAGCACCGGGGAGGTCTTCATGATATCGCTTTCAAAATATGCGCCAGTAGCCGCTGCGTGTGTGCTCGCCCTGTCTGTGTCTGCCGGTGGGGCTGCGCAGGCGAGTTCTCTGTCCGAGGAAGCAGGCTCTGGGGAGGGAGAGTTCGAGCAGCAAGTTGCAGTTGACCCGGCTACGGGTGCGCAGCGCTCCGCCGTACCCATTGACGGGGAGGGGCTGAGGCTGAATACTCAGCCAGGTGACCTGATTCGCGTTGAGGGCGACACGGTGACATGGCTTGATGGTGCCGGAGGCGTCGTGGCGACCATCAACCTGTCGCCGGAGAAGGGCGAGAGTGTCCCCTTTACTTATGATGAGACGAAGCATCTGCTCCGCCCTGAGGCGACGAGAGCTCTTGAGGACGATGAGTACGCGGGTTGTATGCCTAAGTGGTGGGGGTGGTTCTTCGGAATTACTTGGGGCGGGCTTGTCTGCGTGCCCGCGACCGCTGGCGCGTCCGGGGTGGCGACCCCGATCGCCGGTGCGGTTACTGAGATGGCGTGCGCTGCGGCTGGCGGAGCTCTTGTTACCGCGATTTCCTGCTGATCGTCTGGTGTGATATGGAGGTGGTGGGCATGAAGTATCGGCGACATGTTTATTGCGTCCTTTTGTCTGCGATCGCGATTGTTGTGACCATGCCATTTCATCCGGGTATTCCGTGGGCGGCGTGGTTGGGGGCCTTCATCTTCTTCGCGGTGGAGGCTGAGATTCTCTTCGCCGTGATTGACGGTCGACGCGGTGAGGGCCCGGACGATGTCGGCCGACGAGGCCGCTCTCGTCGGATGATCATCGTGGCCGGAGTGATGGCCGTTATCCTGCTGGTGCTCTGGAGCGCGGTATTGATGGGTGCGGCGGAAGGCTGACGCGGCTTGTAAAAATTTCTGAAGTGCTGCTCAGCGCAAGGAGGGCGGGGTGGCCCGGGCGGAGTCGAGATATTCACTGAATTCGAGAAGAAGCATTGCCCAGGCGCTCGTGGGTGGCGGAGCCTTGGCGGCGGCCCATGAGGTTCGCGGGGCTGCTCTCTGAGAGATTCGATCCTTTCGGCGCGGTGCGTGCGGTGATTGTGCTGTTCTCTGTACGGCTTCTCTTTTGCTCGTGGCGGGCGATAGGGAAATCTGGTGGTTCGCTTAGGTTCTCCAGGAGGTGGTATGCCCTGTCTGGCGTCGGCGTCATTATCGGACTTTATGGACTTTGGCCGGAATTAAACAAAATGGCATTCTGGGGCAGCTGCTGCGGGATTCCTGGTTGGCGTCTGCGGAGCACCTCGTATAAGATAATCTCATGCAGATCGACATGACGGACGAGGAACGGGACATCCTCATCAGGTGGAAGAAGCGCTCGGACACCTACAGGCTGGTGAGAATGAAGGCGGAGGCGATTGTGTACGCTGCCCGCGGCGTCGGCCTGGATATTATCGCGGAGATGGTCGAGCGGGCCGAGGGGACGGTACGTGAGTGGCTGTCGGAATGGCGGCAGACCAGGCTGGGCTCCGTGGTAACCGGTCACGCCGGCAACGAGAATGCGGCAAAGCTCAAGCGGGCGCAGAAGGAGGAGCTGGAGGAGATTCTCAGTAGACCGCCCTCGGAGGCAGGCGTCAAAGCCGGCTTCTGGGACGTCCCGGCCCTTAAGGACGTCGTGCAGATCAAGTTCGGAGTCGAGTACAGGTCCGAGTCCTCCTATCGGCTGCTCATGCGCTTTCTGGGCATGACCTTCAAGCTCCCCGACCCGTTCGACAAGCGCCGCGACGAGAAGGCCATTGCCAGGCGGATGGCCGAGATCCGGCGCCAGGTCAACGATCTGCTGGAAGAAGGCTGGGAGGTCTACACCGTCGACGAGGTCCGCGTCGAGCACGAGGCCGAGACCCGGCGCATGTGGCTTCCCAAGGGAAAGAGAACAAGGCTGTACGTGGACCGCAAGAAGGCGAGCCAGTCGTTCTTCGGGGCACTGAGCCTGACGACCAAGAAAATGAAGATCTACCCCATCGAGGGAAACCAGAACGCCGAGCAGATCACCCTCATGATGGATCGCCTGGCGCGCGAGACCGATGAGGGGAAGAAGATCGCGGTGGTCCTGGACAACGCCAGGTTCCACCACGCCAAGGCTTTGAACGATCTTTATGCCCCCGGCCAGGCTCTGGAGCGCATCACACCCATCTACATGCCCCCGTACGCCCCCGATCACAATCCCACAGAACACGTGTGGAACGCCGCCAAAGCCAATATCGCCAACCTCCAGCGCGACACCCCGGAGAACACCTTCGCGGCCTTCACCGCCTACATCACCAACCGCACCTTCGACTACGACTTCGAGCACCTCCCAATCACACCATCACACACCGATCTTGTTTAATTCCAGCCATTGCAACACAGTCACGACACGCGGCCCGGCAGCGCGCTCCCTGGTCCTTGCGAGTGGAGAACGAATGTCCGTGCATGCATTCGCACGCATGTCAGTTTCCGAGGGCTGCGGCTATGAGCTCTGTTCGCGAGGCGTAGCCCAGGCGGTGCAGGGCGTCTGACACATAGATTCGAGCAGTGTTCTCGGAAATACTGAGCCGCTTGGCGATGCGACGATTGGTGAGTCCCTCCAGCAGGCAGGCATGCACGTCCTTGAGTCTGGGTGGTAGCTCTTCGACCGCGCGACGCGTCTGTTCCGCGGCGTGCCGCCGGCGCTGCTCCGACTGGTAGGCGCTTGCAAGGAGCTCGGTGGGGCGTACGGACATGACGTGCTTTCCCCTTGCCGCGCGTACCATTGCCGTGGCAACGTCCTCAGCGCTCTCGTCCTTCGTGATGAAGCCGTTCACGCCCTCTGCGAGGGCCTCGGCGAGCATGTCATCGCGGCTGAATGCTGTGAACACGACAAGAGGGAGCTCCGGATACTGCTTGTGGATGGCGCGAGCAGTCTGGATGCCGTCGAGGTCGGGCATACTGATGTCGAGAAGGACGACGTCGATACGGTGGCTTCTTGACGACAGCGTCTTTAGCGCCTGGCCGCCTCCCGCTGCTGCGGCACATACGGAGACGCTTGGCTGCGCATCAAGCTGCTCGGCGAAAACGGTGAGGATGAACGGATCGTCGTCAACCATCATGACTCGTACGGGGGCGACGGTGCCATCAGTCATGCATACTCTCCCGGGTTCTCAGGGGCTTGCGTCTTCGTCATCCAGTAGGGGCGCGCTCCGGGCATTCCCATCCAGGGCGGCGCACGTGTTTATTGTCAGGAGAAGAGCGCATCGGGCCGGCGATGAGTCGCTGGTGGCGCGGCGGAGTCACGGTGCGCGAAGGTGGATTCGCGGATGTCATGTCCGGTCGCCGCCCCTTTCCTGCTCCTGGATGGAGTCAGTGTACGTGTGCACCCCTCTTCAATGAAGCAGTGAAGCGTCCCCGTATCGGGATGTGAACCGTAGGCGTCCCGTCGCGGCATCGCTCTCGGCGGAAGCGTCTCGCCACGCGCCGGTCAGCGGACCTGATGCAAGGGCGTTCGCTGCCGTGGCCCTCAGCTGGAGGGTGCGAGCGTTCGTGTGGCAAGCCCATTTTTTAAGATCGTCATTGTTGCCCGCTCTCGTGGCGCTGCCGATCTTCGCGGGTGAGCCTCATGCGGGCGGCGTTCGAACCCTGACGAGGATCAGCTGCGCACGACGGAGGCTGCTGCGTAGAGCTGAATCGCATCAATGATCTGACGTTCATGATTAATGGAGGGCCCCGATGAAGAGGCTCATGATGGCGGCTGCTTCTGTTCTGGTGTCTGCGCCTGCTTTCTACGGCTTCACTGCGCCAGCGCGCGCTCGGGATCTGGGAAGTGATTCACTTTCGTCGGCTCGGGAGAGCGGGCGGAGCGTGCGGGAGGATTCCGATCTTGCCGAGAAGGTGTCGGCGGCGCGGGATTCGGTCCCTCCGGGGGAGAGTGTTTTTGTCGGCACGGTCAATGGGTATGCCTTGTATTTGAAGGAAGATGTTGAGGGATGCTCTACGTGCTGTCTGGTGAGGCTGGTTCCTGGTCGGCTGTGCAGGGCCTCGTGTCGCTCTATGTTTGTTGAGAGGTGGAGGCGCTGTCGTTCAATAGGTGTTTGATGTACTTGTCGGATTTGCCGAGGGAGGCTGCGACGGAATGGCCGCATCGAAGATCTTGTTGCTGCTTGCCGTAGGGCTGCTGATAGGTGGGGCTGCTGCGTCTTGTGGGGCTCTTAAAGAATCTCGGCGGGCTTCCTCGAGGGGGCGGGGTGCCGGAAGGTCGATGTGGGCGCTGGTGCTGGTTCTGTCGGGAGGGACGATAGTCATTGTTCTTAGTCGGCTTCTTGGGGGTGGGGGCTCTTTCTCTGCATGTGCGTGCGTGTGACGCTGGGGGTGTGGCGCAGCGGACTGCATGATAAAACTGTTTCACCGCAATGCTTTTTCAGATGAACCGATCTCGAGCCGGAGCTGAACCGATCTCGACGAGAGGACGGGCGGTGGTGGCCGGGGCGTGCCGCGACCGGGTATCCTGAGTTGTGCCCAACCCCGGCCCGAACGCGCCGTCCGCCTCGCCGCTCCACGCGCGCGGCGAGCTCGACCTGCGCGCCCTGAAAGCCCAGGACTCCTCCGGGCTCCTCGACGGCATCGACCGCGCTGTCGTGTGGGACATCAAGATGACGACCCGCTTCCGAGGCATTGCGCGCCGCGACGGCGTCCTGCTTCACGGCCGGGCCGGCTGGGGAGAGGTCGCCCCCTTCTGGAACTACGGCCTGGACGACTCCGCCCCTTGGCTCGCCTCCGGACTCGAGTGGGCCCTGGTGGGCGCGAAGGGCCTGCCCCAGACCAGGCACTCGGTCCCAGTCAACGTCACCATTCCCGAGGTGTCCCCGGCGGCGGCCCGCACCCTGGTGAAGCGGTCCCGCGCCGGCACCGCCAAGGTGAAGGTCGCGGGCGCTCGCGCGGCCTCCTCCGGCCCGGACGCCGACATCCAGCGCCTTGCGGCCGTCCGCGACGCCCTCGGCCCCCGGGGCCGGATCCGCGTCGACGCCAACGGGGCCTGGGACCCGGCGACCGCCGCCCGCCTTCTGCCGCTGCTGGACAAGGCCGCCGGGGGCCTGGAGTACGTCGAGCAGCCCTGCCCCGACCTGGCGGGCCTCGTCGCCCTGCGCCGCCTGGTCGACATCCCCATCGCCGCCGACGAGTCCATCCGCCTGTCGCCCGACCCCCTGGCCGTGGCCCGCAGCGGCGCCGTCGACGTCGCCGTCCTCAAGGTCGCCCCGCTGGGCGGCGTGCGCCGCGCCTTCGCCCTGGCCCAGCGCCTCGGGCTGCCCGCCGTCGTCTCCTCCGCGCTCGACACGTCGGTGGGGGTCAGCACCGGGGTCGCGCTCGCCGCCGCGCTGCCCGAGCTCGCCGGCGCCTGCGGGCTGGGCACCGTCCGGCTGCTGGACCGCGACGTCGCCGCCCCCTCCTTCGTGCCCACCTCCGGCGGCCTGCCCGTCAGGCCCGTCCACGTCTCGCGCAGGCTGCTGGCGAGCGTCAGCGCCGACGACGATCTGACCTCCCGCTGGCAGGTGCGGCTCGGCCACGTCCTGGTCGCCCTGCGCTCCCGCCGCGAGCGCGAGCGGCGCGACCCCTCCTGCGCGATCGCGGGGCTGCCCCTGTGAGCGGGCCGGCCCGGGAGCCGGCGGGCGCCGCGCCCGCCCCCACGGCGCCTCCCGCCGCCACGACCGCGCGGGCGGTCCTGTCGGCGCTGGTCGGCGCCGGCGTGCGCCGCATCGTCCTCGCCCCCGGCTCCCGCAGCGCCCCCTTCGTGCCCGTCCTCGCCGACGCCGAGGCCGCCGGCCTCATCTCCGTGCGCGTCGTCCTGGACGAGCGCAGCGCCGGATTCATCGCCCTGGGAATGGCCCGGGCCGGGCTGCGCCGGCAGCGCACCGCCCCCGCCGCCGTCATCACGACCTCCGGCACGGCCGTGGCCAACCTCCACCCCGCCGTCGTCGAGGCCGACGCGGCCGGCGTCCCCCTCCTCCTGGTCACCGCCGACCGCCCCCACGAGCTCGTCGGCACCGGCGCCAACCAGACCACCGGGCAGACGGGCCTGTTCACCGCCGCCGCGCGCGCCGTCATCGACCTGCCCGCCGACCTGCCGCGCGACCTTGGGGCGGAGGCCGCGACCCTGGCCATCGGCGGCCGCGTCCGGCGCGCCGTCGAGGCCGCCTGCGGCAGGCTCAGCCGGGATCCCGGGCCCGCCCAGGTCAACGTCCGCTTCCGCCCGCCGCTGGCCTGGGCGCGCACGCGGGCCGCCGAGGCCCGTCCCCCCGCCCGGCCCGCCGCGGAGCCCGCCGTGACCCGGGGCGGCACCATGTGCGGCTCCGCCCGGCCCGCCGCGGAGCCCGAGCCGCCCGCTCCCGCGCCCCCGGCCGGAGGGCCCGCCCAGGCGCCGCGGTGCTCCCGGGGCGGCGGCCGCGGCCTGGTCGTCGTCGGCGACACGACGGACGACCTCGGTCGCCTGGGGCGTGCGCTCGCCGAGCACCTGGGCTGGCCGCTGCTGGCCGAGCCCACCTCCGGGGCGCGCGGCGGCCCCCAGGCCCTCATCCGCTACGCCGAGCTGCTGAGCACGCCGGCCGGCGCCGAGCTGAGCAGCCGCGCCCGGCGCGTCCTCGTCCTGGGGCACCCCACCCTCACCCGCGCCGTGGCCGCGCTGCTGGCCCGCGGCGACCTGCCCATCGACGTGGTGACCACCACGGCCCGCTGGACCGATGTCGCCGGCACGGCCGTGTCCGTCCACCTCGTCGGGCCCGGGGAGCGGGACGCGCCCGGGATCGCGGCGGCCCTCGGCCTGGAGCCGGCGCCGGCGTCGTGGACCGCCGCCTGGCGCCGGGCCGTCGACCGGCTCCCGGGCCTGCCCGAGGAGGGCGAGGCCCTGACCCCGGACGGCGCCGTCCTGGCGGTCTACGCCTCCTGCGATCCGGCGCGGGCCGGGAGCGCCCCCGACCTGGTGCTCGGCTCGTCCATGACGATCCGCCGCCTCGACCGGCTCGCCCCGCCCGCACGCGGGCCCGCCCCCGCGCCGATCGCCAACCGGGGCCTGGCCGGCATCGACGGGACCCTGGCCACGGCCCTGGGGGCGGCCCTGGCGCAGGGGCGGGGAGCGGGCGTGCGGGCCGTCGTCGGCGACCTCGCCTTCCTCCACGACGCCATGAGCCTGGGGCGGGGGCGGCACGAGGCGGAGCCCGACCTGCAGGTCGTCGTCATCGACGACGCCGGTGGGGCGATCTTCTCGACCCTGGAGTACCCCGCCGTCACCGAGCCCCAGGTCTTCGACAGGTACTTCACCACCCCCCAGAGCGCCGACGTCGCGGGGCTCGCCCGGGCCCTGGGCGCGCGGGTCCACCGGCCGCGCACCATGAGTGAATTGCGCCATGTGCTGGCCGGGCCGGTGCGGGGGCTCAGCGTCGTGCACGTACGGGCGCGCGGGCGCGACTGCGCGGCCCAAACCGTTGACACGCCTCCCGTTGCCGGGGGCGCGGCGCGGCCGCGGGGGCGGACGGAGAGTGCAACCGGTGGTGCAGACGCCGGGCCTGGCGCACTATAGACTCGCATTTCACAGGAAAGTCCCAGACGAGGGTCGGTTGTGGCCCAGACCGGCCGTGTTGGGTGAGACCCGTTTGAAGAAGGGGCCGCGGCCCAGGGAGGACCTTATGAGCACATACGACGAGCAATCCGGCGCCACGCCCTCGCGGACGGGCGGCGGCCCGCAGGCTCAGCCCGGAGCGGATGGGGCGCAGACCGCGCGCTTCTCCGCGCCAGGTGCCGCGAGCTCCGGAGGGGCGGAGCAGCGGGGCGCGGGCGGTTCGTCCTCAGCCGACTGGGCAGGCCCGTCCGACTCGCGGTTCGCCCCGCCGTCTGCCGACTCGTCGTACCGCGCGGACGCGAGCGCGTCCCCCTACACCGCGGCCCCCCGGACCCCGGCGGGCTACAGCTTCGCGCGATCCTCCTCCGCGCCGGGCTCCACGCCGCGCGGGGACGCCCCGGGCGGGTACGGCGCCGGCGCCGAGGGCCGGCTCTCCTACGGGTCCGTGCCGTCCTCGCCGTCGTCGTCGACCCCGGTGGGCGAGGGCGGCGGGCGCCGCGGGCCGGGCTGGGGCGGCGTCGTCGCCACCTCCGTGGTGGTGGCGCTGCTCGCCTGCGGCGGCACGGCCGCGAGCCTCCACTACTTCGACAAGGGCGCCCCCGCCGCCTCCTCGACCTCGGCCCCGACGGCGATCGCCACGGGCTCCACCACGCAGACCGTCTCCTCCACGGGCACCGCCCCCGACTGGGAGGCGGTCACGGCCGCGGTCTCCAACGCCGTGGTGTCCATCACCGTGCAGCAGGGGCAGAACACGGCGGCCGGCTCGGGAGTCATCTACGACTCCTCCGGCCACATCGTGACCAACAACCACGTCGTCGCCGGGGCCAGCCGGATTCAGGTCACCCTGGCCGACGGCCGCATCTACGAGGCGAAGCTGACCGGCACCGATCCTGCCACCGACCTGGCGGTAGTCGCGCTGGAGAACGCGCCCTCGGACCTGACGGTGGCGCAGATCGGGGACTCCAGCAAGCTCGTCACGGGGCAGGACGTCATGGCCATCGGAAACCCGCTGGGCCTGTCCTCCACCGCCACCACCGGAATTATCTCGGCCCTCAACCGCCCTGTCATCACCACGCAGCAGGAGGGCGGCTCGTCCGACGACGACTCGTCCGGCAACCGGCGCGACCAGGGCGGGCGGCTGGGCCAGAACGGCAAGAGCGCCTCTCAGGTGGTGACCAACGCCGTCCAGATCGATGCTGCGGTCAACCCCGGGAACTCCGGCGGCCCGCTCTTCGACGAGACGGGCATGGTCATCGGCATCACCAGCTCGATCGCCTCGACGGGCACGTCCTCCTCCGACCAGCCCGCCGGCTCGATCGGCATCGGCTTCGCGATCCCGTCGAACCTGGTTCAGAAGGTGGCCGACCAGCTCATCTCGACCGGTACGGCGACCCACGCCTACCTGGGCGTGACCATCGGCAACGGCGGCGGCACCGCCAACGGGGTGACCCGTGCCGGGGCCGAGGTCGGCACGGTCGAGCCCGGCTCGCCCGCGGAGACGGCGGGGCTGAAGGAGGGCGACGTCATCACCGCCATCGACGGCAAGGCGACGCCCGAGGGGACCGCGCTCACCGGCTTCGTGCGGCAGTACTCCGCCGGCGACCAGGTGACCCTGACGGTGATCCGTGACGGCCAGGAGATCGAGACGACGGCGACGCTCTCCGAGCGCAAGGACTCCTGAGGGGCCTCCCCGGCCCCCCGCTCTTCCGCCCTTTCGACGCCATGCGCGGCCAGGCGCCGGGCACGCGGCCGCTCACGGCGCGGCCGGGCGGGTGAGCGGCGGGGAGAGCACCGTCGCCGTGGGGTCCACGCCGGGCGCGGCCCGGTACAGGGCCGCGGGCCGGCCCGCCCCCGCCTGCGACATCCTCCCAGTCGGCTCGAGGAACCCCTCGGTGCGGGTGGCCTTGCGGTGGAAGTTGCGCGGGTCGAGCCGCACCCCCCAGATCGCCTCGTAGACCGCGCGCAGCTGGGAGATCGTGAACTCCGGCGGGCAGAAGGCCGTGGCCAGGGGCGTGTACTCGATCTTGGAGCGGGCCCGCTCCACGCCGTCGGCGAGGATCCGTCCGTGGTCGAAGGCCAGGCGCGCGGCGACCCCGCCGACCTCGCACCAGCGCACGCCGCCGGCGTCCCCGCCCGCACGGGGCGCGGCGAAGCGGGGCGCCATGAGCAGGTGGGCGACCGACAGCACCGGCCCGCGCGGGTCGCGCCCCTGGGGGCCGTAGGTGGCGATCTGCTCCAGATGGCCCGGCGGGTCGATCCCCGTCTCCTCGACCAGCTCGCGCCGGGCGGCGTCCATCGTCTGCTCGCCGGCCAGCAGGAAGCCGCCCGGCAGGGCCGCCTCGCCCTCGAAGGGCGGCAGGGCCCGGTCCACCAGGAGGACGTTGAGCCGGGCGGCGATGATTGTCAGGGCGACGACGTCGACGGCGACCGGCACCAGCAGCGCGGTGGGCGGCAGGGCCGGGGCGGGGGACTCTGCGGAGTGTGATGGGGGGCGCATGCCCGAAGCCTATCGTGTCAGGTTGACGAAAAGGGGTCGCCCCAGTTATCGTCAGGACGACGAAAACATGTGAGCAAGGAGCCGACATGGGCATCATCCGCACCATCCCGTTCATCCGCCACTATCAGGGCTCGCCGACCGAGCACGTCGTCCGACTGCGGCGCGGGCGCGTCGTGCGCAGCGGCGTCGGCCAGGCCTTCTGGTTCCTCCCCGCGACCACGGCGCTGTCCGAGCTGCGGGTGGTCGACCGCGAGCGCGCCGTCCTGTTCCACGTGACGACCGCCGACCAGCAGGACGTCACCGTCCAGGCGGCCCTCACCTACCGTGTCGGCGACCCCGAGCTGGCGGCCTCCCGCTTCGACTTCGACATCTACCCCCGCTCCGTGGCCGGGCCGCCCCGCGGCGAAGAGGAGATCGGCGAGCTGGTCGCCGGCATCGCCCGGGCCCTGGCCGTCGACGTCGTCGGCGGGCTCACGATGGCCGACGCGCTGCAGGGCGGCCTGGAGCGCGTCGGGGAGGCGCTGGCCTCGGGCCTGCCCGGCCAGGAGCGCCTGACCGGGTCGGGCGTCGAGGTCTGCGACGTGCGGGTCCTGTCGCTGCGGCCGGAGAGCGACATCGAGAAGGCCCTGCAGACCCCGCTGCGCGAGCAGCTCCAGGCCGAGGCTGACCGGGCGCTGTACGAGCGTCGCGCCCTGGCCGTCGAGCGCGAGCAGCAGATCTCCGTCAACGAGCTCGCCAGCAGGCTCGACCTCGCCCGCCGCCGCGAGGAGCTCGTCGCCCAGGAGGGCGCCAATGCCAGGCGCGAGGCCGAGGAGAAGGCCGCCGCCGCCCTGGTGGACACCAGCGCCGCCGCCGAGCGCCGTCGTATCCGCTCCGAGGCCGAGGCGGCCGAGACCGAGCGTGTCGGCCGGGCCGCCAACGAGGTCGAGGCGGCCCGCCTGAGCGCGCTGGCCGGGATAGGCGCCGAGGTCCTGCGCGCCATGGCGCTCCAGGAGGCCGCCAAGCACCTGCCGCAGGTCGGCCAGATCAACCTCACCCCCGACATCCTCCAGGGCCTGCTCGCCGGCCTGCTGCCGGGGGCCGGGGCGGGGGAGGGGCGTGCATGACGGCGACGGCACCCGCAGCGCCGGCAGTACCGGCAGTACCGGCCGCCCTGCGGCGCCGGGCGGTCCTGGTCCACCGCCGCACCGAGCTCGACGAGCTGGTCGACCGGCACTCCACGCGCGGGCAGGCCGAGTTCTTCCTGCGCACGCGCGGGCGCTCCCTGGCCGAGGTGCAGCGCTCCCACGACCAGGTGCAGGAGGTCCTGGCCGCCGTCGCGGCCCTGCTGCCCGAGGAGTGGGCGCGCACGAGCGTCGAGCGCCGCGACCTGCCGTCCTTCCTCTTCGCGCCCGAGGACGTCGTCATCGTCGTCGGCCCCGACGGGCTGGTCGCCAACGCCGCCAAGTACCTGCACGGCCAGGTCGTCATCGGCATCGACCCGCGCCCCGGGGGCGGCCGCGGTCCCCTGGTGCCCTGCGACGTGAAGGCGGGCGGAGAGCTGATCGGCCTCATCGCCCGCGGCCGGACCCCGGCCGTCTCCCGGCGGACCATGGTGCGCGCCCGGCTCGACGACGGCCAGGAGCTCACCGCCCTCAACGAGATCTACCTCGGGCACGCCTCCCACCAGTCGGCCCGCTACCGCCTGGAGTGGCGGGACCGCCAGGAGACCCAGTCCTCCTCCGGCCTGATCGTCTCGACCGGGACCGGCGCCACCGGCTGGGTCGCCTCCCTGGCCCACGACCGGGGCGGGCGGGACCTTCCCGACCCCGCCGCGCGCACCCTGGCCTGGTTCGTCCGCGAGGCCTGGCCCTCGCCGGTCACGGGCGCCTCCATGACCGAGGGGCTGCTGGACGAGGGCGAGGAGCTGGGGCTCGTGGTGTCCTGCGAGCGGCTCGTCGTCTTCGGCGACGGGATCGAGGCCGACCGCTGCGAGGCAACCTGGGGCCAGCGGGTGCGGGTCTCGGTGGCCGAGCGCACCCTGGCCCTGGCCGAGCCGCTGCGGGCGCAGGGGCGGGGGGCGACCGGCGCCCGGGCCGCGGGCCAGCGCGACGAGCCGCCGCGGGCCTGAGGGCGGCGGCGCGTCACCGGCCCGGCCCGCGCCGGGCGCGCTCAGGCGGGCGCCTCCAGCGCTCCCAGCGCTCCCAGCATGGGGCGCATCTTGGCCTCGGTCTCCGCCAGCTCGTCGGCGGGCACGGAGTCCGGCATGATGCCGCCCCCGCCGAACACCCGCGCCGGCGCGCCCGGCCCGGGGCCGCCGTCGGGAAGAGCGGCGCTGCGCAGCGCGATGCACCACTCGCCCTCCCCGTGCCAGTCGACCCATCCGACCGGCCCGGCGTAGCGGCCGCGGTCCATGCCCTCGACCTCCTCGATGATCCGGGCCGCCGCCGGCGTCGGGGTGCCGCACACGGCGGCCGTGGGGTGCAGCGCCCCCACCAGTGACAGCGCGCCGGTGTCCCCGGCGACGACCCCGGTGATGTCGCTGGCCAGGTGCAGCACGTTGGGCAGGGTCACCACGAAGCGCTCCGGCGCCTCGACCACCGAGCACAGGGGCTCCAGCGCCGCCAGCGCAGAGGCCCGAGCCAGCTCGTGCTCGCGGTTGTTCTTGCCCGAGGCCTCCAGCCACTCAGTCAGCTCTGCCAGCTCGGCCAGCTCTTTCAACTCAGCCGGCTCAGCCGGCTCTGCCGCCCCGCGGGCGCGGCCGGCGCGGCGGCGGGCCGTCCCCGCCAGCACGCGGCAGGCCAGGCGCCGTCCCTCCAGGCGCACCAGCAGCTCGGGGGTCGCGCCGACCATCCCGTCGACGGCGAAGGTCCAGCACGAGGGGTAGCCGTGGGCGAGCCGCGCCAGGATCCGCGGGGCGGGCATCGGGGTCGACGGCGTGACCATGACGTCGCGGGCGAGCACGACCTTGCGGGCCTCGCCCGCCGCCATGCGCCGCTGCGTGGCCGCGACCGCGGCCAGGTAGGCGTCGTCGGCGAGGGCCCCGCGGGAGACCTCGGCGCGCGGCCGGGCCGGTCCCGGCGCGGGTTGCGGCCGGTCCCGGCGCGGGTTGCGGCCGGTCCCGGCGCGGGCTGGGGCCGGGGGCGACTGGGACGGCCGGTCTGCCAGGGACGCGGTGGTGACCCAGGCGCCGGAGGCGTCGGCGCCCACGATCACCTCGGGCACCACCAGCACCGAGCGCTCCCGGGAGGAGGCCGAGAAGGCGATGGCCCCCAGGGCCACCGGCCCGGTCCCCGGCCGCACCAGCGGGTCCGTCCACCAGGAGGCGTGGACGACGGCGCGCCAGGCGGCCCGCAGCTCCTCGATCCGCCCGGCGCCCTCCGCCTCCAGCGTCAGGACCCGGCCCCAGCCGACCAGGCCGCGGCCGTGACGGACCCACGCCACCACGTCCCGGCGGCCGTGCAGCAGGGCGAGCAGGTCGGCCGCCTGCTGCGCGGGCAGCGCCCGGGTGGACACGGAGAGCCGGGGTGGGGAGTCGATGAGGTCGCGGGCCCTCGCCCGCCGCGCGGCGACCATTTCAGGGCTTGGTGGCGCGGTGGACGGCGACGATGCCGCCCGACAGGTTCTTGTAGCCCACGCCCCGCCAGCCGGCCTGGTGCATGAGCGCGGCCAGCCCCTCCTGGTCGGGCCAGGCCAGGATCGACTCGGCCAGGTAGTCGTAGGCCTCGGTGTCGGACGACACGAGCCGCGCGGCCGCCGGCAGCGCCGTGCCCAGGTAGAAGCGGTAGACGCTGCGGAGGGCGCGGCGGGCGGGCGTGGAGAACTCGGCGACGACGAGGCGCCCGCCCGGGCGCGTCACGCGCGCCATCTCCCGCAGGGCGCCGACGGTGTCCTGCACGTTGCGCAGCCCGTAGGAGATGGTGACCGCGTCGAAGCTGCCGTCGGCGAAGGGCAGGGCGGTGGCGTCCCCGGCGACGAAGGCGATGCCCGGGTGGCGGCGCCGGCCCTCGGCGATCATGCCGGTGGAGAAGTCGCAGGCGACGACGTCGGCGCCGGCGGCGGCGTACTCGGCGGCGGAGGTCCCGGTGCCGGCCGCCAGGTCGAGCACCCGGGTGCCGGGCCGGGCGGCGACGGCGGAGCGGGTGACGGCGCGCCACACGCGCACCTGCCACAGGCTCATGACGTCGTTCGTCAGGTCGTAGCGGCGCGCGACGGCGTCGAACATGCCCGCGACCTCGCGGGGCTCCTTGGCTAGGGTGGCTCGGCTCATGCGGCCCATGATCTCAGGCGGGGGTGCCGCGTGTACCACCCGGCGGACCGGAGCGGCCCGAGGCGTCCGTCTCGGAGAACGACGTCGGAGCGGACGTTGGCCCGTCTTGGGAACCACCATCACAACCGACAACCTGCCCTCCTCCAAAAAGCTGAGTTCTTATAGCCGCTAACTCAAACAATTTTCATAGCAGGACCTAGCAAGCACGTATCCACGATGCGTCGACAAAAGTTAGTAGCGAATGCGCTGACTTGCCGAGCCTCCGGTCCGCTTCCCGGCGACGAGCCTTCCCGCACGGGATTCAGGTGGGTCTCGCATCCCTTGACGAGGGCTGTCGGCCGGAGTATGCTCTGCCGCAAGTGATGATGTTGCTGAAGGAATGTCATGTCCCTGCTCTCTGCTCATACGGTCAGCGTCCAGTCCGTGTGCGGGCGACTTCAGTTTTGTTTGACTCGCGACGTGGACGGGAGGCGACCTCCGCCGCGATGCGTCTCGCTGAGCCCTGGAGGATTGTTGTCGGCCCTGTCCGGACTTGTGGGCGGCTGCCGATTTTTTGCAGGTCCGCACGGATCCTGTGGTGCTGGGCGCGGCCATCCGGTTTGTGTGAGGAACCCTGGAGTTGAAGAATGATCAGTGTTGAAGGACTTACAAAGAAGTACGGGCGGAACGTCGCCGTCGATGATCTGAGCTTTTCGGTCGAGAATGGCATCCTGTTCGCTTTCCTCGGCACCAACGGAGCGGGAAAGTCCACCACGATCTCCTGCATGACGACCCTGTTGGCGTTCAATTCAGGAAGAATTACAATCAACGACAAGGAGGTGGGGCGCCGGGACGGCGAGATCCGCTCCGATATAGGCATCGTGTTCCAGCAGTCGTTGCTCGACCCGCGCCTGACGGTGAGGGAGAACCTGGAGTCCCGGGCGCTGTTCTACGGCGTGAGCCGCCGTCGCGTGAACGAGCTGATCGACCTCATTGACATGCAAGGGTTCCAGGGCAGGCGCTACGGCGTGCTCTCGGGCGGCGAGAAAAGACGCGCGGACATTGCGCGGGCACTGCTCAACAAGCCCTCGATGCTCTTCCTCGACGAGCCGACGACGGGGCTGGACCCTCAGAGTCGCGAGCAGGTCTGGTCGGTCATCTCCCAGCTGCGCACGGACCTGGGGCTCACGGTCCTTCTGACAACGCACTACATGGCCGAGACGGAGAACGCGGACCGTGTTCTCGTTATCGACCACGGACGCTCTATCGCCGAGGGGACGCCGTTCGAGCTGCGGGCGCAGTACAGCACCCCCCACCTGTCGGTCAGTCTGGAGGACGAGGACAGCCCGGGCGCGGCCGATCGGGTGCGCGCCCTCGTGCCGGGCGTCCAGGCCGAGTCGGAGGAGGTCGGGGGCGCTGTGCACCTCACGGTACCCGATTCGGCGGCGGCCCTGAGGGCCCTGGACGCGCTGCGCCCCCACCTGGTCGACTTCGAGTTTCGGCAGGGCTCGATGGACGATGTATTTCTGGCGCTCACGACGCAGGAGAGGAAGTCATGAGGACGACTCTGGGACTGGTGCGACGCAATATTCGAGTTTATTACCGTGATCGAGGGCAGGTTGTCCTCTCGCTCATCGCGCCGCTGATCCTTCTGCTGCTCTACGTGCTGTTTCTCGGGAACCTTCAGGTGGATACGCTCGAGGACTCGCTTCCTGAGGCCAGTGCGGAGCAAGTTGATGCATTCGTCTACACCTGGGTATTCTCCGGGATGGTGATGATCACGACGGTGACCACGGGGCTGTCGGCATTGAACACATTCGTGGAGGACAGGGTCTTCGGACGGTTCAAGGACTTCCGGGTGTCTCCGATCAACTCGGTGCAGCTCATCACCGGTTACCTTGTCGCCTCCTGTCTCATCGCCTTCGTGATGAGCATGGTCGTCTTCGCTGCCGGCCTGGTGGTGGTATCGATGGCTTACGACAGCTTTCCCGGCTGGAGAAATGTTTTCCTGAGCGTCGGTTACGCCGCGCTGATGTGCCTTGGGTTCTCGTCCTTGTCGGCTCTTATGGTGACCTTCGTGCGCACTTCCGGGGCATTCACCTCGCTGAGTGTGATCGTGGGGACGATCATCGGCTTCCTGGCCGGGGCCTATATCCCGGAGGGAACGATGACGAAAGGCGTCGTGCACGCGCTCAACGTCTTGCCGTTCTCGCAGTCGGCGATGCTGCTCCGTGAGCCATTGGCCGGTGGCGCGCTAACCGATCTCACGGAGGGGCTGCCGGGCGCGCATGAGACGATCGCCGAGTACTTCGGTTTCAAGCTGATGATCGGCAGCATGAGCGTCACGAATGGGATTGCCGTTCTTGTTCTTGTCGCTATGACGATCGTGTGCGGAGGCCTGGGGGCATTTCGGATGCGCAGGAGCATCAATTGATCCAGGAAAGAACGACGGCGCTGCGCTCCTCGAGCATATTGGCGCTTTTCCCCGGTCAGGGAACCCAGGCCGTCGGCATGGGACGCAGGGCGGCCGAGGCTTCAGCCGCGGCGGCGCAGGTGTTCGACTTGGCCTCCGACATTCTGAGGATCGATGCGCGTGAGCTGTGCTGGCGCACACCCGATGCTGAGCTGAAGCGGACCAAGAACGCTCAGCCGGCTATCACGATCGCGGCGCTGGCCAGCTGGGCCGTGGCATCGGAGGAGCTGATGGGTTCCTCTGCGGTGGTGGCAGCGGGGCACAGCGTTGGGGCCATCTCCGCCGCCGCGGCCGCCGGCTACCTCAGTATGCCCACCGCGGTCAGGCTCGCGGCTTCGCGAGGCGAGTTGATGGGCTCGGTGGCGGGCCACGGCTCGATGCTCGCGGTGGCGATCAACGGCCTTCCCACTGCCGACGAGCAGGAGGAACGGGCACATGAGCTTGCTGCGCGTTTCCACGTGGACGTAGGTGCTGTCAACGGCCCCAGACAGGTCGTGCTCTCCGGTCCGCGCGATCTCATCGAGCGGGCCTGTGCGCAGCTGGAGGGTAGGGCGAAGATGCTCGCGGTCAGCCACGCGTTCCACTCCAGGATGATGGCGCCGGTGGAGTCGCAGTGGTGCGCCATGGTTGACGCCGTCGAGATGGAGCCTGCGCCGACCTGGTCCTACCAAGGGTCCATCCTCGCCATGAGGGCGCGGACTGCCGAAGACGTGCGCCAAGATCTGCGGGCGAGTTTGACCATGCCCGTGCTCTGGTCGAGAGTCATGGAGTCGACGATGACGCTCTCCGAGGTCCGGGTCTTCGGCCCTGGTGGGGTACTGGCGCGCCTGGCCCGCCCTTATCGGGGCGGGCGGACGGTGACGCAGGTGGACGTGTCATGAGGAACAGGTTCCTGGCACTGGTGACCGGAGCATCACGCGGAATCGGTCGTGCCGCCGCGATCGCTCTGGCGGAGGCGGGGTATGACATCGCCGGGTGGTTCAAGTCGAATTCTGACGCTGCGGGGGAGACTGCGCGCGCCGTTGAGGCGACCGGCGCGCGCTTCTACGCCCAGGCGGTCGACGTCGCGGACGAGGCAGCGGTCAGGGCCGGCTTCAGGCAGATGCGCAAGACAGCCGATGCGCCGTTGCGCGCACTGGTCTGCGCAGCGGGGATCACCCGGGACGGGCTGGCGGGCATAATGACTGCCGAAGCCTTCGACTCGGTCGTCAGGGTCAACCTGCGCGGTTCTTTTCTCGTATGCCGGGAGGCCACCAAGGCGATGCGTCGCAGCGGTGGGGCGATTGTCCTCGTCTCCTCAGTAGCCGGCCTGTCCGGTCAGCCCGGACAGGCGAACTACTCCGCCAGCAAGGGCGGTATTAACGCGATGACCCAGTCGCTGGCGAAGGAGAGCGCACGGTTCGGGATCCGTGTCAACGCCGTGGCTCCCGGGTACACCCAGACCGATATGTACCGGGCCATGGATCCGTCCGCGCGCAGGAGGGCGATGGAGACGGTTCCGCTGGGGCGGCCCGGGACGAGTGCCGAGGTCGCCTCAGCCATAGCGTTCCTCATCGGGGAATCCAGCAGCTACATCACGGGCCAGATCCTGGCCGTTGACGGAGGGATAACGGCCTGATGCCGTTTAGCACAATGAAGGAAGCCGAAGTGTCAGAACTGCGAGCACATGCACAGGAGCGTTTCGACCTGGTGGGCCGGGTCACCGAGATGCTCATCGACGGACTTGACCTGCCGGACGATCCTGCGCGGGTCGACCCTGATCAGCCCCTCTTCGGACGCGGACTCGAGCTTGACTCACTGGACACACTTGAGATTGTCAGCCTCATTGACGAGGAGTACAGCGTCACGCTGGAGGACACCCCGGCGGCGTTCGGGTCCATCAATAGGATCGTTGACCAGCTGTGTGACAGGCGGTCATGACGATGGCGGGCGACACCTACTCGGCCGTGCAGATACTGCACCGGCTGCCCCACCGGCACCCGTTCGTCCTGCTCGACCGGGTGACGGTCGATGAGCCGGGGCGCTGCGGCGTCGGGTTCTCGCTCATCAGCATCTCCAACCCGGTCTTCGCGGGACACTTCCCAAGCCACCCGGTTTATCCGGGCGTGCTCCTGGTGGAGACCGCCGCGCAGACCGCGGGGGTTGTTGCGGCAGCGGGCAGGTCCTCAGCCGGTGGGATCCCGCTGCTGGCCGCCATCCGCAAATTCGCTTTCCGCAAGCCGGTCGTTCCCGGCGACCTGGTGGAGGCGCACTGCGTGCTGAAGACTGCTGCGGGGGCCCTGCGAGAGTTCAGCTGCAGGATCGAGGTCAACGGCGAGCTGCGGGCAGAGGGAGGCGTTGCCGTCTCAATCCGCGAGGGCGCGGCAGGGGCGTGAGGACGGCATGCATATCCGTGACTACATTCGTTCGGATGCGGAACGGGTGCGCGATCTTATTGTGCGCACAGGCTTTGGCGCGGACGCCTCGGATGCGCTTAAGACCCCGGCGACCATCCACGAAACCCTGATGGAGCGCTGTGCCAAGTGCGTCCTGGTGGCCGAGGAGGAAGACGGCCGTATTGTCGGCATGCTGGCAATGCTCCGTGACAGCGGGCGGAGGTCGTCGCCTCCCGACGAGCTCTACTCCGACCTGTACCTGATTGACCCTCACCACCGGAACGGACTGGTCGGCGGCAAGCTGTTCGATATCGCGTTCCGACGGGTTCTGGCGATGGGGGTGCGGGTGCTGCGGACGGAGGCCAGTCCCGTGAACCCGGCCTTCGCGCTCTACGCCCGCGCCGGATTCCGTTGCAAACCGGGATCCCTGCCCGATCAGCGGGGCTACGTCGATCTGGTCTCATGGCTCCCCGGTGTCGTGCTCGACATGATGTCCGTGGACGTGCGGTACCGGGACGCCCCGCCGGGCCTGCACGCACTGCGCGGCACTCGCGGCGCTGGAGCGTCATCCGGCGTGGAATGGGTCGACGGCCGGTGGAGCGCGCGATATGAGGTGCAGCTGGGGGACAGCCCCTCATACATCGTCGTGGACCTCGATACCGGTGAGGTCCTTGAGGCCGGGGCGACGCTGCCCGTGCGGCTGCCGAGACCCGGCAACGGGGCAGTGGTGCCGCCCCGGACCGCGGAGCTGTGGCGGGCGGAGTTCGAAGACGGCGCCTGGACCGTCACCGTTGACGACGAAGGGACTCTGCGGATCGAGGACGGGGGGTCGCCGGTACTCCTCGAACGATGGCCGGTGGTCCGTCATGTGGATCCTCCTGGCTGGCGCAACACGACGCCGGCCAGGCAGGCTGACGCCGTACCGTTGCAGCCCGGTTCCCCGCGTGTCATCGCGCACCAGCGCCTCGACGGCGTGCGTCTCGCCGGCACGGCAGACGGTATTGAGCGCACCTGCACGGTGCGCGGCAATGAGCTGGAGGTGCGCACGTCGTCCGATAGAGCAGTGATCTGCAGCCCGTGGACTCGACTGCGAGGGTCCGTATGGCACCTTCACTCAGGCGGCCGCTGGTACAGCGGCCCGACGCGTCAGGGAGTGTGGCCCCCCTCAGCGGCAGACTTCCAGCCAGCGGTTCGCAGGCCCTTTGACGACGCGCGGAACGAGCATATTGATGCCGTGGCCGTCAGTGCCGGTGGACGGACACTGGTCGCACGGTGGGACGGGGCCGACGCCAGGTTCGAGGCGCTTCATCTCCCGCAGCTGCTCGTTCCCGCAGGCCGGGAGGCGACATGGACGGTGAGTGCGTCCGAGCATGACCTGGCGACCGAGCCGTGTGCCGAGTCGGCCCCGGGCGTGAATGAGATCCGCCTGAAGGACAGTGTGCAGCCGCCCGACCAGGACGTTGTGCGGCCCGTCGACTGGTCGGCTCCGGATAATCAAGGCGCTCGCGTGTGCGAGACCGGGCCGCACCGCCTCACGATGGCTTCCGGCTCTGCGCTGGCTACGTGGCTCTGCGGTGGTCGTTCCATCCTCACATCGCCCTGGCCGCGCTCTCGTGCCCTCGGTCCGCTGGGCGACTGGCACGCGGGACTGTGGGTCGTCGAAGTTCCCGACCGGAACGACCCAGACCATGGCGTCGTCTGGGCGGGGCCGGATCGGTCACTGCCTTACCAGCAGGACGGACCCGGCTGGTCAGTCGGCCTCGGGCAGGAGGGGATGCTGCGCGTGCGGGCGACTGCCGACAGCGGCGGTGACGGGGACGTCGCCGTTTGCCTGACTCCGTCCGTGGCGAAAGGATCTCGGTTCATGGTCCTTGCGAACGGGAGGTTGTGGGAGCTGTCTGAAGCAGCCCGCAGCTGGGAGGGAGGCGTCAGCGCTGTGGCGCTCATGATCGCACCTGATCAGTATCTGGTGGTCGCTCCGTGGCCGCAAGGGAGGCCCTCCGATACCGAGGTGTTTATCCGATTCGGTCATGGACCGGTGCTCCTGACGTGCCTGGGGCGGGCCCGCCGGCCTTTCACCGTCGATCTGCAAGTTCACCCGGCTGCCTCGGTCCTGAGCGTGCTTGGATGCCGGCCCGGGTCGTGCGAGCGGATCAGGTGACCCCGTCACCGGCTGCGTCCCTTGTAATTGTGGGGTTCATTTATCAATAAGGAGAAAGAGATGCTTGATCTGAACGACAGCTATGCCGCGCTCAGAGGCAGTGTGGGAGTGTATCCGATGACGGGCTCGTTGCTTCGGCTCTCCGGCGCCCAGCGTCAAGGAATGCTGTCGTGGCTGTTGGCCCGCACCACCGAGTACTCGCACCCGGACACGAGTGAGTGGTCGCTGGTCCTCGACAAGACCGGCCGTCCGGCGGGAACCGCGCTGGTCCTGCTCGGAGAGGCGGAGGACCTGCTCCTGCTTGATGCCGCTGCGGGATGGCTGGACGCCGCGTGCGGGGCCGCTCCGGAGCAGGTGCATGAGCGGGTGGAAGTCACCCCGGCCGAGGGTTTCGCGATCGCGATAGAAGGCCCTCGGTCGTGGGAGGTCGTCGAGCCGCTCATCGACCAGCCGATCTCCGATCTGCTGCTGAACGAGGTGATCGGAACCACGGTCGGCGGCCGGCCCGTCAGGCTCGCAAGGACTGGTACGACGTCCGAGTTCGGTTACGTCGTTATTGGTTCGGGTTCCATCGAGGCCGCCATGGGCGTGCTTGCCGCCCGGGCCGCGGAACTCGGGGGAGGGGTGATCGACCAGCAGGCCTTGGTCCGCGTCCACGTGGAGACCAACCATCCCATCATCCCCGAGCAAACTCGCGGACTGAGCATCACTGAGTCCGGCGTCTCCTGGCTCATGTCGCTGACCAGAGATGATGCATTCTACGGCGATGCCGCCCTTGGTGTTCCGGCCGGCACCCGGCGACTGGTCGCCGCATACGCCCGCGGTCAGGATTTCCCCGCCAGCGGCACGAGCGTGTTCGATGAGGATAATGCGGTGGGGACCGTGCAGGTCGCAGCGCCTGCAGCGGGGTGCGGCGACGGCATCGGGCTCCTGCTGCTGGATAATCCGTATTGCGTGCCCGGCCTGAGCCTGATGACGGGCGACGGACAGGTCCTCGAGACTGTCTCAAGGCCTGCAGTGACCCCTTTGTCCTGGGTGCGAACGATCGGGGTGCGTCCATGAAGGTCGTCATTACCGGCATGTCCATGCTGACAGCCGCTGGACGAACTCTGGCGGAGGGGTGGTCCGGCATCGCTCAGGGCCAGTCTGGGCTGGGTGACTTCGACTCGATCCCGACGGTCGGTGTGTCGACGAGGTGGGGCGGCCAGGTCCGGTCGGTCGAGGAACCCGGCCTCGAAGATGATGACCGTGCGATTCAGCTCGCTGCGCTGGCGCTGGGTGACGCCCTGCGCGATGCCGGCCTCGAGAAGGCCAATCCTTATCCGCAGGACCGTCGGGGCCTGAGCGTCGGAACCTGCATCGGCGGTGCCCGAAGGGGTGAGGCATTCCAGAGGCAGTGGATCAGCGATGGCCTGGACGCAGCCGACAACAGGCTGCTGTGGCAGTATCCGCTGCATGCGCTCGGCGACGCGTTGGCCAGCGAGTTCGCCCTCCTGGGGGCCCGCACTGTCAACTCGAATGCGTGCGCGGCGGGCGCGGTCGCGATCGCCAACGGCATGGAGGTCCTGCGTTCCGGCCACGCCGACGTAATGGTGGTCGGCGGATCTGATCCGTTGGCCTATCTTCCCTTCGCCGGGTTCTCCAGTCTGTCCGCGCTCTCGGCGGAGCACTGCGCGCCCTATACCCGCAGTGACGGGCTGACTCTGGGCGAGGGAGCCGCGTTTCTGATCTTGGAGGAGGACAACGCGGCCCGTAACCGCGGGGCGCGGATCCTGGCCGAACTGCGCGGCTACGGACTCTCAGCCGACGCCTATCATCCCACCGCGCCTGACCCGCGAGGGCGCGGAGCGCGCAGCGCCATGGTGGCAGCCACCCGGATGGCCGGCATTGAGATGACTGAGATCGACTACATCAACGGACACGGAACGGGGACTCCCGCCAACGACACTGGCGAGCTGCGGCTGATCTCCTCTCTTGGCAGTCCGCACCCCCCGGTCAGCTCCACGAAGTCCATGATCGGGCACACCCTCGGGGCCGCTGGCGCCGTCGAGTCAGTGGTTTCGATCAAGGCACTGGTGGAGCAGGTACTCCCACCGACCCACGTGCCGGAGGACAGTCTCGCCCAGCAGCGCAAAACCGCGAGACTCGAGGGCGAAGGGATCGATATCGTGCCGGACCGGGCGCGGAAGGGGACGATCGGCGTCGTGGCCTCGAACTCGTTCGCCTTTGGCGGGAATAACGCCAGCCTGCTGTTCTCACCACCCGACTCGGACGACTCCGGGCCGGAGTATCTCGACTTCACTTTGGAAGTGACCGGTGTGGGTGCTATTGCCGGTCATGCGGTCGACACCTTGCAGGTCGCAGACAAGTTGTTCGACGGCACTCGGCTGTACGATGAGGTCGCCACTGTGCGCGAAGGCGCCTCGTACCCTGTGGGCATGGTTCCCGACAAGAGGCTGAAAGCGGGGATCAACCCGCGGTCGTTGCGCCGCCTGGATCGGCTCAGCCGCTTGGCGGCGCAGGCGGTCTCCGAGTTGCTTGTGCGGACGAGGCTCTCGTCTGAGGCGCTCGAATCCTCTGGACTGGTGTTCGCCACGGGCTACGGGCCGTTGACGGCGATTGAAGAGTTCCAGCGCGGTCTGCTCGTTTCCGGGGAGGGAGACTCCCGCATCTTTCCGAACACCGTGATGAACGCCGCCGCGGGACATGTTGCTCTTCTGAAGCAGATGCGCGGTCCTACGGCGACTTTCTGCGCAGGAGGCACCTCGGCGGTCTCGGCTCTGCACTTCGCCGGACAGCTCATGCGCTCGGGAGCGTGTGAAAGGGTCATCCTGGTCGCGGCCGACGAGGTCACAAGAGTACTGCTCAGCGGATTCCACGGCCAGCCCGGATTCCTGTCCACGGGAACTCTGAATCCGCGCGGTAACACAGGACGGCTGTTTTGTGAGGCCGCAGTGGGAGTGCTTCTCGAACGACCGGATTCTCATCCCGACCGGGCGACCTTGGCTGAGATTGTCGGATTCGGCATGGCCGGGGACGGGTCGGTGCCGGGCACTCTTCGCCGTGATTGTGATGGGATCCTGCGGGCGATGACCGGTGCCCTTGATGACGCAGGCATTGGACCCGGTTCCGTGGACGTGGTGGTGAGCGCCGCGTGCGGGCGCGATCTGCCCGACCGGCTGGAGCAGGATGCTCTGGAGAGGCTGGGGCTGGCCTCCGGGGCCAGCGTGAGCTTCCCCAAAGGCGTCCAGGGGGACACGCTGAGTGCGGCGCCAATGCTCGGCGTCCTGCAGGCTGTGTGGATGCGTCAGCGCGGACGCGTTCCGGCGCTGCTCAGTGGCGCGGCTGGTGGTCTGGACATATCGGGCTCGATTCTGACGCTTATCAACTCCTTCGAGATCGGAGGCAGTTATCAGTCGATCATGGTCCGCACGTGAGCCCTAGCTTATGGGCGGTCCCGGCGGTGCCTCATGGCGTCTGGGCTTGGCGTGTCCGTTCAGACCGCCCCGCCCCCGCGGGGTCGGGGCGGCGGGCAGTTCGGCACCTGGCCAGGCTGCGCCCTTGTTGCAAGAGTCCCCAACCGCAGCCCTTGGATGACGGCCGTAGCCGCTGCGTCGGTTGCGGCAGCTTCTGGTCAGCGAGCCACTCAGGCTCGTTGATCGCCGTCGTGCGAGCGCCCGGTCCGATCGGCGTGGACGTGCAACAGCCTCGTTCTCGACCGGCGGCTCTGCGCCGATGGGGCGACAGATGCGGGGTGCCCGGGGCGCGGTTGTCCCACTGGGTGCTCGGCGAGGCCTGTCTCAAGGCCGTGGGACTCGCCCAGAGTCTGCCTCGCCGTGGCGAGCTGAACCTTCCCACCGCCCCGAAGGACTCGGGCCGGACGATGCTCGCGGACGGTAGAGCGATCGCGTGGCGGTGGGGGGACGCAGCGGGGGATCCGGACGGTTGTTTCTGGGCGCTCGCCTGGCTGCTGGGCTCCTTCTCCGCCCCGGCCTGAGTCATGACCTGACCAGCGGTTGATGCGGGAGCCGTCTCGCCCGCGCTTGTCATGGCTTGGCCCCCACAGGGCGGTCGAGGCTTGGACGTACTGAGGATAGGCGGCCCGGGTGATGGGGGCCGCCTGGGCCCACTGCGGGGGCAGCGCCCGCGAAGACAGTGGGAGGCTCACGCCTTTGACTCCGCCTTCGTTGACGATGCCGATGTGTCCGTCTTCCTGGCCGTTGGTGGAGAGCCTGGTGGTTGAAGAAGCGGCCGTCGTCGGGAGCGGGTGTCCAGCCGAGGCGGTCGCGGACGGCGAAGGCCTCCTGGAGGGTCATAGGCCAGGAGTGGTCCGTCCAGGCCCGGATCTAGGCCACATCCTCCCGGACCTGCAGGACGAAGAAGTCGGTCATGGGATGATCCTTTCTCTTGGGTGTTTGATGTGTGGTTGAGTGCTTAGAGACCGGCGATCTTCTGCTCGAGCTTGGCAGTGAAGCCGGGTGAGGGCGAGAAGCCCGTGGTGCGGACCCTGGTGGTCCGCCCCGGGCCGGGGGTCTCGAAGACGTCCGTGCGCAGGCTGGTACGGCCGTCCTTGATGAGCTCCCGCAGGCCGGGGTCGTCGTGGAAGTACCGGGGGACGCGCTCGTCCTCCAGCATGCGGTCCATGACATAGTCGGACGTGCCCTGGGCCGCGGGCGGGGCTCCGAGCTCATCGAGCTCATCAAGAGCGTAGGTCTTGCTCGGGTCGTAGGCGGCGGTGCCGCCCTTGTACTCGGGGATGACGACCTCGTCCCCGCGGGGTGGGACGGCCAGGCCGTCCACGTGGCCCGGGCCGGGGCCGCGTGCGGGGGGGGGCTGGACCGAGTGAAAGGCCTCCGGGATGTGGTGGCCCTCTCGGTTCAGCATCTGCTCCCCGCCCCGCTCGCCGGTGTACTCCGCCAGACGCCTCACGTCGCTGCGACCGTTAGACACCGCATCCGCAACGCGCTCTAATTCCTTGAGGTCCCGTTTGCTCACTCCTGATCCCGGCCTGCTCAGTTTACGGAGCGTTTTATCAGCTCTCTCCCGCGTGAAGGCCGACGCCGCGCACCCGTACCTGTTGGCCGGCTGCTCCGGCCCGGCCTCGGCGGCCCGCGTGGCGACCCGGGCATGGGCGGCGAAGCGGACCTGCTGCTCGGTGAAGTCGGCAGAGGTCTTCATAGCGCGCGCCTCGGCGAGCGCGGAGGCGGGAGCCCCCGCCGCCCAGCGGCCCGCTCACCCGAACGCGCTGCCGGGTATGTCAGCAGGTCCAGCACGTCAAGACAGAGCCGGCCCGGGGCGACAGTGGTGACGTAACCCATGAAAGCACTCCTCGGGTCGCGCACCAGGGCGGCCAGCCCCCCGCCTGTGCGACAGCCCCCAGGCCATCACGCCGGTGGCGCCCATGGCCAGGGCGAAGGACCCGCCCAGCGCCACTATGAGCATGACCCCCAGGGCGGTCATGAGGACCTGGCCCGCCCAGCCCAGGCCGTCCCACCACTGGGCCAGCCCCTCAAGAAGACCGGCGAAGAACACGTTGTCGCCCTTGATGCCCAATGCCCGCCAGTGCTCATGCCCGCCCACAGCCCGTACACGACCCACAGCAGCCCCGCCGTCGTCGCGACCAGGGCGCCCAGACGGAACAGCAGGCGCGTCCTCGGCTCACGGCCCGGGGCGACGGCGCCCATGGTATCGGCCCGCACGGCCCGCACCTGGGCCGCGGTCGCCCGGCCCCGCCGCATCGCCGCCGGCACGCCCCGGCGACGGTCCCCGTAGGCCGACCAGACCACCACCAGGTCGCTCCAGGCGAACTGCACCAGGGGCCAGCACCGCGATCGACACCGCCTGCAGAGGGCCGGGAACGCCGGTCAGCACCGGCAGGCGCACCGCCGGGGCCTCGGGCAGGGGCAGACCGCGTTCTCTCGCGCCTCCGCGCCGGTAGTCGTCCACCAGCAGGCAGCACCCCAGCAGCGCCACCGAGACCGGGACCGCCAGGGCGCCCCGCCCGCCGACCAGCCACAGCGGACAGACCCACCACGGGACGCCCTCGGCGTCGTTGTCCATCCAGCCGAGGGCGGACCCGCAGGCGTTCCACCCCGCGTGGTCGGCGCTCACCTGCGCCATCGCCAGCACAGGCGGGACCAGGGCCGTCACCCGTCGTGCCGCGCCGAAGGGGGCCCCAGCCCGCACCGTGCCGACCCGCCACAGGGCGATCCCCAAGCCCACCGCCACGGCCACGATCATGGTGCGCACCTGGTGGCCCACCGCCACGGCCCCGCCCCAGTGCGCGTAGCTGCCCAGCGTCCACGGGTTCGGGGAGCAGGAGAGCCCGGACCCGCCCAGGAGGGCCTCCAGCAGGCCCGGCTGCCGAAGGCGGCGGACAGATGTCCTCCGCCACCGTGAAACCGAGCCCGGCCGCGTACCCCAGCAGCGCCCAGTCGGCTGCGGCGAAGCGCCGCGCGCGCCCCGGCGCCCCCAGGGCGACCACCGCCAACGGGATCGGCTTGCCCGGCTCCTCGGCGAAGGCCGCCAGGGCGATGGAGGCGCCGTCGTCCTTCGGCGATAGCCCACCCAGCCCGCCCACCCTCCTGGTGACCACGGCCACCGCGAAGGCGCACCAGATCCCCGCTCCGTACACGGCGCTCACGGCCAGCCGGCTCGCTGTGCCGGGTGCGCGCGAGCCCCGTCATGATCACCGGAGCCATGGCGGCGAACAGCCCCGGCACCATGGCGGCCGCCGGCCGGGGGACCACCGGCAGCGCCAGCAGGAAGGTCACAGCAAGGTCACGCTCCCCGGGGCCCGGTACCCCTCGGGGAGCGCCGGCCCGGTATGCGCAGTATTTCGCAAGGGAAGAAGGGCCTAATTGGTTTCAATCCTCCTCCGGGACCGCGGGGGCACGGGCGCACTCGCTGACGCCATGGCGCGGAAAGGCTTCCCTGCGCAACGGGGGCTCCACCGGGGCTCGGGCTCCGGTCGCAGTCTCGGTAGAGTCGCCCTAGGCCTTCCTACCCAGAGGGCTGTTCGGCATGAGAGGAAAGGGGACGCGGTGACTGACCGGGACGGCAGGCGCACCGCCCCCACGGGCGGCCCCGGCGGCGGCGCGGGCGCCGAGGACCTGAGCGCCGACGTCGTCGTGGTCGGCGCGGGCCCGGCCGGCTCGTCGGCCGCCTACCACCTGGCCACCTGCGGCCTGGACGTCATCGTGGTCGAGAGGCACGAGCTCGGCCGCGACAAGGTCTGCGGCGACGGCCTGACCCCCTCGGCCGTGCGCGAGCTCGTCCGCATGGGCGTGGACACCTCGACCTGGCAGCGCAACAAGGGCCTGCGCGTCATCGGGGGCGGGCACCGTCTCCACATCCCCTGGCCCGAGCAGGCCTCCCTGCCCTCCTACGGGCTGGCGCGCCGACGCGCCGACCTCGACCGGGACCTGGCCGAGCACGCCGCCGCCGCCGGGGCCCGCCTGCTGACCGGCGTCACCGCCACCGGCCCGGCCACAACCGCCGCCGGACGCGTCGTCGGCGTCGAGACCAGGCCGACCACCCGCGTCGCCCGCCCCGGGATCCCCCGCCCCGCCACCCTGCGCGCCCCCCTGGTCATCGACGCCGGCGGCGTCTCGGCCCGCCTGGCCACCGCCGTCGGCCGGCGCAAGGACGAGCGCAGGCCGCTGGGCGTGGCCGTGCGCGCCTACTTCCGCTCCCCGCGGGCGGCCGACGCCTGGATGGAGTCCCGCCTGGAGCTGTGGGACGGCCCGGCGAACCGCTCCGCCCTCCTGCCCGGCTACGGGTGGCTGTGGAGCGTCGGCGACGGGCTGGTCAACGTCGGGCTGGGCTCGGTGTCCTCGCGCGCCGCGACCACCAGGGTCGACCACCGCGCCGTCTTCAACCGCTGGGTGGCCTCCGTCCCCGCCTCCTGGGCCTTCACCCCGGACAACCGGGTCGGGCGCCTGGCCTCCGCCGCCCTGCCCATGGCCTTCAACCGCAAACCCCACTACGCCGACGGCCTCATGCTGCTCGGCGACGCCGGCGGCATGGTCTCGCCCTTCAACGGCGAGGGCATCGCCCAGGCCCTCATGTCCGGGCGCCTGGCCGCCGAGGCCGCCGCGCAGGCCGCCGCCCGCTCCACCGCCGTCGGCCGCGAGAGGGCCCTGGGGCAGTACCCCGCCGCCCTGGAGGCCGAGATGGGCGGCTACTACACCCTCGGCCGGGTCTTCGTGGCCCTCATCGAGCACCCCGAGGTCATGCGCGTGTGCACCCGCTACGGCCTGGGCCGCAAGCACCTCATGAGGCTCGTGGCCAAGCTCCTGTCCGACGGTTGGGAGCGCCGCGGCGGCGACGCGATCGACCACCTCATCCAGCTCCTGACGAGAATGGTGCCAGCAGCATGAACCCCTACGTCTCCCTGCTCATTATGGCGGCGATGGCCCTGGTCGTGGCCGCCGGCGGCCTCATCCTGTCCGCGATCGTGAGCCCCAACAAGCGCAACAGGGTCAAGGTCGCCAACTACGAGTGCGGCATCGACCCCACGCCCACCAACACCGAGACCGGGCGCTTCCCCATCGCCTTCTACCTGGTGGGCATGACCTTCATCATCTTCGACGTCGAGGTCGTCTTCCTCTACCCCTGGGCCACGGCCTTCGCGCGCCTGGGGCTGTTCGGGCTGAGCGCCGCCCTCATCTTCATCGCCCTGATCACGGTGCCCTACGTCCTGGAGTGGCGCCGCGGCGGACTGGACTGGGACTGACGGGCGCGGGACGGGCAGGTAAGGCAGGCACACCATGAACATGCGCGACTACAACGAGAAGATGCTCCACATCCCCTCCAAGCGGGATGACCTCCAGCTCGCCGCCGAGCAGTCCGTGGACGGCCCCGGGTTCCTGATCACCAGCGTCGAGCGGCTCACCGGCCTGGCCCAGGCCCGCTCCCTGTGGCCGGTGACCATGGGCCTGGCCTGCTGCGCCATCGAGATGATGGGCACCGGCACCCCCCGCTTCGACATGGCCCGCTTCGGCTGGGAGGTCTTCCGCGCCTCCCCGCGCCACGCCGACGTCATGATCGTCTCGGGCCGCGTCTCCCACAAGATGGCACCCATCGTCCGCAACGTCTACGACTCCATGCCCGAGCCCAAGTGGGTCATCTCCATGGGGGCCTGCGCCTCCTCCGGCGGCGTGTTCAACAACTACGCCATCGTCCAGGGCTGCGACCACATCGTCCCGGTCGACATCTACCTGCCCGGCTGCCCGCCGCGCCCCGAGATGCTCCTGAACGCCATGCTCGAGCTCACCCGCCAGATCGAGCGCCGCCCCGTCTTCAGGCACCGCGAGGAGATCGCGCGCGCCGTCGAGGCCGCCGCCCTGGCCGCCACCCCCGTCTCCGAGATGAAGGGCCGGCTCGCATGAGTGAGAACGCCGCCTCCCCCGACACCGCCGGCGACATCGAGCCGGTCGCCGCCGTCCCCGAGGTCGTGCCCGGCCGCCCGGTGCGCCCCGAGCTGGTCGCCGAGGTCGTCTCCGCCCACTCCGGCCAGTTCGGCGCCGCCGACGCCGGGGACACCACCGGCTACGGCCGCCACCGCACCGTGGTCACCCTCGCCCCGGCCGCGGCGCGCCCCTACGGCTCCTGGTTCGACGGCGTCGTCGACGCCCTCGTCGAGGACCTGGCCGATGCCGGGGTCGAGCCGGCCGAGGCCATTGAGAAGGTCGCCGTCGAGCACGACGAGCTCACCCTGTTCATCGCCCGCGAGCACCTCCTCGACGTCGTGCGCCCCCTGCGCGACGACCAGGACCTGCGCTTCGAGCTGTGCCTGGGCGTCAGCGGCGTCCACTACCCCGGCGACGCCGGCCGCGAGCTGCACGCCTGCTTCGAGCTGGTGAGCCTGACCCACGGCGGGCGCCAGCTGCGCCTGGAGGTCGCCTGCCCCGCCACCGACCCGCACGTGCCCTCGATCGTGCCGGTCTACCCCGGCGACGACTGGCACGAGCGCGAGACCTGGGACCTCATGGGCATCGTCTTCGACGGCCACCCCAACCTCACCCGCTCGGCCATGCCCGACGACTGGGTGGGCCACCCCCAGCGCAAGGACTACCCGCTGGGCGGCATCCCTGTGGAGTACAAGGGGGCCGCCACCCCGCCCGCCGACACCCGGAGGTCGTACCGCTGATGAGCCCCGCAAGCACCTTCCGCGCCGCCGGGCCGGCCACCGACGACATCGCCGACGGCGCCCCCCAGTACACGCTGGCCGGCGGCGACTGGGACGACGTCGTCGCCGCCATCGCCGCACGCGACGAGGACGACCGCCTCCGCCACGACCGCATCGTGCTCAACATGGGGCCCGTCCACCCCTCCACCCACGGCGTGCTGCGCCTGGTCCTGGAGGTCGACGGCGAGACCGTCACCGAGGTCCGCGTGGGCACCGGCTACCTGCACACGGGCATCGAGAAGAACATGGAGTACCGCACCTGGGTCCAGGGCGAGACCTTCGTGACCCGCATGGATTACGTGGCCCCCTTCTTCCAGGAGGTCGGCTACGCCCTGGCCGTGGAGAAGCTGCTCGGCATCACCGACGACATCCCCGAGAAGGCCTCGGTCATGCGCGTGCTCCTCATGGAGCTCAACCGCATCGCCTCCCACGCCGTCGCCATCGGCTCCGGCGGCAACGAGATGGGCGGCACCACGCTCATGACCATCTCCTTCCGCTGCCGCGAGAACATCCTGCGCGCCTTCGAGATGGTCTCCGGGCTGCGCATGAACCACGCCTACGTCCGCCCCGGCGGCCTGGCCCAGGACATCCCCACGGGCCTGACCGACTTCGTGCGCTCGGTCATGCCGAACATCAAGAACGACATCGGCGAGCTCGAGTCCCTCCTCATGGAGAACCCGATCCTGAAGTCCCGCTTCGTCGGCGTGGGCGAGGTCAGCCTGGCCGCCGCCATGGCCATGGGCCTGACCGGGCCGTGCGTGCGCGCCGCCGGGTACCCGCTGGACATGCGCCGGATCACGCCCTACTGCGGCTACGAGACCTACGACTTCGACATCCCCGTCTACGACCGCTCCGACTGCTACAACCGCCTGGCCGTGCGCTTCGACGAGTGCTACCAGTCCCTGAAGATCGTCTCCCAGTGCGTGGACCGCCTCGACGAGATCGCCGAGCGGGGCGACGACCCCTCCAACACGACCATGGTGGCCGACCCCACCATCGCCTGGCCCGCCCGCATGGCCATCGCCACCGACGGCCAGGGCCAGTCCCTGGACCACGTGCGCGAGATCATGGGCACCTCCATGGAGTCCCTCATCCACCACTTCAAGCTGGTCACCCAGGGCTTCCGCGTCCCCGCCGGGCAGGTCTACCAGACCGTGGAGCACGCCAAGGGCGTCCTGGGCGTCCACGCCGTCTCCGACGGCGGCACCCGCCCCTACCGGGTCCACTTCCGCGACCCCTCCTTCTCCAACCTGCAGTCGCTGGCCATGATGGGCGAGGGCGGCATGATCGCCGACCTGGTCCCCTCCCTGGCCTCCATCGACCCCGTCCTGGGAGGCGTGGACCGCTGATGAGCACCACCGAGAACACCCGTGCGACCGCCGCCGGCTACGACCCCGATCTCGGCGCCCGCCTGGACGCCGAGATCGAGCAGATCACCTCCCGCTACCCCGCGGGCCACGAGCGCAGCGCCCTGATCCCCATGCTGCACCTCATCCAGAGCGTCGACGGCTACGTCTCCCCGCGCGGCATCGCCCTGTGCGCCGAGAAGCTGGGCCTGACGCGCTCGGAGGTCAGCGCCGTCGCCACCTTCTACAGCCAGTTCCGCCGCCACCCCGCCGGGGACTACCACGTGGGGGTGTGCACCAACGCCCTGTGCGCCGTCATGGGCGGCGACGAGGTCTGGCGGGCCGTGAGCGAGCACACCGGCCTGGGCAACGACGAGACCAGCGAGGACGGCCGCATCAGCCTGGAGCGCGTGGAGTGCAACGCCGGCTGCGACTACGCCCCCGTCGTCATGGTCAACTGGGAGTTCTTCGACAACCAGACCCCGGCCTCCGCCGTCGAGCTGGTGGCCCGCCTGGAGCGCGGTGAGGCCGTCGCCCCCACCCGCGGCCCCGAGACCCTGCCGACCTTCCGCGACAACGAGCGGCTCCTGGCCGGATTCGAGGACGGCCGCGCGGACGAGGGCGTCGGTGCGGGCGAGCCGAGCCTGCTGGGCCTGCGCATCGCCCGCGAGCACGGCTGGACGGTTCCGAAGGAGGAGACCAAGTGACCGACAGCGCGAGCGGCGCCGCCCAGGCCGGCCCGGCCTTCACTGCGCCGGGCACCCTCACCCCCGCCGTCACCGACATGTGGGACAGGGACCGCTCCTGGACCCTGAAGGCCTACCTCGCCCACGGCGGCTACCGGGGCCTGAGGCGGGCCAAGACGATGAGCCAGGACGAGCTCGTCGCCCTGGTCAAGGCCTCCAACCTGCGCGGCCGCGGCGGCGCCGGCTTCCCCACCGGCCTGAAGTGGTCCTTCCTGCCCGCCCCCGACGGCGGGGCCCGCTACCTGGTGGTCAACGCCGACGAGTCCGAGCCGGGCACCTGCAAGGACATCCCGACGATCATGGCCAACCCGCAGGCCCTCGTCGAGGGCGTGGCGATCTGCTCGCGGGCCATCGGCTGCGACCACGCCTTCGTCTACCTGCGCGGCGAGGTCGCCCACGTCTACCGCCGCCTGCTGGCCGCCGTGCGCGAGGCCCGCGAGGCCGGGTACCTGGAGACCGGCTTCGGCCAGGACGGCGCCCAGCCGCTCGCCATCACCGCGCACGCCGGGGCCGGCGCCTACATCTGCGGGGAGGAGACCGCGCTGCTGGACTCCCTGGAGGGCCGCCGCGGCCACCCGCGCCTCAAGCCCCCCTTCCCGGCGGCCCAGGGCCTGTACGCCCGCCCGACGGTCATCAACAACGTCGAGACCATCGCCTCCCTGCCGGGGATCCTCGCCCGCGGCCCCGAGTGGTACTCATCCATGGGCACCGAGCGCTCCAAGGGCCACGGCATCTTCTCCGTGTCCGGGCACGTGGCCCACCCCGGCCAGCTCGAGGCGCCCTTCGGCATCACCATGCGCGAGCTCATCGACCTGGCCGGCGGCGTCCGCGCCGGACACCGGCTCAAGTTCTGGGTCCCGGGGGGCTCGTCCACCCCGATCTTCGGCCCCGAGGAGCTCGACGTCCCCCTGGACTACGAGTCGGTCGGGGCGGCCGGCTCCATGCTGGGCACCCGCGCGCTCCAGGTCTTCGACGAGACGGTCTCCGTGGTGCGCGTGGTGGCCCGGTGGACCGAGTTCTACCAGCACGAGTCCTGCGGCAAGTGCACGCCCTGCCGGGAGGGCACCTACTGGATGCGCCAGATCATGGCGCGCCTGGAGGCCGGGCGGGGCCTGCCCGGGGACGTCGAGAAGCTGGAGTCCATCGCCTCCAACATCGCCGGCCGCTCCTTCTGCGCCCTCGGTGACGCCTCCGCCACCCCGGTCCTGTCCGGCATCAAGCGGTTCAGGGCCGAGTTCGAGGCCGGGTACACCTCCGCGGCCGACGAGCTCTTCCCCTACGCGGCCTCGGCAATCGTTGAAAGCGCACGGTGAGACATGACTGACACGGTCCACATGACGATCGACGGCGTCCCCGTCGAGGTTGCCAAGGGCACGCTCCTCATCCGTGCCGCCGAGAAGATCGGGGTGCGCATCCCGCGCTTCTGCGACCACCCGCTGCTGGCGCCGTCGGCCAACTGCCGCCAGTGCCTGGTGGAGGTGGCCATGCCCGGGCGCGACGGCGTGGTCCGCCCCATGCCCAAGCCGCAGCCCTCGTGCGCCATGACCGCCATGGAGGGCATGGAGATCTCCACCCAGGCCACCAGCGAGGTCGCCGCCAGGGCGCAGGCCGGCACCATGGAGTTCCTCCTGATCAACCACCCCCTGGACTGCCCGGTGTGCGACAAGGGCGGGGAGTGCCCCCTGCAGAACCAGGCCCTGGAGCTCATGGCCTCCGGCGCCCAGAGCGCCACGCGCTTCACCGACGTCAAGCGCACCTTCCCCAAGCCCCTGCGCCTGACCGGCAACATCCTGCTGGACCGCGACCGCTGCATCCTGTGCCAGCGCTGCGTGCGCTTCGCCGACCAGGTCGCCGGCGACCCCTTCATCGCCCTGCAGGGGCGCGGCGCCGGGCACGTCGGCGGCGAGATCACCGGGGGCCTGTACTCCGAGCAGATCGGCCGCTACGACTCCACCGTCCTGGACTTCTTCGACCCCGAGGGCGTGGCGGGCCTGGCCACCGAGACCATCCGCGGCGGGGCCTACCTCGCCCCCGAGGCCGACCTGGCCGGGCCGGGCGGGCAGCCCGGCGCCGTCGACGGCTCCGTCTACGGACCCGGTGACCTGGCGGGCCGCGAGGACCTCGACGTCTCGGGCCGCCCCTTCGCCTCCTACTTCTCGGGCAACATCATCCAGATCTGCCCCGTGGGGGCCCTCACGTCCGCCCGCTACCGCTTCCGGGCCCGCCCCGTGGACCTGGTGTCCACCGACTCGGTCACCGAGCACGACGCCTCCGGCTCCGCCATCAGGGTCGACATGCGCCGCGGCGTGGTCCTGCGGCGCCTGGCCGGCAGCGACCCCGAGGTCAACGAGGAGTGGATCACCGACAAGGACCGCTTCGGCTTCGCCTGGTCCTCCCAGCCCGACCGCCTGCGCGTCCCGCTGGTGCGCGACGAGGACGGCGAGCTGGTGCCCACCAGCTGGTCCGACGCCCTCGACGTCGCCGCCCGGGGCCTGGCCGCGGCGCGGGAGGCCGGCGGCGTCGGCCTGCTGCCCGGGGCCCGCACCACCCTGGAGGACGGCTGGGCCTGGTCCCGCTTCGCCCGCCAGGTGCTGGGCACCAACGACATCGACCAGCGCGTGCGCGACCACAGCGAGGAGGAGGACCTCTTCCTGGGCGCCCGGGTCGCGGGCACGGGGATGGGCGCCGTGACCTACTCCTCCCTGGAGAGCGCCGGTCAGGTCCTCCTGGTGGCCCTGGAGCCCGAGGACGAGTGCGGCTCCCTGTTCCTGCGTCTGCGCAAGGGCGTGCGCGCCGGCGGCGTGCGCGTGGCCGCCATCGCCCCGCTGGTCACCAACGGCTCGCGCAAGCTCGGCGCCACCACCGTCCTGACCGTCCCCGGCCAGGAGGCGCGCGCCATCGCCCTGCTCTCCCAGACCCACCCCGACGTCGTCGAGGCGCTCAAGGCCGAGGGCGCCACCATCCTGGTGGGCGAGCGCGCCGCCGCCGTGCCGGGGCTGCTGACCACCGTCGACACCCTGGCCACCGCCACCGGGGCCCGCCTGGCCTGGGTGCCGCGCCGCGCCGGCGAGCGCGGCGGCATCGAGGCGGGCCTGCTGCCCTTCCTCCTGCCCGGCGGCCGCCCCGTCGCCGACGACGGCGCCCGCCGCCAGGTCCAGGACGTCTGGGGCATCGACCCCGCCGGGGTCCACGCCCACGCCCCCCTGCCCGACGCGCCCGGCCGCGACGCGACCCGGATCCTGGCGGCGCTGGCCGACGGCGGCCTCGGCGGCCTGGTGGCCGGCGGCATCGACCCGCGCGACTTCCCGGACCCCGCCCTGGCCCGGACGGCCCTGGCGGCCTCCCGCTTCACCGTCCAGCTCGAGGTGCGCCGCAGCGAGGTCACCGAGCGCGCCGACGTCGTCCTGCCGGTCGCCCCCGCCGAGGAGAAGAACGGCACCTTCGTCAACTGGGAGGGGCGCGTGCGCCCCTTCGGCCAGGCCCACGTCTCGCACGCCCGCACCGACCGCCAGGTCCTGGGGATGCTCGCCGCCGAGATGGGCGAGGACCTGGGCGCGGACGACCTGGGGGCCCTCCACGCCCAGATCGCCGGCCTCGGCCTGTGGGGCGGGGCGCGCGGCGGGGTCGTCTTCATCGAGCCTTCCGCCGCCTCCCCGGTCGACGCCGGGGCCGGTGCGGCCGGTACCGCGCCCGCCGAGGGCCGGGCGGGCCGCTCCGGCCGCTCGACAGTGACCGGCCTGGACGCCGTCCTGGCCACGCACAAGCCCATGCTCGATGCCGGCCGGCTCCAGGACGGCGAGGCGTTCCTCGCCGCCACCGCCATGCGCCCGGTCGCCCGCGTCGCCGCCGACCTCGCCGCCCGGCTGGGCCTGAGCGGCGGGGAGAGCGTCGAGGTCGCCACCGCGGCCGGCGCCGTCACGCTGCCCGCGGTGGTCGCGGGCCGGGTCGCCCCGGGCACCGTCTGGCTGCCCGAGTGCTCGCCCGGCTCCACGGTCCGCCAGACGCTCCGCGCCGGCCACGGCTCCCGGGTCCGCCTGTCCCTCGCCCCGACCGGCACCCTGCCCAGCACCCCGACCAGCGCCCTGATCCGCACCCCGAGCAGCACGGAGGTGGCCCGGTGAGCACCACCAGCACCATGGCTCTTCTGCACCTCGTCCCGACGACGGCTCCGGCGACGGCCTCCGGCGCCGAGGGCGGTGTGACCGCCGACTTCTCCGCCGAGACCTGGTGGCTGACCCTCATCAAGGCGGTCTTCATCGTCGCCTTCCTCATCGTCAACGTCATCCTGGCGATCTGGGCGGAGCGGCGCGTCCTGGGACGCATGCAGACGCGCCCCGGGCCGAACGTCAACGGCTTCCTGGGCATCCCCCAGCTGGTCGCCGACGCCGCCAAGCTCATTATGAAGGAGGACTTCTGGCTGGGGGGCGCGGAGAAGCTCGTCTACCTCCTCGCCCCGGTCATCGCGGCGTTCAGCGCCTTCATGATCTACGCGGTCATCCCCTTCGGGCCGCAGGTGAGCATCCTCGGCCACTCCACGCCCCTGCAGCTGACCGACTTCCCCGTCGCGGTCCTCTACGTCCTGGCGATCACCGCCTTCGGCGTCTACGGCATTATCCTGGGAGGCTGGTCGACCCACTCCACCTACCCGCTCTTCGGGGCGGTGCGCTCGGCCGCGCAGGTCATCTCCTACGAGCTGAGCATGAGCCTGTCGATCCTCACCGTCTTCCTCGCCTCGGGGACCATGTCCACCTCCGGCATCGTCTCCTCCCAGCAGCGCCTGTGGTGGGGCCTGGCCATGGTGCCGAGCTTCCTCATCTACGTGGTCTCCATGATCGGCGAGGTCAACCGCCTGCCCTTCGACCTGCCCGAGGCGGAGGGCGAGCTCGTCGCCGGCCACATGGTCGAGTACTCCTCGATGAAGTTCGCCTGGTACTTCCTGGGCGAGTACATCAACATGTTCAATGTCTCGGCCATGTGCGTGACCCTGTTCCTGGGGGGCTGGCGCTCCTTCGTGATCGCCTCCTTCTGGCCGGGCGCGAACTCCGGGTGGTGGCCCATGCTGTGGTTCATCGGCAAGGTCTGGGCCGTCATGTTCTTCATGATCTGGACCCGCGGCACCCTGGTGCGCATCCGCTACGACCACTTCATGAAGCTGGGGTGGAAGTTCCTCATCCCCGTCTCGCTGGGATGGTTCGTCCTGGTGGCCGCCCTCCAGGGGTACCGCGCCTTCTTCACCGGCTCGCCCGCCGGGCTGCTCATCGCCCTGGCGGCCGTCTTCCTGGTCGCCATGCTCGTGCTCCTCATCCTGCCCGAGTCCGAGGACGACGGGCCGGCCCGTGGCGCCGGCGGCGTGACCGCCCCGGGGGAGGAGCTCGACGCCTTCGCGGGCGGCTACCCCGTCCCGCCGCTGCCCGGCCAGCAGCTGCCCGTCTCCCCGCGCGTGCGCCGCGCCCAGCGGGCCCAGGCGCCCGTCCGCACCGATGCCGCCAGCTCTGTCAGCTCTGTCAGCTCTGTGATGCTTGCCGTCGGCGGTGCTGATGATGCGGGCTCCGCGGACGTCGGCGGCCTCGCGGCCCTCGGCCTCCAGTCCACCCCCGACTCCGGCGACACCGTCCAGGAGGGAACCGATGACTGACCAGAACCCCGACGCCTTCCGCGCCCCGGGAGGGCGGCCGAGCCCCGACGGCCCCGGCGGTGCCGGCGGTGCCGGCAGCACCGCTGACCACAACCAGTGGCTGCGCGACCTTCCCGGCCCCGTGGGCCGATTCTTCGCCCCGGTGGCCGGCTACGGCGTGACCATCTCCTCGATATTCCGGCCCACCGTCACCGAGCTCTACCCCTTCGAGGCGCCGGTCCTCATGCCGCGCTACCACGGGCGCCACCAGCTCAACCGCTACGACGACGGCCTGGAGAAGTGCATCGGCTGCGAGCTGTGCGCCTGGGCCTGCCCGGCCGACGCCATCTACGTCGAGGCGGCCTCCAACGCCCCCGGCGCCCAGTACTCGCCCGGCGAGCGCTACGGCCGCGTCTACCAGATCAACTACCTGCGCTGCATCTTCTGCGGCATGTGCATCGAGGCCTGCCCGACGCGCGCCCTGACCATGACCCACGAGATCGACGAGTTGGTCGGGCCGACCCGCACCGGCCTGATCTACGAGAAGCAGGACCTGCTCGCCCCCGTGCCCGACGGGGCGGTGGCGGCCCCCCACCCCATGGTCGAGGGGACCGAGGACTCCGACTACTACCGCGGCGAGGTCACCGGCGTCACCCAGGCGCAGGTCGACTGGGTCCGCGAGCACCGCCCCGACGAGCCGACCCTGGCCTCGGCGCGGCCGGCCCCCGCCCCGAGCCCCGCCAGGGAGGCGGTGCACTCATGACCGCCCCGACCGTGCTGCCTGTGCTGCCTGCGCTGCCCGCTCTGCCCGTCCGGCCCGCGCTCGTGCCCGCCTCCCTGGGTGCGGACGGCACCATCTCGGCCGGGGAGACGATCCTGTTCGCCGTGGTCGCCCTGGTCGCCGTCACCTGCGGCCTCGGCCTGCTGACCGCCAGGCGCGCGGTGTCCGCCGCCGTCAACATGATCGGCATCATGATCTGCCTGGCGGTCCTCTACATCGCCGGCGACGCGCCCTTCCTGGGCGTCACCCAGATCGTCGTCTACACCGGCGCCGTCATGACGCTCGTCCTGTTCGTCATCATGATGGTCGGCGTCGGCGGCGAGGAGCCGGTGGGCACCGCCGGCTCGCCGGCCGGCAAGTGGGGCGTCGCCGCCCTGGGCGCCGTCCTGGCCGTCATCCTGGCGGTCGTCGTGTGGCGCTCCGTCGTGCCGGTGTCCACCGACGGCGGCGGGGCCGCGACACTCCCCTCGGCCCCCTCCGAGCTCGCACTGGTGCTGTTCGGCGGCCACGTCGTCACCATGGAGCTGACCGGCGTCCTGCTCATTATCGCCGCCGTCGGCGCCCTGACGCTGACGCACCGCCAGCGCATCCGGCCCCGCCCGACCCAGCGCGCCCGGATGGAGGCCAGGATGCGGGCCTTCGCCGACAAGGGCGCCCACCCCGGCCAGAAGCCCATGCCCGGCGTCTACGCCGCCACCAACGCCGCCGCCGCACCGGCCCTGGCCGCCGACGGCGAGGCCCTGGAGGAGTCGGTCCCGCGCGTGCTGCGCGTGCGCGACCAGGCCCTGGAGCTGTCCGAGGTCTCCCCGGAGATGGGGGCCGCCCAGCGCGCCGGCACCATCACCGCCCGCGAGGACGCCGCCGTCGGGCTCTCCGGCATGCCCGCCATGCCCGGTGCGGCCGCCCCGGCCGTCGACCAGCCCGTCGCCGTCGACCCGCTGACCGAGCCCGCCGCGGAGCCGGCCGACAAGCCGGCCGGGGGGCCGGGAGGGCAGCAGCCGCCCGGCCCCTCCGAGGCGGGCCCCAGGCAGAAGGAGGAGCAGAAGAAGTGAGTGTTCCCGTCACCGCCTACATCGTGCTCGCCGGGGTGCTCTTCACCCTCGGGGCACTCACGGTGCTCCTGCGGCGCAACGCCATTATCGAGCTGATGGGGGTCGAGCTCATGCTCAACGCCGTCAACCTGGTCCTGGTGACCTTCTCCCGCGTCCACGGCAACCTCAACGGACAGGTCTTCGCCTTCTTCGTCATGGTCGTCGCGGCCGCCGAGGTGGTCGTGGGCCTGAGCATTGTCGTGTCCATCTTCCGCACCCGCAGGTCCACGTCGGTCGACGACGAGAACCTGCTCAAGAACTGAGGGGGCCGCCGCCATGACCGCACCGTCTCTCGTGCTCGCCGGCGCCCTGGCCCCCGCTGCCGCGCCTGCGGCCTCCGCCGTGCCCCCCGCCCCCCTGGTCGGCCCCGCCACGGGCCTGGCCTCCCTGGCCTGGCTGCTGATCGCCGTGCCCGCGGCCGGCGCCGCCATCCTCCTGCTGGCCGGACGCGCCTGTGACCGCTGGGGCCACCTGCTGGGCCTGCTCGCCTCCCTGGCCAGCGCCTGCCTGGGCCTGGGCATCCTCGCCCAGGTCCTCGGCCTGCCTCCCGCCGAGCGCACCATGGTCGTCAGCCTGTGGCGCTGGTTCGGCGCCGGGGACCTGGAGGTGCGCATCGGCCTGCGCATCGACCCGCTGTCGCTGACCTTCGTGGCGCTGGTGACCTTCGTCGGCTTCCTCATCCACGTCTACTCGGTGGCCTACATGGCCCACGACCGGGACCGCCGCCGCTTCTTCGCCTACCTGAACCTGTTCATCGCCGCCATGCTCACCCTCGTGCTGGGCGACTCCTACATCGTCCTGTTCGTCGGCTGGGAGGGCGTGGGGCTGGCCTCCTACCTGCTCATCGGCTTCTGGAACACCGCCGACGCCGACGCCCCGCAGGCGGTGCGCTTCACCAGCCGGCAGAACGCGACGGCCGCCAAGAAGGCCTTCATCATGAACCGCGTCGGCGACGTCGGCCTCCTGCTGGCCATGATGGCCATGGTCTCCCAGGTCGGCTCGGTCTCCTTCATCTCCGTGCTGCCCGCCGCCCAGTACGGCGCGCTGTCCACCGGCTGGCTGACCGCCATCGGCTTCTTCCTCCTGCTGGCCGCCTGCGGCAAGTCCGCCCAGTTCCCCCTCCAGGCGTGGCTGGGCGACGCCATGGCCGGCCCCACGCCGGTGTCCGCCCTCATCCACGCCGCCACCATGGTGACCGCCGGCGTCTACCTCATGGTGCGCTCCGGCGCCGTCTTCCAGGGCGCCCCGGGCGCCCAGCTGGCCGTCGCCGTCGTCGGCGCCATCACCCTGGTGCTGGGGGCCGTCATCGGGTCCGCCAAGGACGACATGAAGAAGGTCCTGGCCGCCTCCACCATGAGCCAGATCGGCTACATGATGCTGGGGGCCGGCCTGGGCCCCATCGGCTACGCCTTCGCCATCTTCCACCTGCTGACCCACGGCTTCTTCAAGGCCCAGCTCTTCCTGGGCGCCGGGAGCGTCATGCACGCCATGGGAGACCAGGTCGACATGCGCCGCTTCGGCGCCCTGGCGCGGGTCATGAGGGTCACCTGGGTCACCATGGGCGTCGGCTGGCTCGCCATCCTCGGGATCCCGCCCCTGTCCGGCTTCTGGTCCAAGGACAGGATCATCGAGGCCGCCTTCACCGGCGAGGGCGCCCGGCCCTGGGTCCTCGGCACGGTCGCGCTGCTGGGGGCGGGCCTGACCGCCTTCTACATGTCCCGCCTGTTCTTCATGATCTTCCACGGGCGCGCCCGCTGGACCACCGACAAGGACATCGAGGGCGCCGTCCACCCCCACGAGTCGGGGTGGCTCATGACGGCCCCGCTGATCATCCTGTCGGTCTTCTCGCTCGGCCTGGGCGGCCTGCTGTCCATGAACGACGCCTTCGTCACCTGGCTGGAGCCCGTCACCGGGCACGTCGAGCACGGCGAGCCCGTGCTGCCGGCCACGGTCATTATGGGCGCCACCCTCGCCCTGGTCCTCACAGGAGTCCTCGTCGCCTGGCTCGTGTACGCCCGCCGCCCCGTGCCCACCGTCGTGCAGACCGGCAGCGCCCTGGTGCGGGCCGCGCGCCGCGACATGTACCAGGACGCCATCAACGAGGGCCTGGCCATGCGCCCGGGGCAGGGCCTGGTCACCGCCGCCACCGTCTCGGACCGCTACGTCGTGGACGGCGCCGTCGAGGGCCTCGCCAAGGGCGCCGCCGGGGCCGGGCGGCTCGTGCGCCGCACCGAGAACGGGTACGTGCGCTCCTACGCCGGCTACATGCTCGCCGGGACCGTGCTCGCCCTCATCGCCGTCCTGGCCAGCAGGTTCTGAGAGGACACGACCACATGCCGCCCATTACCGCATCCGTCCCCGGTCCGGCCCCCGTGCTGACCGTCATGGTGCTCGTCCCGCTCGCCGGGGCGCTGCTCCTGTGGCTCCTGCCCCCGCTGCGCGCCCTGGCGCGCGCTGTCGGCCTCGTCTTCTCCCTGGGCGCGCTCGGCGTCGGCGTCTGGGCGCTGACCCTGTTCGACACGGGCCGCGCCGCCACCGTCCAGCTCGCCGAGACCCGCCCGTGGATCCCCGTCCTGGGCGTCTCCTGGGCCCTGGGCGTCAACGGCCTCGGCCTGGCCATGCTGCTGCTGGCCGCCTTCCTCGTGCCGGTGGTCCTGCTCGCCAGCTGGGGCGAGGTGGCCGCCGACCGCCAGGGCGCCTTCACGGCGCTGGTGCTGGTGCTGGAGGCCTTCATGGTCGTCATCTTCAGCGCCCGCGACGTCTTCCTGTTCTACGTGTGCTTCGAGGCCATGCTCATCCCGGTGTACTTCCTCATCGGCCGCTTCGGCGGGCCGGACCGCCGGCGCGCCGCCCTGAAGTTCCTCCTGTACTCGCTGGCCGGCGGGCTGGTCATGCTCATCGGCGTGGTCGCCCTGTACTTCTACGGCCCGCACACCCCGACCGGCTACCTCATCGAGTCCATGGCCGGGGCCGTCACCGCCCCGCCGGCGGCGGCCCGCTGGATCTTCGCGTCCTTCATGGTCGCCTTCGCCATCAAGGCCCCGATGGTGCCGTTGCACACCTGGCTGCCCGACACCGCCGAGCAGGCCACCCCGGGCACCTCGGTCCTCCTGATCGGCGTCCTGGACAAGATCGGCACCTACGGCATGATCGCCCTGGTCCTGCCGCTCTTCCCCGAGGCGTCCGCCTGGGCCGCCCCGGTCCTGCTCGTGGCGGCCGTCGTCGGGATCATCTACGGGGGACTGGCCGCCATCGGCCAGGACAACCTCTACCGGCTCATCTCCTACACCTCGATCAGCCACTTCGGCTTCATGGTGCTGGGCATCTTCATCGGCAGCCGGGTCGCCGCCACCGGCGCCATGGTCTACATGGTCGCCCACGGGCTGTCCATCGCCGGCCTCTACCTCACCACCGGCTTCCTCGCCCGGCGCACCGGCACGGTCGCCATCAGCGAGCTCGGCGGCATGGCCCGGGTGATGCCGCTGGTGGCCGGCACCTTCCTGGTCTCCGGCCTGGCCTCCATCGCCCTGCCGGGCCTGAGCGGATTCGTCCCGGAGTGGATGGTGCTCACCGGCGCCTTCTCCCGGTCCGTCCCCCTCGGCGTCGTCGCCGTGGCCGGCGTGGTCATCGCCGCCGTCTACGTGCTCCTGCCCTACCAGCGCGTCTTCACCGGGGCGCCCGCGCCCGAGCGCGTCGGCGGCGCCGACCTGGACGCGCGCGAGAGGCTCGTCCTGGTGCCCGTCATCGCCGCGATGCTCGCCCTGGGCCTGGTCCCGGGCGTGCTCACCGACATTCTCGACGGCGTCGCCGAGCAGACGGCGGCCGCCACGAGCACGGGCCCCGATCGGCCGGCCGCCCTGTCAGCCCTGTCGGGCCAGGCGGCCCCGGCCGACGCGAGCGCGCACCCCGCCCCCACCGTCACGGAAGGGACCAGCAAGTGAGCTTCACCGTTCCGACTATTGAGTGGGCGGGCCTCGCCCCGGTTCTCATCATCCTGGGGGCCGGCGTGCTCGGCGTCCTCATCGAGGCCTTCGTGCCGCGCAGGGGGCGGCTGCCGGTGCAGGCGGGCCTGTCCGTGCTGGCCATCCTCGGCTCCGGCGTCGCCTTCGTGCTGCGCTGGGAGCAGGTCCTCCCGCAGGACCCCGGCACGGGCCAGGTCTCGCCGTCGGGGCGCGTGCTGGCCTCGGGGATCAGCGAGGACCCCTTCGCGGTGGCCGCGCAGGGCATTATGCTCCTCATCGGGCTGCTGTCCGTGCTGGTCATGGCCGACCGCACCACCGCCGGCGACGGGGCCTTCGCCGCCCAGGCCGCCGACCGCCCCGGCAGCGCGGAGGAGACCGAGTCCCTCCACCACGGCTGGACGGCCACCGAGGTCTTCCCGCTCATGCTGTTCTCCCTGGCCGGCATGATGCTCTTCCCCATGGTCAACAACTTCATCGCCCTGTTCGTGGTGCTCGAGCTGGTCTCGCTGCCGCTGTACATCATGGCGGCCACCGCCCGCCACCGCCGGCTGCTGAGCCAGGAGGCGGCGCTGAAGTACTTCGTGCTGGGAGCCTTCGCCTCGGCCTTCCTCCTGCTGGGCTCGGCCTTCCTGTACGGGCTGTCCGGCTCGGTGTCCTACACCTCGGTGGCCGGCGCGCTCGCGGCCGGCGGCGTGCTCGACATGGACTGGCTCGGCCTGGCGGGCGTGGCCCTGGTGACCGTGGGCCTGCTGTTCAAGACCGCCGCCGCGCCCTTCCACGCCTGGAGCCCCGACGTCTACCAGGGCGCGCCCACCCCGGTCACCGGCTTCATGGCCGCTGGGGTCAAGGCCACCGCCTTCCTGGCCCTCGTGCGCTTCTACTACCTGGTCGGTGGCGCCTTCGGGTGGGACATGGCCCCGTTCCTGTGGACCGTCGCCATCCTGACCATGGCGGTGGGCACCGTCGTCGGCGTCGTCCAGAGCGACGTCAAGCGCATGCTCGCCTACTCGGCGATCGCGCACGCCGGCTACATGCTCATCGGCATCATCGCCCTCAACGGGGTCGCCATCAGCGCTCTGCTGCTCTACGCCCTCGCCTACGGCGCGGCCACCGTGGGCGCATTCGGCGTCGTCACCCTGGTGCGCGCGGGCCGCGACGGCGCGGCGGGCGCCGAGGCCACCGACCTCGAGGCCTTCGCGGGCCTGGGGCGGCGCAGCCCGTGGCTCGCCGGCGCCATGACGGTGTTCCTGCTGTCCTTCGCGGGCGTCCCGCTGACGGCGGGCTTCATCGCCAAGTTCGAGCTGTTCGTCGCCGGTATCAGCGGCGGCGCCCTGTGGCTGGTGATCGCCGCGGTCGTCTCCTCGGCCATCACCGCGTTCTTCTACATGCGCCTGGTGGTCCTCATGTTCTTCCGCGAGCCCGAGCAGGGCCGGGTGGTCGTCGTGGGGTCGATGGGCCCGTCGGGCGCCGCCATCACCGTGGCGGTCTTCGTCACGGTGGCGCTCGGCGTGCTGCCGCAGGTCGTGCTCACGCTCCTGGGCCGCGCCGCTATGCTCCTGCCGTGATCGGATCGCTGCCCTTGAACGCCCCGCAGCTCGAGGGCCGGATCACCCCGGCCCTCGACGCCGTCGAGGCGCGTCTGCTGGAGGTCGTCTCCAACGCTGACGAGACCATCAACCCGCCCACCTCCCACCTGGCCGAGGCCGGGGGCAAGCGGCTGCGGCCGGTCCTGACCCTCCTGACCGCCCAGCTCGGCGACACCGCCCTGGCGGCGGGGGAGCAGGTGCTCGACGCCGGGGTCGCCGTCGAGCTCACCCACATCGCCACCCTCTACCACGACGACGTCATGGACGAGGCGCCCCTGCGCCGCGGAGCCCCCAGCGCCCAGACCGTATGGGGCAACTCGGCCGCCATCCTCACCGGCGACGTGCTGGTGGCGCGCGCCTCCCAGCTCGTCGCGGCGCTCGGGCCGCGGGCGGTGCTCGCCCACGCCAAGACCTTCGAGCGCCTGTGCATGGGCCAGCTCCACGAGACCCTGCCCCGCCCGGCCGGCACCGACCCCGTCGACCACTACATCCAGGTCCTGGCCGACAAGACCGGCTCCCTGATCGCCGTGTCGGCCCGCTACGGCGCCATGCTGACCCGCGCCGGTGCCGCCACCGAGGGCGTCGTGGAGGAGTTCGGCGAGAAGATCGGCGTCGCCTTCCAGCTGGCCGACGACGTCATCGACCTCGCCGGCGACTCCGAGACCACCGGCAAGACCCCGGGGACGGACCTGCGCGAGGGCGTGGACACCATGCCGGTGCTCCTGCTGCGCAAGGCCCTGGCCGCGGGCGAGCTCGACGCCGCCGGGCAGGCGATCCTCTCGCGGCTGTCGACCGGGAACCTTGCCGACGACGCCGTGCTCGCCGACATCGTCGCCCGGCTGCGCCTGCACCCGGTGCTGGCCCGTACGCGGGAGATGGCCATGACCTGGGCCCGGGAGGCGGTGGGCGCGCTCGCGGGCCTGGAGGGCGCCGTGCTGGCCGGGACGCGCGAGCGCCTGGACGCCGCAGGAGCGGGCGGGGCCGAGCGGGAGGCGGCCCTGGCCGACGCGGCTCGGCGCGTGGCGCTCGTGCGCGAGGGCATGGAGCAGTTCGCGCGACTGCTCGTGGACCGGGCCGCCTGAGCCCCTTTTCACAGACCTCGACGAAAAAGAGGGGGGCGCTCAGGAGCCGAGCCAGGAGGTGGCGGCGAAGAAGCTGTGATCGACGGCGAGCCCCCAGGGGGTGACGACGTTCACGCCCGACATGCCTGTCCTCTCATCCGTCTCGGCGATCGTCTCGCCCGTGCCCAGTGAGGTGAGCTCAAGGCGGTGCGATCCCGATCGGGTGGAGTCGTCGAGGTAGTACGTGGTGTAGAGGACGTCGCCGAGGACGCCCGCCCCCTGCGGCAGCGTCCGTTCCTCCTTCGTCCATGTCAGGACGGGGGAGGGGGCGCCGGGACGGCGGGCGGTGAAAGGATCCATGCTCTCGCGCTCCAGAAGCCTGATGATCTCCTGCTGGTCCGAGGCGACGGAGGGCCAGCCGAGCAGCCTCACGTCCTCGATTGCGCCGTCGTCCAGCACGACGGTCTCGCCGGAGGCCAGGTTCCGCGCGCAGCCGCGGGTGATGATGGAGCCGGAGCCTACGGGGCTCAGGGTCTCCTTGTAGTAGTACCAGCCGTCCCTCACCAGGACCGGGTGGTTGCGGTTGTCCTCCTGCGCGCCGTCGGCCAGGAACACAGTCGTTCTTCCCGCGCTGATCGCCTGGCCGTGGGAGAAGACGTTGGCGGGGGGCCTGATGTCGAGGACGGAGTGCGCGTCGAGCTGGACGGACAGGTCCTCGGCGCTCAGGCGCAGCCCGATGTAATCGGCGTCGACGCTGTCGTTGCCGGCCAGATTGTTGCCCGCCATGAGGAGGGCGTCGCGGTCGGCGGAGAAGGACAGGTGGATGCGTGCGACACTTCTGGCGAGGAACCGCTCGCTGACGGTCGCCGAGGCCGCGACGGCGCCGTCGGCCAGCCGGACCTTGAGCGCGGTCACCGGGCAGGTTGTTCCCGCCTGGATGACCTCGGTGCCCGCGCTGCCGGCCGGGTCCGTTGAGGACGGGGGGAAGGCGCCGACGACGAGATAGGCGTGCTCGGCGTCGATAAGGGCGGGGCCGAGCGCGATCGTGCTCGCAGCGGCCGTCCGGTCGTTCTCGTCGCGGTGGGCGACCGGCTCGACCTCCTGGGTGGTCCAGGCGCCGTCCTCGCCCAGGAGCACCGCGCGGGTGGTGGGCCCGGAGACGTCGACGACGACGGGGCACCAGCCCCGCGTGAAGGCCTTCTCCGCCTCGTGCGCCACGGTGGCGCCGCACAGGTAGCGGTCGCGGGCGGCGGTGAGGGTCTTCCTGGTCCAGACGCCCGGCCACACGGCCTTGTCGTCGAAGGCGGAGGGGAGGGCGTCGACATCGGGCGGCGGCGTCGGGGCCGGGTGACTGGGCTTCTTGGTGAACCGGCTCGGCGAGCAGGCGGTCAGCGCGGGCGGAGCCGCGGCTGCTGCGCCGGCGGCTGCGGCGATGAGAAGGGTGCGACGGCGCATAATGCCTGCTCCTGTGCTCGTGGGCGGGACCCGGGGCTGGACGGACCCATTGTCCTCCCCGCCGCCGGCGCCGTGCGGGCCGCCGTCGGCGCTGCGCACAGCGCGTCCCGGTACGACGTCGATCGGCCAGTCGTGCTCCGTGTCCTCATCGAGGGTGTCCAGAGCGCGCGTCCGGCCGGCGCTCGCGCCGTCGTCGTCGGCAGGGCCCAACCGGCAGAGAGCATGTGTCCGACGCCATGAGGACACGGCGCCCGTGCCGCCTAGACTGGCGCGGGCGGTAGCCGGCGTCGTTCGACCTCGGCCCGCCCCACCTCATCCCATCGCTGACAGAAACGAAAGAGCAGTGAACGCACGTCCTCTCAGTGTCGCCGTCATTGGAGCCGGTCCAGCGGGCATCTACGCCTCGGACATCCTCTCGAAGTCGGGCATGGAGGTCTGTATCGACCTGTTCGAGCGCCTGCCCGCCCCCTACGGCCTGGTGCGCTACGGCGTGGCCCCCGACCACCCGCGCATCAAGCAGATCATCGTGGCCCTCTACAAGATCCTCCAGCGCGGCGACATCCGCCTGATCGGCAACGTGGAGGTCGGCCGCGACATCTCCGTGGCCGAGCTCCACGAGCACTACGACGCCCTCGTCTTCTCCACCGGGGCGGACACCGACGCCCCCCTGGACATCCCCGGCGTGGACGCCCCCGAGTGCTACGGCGGCGCTGACTTCGTCTCCTGGTACGACGGACACCCCGACCACCCGCGCACCTGGGACCTGAGCGCCAAGGAGGTCGCCGTCATCGGAGTCGGCAACGTGGCCCTGGACATCTCGCGCGTCCTGGCCAAGCACGCCGACGACCTCATGACCACCGAGATCCCGGCCAACGTCGCCGCCACCCTCAAGGACTCCCCGGTCACCGACGTTCACGTCTTCGGCCGCCGCGGCCCCGCCCAGGTCAAGTTCACCCCCCTGGAGCTGCGCGAGCTCGGCAAGCAGGCCGACGTCGACGTCGTCGTCGATGAGGAGGACTTCGAGTACGACGCCGGCAGCGAGGCGGCGCTCAAGGCCTCCAACCAGCAGCGCCAGGTGGTCAAGACCCTGGAGGGCTACGCCATGCAGGACCCCGAGGACCTCACCGCCTCCCACCGCATCCACATCCACCTCTTCCAGGCGCCCGCGGCCGTCCTCACCGACGACGACGGTCACGTGCGGGCCCTGCGCACCGAGCGCACGCGCCTGACCGGCGACGGCAGCGTCACCGGCACCGGGGAGTTCCACGACTGGCCGGTCCAGGCCGTCTACCGGGCCGTCGGCTACGCCTCCAGCAGCATCGAGGGCCTGCCCTTCGACGCAGGGCGCCACGTCGTGCCCAACGAGGGCGGGCGCGTCCTCGGCGAGGACGGCGAGCCCCTGACCGGCCTGTACGCCACGGGCTGGATCCGGCGCGGCCCGGTGGGGCTGATCGGATCGACCAAGTCCGACGCCCAGGAGACCATCGCCAACCTCGTGGCCGACGCGAAGGCCGGCCTTCTGCACGCCGAGACCCAGGATGAGGAGCAGGTCGGCCACGACGCCCTCATCTCCCTCCTGGAGTCCCGCGGCGTGCCCTTCACCAGCTGGGAGGGCTGGGAGCTGCTGGACGCCTACGAGCGCGAGCTCGGCAAGGGCTACGGCGAGGTCGTCGTCACCGGCGGCGCGTCCAAGCCGCGCGAGCGCGTCAAGGTCGTCTCCCGCGACGCCATGACCGCCATCTCCCGCTCCACCGAGGTCCCCGACGACCTCATCGGCCGGCCCGAGGACGACCGGGTCCCCGAGCGCGTCGCCGGCCGCCTGGAGAACTGATCGGGCTCTCGCGCAGATCCCGGCCGGCGCCCACCGGGCCCGCGCCACGTCCAACGGAGGAAGAATCATGCGAATCGGTGTTCCCACCGAGATCAAGGACAACGAGTTCCGCGTCGCCATCACCCCGGCCGGCGTCCATGCGCTCACCCGGCGCGGGCACGCCGTGACCCTCCAGGCGGGAGCCGGTGAGGGTGCCGCCATCCCCGACGAGGAGTACGTCGCAGCCGGCGCCGCCGTCACCGGCGACGTCCCGGCGCTGTGGGCCGACTCCGAGATGATCCTCAAGGTCAAGGAACCGATCGCCGAGGAGTACCCCCTGCTGCGCCCCGACCTGCTCCTGTTCACCTACCTGCACCTGGCTGCGGACCGGCCCCTGACCGAGGCGCTCCTCGCCCGCCGGGTCACCTCCATCGCCTACGAGACCGTGGCGACGGCCTCGGGCGCACTGCCGCTGCTGGCCCCCATGTCCGAGATCGCCGGGCGCCTGGCCGCCCAGGTGGGCGCGGACGCCCTGCTGCGCCCCCGCGGCGGGGCCGGGGTCCTGCTGGGAGGCGCGGCCGGCGTGCGGCGCGGCGCCGTCGTCGTCCTGGGCGGCGGCACCGCCGGCCTGGCCGCCGCGCGGGTCGCGGCGGGCATGGGGGCCGACGTCACCGTCTTCGACGTCGACCCGGTGCGCATGCGCCGCATCGAGGAGGTCTCGGGCGGGGCCATCCGCACCCGCTTCTCCACCGAGCTCGACGTCGCCCGCGCCTGCGCCGGGGCCGACCTGGTCATCGGCGCCGTCCTCGTGCCCGGGGCCCGCGCCCCGCGCCTGGTGACGCGCGAGACGGTCCGGTCCATGCGGCCGGGCAGCGTGCTGGTCGACATCGCCATCGACCAGGGCGGCTGCTTCGAGGACTCCCGGCCCACCACCCACTCCGCGCCGACCTTCGAGGTGGACGGCACCGTCTTCTACTGCGTGGCCAATATGCCCGGCGCTGTGCCGCACACCTCGACCTACGCGCTGACCAACGCCACCCTGCCCTACGCCCTCGCCCTGGCCGACGACGGCTGGCGCGGCGCCTGCCGGGCGCGGGCCGACCTGGCCCGGGGCCTGAGCACCCACGCCGGCGCGCTGTACACCGCCGGCGTCGGTGAGGCTCTGGGCCTTCAGGCGGCCGACACCGCCGCACTGCTCGCCTAACGTTGGGCGTTATTGACGCGTTGCGTTAAGTCGGTCATCCTGTCGGTGCGATCAGGTCGTTCGCAGGCTATGACACCGAACGTCTATGGTGCCGGATCAATGACCGGTGGAGGGTCTGCTTCGTGCGGACCGACGCCGGCCCTGAGGAGGCTGAGGTCGTTGACCACTCGAGGCGATCACGCCGATCCAGGCCGCGTGAACGGCGGGGCGGCGGGCTCGCCCCGTCCTGAGCCGATCGATTCCAACAGGGTGCGGGCGGCTGTCCCCATCGACGCTCCGAGAGCTCCCGGAGGCCGACTTTTGAGGAGTCGTGGCACCCGGCGACCGATCTTCTGAGACATCACAGGCGCCCGGCGAGCGCCCCGAACCGATTTCGAGCCGGAAGTGAACCGATCTCGACGAAGGGGAACCGCGGCTCCGCCCCGCACTCGGTGCCACTCGTCTCGCGGGCGGTCCGGCCGCGTCCGCCGTGCAGCAGGAAGACGGCACCGACTCAGCCCGCACACAGCCGGCGTCCATAGACTACGGCCATGACCGGTGCCAACCACCACAACGGGCTCAAGACCGCCGTTCTCATGGGCGGCCTGTGGAGCCTGCTCCTCCTGTTCGGCTGGGTGCTCGCCAAGGGCACGGGGTCGTCGATCTGGCTGTTCATCATGCCGCTGATCGGCGTCAGCCAGACCGCCTACACCTACTGGAACTCCGACAGGCTCGCCGTGCGCTCCATGGGCGCCATCGAGGTCACCGAGGCCCAGGCCCCGGCCATGTACCGGATCGTGCACGAGCTGTCCGAGGCCGCCGGCCAGCCCATGCCGCGCCTGTTCGTGGCCCCGACCATGAGCCCCAACGCCTTCGCCACCGGGCGCGACCCGGCCCACGCCGCCGTGTGCTGCACCCAGGGCATCCTCCAGCTCCTCAACGAGCGCGAGCTGCGCGGGGTCCTGGGCCACGAGCTGTCCCACGTCTACAACCGAGACATCCTCACCGGCTCCATCGCCGCGGGCATCGCCGGGATCATCTCCTCGGCGGCCACCATGTTCCTCTGGTTCGGTGGCGGCGGGGGGCGCGACCGGGACCGTGACGGGGCCTCGGGCCTCGCCCTGCTCCTCATGGTGCTGCTCGCCCCGCTGGCCGCCAGCGTCACCCAGTTCGCCGTCTCGCGCACCCGGGAGTACGACGCCGATCACGACGGGGCCGTTCTCACCCAGGACCCGCTGGCCCTGGCCAGCGCCCTGAGCAAGCTGGAGTCGGGCGTCTCGCGCGTGCCCATGGGCAGGGACCCGCGGGTGGAGCCCGTGTCCTCCATGATGATCGCCAACCCCTTCGGGCGGGTCCGCAACCTCTTCTCCACCCACCCGCCCATGGAACAGCGCATCGCCCGCCTGGAGCGGATGGCCGGGTACTGATGGCGGCTGCGAGCACGGGGCGCACGGTTCCCGACGCCGGTGCCCGCGGAGGCGGACTGCGGCCGCTGCTGGCGGTGGTCGGCGGTCTGCCCGCCGTCGGCAAGACCGCCGTGTGCCGCGCCCTGCTGAGGGAGCGGCGCATGACCTGGCTGCGCGTGGACTCCATCGAGCAGGCCCTGCGCGACAGCGGGGAGATGCTGCCCGGGGCCCCCGGCGGAGCCGGCTACTGGGCGGCCGCGGCTGTGGCCGCCGATGTCCTGCCCACCGGGGGAGACGTCCTGGTCGAGTGCGTCAACCCCCTGCCAGTCACCCGGCGCCTGTGGGCGCGGACTGCGGCCGGCGCCGGCGCCGCCCTCCTCGGGGTGGAGCTCGTCTGCTCCGATGCGGCCGAGCACCGCCGTCGTGTCGAGCAGCGGGTGAGCGACATCGACGGCCTGGTCCTGCCCGACTGGCGGGCCGTGCTCCGGCGCGACTACGAGCCCTGGCCCGAGGCCGACCTCCGGGCGGACACGGCCCGGGAGGCCCCGGCCCGCCTCGCGCGCACCGTCGTCGAGCTCTGCGACGCGGCTCGCGGCAGGGCCTGACGGGGCGGGCGGGGGCTCTCGTCGCGTGGTCGGGAACGGGGCCCAGTGCTGCTCAGTGCTGCGGCCCCAGGCACAGGACGATGTCGGAGGCCGGGCTGCCGCTGTACCTGCCGCTGTAGGGCAGGCGGCGCATGTGCCAGGAGTAGAAGAGGCCGACGTCGGCCGCCCCGGCCCGGGCGCAGAGCCCGGAGTAGTAGTCGAACCGGTCCTCACCGGAGGAAGGCCCTTTCTCAACGTCGTTGAGCACGGCGAGCACGGGGTGGACGCCCCCGTCGGCGCAGTCGGTCTTGACGGCCTTCTGCGAGACGGCCGTGACCGCCTCCAGCGTCACGCAGTCGCCGGTCTTCACGCTGTTGACGGCGGTGTCCGGGGCCGTGTCGGTCTCGGCCAGGCAGACGAAGTCCTTGCCCGTGTCGTAGACGGTGTCGGTCCCGGGGAAGAGCGCGCACGCCGTCGCGGTTTCCGCACGGCCCGTCACCCGGTGGACGGCGTCGGCGGAGCTGCAGTCGGTGATGGAGGACTCGGGGTCGGATATCAGGACGCTGGTGACGCAGCTGCCGGCTCTCGCGTTCTCGATGGAGCGCTTGGCCGAGTACGTGGATGTGGCCCAGATCATAAACTCGCAGAGCGCCGCCATGAGGCCGATGACCGTCACCAGGACTGCGAGGACGATCAGCCACACCCGTCTGCGCCGCCGCGGCGGGCCCGCCGCGGGCGCGTACGGGCCCGCCTGCTGCAATGCCGGGTACGCCTGCGACGACGGCTTTGGGGAGGACGGATTCATACGAGGACCTCCAACGCTGACGGCAGGCCGATCGGGGTGGGACCGACTCGTGAATACTAACCGGCGGCGGGGCGATGCGTGCGATCGGGTCGTGCCGGTGAAGCGGGATCAGCCGGGGAGCATGGTGAGATGAGGGCGTGAGCAGCTCTTCGACGTCGTCCGCGCTCCCAGGCCCCGAACGGGTCGGCGGCCCCGCCCCGCCCGGCGTCGACTTCGGCCGCCGCATCCGGGCCGCCGCCGACGCCGGTGGTCTGCGGGGCGTTCCGGCCGGCCCCGCCCAGGTCGAGCCGCTCGGGAGCGGCGAGAGCTACACCGCCTGGCTGGTCCGCTCGGGCTCGACGGCGAGAGTGGTGCGCGTTCCGCGGCGCGAGCCCCACCAGATGCCCCGGCCCATGGCCGCGGAGCTCGCCGTCCTCCAGCGCGTCCCGGCCCGGCTGGGCGCGAGCGCTGTCGCTGCGGAGACCGGCACCGACAACATCCTGGGCGTCCCCTACATGGTCGTCACCCACGTGCCCGGCCGTGTCCTTCGGGCCCGGGACTGGGGGCCGGGTCCGGCTCGCGCGCTCGCGGCCCAGATCGCCAGGCTCCACCTCGCCCTGGCGGCTCCCGGCGCCGCCGCCCCCGCGCTCCCGGACGCCGGCGCCTCGGGGCCCGCTCCTGTCCCGACCGCCTCCCGGGAGGGGTGGACCCTCCTGTCCTGGTGGCGCGAGCACCACCCGCGCACCCTCCGCGATCCGCGGGTCGTCCCCCTTCTGGATCCCTGGCGCCGGGCGCTCGAGCGCCTTGATCCTGCCTTCGAGGGCGTCCCGACCCACCCGCTCATCCACGGGGACGCGGTCCTGACCAACATTATCCTCGCCCCCGACGGAACGCCCCGGTTCATCGACTTCGAGTGGGCGGGTCCCGGCGACCCGGCCAAGGACCTCGCCCTCATCGGCGGGCGGGTGGTCGGCGGCCCCTGGTACGCGCCCATGGGACGGCACGAGATCGCCGCCTTCGTGTCTGAGTACGCCGGGTGCCTCCGGCGCCTCGGCGCGGAGAGGGCTCACAGAGGTGCGGTTCCACAAGCGCGCCCGCGCTCCGGGAACCGGCCGACCTGGGAGGCCGACGCCCGCACCGCCGACCCGCAGCGGCTTCTGGCTCGGCGCGACGCCTGGGAGCTGCTCGACCGCCTGCCCAACCTCCTGTACTGCCTCAGCCTCGCCGAGCAGAGCCCCCGCCACGCGCACTGGGCCGACGACCTGGCGGCGGGCCTGGGCGCGGTCCTCACGGCCGGTCGTTGATGGGTGACCGGGTGCCCGGCTTCGCGGCGCGGAGCGCTCGGAGATGTCGCAGGAGGCGTGCGACGAGCCCGACCGCCGGCGGGCCGGCGCCTCCCAGCACCAGGGCGGTTGCCGTCCGGTCGCCGACGGCGTCGGGGGAGCGGCCCCTGCCAAGGCACGCCACGGCCTGGCCGGTCTGGCGGAGCGGCTCGACGGCGTGGACGGGAGGCTGACGGTCACCTCGCCGGCCGGCGGCCCGACCCGGGCGGAGGCGGTGATCCCGTGCGCGCCCTCGCCATTCCCCGCCTGCTTGCGCCGGGCGCCTTCTACTGGGGGTCCTTGCCGGCCAGGATGAGGGAGACCTCGTCGTCGGTCAGCGCGTAGCCGAGGTAGGTGCTGTAGAAGTCCTTGACCTTCTGCTCGATTGCGAGGTCGGCGAAGAGGTCCGGGTGAAGAAGGTGAGAGGCCCACTGCACCTGGAGGAGCTCCTCGACCCCGTAGCGGTCCCAGCCGAAGACGCCCTTGGGGTTGACGTAGACCTTCTTGTTCTGGACGGCCTTGATGCTCGCCCATGTCGAGTCGGACAGGATCTGCTCGACCTCGCCCGCCTTGCCGGTGATAATGACGTCGGGGTTCCAGGAGAGGATCTGCTCCGTGGTGAACTGGGCGTTGGCGTCGCTGGTGGGCGAGTCGACGGCGTTCCTTCCGCCCGCGGCCTCGATCCAGGTGTCGATAATGGTGCCGGTGCCGTCGAGGTTGGTCGTGTAGACGCTGTTCCCGTGCATGACGGTGGGGCGGTCGGCGTCGGCCAGACTGTCCGTCTTCGCCTTGACGGCGTTGACGACGTCGTCCAGCTCGGTGTTGTACTTCTCGGCAATGCCAGGGGCGTCCCCGCCGAAGACCTGGGCGGTCAGGGCGATCGACTGCTTCATCTCCTCGTAGGTGGAGAAGGCGCAGCTGACCAGCGGGATGCCGACCTCGGTGGCCTTGTCGCGCAGCGTATCCTTGGAGTCGAAGATGACCTGCGGGCCCAGGGCCACCAGGTCCTCGAAGTTGAAGTCGTCGCCGAATGTCGAGGTCGCCTTGGACATGTTCGGGCAGACCTTGTACATCCAGGGGAACTTCTTGGGGTCGCAGTGCGTGGCGACGAGGCCCTCGGCGCCGGTGAGCATGATGGTGACCTCGTTGTGGGCGTACCAGCCGTCGGCGTAGGCGGTCGGGTTGAGGGGGACCTCCACCTCGGTGCCGGTCATGTCGGTGACGGTCTGGGTGGCCGAGTCCGTGGAGGGGGACTTGGATCCGCAGGCGGCCAGCAGGCCCAGTCCAGCGGCGCTGCCGACGCCGAGGCCGGCGAGCCTGAGAATATCGCGGCGGGAGAGGGCCGTGGGGATGTGCGCGGTCATAGGAGCTCCGATTGGTGGCGGTGCAAGAAACTCATTGTGACCCTAGTCGCAAATGCCTCACGTTTCCAGAAAATGTTTTCGTGGGCACGAAAAATGTGGCACGGGTTTTCTTATCTGCGTTGAGTTCTGGGCGGGCTCACCGGAGAGTGCGGTGCGCCGCCGTGCTCGTCTGTCTGGCGGCTCGCCGCTTTTCGCGCTCCGGGGTTGCACCTGGGCTGGCGGCCCGCACGCGCGCGACAACCCCGGCAGCCCAGATGGCGCGAGTGGGGCCGGGGACGCGGCACCCCACTCACTGCCGGGTGGCGCCGGCCCCGACCGTCTGCGCACGCGACGTCGCGCCAGAACCGATCTCGATACGGAAATGAACCGATCTCGGCCAAGGCTCTCCCGCATCCACGTCAGCGTGCCTGCGTCGCCCGCCCCGCACCAGCTACAGGGGGCGCAGCGAGGGCACGCAGGTGCGCGTGGGGAGACCGTCGTCGTCAACTGTGTCGATGACCCGCACGCGCGTGCCGTATGCCTCCCGCAGGTTCTCCTCGGTGAGCACCTTGTCCACCGGCCCGGACAGGATGCGCCGCTCGCGGGTCAGGAGCACGGCGCGGGAGGCGACCATGAAGGCGTGGTCCGGGTTGTGCGAGGTCATGACCACGCCGTGGAGCTCGTCGGCGAGACCGCGCACGGTGGCCAGCACGGTCGCCTGGTTGCGCAGGTCCAGGGCCGCGGCCGGCTCGTCCATGACGAAGATCGCGCCGTCCTGGACGAGGGCCCGCGCAATAAGGGTCATCTGCTGCTCGCCGCCGGAGAGCTCGGTGAAGGGCCGCTCGGCCAGGTGGGGGATGCCCAGGCGCTCCAGGGCCGCAGCCGCGCGTGCGCGCTCGGCCGCAGGCGGCGAGCTGAGCAGGCCCAGACGCGAGGCACAGCCGGTCAGGGCGACGTCGAGCGCCGTGAAGGCGAAGGGCGGCTCGTGAAGCTGGGGCACATAGGCGATGGCGCGGGCCATCTCACGGCGCGACAGCGTCGAGCGCAGCCGGCCCGCGATCCTGACGGTGCCGGCCACCGGTGCCAGGCGGCCGAGCAGGGTGCGGAAGAGCGTGGTCTTGCCCACCCCGTTGGGACCCAGGAGGCAGAGCACCTGGCCGCGGCGCACGTCGAGGTCGATGCCCTCCAGGACCGGTCGGCCGCGGTAGCCGCAGGCCAGGCCGCGCGCGGAGATGGTGACGGGCGCAAGGGGCTCTGTGGGTGCGCTGGGATTCCCGGTCGCCCCGGGCGTGGCCGCCGTCTGCTCGTCGCCGGCGGGGCCCTCGGGCCGGGGGCTCATGAGCGCGCTCCTCGCTGGCTGCGCAGGAGGATGACGAAGAACAGCGGCGCACCGATCACGCTGGTGAGGATGCCCAGTGGGATCTCGGAGGGCATGACCGTGCGGCAGGCGGTATCGACCAGCATGAGGAAGGCGCCGCCCAGGACGACCGACAGGGGCACGACGATCCGGTTGTCGGGCCCCGCGATGAAGCGCACAAGGTGCGGCATGATGAGCCCGACCCAGCCGATGACGCCCGAGATGGCCACGCTGGAGGCGGTCAGCAGGGTGGCGCACACAATGCAGGTCGCACGCAGCGCGGCGACGTTGACGCCCAGGGACTCGGCCTCCTCCTCGCCGAAGGCGAGCGTGTTCAGCCGCCACCGCAGCGCGATGATCGGAATGAGCCCGACGACGAACGGGACGGCGTACAGCGTCAGGTCGGACCAGGTCACCTTGGCGATCGACCCCATGAGCCAGTAGGTGATCTCCGGCAGCTTCGAGTCGGGATCGGCGGTGTACTTGACGGCGGAGACGAAGGCCTGGAAGAGGGCGGAGACGATCATGCCGCACAGAACCAGCAGCAGGACCTGGCTGGTCCCCCGGCCGATGCTGCGCGCCGAGGCGTAGGTGAGCAGGACCGCGATGACCCCGCCGACGAAGGCTGCGGCCTGCACCCCCGAGCGGCTCGCCGAGACGAGCAGCGCGAGCGCCGCGCCGAAGGAGGCGCCGGTGCTCGCTCCGAGGATGTCGGGGGAGACCATGGGGTTGCGGAACAGCCCCTGGTAGGCGGCGCCCGAGACGGCGAGCGCCGCCCCGATCATGGCGGCGGCCGCGACCCGGGGCAGGCGCACCCCCATGACGATCGTCCTGCTCGCCAGCGGGACCCCGCCGTCCCCTCTCAGGGAGCGGGCCAGGACGGCGATGACCTCGCCGGGGGAGAGCGTGGCCCGTCCTATCGCCAGTGCGGCGATGGCAGTCACGGCAAGGAGGACGAGGCCGAGCGTCAGAAGCAGGACTGGGGGCGGCCGACGGCGGGTCGAGGGCAGGCTGTAAGCGGTCATAGTGAGTCCCGGGGTTCTGGGTCGGTGAGCGGTCGCGTGAGGACTTGAGGCAGGCTAGCGTCATGGTGGCAGCGGCGGTTCCACGGCGTTGCGGGCGTCCGAAACCTGGAAAAAGGTGGCTCCCACGCACTTTTAAACACCGACCCCACCCCGACCTCGTCGTGGAGCCGCGGAATCACGCCGATTTCTCTCGGACCCGGTGTCGCCGACCGCCTTAAAAGTGCGTGGGAACCACCTTTTTGCCGTGCAGCCCCGCTCGGCCTCGGGGCCGAGCGCCCAGATGACGGCCCCAAGGGGACGGGCGTCCCCCTGCTGCTCGGCTCGTGCGTCCGCCAAGTCGGTCCCGGTCGTGGCTGGGCTCGGCCGGCGGCGCGGTCGCGCCCACCCCGTCCGGGCCCGCGGCACTCCGGGCGGAATGCGAACGCGTCTTCCCAACGTCAACGCACCGTTGTCGCGCCCTGCCGATTTTCGGCGCGCGCTCTGCTGCGGCCCCGGCGCGCACATCCTCCGGCGCGCGCCTCCCGGCGTCGCGACCGGACTCGCGTCTCGGCTCGTGGCCGTGGCCCTGCGCTGCGCTCGGGGCTGGGGCTGTTCGGGGTGGTATGAGATCGGGCTGCACACGGCAGAGCGGGGCCTTTGCGGAGCCAATGCGGTTTTTCGTTGGAACTATACGGATACTCGAGGGTGGTCAAGATTGGTTGGCGGGATCCCGTGCGCGTTGAGGGAGGTCTGCGCACGTGGGGGCGGTGTCGTGGTCGCAGCGGAGATCACTTTCCGGGTCGCAGCGGCATCCGGCGGGCGCCTGGCGCGGGCGCCCCGAACCGATCTCGACGCGGAGTACGATCGATCTCGGTGAAAGGGCCGGCGCGAGGGGCGGTACAGGGGGTGCGGCATGTGACCAGGCCCCTACGGAGAACGATGGCGCGGGCCGCCGTCGGCTTGCTACTCTTCGACGGCATCGCGCGGCGCCTGGCCTCAGGGCGGTGCGGAGCACGGCGGGTTGCCCGAGCGGCCAATGGGAGCTGACTGTAAATCAGCCGCGTAAGCTACGGGGGTTCGAATCCCTCACCCGCCACCATGACCGCCCTGCTGCGGCAGGGCGGCCAGAGCCGTCCCGCGGGGCGGTGCCGCAGTGAGCGAGGACACGCGGGCCCGGATTGCCACGGTAAATCCAGTCCGCATAGGATCTTGTTCGTTGCCCCGATAGCTCAGTCGGCAGAGCGTCTCCATGGTAAGGAGAAGGTCAAGGGTTCGATTCCCTTTCGGGGCTCTGACGCTTGTGGGGCTCCCAGCCCCTCCTGTGTCGGTATGGCGAGGTAGCTCAGCTGGTTAGAGCGCACGACTCATAATCGTGAGGTCGAGGGTTCGAGTCCCTCCCCCGCTACGCAAGGTTCGAGCAAGGCGCCCACCGGCTCGAGGGTCAAATCAGAGGAGAGACGCGTGGCCAGCAAGTCCACCGACGTTCGCCCCAAGATCACTCTGGCTTGCTCGGAGTGCAAGGAGCGCAACTACATCACGAAGAAGAACCGTCGGAACACCCCCGACCGGCTCACGATCAAGAAGTTCTGCGCGCGCTGCGGCAGGCACACCGAGCACCGCGAGACCCGCTGAGTCCTTCCTCGGCGGCCGGCGCAAGCGGCTCATGAACGTCATCGACCCCGTCGACGAGCAGTCGGCGGGGCTTTGTCGTGCCCTGAGGCCCGTCCTCGCCACGGCTCTCATCCGCGACCCGGCGGCGGCCGCCCGCCTGGGGGTCGACGCGATTCTTCCCGCCGTCGTCGCTCTGCGGGCTGTGCAGCGGGCACCGCAGACCCGGGGCCGGCACGACCTGCTCCACCGGCGCTGCCGAGTCCTGCCGGCCGTCGGCGCCGACACGGCGACCGGCGCAGCGACCGTCAGAGTCACGGAGCGCGCCGGCTGGCAGCTCGTGCGGGCTCGCATTGAGGTGGGGCCGAGCCGTGCGGGACGACGATGGCCCGGCGGCGCCGTCGTCGTGCACGACCTCGCCCGACGCCTCGACGACGACGCGCCCACTGGCGCCGCCCCGCTTCGCACCCCGGTGCCGGCCCCGTCCGCAGGTCGCACCCCGGATCGTGGCGCGCGGCCGCCCGGGGCTGGTCGTGCGGTGCGCATAGGCGCCCTGGACGTCGCCGCGTGGGCTGAGGCCGGCGGCGACCGCGGCCGCGTGCACACCCTTCCGGGGGCCGCCCGGGCGGCGGGGCTGCGCGCCGGAGCGGACGACGTCGTCGCCCACGGGCTGCTCCTGGCCGCCGTGAGCCTCGCCCTGGTCCCGGCCGGGAGCGGCGCCGTTGATGCGCGTATGCCGGCCCCTCTGCCCGTGCCGGCTGCTGGCGCCGCAGCGGTCCGACGACCGGATGCGGCACCAAGCGTGTGCGTGCTCCTGGACGGGCGCACCGGCGAGCTCACCGCCGGCGGGCGGTGCGTTCTGCGCCGCCGGTGACGAGGAGCACGTCCCCCTCCCGACATCCGAATGATATACAGAAAGAGATACAATTAGGTTGTTCAATCCTGAATGACCGGGTCGAGCGGGCGCCACCCGTGGGAGCAGCTGGAGGATGACAGAGGATGACAACGGCCGAGGCGAGCGGTGCGATCGCGGGAGTCTGCGGCCAGGAACCGTCGCCGGCATGCGGCCAGGGGGCCGCTGCTGCCGAGCCTGCTGAATCCGCTGAGCGCGCCCGCCCCCTTGATGCCGTGGAGATGCAGGCGTGGAGGGCCTTTCTCGCCGCGTCGACATCGGTGGCCGCCGTCCTCAATCGCGAGCTCGAGGCCGGTGCCGGTATCTCCATGCACGAGTACGAGATCCTCGTGCGCCTGTCGGAGGCGGCCGATCGTCGGCTGCGCATGTCCACACTGGCCGACCACGTCTCCCACTCCCGCTCGCGCCTGACGCACACGGTGGGCCGCCTGGAGAAGGCGGGCTACGTCGAGCGCACCTCGTGCGCGGCGGACAAGCGCGGCGTGTACTGCCGGCTGACCGAGGCGGGCCTGAGCTTCCTGCGCGCGGCCGCTCCCATCCACCTGGGCGGCGTGCGCCGCCACGTCCTCGACCGCTTCACCCGCGAGCAGCTCGTCACTCTGACCGGCTTCATGGCCGCGCTCGTCGAGGACGAGGACGCCTGAGCTCTCAGGGCTCTCAGGGCGAGCGCTCAGGGGGCTCGGGAAGCAGGGCCGCCAGCTCTGCCCACACGGTGTCGAGGGCGGCGAGCAGCGGCGCCTCGCCGTGGACGCGGTCGGCGTCCGGGGCGGGCCGCTCCCAGCTCCTCGCGTCATCCGTCGGCGCGAGCCTGACCCACCGCAGATCGTCGGACTCGCGGTCCAGCGGCACGGGCGAGTCCCACGCCGGGTCGGGCGGTGCTTGCGCCGTGAAGGTCGTGTACGACCAGTCCGGGTGGACCTGGGTGTGCTCGGCCCCCAGGGCGAGTGCTTTCGCCGGCAGCCCGGTCTCCTCCTCGCACTCGCGCAGCGCCGCCTGCGCAGGCCTCTCCCCGTCGCGCACCGCGCCGCCGGGCAGGCCCCAGGTCCCGCCCCCATGGGTCCACTCGGCGCGCAGCTGCATGAGCACCTCGACGCCGGCATCGGCGTCCCGGGTCCGGCGCCACACGAGCAGCCCCGCCGCGCCGTTGAGCCCCCAGTGCAGGCTGCCGCAGCCGCAGCGGACCCACCCGTCCCCGGGGCGCCTCACCGGCCGGCCCACAGATCCGTCCACCCGACGCCCAGCTCGGCCAGCAGGCGCCGCAGCAGCGGCAGGGAGATGCCCACCACGCCGTGCGGATCGCCGTCGATCCCCTCTATGAAGGCGCCGCCGAGCCCGTCAATGGTGAAGGCCCCCGCGCAGCCCAGGGGCTCGCCGGTGGCCACATAGGCGTCGATCTCGGCGTCCGTGGGGGAGCCGAAGCGCACCGCCGTCGAGGAGACGCCGTGAGAGCGGGCGCCGTCGCGCACCCGCACCAGGGCGTGGCCCGAGTGGAGCACCCCCGTGCGCCCGCGCATCGAGCGCCAGCGCTCGCGGGCGGCCTCCGGCGTGCCGGGCTTGCCGACGACCCGCCCGTCGATCTCCAGCATGGAGTCGCAACCCACGACCACCAGGTCGAGATCCGTCTCGCGCTCGACCCGGGTGACGGCCGCGGCCACGTCCTCGGCCTTGGCGCGCGCGAGGGCCCGCACCTGCTCGGCGGGGGTCGGCTCGGCGGGGTGGGCGGCGGCCAGCGCCCGCAGCACGGCGGGCTCATCGACGTCGGAAACCCGCACGAGCGGCTCGACACCGGCGGCGCGCAGGGTGGCCAGCCGGCCGGAGGACTGCGAGGCCAGAAGAATCACGGCCCCACCCTAGACGATCGGTCCGACAGGCTGGATCTGCTCGGTCCGCGCGGAGAATGACGCGACCACGGGGGCAGCGGGTCGCGTCGCCTGGGCGTACCGCTCGACCGCGTCGTCCGACGCTCCCCGGGGCCGGTCATCCGGGCCGGGGCTCATTACGGGGCGCCGGCGAGGGGGTTCGGTCGGGAGTCGCCTTTTTGGAGGGCCGCAGCGCGTGGCGGGCGGGCGCCCCGAACCGATCTCGAGCCGGAGGTGAACCGAACTTGACGCGGAGTACGACCGATCTCGGCGAGAGGGTATCGGGCGCTGTCGGTGCTGTCGGTGCTGTGGGCGCTGACGGCGCCCCTGGGGCCGCGGGCGCCGGGCGTGGGGCCGATAGGCTGCGGCGATGAGCAGCTCCTCCTTCACCCGTCTTGTGACGGTCCGGACCACCGGCTCGACCAACGACGACCTGCGTGCGGCGCTGAGCGGCCCCGACGGGCGCGTGGACCCGGCGGCGGCCAGCACCTGGCCCCACCTGTCCGTCCTGCGCGCCCAGACGCAGACCGCGGGCCACGGGCGCGCAGGGCGCACGTGGGCGACCCCGCCCGACGGCGCCCTGACGGCCTCCGTGGTCCTGCGGCCGCTCGTGCCCGCCGGGCGCCTGGACTGGCTGCCGCTGCTGGCGGGACTGGCGGTGCAGCGCGCTCTCGCGCCCCGCCTGGAGGCCGCCGGCTGGCGGGCGCGCACGAAATGGCCCAACGACGTCGTCGCCCTGCCGCAGGACCAGCCGGCCGGCCCGCCCGCGGACCCGCAGCCGGCGGAGCCGCCCGGGTGGGGGCGCAGCCGCAAGGTCGCCGGCGTCCTGTGCGAGCTGGTGCCCGGCTGCACCGAGGACGGTCCCGGGGACGACGACGGCGCGGGCCGGGGAGGCGCGCGAGGGTACCGGGAGGACCGGAGGGCGGCCCGGGACGCGGTGCCGGCGGTCATCGTCGGTGTCGGCGTCAACCTGGCTCAGGGCGCCGACGATCTTCCCGTGCCCTGGGCGGCCTCGCTCACCGGTCTGGGCGTCGCCCCCGCTCTCGCCGCCCCGGAGGGCGTCCTGGAGGACCTCGGGCAGCACCTGGCGGACCTGGTCGCCCGCTGGGAGGGCCGGGGCGGCGACCCCGACGCCGGCGACGGCGCGCTCGGGCGGCACCTGCGCGAGGCCTGCTCCACGCTGGGCCAGGACGTGGTCGTCGCCGTGCCCTCGGGGCGGGTGCGGGGCAGGGCTGTCGACCTGCGGCCGAGCCTGGTGCTGCGCGACGCCGCCGGGGGCCCGGCGGAAGACGGTGCCGGCAGTGCCGGCAGTGCCGACGAGCTCGTCGTCTCCGCCGGGGACGTGGTCTCCGCGCGTCTGCGGGACGGGTGGGCAAGCCGATCGTGACCTGGCGAATTATGTCGAAAAGGTCGACACAGCCTCTACGGTGAGCGCCGTTGTGTGACGTGCGCTACTGTTGCGGGCGTGACTGACCAGACCAGCCCCGCGGCCCGGACCCAGGAGGGGGAGATCCGTGCGCCCGCCACCCAATCCAGCGGCGTCACCAGTGGTGTGGCGCCCGACGGCACCGCTGTGCGCGACGACGACCAGTGGGCCACCCTCGCCGCGCACGAGCGCATGCTCCTCGGGGGAGTCCCCGCCCTGAGCATGCGCGAGATGGCCGAGCGCGCCGGCACCAGCCTCGGGCTCGCCAGGTGCTTCTGGCGGGCGATGGGCTTCGCCGACGTCGAGCCGGACGAGGTGCGCTTCACCGAGAACGACGTCGATGCGCTGCGCATGATGGCGGACCTCATCGACGACACCGACGACGGGCGCCCCTCGCCGGCGGCCCCCGGAGGCGGGCTGGCGGCCAGCAGCGCCCTGGAGCTGCTGCGGGCCCAGTCCTTCACCATGGACCGCCTCGTGCTGTGGCAGCTGGAGACGCTCGTGACCGACATCGGGCAGCGCTTCGACCTGGACGACACCTCCGCCCGGCTCGTGGCGCTCGACCACATCGACGAGCTGGTCGGCTCCCTGTCCGCCCAGCTCGGCTACGTCTGGCGGCGCCACCTCGCGGCACTCATCGGCCGCACCGATGCCGAGGTCGCCCACCGCGGGCGCGAGGACGCCGGCCCCGACCTGTACCCGCTGTCCCGCTCGCTCGGCTTCGTCGACATCGTCTCCTTCACCCAGCGCGCCCAGACCATGGGGCGCAAGGAGCTGTCCGCCATGCTGGAGGACTTCGAGTCCACCGCCCGGGACGTCGTCACCTCCCGCGGGGCGCGCGTGGTCAAGACCATCGGGGACGCCGTCATGTACATCGCCGATGACCTTCTCATCGCCGCCGACGTCGTCACCGCCCTGGTCGAGGAGCTCCAGTCCGGCCCGGAGATGCTGCTGGTGCGCGCCAGCCTGGTCCGGGGCCGGGTCGTCTCCCGCTCGGGCGACGTCTTCGGCCCCCCGGTCAATCTCGCCTCCCGGCTGGTGGACACGGCCGAGCCCGGCGGGATCCGCATGGACGAGGCGACCGCCATGGCGATCGCCTCCGGCCCGGGTGCCGACCACTACCAGGTTCGTCCCTGTCACGAGGTGGTCGCCAAGGGGCTGGGCAACATCACGCCCTGGGAGCTGTCACGGGTGTGAGCGGGAAGATCTGATCTCCGGTTCTCCGTCTTGCGGATGATGGCGGCGGGGCTTCCGGTCGCCTACGATCCGACTTATGACGACAGTGCTTCTCGTTGAGGACGACCCCGCCATCTCCGAGCCCCTCGCTCGCGCCTTCGGACGCGAGGGCTACGAGGTGCGCGCCCACGGCACCGGCAAGGGTGCCCTCGAGGAGGTCGCCGGCGCCGACATCATTGTGCTGGACCTCGGTCTGCCCGACATCGACGGCCTTGATGTCGCCCGTCGAGTGCGCGCCCAGGGCCTGACCACCCCCATCCTGATGCTCACCGCCCGCAGCGAGGACACCGACCTCGTCGTCGGCCTGGACGCGGGCGCCGACGACTACGTCACCAAGCCCTTCCGCCTGGCCGAGCTGTTGGCGCGCGTGCGTGCCCAGGTCCGCCGCGCCTCGGGCGAGGCCATCGAGGACGAGCTCACCGCCGGTGAGATCCGTGTGGACGTCGCCGCCCACCGCGCCTTCGTGGCCTCCCGCGAGCTGCAGCTGACCACCCGCGAGTTCGAGCTGCTGCGGGTGCTGGTGCGCGGGGGCGGCCAGGTCGTGTCGATCGACGACGTCCTCAAGGAGGTCTGGGGCGAGGACCCGACGGGCACCGAGCAGACTCTTGAGATGCACGTCACGTGGCTGCGTCGCAAGCTGGGCGACGACGCCGACGCCCCGACGCTCCTTCTGCGCGACGGGGCCGGTTACCGTCTGGCCGTGTAGCGCTCCGGCGCGCGCGCCCGCGGGCGCCGCCACGACGGGCACGCCCCGGTCCCGCCCTGCGCGGGCCGGGGCGTCTACCGTGGTACCGGGTTCACGAAGGGAGCGGGCATGCGCCGCCGAACGATGACGATGACGATGGTGGCGGTCTCCGTCGCCGTCGTGCTGCTGGGAATCCCCCTGGGCGGCGCCTGGATCGCCCTGGCGTTCCGCACCACGCCGAACGCCGAGGACCGCGCCCAGGTGGTGATCACCGTGGCCCTGACCGCCGTGGGGCTGGCGGCCGTGGCGCTCCTGGCCGCCTACGTGGTGGCGGCCAAGGCGTCGCGGCGGATCAGCGCCCCGTTGATCTTCCTGGCGGCCGAGGCCGAGCAGCTCGGCTCGGGGCAGGTGCGCCCGCGCCTGCGCCGCTCCGGCATCGAGGAGATCGATCTGGTCCAGGCCGAGCTGGTGCGCACCGCGGAGCGCGTCGCCGGCAGGCTCGCCGCCGAGCGGCAGTTCGCCTCCGACGCCTCCCACCAGCTGCGCACGCCACTGACGGGTCTGAGCCTGCGCCTGGAGGAGATCGAGTTCATGTCGAGCGAGGAGGAGGTGCGTGCGGAGGCGCGCGCGTGCATCGAGCAGGTCGACCGGCTCACCGGGGTGGTGGAGGACCTGCTCAAGGTCTCCCGGCGCACCGGCGGCGGCACCACCGAGGCCCTCCACCTCAAGGAGGTCTTCGCCCAGCAGCGCGAGGAGTGGGAGCCCGCCTTCGCGGAGGCGGACCGGGAGATCACCTTCACTGACGACGTCGAGCTGCCGGTGCTGGCCAGCCCCGGGTCCCTGGCGCAGGTCCTGGCCACCATGATCGAGAACTCGCTGCGCTACGGGGCGGGGACGACGAGCGTGAGGGTGCGCAGCGCCAAGGGCGGGCACGGGGTCTTCATCGATGTCGCCGACGAGGGCGACGGCGTCGAGGAGGACATCGCCCCCCACGTGTTCGAGCGCCACGTCTCCGGCCACGGCTCCACCGGTGTGGGCCTGGCGCTCGCCAAGGACCTGGTCGAGGCCGACGGAGGGAAGATCGAGCTGTCGCAGCGCAGCCCGGCGATCTTCTCCGTGCTGCTCAACGCCGTGCCGCGGTCCCTGGACCCGAACAACGTCCTGCCGCAGGGGGCGCTGGTGAGCGTAGGGCGCCGTCGGCGCTTCTGAGCGTCAGAGACGGCCCCCGGCCGGCTCGGGCCGGGGCGCGCTCAGGCCTCCGGCCGGGCGGCGACGCCCGCCTTCTCGCGGGTCTCAGGGGAGGGCTCCTGGGCGGGCTGGGGGCCGGCCCTGCGGGAGGACAGCCAGCTGCGCAGCGCCGAGATGAGCATGGGCAGCACGGAGACGAAGACGATTCCCAGGATCATGGCGTCGATGTTCTTCTGGATCCACTCGATGCTGCCCAGGAAGTAGCCGAGCCAGGTGATGGCGAAGGCCCAGAAGGTCGCGCCGATCGCGTTGAAGATGAAGAAGTGGCGGTAGTGCATCTTGCCGACGCCCGCCATGACGGGGGTGAAGGTGCGCACGATCGGGACGAACTGGGCCAGGGTCACGGCCTTGCCGCCGTGGCGCTCGAAGAAGGCCGCCGTGCGGTCCACGTACTCCTTCTTGAACAGGCGCGAGTCCGGCCGGTTGAAGATGGCCGGGCCCGCCTTGCGACCGATCGCGTAGCCCGTCTGGTTGCCGATGATCGCAGCCAGCCACACCAGGGGGGCGGCCACCCAGATGTGTACGCCGACGGCGCCCGTTCCAACGAACATGCCCAGGGTGAACAGCAGGGAGTCCCCCGGCAGGAAGAACCCGACGAGCAGGCCGGTCTCGGCGAAGATGACGAGCATGACGCCCACGATCGCCCAGGGGCCGAACCACTCGACGATCTTGGTGATAATGCTGGCGGCGTCCAGCCACTCGGGGCCGAGGGCCGGCGCGGGGGCCCCGGGGAGGGCCTGGGGCAGGGCTGCGGAGAGTCCGGCCGTCGCGGCCGTGGCAAGAGGCATCACAGGGCCAGGTTAGGGAAGCGGGCGGGGAGCGCACCGTGAGGCCGCCCTCACCGGGTGTGTGGCGTCAGGCACGCCGGGTGCTGCGGGCCCGGCGCTCGCTCCCGCCGTCGGCCGAGCCGCCCCCCATCCCGCCCGCCGCACGGTCCTGCGAGCCGTCCCGCCCGCCACTGAAGACGATGTAGTGGTAGAAGGTGAACCGGAAGGCGGTCCCCAGGCCGAAGCCGACGACGTAGGCCGCGACCATGTCCGCGATCGCCGAGCTCAGCCCCAGGACGTGGTGGGTGAACAGCAGGCAGAACTGGGTGATGCACAGGCCGCCCACATTGGCCAGGGCGAACAGGAGGGCCTCGCGCGCCACGTTCTCCTGCGTGCGGCCCCGGTAGGTCCACAGCCGGTTGGCCACCCAGGAGAAGATCGTCGCGATCGTCGCGCTGGCCGCATTGGCCGTGTTCGGGTGCCCGGCCAGGAAGTCCAGCGGCCCGTGCTGGAAGACGACGAACAGGCCGGAGTCGACGACGTAGGCCAGCGCCCCCACCAGCCCGAACTGCAGGAACTCCTTCACCCAGGCGACAATGCGCTCCTTGAGGGCCGCAGGGCCACGCGAGCTGGATCGGGTCACACGCTCGATCGTAGGGCACCGGGGTGCGCGGGCCGGTGCACCGCGGCGGTGGGCGCGCTCACGGCACCCACTGGGTCACCCTGACCGAGAGGTCCCACACCCAGCTGATCCAGAACAGCTGTCCCACCGCGCAGGCCGTCAGCAGAAGGGCCCGACGCCGGGTCGACAGGCAGGACGCCAGCGCCCAGGCAACCGGCGCCAGCGGCAGCAGGATGCGGAAGACCGACGTCGTCGGATCGAAGAACGCCAGCAGGTACACCACGTAGCCGATGCACCAGAACCAGGGCCCCGGCCCCAGGCGGCGCAGCGACGGCGCGCCGAGCACCAGCACCGCCGTCGTCAGGACGCCCACCAGCAGCAGCGCGCCCAGGTGCTCCCCGACCCACCAGCCGCTGCGGGCCGGCCACGGCGCGAAGGGCACGAGCGAGCCGCTGCGCCACGCCGTCTCGGTCGCCGTGTAGGCGTCCGCCCACCCCGTGACCAGCCAGGCGAGCGCCGGCCAGGCCAGGGCGCACATCGCCGAGAGGGCCGTCAGCGCCGCCAGGCCCAGCCGCTGCCCTCGCTCCAGCGGTCGGGCCCCGGGCAGCACCCGCTGCCTCCAGGGTCCGGGCAGGCGGGCGCCGGCGACCTCCCACACCCACCAGGCGCCCAGGGCCAGGGTCAGCGGCACCCCGATGGGGCGGGCGAAGGCCGCGAGCGCGACGCACGCGGCGGCGAGGAGGCCCCTGCCCCATCCGCCTCGCCCGGCTCGGCCGCCTCCGCCGGCCAGGGCCAGCGCCCCCGCGGTGAACAGCAGGCCCAGGGACTCGGCGTAGGGGACCTGCAGCACGAGGGCGCACGGCGAGCTCCACATCAGGGCGACCGCCCACAGCGACGCCCGCCGGCCCACCACCGGCGCCAGCCACCGGTCCATGACGACGGCGGCGCCCGCGGAGGCGATCGTCGCCACCAGGGCGGCGCGCACGTAGAAGGACCAGCCGGTCCACCCCAGTGCTCCGGCGAGCGCGGGCAGCAGCGGCATGAACGCCCAGGCGCTCTGGGTCACGTTCCCGCTCGCGTCCCGGGGCAGCTCGGCCGGGTAGCCCTCCTGAGCGATCCGGTTGTACCAGCCCGCGTCCCAGAAGGCGAGGTGCCCCTCCCAGGGCGGGCGGGCCGGCGCCCACGGGGTGGCCGGGGTGTCGGAGGCGCCCAGCCGCAGGATGAGCAGGGTCAGGGCGCTCGCGGCGGCCCAGACGGCCAGGACCCTCAGCCAGTGGAGGGGCATGCGGTCATTGCGCGGCCGCTCGGAGGCGGGGCGCTGGAAGAGGGGCGAAGGGCTGAGCACGACGCCCAGCGTACGGCGTCGTCGGGAGGAGCCGCCGACCTGCCGGTAGCCTGAGGGTGTGAGCGCACCGATCCTTGCCGTTATCGGAGGCGGGCAGCTGGCCCGCATGATGCAGGAGGAGGCCTCCGCCCTCGGCGTCCACCTGCGGGCCCTGGTCGAGGCCCCGGACGGCTCGACGGCGCAGGTCGTCGTGGACGCCCCTGTCGGCAGGGCCGACGACGCCGATGCGGTGCGCGCCCTGGTGAACGGTGCCGGTGCCCCGGGCCCCGGGGCCGGCGCGGCCCGCCTCCAGGCCGCCGGGCGCGCCGACGCCCTCACCTTCGAGCACGAGCACCAGGACTCCGCGCTGCTGGAGCGGCTCCAGGCCGAGGGCGTCTCCGTCCAGCCCACGGCGCAGGCCCTGCGGCTGGCGCGCGACAAGCTCGCCATGCGCCGCGCCATGGACGGGGCCGGGCTGCCGCAGCCCGCCTGGGCCGAGGTCGGCGGTGAGGCGCGCGTCATGGCGGAGCGGATCCGCGTCTTCGGGGAGCGTCACGGCTGGCCGGTGGTGCTCAAGACCCCGCGCGGCGGCTACGACGGGCACGGCGTGCTGCTGGTGGAGGGGCCGGGGGAGCTGGCCGACGGCGGGGCCGCCGCCTGGATCGCGGGGGTCGCCGCGGCCCGTGCGGGCCGGGTCTCCGCTGGCGCCGGGGGCGGGGGGAGCCTGGGCGGCGGCGCGGTCACGAGCCTGCTGGTCGAGCAGGCGGTCCTCTTCACCCGCGAGCTCGCTGTTCTGCTCGCCCGCAGCCCCAGCGGGGAGGTGCGGGCCTGGCCCGTGGCGCAGACCGTCCAGGACGGGGGCATCTGCTCAGCGGTGATCGCCCCGGCGCCCGGGCTCGAGGAGGCGGCCGTGGCGCAGGCGCAGCGGATCGGGCGCGCGATCGCCGAGCGCTTCGGCGTCACCGGGGTGCTCGCCGTCGAGCTGTTCGCCGTGGAGGAGGCGGGGCGCCCCACCGCCCTGTACGTCAACGAGCTGGCCATGCGGCCCCACAACTCGGGCCACTGGACCCAGGACGGCGCCGTGACGAGCCAGTTCGCCCAGCATGTGCGCGCGGTCCTCGACCTGCCGCTGGGCTCCCCGGAGCCCACGGCCCCGGCCACGGTCATGGTCAACGTCCTGGGCGGGCGGGGCGAGCCCGGGGCCGACGCCCTGAGGCGCGCCATGGCGCTGGATCCGCAGGCGCGCGTCCACATCTACGGCAAGGGCCGGCGTCCGGGCCGCAAGCTCGGCCACGTCAACCTCGCCGTGGCCGGCGACCCCGCCGCGCCCGCCGACGCGCAGGCCGTCGCCGCGGCGCTGGAGCGCGCCCGCGCCGTCGCCGCCGTCCTGCGCGGGGACGCCTGAGGCGCTTGCCCCGTTCCCCGCCCCTCCTCCGCCGAGATCGGTCGAGTTCCGCGCCGAGATCGGTTCACTTCCGGCTCGGGATCGGTCGAGACTGGGCGGGACGGGGCCGCGCGCCCCGCCCCGCCTGCAGACGAGTAGGAAAGGCTTGTCATGAATCACACCTCGCAGCCGAGGGTCGGCATTGTCATGGGCTCGGACTCCGACTGGCCCACCATGGAGGCCGCCGCCGCCGCCCTGGAGGAGTTCGCAGTGCCCTACGAGGCCGACGTCGTCTCCGCCCACCGCATGCCCACCGAGATGATCGACTACGGCCGCCGGGCCTGCTCCCGCGGCCTGCGCGTCATTATCGCCGGCGCGGGCGGGGCCGCCCACCTGCCCGGCATGCTCGCCGCCGTCACCGAACTGCCCGTCATCGGCGTGCCGGTGCCGCTCAAGCACCTGGAGGGCATGGACTCCCTGCTGTCCATCGTGCAGATGCCGGCCGGCGTGCCCGTCGCCACCGTGTCCATCGGCGGGGCCCGCAACGCCGGGCTGCTGGCCGCGCGCATCCTCGGCGCCGGGCAGGGCGAGGAGGCGCAGCGCATCCGCGCCGCCATGCGCTCCTTCCAGGCCGAGCTGGGTCGAATCGCCCACGCCAAGGGCCGGGCCCTGCGCGACCGGCGCGCCCAGAGCTGAGCCGGGACGTTCCCGCCGGTCCTGCCGGTCCCGTCAGCGCGGAGCCGACGGGTGCCGATCCGCGGGGACGGGGCTGGGCCGGTGCGTCCGCGTCCGCCCGGTGGGGCGGTCAGGCGACGATGAGCCCTGTCCCGATATTCACGGCGGCATGCACCGCCGCACCGGGCACGAGGGTGCCGGTCTTGTGGCGCAGCCATCCCAGCAGCCACCCGGCGGCGAACTGCACGGGGACGATCGGCCACAGCCGCACATCGACCAGCAGCAGAGCCAGGTGCGGCACGATGAACATGACGGCTTGGAGGAGGTTGCCCCACCCAGGACCGAGTCGCCTCATGAGCACGCCGCCGAGCAGCCCGCGGAAGAAGATCTCCTCGCCGACGGGCCGGAGCACGACCCCGATCGCCGCCCCCACCGAGGTGAGTCGAGCGACGGAAACGCCGGACGTCGACAGCAGGTCGGCGGGCACGAGGGCGATGGCGAGCCAACCCGTCAACATCATCGGGGGCAGGAGAAGCAGCGCCCAGCCGTAGGCCGCGGGAGAGCCCCAGGACGCCCCTGCGCGAGCCAGCGCGGCCTTGAAGCGCGAGGCGCGATCCTGTCCGCGAGATTGCACGATCAGGTACACGATGGTGGGCAGACTCAACAGGACGAACTCAGCCACGCGGTCAGCCTACATGTGCTGACCGGGCGGGAGCCCGTCACCCGGCGCGCGCCGGAACCCGTCCGGACGCCCCTCGGGCCCGGACGGGCAAGGCGACGGCGGTTCGCGGGGCTCGATGAGCTCACGGGGCGACGCGGCCGATTGAGACCAGGCGGCACCAGCGGTATTTCGTCTACGCTTAGTGGTATGAGCATCCTCGTTGTCGGTGGCGCCGGCTACATCGGCGCCCACGTCGTCCGTCTCCTCCTGCAGCGCGGGGATGAGGTGATCGTCGTCGACGACCTGTCCTACGGCACGCCCGAGCGCGTGGTCGGCGCCGCCCTCGTTGAACTCGACGTCGCCTCCGGGGGCGCCGTCGACGCCCTGACCGACGTCATGGGGCAGCGAGGGGTGAGCGCGGTCATCCACTTCGCGGCGCGCAAGCAGGTGGGCGAGTCGGTGGCGAGGCCCAGCTGGTACTACCAGCAGAACGTCGGCGGCCTGGCGAACATGCTGCTGGCGATGGAGCAGGCGCGGGTCGAGCAGATGATCTTCTCCTCCTCGGCCGCCGTCTACGGGATGCCGCCGGTGGAGGTCGTGCCCGAGGACATCGACTGCCACCCGATCAACCCCTACGGCGAGACCAAGCTGATCGGCGAGTGGATGATGGCGGACTGCGAGCGGGCCTGGAGCCTGCGCTGGGCGGGTCTGCGGTACTTCAACGTCGCTGGCGCCGGCTGGGACGACCTGGGCGATATGGCCACCCTCAACCTCATCCCCATGGTGCTCGACCGCCTCTCGCGCGGCGAGACCCCCAAGATCTTCGGCACCGACTACCCCACGCCGGACGGCACCTGCATTCGCGACTACATTCACGTGCGCGACCTGGCGGTGGCGCACATCGCCGCCCTGGACTACCTGGCCGACGGCCGGAAGATGACCGATCACATTTTCAATGTGGGCACCGGCAAGGGGTCGAGCGTGCGCGAGGTCGTCTCCAAGGTCATTGCGGCCACCGGCCTGGACGTCGAGCCGGAGGAGCTGGACCGCCGCGCCGGCGACCCGCCCCAGCTCATCGGCGACGCCGAGCGCATCGGGGAGGTCCTGGGCTGGAGGGCGGAGCACGATCTGGACGACATCGTGGCCTCCTCCTTCTCCTCCTGGCAGGCCGATCCCAAGCGCACGAGCTTCGCCTGACCCAGACGGCGCGGACTGTTCCGGCCCCGCCCGCCCGCCCCGTGCCGGGGCCGGCGGGCGGGGCCGGTTCGCGACCGATCTCGGTGCGGAAGTGAACCGATCTCGGCGAATGGGGGAGTGGGGTCAGGGCTGCTGGTCGAAGTCCTTGGCCGTCAGCCGGCCCGCCCGCACCTTGGAGAAGAAGTCGGGTGCGGTGGTGTCCTGCAGGAGCACCGCGGCGCCGATCCCGCCGGGCTCGTAGTCGAGGCTCTCAATCGGCGGCGCGCCGGTGAGTCCGTCGCTCGAGGCCGAGCGGAAGGCCAGCGCCATCCGCGCCAGGCTGAGCGTGGAGGCGTCCTCGTCCACGGTCAGGGCGCTCGTCCCGGAGTCGACGAGCCGGCCCTGCCGGAAGGGGTTGATCAGGGTCGTTGGAGACATGGCCTTCGAGACCACCGCCGAGACGACCGTCCGCTGGCGCTGGGCGCGACCGATGTCGCCGGTCGGGTCCGACTTGCGCATGCGGGAGTAGGCCAGGGCCTTGTCTCCGTCGACGGTCTGACAGGTGCCCTTCGAGGTGTCCCACACCAGGGAGGAGTCGGGGTCATCGACGTCGTAGTCGAGGCACACCCTGATGCCGCCGACCGCGTCGACCATCCGCGTGACCCCGCCCATGCCGACCTCGACGTAGTGGTCCATGGTCAGGCCCGTGAGCTTCTCGGCGGTCTGCACCAGGAGCGGGGCCTGCCCGTAGGAGTAGGCCGCGTTGATCTTGTCATCGTCGTAGCCGGGGATCTCGACGTAGGTGTCGCGCGGCAGCGAGATCAGTGAGGCCTGCCCGTTGGGCGCCTTGTGGAGCACCATGATCGAGTCGGCGCGCGAGCCCTCGGTGCCGTCCTGGGGCACGCCGCCGTCGGCGCGGGAGTCCGAGCCGACAATGAGCCAGGTCTCCCCGGAAGTGTCCTTGGCCGCGGACAGCGCATCCACGCGCTGGAGCCTGGAGTCGATCTCGTACCACAGCCAGGCCACGCGCCCCACGGTGAGGACGAGCATCAGGACCAGGAACGCCGCCAGCCATCGCAGTGGCCGGCGCCGACCGGCGCTCTCCGGCGCGTCGGGCCGCACCGGCAGGTGGGCGGGGCCGTCGGGCCGGGAACCCGTGGCGCCGACCGGGAACGCGGCCCGTCCACGGGGGCCGGGAGCGGCGCCGCCGGCAGCCCTGCCAGCGCCCCCGCCGGGCAGGGCGCGGGTGGGTTCGGGGCTCGAGGCGGACCGGCTCCCGATCGGGACGGCGGAGGAGCCCCGACGCGCATGGCTCGCACCGCTCCTGCTGCGGCGGTCCAGGGGCTGAGCCGTGCGCGGCGGCGATCCGGACCGCAGGGAACGGCGCGGCGGCACGGCCCCCTGTCGCGTGCCTGAGGCTCCTGAAGGTGCAGCGCCCTGGCGGGACGGGGCGGCAGAGCGGGGGGCGCGTCCTCGGGCGTCGGCGGGGCGGCCGGCCGGCGCCGGCGGCCGCCTGACTCCGGGGCGGGAGCCCGTGCCCGACGCCGAGCGGGCGGAGGCCGGCCTCGCCCCATCCTCGCGACGGCGGTCCGAGGGGGAGTCGGGGTCAAAGGACGGGGGCAGATCCGGTGAAGGAGTCACAGAAGGCCGACCTGGTCATGTCACTGGCACTGGGTGGCGGGGTCCACGGTCGCCGGGTCCTGCTGGTCCTGCCCGCCGCCGGTCGGGACCTGGGGCTGGAGGGGGCTGGGCTTGACCTCGGTGTCGCTGGACGGATCGCTCGCCTCGGCGGAGTCGCTCGCGGTGGGAGCCGCCTCCTTGCTGGGGGAGGTCCCGTCTGCGGACAGGGAGACGGCGTCCTCGGGGACCGGCTGGTCGGCGCGCAGGGCGTCCCAGACCTCGTTCGCCTTGCTCCTGATGGGGACCACGCGGTTGGCGTCGTAGGCGTCCTGCTCGACGGGCATGGTGATGAAGTTGATGTTGTCCATGCCGATATTGGCGGCACTGTTGGCCAGGCCCGCGAGCTTGTCCACGCCTCCCAGCCCGGTGCTGACGGTGAGCGTCTCCAGCGCCGAGGTCGCGAAGGCGTAGAGGGACGTCATATCGGTCAGGAGGTTCTTCGACTTGGCAGTGCGCATCATCGCGGCGACCAGCTGCTGCTGCCGCCCGATGCGGGAGATGTCGGAGCCGTCCCCCAGCGAGTAACGGGCGCGCGCATAGCCCAGGGCCTGGGCGCCGTTGAGCGTGTTGCAGCCCTTGTCGAGGTAGAGGTCGGCCCTGTCGTCGGCGACGTCCTCATCGACGTACATCGGCACGCCGCCCAGGGAGTCGACCATCTTCTCGAAGCCGGTGAAGTCGACCACCATGAACTCGTCGATGCGGAGATTGGTGAGCCGTTCGACAGTCTTGATGGTGCATGCGGCGGCGTACTTGACGTCCTCGGGATCGGTTGAGTTGTCGGCGCCCGTGGAGAAGGCCGAGTTGAAGATGGTCTCGGAGGAGGGACTGCTCTCAGAGCCGTCGGGCAGCGTGCACGCGGGTATTGTCACCAGGGTGTCGCGGGGGATCGAGACGACGTCCATGCGGCTGCGGTCCTCGGACAGGTGCACGATCATGGCCGTGTCCGAGCGCATGCCCTCCGTGCCGTCGTTGACCACCTGGCCGTTTCGCGAGTCCGAACCCATGACGAGGATGTTGACCGCGCGCCCCTCGAAGGAGTGGTCCGTGGGCCCGTCGGGCCGGTCGTTGCCCAAGAGCTTGTCAATGTCCTGGATCTTGAGGCGCGACTGAAGATCCTGATAGATGGCCCAGCCGCCCGTGGTCACGAAGAGCATGACCGCCAGCAGGCTCAGCAAGACGTTGCGCAGCAGCCGGTGGCGCAGCTCGCGTGCTGCGTGGCGGACGGGTGGGGTAGTCACACAACTTACAATACGCCGAGAACTCGCACCTTCCTATGATTCTAGTCTCGTGTGGAGTGTGGTGCCGACTTCCGTCCTGCCCCGCCCCGCTTGGGATCGGGCGCCGTGTCCAGGGCGATGCGTCGCGCCAGATGTGTGATCTGTCTCTCGCGCCTGGCGTCGCGGCGGAACGAGGAGAGGACCTGAGCCAGGAAGGCGATCACCAGGGTGTAGAGGAGCAGGTCGGCGCCGCGCCCCACGCCGACGAAGCGGGCCAGGTGGGCCGTGAGCGAGGGCACGACAATGGCGACGATGGCGAAGAGCACGAAGGCCAGCGTCACCAGCCTGCGCCCGGCCTGGTGGCGCGCGCCTCCGGGGGAGCGCAGCATCATCCACCCGATCCCCGCGACGCAGACGAGCAGGACGGACTTGATGATCAGCTGGGAGGTCATGGCGGGCTCCTTGCTCGGGCCGGGTCAGGAGAAGATCAGATCGACGAGGATATTGACGGAGTTGAGCAGCGACTGCCCCTTCGCCTTGGAGTAGGCGGTGTAGGCGATGTGCACCGGGAACTCCCGCCAGGGCAGGCCGGTGGCCCCGAGCTGGCGGATGATCTCGCTGGCGTGAGCCATGCGGTTCTGCCTGAGGTTGAGGTGCTTGGCGGCGTCCCGCCGCAGCAGCCGCAGCCCGTTGTGCGCGTCGGTTAGATGCATGCCGGTGGTGCGGGAGGCGACCAGGGCGGCCGTGGCGAGCACGAGGCGCTTGAGCCGGCCGACCGGCGAGGGCCCCTCGAGGAACCGGGAGCCGAGCACGATCGCCAGGTCCTCCTCGCGGGCGGCCGCCACCATGGCGGCGGCGTCGGCGGCCGAGTGCTGGCCGTCGGCGTCGAAGGTGATGAGGTAGCGCGCGTCCGTGCGCTCCAGCACGTAGCAGATGCCGGTTTGCAGGGCGGCGCCCTGCCCCAGGTTGATGGGGTGGCGCACGACGACGGCGCCCGCCGCCTCGGCCTTGGCCGCGGAGTCGTCCCGCGAGCCGTCATCGACGACGACGATGTGGCGGAAGGTTCGTCGGGCGTCCTCAATGACCTCGCGGACGACCTGTGCCTCGTTGTACAGGGGGACAACGAGGCAGGCATCGTCCAGGTCCTCGGGATGCTCGGGCTGTGCGGGGGGCGGGGAGTCCGGGGAAGACGTCACTGCCGCATTCTTACACGCGGCTCCTTCCTTCGGGGCGGGCTAGGATGCGGACATCGTCCCTGTCCCGCGGAGTCCGACTCGCCTCACCACTACACCACCTACGACCACCTACGTAAGGAGCCGCCGTGGCCACCCGTATTGCGCCGTCCGCCGACATATCCGAAGCAGCCGTGATCGGCGACGGCTCGGCGGTGTGGCATTTGGCTCAGGTGCGCGAGCACGCCGTGCTCGGCGAGGGCTGCGTCGTCGGGCGCGGCGCCTACATCGGCGAGGGCGTGCGGATGGGACGCCACTGCAAGGTGCAGAACTACGCCCTGGTCTACGAGCCGGCGGCGCTGGCCGACGGCGTCTTCATCGGCCCGGCGGTGACGCTGACCAACGACCACTTCCCCCGCGCCGTCAACCCGGACGGGACGCTGAAGTCGGCCTCCGACTGGGAGCCGGTGGGCGTGACCATTGACGAGGGCGCCTCCATCGGCGCGCGTGCCGTGTGCGTCGCCCCGGTGCGCATCGGGGCGTGGGCCACCGTGGCCGCCGGCGCCGTGGTCACCAGGGACGTGCCGGCGCACGCGCTGGTCGCGGGCGTCCCCGCCCGTCGCGTGGGCTGGGTCGGGCGCGCGGGCCGGCCGCTGGTCGCCGTCGGCAACGACGGCGGGGCGCGGCGGTGGCGGTGCCCCGCCACGGGCGCGCTGTACGAAGAGTCCGAAAACACGATCCGAGAGGTGCGTGCCTGATGTCACGTGAGTTCATTCCGGCTGCCAAGCCGATTATCGGGGCCCAGGAGCGGGCCGCCGTCGACGCCGTCCTCGCCTCGGGCATGGTGGTCCAGGGCCCGCAGGTCGCCGCCTTCGAGGAGGAGTTCTCCCGGCAGGTCGTCGGCGGGGCCCACGCGGTGGCCGTCAACTCGGGCACCTCGGCCCAGCACCTGGCGACGCTGGCCAGCGGCCTGCCCGAGGACGCCGAGGTGATCGTGCCGTCCTTCACCTTCGCGGCCACCGGCAACTCGGTGGCCATCGCGGGAGCCCGGCCCGTGTTCGCCGACATCGACCCGGCGACCTTCACCCTGGACCCGGCCGCCGTCGAGGCCGCGATCACCGAGCGCACCGCGGCGATCGAGGTGGTCCACCTCTACGGCCTGCCGGCCAATATGCCCGAGATCATGAGGATCGCCGAGGCCCACGGCCTGGCCGTCTTCGAGGACTGCGCCCAGGCCCACGCCGCCGCCATCGACTCCACGCCGGTGGGCGCCTTCGGCGCGTGGGGGTCCTTCTCCTTCTACCCGACCAAGAACATGACCTCCCTGGAGGGGGGCATGGTCACCACCGGGGACGCCGAGCTGGCGCGCCGGGTGCGGCTGCTGCGCAACCAGGGCATGGAGAAGCAGTACGCCAACGAGCTGGTCGGGCTCAACAACCGCATGACCGACGTCGCCGCGGCCGTGGGCCGGGTCCAGCTGGGCAGGCTGGCCGGGTGGACCGCGCAGCGTCAGGCCAACGCGGCGGCGCTGGACGAGGGCCTGGCCGGCGTGCCGGGCGTGGTGACCCCCGCCGTGCCCGAGGGCTACACCCACGTCTACCACCAGTACACGATCCGCTTCGAGGGCGCCACGGGCGCCGAGCGCGACCGCATCCAGGCCGCCCTGAAGGAGGAGTGGCAGGTCGGCACCGGCGTGTACTACCCGATCCCCAACCACCGGCTGGACTCCCTGGCGCCCTACGCGCCGGGCGTCGAGCTGCCCGGCACCGAGAAGGCGGCCCGCGAGTGCCTGTCCCTGCCGGTCCACCCGTCCCTGTCCGAGGCCGACCTGGCGCGCGTCGCCCGGGCGGTCGCCGCAACCGTGAGCGCAGGAGCCTGACCCATGAGCGAGACAGCGAACGCACCGACGACCACCCGGAACCTGCGCGTGGGCCTGATCGGCCTGGGCTCCATGGGGCGCCACCACGCCCGCGTCATCCGCGCCACCCCCGGCATGGAGCTCGTCGCCGTGGCCGACCCCGGCGGCGACCGCTTCGGCGTCGCCGGGGATCTGGAGCTGCTGCCCGACGTGGCCGCGCTCATCGACGTCGGCCTGGATGCCGCCATGGTGGCCGTGCCCACCGTCTACCACGAGGAGGTCGCCCTGGCCCTGGCGGAGGCGGGCGTGCCCACCATGGTCGAGAAGCCCATCGCGCACAGCGTCCAGGCCGGCCGCCGCGTCGCCGACGCCTTCGCCTCCCGCGACCTGGTGGGGGCCGTCGGCTACGTCGAGCGCTGCAACCCCGCCCTGCGGGCCCTGCGCGAGCGCCTCGACGCCGGTGAGCTCGGGCAGGTCTACCAGGTGCTGACCCGCCGCCAGGGCCCCTTCCCGGCGCGCATCAGCGACGTCGGCGTCGTCAAGGACCTGGCCACCCACGACGTCGACCTGACCGCCTGGGTGGCGGGCTCCCCCTACTGCTCGATCAGCGCCCAGGTCACCCACCGCTCCGGGCGCGCCAACGAGGACATGGTCGTGGCCAACGGCCTGCTGGCCAACGGCGTCATCGTCTCCCACACCGTCAACTGGCTGACCCCCTTCAAGGAGCGGGTCACCATTGTCACCGGGGAGAAGGGCGCCTTCGTGGCCGACACCCTCACCGGCGACCTCACCTTCCACGCCAACGGGACCGTGGAGTCCTCCTGGGACCAGGTCGCCAACTTCCGGGGGGTCAGCGAGGGTGACGTCATCCGCTACGCCATCCCCAAGCGCGAGCCCCTGGCCCTGGAGGCCGAGCACTTCCGCGACGCCGTGCTCGGCACCGGCGGCGAGGCCGTGACCATGGCCGACGGCGTGGCCACCCTGATCGTCGTCGAGGCCATCCTCGCCTCGGCCAGCGAGAACCGGGTGGTGGAGATCTGAGCCGGTCCACCGCCCCGACGGGTCCCCGGGCGAGGCTGCTCGCCCGGGGGCGGGCCCTGCTCGCGGGCTCGCCCTTCCTCGCCCACGTCATGACGCTGGTGACCGGCACCGTCGTCGCCCAGGGGGTCGTCTTCGTCATGACGATGATCCTCACGCGCGTGTACTCCGCGCAGGACTACGGCCAGTTCACCCAGTACGCCTCGGTGGTGGCGATCATCGCCTCCGTGGCGGCCCTGCGCTACGACATGACCATTATGCTGCCCAGGCAGCGCTCCTGGGCGCTGGCCTGCGCGCGCCTGGGCATGGTCTGCGTGACCGTCACGTGCCTGCTCGCCATGGTCGTCTCCTTCCCCCTGCGCCCCTGGGTGTCCGCGCACTGGGGGCCGGGCGTGGCCGCGTGGCTGCCCATGGTGGGCGCGACGGCCTTCCTGCTGGCCTCCCTCCAGCTCCTGCAGTACTGGTACAACCGCGAGTCGGACTACAGGACGATCTCCGTCAACCGCGTCGAGCAGCAGATCGGGCAGACGGTGGGCCAGCTCGTCCTGGGCGTGGTGGGCATGGTCAGTGTCGGGGGCCTCATCCTGGGGCAGACGGTGGGCCAGCTGTGGGCCTTCTTCAACCTGGGCCACAAGGCGCGTCCCCTGCGCGCCCCCCTGCCGGCGGGCTCTCCCTCCCTGTGGCACGTGGCCCGCCGCTACAAGCGCATGCCCCTGCTCAACGGGCCGAACGTGCTGGTGGACGCCCTGCGCCTCAACGGCGTCAACCTGCTCATCGGCGCCTGGTCGGTGGAGGCCCTGGGGCAGTTCAACCTGGCCTGGCGGGTCCTGGAGGTCCCCCTGGCACTGGTCAACGGGGCCGTCTCCCAGGTCTTCTTCCACAAGCTCTCCACCCTCGAGCCCGGGCAGATGCGCCCGCTGGTGCGCCTGGTCATCAAGCGGATCCTCGTGCTGGCCCTGGCGCCCTTCGCGGCGCTCTACCTGGTCTCCCCGTGGCTCTTCCCGCTGCTGTTCGGCGCGCAGTGGTCGGACTCGGGCTACTTCGCGCGGGCCCTGACTCCCTGGCTGTTCCTGACCCTGGTCACCTCGCCCCTGTCCAACCTGTTCGTCGTGGCCGAGCGGCAGGACTGGATGCTGGGCTTCGCCGTCGTCTACGCGGCCGCGCCCCTGGCCTGGCTGTACTGGTCGCCGCTGGAGCTGCTGCCGACCACCTACGTGCTCGGAGCGATACAGGCGATACTTCTGATGGGGATGATCTTCATGGCGGACCGCGCCGCGGCTCACTTCGATACGCCCACCTGCAGCGTCTCAGACGGCCATCTACAGGAGGAAGCATGACCCGTAACGACCTGCCCCACAGCGCAGTTAGGGCGCTGCTTTTGCTCACCGATGCTTTCCCTTATGAGGTGGGCGAGGAGTTTCTGGAGCAGGAGATCGAGGATTTGTGTGCGGCCTACGACCATGTTGTCGTCGTACCGCTGCGGCAGAGGCCGAATGCGCGCCGGACTCGATGTTTACCAACCAATGCTACCTGTGCATTGTTGCCGACTCCGCGGGGTCCGAAAATTATGACTTTCTGGCAAAGCCAGGCCGTCTTGCGCGCTCCCCGCATCTTGCTCAGTCGCCCGCGTATGATCCAGACTGCCCCCTGGACATCCTTCGGGCGTTTTGGTATGGACATCCGCTTCGCCGCCATCACGCTGAGCGCATATGCAAGGTTGCGCCGTCTGTGGCCATCTTTAGGGCTCGACGACGCCGATCATGTGACCGTCTACTCCTATTGGTTCTTCACGGGGGCTGTTCTGGGCGGAATGCTGCGCCGCCGCGAGTTGGCTGGCAAACCAGTTCATGTGGTAGCCCGCGCGCACGCTTACGATGTTGATGAAAAAGATGCGCCGCGCGGGTACATCCCCGGCCGAAACCTCGTTATGGCCTCGGTGGACCGGGTCTACCCGATATCCGACTATGCGGCCAATTTCCTGCTTCGCCGTTTCCCCGATCAGGCCGAGCGGATCAAGGTGCGCCGCTTAGGCGTGCCCCCGGCCCCTTTCCGTCAGCGAAGGATTACCACCCCCTTTGCGCTCGTTTCCTGTAGCCATATGGCACCCTATAAGCGGGTAGGATTGCTTGTGGAGGCCGTGGCTGAACTCGAGCGTCGAGGCCGGAAGGTCGCTTGGACGCATATTGGTGAATTCGATCATGCTCGCCTGAAGGTCATGCGCGCTCGTGCAGTGCAATTGCTGACCACTACATCTTGGACGTTCACCGGGCATTTGTCTAATGTGCAGGTACGCGAGTACTACGCTACACAGGATTATTCCTGTTTCCTCAACGTCTCCGACGGTGAGGGCGTACCTGTTTCAGTCATGGAGGCTCAGGCTGCGGGCCTCCCTGTAGTTGCCACAGCGGCTGGCGGCACGGGGGAAATCGTGCTCGACGGTGTCAATGGGCGATTAATCCCCGTGAATACCACCGCCGCCGAGATTGCCGACGCCATCGAGTCCATCATGGATACGGGTTCAAGGGACTATGCGGATATGAGCGCTCAAGCTCGGTCCACATGGGCGTCCATGAGCGACGCTACCCGCCAGTACCCCCAGTTCGTGGACGGCCTAGTGGCTTTGGAGGGCGAACCGCCGCGAGACTGATATGGGGGTGCTTGCTGTCAAGTGGGCAGGGTGGGGCGGGCCCCTGTTCCTGGTCTGGGATCGGGGGGCCCGCCTGGTCGTTCGCCGGTGTCTGCCGGGTTGCGGGGCGCGTGTGTCGTGGACGCGTGGTGGGTCTGATATGCGCGGGTCTGGTTGCCGCATGACCATTCTTCGGCGAGGGAGCTCGGCTGGTCTGGAGTGAGTGGTTTTTCTTGGACAGTGGGGGCCCGGTGTTCTGGTGGCGGGACAGGGTGGGGTTGTGTCGAGAGCGTGGTGCTCGGATGGGCTCGGGGTGCGGGTTGTGCGTGAGAGCGTGGGTGAAGGGGTCGGATGATCGTGTTGGTGTCTGCTTGTCAGTGGTCTGCCGGCGCAGAGGAGTGGTGGGCTGGGTGGGCGGGTAGTGCAGGGATCATTCCGCCGCCCGGGGGTGAGGAGGGTTTCCGCGGCGAGTCGGCTGGGACCCGGGGGGCTGCGCGCCTGGCAGTCCGCAGCGCCAGGAGTGGCGGGGCGGGCTGCCTGGAAGAAGCAGCGGCGTACTTCGCGAGGGGGGGTGCGGAAGTGGCTCCCGGGGTAGGAGGCCACTGGTCGCCAGGGGCACGGCTGCCCGGCCTGTGCTGGTGTGCCGGCGGGGCCGGGGTGCCCGGGGGTCGGGCTACCACGAGCCGGCGGGCCGGGTGTCGGCGGCTGCCACCAGACGACGCGGACTGGTCCTTTTCATCAGGACTGAGCTCGGTGCCTCGGACGGAACCCTGCGGGTACCGGCGCGTCACCGCGGCCCTGCGGCCGCGGGGGCGTGGGCGCGTGGGCCGCGGCACGGTGCGCACCCGCCCGTGCGTTCCCAGGGCCCGCCAGGCCGCGGCCCCGCCGAAAGGCCCGGCGCCACCGCTCCCGGGCCGCCGGGCCCGGGGCTCGCGTCCCGACCTGGTCCGGCGGGGCTCCCGCCGCCAGCAGGCCCGCGATGAAGTGGGTGGGCGGTATCCACCTGTATCAGAACCCGGGGAGGAGGGCTCGATCTGCCTGACGACCGTCCCCGGGCTGCTGCACCAGGAAGGTGGTCGGGTACGCCACTGGGGCGACAACGCGCGGCACCGGCCCCTGGTGTGCGAGGCGATCGATATGGCGGCCCGCAGGTGCCCGACGAGGAGGGACAAGACGATCTTCCACCCCGCCCCGGGCCGCGGCAGCCCGGCACGCCTCCGCCCAGCCCGCCAGGCACCTGAAGGGCTACGGCACTCCTCCTTCGGTGGGCAGGACCGGGGTGTGCTGGGCGGGTGCCCGGGCGGAGGTCGGCGGGTGCGACCCTGAAGGAACGACAGAGCCCACGCCAATGGTGCACCCCACCAGACGCAAGGCCATCAACGACACTGCCTCCCGGGTCGAGCCCGGTACACAAGTCAGACGCGTCTTCACTCGGCGCTCGGGTACCGGACGCAGGGCGAGGCCGAACACGATCTGGTAAGCAGTAACAAAGCCGCCCGACCAACACAATCAACCACAGTCCGAGACACACCCAGCAGCCCACACGTGGTCGCGGCGGACACGCCGCAGCCAGGGCGCCCGCGGGGTCCGGGTTCCGCGCCCCTGGCGCCGTCATAGACGATCCCGCGGCGCAGCAGCGTCCTGGGGCAGGCGGTGGCGGGCCCTCAATCAGGTCGCCGCGGGCACCCGGGGCGCGAGCGCACCAGGTCACGGGCCCCCTCCTGGCAAGCGGGTGGGGACCCGCACCACGGGCGATATCGTCGCGGTGCGCCAGGCGGGCCAGCAGGATCGCGCACCGTGCGATCGGTCCCGGGCCCGCTCACCGCTAGGGCGCAGCAGCCTGGAGGGCGCCGCCACCCGGCGGGCGACCCTGCTCCCCGGCCAGGGCCCCGGGCCCGCCCGAGACCGGTCAGACCGGCCTCACAGCGTCGCCCTGACACCCCCGCACCCCGCCCGCAGGCCAGCGACCAGCGCCATGACCTCGCCGGCACCACCGGGCACCGTCCCGTCAATCAGCCCGCACCCGTCAGCGCATCGACCGCCGCGACCCTGACAGACACGGGCACGAGCACCCAGTCCCAGACTCCTGCGCTCGGCAAGCACCGGGGCCTCCTATGCATGTCGGCACCCCGACCCCCTCACAGCCGCCAACGACCCACGAGGTCGCACACGCCAGGCCCCGGCCCGCAAGCCATCAGACCCCACCCCCATATGGTCTGAGATCAGCCCGCCAGGCGCGCGTAGAGGGCGTCGAGGCGCTCCACGACGGCGGACGGCGCGTGCGCGGCCAGGCACCAGGCCCGGGCCCGCTCCGCCGTCTGCTCCGCCTGATCGGGGTGGTTCAGCGCCCAGCGCACCCGTTCGGGCAGGGTGTCTGCGGTGGAGGCGATCACCGGCGCGCCCGGCGCCTGCATGACCACCGGCCGGCCCAGGGCCATCGCCTGCAGCTCGGTCATGCCCGGCACCCCGAAGGAGTGCTGGCCCACGACCACCTCCGCGCCGGCCATGAGGTCCAGGAACGCCGGACGTGCCATGAGCGGGTGCAGCCGCGCACCCGCCGCCTCCGCCCGGGGGGCCAGGACGCCCCAGCTCACGCCGTGGACCTCCACGCCGTCGGCCACGAGGGCCGCCACGGCGTCGACGAGCGCCTCGCCGCCCTTCGTGTCATCCCAGCGCGAGGAGAAGACCACGCGGCCGGGCACGGGCCCGGGCCGCTCGCCCTCCATCGCCTCCAGCGACAGGGGATTGGGCAGCCACTGGGCGTCCGGGCGCAGCGCGGTCACCGCCTCGGCCAGGTCCTGGGTGGAGTACAGGACCGCGGCCGCCTTCTTCAGGCCGAGCAGCGTCAGCTCCCTGGCCACCGGGCGGTGCAGGTCCATGCGCACGTCCGAGCCGTGCAGGTGCAGCACGTAGGGGGTGCGCGTCCCCCAGCCGTAGTAGCCGTTGGGGCCGTAGTGGACGTGCACGACGTCGGCCCCCGGGCGCGTGCGCAGCCAGCGCACGGCGTCCACCGCCCGCCTGGCCGCGGCCGCCACCAGCGGACCGCGTACGGCCGGCAGGGTGTAGAGCATCCAGCGGTGACCCGTGGCGCGCGCCTGGGTCACAAGGGCCGAGCCGACACCGGCGACATCGCCCACATGGGCGACCCTGAGATCCAGGGGGCTGCGCTCCATGCTCGTCTCCCGTCTGCGCGATCCGGGGCAGACGCCCCGGCGGCCTGCGGCCGCTGCTCTAGGATAGTGGCTCGACGGTGGCGCGGGCCGCCGGAGGAACTGGAGACGAGCATGCCCACAATGGTCTTCCACACGCCCTTCCCCATCGACCGCCAGGCGCGCTCGGCCTCGGGGATCCGGCCCTGGCGGATGATGGACGCCTTCGCCGCCCTGGGGTACGAGGTCCTCGACGTCACCGGCGCCCCCGCCGAGCGCCGCAGGCGCGTGCGCGCCCTGGCCGGCCGCCTGCGCGAGGGCCAGAGGATCGACCTCCTCTACTCCGAGTGCGCCACCATCCCCACCATGCTCGCCGGGGCGCGCCACCTGCCGCCCCACCCCGTCCTCGACCCCGCGCTGTTCTCCCTGGTGCGCCGCCACGGAGTCCCCACGGGCCTGTTCTACCGCGACATGTACTGGGCCTTTGCTGACTACGAGGCCTCGGTGGGCCGCCCCCTGGCCGCCCTCATGCGCGCCGTCTACCGCTACGACCTGGCCTGGTACCGGCGCCTCGTCGATGTCCTCTTCCTGCCCTCGGCGCAGATGGGCCACTACGTCCCCGCCTTCCCCCCCGACCGCATGGAGCCGCTGCCCCCCGGCGGCGTGATCGTCGACAACCATGTGCCGGGTGAGGGCCTGCGCCTGCTCTATGTGGGCGGCTTGGGCTACCACTACCGCCTCCAGGAGTGCGTGCGCGCGGTTGTCTCCGCGCCCCGGGACGTGACCCTGACGATCTGCACCCACGAGTCCCAGTGGGAGGCCGCGCGCGCCGACTACGAGCCGCTCATGAACGATCGGGTGCGGGTGGTGCACCGCTCCGGAGAGGGGCTGGAGGCCCTCTACCGGGAGGCCGACGCCGGCGTTCTGCTTGTTGATGCCGACGAGTACTGGGCGTTCGCGGCCCCCGTCAAGCTCTTCGAGTACCTCGGTCACGGGCTGCCCGTCCTGGCCACCGCCGGGACGCTCGCCGGGGACCTGGTGGCCTCTCAGGGCTGCGGATGGACCCTGCCCTACGACGCCGACGCCATCGGCTCCCGGCTCACCGCCCTGGTCGCCGACTCCGCCCGCGTCGAGCGGGCCCGGGCGCGCACCCATGAGGTCCGCGCCGACCACACCTGGGAGGCCCGCGCCCAGCGGGTCGTGGACGTCCTGGGCGCCGTGCGGCGCAGCTGAGCCCCCTCGGTGGGCTCGGGGTCCCTCAGCGGGCCTCGGCCAGGAGCACCTGGGCTACGCGCCCGGCGGCGCGCCCGTCGCCGTAGGGATGGGCCCGCTCCGGGGCCGGCTCGGCCGGGCGCGGCCGGGAGGCCGCCCGCCGCAGGGCCGGGCCGGGCTCGACGAGCGTGTTCCAGCCCAGCTCGACCGTCTCCACCCACTCCGTCTGGGGGCGCACGGTGGTGCAGGGCACTCGCAGCAGGAAGGCCTCCTTCTGCAGGCCGCCGGAGTCCGTGATCACGCCGCGCGCGTGGAGGGCCGAGGCGATGAGGTCGGGGTAGGCCAGGGGCGGCAGGACGCGCAGCGCCCCCCGGTCGGTCAGGCTCAGGCAGTGCTGCCCGCACTTGGCGACCAGGCGCGGGTGGGCCAGGAGGACGACGGGGTGGTCCACCTCGGCCAGGGAGTCGAGGATGTCGCTCAGGCGCGCGGCGTCGTCGGTGTTCTCCGCCCGGTGGATCGTCGCCAGGGAGTAGGAGCCGGTCTCCAGCCCCAGCCTGGCGGTCACGGGGCAGGGGGAGCCCGCGACCCGGTCGCGCACGCTGAGCAGGACGTCGGTCATGACGTCCCCGACGACGCGCGTGCGCCCCGCCAGGCCCTCGTGCTCGAGGTGGGCTGCGGCCACGGCCGTGGGCGCCAGGAGCAGGTCGGCGGCGTGGTCGGTCAGGACGCGGTTGATCTCCTCTGGCATGGCCCGGTTGAAGGAGCGCAGGCCGGCCTCCAGGTGCGCCACCGGCACGTGGAGCTTGACCGCGCTGAGCGCCCCGGCCAGCGTGGAGTTCGTGTCCCCGTAGACGAGGACCCAGTCGGGCGCCAGGCGCCCCAGGGCGTCATCCATGGCGCCGAGCATGGCGCCAGTCTGGTGGCCGTGGGACCCCGAGCCCACCCCCAGGTGGAGGTCCGGGGCGCTGATGCCCAGGTCCTGGAAGAAGACGTCGGAGAGCATGGGGTCGTAGTGCTGACCCGTGTGGACGATTGCGTGCTCGACTTCGGCCTCGTGCAAGGCGTGGTCGACGGGAGCGAGCTTGACGAACTGGGGCCGGGCTCCCACGACGGACATGACGCGCATGCGCACACCCTATGCCAGGCGCCGTCGTCGTTCCCTCGGTGCTGCGGGGCCGGGAACCGGGCCCGGCTCAGGCGGGCCGGCCCAGGTCGCCGAACAGGTGCGCCGGCTCGCACCAGGTGTCGCGCGTGAAGGCCCGGGCCCACGCCCCCGGCACCGTCCAGCCCCCCAGGAGCCGGGCCGTCAGGAGCGGGCGGGGCATGTCCGTCACGAGGGCGTCGAAGCCCATGGGGGAGTGCAGGGACGCCCAGGTGGAGAAACCCCGCTCGGCCGCGCCCAGCAGGTGCATGGCCTCAAGGCCGGCGCGCAGGCGCGAGCGAGTGGCGGCCGACACCCTCGTCGCCTGGAAGTAGCCGGTCGGCTCCCGTCCCGTCACCCGCGCCCACAGGTCGTCGATGACCGATCGGTAGAAGGACCGCGTCGCGGTCAGGGCCGCGCTGCCCCGCGCCCAGGCCCGCCACATCTCGACGTCGAGCATGGGCAGGGCCCACTCCAGGCCCAGCTGCTCGTAGGCCCGCATCGAGTTGTTGATGTACTTCGTCTGGCGCTCGCGGATGTTGTAGCCCTCGATGACGCTGCGCACGACCCGCCCCTGGGCCGCCGCGGTGGCCGCCGGCTGCGTCGTCGGGGCGGTCATGCCGCCGAGCGTCAGGGCGCGGCGCACAGGCGGCGCCGTCCAGGCGCTGCGCTCGGCCCGGCGGGCGCGCCCGCGCAGGGAGTGGTGGTGGCGCAGCAGCGCCCGGGCGATCGCCGCGCGGGAGACGGGCACCTCCTCGAGGAGCTTCTCGTCGTGCATATTGCCCACGATCGTGTGCCCGGGCAGGATGACGTCGCCCGGCCGCAGCACGCCGTCGTCCACGAGCCGGCACAGGGCGTACCAGTCCTGCACGTGCGGCAGGGCGGACAGGGCGCTGGCCTGGCGCAGGAAGGACGCCGTGCGCTCGGAGTTCCACACCTCCAGCAGGGCGGTGCGCTCGATCTCCACCCCGTGCCACGGGTAGCCGGCCGAGCGCGCCACCGACTGCGAGACCGCCATCTCCCGCGAGCCGGGCAGCCCGTAGGTGAAGGTCATCACGTCCTCCACCCCGTGCAGGCGCAGCCAGGCCACGAGCAGGCGCGAGTCCAGGCCCCCCGACAGGGGGATGGCAAGGCGTCGTCCGGCGGCGCGCTCCAGCAGGCGGCCCATGGCCGCGTCCAGGGCCTCCAGGAAGAGGCCGCCGAAGGCCTCGGGGTCGTCGACCTCGTCGTCGGCGTAGCGGAAGAAGGCGTAGTCGTCCTGGGCGGGGCGGCCCGTGGACCGGTCCACCGCGACCACGGCGCCCTGCTCCACCTGGTGGACGCCCTCCAGGAAGGTGCGCGGACCCGTCACGAAACCCGCGTCCTGAAGCTCCTCGAGCGCGGCGGGGCAGGCCGCCGGATCCTCCAGGGCGCCCAGAACCGCCTCCGCCGAGTCGGCCACGAGCAGGCGGCGGTCGTCGCCCCGCCCCGTCACCGTCCAGAACAGGGGCCAGGAGCGCAGGCGGTCAACGGCCAGGACGACGCGCTCCTCCTCCACGCGCACGGCCGCCAGGCGGCCCGGGTGGTCGCGCAGGACGGCGGGGGAGACGGGGTCGGCGCAGGGACGGTCCGCGCGCACCACGACGACGGCGCTATCGGCGCCGCCGGGGTCGGTGGAGCCGGAGCTCTCCGCCCAGCCGGGAGCCGTGAGCCTGAGATCGATTTGCACTACGCTCTCCTTGCTGCGCGGGCACCTCCAACGGGCATGGCTGAACACAATCCTACCCACGCGTCCGGTCCTGCACCTGGCAGTCGCTCGTCCTATTAAGATCATGGGCGCAGTCACTGGCACGAGGGAGGACGCGTGAGCCGCGTGAGCGCTGGAGCTAATCTGGACAAGTCCCGCAGGCCGCGGCGCTGCGGTGGCGGCGCCCTCTTGGTTACTCGCATCCACCTGCCCGAAGCCGCAGCCGCCTCCTTCCGCCTGGACGGCGTTGAGCGTGCACTGGCGCGTCACGGAGTGCCCGTGCGCGTCCTGACCACGACCACTCCCGGGCGCGAAGGTGCGCCCGCGCCCGTGCCCGACGACCCCGAGGGCGTGCGCGTCTCGCGCTGGCCCGCTCTACGGGATGCCTCGGGCTACTTGCGCGGTTACCTGCCCTACATGTCCTACGACCTGCCTGTGGCCCTGCGTCTGGGGACGGCCAGTCGGCCCGACATCGTTCTCGTCGAGCCTCCGCCCACCACCGGCGTCGTCGTCCGGGCCGTGTGCGCCCTGCGCCGTTTGCCCTATGTCTGGTACGCGCCCGATGTGTGGTCCGACGCCACCGCCTCTACCGGCGCCTCGGACATTGTGGTTCGCGTCGTGCGGGCCATAGAGTCCTGGGCCGTGCGCGGCGCCGTTCGCGTCATTGCCGTCAACGAGGGCGTCGCCGAGCGGGCCCGCGCCATGGGGGCCCGGGACGTCGTCATCGTGCCCAACGGCGTGGACACCTCCACCTTCACCCCCGATGGTGCGCGGCCCGGTTCTGAGGAGCGTGTTGCCATGGGGCTGACCGGTCCCTACTTCGTCTATGCGGGCACCGCCTCGGAATGGCAGGGCGCCGGTGTCTTCGTCCAGGCTCTGGAGAAGGTCCGCCGCACGCACCCCACGGCCCAGATCCTCTACCTGGGGCAGGGCTCGGACTGGGAACGAATCGGCGATCTGGCTCGCCGGCTGCCCGTCGGACCAGACGGTCTGCCCGGCGTCGTGATGCACGGTCTTCTTCCCGCCCAGGAGGCCGCCCGCTGGCAGCGCGGTGCCGTGGCCAGCCTCGTGTCCATCATCCCGGGGCAGGGCTATGACTTCGCCTACCCCACCAAGGTCCTGGCAGCCCTGGGCTGTGGCGTGCCGGTCGTCTATGCCGGGACCGGACCGGTTGTGGCCGATGTCGAGCGTGAGCACCTGGGCTGGGCCGCGAGCTATGACGTGGACGCCGTCGCCCGGGCCATGGTCGCCGCGCTCGAGGCGCCTGACGATCCCGGGCGGCCCGCTCGCCTATCGCGCTGGGTGCTGGACAACCGCTCGCTGAAGGCCACCGGTGAGGCCGTGGCCCGGACCCTGCGGGCGGTGCTGTGTCCCTGATCCCGCCGGCATCCGGGATGTGATGCCTCCCTCTCTCGGCGGCGTGTCAGCACGGCTGCGCCTCTCGTCCAGTCCCGGTACCGGCGGCAGGCGCCCTCGTAAGCCCCCATGACAGTCCTGCGACCGGGGACCGGTGAAGACGGACATAGACTGTGTCCACCCCAACTACCCCTACCGGAGGAGCCATGCGCATTTCCGTTGTCGCCCTTGGCAAGATCGGGCTGCCTCTAGCGGTCCAGTACGCCGAGAAAGGACATGAGGTCGTCGGCGTGGACGTCAACCCCGTCACGGTGGAGGCCGTCAACGCGGGTCGCGAGCCCTTCCCGGGCGAGGCGCATCTCGCAGACAAGCTCGCGGCCCTGAGCCCGGCCACGGGCAGCGGCGCCCTGCGGGCCACCACCGACTACGCCGATGCCATCCCAGGCGCGGACGCGATCATCCTGGTGGTGCCCCTGTTCGTCGACGACGCCACCTGGGAGCCGGACTTCACGCTCATGGACGCCGCCACGCGCTCCCTGGCCGAGCACCTGACGCCGGGCACGCTCATCTCCTACGAGACGACTCTGCCGGTCGGCACCACCCGCGGCCGCTGGAAGCCGCTCATCGAGGAGGTCAGCGGGCTGGTCGAGGGCGCCGACTTCCACCTCGTCTTCAGCCCCGAGCGGGTGCTGACGGGCCGCGTCTTCGCCGACCTGCGCCGCTACCCCAAGCTCGTGGGCGGTCTGGACGAGGCGGGCACGGCCGCCGGCATCGCCTTCTACGAGGACGTTCTCGACTTCGACCCCCGTCCCGACCTGCCCCGCCCCAACGGCGTGTGGGACATGGGCGCCGCCGAGGCCGCCGAGATGGCCAAGCTCGCCGAGACCACCTACCGGGACGTCAACATCGGCCTGGCGAACCAGTTCGCCGTCTACGCCGACAGGGCCGGATTCGACATCGAGCGCGTCATCGACGCCTGCAACTCCCAGCCCTACTCCCACATCCACCGCCCCGGCATCGCCGTGGGCGGCCACTGCATCCCCGTCTACCCGCGCCTGTACCTGTCCACCGACCCCGACGCCTCCGTGGTGCGCACGGCGCGCCAGTTCAACGCCACCATGCCCGCCTACGTCGTGGGCCGCGCCAAGGATGTCCTCGGGGACCTCACAGGCCTGCGGACGGTGGTGCTGGGAGCCTCCTACCGCGGGGGCGTCAAGGAGACGGCCTTCTCCGGGGTCTTCCCCACCGTGGCCGCCCTGCGCGAGGCCGGCGCCGAGGTGCTTGTCCACGACCCCATGTACACCGACGACGAGCTCGCCGCCTTCGGCTGGGCCCCCTACCACCTGGGGGAGCGGGCCGACGTCGCCATCGTCCAGGCCGACCACCCCGAGTACCGCGACCTCGCCCCCGCCGACATCCCCGGAGTCAGGCTGCTGCTCGACGGCCGCCGCGTCACCGAGGCGGGCAGGTGGGCGGGCGTGCCCCGCCTGACCATTGGCGGTGGCGAATGATCCACGTCGTCGCAGGCGTCCTGCTGGCGGCTGCGCTCCTGGTCTCCCCCGGGCTGCTTCTGGCCCGGCTGGGGGGCGTGCGCGGCTGGGCCGCTGCCAGCGCCGCGCTGCCGCTGAGCTGTGCCGTCATCGGCACGTCGGAGATCCTGGCCGCGCTCGCCGGGTGGGCCTGGGTCCCCTGGGGCTGGGGCGTGATCGCCGGAGTGACGGCGCTGGCCGCCGGCATCCTCGTCATCGCCCGCCGCGTCTGGTCCGGACGCTGGCCGCTGCCCGCCGGCCCGTCCCGGGGCGGCTCCGGTCCCCGGCGCCCCGACCTGCGGGTGCCGGCCGCAGTGGTGGCGGCGTGCCTCATCCTCGCCGTCGGGATACTGGCCGGCATGGGGTCGATGTCCACCCCGGCCCAGTCCTTCGACATCGTCTTCCACTTCAACGCCGTCCAGGCGATCCGGCAGCTGGGCAACGCCTCCAGCTTCGGCAGCATGGCGGCGCTCTACCAGGGCGCGCCCACCTACTACCCCACCGTGTGGCACGGGGTGGTCGCGCTGCTGCCCGCCGATGTGGCTGTCGCCTCGAACTCGATGGTGCTCGTCGTGGGGGCCCTGGCCTGGCCGCTCGGCATCACCGGTCTGCTCGTCGAGGCTCTCGACGACGGCGCGCAGCCCCGCAGCCGCACCGCGATCGCGCTGGGCGCCGTCCTGAGCGCCGCCACGGTCGGCGCCCCGACCATGCTGCTGGGCACCCTGGCGGTGTGGGCATACAGCCTGAGCGTGGTCTGCCTGCCCGGGGTTGTTGTCCTGGGCCTGCGCCTGCTGCGCTCCCTGCCCTGCGAGGGCGCTTTCGAGGACGCCTTCGCGCGGGACTCCCGGACGGCGCCGGCAGCGCCCGCGGAGCCCGAGACGCCGGCAGAGTTGGCGGAGTCCGCAGCACCGGCAGCACCGGCAGCGCCGTCTGTGTCGGCGGAACCTGCAGCATCAGCGGAGCCCGCAGAGCCCGCAGAGCCCACAGCACCATCAATGCCGTTCTCCGGTCTGCTCATGAGCGGCCTGCTGTTCGTGGGCGGAGGGGCCGGAGTGGTCCTGGCCCACGGCGCGGGGACCTTCAACACCATGGTGCTCCTCGGGCCGCTGGCGGCCGTCCTCGTCGTCCGCCTGGTGCGCGCCGGCGGCCGGCGCAGGACGCTGACGCTGCGCGCCCTGGCCGTGCTCGCCGTCTTCGCCCTGCTGGGGGCGTGGAAGATGCGCGAGTCCCTGGCATGGGTCTGGAAGTATCCCCGCTCCGGGGGAAACCTGCTGGGGGCCCTCGGTCAGTCTCTGCTCGACCTGCCGCAGTACGGGCCGTTCGCCTTCAAGGGGATGCCGATGAGCATCGGGGTGCCGCTGGGCATCGTGGTGTGCGGCCTGGCCGTGCTGGCTGCCGTGCGCGTGCCCCGGGCGCGCCCGTGGCTGGTGACGGCCGCGCTGGCGCTGTTGCTCCTCACGCTCGTCGGTGGACCGCAGTGGTGGGGGCGCCGGATCGGGGCCCTGTGGTACCTGCAGAAGGCGCGCATCCAGCCGCTGGTCATTATCCCCGGCCTCGTCCTCGCCGCCATGGGGCTGCGCCATCTGCTCGACAAGCGCCCCGGGCGCAAGATGGTCGCCCTTCTTCTCGCGCTCGTGTGCGTCACGGCCGTGGGGCGCCTGCCGCTGCACGCGAAGCTGGTGCGCTCGGTTCACGACGCCGACCGGATCGCCTACGGCATGATGCTCACGCCCGAGGACGTAGAGTTCATCTCGGGTCTGGGTGATCTCCTTCCCGAGGACGCCGTGGTCCTGGGGGCTCCTGCCAGAGGAGAGAGCTACCTGTGGTCGCTCGGGGGCGTCGATGTCCTCTACCCGCTGCGGTCGAGGCCGACGGTCGGATCGGCTGCGGACAGGCTCGCCGTCGTCGCCCCGGACCTGCGGCCGGGCTCGACGACCTGCCGGCTTCTGCACGAGGTCGGAGCCGAGTACTACCTGCGGACCGACCGGAGCGGGACCATGTGGGAGGATCGGCAGGCGCCTCTGCGCTGGGACAGGGCCCTGGCGGACTGGCCCACGGACGGCATGGAGCCGGTGGCGTCCACGAGCACGCTCAGCCTGTGGCGCATCACCTCCTGCGAGGGCTGATCCCCGCGCCGAGATCGGTTCGCTTCCGGCTCGGGGCCGGCTCGGTCCAGTGCGGGGCCGATGACGGCCGGCAGCCGGCGCGCGCACCAGCCGTGCCGGTCGCTGCGGTCGCCGGGCGGCAGCGCCGCGCAGTCCGGACGGTTTAAGGCGTCGCCGATCGTGTCACACCCGCAGGGTAGTGTCCCCGACCATGAGACCCTCCCTGGACATCCTCGTTGACCAGTGCCTCGCTGAAGGCATCACCGTCTCCTGGGCCACGATTCCCAACGGCTGCAGGGGCCTGTACATGCTTCCTACCCGGACGATCTACCTGCATGCGAGTCTGCCCGACTGGATGGCGGTGCCGACTCTGATGCACGAGATGGAGCATGCTCGCCGCGGGGACGAGGGGCCGCAGCCGATCGCCGTCGAGACCCGCATAGACATGAGCGTCGCCTGCCGGTTGGTGGGTGTCGCCGAGTACATGGAGGCTGAGGCCCTGGTCGGCTCCAGCATCGGGGTGCTCGCCATGGAGCTCGAGGTCCCCACCTGGGTGGTGGAGGCCTTTCAGCGGTCTCTACGGCGCATAGTGGCGCATGGCGCGAGCGTCGTGGCCGCGAGGTGAGAAAGGCACTCACGATATGAGCTCCCCGACCACCGTCCTGTAGCAGCGGACGCGAGTAGGGCCCCTCCACCGGAGTATCCGGTGGAGGGGCCTTGTCGTGCGCGCTCGTGGTGCGGATCAGTTCTCGGTGAGCCGGTCCTGCAGGGCCTGGTCCTGGCGGGTGACTCTGCCATCGAGGGCGCGGATGTCGGCGCGCAGGCCATCGGCCTGCATCTCGACGCGGGCAACCCTGGTGGAGATTGCGCTCAAGGTGGCGTCCTGCCGCTCGACGTCGGTCTGTCTGGCCGTCTCAGCGGTGTCGAGCCGGGCCAGGACCATCGAGAGCTGAGCGCGCACCTCGTCCAGGTCCTCGCGCAGGTGGGTGCCGTGCTGGTTGGTCACGCCGTCGCGGGCCGCGTCGGCAGCGGTCCGGGCGGCCTCGACGCGAGCCCAGAGCCTGGACAGGCCCTGCTCGACGCGGCGGGTCTGGGCGCGGATAAACGCGCCCAGCAGCCCCAGGATCGCGGCGACCGCGACCGTGGAGGCGGTGACCACCTCCGGGGCGGTGAGCACCTGCACCACGGGGTGCGGCGCCGGCGTCATGCGGCAGCAGGCTCCGCCGTCGCGGCAGACTGCTCGACCCCGCCGGCGACCGGGCGGCCGATAATACGGGCGGTGTCGTACAGGCCCGCTGCGCCCAGGCCCAGGACCAGGCCGGAGCTGACGGAGGCGTAGATACCGGTACCCGCCAGGGCGTAGTCGGCCACGGACAGGGCTACGCCCAGGACGACGGCGGCCAGGGACGCCAGCCTGCTGGGCAGGCCGAGGTCCCTGGCCAGGGTCACCATGGCGACGACGGCGGGCGCGGTCGCCAACGCGGTGACTGCATCCATGCGCGTCGTCCCGGATCAGGCGGTCTCGGTGCCCGCCGCCTCACTCGCAGCCGCAGGGGCGGAGGCCGCCGCCTTGGGCTTGGGAGAGGGGGCCGGAGTCGCTGCGGCGAGGCGGGAGAGGTCGGCGCGCATGGCGACGACGTCGTCACGCAGCTTCTTCTGATCGAGCCGGATGTCATCCAGCGCCCAGATGACGTCGCCGGCGGGGTGATCGTTGGCCTTGCCGTAGCGCAGAGCGTTGCGGATCTCGGTGAGCAGGTTGACGGCTTCGGAAGCCATGAGTTCATCTCCTTCTCCGCCCCCTGCGGGGCGGCCGTAGTTGTACCAGGATCGGCAGGCGTTGCTGAAGGGAACGCCGTATGATTGATATGCACTCTGGGCGTTGCCCGAGTTGTAGCGGCTGCCCACGCGGCGAAGAGCCTCGTAGGAGTCGCCTTCCGACTTGATGAGATCGCGGAGGATGGAGCAGCCGACTTCGGAGCTCTTCTCCGGGTCCCACCAGTGCCTGTCCGGGTCGTTGAGGAAGTAGCCCGGATAGGTGATCTGCAGAGGGCCGACACCATTGGAGGTGTGACCGTTGGAGATCAGGGCGTAGAACTGTCGGAAGTTCTCCTCCGTGACCTCTCCCGCTCCGCTCATGGCGCCGCCGGCGTCGTGGCCGTATATGTTGGCGCCCTTCTCGCCCGTCTCCATCTGGAGGCAGGCGAGCGCCGCCCACCAGGGGCAGCCGACGGTGTCGGCGGCCCTCAGGACGGCGGCCTGGATGCTGGAGAGCTGGTAGTCGGACGCCCCGCCCGAACCGCTGCCGCCGGTGCCGGTGTAGCGCAGGCACGTGGACCACTTGGCGCCCTGTGTCAGCGGGTGGGAGGAGTACTTCGACAGGCGGGACTCGCCTCCATTGTCGTCGGCACTGCTGCCGTCGCCGCCGGCGCTGCCGTAGATACTGCCCGCCGAGTCGATCCACAGCTCTGCAATGGTCGGATTGTACGGATCGAACGAGTCGTCGCCCGAGTCCCGGACGGCCATGGCTACGTGACCGCTGTCGCCGGCTGTGCGCAGCAGGAGGTCACCGACGCGGAAACCGCCGTCCGGTACGTTGCCGGTCCAGGTGCTGCCGATATTGGAGAAGCCGCGAGAGGCGGCCTCTGCGGCGAGGGACCCGGTCCAGGTGCTGCGGGGGAAGTACGGGTACTTGGCTCCGCACTGGTGGAAAGCGATGTTGTAGGCGCCGGCCACCGCGGCGGAGCAGTCCGCCTCGCCCGGGCCGGTCAACCACCCCTCCCAGTTGCTGTTGTCGTACGCCGACCAGCGCCTCGGCTGGGAGTAGCCGACGCCGCCGAAGTCGTTCGTCCGGCACCAGTACCGCATTTCGCTGGCCGCGTACTCATTCACGGCAGTCATACACATTCACCTCCGTAGTGGTCGAGGCCGGTCTTGGCCCTGTGCGGCATTGCGTTCTCCTTTCCGTGCGGTGATTTGAGGATGGTCATGGGCAAGCCCGCAGCGCGGGCGGAGATCTGCTGGGCGATCGGCTTCTCGCGCGGGAGAGAGATTTCTGCCTCGCTTTTCGTGCCTGCGGTGCTTCGATCGGCTTCTCGCGCGCGGGAGAGGGGCGGCTCGACGGGGACGGCCTGTCTGCGGCGTGCGGCGTCGTTCCAGGACTGCTTCTTCGCGTCGTCGCGACACACGTCCGCCCCAGGCTGCTGCAATGCTGCCTGGGGCGGTGGAGGCTAATAGTCACATGGGCACAGTGGTGCCCTCGAAGCGTGACACCCAAGTTAGCACATCGAGTGCGCACCTGCAAGATGGGTACGAGGCGGCGTGGCGATCATGCTCGGGCTTCCTCACCAGCGAGGCGCTGATTGATGTCGACGAGGTTGACGAGGCTGCCGCGCGCTGCCACGTGGCCACGGCGGACCCACTGCCTGGGTAGCGGCGGCGAGACTCGGGTGGATGGTGAGGGCGTGCTGCCTGGTGACCCAGTGGGTACCGGTCGTGGTGGTCGTGATGGTGTGGTGGCGGGCTGCGTCGATGGTGCGTCCATCGGGCCACCAGGTGTCGCAGGCGGCGCAGGTGCGCCAGTCGCTCAGGCCGCGATCGGTAGCGGCCTGGAAGAGTGCGCCGCCGCAGGCCGGGCACCGGTGGCCGGGGTCGGCCTGGTCGGTATGGCCGGTGAGACGGGCGAGCCTGTCCCAGCAGGTGGTGAGGTCGTCCAGCAGCGCGTCGGCGTCCCCGTACTCGGCGGTCCACCAGTGGACGGTGGCGGCGAGGTAGACGGCGGGCGGGAGCGTGCGAGTCTCGCCCCTGAGCGAGGCGACGGCATCAGCCCACCCGGCGAGAATGACGGTGATTCCCTGAGCGCTCCTGGCGCCGGCCATGCCCTCGTCCAGCTCATCGAGGCGTGCGGCGAGTCCGAAGGGGAGCCGCTCGGCCGGGGCGCTGGAACGCCGGACGGCGCGTGGCGGGCCTCCGGCGGTGGCGGTGGCGGCGTCGTCGAGGTGCGTCATCCACCGATGGATATCGACGCACATGGCTGCGGGTGCGGGGCGGCGGGTCACGGGCGTGTCTCCCTGGTGTGTTCGTGCGGTTGAGTCGGAGATGTTCCTGCTGGGACGCGCCGGAGGCGCTCCCCACCCGTCCGGCGGCTGCCGGCCGTCACCGGCGAGTCGCGGGACGGTTCCGGCGCCCCGGCGGTGATGAGCCTGCGAACGTCTCCGGACCGGTCGGCGCCGGGGGCGAGGGCGGCCGGGGCGCGGCCGATGGCCGCCCAGGCGTGTGCCTCGGCCCGGGAGCGGTCGGCGCCGGCGCCGATGGCGGCGGTGGCGGCCCTCCGCCAGGCGAGCTCGGCGGCGACGTCGCCTCCGAGGCCGTCGGGGATGAGCGGCCCGTGGGCGGCGGCGTCGGCGCGGATGCGGGCGACGCGGGTCTGGCGGTCGCCGTGGCGGCGGTCCTGGATGGCGGCGGCCAGGTCGGCGGCCTGCACGAACCGGCCGCCGACCGAGGCGATCCGGGTGGCGGCCGGGAGCACCTCCCGGTCCTCGGGGCCGAGCACGGCCGTGGTGCCGTCGGGGCGGGTCACCGGGGTGCGTCGCCCGCCGGCGCCGATGGTGGTGAGCGGGGCGGCGTTCAGGACGGCCGCCCACACCTCGGGGCTGGCGTCGGCCAGGCCGGCCACGCCGGCCCCGCGCAGGAGGCGGATGGCCTGCTCGCAGGCGGCTGCGGTGACGGTCACGATGCCTCCTCCTCGACGACGCGGCGGTAGTCGGCGGGTGTCCACAGGTCGTTGACCACGGCCCTCCAGTCGGCCTCGGTCAGGTTGTCGGTGTTGCCCAGCGGCGAGACGGCGCATGGTCGTCGGCGGCGCCGGGCTTGAAGGCTGAGCTGGTCGTAGTGCTTGCGGAGCTTGGGCAGGCTCAGGATGTTGGCGGACCAGAAGTCGTCACGGGCCGCCCAGTCGATGGCGGCGACGCAGTCGGCGACGGTGCGGCCGTCACGGTCGAGCATGAGCCGGGCCGCGGTTCTCCAGGCCCTGGTCACGGCGGGGCGGCGGCCGGTGCGCTCCTGGACGGAGCCGGCCATGTGCTCGCACACCTGCTCGACGTCGTCGCGTACCGGCTCGGCCGACCTGGTCGGCTCCGCCGGGCGGGACTGGTGGGCGTCGGCGGGGTCCGCGTCAATGATGTCCGCGTCGGCGTCGTCGGCACCGGGCTGGTCCGCCTCAGGGCCGGCCTCGGGCCGGGACTGGCCGTCGGGAATCCGCAGCACGTTGCTCCCGTCGGCGAGCGGCTCCTGCTTCCCTGATCCTGCTTCCCTGGTCCCTGCTCCTTGCTCCGGGGGTGAGCCCTCAGTGAGCCTGTCGTGAGGACGTGGCGAGACGTCCGTGAGGGTGCAGGTCTCGGCGTCGTAGTGCGGATATCTTGGCTTTGAGGGGCGATTGATCCGCTGGTGCCGGGCCCACGAGACGACTTGCAGGTATCGACGCCCGTCGGGGCCCTCAAAACGGATGATCAGTCCCCGTTCCGCAAGCTGCTCGAGTCCCGCTTGAACCCTCAGTGAGCCCTCGACGAGGGGGTCGAGAGGGAACAGGTCGCACTGGATCAGCTGCACGGAATCGCGGCCCACGCCGTTGTCGTCGACGTAGGACCACAGGCCGATGAAGAGGAGCCGGTTCTCGATGCTGAGGGCGGCGACGTCGTCGCTGCGCCAGAAGTCTGGCTTGATCGTCCGGATTCTCATCGTGCTGCTCCCTGCTCTACGTCCCTGCTGAGGCTGCTGTCGGGGCTCACCGAGTCCTCGGTGAGGCTCCGTGAGCCCTCAGTGAGGGCTCCGATACTCATGACGCCGCCTTTGGGCTGCCGCGGCCGGTGCGGCACGGGGCGTCGTCCTCGAGCCGTTCGACGGCCTGCTCGGCCAGGTGGCGGAGCCAGTGCCCGGCGCGCAGGTGGTCGGTGGACTCGACTGCCGGCTGGCCATCCACCAGGTGGTCCAGGACGTCGTCGGCTGCATCCTGCCGTCGGGCAGGGTCGATGTCCGGGTCTGTGCTCAGCCAGGCCGTGAGCGAGTCCAGACCCTCCTCGTCCAGGATGGTGACGGTATCGACGTCGCGCTTCCTCACGACGTCGAACGTCTTGCTCCCGTGACCGTTCACGGCCAGCATGCCTCCGTCCTGGAGGGCGATCCGTCCCACCAGGTGCCGGCGGTCCTCCACCCGGGCGGCGGTGATCAGCACGACGCCGCTCATGCTTGCGCCCCTTCCTCGTGTGCGCAGTCGTCGTTGTTGTCGAGGTTCACGCCGAAGCGGGCGGCGAGGCGGGCCAGGCCCTTCGGGGTGACGCGGACCGTGTGGGTGGCGTGGACGTCACCGGTGCCCTGGTCCTCGTACTTGCCCAGGCGCACCCGCACGAGTCCGGCCTCGACGGCCCTCTGGTAGGCGCGCCACCGGCGGTGGCCCTTGGGCTTGTAGACCCACCCCATGGATTCCATGACGGTGAAGAGGCGGTTCCGGCCGGTCCTGGCGCCGGCGCGCACCAGGGTCTGAGCGACCGTTGCCACGGAGTAGTCGTCGCCCGAGGACAGGAAGTGGTCGAAGCTGCGGGCCTTCGGGACGAGTGCCCTGTTCTCGGCCTCGACCCGCTCGCGCCGGGCGCGCTCCTCCTTCAGGACGGCGGCCAGACGGGTGGCGCACTCCGGCCCGGGCGGGGCGGTCTCGGTGGCGGCCGGGGAGACGGCGACGCTCATGCCGCGCCTCCCTCGTCGTTCCCGGCGGCGGCGATGACCTCCGCCTCCGAGGCTCGGCGCAGGGCGACGACTGCGGTCCGGCGGTCATGCCGCCTGTCCATGCTGAGGCAGACGCACAGGCGCCCGTGGCTGACATAGCGGAAGGCCTCGACATAGCCCGCCCCCAGCGCCAGGCGGAGCGCCTGGTCCTGGTCTGCGCTCCTGTCGCCGACAGACAGGTGCAGCGTCCATGCAGGCCTTCTGCCGGGCATGACAGCGGCCGTGGGGTTGCTGACCCGGAGCCCGAGCGTCTCCAGGCGCTCGACCTCCGTTCGCATCGCATCGATCGCCCCGACCAGGGGGCTCGCAGTAGTGGGGCTCGTAGTAGTACCGGCCATGGTTTGGACCTTTCTTCTGGGTCTCGCCCTCATCTGTCGCCACGGGTGAGGACGTCTCTTCTGGGGTGGGGGGATCAAGGGCGCGGCGCCTCGACGGCTCGGCTCACGGTCTGAGAGGGCGTCGGCGCTGCGCGTCCGTCAGGCCTCCTCCGTGGGGCCGCGAGCGGCTCGGCGCGCCGGAAGAACTCGGATGCGGGCACGCCGAGCACCTCGCCGATGGCCGTCACGTGGCTGGTCCTGAGGTCGCCGGCCTTGAGATGGCGGCCGAGGTAGGCGCGCTTCACGCCTATGCGCCGGGCGAGGTCGGTGATGCTGACGCCCTGGCGCGCCATCTCGGCCCGGATCTCGGCCTCGACATCCATGCGGGAGCCTCCTCTCGAACGGTCTGTTCGCTTTCACGAACACCAATGCCTCAAGATTGCTCGTATTCACGCACGTTGTCAAGTCGTTGCTCTTGGGTGCTCGCATATGAGATCATTCTGCGATGGGACAGAAGCCGCTCGACTCGCACCCGATCGACAGGGCTCTTGCGCAGATCCTCGACGAGGCGCTGAGCACCTCGGACTACAGTCTTCGGGCGCTGTCTCGCGCCTCAGGGGTGAGGCTGACCAGGCTCGGGGACGTCCTCAGACGCGGCAAGTCGATGACCACCGGCGAGGTCGAGCAGATCAGCCACGCTCTCGGTCTGGTCGCGTGGGAGGTCGTCCAGGAGGCCGAACGGCGTATCGACACGCCCACAACGGCGGGCGCCGGTCACAGCTCGGCCGCATCCGCGCCGGGCGCCGTGGTCCCGATCGGGACGGGGCGGGCGGTGGTGGACCTGCCCGCGGACGCGCTGGAGCGGGCCGCGGCGCAGCACGTCAGAGGCGACGTCGAGGCCGAGGCCGACGCGTTCAGCGACCTGCCGTAGACGAGCGCTCCCCGGATTGCTGCGGCTCCGGCCGGGCCCCGTCGCTCCTGCGCGCGGCGGCGGGCCGGCTCGTTCGAGCGCGGCGAGCGCCCCGAGCGCGCCCGGCGGGCCCCGGATGGGGCACACTTGGCCCAGTCCGCGGAAGGATACGGAAGGATCCCCAGTGAGCCGCACGAACGTCGTCGCCGTCGTCGTCGCCTACAACCGTCAGGAGCTGCTGCGCCGGTGCCTCGACGGCCTGTCGGAGCAGACCGTGGCGCCGACGGGCACGGTCGTGGTGGACAACGCCTCCACCGATGACTCCCGCGAGGTCGCCTCGACCCACCCGCTGGGCGCACACGTCGTCGAGCTCCCCACCAACACCGGGGGCGCGGGCGGATTCGCCGCCGGCATCGCGCGCGCCCTCACGCGCTTCCCGCGGGCCGACTGGATCTGGATCATGGACGACGACACCGTCCCCACCGCGACCGCCCTGGAGGCCCTCGTCCGGGCCGCCGAGGCCTACCCGGGGGCCCCGGCGCTGCTGGCCTCCAGGGCCGTGTGGACCGACGGCACCGAGCACCCCATGAACCGCCCGCGCACCCGTCCCGCGCTTCCGCCTGCGCTCCACCGCCACGCCGCGCTGGTCGGCGCCCGGCAGATCCGCACCGCCTCCTTCGTGTCGATCCTGCTCGACGCGCGCGCCGTGCGCGAGGTCGGCCTGCCGCGCGCCTCCTACTTCCTGTGGAACGACGACTTCGAGTACACCTCCCGGATCCTGCGGGGGCGGATCGGCCTGTACGTGCCGGCATCGGTCGTGCACCACCTCACCAGGGCGCTGGGCTCCTCGGACGCCGACCCGGGGGAGCGGTTCCGCTTCGAGGTCCGCAACAAGATCTGGACCTTCCGCGACTCCGAGGGGCTCGGGGCCCTGGAGCGGGCGGCCTATGAGGCGGCCACGGCCCGCCGCTGGCTGCGCGCGACGGTGAGCTCGGCCGACCGCGGCGCGCTGTGGCGGGCGGGCCGCCAGGGCCTGCTCGAGGGGCTGGCGCGGCCCGCGGGCAACGCGGAGGTCTTCCTGGGCACGCCCGTCCAGGCCGACGTCGCCGCCGTCGAGGCCGCGGCCCGGGCCGCCGGAGAGGCCGGCGGCGCCGGTCGGCGCCGGAGCGCCGCCGAGGCGGACGACGGGGCGCAGGCCGCATCGAGCCCGCCGGAACACGCGGGCGCTGCGGACACCGATGCAGGTCCCGGTGCCGACTCCGACCCCGATGCGCCCGCCCCGCCGTTCAGCGTGCTGCTGCCGGTCTACCGGGGAGACCGCGCAGACTTCCTGCGCCGCAGCCTGGCCTCGGTCACCGTCGAGCAGACCCTGCGCCCCGACGAGGTCCTCATCGTGCGCGACGGGCCCGTGCCCGATGAGCTGGAGGACGTGCTCGCCCGCGCGCGCCGGGGCGAGCTGAGCGGCGCCGTGCCGGTGCGGGTGCTCGAGCTGGCCGACAACGCGGGCCTGGCGCTCGCCCTGGAGGCCGGACTGGCCGAGGCGACCCATGATGTGGTCGCCCGCCAGGACGCCGACGACATCTCCGTCCCCGAGCGCTTCGCCACCCAGCTGCCGCTCATCGCGGCCGGATACGACCTGGTGGGCTCGGCCATCCAGGAGTTCGACGACGAGGCCGACGCCGGCGGCGTCATCCGCCGCCAGCCCTCGGATCCTGCGGAGATCCGCCGCGTCCTGGCCCTGCGCGACCCCTTCAACCACCCCTCGGTCGTCTACCGGGCGGCCGCGGTGCGCGCCGCCGGCGGCTACCAGCCCCTCGACCTCATGGAGGACTACTGGCTGTTCGCCCGCATGATTCACGACGGCGTGCGCGCTACCAACGTGCCGCAGGTCCTGGTGCGCTACCGGGTGGGGGCGGGCGCCTACGCGCGGCGCGGGGGCCTGCGCCTGCTGCGCAGCGAGCTGGAGATCCAGTCGAGGATGCGCCGCACCGGCATCACCACGGCGCCCCAGTACGCGCGCAACCTCGCGGTGCGCGCGGGCTACCGCCTGGTGCCGACCGCGGCGCGCCAGGCGGCCTACCGCGCCGCCCAGAGGGTGCTGCTCAGGCGCACGCGGTAATGCGGTACAAGGTCGCGTTCCCGATCTTCAGGACCGGCTCGAAGCCGTTGCCGGGCCGGATGCCGGACAGGCCCGGCTCCATCGGGTGGTTCAGGATGGCGCGGCCCTTGAAGTCCAGGACGTAGTCCACGCCGAGCTCCTTGATCGCGGGGCAGATCTCGGGGTTGAGACGCACCTCGTCGAGGCTGTCCTCCAGGACTTGCAGGGCCGGGCTCGTGGCGCTGTAGGAGGTCATGTGCCTGGGCAGCGTGTTGACGCCGGTGAGCGCGTAGGCAAGTGAGCCGCCTCTCCACGGGTCGGCCAGGACGACGTCGTCCGGGCCGAGCAGGTCAGGCAGCTGGTTTACGACGGCGAGCTCGTCGGTTGTCAGCAGGAGCGACTTGTCAGTCAGACGGAACGTTTGCCCCAGACTCTTGATGTTGTGGGACATCGCGGCGCTGCAGGGCCCCTGCCAGGCGAGCACGACGATGGCGACGACGGTCAGCGTTGCCCGGATGCCGGTCACCGTTCTGACGGCGTGCGTCGCGCGGGGCAGCGCAGGGATGATGGCGTCGGCGAGGGCGCACGTGCCGACGCCCGCCAGCGGCAGCGCCGTGACCATCATGAGCGAGATCAGGCGATTAGGGTCGGAGTACCAGAATCCTGTCAGGTTGTACCGCAGCTCACTGAACGGCTGGGAGACGTTCATGACATACAGCCCGCAGAGCACGGCGTGCAGCGCCGCCACCCACCACAGGCTCGGGCGGCGCCAGGCCGCGAAGAAGCCGACGGCGACCAGGAACGCCAGCAGCCAGACGATAGCGGTGGTGTCCGGCGCGCTCGTCACCGCCTCGCCGATACCCCCGGACACGGAGGTGTGCGGTGCCCAGTACGAGACGCCTCTGGAGGCGCGCAGCGAAGGAGCGGCGAGGAACCACGATCCCGCGGCCAAGACCACCGTCAGGACGCACGTCCGGACAGCTCGGAGCGCGTCATGGCGCGTCCTGGCGGAGACGGTCATGGACACGGTGCGGGCCGCAGCCGCAATCACCGCGGCCAGGATCGCGACGACGAGGAGCGAGGGATGCGCCAGCACCATCCCCGCGCATCCGCCTGCCGCCATGAGCCACAGGACCGCCCGGCGTGACAGCGGCATCCGTGGGTCGACGGCGGCCACCGCGGTCAGGAGGATGCCCGGAAGCACTGCGGTCGCCAGGAACACCGGGTACAGGATGCCCCAGGACAGGACGAGCAGCGGGAACGCCGGCGCCGCGGAGGCGAGGACGGCGGATGCGATCCGCCCGGCTCGGCGACCTGCCGTGAGGGCGCTCGTCAGCGCGATGATCCCGGAGGTCCACACGAGGCCGGCGACCGCGAACATGACGGCGTTGGTGGCCAGGGGGATACTCGTGGTACCCGATATGCGCATGGTGAGCGCCACAAGAGTATGCCAGGCCAGGGGGTAGATCGCCCCGTTGGAGACGACCATGTCGAAGCTCAGGGTCGAGGCGTTGCCGGTGTCGAGGATCCAGCGCACGGCGTTGAGGTGGAAGACCGCGTCATAGGTCTGGGAGAAGGCGTCCGGCGCCTTGATGAGCCGAACGCAGACCATCGTCATGAGGGCGGCCGAGAGCACCCACAGGCCGAGGTCGCCGAGCAGGTCGGAGGCGGCGCTCCGGCATCGCGCAGTCCACGCGCCCATGCGCCCAGGAGAGGGGGCGGGCGCCGCGGACTCCTTGGCGGCGGCCTTTGTTCTCGCGGAGGGCCCGTCGGCCGGGGCGGCGGGCTCATCCGAGGCGGCCTTGCCGGGCTCGGACGAGGCCCTCGCTCCGGGCCCGGCAGCGGGGATGCCCCCACCCCGGCGGGAGGCCAGGAGCGTGCTCGCGTGGTGCACGGCCAGAGCCGCCAGAACTGCGATGACGCTCACGCCCGCCACCGGGCCAGGGCCCCAGGCCAGCCCCACCATGGGGGCGATGATCCCGGTTCCGGCAATGATCGCCACAGACAGGGGCGGCGCCACTGCCACCGCTACTCGGACGGGGAGGCGGGCCGCGGCAGTGATGAGGCCGCCGGGTAGGTACAGCAGAACCGCTGCGACGAACAGGGGAAGCAGAAGATCGCTCCAGCTGGCCATGAGGATCCTTTCGGGCTGGCGGGTGTAGCCGCTCACTGAAGGCGCGGAAGCGCCTCAGACCCCGCCAAGGCGGGTGGGGATGGGACAGGTGGGGTAGACGTGAAACTGTTCGTGATTCTTGCTCATTGCCGCGGTGAGCATCACTGCTGTCTCACCGTGCAGATGTGATTGTAGTGCCGCGGGGCTGTGCCGTCTGAGTCTCTCCTCCTGCTGTCCCTGAACCTGCTCGGGCGCCCTGCACGTCGTGGGCTACTCGCAGGCGGTGATGCGGTAGAGGGCCGCGTCGCCCTGTTTGGCGACGAGCTCGAAGCCCGGGGCGGTGTCGAGGCGGGCGAATCCGGGGAAGGGCTTCTGGTTCGAGATCGTCTTGCCGGGGAAGTAGAGCGCGTAGGTGGCGCCGATCTTGTTGACCGCCGGGCAGACGGTGGGGTCCGTGGCGGCCTTGTTGAGCTTGTCCTGGACGATGTAGAGCTCGGGGTCGTGCCGGTGGAGCAGGTGCTTCACGCTGGTGTCGACGCCGGCGAGGGCGTAGGCGAGGGCGGCGCCCGACCTGGGGTCGACGGCGACCACGGCGTTCTTGTCGACCAGGCCCGGGAGCTCGTCGATCAGGGCGCGCTCGTCGGGGGTGAGCGAGGAGGAGCCCGGTGAGAACGTGTAGGTCTGCTCGAACAGCCACACCGTATTCGACATTGCGCTCGACAGCGGCCCGGTCAGCGCCAGGGCGATGACCACTGCGGGGTAGGCGGCCCATCGCCACCACGACAGGACGCGGACACGCCTGGCAACACGCTTCGCAGGGATGAGACGCCGGCCCATCCCGAGCGCCCAGCGCGCGGCGATGAGCATGCCCAGTGCCGCCAGGGGCACGGCGGTGACCGGGATCAGAGCCGCCAGGCGATTGGAGTCGTTGTACCAGATGCCCACCAGGAAGAAGCGCTGGTTCGCTTCCGGAGTGGATCGAGCGATGACGTACAGGACGCTCGTGGTGGCGTGGAGGGCGGCCAGCCACCTGTACCCATCGGTTCGCAGCGCCGCGACGAAGCCGACGAGGGTCAGTACGGCGGGCACCCAGATCACCCATAGCTGTGCGGGTGTGGCGGTCACGGCCTCGCCGATGGAGCCGCTCGCCGCATAGCTCGGGCCCCAGATCGCCGCCCCCTGGGGCGGCCGCATGACGATCCAGGTGAGGACCAGGGCGGTCGCCAGGCCGCCGGCGGCGAGCCCCTGGCGGCGGAGCGCGCCCGCGGGGCGCTCGCCGGGTGGGGTGCGCAGGGTGGCGGCCAGCCTTGCCATGGTCAGGATGACGAGGGCGATCAGGAGCGTGGCGACGGTGTTGGGCTGGGTCAGTCCGAGACCCCCCACGCCGAGAACACCCACCGGCAGGAGAAGGCCGTTCGATCGGCTACCGGGCTGAACGCCGATGGGCACCAGGTCGCGGGCGGCGGCCAGCAGCGCGGGGAGCAGGGCGACGGACAGGAAGTTCGGGTAGAGCACGCCCCAGTTCAGCAGGAGGAAGGGGAAGGCGGCGAAGCTGCCGATCATGACCGCGGCGGTGAGCAGGGCCAGGGGGCGCCCGCGGAAGAGGATGTGCGTCAGCGTCAGGCAGCCGGAGGTCCACACCAGGCCCGCCACGGCCAGCACCATCGCATTGGTCGCCAGGGGGATGTCCGTCGCACCGCACAGCTTCATGGCTGCGGCGATGAGCGTGTGCCAGCCGAGTGGGTAGACGCTCCCCTCGGGGGCCTCCATGAGAAAGCGGAGCGACGAGGCGTTGTCCGTCTTGAGGATCCACTCCACGGCATTGAGGTGGAACACCGCGTCATAGGTCTGGGAGATGGCGTCGGGGGTGTTCAGGACGCGGCCCACGGTGTATCCGGTGAGGGCGGCCGACAGCGGCCACGCCACACACCAGGTGGCGACGGGGGCGGACTGCTGGTGGGGGCCCGCCGTTGGGCGCTCGGGGCGCCGCCTGGAGATCCAGAGCCTGGCCGCCAGGAGGGCGAGGCTCGTCAGCGCAGTGACCGCCGCGATCGGCCCCGGGCCCCAGGCCAGTCCCACCACGGGCGCCACCACGCCGGTCCCGGCGATGATGGCGATGGAGATCGCCGGCGCCATGGCGACGACGAGGGATGCTCGCAGCCTCGCGGCTGCGCCGACGAGAACGCCGGGAATGAACAGCAGCGCAGCGGCTGCGGAGAAAACAGGAATGAGTGAGGGCCACACGGAAGCAGAGTTTACGCTCACATCAGGGACATGCTTGCAAGGCCGGCCGGGTCGCCCTTATTCGCGGGTTGTGATGCGGTAGAGGGCCGCCCTTCCCCGCCCGGAGACGGGTGCGAAGCCGTCGACGGCTGGCGGGCTCGTAAATCCTTCGAAACCGTCCCGGGGCCGATCGCCTTTCCCGGGAAGTGGAGGACGTAGTGGGCGCCGGGGCTGCTCAGGGCGTCGCCCGCTCGCGGATCGATCGCAGCGAGGCGGAGCCTTGCGCCGACTATGCTGTGCGGGTCCACCGCGACGGCCTCGCCCTCGCCCACGAGATCAGGAAGTCTCTTGATGAGCGCCATCTCGTCAGATGCTGGGAGCGGGGAGTCCGCATTCATAATGTGTGCGGACTCGAGCCTGCGCAGGGCCTGGGAAGGCGACTAGTTGGCGGGACCGAAAAGGACCAGGACAGCCACGAGAGCGCCGTGGGTCACTCGCCGCCGACTGCTCGCCTCCCGGAGTCGAAGGGCGGGGTGCTGCCGCGCCGCCCAGTCGGCGACGGCGCCGACGACCGCGGGGACCGCCATGATCCGGACAATGGGCTGCCACTGTGGCGTTGAGGCGACGACCTTCCCAATAACGGAACTTTCCCCGATGACGGCGCTCATGGCACTGTCGGGCTCCATGAGGCGGCCCTCCGTGGAGGCCGCAGCGCGACCCAGAGCCCGATGACGACGGGGACCAGGGCGGCGCGGTCATGCGGGCGCGAGCCCGGCCGGCGGGCCCGCCGGCCGGGCGACGCTGGGCCGGCATGACCCACTCCACGGCATTGGGGCGGAGCACGACGTCGAAGGTCTGCGAGATGGCGTCGGGCGTGTTGGGCTCGCGCGCCACGAGCCAGGTCGTGATCAGGGCCGCGGCCCCCGGGGAAGGATACCGGGACGTCGGCCGGCGCCCGGCGCCGCGCCCGCGGCGCCGGGCGGGCGGTCGGGGTGAGATTGGACCGATCGTGCGGGGGCCGGTGCCCGATCGGCTACGATCGGGCTACTGCCTACGCTACGGAGGGACAATCACGGTGAACCACGACATCGTCATCGTCGGCTCGGGCCTGTTCGGCCTGACGGTCGCGGAGCGATGCGCCAACGAGCTGGGCCTCAAGGTGCTCGTCATCGACAAGCGTGACCACATCGGCGGCAACGCCTACTCCGAGCCGGATCCGAGAACCGGCATCGAGGTCCACAGGTACGGCGCTCACCTGTTCCACACGTCCAATGAGCGCGTGTGGGAGTACGTGAACCGCTTCACGTCCTTCACCCCCTACGTGCACCACGTCTACACCACCCACGACGGCGTGGTGTACCCCATGCCGATCAACCTCGGCACGATCAACCAGTTCTTCTCCGCCGCCTACTCCCCGGACGAGGCCCGCGCCCTGATCGCCGAGCAGGCCGGCGAGCTGGCGGGCAAGGACCCGGAGAACCTCAATGACAAGGGCATCAGCCTCATCGGGCGCCCGCTGTACGAGGCCTTCATCAAGGACTACACCGGCAAGCAGTGGCAGACGGACCCCAAGGACCTGCCCGCCTCCATCATCTCGCGCCTGCCCGTGCGCTACACCTACGACAACCGCTACTTCAACGACACCCATGAGGGCCTGCCGACCGACGGCTACACCGCCTGGCTGGAGAAGATGGTCGACCACCCCGATATCGAGGTCGCCCTCGGAGCGGACTTCTTCGACGAGTCCCAGCCCTACAACAGGGCGGCGCTCAGGGGGAGGGTCCCGATCGTCTACACCGGGCCCCTGGACCGGTACTTCGACTACTCGGCGGGCGCGCTGAGCTGGCGCACCATCGACCTGGCCACCGAGTACCCCGACACCGGGGACTTCCAGGGCACCAGCGTCATGAACTATCCGGACGCCGACCGCGAGTACACCCGCATTATCGAGCCGCGCCACTTCCACCCCGAGCGCGACTACCCCGCGGACAAGACCGTCATTATGAAGGAGTACTCGCGCTTCGCCGAGGAGGGCGACGAGCCCTACTACCCGGTCAACACCCCGGAGGACCGCGAGAAGCTGCTCGCCTACCGCGAGCTCGCCGCGGGGGAGCAGGGCGTCGTCTTCGGCGGACGCCTGGGCACCTACAAGTACCTGGACATGCACATGGCCATCGGCTCGGCCCTGTCGGTGTTCGACAACAGGATCGCCCCGCACTTCCGGGACGGCGCCGCTCTGAACGGAGAGGGGATCGAGGCATGAGCACCACCACACGCGTTCTGCAGAGGTTCGTCCTGCCCGCCGACGGCGACTCCGACATCCTGCCGCTGTACGCCGAGGGCGAGGTCATCTCCGTGGCTCCCGTCACCAAGGAGGACCGCGATGACGAGACCGCCCAGATCGGCATTGCGGAGACCACGCACCAGAGCCCCGGCCAGATCGTCTCGCGCTACAGCTACCGGATCCCGGCCCAGAGCCGCTCCTCCTTCGGCACCTACTTCAACGCCTTCCCCGCGGCCTACTGGCGGCGCTGGACGATCGTGGAGCGGGTGATTCTGCGGGTGACCGTCTCCGGCTCAGGCTCCGTGATCGTCTACAAGTCCAATGCCCGCGGCGCCTCGCACCGCGTCGACTCCGCCCGCATCGCCCCCGAGCCCTCCGAGCTGGTCTTCGAGCTCTCGCTCAACACCTTCGGCGACGGCGGCTGGTACTGGTTCGACGTCGCGGCCGACTCCGAGGACGCCGTCGTCGAGGCCGCCCGGTGGGAGGCGCAGGTGCCCGCCGAGACCCCCCGGGGCAGGGCGACGATCGGTATCACCACCTACAACCGCCCCACCGACTGCGCCACTGTGCTCGGCCAGCTGGGCGCCTCCGACACCCTCCCGGAGGTGCTCAAGGAGGTCGTCGTCGTCGACCAGGGCAGTAAGAAGGTCGTCGACGACGACCGCTTCCCGGCCGCCCGCGAGTCCCTAGGGGCGGGCCTGCGCGTGATCAACCAGCCCAACCTCGGCGGCTCCGGCGGCTTCTCGCGCGGCATGTACGAGGCCATGGAGGGCGGCACCGACTACGTCCTCCTGCTCGACGACGACGTGCGCGTCGATCCCGAGGGCATTGTGCGGGCCGTGGCCTTCGCGGACCTGGCCCGCGTGCCCACGATCGTGGGCGGGCACATGTTCTCCATGTATGAGCGCACCATGCTGCACGCCTACGCCGAGCACGTCCAGCCGTGGCGCTTCTGGTGGGGGGCGGTCAAGGGCACGCGGCCGGACCACGACCTGGCCACCGCGCCGCTGCGCACCACGGCCTGGCTGCACCAGCGCGCCGACGCCGACTACAACGGCTGGTGGATGTGCCTGATCCCGACATCCGTGGTCCGGAGGATCGGCCTGAGCCTGCCCTTCTTCATCAAGTGGGACGACTCGGAGTACGGCCTGCGCGCCCGGGGCGCCGGAGTGCCCACAGTCTCCTTCCCCGGTGCCGCCGTGTGGCATGTGCCGTGGACGGACAAGGACGACTCGCTGGACTGGCAGGCCTACTTCCACGAGCGCAACCGCCTGGTGGCGGCCCTCATCCACTCCCAGTACAAGCACGGCGGGCACGTCGTCACCGAGTCCATGCAGGGCCAGATCAAGCACCTGCTGTCCTCCCAGTACTCGGTGGTCGAGCTGCGCCTGAGGGCCATTGAGGACATCCTCACCGGCCCCGGGCACCTCCAGGCGGGGATCTCCACGATCGTGCCCAGGGTGCGCGCCCTGCGCTCGGACTTCGACGACGCCCTTGTCGAGAAGGATCCCGACGCCTTCCCCGAGGTGCGCCGCGAGAAGCTGCCCCGCAGGGGCGAGGACCTCGGCTACCCCAAGACCGTTGTGGGCCGCATCGCCATGGCCGCCAAGGGCTCCGTCAAGCAGATCCTGCCGGTCAAGACGATGTCCCTGGACCATCCCGAGGCGCGCGTGCCGTGGTCCCAGGCCCGCTGGTGGATGCTCTCCCAGTTCGACTCCGCGATCGTGTCCAACTCCGACGGCTCGGGCGCCTCCTGGTACCACCGTGATCCCGCTCGTTTCCGCGAGCTGCTGGTGCGCTCGATCGTCCTGCACCGGCGCCTGCGCCGGGAGTGGGAGGAGCTTCACGCCGAGTACCAGGCGAGCGTCGGCGAGGTCGTCAGCCCCGAGGCATGGGCCCGGACCTTCGGTATCGCCGGGAACGAGGCGCGCCCCGACGTGGTCGCGGCCACGGAGGAGTCCCGGTGACTCAGGCTGTTGCGGTCGGGGACGATGAGCTCATCGTCCCCGGCCACTCCAAGGGTCTGCTCGACGTCTTCCGCCAGCGCTACCTGCTGTCACTGATCGTCAAGAAGGAGCTGCGGATCCGCTACCACGGGTCCGTGCTGGGCATGGCCTGGTCCTATATCAAGCCGGCCGTCCAGTTCGTCGTCTACTTCCTGGCGATGGGGGTCTTCCTGGCTCTCAACAAGTCGCTGTACGCATACCCGATCTACCTGTTCTCCGGGATGGTCGTCATCACCTACTTCTCGGAGGTGATGGGCAATGCGACGCGCACGCTCATCTGGAACGCGGCCCTGATCAAGAAGATCTTCCTGCCGCGCGAGATGTTCCCGGTGGCGAGCGCCTACGTGGCCGTCGTGCACTTCGTCCCCCAGCTGGTCGTGCTGCTGGCGGGATCCCTCTACTACGGCTGGAGGCCCACGCTCCTGGGGCTGGCGGCCATTGCCGTCGGGTTCTTCATCGTCACCTTCGCGGCCCTGGGCCTGGGGCTCATCTTCGGCTGCCTCAACGTCTTCTTCCGGGACTCCGAGAACCTGGTCGACCTCATCCTCATGATCGCCACCTGGGTCTCGCCGGTCCTCTACCCGGCGGACAAGGTCAAGGACGCCGTCCCGGAATGGATATGGCACGTCTACCAGGCGAACCCGGTGACCGTGGCCGTCGAGCTGTTCCACTACGGGTTCTGGTCCACCGCCACTGGCCAGTCCGTCCCCGGGATTGGCTCCTTCCTCGTGCTCACCCTCATCGGCCTGGTCGGCTCGCTCATCGTCCTGGGCCTGGGGCAGCTCGCCTTCAAGCGCACCGAGGGCAAGTTCGCGCAGGAGCTGTGATGGACACACGCATTGAGATCGCCGGGGTGACCAAGGAGTTCACCCTGCGGCACCGCCGCTCGCTCAAGGAGCTCGTCGTCGCCGCCGTGCGCAGGCAGGACCTGGGCATCAACACCTTCAAGGCCCTCGACGGCGTCACCTTCGACGTCCACCAGGGCGAGACCGTGGCCCTGCTGGGCTTCAACGGCTCGGGCAAGTCCACCCTGCTCAAGCTCATCTCCGGGGTGCTGCGCCCCGACGGCGGCCGGGTCCGCACCCGCGGGCGGGTCGCGGGCCTCATCGAGGTCGGGGCCGGGTTCCACCCCGACCTGACCGGCCGCGAGAACGTCTTCCTCAACGGCGCGATCCTGGGCATGACCAAGAAGCAGATCGAGGACGCCTACGACTCGATCGTGGACTTCTCGGAGATCCCCGACTTCATGGACACCGAGGTCAAGTTCTACTCCTCGGGCATGTTCCTGCGTCTCGCCTTCGCCGTCGCCGTGCACTCCGACCCGGAGGTCTTCCTCATCGACGAGATCCTCGCGGTGGGGGACGAGCCCTTCCAGCGCAAGTGCCTGGACGAGATCCGCGGGCTGTCCGACCAGGGCAAGACGCTGGTCATCGTCAGCCACGACCTCAATATGGTCTCCGACCTGTGCGAGCGCGGGGTCCTGCTGGAGAAGGGCGTCAAGGTCGCTGACGGGCCCTCCAAGGACGTCGTGCGCCGCATGCGCGGGGAGTGAGAGCCAGTGAGAGCCAACCCGGCCGCCGTCGATGACGACCTGCCGCAGAGCGGCCCTGTCGCAAGCGGGGCCCTGGGATCATGAGCTCCGTCGTGGCGCAGCGTCCCAAGTCGCAGGACATTGAGACGAGCAAGGCGAACGAGGCGAACGAGGCGAACGAGGCGAACGAGTCCCCGCGGCCCACCGCGGCCCGCGGGCGCGCCCCGGTCAGGATCTGCAGGAGGGTCTTCCGGCGGCGGCCCGCGAAGCCCGGTCGGCGCCTCGACATCCAGGGGCTGCGGGCCGTGTGCATGATCCAGGTGCTCGGCTTCCACGCCTGGCGGATCGGCTCGCCGATCGGCGTGGACGCCTTCATCATGATCTCGGCCTACCTCATGACCGGGGCATTCGTCCGCCGCGCCGAGGCCGGTCGCACGCCCTGGGTCGTCGAGCGCTGGCTGCACACGTTCAAGCGGCTCATGCCCCCGCTGGTCGTCACCGTCCTGATCACCGTTGCGGCCTCGCTGCTCGTCCTGCCCCGCAACCGGTGGATCGAGGTGCTCGTGCAGGGCGCCGCCTCGGTGACCTACTGGCAGAACTGGCGGCTGGCCGCCGTCAGCGCCGACTACTTCGCCGACAACCACGCCGTCTCCTCGCCATTGCAGCACCTGTGGTCCATGTCCATGCAGGGGCAGGTCTTCCTGCTGTGGCCGGTCCTCATGGCCGTGTGCGCCGGATTCGCCTCGCTCATGCGCCTGTCGGTGCGTCGCGTCGTGGCGGTGGCCTTCGCCGCGCTGGCGGCGGTCTCCCTGACGTGGCTGATCACGGCGGCGCCCGCCGACGGCTCGGTCTACTTCGACACCCGGGCCCGCATCTGGGAGTTCGCCCTGGGCTCCGCGATCGCCGCGGCGGCGCCGCGGCTGCGACCCCGCCGCGCCTGGGCGCGGCGGCTGGCGTCGTGGCTCGGTCTGGGCGCCCTCGTGCTCTTCTGCCTGGTGAGCATCGGGACCTACCCCGGTCCCATGGCGGCGGTGCCCATGACGGCGGTCGCGGCCATCCTCCTGTGCGACACCGGGCCCAGGGGCGGCACGGTGTCCCACCTCCTGTCGTGGCGTCCGCTGGTCGCCCTCGGCGACTGCTCCTACGCCGTCTACCTGGTGCACTGGCCGCTGTTCGTCCTGTACCTGACGGCGACGGATCAGGAGACCTTCGACCTGCGCACCGGCGCCACCCTCATCGCCATCGTGCTGGTGGCGGCCACGATCATGACGTGGGGCGTGGACCGTCCCGCCCAGACCTTCCCCCGCTCGGGCCGCAGGCTGGGCATTCAGGCCGCCATGGTGGTCACCAGCCTGGTGGTGGGAGGGATCCCGCTCGGCGTGGCCGGGGGCGCCATCGCCTACCAGCGCGAGCAGGAGATCGCCCAGCAGATTGAGGTGGGCGTGGACCCGGACCACCCGGGCGCCCTCGCGCTCGGCAAGGGCCAGGCGAGCGAGTGGACGAAGCCTCCGGTTCCCGGCCCCCTGGCCGTGACCGCCGAGTGGGTGTCCCTGTCGGGCACCGAGTGCGACGAGGACGTGACCGAGCGCGTCGACAGCGAGAACTCCTCGTGCCGGCGCCTGCCGTCGTCCTCCGACGAGGCGGTCAGGGCCGTCGTCGTCGGGGACTCGCACGCGGCCCAGAACATCGTTCCCACCCTGCGCCTGCTGCACGACACCGAGGACTGGGACATCACGGCCTACCTCAAGGGCGCCTGCTCCTTCGGCCTGCCCGAGTACTACAAGGGCAGCTGCCGGGACCGCAACAGCGTCGCCCTGGAGCAGATCGAGGCCGATCCCCCCGACGTCGTCGTGCTCCAGACCACGGAGACCGCCAAGGACTCGTCCTCGGAGGTGCTGCGGCCCGGGATCAAGAGGCTCGTGGAGCAGCTCACCGGTGAGGGCATCGCCGTCATCGGCTTCCGCGACAACCCGCGCTCGGACAAGAGCCTGTACGAGTGCGCCAGCACGGTCGGCCCCGAGACGATGGTCGGCGGCTGCGTCTTCCCGAAGGAGGACGTCATGGCCGCCGAGGACCCGGCGAAGCTCTTGGAGGAGATGCCGCTCTTCCACCAGATCGACGCCGGCGACATGCTGTGCCCCGGCGACGTGTGCGGCACGATCATCGGCGACGTGTTCGTCTACATGGACGACAACCACGTCTCGGCCACCTACTCGCGCACCATGGCTCCCGAGCTCGCCTCGCGCATCAAGCAGGTCATGGGCATCGAGCAACCGGGGTGACAGCGGGCCCCCAGCAGATCCGTCTACTGCCCCCGGGCGGCGTACGCGGCCTCGACCCCGGCCTTGAGGGGGCGCCACCAGGCCTCGTTGTCCCGGTACCAGTCGATGGTGGCCCGCAGGCCCGAGCGGAAGTCGGTGTACCGGGGGGACCAGCCGAGCTCCTCGACGAGCTTGGAGCTGTCGATGGCGTAGCGCATGTCGTGGCCGGGGCGGTCGGCCACGTGGTCGTAGTCGTCCGGGTCGCGGCCCATGAGCTCGCAGATGAGCTCGACGACCTCTTTGTTGCTCTTCTCCCCGTCGGCGCCGATGAGATAGGTCTCGCCGATGCGGCCCCGCTCGATAATGTCCCACACGGCGTCATTGTGGTCGCGCACGTGAATCCAGTCACGCACATTGGCCCCGGCGCCGTAGAGCCTGGGCCGCACCCCGTCGATGAGGTTGGTGACCTGACGGGGGATGAACTTCTCGACGTGCTGGTAGGGCCCGTAGTTGTTCGAGCAGTTGGAGATCGTGGCCTCCACCCCGAAGGACCGCACCCAGGCCCGCACCAGCAGGTCCGAGCCGGCCTTGGAGGAGGAGTAGGGCGACGACGGGTTGTACGGGGTGGTCGGGGTGAACCTGGCCGGGTCGTCGAGCTCGAGATCCCCGTAGACCTCGTCGGTGGAGACGTGGTGGAAGCGCACCTTGTGGCGGCGCACCGACTCCAGGAGGGTGAAGGTCCCCACCAGGTTGGTGCGGATGAAGGGGGAGGGGTCCCGCAGGGAGTTGTCGTTGTGGGACTCGGCGGCGAAGTGGACGACGACGTCGGCGGCCGCCACCAGCGGGTCCACCGCGCTGGCGTCGGCGACGTCCCCGACGATGAGGCTCACCCGGTCGCCCAGGCCGGCCAGGGAGCCCCTGTTGCCGGCGTAGGTGAGCTTGTCGAGCACCGTCACCCTCGCGTCGGGGTGGCGTACGAGGGTCTGGTGGACGAAGTTGGCGCCGATGAAACCGGCGCCGCCGGTGACGAGAATGCTCATGGACATAACGGCTCCGAGACTCGGGGGAACGGGGGACGCCGGCTCGCGTCGCTCTGCGCGCATCATGCCATGTCCGGCTCCACGCCCGGGGCTGCGCCACCCGGTAGACTCCTGCCGGTCCATCGCCGTCGTGAAGGAGAGTCAAGGAGAGTCATGGCGCCACCAACGCATGACACGCTGGTCATCATCCCCGCCTGGAATGAGGCGGACGTGCTGGGCGGCGTTCTTCAGGAGGTGCTGGACACGGTCGGCTCCCTCGCCGACCTGGTGGTCGTCTCGGACGGATCGACGGACGCCACCGCCGACATCGCCCGGGCCGCCGGGGTGCCGGTGCTGGACCTGTCGATCAACCTGGGTGTCGGCGGCGCCATGCGGGCGGGCTACCTGTACGCCCAGCGCCACGGATACAGGTACACCGTCCAGCTCGACGCCGACGGCCAGCACGCGCCCGGGGAGATCACGAGCCTTCTTCGCTGCGCCGAGGAGGACCGGGCGGACCTCGTCATCGGGGCGCGCTTCGCCGGCAAGGGGGAGTACTCGGTGCGCGGCCCGCGCTGGTGGGCCATGAAGGTCCTGTCCTTCATCCTGTCCAGGGTGTGCGGGACGCGCCTGACGGACACGACCTCCGGCTTCAAGCTCGCCGGCCGCAGGGCCATCGCCCTGTTCGCCAGGGAGTACCCGGCGGAGTACCTCGGCGACACCATCGAGGCCCTCGTCATCGCGGCGAGGGCGAATCTGGTGGTGCGGCAGGTCCCCGTGGCCATGAGGCCCCGGGCCGGCGGCAAGCCGTCGCAGAATCCGATCAAGGCCGCGCGGTTCCTCGGGAGGGCCTTCGTGGCGCTCGGCATCTCCCTGACCCGTCCCACGCAGAAGAAGTGACCTCATGGAACGCACGTACTGGATCGGCCTCGTCTTCGCCCTGATCGTCCTGCTCGCGGTGTTCTTCCGGATGCGCAACGCGGGGATGAAGGAGCGCTACGCGACCTGGTGGGTCGTCATCGTGGTGGGCACGACCATTGTGTCGCTGTTCCCCGCGCTGCTCAGCCTCCTGGCGGGCGTGCTGGGCGTCAGAGTCCCGCTGAACCTGGCGTTCTTCGTCGCGGGCATCGTCATGATGCTCGTCTCGCTGCAGCTCAGCGTCGACGCCTCGCGGGCGGACGAGGAGCGGCGCCGGCTCGTCGAGGAGATCGCCATCCTGAATCTGCGCCTCGAGGAGCTCGAGGCGGACGTGCGGGCCGACCCTCAGACGGGCCGCACGGATCGTGAGGCCGGCCCGGACGGGTCGTGAGGCCCGCCCGGGCCGGCGGGCTTCGGGAGCCGCGTCGCTTGCGCCGCCCGCCCCTTCGCCGAGATCGCTCCGGTTCCGCACCGATCTCGGCGCGGAACCGGACCGATCTCGAGCCGGAGATCTACCGATCTCGGCGAAGTGGGGGCGCGGGCTGCGGGGAGGCTGCGGGCTGCGGGGAGGCTGCGGGCTGCGAGGGCCCGGCGATCCCGTACACCCGCCTGACGTATCTGCGGTACACGCCCCGGTAGGCTCCGGGACTCGCCTTGAACGCGAGCGCCGCGGCGCCGAGAGCCGGTCTGATCCGCAGGGTGCGCACGATGTCCCCCCACCCGATCCGGCTCCTGTACTCCTCGAGGTCGCGGGGCGCCCGCGCTCCGTCGATCATCATGGCCTGCTGCGCATTGTTGAGGTAGGTCAGGGTCGTCGAGCTGGCCAGAGCGCGGCGCGCCCGGGCATCCCCCGGCATCTTCCGCGAGGCCCGCGTCATCGCCGAGACCAGCCGGTCGCTCTCCTCGATGGGCGTGAGGTGCCCCCAGGTCAGGCCGCCGCTGTCCACCGTGTAGTCGTACAGCGGGTCCTTGATGACGACGACGGACCGTGCGCGGGTCAGCGCCTCCAGGACGACCAGGGCATCCTCCGCCCGCCTGATGTCCGTGGCGAAGCGGACGTCGTCGAACAGCGTGGCCCTGAACAGCTTGTCCCACACGTAGGGGGTCAGGGTGTCGGCGAGCAGCCGTAGCGCCGCCTCGCGACCCGTCATGCGCCCTGGGGCGACGCGGGCTCGTGTGCGGTGCGTCTCCTCGCCGACGGCCCTGATCCGGTGGGCGCACAGCGCCACGTCCGCCTCCGGGGCGTCTGAGCCGGTGCCCGCCGCGGCCCGGTGCATGGAGGCGAGGAACTCCGGCCGGTAGGCGTCGTCGGAGTCGATGAAGGCGATCCACCTGCCGCGGGCGGCCTCGAGCCCCTGGTTGCGCACCGCCGAGACCCCGCGGTTGACGGCGTTGTCGAAGACCCGCACGCGGGCGTCCGGGCTGCGCGCCAGGAACCGGGCGACGCGGTCGGAGGCGTCATCGGGGGAGCCGTCGATCATGACGAGGAGCTCGAAGTCCCCGTCGGTCTGGGCCAGGACGGAGCGGATCGAGTCGACGACCCGTTCGCCGGTGTTGTAGACGGGCATAATGACCGAGGTTCTAGGTGTTCGAGGCGTGTGCGCCATGAGCCCTCCCAGGAGCGATGTCGAACATGAGGCTGTCTGTTGCTGGTCGAGGTCCGCCGGGGGCGCCGGATGTCACCGCCTGCCGCTGGAGCCCGCGATCGCGCGCAGGTGGACGCAGACCCCGCTCAGGGGCGCCAGCCCCAGGGCGAGCACCGCGCGGGGGCTCACGCTCAGCGGCAGGAGCCGCAGGAGGAGGACGGCCGTGAGCGCCGCCAGGACCCACCCGAGCGTGTAGGCGCGGTGGTTGTTGAGCGCGATGGTCGAGGCGCCCGTGAGCACGAGGGAGGCCATGCTCACGGCGGCCAGCGTGAGGAGCCCGAGCAGCCAGGGCGAGGGGTCGTAGTGGGGCCCGTAGACGGACCGGACGAGCCATGGGCCGGCCAGAGCCGCGGCCGCGGCCAGCGCGGTGCCGCCGGCCAGGAGGATGCCGAGGATCCTGGTCACGCCGGCCAGGCGCCGGGACGGATCGGCGTCGGCGATGGTGGTGATGAGCACGCCCTGGAAGGCCTGCAGGGGGATCATGATCGGCGAGCGCGTCAGGCTGACGGCCAGGATGACGATCGCCACCTCGGCGGCGTCCGCCCCGGGGGAGGTGATCTCCAGCAGCGTGGGGAACCCGGTGACCAGCACCGCCCAGGAGGCCGAGCTGAGCATGGCCTGGAGGCTGAAGGACGTCAGGCGGGCTGCCCCGACGTCGGCGCGCGAGCCCGCCGTCGCCCGGGCGGCCGGGATGAGGAGGAAGAGGAGCCACACCAGGGCGGGCGCGGCGGCGGCGGCCTCCAGGCCGATGAGGCTCGAGACGACGACGGCGACAAGCAGCACGAGCAGCAGACGCAGCAGCGCCTCGGCCGCCATGAGGGCCGAGTAGAGGTTCCAGCGCCGGGTCCCGGCCAGCACCCCGGACAGCGAGGCCTGACCGGCGTACCCCCACACGCCCGCGGCAATGAGCGCCGCCGTCAGCGGGCCGGTCGACGGGGTCAGCCTCGGCACCCACGCCGGGGCCGCCAGCAGCGTGAGGGCGGCGATGACCAGGCCGAGCAGCAGGGCGGTCACCAGGATGCGGGCACGACGGCGAGCCGGCTCTGCGGGCCCGGGAGCCGCGGCGGGCCCCGGGCGGCCGGCGGGCCCGGGGGAGCCGACCGCCGCCTTCGAGCCGGCCAGGGCGGCCCGGGTGGACTCGGTCTGGATGCCCGAGATCACCCCGAAGATGCCGAACATGAACCCCCAGAAGACCAGGAACTCCTTGTTCTGCGCGACCGTGAGCGTCCGGGCGGAGACCACCGTGATGAGCAGGCTCGACGCTGCGGCGGTGATCGATGCCGCCATGATTCCCGTGGCGCGCCCCGCGGTGACCCTGGTCCGGGACTCCGTGTCCTCGGCCGTGCCCGAGGAGCCGTGGTGAACCGTCACGACCTCAGAGTAGGTGCCGGTGGGGCGGGACGGGTGAACGCGTGCTGTGATGCTCTATGAAAGTACTGTGCGAACGGCGCCTGCCGGCGGGCCGTGAGGCGCGGCGGCACGCGATGCTAACCTTGCCGCAGCACCGTTTGCTTCGTGGAAGGCCCCTACATGACTGTTGACATCCTCTTCCCCTTCTACGGCGATGTGGCCATGATGAAGGAGGCTGTCAGGTCGGTCCTGCGCCAGACGGATCCCGACTGGCGGCTGATCGTCGTCGACGACGGCTACCCGGACGACTCGATCCCCGGCTGGTTCGGCTCCCTGGGGGACTCCAGGGTCACCTATATGCGCAATGAGACCAACCTCGGGGCCAACGGCAACTACCGCAAGTGCCTGACCTTCGTCGAGAACCCGCTCGTGCAGGTCATGGGGGCCGACGACGTCATGCTCCCCAACTACGTCCAGTGGCTCGTGCGGGCGGCCCGGCGCTGCCCGGAGGCGAGCATCTTCCAGCCGGGCGTCTTCGTGATCGACGAGCACGGCGCGCCCTCCCGCACCATGGTCGAGAGGGTCAAGGGCTTCTACATGCCCCCGAGGATCCCCCAGGTCCTGCGCGGCGAGGCCCTGGCGGTCTCGATCCTGCGCGGCGACTGGCTCTACTTCCCGTCGCTGGCCTGGCGGGCGGAGACGATCCTCGGCATCGGCTTCCGCGAGGGCTACGACGTCGTCCAGGACGTGGCCCTGGTGTGCGACGTCGCCATGCAGGGCGGCGGCCTGCTCTACGACCCGACCGCGGCCTTCCTCTACCGCCGCCACTCGGGATCCGACTCCTCCTGGCGCGCCCTGGAGGGCACCAGGTTCGGCGAGGAGCGCCGCTTCTTCCTCCAGATGGCCGACGAGATGGGGCGGCTCGGCTGGAACCGCGCCGCGCGCGTGGCCCGGCTCCACATCTCCTCGCGCCTGCACGCCGGCTCCCTCCTCCCCAGGGCCGCGCTCGCCAGGAACTGGGCCGGGGTGAGGAACCTGGGCCGCCACGTCGTGGCATGAGCCGCACGAGTCGGGAAGAGCTGACATGACGGAAACGGGCAAGCCCCTGGCCATCGACCGCACGCCGATCCCCGGCCTTCTGCGCCTCGACCTGACCGTCCACGGGGACAACCGCGGATGGTTCAAGGAGAACTGGCAGCGCGAGAAGATGCTCGGCCTCGGGATGCCGGACCTCTCCCCGGTGCAGAACAACATCTCCTACAACCAGGAGGCCGGCGTCACCCGCGGCATCCACGCCGAGCCGTGGGACAAGTTCGTCTCGGTGGCCACCGGGCGCGTCTTCGGGGCCTGGGTGGACCTGCGCGAGGGGCCGAGCTTCGGGGCGGTCTACACCTGCGAGATCGACCCGTCGGTGGCTGTGCTCGTGCCGCGGGGCGTCGGCAACGCCTACCAGACCCTGGAGCCGGGCACCGCCTACACCTACCTGGTCAACGACCACTGGTCGCCCGAGGCGGCCTACACCTTTCTCAACCTCGCCGACGAGACCGCCGCGGTGCCCTGGCCCATCCCCCTGGAGCGGGCGATCCTGTCTGACAAGGACCGGGCCCACCCGCGCCTGGCGGACGTCGTCCCCTTCGCGGCGGAGGCCGGGCGCGGCCGGCGCGTGCTGGTCACCGGCGCCCGCGGCCAGCTGGGCCGCGAGCTCATGGCCCGGCTCCCCGCGGCCGGCTACGCCGCCACCGGTGTCGACCTGCCCGAGGCGGACATCTCCGACGCCGCCCAGGTGGCCGCGTGGGACTGGGCCGCCTACGACGTCGTCGTCAATGCCGCCGCCTGGACCGACGTCGACGGCGCCGAGACCCCCGACGGGCGCCGCCTGTCATGGAGGGCCAACGCCACCGGCCCGGCCAACCTCGCCCGCGAGTGCGCCGCGCGCGGCCTGACCCTCGTGCACATCTCGAGCGAGTACACCTTCGACGGCACCGCCAAGATCCACACCGAGGACGAGCCGCCCAGCCCGCTCGGCGTCTACGGCCAGTCCAAGGCCGGGGGCGACGCCGCCGTCCAGACCGTCCCCCGCCACTACCTCGTGCGCACCTCCTGGGTGGTCGGTGACGGCAGGAACTTCGCGCGCACCATGGCCGCCCTGGCCGGGCGCGGCATCGCCCCGAGGGTCGTGGCGGACCAGACCGGCCGCCTGACCTTCACCGCCGACCTCGCCGCGGGCATCATCCACCTGCTGTCCACCGGCGCCGATCCCGGCACCTACAACCTGTCGGGGGAGGGCCCGGTCGTCTCCTGGTGCGACGTCGCCAGGCGCGTCTACGAGCTCGTCGGCCACGATCCCGCCGAGGTCACGCCGGTGACGACGGCCGAGTACTACGCCGGCCGGGAGGGCATCGCCCCGCGCCCCCTCAGCTCCGTCCTGGACCTGTCCAAGATCGAGGCCGCCGGCTTCACCCCGGGCGACTCCATGGAGCGCCTGGCGGCCTACGTGCCGACCCTGTGAGCGGGCCCGGGCCGAGGCCGCCGGGCCGGGCCCGCCGGGGCCCCGGCAGTCCGACGACGCCGGCCGCTCAGGCCGCGGGGGCCCTGGAGGCGGTCCTGCGCAGCGCCAGGAGCAGGCTCGCCAGGAAGAAGGCCACGAGGACCGCCATCGCCCCGGCGTAGGCCGCGGAGGCGCCCAGGAGGGCGTGGGCGGGGACGAGCGCGGCGCACAGGAGGGTGATCGCCACCGCCGCGGCGGCGTACCCCGCGAAGACGAGCCGCTGCAGCCGCATGGTCGTCAGCGCGTAGTAGAGGACCACCCCCGCCGCGTTCAGCGCGCCTCCGGTCACCAGCACCATGAGCTCGAGCATGGAGCCGGAGACGTCCGTGCCGTAGACGAGGCGGAGGGCGGGGGCGCCGATCGTGTAGGTGGCCAGGGCGACTGCCGCGAAGGCGGCCAGGGTCCCCAGCAGGCCCTTCCTGACGATCGCCGCGAACCCGGCCCGGTCCGCGCCCACCCAGCGGTTGGCCATCTGGGTGAGCAGGGGGCGGAAGATGACGAAGGAGAGCAGGTTGATGGTGAAGGCCGGCATGAAGATGATCGCGAAGTAGCCCTGCCGCTCGGGATCGAGGTAGCGGTCGATGGCGAACCTGGGCGCGTTGGCGAGGTACAGGGCGATGAACGAGGCGAGGAACAGCGGCAGGCACTCGACCAGGACCTGCCCGATGGGCCGCAGCTCCCAGCGCGGCCGCAGGTCGAACATGCCCCTGGCGGGCGGCAGGTAGGCGCCCAGCAGCACGACCGTTGAGACGACCAGGGTGGCGGCGGCGGCCACGAGCATGCTCCCGCTGACCACGAGCACCCCGGAGAAGACCACGATGGTGGCCAGGGTGCGGAAGAAGCAGGCCCGCCCCGCGACATCCAGCCGCCCCTCGCGCTGGAACTCGCAGTAGAAGACGTCCTCGAAGGCGTCGAAGACCCTTAGGCAGGCGATCATGGCGATCAGGAGCGCGCCGGCCAGGTCGGCTCCGGAGACCACCGCGTACCCGATGATGCCGGCGATCATGGCCCCCACGGTCACCAGGCGGGTGGCCAGGTAGGTGCCGAAGGAGAAGCGGTGGCGCGCGTCGGTGACGTGGTAGGTGCGCACCTCGTACATGCCCAGGGACTGGAACTGCTGCCCGACGGAGTTGGCCAGCGAGAACACGCCCGCCGCCCACAGGCCGGCGCTGCGCTGGACGACGAGGAGCAGGACTGCCGTCGTCAGGGACAGCATGAGGGACGCGGCGGTGTTCCAGAAGTAGTCGCGGGTCTGCGACGTCTCCGGTGCGGACATGCTCGTGCCTCCTGAGGCGGATGGGCCGTGGGAACCTGTGCGCGCGGCCCCGGGCATCTGCAGCCCGGGGCCGCCACGGGACCCCGTCGCGGCGGGTGCTCCCAGGACCCTCAGGGGAGGGTACTCTCATAAGGGCCGAAGTCGACAACGTGCGGCTTGTGGTTGCGCCGCTGGTCCTGCGGCGGCAGCTCCATGTAGTCGCCGTAGCCGCGCCGCAGCAGCGTGTCGTACTCGTGGGGCAGCATGACCGTGATGTCCTCGAAGGGCACCTCGCGGAGGGGGAAGAGCTCCTCGCGCGTCAGCGCCCAGTTCTCCGGGTCGCGCATGGAGAAGTCCGCCATGCGTCTGGTGCGGGCGTGCTCGTAGCGCCGGGCCGCCTTCTCCCAGCGGGACTGGAGGAGGCGCGGGGTCAGGCCCAGGCAGCGCATGGCCCAGTGGACGGCCGTGGTCACCGAGTAGATCGCGGCCCGCCGCGCCCCGGTGATCCCGATGAGGTAGGGCCGGGGCGTCCCCCGCAGGAACAGCAGGCGCCCCCACAGCCAGGTGCGCCGGCTCATGGCGCGGAAGGCGCGCGGGGAGTCGGGCACATTGTCCACCGGGAGGATGTCCAGGGAGATCGGCATGCGGTAGGCCGAGTCCTTGGCGAACTCGGGGATGAGCAGGGTGCCCTTGAGGACCAGCTTGGAGAACATGAACGGGTAGTCGCGCACGGTGCGGGTGTTGTCCACCCGGAACTCCTCGCCGAGCAGGTCCGGCGCCTCGGCGAGGAAGCGCTCGTAGTCGCTGCGCGTCATCATGACGTCGACGTCGTCGTCCCAGGGGATGAAGCCCTTGTGGCGCACGGCGCCGATGGCCGTCCCGCCGTAGACGGCGTAGGAGACGTCCAGCTGTCTGCACACGCGGTCGAGCTCCGCGAGCATCCTGGTCAGCAGCAGGTGGACCCTGTGCAGCATCTGCGGGTCGGCCCACTCATCCGTCGTCATCCACGGCTCCCATCACGATCGACCGGCCCCGGCTCCGGGGCGCCGGCCCGAATCCTCTCACAGGGCCCTCACAGAGTCCTAGGGAGGATGCGGGTGGCCGGTGTCACGGGCGCGGGGCCGGCGCGGCGGGCGCCGCCGCGTCACGGGCGCGGGGCCTCCAGCACGGCGTCCTGCCGCCGACCGGGCTCGGGGTCCTCCCGGCCCGCGTCGGGCTCTTCCGCGGGCGCGCGCACCGAGCGCCGGGTGAGTCGCAGCTCGCGCCAGTCGGGGGTCGCCGCGAGCACGGTGCCCACGAGGGTGACGGCGCAGCAGACGATCTGCAGGGCGGACGGCATGGTTCTCTGCAGGACCAGCGCGAAGACGACGGCCCACGCGGAGTAGGAGATGTTCAGCGCCATGCCGCGCGAGGCGCCGATGGTGTCGATGGCCTTGTAGTAGAAGAGGTAGGAGGCCGCCCCCGTCAGGGCCGCCAGGGCGACGACTCCGGTCGCCGTCGAGACGGCGGCCTGGCGGACGGCGAAGTGGAACGAGCCCGAGACGGGGATGACGACGAGCAGGTAGGTCAGGCCCGAGGTGGTCTGGCGGATGTGGAGCGCCGTCTCGTTGTCGACGGCGTCGTCCCGCATGCCCCAGGCCAGCAGGACGGCCTCGGAGCCCCAGCCGATCACGCACCCGAGCGCCCCGAGCACCCCGAGCAGGGCCGAGCCGGTGGGCGCGTCGCTGGACCAGCCGCTGACCGCCACGGCCGCCAGGGCGACCAGGAGGGCGATGATCTGGCCGGGCCGCATGCGCTCCTTGAGCAGGAGGAAGGCGAGCAGCGTGCCGAAGGCGGGGTAGAAGGTGGAGATGATCGCCGTGTAGCCCGGCCCGATGTTGTTGATGGCGATGAGGTAGCCGCTCATGCCGACCGGCCCGCCCAGCAGGGCCGCCAGCATGACGGCCTTGCCGCTGCGCGTGCGGACGGCCGCCAGCGTGTCCCGCAGGCGCCCGCGCACCGCCATGTAGACCAGCAGGATGATGGCGCTGGCCGCGTCGTGGAGGAACGCGCCGGTCAGGGGGGCGTCGGGCGAGCCGGCGAACGGGATGAGCGCGAGGGCCATGGCCAGGACCACGGTGTCCAGGCCCCAGAGCATGCCACTGAGAACTCCGTACTTCATAACGGGAACCTCACTTCGAGGGGGAGTGCGACGGGGTGATGGGACAGGCCGTCTCGTAGTCGGCCAGGAGCCGGTCGACGTGGTCGACGGCGTGACGGTAGTAGATGAGGAGCCACTCGCCGACGTCGTCGCCCTCAGCCTCCTTGGCGAGCGCCCACACGTACCAGCACCAGCCGGCGAAGACCACGTAGGACCAGAAGTGGCGCCGCTCGCGCTGGGTGGGCGTGCGGCCGAAGTAGAACTCCAGCGCCCGGTCGCCCTGGTCGATCGACAGCTGGGCGCACACCACCATGGTGCCGAAGTCGCTGGCGACGTCGGACATGCCGGCGTACTCCCAGTCGATGAGGTCGAGGCGGCCGGTGGGGTCGACCAGGAAGTTCAGGGGGAAGAAGTCGTTGTGGCTGGGGGCCTGGGGGAAGGCGTCGGCGTCGGCGAGCTCCTTGAGCCGCATGACCTTGCCGCGCAGCTCGAAGTACCTGGGGACGTCGATGGGGCCGTAGCCCTTGAGGATCTGCTCGTACCTCACGCCCTCGCTGACGAAGTCGAAGCTCCGGGCCAGGGTCCTGCCGGAGTCGTGCAGGTCCCGGTCCATGCGCATGGCCTGCTCCAGCTCGGCGGGGCGGGAGGCGTCCAGGTTGCGCGAGTCGGGGATGAACCGGGAGATCTTCCAGCCCTTGTCGGGGTCCCCGGTGATGAAGGTGCGGTCGATGCCCAGGTCCCGGGCCAGGTTCAGCGCCTCGAACTCGGCGCTGCGGTCGACGATCTTGTCCGTGCCGATGCCCGGGTGCCGGTAGACGTACTGCTCCTCGCCCACGGCGAAGTGGCACGACAGGTTCGTGATGCCCTGCTTGAGCGGGTAGAAGTCGTGCACGTCGTTCTTGCCGCATCCCAGGGTCTGGGCGATGTTCTCGAAGATCTCGGAGTCGAGGTTGTTCATGAACATGGGGTCGAAGCCGCGGACCTCGTCGAGCGAGTCGAACTCGTTGACCACCCCGGCCGGGTAGCGCCGGAGGACCATGTCGAGGTCCTTGATGTGCTCGATGTAGATCTGCTCCCACAGCTTGGGCGCCGTCTCCGGCAGCTCGTAGACCTCCTCCAGGATGCGTCGGAAGCCGGTTGAGAAGGCGCGGTCGAAGTAGACGTGGCCCATCATCGTCCAGGCGTCACGGCCGCCGACCGTCACCGCGGTGATCCGCCCGCCGGGGCCGGTGGAGATGCACCACTCCCGGGTGGGGCCCTCGACGTACTGGGCCGCGTAGTACGCCTGGTAGACGTGGGACTCGAAGGGGTTGGAGGTGAAGTAGTCGTCCGAGGAGCACACGTAGGTGTTGCCCAGGCGCTCGCGCACCACCCACAGCGAGCCGTTGTTGTTGCGGTTCACGTAGTCGTCGTTGACGACGATCGTGACCCCGAACCGGTCCGCCAGGTGGAAGAAGTACTCCTTCTTGTAGCCCACCACCACGGTGATGTCGGTGATGCCGGCGGCGTGCAGCTGCTCGATCTGCCGCTCGATGAGGACCTCGCCGCGCACGCGCAGCATGCCCTTGGGGCGCTCGTAGGAGATCGGGGCGAAGCGCTGAGCCAGGCCCGCGGCCATAATGACCGCGTTGTCGACCCGGTAGGGCTCCAGCGCCTGCCTGCCGGCCGGCGTGATCCGCCGCTCGGCGATGTACCCGGCGGCCTCGCACGCGCGCACGGCGCTGTTGACCGTGCCCAGCGACGTCCGGGTCGACTCGTGGATCTGCCGCTGCGTCAGCGGGGCGTCCGCGCGCAGGAGTGCGTTGAGGACGTCGAACTGGGGCTGCGAGAGCGTGCCTGTCATGGGCGTCACCGTGTCCGTTCATCTTTCGTTCCGATTCGGGTGCGTTCAAATGTAGATAATGAATCGAGGAAAATGAACAGAAAGTGGGGGGTGTCACCCTGCGGCCGTACACGGCCCGTCGGCGCCCCGGCCGGGACGGCCTGCTCGGGCGGCCCGGTCACCCCCGCCCGCGGTCCAGCAGCCCCAGCAGGTAGGTCCCGTAGCCGGACTCGGCCGGCGACTCGGCCCGGGCGCGCAGGCCGTCGTCGGCGGTGAAGCCCATGCGCCAGGCGGCCTCTGCGTCCTATGAAGACCCGTGCGGGCGCCTCCTCGCCGCCTCGGCCGTGCCCACCTGCACCCAGCCGTGACCCCTTCCTGCGCTCCTGGAGGGGCTGCGGGCTGTGCGGTGTGCGCCTATGGAATCCCTTGGAATCCCTCGGGCCCGCCCGCCGGCGCTATGACCGGGGGTCGAGCACGGTGGTCCCCGAGCCGCTGGGGAGCCGGCCCGACGACGATCCCTGGGCCGAGGCCTGGTGAGGCTTGGTACGGCACCCACCCGGCGGGGCGCACCCCGGTCAGCGACTGCGGCGCGATCCACTCCTCCAACGGCACCCACCCGGCGGGGCACACCCGCCTGGCCGACGGCGTAAGCCCGGCCGCACTCATCGACTCCGGCCCCCAGCACCTTCTGGGCGAGGACGTCGTGCGGCGCTTCGGCGCCCGGCTGCCCTGCCTGCTCACGATCATCGCCCCCCAGCGGGCGCTGTCCCCCCAGGTACGCCCGGCCTGGGTCAGGCCGCCGACGGATACGCCCGCGAGAACGAGGCCGGCCCGGCCCTGGAGGACCCCGAGCGCAGATACAGGGACGCCGGCCACAAGCCCGAGACGGTCCTGGCTCTCACCCGCTTCGAGGCGGTAGCCGGACTCCGGGCTCCGCGCCGCGCCGTGGAGGTCCTGTCGGGCCTCGACTCGGCGCCGGCCCACCGCATGCGCCGCACCCTGCGGCTGAACCCCACCCGATTCGGCATCCGACAGGTCCTCACCGATCCTCACCGACCTGGTCGGCGCCCAGACCCGCCCCAGCGGCCAGGAGACCGGGGAGCTGGTGGCGCAGATCGCCGCCCGCTATGAGGACGGGGCCTCGCCCTCACGGCGGGTGGACGCCAACGCCGTGGCCGGCGCACGCACCCTTCCCACCGACCCGGGCATCGCCGCCTTGAGCTCGCAGTAGTCTGCCCAGTGGCGGCCCCCTCGTTCCAGGCAGGCATGATGACCAGTGTTCGTGGCGCTGCGCTCGAGGTAGTGCGGGGCATGGGGCTCCTCAGAGCGGGGGCGCTGGCCACTCCAACGCTCTCACCGGGGCCTCATGGACGCGGTGCTTCCGCGATGTCGAGAACCGATGGCTGACAGATCCTGTTGTTAACGTCTCAACCGAATCATGGGTCGGGAGTCCAATGGTCTGCTGACAAGGCACATTGACGGGCTCCACCCGTGGGCCCGTGGGCCCATGCGTCGAAGTGAGTCACCCTGACGTCCGATGTACACCTTCCATGTTGTTTGCGAGACTGTGATCATGGTTGTGATCAATGACGTCGTGAAAAGACATGGGAGGCGGACCGTCCTTCATCACGTGTCCTTCACGGCGGCGTCGGGCAGGGTGACGGGCTTCGTGGGCCCCAACGGCTCGGGGAAGTCCTCGACGCTGCGTATCCTGCTGGGGCTGGATAGGCCTAGTTCCGGGACAACGAGCATCGGTGGGATGAATTATCGGGCGTATCGGTACCCGTTGCGCATCGTGGGTTCAATGCTGGACGGTCCTGGTGCCCACCCGATGCGCTCGGCTCGAGCTCATCTTAGTTGGGTCGCGACCAGCAATAAGATACCCGTTAGGCGAGTACCTGAGGTTCTTGAGCAGGTGGGGCTGAGCGGCGCGGAGAATCAGCGCATCGGAACATACCCGTTGGGAATGGGGCAGCGCCTAGGACTTGCCACTGCCCTGTTGGGCAGTCCCGAGTACCTCGTCCTGGATGAGCCCGTGAATGGGCTGGATCCCGAAGGGGTGCGTTGGATGAGGAGCCTGCTGAGAGAGCATGTCGATATGGGTGGAACAGTTTTGCTCTCGAGCCACCTGATGTCTGAGCTGGCTGAGATTGCAGATGATATCGTGGTCATATCGCAGGGCCGCATCACCGCGGCTGGAGCACTTGCAGATATCACCAGGGGGTACTCCGACCTGGAGTCCGCCTTCTTCGCCCACACGAAGAGCGGTGCCTTGGTATGATGATGGTAAGGGCTGAGCTAAAGAAGTTGTGCACCCTGACGTCGATCTGGGCGGCAACCGTGAGCTGCATTCTGGTTCCTGTTGGCCTGGCCGCGCTCAGTGCGCGCGCGGCGCATCGTGCCCTCAGCGCCGGGGGGCAAAGAGGGCTGCTGAGCACATCTACCGTCGATGCAGGATTCGGGCATCTGATTTTTGGCACTATCGGTGTGGTGGTGATCGGCGTGATTATCATGTCGAGCGAGTACGCAAGAAATGCTCAGAAAGTCGGGCGATCGAGGCAGCTGACGACTACCATGGTCGCAGCGCCTCGGCGATTTCGGGCAGTGACTTCGAAAATCGTCGTGCTGTGCATGTGGGTGATCGTGACTTCCGTTGTGGCGACGGCAGTGACGATTATTACGTCACGGCGCATACTCGGAGAGTACGCTAGCCCACTGGATGGGACATGCTGGCGGCGCGTCGCTGGAGTGTCAGTGTTCTGGGTGATGATGGCATTGATTTCCTGCGCCTTCACGGCGGTGACCCGGAGTGGTGTGCTGCCGTTAGCTGTTCTTCTCGCGAACAGCACGGTCCTCTCATTCAGTCGTCTTCTCTCGCTGGTTACCGATTCGGCTAGGTATCTACCGGACACGGCGGCGCTCAGTACGTTCTTGGTGGAGTCTCCTGTAACGAACGCCGTGGACGCGGCAACCGGTTTCTATTTATGTGCGGCATGGGCTCTACTGGCGGTAGTGATTATTGTCGTGAGTTGGGTGACGAGGGATGTGCAGTCATGAGCACTGTAGCTTCCGAGTTCAAGAAGATCGTCTCCGTGCCGGTGACATGGGCGGTCTTCGTGTGTACTATCGTATTTTCTGTAACAGTCTCGCTGGTGTTCGAGTCTCGGTTTGGAGATCAGGGGCGGATGGTAGACCTGGATATTCTGAAAACGATTCCTGACTATATCGCGATCGGCTTTGTTGCGCTCGGGACTGTTCTCAGTGGTCAGGAGTACCAAGGGGGGCAGATATATACCACTATTTCTGCGGTACCGCAACGATCGATCCTGGTGACGGCCAAAATTGCGCTATTCTCGGTGGTGCTTTTTCTGCTGGGGCTGGCCTCGATGTCGGCTGCCTCTGCCGTAATCCTGGAAAAGGTCAGCGGGGAGGCTGTACGTATTGTGTGCTATAGCAGCATCCATCTTGCAGTTATGGGCATGCTTCCGGCGCTGCTGGCGTTCCTGGTAAGAGCCGTTGTGCCGACACTCAGTGTAAGTTTGGTGTTGCTGGTGGTGGCTCCCCCGGTGTTAATGCCGTTGACGGACTGGGTCGAGTGGCTGCCGTCGCAGGTTAGTGCGGATCTGTTCCTGAAGAGTGATCTCTCCTATGAGGCTTCTTCTGTCGCTGTGCTTACATCCTGGATCATGGGTATCGGGTGTGCTGGCGTCGGGCGTTTCGTCTATGGTGATTCATGAGCGGGCGGGGTTCAAGAAAGGGGGAGAGGACCTCGTCGGTCATTCTTCTGCTGATCTGAGCAGATGATCAGCGGTGTTCCTGTCCTGGGAAGGAGGTGAGAACGTTGTCACACATTTCATACACGGCGCCTAGGATGGTGGTGCTCGGAGACTTCTCCGACGTCACTCGGTGCCTGTGGTGGGGGGATTGTCGGGATTTTCTCGGCTGCGGACTTGCTCCCATCTGCATCTGACATGAGGAGAACCTGATAGTGTTCGGTGGGGGTGCGTATGATGTAGTCATATGCGCACCCCCACCGAGCGGAGGCTAGGAGAGATTGGTGGCACGGTACGGTATCCTGATCCTGGAGGATGGCGATAGCAGTGACCCATGTATTCCTGATGGATTCATCGCGTTGTCTCGTTACAGCTCGGGACGCCCGTGCGTGACTGCTTTTAGTCGAACGAGCGACTACTCAGTTGCAGATGAGCGGATTGGGAAGCTAGTCGTTTTCGGTGATCATGGTGTGCGGGAGCGCATCAAGACGTTGTTCCGCTCTGCGGCCGATATCGAGGTCTTCAGTCGAGAGGTCTGTGAGATCGGTGGTCGTTGGGTCGCTGTTACACATCATGAAAAAGTGATCTACTGCCATCAGCCTTTCTTGACCAGGGATCCCATGTTCTGGAGTGTGCGTGGGCGGGGGAGGATCGCGTCAACTGATCTTGGTCGTCTCGTTCAGGGGTGTGGCACCTCGGATCTGAATACTGTTTCACTGGCACTTAGTGTGACGCCTCTGGGCGCTCCCTGGCCATTCAATAGAACCACCATCTGGAACGGAGTGAATAGAGTATCGGTCGGAGAGAGGCTGGAAATTCGGGGTAGCGGTGTTAAAGTAACGCGGGTTTGGCACCTCCCTGAGACATGCGCCGATCGCGATCAGGTGGTGCACGACTTGTCGAGCCTGCTTCCGGCCGTCGTTTCCACCTTGGTAGGGAGCGATGATCGCGTGGGAGTCGATTGTTCCGGGGGTCTCGATTCAACAGCGGTTGTATATATGCTGCATCACTGCGCGTGTAATATCGATGCCTATCATTATGTTGCATCTGATCCGAGCAACGAGGACCATGTGTGGGCCTCCCGGGTTCTAAGCGACATCGCCATTAAGCCTCGTCTCATCGGCAATGAGATCGCGAATATTTTCTTTCGCTCAGATGTAGAGGTTGAGGAGCCGGAGACTGGGGGCCCCTTCCTCTGGGGTGCGGGACGCATGTATCTGCGGGCCGTTGCGAAATCCAGTACAGATAACGGTGTGACGAGTCACTTCACCGGTTTTGGTGGAGATGAGCTGTTCACCTCTATGCCGGCCCAGCTGTGGTCGCACTATCAGAGATATGGTTTCAGTTCCCTGTTGACTTTAAGGCGTGCTGCTAAGAGAAATAGGGTAAAGCTTGTCGACCTGTATTCTGAGGCCCGGAGCGCCACGCCATTTCATTCAGACCTTCTTGAGTCCTGGACGTTTAGCGGAGGGAGATCTGCCGTTGATCTTTCCTGGGGGAACGCGATGGAAATTCCTGACTGGGTTCACCATGATGCTCTCCAGGCCGTTGGGGAGGCAGTCCGTCTTCTTTACGATCAGGAGATACAGCCGCTTTCGCCTGATCGGGCTCGGCATCAGGCTCTCGCTTCACTCTCATACGAGGCTGAGTTGTTAGATCAAATATCAAGCAGATTTGGACGCGATGTGGTCGAATGGCAGTCGCCATTTCTGGACTGTGAAGTGGTGCTGGCGTCCCTGATGCTCGATGTGGGCGACCGGACCGAGGCCGGCAGAGGTAAGTCTTTGCTCAAGGACTCCATGAGGGGGATGGTACCTTCATCCGCATTGGAGCGAAGAAACAAAGGAGACTACAGCATGGAGCTGTATAGGGCGATGGAGGCGAACCGAGAGAGTTTGCGCAGTTATTTTGACGAGTGTTACCTGATGGACCTCGGTATTGTTGATGCGGATAGGCTGAGGCGGGCGGTGCTGTCGGGCGTCAATGATACTGCTGAGCTCCATGCTATTCAGTCCACGCTTGAGGTGGAAAGATGGTTACGTAACATGGGTTCTCGGCATCCGGGGGTGTGAGGTGCGGCTTGCTGAAGGCATTATTCTCAGTCACGTAGACGACGGGGCAATCGTTTTGGACTCGAATAGGGGGGTTTATTTCCGCTTGAACCGCACTGCGTCCTCTGTCCTGGAGATGTTGTTGTCTGGACTGTCGAAGGAGGAGACGGCTAAGAGAATATCTGTCAGCATGGAGGCTGACGAGGGGGAGGTTCTTAATGATGTCGACTCTATAGTCGCACAGATGTCAGAGGCGAGTTTTTTTGTCGGGGGTGACTGATGTGGCCATTCCGGTCGGGCCTGAGGCGTCGGTGAGGATTACTCTTTCGGAGAGAGCGAGGGCGCTATTCGCTGTAGGCGCGGGGTCGTTGGTTGCTCGTATGAGCCCGCGAAGGATCTGTAACTTTCTTGAATGGGTCGGGAGAAAGAGTGATCCAGCGGACGCGGTGCAGGCTGGAAGGGCCAGGTATGCGGTTTGTGCTGTCAGTGCGAGATGTTCGGGGATGGGGTGTCTGCTCCGCTCCGTGTCGGCCTTCATCTATTGTCGGTGTCAGGGAACGTCCCCTGATTGGTGCAGCGGGTTCCGCACCGCGCCATTCGCCGCTCATGCATGGATTGAGGTCGATGGCTGTCCGGTTGGGGAGCCTGGATCATTGTCCTCGTTTGTCACTGTACTCTCCGTGAGGCCACATCGCCATGATGCGGAGAGATACGGGATGGGTGAGGGGACGGGAGCCTAGGTCTTCTGCCATGGGGTTATGTCTGGTTCTTCCTGATGTTCGTCTGAGAGCGTCGTGGTTGGACCAGGCCGCCTTCGTAGGCGGCCACTACCAGTTGCGCCCTGTCGCGGGCTTCAAGGTTCTTCAGTAGTGCTGCGACATGAGATTTCAGTGTGGAGTGCGTGATATGCAGGGTGGCTTCGATCTCCGCGTTGGACATTCCGGTGGCGATGAGCGCCAGGACCTCGGCCTGGCGAGGGGTCAGTTCTTCTTCGATGCTTGTCGGGGCATGGGTGGAGGGAGGCTGCGCTAACGCCAGGGATAGTGCCTCTGAAGGGAGGACCGAGTGTCCCAGGTGTAAGGAGCGCACTGCATTGATGACCTCTTCCGGTGGTGCATCTTTAGTTATGTACCCCACCGCACCATTGCGTAGAGCCTGGACAACCTTTTGGTCTTCGCTGAAGACCGTGAGCATGCACACCTTCGTCCCTGTGACAGAGGGGTGCAGGTGGATTCTTCTAGTGGCCTCCACCCCATCGATCTCACCCGGCATGCGGATATCCATCAGTATGACATCAGGTTTGAGCCGGAGGGCATCCTTGATCGCATCCGCTCCGCAACCGGACTCGCCAACTACCTCGATGCCTCCGCTGCTCTCCAGTATGGTGGTGAGCGAGCGGCGCAGCAGCAGCTGGTCGTCAACGATGAGAACTCTGTTTCTTTTTCCCATCAGTTTCCCATCAGTTTCCCGTCAGTCGTCCTGGGGGTCGGGGATGACTGCATCGACAATGTACCCGTTCGACGTCTCGCCTGAACTGATGCTCCCCCCGAGTGAGTTGCACTTCTTTTGCAGCAGGAGCAGCCCGATCCCGGCGCCGGGTGAGGCGGGCGGCGCGGGCTCGGGGGTTTCGTTGCGTATGATGATGCGGATGTTCTCGTTTTCTCTGCTAATTCTCACCTCAGTGGGTGCGCCGCCGGCGTGCCGCAGGACGTTCATGAGAGACTCGTGTACCACCAACGATGCGGCTTCTTCCGCCTTCCTGCTGCGAAAGGCTGTTGTGTGTTTGACTGCCAGGCTGACACCGGAGGCGCTAGCCTGCGCATAGATCTGCTGCAATGGCGCGGTAGGTACCGGGACGTGGGTGCTGGATTGCAGTAGGGCCAGGAGCCGGCGCATCTCCCGGGCGGCGGCGCGGCTGTCCGCCTCTATCGTTCTGAGTGCAACGCGCGGATCGGATTCGTCCGCGAGCAGGCATGCGCTCGCCTGAGTTGCGATAGAGGCGATACGGTTCGAGATGATGTGATGTAGGTGCTCAGTGAGACTGAGTCTGTCCTGATGGACAGCATCCGCGATCGCCTGATCCCGACGGCGTCGTTCCATGGCCTTCCGGGTCCTGCTTCTGATCAGCAGCGCCAGTGAGACGACGGCTAGCGATGCGATCAGTACGTACGGCGTTATGCCATAATGGGCGGACTCGGGTCCGCAGGCGACAACCACCATGACGCCGACAAATATAGCCGTTAACGTCGCTGCGCTGTTGATCCTGGCTCTCGTCCCGGTCATTGCACGTGTACACCTGCTCGATCGGGGTAGAGCGACCTCTCGGCAGACGTGCGGATCAGGTTGGCGGTGGCTGCTCCCCCTGCGCGGTTATCGTCCACCATGTCGCCGTCCATGCCGGTCAGTGCGGCGGGTGTTTCAGGACCGGCCGGCGCCGTGGCCGCGCTGGGAGCGGGCCAGGATGTCCAGGAGGTACTGGCCGTAGCCGGACTTGGCCAGCGGCTCGGCCCGGGCGCGCAGGCCGTCGTCGTCGATGAAGCCCATGCGCCAGGCGGCCTCCTCCGGGCAGCCGATGGTCAGACCCTGGCGGTGCTGGATGGTGCGCACGAAGCCGGTGGCGTCGGCCAGGGAGTCGAAGGTGCCGGTGTCCAGCCAGGCGGTGCCGCGGGGGAGGACCTCCACCTTCAGGCGCCCGGCGTCCAGGTAGGCGCGGTTGACGTCAGTGATCTCGTACTCCCCGCGGGCCGAGGGCTCGAGGGCCCTGGCGATGCCGACGACGTCGTTGTCGTAGAAGTACAGCCCGGGCACGGCGTAGTCGCTCTTGGGCCGGGCGGGCTTCTCCTCGATCGAGATCGCCTTGAAGTCGGCGTCGAACTCCACCACGCCGTAGGCGGTGGGGTCGGCGACCTGGTAGGCGTAGACGACGCCGCCGTCGGGGCTGGTGTGGCGGCGCAGCCGGGTGCCCATGCCGGGGCCGTAGAAGATGTTGTCGCCCAGGACCAGGGCGACGCTGTCGGAGCCGATGAAGTCGGCCCCCAGGACGAAGGCCTGGGCCAGGCCGTTGGGGACCTCCTGGACCGTGTAGGACAGGTTGACCCCCAGCTGGGAGCCGTCGCCGAGCAGGCGGTGGAAGCCGGAGGCGTCGTGCGGGGTGGTGATGACCAGGACGTCCTGGATGCCCGCGAGCATGAGGGTGCTCAGCGGGTAGTAGATCATCGGCTTGTCGTAGACCGGCATGAGCTGCTTGGAGGCGCCCAGGGTGATCGGGTTGAGTCGCGTGCCGGAGCCTCCGGCCAGAATGATGCCCCGCATGGCCCCAAGTATGGCCCATGTGCGCCGCGGTCGTCGAGACGGCCGCCGCGGCGCGCGGGCCGACTGCGGCGCGTCCCCGGCGCGTCCTCGGCCCGCGGCGGGTGATGGGCTAGCGTGCCTGTCGTGGAACGACTCATTGGCGCACGCCAGACCTATGGCTGGGGCTCGGCGGCGGCCATCCCCGAGCTGCTCGGCGAGCTCTCCGACGACCGTCCCTGGGCCGAGCAGTGGTACGGGGCCCACCCCTCCGGGCCCACCGCCCTGGTCGGCCGCCCCGGCACCCTGGCCGATCTCATCGACGCCGATCCTCAGCGGCTGCTGGGCGAGGACGTCGTGCGGCGCTTCGGCGAGCACCTGCCCTTCCTGCTCAAGCTCATCGCCCCCGAGCGGGCGCTCTCGCTGCAGGTCCACCCCTCCCTGGACCAGGCGATCGAGGGGTTCCGGCGCGAGAACGAGGCGGGCCTGGCGCTGGACGACCCCGACCGCTCCTACAAGGACGCCAACCACAAGCCCGAGATGGTGCTGGCCCTGACGCGCTACGAGGCCGTCGCGGGCTTCCGCGCCCCTCGCCGGGCCGCCGAGGTCCTCTCGGGACTCGACTCGGCCCTGGCCCACCGCATGCGCCGCACCCTGCGGCTGAACCCGACCCGCTTCGGCATCCGCCAGGTCTTCTCCGACCTCGTCTCCACCGGGACCCGTCCCACGGCCGTGGAGATCAATGCGCTGGTGGCGGAGATCGACGCGCGCCTCGAACGGGGGTCCTCCCCCTCCCGGCGCGCGGACACCAACGCCGTGACCATGGCCCGGGCCTTCCCGGGCGACCCGGGGGTGGCGGCGGCGCTGCTGCTCAACCCCGTCACCCTCCACCCGGGCGAGGCCCTCTTCGTGCCCGCGGGCAGCGTGCACGCCTACATCAGCGGTCTCGGCGTGGAGATCATGGCATCCTCCGACAACGTGCTGCGGGCGGGGCTGACGACCAAGCACGTGGACGTGCCCGAGATGCTCGCCTGCGTGGACTACGTGGCCGCCCCGCCGGTGCGCCCGGCGCCGGAGTACCTCTCCCGCGCCACCCGCGCCTACTACGCCCCTGTGGACGACTTCGAGCTGCTCGTGACCACGGTCGTCCCCGCCGACGGCCGGATGCAGGTGCCCGGGCGCGGGCCCCGGATCGTGCTGGCCGTCGAGGGGACGACGACGGTGACCACTCCCGCCGGCCAGGCGGCCCTCGGGCGCGGCCAGGCCCTGTTCGTCGGCGCCGACGAGCGCGTGCTCGCCGTCGAGGGGGACGGCGTCGTCGTCCAGGCCGACGTTCCCTGAGGCCCGATGACTGGGTCCGGGTGCTCGTCCCCGTCCGGCCGCGAGGACCGGACGGAACCGGCCCCGGAACCGGCCCCGGAGCCGCCCGTGCCGCCCATCAGGCCCCCGGTCCGGCTCCGACGGCCCCCTCCTGGCGCGCGGCGGCGGCGAGCAGGGCGGCGTCGGCGTCGGGGGAGACGAGCACCGCCGTGAGACCGGCCCGCCAGGCGGCCAGGACGCCGAGCACCGCCCGCTCGGTCGTCTCCTGCCTGATCAGGAGCGCCCGGGCGCCGGCCGCGAGCGCCGCCTCGGCGCCGGCGCCCGGGCGGCCCTCGGCCAGCGCGTCCCGGCTCACCGTGCGCGCCCCGCCGTCGCCGACGACCCTGAGGGCGGGCTCGGAGCCGCCCGTCGGGGCGGCCGGGAAGCGGTCCGCGAAGGGCATGACGTCGGCGATCCCGTCGAGCACCAGCGGCGGGAGGGCTCCTGGCCAGCGCGTCGCGAGCGACCCCATTGTCACAAGTACCTGAACGTCCGCTGAGGGAAACAACCAACGAATCCTGAATGCGACCGACATGACGGGGGCTTCACTTAGTAGGTTTTCTACAAAAATGTCGTTGCTTTCGAGCAGCACAGGTGTGGCGCCGGCCACCCACGCGCCTGCGCACCAGGTCACCGCCCGCCAGTGCGGGCTCATTCCCAGGTGCACGTCGGCGCCGGGGCCGGCCTCGGCGGTGACGAAACCTGCGCACTTGGCGTGCCACATGCTCAGGACGTGTCCGGTCAGCTCGATGCGCTCGCCGGGGGCGTACCACACCAGCCAGGGGCGCGAGGAGTCCGAAGTGGAGGGCAGGACCCGGATCAGCGCGTCGGTCATGGGCCGATTCAAGCAAAAAGGGAGCGCGGTTCAAGCGGGCGCGCCCTCTGGGGCGCCACCGGCTCGCGGCGGCCCGGCCCCGGGCGGCGCGGCGGCCTCGGGGGCGGGCGGCCGGAGGGGCGCTGGACGGGGCGCCGCCGGTGCCCGCCCACCGGGGCGCGTGCGCCGGGTCCCAATCCGGGGGGTGGCCGGAGGGGCGTGTAGAGGAACCCTCAAAATCCTGGCTCCGCGGCTCCTGTTATCGTTCCGTTACATGGACTTTTTGTTGGAATGACGCCGATGGTCACGATTGGGTGACATATCCCTCGCCGGCTTGACTCTCTTTGCTGACACCCGTGTAATTCATGGGTAGTTAATCTGCCCCTGACCTGAAGGGAAGCCAACGTGTGGAACATTCTCGGCGAGGGTCCGCTCGCGCGTACCGACGAAGCTGACGACCAGACCCTCCTGTTCCTCTTCGGCGGTGACGAGGTCGACGAGGGGCCGCTCGCATGGCAGGAGCGCGCCCTGTGCGCGCAGACTGACCCGGAGGCCTTCTTCCCCGAGAAGGGCGGCTCGACGCGTGAGGCCAAGCGCGTGTGCGCCACCTGCGAGGTTCGCGAGGAGTGCCTCGAGTACGCTCTGGCCAACGACGAGCGGTTCGGCATCTGGGGCGGCCTGTCCGAGCGGGAGCGTCGCAAGCTCAAGCGTCGCGCCGTATGAGCCCAGAGGGTCCCGGCGCCTGGTCCGCCGGCGGGACCGAGGCGCTCGCCGTCGTCGTCACCGCCGGGGTCACGCCCTACCTCCGCCGGACCCTGCGAGCCCTCGCCCGGCAGACCGTGGCGCCCAGGACCGCGATCGTCGTCGATGTCGCCTCGCGCCACAACGGCCTGGGCGACGGGACCCCGGTCGAGGAGGCCGTCGCCGCCTCCGGGATCGGCGCCTGCACGCGGGTGCGCGTCGTGCGCGCCCCCGACGCCAAGGGCTTCGGCGGCGCGGTGAGCCGCGGCCTGGCGCTGTACGACGAGCTCGCCGGGGCCGACCCGCACGCGCCCTCCCCGCGCCGTCGGCGCAGCGGGACGCGATCCGGGCGCTCACGCGGCAAGAACGCCGGGAAGCGCTCCGAGGACCGGGGCGACAGGGGCGAGCAGGGCTGGCTGTGGCTGCTCCACGACGACTCGGCGCCGGCCGCGGACTGCCTGGAGGCTCTTCTGACCGTGGTGGCGGAGGCGCGCTCCGCCGCGCTGGTCGGGCCCAAGCAGGTCGACTGGGATGATCCCGAGCAGCTCCTCGAGGTCGGGCTGCGCACGACCGCGTCGGCGCGCAGGGCCAACGACGTCGTGGCGGGCGAGATCGACCAGGGTCAGCACGACGACCGCTCCGACGTCCTGGCGGTCGGCACCGCCGGCGCCCTCATCGACCGCGCCGTGTGGGAGGAGCTGGGCGGCACCTCGCCCGAGTTCCCCGTCTTCAACGACGGGCTCGAGCTGTCGCGGGCGGTCCGGCTGGCCGGGCACCGCGTCGTCGTCGTCCCCCAGGCCGTCATCCGGCACCGGCGGGCCGCCTACCTGGGTCTGCGCCCCGCCCAGGGCGGGGCCGCCGGGCGCGCCGACGCGGACGGGCGGCCCGCGGTCCCCCAGCCGCACGCGGCCGATCCCGACCCGGACCGCTCCTTCCGCGCGCGCCGCACCGCCCAGCTCCTCGCCTGGGCGACCTTCTCGACCCGGCCCGTCGGCCTGCTGCTGACCTGGTTCCTCATCCTGGGGGCCGTTCGCGCCGCCGGGCGCCTGCTGACCAAGTCCCCGTCCCTGGCCCGCGCCGAGCTCGGGGCCGCTCTGGCCGTCTCCCGCCGCGGCCGGGGCATCAGGCGGGGCCGCAGACGCCTGGCCGCCCATGCCACCGTGCGCCGCTCAGTGCTGGCCCGGCTCTACGTCAACGCCGCCGACATCCGCTCGGTGCGCCGCGACCGGGTCCGTCAGGAGCGCGAGCGCATCGCGCGCGCCGAGGCCCCCAGCGAGCTGGAGCTGGGCGAGCTCGCGGCGCTGGCGCGGCGTCGCCGACTCGTGCTGGCCGGCGTGCTGGCGGTGGCCCTTCTCGCGACGGGGGTCGGCCTGGGCGCGGTGACGGCCGCCGGCGCCGTCACGGGTGGCGCCGGGGCGGGCCTGGCCGCCGGCGGGCGCGCCCTGTGGAGCGCCGCCTGGGCCACCTGGGCCGCCTCCGGCGACGGCTACCCCGCCGTCGTCAACCCGCTGCTGGCGCTGCTCGCGCTGCCCGTCGGCCTGGCGGGCCGCGTCGGGCTCGACGGCGACGGCCTGGTCCGCCTGCTGCTCCTGGCGGCCGTGCCGCTGGCCGCCCTGGGCGCCTGGTTCGCCGCGGGCACCGTGACCCGGCGCACGAGCCTGCGGGCCTGGGGCGCGCTGACCTGGGCGCTGGCCCCCGCCCTCCTGCTGGCCGTGGGGCAGGGGCGGCTGACGGCCGTGCTGGTCCACCTCGCCCTGCCCTGGGCGCTGCTGGCGCTGGCGCGGGCGGTCGGCGCCGACCGGCGCGACGCGGTGCTCTCGGGCATGGTCGACGCCCACCACGCCACCGCGCTGGAGAAGGCGGACCTCGACCGCTTCGCCTCGGAGCGCATCGAGGACCTCGCGGCCCTGGCCGACGACCCGGACGGCGACGGCGGCAGCGGTAGCGGGAACGGTCCCGGGGAGGACCCGGGCGCCGGCGCCGAGGAGTCCGCCGCGCCCGGCACGGACGAGCCGGGCGGGCGCGACGCGGCGGCCCCGCGCGAGCGGGCCGTCGCGCTGGCCCGGATCGTGGAGGAGAACGACGCCGAGCTCGGCGCCCCCGCCCCGGCGCGGCGCTCCGGCGACGCCGCCGACGGCGAGGAGGAGCCCCGAGGGGCCGCTGACGGCTCCCGCGATCCCGCTGAAGGCGCCGGCCCCGACGGCGGCTCCGAGGGCTCGGGCTCCGGCGGCGCGCCCGCCGGTGCGGCTCGCGCCGGGGCCGTCGAGCGCTACGGCCCCGGCTCGCCGACGGCCGCCGCCGTCGCCGGGCTCTTCCTGACGCTCGTCGTCGCCGCCGCCCCGGCGGCGGCGGCGGTCGTGGTCGGCTGCCTGGTGGTTCTCATGACCACGGTGCGCCGGGCGGCCCTGCGACTGGTCCTGACCCTCCTCCCGGTGGCCGTCACCGCGGCGCCCGCGTGGTGGCGCGCCGCGCGCCTGGCCTCGGCCGAGGGCCCCGCCGCCGGGCTGCGCTACCTGCTCACCGACACCGGCGGCCCCGTGGCCGCCCCGGCGCCCTCGGCCCTCGACACCCTCCTGGGGGTGCCCGTCGACCTGACCGCGCTCGTGCCCGGCCCCACCCTCGTGCTGGTCGTCAGGGGGATGCTGGCGATCCTGCCCCTGGTCGCGCTCGGCGGCCTGGCCGTCGCGGGCCGGCGCGGGCACCGCGCCCGGGCCGGCCTGCTGGGCGCCGTTGGAGGCATGGGCCTGGCGCTCGCGGCCGTGCGCGTGACCACGGGGATCGGCACCCTGCCCGACGGGACCGGCTCGGTCACCGTCACCGGCTGGGCGGGAACCGGCGTCACCCTGATGACGGCGGGACTGCTCGCGGCGGGCCTTGCCGGCGCCGACGCCGCCCGCGCGGGCCTCGTGCGCCGCGGCGCCGGGTGGCCCCACCTGGTGCTCGCCGCGGTCACCGTCGTCGGGCTCGTCGTCCCGCTGGCCGTGGGGGCCTGCTGGGCCTGGGCCGCCCGCACATCCACGGGCCGGGGCGCCGACGCCGTCGTCAGGGCCCTGCAGCCGGGCACCCAGCAGGTGCCCGTCATCGCCAGGGAGACCCAGCGCTCGGCCGGCGCGGGCCGCGTCCTGGCCCTGGCCTCGACCTCCGAGGGCCTGGTCGTGCGAACCTGGCGCGGGCCGGGCACCCAGCTGACCGACGTCGTGCCCGACGTCCTGGCCGCCCAGATGCGCAGCCGCCTGGAGGCTCCGGGCGGCGCGGACCCGGCGGCCGGTCTCGCCCCGGCCGAGGGGGCTCTGCGCATGGCGCCCGCCGATCCCGCCGACGCCGAGCTGGCCGACATCGTCGCCCGGGCCACCGCCGGGCAGGACGAGACCGTCGCCGACGACCTGGCCGCCCACGGCATCGCCGTCGTCCTGCTGGCCGACGCCCCCGGGGACGAGACCACCGCCCTGGCCCGCGCGGGCCTGGAGTCCACGCCGGGGCTCGACCAGCTCGCGCAGACCGCTGCCGGCAACTCCTGGCGCGTCGGGCCGACCGGCGCCGCCGAGTCCGCCCGCGCCACCCTGGTCGCGGCCGACGGCACGACCGCGATTCTGCCCACCCCCGCGGGCGCGCCCACCGAGGTGAGCGCGCACGTCCCCGAGTCCGCCGAGGGGCAGGCCCGCACCCTCGTCCTGGCCGAGCGCGCCGACGCGGGCTGGTACGCCGAGCTGGACGGCGAGCCGCTCGAGCCGACCGTCGTCCAGGGCGTCGCCGGGACCTGGCGGCAGGCCTTCTCGGTGCCGCCGGGAGGCGGAGAGCTGGTCGTGGCCCACCGGTCCACGGCGGGCGCCATCGCCACCCGTCTCATCTGGGCGGTCTGGGCCGTCACCGTTCTGGCCGCCCTGCCCCTGCGGCGCAAGGGGGCCATCGCATGACGGACAGGACAGGCAGGACACGCAAGGCGGGCGAGGCGGACGAGGCAGGGGCGGCCTCCCCCGCCCGCCGGCGCCCGCGCTGGCGCAGGGTGCTCGGGCGAGCCGTCGCCCTGGCCGCCTCCGCCGCCCTGGGCCTCGCCATGGCAGGTCTGACCTGGGCGGGCGGCCGCGTCCCGGCTGACCGGAGCGCGGTCGTGGCCGCCGCGCAGGTCCCCGCGCCCGCCGGAGAGGCCGTCTACGCCTGCCACGCCGCCCCCGGCAACACCCTGGGCGCCGTCTCCGTCGGCAGGACGACCGCCACGACGACTCTGACCAGCCTCGACACGGCAGCCTCCCTGACCTACAGGGGGGAGGCGCTGACCGGGCCCGCCACCACGCTCAACGAGGCCTCCGGAGGTGTGCTGAGCGTCAACCCGGACGGGACCAGGCCCACCGGAGCCGCGGGCGTGTCGACCACGCTGACCGCCGACGGCGACCTGCGCGGACTCACCGCGGCCCCCTGCACGCCCCCGAAGGCGATCTCCTGGATCGTGGGCGGGTCGACCGCGCTCGGCTCGTCCGCCGAGCTGCGCCTGACCAACCCCGGCACCACGACCGTGACGGCCACAGTCCGCCTCTACGGCTCAGTCGGGGAGATCGCGCCGCCCGCGGGCGGCCAGGTGGTCGTGCCCCCGGGCAGGACCATGGCGGTCATGCTGGAGGCGGCCGGCAACGATCCCCGCCTGGCGCTGAGCGTGGAGGCCGTCGGGGGGACCGTCGTCCCCGCGCTGGTCACCGAGTCCCTCGACGGCGAGACCGCTGCGGGCACCGAGGTGCTCACGGGCGGCGCGGCCCCCGACACCGAGCTGACCGTCCCCGGCGTCGTCCTGGTCGAGGCGGCCGAGCAGGGCGAGAAGGCCCCCGGCGCGGCCGCCGGGGCGCCGGAGTCCTCGGACGCCCCGGCGGTGCGCCTGGTCAACCCGGGCAGCGCGCCCGCGACCGCGGCGATCTCGGTGATCGGCCCGGACGGCACCCGGGTCCTCCAGGGGGCGGACTCGGTGACCGTGGACCCGGGTGCGGTCTTCGACGTGTCCCTCAGCGGCGTGCCGGCGGGAGCCTACGGCGTGCACGTCAGCTCCGACGCCCCGGTGGCCGCCGGGGTCCGGCTCGTGCGCAGCGCGGGGGAGTACCCCGCGCGCTCGGGCGCGCTGCTGCACGACGTCGCCTGGTCGCAGGCGGCGACGCCCGACGCCGGTGAGGCCGGCTCCATCGCGCTGCCCCGCGCCGAGGGCCTGACCCCCCAGCTGGTGCTGACGAACTCCGGGTCGAGCGCGACCACCGTGACCCTGGCCTCGGCCGACGGCTCCTGGAGCCAGGAGACTGAGGTGCCGGCCGGAACCACCGTGACACCGGAGGTGCCCGGCCGGGTCACGGCGCTGACCATCTCGGGTCCAGCGGCCCAGCAGGTCACGGCGGCCGCGGTGGTGACTGCGAAGGTCGGCGGGGACGCGGCCGGGACCCTCATCGCCTCCGTGCCGGCGGTGGCCGACTCCACGGCCCTGGCGGAGAGCGAGCTGCTACTGCGCTAGGCCCGCCGATCTCGGCACGGAGGCGAACCGATCTCGGCGAGGGACGGCGGCCCGGCCCGGCCGGTCGCTAGCCTGGGGCCATGCCCGTCTCGTTCCGCCGTGTCCCGGCCCTCGTACCCGCGTCCACCCGCCGGCGGGACCGTCACGGGCGCGGGCTGCGGGGCCCGCTCCTGCCCCCGCACCTGCCGGCGTGGCGCACGCGCGCCGAGCGCTTCGACGAGCTCGTCGTCTCCGCCGCCGAGGACCTGACCCGTCGCTGGCCGCAGGTCGGCTCCATCCAGTTCGCCGTGGAGGACGTGCCGCCCTCCGACCCAGCCCCCTGGGAGCACGGAGTCGTCCTGGGCAGGGGCTTCGCCGCCCGGCCGCGCGCCGACCTGCCCTCCCGCATCGTCATCTACCGCCGGCCCGTCGCCTCCCGCGCCCAGGGCGACGCCGAGCTCGCCGACCTCGTGCGCCGTGTCGTCGTCGAGCAGGTGGCGCTCATGCTGGGGCGCGGCCCCGAGGAGATCGACCCGGAGGCGTAGGGCCCGCCGGCGGGACACGATTGCGTGCGTCAGGTACCCGGCCGAGGGGCTGCGCGCGATAACCTGCGCGTGTGAGAAGAGTCCGACGCTGCCGCAGGTCCGGCTGCGAGAATCCCGCTGTCGCCACCCTGACGAGCGTCTACGCCGACTCCACCATCGTGCTGGGCCCACTGGCCACCGAGGCGCAGCCCGAGGCATACGACCTGTGCGCCAAGCACGTGGAGTCCTTCACCGCTCCGCGCGGCTGGCAGGTGATCCGCCTGGCCACCGACTTCGAGCCCGCCCCGCCGTCGGACGACGACCTCACCGCCCTGGCCGACGCCGTGCGCGAGGCCTCGCGCGCCCCGCGCCCCAGGCCCCAGCCGGCCGAGCGCGCCGGACGGCCGGGCGGCATCCTGCCCGATTCCCTGACGCGCGAGCCCGACACCCTGCCCGACCACCTGGTCGGCCTGGGCGACGGCGAGATCATGCGCCGCGGTCACCTCCGCGTCCTGCGCGGGGAGAAGGAGGACTGACACATGAGTGTCGTGCCTGACTCGCCCGCCCCCACCGGTATCGCGCCCTGGGTCCGCCAGATCCTGCGCTGCCCCGCCACCGGGGGCGGGCTCGTCGACGGCGTCGGCCCCGACGGCGCCGCGTGCCTGGAGTCCCCCGCAGGCGCCCTGAGCTACCCCGTGCACGACGGCGTGCCCATCCTCCTGGCCCATGAGGCGGCGCCTCTCCGGCGCCCCGCCCACCCGGCCGCAGGCCGGCGGCCGGGTGAGGGCGGCCGGCAGGCGCCCGCAGGGCTCCTTGAACCGACCTCGACGCGGAAGTGAACCGATCCGATCTCGACGAAGAGGGGCGGCGCCCGCTGGCCCGGCCCGAGCCCCCGTCGGAACCGATTGTCTATCCCTGGTCCATCCGCCTGTCGCGCAGCTCGAGCATGAACTCGCGGTCCCTGCGCTCGGCGAGCACCGCGGCCAGGAACCGCTCCGGGTGCGTGCCCACCGGTGCCGGCGGGAACACGTAGGGCTCGACGGCGGCCGCCAGCTGCGCCGCCAGGCGCGCTCGCGGCGCGGGCTGCATGGACGAGCCGCGCTGGAGGAAGGTCCGCCCGATCAGCGCGAGGTTGCCGGGCAGGGCGCGCAGATCCGCCTGCGCGGCCCACGCGGCCAGCTCCGGCGGCATGAGCACCGGGGGAGCGGACTGGGCCGCCGAGCGCTCGCGGACCGCATAGGTCCCGGCCAGCAGGTCCCCCAGCCGCTTGCCCCGGCGCGTCACCACGCACACCAGGGCGGCCACCACGCCATAGGTCAGCCAGATCTCGAGCACCGCCACCAGGACGCGCACGAGGCCGTGACGCAGCCGTATCGCGCCGCCGTCGTCGCGCACCACCCGTGTTCCGGTCACGAGCCTGCCCGCCGACCGCCCGCGGGAGAGGACCTCGACGGCCAGGGGCACCACCAGCATCCACAGCAGCAGGACGAGTGAGACCACGACGATCTGCACCGCCTCCGATGGGAGCGCAGTGGTGGGGATCGTGGACAGGGTGATCACGGTCATGAGCAGACCGCCGCTGTACAGGGTGTAGTCGATCAGGCCGGACAGGATGCGCAGCCCGGCCGAGGCGGCGCGCACCTCCAGGGCGACGGCCTCGCCGGTGATCACCACATCGGGCGTCATCATCCGCTCGGACGAGGCCACGGCCTCATTGGTCATGCCAGACTCCTTCCGTGGACATTGATGCGTACGCGGCCGCGCACCGCGACCAGTGGGACCGGTTGGACGAGCTCACGCGACGACGTCGGCTCAACGGCGCGGAGGCCGATGAGCTGGTGAGCCTCTACCGCGCCACCGCCGGGCACCTGTCGCGCATTCGCACCGGCGCCCCGGACCCAGAGCTCGTCGCCGAGGTCTCCGCCCGCGTGGCCGCCGCCCGCGGCCGGCTCACCGGCACCAGGGAGGCCCGTCTGAGCGACCTGAGCCGCTTCTGGGCCGAGTCGGCCCCGGCCGCGCTGTACAGGGTGCGCTGGTGGACGGTGGGCGTCATGGTCGCCGAGATCGCCATCGCCGTCGTCGTGGCCGTATGGACCCTGCGCAGCCCCGAGGCGATGAGCACCGTAGGCACGCCCCAGGAGCGGGACACCTACGCCCACTCCGCGTTCGAGTCCTACTACACCCGGTACGCCCCCAGCGAGTTCGCCGCCCAGGTGTGGACCAACAACGCGCGCATCGCCGCCGTCTGCGTGGCCGGCGGCATCACCGGGCTGCTGCCCGCCTACATGTTGCTCGCCAACGCCCTCAACCTCGGCCGGGCCGCCGCCGTCATGGCCGATCACGACGCGCTGGGCGTGTTCTTCGCACTCATCACGCCCCACGGCCTGCTGGAGCTGACCTGCATCTTCGTCGCCGGCGGCGCGGGGCTGCGCCTGTTCTGGACGCTGCTCGCCCCCGGCCCCAGGTCCCGCGTCGCCGCGCTGGCCGCCGAGGGCCGGGCCCTGATCACGGTGGCGGTGACGCTGACGGCGGCCCTCGCCGTCGCAGGCCTCATCGAGGCCTTCGTGACTCCGGCCCAGATCCCGTGGGCGGTCAAGCTTGTGGTGGGGGTCCTCGCCGTGGCCGTGCTGTGGGCCTACACCCTCGTGCTGGGGCGCCGGGCCGCGGCCGCCGGGCACACCGGCGACCTGGCCGAGGAGGAGGCGGGCGCCGCCCTGGCCGAGGCGGGCTGACCCTGCCCCGCCCGGGCGGAGGGGGAGCGGTCGGGCGGGCCGCGGGCGGGGCGGGCCGCAGGGCGGGCTCGGGGCATGCGCGCCCATCACAGGCGCCCCGCGGCCTTGAGGGCCAGGTAGGTGTCCGCCAGCGCCGGGGGGAGGGCGCCGGGCTCGGCCTCGACCACCTCGACCCCGCGGCGGCGCAGCCGGCCGCGCACCCGGTCCAGCTCGACGACGTCGCGCTCGGCGGCCGCCGCCGCGTAGACGGCCTCGCTGTTGGCGCGGTCGGCGCGCAGCGCGGCGAGCCCGGGATCGGTGGGGGAGGCGAGCACCACCGCATGGTCGTGCGCCACGCTGCCCAGGGCGCGTACCATCGGCGCCTCGCCGCCCGACCCGTCCAGGGCGGTGAGCACGACGACGAGCGCGCGCTGCGACAGGGCCTTGCGCACCGTGGAGGCCAGCAGCGTCCAGTCGGTCTCCACCAGCTCGGCGTCCAGCGGCGCCAGGGCGTCCGCCAGGGCGCTCATGAGCGCGGGTCCCGACCGGCCCTGCACCTGGGCGCGCACGGCGACGTCGAGGGCGACGACGTCGACCCGGTCCCCGGCCCGTGACGCGAGGGCCGCCATGAGCAGGCAGGCCTCGATGTGGGCGTCCAGCCGCGGCGCGTCGCCCAGGCGGGCCGCGGCCATGCGGCCGGTGTCGACCACGATGAGCACGCGCCGGTCGCGCTCGGGCCGCCAGGTGCGCACGACGACCTCGCCGCGTCGCGCCGTGGACCTCCAGTCGATGGAGCGCACGTCGTCGCCGACGACGTACTCCCTCAGGGAGTCGAACTCGGTGCCCGCCCCGCGGGTCATGACGGCGCTGCGGCCGTCCATCTCCCGCAGGCGCGCGAACCGGGAGGGCAGGTGCCGGCGCGAGGCGAACTCGGGCAGGACACGCAGCCGTGCCGGCGCCAGCAGCGAGGCCTGGCGGCCGGCCAGCCCCAGGGGGCCCACCAGTCGCACCGTCACCAGGTCGGCCTGACGGTCTCCGCGGCGCGTCGGCGTGAGCACCGTGCGGGTGCGGCGGCGCTCGCCCGCGGGGACCGACAGCGACGCCCGCTCACGGGTGGCCCCCGCCGAGGGGGGCCACGCGTCGCGCACCCGGGCGCTGACCCGCCGGCGCCCGGTGTTCGTCACGGTCAGGGTCGAGGTCGTCGAGCCCCCCAGGCGCACGGAGCGCTCGACGAGGCGCTGCGCGCGCAGGCTGCGCGGCGAGGGCGCCGCGATCACATCGACCACCACGAGGAGCGTTGCGCCCGCGGCGCACACGACCACGGTCAGCGGTCGGGGCACGGCGAGCACGAGCAGGCAGCAGGCGGTCAGCAGCCAGACGGTGCGCATGGTGAGGTACACGCTTCCTCCTCCCTCAGGTCATCCCGGCCGGTGGGCCGGGCGGCGGCTCAAGACGCTCAGCGGGGCACGGGGACGGTGCGCAGCACCCCGTTGATCACGGACTCGGTCGTCACGCCCTCCATCTCCGCCTCGGCGCGCAGCTGGATGCGGTGGCGCAGGGTGGGCAGGGCGAGCGCCTTGACGTCGTCGGGCGTCACGAAGCCGCGCCCCGACAGCCAGGCCCACGCCCGCGCGGTGGCCAGCAGCGCGGTGGCTCCGCGCGGCGAGACGCCCAGCGACACCGACGGCGACACGCGCGTGGCCCGCACCAGGTCCACGATGTAGCCCAGGACCTCCGCGGAGACCCCGACCGTGCGCACCTGGGTGCGCGCGACGGACAGGTCGCCGGGGCCGGCCACGGAGCGCATGCCCGCGCCCGCCAGGTTGCGCGGGTCGAAGCCGGAGGCGTGCCGCGCGAGCACCTCGACCTCCTGGGCGCGCTCGGGCAGGGGCAGGACGAGCTTGAGCAGGAAGCGGTCGAGCTGCGCCTCGGGCAGGGGGTAGGTGCCCTCGTACTCCACGGGGTTCTGCGTGGCGACGACCATGAAGGGGTCGGGCAGCGGGCGCGGCTGACCGTCGATGGAGACCTGACGCTCCTCCATGGCCTCCAGCAGGGCGGACTGCGTCTTGGGCGGCGTGCGGTTGATCTCGTCGGCCAGGAGCAGGTTGGTGAACACCGGTCCCTGCCGGAAGGAGAAGGCGGCGGAGCGGGCGTCGTAGACCAGGGAGCCCGTCACGTCGCCCGGCATGAGGTCGGGGGTGAACTGGATGCGCTTGGTGCCCACGTCCAGGGCCTGGGCCAGGGAGCGCACGAGCAGCGTCTTGGCCACGCCGGGCACGCCCTCGAGGAGGACGTGCCCCTCGGCGAGGAGGGCGATGACCAGGCCCGTGACCGCGGCGTCCTGGCCGACGATGGCCTTGGCGACCTCGGAGCGGATGGTCGTGAGCCGTCCGCGCGGATCGTCCTGGGCGGCGGGCGCCGGGTCTGAGGTGGTGGGGGTGCTCATCGTGGAAGGACCTCGCTCTCGAGTCGGTCGAGCTGGACGGCCAGGTCCGCCAGGGCCCGGTCGTTGGATGGGGCGGGACCGCACAGGATCTCGTGGACGAGCCCGGGCGGCCGGCCGGCGACCTCGGCCGCGGTGCGGGCGACGGCGGCGCGCTCGGTGCCGGGCGGGAGGCCGAGCCTGCGGGTCAGGCGCAGCGCGGTCGCGGCGCGCAGCGCCTCGCCGGCGCGGTCGCGCGCCCCCGCGCGCCGGTACAGGCGGCCGCGCCCCCGCGTCGTCTCGGTGGCGCGCACGACCACGGGCAGGTCCTCGATCACGAGCCGCCCGAAGCGCCGCCCCCTCACCACGGCCAGGGCGAGGACGATGACGGCGCCGTGCGCCATGAGCACCGGCATCCAGCGCGGCAGGGACGCGTCGTCCCACACCGTGGGGGCCTCCTGCTGGGAGGCGTCGAACCACACCATGCGCCGGTTGTGGCCCAGGGCGCGCACGGCCAGGGAGGCGTGCCCCTCCTCGGTCAGGTGCGAGTTGGTCGCGGTCGTGGCGTCGGCGATGATCCGCAGCGCGCCGCCGCCGCGGGTGGTGGTGGTCGCGTAGGCCGCGTGGACGGAGCCGTCCGGGTCGGGCTGCGCGAGGGGGAAGCAGGCGGTGGCCTCGGCGCCGGCGCCGACCTGCACGGAGCCGCGCGAACCGGCCACGGACGCCGCGGCGGTGGCGTCCTGGTCGGGGCACTGGGCCGTCAGGACGGTGTCGGCGGGGGCCGACTGGCCCGAGGTGGTCAGCTCGCTCGAGCGGGTCAGCCCGGACAGCTCCTGGTACAGGGCGCCGACCACGACGACGTCGGCCCCGGTGCGCGCCAGCGCGTCCCGCTCCGTCTCGGTCAGGGTCCCGGCGTTGAGCAGCGCCACGGTCGTGCCCGGCTGGGCCGCGCGGATGGCCGCCTGGGACGAGCGGACGGTCTCGGTCGACACGCCCTCGTGGTCCAGGAGCCGGGCGAGCGCCTGTGCCCCGTCGGGCCGGGGGTTGTCGATCGCGTAGGGGGTCTTGGAGTGCCGGGGCTGGGTCAGCGAGCTGATGATGGCGACCAGGAGCAGCGCCCCCACCGCCAGCATGAAGGGGCGCCACCGGCGGAGCCTGGCGGTCAGGGGCTCGCCGGCGACCTGGTCGTCCTCGGGTGGCGGGCCGACCGGTCGGGTCCCGCGGGAGGGGGCTGCGGCCGTCACTGCGGGCCCCCGATCGCCGGCGCCGGGGCCGGCGCGGGCCGGGGGGCCGGCCGGGTCCTGCGGACGGCCTCGGCGAGCTCGCGCATCCAGGCGTCCTGCTCCGGGGTGGAGACGACCTCGCCGTAGCGCACGGCGTCGAACAGCGCCCCGGCGCGGTGGAGGTCGTCGGCGAGGTCGACCACCACGGCGGCGGCGATGGTCGCCGCCTCGTGGGCGGTCATCCCCGGGTAGTCCTCGAGGGCGCCGCGCTCGTCGAGGGAGCGGATGATCGCCCGGAAGCGCTCGACGACGGCGGTGGCCCAGTCGCCCTGCCCGGCGGCGTCGTCCGCGGCCCTGGTCAGCGCGGTCGAGCTGCGGTCGTCGTCGAACAGCGCGCGCTCCGCACGGGCGCGGCGCACCCGGGTGATGCGGCTGAGCAGAGCCAGCAGGAGCGCCACCAGGGCGAGGACTACGACGACGACGATGAGGATGGACACCCAGCGCGGCGCCCCGGGCATGACGTTGCCGGGGTCGAGGTGCTCCACGATCCACCGCCACAGCCGCTCCCACAGGGTCTCCTGCGCGTGGTACTCCGGGCGCGCGAGCTCGCGCTCGGCGGCCTCACGGGCCTGGGAGGCGTCGGGCGTGGCGGGGACGTCGGCGCCCGGCGCGCAAGGAGCGCCCGCGCACGGGAGGGCGGGCAGAATCGGCGAAGCGGTGCGGGTGCGGGGCATGGTGCTGCGGGATCCGGTCGGGTCACACGCCGGCGGCCCGGCGCAGCTCGACGTCCAGGCCCTCCTTGCGCATGCGCAGGTCGATGTAGGTCAGCGCGACGACCGCCGAGGTGAAGGGCAGGACCGCCGCCTGGAGGAAGGAGGAGAGGAAGGACGACGCGGCCATGGCGGTGGCGTAAGGGCCCGGTCCTCCCACGGCCGTGAGCCCGCTGACCAGGCCCAGGGCGCCCGAGACGATCCCGACGAGGGTGCTGGTGATCAGCAGGGCGAGCAGCAGGATGCCGAGCACTCTCCAGAAGCTGCCCTTGGTCAGGTGCCACGACCGGCGCATGCCCTCCCACACCCCCACGTTCTCCAGGATGAGGGCGGCGCTGGAGAAGCTCAGGCGGATCGTGAGGTAGACGGCGACGATGATGAAGACGAGGGTCAGGATGAACAGGACCAGGACGCCGACCATGATGGCCGTCAGGTTCGAGTCCCCGTCGAGGGCGCTGATGATGGCGGCGACGATGGTCACGAACAGGCCCAGCGAGAACAGGACCGCCACGAGGCTGATCACGCCGATGACCATGGACTGGCCGATGAGCGGCCAGATGCGGGGGCGGACCCGCGCCCAGACCTCGCCCGGCGTGGCGATGCGCCCGAGCACGGAGCGGGAGACCGTCATGATGAGCAGGCCGGTCAGGATGGTGGAGACCAGCGACAGGAGCAGGGAGGGGCCCAGCTGCACCAGGCTCGTGACGCCGGTGATCCGGAAGGCCTCCAGGGCGAGCTCCGTGTCGTCGGCGGACGTCCCGGAGGTGGCCGGCAGCGCCGCCAGGGCGTCGAGCTGGGCGCGCGTGGCCAGGAACGTCACGGCCGCCGACAGCAGCCCGACGATGCTCATGACGATCAGGGCGGGCAGGAACATGGCGCGCGGGTTGGCGCGCAGCGCCTCGAACGCTCCGCTGATGATCTCGGTGACGCCCAGCGGCCGCAGGGGGACGATTCCCGGCTTGGGCGCGAGGACGAAGGGGCTCTGCATGAAGTCCGGGCCCGCCGCCCCGTAGGCGGCCGCCTGACGCGCGTACTGGCCGGCCCCGTACTGGCCCGCCCCGCCCTGCCCGCCGCCCGGCGGCGGTGTGCTCGGCGCCTGCCACGCCGGACCGCTGCCCGGGGCCTGCTCCGGGGCCTCGGGAGCCTGCTCCGGGGACCGGGGGTAGTCGGATGGCGGCTGCCACGGCTGGTTCGGGGGCCCGTCGGTCTCGCTGGTCATGGCCCCACTGTGGCACGCCGCGGTGACGTTCTCCTCCGACCCGAGGAGGAGATGGGCGGGCCCGGGGGGCGGCGCCGTTGTGGAAGACATAACGGGGGCGACACGACGGCATCACGAAGATGGCACGAAGGCGTCACGGAGGTGTTACAAAAGAGGTGTATGGGCCAGTACACGGACGACACGTGCCGAGCGGCGCGCCAACAATGCCTCGTCCGGCGCTTCCTCATGTCAAGATACGTCCTATGAGCACCCGCATCCTGGTCGTCGATGACGACACGGCCCTGTCAGAGATGATCGGCATCATGCTCACAGCCGAAGGCTATGAGCCTTCGTACTGCGCAGACGGGGCCGCCACTATCGACGTTTTCCACAAATCCGATCCCGACCTTGTCCTCCTCGACCTCATGCTTCCCGGCCTCGACGGCGTGGAGATCTGCCGACACATCCGCGAGGAGTCGGATGTCCCCGTCATCATGCTCACCGCGCGCACCGACACCCAGGACGTCGTCGCGGGGCTGGAGGCCGGGGCCGACGACTACGTCACCAAGCCGTTCAAGTCCAAGGAGCTTCTGGCCCGCGTGCGCACCCGGCTGCGCCGCACCTCCGACAATGTCAACGCCGAGCACGTGCGCGCAGGCGACCTCGACATCGACGTCGCCGGGCACCAGGTCCGCCGCGGCGAGATCGAGATCGGCCTGACTCCCCTCGAGTTCGACCTGCTGGTCACACTGGCCCGCGCCCCCTGGAAGGTCTTCACCCGCGAGGAGCTCCTCGAGCAGGTGTGGGGCTACCAGCACGCGGCCGACACCCGGCTCGTCAACGTGCACGTCCAGCGGCTGCGCGCCAAGATCGAGCACGATCCCGAGCACCCGGCGATCGTGGTGACCGTCCGCGGCGTGGGCTACCGCGCCGGCGACAGCGCCTGACCCGGTCGCCGGCGCCCGGATCGTGACCTTCGCCCACCGGCCCGCTCGTGCGAGCTCTTCCGAGGCGCCCCGCAGGGCGCCCGGGGGCGCGCCGACGCCGGTGAGCAGCCCCGGCCTGCGCCGACGCGACGGCTTCATGCCGTCGCTGTCGGCCATCCGGCGCAGCCTGGCCACCCGGATGGCGATGTTCGCCATGGTCGGCGGCATCGTCCTGATCGTCATCCTCCTGGTGGTCGTCACGGCCCGGATCCGCGACGACATCTTCGCCGACCGGCGCGACGTCATCCTCACCGACGCCCGCCTGCGGGTCGCCACCGTCCAGGCGGCCTTCGACACCTCCGGCGCGACGACGGCGGACCAGGTGGCCGCCGTCGCCCAGACGCAGATCTCCTCCGTCGGCCAGTCCTTCGCCGGGGCCGGCGGCGTCGGCGTCGTCCTGAAGCGGAGCGGCACCGAGACCACGGCCAACGTCATCAACGACCTGACCACCGACGTCAAGCTCATGCCGCTGGTCTCCGAGGACCTGACCACCGCCATCGCCGAGAGCACCGGCGAGCACCGGCAGTACTGGAAGTCGATCAGCGTGGACTCCGGCAGCGGCTCCAGCCCGGGCCTCATCGTCGGGCAGCGGGTCTCCCTGCCGCTGGCCGGCGACTACGACCTCTTCCTGGTCTACACCCTGGCTCCGGAGCAGAACGTCATCGACCTGGCCTCCCGGGCCGTGGTCATCGCCGGCTCGGGCTTCCTCCTCATGCTCATCCTGGGGGTCTGGGGTCTGACCTGGCGCGTCCTGATCCCCATCCGGCGCACGTCCCTGGCCTCCCAGCGCCTGGCCGGCGGCCGCCTGAGCGAGCGCCTGCCCGTCCACGGAGAGGACGAGATCGCCACGCTGTCGCGGTCCTTCAACGAGATGGCGGCCTCCCTGGAGGCGCAGATCGAGGCCTGGGAGAAGCTGTCCAAGATCGAGAGGCTGTTCGTCTCCGACGTCTCGCACGAGCTGCGCACCCCCCTGGCCTCGATCCGCCTGGCCAGTGAGCAGATCTGGGAGGCCCGCGACGAGATCGAGGATCCCTTCGCGGCGCGCAGCCTGGAGATCCTCATGCGCGAGATCGACCGCTTCGAGTCCATGCTCACCGACCTGCTGGAGATCTCGCGCATCGACTCCGGGCGCGTGCAGCTGCGCGCCGAGGACGCCGACATGGTCGCCCTGACCCTGGGCGTGCTGGACCTGGTGTCCGTGCACGTCGAGGCCAAGGGCTCCCAGGTCGAGCTCGACGCCCCGTCGACGCCGGTGGTCGCCGAGGTCGACTCCACCCGTGTGGAGCGCATCCTGCGCAACCTCATTGTCAACGCCATCGAGCACGCGGACGGCTCCCGCATCGACATCACCATCGCCGGGTCGCACGACGCGGTGGCCGTGCGGGTGCGCGACCACGGCATCGGCATGAGCCCCGACGTCGTCAGGCAGGTCTTCGACCGGTTCTACCGGGCGGACCCCTCCCGCACGCGGACCCTGGGCGGGACGGGGCTGGGCCTGTCGATCGCCCTGGAGGACGCCGCCCTGCACGGCGGCACGATCGTCGCCTGGGGGTGGCCCCAGGAGGGCGCGTCCTTCCTGCTGACCCTGCCGCGCCACCTGGGGCCGGACGCCGGGCCCGGCACCTTCACCCCGCCCGGGCCCCTCGACGTCGTCCCCGACGACGCCCCCGCCGTCGCCCGAGTGGCCCCGCGCTACGAGCCGGAGCCCAAGGCCGCGACGGCCCCGGCGCCCGTGGTCGTGCCCGCCCCCGCCTCCCGTCGCGCCGCCGACCGGGCCCAGGAGGGCGGCCCGCCGGTCGTGGTCGAGGCGCAGGTGGTGCCGCCGCTCGCCGCAGACGCCGACGTCGAGCCCGGGGCGCGCACGCCGGAGGACGTCGCCGGCAGGCGGACGGATCCGGGCGGGCCGTGATGGGACGGGGACTGATGGGACGGGGACAGAGAGCGCGCGCGTCGCGGCGCGCCGTGCTCGCGGCACTGACGTCGGGGGGCGGCCTGGCCGCGCTGGCCGCCTGCGCCGACCTGCCCACCTCGGGCCAGGTCACCTCCTCCGACGCGGTCTCGGCCCGCAGCGGGCAGCTCGTGCAGACGGCCGCCCGGCCGCGGGACGGCGCCGGGCCGGAGGAGGTCGTCTCCGGGTTCCTGCGGGCCTGCATCGCCGGGTTCTCCGACGACTTCGCCACCGCCCGCATCTTCCTGCACCGGGTCGCCTCCGAGGCCTGGGACCCCTCGGCCATCGTCCGCGCTTACACCGGAACCACGGCGCCTGTGGTGGGGCGCGATGAGTCGGGGGCCGTGAGGGTCGCGGTCGAGCTCGTCGGCTCGATCGACACGGACGGGGTCCTGGCCGCCGGCCCGTCGGCCGGGGGCACGAGCGGCTACACGGCCTCCTACTCGCTGGCCACCGACGGGCTGGGCCAGTGGCGGATCGTCGATCTGCCCTCCGGTGTGCTGCTCCCGGCAGGGAGCCTGTCAACCAACTTCGTCGCCACGAGCCTGTACTTCCTGGCCCCCGACCGGAAGCGCTTCGTCCCCGAGCTGCGGTGGCTGCCGCGGCGGGACCTGGCCGCCGCCGCCGTCGAGGCGCTGCTGGACGGACCTGGGGACTGGCTCGCCACGGGGACGTTCTCGGCGTTGTCCGACGGCATGATGCCGGCGGACGGCGGCGTCGTGCTCGAGGACGAGACCGTGACCGTGACTCTCGATGCGGCCGCAGCCGGCCTGGGGGAGCAGGACCGCTCCCTGGCGGTGGCGCAGCTGAGTGCGACGCTGAGCCGCATCGAAGGCGTCTCGTCGGTCGTCGTCATGGCCGGGGACGAGCCGATGGGCGAGCCGGCCTCGATCCAGGAGCCGGATGCCGACGGCGGCGCGGTCGTCGGCCTGAGTGCCGGCGCCGTCGTCCAGGGCACCAGCTCGACCCGCAAGACCCTCGCCACCGTCCAGGCCCTGGGCACCGCCCAGGCCCGCTACCCGGCCCTCGGCCCGGACGGGACGGTCTACGCCCTCAGCGCCTCGAGCCTGCTGCGGCTGCGGCCGGGAGAGAGCGCCGCCAGCGTCATCGCCTCGGTGGGGGAGGCCGATGCGGGTGCGGGCGGCCTGCTGCCTCCGGTGGCGGACCGCTACGGCTGGGTGTGGACGGCCGCCGACGGCGCGCTGACCTCGGTGGGGAGCCTGGGGCAGCGCGCCCAGCTGGGCGCGCACTGGCTCGAGGGGCGCGAGGTGACGGCGATGGACCTGTCGGCCGAGTCCGCCAGACTCGTGCTGCGCCACCGCAGCAGGGGCGACGGGGGCGACGAGCGCGTGAGCGTGGCGGTTGTCGTGCGCGCAGACGACGGGGCGCCCACCGGGCTCGGCGAGCCGCTGCCGCTGCCGCTGGCCGCGGGCTCGGGCGTCACCGGGCTGGCGTGGTGCGATCCGGTCAATGTGGCGGTGCTGGCGCCCGGTGAGGCCGGTCAGGGGACTCTCGACATCCGCTACGTGCAGGTCGGGGGGATGAAGACGAGCGTGGCCGGCACCCAGGGCGCCAAGGCGCTCGTCGCCGACCGCGTCACCGGCGCGGCGCTGCTGACGGATGAGCGCGGCCAGGTCTGGCAGCGCAAGGGCGCCACCTGGCGGGTGCTGACCACGGAGGTCTCGGACCTGTCCTACCCGCTGCCCTGAGCCGCGCCCGGTCGAGGTGCGGCCTCAGACCAGTCGACGCGGTGGGGGAGCGGAAGACGGGGCCGGCCCGTGAGCCGGTCCCGGTCGCGTCATGACTGGCGGGCGGGGACGACAGGGCCCCCGGCTACAGGACCTGGGCGTCCAGGCGGATGACCCCGTAGGTCCACCCGTGGCGGTGGTAGACCGCGCACGGCTGCTTGGACGACTTCTCGATGAAGAGGTAGAAGGGGTGCCCGACGAGCTCCATCTGGTAGAGCGCCTCGTCGACCGTCATCGGCACGGCCTGGTGCAGCTTCTGACGGACGATGATGGGGGAGTCCCCCAGCTGCGACTCGACGGCGACCCCCGGCTCGGTCGGGGCCTGGGGCGAGTCCTCGATCGGCGCGTCCCCGGTGTCGGGGACGACGACGGCCTCCTCCGCGGCGGCGGGGGCCTCCTGGTCCTTGGCGGCCTCGACCACGTAGCGGCGGTGGTTCTTCTTGCGGTCGCGCGCGCGGCGCAGACGCTCGGTCAGCTTGCCCATGGCGATGTCGAAGGCGGCGAAGCGGTCGGAGGAGCTGGCCTCGGCCCGGATGATCGGGCCCTTCGAGATCACGGTGATCTCGGCGCGCTCGGCGGTGTCGGCCTGGCGCGGATTGCGCTCGTGGGTGACCTCGACCTCGACACGCTGGACGCGCGGGTCGAGCTGCTCGACCTTGGCGGCCTTCTCCTCGACGTAGTCCCGCAGGCGAGAACTGATCTCAGCGTTGCGGCCGACGACGGTGATGTCCATGGTGAACCTTTCTGGGTCCTGGTGATCCTGCGGGGGATCGGGCTGGGGGAGCACCCGTCGCACCGTGCGGCGGGTTCTGGATGGTCGCTCACCACCTCCCCGAGTGCCTGTCCGCCGTCCGGGCGGAGTGCCGTGCAGCCACCTGCCTGCGGCTCGCGCGTCCGTGCGCTGTGATACATAAACTACACCATAATGGCGCCTCTCAGTGGGGCTTTGATGTCACCGACAGGGATCGATCCCGGGCCGATCGTCCGGCGCCGCTACCGGTCCGCCCGGCACGACCGGGTTCGCCCTGCGCGATGGCGGCGGGGCGGCCGCCACGGCGAGCGCGCCGACGACGCGGGCCCCCTCCGCGTGCAGCGCGCGGGTGCACGCCCCCAGGGTCGCGCCGGTGGTGACGACGTCGTCGACCAGCAGGACCGCCAGCCCCGCCACCGGCGCCAGGACCCGCGGCGGGCTCGCGCGGTTGGCCCGCCGCTGCCGCGCCGAGCGGCCGGCTTGGCGCGCGCCGCCGGCGAGCCGGCGGCGCAGCAGGTCCGTGCTGAGGACGCTCAGGGCCCGGCGGCCTCTTCGCGTCGGGTCGGCCTGCGGCCACCCGGCGGCCACGCCCTGGGCGACGGCGTCGGCGAGCGCGGCGGCCACCAGGCGGCCCCGGGCGCGGCGGACCCAGCCGGAGGGGGCCGGGACGACGAGCAGCGGGCCGGCGCCGACGACGGCGCGCGCCTCGTCGTCCAGGGAGCGCGCCCACAGCCGGCCGGCGCGCCTGCCCGTCTCGGCCATGAAGGACGCCAGGTCCTCGCGGGCGCCGTTCTTCCAGCCCAGCACCATGTGGCGCACCGGTCCGGCATAGACGGCCACGGCCCGCACGTCCAGCGCGCCGGCGGCGTCGGCGCGCTCGACGGCGGCGGGCTCCCCGGCCAGCAGGTCCCGGCAGTCCGGGCACAGCGCGGTGTCCCAGCGCCCGCAGCCGGCGCAGGAGACCGGCAGCACGAGGCGAGCCGCCTCGCGCAGGCGCTCCAGGCGGCGGGAGGCGGCCGGCGTCGGGGCCGCGCGGGGCGCGCCGCCGGGCGGGGACGGGGCCATGCCCCACGGTCTCACGACCGTGGGGCGCAATGAGGCAGATCATGCGGCAGCGTGATGGCCGCCCACGGGGCGTCCACTACGATGGGAGACGTCTGTGCCCGGTGACCGGGCGTTGAGGGCGCCCGTGCCCGGGGACTCAGCCGTGCGCAGCGCGCACCCCACCACCAACAAGGGAGAAGCCAGCGTGTCGATCGTCGACCGGATCCTTCGCATCGGTGAGGGCCGTACCCTCAAGAAGCTCGGCGCCATCGCCGACCAGGTCGAGGCGCTCGCCGACACCTATGCGGACTTCACCGACGATGACCTCAAGGAGGTCACCGCGGACCTCAAGGAGCGCTACATCGACGGGGAGACCCTGGACTCGCTGCTGCCCGAAGCCTTCGCCACGGTGGTCGAGGCCGCCGACCGGGTCCTGGGGATGCGGCCCTTCCACGTCCAGATCATGGGCGGGGCGGCCCTCCACCTGGGCAACATCGCCGAGATGAAGACCGGTGAGGGCAAGACGCTGGTGGCCACCATGCCCTCCTACCTGCGGGCGCTGACCGGCAAGGGCGTGCACGTGGTGACCGTCAACGACTACCTGGCCGAGTACCAGTCCGACCTCATGGGCCGCGTCCACCGCTTCCTGGGGCTGACCACCGGCTGCATCCTGACCGGCCAGACCCCCGCCGAGCGCCGCAAGCAGTACGCGATGGACATCACCTACGGCACGAACAACGAGTTCGGCTTCGACTACCTGCGCGACAACATGGCCCAGCGCCCCGAGGACCTGGTGCAGAGGGGCCACGCCTTCGTCATCGTCGACGAGGTCGACTCCATCCTCATCGACGAGGCCCGCACCCCGCTGATCATCTCCGGCCCCGCCACCGGGGATGTCAACAAGTGGTACAAGGAGTTCGCCAAGATGGCCGGGCGCCTGCGCGCGGGCAAGGACTACGAGGTCGATGAGAAGAAGCGCACCGTGGGCGTGCTGGCGCCCGGCATCGAGCGCGTCGAGGACTACCTGGGCATCGACAACCTGTACGAGTCGGAGAACACGCCGCTGATCGGCTTCCTCAACAACGCGATCAAGGCCAAGGAGCTCTTCCACCTCGACAAGGACTACATCGTGCGCGACGGCGAGGTCCTCATCGTCGACGAGCACACCGGCCGCGTCCTGCCGGGCCGCCGCTACAACGAGGGCATGCACCAGGCCATCGAGGCCAAGGAGCGCGTGGAGATCAAGGCCGAGAACCAGACCCTGGCCACCATCACCCTCCAGAACTACTTCCGCCTCTACCCCGAGGGCTCGCGCTCGGGCATGACCGGCACCGCCGAGACCGAGGCCGCCGAGTTCAACGGGACCTACAAGATCGGCGTCGTCCCGATCCCCACCAACAAGAAGATGATCCGCACCGACCAGCCCGACCTGGTCTACACCACCGAGGCGGCCAAGCTGACCGCCGTCGTCGATGACATCGTCGAGCGCCACGAGGCGGGCCAGCCGGTCCTGGTGGGCACCACGAGCGTGGAGAAGTCCGAGCGGCTCTCCAAGATGCTCAGCGAGCGGGGGGTCCCCCACGAGGTCCTCAACGCCAAGCAGCACGCGCGCGAGGCCGCCATCGTCGCCATGGCGGGGCGCAAGGGCGCCGTCACCGTGGCCACCAACATGGCCGGCCGCGGCACCGACATTATGCTGGGCGGCAACGCCGAGCACATCGCCGTCGCCGGGCTGAAGGAGGCGGGCCTGGACCCGGAGGAGAACGCCGAGGAGTACGACAGGGCCTGGCCCGCCGCGCTCAAGGCCGCCCAGGACGCCTGCAGGGCGGAGCACGACGAGGTCGTCTCCCTCGGCGGCCTGTACGTGCTGGGCACCGAGCGCCACGAGTCGCGCCGCATCGACAACCAGCTGCGCGGACGCTCCGGGCGCCAGGGCGACCCGGGCGAGTCCCGCTTCTACCTGTCCATGGAGGACGACCTCATGCGCATGTTCGCCTCCAACGCCGCCCAGCGGATCATGGCCTCGGGCGCCTACCCCGACGACGTGCCCCTGGAGTCCAAGGTGGTCACGCGCGCCATCGCCAGCGCCCAGCGGCAGGTCGAGTCGCGCAACTACGAGATCCGCAAGAACGTCCTGAAGTACGACGACGTCATGACCGAGCAGCGCGAGAAGGTCTACGACGAGCGGCACCGCGTGCTCGAGGGCGAGGACCTCGAGCCGCAGGTCGCGGCCTTCCGCTCCCAGGCCGTCGAGACGATCGTCGCCAGCCGCACCTCCGAGGGCCGCGCCGACGAGTGGGACCTGGACGCCCTGTGGGACGACCTGGCCCACCTCTACCCGGTGGGGCTCACCCGCGACGAGCTCGTCGACGCCGTGGGCGGGCTGGACCTGCTGACCTCCGAGCGGCTGTCGGCCGAGCTGTCCGAGGACGTGGCGGTGGCCTATGAGGACGCCGAGAAGCGCATGGACGACAACGCGCTCGCCCACGCCCAGCTCGGCGCCGAGCCCATGCGCACCCTGGAGCGCCGCGTGCTGCTCGCGGTGGTGGACAAGCGCTGGCGCGAGCACCTCTACGAGATGGACTACCTCAAGGAGGGCATCGGCCTGCGAGCCATGGCTCAGCGCGACCCGCTGGTGGAGTACGCCAACGAGGGGGCCCACATGTTCAAGGCGATGATGGAGGGCATCCGGGAGGAGACCGTCGAGCAGATCTTCGCCAATGTCGGCCGCTTCGACGCCGCCGCCGCGCGCGCGGCCGAGGACGGCACGGCCGAGGCGGCCGCCGCCGTCGCCGCCGCCGACGGCACCGCCGCGGCCCGGCTCAAGCTCGGGTCGGGGGCCAGGACCGGCAGCGTGCTGGGCTCGACCGGCAGGGAGGCCATGAGCAGGCGGATGACCTACTCGGCCCCCGCCGAGGACGGCACAGGGGCGGCCACCTCGACGACGCCGGGCCCGCGGCCGAGCGGGACGGGCGGCGCAGGGGCGTCGGGGTCGGCGGGCCCGCGGTCGGCAGAGCGGGCGGGGGCGCCCTCCGGCGGGGCCCCGCGCGCCGCCAACCGGGCCCAGCGGCGGCGCGCCGCCAAGAGGAAGCGGCGGCGCTGAGGCCGGGCGCGACGACGGCTCGGACGCGGGGCCGGTCGGGCGCGACGGCGGACTCAGCCGATCTCGAGCGTTGACATGACCCACCGGCCGCGATGAGGGACCAGGAGAGCCGCTGCGGCGCGGACCTGCGAGCCGTCGTCGAGCAGGATGGCGGCCTCGCAGTTGCCCGACAGGGTGATCTGGGTGTGGATGGAGCACACCCTGGGCCTGGGGCGACCGGGCTCGGTCCCCAGCAGCCGCAGTGCCAGGCCCGCGCGGCGGGCCAGCGCCTGGAACATCTCGGGGGTGGTCCATCGCGCCAGGTGGTCCACGGGCCTGTGCCCGCTGAGGGCCTCTGCGGCCGCCGTGACGATGCCGGCGGCATGGCGCCGCGGGTCGGGCAGGTCCCGCGAGTCCGGCAGGGCCTCGGCGGTCGCGGGTTCGGACCTGGACAGGGTCTTCTTGCGCCGCCGCTTGCGCTGCTGCCGGAGGCTGAGCTCGGTCTGGAAGCGCAGGCGGTCCCACTGCCGGCGCTCGGCGCCCGCCATGGGCGTGCGGGGGACGACCTCGCCCGCCGGCTCGCCGACAGCGGTCCTGGGGACGCGCGGTTGCGGCCCGGTCGGCTCCGGGCGGCCCGGCGCGGGGCGCGTGAGGGCGGAGCTCTTCCCGGCGGGGAGCGGCTGCGTCAGCCCCGGGGCGGGCGGCGCGGCGGCTGTCACGGCTGTCACGGCCGGCTCCCGTCGTCGGCGGGTCCCTGGGCGCGGGTAAGTGAGTCGGGCAGGTCCAGGGCGTCACCCGGGTGGATGAGGGAGGGGTCGGCGCCGATGCGCTCGGCGTTCGTCTCATAGATCAGGGGCCAGGCCCGCACGATCTGCTCGTCGGCGGCGCCGGGCCCCAGGGCGGCGGCGGTGATCGACCACAGGGACTCCCCGGGCCCGACGACGTGGGCGGACGAGGATCCGGACAGGGCGCCGGCCCGGTCGCCGGCGGCCTCGCCGGGAGCGGGAGGCTCGACGTCGGGGTCGCCGTTCTCGACGCCGGGTGCGGGCTGGGCGGGCTCGGCCTGCGGGGCGGAGGGCCCGCCGGCGCCCGCCCGCCACCCCAGGTCGTCGGGGACGGAGGGGGCGGCCGCCGCCACGGGGGTGACTGCGAGCCCCGCGACCACGGCGCCTGCGGTGATCCGCCGCACGAGCGGGGCGCCCCACCGCTGGAGTGCTGTGTCGGCGCGGCCGCCCGCTGCGGCGCCCACCGGCGCACTGGGCGCACCCGCCGCGGCGAGGGCGTCCTGGAGCAGGACGGTCAGGGCGAGTCCCGCGGACGCCAGGTGCCACAGGCAGCCCGCGGCCCCGAGCCCGCACGCGAGCGCGATCGCGCTCTGGGCGATCTGGGCCGTGCTCCACCACGCCACCGGCACCGAGGCGAGGCCGGCGGCCGCCGACCAGGCGCTCGCCGCCAGGACCGCCGTGCCGACAGCCGCGGCCAGCGCCACCGCAACAAGATGCATGAGAGCGCGCATAAGATCCTCCACCATTGGAGATGCTGTTTGAGGTGATTTGATATTGCACGTTCATGTGAGAAATGTCAAGTTGTTCTGCGGCGGGGCGTGGCGCGAGCGGGCCGGCGCGGCCGCTGCGCGCCCGGGCGGGGAGGTGCGCAGGGCGCGCAGGGGCAGCCGGTCAGGGGCGCTGGAAGACGCGCAGGGGTGCGCTCAGCGGCGCGCAACGCGTGGAAGTGCGCTCTTGCCGCCCCGCCGGTCGCCATGGTGGGCTGCCTCCATGGACTGGGACGCGCTGCTGGCAGACCTGGAGAGCCGCTTCGAGGCGGAGCGCCGCGCCGACATCGCCGCCCAGGCGGCGGACCTGGCGGAGGCCGAGATCGCCGTCGTGCGGATGGCCGATCGGCTGCGCGGGGCCGTGGGGCGCGCGATCCGCCTGCGCACGCGCGGCGGCACGCCGGTCGATGGCGTGCTGGTGCGGGCGGAGGACGGCTTCGTGCTCATCGACGAGGGGGACGGCCTGCAGGCTCTCGTCCCCACCGGCTCGCTCGCGTTCCTCGCTCCGCTGCCCGGGCCCGCGCCCGAGCCGGACGGGCGCAGGCGCCCGACCCTTCGGGCCGCCGCGCGCGAGCTGGCCCGTAGCGGTGCGCGGGTGCGGGCGATGACCCCCGCCGGGGACGTCATCGGCCGGATCGCACGGGTGGGGGCCGACTACCTGGACGTCGTCGTGGACGGTCCGCGCAGCGACGAGCGGCGCCGGGCGGCAGGGGCGCCGCGCAGAGGCGTCGTCACCGTGGCCCTGGGCGCCCTCGATGTGCTGCGCAGCCGGTGAGCGCACCCGTTCGGGGCGCGCTCACCGGGCGCGCTCACCGGGCGGGTCACTCCTTGTCGAGGGAGCGCCCCGCGGCGACCATCTCGCGTGTGGCCTCCAGCTGGCGCTCGATGTAGGCGTCGAAGGCGCTCTCCGGGACCCGCCACAGGCGGCGGGCGCCGACCTGGAGGGCCGGCAGGTCGCCGGACTGGATGAGGGCGCGCACGCCCTGGGCGGACAGCTGCAGGTTCTCGGCGACCTCGGCAATGGTCAGGAACTTGTCTTTCATGGCACGATAATGACACTCCGGCGCACAGCGCGCCATCCCTGAACAGCCTTGTGGATAATCAAAGATGCTTCCAGGCTGTGCCAGGGCCCCATGAGTGATCAGGAGAGTCTCGTGGCCCCTTCCCGCCGCGGCCCCGCACCGGCCGCCGATGCTGCACCTCCGGCTCGCAGACGCCGGTCCACCTGGCGCGACCCGCGCATGGCCGGCGGGCTCGTCCTCATCGGGGCCGCCGTCGCTCTGGGCGCCTGGGCGGTGAGCACCGCAGCAGACACCCAGCAGGTCTACGTCCTGGCCCGCGACGTCGCCCCGGGCCAGGACCTGACGGCCGACGGGGTCCTGTCCCTGGTGGACGCCCACCCGGGCACGGACGCCTACATCCCGGCCGGCGAGCTGCCCGAGCGCGCCGTCGCCCAGCGGTCCCTGAGCGCCGGCGAGCTCCTGCCCGCCGGCGCCGTGGGGTCCCAGACGCCGGAGGACCTGCGCGCGATCGTCCTGAGGGTCTCCTCCAGCCTGCCCGCCGGCACCGCCACCGGCGACGTCGTCGATCTGTGGGTCCTGCCCGCAGCCCGGACCGCCGCCGAGAGCCCGCGGACCCAGGCCGAGGTCGTCGCCGAGCACCTGACCGTCTCGGCGGTCGGGCAGACCGATGAGGGCCTCATGGGCGGGGACACCACCGAGGTCGAGGTCCTCGTCCCCGCCGGCTCGGTGGCCGCGGTGCTCACCGCCGTCGGCGGCGACGGCGCCCTCGTCCTGGTCCCCGGCGGCGCCGGGAGCTGAGATGGACGAACGACTGCACGGGGTCCTCCTGGCCGTCTCCGGGGACGACGCCGACCTGCTGCGCGCCATCGACGCGCGCGGATCCGGGCTGCGCGTGGTGCGCCGCTGCGCGGACGTGGCCGAGCTGCTCAGCGCCGCCATGGCGGGCCTGGCCGCGCTCGTCGTCATCGACGCGGACTTCGACGACCTCGACCCCTCGGTCGTGGACCGGCTGAGGCACGTCGGTGCGAGCGGCGTCGTCCTGGCGCCCGCGGACCGGGCGGAGCGCTGGGCCGCACTCGGGTGGCCCGTTGAGGACCGGGAGGCTGATCCCGAGGCCGTGCGAGCGCACGTGCAGGCGCTCGCACGCGCCGTCGAGCCCGCTACGAGTCCGCGCACGCCCCCGCGGGCGGGCTCCTCCGCCTCGCCCGCCCGACCCGGGGCCGACGACCGGCTGTGGGCCGAGCTGACCGCCTCGGGGCCGCCCACCCCGACCGCTCCGGACAGGCCCGAGGAACCGGGGCGCCACGGACCGGGCGGCAGGATCGCGGTGGTCTGGGGGCCGCGCGGCTCCTCGGGCAGGACGACGATCGCCGCGGCGCTGGCCCACAGCCTGGCTCCGGCCGGCGGCACGATCCTGGTCGATGCCGACCTGGAGGGGCCGTGCCTGACCCAGGTCCTCGGGCTGCCGGAGGACTCCTCAGGCCTGGCCACCGCCGCGCGCCTGGCCGGGCACGGCAGGCTGGATGACGAAGCCCTCGAGGCGCTCCTGGTCCCCGTCGGCCCCTCGGAGCGCCTGCTGTCCGGTCTGGGACGGCCCGGGCGCTGGCGCGAGCTGCCGCCCTCGGCCATGTCCCAGGTGTGGGCGCGCTGCCGGGGCCTGGCGGCGTGGACCGTTGTCGACATCAGCGGCGGACCGGTCGATGACTCGGTCGACGAGTACACCCTGGAGCCCGGCAGGGGAGCCGTGGCGGCCGACCTCGTGGGCGGCGCCGATGTCGTCCTGGTGGTGGGCGGGGCGGATCCGGTCGGGGTGCGCAGGCTCCTGCAGCTGCTGGGCGACCTCGACGGGGAGGCGCGCCCCGCCGGGCGGATGGAGGTGGTCGTCACGCGGGTGCGCTCCAGCGTGGCGGGGCCCTCGCCGCAGCGCGCCGTCAGGGACGCCCTGGAGCGCTACGGGAGGGTCAGCGAGGCGGTGCTCGTGCCCGACGACCCGGCCACGGCCGATCGGTGCCTGATGGAGGGGCGCGCCGTGACCGAGGCGGCGCCGGACAGCGAGCTCGGGCGGGCCCTGGCCGGGCTCGCCGACCGGGTCGACCCGCAGGCGGCCGCCTCCGGGCGCGAGGGCGGACGCGGGCGACGGCGCAGGCCCGGGCTGCGACGCCGCCGCGAGAAGCGGGGCGCTGCGCGGGCGCTCCGGTCGGCGCCGGCTCCGACGCAGCGGCCGGCGGCGCCCGCGCCCTCCGCCGGCGCGCCGGCTCCCGCTCCTCCACCGGACAGGGGCGCAGCCCCGCGGCGGGGGCCGCAGCCCCCGCCGCTCGCGGCCCCGCCTCCGCCTCAGGCCGGGGACGGGGGCGGGAGCCCGGCCGCGCCCGGCGCGCGCGTGAGGCGGCGCCGGAGCCGACGCGCCCGGTAGGGGCGCGCTCCGCGGCGGGCGGGCGGGGCACACTGGGGGCATGCGCGTTTACCTGCCTGCGACGGCCGCCGACCTGTCCACCCCGCAGATCAGCCCCCGGACGGCTCATGCGGTCACGCCCGCCCTGGCCCGGGCCCTGCCCGATCAGGACGAGGAGGGTCTGGAGGCCTCGGCGAGCCTGTGCGCGGCCGACGCCTCCCTGGTGCTCCTGGCGGCCCCCGGCGCCGAGGGCCTGGCGGATCGCCGCGTCGTCATTGCGGCGGACGTCGAGGACGCCCGGGTCGCCGAGCCGGCGGCGGGCGGGGACGTGCTGCCGGGCACGGTCCGGGTGGAGGCGCCGGTGGGCTGGGAGGCCGTGGCCGCGCTGCTGGTGGACGAGCGGGCGGCGGAGGCGGACGTGCGGGCGGCGCGCGCCGGCGACGAGGAGGCCTTCGAGCGGACCGCCGAGGCTGACCTGCTGTGGTACGACGCCACCGAGCGCGGGCCCCTGTCCGCCGAGCTCGCGTAGGGGCCCCGGTCGGCCCGGGCCGCCCGCTTTGCCGAGGTGGTTGCTCTCCGGCTCGAGATCGGTTCAAGGAGGGCTCGGGCCCCGCCGCCGGGTCTCTAAGCTCTCCGGGGGTCAGGCAGGGCGTCAGGCGGGCGCCTCGAGCTGATCTCGCCGAGAAAGAAGCCGCAGGCCCGCCCCGGAACCAGTCGTCTGGTGTCCCGCGTCTTCAGCTTCTAGCTTCTGTTGGGCTCTGGGCATGGCGATACGGGGCCGGCGCCTGGTCTGGCCGAGGCCGTCGGAGGGGCGCGAGCAGCTGGGGCGGTGGGGCGGGAGGAGCGAGTCCGCTCAGGGGCCGGCGGTGCGCTGCGGACGCTACCACCAGATACTCGAGACCGGCTGATGAGGCGGGATGCTAGGAGGCTGTGATGCGCAGCGTTGAGCCCGACGGCGCCCTGACCACCTCGATGCGGTCGGGTATCTGGCGGCGCAGCTCCTCGACGTGGGAGACGATGCCGATGGTGCGCCCGCCCGCCTGCAGGCGCCCGAGCTCGGCCAGGACGGCCTGAAGGGTCTCGGGGTCGAGGGAGCCGAAGCCCTCGTCGACGAAGAGGGTCTCCATGGCGACGCCCCCCGACTCGGCGGTGACGACGTCGGCCAGGGCGAGGGCCAGCGCCAGGGACACGTAGAAGGTCTCCCCGCCCGAGAGCGTCTTGGGGTCGCGCACCCCGCCTGAGGAGAAGCGGTCGACGACGCCCAGCCCCAGCCCGCGGTCGCGGCGCCCTGCCGAGCCGGCCTCGTCGTCGACGCGCACGAGCTCGTAGCGTCCCGAGGACATCTGGGCCAGACGGCCGTTGGCGAAGACGAGGACCTCGGCGAAGCGGTCGAGAAGGACCCACGTCGCCAGGGGCGCGGCGGCGTCATTGCGGCCGGCGACCAGTGCGGCCACCCGAGCTGGCGCCCGGGAGCTCTCAAGGGTCTCGACGAGCTGGGTGGCGGCCCCGCCCACGGCCGCCAGTGCCTCCTCCAGGTGCCGGTGGGACTCCAGGGCGGTCGCGTGGACCGCCAGCGCGGCGTCGCGCGCCTTCTCGGCGGACTCCAGGAGACGGCGGGCGCCCGCGACGTCGGCGGTCTCCTGGCCGGTGAGGGCGGCGATCCGCGGGTCCTGGGTCAGCGCGTGGCGGACGCGTTCGCGGTCGGCGCGCTCGCGGTCGACGGCATCGGCGAGGGCCTCCAGCTCGGCGGGCGGCAGGGCGGCCCGCTCGGCTTCCGCCGCCTCGGCGAAACCGGCCCCGGACAGGGCCTCGGCCAGGTCGGCCGAGGCGACGGCGGCCTCCTGGGCGGCGGCGCGGACAGCGGCCAGGTGCGTGCGGGCCGACTCGGCGGCCCGGGCGGTCCTCAGGAGCGAACGGTGCCGGCTGGCGACCGTGGCGTGCTCGCCGGCGGCACCGGCGCAGCGCGCCCGGTCCTGCTCAAGAGCGGTCTGCGCTGCTGCCAGGCGCGCCCGGTCCTCGGCCAGCGCGGTGCGGTCCGCCTCCAGGGCGTCTCGCATGGCGGCGGTCTCCTCTGCGAAGCCGGCCAGCTGCTCGGCCAGCTCCGCGGCGGGGCGCGCGGCATCAGCGAGCGAGCGGAGGCGCTCGGCCGCCTCCGCCAGCGCGGCCTCGAGCTCGGCGAGGGGACGGGCGCCCGAGGCGTCGAGGGCCGCGCGGTACTCGCGGTCCAGGTCACCGTGCTCGCGCGCCCTCTCGGTCAGGATCTCGTCGGCGCGGGCGCGGTCGGCGTCGGCCCGCTCGACCTGGGAGCGGCTGACCGAGCCGGACTCCGGGGCGGCGGGGGCTGGGTGCTCCGGGGAGCCGCACACGGGGCAGGGCTCGCCGTCGACGAGCTCGGCGACAATGGAGCCGGCGGTCGCCTCCAGCCAGGCGCGGTGCTGGGCGGCGGCGTGCGCCTTGGCCTCCTGCACGGCGGCGGTCGCCTCGGCGACGGCCCGCCGGCTCGCGTCCAGCCCGGCGCCGAGGTCCTCGGCACGGGCGGCGGCGTCGCGCCGCGCGGCGGCGGTCTCGCGGTCCACGCGGGCCTGGGGGAGGCGGGCCTCGGCTCGGCGCGCGGCCTCCAGGGAGGTCTCGAGCTCGGCGTGACGGGCGGGCCGGGCCGCCAGCATCCGGGCGCGCTCGTCCACATCCGCGCGGCGCGCATCCAGGTCGGCCTGCTGGTGCGCCAGCGCCTCCTGGCGGTCCGCCAGGTCCGTCTCGAGGGCGACCAGCGGTTCGAGGGTCCCGGCGAGGGTGCGGGTGCGGGCCGCGGCGGCGGCCAGGTGCTCCTCGGCGCGTCGAAGGCGGCGGGGGTCCTCCAGGTCGGGGGCGCCGTCGGGCGCCTGGCGCGCGAGGGTCGCTGCGGTGGCGGTCTCACGGTCCTCGGCGGCCAGGTGGGCGTCCACGCCCAGGGACCGCGTCGCTAGGCCCCGAGCGGAGACGAGGTCCCGCAGGGCGCGTGCGCGACGGTGCAGGGCGGTGGCGACCTGGGAGGCGCGCCGGGCGGCGTCGAGGCGGGCGACATCGGCGTCGTGGTCGGGGCGGTGGGCGTCGAGCTCGTTCTGCTCGGCCAGGAGCGCCTCGCGCCGCTCGAGCCGCTGGCGCAGGTCGACGGCGGCCTCCGCGGCCGTGCGCGCCTCGGCCGCCTCGGCCCGGGCGCGCTCCACGGCATCGGCCAGCGGGGCCAGGGCGGCGCGGCTGCGGGCAAGGGCCTCCTCGCCGACGACGGCGATGGCGTCGGCATCCGGGACGGCGGCGCCGGCCTGCTCCGCCAGCGCGGCCAGCCGCTCGTCCAGGGAGGGCGCGGCAGCCCCGGCGGGCTCGGCGGACGCAGCGGGCCCGGCGGCGCCGCTGCCGGCAGCGTCGGCGCCCTCCGGGGGAGCGCCGTCGCCGGCCCCGGGGGCGGGCAGGGCCGCCAGCAGCGGGGCCGCGAGCTCGACGCGGGCCCGGAGCGCCTGGCGGGCGGCCTGGGTCTTCCGGTCGGTCAGGCGGCCGCGCTCGGCGATCTCGGCCTGGATGGCGTCGAAGATCGCGGTGCCGAAGACGTCGCGCAGCAGGGTGTGGCGATCCGCGGACGTCGCCCGCAGGAAGCGTGCGAAGCGCCCCTGGGGCAGCACCACCGTCTGGGTGAACTGGTCGCGGCTGAGCCCCACGACGCGGGCGACCTCGGCGCCGACGTCGTCCAGGCGGGTGAGGGGATCGTCCAGGGGCCGCCCGCCGGGGGCGGCCAGGCGCCACAGCCTGGCGGAGGCGTTCTGCCGGGTGGTGCCAGTGCCGCGCTTCTTGGGCCGCCGGTACTCGGGGCTGCGCAGGATCCTGTAGACGCCGGCCGAGGTGGAGAAGGTCAGGTCGACCTCGGAGGCGGCGGCGCCGTCCACGAGGGTGGAGCGCAGGCGCTGCTTGGACGAGCCGGCCGAGTCGGCGACCTGCCCGTACAGGGCGAAGACGATGGCGTCGATAATGGTCGTCTTGCCCGCACCGGTGGGGCCGGTGAGCAGGAAGCGGCCGGAGGCGGTGAAGCGGTCGAAGTCGATGGTCTCGGTGCCCGCGTAGGGGCCGATACCGGTCATGGTCAGCGTGTGCAGCCGCATCAGTTCCTCCTCCGCTCGCCGGCGCGCACGGCGTCGTAGGCGGCGGCCATGACGGCCTGCTCGTCGGGCCGGGCGGGACGGCCGAGCATCTCGGCCAGGAACCGGCCGGTGACCTCCAGCGGGTCGCTTCCGCGCGTGACGGGAGCGCAGCCGCCCTCGGCTCGCGGGGGAGGCGTGTGGGAGAAGGCCAGGAGATTCGGCAGCTCGGCCTTGAGGCGCGCCATGGCGTCCGGCTCCATGGCGCCGGTGAGGACCACCCGCACCCAGTCCTCGCGGTGCTCGGGGGCCAGGGCCAGGACCTCGGCGAGGGTGCCGGTGAGCGTCGTCGCCCGGTAGGGCGCCGGAGCGGGAACGCGCTCGAGACGGGTCACGCCGTCGGCGCCGATGTCGAGCAGCGCGGTGGACTTGGGGGAATCCGCCTCGGGGAAGGAGAAGGGCAGAGGGCTGCCGCTGTAGACGAGGCGGGGGCCGGGTGCGCCGGCACTGTCAGCACTGTCGGCACTGTCGGCACCGCCGGCAGCGCGGATCTCCTGGGGGCGGTGGAGGTGGCCGAGGGCCACGTAGTCCAGGCCGCCGGAGCGCTCGGCCAGCGGCGAGCCGCCCAGGCCGGCGTAGACGCCCGCGGGTACGGAGTCGACGCCGCCGACGCGGATATCCCGTTCGGACTCGGCGGTCGGCCTCCCGCCGACGACGAAGGCGTGGGACATGACCAGGGCCGGGACGCGGGCGGTTGCCGTAGCCCTACGGGCGGCGAGGTCGGCGGCGACCAGTCGCAGGGCGCCCGAGACGACGGCCTCGTGGCTGCGGGGCAGTCTGCGCGGGGGCTGCGAGGCCGCGGGGGAGTCGGGCCCGGGCGAGTCCTCGGACCCGGCGGCGCGGACGGCGTCGGGATCCTGGGCGGGGGCCCCGCCGGTCTCCCCGAGCCGCTCGGCGAGGAGAGGAGGCAGGGAGTCGCGGGCCGCGTCCGGGTCCAGGTAGGGCAGGGCGTAGACGTACAGGCCGTCCGCGCCCCCGGGACCGGGGATGATGATCGGCCGGTCGACCTCAGCGGTGCGGGCGCGGATGGTCAGGCCCTCGCGCAGGAGACCGGCCCCGAAGCCGAGGCGCTGGGCGGAGTCGTGGTTGCCCGGGGTGAGGACCACCCGGGTCAGCTCCGACAGGCGGCGCAGGGTCTCGTCCAGGAGGCGGACCGAGTCGGTGGGCGGGATGGCGCGGTCGTAGACGTCCCCGGACACGACGATGGCGTCGACCGCCTCGCAGCGGGCGAGCTCGACGAGGTGGTCGGCGAAGGCCGCCTGGGCGTCGTCCAGGACGCGCCCGTGGAAGGTGCGCCCCAGGTGCCAGTCGGAGGTGTGCAGGATCCGCATGGGTGCACCCTCTCACAGGGGTGCGACGCGAATGAGCAGGCACGGATGAGCAGACCTTGTCCGCGGCCCGCCCCCTCGTCGAGATCGGTTCGGCCTTGGGCGGCGCCGTCGATCGGCGCGAGCCGGATCGCCGTCGTCGAGCCCATGACCCTGTAGGGCTGCGGCAGGCGGTCGCCGCTCAGTCCTTGATGGTGAGGATCTCCTCCACGTCCGCGCGAGAGGGGGAGAAGGCGGCCAGAGGAGTGTCCGCGACGTGCCCCAGCGCAATGCCGATGGCGAGCGTCTCGTCCTCGCCGATCCCCATGATCTCGCGGACCACGCCGGGGCGGTTGACGAGCGCGTAGGCGTTGATGGCCCCCAGGCCCTTGTCGAATGCCGCCAGGGCGAGCATGGCGGAGAACGCGCCGAGGTCGTGAACGGACCACAGGGGGGAGTTCTTCGGGATGGTGATGTAGAGGACGGCCTGGGCGTTGAACAGGCGGCCCTGGGAGGCGGTGAACTCCCGGGCGGCCTCGCCCAGGGCCGCAATCTCCTCACCGGTGGCCGCCATATTGGCCTGAGCGGCCTGCGACCACTCGGTGCGGGGCATGACCGGGAAGTCCGAGTCCCCCTTCTCGCCGGCGGCCGCACTCGCGGTGTAGTGCTCCTTGATCCGCTGCAGCGCGGCACCAGTGGCGGCGTAGACGCGCCAGGGCTGGGAGTTCACCCACGACGGCGCCTGCTGGGCGGTGCGAACGATGTCCACCAGATCCTGGCTGGGCACGGGCTGATCGGTGAAGTCGCGGACGGAATGGCGCTTCGCGACAACCTGCTTGAACTCCATCATGCTCTCCTTCCGGACGCCGGTGCGCCCGGCGGAGACAACATCCGGTCGGCCCCGGGCATTCCGGGTGTTGTCTGTGGGTGGGCTTTTTGGGGGTGGTGGTTGTTGTGGGTGTGGCGGTAGAGTTGGTGGTGCTGGTCGATGGTGACCGGTGTGCGGGGCTGGTTGTGGCTCGTTCTGTCTGTTCTGTCGGTGCTGTCGGTGCTGTCGGTGCTGATGGTGGTGAGTGATGGTGACTGTGTCGTTCTCGCTTCGTCGTGGTGGGGTGCTGGTGGTGGCGCTGGTGGGCGTGTCGTGCGTGCTGTCGGCCTGCGGGCGGGGGGATGGGGGCGTGTCGGCGTCGGCCGGCTCTGAGGCTTCCGTGGTCTCGGCGTCGCCGGTGGTGGACCTGCCGGAGGAGCAGGCGGCGGCGCGGGAGGCGGCTCTGTCCATGGCGGCGCCCGAGCGGCCGGAGGGCATGGACGAGGAGTCCGCCGAGGGGGCCGTGGCGACGGCGACGTACTTCGTCCAGCTCTACCCCTACGTGTACGCCACCGGGGACCTGGAGCAGTGGAGGTCGATGAGCCGCCAGGACTGCCTGTTCTGCGGCTCGGTGATCACCAACGTCACCAGGCTCCACGACTCCGGGGGATGGAAGGACCCATGGGTGCACACCGTTACCGGGACCGGCTACGCCGACCCCGGCCCCGGCAGCGAGTACTCCCGGGTGGACGTTACATTCAACAGAGAGGCTACTTATACCTACGATGGAACCGGGGCAGAACCTGAGGTGGCAGAGCCCCATTCCAATACGCTCATCATTTTTGCTGTGAAATACGTGGAGGGACGTTGGGTTATTCGAGAGGGGCAGGTTGAATGAAAGCAAGAGCTATCAGATGCGTTATTCCGATTACTGTTGTAGCGATGGCGCAGGTGATACTACCGCCGACTGCCATAGGAGATAACAGTGACTCGGTTTTTCTTCTGAAGGAAGTGGAAATTCTGTCGGAGTGACGCGTACGCGTACGGAGGTGGTTGATCCGGGTCCGGTTCCTGGTGCGGGGGGTGGGGGTGGGTCCTATGAGGGTGCTTCTGGTGGTCGGCAGGGGCCGGTGGGGCAGGAGCAGGGGGAGGTGTGCGCCGGTCTTCCTGCGGCGGAGCGTCCGTACTGCGTGGTTGGGCGGTACGGTCTGCCGGGGCCGGGCGGGCGGGGCGGTGAGCCGGGTGGTGCGGGGCGTGCGGCGGGGCCGGTGGTGGTCACCTCCACCGACGTCGCCAGGGTCATGGCCCGCGGGTCGGGCGTCGTGCGTCAGCCTCCGGGGGCCGAGGCGCTGGTGTCCAGGATCGTCATCGTCTACACCTCCTCGGCCTCCCAGGAGCTGAGCACCCGGGTGGGGGACCAGGACGTGAGCATCCTCGCCACGCCGGTCTCCTACACCTGGGGGTGGGGCGACGGGGCCACGACCACCACCACCGACCCCGGGGCCGCCTACCCCGACCACACCGTCTACCACAGGTACTCCCGCACGGCCCGGGGGGTGACCATCACGCTGACCACGACGTGGTCGGCGACCTACTCCGTGGCCGGCGGGCCGCCGCAGCCCGTCTCCGGGGTCCTGACCACCACCGACACCGCGGACCCCTTCGACCTGGTCCGCCAGATCTCCTACCTCACCGACGACGCCGAAGAAGCCCAAGGCCACTGACGACTGGCTCCGGCGGGGCCCGCGCCGGGCCCCCGTCGGTCCTTTGGGGCTCTGCCCATGGGGCGGGCGCGGAGGCGGGCCGCGCACGGCAGAGCGGCTGCCCGGCCCCTTGAACCGATCTCGACGACAAGGAGAAAGGGGAGCCCCGGGGGTCAGCCGCCGAACCACTCGTTGACGCGCGCCACGATCGCCTTGTCGAAGGCGTCATCGCAGTGGTGGCGGGCGATCCAGGCCGAGAAAGAGCCACCCGCGGCCTCAGGGCTCGACCGTGCCGGAGGCGACCAGCGCGACGATGAGTGCGCCCAGGGCCACGCGGTAGAGGAGGAAGCTGGTGAACTTGTTGGAGGAGACGAACTTCAGCAGCCACGCGATCGTCGCGTAGGCCACCAGGGCGGAGACGATAGTGGCGATAATGGTGGCGGTCCACCCGACGGTGGCGGTGATGTCTCCCGCTGCTGTGACCGCTTCGAGCAGGCCTGCGGCGATGAGGGCGGGGATGCCCATGAAGAAGGACAGGCGCGTGGCCGTGACGCGGTCGAAGCGCAGGAAGAGCCCGGCGGAGATCGTCGCCCCGGAGCGGGAGATGCCCGGCAGGACGGGTGCGAGCGCCTGGAAGCCGCCGATAATGAGGGCGTCCTTGACGCCGACCTTGCTCATGCCCTTGCCGAGCGAGGCGTGGGCGGCTCCGGGCGGGCCGTCGGACTGCTGGTCCGCGAGCCACATGACGGCGCTCCAGACAATGAGGGCTCCGGCGATCACCCACATGTTGCGGGCCGTGACCTCGATGAAGTCCTTGAGCAGCAGCCCGACCGCCGCGACCGGGATCGAGCCGAGGATGATGCCCCAGCCCAGTGTGTAGTCGGGGTCGCTGCGCGCCTCCTTGGACCTCAGGCCCTTGAACCAGGCGGCCACGATGCGCACGATGTCGCCCCAGAAGTAGACGACGGCGGCCAGGATCGCCCCGATCTGGATGACGGCGGTGAAGGCGGTCATGCCCTTGCCCTCGATGTCGTAGTGGAGGAGCTTCTCGACGATATTGAGGTGGCCCGTCGAGGAGACGGGCAGGAACTCGGTGATGCCCTCGACGATGCCGAGGATGACGGCGTGCAGCCAGTTCATGGGTCTCCCAGGATGAGGGCGGACGGGGTCGCCCGAAGGCTATCGCGCCGTGACGCGACGATGGCGGGTCTGCGGCGTTGGCCTTGGTCTCACTCGGCGGGTCGGGGCGGCGGCGCCCCGGAGGCCCGACGACGGCGCCCCGCGGGCCCGGACCGGCGCGCGGGCCCGGCCTCAGTCGGTCTCCTCGGCCAGGCGCGCCAGGACGGCGTCGTGCAGCAGGCTGTTGGTGGCCACGGCGTCGCCGCCCCACGGGCCCGGCTCCCCCGCCAGCGAGGTGAAGCGCCCGCCCGCCTCGGTGACGATCGGGACGAGCGCGGCCATGTCGTAGACCTCGAGCTCGGGCTCGGCCGCCAGGTCGACCGCGCCGGAGGCCAGCAGCATGTAGGACCAGAAGTCGCCGTAGGCGCGCGTGCGCCAGCAGCTCTGCATGAGCGAGAGCATGCCGCGCAGCCGCCTGCGCTCCGCCCAGCCGGACAGGGAGGAGTAGGACATGGATGCGTCCTGAAGGGACGTCACGCTGGACACGTGCAGCTGGCGGGCCAGCGCCAGCGATCGCCCGCTCCAGGCGCCGCCTCCCCTGACCGCCCACCAGCGCTTGTCCAGCGCCGGCGCGGAGGCCAGGCCGACGACGACCTCGCCGTCCTCCACAAGGCTGATGAGAGTGGCCCACACGGGCACCCCGCGCACGAAGCTCTTCGTCCCGTCGATCGGGTCGATGACCCACTGGCGCGGCGAGTGGCCCGTCACCCCGAGCTCCTCGCCGAGCACCGAGTCGCGGGTGCGGGCCCGCGACAGGTAGTCGCGGATGAGGCGCTCGGCCTCCCGGTCGGCGGCGGTGACCGGGGTGAGGTCCGGCTTGGTCTCGACCTCGAAGTCCTGGTTGTCGAAGTGCGCCCGAGTCAGGGGATCGACCTGGTCCGCGATCGTGTGGGCCAGGTGCAGGTCGTCTCGCCAGCGGCGCTCGCCGGCCGGGGGAGGGGAGGCGGTCTCGATCATGGCACCACGGTAGCGGGGCGGGCCCCGCTCGCCCCGGCCGACAGGCTCCGCGTGCCGGGCGCAGCCCGGTGACATCGGCTCGGGAGCACTGGCGCCGTGCGCTGGCGGCTCCTGGGCGGGGCCCGACGACGGCGGGGCCGTGCGAACCGCTTGGCTCCTGTTGCGGAAGCTGTTTGAGCAAGTCGTTTGAGCCGGTGGTCGGTGCCGTCGGTGTGCGGTGGCAGTGCCGGAGGAGGGCGTTGCACATGGGAGAGGAGGGCCTTGCCGGTGCGGATGCCGGTTCTTCGCATCATTCTGCGATTTCCGCATGTCCGTCAAAATGAGCTGACGCGCTCCCATGTGCGCAGACCCCCCTGTAGGCACATGGGAGCGCGTCAGTCAATCTTGGCGATCCGAGAAGAACGTTGGAATTCCAACGAAAGTCGGCGTCCATCTCGTCGGGTCGCCTCTCTCCCATGTGCAACTTGCCTCCGCACCCGTCCCGACCCGCACCCAGGGCGGCGGGTCCCCGCCCGGCCGCACCCGGACACGGGCCGGACGGCATGCGCGGTCGTCCGCAGCATCACCCACCCCGGGTGCGCAGTCATGACTGTCTCCGGATTCTCCTGACGGGTGCGGGCCTCGCCGGGACTACCGACTCAGGAGCTGGGCCAGGAAGGAGTTGATCTCGTCGAAGAGGGTGAGATCGATGCGGTGGTAGAGGTCCACGTGACCGGCGCCGGGTGCCGCGACGAGGCGCTTGGTGGTCGTCGGCTTCTCGTGGATCGCCTTGGACAGCGAGCGGGAAGTGGCCTGCTCGCCCACCACCGTGAGCACCGGCGTCTCGATCTGTTCGGGATGCATCAGTTCGGCGAAGTTCATGAAGGACGGGTCCGAGGCGGCGGCGAGCCGTGTAGTGGGGCTGTGGTGGTGCCCCGCTTCGCGCCAGTAGAGGGCCCCGAACTCGCCCATCGGGTTGTCGTCGCTGAGGGTCATGGGTAGCCCATGGCCGCCGTCGCCGGGGATGGCGAGCCGAGGTCCAGGTAGTGCTGCTCGGCCAGGTTCCGCCAGGGCGGTCCTGCGCGCCTGCGCATCGGGGTGCGGCGGCAGATAGCTGGCGGAGATGTCGATCATCGAGACGTTGACCAGCGACTTGATGCGCAGGTCCGCCTGGACCGGCGTGGCTCCGTTACGGTGGTACCGGGCGGTGTCGATGAGGCGGTAGCCCGCCTCGACGGCCTCGCGCACGCAGCGCTCGGTCTCGCGCGGCGGCGTCCGGTACACGCCCAGGCCGAGGACCGGACGCCGTTACTGAGGGTTGTGCTCTCCGCGCTGCTCCCGCGCTGCTCCCCTCCGCCGCGCTCTCAAAGCCTGTGACGACCCCGGGGCCGCTTGCGTCTGCCCAGGGCGTGGCGTCGCGGTACCGCCCAGCCGGGGAGGATCCCGGCCCGGAGCGGTGCTCCCCGCCACCGCACGTGGCACAGGAGGAGGCCGACGGCGAGGAAGACGGCGCTCACCCACCACGACGCGGATGCCTCGGGCGGGGCCTGGGCCCAGTTCCACGGGGCGTGCTCTCCGTCGGAGGAGCCGAACCAGATGATGATGAAGATGCCGAAGAGCGCTCCGACCCAGGACAGCGACTCGCGCAGGAGCCCGGCGGCGAGGAGCGTCAGCCCGCTCCACGCCATGTAGGCGCGGATGACTTCGAGAGCCTCCGCTCCTGTGCCCGTTGCGGAGGACGCCGTCGCGAGCAGGAGGCCGAACGCGCTGAGGACTATGAGATGGAGCCACCTGGCCTTCTGCAGGACACCTGTGTCCCCCTCGTCCGTGGCGGTGAGCGGGGACGCGAGTGAGCTGGTGACAGCTGACGCGATAAAGGCGCTCAGGACGTAGTGGTAGGGGATGGTGACGGGGTTCACTCCTGATGTCAGGGTGAGCAGGCTCTCTCCGGTGATGAGGGTGGCGATCGTCAGCAGAGCCATGATCGTGAGAGCCAGTCCAATTCTGCGGGAGCGCAGATAGAGAGTCATGAGCAGTGCTCGGGGTCGGAGCCCGCGGCGAGCGAGCGCATGGTGGCGAGCCGCTCGTCTATCCAGGTCTGCTGCTCTGTCTCAGTGGTTTTCCAGATTCTCGCTATCTCGGTCCGATCGGTCCCGCTGCTGTCTCTCATTCCGTGAGGCCAGTCTGCCGCTTGAAGACGTAGCTCAAGCAACAATGACAGCTCGTGCGCCGCTTTTGAGTATGCCTGCCTCCCTGATTCGTCGTGCGGATAACACTGCGCCGGGACGACAGACGCTGTCAGCAGACCTGCCACCGAACCGGCTGCGAACCAGGTGCTGTCGCTCTCTATGACGAAGCTGCCCGATCCTGGTTTGAGGCCGCGGGTGTCTTCGAGTCCGTAGGAGCTGATGTGATCGGGAACCGGAACTCCCAGGGTCCGCGCCTGCTCGGGTACCCTCTCGGCAATTCTGGTGAGCTCTGGTAGGCGGGCCGCCTCATCGGGCCAGACGCAGATGCGGAAGTCTGTGGACGTGCAGACCGCCTCCTTCGGGGGCCGGCGCTCCTGGGTGAGCTGCGGGCTGGTCAGTACCAGGGCTCCCGCGACGACGCAGCTCAGGCTCCCGACGACGGCGGCCCTGCGACGGGGCCGGGACCAGGGGTAGGCGGTGCGTGCTCTGACAGCCCGCGTGTGGGCGATGAGACCAGGGGCGGACCAGGCGAGGACCACGACGAGCCCTGCTTCGACGACGGCGAGAGCGACACCGGTCGGGGAGAGGACGGCAGAGGCCCGGCCGCTCAGGAACAGGCGTGTGAAGTGGAACCTCATTGCATCGCCTGACCCTGGCAGGGTGATGACCAGGCGCAGGAAGAGGAGCATGACGGTGGTGACGGGTGCGAACCAGGCGGGGCCGCCGAGGCGTCCCAGGAGGAATCCGACGGCGATGCACTCGGTCAGGCACGCCAGGGCCACGAGGACGTATGACGGCCACAGGAGTCCTGCGGGCGCCGCGGAGGCGAGGTTGACGATGGTGGCGCACAGGGCGCCTGCGGCGATGACGGCGGCGCCGGACAGCAGGTGGGCGATCAGCAGGGGCGTGGTCCACGGCGCGGTCCCGCTGCGGGCACCGCGGGCGGATCCGGCCAGGTGCCGGCGCCGCACCTCCCAGGCGCTGGCTCCACCCATCACAGGACCGATGAAGAGCAGCGGGGTGGAGATGTGGGCAGAGCCCTCGGGCCAGATGCCCCTCCAGGTATGGATGTCGTTGACCATGAGGGCGACTGACGCCGCGGCGGCGAGTGGGGACAGGCACACGAGGAGAGAGCGGCGCATCTCGATGCGCAGGATGCCGATCATAGTGGTGCCTTCTCCAGGACCGTCATGTATCCGCGTTCAAGCCGGCTGTCTCCGGGGGCGTCGTGGCGTGCCAGCTCCTCCAGCCCTGCGACCGTGCCCTGGAAGCGGACACTGCCCGAGTCCATGACCATGAGCTTGTCGCTCACGGCGCGGACGTCCTCCACGAGGTGCGTCGCCAGAATGGTCGCCGTATCCGGAAGGCTCTCGATGAGCCCACGGAAGGCGATGCGCTGGGCCGGGTCAAGACCGACGGTCGGCTCGTCGAGAAGAAGAAGTGAGGGGCGGCTGGCGAGCGCGGCTGCCAGGTGGGTGCGTTGGATCATGCCGCCTGATAGCCTGCGCATAGGTCTGTTGGCCTGTGAGGACAGCCCCACTCGGTCCAGCGCCTCCCGGCAGGCTTCGCGTCGACCTCTCCGGGGGACTCCGTGGACCCAGGCGGAGTACTCCACCGTGTCCAGGGCGCTGAAGCCGGGAACGCTTCCGGGATGCTGAGGCATGAGGGACAGGCTCCGGCGCGCGCGTCGGGCGCTGCTGGTGTCGGTGACGGCGACCCCTCCCACGGTCACGGTTCCGGAGCTCGGAGCGAGCGTGCATGCCATGATGGACAACAGTGTGGTCTTTCCCGCCCCATTGGGCCCTAGAAGGCCGAGCACCTGGCCGACACTGACGTTCAGGTTAAGTGGGTTCAAGGCTTGAACGTGCCCGAAGGCCCGGGAGACCCTCTCCAGACTGAGAACGTTTCCCGGGCCCTTGGGGGCATGTTGCTGGATTGCCGTCATCCGCGGTACTCCACCCAGTTTCCGCTTCCCTGCACGGCGAACCACGCGTTTCCGTAGTCAAAAGTGACGACTGAGCCCTCACCGATGGAGTACCACGAGCCCACGATATCGGGCTGGGAGGCCTGGGCGACGATTGCTCGGTAGTCGCCAGAAGCGGTTGCCGGTTCGCACGTGGCTTCCCAGGCGGTGTTCCACCACTGGACATAGCACCCGTTGGTTGAGGGGCTTGTGCCCTCGGCGGACGCGGTTGCGCTTGCGATGACTCCCGCTGTGGGGACCGCCAGGGCGGCTACCAGCCCGAGGCGCGTGATCCTCTTGAGGGTTGATGTGATAGTCATGAGATCCTTCCTCGCAGACTTGTCGATGTGCCGGAACCTGCTGACGTCGGCTCGTCAGCGCACCCAGTGTGTGTCGACGACGTCCGTGAGAGGTATCGATGAATGTCAGTGACTTCCGCTGTCGTGACGGCGCCCCGGTGCTCGCACCATCCCATGGGGGTCCGTGGCCTCCAGAGCGGTCGCCTTGAGCGTGAGCTGCGTGCGGGACGGGCATCCCAGCAGGCCGAGTATCTCCGTGACATAGGTCCGCACCGTGTGCTCCGACATGCCCGTGGCGGTTGCCACCTCTCGGTTGCTCAGCCCTTGGACAACCGACCGGTAGACGTTCTTCAGGCGTTCTGGGAGCGAGCCGACCGCGCAGATGAAGTCGATGTTGTCCGCCCGGGCCTCCGCGTAACGGCGGAACCTGTCCGCCACGATCTGCATGGGGGCGGGCCCGAGGACGGTCTGACCGTGAGCGGCACTGCGAAGACACGTGACGATGTGGTCGACGTCCATGTCCTTGGTGAGGAAGCCACGCGCCCCCGCCCCGATCGCCTCCTCGAGGCGTGCGCGATCGACGAGGGCCGTCAGCATGACCACGGCGACCCCCGGGTGCCGGTCGGAGATGAGCCGCGCGCTCTCGATGCCGCTGACGTGCGGCATCTCCACCTCGAGAAGGGCTATGTCGATGCGGCGCCGATCCAGGACGCGCAGTGCCTGCGCCCCGTCCTCCGCGGTGGCGGCTACGGCTATGCCCGCACGTTGATCGAGCACGCGCGCGTACCGTCGTCGGACCGCGGCATCATCGTCGGCGAGAAGAACTCGAAGATCCGTTCTGGCCCGTGCACTGTCCGGTCCGTTGTCGTTCATGCGCTCATCCGCTTCCGAGCTGGAGTCCGAGGAATCGATGAAGACGGGATGTGGAGACGTGGGAGATGCCGCCCTGGGCGGGCACCGCCCCACCATACGCGGCAGCGCGTGGCCGGCACCGCGGACCCGAGTTTTGAGACGCATGTCTTTCTGGCCGAGGATCTTCCGTAGACTCACGCGCATGAAACCCCTCTACTGGTTCCTCGCCGCCCTTGTCCTGTTCGCCGCCGGGGCGGGGCTCATCAGCGTCCAGCACCTCGGCCCCGCACCAGACGTCACGTGCCTGGAGGAGGGGCAGCCGTCCTCGGGCTTCTCCGTCGAGGTCAACGGCGAAGAGTGCCGGCTCAACAGCGAGGACTTCGAAGCGGTGTGGGACTACGAGAACAACTCGGCGCGCCCAGTGCGCCTCGCGGGCCTCGGGCTCGTCGTGGTCAGCATCGGCCTCGTGGTGACCGGCACCGTCTCCGCCGTCCGCCGCTGGAGCCGCAGGAGGAGGGCGGAGCGTCTCGCCGCCGTCGGCTGATGACGGCGCGACCCGTACCGGGGCGGGATCGTTCGGAGGATCCGCAGCCCCGCGTCTGAGCCGCGCGGGCGCGGCCGACGACCACTGGCCGCAGCCCGACCGTCGAGGGGTCGTGGGCTGCGGCCAGTGGTGTGAATCGCGGTCAGGGGTAGACCGTGTCGGACGGCGTCAGACCTCCAGCAGCACCTTGATGGCGCGGCGCTCGTCCATCGCCGCATACCCCTCGGCCGCCCTCTCCAGCGGCAGGCGCATGGTGAAGACCCGCCCGGGGTTGATCTCGCGCTTGAGGATGCGGTCGATGAGGTCTGGCAGGAAGCGGCGCACCGGTGCGGGCCCGCCCAGCATGTTGACCTCGGCGAAGAAGAGCTGCTGCCCGTCGAGGCTCACGCCGTGGGCCACGCCGACGTATCCGACGTGCCCGCCGGGCCGGCACGAGGCGATGGCCTGGTTCATGGACAGCTGGTTGCCGACAGCCTCGACCACGCCGTGGGCCCCGTAGCCGCCGGTGAGCTCCTTGACCTTCGCGGCGCCCTCCTCGCCGCGCTCGGCGATGACGACGTCGGCGCCGAACTCGCGGGCGAGCGCCGCCCGGTCCTCGTGGCGGGAGAAGGCGATGACCCTCTCGGCCCCCAGGGCCTTGGCGGCCAGGACGGCCGACAGGCCCACCGCGCCGTCGCCGACGACGGCGATCGTCTTGCCGGGGCCGGCCTGGGCGGCCACGGCCCCGAACCAGCCGGTGCCCAGCACGTCGGAGGCCGCCAGCAGGGAGGCGACGACGTCGGGGTCCTCCGGCTTGCCGCCGGGCACCGCCACGAGGGTGCCGTCGGCCAGGGGCACGCGCGTGTACTGGGCCTGCGTGTCGCCCATGAAGCCGCCATTGGCACAGCGGGACTGGAAGCCGGACTCACAGATCTCGCAGGTGTTGTCCGAGGTGCAGAAGGAGCCGACGACGAAGTCGCCGACCTTGACGTTCTTCACCTTCTCGCCCACCTCGACGACGGTGCCCACGTACTCGTGCCCCATGGGGCGGGGCTCGGTGACCGGGGCGATTCCGCGGAAGGGCCACAGGTCGGAGCCGCAGACACAGGCGACCTCGACCTTCAGGACCGCGTCGGTGGGCTCGACGACGCGTGGGACCTCGCGGTCGTCCACGCGCACGTCTCCGGGGGCGTGCATGACGACGCCGCGCATCGTGGTGGGCAGGTCAGGGGTTGTGGTACTCATGAGATCCTCCGTTACTGGCGCCCGGTGGTGCTCGGGCGCCGTCGTTTCGAGCCTACGAGCCGCCCGCGTCCTGTCCCAGGCACTCCCAGGGCCACCCCTATCGCTGTCAGCCGAAGCGTCTTGCCGCCTCTGCGTGGCCGAAGGGCCTTGGGGCGGTTCGGCGCGCGGCTCGCCCAGCCTGCCGGCCGACCCCTCGGTCGCCCCGGTGCCGCGATCCGACGTGCGCGGGCGAGCCAGGCCTCGCGCCGCTCGGGGCTGGAGCCTCCCAGCGGGCTCGCCGGCAGCCGTTCGACGGTCGCGCTGCCGAGGCGGGCGCCGACGCGGCGCTCCCAGATCGCCGACGACGACGGCGCGGCCCATGGGGTTTCGTGGGGTAGCGTCCGTGGTGCTCGCAGTACTGCAGCACGTACTGGCACGCGCTGCTGCCCGGATGAGAGGACCGCATGCACAGAACCGCTCATGACCTTGAGGCCGCTCCCGGCGAGGAGCAGGAGGTCACCAAGATCGAGCTCTTCTTCGACCTCATCTACGTCTTCGCCATCTCCCAGCTCTCCGAGCACCTCCTGGAGAACCTCACGTGGCGCGGGGCGCTGGAGACACTGGTGATGTCCCTGACGGTCTTCGGGGTGTGGGCCACGACCACCTACGAGTCCACCATGGTGCTGGCCAGGCGGCGCACGGCGCGCTACCCCCTGCTGGGCGTGATGGTGCTCGGTCTGATCATGAACGCCTCCATCACCGGGGCCTTCGAGCACTCGCCCTGGGTGTTCGTGGCCCCGCTGCTGGCCATCCAGATCGGCAGACCGCTGCTGACCCGGAGGGTGGATGTCCTGCCCGCCATGCGCCTGCACCGCATCAACATGGTGGTCTGGTCGCTGGTCTCGGCCGTGCCCTGGGCGGCAGGAGCCCTGGCCGACGAGCACGGCCGCCTCGTCTGGTGGGCGGCCGCCGCCGCCATCGACCTGCTGGGGATGCGCCTGCGGCACCCGGTGCCCGGGCTGCCCGTGCCCGGCCGCGATGAGATCGACTTCGACCAGCCCCACCAGATCGAGCGCTGCCAGCTGTTCTTCATCATCTGCCTGGGCGAGGCCGTCCTGACCACCGGCAGCGCGGTCATCCGCGGCCTGGACGAGCCCGTGGTGGTGGCCGCTGGAGTGGCTTCCATGCTGGTCATCATCTGCATCTGGGCACTGTTCTTCGGGCCGGCCAACGAGGAGCGCGTCGTGGCGCCGCTGGCCGCGCTCAGGCAGGAGCGCGATCCGGCCGCCAGGCTCTCACTGGCCATCCTGGCCACCAACGGCCAGCAGGTCCTCGTCCTCGGCATGGTCGCCTTCGCCGTCGGTGCCGAGGTGGTGGTGGACGAGCCCGCCGAGCCGGCGGGAACGGCCGCCGTGCTGGCCCTCTTCGGCGGCACTATCATCTGCGTCACGGCTCTGTGGCTCTTCCTCGCCCGCGCCACCGGCCGTCGTGCGTGGGCCAGCCTGGCCGCCTCCGACGCCGTGCTGGTGGGCCTGGCCCTGGTATCCGCGCTGGCGGGCCTGCCGGGGTTGGTCGTCATCGGCCTGCTCCTGGTGGCGGCCGCCTCCACGGTCTGGGGGTTCTCCCGGGAGACCCACCGACTGGCCCGGTAGCGGCCCCGGCAGGCCGCGCCGTCCTTGTCTCCGATGCTCTGACGGAACGTGCTCCACGCGCGCCTCACCCCCCAGTACCGCTCGTAGCGCTAGGTGCTACACTGGGTACAATGATGTCCATCGGCCAGCGTGAACTGCGCAACAACAGTGGTGCGATTATGCGGGAGCTGAGCGGGGGGAAGAGTTTTATCGTGACTCGGAACCAGGTCCCGGTCGGCGAGCTGCGGCCGCTGCGTCGCAGTCGAACGGTGAACCGGGAGGTGCTCCTGGCCGCTCTCGCCGGTGCCCCGGTGGTCGATGGTCGGCAGGTGGTCGCCGATCTGGACACCGTCATCGATCAGGATCCTGAGCCCCGTGCCTGAGTCGCACCGAATTGGCCTTCTCGATACGTCTGTCGTCATTGACCTGCCGCAGATCGACTCGGCCCTGCTTCCCGAGGAGCTTGCCATCAGCGTCGTGACGCTCGCCGAGCTGAGTGCCGCTCCTGCTTACGCATCTGATCCGATGGAGCGCTCCCGTCGGCAGGCGAGACTCCAATTGGTCGAGTCCCTCATCGAGCCGATTCCTTTCGGGGTCGAGGCTGCGCGCGCCTACGGGCTGATTGCCAGTGCAGTCTTGGCTGCGGGCCGCCTTCCTCGCAGTCGTGCAGCGGATCTGATGATCGCTGCGACAGCCCTGGCGGAGGATCTTCCGCTGCTGACCAGGAATGCGGGCGATCTCAGGGGGCTTGAGGGCCTCATCGACATTCTCCCCGTCTAGCGGAACCCGAGCTGGCAGATGCTGGAGCGGTCTTTGCGCCTCGGTCATCGCCTGCGCCGCCTGTTGCTGTCACTGGAGCGAAGTAGCTGGTCGGGTGGGTGGGGCATCGTTGCGGGGCGGAGCGTCGGGGGTGTCGTCAGGGCCTGGGCATGAGGTGGCCGGCTGGGCTGGTGGTGGAGCAGATCGCCTGAGGTGACGAGGCGCGGGCGGCCCGCACGCCGGGAGCCCTGTGGGATGCGTCAGACGGGCCAGTCACCGCTCCGCCCTCCCGCTCGTCGCGGTGGCTGTGCCGCCGCCGGCCCCAGGGCCGTCTGCGCTCCCGGCGCGCCGGGGCACGATGCGCACCTCGACGGCCTTGATGGCGCACCACAGCTCCTGACCGACGGCGATGCCCATCTCGGCGACGGCGCCGGCGGTGACCACGGCGCGGACGCCCTGGCCGCCGGCCAGCCCCACGCTCACGCTCACCAGGGCGCCGGCCCGCTCCACCCCGGTCACCCGGCCCGCCAGGACGTTGCGGGGCGAGCCCTCGGGAGGCTCCCGGTACAGGGCCACGGCATCCGGCGGCACCAGGGCGATGCCGGGCCCGCCGGGGCGCGGGGGCCCGCCGCGGGCACCGGCGTCGTCCCGGGGCCGGCCGTGGACGACCTGGCCGTGCGGCAGCTCCAGGGCCGGGGCCTCGGCGTCGCCCGCCAGCTCCCCGGTCAGGACCGCCGTCCCGGTCAGCCGCGCGGCGAAGTCGGAGACCGGTGCGGCCAGGACCTGAGCCGTCGCCCCGCGCTCCACGACCCGGCCGCCCTCCAGGACGACGACGTCGTCGGCCAGCGCCGTCACGTCCAGGACGTCGTGGGTGACCACCAGGGCCGTGAGCCCCTCCTCGGCGGCCCGGCGCGCGACCAGGGCGCGCATCTCCTGGCGCGCGGTGACGTCCAGGGCCGACATGGGCTCGTCGAGGACCAGCAGGCGCGGGCGCGTGGCCAGGGCCCGGGCCAGGGCCACGCGCGCCGCCTGGCCGCCGGAGAGCGCGCCGCCGGAGCGGGACGCCAGGTGCGACGCCCCGACGGCGGCCAGCTCGGAGCGGGCGCGGCTGCGGGCCTGCTGGCGGCTCGCGCCCTGGCAGCGCAGGGCGAAGACCACGTTGCTCAGGACCGACATGTGGGTGAAGACGCCGGGCTCCTGGCTGAGCAGCGCCACCTCGCGGCGGCCGGCGGGCACGAAGCCCTCCGGGCCGTCCAGGACCCGCTCACCCAGGACCACCCGGCCGCCCTCGGCGTCCAGCAGCCCGGCCACCACGGTGCAGACCGTGGACTTGCCCGAGCCGTTGGGGCCCACGAGCGCCACGGTGCGCCCGGCCGGGACGGTCAGGTCGACGACGACGTCGCGCGCGTCCAGGCGGAAGGAGACCGTCAGCTCCCGGCCGCGCTTTCCGGGCTCGCCGCGCCCGCCGGGCTCGTCCGGGACGCCTGCGGGAGCGCCGCCGTCGTGGGAGGGGGCGGGCTTCCTCGGCGTCCCGGGCGCGTCCGCCTCCCCGGCCTCGTCGGCGAGGCCCCGGGTCGGACGGCGGCCGCCCGCCAGGGCGGTCCAGCGCACGTTCGTGGTTCCGATAATGAGGAATGACAGGGCGATGAGTACCACGGCCAGCGCCAGGGAGGTCGCCGTGTCGCTCTCCCGCTCCAGGTAGATGGCCAGCGGCATGGTGCGGGTGACGCCCTCCTTGGAGCCGGCGAAGGCGATGGTCGCCCCGAACTCGCCCAGGCTGCGCCCCAGGGCCAGGGCGGTGCCGCGCACCAGCGCGGGCGCCGCCAGCGGCAGGGTGATGCGCACCAGGATCCGCCACGGGCCCGCCCCCAGGGTGCGGGCAATGGTCTCGGCGCGGGTGTCGCGGCTGCGCAGCGCGGCCTCCAGGGTGACCACCAGGTAGGGCATGGAGACGAAGACTTGGGCGACGACGACGGCTGCGGTGGAGAAGGCAATGGGTATTCCCCAGGCGTCCAGGGTCTGCCCGAGCAGCCCCCGCTTGCCGAGGGTCGCCAGGAGGGCGATGCCCGCGACCACCGGCGGCATGGTCATGGGCAGCACGGCTACGACGCGGGCGGTCCGCACCCCCGGCCACTGCCTGGCCAGCAGCAGCGACAGCGGCACGCCCAGAGCCACGCTGATGGCCGTGGCGATCAGGCAGGTGCGCACCGAGAGCCACAGGGCCTTCTGTGCGGAGGGTGTGGACAGCAGCTGGGGCAGCCGCCCCCAGGCGACGCGCGTGCCCAGGCCCACCAGGGGCAGGACGATCGCGCAGGCGCCCAGGACGGCCAGGGCGGTGACGAGCACCGGCAGAGGGGCGCGAGCGGCCCGCCCACGCCGGGACGGGGCGCGGGCGGGCCGCCGGGAGGATGGCAGTCGATTCACGGGACCAGGTCTACTGCGCCTGCGCCCCGTGCCGCATGACCAGCGTCATTCGGCACGGGGCGGTGGCGTCGGACGCGGGCGGCCTCACGGCGTGGCGGTCTCGGTGTCCGGCTTGTTGCCGGCCTCATCCGGTTTGCCGGTCCTATTGGGAGATGCCGCCTCGGACGCCTCCGGAGCGGCAGAGGGCATGGAGGACGGGGCGGCGGTCATTGCGCCGCTGCTCGGCGCGGCGGAGGCGCCTCCGGGAGCGCCGAAGCCGTACTTGGCCAGGATCTCCTGGCCGGTCGTCCCGGTGACGGCGTCGATGAAGGCCTTAGCGCCCTCCGGGTTGGTGGGGCTGGCGGTGGCGGCGATGGGGTAGTGATTGATCACGTTGTTGGCGGGGATGTCGATCTTCTCCACCTTGTCCCCGGCGGTAGTCGCGTCGGTGACATAGACGAGGCCGGCATCCGCCTCGCCGGACTCGACCTTGCCCACCACATCCTTCACCTGCTGCTCCTCGGAGACCGGGTTCAGAGTGATTCCCTTGGCATCTGCGAGCTTGTGAGCGGCCTTGCCGCAGGGGACCTCGGGGGCGCAGATGACGAGGTTGGCGCCATCCAGAGAGGAGTCCAGGCCGGTGATCCCCTTGGGATTGCCCTTGGGAACGATAAGGGTCAGGACATTGGTGGCGAACTCGGTCTGCTCGCCCACCAGACTCTTGTCGGCGGCGTCCTTCATGGTGGAGTCGTTGGCGGTGGCCAGCACGTCGGCGGCCTGCCCCTCGGCCAGGGCGGTCACCAGGTCCTGGGAACCTTTGAAGTCGAAGGTAATGGTCAGATCCGGGTTCTCCTCCTTGACCTTGTCGGCGATCTCCGGGAAGGCCTCCTTGAGCGAGGCGGCGGCCAGCACGGTGACTTCACCGCTGATCCCGGATGCGGCGCCGTCGGAGGCGCCTGCTGTCGAGTCCGTGGGGGACGAGCCTCCACAGGCAGCCAGTGAGATGGCGGACAGAAGGGCGACGGTGGCCAGGGCCGCGCGGCGGTGCATGCGCATGAATGGGTCCTTTCATCTGGGGATCCGTACGGGAGCGAGCTCGCGTCGACCGACGATGGTTGACTCGACCTCAGAGCGCTAGTGACGCATCACTCAACTAGGATCTCATGCCGATGACCGGGATGGAAGGACATGATTTCGTTCGCCCGAAAAAATTGATCGTCGTTGTCTTTCGATTATTGCGGTACTGGTTATCTTCCGACGGGCGGAACACGGCAGCGGGACGCCCCGGTGCGCGACTGCCCCCGCCGCGCACGGCCCGGAGAACCGATCTCGAGCCGGAAGCGAACCGATCTCGACGCGGAATACGGCCGATCTCGGCGAGTGGGAGTGGAGCGGGGGCGCCGGGCGGAGCGAGCAGGGGAGCCGGGCGGGTCAGGCCCCCTGGGAGGGGGCGACGTCGTCGGCGCCCTGGTTGCCGGTGCCCTGGGTGCGCACGGGCGTCCACCCGCGGCGCGGCGCGGCAGCGGAGGTTGCGCCCTCCCGGGAGCGGTAGACGACGTAGGGCCGGGTCACGTACCCCAGCGGCGCGCTCACGACGTGGACCAGCCGGGTGAAGGGCCAGACGGCGAACAGCAGCAGGCCGGCCACAATGTGCAGCTTGAACACCATGGGCACGTCCGCCATGAGCTCGGGCTGGGGGTTCAGCAGGAAGATCGAGCGGAACCAGGGGCTGATGGTCTCACGGTAGTCGTAGCCGCCGTGCAGGCCGCCCAGCAGCTGGGTGGACACCGTCGCCCACGCCCCCAGGCAGATCGGCACGAGCAGGAGGACGTACATGATCTTGTCGTTCGTCGTCGTCGCCAGGCGCACCGACTTGACCACGATGCGCCGGTAGAGCAGGCCGGCCAGCCCCACCAGCGTCATAATGCCCGCCAGCGTGCCGGGGATGACCGCCATGAGGTGGTAGACGTGCTCGGGGACGCCCGCCGCCTCGGTCCAGTCCTTGGGGACGCCCAGGCCCATGACGTGCCCGGCGGCCACGAACAGGATGCCGAAGTGGAACAGCGGTGAGGACCAGCGCAGGATCCGCGACTCGTTCCACTGGGAGGACCGGCTCGTCCACCCGAACTGGTCGTTGCGGTAGCGCCACACCAGGCCCGCGCCCAGCAGGAGGAACGAGAGGTAGGGCAGGGCGGTCCACAGGAAGTACTGCTCGAAGGTGCTCATGATCGGGGCTCCTGGGCTGCGTGTCGGTGGGGACCGGGGTCGGCCTCGGGGGAGGGCCCGGTCCGGGTGAGCCGCTCGGGCCGCGCGGGCGTCGCGAGGAACGCCGGGCCGACGGCGGGGCCGGCCGCCGCGCCGACCGGACCGACCGGGCTGGTCGGGCCGAGGGGCCTGATCGGCGTGGTGGGGAAGGGCAGCGTGTCCGTCACCCCGACGGTCTCGGTGGGCGGCCCGGCCGCCACCAGCGCCCGCACCCGGTCGGCCGTGGCGGCGTCGATCTCGGGCAGGGTCATGGAGACCGCCTCGACGATCCGGGCGTAGGGCGAGCCGGCGTCGACCAGGGCGGCGCGCAGCACCTCGATGCCCTCGCGGTGGCTGGACAGCAGCGTCTGGGCCACCTCATCGCCGCTGCGCGCGCTCAGCTCCAGGACCACGGGCAGGTAGTCGGGCAGCTCGTCGGCGGCCATCTCGTAGCCGGCCGCCGCCAGCGCCTGCTTGAAGGCCAGCAGCGCCGCCCCGCGGTGCCGGGTGTCGCCCACCGCGTAGTAGGTCAGGTACAGGCAGCAGCGCCGGCGCCGGTCGAAGGTCTCCACGTAGTGCTCGGCCAGCGCGCGCGCCCCCCAGGAGCGGGCCGTGGCCACGAACTCCTCGATGGGGGCGGCGGCCGCCGCGGGAGGGGCGTCCGGGCCGGCCAGGGCGGCGGCGACCGCCCCCAGGCGCTCCTGAAGGGCGTCCTCGGCCGGGTAGTCCAGCAGCAGGGAGGCCGACATGTGCACCGTGGCCCGCTGCGGCGCCGTCAGGGCGATCCGCTCGGGCGCGGCCAGCGGAAGCGGCGCCCGCACGAAGGAGGGTCTGCGGATCCGCTTGGGGGACGTGCTGGGGACCATGGTCAGCGGGCCCCGCCCGAGGCGCCCACCCCGGCCAGGCCCGGGCCGGCGGCGGGGACCGGGTCGCGGCGCACCGTCGGCATGGGCAGGGCCACCGGGGCGGAGCCGTCCTGCCCGAAGGAGGCGACGTCGGAGTGGCAGCCGGCCGGGGCGCCCTCGCCCAGCAGCATGCGCACGTCCTCGCCCATGGCCTCCATGCCGCGGGGTATCTCCGGCTTGGAGGTGGGGATGACGTAGCGGTCGTCGTACTTGGCGATGGCCAGCAGGCGGTACATGTCCTCCAGGTCCTGTCCGCTCACGCCCACCGAGGCGGCGATGGCCGACGGCGCCCGCCGGCCCAGGCGCACCTCGCGCATGTGGGAGCGCATGGCCGCCAGGCGGCGCAGTGAGCGCTCGACCGGGTCGGTGTCCCCGGCGGTCAGCAGCCCGGCGAGGTACTCCAGCGGGATGCGCATCTCGGCCACCGCCGTCAGCAGCACCCTGTGGTCCTCGCCGTCCAGGCCTGCTGCCGCGACCTCCTCGACGACCGGGCTCAGCGGCGGGATGTACCACACCATGGGCATGGTCCGGTACTCGGGGTGCAGCGGCAGGGCGACCTCGTAGGTGGTGATGAGGTCCCAGACGGGGGAGGCCTGGGCCGCGGTGATCCAGGTCTCGGGGACGCCCTCGTCGCGGGCGGCGGCGATGACCTCGGGGTCGTGCGGGTCCAGGAGGATCTCGCGCTGCGCCGCGTACAGGTCCCGGGGGTCCTCGACGGCGGCGGCCTGCGAGACGCGGTCGGCGTCGTAGAGCAGGACCCCGAGGTAGCGCAGGCGGCCCACGCAGGTCTCGGAGCACACGGTCGGCTGGCCGATCTCCAGGCGCGGGTAGCACAGCGTGCACTTCTCGGCCTTGCCGGTGGCGTGGTTGAAGTAGACCTTCTTGTAGGGGCAGGCGGACACGCACATGCGCCAGCCGCGGCAGGCGTCCTGGTCCACCAGCACGATGCCGTCCTCGGTGCGCTTGTACATGGCCCCGGACGGGCAGGCCGACACGCAGGTCGGGTTCAGGCAGTGCTCGCAGATGCGCGGCAGGTAGAACATGAAGGTCTGGTCGATCCGGTGCTGGACCTTCTGGCTCATGCCCGCCAGGACCGGGTCGTCGACCAGGGTCTCGGTCGAGCCGCCCAGGTCGTCGTCCCAGTTGGGGCCCCACTCGATGGTGGGCATGTACTCGCCCGTGAGCTGGGACCTCGCCCGGGCCACCGGCAGGGTGGGGGAGTCCTTGGGGGCCGAGAGCAGGCGGTCGTACTCGTAGGTCCACGGCTCGTAGTAGTCCTCGACGCCCGGCATGTCCGGGTTGGAGAAGATCTGCGCGAGGCGGCGCAGACGCCCGCCGGAGCGGGGCACCAGGCGGCCGCCCGGGGTGCGCCTCCAGCCGCCCCTCCACCGCCCCTGGTCCTCCCAGCCCCTGGGGTAGCCCACCCCGGGGCGGGTCTCGACGTTGTTGAACCACATGTACTCGGTGCCCCTGCGGTTGGTCCAGGCCTGCTTGCAGGTGACCGAGCAGGTGTGGCAGCCGATGCACTTGTCGAGGTTCATCACCATGGCGATCTGGGCCATCGCCTTCATCAGAAGGTCACCTCCTGGTTGGTGCGACGACGGATGAGGGTGACCTCGTCGCGGTTGTTGCCGGTGGGGCCGATGTAGTTGAAGGCGTAGGACAGCTGGGCGTAGCCGCCGGCGAAGTGGCTCGGCTTGAGCACGATGCGGGTCAGCGAGTTGTGCGTGCCGCCGCGCCTCCCGCTGGTCTCGGTCACCGGGGTGTTCATGGTGCGCTCCTGGGCGTGGTGCATGAAGACAGTTCCCTCGGGGATGCGGTGGGAGACGACGGCGCGGGCCGCCACGATGCCGTTGCGGTTGTAGGCCTCGACCCACTCGTTGTCCCTCACCCCGATCTTGTCGGCGTCGGCCGGGCTCATCCAGATGGTCTGGCCGCCCCGCCCCAGGGTGAGCATGTAGAGGTTGTCGTAGTACTGGGAGTGGATGGCCCACTTGTTGTGGATTGTCAGGTAGCGCACCGCCACCTGCGCGGTGCCGGCCGGCGAGGTGGACACCGAGCCCGGCGCGGCCTCCCCGTACAGCGAGGCGAAGTCCAGCGGCGGGCGGAAGACCGGCAGGGACTCGCCCATGTCCCGCATCCAGTCGTGGTCGAGGTAGTAGTGCATGCGGCCGGTCAGGGTGTGCCACGGCTTGGCGTGCTCGACATTGACCACGAAGGCGCTGTAGCGCCGCCCGCCGTGCTCCGACCCGGACCACTCGGGGGTGGTGATGACCGGCTGGGGCTTGACCTGGGTGTCGGCGAAGGTGACCTGCTTGCCGGCCTCCTCCTCGCTCAGCTCGATTAGCGGGGTGCCGGTGCGCTTGGACAGCGTCCTCCACCCCTGGGTGGCCAGGCGGCCGTTGGTCGCCCCGGACATGTGCATGACGGCGTCGCCCGCCTTGATCGGGGTGTCGATGAGCGGGCGGTCGGCGCCCGCCCCCCGGCCGGTGCCGTGGGCGCGGCGCAGCTTGTCCATCTCCTCATCGGCGATGAGCATAATGCCCTTGGCCGGGATGCCCGGCTTCTCCACCAGTGGGCCGATGGTGTCGAACTTGTTGAGGATCTGGGTGTAGTCCCGCTCGACGGGCACGAGCTTGGGCATGGTCACCCCCGGCACCCACCCCTCGGGCAGCGAGGAGATGTCCCCGTGCGCCATGGTCATGGCGTCGGGCGTGTCGTGGGTCAGGGGCACGGCGATGACGTCGGTCTGGGTGCCCAGGTAGCGCGGCGCCCAGGCGCTGACCATGGCTGCGAGCTGGCGGTAGATGTCGAAGTCGCTGCGGGCCTCCCAGGGCGGGTCGATGGCCGCGTTGAAGGAGTGGATGAAGGGGTGCATGTCCGTGGTGGACAGGTCGTACTTCTCGTACCAGGTGGCCGCGGGCAGGACGACGTCGGAGTGCAGCGTGGTGGAGGTGTTGCGGAAGTCCGCCGTCCACATGAGGTCGAGCTTGCCCTCGGGGGCCTGCTCGCGCCATGTCATGGTCACCGGCCGGCGGCCCGGCGGCGTCTCGGCGGCGCTGACGTCGCCGCCCGTGCCCACCATGTGGCGCAGGAAGTACTCGGTTCCCTTGGCCGAGCTGCCCAGCAGGTTGGTGCGCCAGGAGGCCAGGATACGGGGGAAGTTCTCCGGGGCGTCGGGGTCCTCGGCCGCGAAGCGCAGCTCGCCGCGCTTCAGCTGGTCGACGACGTAGTCCTTGGGCGCCATGCCGGCCTGCCTGGCCTGCTGGCCCAGCAGCAGTGGGCTGCGGTTGAAGGTCGGGTAGGAGGGGGTCCAGCCGCGTCTCATGGCCTCGACCATGGTGTCCGAGGCGGTCTTGCCGGCCAGCCTCCCCGCTCCCAGCGGGGAGGCGAGGCGCTCGGCGGGGGTGTTGTCGTAGCGCCACTGGTCGGTGGTCAGGTACCAGAATCCGGTGGAGATCATCTGGCGGGCCGGTCGCTGCCAGTCCAGGGCGAAGGCGAACTGCGCCCAGCCGGCGATGGGGCGGACCTTCTCCTGGCCCACGTAGTGGGCCCAGCCGCCGCCGTTGACGCCCTGGGTGCCGCACATGGAGGTCAGTGCCAGGACCGTGCGGTAGAGCTCGTCGGCGTGGTAGTAGTGGTTGATGCCTGCGCCCATGACGATCTGGGAGCGGCCCCTGGACTCCACGGCGTTGGCGGCGAACTCGCGGGCCACGCGGATCATGGCCGGCCCGGGCACGCCGGTGAGCTCGCTCGCCCACGCCGGGGTGCCCGGCGCGGTGGCGTCGTGGTAGTCCGCGGGCCACTGGCCCGGCAGGCCCGCCCGCTGGACGCCGTAGCCGGCCAGGAGCAGGTCGTAGACGGTGGTGACCAGGCGGCCGTCGGGCAGGCGGGTGGCGGGCACCCCGCGGCGCACGACGCCGCCGCCCACGCTGCCGGTGGGGGTGGAGGACCCGGGCAGGTCGAAGCGGGGCAGGAGCACCTCGACGCCCTCGACCGGGGTTGTCGTGACGGCCAGCTCGGAGATGCTCATGATCGGGGCGACGCCCTCCATGAGCAGGTTCCACCTGCCCTCCCCCTCGGGGGTGAAGCGGTCGGCGAGCGTCCCGCCGGGGTCGGCCGGGCCGCGGCGGCGGTCCCACACCAGGGGCCGGAACTCGTTCCTGGGCCGGCCCTCGGCCGCGCCCGGCACGGTCTCGGCGGTGACGAAGCGGCCCGGCACGTACCCGGTGGCGTCGGGCGAGACGTCCAGCTCCAGCAGGAAGGGGGAGTCGGTGTAGCGGCGCATGTACTCCAGGAAGTACGGCTCGTGGCGGCCGACGTGGAACTCCTTGAGGATGACGTGCCCCATGGCCATCGCCATGGCGCCGTCGGTCCCGGGGGCCACGCGCAGCCACTGGTCGGCGAACTTGGTGTTGTCCGCGTAGTCGGGCGAGACCACCACGACCTTCTGCCCGTGGTAGCGGGCCTCGGTCATGAAGTGGGCGTCGGGCGTGCGGGTCAGCGGCAGGTTCGAGCCCCACATGATGAGGTACTGGGAGTTGTACCAGTCTCCCGCCTCGGGGACGTCGGTCTGGTCCCCGAAGACCTGCGGGGAGGCCGGGGGCAGGTCGGCGTACCAGTCGTAGAAGGACAGCATGGTGCCGCCGATGAGCTCGTGGAAGCGCCCGCCGGCGCCGTAGGAGAGCATGGACATGGCCGGGATGACGGAGAAGCCGGCGCAGCGGTCCGGCCCCCAGGTGCGGATGGTGTGGACGTAGGCGGCGGCGATGATCTCCATGGCGTCGTCCCAGCCCACGCGCACCATGCCGCCCCTGCCGCGGGCCGACTTGTAGGCCCGCGAGATCTCCGGGTCGGCGGTGATCTCGGCCCACGCGGCCACGGCGTCGCCGCCCTGGCGCTCCTTGGCGGCCCGGAAGGCGTCGAGCAGCACCGAGCGCACGTAGGGGTAGCGGATGCGGGTGGGGGAGTAGGTGTACCAGGAGAAGGCAGCGCCGCGCGGGCAGCCGCGGGGCTCGTACTCGGGCATGTCCGGGCCCGTGGTGGGGTAGTCGGTGATCTGCTTCTCCCAGGTGATGATCCCGTCGGTGACGTAGACCTCCCAGGCGCACGAGCCGGTGCAGTTCACCCCGTGGGTGGAGTGGACCATCTTGTCGTGGCTCCACCGGTGCCGGTAGAAGGTGTCGGCCTGGCGCCCGCCGGTCAGGAACAGGCGACGGGCGTCCGAGCTGGCCTGGCCGCGGCGCAGGTAGGACCCCAGGGCGAGCAGGGCGGGGGCGCTCTCGACCTGCGTGCCGGGTCCGGCAACGAGTGGGTCGGTGGAGGTGGTCATCGTCTGTCTCTCCCTGTTGTCACTGTGTGGGTCGGCTGCGGGTCGGCTGCGGGTCGGCTGCGGGCCCGGGCGGCGGGGCGCCCGGCCGGTCGCCCGCCGTCGTCGTCGCCGTCAGCCCGGGAACGGCGCCCCCGGCCGGGCGTAGCGGAGCCAGCAGATGACGGCGCACAGCAGGCAGTAGGCCACCGAGATCCAGTACCAGGCGGTGGCGCCCAGCGACGCGATGGCCGCCCCCACGATGAAGGGGCCCAGGGACGCGATGGCGGCGGTGAAGCCGATGGCGCCGCCGGCCTGGCGCTTGGGCATGATCATGGGCATCTGCTTGAAGGTGCCGGCGTTGCCCAGCCCGGCGAAGAAGAACATCGCCAGCATGGACCACAGGAATCCGGGGAACTGGGCGGGGTCGGTGGGGTGGAGGAAGAAGGCCGCCACCGCCAGGGTCGCGCCCATGCCGATCACGGAGACCAGGGTCCACACGGCGCCGCCGAAGCGGTCGCACAACGGCCCCCAGCACATGCGCACGACCGAGCCGATGAGGGGCCCCAGGAAGGCGTAGGTGGCGCCCAGCGGCAGGAGAGAGCTGTCGAAGGTGGCGGCCAGGGACGAGCTCGGCCCGTAGGTGTTCTTGATCAGCAGCCCGAACTGGGCTGCGAAGCCCGAGAACAGGCCGAAGGTCGCCACGTACAGCAGGGTCATGTACCAGGTGTCGGGGTTGGAGAAGATGTCGATCTGCTGGCGGATATTCGCCTTGACGGGCACGTCCTTGAGCAGGGCGAAGGCCAGGAGGGCGGCCACGATGGTCCAGGGGACGAAGAAGACGGCGATGTTGTGGACCCACACCGGGCCCTCGCCTGCGCTCTGCGGGGCGACCCAGGTGATGCCGAACAGGCCGAAGCCCATGAGCCAAGGGCCTATGAGCTGGATGACGCTCATGCCCATGTTGCCCACGCCGGCCTGGAGGCCGAGGGCCGTGCCGGACAGGCGCCTGGGGAAGAAGTATCCGGTCGAGGGCATGTAGCCGGAGAAGGAGCCGGCGCCGAGGCCGCAGGCGAAGGACAGGGCCAGCAGCACCCCGAAGCCGGTGGTGCTGTCCTGCACGGCGAAGAACCAGCCGAGCATGGGCAGGGCGTAGAGCAGGGAGGAGTAGCCGACGAGCCTGCGCGTGCCCACGATCGGCGGCAGGAACATGTAGAGCAGGCGGATGAGCCCGGAGGACAGGCCCGGCATGGCGGCCAGCCAGTACAGCTGGCCCTCGGTGAGGCGGAAGCCGATCTCGTTGAGCTTGGGGGCGATCGCGCTGGGCAGGAACCACACGCAGAAGGCCAGGATCATCGAGTAGGTGGTGATGATCAGGGTCCGCCACGCGATGGGGGCGGACCAGCCCTCCGGCTCCTCGGGGTTCCATCCGGTGAGGACCCTGCCGCTGGTGTCGAGCGTGCTCATGAGACTCCTGTGGTGACGCGAGGACAGAGCGCGGTCAGCGTGATCGTGGCCTCGGGCCGCGTTGTCCGGGGCGGGCGCCACGAGGCACGAGTCCTCGTGGCCCAGATTGTTCCATGATGCCGGATCCGGGGCTCGGGCCACGCCGGCGCGGCCCGAGCCCCGTCATTCCGATGGTTGTTCAGGAGCATTTTTTCACGGAAGGCGCCGTATATAGCAAATGTCTCGTGCCCTAATAGATGCGGTGCGCCGTCGGCGCGGCCCCGTTACGGTGTGTTCATGCCCGACAGCACCGACAGCACCCGCCCCGACCGGCCCGCGACCTTCGGCGCCCGCCCGCACGGGGGCCGTCGGCCCTCCGCCGACGAGGTCGTCCAGAAGGCCCTGCACCCGCTGCCCGAGCCCGTCAGGGGCGCGGTCATCACCGTCTCGGACCGGTGCGCGAGCGGGGCGCGCGAGGACACCGCCGGGCCCCTGGCCGTCCGGCTCCTGGCCGGGCACGACGTCGTCGTCGACGAGGTGCGCGTCGTGCCCGACGGGGCCGAGCCGGTGCGCGCCGCCATACGGGCCGCCGTCGCCGACGGCGCCCGGGTCGTGCTCACCACCGGGGGCACCGGCGTGACCCCCCGGGACCTGACCCCCGAGGGCACCGCGCCCCTGCTGGCGGCGCGGCTGGAGGGGCTGGAGGCGCAGGTCCGCGCCCACGGCCTGACCAAGACGCCGCTGGCCGGCCTGTCACGGGGCCTGGTGGGGGTCACCGACCGCGGTGAGGACGGCGCCCTCGTGGTCAACGCGCCGGGATCGCGCGGCGGGGTCAAGGACACCGTGGCCGTCATCGGCCCGCTCGTGCCGCACGTCCTGGAGCAGCTCGGCGGCGGGGACCACTGAGCCGCCGCCGAGCTCCCGCGGGACTGGACTGGCAGTGAGCCGTTACTGAGCCGCCGCCGGGCCTCACCCGCGGTCCCAGGCGCGCACGTCCTCCCAGGTGTCCAGGTCGCGCGCTGCGGCCCGCAGGTCGCCCAGGTCCACGCGGACGACCGCCAGCCCCCCCAGGGCCCGACGCACGGAGACGTCCCGCAGCGCCACGCCCCCCGGCGCCGCGCACCGGGTCAGTGCCGCCGTGCGGTAGACGCCGAGCAGGTACTGGACGTGGTCGCCCTCCAGCGCGCAGGCGCCGTCAGCTCCCCGGGACGCCGCCGCGACCAGGGCGGGCAGGGCCCGCCAGGACTCCGGCGCGTCGCAGGTGACGACGGCGGTCAGCGCCGCTGGCCCGGGGTCCTGCGCGAGCCGCGCGAGCCCGGCGGCGATGCCCGCGACCGGGCCGCCCAGCGGCGGGTCCTCCAGCGCGCGCAGCACGCCCGCGGGCAGTGCGACCCCTCCGGGGGCCACGACGACGACGCGGCCCGCGCCCGGGCCCCCGCCTGCCGGCGGCCCCGCCGGTCCCGCGCGCCCGGACAGCTCCTTCAGCCCGGCCAGCACGTGGTCGAGCAGCCGGGCCCCGCGGGCGACGACGTCGGGCTTGGAGGCCCCGCCGAGCCGCCTGCCGGTCCCGCCCGCCAGCACGACGACGTCGACCCCCTCCCCGCCCGGCAGGCTCGTGCCCGCCAGGCCGTCGGCGTCCGGGCCGCCCGCGCCGTCGATCACGCCGGTCCCAGGGCCTCGATCTCGGCCAGGAGCGCCTCCACGCCCGCGTCCTCGGTCTGCCGCGGGTCGGGCAGGTCGATCTGGGGGCGGGGCGGGTCGTCCAGGCGCACGTGCGCCCAGCCGATCGAGGCGGCCCGACCGGTGCGCTCGCAGGCCGCGACCACGCGGCCGCGCAGGACGGCGCGGGTCCCGCGGGGCGGCCGGGTGCGGGCGTCCGCCACGTCCCGCGGAGCGGTCAGGGGCGTCATGAGCCCGGCGGCGCTCAGGGCCCCGCGCAGGCCGGCATCCGCCGACAGGTCGTGGTAGGCCAGCTCGGCGCGCCGTACCCGCGGGTCGCGCCAGCCTGAGGGGGAGCGCTCGGCGACCCGCGCCAGGACCCGGTGCTTGATCGCCCAGTCCAGCTCGGTGGCCACCGGCCCCGGCCGGCCCGAGCGCAGCGCCTGCGCGCCCCGGCCCGCCAGGTCGAGCACGCGCGCGGTCAGCCCGTCGGCCTCGTCGGCGGCCGGAGAGGCCAGACGCTCCAGGACGAGCTCCACCAGGTCGGGGCAGGTGATGTCGCTGCGGCCGCCGACCCGCCGGCAGGCGGTGTTCGGATCCTGGTTCCACACGTGGGCGGCGCGCGCCGGGTCGGCCAGCTCGCAGTCGGCCAGGTCCCACTGGCCGCGCTCGACCAGGGTCAGGGCCGCGTCCACCAGGACGACCTTGAGGGCGGTCGTCCACGGGCTGACCGCGGAGTCCCCGGCGACCACGTGCAGGCGCCGCCAGCGGCTCGCGTCGGCGTGCGGCTCGTCGCGGGTGTTGACGAAGGCGCGCTTGCGGGTGGGGTCCGCCGAGGCCGCGCCGTGGATGTGGTCGGCACGCGCCGAGTAGCGCATGGGCCCCAGCGGACGGCTGAGATCGTTGGTGCCACCGGCCTCGGGCCGGCCGCCGTCGGCGGGCAGCGCCCCGGCGCCGGCTAGGACCTGGCGGGCCGCCAGCAGCCCCACCAGCCCGCCCAGGGGCAGGGGGGCGTTGCGCCCCACCTGGTAGTTCTCGTGGCAGCCGAAGGTAGCCCCCCACGCGTCCGTGTTCGACTTCAGCAGGTGGATGCGCGCGCCGCGGGGCTCCAGACGGGCGTTGGCGGCTCGGGTCATGGAGGCCAGCACCGCGTCGCCGGCCAGGTCCTGGGCCACGACGTCGCTCACCCACACGCACTCCGGCCCCGCGTACTCCGGGTGCTGGCCGACGTCGACGTACAGGCGCGCCCCGCTGGTGGTGAAGCGGTGCGTGCCGCTGCGCGGGGAGGAGACGTCGCGGAAGACCTCCTGCACCGCCTCGTCGACGCTCAGCGGCGCGCCCTCACCTCCAGGGGCCAGACGTGCGCTGGTGACCCCGTACTCTGTCTCGATCCCCACGGCGCGGTGCAGGCGCCCAGCGGGGGCAGGCCTCACTGGCCGCCCTTCTGCCTGAAGCTCTGCACGAAGGTCAGCGCGTTGACCTCCAGGACGTCGTCGATGCCGTCCAGGACCTCGTCCAGCCCCTGGGCCGCCGCGCTGGGCGCCACCGGCGTCGGGGCCGGCTCCGGCTCGGGCGCGTCCTCGCGCGAGACCTCCTTGTGAATGCGATCAGCCATGTCACTGCCTCCTTGTGCTGCCGGCTGTGCTGCCGGTGCGCCGGGCCTCGTGCCCGGCGTCGTCGTCGCCCGCCGGTACCCGGGCGGCGGGCCGCCGCGGGGCGGACGGGTCCTCGCCGGAGCCGGCGTAGAAGCCCTCGTCCCAGGCGTAGGTGCGCGGCTCGTCGGGGATGTCGATCCCCAGCGCCTCCAGGGTCGCGATCAGGCGCGCGCCCTCATCGCCGTCGGTGCCGTCGGTGCCGCGCCCGAGCGCCCGCTCCACCTCCGCGGCGGTCGGGTGGGCTGGGTCGGCCAGAGTCACCCGCAGCAGGTCGGCGGCGCCGATGTCCACCACGAGCGAGGTCCAGCTCGCCGCCCACACCCGATCGGGGAAGGCCCTCAGGAACGCGGCCCGTCCTCCGGCGCGCGTGTCGGCGGGCGCCTGGTCCACGGCGGCGCTCACCGCCGCGTCGTCCACGACCCGGCGCACTGAGCCGGCCCGCTCCAGGGCGGCCGTGAGCGAGGACGCCGGATCGACGACGCCGAGCTGCAGGTCGGCCGCCCGGATGCGGGCGTCGTCCCAGCCGCAGCCGTAGCGGGCGCGCAGGCGCTCCAGCACCGCGAGCTTGGCGCACCACTCCACCAGGTGCGCCGCCTTGAGCGGGTCGTCCTCCAGAGCGTCGAGGGCCTCGCCCCACAGCGCCAGGACCTCGGCGGTCTCCTCGTCGAGCGCCTCGGCGCCGCCGGCCGTCCGGGCGGCGGCGGTGATCTCCTCCAGGAAGGCGCGCTGGATCTCCAGGGCGCTGGCCCTGCCTCCGGCCGCCAGCTCGCAGCGCACCCGCAGCCGGGGGTCGTGGGAGAAGGCGTGCAGCGCGCTGACCGGGTCGGCGAGGGCGACGCGCTCGGCCAGGTCGTGAGCCCGCTCGGGGTGGTTCTCGACCAGTGACAGCAGCGCCGCCATGGACCCGGTGCGCAGCAGGCCCGTGACCGCCAGGGTCGAGGAGTCGGCGGTGATCACGTGCAGGCGCCGCCAGCGGCCCGGGTCGGCATGGGGCTCGTCGCGGGTGTTGACGATGGGGCGCTCGCGGGTGGTGTAGATCGAGACCTCCTGCTCGATGTAGTCGGCGCGCGCGAAGACCTGGAACCCGGGCGTCCGGCTCTGCGCGCCGATGCCGACCCGCCCGGAGCCGCCGATGACCTGCCGGGTGACCAGGAAGGGCAGCGTGACGGCGGTGAGCAGGTCCCAGGGCACGTCGCGGCGCACCGCGTAGGACTCGTGGGCGCCCCAGGCCGCGCCGTGACCGTCGGTGTTGTTCTTGATCACCTGGACCCGCGAGCCGCGCTCCCGGCTCAGGGCGGTCTCGGCGCGGTGCATGAGCAGGTCCCCGGCCCGGTCGTACAGGACCGCCTCGCGGGGGCCCATGGCCTCGGGGGAGGCGTACTCGGGGTGGGTGTGGTCCACGTAGAGCCGCGCCCCGTTGGCGGCGTGGCTCGCCGAGCCCCGGTAGTAGTGGGACTCGAAGGGCGTCACCCGCTTGACCCAGCGCGTGGGCGAGCCGGTCAGCACCGCCCCCGCCTCCCGGTCCGTGCGGGCCTCAGGGGCCAGGTCGCGATCGGCGCCGTCGCGCGCGTCCCTGGTGGGAAGCTCGCCGGAGTAGTCGAAGCGGCAGCCGGCGCCGGCCAGCAGCCCCCGGCCGGTGGCGGCCGGCACGTGATCGGTGGACGGCGCGCCGCCGGCGGCCGCGTCACGCGCGTAGGTGAACAGCAGGGCGCGCGCCATCTGGTCGGGGTCGGCGCCCGGGTCGTCGCGGTCGATGAGGGCGTACTCGGTCTCCACGCCCATGATCCTGCGCACGGTGATCATTGTGTTTCCTTCCTGGGGGCCGGGGCGAGCGCGATGACCGGGTCGGTGCGCTGGCCGCGCCCGACGACGCGCGCCCACTCCTCGGGGTCCGAGGCGCCGGGCAGCTCGGCGGACTCGGCCACCTCGGCGTGCAGGGCCTGAAGCAGGTGGGCGGTGGTCAGCCCGCGGCGGCCCGCCAGGGCGTCCTTGACGGCGGCGGCCTTGGCGCGCTCGACGATCGAGGCGATCATCGCTCCGGAGACCAGGTCCGCCAGGTGCCAGGTCTCCACCGCCCCCGAGCGCCGGTGGACCTCCAGGACCGCGGTGTCCGGGCTGCGGGAGAACAGGGTGTCCAGCAGCGCCTCGCCTATGGCCCGCACGGCCCCGCTCACGGACCCGGCGGCGGCGAGCTCGTCAGGGTGGATCGGCAGGTCCTCGGTCAGGTAGCGGCTCAGGATCTGGCGGCTCGCCTCGCGGTCCGGCCTGTCGATGCGAATGCGCACGTCGAGACGGCCGGGCCGCAGGATCGCCGGGTCGATCATGTCCTCGCGGTTGGAGGCGCCGATGACGATGACGTTGCGCATCTCCTCCACGCCGTCGATCTCGGCGAGAAGCTGGGGGACCACCGTGGTCTCGACGTCGCTGGACACCCCCGTGCCGCGGGTGCGGAACAGGGACTCCATCTCGTCGAAGAAGACGACCACCGGCACGCCGCGGGCCGCCTTGTCGCGGGCGCGGGTGAAGATGAGGCGGATGCGCCGCTCGGTCTCCCCGACGTACTTGTCCAGCAGCTGAGGGCCCTTGATGTTGAGGAAGTGGGTGCGCCGGCCGGCGGTGCGTGCCAGGGAGGTGGCCACGGCGCGGGCGATGAGGGTCTTGCCGACCCCGGGCGGGCCGTACAGCAGCAGGCCCCGCGGCGGGCGCAGGCGGTGCTCGACATAGAGCTCGGGGTGGGCCATGGGCAGCTCGATGGCGTCGCGTATGCGCTCGATGGTCGCGTCCAGGCCGCCGATCATGTCCCAGGAGGTGTCGGGGGAGTCGTCCAGGAGGAGGTCCTCGACCTCGCGGCGGGCGATGCGGCTCAGGACGACGCCGTCCTTGAGGTCGGCCATGAGGGCGTCGCCGGGCCGTAGGCGCACGGAGGTCAGGGCGGGGGACAGGCGCAGGACGCGGGTGTCCTCGCTGCGCACGGCGACCAGGACGTGGCGCTCGTCCAGGCGCTGCTCGACGGTGACGAGCTCGCCGACGTCGGCGGGCTCGGCGGTGGCCACGGCGTTGAGGTGCTCGTCCAGGACCAGGGCCGTGCCGGGCTCCAGGCCGCCCAGGGGCAGGGAGGACGAGGCCGTCACCCGCATCCGCCTGCCGGCCATGACGACGTCGATGGTGCGGGCCAGGGCGTCGACCACACCCACGTGCGTGGCCAGTGACAGCGGCGGCGCAGTCAGGCGCTCGATCTCCTCCCGGGCGGCCGCCAGCTCCCGGCGCGCCGACGCCAGGGCGCGGGCCAGGCTGCGGTTCTTGCGCACCAGGACCTCGGTGTCGGGCACGGCCGGATCGGGCGCCGCAGCCCCGGCGCTCCCAGCCTCGGCGGCGTGCCCGGTCTTGTGCGGCTGCGTGCGCGCCGCAGTGCCCTCATCCACGTCTGCTCCTTCGCCTCGGTTCTGCCCGGCCGCCGACGATCCCCAGGGACCGGAATGGCACGCCCGTACCAGAACGAGGTTAGCGTGTTCGACCGCGCGGCAACAGGGGGCGGGCCCGGCCTCCTCGGCCGCCTCAGTCGGCTGGGCGTGCTCGGCGTCGAGGGGAGCTCGTCGTGTGTTCCGTCCGGGCGCCCGGACGTGCGGCCCGCTCGCGGTCCCTGCCGGCCTGTCTTGTCGAGATCGGTCGTGTTCCGGCTCGAGGCCGGTTCGCTTCCGCACTGAGACCGGTTCGCGGGGCCGGGTGGCCGTCGGGCGGCTGTCCAGCCGGTTCTTCACGGCCTCCTGAAGACCGGCCCTGACAGGAAAAGGTGGCTCCTACGCGCTTTTAAGGCGCTCACCGTTCCCGGGTGCGGTGAGGATCGGCATGTTTCCGCGGTTTTGTGGCGCGGGCGGGGCGGTACGGGCAGCTAAAAGTGCGTAGGAGCCACCTTTTCCGCCCGGCACACCGCCCGAGCCCCCTCGCCGGCGCCCCAGAACGCGTCTTGTCCCAGAACCGGCCCAGACGACTGGCTCCGGGAAGCGTCGGGCGACGCGGTCGGGCAGTAGGGCGCTCAGGCGAGGCGGTCCGCCGCCTTCGCGGTCGTAGGTCAGGCGCCGCGGTCGTAAGCCTGAGGCACGACCGCGAGGACCGGACGGAACCGGCCTCTCCCCCGGAATCAATCATCTTGGTCGGCCGGGCGCACCCAGTCGCCCGAGCGGCCCCCCGACTTCGCCGTCACCATGGCCTCGCGCAGCGCCACGCCGCGGTCAACGCCCTTGACCATGTCCACCACCGCCAGGCCCGCGACGGTCGCCGCGGTCAGCGCCTCCATCTCCACGCCCGTGCGGTCGGCGGTGCGCACAGTCGCGCAGATGCGCACGCCGTCGTCCTCGACGGCCAGGTCCACCCGGCAGCCGTGCACGCCGATGACGTGCGCCAGGGGCAGCAGGTCGGGGACCCGCTTGGCCGCCGCGATGCCGGCCACGCGCGCCACGGCGAGCACGTCGCCCTTGGGGACGGCCCCGTCGCGCAGCGCGGCGACGATGCTCGGGGAGCAGACCACGAAGGCGGTCGCGTCGGCGGTGCGCACGGTGGGGGGCTTGGCCGTCACGTCGACCATGCGGGCGGCGCCGGCGTCGTCCAGATGAGTCAGGCGGATAGGCGACGAGTCAGGCAGGCCGGGCTGGTCAGACATTGGCTCCTCCGGGTGATTCCTTCGGGTGCGGACGGGATCATGCGGTCGATCGGCATGTGCCTGTGAGCGTCAGCGCCAGCCCACGGATGCGGCGGGACCGCAGCGCGGGTGGCCCGAGCCCGGCGCCGCCGAGGCGCTCAGGGCGATGAGACCGACCTCGTCGCCCACGCCGACCTCGGGCACATCCTCACCCACGACAGCCAGTGCCTCGGCTGCGGGCAATGAGGCCACAAGGTGCGAGCCAGAGCCCAGCCGGTGGGTCGGCTCGACCCACAGGGTCGTGCTCTCGGGGGCTGCGCCCGGCGCCGGTGGGTCCGCGGTCATTCCGTCCGGGGCGTCGACGAAGCGCACGGGAAGGTACTGGCGTCTGCCCGGGGGAGTCCGCCACGCGGCGGCGGCGCGCACCCGCGTCGGGGCCGCCCCCTGGGCGCGGCGGGCCCCGCCTCCGGTGAGCGGGCGGGGGAGGACGTCGTGCCCGGCCAGGCGCGCCAGGGCCGGGACGACCACGGTGGTGAAGGACACGAGCACGCTCACCGGGTTGCCCGGCAGGGTGATGACGGGCACCTGCCGGGACGTTCCGCCGTCCTCGATGCGCACCGTGCCGTGGCCCTGCGGCTTGCCCGGCTGCATGGCGACCTTGGTGAGGCGCAGTCGCACCGCGCCGTCCGTCAGGATCCCGTCCTCCGCCAGCATGACCAGGGGGTCGAAGGCGCCCGCCGACACCCCGCCGGAGGTGACGATGATGTCGGCCCCATGCGCCGCCTCGGTGAGCGCCTCCGCCAGGGACGCGGCGGTATCGCCGCTGCGGGAGACCGAGGCGAGCCGCGCGCCGTGCTCGGCGACCAGCCCCGCCAGCAGCAGGGAGTTGGAGTCGGGGACGGCGCCGACCGGCAGCGCCCGGCCGGGGTCGACGAGCTCGGCGCCGGTGGACACGATGGCGACCCGCGGCCTGGGGAAGGCGCGCACCGCACCCAGGCCGACCGAGGCGAGGGAGGCCACGGCCGCCGCGGACAGCGGGGTGCCCGCCGCCAGGACGGGGTCGCCGATGCCGACGTCCTCGCCCGCTCGACGCACGTTGAGGCCCGACTTTGCAGCGGCGCGGATCTCGACCTCGACGGGCGGTGGGTGCGGGCCGGGCGCCTGGTTGGTGTCCTCGACCTTGACAACGGCATCAGCGTTCTCGGGCATCATCGCGCCGGTCATGATCCGCTGGGCCGTACCGGGGACCAGGGGCCCGGGGGCGGCGCCGGCGGGCACGTCTCCGGTCACCGGCAGGACGACGGGGGCCTGCGGCGCGGCCGATCCCGTGTCCTGGGCGCGCACCGCGTAGCCGTCCATGGCCGAGTTCGTCCACGGCGGTACCGGCAGGGCGGCCGCCACGTCCTGGGCGAGCACCAGTCCGTGCGCCGCGGCCAGGGGGGTGTCGGCGGCGGGCAGGGGCGCGAGCGCGGCGAGGACCTCGGCGACGTAGGCCTCCACACTGAGCATCTCGGGCATGGTTCTCCCTTCGGGGCCGGTTGACGGCGGCGGCGCGCGGGCGGGGCGCGGAGCGACGGTATATTCCCGAGGCTCATCATGCCCGTCCGCCGGGCTCGACGGCGCGCGGCGCACCCGGGACGTGTAGCGTCCCGTCCGGGGCGGGCGCGCCCCGGGGAACCGTTTGAGAGGAGCGACTGTGGCTGATACGGCTGACACCGCTGGGCCGGGCGACCGGCCGGGCGGCTGGGGCGCCGCGTGCGTCGTGCGGGCCGGGCTCGCCTCGGAGCCGGTCTCGGCGGCCGAGCTCGCCGCCGCTGTCGAGGACCGGGCGGCCGGCGCCGTCGTCACCTTCGACGGCATGGTGCGCGACCACGACCGCGGGCGGGGCGTGAACGGCATCGTCTACTCCGCCCACCCGAGCGCCGAGGAGGTCGTGGCGCGGATCGCCCACGAGGTCGCCGGGCGGCCCGGCCTGCGGGCGCTCGCCGTCGTTCACCGGGTCGGTGACCTGGGGATCGGGGAGACCGCGCTCGGCGTCGCCGTGAGCGCGGACCACCGCGCGGCGGCCTTCGAGGCCGCCCGCGACATCGTCGAGGAGGTCAAGAGGCGCCTGCCGGTGTGGAAGCACCAGATCTTCGACGACGGCACGCGCGAGTGGTCCAATACCGCCTGAGGGCGGGCCGCGCCTCACCCGCCGGCAAAAGGCGGCAGGATGTCAATACGGTCGCCGTCGGCCAGGGGCGCCAGCGAGTCCGCCGGCGTCGAGAGGGCGTTGACCAGGTAGCTGGAGACGCCGATGATCCGCGCCATCTCCAGGCCGCGTCCCGCGAGCTGCTCGCGCAGGGCGGCCAGCGTCGTGCCGGCGGGCAGCTCGAGGCGCTCCTCGGTGCGCCCGGCGGCCTCAGCGGCGGCGGCGAAGTAGCGCAGCTCGATGGCGATCATCTCGCCGGCGTGCGGCGGGGTGGTGGTCATGTCGGCTCCTCTCGGGTCCGGGCTCTGAAGGGGGGCTCGTGGCTGCACGCGGGGCGGGCCGTTCGGTGCTGGTCGCGTGGATGGTACCCGCCGTCGGCTCCCCGGGGCGGGACCCGTCGGGATGCTGGCCGGCCGCCTGCCGTGTGCAAGAGTGTGAGCCGTGGACCTGGACGCCGCGTGGGACATTGTGGAACGAGCGCCAGCCGAGCACGTGCCGGCGGTCGCAGCCGCGCTGCGGGGGGCTGGAGGACATCGAGCGCCTGAGCGCGACGGTCGGCCGCGAGCTGCCGGCCGACTTCCGGCCGACTTCGTGGCGAGCCTGCGCCGTCATGACGGCCAGGACAACCCGACCCGGTTCCTCGACCTCATTGACCACTACACCCTGCTGGGCGTCGAGGACGGCGACGGGATCTGGCTCGATGACGACTGACGCCCGGACCGACCTCGGCGCTCAATGCGACCGATCCCGACGCTCAGCCGCCGATGGCGGACATGGTGCGCGCGGGCCGCACGAAGCCGCCGGCCGCCCGGCCCGGGGCGTCCGCGCCGTGGGCAAGCGGCTTGCGCCAGGTCGCCCCGGCCCAGACCCGGATGAGCTCGTCGTCGCTCGCACCGGCGCGCATGGGCCCGCGCAGGTCCGTCTCCCGTGCCGAGAACAGGCAGGTCATGACCCGCCCGTCGGCCGTCAGCCGCGTGCGGTCGCAGTCGGAGCAGAAGGGCGCGGTCACCGAGGCGATGACCCCCACCGTCCCGGCCGGGTAGGGCCCGTCGCGATCCGCGCCGGCGGCGACGTCCCACACCGCCGCCGGGCGGCGGTCCGGCCTCCCGCGGGCGCGCAGCCCGAAGCCCGCGGCGCCCAGGGCCTCCAGGATCTGCCCGGCGCCGACCACGTCCCCGGCCCGCCACGACTCGCGCGGCCCCAGCGGCATGTGCTCGATGAAGCGCAGGCTCCACCCGCGCCGCAGGCACTCGCCCAGCAGCCGGGGGGCGCGCTCGCCCAGGGTGCCGGGCACGGCCACGGCATTGACCTTGACCGGCGACAGGCCCGCCGCCTGCGCCCCGGCGGCGCCGCGCAGGACCCCGTCAAGGCGGTCGCGGCGGGTCACGCGCGCGTACTCGCCCCGGTCCAGGGTGTCGATGGAGACGTTCACCCGGTCCAGGCCCGCGGCGCGCAGGCCCGCGGCGCGCCTGTCCAGGCCCAGTCCGTTGGTCGTCAGGCCGATGTCGGGCTTGCGGCCGCGGCGCGTGCGCAGCCCCGCCACCGCGGCGACGATCTCCTCCAGGTCCCGTCGCAGCAGCGGCTCCCCGCCGGTCAGGCGGATCCGCTCCACGCCGAGGCGCTCGACCGCGATGCGCGCCAGCCGCGCGATCTCCGCGGTCGTGAGCAGACTGGGCGCGGGCAGCCACTCGAGCCCGGCGGCGGGCATGCAGTAGGTGCAGCGCAGGTTGCAGCGGTCGGTGACCGACAGGCGCAGGTCCCGCACGGTGCGTCCGTGGCGGTCCGTCAGCCGGTCCGGGACCGCGCCCCCCGACGTCGTCGGCACCTCCTTGAGCGCCGCGGGGTCCCATGCGCCGCCGTGCTCAGGGGAGGACGGTTCCGCGGGCGCTGCGACGCGCACCGCCGGCACCGGCAGCGCCACAGGAGGGCGCACGGCCGGTCCGGCGACGCGTCCGTCGTAGGGCGGAGGGGCCATGGCTGAAGGATACGGGGCAGTGCAGGACGGGTCCGCACCGCAACCGGTGCGTCAGGGCCGACCCGCAGCGGGGGCGCCGCTCAGGCGACGCGCAGGATCTCGACGCGGGCGTAGCCGTCCTCGGCCTCCAGGAGGGTGTGCTGGAAGGTGAGCGGCAGCCGGTCGATCTGGTCGAGCAACGGGGTGGGCACGTGCGGGGCCACCAGGTCGAAGCCCTCGCCCACGTTCAGCGAGGTGGCGGCGCCGATGACGGCGGCGTGGCGCAGACGGTGGGGGATCGCGCGGGCGTCGAGGGTCAGGCGCTCGGAGCCGTGCTCCTGGCACCCGCAGGCGTGGGCGTGCCTCTTCTCCTCGATCGGGATGAGGTCGGGGGTCTCACTCATGGCGTTCTCCTTGCAGTCGTGGGTGCGGCCGCCGCCGACGGCGCACCGGGCGCGCGACCTGCGGCGTGAGCCGAAGCGCGTCGCGAGATCATTGCCCGGCCTGCCACTATTTTATTACGGTGACTGTTGTGGAAAAAAGTGGGGCGAGTGTGTCGAAGGACCCAGGCTCGGCCGCCTCCGCCCGAGCCCCCCAGGCGCCGACGCCGGTCGTCCCGGTTCGTCCCGGTCCGCCCCGGCCGACGTCCGGGCTCATCGTCCTGGCCCTCGCCCTGGTCGGCGCCTGCCTCCTGGCCGGACTCGACGCCGTGCTGCTGAGGCTGGGCGCGTGGGCGCCGGCGGGCGGCGCCGCGCTCGCGGCCCTGCGCGACCCTCTCCTGCTGGTCGGCCTCCTGGGCGCGGTCATCGCCCTGGGGCGGGTCGCGGCCGTGGGCGAGACCTGGGCCCTCCTCGCGCCCATCGGCTGCGCCTCGGGCTGCCTGGCCCTGGTCGCCGGGGTTCCCGAGCCGGCCGGTCAGGTCCTGGCGCTTCTCGGTTCTGCGGCCCTGTGCGCCGTCGACGCGCGCCTTCACCAGCGCGCCGCCTCCGTCGCCGTGGACGTCCGGGCCATGGGCGCCATCGCCCTGATGCTGGGGAACCTGCTCTGGTTGCGCGGCATGGCGATCGCGACCTGCGTCCCCTTGTGGCTGCTCCTCCCCGTGCTGGCCGTCGTCGGCGAGCACCTTGAGCCCGCCGCCCCGGGCTCATCGGACGCCGTGCCCGGCACGGTCGTCCAGGAGGTCCTGCGCGCCGTGTCGGCGGCTGCCCTGCTGGGCGCCTGCATGCTGGGCGTCACCGAGTCCGCCCGCCTCGTCATCGGCCCCGCCCTGCTCGCCATGGCCGTCGTCATGGCCCGCGACGACGTCGCCCGCGGCGCGATCCGCGTCACCGGCGCCGCGCGCCTCGCCGCGGCCTGCGCGCTCACCGGCCGCCTGTGGCTCGCCGTCGCCGGGCTGGCCTGGACCCTGAGCCCCCTGGACGCCGGCCCCGGGGCCGGGCGAGGCGCCTATAAGACCGTCGCCCCCGCCATCGTCCTCGGCTGGGTCCTCTCCATGATGACGGCGCGGATCACCACCCGCGCCGCGACCGCTCCGGCCGCAGGACGTCCCGGGGCCGGCCCGGCCGCCGCACGGAGGCCCTGAGCCGTGCCCGCCTCAGGCGCGCGCCCCGCCCGCAAGCCGTCTCGCCGCAGCACCCAGGTGCGGCGCAACAGCCTCGTCGTGGCCTGGATCGTGGTCGCCGCCGTGCTCGCCGTCCTGGTCATCGGCGGACCGCTGGGCTCCTGGGGAACGTGGCTGCCCCTGCACGCCCTCATGCTCGGCGGCATCGGCTCGGCGATCACGGTGTGGTCGGCGCACTTCGCTGACACCCTGCTGCACCGCCCGGCGCTGGGCGGGGCCGCCCTGCTCGACGCCCGGCTGTACGCCCACGGCGCGGGCACGGCGCTCGTCCTGGCGGGGACCACCGCGAACCTGTCCGCCCTGACTGTGGTCGGCGCCACGGTCGTCGCGCTCGCCGCCCTGACGGGCGCACTGGCCATCGCGGTGCAGTACCGCCGCGCCGTCGCGCCGCGCCTGGCGGCCCTGGCGGTCCACTACGCCGTCGCCCTGACGCTCCTCGCGCTCGGCGCTGCCCTCGGCTACCTCACCAGCCGGGCCGGGGCCCGCGGCCGCGCCCACCTGTCTGACATCCTCTACGTCGCCCACACGACCACCATGCTCCTGGGCTTCGTCGGCACCACCGTGCTCGGCACGCTCACCGTGCTGTGGCCCACCATGCTGCGCACCAAGATGGAGCCCGGGGCGCCGCGCTGGAGTGCCCGCGGACTGCCCCTGCTCGTGGCCGGCACCGCGCTCGTGGCGGCCTCCGGGGCGCTCGCGCCGCTGGCCGCGCTCGGCATGGCCGTCTACCTGGCCGGGGCGTGCGGCGTCATCGTGCCAGCGGCCAGGAGCGCTCGGCGCGTGCCGCCCACCTCCTTCGCCACCGCCTCGGCCACGGCCGCGGTCGCCTGGTTCCTCATCGGCGTGGTGCGTATCGGCACGGGCGTCGGGGCCCTGGCACTCGGCGACGCCGGGCCCGCCGACCGGGCCGCCGCCGCCCGGGAGGTCATCCACGGCGTGCGCGTGCTCCTGGCGGCGGGCTTCGCCCTGCAGGTTCTCGCCGGGGCCCTGAGCTACCTCAGCCCCGTCATGCTCGGCGGCGGCCCGGCGACCACGCGCGCGACCAACGCCATCATGGACCGTGCGGCCGCCTACCGCGTCGTCGCCGCCAACGCCTGCCTCGCCCTGGCGCTGATGACCGCCCTGCCCTGGGAGGTGCGCCTGAGCGGGGCGGTCACCGCGGGAGCCGTTGCCGCCTACGTCCCGGTCGGCATGGGGATGAGCGTGCGCGAGGCCGTGCGCCGCACCCGCGGGCCGTCCCCGCGGCCGGGACCCGGCCGGAGCCCCGCCGCGCACCGGCCCCCTCAGGCTCAGGAGAGTATTCGGGAGAGAGCAGATGAGTGACAAGCCCCCCGCCGATTCCGACGCCACCGGCGCCGGCCCCGGCCGGTCCGCCGGCTCCGCCAGAGCCGGCGGCCAGTCCGGCCGCGGCCGGGTGCACCGCGGGGCCGTGACCTCCGGCACGGCCCCGGCCGTCGGCCCCGGCCGTCGCGCCGCCTCCGCGCAGGACGCCGAGGACGCTCGCCGGGACGCACGCGCCGTCGACCGCCGCGGCGCGCTCTTCGGGCTGCTCACCGCCGGGGCGGCCGTCGTCGTGGGCGCCGCGGTCGGCGGCCGCGGGGTGGGGACGCGCTCGGTGACCGCCACGGGCAGGACCGTCGAGGCCGCCGTCAGTGTTGAGGGCATGCGCTTCGTGCCCGACACCGTCACGGTCTCCCCCGGCGACCGGCTCGTCATCACCCTGAGCAACACCTCCGACCAGGTCCACGACCTCGTCGTCGAGGTCTCGGACGGCGGCACCGCCACCACCGGGCGCGTCGCGGCGGGGGCCACCGGCACCCTGGATGCGGGCGTCGTGGCCGGACCGCTGGAGGGCTGGTGCTCGGTCGCCGGGCACCGCGCGCAGGGCATGGTCTTCCACGTCACGACCGGCGCCCAGAGCACTGCGGCGGGTCACGAGGACCACGGCGACCTCGGCGGCCCGGCGGCCCCGGCCGGCGGCCCCTCCGACGACTCCGACGACGCGGTGCCCGACTACTCGGCGGTCCTGCCCGACGACGTCCCCGCCTTCGACGCCGTCCTGCCCGCGGCCGGGACGGGCACTCTCCACGAGCACACCTTCACCGTCACCGAGCCCGTCGGCTACGTCGGCGGCGGGGTCACCCAGAGGCGCCTGACCTTCAACGGCCGGGTCCCCGGGCCGGTGCTGCGCGGCAGGGTGGGCGACACCTTCAGGATCACCCTGGTCAACGACGGCACCATGAGCCACTCCCTCGACCTTCACGCCGGTGTCGTCTCCCCGGACGGGGTCATGCGCTCGATCAACCCCGGGGAGCGGCTCGTCTACGAGTTCGTCGCCCAGCGCGCGGGCATCTGGCTCTACCACTGCTCGACGGCGCCCATGAGCGTGCACCTGGCCGGCGGCATGCACGGCGCCGTCATTATCGACCCGCCCGGCCTGGGCGAGGTCGACCACGAGTACCTCCTGGTCCAGTCCGAGATCTACCTGGGCCCCGAGGGCGGGCAGACCGATGCGGCCAAGGTCGCCGCCAAGACGCCCGACCTGTTCGCCTTCAACGGCATCGCATTCCAGTACCGCGACCGGCCGCTGCCCGCCAGGCCCGGTGAGCGCATCCGCTTCTGGGTCCTCAACGCCGGGCCGTCGGAGCCCATGAGCTTCCACTGCGTCGGGCTCCAGCTCGACCAGGTGTTCCTCGAGGGGGCCTGGAGCCTCGGGGGACCAGGCCGGATCGGCGCCGCGTGGTCCGGCGGCGGGCAGGCCCTGGGCCTGCAGCCCGCCCAGGGCGGCTTCGTCGAGGCCGTGCCGGCCGAGCCCGGCACCTACACGTTCGTCTCCCACTCCTTCGCCGACATGGAGAAGGGCGCCATGGGGAGGCTGGTTGTCGCGTAGTGAGCGGGACGGGCGGGACCCGCTCAGGCGGGCGCCTCCCCGTGCTCGACGACGACGCGGCAGCCGTCCTCGCACAGCGGCACCAGCGTCAGGCGGGTGCGCGCGCCGGTCTCGCCGGCGGAGGAGCGGTGCAGGCCCGCGCGCTCGTAGACCTCGTTGAGGTAGCCCTCGTGCATGACGCACACCAGCGGGTGGGGGGTCCGGCCGCGGGACACCAGCGGGCACGCCTTGAGGACGAGGGCGTCCCCGTGGGGCTCGGGCGCGAAGCCCATCATGGACAGGGCCGGCAGGAGGCCCGCGGTGCGCCGGGTCGGGCCGGCGCCCTGGCCGGAGTCCCCGACATCCTGCACCGACGGCGTCATCTGCGCCCAGCGCCGCCCGATCGCCAGCGCGAGCTCGTGGGCCCGGGGGCCGGTGCCCAGCGTCTCGGCGACGGCGTCGAGCAGGGTGAGGTAGGAGTCCAGGACCTCCTCCGGGTTCGGGGCGGTCGAGGCGTAGCGCAGCGCGGGGCGGCCGCGCCTGCCCGTCGGCTTGGAGGAGACCTCGACGAAACCGGCGTCGACGAGCGCGTCGAGATGCTCGCGCACGGTGTTGTGATGGAGGTCCAGCGCGGAGGCCACCTCGGCGGCGGTCATCGGGCGGTGGGCCGTCTCAATGAGCTCGAGGACACGACGCCGGGCGACCGTCAGCTCGGTGCGCGCCGACAGGTCCGCCCATGAGGGGCGCGGTAGGCGCGCAGAGACATCAGACACGCGGTGAGCCTAGCGGGAGCGACAACGCTCGCACAAAGCGCTCCCCTCCGGCCGGGGCGCCTCAGTCCCAGGCGATCGACCAGTACTGGGTCTCCTGGAACTCCCGGACGCCCTCGCGGGCGCCCTCCCTGCCGATGCCGGACTCCTTCAGGCCGCCGAAGGGCGCGGCCGGGTCCGAGACCAGGCCCCGGTTGATGCCGACCATGCCGAACTCGAGCCTCTCGGCCAACCGCATCGCCCACCCCAGGTCCCCGGAGAAGACGTAGGAGGCCAGCCCCGCGTCGGTGCCGTTGGCCCAGCCGAGCATCTGCTCCTCGTCATCCCAGGCGATGACCGGGGCCACCGGGCCGAAGATCTCCGTGCGCACGATCTCGGCGTCGGGGGCCACACCGGCCAGGATCGTCGCCGGGAGGAACGCCCCGGGCCCCGTCGGGCACTCGGAGCGGGCGGCCACGCGGGCCCCCGCGGCGACGGCGCGCTCGAGGAGCTCGGTGATCGCGTCGCGGGCCCGCACCGTGATCATCGGTCCGATCTCGCACCCGGCCGGTCCCAGGGCCGGGCCGACCCTCAGGGCCCGCACCGCCCGGGCGAGGCGCTCGACGAAGGCGTCGTGGACGTCGGCGTGCACGTAGAAGCGGTTGGCCGCGGTGCACGCCTCGCCGGCCCCGCGGAACTTGGCCTGCACGGCGCCGGCCACGGCGGCGTCGAGATCGGTGTCCGGGGCCACGATGAAGGGGGCGTTGCCGCCCAGCTCCATGGAGGAGACCAGGACCTTGTCCGCCGCCTGGCGCATGAGCGTCCTGCCCACCTGCGTCGAGCCGGTGAAGGAGACGGCGCGCACGCGGGAGTCCTCCAGCCAGGTCGTGGAGATCTGCGCCGAGCGGGTCGAGGGCAGGATGTTGACCACCCCCGCGGGCACGCCCGCCCGCTCGATGAGGCGCCCCAGGGCGACCGCCGTCAGGGGCGTCAGGCTGGCGGGCTTGAGGACGACGGTGCACCCGGCGGCCAGCGCCGGGGCGATCTTCCGGGTCGCCATGGCGGCCGGGAAGTTCCAGGGCGTGATCATGGCGACCACCCCGATGGGCCGGTGGGTGACCAGCGTGCGGGTGCCTCCGGCAGGGGAGGGGCCGAAGCCGCCCTCGGTGCGCACCGCCTCCTCGGAGAACCAGCGGAAGAACTCGGCGGCGTAGCGGATCTCGCCCAGGGCGTCGGCGAGCGACTTGCCGTTCTCGGCGCTGATGAGGGCCGCCAGGTCGTCCTCGGCGTCGATCATGAGCGAGAACAGCGAGCGCAGGAGCTCCCCGCGCAGGCGGGGCGCCGTCGCGCCCCATGCGGGCAGGGCCGCGGCGGCGGCGTCGACGGCGGCCCGCGCGTCCTCCAAGGTGGCGTCGGCGACGGTCGCGAAGGGCTCTCCGCAGGCCGGGTCGACGACGTCGAATGAGCCGTGGTCGGAGGCGGCCCGCATCGCACCGCCGATGAGCAGGCCCTCCCGGGCGTCGATGCCGGACAGGACGCCGCTCAGGCGGGGCGCGGCCTCAAGGGTTCGGTAGGTCATATCGGTTCCTCCTCGGTTCTCAGGGGGCGCTCAGGCGCGGGCGGACGCCAGGGCGTCGTGGATGATGGCCAGGCCCCGGCGCAGGAGGTCGTCGGGCATGGTCAGCGGCGGCAGGAGACGGATGACGTTGGAGTCCGTGCCGCAGGTCAGGACGATGACCCCCCGCTCGCGGGCGCGGGCGGCCACCTCGCCGGTCAGGGCGGCGTCGGGGCGCCCCGTGCCCGGGTCGATGAGCTCCAGGGCGAGCATGGCGCCGCGCCCGCGGACGTCGCCGACGCGGGGGTCCTCGGACCGCCAGCCGCGCAGGATCTCCAGGCCGATCTGCTCGATGCGGCGGGCGCGGGAGGCCAGGTCCTCGTCCTCGATCATGTCGAGGACCGCCAGGGCGGCGGCGCAGGCCACCGGGTTGCCGCCGTAGGTGCCGCCCAGGGAGCCGGGCCCGGCGCAGTCCATGATCTCGGCGCGGCCGGTGACGGCGGACAGCGGCAGGCCCCCGGCGACGCCCTTGGCGATCGTGACCAGGTCGGGGACGACGTCGTCGTGCTCGCAGGCGAACCAGCGGCCCGTGCGAGCCATGCCGGACTGGATCTCGTCGACGATGAGGACCGCGCCGCTGGCCGCGCACCACTCCTGGAGGGCGCGCAGGAAGCCGGGTGCGGGGACGACGAAGCCGCCCTCGCCCTGGATGGGCTCGATAATGACGCAGGCCACCTGCTCGGCGCCGATCTGCGCCTCGATCCGGGCGATGGTGCGCTCGGCCGCTTCCGGCCCGTCGAGCCCGTCGCGGAAGGGGTAGGAGCCGGGCACCCGGTAGAGCTCGGGGGGGAAGGGCCCGAAGCCGGCCTTGTAGGGGGCGGCCTTGGCGGTCAGCCCCATGGTCAGGGCGGTGCGCCCGTGGAAGGCGTGGTCGAAGCAGACGACGGCCTGGCGCCCGGTGTGCCTGCGGGCGAGCTTGACGGCGTTCTCCACCGCCTCCGCACCGGAGTTGAACAGGGCTGTGCGCTTGGGGAAGTCGCCGGGGGTCAGGGCGTTGAGGCGTTCGGCGACCGCGATGTAGCTCTCGTAGCGGGTCACGGCGAAGGATGTGTGCGTCAGGCGGTCGACCTGGTCGCGGACGGCGGAGGCGACGGGGGCGGCGGCGCCGCCGACCGTCGTCACCCCGATGCCGGAGCCGAAGTCGATCAGCCGGTTGCCGTCGACGTCCTCGAGGATGCCGCGGTCGGTGGCGGCGGCGAAGGTGGGCATGGCCGCGCTCATGGCGCGGGGCACGGCGTCTCGCGCCCGCTCGGCCAGCGCCCGCGCCCTGGGCCCGGGCATGGGGGTGGAGATGAGCTCGTCCTGGGGCAGTGTCGTCATCGTCGTGCCTTCCTCGTCGGGGCTGTGTACAGGCCGTGCGGCTCGTGCCGGGCGTTGTGCGCCGAGGGCGGCGGTGACAGCGCTGGCATCGCGTGCGGGCCCGGCGCACCAGGAAGTCAAGCACGGCACGGCCCCCGTCATCCGGAGCAATATGCTCATGTGGGCGCCCTCTGGTGTGCGACATGCACTTCGGGTGCGGCCGCGAGAGCGGCTGAGACCCCCGCCGCCCCGCCGCGGGGCCCCGACCGGCCGTTCGCGCAGGCGGACGACCCCGGGGGTGTGCTTGGATGCCCGACATGGTCACCGTCGCTCAGCTCCTCGCCGATCCCCGCCTGCGCCTGCGTGCCGTCCACCTGCCGGATCCCGAGCGGCGGGTCGAGTGGGTGGCCGCCACCGAGCTCCTGCACCCGGCCTCCTACCTGGAGGGCAGCGAGCTGGTCCTCACGACGGGGCTGGCGATGGCCGGGGTGCCGGCCGCGGTCTGGGCGTCCTACGCCGACGAGCTCGTCGAGGGCGGTGCCGCAGCCCTCGGCCTGGGCACCGGCATCGCCTTCCAGGCCATCCCCCTAGAGCTCAGGCGCGCCTGCGAGCGCGGCGGCCTCAACCTCCTCGAGGTCCCCCACGAGGTGTCCTTCACGGCCATCAGCCGGCGCGTCGGCGCCGGCCAGCCGCGCGGCGGCGAGCCCGGCTCCTCCGGCGAGCCCGGCTCCTCCGGCGAGCGCGCCGACGACCGCCTCGTCCTGGCCCAGCTGACCAGGGCGGCCGCCCGCGGCAGCGACGTGGCCGTCCTGCACGCGCTGGCGGCCTGCGTCCACGGCGAGGCGGCCCTGTACTCCGCGCACGGCCAGGTGCTGTCGGGGCCCTACGGCGTCGGCAGCCTCCTCGACGAGCGCCTCGTCGTCGAGACGATCTCCCGGATCCGGTCCCGCGGGCTGCGCGGCGCCGCCGGCGTGGAGGAGGGGAGGGTCCGCCTGACAGTGCGCCCCATAGGGCTGACCGGGGAGCCGGGCACCTACCTCGTCACCGCCGTCGACCGGGACGAGGCCGGCCCGGTGCACCTGGCGGTCGAGCTCTCGTGGTCTCTGCTCAACCTCGCCGAGGAGTCCTCCCGGGGGCGGGCGGCGGTGCTCGCGGACCTGCGCGCCGCCGGCCTGCGCCACCTCCTGGAGGGCCGGATCCGGGAGGGGCTGGCGGTGCTCGGGCAGGTGCCCGGCTGCCAGGCCCTGGGGCGCACCGGCACCTGGCGCATTGCCGTCGCCCTGGGCGAGGAGGGGCGGGGCCCGGCGCTTCTCCAGGCTCTGGCCCGCGCTGCCGAGGGCGGGACGGGAGCGTCGGGCCCGGCGGGCTGCCTGGTGTGGGCTCCGGCGACGCGGGTCGACGGCGGCGACGGCCCTGACGGCCCTGACAGCCCTGACGGCCCTGACAGCCCTGACGGCCCTGACGGCCCTGACGTCTCCGAGGGAGTCCTCCTGGCCGGCCCGGCGACGGCGGTGGACCGGCTGCTCGCCCCGCCGAGAAGGGCGGGCGCGGCCGCGGCGGGCGGCCGCGGCCCGGCCTCCGCGACAGGGGCGCGGGCCGCCCTGACCGCCGCCCTTGGCGCCATGAGGATCGGGGTCAGCGCCCCCGGGCGCATCGAGACCCTCTCGCAGGCGCGGGCCCAGGCCGCCCACGCCGCCCGGGGCGCCCGCGGCACCGGACAGGTGCGCGACTGGGGGAGCCTGGGCGGCGTGGACGCCATCGACCTCATCTCCCCGGCCGACGCCCGCGTCCTCGTGACGGCTCAGCTGCGCGCTGTCGCGGAGCGTCCCGAGCTCCTGGAGCTCCTGGAGGCCTACCTCGCCGAGGGCGGCGCCACGGGGCGGGTGGCCTCGCGGCTCGGCATCCACCGCAACTCCCTGCCGCAGCGCATCCGGCGCCTGCGCCGGGCCCTCGGCGTCGACCTGGACGACGCCACGGTGCGCTCCAACCTGTGGATGGCCCTGAGGCTGCGCGAGCGGGTCGGGGCGGACTGACGCCCGCGCAGGCCCGCGAGCGCGCGGGTTCAAGCCCGCAGCGGGGATCGGGCGCGTGAAGATTGTGCATCTTGCACCTGTGGACGGATAAGACACGACGTTACTATCCGGACATCTCTTGGGACTCAAGTCCTATGTTTCCGCGGTGTTGCGGAGCATGAGGGGCTGCGCCGGGGCGCGACCCGCCCGCAGCAGTGAGCAGGAGACGGGCCGCCCGTCCTCGGTAGCGGCTCCAGCACAGTCCGCACGCACACGAACGGAGAGACTCACCATGAGCCTGTCCCCCCTACCCAACTACATCGACGGGGCGCCCGTCGCCTCCCGCGCCTCCTCCGCCCTCGAGGTCAAGGACCCCCGCACCGGCGAGACCGTCGCCCTGTGCCCCGTCTCCGTCCAGGAGGACGTCGACGCCGCCTACGCCGCCGCTCAGCGGGCCTTCGCCGCCTGGCGGCTGACCACCCCGGCGCAGCGCCAGGAGCTCATCCTGCGCCTGGCCGACGCCGTCGAGGAGGCCGCCGCCGAGATCGTCGCCGCCCAGCAGCGCAACACCGGCCAGCTCGCCTCCCTCATCCGCAGCGAGGAGGTCCTCACCGGCGCCTCCCAGCTGCGCTTCTTCGCCGGAGCCGCCCGCATGGCCTCCGGCCTGGCCTCCGGGGAGTACGCCGAGGGCCTGTCCTCCCAGCTGCGTCGCGAGCCCATCGGCGTCGTCGGCCAGGTCGTCCCCTGGAACTACCCCTTCATGATGCTCGTGTGGAAGGTCGGCCCCGCGCTGGCCGCCGGCAACACCATCGTCCTCAAGCCCTCCGAGACCACCCCCGAGTCCGCCCTCGTCTTCGCCCGCATCGCCGGGAGGATCCTGCCCAAGGGCGTGTTCAACCTCGTCCTGGGCGACGCGACGACCGGCCGCCTCATGGCCTCCCACCGCGTCCCCGGGCTCGTCGCCCTGACCGGCTCCGTGCGCGCCGGCTCGGACCTGGCCGCTCACGCCGCCGGCCACCTGACCCGGGTCCACCTCGAGCTGGGCGGCAAGGCCCCCGTCATCGTCTTCGACGACGCCGACCTCGAGGCCGCCGCCGAGGGCACTGCCACGGCCGGCCTGTTCAACGCCGGCCAGGACTGCACCGCCGCCACCCGAGTCCTGGTCTCGCGCGCCGTCGCCGAGGACTTCACCGCCACCCTCGTGCGCCGCGCCGAGGCCCTGCGCACCGGGCCCATCCCCGAGGAGGAAGCCTTCTTCGGCCCCCTCAACAACGAGCGCCAGCTCGAGCGGGTCTCCCGCCTCGTCCAGGAGCGGCCCGCCCACTCCACGCTGCTGACCGGGGGCCACCAGGTCGGGCGGACCGGCTACTACTACGCCCCCACCGTCATCTCCGGCCTGCGCCAGGAGGACCGCCTCGTCCAGGAGGAGATCTTCGGGCCCGTCCTGACCGTCCAGGTCTTCGACGACGACGACGAGGCCCTCGCCATGGCCAACGGCGTGGACTACGCCCTGTCATCCTCCATCTGGACCGCCGACCACCGCCGGGTCCTGCGCTTCTCCCGCGACCTCGACTTCGGCTGCGTGTGGGTCAACACCCACATCCCCCTCGTCGCCGAGATGCCCCACGGCGGCTTCAAGCACTCCGGGTACGGCAAGGACCTGTCGGTCTACGGGGTCGAGGACTACACCCGCGTCAAGCACGTCATGAGCGCGCTGTGAGGACGGGGGGCACACACATGCGCATCCTCACCGCCTTCACCCACTCGCTGGGGGGCCAGGACGCCTACGCGCTCGCGGCCAGGCTCTCAGACGCCCTCTCCTGGCCGATGGACATGGTCTCCATCATCCGCGGCGGCACCCACGGGGCCATCACGGAGGGCTCGGACATCGCCTACCAGGACGTCGTCCTCCAGCAGGTCGTCCAGTGGATGGACGAGGTCACCTACGTCCGCCCGACAGAGCTGCCCGTCACCAAGCACCTTCGCTACAACGACTCCTTCCCCGAGGGCCTGATCGAGACCGCCGTCGAGCTCGGCTCCTCACTGCTCGTGGCCGGCGGCGGACGCCACGGCCTGACCGGGCGGGTCTCCCTGGGCAGCATCGGCCAGACCCTCCTGAACGCCTCCCCGGTGCCCGTGGCCCTGGCTCCCCGAGGCACCCGCTTCGACCGCGAGGCCGGCGTCGAGCGCATTACCGTCATGCTCGGGGAGTCCGGCGGCTGGCAGCCCGTCCTGGGCGCCGCCAGGACCTACGCGCAGGCCTGCGGCGCCCCCCTGCGCCTGGTCACCGTCGCCACGCGCGACTCCCCCGACGACGCCCGCATTATCGAGCGCGCCGAGAGCTGGCTCGATGAGGCCCGGCTCACGGTGGACGGGCTGGAGGACGAGCGCGTCGTCATCGTCCGCGCCGGGGACATGGGCTCGGCGATCGTGTCGATGGACTGGAAGCACGAGCTGGCCCTGCTCGGATCAGCGCGCCTGGCCCGCAGAGGACTCCTCTTCCTGGGCCCCACCGCCAACAAGATCATGCGCAACCTGCCCGTGCCCCTGGTCGCCGTGCCCAGCGCCCCGGAGGGCGGCGAGGAGACATGAGTGGCGACTCCGCGGCCCGGGGGAGCGCTGACATGTCCCGCAAGGGGCTGGCCGCCGGCTCCGTCGGGCTGCTCGGCGCCATCGTCATCGGCGTGTCCTGCGTGGCCCCCGCCTACACCCTCACCGGGGCGCTGGGGCCCACGGCCTCCGAGGTCGGGGCCCAGGTGCCCGCCATCTTCTCCGTCGGCTTCATCCCCATGCTGCTCGTCGCCCTGGGCTACCGCGAGCTCAACCTCTACATGCCGGACTCCGGGACCTCCTTCACCTGGGCGACCCGGGCCTTCGGGCCCTGGGTGGGCTGGATGGCCGGGTGGGGGGTGATCGTGGCGACCGTCGTCGTCCTGTCCAACATCGCCGCCATCGCGGTCGACTTCTTCTACCTCATGCTCGCCCAGCTCCTGGGGCGCCCCGACATCGCCGGGCTGACCGACGTCCTGCCCGTCAACATCGCCACATGCCTGGTCTTCATCGCCCTGGCGACCCTCGTGTCCTACCGGGACATGCAGACCACGCAGAGGCTCCAGTACGCCCTGGTCAGCTTCCAGCTCGTCGTCTTCGTCGGCTTCGGCCTGGTGGCCCTGATCCGCTGGCTGACCGGGACCGCCTGGAACCCCACCCCCATCCAGCTGGACTGGTTCAACCCCCTGGCCGTGCCGGACTCCTCGACCTTCATCGCCGGCGTCTCCCTGTCCCTGTTCATCTACTGGGGGTGGGACGTGTCCCTGACCGTCAACGAGGAGGTCGAGGACTCCGGCAGGACGCCCGGCAAGGCCGCGGTGCTGACGGTCCTGGCCATCGTGTCGGTCTACATCGTCGTCACCCTCGGCTCGATGACCTTCGCGGGACTGGGAGAGGAGGGCATCGGGCTGGGCAACCCCGACATCCAGGAGAACGTCTTCTTCGCCCTGTCCGAGCCGGTCCTGGGCCCCTTCGCGATCCTGATGTCGCTGACGGTCCTGACCTCCTCCGCGGCCTCGCTGCAGTCCACCTTCGTCTCGCCCTCCCGCACCCTGCTGGCCATGGGGCACTACCGGGCGATGCCCGCCTACCTGGGCAGCATCTCGCCGCGCTTCTACACGCCGGGCAACGCCACGATCGTCTCGGCGCTGTCCGCGGCCACGTTCTACACGATGCTGAGGATGGTCTCCACAACCGTCCTGTGGGACACGGTCCAGACGCTCGGCGCGATGATCGCCTTCTACTACGGGCTGACCGCCTTCGCGGCCGTCTGGTACTTCCGGGGCCACTGGTTCCGATCCCCGCGGGACTTCTTCTTCCGCTTCCTCGCCCCGGGCCTGGGCGGCACGATCCTCGCCGCCATCCTGGTCATGACCCTCAGGGACTCCATGGACCCCGCCTACGGCTCCGGCTCCCAGATCCTGGGATTCGGGCTAGTGTTCATCCTGACCGTCGGGCTCATCGCCCTCGGCCTCGTCCTCATGATCATCCAGCGCCTGCTCGACCCCGCCTTCTTCCGCGGCGAGGTCCTCGCCGTCTCCGACGCCGTGGCCGACGATGCAGGCGCTGCGGCCATCACCGAGGAGGAGGCCGTGCCCGACTGACTGACCGCGGTCGGCGCCGGCCGCGCGCCGGCGCACCGCACGTCCTCGCGCGACTCACGCGTATCCACAGTACCTCGCCAGTACTTCACGAATACTTCGCCATCTACTTCCCCAATAACCCCCTGACCGCGCCAGGCCGGCGAGCAGGGCCGATGCAACCAGCACAAGACAGCGTGGACGCCAGGCCGGCCCACACGAAGGAGAAAGAGCAATGAGCATCAACATGGAGCGCGTCGCCGAGCTGACCGAGTCCGAGGGCAGGCGCCTCAACGAGCGCACCCGCGGATCGCAGCGCATGTACGAGCGCGCCAGCGAGCACCTGGCCGGAGGCGTGGCCTCCTCCTACCAGCTGCGCGACCCGTGGCCCATCTACCTCGAGCGCGGCCAGGGACCCAGGGTCTGGGACGTGGACGGCAACGAGATGTGGGACTTCCACAACGGCTTCGGCTCGATGCTCCAGGGGCACGCGCACCCGGTCATCGGCCGGGCGGTGGGCGAGCGCTACGCCCTGGGCACCCACTTCGCGGCGCCCACGGAGGACGCCGTCGTCGTCGGCGACAACCTCGCCGAGCGCTGGGGCCTGCCCAAGTGGCGCTACACGAACTCCGGGTCGGAGTCCACCATGGACGCGATCCGCATCGCCCGCGCCTACACGGGCCGCGACACGGTGATGAAGATCTTCGGCTCCTACCACGGCCACCACGACACCGTCATGGTCTCCATCGGCGTGCCCTACGACCAGATCGGCGACCACGACGCGCCCGCCTCCCTGTCCTACGGCGCCGGCATCCCGGACGCCGTCGTCCGCATGACCGTCCCGGTGCACTTCAACGACGCCCGGTCCATGGAGCAGCGCATCATCCAGCTCGAGGCGGAGGGCCGCAAGCCCGCCTGCGTCATTATGGAGCCCGCCATGATGAACCTCGGCGTCGTCCTGCCCGAGCCCGGCTACCTCGAGGCGGTCCGCGAGATCACCGAGCGCCACGGCGTCGTCCTCATCTTCGACGAGGTCAAGACCGGCCTGTGCATCGGGCCGGGCGGCGCCACCAAGCGCTTCGGCGTCACGCCGGACCTGGTCACCATGGCCAAGGCCCTGGGCGGCGGCCTGCCCTCGGGCGCCATCGGCGGCACCGAGGAGGTCATGAGCGTCGTCGAGGACCACTCCGTCTACCAGGTGGGCACCTACAACGGCAACCCGCTCGTCATGGCGGCCGTGCGCGCCAACCTCGAGCAGGTCCTCACCCCGGAGGCCTACGAGCACCTCGACCACCTCAACGACCGCATCCTGGCGGGCTGCAACCGCGTCATCGAGGCCTACGACCTGCCCGGCTACGCCGTCGGCGTCGGCGGCAAGGGCTGCGTCACCTTCTCCCCGAAGAAGGTCATCGACTACGAGACCTTCAAGGAGCACCAGAACGAGGCCCTGTCCGACCTGGCCTGGCTGTTCAACATGAACCGCGGCATCTTCATGACGCCCGGCCGCGAGGAGGAGTGGACCCTGTCGGTCACCCACACCGACGAGGCCATCGACGCCTACGTCGACTGCTTCGAGGAGCTCGCCGAGGCGATCACCTCCTGACCGCCTCCCGGCCGGTCCTCCTCCGGCCCGGGGCGCGGGGCCGCCGGCTCAGCGCCCCGGGCCGGCCGGCAGGGTCGGGTCCTCCGCCTCCAGGGACGGGGCGAGCAGGCGCCGGAAGGACTCCACCCGCGCCCGGCGCGCCTGGGCCGGTCCCGCCCCGGCCCACTCGTCCAGGGCGCAGTCCAGGGCGCCGGCCTCGTGCGTGCACCCGCGCGGGCAGTCCCGGGCGACCTCCGCCAGGTCGGGGAAGCCGCGCAGGACGTCGGCGCTGCCCACGTGGGCGACGCCGAAGGAGCGCACGCCCGGGGTGTCGATCACCCAGCCGCCGCCGGGCAGCTCCAGGGCCTGAAGGGATGCGGAGGTGTGCCGCCCGCGTCCGGTCACCTCGTTGACGCGGCCGGTGGCCCTGTGCGCGCCGGGCACCAGCGCATTGATGAGCGTCGACTTGCCCACCCCCGAGTGGCCGACGAGCACCGAGACCCGCCCGGTGATCGCCTCGCGCACGGCCCGGACTCCGCCGCCCGCCTCCGGGGCGTCCTCGCGGTCGGAGGGGCCCAGGCGGGTCGCCACCGAGCGCACCCCGAGCGGCCCGTAGAGGTCCAGGAGGGGGCCGGCGTCGGCCAGGTCGGACTTGGTCAGCACCAGCAGCGGCTCCATGCCGGCGTCGTAGGCGGCCACGAGGTAGCGGTCGATCATGCGCGGGCGCGGCGCCGGGTCGGCCACCGCGGTGACGATGACGAGCAGGTCGGCGTTGGCCACCACGGGCCGCTCGCTGCCCGCGGCGTCCCCGTCCTCGGCGGAGCGGCGCAGCAGCGTGCGGCGCTCCTGGATGCGCACCATGCGGGCCAGCGTGCCCCTGCGGCCGGAGACGTCCCCGACGACGGCGACCCGGTCCCCGACAACGACCCTGCCCCGCCCCAGCTCGCGCGCCTTCATGGCCGTGATGTCGCCGGTCCCGTCCCCGGTCAGGGCGGGGTCGGCCAGGCGGATGCGGTAGTGGCCGCGATCGATGCGGATCACCGTGCCGACGACGGCGTCGTCGTGGGCGGGGCGCCGCTTGGTGCGCGGGCGCGAGCCGCGGCCGGGCCGCACCCGCACCCGCGGGTCGTCGGTGCCGATGTCGCGCCGGCGCGTCACCGGGCTCCGCCTTCCCGGCCCGGCTTCCGCTGCTCCTGCGGCCCCCGGCCCAGCATGCCCGCCCACAGGGCCGGGAAGCCCGGGAGGGTCTTGGAGGTGCACGCGACGTCGTCGAGCTCGGTGCCGGGCACGCCCAGCCCGACCAGGGCGGCGAAGGCGGCCATGCGGTGGTCGCCGTAGGAGCGCATGAGCGCCGGGCGCAGCCGCCAGCCCGCGGGCAGGGCGTCGATGGCCAGGCCGTCGTCGGCCTGCCGGGCGACGCCGCCGACCCGGGTGATCTCGGCGACCAGGGCCGCCAGGCGGTCGGTCTCGTGGCCGCGCAGGTGGGCGATGCCGGTCAGGCGGGAGGCGCGCCCGTTGGCGGAGGCCAGCAGTGCCAGGGCCGCCACGGCGGGCGCGAGCTCGCCGACGGCGGACAGGTCCGCGTCGATGCCCCGCAGGCCGCCCGCGCCCGACCCGTGCGCCACGAGGGTGCGCGAGCCGTCGGCCCCGGCGCGCAGCTCGACCTCGCCGCCCAGGCGCACCAGCAGCTCGCGCCAGGAGTCGCCGCCCTGGGTCGTGGGGGCGGGCCAGTGCGGGACACCCACCTCGCCGCCCGCGACCAGCGCCGCCGCCAGGAAGACCCCGGCGTTGGACAGGTCCGGCTCGATGCTCGACTCCCCGCCGCGGGGGCGCCCTGGGCGGACGGTCCACGTGCGCCCGCCCCCGGAGCCCGCGGCAGTGGCGTCCGGCTCCTCGGGTTCGTCAACGACGATGCCGCGCTCGCGCAGGGCGGCCACCGTCATGGCCACGTGCGGCAGGGAGGGGACGCGCCCGACGGCGGTGACGGCGAGCCCGCCGGGCAGCAGGGGGGCGGCGAGCAGCAGGGCCGACAGGAGCTGGGAGGAGCCGGAGGCGTCCACGCCCACCCGGTGCGGCCGATCGGGGCGCGCGGGGTCGGCCGGCCCTGCCAGGGCGCCGCCGTCGGGGCCCACGCGCACGGGCAGACGGCCCGGCTCGCCCAGACAGGCCACCTCGGCGCCCAGCCCCGCCAGGGCGTCCAGCAGCGGACCGAGCGGGCGGTTGCGGGCGGCCTCATCGCCGTCGAAGACGACGGGCGCGTCCGCGAGCGCCGCTAGCGGCGGGACGAAGCGCATGACGGTCCCGGCCAGGCCGCAGTCGATGCGGCCGACGCCGTCGGGGCCGGCCTCCACGTGCAGGGGCAGCGGGGCGGGGCGGACGCGCAGGCGGGTCGCCTCCCCGTCGAGCCGTTCGAAGCGGGCGCCGAGCGCGGTCAGGGCCGCCTCCATGAGCTCGGTGTCGCGAGAGCGCAGCACCCCGGTCAGCGTCGTCGGGCCCTCGGCCACCGCGGCCAGCAGGAGGGCGCGGGCGGTCAGCGACTTGGAGCCCGGCAGGGCGACGGTCGCCTCCAGGGGGCCGCGGGCGGCCGGGGCGGGCCAGGGCCCGGCGGGGGACATGCTCATGCGCCTATCGTGCCAGGACCGCCCGCCTCAGAGCGCGTCGATAATGCGGTTCAGGGTCTTCGAGGGGCGCATGACGGCGTCCGCCCTGGCCGGCTCGGGGCGGTAGTAGCCGCCGATGTCCACCGGACGGCCCTGCACGGCCACCAGGTCGGCCTGGACGGCCTCGTTGGCGGCGCCCAGCGCCTCGGCCACCGGCGCGAAATGCGCCGCCAGCCCGGCGTCGGCGTCCTGCGCCGCCAGCTCGCGGGCCCAGTACAGGGCCAGCCAGGCGTGCGAGCCGCGGTTGTCGATCCCGCCCAGTCGGCGCGCGGGGGAGCGGTCGTTGTCGAGCAGCGTCGTCGTCGCCGCGTCCAGGGCGTCGGCCAGCACCACGGCGCGCGCGTTGGCGCCGACCTGGGCGACGTGGCGCAGCGCCTCCGCCAGCGCCAGGAACTCGCCGAGCGAGTCCCACCGCAGGTAGTTCTCCTCCAGCAGCTGGCGCACGTGCTTGGGGGCGGAGCCGCCCGCGCCCGTCTCGTACAGGCCGCCGCCGCTCATCAGCGGCACCACCGACAGCATCTTGGCGCTCGTGCCGACCTCCAGGATGGGGAACAGGTCGGTGTTGTAGTCGCGCAGCACATTGCCGGTCACGCTGATCGTGTCCTGCCCGCGCCGGGCCCGCTCCAGGGACAGCCGCGTGGCGGCCACCGGGTCGAGGACGCGGATGTCCAGGCCCTCGGTGTCCTCCTCGGCCAGGTAGCGGCGGACGAGCCCGGCGATAACGCGGTCGTGGCTCCGCTCCGGGTCCAGCCAGAAGACGGCGGGCGCCCCGGTAGCCCGGGCCCGGGCGACGGCCAGGCGCACCCAGTCGCGGATGGGGGCGTCCTGGGTGGTGCAGGCGCGCCAGATGTCGCCCGCCTCGACGTCGTGGGACAGCAGCACCGTGCCCGGCTCGGCCCCGGCGCCGCGGACGGCGGCCACCTCGACGCGTCCGGCGGTCGGGATGAGGAAGGTCTTGTCGTGGCTGCCGTACTCCTCGGCCCGGCGGGCCATGAGCCCGACGTTGGGGACCGTGCCCATGGTGGCGGGGTCCAGGGCGCCGTGGGCCTTGCAGTCCTCGATGACGGCTTCGTAGACGCCGGCGTAGGAGGAGTCGGGGATGACGGCCAGGGTGTCGGCCCTGTCGCCGGCCGCGTCCCACAGCTTGCCGCCGTTCCTGATCATGGCGGGCATGGAGGCGTCGATAATGACGTCGCTGGGCACGTGCAGGTTGGTGATGCCGCGCTCGGAGTCCACCATGGACAGGCGAGGGCCCGCCGCCAGGTCGGCCTCGATGGAGGCACGGATCGCCTCGCCGTCCTCCAGGGCGTCCAGCCCGGCCAGGATGGAGGCCAGCCCGTCCTCGGCGCGCAGCCCGGCGGCGGCCAGGGCCGTGCCGTGGGCGGCGAAGGTCCGCGGCAGGGCGGCGCGCACCGCGTGGCCGAAGATGAGGGGGTCGGAGACCTTCATCATGGTGGCCTTGAGGTGGATGGAGAACAGGACGTCCTCGGCCCTGGCGGCGGCGAGCTGGGCGGCGAGGAAGGCGTCCAGCGCGGCGGAGGACATGCAGGTGGCGTCCACGACCTCGCCGGCCGTCACCTGCAGCGACTCGCGCAGGACGACCGGCGCCCCGCCGTCGGCCGGCACGAGGCGGATCTGCAGGCTCCCGGCCTCGGGGACGACGACGCTGCGCTCGTTGTGCCGGAAGTCGCCGGCCTCCATCGTGGCCACGCGGGTGCGCGAGTCGGGGCTCCACGCCCCCATGGCGTGCGGGTGGGAGCGGACGTAGGCCTTGACGGCCCTCGGAGCCCGGCGGTCGGAGTTGCCCTCGCGCAGGACCGGGTTGACGGCGCTGCCCTTGACGGCGTCGTAGCGGGCGCGGGCGTCGCGCTCGGCGTCGGTGGAGGGGGAGTCGGGGTAGTCGGGCAGGGCGTGCCCGCGGGCCTGCAGCTCGGCGATCGCGGCCCTGAGCTGGGGCAGGGAGGCGGAGATGTTGGGCAGCTTGACAATGGTGGCGCTCGGGGAGGCGGTCAGCGCCCCGAGGGCCGCGAGGTCGTCCTCGGCCAGGTCGAAGGCGGCCAGGATGCGGTGCGCCAGGGAGATGTCGGCGGTGGCCACGCTCACGCCCGCGGCGCGGGTGAAGCCCTGGATGATCGGCAGGAGGGAGTGAGTCGCCAGCATGGGCGCCTCGTCCGTCCAGGTGTAGATGACGTTCGGCTGGTCGCTCATGCACATGTCCTTCGCTGATGGCCCGGTGGCGCTGTACGCGCTCACCCTAGACGATCGAGCCCGCACGGGGCGCGCGCCCCGTGCGCCGCCCGTCAGGCGCGGCTGGCGCGCCCGGCCACCCAGGCCGCGGCGATCGCCTTGCGCTGCCGCTTATGGTTCTCGAACCGCCAGGTCAGGGACGGACGACCCTCCCGGTCGACGACGGCCAGCAGGAGCCCGGCCCCGACCGCGCCGCCGCGGGCCAGGCCCGACAGGGCCTCCTTGCGCGCCTGCGCGCCCTTGACCGCCCACACCGGGTTGTTGATCAGGGTCAGGGGAAGGTTGAGGGCCGCCAGCACGGTCGCGCAGGTGCGCGGGGCTCGGCTCGTCGCCAGGCCCAGTCCGGCGGCGACACTCACCGCACCGCAGGCCCTGGTGAGCATGCGGGCGTCCGAGGTGAGCACCGGCGGCAGGCCCGCCTTCTCCAGCAGCGGTGAGACCTTCTCGAAACGCTCCACGTGGCGCGCGGGCCGGGTGAGGGCATCGATCCCGTCCAGGACGAAGGACGCGGCGAGCATCGGGCGGGCGAAGGCGCGCAGAATGTTCATGACACCATCCTGGCCCACGGGAGCGCTCGCGGCCAGGTTCTCGCCGCATGTCCGCCGGCCGACTCCAGGCTCCCGCCGAGTACCCGTCGGGAGGGCGCCGGGCCTGCGGGCGGGCGCGGGGAGACGGCGCCTCGTGCGGGGCGGTGGGTCGGATGCCGGTGGTCAGTGGGTCGTTCTGAGCCCGCTCGCCGTGAACCCGTTTCCCTTCCACGACAGATCGGCGGAGCCGATCCCCGTGAAGCACAGGTGGCACTGGCGGTCCCCGCTGACCTCCTGATTGACCCACTCGAGGTGGGCGGCGCCCTCTGATGTCGTGATTGATGCGATCATGCCCGCCTCGGCCCCCGAGTCGATATCGCGGAGACTGATGCTGCCCGCCAGGGACAGGGTCTCCGTGTAGGCCGCGATGTCCGTGTGGAAGAGGTCGGTGCCCCCGCGGTGGCACTCGAGCGGGACCAGGGTGAGGGGGCCCGCGCTCGTGCTCATGACGATGGCGGGATGCCGGAGGAAGGCGAACGCCGTCGTGCCAGTGGAGTCCTGAGCCGACGCATAGCTGTTCGCGAACGACGCCGTCGTGCCGTCGTCGGCGATGCACCCCTTGGGAAGGGGCAGGCGCGCGCCCCTCAGATCCGGAGCGCCCGGGGCGTCCTGCGCCAGCGGGTCCAGCGTTTCGGCGCCGGAGGGGCTCGCTCCGCCGGAGGCCGCACCGGCCGCGGTTTCCGAGGAGGAGTCCGCCGGCTCCTCGGTCGGGGCGCTGTCGGCGCTCCCACCCCACGAGCAGGCACCGGTCAGGGCGAGTGCAGTCGCAATGCAGGCGGTTGAGAGGACGTGGCGAGGGCGTGGGTGCATGGGGCTCGATCCTCACACGAGAGTGCGGACGGTGATAAGGACGTGAGAATGCGGCAAAAGTGATGGATGAGTGAGGCGGTGGCCGGGGGTCGGCTGCTGCTCAGGCGCCTCCTAGCGGTCGATGAAGCTGATGGAGTCCACCTTGTTCCCCTCCGCCTCCAGGACCACGAAGGGGGTGGGGCAGCTCGCCTGACACGAGAAGTCGATCCGGCAGGCAACCTGGTTCTCGGCCACCTGGATTCCGGCTGCCGTCGCGTCGGCATTGTTCATGCAGGTATTGATGCTGTAGCCCGCCGACGCGTTGTGGACGATGTAGTCGCGAGCCGTCTGGTAGCCGGCGGCCGGTGACGGGTCCTCCAGCTGCTGACGCGCCTGAGGAGTCGTCTGGCGCCATATGCTGGTCTCGTCGGACTGCTTGAGCGACTCGACGAATGACGTTGCGACGGTGCTCCTGTCGTTTGCGACGCCGTCGCCGTCCGCGGGCGCCCCGACGCCCTCCTGCGATGCGGCGCCCGTCGCCCCGACGCCGTTGTGAGACGGGTGGGTGTAGATGTAGGCGGAGGCCCCGACGGAGCCGGCGATCGCCAGGATGCTCACCGTGGCCACGGCGATCGGCAGCGATGATGAGCGCTTGTGCGGACGTGGTGGCGGTGGCGGCGCGGGAGCGCGGCGTTCCGGATACCTGGGGTATGCGGGCTGGGCGCCGGGCTGGGGCGGGGGCGCCGGAGGGCTTAACGTGGTAATGGTCTCGGCGACCTCCGGGGTCTGAGGAATCTGAGGCGCGGGCGCGGCATTCTTCTGCGGCGGCGCGGGCGGGGGAGAGGAATCCGGCGCGCAGGGCGAGGATGACAGGGTGGGGGCTGCGGGAATTCCCGACAGTGCGATTGACAGGTACTTCAGGGCGTGCTGCGCCTCGTTTATGCTGGGACGTGCCGCCGGGTTCTTGTCCAGCATCTTGCTGATGAGGTCCCACAGCGAGTCGGGGATCCCCTCGGGGCGCACGGGCGCCATGAGGATCTGGGCAGCGATGACGTAGTTGTAGGTTCCGCTGAAAGGGGTGACTCCGCACGACAGCTCGTACAGTATGATTCCCAGGGAGTAGACGTCCATGGCGAAGGACGGGCGGGCTCCGCCGTTCACCTCCGGCGCCATGTACAGCGGCGTCCCCGCGCCTACGGCGGTGCGCGTCAGCACCGCCGAGTCGCAGATGGATGCGACACCGAAGTCCACGATCTTCGGTGTCTCGGGGGATGTGGAGGAGTCCATGAGAATATTCTCGGGCTTGATGTCCCGGTGGACCACTCCGGCATTGTGCACGGCTGCGATTCCTGCCGATATCTGGGCCCCCAGCCAGGCGACCTTTTGGGGGAGCAGGGCGCCGCGCGATTTGATGGTGTCCCGAAGGCTGTCGCCGTCGACGTAGTCCATGACGAGTCCGAGCGTATTCCGCTCGACGACGATGTCGTGCACCTCGATGACGTTCGGGCCCGCGGCCCTCTTAAGAGCGCTTCGCTCCTTGAGGAACGCGTCTATGACACTGCTCTCGGCGGTTATGGACTTGTGCAGCACCTTGAATGCGAGCGGCCGCGGAGAATCTTTCGAGTGGCCCTTCCAGACTTCTCCCTGAGCCCCTGAACCGATCTGCTCATCCAGTATGTAGGTGCTGCCGAGGTACTGAGAAGATGGAGATTCTGTCATGAGATCTGCCTGGTTCCGCGAAGAAGAGAAGAGGATATGAGAAGAAGGAACAAGCCCGGTGAAGGAGAGGCTACCAGAAAGCGCGGAGCGGTGCACCGGCCTATGGAGGGAAGGCGCAATGACCTGCCGGCGCGTCCGGGGCGGGCGGCCGGGGGCGCCTGGGGCGGCCCCGGGCCGCACGCCTGCCGGGGGCGGCCGGGGCGGACGCCGCGCCGACCGGGCGGGGAATGAAACCGGGGTGCCCGCCTGTTGGTCAGGACGTGACTGCGAAACTGCCGATCAGACCGCCCGGCCCGACGGCGTCGTACCGCGCGGGCCCGTCTCGCACCCGCGCGCCGGTGGGCGGGCCGCGGCGCCGAGGAGACCGATCGACACCTTCGGAGCGTCATCCGCGTGCCGGCGCGCAGGGCGGGGACGTCCGCCGGGGCCGGCCGAGCGCTCTGAGCGGCGCCGATTGCGGGCGCGGGTGCCCAGGGGCGTTAGGCTCGTGGACGATGACGGACACCGACGACTCGCGCCCCGACGGCGCCCCGCGCGAAGACGGCGACGCGGCCACCGACCTTCTCACTGACATCGACCCCGACGGCTCCGGCGACCTCGACCGGGCCCCCGAGGACGAGTCCGAGGAGGAGCGCGCCGCGCGCTTCGAGGCCGACGCCCTGCCCTACCTGGACCAGCTCTACGGCGCGGCGATGCGGATGACGCGCAACCCGGCCGACGCCGAGGACCTGGTCCAGGACGCCTACGCCAGAGCCTTCGCCTCCTTCCGCCAGTACCGCCCCGGCACGAATCTCAAGGCCTGGCTGTACCGGATCCTGACGAACACCTTCATCAACTCCTATCGCAAGAGGCAGCGCGAGCCGCTGCAGTCCGACGCCGACGCCGTCGAGGACTGGCAGCTGCACCGCGCCGCGTCCCACGACTCCACCGGGCTGCCCAGCGCCGAGAACATCGCTCTGGACGAGCTGCCCGACGAGGAGATCAAGGCGGCCTTGTCCGAGCTGAGCGAGGACCGCCGACTGGCCGTCTACCTTGCCGATGTCGAGGGCTTCTCCTACAAGGAGATCGCCGAGATCATGGACACGCCCATCGGCACCGTCATGTCGCGTCTGCACCGCGGACGTCGCCAGCTGCGCGAGCTCCTGGCCGATCATGCCCGTCAGCTGGGCTACACCACGACTCGGGAGGGCCGCTGATGGGCGGATCGAATGAGAAGGACGAGCGCTGCTCGTGCTCGGAGGCTCGCGCGCACCTGGAGCGCTTCCTCGACCACGAGTGCGACGGCGACCTGACCGCGCGCCTGGCCGAGCACGTGGCGACCTGCGAGCACTGCTCCCGCATCGCCGACGCCGAGACCCACCTGCGCGAGATCCTGCGGTCGCGCTGCGCCGAGCAGGCTCCGCCCGAGCTGCGCGCCCGGGTGCTGGGGCGGCTGTCGGTCATGCGGGCGACGACGTCGGCGACCACGGCGACCACGGCCGATGGCACGACGACGGTCCGCAGCCAGGTCGTCCGCTATCGCCTCGGATGACGATCCCGGAGCCGCCGGGCCCCTGTCGCGGAGATCTACCGATATCGAGCCGGAATACTGCCGATCGCGGTGAAGGGGGCGCGGCTGGGAGGGGCGCACGGCGCGCGTGACCGGTGCAACTGGTAGGCGTGTGGTCCGCGATCCCGCTCGTGTGCAAAAATGAGCAGCGTTCCGTGCCCCCTCGTGGGGCGGTCCAGACACGAGGAGGCCATTATGGGCAAGCGCGGTCGCAAGCGTCGTGCACGCGCCAAGAACAGCGCCAACCACGGCAAGCGCCCCAACGCCTGAGCCGGGTCTGCGCGTCCGGCGCCGCACCCGGGCAACCGATGGCGCGGCCGGTCACCCTGCGGTGGCCGGCCGCGCTCGTCATCGTTCCGGCGCGGGTGCGCGGGCTCTGAGGCGCTTGTCGGGCCGCCGGCGGGGCGGCGCGGCCGTGCGCACGCCGCCGGCATCCCGCGCGACGGCGAGGGGACCTGCCCTTGTATATACTGCTGTGGGCCGGTTTCTGGCCCCAGGGTGTCTGTCAGGAGGAGCGCATGCCAGTCAAGGCGACTGCCGATGAGCAGGACAGGCCCCGCTACCGGGAGATCGGCGAGTGGCTGGAGGAGGAGTGCGGGAGACTGCCGGTGGGCGCCCTGCTGCCCTCGGAGTCCCAGCTCGCCGACAGGTTCGCCGTCAGCCGTATGACCGCCCGGCACGCGCTGGAGAGGCTGCGCGAGAGCGGCCGGATCGAGCGCCGGCGCGGCGTCGGCAGCTTCGTGGCCGCCCCGCAGCTCCACCGCCCCGACGCGCTTCTGCGCTCCTTCACCGAGGAGCTCCGGGTCCGCGGCATGGCCGCCTCGTCGGCCGTCCTCGAGGCCGGCCTCGTCGTCCGGCCTGTTGAGGCGCGGGCGCTCGGGATGGATCCCAAGTCCACCCTGGTCTTCATCGATCGCGTCCGCTGCGCCGACGGCGCGCCCGTGGCCCGGGAGCGGGTGCACCTTCCCGAGAGGTACCGCGCCGTCCTCGAGGCCGATCTGGCCGGCGGCTCCCTGCACGCCGCCCTCAGGGGCGCCGGCGCCGTGCTGGCCAGGACCAGCGGCGTGGTGACCTCGCGCCTGGCGACGGCGGAGGAGTGCAGGCTCCTGCTGGTTGACGAGCCGACCGCGCTGCTGGTCGAGACTCGGACGGTCACCGATCCGGAGGGCACCCCCGTCGAGACGACCGAGACCGCCTACATCGGCGCGCGCTGGGCGATCGACACCCTCGGCTCGGTGGGCTGACGCTCTCGCGTCGACGGATCCGGCGGGGGCGCTCACCGCGGGCGCCCCCGCCTCTGCGTCCGGGGCCAGGACGGGCGCGCGGACGTGGTGCGGATCGCGCTCCCGCACCCTGTCCAACAGGATGTATATACAGGTATGGTTCTCGCTGAGGCGCCCGGGGAAGTCCCTTCCGCCTCCCGCACCCGTGAGACCGCGCAAGAAAGAAGACACCCATGCACCCCACCAAGCCCGCCGCCGAGATGACCCGGGACGAGCTCGCCGCCTACATCGACTACTCGATCCTCAAGCCTGAGTTCACCACCGCGGACGTCGAGCGCGAGGTCCGCGCCGCCGTCGAGCTCCGCTGCAAGACGGTGTGCATCAATCCCGCCCACATCGAGACCGCTCTTCCCCTCGTGGCGGGCACTGGTACGGGGATCTGCGTCGTCATCGACTTCCCCTTCGGCACCTCGAGCACGCGCTCCAAGGCGGCTCAGGCCGAGATCGCCCTGGAGCACCCGATCGAGGACCTCGACATCGTGATGAACTACGGCCGGCTGCGCGGCGGCGAGATCGAGCGCGTCACCGAGGACCTCAGGGCCGTCGTCGAGCTGTGCCACGCCAAGGGCGTCATCGTCAAGACCATCTTGGAGACGGACGCGCTGACCGACGACGAGATCCGCGCAGCGGCCGAGGCCGCCATCGCCGCCGGCACCGACTTCATCAAGACCTCGACCGGCTTCTACACCGGCACGCCGACCCACGGCGAGCGCACCGGCGCCTTCGACGACATGGTCCGCCTCATGCAGGACGCGGCCGCCGGGCGGGCCAGGGTCAAGGGCTCCGGCGCCATCCGCGACCGCGAGCACTTCCTGCGCCTGATCGACATGGGGATCGACCGCATGGGCGTGGGCTACCGGTCGGTTCCCGTCGTCCTCGGCCAGGAGTGACGGCGTCCCGGGCGGTACCCTCGGCACGTGACAGGCCCCCTCGACGACGACGGAGCCGGCGGCGGGGTCGCCGCCCCGCTGCCGCAGGGGCGACAGCCAGGACGGTGCGAGATGCCTTCGGGACGCTTGACGGACAAGAAGCAGTGGACCCTGCGGGGCGGCTCCCTCCTGCGCCGCGTCCTGGTGTGCGTCGTCGGGGAGATCATCACCTCGCTCGGGATCGCGATCCTCCTCATCGGGCACGCCGGCGTCGACCCCTACACCGCCTTCCTGCAGGGCGTGGCCCACCTGTCCGGCCTCTCCTTCGCCGCGGTCGTCCCGATCGTCAATATCCTCCTGCTCGTTGTGGTCGTCCCCTTCGACAGGACGATCTTCGGCCTGGGAACCGTCCTCAACTTCACCATGGTGGGGTGCTGGTCGATTTCTTCCAGGCCGTCTACGCCGAGTACCTCACGTTCACGTACACCGTTGCCGGAATGCTCGTGTGCCTGCTCATCGGGATGGGCCTGTTCAGCCTGGGCGTATCGATGTACATCACCTGCGACCTGGGGCAGGGGCCCTACGACGGCATCGCCCCCGCGATCAACCGGGAGCTCCCGCGGGTGAGCTACCGCGCCTTCCGCGTGACCCAGGACGTCCTCGCCATCGCCCTCGCGCTCGTCCTGACCGGCTTCGACCTCTCCCTGGGGATCGTGGCCGTCGGGACGATCGTCATGGGCTTCTTCCTCGGCCCGATCATCGGCCTGTGCAACACGAGGATCTCCAGCCGCCTGGTCGGCCAGCCGCCGGGGCGGGTCCCTCCGTAGACTGCCGGTGTGAACGACCGACTCAGTCCCGAGGGCCTGCGCTACGCTCAGGCGGTCGCTCGAACCGGCTCCTTCAGCGCGGCCGCCCGGGAGCACAGCCTTACGCAGCCGGCGCTGTCCAACGCCATCCGCCGTCTGGAGGAGGCTCTCGGCGATCGGCTCTTCGAGCGCAGCACGCGCGGGACCACTCCCACCGCCTTCGGCGCGGCGATCCTGCCCAGGGTCGATGCCGCGCTGGCCGCGCTCGACGCCGTTACCGCCGAGGCCCGCCACTGGCACGCTCCCGAACCGCTCCCCGTGCGCGTCGGCGTCTCCCCGCTCATCAGCGTGGGCGTCGTAGCCCGCGCCCAGCGCGCCGTCGCCGCCCTCCCCGGCCGCGGGAAGGACTCCCTCGTCCTGCGCGAGGCCGACCTGTCCGAGCTGTGTGCCGCGCTTGACGACGGCGAGCTCGACCTCATTGTCGTCCCCGCCGTTCTCCCGCTCACCCGCTGCCGACACCGCGTCATAGGCAGCGAGCCCGTCGTGCTCGTCGAGCCGGAGGTGGGCGACGCAGGAGCCCCTTCTGCGGCGACTGCGGCCGCCCGCGTTGACGAGCTTGCGCACCGCACCCTTCTTCTCGTCCCCGACACCTGCGGGCTGACGACCTTCACCCGCGGCCTGCTTGCCGACCGCGGCCTGCCCCTGCGGGCCTACTCGGGAGAGGCCGCCAGCTACCGGGTGCTCGAGGGCTGGGCGGGGATGGGGCTGGGCAGCGCGCTCCTGCCCCGCTCGAAGGTGACCTCCGTCGAATCGCGTGCGCGCCCTGTGGTCGATGTCGACGGCGCGGCCATCACCATCGCCTACGAGGCCGCCTGGGACGGCGCGTCGCCGATTGCGGACGAGCTCGAGTCCCTGGCCGGGGGCCTAGCCTCCGAGGGCGGCCCATAACCGGGCGCGCAGGGCGGCCGCCCCGGCGCCGGGGTATAACGTCGCGTGATGCCGGCATCAGCCAAGAGCCTCTACCGGCGCCGCCGCGCCGATTCCTACGGTGTGGGCAGTGACGCGCCGGCGGCCGACCGGCACCGGGCGCCACCCGACATCGAAGGAGCCACCATGACCGCCTACCTCCAGGTCACCATGACCATCGACCCGGCCGACCGCGCCGCCGGCGCCAGGATCTACTCCGACTACAAGCAGGAGTTCCTCGACACGGTCCCCGGCGCGGAGAGCAAGGAGCTGCTCGTCCGCGACGAGGACGTCCAGGCCCTTCACGGCTTCGAGACCGTCGAGCAGGCCGGCGCCTACCTGACCAGCGAGCTGTTCACCGCCAAGGTCGTCCCAGGCCTGACCCCGTTGTTCAAGGCCGACCCGGACATCCGCGTCTACGCCGTGGCCTGAGCCGAGGCGCGAGGGCCGGGACCGGCTCAGCGCGGCGGACAGGGGGCGAACCGATCTCGAGCCGGAGATGAACCGATCTCGGCGCAGGGGAGGCGCTCAGGAGGGCTGGGACACGCCCAGCCACTCGTACCAGCCGCGGTGCAGCACCAGCCAGGCGAGCAGGCCGTAGCCGGCCTGGCCGGGGTGGTCGCCGCCGGCCGCGGCGACGTCGGTGATCCACTGGTCGTGGTTGCGCAGCGGCTCGAAGGTCTCCACGTAGGGGACCCTGCGCCGGTGGCACACCTCGGTCGCGGCGCGCGACAGGGCCGCCGTCGCGTCGGGGCTGACGCTGGGCAGCGGCGGGGGCCCGACCACGAAGCAGGACCGCTGCTCGCCGGCGGCCTTGTCCAGGATGTTGGCCAGCGCCAGGCGGCTGCGCGCGGGCGAGATGCCGGAGCCGACGTCGGCCACCCCCAGCCCGATGACCATGCGGTTCACCCCGGTGTGGGTGGAGCGCAGGGCCACCTCGGGCGGCCAGCGGTCGGCGAGCTGGACCGTCGTCTCCCGGGGCACGGCCAGCGTCGCCCAGAAGGCCTCCAGGTCTCGGGGGGTGCGTGCCATGACGCGCCCGGCCCACCCCAGGGCCCGAGGGTCGCCGTAGCCGGCTACGAGCTCGTCGCCGATGAAGTGGATCCGGGTCTCGTCCACATGGCTCCTTTCTTCTCGACGGCCATCGGGCCGGACCCAGCGCCGGCTGCCGCGGTCCGCCGTCGTGCAGTTCCTCCTGAAGGAGACGCTACCGCGCCCCGGGCCCGGACGCGTCAACGACGGCGCGTCCCCCCGGGCGGGCAGGCTCACAGGCAGGGCCGTCGGAGCCGGCCGAGGAGGCTCAGGGCCGTCGGGACGGTCAGCCGCGATCGAAGGCCGCCGCCATGAGCGCCGCCTGCTGCGCCCGGTAGGCGCCGGCGCTGCCGACCGCCGGGGAGGCCGCCTCGGTCGGGGAGGCGAGCCGCAGCCGCCTGCCGCCGGTGAGAGAGGCGGGCATGTGCAGGGCGAGCCACGGCCAGATGCCCTGGTTGGCGGCCTCGTCCTGGACGAAGACGAGCTCGGCGCCCGCGTAGGGGGCCAGCGCCTCGGCCAGCTCGGCCTCGGGCAGCGGGTAGAGCTGCTCGAGGCGGACGATCGCGGTGGACGCGTCGCCCCGCTCGGCCCGCTCGTCGACCAGCGCGTAGTACACCCGGCCCGAGCACAGCAGCACCCGGTCGACGCCCGCGCCGGCGGCGACCCGCTCGTCGGTCTCGCCGACGACCGGCAGGAAGGCCCCGGCGGTGAGGTCATCCACCCGGGAGGTCGCGGCCTTGAGCCGCAGCAGCTGCTTGGGGGTGAACACGACCAGCGGGCGGCGCGGACGGGAGTAGGCGTGCTCGCGCAGCAGGTGGAAGTGGTTGGCGGGCGTCGAGGGCATGACCACCCGCATGTTCCCCTGGGCGCACATCTGCAGGTAGCGCTCGATGCGGGCCGAGGAGTGGTCCGGTCCCTGGCCCTCCTGGCCGTGCGGCAGGAGCATGACCAGGCCGGAGCGCTGGCCCCACTTCTGCCCGGCGGAGGCGATGTACTCGTCGATCACGCACTGGGCGCCGTTGGCGAAGTCGCCGAACTGCGCCTCCCAGACCGTCAGCCCCTCCGGGCGCTCCACCGCGTAGCCGTACTCGAAGGCGAGCGCCGCGTACTCGCTCAGCAGCGAGTCGTAGATGCTCAGCGGCGCCTGGTCCGGGGTGAGGAAGTCCAGCGGCGTCCACTCGGCGCCCGAGTCGTTGTCGTGCAGGACGGCGTGGCGCTGGGCGAAGGTGGCGCGCCTGGCGTCCTCGCCGGCCATGCGCACCGGCACGCCCTCCATGAGGAGGGAGCCGAGCGCGATGAGCTCGCCCAGGGCCCAGTCGATGCCGCCCTCACGGGTGGCGCGCCGCCGCCTGGCGAGCATGGCCCCCAGCTTGGGGTGGACCGTGAACCCCTCCGGGTAGGCGACCTGGGCGTCCCCGATGCGCTCGACGACGCGGCGCGGGACCGCGCTGGTCCAGCCGATCATCATGCCCTCGCCGGCGCGCTGGGAGGCGGGCACCTCCAGGCTGGTGGTCTGCAGGCCGACCTTCGTGGGGTCGGTGGCGTCGAAGGAGTCGCTGGAGGCGCTCTGAGCGGTGCCGCCCGAGCGCGCGTGGGCGGCCCGGGTCTCGGCGAAGATCCGTTCCAGCTCGCCGTGGAACTCCTCCTCGATCCGCTGGGCGTCCTCGGCCGCGATGTCCCCGCGTCCCACCAGGTCGGCGGTGTAGACCGTGCGGGTCGACGGCAGGGAGTCGATGAGGCGGTACATGACCGGCTGGGTCATCGACGGGTCGTCTCCCTCGTTGTGGCCGCGGCGGCGGTAGCAGATGAGGTCGATGATGACGTCCTTGTGGAAGGCCGCCCGGTACTCGTAGGCGCGGTGGGCGGCCCGGGCGACCGTCTCGGGGTCGTCGGCGTTGATGTGGAAGATCGGCACCTGCAGCCCCTTGGCCAGGTCGGTGGCGTATGTGGTCGAGCGGGCCGACGCCGCCCCGGTGGTGAAGCCGATCTGGTTGTTGACCACGATGTGCACGGTGCCGCCGGTGCGGTAGGCGGGCAGCTGGCTCATGTTGAGGGTCTCGTAGACCACGCCCTGCCCTGCGAAGGCGGCGTCGCCGTGCACCAGCACGGGCAGCACCGTGTAGCCCTTGTCGCCCAGGCCGATGCGGTCCTGCTTGGCGCGCACGATCCCCTCGACGACGCCGTCGACCGTCTCCAGGTGGGAGGGGTTGGCCGCCAGGGACACGCGCGTGCTCACCCCGTCGGTGCCGGTGAAGACGCCCTCGGTGCCCAGGTGGTACTTCACGTCCCCGGTGCCCGCGCCCTCGATGACGCTGGTGCCGTCGAACTCGTCGAAGACCTGCCCGTAGGACTTCCCGGCGATATTGGTCAGCACGTTGAGCCGGCCGCGGTGGGTCATGCCGATGACGACCTCGTCCAGGCCGTCGTGGGCGGCCGAGTCCAGCAGCCGGTCCAGCAGGACGATGAGGGACTCCCCTCCCTCCAGGCTGAAGCGCTTCTGGCCCACGTACTTGGTCTGCAGGAAGGTCTCGAAGGCCTCCGCCTGCTCCAGCTTGGTCAGGATCCGACGGCGCTCGGCCGGGGTGACCGCCATCCACTCGCCCTCGAGACGCTCCTGCCACCAGGTGCGCTGGGCCGGGTCCTGGATGTGCATGTACTCGATGCCGGCGGTGCGGCAGTAGGCGCGGCGAAGGCGCGCGAGGATCTCGCGCAGGGTGGCGCGCTCGGTGCCGCCCAGGCCGCCGGTCGGGAAGGTGCGGTCCAGGTCCCACAGGCTCAGCCCGTAGGAGGACAGGTCCAGGTCCGGGTGGCGCCGCAGGCGGTAGGTCAGGGGGTCGGTGTCCGCCGCCAGGTGGCCGCGCTGGCGGAAGGCGTGGATGAGCTCGGCCACGCGCGCGGGCTTGCCCGTCTCCAGATCGGGGTCGTAGGTGGCGTCGCGGGCCCAGGCGACAGGCTCGTGCGGGATGCGCAGGGACTCGAAGATCCGCTCCCAGAACCCGTCCAGGCCGAGCAGCTTGCGCTCCACCAGCCGCAGGAACTCCCCGGAGGCCGCCCCCTGGATGACGCGGTGATCGTAGGTGGAGGTCAGTGTGACCACCTTGCCGACACCGTGGCGGGCGAGGGTCTTCTCGCTGGCGCCGGCGAAGGCGGCCGGGTACGCCATGGCGCCCACCCCGACGATCAGGCCCTGCCCGGGCATGAGACGCGGCACCGAGTGCAGGGTGCCGATCATGCCGGGATTGGTCAGTGTGACCGTCGTGCCGCGGAAGTCCTCGACCTCCAGCCCGCCCGCGCGCGCCCTGGCGACCAGCTCTTCGTAGGCGGCCACGAAGCCGGCGGCGTCCATGAGGTCCGCCTTCTTGATGGAGGGCACCAGCAGACGGCGCTCGCCGCCGGGGGCGGGGACGTCGATGGCCAGGCCGAAGGCGACGTGGGCGGGCGCGTGGAGGGCGGGCTTACCGGCGGCGTCGGTGGTGTACGAGACGTTCATGGAGGGCATCTCGGTCAGAGCCTCGACGACGGCCCACCCGATGAGGTGGGTGAAGGAGATCTTGCCGCCGTGGGTGTGGAGGAGGTGCCCGTTGATGATCGCACGGTTCTCGATGAGGACCTTGGCGGGGATGGCGCGGGCGGAGGTGGCGGTCGGGATCGACAGCGACGCCTCCATGTTCTTGGCCGTGCGGGCGGCGGCCCCCCTCATGCGCGAGTCGTGGTCCTGGCAGGCGTCGTCGTCTGACGAGCCGGTGTAGTGGTGAGCCGTGCGCTGGGCGTAGGGCGACGTCGGCGGGGCGGCGTCCGAGGGCGGTGCGGGCGGCAGGTCCGAGCGGGTCACGTCCTGTATGGCCGTGGACGGGCGGCGGGGGGAGGGCCGCAGCGCCGACGACGGGGCCGGTGCGGCCGCGCCGCCCGCAGCGGGATCCGCGGTGTGCGGGCCGGAGGCCGCCGCGCCCTCGAACAGGGCCCGCCACTGCGGTGTCACCGAGGAGGGGTCGGCCAGCCAGGCATCCCGCATCTCCTCCACCATCCACTCGTTGGCTCCGAAGCCTGCGGCGGTGCTGTCCAGTGTCGACACGGTGCGTCTTCTCCTCGTCGCGGGGTCGGCAGCACCCGTCCGCGAGCGCTGTCGCGTGGCGGCGTCGGCGGGTGGGCGGATGGTGCTCGTGCGTCGTCGTGCGTCATCGTACGGGGAGAACCGGGGGTGCCGGGGCGAAACGCGGGACTAAAGACACATTTGTTTCGGGCATGTGACGGGGATGGGGCGGGGGACCGACCGGTGCGACCGTCCAGCTCCCCCACCGCCCAGCTCACGCGCCGCGGGGCGGGTGATAGCGTGCGAGCCACTATGCGATCGGCATCCCGGCGGGCACGCGGACGCGCTTCCCGCCATCATCCGGAACCTGGCCATCCTCATCCCGCGCGCTCGCAGACCCCGGCGCCCGCCGCGCGCGGCGCTCCGCCGACTCGGCAGCCTCCGCCGCCTCTGCAGATCCCGGGCGGTGCCGCGTGACCGACTGGCTCATGATCGCTCTGGGCCTCCCGCTGACCGCGGGCACGGCCCTGTTCGTCTCCGGCGAGTTCTCCCTGGTCGCCCTGGACCCCTCGACCGTCGAGACCCGCGCCGCCGCGGGCGACAGGCGCGCCACCACGGTCCGCAGGGCCCTGGGCCGCATGTCCACGCTCTTGTCAGGCGCCCAGGTCGGCATCACCCTGACCACCATCCTGCTCGGCTACACCATGCAGGACGCCCTGGCCAGGATTCTCGGCGGGCTCATGAGCGCCTGGCTGGCCCAGTCCGTGGCCACCGGCGCGGCCGTGGCCATCGCCCTGGTGGTCGTCAACGCCTTCTCCATGGTTGTGGGCGAGCTCATCCCCAAGAACGCGACCCTGGCCGACCCCATGCGCACCGCCGGGCTCGTCGCCCCCTTCCTCATGGTCTTCACGGTCGTGCTCAAGCCGGTCATCGTCGTCCTCAACGACACCGCCAACCTGGTCCTGCACCGCATGGGCATCGAGCCGGTCGAGGAGATCAGCGGCACCCGCAGCGCCGGAGAGCTCGCGGCCCTCGTGCGCCACAGCGCCGAGGAGGGCGCCCTGGACCCCTCCACCGCCACGCTGCTGACCCGCTCGATCGGGCTCGGGGCGCTGACCGCCGTCGACGTCATGACCGACCGGGGCCGCCTCCACGTCCTGGACCAGGACGACACGGCCGACGCCGTCGTGGCCCTGGCCCGCACCACCGGCCACTCCCGCTTCCCGGTCATCGGCGAGAGCCCCGACGACGTCCTGGGCATCGTCCACCTGCGCCGCGTCATCGCCGTGCCCTACGAGCGGCGGGAGAGCGTGCCGGTGACCTCCTCCTCCCTCATGACGCCCGCCCCGCGGGTGCCCGAGACCATGCCGCTGGCCGCCCTGCTGGTCGAGCTGCGCAACCAGGGCTCCCAGATGGCCGTCGTCGTCGACGAGTACGGCGGCACCGCGGGCGTGGTCACCCTCGAGGACGCCATCGAGGAGATCGTCGGCGACGTCGCCGACGAGCACGACCGGCGCCGGGCCGGGGCGCGCGCCGACGCCTCCGGGGACTGGCTCGTGCCCGGCTGGACGCGCCCCGACGAGCTCGCCGCGCGCACCGGCCTGCACGTGCCCGACGACGGCCCCTACGAGACCCTCGCCGGCCTGGTCATGACCGAGCTCGGGCGCCTCCCGCAGATCGGCGACACGATCGCCACGCCGCGGGCCGCGCTCACCGTGGAGGCCATGGAGGGGAGGCGCGTCACCCGCCTGCGGGTGCGCCCCGTCGCCGGGCCCGCTCGGGACGACGCCGCCGGGGACGCCCCCGCGCCCCGGGGCCCCGCCGGGCGCGACGGGGAGGAGGGCCGATGAGCACCCCGGTCGCCCTGATCATCACCGTGGCGCTGCTGGCGGGCAACGCCTTCTTCGTCAGCGCCGAGTTCGCCGTCACCTCCTGCCGCCGCTCCCAGCTCGAGCCGCTCGCTGCCGCCGGCGACGCCCGGGCCGCCACCGCTCTGTGGGCCCTCCAGCACATCTCGCGGATGCTCGCCACCGCCCAGCTCGGCGTCACCGTGTGCTCGACGGGCCTGGGCGTCGTCGCCGAGCCGGCCATCGCGCACGCGCTGACGCCCCTGCTGGCCAGGATCGGCATCGGCGACGCCGGGGCGCACGCGGTGGCCGTCGTCATCGCCCTGGTCCTGGTCGTCTACGTCCACGTGGTCTGCGGGGAGATGGTCCCCAAGAACATGTCGATCGCCGCGCCCGAGAAGGCGGTGCGGCTGCTCGCCCCGCCCCTGGTGTGGGTCTCCCACGTCTTCGGCCCCGTGATCACCGTGCTCAACGGCTTCGCCAACTGGACGCTGCACCTGATGGGCCTGGAGCCCAGGGAGGAGGTCGCGGCCGCCTTCAACGCGGCCGAGGTCGCCTCGATCGTCGAGCGGTCCACCGCCGAGGGCGTCCTGGAGGACGACACGGGTCTGCTCACCGGCGCCCTGGAGTTCTCCGAGGAGACCGCGGGCAGTGTCATGGTGCCCGTGGACTCCCTGGTCACCCTGCCCGGGGACTGCACGCCCGAGGACGTCGAGCAGGCCGTCGCCGCCACCGGCTTCTCCCGCTTCCCGCTCGTGGGCGGGGGAGCGGGCGGCGAGGCCGCCGACGCCGGTGGGGCCGGTGAGGGCGAGACGCGCGACGGCCCGATCGTCATCTCCGGCTACGTCCACCTCAAGGACATCCTGTACGCCACCGAGGCCCAGCGCAGCGAGCCGATACCGTCCTGGCACGCCCGCGCGCTCGTGCCCGTGCACGCCGGCGACGAGGTCGAGGACGTGCTCGCCGCCATGCAGCGGACCGGCGCCCACCTGGGGCGGGTGGAGGACCCCGAGGGCGTCACCATCGGCGTCGTCTTCCTCGAGGACATCCTCGAGGAGCTGATCGGGGAGGTTCATGACGCCATGCAGCGCGGCTGACGGCGAGCCTCGCGTGTCTGCGCGGTCGGCCCGACGCGGTGTGGTGTACTGGCGCGCCTGGAGTGTGCCCGGGTCCACGGAAGAGGCGCGCTCCGGGTGTTAAAGTGCCAAGGTGGAGATCAGCGACCAGTCGACGACACGGCGTCAGCGCCGTGAGGCTGAGCGCGCCGCACAAGCGCAGCGTGAGGCCGAATCACATGCGATGAACCGGATCGGCGCCCGTCAGCAGCCTCGCGGGCGCACCACCGCGTACACGGGCGCGCATGCTGGTCCCGCAGGGGACGCACGGCCCGTGCCGCGCAGGAGCTCCGCCCGGGCGCCCTCCGGGTGGAGGCCCGGGCCTCCGACGGCCGCGCCACCCACGCCCGCGACGCCGGTCACGGGACGCCCCAGACGCGCGGCCGACCGCCCCGTCGCGGCACCTGCGCGGCCCGCGGCCCCCGCGACAGGGCCCGCGGAGTCTGCCGCATCCTCAGCATTCTCAGCATCTTCGGCGTCCTCCGCGACTTCTTCCGCTTCCCCGGCCCTGAGGCCCCGGGCGCCCTCGTCCTTCCGCCCCCGGCCCGCTCCCCGGGCGCCACTGGGCGGGCGCACCGTCCCGGCCCCATCACCCCCCTCTCCCGCCCGCTCGGGCCCGCAGTCTCCTGCCTTCCGCGCCGCGCCGCCGACGCCCCGGGAGACAGCGCCTCGTGAGCCCGCCGGTCCCGGCGAACCGCCCACCGGCGTCATCGCCTGGGACGACATCATCTCCTCGCCGGCGTCTCCGCCCGGGAGAACGTCCCCGAAGTCCAGGAGCGGCACCCGCTCCAGGCGTCCCTCGCGTCCCGGGGCCGGCGCGGGGACCCGCGCCGGCGCGCAGCCCGAGCCCGCCCGAGACGCGGGGCGGGGCGCCGGGCGCGCCTCGGGCCGTGCGCACGCTTCGAGGCCCGGGCCGGTTCCCGGGCCCGGGCCGGTTCCCGGGCCCGCTCGGGCCGTCCGGGGCGGCCCTTCTGCGCCTGCGGCCCCCGTACCGGCGGCCCCCGCGCCCGCGGCTCCCGTACCGGCGGCCCCCGCGCCCGCGGCTCCCGTACCGGTGGCCCCCGCGCCCGCGGCTCCCGTACCGGCGGCCCCCGCGCCCGCGGCTCCCGTACCGGCGGCCCCCGCGCGGGAGGTGAAGGACCGCGCCCCGCTCGGGCGCCCGCGTGATGCCGCACCGACAGTTGAGAGCCAGCCGCTCTCGGGGGAGGTGAACGACGAGAACATCGTCGCCCCGCCCGCCCGCCCCAGGACCGGCGCCGGCTGGGTCGGCCGCATCAGCGTCATGACCGTGCTGGGCCTCGTGACCGTGGTCGTTCCGATCAGCGCCCACGTCTCGGCCAGCCCGCTGGCCTCCGCGGCGCTGAGCACGCAGACCGCCGACCCGGCGCCCGAGGCGAGCGCGCCGCCGTCCTCGGTGGCCGCGGCCGTGCTCGGCTCCGACGCCGACGTGGACCCCCAGTCCGACTCCGAGATGTCCAACGACCCCGACGCCGCGGCCAAGGCCCGCATCCGGGAGGCCCGTGAGAATCCCACCACGACCTGCGCCTCGCAGACGGGCGGGGCCTCGGGCGACGCCAGTGCCCTCAGCAAGGCTCCGGAGATCTTCTATCCCATGGTCTCGGGCACCTACACCATCTCCTCGCCCTACGGCTACCGCCTGCACCCCACCCTGGGCTACATGAAGCTGCACGCCGGCCAGGACTTCGCCGCCCCCGTGGGCACGCCCATCTACGCCGTCGCCGCCGGGAAGGTCGTGACGGCGGGCATGGACGAGGGCGTCGGCACCGTCACCATCGAGCACCAGATCGACGGTCAGACCTGGTACACGAGCTACATGCACATGTACGAGGACGGCATCTACGTCCACGTGGGGGACACGGTGACCGCCGGCCAGCTCATCGCCGGCGTCGGCAACACCGGGCGGTCCTCCGGACCCCACATGCACTTCGAGGTGCGCACCAAGAACGACACGGCCGACGAGTCCACGGTCGAGCCCCAGAAGTGGCTCGACGACCACCACGCCGCCGAGCTGTCCACGGACTGCTCCTGAGCGGCGCCCGGGTGCGCAAGGAGGAACGATGAGACCCAGGCGGCAGTGCGCCGTGATCGCCCACCGCGGCGGAGCCCGCGAGGTCCCGGAGAACACGTGGAGCGCCGTCGAGCACGTCGTGTCGCTGGGCCTGGAGTGGATGGAGACCGATCTGCGGGCCACCGCCGACGACGTCGTGGTGCTGTCCCACGACGCCGGTCTGGGGCGGGTGAGCGGCATGGAGCGGTCGCTGTCCGAGATGACCTGGGACGAGGCCGCCGAGCTCGATGCGGGCGACGGGCGCAGCCTCGTGCGCCTGGACGAGGTCCTGGAGGCCCACCCGCGACTCGCGCTCAACGTGGACCTCAAGGAGCCCGCGGTGGTGCAGCCGGCCCTGCAGGTGGTCCGCGTGGCCGACGCCCTGAAGCGGGTGCGGTTCGCCTCCTTCTCCGCACGCCGTCTGGCGATGCTGCGCCGTCAGGAGCCGCGCGCGACCACATCCCTGGGGGGATGCGACATCGCGGGTCTCATGCTGCTCAGCGAGGCGGCGCTGCCCCTGCCGCACACGCGCTGGGGGTGGACGCGGGGAAGGGTGGACGCCGTGCAGGTGCCGCCGACCTACCGCGGGCTGCCGGTGGTGACACGGCGCTTCGTGGCGCAGGCGCACGCCGCCGGGCTCGAGGTGCACGTGTGGACGATCGACGACCCCGCGCAGATGCACCGTCTGGCAGCGCTGAACGTCGACGCCGTCATGACCGATGTCCCGAGCCTGGCCCTGGAGACCCTGGGGGGCTGAGGGCCTTCACATCGGCGCCTCCGCGGGAGACAGTGGGCACATGCAGGATGAAGCCCTCTCGCCCCCCATCAGCGGCGCCGGCGGCGCTCCCCACGTGTCGGCGACGCCGATCGCCCTTCCCACCGGCGAGGAGGGCCCCCGGGTTGATGCGCCCTGCGGGCCGGTGCGCGGGGTGTGGCGGCGGATCGTCTCGGCTCCCGGGGCCCGGTCGCCCCATGCCCGCTTCGAGCGCTCGGCGGCCTTCTACAACATCCCCTACGCCGAGCCCCCGGTCGCCGGGCGCCGGTTCATGGCGCCCGTGCCCCGCGCCCGGTGGCGCGAGGAGCGCGAGGCCGTCCTGCCCGGCCCGACGCCGCAGCGCGGCTCCATCTTCGACGACCCCGCCATCCCCGAGCCCACCGTGGTGGGGGAGGACATGCTCAACCTCAACATCTTCACCCCGGCGCCTGGGGACGCGGGCGCCGGGCTGCCGGTCTACGTGTGGATCCACGGCGGCGGGTGGTCCTCGGGCTGCCAGGCGAGCCCCTGGTACGACGGCGCCGCCTTCAATCGCGACGGCGTGGTGACGGTGGCCCTGTCCTACCGCCTGGGCTTCGACGGCTACGGCTGGGTGGAGGGCTCGGACACCCCCTTCAATCGGGGCGTGCTCGACCAGATCACGGCCCTGGAGTGGGTGCGGGACAATATCGCCGCCTTCGGCGGGGACGCGGGCCGGGTGACCATCGGCGGGCAGAGCGCCGGAGGAGGCAACGTCCTGACCCTCATGGCCTGCCCCCGCGCCCGCGGCCTGTTTCACGGGGCGATCAGCGAGTCGGGCGCCGTCACCGACGTCCCCGCCGACCGCGCCCGGTCCACCGCCCACGAGATGGCGCGCTTCGCCGGCGTCGAGCCGAACCTGGAGGGCTGGCGCGCGCTGGACTACGACCGGGTCTTCTCCACCACCGCAGGCTTTGAGAGGCAGATCGAGAGGCGGGTCGAAGGGCACTGCGCAGAGCCGGCTGCTCCCGACCCGCTGGTCGGGCGCATCCGGGCCGCGCTTATCCCGGGTCCGGACACAGGAATCATCTATGGCCCCGCGGTCGACGGCGACCTGGTGCCCCTGCCCGTGCGCGAGGCGCTGGCCCGGGGCTCGGGTGGCGATATCCCGCTGCTCGCCATGAGCACGACGCACGAGTTCATCTGGTCGGCCTTCGGGCTCGCCCAGGAGCTCGGCGAGCGCAGCGCGGCGGAGATCATGACGCGGGCAGGCCTGGACGCGGGACTGGCCGCGGATTACGTGGCATCCCATCCCGAGTTGGCGGGCGGCGAGCACCTGCGGCTCGGCAACCTGATCTCCGATACCATGTTCCACACCCCGCTCCTGGGCTGGGCGCGGGCCCGGCTGGACTGCGCAGGACCGGACGCTCGGGCGGCGGGCACCTGGCTGAGCCGCTTCGCGTGGGAGTCGCCCGAGACGGGGTGGTCGACGCACTGCTTCGAGGTGCCCTTCGCCTTCGACTGCCTGGCCCACCCCTACTGCGGCCACACCCTGCGCTCGGCGCCTCCCCAGGCGCTGGCCGACGCCGTGCACGGCGACTGGGTGCGCTTCATCCTCGCCGGTGACCCGGGCTGGCGGCCCTGGGACGGGCGCGGCCTGGGGCGGACCTACGGGGACCCGCGTGGCGCCTGGCCGGACGGGGCCGTCGACGGCGAGGTCTTCGCCGTCGAGCAGCGCCTCCTGGAGGCCGGGGAGCGGCTCGCCGAGGCGGCGCCGAGGGAGGGCTGAACGCTCGCCCGCCGGGCAGGACCCGCCTGGACGGGCTGCCTACCGCCGGTGAAGACCGGTCCGGGCTCAGCCCCCCAGGACAGTGCCGTCGTCGAAGACCGCGCGCATCTCCGTGCCGGGCGGCGCCAGGACAAGGGCCTTATCCTCGTACAGGCCTCGGACGAGCCGGTGCTTGTCCTGCGGCACCGGCAGGCGCACCGAGGTGATGCGGCGCGCCCCGCCCGGGTGGGTGAAGTCCGTCGGGCGCGGGTCGATGGAGAAGTGCGTCATGAAAAAAGGGAAGGTCCGGGTCGGCGGGGAAGAAGACCCGGTAGCGCAGCGTACGGCCGGCGGTGTCCGTGCGGTGCGGGCCGAGCTCCAGGCCGTCGTCGTCCAGGGAGCGGACGGCATAGCGGAACTGGGCGTCGTCGCCCTCCAGGCACAGCCCGCACAGGCCCTCGGCGCACTCGTCCCAGCTGGCAAGCCGGCTGAGAGCCCGCCAGTGGCGCCCCCCCGACGAGCGCGGTCAGCTTCTTGAGTGCCTTGGGGGTGCCGGTCCTGGCGAGAAGTTCAAGATAGGGGCCCTCGCTGAAGTAGGCGAGTGCGTTGATCGGGTTCCTCCGCCGGCCGTACTCGACGGCGAAGCCCCTGTTGCGGAAGTCATCGACCGCCGCGCCCAGGTCCTTCATCTTGTACAGGACATACCCCAGATCCGTGGGCGTCATGGTAGGGCGGCCGCTGAGCGGCTGCGAGGCCCGTCATAAGGCTCTCGCGGCGGCAGCGGGTCCGCCTGCGCGGCACGATGGCCGCCTGCTCGTCCGCCGGGAGCCCGTAGGCCTCCGCGCGGCCGAGCAGCGGTGCGCCGGAGAGGTCGCGGACAAGGTGACCGACGGTGCCGAGGCCTGCGCCCGGGAGACGTCAGCGACGGCATCCCGATGAAAAAATGCCGCCACTGACGGGCCGGTGCCCCGAACAGGATTCGAACCTGCGGCCTTCTGCTCCGGAGGCAGACGCTCTATCCACTGAGCTATCGGGGCCCGGTGCGGGACTCTACCAGCACCGGGCCCGCAGGTCGAAACCGGGTCGAAGATCGAGGGAAGCGAGTTTCGACACCGCTGGCGAGCGTGAGCGTGACCCGGCGCGGTGGTGACGGCGCGGGTGAGGCGTGCGCATCCGGCCTCGTTGACTCGCGTATGCTTTTGCTCACTGCACTTGCTGAGCTGCGAGTTCCGACGTCACGCAGGAATTGCCGACCCTCGCCGCTCCGCTACTCTGTGCCCGTGACCCCCGAAGAGCTCGCTGAAGCGATCCGCACCGTTCTGTCCACTGCCGCGACCGACGGCTCTCTCGCCCTGCCGGTCGAGGATGTGCCGCTTCCCCGGGTCGAGCGACCCCGCAACCGCAACCACGGCGACTGGTCCACCAATGTCGCCATGCAGCTGGCCAAGAAGGCCGGCACGAACCCGCGCGCGCTCGCCGAGCTCCTCGTGCCCCGCCTCGCCGAGCTCGACGGCGTCGACTCCGTGGAGATCGCCGGGCCGGGATTCCTCAACTTCCGCGTGAGCGCCGCGTCCGCCGGAGAGCTGGCCCGCACCATCGTCGAGGCCGGGGAGAGGTACGGCCGCAATGAGACCCTGACCGGCCAGCACGTCAACCTCGAGTACGTCTCGGCCAACCCCACCGGGCCGGTGCACCTGGGCGGAGCCCGCTGGGCCGCCGTCGGCGACTCCCTGGCCCGTATCCTGGTCGCCTGCGGGGCCACCGTCACCCGCGAGTACTACTTCAACGACCACGGCACCCAGATCGACCACTTCGCCGAGTCCCTGCTCGCCGCGGCCCGCGGCGAGGACACCCCCGAGAACGGCTACGGGGGCGCCTACATCGTCGAGATCGCCCAGAGGGTGACCGACGACGAGCTCGCCGCGGGGCGCCCCGCCCCGGCGACCCTCGAGGACGCCGCCGCCACCGAGGTCTTCCGGGCCCGCGGCGTGGAGCTCATGTTCGCCGCTATCAAGGACGAGCTGCACGCCTTCCGCTCCGACTTCGACGTCTTCTTCCACGAGGAGTCCCTGCACAGCTCCGGTGCTGTGGGGCGGGCCATCGACATCCTGCGCGGGCGCGGGGTCATCTTCGAGGCCGATGGCGCCACCTGGCTGCGCACCACCGACTTCGGGGACGACAAGGACCGCGTCCTGATCAAGTCCGACGGCAACGCCGCCTACTTCGCCGCCGACGTCGCCTACTACCTGGACAAGCGCTCCCGCGGCGCCGACTGCGAGATCTTCCTGTTCGGCGCGGACCACCACGGCTACGTCGGCCGCATGATGGCCATGTGCGCCGCCTTCGGGGACACCCCGGGCGTCAACATGCAGATCATTATCGGCCAGTTCGTCAACCTGGTGAAGGACGGAGCCCCGGTGCGCATGTCCAAGCGCGCCGGCACCATCGTCACCCTGGAGGACCTGGTCGACGCCGTCGGCGTGGACGCGGCCCGCTACGCCCTGGCGCGCTCCTCCATGGACTCCACGATCGACATCGACCTGGACCTGCTGGCCTCCTCCTCCGCGGACAACCCCGTCTACTACGTCCAGTACGCGCACGCCCGCATTCGCAGCGTGGCCCGCAACGCCGCCGAGCACGGCGTGTCCCGCCAGGCGGGCTTCTCCCCGACGGCGCTGGACGACCCGGCCGACGCCGTCCTGCTGGGGGCCCTGGCCCAGTTCCCGGCCACCGTGGCACAGGCCGCAGCCCTGCGCGAGCAGCACCGCGTGGCCCGCTACCTGGAGCAGCTCGCGGCCGCCTACCACACCTGGTACGGGGCCACCCGCGTCACCCCGCGGGGCGACGACGCCGTTGACTCCGGTCACGTGGCTCGCCTGTGGCTCAACGACGCCGTCGGCCAGGTCATCGCCAACGGCCTGGACCTCCTGGGTGTCAGCGCCCCGGAGCGCATGTGAGAGGAGAGGCCCGCGAACGCGCCCGCCCGGTCGTGCGACCGATCTCGGTGCGGGCTACGACCGGTCTCGAGCCGGATTCGGACCGATCTCGTGAGACCGGTTCACTTCCGCGTCGAGATCGGTCGGCGCGGCGCCCGTGCCGGAACCAGAAGGAGGATCATGACCGCTGCGACTGTTCCCGCCGGTGAGGCGGCTCCGGGCACCCTGGTCTGCCCCGAGCCCTCCGAGCGCCCCGACCTGTGGCCGTGGTCCGCGCGGCGCCGCGACGACGGGGTCCTCGAGGTCGGCGGGATGGCCCTGACCGACATCGCCGCGGACTTCGCCACCCCCGTCTTCGTCATGGACCGCGTCGACCTGCGCGGGCGCGCCCGGGTGTGGGCCACCGCCATGGCCGAGGAGTTCTGGGACGGCTACGGCATGAGCGGCGGCGACGCCTACTATGCGGGCAAGGCCTTTCTGTGCTCCGACGTCGTGCGCACCGTCACCGGGGCCGGCATGGGGGTGGACACGGCCTCCCTGGGCGAGCTCACCATGGCGCTGCGCGCCGGCGCCCCGCCGTCGATGGTGGGCCTGCACGGCAACAACAAGCTCGACGCCGAGATCGAGACCGCCCTGCGCGCGGGGGACGGCCGGGGCATTGAGCGGATCTTCATCGACTCCCTGGACGAGGTCGCCCAGATCGAGTCGGTCGCCGCCCGCCTGGGCACGACCGCCCGCGTCATGATCCGGGTCAAGACCGGCGTGCACGCCGGCGGCAACGAGTACGTCTCCACCGGGCACGAGGACCAGAAGTTCGGCGTGGGCGCCTTCGACGGCCAGCTCGACGAGGTCGTGGACGCCATCACGGCCTGCCCGCACCTGGAGCTGCGCGGCCTGCACAGCCATATCGGCAGCCAGATCCAGGGGACCGCCGCCTTCGAGGAGGCCGCCGGCATCATCTGCGGGCTCGCCGCGAAGGTCGGGGCCCGGACGGGTGCGCTGCTGCCCGAGATCGACCTGGGCGGCGGGGTGGGTATCGCCTACTCGGGCGCCGACCCGGTCCCCACCGCCCCCGTTGAGGCGGCGCGCGCTATCGCCCGCACCGTGCGCTCGGCCTGCGACCGCCTGGGCATCGAGGTTCCGCGGGTCTCCGTGGAGCCGGGGCGCTCCGTGGCGGGCCCCACCACCCTCACCCTCTACCGGGTGGGTGTGGTCAAGGACGCCCTCCTCGCCGACGGCGCTCGCCGTCGCTACGTCTCCATCGACGGCGGCATGGCCGACAACATCCGCCCGGCCCTCTACGGGGCCAGGTACACCGCCGCCGTGGCCAACCGCGTCTCGCAGGCGCCGGTGGTGCGCTGTCGCGTGGTCGGCAAGCACTGCGAGTCCGGCGACGTCGTCGTGTGGGACGTGGACCTGCCCGACGACGTCTCCCGCGGCGACCTGCTGGCGGTGCCCGCCACCGGCGCCTACGGCTACTCCATGGCCTCGAACTACAACATGCTCACCAAGCCCGGCGTCGTGGCCGTCGAGGACGGCGACGCCCGCTGGGCGGTGCGCCCTCAGACCATCGAGGACCTCCTGGCCCTCCAGGGCTGAGGCGCAAGGGCCGGGCTCCCCTGGTCCGGCCGCATCGCGGGGCGCCTATACCCGCAGCGCCGGGGGTCTTTCTCATCCCGGAGGACGAGATGCCGTCGGGCGGATTCCTCCCCGAGACTCTGCCCCGGAGCTGTGAGGCTCCTTACGCTGTGTGGCATGAGCGCAGCAGTGTCATCTCTCGAGGTCCCTCCGCCGCCGGTTCACCGCAGCGGCGACCTGGTCCTGCCCTACTCGGCGGATCTGGGCAGGGTCTTCCGCCGGGCCTGGGCGGCGGTGACGCGCCGACGGCGGCCCGCCGGGGTCGGCGGGTCCGCCCGGGCTGCCGACCGCCGCTGAGGCGCTTTCTCAGCGTTTTCAGGGCTCGGCGTAGAATCGGGGTCATCCTCGGAGGCTCGGTGCGGCTGCTCTCGGGCTGTGGCGGGGCGGGCAAGACGACCCGAGCTGCTCCGGCTGCGGCGCGAGCTCGACCGTGGCGCCTACGTCCCCGTATATCTGGGTACCGAGGACTACCTCAACACAGAACTTCCTCCGGGCGGCGGCTCCCTCCTCATTGCGCTCGCGGCCGGCTTCGTCGGCGGCTGCGAGGAGGCCGACGTCCCGAAGCAGAAGATCGTCGCGCGGATGAGGTCCTTCCCCGATCGCCTTGATATCAAGGGGGAGGCCGGCACGGCCGTGTCGGCGGGCCCGGTCGCCCTCGATCTCAAGGCCACGCTGCACGACGACGAGGGCCTCCGCGCCCAGGTCGCAGGGCCCTGGAGCCTGACCGGAAGGTCTTCAAGAAGGAGATGCGCGCCTTCTTCCAGGCGATGGACGCCGCCATGCCCTCCGGGAAGACGCCGGTCTTCATTGTGGACTCCATAGACCACTGTCGCGGACGGGCCGCCACCTTCGATGAGGTCCGAGATTCTGTTGAGTCGCTCTTCTCGAGGTACGCCTCGGAGCCGGCCCTGCCCGACATGCACGTGATCTACACGGTTCCGGTCTATGCCGAGCCTGCGGGCTGGGAGGGGCGGATCTGGCCCGTTCTCAGTGTCAAGGTACAGGAGCGCGATGGCGGGGACTGCCGTGCGGGGATCGACCTCCTGCGCCAGGTGCCCGCCAGTCGCGCCCCAGGCGGTGACCCCGAGAGGCTCCTCGGGAGTCGGATCGACCGGGTGATTCGCGCCTCGGGCGGTCTGTTCAGAAGAGCTATTCCGTCTGGTCTGCGCGCTCCTGGTCAGCTCCTGGTCAAGGACGGCGCGCTTCCGGTGGGCACGGCCGACATCGATCAGGAGGAGCGTCAGCAGTGCTCGTACGCCGCTGCGGGGCTCACGGAGGAGCAGGAGCAGTGGGAGATCCTGCGAGCAGTGCGTCAGACCGGACAGCTGCGGGTGCCGTGCGAGGGGACCGCCGAGGCGTGGGCGCTCCAGGCTCTCGGGCATGTCATGTGCTGCCGCAACGGGAGGGTTGGCTGGTACCGTCCGCCCTCTTCCGGACAAGCTCTTGGACGAGGCGTGACATGCCGTTCCGGGAACCCGACGAGGCCGTCAGCGTAGATCAGGCGTGGTCGGACCCGCGGCACCACCTGGAATGGGCCGGGGCTGAGCCCACAGCCGTGTTCCTCGCTGTGCGGTCCCGCGACCAGGCGGATGATCTTAGGGAGAGGACCGCCCTGTGGTGTCGCAGAAGTCGTGAGCGGTGGACACCATGTGAGGCGGATGAGGACTCTGCCGACTGGTTACGACGCGAGCTGCCAGGACCGGGAGTCCTTTGGTTCGCCCTCTGGGCAGAGGAGCAGCGCGTAGACGTACTTCATGCGCTCAATGAGGTGCGCATTCGTCTCGCCGATTCGAGAGGGGCGCCTGGTTCTCTGCGGTCCGATTCCTCTGCTCGGGCAGGCTGCTCGCGAGGCTGCCGGTCTGTGGCCCGCGCGCTCCTTCGCTCATGTTGTGCGTGCTGTGAGCCCACCTTCTGGCTCGCCGCATCAAGCGGTCGAGAACATGGAGTGGAAGTCGGAGCTCATGGAAGGCGAGAGGTATCGTTCCGCCTGGCGACTGACGATTCCCGAACAGCTGCGCACTCCCGAGGCCGGCGCGGCGCTGCGGGAAGTGGGGCGACCCCGTTCCCTGCTCCCGGCGGACCCGGTCGGTGCGCGAGGAGTTCTTGACGAGTCCAGGATTAGTGGTTCCCCGATCCCGCAGTATTGTTTTCGGGCTGACGCGGGCGGAGATCGCCGGTCTGCTCGATGGCGGGATCGCCATCGAGGCGAATCCTGCTTCTGTGATGGCTGGTTTACGGGGAGTTCCTCGAGGCTTCCGCGCTGGCGCTGCCGACGCTGTGATGCAGGCCGGAGAGGTTTTCGGTGCTTATGGATGCGACTGCGGAGGCGGCGGTGGAGTCGTTGAGAACTGACCGCAAGCTGGCGAATTCGTTGGGTACGCCGGAGTCGCTGCACGACCTGGGGCTTTCGCTAAACAGTGTGGGGCTTGCGGCGGAGCGGCATGGTGGCTCTGAGGTGGGGGAGCAATGCTCGGAGGAATCTTTGACAATATTCTGCGAGGTTGCGGACCTTTTAGGCGCGCCCCGGACGATTGAGGACTTGATGGGCGCCCTCACAACGACTGTCATTGATAATCAGCCATAACCGTCGCGAGGGCGACCGAAGATTCGCCTCCCTCAGTTCTCTGCGCTCATCTCCGCACCCACGAGTCTCCACCTGTCGATGGCCTCCTGGTCGTCCCAGAAGCGCCGGTAGGTGCCGCCCGCCGCGTAGAGCTCATTGTGCGCGCCCACCGCCTCCACGGCACCGTCGACCAGCACGACGATCCGGTCGGCCCGGCGGATCGTGCTCAGCCGGTGCGCGATGACGAGCACCGTGCGCCCCCGGCTCAGCTCCTCCATGGCCCGGGTCACCACGGCCTCGTTCGCCCCGTCGAGCGCGCTGGTCACCTCGTCCAGGAGCAGCACGGGCGCGTCCTTGAGGAAGGCGCGGGCAATGGCCACGCGCTGGCGCTCGCCGCCGGACAGGGCGGAGCCGCCCTCGCCCACCGGCGTGTCCCAGCCGCGCGGCAGGCGCTCGACCACCTCGGCCAGGCCCGCCCGCCGGGCCGCCTCGCGGACCTGCTCCGCGCTCGCCCCCGGACGGCCGATGCGCACGTTCTCCTCGATCGTGGTGTCGAAGAGGTAGACGTCCTGGAAGACCATGGAGACCCGCTCCATGAGCGCCTCCACGCGCGCGGCGCGCACATCGACCCCGCCCACGCTCACGCTTCCCGAGCTCGCGTCCCAGAACCGGGCCACGAGCCGCGCGATCGTCGACTTGCCCGACCCGGACGGCCCCACGAGCGCCGTCACGCTGCCCGCCGGGAGGGTGAGGCACACGTCGTGGATGACCTCCCGCCCCGGGACGTACCCGAAGGACACGTGGTCCAGGACGACGTCGTAGGGGGCGCCCGGCACCGCCGCCGCCCCGGCCTCGGGCTCGTCCATGACGGGCGTGTCCAGGATGGAGCCGATGGACTCCAGGGCGGCGTCCGCCTCGTGCACGGGGGATACGTAGAAGGCGAGCATGCCCACCGGGTCGGCGAAGCGCACCGCCATGAGTGACAGGGCCACGAAGACCGCCGGGTCCACTTGTGCGCCGAGCAGCAGCGACGCCCCGACCGCAACGGCCAGGACCATGCCCGCCTCCACGAAGGTGTGGAAGCCGATGGCCGCGGGAGCGGCGGCGCTCATGGCCCGGCTCGCCGCCTCGTGGTCCTCCGTCAGGTCCCGCTCCAGGGGCTCCCAGCCGTCGCGGCAGGCGCCGGTCGCCCGCAGGACCGGCTGGAGGCGGGCGAGCTCCAGGACCCGTGAGGCCAGGCGCCGGGTGGAGACCTCGTGCTGGCGGTACTCCGCGACGACCGCGCGCTTGAGCCGCCGCAGCGCCCACACGCACCCGGGCAGGGTGATGATCATGGCCAGGCCCATGCGCGGCTCCTGCCACAGGGACACCACGGCGATCGCCGTCGCCGAGCCGCTCATGGAGGCGATCTGCGGCAGCACCAGCGAGGGCAGGTGGGACAGGGCGTGGATGTCGGTGGACGTGGCCGCGGCGACCCGGCCGGTGGCGGCCGAGTCGAACCAGCCCAGCGGCAGGTGCTGGACCTTCTGCCCGACGGCGCGGATGAGGCCGCCGCACACGTCGTCGGAGCCGATCCTGTAGGAGCGCACCGTCGCGGCGGCGCTGATGACGGCGGAGGCGCAGGCGGTCGCCATAATCGCCGCCAGCCAGGCGCCCGCGCCGGGGCCGCCGGACAGGAAGGTCCGCAGGAAGGGGACGAGCAGGCCCAGGGCGGCGCCCTGCAGGACGCCGGCGACGGCGTGGGCGACAATGAGTCCCTTCAGGTGCGAGTGCCCGCCCAGGTAGCGGTCGAGTCGGGTGATCACTGCTGCGCCTCCCACAGGGTGCGGTAGAGCCCGCCGGCGGCGAGCAGCTCGGTGTGCGTGCCCCTCTGGACGACGCGCCCGCTGTCGAGCACGACAATGGAGTCGGCGTCGACGACCGTGGCCAGGCGGTGGGCGATGACCAGGACGGTGCGGCCGCGGGCGAGGGCGGCAAGGGCTTCCTGGATCTCGCGCTCGGAGTGCGGGTCCGCCTGGGCGGTGGCCTCGTCGAGCAGAAGGATCGGAGCGCCTGCGAGGAAGGCGCGGGCCAGGGCGATGCGCTGGCGCTCGCCGCCCGACAGGTGCGCCCCCTCGGAGCCCAGGACGGTGTCGTAGCCGCGGGGCAGGGCCGTGATCCGCTGGTGGATGCGGGCGGCCCGGGCGGCGGCCTCCACCTCCTCGCCGGTGGCATCCGGTCGGGCCAGGCGGATGTTCTCGCGGGCCGTGTCCGCGAGGACCCCGCCCTCCTGCAGGACGATCGCCATCCGGGAGAGCAGGTCCTGGCTGGAGGCGTCGCGCACGTCGGTCCCGCCCACGCGCACGCTCCCGCCGGTCACGTCCCAGAAGCGGGCGACGAGCCGCACCAGGGTGGACTTGCCCGAGCCCGAGGGGCCGACAACGGCGGTGACCGTCCCGGGCCGCAGCCCCAGCGAGACGTCGTCCAGGACGAGCGGGCCGTCCTGGCGGTAGCGGAAGGAGACGCGGTCCAGGGCGACGTCCACGCCGCCGCGCTCGTCGTGGCCCACCGGGACGGGGGCCTGGGGCTCGGGCAGCGCGGGCTCGGCGAGCAGCTCCCCGATGCGCTGCGCGGCGTCCCGCGCCTCGATGAGGCTGTTGCCCATGGAGGCCAGGTTCATCATGCCCGAGGGCAGGCCGACCCCGACCAGGAGGAAGGGCAGCACCCCGACGGGCTCCATCAGGCCGCGCCCGACCATGACCCAGCCGGTCGCGATAATGGGCAGGAGCATGAAGGCGGGGCCCATGAGGGCGCTGAGCACCGCCATGGGGCGGCCCGGCCCGCGCATCCACTTATACGAGGCCCTCGTGTAGCGGCCCAGCGCGTCGGAGAACCGGCCGAACAGCGTCCCGCTCAGTCCGAAGGCCTTGACGGCGGCGATGCCGTCCGCCATCTCCACGGCGGCGGACGCCAGCTGCTTCTCCGACTCGTTGAACTCCTCGGTCAGCTGCTTCATGGTGCGGGCGGCCAGCGCCCCGGCGACGGCGACGGCGGCCGCCAGCCACACCAGGAGGACCAGGGTGAAGACCCAGGAGCGGGTCAGCAGGTACACCAGGCCGAACAGGGGCGCTCCGATCGCCATTCCCAGGTCGGAGCCGAAGTGGGCGATGAGGGCGTGGACCTTGGCGGTGTCCTCGGTGATGGTCGAGCGCACGCGCCCGGAGGACTCCTCCGTGTGCCATCCCAGCGGCAGGCGCGCCAGCACCACGGCGATCCGGCGGCGCAGGTCGGTGCGGAAGCGCAGCTCGACCCGGTGGGCGTAGCCGGTCCCCCACAGGTAGATCATGTGCCCGCCCATGAGCCCGACGGAGATGGCGGCGACCCAGGCCCATGCCGTCCGGGCGGTCAGCGTGGCGGCGAGAGCCTGCTGAGCCAGGGCGGTGACGCCGATCGCCGGCAGGAGGCCGAGGGCCGCCCCGGCCATCCCGCAGCAGAAGGCGAGAACGATCGAGGGCCGAACCGGGCCGAGGAGCTGTTTGAGGGCGATCTCGGACGCCGGGGGCGCCTGCCCGGTGGTGTGCCCGGCGTTGGTCGTAGTGGCGGTGGGCGACGGTTCAACAGTATCGGTCTGTGCTTCTGCGGTCATTGCGAACTCCGTAAGAAGGAGGAGCGCCATGGTCTATGGGGGTCAAGCGAGTCTCACCTTACAGCGATTCCGTGGAGGTGATGGAGCATCAGATGTCGTGGATGACGAGCCCGTCGCCGCTGAAGCGCACGGCGATGGCGGCCGCCAGGGCCCAGCAGACCAGGACGAGGACGGTGTCGCGCCACCGCCAGCGGGGGGCCGAGCGCTCGCTCCGGGTGCGGTGGGCGCCGAACCCGCGCGCGTCCATCGACATGGACACACGCTCGGCGTGACGCACGGCCCCGGCCATGAGGGCGGGCACCGCCGACCACCGCCGCGCCAGGGGCCTCAGGAGCGGCAGCCGCGCCCGAGTGCCGCGCAGGGCGTGCGCCTCCTGGATGACCCGGTACTCGGCGGCGAAGCGCTCCCGGAAGCCGAGGGCCGCCATGCCCGCGTAGCCGATGCGGTAGGGCACATGCAGGTGGATCACCATCGCCCGCAGCAGGTCCTGGGGGCTGGCGAGGAGGCCGGTGAGGAGGAACAGCGACAGGGCCGTGCCGAGCTTGCCGCCCAGGCGCGCTCCGGCGACGACCTGGTTGAGCTGGAGGCTCGCGCCGAAGGCGTCGATGACGACCGGGGAGGCGCCGACGCGCTCAATGGGGGCGGAGACGGCCAGGAGCACGGCGATGACCGCGGCGAGCGCGAGGACCGCCGCAGCCAGGAGAGGGCCGCGCCGCAGGTCGGTCAGGATCAGGAGGACGGTGGCGGTCCCGAGCGCCCACAGCGCCGGGACCGGAGTGGTCTGGATCGCGACCACGACGATGATCGGCACGATGGCGGCGAAGGGGGACAGCGGGTCCAAGGCGAGCAGGCCGCCGAGCCCCGGACCGGCCCCCTCGGGCGAGCGGAGGCCGGCCGACGTCGTGCCCTCTGAGGCCGGGGCGGCGTGCGCAGCATCCTCGACGGCCGGGGCGCTCCCGACCGCGGCCGGGGGGACAGGGGCCGGATCGCTCATGCCAGCTCCTTCCAGGAGACGCGGGTGGGCGTCGCCGCCCCCAGGTCCGCGGCGGCGCGGGTCAGGCGGGCCAGCGGCGGCGGGCGCAGGCCGGCGCGGGCCAGCAGCGGGGCGTCGGCGAGGACCTCGCGGGCCGGGCCCTCGCTCAGGACCGTTCCCCCGGCCAGGATGAGGACGCGGTCGGCGTGGTCGGCGGCGAGCTCCATGTCGTGGGTGGTGATGACCAGGCCCGCCCCCTGGGCGGCGACGTCGCGGAGGCGGCCCATGAGCGCTTCGGCGCCCCGGCGGTCCTGGCCGAAGGTCGGCTCGTCCAGGCAGACGACCTCGCGGTGCTCGCCGAGCACCGAGGCCACGGACAGGCGCCGCTGCTGGCCCCCGGAGAGCAGGAAGGGGTTCGCGTTCGCGCGGTCGACCAGGTCGAAGCGGGCGAGCATCTCATCGACCGCCTGATCCACCCGGGCCTCCTCGGCGCCTTCCAGGCGCATGCCGTGGGCCAGCTCGTCGCGCACGGTCGGCTCGAGGAACTGGTGCTCCGGGTTCTGCATGACGAGGGTCACCGCCCTCCCGGGGCGACCGGGCCGACGCGGCCTCCCGGCGATGGTCACCTCTCCGGTGGTCCACGCCTCCAGGCCCGCGAGCGCCCGCAGGAGCGTGGACTTGCCCGAGCCGTTGATCCCGACGACGGCGAGGACCTCGCCGCGCCTCAGGGCCAGGTGCACGCCGTGGAGCACCTCGTGGCGGCGCCGTCCCCGCCCGCGGGGCACCGAGAGGTCGCGGGCCACCAGGACGGGCTCCTCGTCGCGGGCGGTGCCGTCGGCACCGCCCCGCGGCGCGGGGTCCTCGGCGGGCGTGGGGCGGGCCGGGCCCGCGCAGAGGGCGGACGGGGCCGCAGCGAGCTCCTGGGCGGCGTCGTCGAGCGTGAGCGGGAAGGCGCTCTCGTGGCCGGCGCTCGCGGCGGTGAGCCCGTGGCCGGCCAGGAGATGGTGCAGGCGCACGGCCGTGGGCAGGCGGATGCCGGCCGCGGCGAGAGCCTCGCCGCGGACGCTGAAGACCTCCGCCGGCGGGCCGGTCGCAATGGTCTGGCCGTCGGCGTCCAGGGCGATGACCCGGTCGACGGCGCCGATGAGCTCGTCCAGGTCGTGCTCGACGACGAGGACCGCCGTGCCCCGCTCCTTCAGGGCGGGCAGGAGCGCGTAGAAGTCGGCCGAGCCGGACGGGTCGAGGTTGGCGGTCGGCTCGTCGAGCACGAGCAGCGCCGGCTCGACGGCGAGGGCCGCGGCCAGGACCACCCGCTGACGCTGCCCCCCGGAGAGGTCCCAGGGGCTCGCGTCCGCGTAGCGGGCCATGCCGACCGTCTTGAGCGCCGCCAGGGCCCGCGGCTCGATCCGTCCGGCGGGGACCAGCAGGTTCTCCAGGGTGTAGCAGACCTCGTCCAGGACCCGGGTGGTGACGATCTGGGAGTCGGGGTCCTGCATGACCATGGCGACATTGCGGGCCAGGTGGGAGATGTCGGCGTCGGCCACCTCCTGGCCCGCCACGAGGACGCTGCCGCGGTAGTCGGAGGGCACCGAGTGCGGCACGAGCCCGTTGAGGGTGAGCGTGACGGTGGACTTGCCGCAGCCCGAGGGGCCGAGCAGGAGCGTCGTGGTCCCGGCGGGGAGCGAGAGCGTCACGCCCGCGGGGATCCAGGCCTCGGTGCCCGCGTAGCGCACGCTCGCCCGGTCCAGGCGGGCGAGCGCGGACGCGTCCTCGTCTCCGGCGTCTTGGGCCGCCCCGGCGGTGGGGGCCGTCATCGGGCGACGCCGACGCCGGTGCGCGCCAGGGCCCGCTTGAGCAGCAGGCAGACGCCCGCGCCCGCCCAGCAGGAGACGATCGCGAGGACAATGCCCAGGGCCGTCTGGTGGCCGGTGAGAGCGATCTGGAAGCCCCAGCCGTAGGCGGCGGCGTTGAGTCCGCCGAAGATGACGCCGGAGATGGCGTAGACCCACCAGGCCCATTTGCGGTAGAGGAGCAGGGCCACTGGTGCGCCCACATAGCACGAGCCGATGATGTTGCCGAGGATCGCGGTCGGGCCCTGCGGGGTGAGGAAGGCGGAGATGACGCCCATGACCAGGCCGCCGATGACGAAGGCTCCCGGCTTGTTCACAATGACGCCGGGCAGGAGGTAGGGGATGATCCATGCGCCCATGAGGGCGCACATAATGAGGATGCCGCGTGGGTTGACCGCCACGACGACGGACAGGTAGGTCAGCGGGACGACGAGGATCGACCCCACCACGCCGAGAGCGGCGACGGTCATGAGGTTGCGGGTGCCCAGGACCGAGTCGCGCAGACCACCGCGGGCCGAGGACCGGATGACGGGCTCGTCGGGGTCGCCGACCGGGTCGGGGCTCGGAGCGGGAGGGGTCCCGGACGCGTTCATGGTGTGCTCCTGGGCGGGTGAGAGATGGGCGGGTGAGAGACATCTGTCATGACGTCTGCTCAGCACGTGGATGACGGATGTGGGAGTGGAGCTTAAGTGAGACTCACCCAAGGTAAGACCGCTTCTCAGGTAAGGTCAAGGCCGGTCTCGCTGAGGGTCGTGCCGGATGAGTGCGGACGCGCGGGCGTTGCCACTTATGCTGGGGCGCGACGCAGTCGCCCTCCGGCGAGTCCCTCTCAAGCAAGGTGGTCCCCGTGACTGAGCAGCCCCAGCCGGCCTCCCCCCTCCCCGGCGCCGCACCCGCGCTGCGGGTCGGCGTCCTCGGCTCCGGCACCGTCGGCACCCAGGTAGTCCGGCTCCTGCTGGAGCAGGCCGACGACTTCGCCGCGCGCAGCGGCGCCCGCATGGAGATCACCGGCATCGCCGTGCGCGACCTCGACGCCCCCCGGGACCCGGCCGTCCCCCGCGCCCTTCTGACGGACGACGCCACCGCCGTCGCCACCGGCAACGACATCGTCATCGAGCTCATCGGCGGCATCGAGCCTGCCCGCACCCTCATCCTGGCGGCCCTGAAGTCCGGCGCCAGCGTCATCACCGGCAACAAGGCCCTCATCGCCGCCCACGGGCCCGAGCTCTACGACGCCGCGGCGGCCGCCGGCACCGACTTCTACTACGAGGCCGCCGTCGCCGGCGCCATCCCCGTCGTCTACGCCCTGCGCGAGTCCATGGCCGGCGACCGGGTCACCAGCGTGCTCGGCATCGTCAACGGCACCACCAACTACATCCTGGACGAGATGAGCACCAAGGGCCTCTCCTTCGAGGAGGCCCTGGCCACCGCCCAGGCCCTCGGCTACGCCGAGGCCGACCCCACCGCCGACGTCGACGGCCTGGACGCCGCCGCCAAGGCCGCCATTCTCGCCTCCCTGTCCTTCCACACCCGCGTCGGCCTGTCCGACGTCCAGGTCGAGGGCATCCGCTCCGTCACCGCCGACGACATACGCGAGGCCCACGCCTCCGGCTGCGAGATCAAGCTCCTGGCCATCGCCCAGTACCGCGACGACGCGCACGCCCGCGGCGTGTCCGTGCGGGTCCACCCCTCGCTCGTGCCGGCCGACAACCCGCTGGCCTCCGTGCACGGGGCCTTCAACGCCGTCCTCATCGACGCCGAGGCCGCCGGCCGCCTCATGTTCTACGGGCAGGGCGCGGGTGGCGCCCCGACGGCCTCCGCCGTCCTGTCCGACGTCGTCGCGGCGGCGTCTCACCGTGTCAACGGCGGCCAGGCCCCCCGCGAGTCGAGCTACGCCGACCTGCCGATCCTCGGCCCCGGCTCCGCGATCACCCGCTACCAGGTCCAGCTGCGCGTGGACGACAAGCCCGGCTCCCTGGCGATCGTCGCCGGCGTCTTCGCCGACAACGACGTGTCCATCGACTCGGTGCGCCAGAGCACCTATGTCGGCGGGCGCGACGCCATTGTCACCATCGTCACCCACCCCGCCGGCGTCTTCCACCTTGATGCGGCCGTCAGCTCGCTGCGCGAGGAGGACCGCGTGCTCGAGGTCGTCTCCGTCCGGCGCGTCGAGGGGCAGTGACCATGCGCCTGGCCAATGAGCGGGCTGCCGTCCGGGTGCCCGCCACCACCGCCAACATGGGGCCCGGCTTCGACTCCTTCGGCATGGCCTTCCGCTACTACGACGAGGTCGAGGTCCGCCCGGTCGCGGGCGCCACCCACGTGCGCGTCGAGGGCGTGGGGGAGGGGATCGTCCCCACCGACGACGACAACCTCGTCGTGCGCGCCCTGCGCGCCGGTCTTGACGCCGTCGGTGCGCCGCAGGCCGGATTCGAGATGCGCTGCGTCAACCGCATTCCGCACGGCGGGGGCATGGGCTCGTCCGCCTCCGCGGCCGTGGCCGGTCTCATGCTCGCCCGCGGCCTGCTCTCCGAGCCCCGGGCCCTGTCCGACGGCAAGGTGTTCCGCATCGCCACCGACTTCGAGGGGCATCCGGACAACGTCGCGCCGGCCGTCTTCGGCGGGGCGACCGTGGCCTGGGTGGAGGCCGACGGCACGCCCCGGGCCGCCCCCATGCCGGTGGACGGCTCCCTGTCGGTGAGCCTTCTCGTGCCGCCGTCCGCGACGCGCCTGAGCACCGAGGAGGCGCGCGAGGTCCTGCCCGACCGTGTGCCGCGGGCCGACGCCCTGTTCAACACCTCGCGGGCCGCCGTGCTCATGCTCGCGCTGGCGGGCCGCCCCGACCTGCTCATGGCCGGCACCGAGGACCGCCTTCACCAGGACTACCGCCGGGGCGTGCTGCCCGCGTCGACGGCGGTGATGGACTCCCTGCGCGCCCAGGGCTATCCCGCGGTCATCTCCGGCGCCGGACCCACGGTGCTGGTGCTGGCGAATGTCTCGCAGCAGACCCGCTTCACCCTGGAGCGGCACGGCTGGATGGTTCTGCGGCCCGGCATCGACACCCGCGGCGCGGTCCTGACCCGCTGAACCGGCCCCCGCGACGGCCAGGTCGCCCGTACGCGTGAAGCAGCAGCAGGTCAATGGGGTCCGTGCACGTTGAGAGAAGAGGACGGCACCTGGTAGAGATGCCTCCTGCCGTGCTTGAGAACGCGACGTGATCATGATGCAGACGGGTACGCGGTGCCCGCACCGGAGAGGAGCGTCCTCATGGGTACTGGAGGTACTGGGCGGCCGTAGCGCGCGGCCGTACGGCTAATATGGCCGCGCTTGTCGCCACCCATATCGGTCAGGCCCTCAAGGCGTCGTCCTCGCCATCCCCAACCGGAACAATCTGCTGTACAATCTGCCCGACCCCGCTGGCCCGTCCGGCGCCGTTGAGAGCATGCTCCAGACGATGTACGCGGTGGTCTTCGACCCCGGTGCCAACAACCATCCCGGAGGCGTTCTCAGCTCCGCGGTCTACTACCGGGCCCCTGAGGGCGCGCCCGAGCAGGCGACTTGGTTCCGCGAGGCCTATGGCAGGATCTCGGCTCTCCTCATCCCCGGAGAGCTCTTCAGCGGGCGCTTCCCCCAGCATTTCATCCAATCCGCATTGACGGGCCCTGACGGGCGCCCGCAGGATCGCCCGAGAAGCTTCTGGACGCGTCTCAGGACGATGGTGAGCGCTTGGTGAGCGGTCCCCATGGGCGGAGTCAGGGAGGGGCTCTACGATGGAGGGCATGAGCTCGACGAGAGATTTCCGTGATTTCAATAGTCAGCCTCAGGGGCTGCGCCTGTCCGCCGACATTATTCCTCCTTCAATCGAGGAAGAAGTCCGCGCGGCGATCTGGAACCAGGTTGTTCTGGGCAACGCCGATGAGGCGACCCTGGTTTTTGATATCACTGACCAGTTCTCGGAGGAGGCGCCGGTCAGTGAGGACGGCGTTCGCACCGCCGTCCGGTACCTGCTCGCCGCCCGCCGCAGGCAGCAGGAGTCCTTCGGGGAGGTCGTGACCAACCTCGACAGCGCCTTCGCCGCTCTGCGCGAGCGCGAGATCGTCGCCGAGCAGGCCTTCTCCTGCTGCAACAACTGCGGCTTCGACGAGATCCAGGAGGTGGCCGACGGCCCGCAGTGGGCCGGCTTCGTCTTCTTCCACATGCAGGACGCCGAGCGTCTCGTCGAGACGGGGGAGACCTACCTGTCCTACGGGATGTTCTGGCGCCACTACAAGACGCGCGAGGAGTTCGACGCCATGAGCGGGACCGAGAAGGACGCCTACTACGAGGAGCAGACCCTCGACCTCATGCGGCGCGTCGTCGTCCCCGTATTGCGCGGGCACGGCATGGAGGTGGACTGGGACGGCGACCTGAGGACCCGCGTCCTCGCGCGCGGCGCGGAGTTCTACCGGGCCATCTCCTGAAGTCTCGGGAAGCCCCGGCCAAGGGGCGCCGTTGCGGCGGTCCGGAGGCGGCAAGGCCTCGGCAGGGGAGGCCTCCCGCGCCGTATGACCCGCACAGGGAGGGGTGCGGGTGAACAGGCGCACAGGAACGTGGCGTGCGCTATACGGACGGCAGGCGCTGTGCGTATGCGTTCACGGTCGCGGGCTGCTACACTTTTCGCATCTGCCCTGCGGATTGCACCGCACCGCAGATTTCATGAGACCCGGACGTGGGGCCCAGCCCCACCACAGCCCGGCAGTGCATGGCCCACCCCGTGAATGGTTCCGGGGGGAGTCCCCCAGTTGAACGTTTCCCTTCGTGGAGCGCAATCACACCGTTAGGATACTCGTGACCGAGACCTCCAGCGCCCAGCCCTCGCTTTCGACAATGCGCCTGGCCGAGCTTCAGCAGCTCGCGTCCTCGATGGGCCTTAAGGGCATCTCCCGTATGCGTAAGAGCGAGCTTGTCGCCGCTATTCGCGGCGGAGCCTCCGGCGGCTCCGCCGCGACCCCCGCCCGCGCTCCTCGGAGCGGCGCCGCCTCTGGAGACAGGGCGACGGCGGCGACGAATGCGCCCGTGACCGAGACCGCCGCCAAGCGGGACGGCAAGGCCGAGTCCGCCGAGTCCGCCGAGACGGCCGACTCATCCGAGACACAGCCGGCCGGTACCCAGCCGTCCGGCGCCGAGCGGGCCGAGCCCGGCCAGGCGCAGTCCCGTCCGCGTCGTCGTGCGACTGCGGCGACGAGCACCCCGAGGACCGGGCCCCCCGCCCTCGAGCTGCCGATCCGCCTGGAGGAGGACGACGACGGCGCCGCGGGCGAGAACCGTGGCCGTGGGCCGGTGCGCGGGCGCGATGCTCAGCGCGGCAACGAGCAGGGCGCCTCGGAGGCTTCGCGACGCGGGCGCCGTCGGGCCCAGGCCGCTGCGGGCGCCCCGGAGCGGGCCGATCGCGAGCACTCCGACTCCCCGGAGGGCCATCTCGATGCGAAGGCGGCGCTCATGCGCGACCTCGCCGACGCCACCGGCACTCCCGCCATCGAGCCCAGTGAGCGCAAGCGCCGCGACGGCGGCGGGCGGGGCAATGAGACCGACTGGGACGAGGAGGGCCGCGGCGGGCGCCGTCGTCGCGGTCGCAAGCGCCGTGACCGCGATCGTGACCGCGACGGCTCTCAGGGCGAGGGCGGCCAGGGGCGCGGCCAGCAGCCGCGCGAGGACGAGGTGCTCCTGCCCGTCGCCGGCATCCTCGACGTCTCGGACCACCAGCACGCCTACCTGCGCACCTCCGGCTACCTGTCCGGCCCCAAGGACGTCTACGTCTCCGCCCACCAGATCAAGGACAACGGTCTGCGTCCGGGCGACGCCATCACGGGCTGGGTCCGCGAGGGCGGGGAGACCGCCCACCCCGGCGGCCAGAGCCGCAGCAACCGCCGGCAGAACCGTGCGGGCCGTGTCAAGTACAACCCGCTGGTGAGCGTCGAGACCGTTAACGGGATGGACCCCGAGCGGGCCAAGCGCCGCCCCGAGTTCACCAAGCTCACTCCTCTCTACCCCCAGGAGCAGCTGCGGCTGGAGACCACGCCCAAGGCCATGACGCCGCGCGTCATCGACCTGGTCGCCCCCATCGGCAAGGGGCAGCGCGGGCTCATCGTCTCCCCGCCCAAGGCGGGCAAGACGATCGTCCTCCAGCAGATCGCCAACGCGATCAGCGTCAACAACCCCGAGGCCCACCTCATGGTCGTGCTCGTCGATGAGCGCCCCGAGGAGGTCACCGACATGCAGCGCACGGTCAAGGGCGAGGTCATCGCCTCCACCTTCGACCGCCCCGCCTCCGACCACACCACCGTCGCCGAGCTCGCCATTGAGCGCGCCAAGCGCCTGGTGGAGCTCGGCCAGGACGTCGTCGTGCTGCTGGACTCCATCACCAGGCTCGGCCGGGCCTACAACCTGGCCGCTCCGGCCAGCGGCCGTATCCTGTCCGGCGGTGTGGACGCCTCCGCCCTCTACCCGCCCAAGCGCTTCTTCGGGGCGGCCCGCAATATCGAGAACGGCGGGAGCCTGACGATCCTGGCCACGGCACTGGTGGAGACCGGTTCGAAGATGGACGAGGTGATCTTCGAGGAGTTCAAGGGCACCGGCAACATGGAGCTGCGCCTGTCCCGCCAGCTGGCGGAGAAGCGCATCTTCCCGGCCGTGGACGTGGCCGCCTCCTCCACCCGTCGCGAGGAGCTGCTCATCGACCCCGCCCAGCTCAAGATCATGTGGCGCCTGCGCCGCCTGTTCACGGGCCTGGAGCAGCAGCAGGCCCTCGAGCTGGTCCTCGGCAAGCTCAAGGACACCCAGTCCAACGCCGAGTTCCTCATGGTCATCTCCAAGACGACGCCGTCGGGAACCTCGCTGGCCGACTCCGAGGAGTAGGTGCGGCGGAAGGCGCCGGAGGGGGCCGTGCGGCCACTCGATCCGACTGGTCGTGCGGCCCCCTCCGGCGGGATCGGTCGAGCTCCGCGTCGAGATCGGTTCAGAGCACCAGGCGCCCCATGGCTCTCTTCGACCGCTACGCGCTGCGTCGCCTTCTGGGGCCCGCGGAGGACGGCGAACCCGTATGAGCGCGGGCGGCCGGCTCGCTTGGACGCGATCCCGCCGCACACCCGCCCCCGTTCCGACGGCCCGACGGCGAACCCGACGCGCCGCCGCTCCGTCCCCCCCCCCGCGGCGGGCCGCGGTGTGCGAGGGCTCCTCACTGCGGACGTAAATGATTACGCTCCGTGTTGGCGGGAGAACGCCCCGCATCGTTCGAGGAGGAATGATGGAGACAGGCCTGAGAGTCGGAATCATCGGTACCGGCGTCATGGGCGCCGACCACGCCCGCAACCTCGCCCGGGGAGTGCGCGGCGCCGCGCTCACGGCGATCGCCGACGCGGACGCCGCACGCGCGAACGCGCTCGCCCAGGACGTCGGAGGCGCAATCGTCTACCCCGGCGGGGAGGAGATGATTGCCTCCGGCCGGGTCGACGCGGTCATTATCGCCGTCCCCGACCCGCTCCACGCGCCGCTGGCCCGGGCCTGCCTCGAGGCGGGACTGCCCGTCCTGTGCGAGAAGCCCCTGGCCCCCACGGCCTTCGAGGCCGCCGACGTCGTGCGCGCCCACCGGGCGCTGGAGCGTCCGCTGCTCACCGTCGGCTTCATGCGGCGCTTCGACCCCGGCTACCGGGCCATGCGGGCGCGCCTGGCCTCCGGGGCCGACGGCGCCCTCCTGATGACCCACTCCGTGCACCGCAACGTCGAGGCCTACCCCGGCCAGGACTCCAGCGCGACGGTGACCAACTCCGCCGTCCACGAGATCGACATCCTGCCCTGGCTCTCCGGGCACGACATCGTCGAGGTCCAGTGGGCCTGCGGCCGCGCCTCGAGCCTCATCTCCGAGCGCCACGACCCCCAGCTGCTCCTGCTGCGCGACTCCGCCGGCATCCTGCACACCGTCGAGCTCCAGGTCCACGCCCGGTACGGCTACGACGTGCGCTGCGAGCTCGTCTGCGAGCGCGCCAGCGTCGAGCTGCCCGGCGTCCCCGCCCTCGTCGAGGCCGACGAGCTCGTCGTCTCCTCCGGCCTGGCCCGCACCAGCGCCTACCCCGCCGACTGGCGCCCGCGCTTCGCCGCCGCCTACCGGGCCGAGCTCTCGGCCTGGGTGGACGCGGCCCTCCACGGGCGCCTGCCCGAGGACGCCGCCACGGCCGAGGACGCCCTGCGCACGACCGTCGTCGCCGAGGCCCTCGTGCGCTCCATGAACGACGGCGGTTGCCGCGTGAGCGTGCCCGCGCTCGACGAGGTCCTGGCCAAGGGGCGCTGAACCGCTGGGCCATGGAGATCGGCATCGTCACGGACTCCTTCGCGCACCTGCCCTTCGAGCGGATGCTCGACACCGCCGCCGGGCTCGGCCTCACCGCCGTCGAGCTGCCCACCGGCGGCTGGTCGAGCGCGCCCCACCTCGACCTGGCCGCTGTGCTCGGCGACGCGGGCGAGCGCGACCGCTGCCTCGGCGCGATCCGCGAGCGCGGGCTGCGCGTGAGCGCCCTCAACATCAACGGCAACCAGCTGCACCCGGTCATCGGCGGCAGGATCGACGAGCTGGTGCACCGCACCGTCGACCTCGCCGAGCTCATGGGTGTCGGCACGGTCGTCCTCATGTCTGGCCTGCCCGCGGGCGCGCCCGGGGACCGCACCCCCAACTGGGTGACGACGTCCTAGCCCCCGGAGACCCAGGAGGTCCTCGACTACCAGTGGAACGAGGTCGCCATCCCGTACTGGCGGCTGCTGGCGCGCTACGGCGAGGAGCGGGGCGTGCGCTTCGCCGTCGAGATGCACGGCGACCAGCTCGTCTACAACACCGCCACCCTCCTGCGCCTGCGCGAGGCCGTCGGCGACGTCGTCGGCGCCAACCTCGACCCCTCCCACCCCATGTGGATGGACGCCGACCCGCGGGCCATGGCCGCGGCCCTCGCCGGCGCCGTCTACAACGTCCACGCCAAGGACGCCCGCGTCAACGAGGCGATCAGCGCCGTCAACGGGCTCCTGGACACCCAGCCGCCCGAGCGCGCGGCCACCCGCGCCTGGAACTACGTCACCCTCGGCCTGGGGCGGCCCGGAGGCCGTCAGTTCTGGGGGCAGCTCCTGGCCGACCTGCGGGCCGGCGGCTACGACGGCGTGCTGGCCATCGAGCACGAGGACGTCCTCTTCGACGCCGTCGAGGGCGTGGAGGCCACGGTGAGCCTTCTGCGCGAGGTGACCCCGGTGCTCCCGCCCAGCTGGAAGCCGCAGGACGTCTGAGGCGCCCCGCCCGTCCAGGGGCCGGGCGGTCTCAGCGCTCCGGGGCCCGGGCGGTCGGCTCCTGGACGACCAGCCGAACCGGCAGGATGATGTCGCCCACCTCGCGCGGGAGGTCGGAGGCCTCCTCCACGGCCAGCCCGCCGGGCTCGCGGGCGGGCTGGGCCACGGTGGTCGGGGACGGGCTGAGCAGCCAGGCCCACGGGATGTCGTTGAATCCGCACACGGCCACGTCCTGCGGGACCCGGGTGCCGACGCCGGGCAGCGCCCGCAGGAGGAGCGCTGCGGCGTCGGTCAGCGGGGTCAGGCCGCCCGGGGTGAGGGGGCGTGGATGATCGCGGCGCAGTCCGGGGCCGGAGCGCCGCGCAGGTAGCCGCGCTCCCGCAGCGGGTCGAGGTTCGCGTTGCGCAGCTCGACCGTGGAGTCCCGGGCGGCGCGGGAGGCGTCCATGAGGCCGGCGCGGCGGTGTGCGGGTGGGGATGTCGTGGCTGACGTACCCTATTGCCCATCAGAGCGCGGGAGACGAGGGCGTCTGCCCGGCGGGTCGTGCGGCCGCCGCGCGCGGGGGAGCCGCCTGGTCGATGGCGTCCTGGAGGAGATCGCCGTAGACGACGACGGCCTCGTCGCGCGACAGGGCGGCGGTGTGCTCGCTCCGCAGGAGACAGCGGGCGGTGATGTACCCGGCGATGATCGTCTCGGCCTGAGCCATCGCCCGCCCGCGTCGGGCGCGCCCCGCGGGCAGGAGCTCCTCGGCGACCTGCCTGATGCGCTCGCCGATGACACGGGTCAGCAGGGTGCGGGTCCGCGCGTCGCCGGTGAGGGTGGAGACGAGGCGGTCGCCGTAGGGGGACTCGTAGACGGCGGTCAGGAATGCGAACAGCCTTCGCCCCATTCCGGGCAGGCCCGGCGAGGTGACGTAGTCGATGACCCGGTCGGCGTTGATCGGCACGTGCATGGCCTCGAAGAAGAGCTGTTCCTTGGAGCTGAAGTAGTAGTGGATGAGAGCGGGGTCGCATTCGGCGGCGCGCGCCACCGCGCGCAGGGAGACGGCGGAGAAGCCGTCGCGCAGGAACACCTCCCATGCGACGGCGAGGATGTGCTCGCGGGTCTCGGGGCTCCCCGGGCGCCGGCCGCGCGGGCGGGGCCCCTCGGCGCCGGTCGTCATCCGCGGCCTCCTGGTCGTCGGCGGGCGAACCGCCGGTGGTACATGAGTGTGGCAGTGGCCAGCAGTATGGCGCATACGACTACGAGCAGGCGGTAGGAGGCGCCGGCGTCGTCAACGGGGTAGCCGAAGGCTCTGGACCGGATGAGGCCGAGCGCCCAGGTGTTGGGGATGGCCTCGGCCAGGACCCGTTCGGGGCCTGCGAGGTAGCGGGCGGGTGAGGTCCCGCCGCCGAGGAACCAGCAGAGCACAGCGGCGACCATGGCGCCGACGGCGGCGCCCGCGAACTGTCTGACGCTGAGGGCGAGGATGGTCGCCACGGCCATCCAGATCCCTGTGATGAGCACCAGCGGCACGAGGGCCGGAAGCAGGAACGCGGTGACGTTCAGGCCGCAGACCACCCGGATGAGAACCCCGTTGAAGGCGGCCGTCAGGGCTCCCAGGAGCAGTGAGAAGAGCAGGCGGGCGCACCAGAACGGCCAGGGACCGGCGGGGCTGAGGGCGTACTCGGCCGCCGTCCCCAGGGTCTTCTCCGCGAACAGGAGGTACAGGAGGCTGAACATCGACCCGATGAGGAAGGCGAGCATGAAGATGCCGGCGGCGATGAGCTCGAACCAGTCCACCTGCGAGTCCACGGTGTACTCCTCGTCCACCTGGAGGTCGTAGCCGGGGTACTCGGCGTCGTAGAAGGAGACAATGCCCTCCTGGAGGTAGAGGCGCAGGTTCTTGGCCATGTCCGCGGAGTAGTTGTTGACGTGGAACTCCACGGCGAGGGAGCCGCGGTCCTCGACGCGCCGGGTGAAGTCCTCGCCGATCACGACGACGCCGGCGATCTGGCCGCGCTCATACAGCTCGAGGGCCTCCTGCTCGTCGCCGGTCCGGCTGGTGAAGTACGGCCGGCCGCCCGCGGGCGAGGTCTGCGCCAGGATGTGGTGCTCCAGGCGCGCGCCCAGCCGGCCGGCGTCGTGGTTGACCACGGCGATCCCGAGTGAGGACATATTGCCGAAGGTGATCCAGAAGACCAGCAGGATCGCCGTCGGGGCGATGACGCCCGCGGCGACTGCACGGGGGTCGGCGCGCAGCAGGAGCACGAGCTTGCGCAGCTCGGCGGTGAAGCGGGGCAGGGCGCTCATGAGGAGGCTCCCGGACGGCGCAGGCGCGCCAGGTACAGCCCGGTGGCGCCGAGCACTCCGACGACGGCGGTGACCGCCAGGGCGGTGAGGGCCGCCTGCGGGCGCAGGCGCCCTCCCAGGTAGGACCAGCGCGCGAGATCAATGAGGTGCGTGGCGGGGTTGAACCGTGAGAGCGTGACGGCGGCCGGGCCGAAGACGAACATCGGCCCCAGCCCGCCTCCGCCGACCCAGCACACCAGGGCGGTGACCAGGGAGGTCAGGAAGGAGGTGAGGGTGTTGCGGCTGGCGAAGCCGACCATGAGGCCGAAGGCGGAGGAGGCCAGGTATCCGAGGGCGAGCCCTCCCGCCAGGGGCAGGGGGCGGGCCGGGGACAGGCCGGTGAGCAGCTGGAGGACCCCCACCAGGACGACGCCCGCGACCGAGCACTGGACAAGACAGGCGCTCAGCTTGGCCGCGATCACGAGGCCGGGGCGGGTCGGGGCCAGGCGCAGCCAGAGGATCGTTCCGCGCTCCCACTCCCGGGTCATGGACAGCAGGCCGAACAGCAGGCCGGAGAACAGCGCCCCGAAGCCGAGTGCCGACAGGCCGAATGTGGTCGACCAGGGGATGTCCCGGGGATAGGTCGGATGCTCCTCCACGCCGACGTCGCCGCCCTCCAGGTGCGCGGAGGACCAGGTGTACACCGCGCCGGTGAGCCGGTTGCGGAAGTTCTTCGTCATGTTGGTGTTCACGTCGTTGACATAGTGGACGATCGTGCCGGACGTCCGCCCGTCCCGGGCGGAGGGCTCGGCGGCGATGACCACGAGGTCGGTGCTCTCGCCCCGGGGCGGGTCCGCGGTGCCGGGCTCGACCTGGAGGTAGGGCGGGTTGCCCGGGGCGCGGTTGGTGGCCAGAACCTGCGCGAACTCGCTCCGGTCGGGGCCCGGGTGGACGGTCAGGGGCAGGGTGATGTCCCCGCGCACCATGAGCATGAAGAGCGCCATGAACATGACCGGGCTCAGGATCGTCAGCAGCGTGTAGGGGAGGGCGGAGCGCACCTGCCGCAGCTCGGCCCCCACCAGAATGAGGCAGCGCATGGTCGGTGCCCTTCTCAGTCCCGCAGGCCGCGGCCGGTGTGGGACAGGAACACGTCCCCGAGCGAGTCCGCCCCCGCCCGGCTCTTGAGCTCGGCCGGGCTGCCCTGTGCGACCAGCCGGCCGTGATCGAGGATGACCAGGTCGTCGCACAGGTAGTCCGCCTCGCCCATGACGTTGGTGGTGACAATGACGGTGATGCCCTGGCCCCGCAGGGCCCTGATGTAGTCCCAGATCCGATACGTGCCCTGGACGTCGACCCCGAGCGTGGGCTCGTCCAGCAGCAGGATCCTCGGCCTGTGCATGAGCGCCCGCCCGATGCACAGGCGACGGCGCATTCCGCCGGAGAAGGTCCGAACCGGGTCGTCGGCCCGCTTGGCGAGCTCGACAAGCTCCAGGGTCTTCTCGATCCGGTCGGGGATCTCGCCCACCGAGTCCATGAACAGCGCCCCGTGGAAGCGGAGGTTCTCCCGTGCGGACAGGTCCGGGTAGACGCTGTCGCTCTGCGGCACCAGCCCGATCAGCCCGCGGACTTCGACCGCGTCGCGGACCGGATCGAGGCCTCCCACCCTGATGCTTCCCCTCGACGCGGCGAGCAGGCCGGTGATCAGGTTGATCACGGTGGACTTGCCGGCGCCGTTCGGCCCCAGCAGCCCGTAGACGCGCCCCTGCGGGACGCGCCAGGTGAGTCCGTCCACGCGCGGCTCGCCTCCGAGCAGGACGCTCACCCGGTCGAGCTCCACCATCCAGCCGGTGTCGGCGTCCTCGGGGGCGTTTACTCTCCCGTGTTCCTCTCCCATGCTGCGCTCCTCATACCTGTCCCGCGCGGGCCGCCCGCCGCGGCCGCCATGACTCACCGTCGCGCTCGCGTCGACGAGCGGCAAGCACTGATGAATTACCGGGCGCCGGAGACAACTGTTCTGGCGTCCGGGTGCCGGACGAGGGGCGGGAGATGATGAAATCATCGTCCTGTGCGGCGACGACGAGCCGGCGGGGGTCGGTGAGATGAGGTCTCGGTCACTTTATGGCTGGTCGTCCACGAAGGAACAGGTGTACAGTCGACTGTGACCCGTACCTCTCCGCCCGAAGGACGTCCCGTGAAGCGATCCCACATCACTACCGGTCTGCTCGGTGCTGTGCTGAGCGCTGGTCTGCTCCTCGCGCCGGTTGCGGCGGCCGATACGACAACAAGCGACGGCTCGTCCGAGCCGTCTCCGACCGCCACTGCGAGCCCGACACCCACTCCTGGCCCAAAGAGCGCCGCCGACTCCCCCGAGGCTCCGAGGCCGAGCTCCGGTGGGGAAGAGAGGGCGCCCGGCGCCGCCGAGGATCCGGCGGAGCCCGGCAAGGGCGACGCCGGTGCTGGCGGGGATCCGGCGGCCGCGACCCCGGCGGAGGCCGGCGAGGCGCCTCCTGTCGGCCCCGCTGATCCTGCTGAGTCCGCCGATCCCGCCGCCGAGGATCCCGCACCGGCGACGGCGGGCGCTGTCGTCGCCGGCGACCCGGGGATGACCTCCAAGAACAAGCAGTACAGCAACGAGGCCTCGATCGTCTCCATCCATCGAGAGGGCTGCGTCCTGACCTTCGAGGTCCAGGTCAACACCGCGGGCACCTACATCATTGCCGTCTGGGATGACGGTGCGCAGGTCGGCACCGTGGAGGTCGGTGGCGCGGCCGACGAGGTCGTCACCGCCACCTACACGATGGGTGCGAACGTCGGCACCGAGGCGTGGGGCTATGACTTCCTCCTGAAGTCGGGCGAGGCCAAGGTCCAGTACATCGACTGGAACTTCGAGGGCTCGGAGATGGTGATGACCCAGTGCGCCGCCGCGGCGGCCTCTCAGGTCCCGGTTGCCGCCACGGCCTCCTCCAAGCCCGCTCACGCTCTGGCCAGGACCGGTCCTGCTGTCGGCCTGGGCGTGCTGATCGTGCTGGTCCTGATTGGCGGGGGCATCGCACTGCGCCGCTTCCGCCACAAGTCCTGAACCAATAGCTGACGGGCAGGTGCATGCACCGTGGCGCTGCGACTCCCAATGGGGCTGCGGCGCCACGGCAGTTCCAAAGAGAGACCAAAGTTGGGACTTTAGACCGTTGCGCGCATGGGAGTGGCATGTACTAGGGGCGTGGTTGCGGTTCCGGTCATGGAAAATGGCAAGTTTTTGTTCTTGTGGGACCGCAAAGGCCTTTGTTGCGATGAAGGGGCAGACACCTGGATCTGCTCCTGACATCAAAACGAAGGACACCCCTCATGCGACGAAGCATTATCACTGGTGCGGCTGCCGCTCTTCTCGCCGGCTGCCTCGTGGCGCCGGCATCCGCGGAAGAGGCCCCGGACCCCGCCGCCGATCCCGTACCTGCCGCCGAGGCCGCCGAGCCTGCGGCTGAGGCGCCCGCCGAGCCTGCGGCTGAGGCGCCCGCCGAGCCTGCGCCCGAGGCCGAGGCGCCCGCCGAGGCCGCCGAGCCTGCGGCTGAGGCGCCCGCCGAGCCTGCGCCCGAGGCCGAGGCGCCCGCCGAGGCCGCCGAGCCTGCGGCTGAGCCTGCCGAGCCTGCGCCCGAGGCCGAGGCGCCTGCCGAGGCCGCCGAGCCTGCGGCTGAGCCTGCCGAGCCTGCGCCTGCGCCCGAGGCGCCTGCCGAGGCCGCCGAGCCTGCGGCTGAGCCTGCCGAGCCTGCGCCTGCGCCCGAGGCGCCTGCCGAGGCCGCCGACCCCGCGCCTGCGGCTGAGCCTGCCGAGCCTGCGCCTGCGCCCGAGGCGCCTGCCGAGGCCGCCGACCCCGCGCCTGCGGCTGAGCCTGCCGCCGAGCCCAAGGCTGCCGCAGCACCCGAGCCCGTGGCGGCCTCTGCACCCGCAGCACCCGAGCCGGTGGCTGCCGCAGCACCCGCGGCCGCCGACCCCAAGGACGGGGAGCTGATCGACATCAGCGGCCAGGCCCGCATTGCCCCCTCCCTGCTCCACAACGCTGAGATTCTCGGCGTCACCCGCGACGGCTGCCTCCTGACGATCACGGTCAAGATCAATGTTGACGGCTCCTACACGCTCCAGGTCTGGGATGACGGGGAGCTCATTGGCGAGCTGCCGCTGTCGGGCGAGGCGGGGGACATCCGTGTGCTCCAGTACCTCATGACTGCGAACGTCGGGACCCTGGCTCGAGGCTACGACTTCGTCATTGTCAACGAGAACGGCGATAAGGTCGTCCAGTACGACTGGGACTTCGAGGGCTCTGCGAACGTGATGGCGGAGTGCCACGAGAAGGCGGCGTGCGGTGGCGCGGCGTCAGGGACTGCGGCCGGTGAACCGGCCGCCATGGCTGGGGTCGCAGCGGCTTCTGAGTCGGCTGAGGCCGCTGGATCCGCCGAGCCGGTCGCAGCCGCCGAGCCCGCCGAGCCGGGCGCGGTTGCCGAGCCGGTTGCGGCCGCCGAGCCGGCGAAGGCCGCTGAGCCCGCCGAGGCCGCCGCCCCGATGGGAACCCCCGAGCTGGCCCACACGGGCACGAGCGCCCTGATCTTCGGCCTCACCTCGGTGCTCCTCGTTGGTGCGGGGGCCGCCGCTCTTCGTATCAGGCGTCGTCGCGCCTGAGGCGGAGCCGCGAGGCTGACGGGCAGCTGACCCGCTTCACCGACTGCGGCTGAACCGATTCCCGGGCCCGGGAGGACCATCACGGTCCTCCCGGGCCCGGCCGGTCGACGCCGCAGTCCTTTCGCCGAGACCGGTTCGGTTCCGCGTCGAGATCGGTCCGTGCGACAGCGCGGAGGACGCCCGGGTGCGCTGAATCACGCGGCCACCGCCGTCGTCTCATTGTGCGCCCGAGGAGCCGGTGGCACAATCGCTCCCGGCCTCCGGTTCACCCGCACCCTCATGCGGGACCCGGGACCCTCTGAATGCTAGGAGATACCATGAAGCAGGGGATTCACCCCGACTACGTGCCCACCACTGTCACGTGCACGTGCGGCAACACCTTCGAGACCCGCTCCACCGTCACCTCCGGGGAGATCCGCGTGGACGTGTGCTCGGCCTGCCACCCGTTCTACACGGGCAAGCAGAAGATTCTTGACACCGGCGGTCGTGTGGCCCGCTTCGAGGCCCGCTACGGCAAGCGCAAGAAGTAGCCGGCCTGCACGACGCCGACGGGCGCTCCGAACGAGCCCCGTCGGCGTCGTCGCGTCTGGTCGAGATCGGTTCAGTTCCGCATCGAGATCGGTTCCAGATACCGCGCCCCCCGTCCATCCCGAGGCTCCGAGGACACCATGAGCGAGGACTTCTCCGCCGTCGAGCCGCTGCTCGCCGAGTACGCCGACCTGGAGCGGGACATGGCCGACCCGGCCGTCGCCTCCGACCCCGGCGCCATGCGCCGCCTGGGCCGCCGCTACGCCGAGCTCGGACGGGTCGTGACCGCTCACCGCGCCTGGCGGACCGCCTCGGAGGACCTCGCCGACGCTCGTGAGCTCGCCGTCGACGACGCCGACTTCGCCGCCGAGCTTCCTGGGCTGGCCGAGGCCGCGGCCGCGGCCGCCGACCGGCTGCGCGAGGTGCTGGTGCCCCGCGACCCCGACGACGCCCGCGACGTCATTATCGAGGTCAAGGCGGGTGAGGGCGGCGAGGAGTCGGCGCTGTTCGCCTCCGACCTGGCCCGCATGTACGCCCGCTACGCTGAGCGCATGGGGTGGGTCGTGGAGATCCTGGACGCCGCCGAGTCCGACCTCGGCGGGTACAAGGACGTGCGCCTGGCCATTAAGGCCCGCGGCACGGCGGAGCCCCAGGAGGGGGTGTGGGCGCACCTGAAGTACGAGGGCGGCGTGCACCGCGTCCAGCGCGTGCCCGTCACCGAGAGCCAGGGCCGCATCCACACCTCCGCCGTCGGCGTGCTCGTCATGCCCGAGGCCGACGACCCCGGCGAGCTCGAGATCGACGCCGCAGACCTGCGCATCGACGTCTTCCGCTCCTCCGGGCCGGGCGGGCAGTCCGTCAACACCACTGACTCGGCCGTGCGCATCACCCACCTGCCCACCGGCATCGTCGTGTCCATGCAGAACGAGAAGTCCCAGCTGCAGAACAAGGAGGCGGCCATGCGCGTGCTGCGCGCGCGCCTGCTCGCCGAGCGCGCCGCCGCCGCGGCCGCCGAGGAGGCCGATGCCCGCCGCTCCCAGGTGCGCACCGTGGACAGGAGCGAGCGCATCCGCACCTACAACTTCCCCGAGAACCGCATCGCCGACCACCGCACCGGCTACAAGGCCTACAACCTGGACTCCGTGCTCGACGGCGACCTCGGGCCAATCATCTCCAGTGCGATCGAGATGGACGGGGCCGAGCGCCTCGCCGCGATCGGCGAGAAGTGACGCCCGCCCCCCGCCGCACTTCGCCGAGATCGGTCGAGTTCCGCGTCGAGATCGGTGCAGAGCCCCATGTGTCCCATGTGCCCCATGAGTCACCTTGACCGCTATGCGCTGCGCGGCGAGGTGCGGGCTGCCGCAGCGCGTCTTGCGGACGCGGGCGTCGCCTCGCCGGAGAACGACGCCCGACTGCTCGCCGAGCACCTGCTGGGCGCTCCGCTGCTTCTGGCCGACGGCGCCGACTCCGACTTCCCGTCCGCCTACCGCTTGCTCGTTGCGCGCCGCGCCGCACGTGAGCCGCTCCAGCACATTCTGGGCGTCATGTGGTTCCGGGGCCTGGAGCTGGCGAGCCGACCGGGTGTGTTCATCGTCCGCCCCGAGACCGAGGTGGTGGCGGAGGCCGCCGTCGAGGCCGCCCGGCGGATGACCGACGACGACGGCGCCCCACTCGCCGTCGACCTGTGCGCGGGCTCGGGCGCAATCGCGGTGGCGCTCGCCCGCGAGGTCCCCCAGGCGCGCCTGGTCGCCGTCGAGATCGATGAGACGGCCGTGGCTCTGGCTCGGGAGAACTGCGAACGCCTGGCTCCCGGGCGGGTGGAGGTGGTCCGCAGCGATGCCGCCGACCCGCGAGTGCTGCACGAGCTGGACGGGCGAGTCGACGTCGTCGTCTCCAACCCGCCGTACGTGCCCGCCGGCGCGCTCGAGGACGTCGAGACCCAGCGGCACGACCCGGAGGCGGCCCTGTTCGGCGGGGGAGAGGACGGGCTGGCCGTGCCGCGCGCCGTCGTCGACCGTGCAGCCGCCCTCCTGCGGCCCGGCGGCGTCCTCGTCATGGAGCACGACGCCGGTCAGGGTCGGGCGCTGCGCGAGACTGCGCTCGCCGCCGGCTTCGAGGCGGCGCTCACCGGACAGGACCTCACCGGCCGCGACCGCTATTTGCGTGCGGTGCGCGCATCGGGGGCGCCGGGCTCCGACCGCCCCTGATGGCGCGCGCCGTGCGCAGTCGCCCCGGACTCCGAGGCAGTCGATCGGCTCCTGCGCGAGGTGACCCATCGCCGTCGTCGCCAGCCGGCACCCTGTGCGCCAACGAAGCGCTCTTGCGCACGAGTTCAGCCATGTTGTCCATTGCGATGACGGCCTCGTGCTGAGAGAGGGTGAGAGAGGGTGAAGGATGCCGACGGCTGGCGCCAGAGCGGCTCGCCGACGCTTTCGCACGCCACCTTCTTGTTCCTTGCGCTGCGATCCTGCAGATCACCGGAGCTGTTGCCGATGGCCTCAAGAAGGCGTGGATGCCTATCTGGACACCGGACCTGGCCATGCGTTACGGGTGGGGCGACTCCTGCGCCGCGCTCCAAAGCGGATCCAGGCCGCACGCGCCCATTGCGCTGGCTCCTTGCCAGGGCCGGTGAGGGCTATCGGCGGGCGTGGTCTCTCCACAGATGGTGTCTGCGCTCCGCGGACTGCCGACTGAGGATGTCCTGGGCGAGCGGGCGAGCGCCGGGGTGCATCCGCCGGCCGCGGGGCCCGCTCGGGCGGTGCCGGAGAGTCTTCCCGCTCCATCACTCGATCTTGCTGATCTTGACGCGCTCCTTGGAGACGAGGATGTGGCGTACACTTTCCTGTACGTCTCATCTCAGGAGGACGCCGTGAAGACCATGAGCTACAGCGAGTCCCGCGCCCGTTACGCCGAGGTGCTGGACTCCGTTGTCGATGACTGCGAGGAGGTCGTCATCACCCGGGCGGGGCGCGAGCCGGCGGTCATCGTCTCCCTGGCGGAGTACCAGTCCCTCAAGGAGACCGACTACCTCCTGCGCAACCCCGCCAACGCCAAGCGCCTGCTCGAGGCCGTTGCGCGCTCCCGAGCCGGTCAGGACACCTACCACGATCCTATTGAGGTCGACTGAGGTGGCGATCGCATGGGACGACTCGGCCTGGGAGGACTACCTGTGGTGGCAGGTCCATGACCGCAAGGTGCTCAGGCGCATCAACCTGCTCCTGCGCGACATCCAGCACTCCGGCCACGAGGGGATCGGCAAGCCCGAGCCTTTGCGGTACCAGCTGACCGGCCACTGGTCGCGGCGCATCACCGATGAGCACCGCCTCGTCTACCGCATCGATGACGGTGGGGACATCCACATCGTGGCCTGCCGCCACCACTACGGCGACTGACCCGGCCGGCGCTCACCGGCTGGACGCGGCCGGTGAGCTTGACGGTGTACAGTACTGACGTGACCCCACTGGCAGATGTCCGTCCCGATGAGGAGACGGGCGCCCTCGTCCGCGACCTGCGCGAGGCGCTGGCCGCAGCCGGCGACCCCGCGAGGGCCGAGCAGCAGCGCCGCTACCTCAAGTCGGCCATGGAGATGTACGGCGTCGGCGTCCCCCGCACCCGCCGCATCGCCCAGGCGGTCGCCGCCTCCCACCCCTGCCTGTGGCGCGACGCCACCGGCTGGGAGGCCGCGCTGCGCCGGGTGTGGGACACGGCCGAGCACCGGGAGGAGCGGTTCGCGGTGCTCGCCATCATCCGCTCCAGGCACTCCGCGCAGCATGCCGAGCGCATCGAGTCCCTCGCCCTGTACGAGCACCTGCTGCGCACCGGGCAGTGGTGGGACCTGGTGGACGAGGCCTCGCACGCCGTCGGCCTCGTGGTGCGGGCGCATCCCGCCGCTGCCGCCCGGATGCGCGCCTGGGCGACTGATGCGGACCTGTGGGTCCGCCGCAGCTCGATCATCTGCCAGCTTCAGCACAAGGAGCGCACCGATACGTCCCTGCTCGGGGACGTCATCGAGGCCAACCAGGACGACGGCGAGTTCTTCATCCGCAAGGCGATCGGCTGGGCGCTGCGGGACTACGCCCGCACCGACGGCGCCTGGGTGCGCACCTTCGTTACGAACCACCCGCGCCTGTCCCCGCTGAGTCGGCGCGAGGCGCTCAAGCACCTGTGAGCCGGGGCCCTGTGAGGGCCGAAGACCTGTCGCCGGCCCGGAGAGTCTCCGCCCCCGGTGCGCGTCCGTGGCATCCGGCCTCGCACCGCCGGCCCCGCTCCTCTTTCCCAGGGCGACGGCGAGATTCTCCGGCGGCGGGGCTCCCGCCGCTGAGCCCATGGGGGCGGGACGTGCGAGGATGCCCCCATGAGCCTGACCGCCCCCGCCGGGTCCTCCCAGCATCGGGAGATGAGACTCCGGTTTCAGGCCGTCCTGCGCAGGACCACTCGCCTGCTCGACGAGATCTTGCCCGTCATCATTGCGGTGGCAGCCATGTTGGTGCGTGTCCGTCTGGATGAGGAGTGAGACGTGCCCACTCTGGTGATGATCAACGTCAAGGACGGCATGGACTCGTCCATGAACAAGAAGGCCTACACCTTCCTGGAGAAGCTCAGGGCCGATGACACCCTTCCCGGCCTGCACATTGAGCCCATCCAGTCGGCCGCCGACCCCCGAGTGCGCACGGGCAGGGTGGACCGCAATTTCCGGGCCGTCCTGTTCAAGGTGGACAGCAGCTTCGGGCCCGTCTACGGATTCTACGGCATCTGGCCGCATGACAAGGCCATTAAGATAGCGCGCACCACCCGCCTGACCACGAATCCCGTCAACGGGGTCCCCGAGATTCACCGCATTACCGATGCCGTCGAGGCGCTCGCCGAGGACGCCCCGGTCACCGGCGCCCCAGCCGAGGCGCCCGGCAGGTCCTTTGCCTCCCCGGCTCCTGAGGGTATCTCGGTGCAGAGCGCGAACGTCATGGGGAAGGCCCCCGGCTGGGAGCCGGGCCTGACCGTGCAGATCATCCACGACCGTCTCGGTGTGGACGAGGAGCTCGCTGCCCGTGCACTCGCCGCGCCCACCGAGGACGCTCTGGAGGACATTATTGTGTCCGCGAGCGTGGCCTGGCAGGCTGACGCGCTCCTGGATCTGGCCACCGGGAAGTCGCTGGAGCAGGTGCGCAGCGACCTCGCCCTCGACCAGGGTGCCGTCATCGAGGGCACGGAGGACGAGAAGCTCCTCGCCGGCCTGAACCTGCCCGCCGCCCGCATGACCTTCTACAAGGTCGAGGACAGTGACGAGCTGCGCCGGATTATTGATAGCGGGGACTTCGGTGCCTGGCGTATCTTCCTCCACCCCCAGCAGCGCGAGTACGCGGAGAAGTCCCGTAACGGCTCCTTCCGCCTGTCCGGGGGCGCGGGCACCGGCAAGACCGTCGTCGCCGTCCACCGCGCCCGCAACCTGGCCCGGGCGAACCCCCGTGCGCGCGTGCTGCTGACCACCTACACCCGTAACCTGGCCGACGACCTGGCCTCCCAGGTCCACCAGTTCTCCGGTGCGCAGACGGTAAAGCGGCTCGGTGGGTCCGGTGTCTACGTCAGCGGTATCGACCAGCTCGTCTGGGCCATAATGAAACGGGCTCGCGCCGGTATTGCCGACGCCGTCAAGGACGTGCTCGGGCACCCCCGGGAGGACCCGCTGAAGTCCTCCGGCGCCAGCTGGGACCAGGCCATTGACGAGGCCGGACGGATCCTTCCCGCCGAGATCGCCACCACGGCCTTCTTCGAGGCCGAGTACGAGACCGTCATCCTGCCCTACCGGGTCACCACCGAGTCCCAGTACCTGAGCGTGCGGCGTCAGGGCCGGGGACTGGCTCTCAGCCGGGCCAGGCGCGCGGCGGTGTGGAAGGTGATCGCGGCCTACCGGTCCGCCGGCCGTGCGGAAGGGGGGACCAGCTTCGCGGAGAAGGCGGCGATCGCAGCCGCGTGGCTTGAGCGGACCGGTCAGCACCTCTTTGACCACGTGATCGTCGATGAGTCCCAGGACCTCACCCCCGCGCACTTCCAGCTGCTGCGTGCGCTGGTCGCCCAGGGGCCCGACGACCTCTTCCTGTGCGAGGACTCCCACCAGCGCATCTACGGCCAGAAGGTGACCCTGTCCCACTACGGGATCGAGATCCGCGGGCGGGCCCGCCGCCTGACGCTCAACTACCGGACCACCGCGCAGAACCTGGCCTGGGCCGTGAACGTGCTCGAGGGCGGCTCCTTCACCGACCTGGAGGGACTGGTCGAGAAGCACCCCTACCGCTCCTCGCGCTCCGGGCCGCTGCCGTTCCTTGCCCGTGCGAGCTCACCGCACGAGCAGATACTGTGCGTCACCGCGATCGTGCGCAAGTGGTTGCTGACGTCTGCGGCCGGGGAGACCGGTGCTGGGGCCCCGGCCCCCGAGACGATCGCCGTCCTCGTGCCCGACAAGCGCCAGCGCGACCAGGTGGCCGCCGCGCTGGGCGAGCAGGGCCTGGAGGTGCAGGTCGTGGACCGTGAGGAGGTCAGGCCCGGCAGGCCGCTGGTCATGACCATGCACCGCGCCAAGGGCCTGGAGTTCACGCACGTGCTCCTGCTCGACGTCAACACGCTCCTCGACCCCCGGCGCCGCTACCGGGAGCCCCTGGACAAGACGGCCCTGGCTGACTGGCGGCTGCGTGAGCGCTCGCTGCTGTACGTGGCGGCCACGCGGGCGCGCGACGTGCTCGCGGTCGTGCCCGCGGCGCGGAAAGTGGCTTCGAGAAGGCCGTCGGTGGCACGATAGGGCGGCACGAGGGACCACCGGATCCCAGCCACCCCGACGATCCTCCCACCACACACCGCGGTCCCGGTGAGGAGGCCCCGAAGGACATCCCATGGAGACCACCCCAGCTCCCGCCCCGCACCGCAGCACCCCGCCGTGGCGCTACGCCATCGGCATGTTCGGCACCTCGATCCCCATCAACGTCATCAAGGGGTCGATGCTCTACTTCTACGTCTCGGTCCTGGGAATGGACGCCGCGGCCTACGCCGGGGTCTACGCCGTCTACGGCGTGATCGACGCCGTCGACAACCCGGTCTTCGGCTACATCTCGGACCGCACCCGCAGCCGCTGGGGGCGGCGGCGCCCCTACCTGGTCGTCGGCGCCCTGCTGCTGCTGGGCTCGATGATCGCCCTGTTCTGGGTCCCCGACGCCGTCGTGGCCCGCAAGACGGGCATGCTCGTGGCGTGGTTCGCCACCTTCGCGATCCTCTCGGAGGCCTCGGACTCCCTGATCAACGCCAGCTACGGCGCCCTGCTTCCCGAGCTCTTCCCCGCCGAGCGCCGTCGCGCCCTGGCGAACTCCCTGCGGCAGGGCCTGCAGCTGGTCGCCATGATCATCTCCCTGGGCCTGACGCCCCTGCTGGCCCGCAAGGTCCTGGGCTGCGACGTCTCCAGCCCCCAGTGCACCGACCCGACCCGCGGGTACGAGCTGCTGGCGGTCATCTACGGCGCGGTTGCCAGTGCCATCATTATCTTCATGGCCCTGGGCATCCACGAGAACCCGGACGTCGTGGAGGAGACGCGCCCCCGGTTCATCGCCTCGATCATCGAGATCATCACCAACCGCTACTTCTGGACGGTGGGAGTCGTCTCGGCCTGCTACGGCGCCGCCATGTCGCTGGTGCTCGGCGGCCTGCAGCTCTACGTCGACCACTCGCTGGGGGGCGGCGCCCTGCAGGCCACGGTCCTGCAGATCACCGTCATCCTGGGCTCGATCGGCTTCCTGGCCGTGTGGACCGTGATCGTGCGACGGCGCGGCGCCGCACGGACCTGGAGGCTCGCTCTGCCCGTGGCGGCCGTGTCCTTCCTGCCCCTGTTCCTGGCCGGCAACCTGGCCACAGCCATTGCCGCCGGTCTGTGCGTCGGCTTCGGGTACTCCGGCATGCTGGCCACGAACGACTTGATCTTCGCCCGCATCCTCGACCACGACGCCGCCGGCACCGGCATCCACCGCGAGGGAGTCTTCCTGTCCGCCTTCGGGGTCCTCGGCCGGCTCAGCGCCGTCCCCGTCTCGGTCGCGCTGCTGTCCCTGGGTTGGTTCTTCGGCTACCACTCCGGCGCCGACCCGGGACCGCGGGCGGGGCTCGCCTGGCGGGTCTACATGTCCCTGTACCCCTTCGGCCTGCTGATGATCGGCGTGGTGATCTCACGGTTCATCCAGGTGCCCGCCGACACCCCGGCTGCCGACACGCGCGAGGAGAGGGCGGGCGAGAAGGGCACGGATGAGGAGAGTCGCTCGTGAGCACCCGCCGCGTGGTGGTCACCGCCGATGACTACGGCTACGACCCGGCCAGCGCCGAGGTGGTCCGCGGCCTGCTCCGCGACGGCTGCGCCTCGGCCACCACCGTGCTGGCGGTCTCGGAGCACCTTGGCCGGGTCGCTCCCGGGCTGGCGTCCCTGCGTGAGCAGCGCGAGCTCGGCATCGGGCTCCACCTCGCCACCAGCTCCGACCGGGGCCGTGAGCCGTGGGCGCCGCTGTCGCCGGAGGGGACGGCCCTCGCCGACCCCGACGGCAACCTGCCGGTCGACCCGGCTGTCGCCGAGGCGCGCGCCACCCCCAAGGCCATCGCCGCGGAGGTCGCCGCCCAGCTCGCCCGGTTGGGGGACGTCGGGCTGGCCGCGGACCGCATCGACTCCCACGCGGGCACCGTCTACGGCCTGCACGGCGGGGCGGGGCCGGTCCCGGTGCTGGCCGTCTGCGCCGAGCGCCACCTGGCTCTCCGCCTGCCCCGCGCCCTCGACGCCGCCCTGCTCGGCGGCGAGGTCCCCGTTGCCCTGGCCCGGGCCCACCGGCGGGCGGTCGAGGCCGCGGACGCCTTCGGCGTCGCCCTGCCGCAGATGATTCTCACCGACCCGCGCCCGGCTGCCGGGATCGGCGCCTACGAGTCCCTGCGCGACTTCTACACGGGCCTGCTGCCCGCGCTGCCCGAGGGCACCTCGGAGATCTTCGCCCACCCGGGGGCGGACACGCCGTGGGCCCGCCGGCGCTTCGGTGCTGAGTGGGACAAGCGCGTGTGGGAGGCGCGGCTGCTGCGCGACCCCGCGTGGCACGAGGCCCTGGAGCGGGAGGGCATCGAGGTCGTCGCCCACTGGTAGCCGCGCCGTCGTGCAGGTACCGTGCAGATCCTGCGCCCGCCCCGGCGCCGCGTTCCGGCGCCACCGCGCCCGGTCAGGTCGTCGTCGGGGGAGCCGACGAGGTGCGCTGCACCAGCACGGGCGCCGGGGGAGTGCCCGGCTCCTCGACGTCGGCCCGGCCCAGGGCCCGGAGCATCGCCCGCGCGGCGATCGTGCCCAGGGCGCGGGCGTGCTGGTCGACCGAGGTCAGGCCCGCGCGTGCTCCGATCGAGGTGTTGTCGTAGCCGACGACGGAGACCTCCCGCCCCGCGACCAGGCCCAGGTCGGCGACCGCGTCCAGCACGCCGAGCGCCTGCACGTCGTTGCCGCAGAAGAAGGCTGTCGGAGGCGGGGTCCGGCTGAGCTCCTGGCGAGCCACGCGCATGGCGCCCTCGACGGTGATCGGCGCCGGCACCGAGCGCGGCGGAAGGGCGCCGGCCTTCATGACCTCCCTGTATCCGCGGACGCGCTCCTCATAGGGCAGGGGGCGGGGGAGGCGGATGTGGACCACCCGGGTGTGCCCCAGCGAGAGGATGTGCTCGGTGGCGAGCGCGGCCCCTCCGCGGTCGTCGTTGACGACGCTGCGGATCACCGGCCTGCGTCCGGTGCGGTCCTCCCGCGTGCTCGGCGGCGGGACGATCTCGCGGGTGATGGAGACGACGGGGACGGCCTGGACGGCCCGGTACAGCGAGGACGTCGATCCGGAGTATCCGGCCAGCATGATCCCGTCCGGCCTCAAGGACGTGAGAGTCCTCAGGGCCGCGTCCTCGACGCCCTTCTCGACGCCGCCGCACATGATGAGGGCGCTGTGCCCGCTCGGGCCGAGCACCGCCTCGATGGCCTCGTGGACGTCGGTGAAGACCGGATTCGACAGCGACTGGACGAGCAGCCCGATGAGGAGCCGCGAGCGGTTGCCGGCCAGCGCGGAGGCGATGGCGTTGTTGACGTACCCGAGGGACTCCGCGGCTGCGAGCACCCGCTCCCGCTTCTCGGAGGAGACGTGGGGCGAGCCCTTGATGGCCAGCGAGACGGTGGCCCGTGAGACGCCGGCCAGTGCGGCGATGTCCGCCTGGGTGGCGTAGCGACGACGGCCGGACATGGCACCTCCCAGTGGGATGGGGACGATGGGACGGCCGGAGGCTCGACCTGCGCCGTCACCCGGGCAGGATCCTTCACATCGGGAACTCTAACGGACAACCGCCCGGGAGGGCGCGGCGGGGGCCGACGACGGGCGGGCCGGGGGAGGCCGGCGCCGTTCGAGTCGATCCGTTCTCATAGCGCTTGTCATGACAAGTTGTCGCGGTGTAGCATCCGTCTCGCTCGTCGGGCGATGAGGCGCGACGAGGCGCGACCCCCAACTCATTAAGGATAACGAATCCCCTAGAAGTATTAGCACGTGTCAATAGCACGTGCTGACTCGTTCTCTCCGCTGGCCCGAAGGAGGTCCAGATGACCACTCGTGGGAGTACCCCTCTCATTCGGATCGCACTGCTCGGCGTCGGGCGGATCGGCGTCGGCCATGCCGCGGCCCTCGCGGCCAATCCCGCCGTGGAGCTCGTCGTGTGCGACATGGACGCCGAGCGCGCGGCTCGGGTCGCGCACGACCTGGAGCCCGCTTGCGGCGCGCCCGTCGTCGCCGCGACCGTCGAGGAGTCCCTGGAGAGCCCGGACCGTGTCGACGGGGTCGTCATCGCCACCCCGACGACGACCCATGAGGAGCTCATCATCCGCGCCGCGGGGGCGGGGCTGCCCTTCTTCTGCGAGAAGCCCGTCGCGGCCGACCTCGCCGGAACCGAGCGCTGCATCGAGGCCGTCCACGAGGCCGGCGTCGTCTCCCAGATCGGCTTCCAGCGCCGCTTCGACCCCGGCTACGCCGAGGCCCGGCGCCGGGTGCGCTCCGGCGAGCTCGGCGAGGTCCACCGGCTGCACGTCCTGACCTGCGACCAGACGCCCCCGCCCGAGCAGTTCGTGGCATCCTCCGGCGGCATCTGGCGCGACTGCCTCATCCACGACATCGACATCCTGCGCTGGGTGACCGGCCGCGAGGTCGAGGAGGTCTTCGCCTTCGGCTCGGTCCGCGGAGCGGACTACTTCGCGGCGCACGGCGACGTCGACGAGGCGGTCGCCGTCCTCAGGCTCGACGACGGGGCCCTGGCCACCGCGCAGACCTCGCGGAACAACGGCCAGGGCTACGACGTCCGCATGGAGGTCGCCGGCACCAGGGGCAACGCCGCCGTCGGGCTGGAGCCCAAGGCGCCTCTCGTGAGCGTCGAGCCCGGCGCGAGCTTCCCCGACGAGGCCCCGTGGGACGACTTCATCGCCCGCTTCAAGGCCTGTTACGAGGCCGAGCTGGCCGCCTTCGTCGATGTCGTCGCGGGGCGGCGCGAGAGCCCCTGCACCGTCGACGACGCCCTGGAGGCCCTCCGCGTCGCACTCGCCCTCGGCGTCTCCCGCGAGGAGGGGCGGCCCGTCAGGGTCGCCGAGATCCGTGGCCACTGATCACCAACCACTGCCGGAACCACTACCAACACGGAAAGGAGAGTGCGGGACATGACGACTGACGGCTCGGCGGCGCCTCTGCTTGAGGCGCACGGGATCACGAAAAGATTCCCCGGGGTGCTGGCCCTCGACGACGTGCGGTTCACGCTCCGCCCCGGTGAGGTCCACTCGCTGGTCGGCGAGAACGGAGCGGGCAAGTCCACGCTCATGAAGGTCCTGGGGGGCATCTACAGGCCCGACGCCGGTGTGATCCGGCTCGGCGGAGAGGAGACCGTGATCAACGGGCCCCTGGACGCGCAGTCCAAGGGGATCTCCATCATTCATCAGGAGCTCAACCTCATGCCCGACCTCACGGTCGAGCAGAACATCTTCTTCGGGCGCGAGCAGTTCTCGGGAACGCGGTTCAACCTGTCGCCCAGGAAGATGCGCGAGGAGACCAGGGCCCTCCTGGAGCGGGTGGGGCTGAGCCTGAAGCCGGACGCGAAGGTGGGGGACCTGACCGTCGCGACGCAGCAGATGGTCGAGATCGCCAAGGCGCTGTCCTTCGACGCCAAGATCCTCATTATGGACGAGCCCACGGCCGCGCTCACCGAGCGCGAGACCGAGGCGCTGTTCCGCGTGATGAAGGACTTCATCAGCGACCGGACGGCGATCGTCTACATCTCGCACCGCATGAACGAGATCAAACGGGTCTCGAACACCATCACCGTCATGCGCGACGGCCGGTGGATCTCCACGAGTCCCGCGGAGGAGATGACGATCGACGACATTATCGAGAAGATGGTGGGGCGCAAGATCGCCACGGACATCCGTCCGGAGCCGCTGGACCCGCGGGCGCCGATCCGGCTCAAGGTCGAGGGCCTGAGCACGAAGGACCTCCTGAGGGACGTCAGCTTCGACCTGCGCAAGGGCGAGATCCTCGGATTCGCCGGCCTGGTGGGCGCCGGCCGGACGGAGGCGGCCCGAGCGCTCATCGGTGCCGATCCCAGCACGGGCGGTCGGGTCGAGATCGACGGCAAGGAGGTCCGCATCAAGTCCCCGGAGGACGCGGTGCGGCACTCCGTCGCCTACCTGTCGGAGGACAGGAAGCGCTACGGCCTCCTGCTCGACAAGAGCCTGGTCGAGAACACCGCCCTGCCCTCCTACCGGTCGTGGGCGCGCGGCATCATCGTGGACGACTCGAGGGCCGCCGGAACCACCGACACCTATATCGGGCGGCTCCGGGTCAAGACGCCCTCGAAGTGGCAGAACACCAAGAACCTCTCGGGCGGCAACCAGCAGAAGGTCGTCATCGGAAAGTGGCTGGCCCGTGACTGCGACATCCTCATCTTCGACGAGCCCACGCGGGGCATCGACGTCGGAGCCAAGGACGAGATCTACGACCTGCTCAACAGTCTGGCGGCCCAGGGCAAGTCGATCATTGTCATCTCCTCGGAGATCCCCGAGGTCCTGCGTCTCTCCCAGCGCATTGTCGTCATGTGGGAGGGCCGCGTCACCGGTGTCCTCAACAACGAGGACGCCACCCAGAACTCAATCATGGCGCTGGCCACAGGCCAGGTCCCCGCGACGACGAAGGAGTCAGCGTGAGCACCGTGCAAGCAACCGCCCCCGATGCGGAGAAGAAAGCGCTCCGCGGCCAGAAGAAGAAGGGAGACCGATCGAGCTTCCTCACCCGGCACGGCTCCCAGGTGCTGGTGGTGGTCTCCGAGTTGATCCTCATCGCCGGCTTCGCGATCGCCAGCCCGTACTTCCTGCAGGTCGCCAACTTCTCGGCGCTGCTCCTGGACGCCTCCGTCTACGTCCTGCTCGCCCTGGGCCTGACCTTCGTCATCGCCACCGGAGGCATCGACCTGACACCGGGATTCGGCATCGCCTTCACGGGCGTCTGCCTGGCCGTGGCCATGAAGTGGGCCGCCGGGGCCGGAATGGGCATGGCGCTGGTCATCCTCATCGGCGTGGCCGTGGGCCTGCTCGCCGGGGCCCTGATGGGGACCGTCAACGGCATCCTCGTCGCCTATCTGCGCATGCAGCCCATGATCGCCACGCTGGCCATGATGCTCATCGCCTGGGGCATGGCCCTGGTCATCTCCGGAACCTCCGCCATTCCGCTCTCGGAGTTCACGGCCTTCCTCAGGCTCGGCCAGGGCCGCACGCTCGGGGTCACGAACGCGCTCTACCTCATTGCGATCGTGGCCGTCATCGCGGCCTACCTCCTCAACCGCACCCTCATCGGCCGCTACGCGCTCGCGATCGGCTCCAACGAGGAGGCCACCCGCCTGTCCGGCGTGAACGTCAAGAAGTGGAAGATGCTCGTCTACACGCTCGGCGGCACCTTCACCGGTCTCGCGGGCGTCCTCATGGCCTCGCGCCTGGCGTCGGGCAAGCCCGACGTCGGCCAGTCCTACGAGATGTACGCCATCGCCGCGGCGGTCCTGGGCGGGGCCTCGCTGCAGGGCGGCCGGGCCTCGGTCTTCGGCTCGGTCGTCGGCGCCATCGTCATCGCCACGATCCGCAACGGCGCCGTGCTCATGGGCATCCCCGACCAGTGGCAGAAGGTCCTCCTGGGCATCGTCGTCCTCGGCGCGGTGTACCTGGACGCCCGACGCCAGAAGAGCTGAGCCCCGCCGTCAGGCGGAGACCCGCTCACAACCGATTCATCACCCCCACCGGTCCCGGAGAGTCCTGGACCATGACACAACTGACACAACTGACACAACTGACACAAGGAGAACGAACAATGAGGTTCAAGAAGGCTCTCGGTCTCGTGGCGGCGCTGGCGCTGTCGATGACCGGTCTGACCGCCTGCGGCGGTTCGGGCGGTACCGCCGGCGGCGGTGGCGGCGGGACCATCGCGGTTGTCGCCAAGGGCTACGCCAGCCCCTTCTGGGCCGCCGTCAAGGCGGGCGCGGAGGCCGCGGGCGCCGATCTCGGATACAGCATCACCTTCAACGGTCCCGACACCGAGACCGACGTCCCGCGCCAGAACGACCAGCTTCAGCAGGCCCTGGTCAAGCAGCCGTCGGCGCTCGTCTTCGCCGCGCTCGACTCGGACTCGCAGGGCACCGTGCTCCAGCAGTTCACGGACGCCTCGATCCCGGTCGTCGCCTTCGACTCCGGCGTTCCGGGCTCGGACATCCCGAAGACGACTGTCGCCACGGACAACGCGGCCGCCGCCGGCGAGGCCGCGAGCCACCTGTCCGGGCTCATCGGCGCCAAGGGGAAGGTCGCGATCATCTGCCACTCGCAGACCTCGGTGACCGGGCAGGACCGCGAGCAGGGCTTCCGCGACTGGGTCGCCAAGAACGCGCCCGGCATCCAGATCGTCGACGTGCAGTACAACAACTCCGACCAGGCCGTCGCCCAGCAGCAGGCCGCCGCAATCCTCCAGGCGAATCCGGACCTCGCCGGGATCTTCGCCACGGACGACGACGGCGCCGTCGCCGCCGCGCAGGCGACGGAGACCGCCGGCATGACCAAGACGGTCAAGATCGTCGGCTTCGACTCCGGCAAGCCGCAGATGGACCTCATCACCGCCGGCACCATCGCCGGCTCCGTCACGCAGAACCCCTACGAGATGGGCTACCAGGCCGTCGTCGCGGCCGACAAGGTCATCAAGGGCGAGACCGTCGAGACGTTCATCGACTCCGGCTACTACTGGTACGACACGACCAACATGAAGGACGAGAACATTCAGAAGGCCGTCTACGAGTGACGGGTCCTGAGGGGCCCTCTCCCCGCCCGACGGCGGTCTCGGAGAGGTCACGGGCCCGGCGGCTGCCGCCGGCTGCGGTGCTCCCGTCGCCCTTCCACCCTCTGCGCGCGGGCCCCGACGCCTGCAGAGGCCTCGCGCCCTCGTCCCCCGCCAGTGGGCTGGGGACGAGGGCGCGGGGGCGACGCGGGTTTCTACCGATCTCGGCGAGGGGGAGGTGTGAGCCGGGTCGCGCCTCGTTGGAATCACCCGTGAGGGCCTCGCCGCGACGGGCGGGCCTCCGTTCCCCCGGCGGTGCCTCCCCGCCCGTCAGCGCTTCAGCTCCTGCGCGATCCCCTTGCGGAACCAGCGGGTGATCGATGCCGGGTGCGTGATGGCCGTGCCCACCGTCACCGCCGTCGCGCCGCGCTGGAAGGCGGCGGCGGCCGCGGCGGCGTCGTGGATACGGCCCTCCGCCACGATGGGAGCCTCGGCGCGTCCGGCCAGCTCCTCGATAAGGTCCAGGTCCGGGCCGTCCGTGGCCGGCCGTTCACCGGTGTAGCCGGCCAGGGTCGTGCCGATCACGTCGGCGCCGGCGTCCAGGGCGGCCAGACCGTCCTCCAGCGATCCGCAGTCCGCCATGACGGTGACCCTCGGGAACTGGCGCTTCAGCTCGGCGAGGGTCTCGGTCAGGGTGCGCCCGTCGGGGCGGGGACGGCGCGTGCCGTCGACGGCCACGATGTCGCACCCGGTCCCGGCCACGGCCAGCGCGTCCTTCAGCATGGGCGTGATGTAGACGTCCTCGTGACCGGTTTTCACCAGGCCGATGATCGGCACGTCCAGCAGCGGCCGGGCCAGGCGCAGGTCCTCCAGGCCCTTCAGCCGGACTCCCGCGGCGCCGCCGCCGACCACCGACTGGGCTACCTGGACCATGGTCTCCGGGTGGAGCATCGGCTCACCGGGATACGCCTGGCAGGAGACGACCAGCCCGCCGCGGAGCGCCTCGATCGGGTCACTCATGGGACATCTCCCCTGTCGTTGAGGATGCGAGTCGGCTCAGAACGAATTCTCTCGCGCGCTCGGCGACGGCGGGCCCGTCCAGGCCGAGGACCCCGTGGCACGTCCCGGGAAGCAGGAGCGCCTCCGTGGGGACGCCGGCCTCGGTGAGGGCCCGCGCGAAGGCGAGGTCCTCGTCCATGAGCGGATCGCACTGGTTCGCCAGCAGGAAGGTCGGCGGGAATCCCGTCAGGTCGGTCTCCCTGGCCGGGGCCGCGTGGGTGTCGGCCTGCGCGCCCCCGAGGTAGGCCGCCCAGGAGGCGGTGGCGTTCTTCAGGTCCCATACGGCCGTGTCGGCGGCGTCGCGCATGGAGGGCGTGTCCAGGCGGTCGTCGAGGACCGGCTCGATGAGGAACACCCGGTCGGGCATCGTCTCGGCGCAGTCGCGGCAGTGAAGGGCGAGCCCCGCGGCCAGGTTCCCCCCGGCGGAGTCCCCGTAGACGATGCGCGCCGCGTCGGGGTGCCGCGCCAGGATCCACCGCCACGCCGCCACGCAGTCCTCGAGAGGCGCGGGGTAGGGGTGCTCGGGAGGAAGCCGGTAGTTCGGGCTGACCACGACGGCCCCGGTGCGCAGCGCCAGCAGGGCGTTCCAGTCGTCGTCGTACGCGGCCTGCCCCGCCACGAAGCCGCCGCCGTGGATGGACAGGATCACCGCGTTCGCGCCCGCGGCCGGGGTGTGGAGCCTCAGCTCCAGGTCCGCGCCCCCGCTCGGGGCGGTGCGCACCGTGCGCCTCACGCCCTCGGGAGCGGGAGTCTCGTGGCCGAGGATCGCCGCACCGGCCGCTCGCATGGTCTGCGGATCCCAGGTGGTCTGCGGGGGGACGCCGCCCACCGCCGCAGCCACCTCGGGGTCGAGCAGACGAGCAGGTTCCAGCGTCATGACGCCGCCTCCTCCAGGAAGGGGTCGCACACCGCGTGGAACCCCTGGGCCCGGTCGCGGCGCACGCAGTGCGAGGCGCCCGGAACCACGGCCGTGCGGATCACCGGGTTGCCCAGGAGGCGGACCGTCTCCAGCCCGTCGGCGCCGATCAGCACGTCGCCCCCGTCGGAGGTGACCAGCAGGGTCGGTACCGTCAGGGCCGCGGCGACCCCGGTCCAGGGGGTGCGGACAGACACCTCGCCGGTGCGCACGAAGTCGCGATCGACCTGGACCTTGCCCTGCAGCCAGGCGCAGGCCTCCTCCAGGTCCCACGCGGGGTACGCCTCGCGGTTCTCCGTCAGGGCGCGGCCGGGGTCGTCGCAGATCCGCGCCATGCGGTCGGCCAGGGCCGGGGCCCCCGCCCGGTAGGAGGCCGCCTGCTCATCGGAGAGCCAGGCGGGCTCCTCCAGGATGACGGCATCGACGAGGTCGGGGCGGGCCGCTGCGGCAGCGGCGGAGACCGCTCCCCCCATCGAGTGGCCGATCAGGATGCAGGGGGCCTCGTGGCCGCGGTCCTCGACGAGGGCGATGAGGTCCTCGACCATGACGGCGACCGGATCGGCCAGCTGGGCGGGCGTGAAACGGGCGGACAGGCCGTGACCGCGCGCGTCCACCGACGTCACGTCGTAGAGGTCCTGCCAGCGCCGGTGCTCGGCGGCCAGAGAGGCGGCGTTGTCGGTGACCCCGTGGCTGAGGAAGAGTTGCGCGGACCCCGCCCGGACGGTACGGGTGCAGGCGATCCCCGCGCCGGCGGTCATGCGTCCCTCCGCACGTGTTCGCGCTCGATGTCCTCGAGCGTCTTGCCGCGCGTCTCGGGGATGACCTTGATCGCGAAGACGGCCAGCAGGGCCGTGGCCACGGCGTAGATGCCGAAGGTGCCCGCGCCGCCGAGGACGTCGAAGAGGCTGAGGAAGGTCAGGGAGACGATGAAGCTCAGCGTCCAGTTCACCCCGGTCGTGAGGCTCATGGCGGTGGCGCGGATACGCAGAGGGTAGAGCTCGGAGGGAATGATGAAGACGACGATGTCCAGGCCGACGGCGACGGCGGCGATGTAGAGGAAGATGCAGGCCACACCGATGAAGGACTTCGCGCCGGACTCGATGCCGCCCATGAGCAGGAAGGCGAAGACGGCGAGGCAGACCGCCTGACCGGCGGCGCCCGCGGCGAGGAGCCCGGTGCGGCCGACCCTGTCGACCAGGCCCATGCCGACGACGGTGAAGACAAGATTGATGACGCCCACGCCCACGGTGGCCAGGAGCGCCGAGGAGGCGCCGAGGCCCGCGCTCTCGAAGATCGAGGGGGCGTAGTAGACGACCGCGTTGACGCCGGTCAGCTGGCCGAGGACCTGCAGGCCGACGCCGGCGACGAGGACGTGACGCAGCCGGGGGTCGAGGAGCGCCCTCCACCCCTCCGACTCGACGGCCTGGCTGCTGGTGGCGCGGATGTCCTCCAGCTCGGGATCGATCTCCTCGGGAGCGCGGAACTTCTTCAGCACCCTGCGGGCGTCGTCGGCGCGGCCGTTGACGGCGAGCCAGCGCGGGGACTCGTCCAGGCTGAGGACACCGATGCCCAGCAGCAGGGAGGGGATGACGGCCAGGCCGATCATCCAGCGCCAGTCCTGGCTGATGCCGGCCAGGGCGTAGTTGGACAGGTAGGCGAACATGATGCCGGAGACGATCATGAGCTGGTTCAGGCCGACCAGTCGGCCCCGCAGCTCGGCGGGGGCGAGCTCTGAGATGAACACCGGGACGATGCTGGAGGCGCAGCCGACGGCCAGGCCGAGGATGACGCGGGAGACGACCATGATCGGCACGGATGTGGAGAAGGCCGCCAGCAGTGAGCCGCCGACGAACACGGCGGAGGCGACCAGCAGGATCGGACGGCGCCCGAACTTGTCGGACAGGCGCCCGGAGGTCATGGCGCCGATGGCGGCTCCGACGGTCAAGGAGGAGACGACGATGCCCGAGGTCAGGGAGCTCAGGCCGAAGTAGTCGGTCATGGCGGGCAGCGCGCCGGAGATGACTCCGGTGTCGTAGCCGAAGAGCAGGCCGCCCAGGGCGATAATGAGGGCCGCCCAGATGACGTGCCCGCTGTGGGCTTTGGTCGTGGACATGGTCAGTCTCCCGTTCGTTCTGCGAGTCGTTCGGTGCTGGGCGCCCACCCCAGGTGGATGAGGGCGTAGGCGGCAGCGCCGAGCAGTGCTGCCTGCGATCCGCGGATCGCGGTGGTCAGGGGCGTGGCGGCGACGACATCCATGGCGTCGTGGGCCACCCCCTGCCTGACGGCGTCGAGCCATCCGCTGTAGGCCTCCGTCACCCCGCCGGCCAGGGCGACCAGGTCGACGTCGACGGTGTTGAGCAGGCTCCCGATGACCCGGCCGGTGGCGAAGCCGGCGATGCGGTAGGCCTCCTGAGCGGCGGCGTCCCCCCGCTCGGCGGCCGAGGCCAGGCTCCGCCCGTCCCGGCTGGCCTCCTCATCGGCACCCAGTCCTGCGGCGATGCGCAGGATGCCGGGCCCGGAGGCGAGGCCCTCGAGGTGGCCGCTGCGCCCGCAGGTGCACTCCACGCCCTCGGCCTCGCTGACGCCGATGTGGCCGATATGACCGGCCGCGCCGTGCGAGCCCTGCAGCAGACGGCCGTGGGTGACGATGCTGCCGCCGATTCCCGTGCCGACTGCCACCATCAGCATCGAGTCGCGTCCTCGCCCGGCGCCGAAGAGCGCCTCGCCCAAGCCGTGGGCGTGGGCGTCGTTGAGGGCGTAGAAGGGCGCGCCGAACGCCGCGGCGAAGGGCGCGGCCAGATTCGCGCCGGCCCATCCGGGGATGGTGTCGGTGGCGTGGGTCACTATGCCGTGGGCGGAATCGATGACGCCGCCGGCGGACATGCCCACGGCGTCCAGGCAGGTGCCGGGACGGGCCGCGAGCACCTCCTCGGCCACTCGGACGGCGGCGGCGAGGACTCCGCCGTGGCCGTCGGATGCCACGGTCGGAGTCGTCGCTGTCTCGACGATCTCCGCGTCACCGCCCCTGATGCGCACCAGTGCGGCATTGATCTTGGTTCCGCCGATGTCCAGCGCCACGACGCTGCTCGCAGCGCCGGCGTCGTCCCTCGACGATGGGGATTGCACGGGAGGCTCACTCTCCTTCGAGTCGTTCTGCGCGGGAGCCGGGTGGGTCCTGACGCATCCGTCGGGCGGTCCTCGGCCCCTCATAGCACCCTATGGTGTTACCGAGCACCCTAGGGTGCGCGACATGAATAGTACACCTGATCTAGGGTTGTTGAGAACACCCCAATGAAGTGGAGACGGAAACGTGCACAAGTACGAGCGCATCCGAGAGGCGATCTCCGCCATGGCGGCCGAAGCGGGCCCCGGCGCGCAGATCCCCCCCGAGAAGGAGCTGGCCCAGCGATTCGGCGCGTCGACCATGACAGTGCGGCGCGCCCTGCAGATCCTCACGGAGAGCGGTCTGCTCCACGGGGTGCCCGGCAAGGGGACCTTCGTGGCCCGCCCTCGTGTGACCAAGATGACGCGCGTGTCGAACTCCTTCACCGAGGCCCTCCAGGCCTCGGGGCGCCGGGCCGGCAGCCGCCTGATATCGGCCACCCTGCGTCCGCCGGTCGACGAGGCCGAGCGCGCCTTCTTCGACGTCGGTGAGGGCGGATTCGTCGTTGAGGTCCGGCGCGTGCGCCTGGGGGACGACGTCGCCATCGGCTTCGAGACGGCGGTGCTCAACGCGGCCGCCCTGCCCCAGATCCTCGGCCACGACCTGACCGGGTCGCTCTACGAGCTCATTGAGCAGCGCTACCACCTCGAGATCGAGCGCACCGGCATCATCGTCTCCGCCCGGCTTCCCACCGAGTCGGAGGCGAGGCTGCTCGAGGTCGCGCGCACCGCGCCCTGCCTGCAGACCGTCGTCACCTCTAGGGTTGCCGGAGGCCCGAACCTGGAGCGCACCGTGGCGCTGTACCGCGGAGACATGTATGAGCTGGCGCTCTGAGGGGGCTCCCCGGGCGCATCGGGCGGGCCGGTCCGACGGCGAGGCCGCCCGTCCGTCTCCGTGAGCGCCGCGAGTCCGGTCCCGTTGCGGGCCGGGTCCGCGGTGCTGGATGGCTCGGCCCGCGAGGAGCCGGTCGGCCCTGCGGCGCGCGCCCGGGCGGGCGGGCTCTGCGGCCCGGGCGGCGGAGCCGGGTCCGCGGGGCTCATCACCGGGACCCGCCGGCCGGAATTCCCCGGGCGGCTCGGCGCAACCGATTGGGACCGGTACCGATCATTCTCCATGTCGATTCCGCGGGCGCGAGTCGAGGCGGCCATGAGGTGCGGCGTGCACATGGCAGCGGGTTTCGGATGGACAGGCGTGTTTGCAACCTTTCCTCGCTTCGGTCGTGGCCAGCTGGGCGTGGCGTCCGCCCTCGCCCAGATCGAATTTGTCCGTACTAAACTATTGACACCGGTCCCACTGCCGTCGCATACTCGTGTCGCAGAGGTTGTCACGTGACAATCCGGTTCACAACGTTCGTCAACGAGGATGACCAATGACCGCACAGCCCTCTCCACCGCCCGACGCCGTCCGGCTGCACTCCGTCAGGCGCCGACTCAATATAGCGACCGTCGTCATCACCTTCGGCGTCCTCGCCTTCGGCTACGACACCGGAGTCATCTCCGGCGCCCTGCCCTTCATGACCCGTTCGACTGCCGAAGGAGGCCTCGGCCTCACGCCGACCACCTCGGGCATGGTGACCTCCTCCCTCCTGTTCGGCGCGGCCTTCGGGGCGATCATCGGCGGGAGACTCTCCGACCGGCACGGGCGCCGCCGCAACGTCATGATGCTGGCCCTCGTGTTCTTCCTGGGCGCCCTCGGGTGCGCCCTGGCGCCGAATCTCCCGATCATGCTCGCCTGCCGCATGATCCTCGGCTTCGCCGTCGGCGGCGCCTCGGCCACGGTCCCGATGTTCATCGGCGAGCTGGCCCCCGCCGAGCGGCGCGGACCGCTCGTCTCCCGCAATGAGCTCATGATCGTCACCGGTCAGCTCATCGCCTACGTCTCCAACGCCATTATCGGCCTCGTCTCCGAGGGCGGGCACGCCTGGCGCCTCATGCTCGGGCTGGCCGCCATCCCCGCAGCCGCCCTGTGGATCGGCGTCCACTTCGTGCCCGAGTCCCCGCGCTGGCTCGTCAGCAGGGGGCGCGGCGCCGAGGCCCTCGAGGTCCTCGCGCTGCTGCGCACCGGCGACCCCCGCCCCGAGGTCGAGGAGATCGCCGAGATCGTCAAGAAGACCGCCGAGGCGCAGTCCAACGCCAGGGAGCACCTCGGGACGCCGTGGATCCGCCGCATCACCCTCATCGGCATCGGGTTCGGCATCGTCATCCAGCTCACCGGCGTCAACGCCATTATGTACTTCGCCCCGACGGTCCTCATGAGCACCGGCATGGGCACACAGGCCTCGCTCGTGGCGACGATCGCCAACGGCGTCGTCTCCGTCATCGCCGTGGCCGTCGGCCTGGTCGTCATCGGCCGGTCGAGCCGCCGCATGATGCTGCGCATCGGCATGAGCGGCCTGGTCGTCTCCCAGATCCTCCTCGGCCTGGCCTCCCTCCTGCCCGAGGCCCCCTGGCGCGGCTACCTCATCCTCGCACTCATGCTCTGCTTCCTGTGGTTCATGCAGATGTTCTGCAGCATCGTCTTCTGGCTCATGATGGCCGAGATCTTCCCACTGCGGGTGCGCGGGCTGGCCATGGGGATCGCGGTCTTCTGCCAGTGGGTCTCCAACGCCTTCGTCACCCTCTTCTTCCCGATCCTCCTGGACAGGATCGGTATGAGGACCTTCTTCATCTTCGCGCTCCTCAACTTCCTCATCCTCATCTGGGAGCAGAGGTACCTGCCCGAGACCAAGGGCAAGTCCCTGGAGTACCTCGAGGAGGAGCTGGCCTCCGGCTCCGACGCCCGCGACCCCGGCCCCCTGGCCATCGGCTGAGCCCGCACACCCGCTCCGGACCCACCCGCCGCACTATCCACCGCTATTCAGCACGCCTGTTCACCACAATCCGAAAGGAACCACCACCATGTCCCGCACGTCCCGCGACCTGCGCATTGCCGTCGTCGGAGCCGGATTCGCCGGCCAGGGCCACGCCTTCGGCTTCCGCAACGCCCAGATGCTGCCCGCCCTCAAGGGCGTCAACGTCCGTCTGGACACCCTCGTCGAGCCCAGCGCGCCCCTGGCGCAGACCGTCGCCGCCAAGTACGGCTTCGAGCGGACCGCCGCCGGCATCGAGGAGATCATCGACCGCCCCGAGATCGAGGCCGTCTCCCTGGCCCTGCCCAACAACGCCTACATCGACGTCGTCCCGAGGCTGCTCAAGGCCGGCAAGCACGTCTTCTGCGAGAAGCCGCTCGGCCTGAACTCGGCCGAGGCCGAGGAGATGACCCGCGCGGCCGAGGAGGCCGGCGTCGTCACCTCCGTGGGCTTCTGCCGACGGCGGGTGCCGGCGCTGGCCGCTCTCGCGCAGGTCGTCCGGGACGGCGGCATCGGCACGGTCCACTCCTTCCGCGCCAGCTACTTCGCCGACTACGCCTCCGACCCGAAGGCGCCCCGCACCTGGCGCTTCGTCAGGAGCGTCGCCGGGGGAGGCGCCGTCGCCGACATCGGCGCCCACATCATCGACACGGTGCGCTTCGTCCTGGGCGACATCGCCGAGGTCGTCGCCTGCCAGCTGGAGACGGTCATCAGGGAGCGCCCGCTGCCCACCGGTGGCACTGGTCACAGCCAGGGCGCCTCCGCCACCGAGTCCGGCCCCGTGGAGAACGACGACAACGCCGTCATCTCCCTGCGCACGGCGGGCGGCGCCATCGGCTCGGTCAACCTCTCGCGCATCGCCACCGGGATCACCGATGTCTTCGCCATCGAGGTCTACGGCGACAGGGGCTGGGCCAAGTTCGAGTCGCCCCACTCCGACGAGTTCTACCTCTGCCAGCCCGAGCAGTCCGCCCCCGGCCTCGACGGCCCCCGTCAGATCATCGCCGGTCCCGACTTCCCCTACTTCGGGGACGTCGCCTGCATGCCCGGCCGCGGCGTGGGCACCGGCTACGGCGAGAACCTCATCGGCGAGATCCAGGAGTTCGTCGCCGCCGTCGTCGGCAAGGGCGAGGTCACCGTGCCCTTCGCCGAGGCGATCCCGACCATGCGGATCATCGAGGCCGCGGAGAAGGCAGCCGCCACGGGCGCTCCCGTGACGCTCGCCTGAGCGGCGCCGCGAGAGCCTGGGGCGGCGCCCGCCGGGCGGGCGCCGCCCCAGGCCTGCTCGTGAGGGGGAGTCCGCGCCCACCGCCGTGTCGCCCAGGTGGACCTCGCCCGTCGCGCGGGCGTCCCCCGCTCATGGGTCTCCCGCGTCGTGCGCGGCCTGGACAAGGCCAGTGAGGCCAGGTGCGAGCGCATCCTGGCGGCGGTCCGCGAGCTGGGCTGCATCGACAACGGCCGCGGACACGAGCGCATCGCCCACCTCCGGCTCCCGCCGACGATCCCCTACGAGGAGCGCGCCGCGGCCATGGAGGACGCCGCTCTCGCCCCCGGCTCGCCACGCCGCGCGCCCAGGGCCGGCGGGACGCCCGGGAGGCCGCCCGCGCCCTGCTCGGCGACCGGGGGCCGCCGAGCAGGGGCGCATCGCGGCCCGCTTCATCCGCCCCCTCCCGGGGACGCGGGCGCCGAGGAGGCCGCAGGACTCTCCCGCCGGGTCCCGGCGCCGGCCCTCGCCGTGCGGCGGGCGACGGCGCCGCCGAGGCGCGCCGGAGCGGTGATGCCCGCCCCGGCGGCGCGAGGGGCTCAGGACGGGGGAGCGGAGGACCCCCGCACTGACAGCCCGCTGGGCGGGAGGACCTCGAGGCGCTGCGGCGCGTCCGGGGCGGTGATGCGGTCGATGATCATCCGGGCGGCCAGGCCCCCCTGGGCGGCGGTGGACAGGCCGACGGAGGTCAGGGAGATGGGCGGCAGCGCCGCCAGGTAGGAGTCGTCGATGCCGACGACGCTCAGCTCTCCGGGGCAGGCGACGCCCAGGTCCGCCGCGGCGGACACGACGCCGATCGCCGCCAGGTCGTTGGACGCGAACACGGCTGTCGGCCGGGGGCCGGGGCGGGCGAGCAGGTCGGCAGCGGCGGCGCGCCCGCCCTCGGTGCTGGAGTCGGAGTCGACGACGACGGCCGCATCGGCCAGGCCCTGCTCGGCCATGAAGGCCTCGTAGGCCTGTGCGCGGATCCGGAAGGTGCCGTTGTCCAGCCCCCGGACGTGGGCGATGCGCCGGTGCCCCAGGCCGTGCAGGTGCATGAGGGCCAGGCGGGCGGCCGCGGCGTCGTCGGGAACGACGACATCGAGGGAGGCGTCGTCGAACTCGTGGTTTCCGGCGACGACGGTGGGCACGGAGCGGATGGCCGTCACGAGGCGCTCCGAGACCGGCATCGTGCCGGCCAGGACGATGCCGTCGACCTGGCGCTCGGCGAATGACGTGATCAGGCTCTCGCCCATCGACTGGTCCAGGCGGGTGTCGCACATGAGCATGGAGTACCCGGCGTCGCCGAGGACCTGGGCCAGGCCGTTGAGGAAGTCGACGAACCACGGCTGGCGCAGGTCGTGGACGAGGACGCCGATGGCGCGCGACTGCCTCCTCGTCAGGCTCCTCGCGGCGGCGGAGGGGCGGTAGTCGAGCTCCTCGATGGCGGCGGCGATCGCCTTGCGCGCATGGGCGCTCACCATGGCCGGGTCCTGGAGGTAACGGGAGACGGAGGACTTCGAGACCCCGGCGCGCCCGGCGACGTCGCGGATCGTCGTGCCCGTCCTCGGGCGCGCCTGCTGTGCCACGGGCGACCGTCCTCTCCTCGTCTTCGCGGGTGCCGGGGCATCATAACCTCCTCGTGGGGCCGGTCCCGCTCAATTGGCCCATTTTACTGCCGAGGCCGCGGACCGCTTCGACTAACGCCAGTACTTGACATCGAGAGTGTGTAGGAGAATGATTGGGACCGGTCCCAGTCCAGAGTTGCAACGGGCTCCGGCGCGGGACCCCGCAGAGGCTGCCGCCCGCGGCCCGCCACGACTGCCCCAAGGAGACAACGATGTCCTCAACCGTCACCAACGCCCGCCTCGGCTCCGCCCCCGACTCCTGGGGCGTGTGGATGCCCGACAGCCCCAAGCAGACCACCGGCGCCCGCTACCTGGACGAGATCGCCCAGGCCGGGTACCGCTACATGGAGATCGGCCCCTACGGATTCCTCCCCACCGATGCGAGCGAGCTGGCCGACGAGCTCGCCAAGCGCGACCTCAAGGTCTCCGCCGGCACCACCGGCGGCGCCTTCCACCGGGCAGAGGACTTCGAGGCCATCACCAGGGAGGCCCTCGACGTCGCCCGCCTGGCCGCCGCCGTCGGCGGCACGTACGTGGTCCTGCTGCCCGCCATGTACCGCGACCTGTTCACCGGCGAGTACGTCGAGGGCAAGGAGCTCGACGCCGACGGGTGGAAGCAGCTCGTCAGGGCGACCCAGGAGCTCTCCGAGATCATCAAGGGCGAGACCGGCCTGCGCGCCGTCTTCCACCCGCACGCCGACTCCCACGTCGAGACCCAGCGGCAGACCTGCCGGTGGCTCGACGACACCGACCCGGACAGGATCGGCCTGTGCCTGGACACCGGGCACATCGAGTACTGCGGCGGCGACTCCGCCGAGATCATCCGCCGCTACCCCGAGCGCGTGGAGTACATCCACTTCAAGCAGGTCGACCCGGCCAAGATGTCGGTGGTCAAGGACAAGGACCTCGGCTTCTACGACGCCGTCCAGATGGGCGCCATCTGCGAGCCGCCCGGCGGCGTGCCCACCGCCGAGTCCATCACCCGGGAGATGTGGCGCCTGGACCCGAGCATCTTCGTGATCGTCGAGCAGGACCTCTTCCCCTGCCACCCGGACACGCCCTTCCCGATCGCGCTGCGCACCGCCTCCTACCTGCGGGGCGCCCGCATCGCCCGCTGAGACGAGGCGCGCGAAACGATCCGCCCGGCGCCGCCCGCGCCCTCCGCCCCGGGACGGCCGGAGGGTGAGAGCGGCGCCGTCGCGGCCTGGGCAGGGGGCGGTCGGGGCGCGCTCGGAGGGGAGGCCTGTCAGCCGGGGACTGCCAGTGCCTGGCAGCCTCGCCGCAGGGGGCGCAGACTTGCTGAGCAAGTCCCCATCCGTACTCGGGAGCATCATGACCACAGTTCTCGCCATTGGAGCCACCGGTCAGGTCGGCCGCCTCGTCGTGGAGGAGGCGCTGGCGCGCGGCCTGACCGTGCGCGCCCAGACCCGCGACGCCGGGCGGGCCCGTCGCGCCCTGCCGGAGGAGGCTGAGATCGTCGAGGCCTCGCCGATCTCAGTCGACGAGCTGAGCCCGCACGCGGGCGACGTCGACGCCGTCGTCCTCACCCACGGCGGCGACACGGACGGCGACGGCAGCAGCTTCTACGCCGTCATCCCCGCCCTCCTGGACGCGCTGGGCGGCAACGGCGCCCACATCAGCCTCATGACGGCGATGAACACGAGCCACTCGGCGGGACCGAGCCGCTACGGCTTCGTCGAGTGGAAGCGGCGCGCCGAGCGTCTCGTGCGCGCCGGCGGCCACCCCTACACGATCGTGCGGCCCGGCTGGTTCGACTACCAGGGGCCCGGCGACCGGCGCATCGACCTGCGCCAGGGCGACCTCGTCACCGGCCGGCCCGGCGTGGACCGCCGCCACATCGCCCAGGTCCTCCTGGAGGGCGCCCTCAACCCCTCCGGGGCGCGGCGCACCGTCGAGGTCTTCAGCGCCGCCGGCGCGCCCGTGACCGACTACGAGGCCCTGTTCGCCGCCACCCGCGCGGACGAGGCCGGTGCTCTCGACGGCGTGCTCGACGCCAACAACGTGCCGCTTGCCGATGAGCCGGCCCGCGTCCGCGACGACATCGCCCGCCTGGGCCGACGCGGGGCCTGACCCGCATCCGATAGCAACTATGCTATAAACTGCTACAATACGGGTTCGTGGGACGGTTCCGTGTGGGGGAGGCACCCGCTCTCGTGCGGGGTGCAAGGGCTGACGCGGGACTCACGCAGGCTGAGCTCGCACGTCGTGCCGGCATCCAGCAGTCGAGCCTCGCCCAGATCGAGGGGGGACGTCGTGCCGTCTCTGAGGAGATGCTGGAACGTATTCTCTCCGCCGCGGACTACAGACCCTCGGTAGCCCTCGCTGCGCATGCGGACAGGATTAACGAGCTGGGACGCAGACGGGGCCTGGTCGACATCCGGGTCTTCGGCTCGGCGCTCGCGGGCGAGGACGGTTTCCACAGCGATATCGACCTGGTTGTCACGCCCGAGGCGGGAACGGACCTTTTTGACGTCTTGCTCTTCGCCGCGGAGGTCGAGGAGCTGACCGGCTTTCCCGTGGACGCGGTCTCGGACCAGTCGCGCGCCGCGCGGGACGGTGTGATGGCCTCTGCGCTCGCCTCGGCGGTACCGCTGTGAGCGGGGGAGGAGGACGCGACGGCGCCGCATCGGGTTCCGGCAGTCAGGATCGTTTCCGGCCCGCAGCTCGTGCGAGTGTGCGGGACGCGCATCGCCTTCGCCTCCCCATTGAGAATATCCGGATGGAGCTGGTGTCGATCGAGGCCCGGACGGCCCTCGTCGCGAGTACAGAGAGGTCCGAGTTCCGCGACGGGACGGCGGCCTATGATGCGGCGTCGATGGCGATGATCCGCCTGGCCGCACTGTTGGAGCGGCAGGAGATGACCGAGACGGCCGAGGCCGCGTTGAGCCGGGACGAGCTGGCGGCGATTCGGACGACCCGCAATATCGCAGCGCACGCCGGGTACCGGAATATGAATGACGATCTCCTCTGGCTCGCCGTGACCGAACGCGTCCCGGATATTCTTGAGCGCCTGCTGTCCGCGCTGCCCCGGGCCTGACCGAGGAGCCTCGACGTGCTGGGAGGCCGAGGGTCCTTGCCGTGCGCCCTCGTCCTGTCGGCGCGGATCCGGGAGGCTGCAAGCATGATTCCGGTGCGTTGCGGGCGGGCACGCGGACGTCATGGGTACTGCGTCCGCCCGCCGCCGGGCCTCCGTCGGCTGAAGACGGCCTTGACCGGAAAAGGCGGCTCCCGCGCACTCTTCAGGCGCTCATCGGTCTTGGGCGCAGCGGGGATCGGCGAATTCACCGGCGACTCGATGCGTCGGTCTGCGGTTGAACGTCAGTTCGAGGTGCTCGGTGATGCCTTGGACCGTGTCCGCCGTGCGGACTCCGAGACCTCTCGGAGGATTCCCGACCTCGCTCGGGTCATGGGGCTGTGGGCCGATCTGCTCGGCCTGAAGGAGCCCGACCCGACGATCCGGCTGTTCGCCCCCGCGCAGGTCGATTTCGGCAGGAGGATGCGGATCGCGTCGAACGTCTTCATCGATCGCAGCTTCACGGCCATGTCGATCGGCGGGATCACCATCGGCGAGGGCGTCGTCGTCGCCGGGCCCCGCCGAGTGCGACGGTACGCGCCGTCTTCGCGAGCGTGTTGACGTGCGGGTGATCGGCGATGCCCGGACGCCGGGGTGTCCGTCCGGCACTGGGAATCGGCGCCCGTGTCTGGGAGACTGACGCCATGACCCCGACAGTCGAGAGTCTTGAGGCGCGCGAGGCGCTGACGGCGCATCGCGACGAGGTCGATGCCCTGCTCGCGCGTTACGGCGCCTCCAACCCGCGGCTGTTCGGCAGCGTCGCCCGCGGTGACGCCGGACCTCTGTCGGACATCGATCTCCTTGTCGACCTGGAGGACCCGCGGCGGCGCACCCTGATGCGGCTCGGCGGCCTCAACGAGGGGCTGCGCCGCGTGCTCGGGCGTCCAGTCGATGTGGTCGCCCCCAGCGTCCTGCGCGCCGGCGTGTCCCGGCAGGCTCTCGCGGACGCGGTGGCGATATGAGCAGGGCGGTCCCGGACAGGCTGCGGGACATCCTCAAGGCGATCGACCGGTGCCAGGCGTACCGCGCGCCGATGACTTCGGCGGACCGGTCCCTCTCCGCCATGGCGGAGGACGCCGTTCTGCGGAACATCGGCGTCATCGGAGAGGCCGTCAACCATCTGCCCGACGACCTTGCCCGCCGGCACCCCGAGGTCGATTGGGCGGCGATCGTCGGAATGCGGAACGTCGTCGTCCACGAGTACTTCGGCGTGGACATCGCGATGCTCCTCGACGTGCTTGACACTGACCTACCGCAGCTCGCCGACGTGCTGTCGGCGGAGTTGGAGGGCGGGTCGGCGGGCTGAGATATCCGGAAAGAAGGATAGGTGCCGCGTTGAGCCCAGACGAGCTGGCGGCGACGTCGACTTCCTGCCCGGGCGGCCAGACCGGATGGATGACTATTTCGGCCTCCGGGAGGAGCTGGTCCGGTCGGCCCGTCGGTCTTGTGGTCGCCGAGTCCGTCCGTGACCCGTACTTCAGGGCCTGCGCCCCGGCAGCTGCGGAGGATGTCTGTGCTGCCTGGAACTGCCGCCCATCTTTGGGAGAGGATTCCCGACCTCGCTCAGATCGTGGGAATCTCGCCCGACCCGGCCGCTGAATGATCTTGCGAGCAAGTGGAGTCCGGCGTCAGAAATCGGCTCAGTGAGCGTGGATCATTCCGCAGATGCGCCGAGCACCTCAGGCCGCAGCATGACACATCCCGTGCTCCCGGGGCATCACTCCCACGAGCTCTGCCAGGTGCCGGTGGCCTCCATCAGGGCCTCGTAGTGGCGGGGCTCTCCGGTCAGGTAGAGCTGCTCCCAGGCGTTGATGACCGGCTCCGGGGCCAGGCGCGTGACCCGCATGACCTCGGCGGTGAAGGGGACCGCGTGGACGCCGGAGGCGGTGGTGATGCCCCGGTCGGTGACCGCGGGGGCGTCGACGTAGCGGTCGCCGCCCCGGTAGCCGCTGGGCTTGAGGAAGTCCGCGGCGTTCGATGTGTGGCGGCGCTCATCCAGGAACCCGTTGCGGGCCAGGAGGTACGTGGCCCCGCAGATGGCGGCCACGGGCACGTCGTGAGCAAGCAGGTCGGCGACGGTGCCGGCAAGGCGCTCGTGCCCGCCCTCGGTGTAGTGGTTCCCGCCGGGGATGACCAGCGCGGCGAGTGAGCCGTCGTCGACCAGGCCTGCCAGCTCGTCGAGATCCGCGGCGGGGGAGAGCGGCAGGCCGCCGAGCGAGCGGACCGGTGCGAGGCCGTCGCCCACGAGCAGCAGGCGGAAGCGCCCGGGACGAACCGCCTCGACCGCGGCGATCCGGGTGGTCAGATAAGCGTACTCCCAGTCGGCCATGGTCTCGGTGGTGTACAGCGCGATGGTCCGCATGACGCGGGTCCCCTCTGAAGCTCAGGTGACACCATCCTGCCACTACCGCGAGGTCCTCTCCCGCCGGAGCGATGGCGGAAGGCGAGGTCGTGCCGTGCCCGTCCGCGGAAGCCGGTCATCCGTGCGAAGGACCGACGACCAGGTCGCGCAGCGGCGTCCACCCCACGGGCAGCGGCCCGCTCATGCCGGCCCGGGCGCGGTCCTGATCTGCCGACCAGCCCTGCGCCGCACCCGCGTCGCCCGTGCCCACCGCGCCTCGCGCGAGCCTCAGCCCCACGCCGTCGACGACGGCGTCGGGCGCGCTGCCCCGACGCGTCGAGGCGCGCACGCTCCACGGGGGATCCGCCCAGCTGCCGCCGCGGAACACCCGGTAGTCGCTGTACCGGACGGGATCAAGACAGTCCCAGCACCACTCCCGCACGTTTCCGAGCATGTCGTGCAGGCCGAAGGCGTTGGGTCGCTTCCGCCCGACGGGCTGCGGGACGTCGGGCTCGTCGAGCGAGGTCCACGCGACCTCCCGCAGGTCCCTGTAGCGGGGCCGCTCGTGCCGGCCCTGCACGCGTACTCCCGCTCAGCCTCGGTCGGCAGTCGGAATCTGTCGGCCCGCACGTCCCAGTGCACCCGGCGATCGTCGACGGCGTAGGCGGGCCGCAGTCCGTGAGCGGCGGACAGCCGGTTGCACAGGTCGACGGCCTCGAACCACGCCATGCCGCTCGCCGGCCGGTCGCACCCGTCCGGGACCAGCGCCGAGCGGGAGATGGAGAAGGCCTCAAGCGTCACCGTGCGCCGAGTGCCGCGGCGGGCGTCATGGAGATCCACGGTTCCTGGAGCGAGGAGCGCCATCTCGCCGATCCGGTAGTTCACGACGCGAGCCTACGGGACGTCTCCGGCGGGCGCCGTTGACGCATACCGTTTGGGATCCGCGGACGACCTCGATGATCTTGTGGCTTGGAGTGCGTGGTCGGTCGGGCGTCCACTCGTGCTCCAGTGCGGGCCGGACCGGATGGGTGTCCATCAGAATGACATTGGCTGTTCGAGACGTCGAAGCGCGAATGGAGAACCGCATGATTGCAAGGATCCCTCTGGGGCGCACAGTACCGGGGCGCCCCAATGTCATTCTGACGGACATCCGTCCTGCGCGCGGCCCCCAGCCCCACGCCCCGCACACGGCCGAGGTGCGCGGGCGAGAGCACCGACCTCGCCCGCTGCCTGGGAATCGATTATCGAGGGGGATTGGCAGGCGGGGCCCGTCAGACGGCGGCGCCGGTGCCCGGTGCGGCCGAGCACCGGCGCGTGCCGGGACTTGAGAGATCATGCCGTCGCATCCTGCGGGCGCAGTGCCTCACTCGTGTGCGGCAGGCCGTCCGAACGACGGAAGGTCAGTTCGCAGGATGCTCGATAATGTCGACCTCCTCGATAACGATCTTCTTATCGGTCGTCTCGTCCTCGGGGAGCCCGGTGGCGGCGGGAAGCGATGCCAGATACTTCTGCAGGCTTTTGGCGCCCGGCCTGAAGGTGGCATAGGTGAGCCCGCCGGAGACGAGTCCTCCCACCACGGGCACGAACTTGCTGACGCTCTTCGCGAACGTGTCCTTGGTGACCTTGACGCCGACGACGCGCAGAATGCTCTTCATCGGGCTGTACCACCACGTCTTGGTGAGGGCCACCTTTTGGATGGCCTTTTCCACGCCGATTCTCGCCGGTTGCTTGGCGAACTCGGTGACAGCCGCGGTCGCGCCGCCGACGCCCATAATGACGCCGAGCAGGACGACGAAACGGGCGAATGTCTCGTCATCGATATTCCCCTCCTCACTGACGAAGGCGGGCCAGCCGTAGGCGTAGGCCAGCTTTTGCTCCAGGCGCATGACATGACCGAAGTACTGGGTCAGGTCGGCGGGGATGGTCCCGATCATGGCGAGTCCGCCCGGGAGTCCGGCGAGCGTGGACAGGGCGGTCGTCCGACCGACCTCCACCTTGATCGCCGACGCCGCGATAGCGTCCATGGTTTTCGGATCGATGCCGGCCTTGACCGGAGAGGCGGCAATGGCCCGGGCGATGACCTCCTCGGCGGTTCCGTGCTTGCGGAGCTCAGTGTGCAGATACGAGCCCCGGTCGATTCGTACGCCGGGGAGGGCGAGTGCCGAGTGAAGAACCTTCTCGAAGTTCTGCCCGAGCAGGTCGGCCTCCTTCTCGGAGGCGATGTCTGCGAGTCCTGCGGGCGTGGCCTGCGGCGTCATGGGGATGCCTCTATTTCTGGGTATTTCTGGGGTTGTGAGAAACAGGGACGTCGCCGTCCCGACGGAGGGTCGTACAGCGCCGCAGGCGTCCGGGCCAGGCCCTGCGCCGCGGTCGCGACCACACCGCGCCCGCCCGGCCTGGATCAGCTCCAGGGCAGGCGGGGCGCGCTCCCAGGGCGTGCGTTTGTGGAGTCCGGCTGCGCCTTCGGATGACCGCCCCGCGCGCTGCGAGGCCAGAGCCACGGCGAACCGGGCCCGGGCCAGGCCCCGTGTCGCGACCGCACCGCGTCCGCCTGGCTTAGGCTTGGCCCCACGATGAACGCGACGAACTCCCTCTTCGGTGGACTGCCCATGCCCGGCCACGGCACCGGCTCCACGCCCCCGCCCGAGGCGGTACTGCCCTCGCTGACGCCCGCCGACGACTGGCCGGGCGGCGCCTGGGCCGACGCCGAGCCGCCAGACGAGGACGACGGCTATGACGGCTATGACGACGACCCCGCCGTCTTCGTCCCCTCCCAGCAGGACCAGGCCGAGGCCGACGCCTGGGAGAACCGGCAGCACGAGGCCGCCGCGCTCGTCGCCCGGGCCCAGGCGGGGGCGGCCGCGGCCCGCGCCCGCAGCGGCGAGGCCGGCACCGTGCCCTCAGCGCCGTCGCCGTCGTCGTACGCCCCCGGCGCCCCCGCGCGGGGCGTGACCGTGGCCGACCCCGCGGACCTCCTGACCGGCCTCAACCCGGCCCAGGCGCGGGCCGTCACCCACGCCGGAAGCCCGCTGCTCATTATCGCCGGAGCCGGCAGCGGCAAGACCCGGGTACTGACCCACCGCATCGCCCACCTCATCGCCACCGGCCGCGCCCGCCCCGGCGAGATTCTCGCCATCACCTTCACCAACAAGGCCGCCGCCGAGATGCGCGAGCGCGTCACCGCCCTGGTGGGCCCCGCCGGGGAGCGCATGTGGGTCTCCACCTTCCACTCCGCCTGCGTGCGCATCCTGCGCCGCGAGCACGACGCCGCCGGCCTGCGCTCCACCTTCTCCATCTACGACGCCGCCGACTCCACCCGCCTGGTCACCCTCATCGTGCGCGAGCTCGGCATCGACCCCAAGCGCTTCACCCCCAAGACCTTCGCCCACCGCATCTCCGACCTGAAGAACGAGCTGGTCACCCCCGCCCAGTACGCGGAGAGGGCTGTCACCTCCAACCCGTTGGACCGCCACCTGACTGAGGTCTACCGCGCCTACGCCGAGCGCCTGGCCGCCGCCAACGCCCTGGACTTCGACGACCTCATCATGCGCACGGTCCAGCTCCTCCAGACCCGGCCCGCCGTGGCCGAGATGTACCGGCGCCGGTTCCGCCACGTGCTCGTCGACGAGTACCAGGACACCAACCACGCCCAGTACGTGCTCGTGCGCGAGCTCGTCGGCGGGCCCGGGACCTCGGGCGCCGGCAGCCCCGTCCCACCCGGCGAGCTCACCGTCGTCGGCGACTCCGACCAGTCCATCTACGCCTTCCGCGGCGCCACCATCCGCAATATCGAGGAGTTCGAGCAGGACTACCCCAGTGCCCGCACCATCCTGCTGGAGCAGAACTACCGCTCCACCCAGAACATCCTGAGCGCCGCCAACGCCGTCATCTCCCGCAACTCCGGGCGCCGGGAGAAGAACCTGTGGACCGACTCCGGCGACGGGCCCGCGATCGTCGGCTACGTCGCCGACTCCGAGCACGACGAGGCCCGCTGGATCAGCCAGGAGATCGACCGCCTGTCCGACGTCGAGGGCGTGCGCCCCCGCGACGTCGCCGTCTTCTACCGCACCAACTCCCAGTCACGCGCCCTGGAGGAGGCCTTCCTGCGCTCCGGCCAGCCATACAAGGTCGTCGGCGGCACCCGCTTCTACGAGCGCCGCGAGATCAAGGACGCCATCGCCTACCTGCGCGCCATTGACAACCCCGACGACGACGTCAACCTGCGCCGCATCCTCAACGTCCCCAAGCGCGGCCTGGGGGACAAGGCGGAGTCGGTCCTGGCCGAGCACGCCGCCCGCCACGGAGTCTCCTTCGGCACCGCCATCGCCGACGCCGCCGGGGCGATGCGCCCGGCCGACGAGGGCGACGCCGCCGGGGACCTGGACGCACCCGGCCAGGGGCCGCCCGCCGTCGAGGGCCTGACCGCCCGCGCCCGCACCCAGGCGACCCGCTTCCACGAGCTGCTCGCCTCCCTGCGCGGCCGGCTCACCGAGGGCGACGGCGTCTCCGACCTCCTGGACTCCGCCCTGGACGCCTCCGGCTACCTCGCCGAGCTGCGCGCCAGCGACGACCCGCAGGACGCCACGCGCGTGGAGAACCTCGCCGAGCTCCACTCGGTGGCCTCCGACTTCCAGGCCGCCAACCCCGAGGGCACCCTGGCGGACTTCCTGGAGCGGGTCAGCCTTGTGGCGGACTCCGACCAGCTGCCGCCGTCGGCCGACCTCGCCGCCATGTCCGAGGGGGAGCGGGCGGCCGCGGCCGCCGCCGAGGAGCAGGGGCAGGTCACCCTCATGACCGTCCACACCGCCAAGGGACTGGAGTTCCCGGTCGTCTTCGTCACCGGCATGGAGGACGGCACCTTCCCGCACTCGCGCGCCCTGGCCGAGGACGCCGAGCTCGCCGAGGAGCGCCGCCTGGCCTACGTGGCCCTCACCCGCGCCCGCCAGCGCCTCTACGTCACCCGCGCCGCCGTGCGCAGCGCCTGGGGCGCCGCCAGCGCCATGCCCGCCTCCCGATTCCTGGACGACATCCCCGCCGAGACCATGGAGTGGAAGCGCATCGCCTCCTCCATGGACGCGCTGCGCGGCGGCGGCACCGGCTGGGGGAGCGGCTGGGGCGAGGGCGGCTTCGCCTCCGGGCGCGGGCCCTACGGCGGCCGGGGCGGGCCGGGCGGGAGGGAGGCGGACGACGACGACTTCGCACCGGCCATTGGCTCGGGGCGGCGGGGCGGCGGCCGGCCGAAGCGGCTCGGGCGGGTCGAGACCCCCAAGGACCGGGCCGAGGCGAGGCGCGCCAAGCGCCTGGCCGCCCGCGGCAAGCCGGTGCGGCTCGACGGCAGCGGCGACGCGGACTCGGACTCCGCGGCCCTGCCAGAGGCGGTGGCCGGCCTCAAGGCCGGCGACCGGGTGCGGCACACGTCCTACGGGGTGGGCGCCGTCGTCGGCCTGGAGGGATCGGGGCGCTCCACAGTGGCGCGCGTCGAGTTCACCATCGACGGCGCTGCGGTCACCAAGCGCCTCATGCTGCGCCTGGCCCCGATCACCCGGGCCTGAGCGACTGACGCGCGGCAGACGGTGGGTCGTGGCCGAGGTGCCCGGAGCCGGGCGCGGGTGGTGCCGGCACCATGGAAGGGCGAGCCGCTGGGTGATGGCATTGCCCTGTGACACGTCATCCCTCTTCCGACGCCCCCTCCGCCGAGCGTTGTCGGGCGGACTGCCCATACCGCGGCGGGAGCCGCTGCCCGGACGATCCTGGGACGCCTCTCCTTCCTCGAGACGACGCCGGAGGCGGGCGCACTCGGGATCATGGGGCCATGAGCTGCACTTCAGTACCACCCCGTGTACGGCGCCCCGGCTTCCTCGACCATCTTGTTCCGCCGGCGATCGAGTCGGCGCACAGGGACGAGGACGCCGCGCGGCTCTGGGGCGTCCAGCTGCCCCTGGGCATTCTGCTGTACGTCGTGGCGCAGGCGCTCGGAGGGGCGACGGGCGCACTTGTCGGCGTTGTCCTCGGAGAGACGACGAAGGACGCGATTGCGGGAGCGGCAGGGCGTCGGATCACGCTCTTCCCCACCGGCCTGCTCATCGGCTCGGTCGTGACGGCCGTCATCGGCCTTGCTGGATACCGGGGGCTCATGCGGCTCGTCCGCAGGAGGACGGTCCGCGAGCTGTCCGGCCCGGGCCGGCTCCGCGAGCTCGGCGCCGGCCTGGGGTGGGGGGCCGCTCTCATGGTCGCGGTCTTCGCCGTCCTCGCCGTGATCGGCTCCTACCGGATTGCCGCGGTCGGCTGGGACAAGGGCATTCTTGTCGGCCTGGCGGCCGGGATCATGGCCGGTGTCGGCGAGGAGCTCCTCTTTCGGGGCATCCTGCTCCGTCTTCTGGAGGCGTGGCTCGGCTCGTGGTGGGCGCTGGCCGTGACCGCGGTCCTGTTCGGCGCAGTGCACCTCGGCAATACGGATGCCACCGCGTTCGGCGCTGTGACCATCGCCCTGGAGGCGGGCGTGCTCCTGGGGGCGTGCTACCTGGTGACGCGGCGACTGTGGTTCGTGATCGGTCTGCACGCGGCCTGGAACTTCGTCCAGGGCGGCATCTTCGGCTCCGAGATCTCGGGGGCGGTCAGAAGCCGGGGGCTGTTCGAGGCGTCGTTCAGCGGCTCGGACGTCCTCACCGGGGGCGGCATGGGCGTAGAGGGCTCCGTGGTCGCCGTCATCGTATGCACGGCGGCGGGTGCGGCCATGGCGGTCACCGCGCATCGGCGCGGGCTCATCGTCCCGCCCGTGTGGCGACGTCGTCGGGAGGCGCAGGATGCGGAGACCTCCGCGGCGACCGCGGGCGGCCCCGCTGAGCGCGGCCCTCGCTGAGCAGCGCGCGGAAGGGGCGGCGGGCTCGTGCGATGGGCGGTCGCTCGGCCGCAGCCGGTTCACGACCGGGCCGGCACCAGCCGCACGGGCCGCCGCTCCGCCCGGAAGTCGTTGACCGGGGCGTCGGAGGCGTAGCCCAGGGCGAAGCCCGTGATGAGGCGGTAGTCGGCCGGCACCTCGAACTCGGCGTCGAGCGGGCCGCGCCAGGTGGCGAGAATCCCGATGGGGCAGGAGTCGACCCCGCGGGCCCGGGCCGACAGGAACAGGGTCTGGAGCATGATCCCGGCGTCGAGGGCCGCGAAGGGCATGAGTCCGGAGTGGATGAGGACGAATCCCATGACGGGTGCGCCGAAGGCCTCGCAGTTGCGTCGGTTCACTTCGTCGCGCCGTGCCCGGTCCCCGCGCGCCACTCCGAGGTGCTCGTACAGGGCCCTGCCGACGGCGATCGAGTGCACACGCAGGTCCGCCGGGTAGGGTGCCCAGACCTTGTAGTCGCCGTCGGGGATGTTGCCGGCCAGCGCCAGCCTGGCCAGGGCCCCACGCTCCCTGTGCTGCACGCCGAGCGTCTTGTCGAACTCCCGCACGTAGGCCGCGCGCAGCCGGTCGGCCCGGTCCCCGGTGGCCAGCGCCAGCATGAAGGGGCGCGTATTCGACCAGCTCGGCGCCTGCCGGGCGTCGTCGAGAATCTTGTCGAGCACCTCGGCCGGCACGGGGTCGGGGCGGAAGTCCCGCACCGAGTGCCGGGAGGCCGCCAGGTCTGAGAAGGATGCGGCGTCCACGCTGACTCCTTGACGTGTTACTGCTGGGGCTGTTGTTGCTCAGAACCGATCTCGGTGCGGAGCTGGACCGATCTCGGCGTCAGTGGCGGGGGCCGAAGGTCGAGTCGTCCAGGGTGCGGACGACGCGCGCCGGGCTGCCCACCGCCAGGGAGCGCGCCGGGATGTCCCGGGTCACCACCGAGCCCGCGCCGATGACGCAGCTTTCGCCGATCCGCACCCCCGGGCACACGATGACGCCCCCGCCGAGCCACACATTGTCCTCGATGACGATCGGGTCGGCGCTCTCCAGCCCGACCCGCCGCGGCGTCGGCTCCAGGGGGTGGACTGGGGTGAGCAGCTGGACGCCGGGGCCGATCTGGCAGTGCGCGCCAATGGTGATGGGGGCGACGTCCAGGGCCACCAGCCCGTAGTTGGCGAAGGTGCCCTTGCCGACGGCGATGTTCTCCCCGTAGTCCACGCGCACCGGCGGCAGCAGACGGGCGCCCGGCGCGAGGTGGGGCAGGGCGGCGCGCAGGTGCTCCTCGGCGTCGTCCTCGCCCATGGCGAAGGCGCGCTCGTAGAGGTGGAGCTCGCGGCGGGCGCGGGCGGCGATCCGGGCGTTGTCCGGGTCGTCGGAGACGTACCAGTCGCCGGCGAGCATGCGCTCGCGGTTGGTACGCGCGTCCCCGGCGAAGTAGGGCCGGGCCTGGGCGAAGGGGGTCTCCTCGGTCATGAGCGCGAGCCTACCGGCCCGGTCGCCGGCCCCATCGGAGCCGGCCCCGCCAGGGCCCGGGTGGTCAGCGCCATGCGCAGCACATTGCGTCCCGTGCGCTGGAGCTCGCCCAGAGTCAGGTGCTCGCCGGAGCCGTCGTCGGGGTCGTAGCAGGCCAGGACGGCGTCGTCGTGCCCCTCGGCCCGGGTGCTGGTGTACGTGCGCCCGCCGGGCATGAGGACGTCGACCTGCGCGCGCACGCGCGTGGCGGAGTCGGCGAGAGAGGCGAAGAGCGGGTCGGGGGCGTAGCGCATCCACCAGTCGGTGATGACCAGGCCCCTATAGCCCCACTCCCCGCGCAGGATCGTGGTGGCCAGGTCGTAGCTGTAGTGGGCCCACTGCCCGTTGATCTTGTTGTAGCTGGTCATGATCGTGCGGGGGCGGGCCCGCTCCACGCAGATGCGGAAGCCCCGCAGGTAGATCTCGCGCAGGGCCCGCTGGGACACGCGCGAGTCGTTGACCCACCGCTGAGTCTCCTGGTTGTTGCAGGCCAGGTGCTTGGGGCAGGCGGACGCGCCCCGCGACTGGATGCCGCGCACGTAGGCGGCCGCCGTCAGGCCCGTCAGCAGCGGGTCCTCGGAGTAGTACTCGAAGCTGCGCCCGCACAGCGGGTCGCGGTGGATGTTCATGCCGGGGGCGAGCAGGACGTCGGAGCCCTTGCGGAGCATCTCCTCGGCGTGGAGGCCCTCGAGCTCCTCGACCAGGGCCGGGTCCCAGGCGGAGGCGAGCGCCGTGCCGCACGGCAGCAGGGAGGCGAAGGCCGACACCCGGATGCCCGACGGCCCGTCGGTGGTGATGACCGGCGGCACGCCCAGAGCGCGCAGACCCTCGGTCAGGCCCCCGAAGGCGCCGGCGTTGCCGGGCGCCCCCAGCGGGGAATTCATCTCAATGTCGCCGTAGGCCAGCTGGGCGAGGTCCTGCGCGCTCAGACGGGCCACGACGTCGTCCAGGTCCGCCCTGCCGGCGGCCACGTCCCGCAGGGTGGGGCCGGTCCCGCTCCCGCCGGGGCCCGCGGCCCCGGCGGGGCCGACCGGTTCGGGCAGGCGGGAGACGATGCGCTCGCGCAGGTCGACTGTGGCCGTGGGCACCGGCTCCCAGCCGACGACGACGCCCCCGTCCCGCCCGCGCACCGGCGTCATGCGGTCGAAGGGATGGTCGGGGGAGGGGGCGAGCGCCTCCTCGAGCTGCTCGAGGACCTCGGCGGCCCCGACGTCGACGGCGCCCGCCGCGGCGGTGTCCCGCACGGACAGCCCCACGTGGAGCGGGTGCGCGCCCGCCTCGAGCACCCAGGCGTTGCGGTGCCCGGTGGCCCCGGAGTCGTCGAAGGAGGCCAGGCGCTCCACGGGGAAGGACAGGTCGAGCTCCTGGGTGCCGCCGGGAGCGAGCTCGGCGGTGCGGGCGAAGGCGACGAGCCCGCGTGCCGGCGAGGCCAGCGCGCCGCGCGAGGCCGGGGCGGCGTAGACCTGGACGACCGTCGAGCCCGCCCTCCCCCCGGTGTTGGTCGCCGACGCCGTCAGGCGCACGACGTCCCCCTCGCGCACGGGGGCGCCGGGCGCCACCGCGAAGGTCGTGTAGCCCAGGCCGAATCCGAAGGGGAACTGGACGGCGTCCGGGGCGAAGGTCTCGAAGTAGCGGTAGCCGACGAAGACGTCCTCGGCGTAGTGGTTGGCCTCGGGGTCCCCGAAGTTCGCCGCCGAGGGGCAGTCCTCGTAGCGGCGGGCGATGGTGTCCGGCAGGCGCCCGCCGGGCTCGACGGCGCCGCGCAGCACGTCGGCGACGGCGCGGGCCCCTTCCATCCCGCCCGGCCAGGCGAGCAGGAGTGCGCTCGCGCCCAGCTCTTCGGCCCAGGACAGGTCCATGACGTTGCCGGAGTCGACAATGACGACCGTGCGCTCGAAGCGGGCGGCCACCCGCTCCAGCAGGCGCCGCTCGGGCGCGGTCAGGTAGTAGGAGCCGGGCTCCAGGACGTTCTCCCGGTCCTCGCCGGCCGCGCGGCCGATGACGACGACGGCGACGTCGGCGCGGGCCGCGGCCGCCTCCACGGCCGCCTCGTCCAGCTCCATCTCGGGGTGGGAGCGCGGCCACTTCCCCCACTCCGGGGCGCCGACTGCCTGGGAGGCGCACCAGCTGCGGTAGGTCTCAGCGAGCCCGGAGTCGACGGCGACGCCCGCCTCGACCAGCGAGTCGAGCAGGTTGGTGGTGTAGGGGGCGTTGACGTCCCCGCCCGAGCCGTACCCGACGGCGAACCAGTCGATCTGGACGCGCCCGAAGACGGCGACGCGGGCCGCCGGGTCCAGCGGCAGGACGCCGTCGTTGGCGAGCAGGACCGTGCCGCGGGCGGCCGCCGCGGCGGCCAGACGGGCCAGGCGGGGGTCGACCCGCCGGTCGTCGTCGGCGCTGGCGCTGGTGAGTCCCTGGGCGACCTCGCTGGTGGTCATTGTCCGGCCTCTTCCTCGAAGCGTGCGGTGGCGCCACCAGCATAATCGTCCGAGTGGTCGGCGACCAGGGCGTCGGTCGCGGCGAGCTCCTCCTCGAGCTGCTCCAGGCCGGTCCGCGTCGACAGGGGCAGGGGGCGGAACAGCGCGGCGACGGCGGCGGCCGTGATCAGTACCGGGGCCAGCCCCAGCAGCACCGGCGCCAGCGCATGGGCGTAGGCCAGGTGCACGGCGTCGGCCGTGACCGGGTCCAGCGCTCGCACGGCCTCGGGCGTCACCGTGGACACGCCCTCCTCGTCGAACCCGACCAGCGCCAGGGCGGCCGTCAGCCGGGAGGTGAACAGGACCCCGATGATGGAGTTGCCCAGCGAGACGCCGATCTCCCGGAAGAAGTTGTTCGTGCTGGTGGCGGTGCCCAGCATGGAGGCCGGCAGGGCGTTCTGGATGATCAGGACGCTGAGCTGGAGGAACATGCCGATGCCGAGCTGGAGGACGAACATGCCCGCGCTGATCCACCACACCGGCGCGGTGGGCGGCACCAGGCCGAGGACGACCATGCCCGTCGCGCCCAGCAGCGAGCCGAGGACCGGGAAGACCTTGTACCGCCCCGTGCGGGTGACCAGGGCGCCGGAGACCATGGAGCCGATGAACATGCCGGCGCTGCCGGGCACGAGCAGCAGCCCGGACGCCGTCGCCGAGACCCCGTAGACCATCTGCAAGTAGGTCGGCAGGTAGCCGTTGATGCCGAACAGGCAGGCGCACATGAGCACCGCCACGACGGTGGCCACGACGAAGGTGTGGTCGGTCAGGATCCTCGGCGGAAGGATGGGGTCGGCCGCGCGCCGCTCGACCGGCACCAGGGCCGCCCAGGATGCGGCGGTGACGGCACCCAGGCCGATTATGACCGGGCTGGACCAGGCGTAGGTGGTGCCGCCCCAGGTGGCGATGAGCACGATGCCGGTTGAGCCGGTGGCGCTGAGCGTCAGGCCCGCCCAGTCGACGGTGAAGGCGCGCTCGCGTCGGGGCAGGCGCAGGGCGGCGGCGACGGCGATCCACGCGAAGACCCCGAAGGGCAGGAAGAACCAGAACACCCAGCGCCAGCCGAAGGAGTCGGTGAGCCAGCCGCCCAGCAGGGGGCCGAGGATCGCGGCGACGCCGAACATGGCCCCCAGGGGCGCCATGTAGGTGCCGCGCACGCGCGGCGGGATGAGGTCGCCGGTGATGGCCTGGGAGGAGATCATCAGGGCGCCGCCGCCCAGGCCCTGGATGAAGCGCGCGGCCACGAACAGCAGCATGGACGGCGCGAAGCCGCACAGCACCGAGCCGCCGATGAACAGGACGATGCCGGTCAGGTACAGGGGCTTACGGCCGACGACGTCGCCGAGCTTGCCGGTGACGGGCATGGCCAGCGTCTGGGCGATGGTGTAGGCGGTGATCGCCCAGGACATGTGGGCCACCCCGCCGAGGTCCCCGATGATCGTGGGCAGCGCGGTGGCGACGACCGTGTGGTACATGGCCGTGAGGAAGACGACCATCATGAGGCACACGTAGACGACCCAGAACCGGCGGTCGGGCCGGAAGGTCATGCTCTCGATCGACCCGGCGCCGGGCGGGGCGCCGCTCGGGCCGGTCGTGCCCACCCGCGGGGCGGGCTCACGTGCTGGGGTGCTCATCGGTTCTCCTCGGGGTGCGCCGGTCCATTCTGCCAAATGGTCGGTTCGGGGGGGGCGGGCAAGCCGGGCCGGTCGGGCCGGAATATGACGGGGCGGAAGATAACGAATTGATAACGGTACGGATGATCGGGCGCCTGCCCGACGCCCTCCGGCCTAACGTTGCCCTCGACACCTCGTCCGACTGCGGATCTCCCCACCACCACCCGTCCGTCATGCGCGTTTACAGCGTTTCAAGGAGGAAACTACAGATGACTGCTTCGCTTCCACGGCGTCGGTTCATCCAGGGCTCCGCCCTGGCCGCGGCTCTCGGCGCCGCCGCAGCCTGCTCGAATGGCCGGGGGGGTGACACCACTGCTGACTTCTCCGGCACGGGCCCGATCACCTGGGTCCAGGGCAAGGACAACTCCGACGGCAAGGTGCAGGAGCGCATCGACGCGTGGAACGCCGACAACCCGGACGAGCAGGTCACCCTCATTGAGCTCTCCGCCGAGGCGGATCAGCAGCGCCAGTCCCTTATCAACAACGCCCAGACCCAGTCCGATGCCTACGACGTCATCTCCGTAGACAATGTCTGGGTGGCGGAGTTCGCGGCCAACCAGTGGATCCTCGAGCTGCCCATCGACGAGCTCAAGAACGACGACATTATTGAGTCGGTGTGGAGCACCGGCATCTACCGCGACAAGCTCTTCGCGGTGCCCTTCGTGACCGACTCCCCGATCATGTTCTACCGCAAGGACTTCCTTGCCGAGGCGGGCGTCAAGGTGCCCACCACCTGGGACGAGGTCAAGTCCGCCATCGACGCCGTGCGCAAGGTCTCCGGCCATGAGAGCATCGGCGGCTTCGGCGGCCAGTTCGCCAAGTACGAGGGCCTGACGTGCTGCTCCTCGGAGTTCATCCACACCGCCGGCGGCGCCTTCTACGACGACTCCAACGCCGTCACCATTAACTCCCCCGAGGCCGTCAAGGGTCTGCAGAACCTCATGGACGGCTTCAAGGACGGCTACATTCCCACGAAGGCCCTGGAGTGGAAGGAGGAGGACGGCCGCAACGCCTTCGAGGCCGGCGAGCTGCTCTTCTACCGCCAGTGGCCCTATCAGTACGACAACAACCTCAAGGCTCTCGGCGAGGAGAAGTTCGGCGTCGCCGCGCTGCCGACCATTGACGGCAAGAGTTTCGTGCCCACCCTGGGCGGGCACAACTGCGGAATCTCGGCCTACTCGAAGAACAAGGCCACGGCGCTGAAGTTCGTCAAGTGGTGGATCTCCGAGGACTCCGAGCGCTACGCCCTCGAGACCCAGACCCTCGCCCCCATCCTCGGCTCCCTGTACGAGGACGCGGACCTGCTCAAGAAGTTCCCGTACCTGACCACTCTGCGCGCCTCCCTCGATGCCGCCAAGGGCCGGCCCAGAGAGGTCTCCTACGGCGACGTGACCGCGGCGATCCAGGACGCCATCTACCCGGCGATCCAGCAGAAGACCACGGCCCAGGACGCCATTACCGGTCTCGAGAGCGCCCTGAACAACATCCAGGGCTGAACGCCCGGCCCTCACCCCGGTGGCTCCGCCCCGCTCACGGGGCGGAGCCACCGGCGGCCGACCGGGACAGGCGTCCGCACCCGATGGCCGCCGGCGCGCGGTGAGGGCTGGCGAGAGCCAGTAAGAGCTTTGGTACGAGGGAAACCCATGAGCACAACGTCGTCGCACTCGCCGGGACTCGTGAACCGGCGGTCCAAGTCCAGCAGGGCTCAGTCTCGCCTGGCCTGGATACTCCTGACCCCCACGATCGTCGTCCTGACGGTCGTCATCATCATCCCCATCCTCCAGTCCCTGCAGCAGTCCCTGTACGGCAAGGCGGGCCTGGACGAGGAGACCGGCTTCGTCTCCAAGGTCGCCCCCTTCGTCGGCCTGAAGAACTACGCCGACATCTTCACCTCCGCGGGAGACCGCTTCTGGACCGCCGCCTGGAACACGACGCTCTTCGGCGTGGTCACCGTCGTCCTGGAGACGGTCCTGGGCGTCGCCATGGCGCTCATTATGCACAAGGCGATGCGCGGGCGCGGCTTCGTGCGCGCCGCCATCCTGGTGCCGTGGGCCATCCCCACCGCCGTCTCCGCCATCCTGTGGGGATGGATCTTCAACCAGAACGGCGTCGCCAACGCGATCCTCGGCCAGCCCATTATGTGGGCCTCGGGAAACGCCTCGGCCAAGACGGCGATCATTATCGCCGACGTGTGGAAGACCGCCCCCTACATCGGGCTGCTCACTCTCGCCGGGCTCCAGGTCATCCCGGACGAGGTCTACGAGGCCGCCAAGATCGACGGCGCGAACGCCTGGAGGCGCTTCACCAGCATCACCCTGCCGCTGGTCAAGCCCGCGCTCGCCGTCGCCGTCCTCTTCCGCGCCCTTGACGCCCTGCGCATGTTCGACCTGCCCTACATCCTCATCGGACCGCGCAAGGGCTCGGTGGAGACGATCTCCATGCTCGTCCAGGACGAGGCCTCCAACCTCCGGTACGGGTCGGCTGCCGCGTACGCCCTCATCCTCTTCCTGTACGTCTTCATCTTCGCCTTCGCCTTCGTCAAGATCACCGGCACCGACCTCGGCGCGAGCGTGGAGAGGAAGAGGAGGAAGGGCGGCAAGCTGCCCGCCACCGTCTTCCTGCCCAGGCGGCGCCCGAGAACGGCCGCCGAGGCCGCCTCCTCAGCCGCTCACCCCACCTATTCCTCCGACACCGGGAGCCAGTCATGAGTATCAAACCCGACTCCGCCCCGGCCGCCGTTGCGCGGAGCACCAGGAAGAAGACTCCGTGGTCCGGCGTCTGGGCGACCGTCGGCATCGGCTTCATCGTCATCTACTGCCTGGCGCCCTTCTACTGGATGATCGTCTCCTCCCTGAGGCCGGACCAGGAGATCTTCGAGAACAGCTGGTGGCCGCGCCACCCCTCCCTGGAGAACTACGAGGCCGTGTTCTCGGCCAAGAACAGCTTCGGTCAGGGGCTGGTCAACTCCCTGGTCGTGTCGGTCACCGTCACCATTGTGGCGCTGGCGGTCGCGACCTTCGCCTCCTACGCGCTGGCCCGCCTCGACTTCCGCGGCAAGGGCGCGCTGCTGCTCGTCGTGCTGGCCACGTCGATGTTCCCGCTGGTGGCGATCATCGTGCCGCTGCTGAAGAACTTCTCCGACTGGCAGTGGATCAACACCTATCAGGCGATGATCATCCCCGACCTGTCGTTCTCGCTGCCGCTGGCCGTGTGGAACCTGACCAGCTTCTTCAGGCAGATGCCCCAGGAGCTGGAGCAGTCGGCCATGGTCGATGGCTGCACCCCGGGCCAGGCCTTCCGCAAGGTCATCCTCCCGATCGCCGCGCCCGGAATCTTCACCACCGCCATCATTATCTTCATCGGCGCCTGGAACGAGTTCCTCGTCGCCGTCACAATGATCAACAATCCCGCCATGCAGCCAGCGACCGTGCTGCTGTCGAAGTTCACCGGAGCCTCGCAGTTCAACACGCCCTTCGGCTCGCAGATGGCTGCGGGCGTCATTATGACTCTGCCGCTGGTGATCATGGTGCTGCTCTTCCAGCGGCGCATTGTCGCCGGCCTGGCGGCCGGCGGGCTCAAGCAGTGATGCCGGCGCCCGGCCCGCTCAGCGCCGGAACCCGCCTTCAGCGCTGATCACCTGTCCGGTCACCCAGGAGGCCTCGTCGGTGAGCAGCCAGCAGATGAGGCGGGCGGCGTCGTAGGGCCGGGCCGTGCGCCCGCGCGGGAACCTGGCGTCAAGAGCGCGCAGCGTCTGGGCGTCCATGTAGCCGGTGTCCACCGGGCCGGGGTTGACCGTGTTGAGACGGATCCCGCGCCCGGCGAGCCCCGCGGCGAGCGAGGGGGTGATTCCGGCCAGGGCCGCCTTGGCGGTGCAGTAGGCGATTTCCTCGGGCATGGGGCCCAGGCCCTGCCCGGAGGTCATGAGCACGGCCGAGCCCGGCAGGGCCGGGGCGCCCTCCTCCGTCCCGTCCGGGTCGGTCTCATGACGATTGGCGAAGTGCTGGGCGTAGGCCTGCACGAGCAGCAGGGAGGCGCGCGCATCGACCGCCCAGTGGTGGTCGAGGTCGCCCGCGTCGATCTGCTCCAGGGCGCCGTCGTGCCCCGATGACGCCTGGTTGCACACGAGGGCGTCGACGCCGCCGAGGGCCCAGGCCGCATAGTCGATAACGACCCGCGGGATCTCGGGGTCGCGGAAGTCGGCCTCGATATCGACCAGCTGAGCCCCCTCGGTCAGGTGGCTGCGCACGGACTCGAGCGTCGCCTCCACGGAGTCGGCGCCCCAGGGCTGCTCGGCGTCGTGGGGGGAGAAGTGGTGGCACGCGAGCGAGGCGCCGAGGTCGGCGGCCCGGCAGGCGACGGCGTGGCCGATGCCCGCGCGCCGACTCACCCCGGTGACGACGACGGTGCGGCCGGCCAGCGGGCCGGCGGAGGAGGGCGTCGAAGTGCTCATGCCCTCATTGTGCCGTGCGCCCGCCCGGTGCCCCCGGGAGATCGCGCGGCGGTCTCAGGCGATTTCGGCGACGGCCGCCAGCACGTCGTCGGGAAGACCGGCCGCCCGCAGGCCCCCCAGGAGCGCCCCGCCCCGCGCCCCGGAGGTCACGACCCGCCACGCGGCGTCCTTGGCGTCGTAGGCGATCCGGGCGGGCTCGAGGATGGAGAGGACCTCCTCGGCCGGCGACGGCGGGGCGGTGCGCACCCCGGTGAGCGCCAGCTCGACGCCGTCGGCGGGGCGGACGACACCCAGGGCGACATCGGTGCCCGCACCCAGGGTGAAGCCGTCGGCCTCCCGGCGGGTGATCACCGGCTCCCGGCGCGCGCCGGCGGTTCTGCCGGCTCCGCTCACGCGTGCGCGCAGCCTCTCGCCGCCCGCGGACAGGAGGCGGACCGTGATCTCGCGCTCGGCGGGGACGACGCCGTCGGGCCCCTCCTGGGCGATCGTCAGGCGGGCCGTGGCGGAGCGCTCGTCCCAGACCAGCGAGAAGCGGGTGCGCACGACGGCGTCCGGCCCTGGGGCGGGCGAGCCGTCGTCCTCCTCCAGCACGAGCTCGCCGTCGGCGCCCGGAATGATGAGGACCGACAGGCGGCGGGGATTGTCCCCGGCGGCCTCGCCGACGTCCCCGGCGCCGACGACGATGCTCCCGGCGCGGGCCAGGACCGGCAGGCGGTCCAGGGTCCGGGAGACGGTGAGCGTCCGCCCGTCCTCGGCCGCCGCCTCGTAGCGCCGCCCGGTGGGCAGGTCGAACCAGGTGCCCCGGGGCAGCCACGCCCGCTCCTGGGCCAGGGCGCTGACCGGGTCGGCCTTGTGGACCATGGGCACGACGAGCAGGTCCCCGAAGAGGAACTCGGCGCGGTTGGAGTAGGCGCCCGCCGCCCGGGGCTCGTCGTGGTAGACGGGGCGCACCGGGGCGACGCCCTCGGTGTGGGCGCGGCGCGCCCAGGTGTACAGGTAGGGCACGAGGCGGTGGCGCAGCCGCAGGTGGGCCTCCATGGTGGCGCGGGCGTCGCGGCCGTACCGCCACGGTTCCTTGGAGCTGAACACCGAGCTCGTGGAGTGGAGGCGGTTGATGGGCGAGAAGCAGCCGAGCTGGACCCACCGGGCCGCCATCTCGTCGTCGTGGCGGCCGAGCATGTGCCCGCCGATGTCGTTGGACCACCAGTAGTAGCCGATGTTGGCGGCGGTGGCCGTGAACTCGGGCTGGAAGCGCAGGGAGTCCCAGGTGGTGATGGTGTCCCCGGAGAAGCCGACGGGCGTGCGGTGGCTGGAGGCGTCGGCGAAGCGGGAGAAGGTGACGGGGCGGCGGCGGTAGCGCTCCACCCGGCCGTCCGGCCCGGTGCGGGTGCGCTCTCGCCCGGAGTCCAGGTAGTGGACGTGGTTGAGCATCCACAGCGGGTCCAGGCCCGGGATGTCGGTGTCGCCGCCCTGCTGCCAGTCCAGCCACCAGAAGTCGACGCCGTCGTCCTCCAGAGGGTGGTGGGCGAGCTCCAGGTAGGCGTCGGTGAAGTCCTTGTCACCGATGTTGAAGGCGATGGCCTCGCCCGAGGCCGGGTCCCTGCCGAGCCGGCGCATCATGGGGGCGTAGGCGGCCTCGTGGCGGCGGACGCCGGCGGCGGGGTGGAGGTTGAGGGTCACCTGCATGCCGCGGGAGTGCAGGGCGTCCAGGAAGCGCCCGGGGTCGGGGAAGAGATCGGGGTCCCAGGTGTAGCCGGTCCACCCGTTGCCGATCGCCGGGTCGATGTCCACCAGGTGCCAGTCCATGTCGAGCACCGCTACCGAGAAGGGCAGCCCCTCGGCCGCGAAGCGGTCCATGAGGGCGAGGTAGGACTCCTCGGTGTAGCGGTGGTAGCGGCTCCACCAGTTGCCCAGGAGCGCCCGCGGGATCAGCGGAGTGGGGCCGGTCAGGCGGAAGAAGTCCCGCAGCGCCCGGCGGTAGTCCTGCCCGTAGCCGAACAGGTACAGGTCGTGGTCCGGGGAGGAGCCGTCCACGGGGCTCGCGCTCGGGCGCGGCCTGACCCACTGGTCCTCCTGGAGGAGCAGGGAGGCGGAGTCGTCGATGACGGCCAGTCCGGTCAAAGAGAGGATCCCGGGGCCCAGCCGCGCCCGGCCGTCGACGTCGTCCAGGGTGCGGCAGGTGCCGCCCAGGTTGGTCGGGAAGGTCTCGTCGGGGTCCCACTCGTCCCCGAACCGCCAGGTTCCGCCGTGCAGGTTGACAACGGCGGTGCGCATGGTCACGCTCAGCCCCGAGCGGGAGAACCCTCGCGAGGGCTGATAGGTCAGGTGGAGGTGCTCGGTGAGGATCTCCACGCGGTCCTCGCCGCGGCGCACGTCGAAGGCGGGGGCCTCGCCCAGGTCGCGGGAGACGACCAGCTGGGTGGCGGCGTCGGTGAACTTGCCCGACCCGGAGCTCTCCATGCGGATGAGCCGGTCGGTCAGGACGGTGAAGCGGGCGTGGTCGCCCACCCGGACGACCGCCTCCGGCCGGGCGGGCGCAGGACGGGGCTCCGCGGAGCCGGCGGAGAGAGGAGAGGGCATGGACGTCAACCTTTTCTGATCACGCGCCTGCCGCGAGGCGCCTCTGAGCGATGGGACGGACGGTGCAGACGATATGCCCGACGGGTGGTGACGGCTGTCCGACAGGGCCGACCGGCGGGCCGGTGGGGGCCGGGCTCTACAGGCGGCCCTCGGCCCGCGCCCTCAGTGCCAGGGCTGCGGCCCCCCGCGCCCAGCTGATGCGGTCGTGCTCGCGCACCACCATGTTGACGGGGGCCGCGCCGGGGCGTCTGGCCGACGCCACGCCGACCATGACCTGGTCCTCGAACAGGGCCGCGACCTCGGCGCGCTCGCCCGCCACCACGACGATGTCGGGCAGGGTGAAGGCGGCCGCCATGGCGATGAGGCGGCCAGTGCGCCGCGCATAGGACGAGCAGATCGCGACCGCGTCGGCCTCGCCACCTCTCGCCAGCTCCACGATCCCGGCCGCGGGCGTCGGGGGCCGGCCCAGCTCGGTCCATGCGCGCTCGATGATCGCGTTGGTCAGGCAGTCCGTCGCCGGGAGCGCGGCCGCCGGCCGGCCGCCGTCGGGGACCGGGATCTTGCCCATGAGACCGAGCTCGGCATCCGGCGTCGTAATGACCTCGCCGTGCGAGACCAGGCCGAAGCCGATGCCGGCGCCCACCGTGATCAGGGCCAGGCGGTCGTGCTCGCGCCCCGCCCCGAACCAGGCCTCCTGCAGGGTGATCGCCACCAGGTCGTTGCCGATGGTCGTCGGAATGCGCAGCCGCGCCTCGACGAGATCGGCCAGGGGGATCCGGTTCCAGCCCAGGAACACGGCGTCGACCACCGTGCGCCCCGCGGCGGTGGCCCCGCCCAGGCTCACTCCCGCGCAGGACGGGGCGGGGGCGCCCGGCCGGGAGCGCGTCAGCTCCTGCGCGGCGTCGGCCATCGCTGCGACGACGTCGGCAGGGGCGTGGTCGGGAAGCGCGCGGCGCGCCGTGGCCAGGACGCTCAGATGCAGGTCGGCGAGCACGGCGGTCAGGGCGTCGCCCGACAGGTTCACCCCGATCATGGTCTCCGCGTCGGCGCGCACCTCGAGGGGGGACTGGGGACGACCCGTGCTGGCCAGGCGCTCGGAGTGGGCGGTGAGGAGACCGGAGTCGATCAGCGGCGTGGTCAGTCGCGTGATCGAGCCGGGGGAGATGCCGACCAGCCTCATGATCTCGGGCCGGGTCATGCGCCCGTGGCGCAGCAGGGTCAGGACGATCGCCCGCTGGGTGTCGCTGAGCCCGGCCCACGGGCCGGGGTCGCGGGGGCCGGGGGGATGCGGTCGCGTGCCTGCCATGGCCGCATTGTGCCCGATGCGGCTCGGGCCGCCGCGTCGGGATCTGTCCCGTGCCGGCGTCGCACCCGCACACGGTACTGTCGTCGTCCTCGACGTGCCGCCCGTTCCCATCCCGTAGGGTCAGCACCATGAGCTACCCATCCCTCGTTCTCTCGTCCCGCCACGTCGGGGACGACGCCGACTGGTGGCGGCGCGCCGTCGTCTACCAGGTCTACCCGCGCTCCTTCCAGGACACCGATGCCGACGGTGTCGGCGACATCCCCGGCATCACCGCCCGCCTGGACCACCTCGACGCGCTCGGCGTCGACGTCGTGTGGCTGAGCCCCGTCTACCGCTCGCCGCAGGACGACAACGGCTACGACATCTCCGACTACGAGGACATCGACCCGCTCTTCGGGAGCCTGGCCGACCTCGACGCGCTCATCGCGGGACTTCACGCGCGCGGCATGCGCCTGGTGATGGACCTGGTGGTCAACCACACCAGCGACGAGCATGAGTGGTTCCGCGCCTCCCGCTCCTCCAGGGACGACGCCAGGCGCGACTGGTACATCTGGCGCCCCGCCCGCCGGGTCCCCGGACTGGAGCCCGGCCGGCCCGGCACCGAGCCCACGAACTGGGGCTCCTTCTTCTCCGGCTCCGCCTGGGCGTGGGACGAGGGCAGCGGCGAGTTCTACCTTCACCTGTTCTCCGCCAAGCAGCCCGACCTGAACTGGGAGAACGAGGACGTCCGCCGCGCCGTCTACGAGATGATGGGGCGGTGGCTGGACCGCGGCGTCGACGGCTTCCGCATGGACGTCATCAACTTCATCTCCAAGACCTACCCGCTGGCCGACGGCCTCAGGCGCGATGGCGACCTGTACGGCGACGGCGCCTCCCTGGTGGCCAACGGCCCCCGCATCCACGAGTTCCTCCACGAGATGAACGAGACGGTCTTCGCGCCGCGGGAGGGCCACATCCTCACCGTCGGGGAGATGCCGGGAGTCACCCTGGCCGAGGCGCCGCGCTACACCGACCCGGCGCGGGCCGAGCTCGACATGGTCTTCCAGTTCGAGCACGTGAGCCTGACCAGCGGCCCGGGCGGCAAGTTCGACCCCAGGCCCCTCGACCGCATCGTCCTGAAGAAGAACCTCGCCGCCTGGCAGGAGGCCCTCGCCCCTGCCACGGACGAGGCCGGACGTATCACCGAGGAGAGGGGATGGAACTCCAGCTACTGGGACAACCACGACCAGCCCCGCGCCGTCTCCCGGTACGGCGACGACGACCCCGCCTGGCGGGCGACCAGCGCCAAGACCCTCGCCTCGATCCTCCACATGCACCGCGGCACGCCCTACGTCTACCAGGGCGAGGAGATCGGCCAGACCAACACGGTCTTCAGCGGCATCGGCTCCTACCGGGACCTGGAGACCATCAACCACTACCACGAGCGGGTGGGCGCGGGCGACAACCCCCAGGCGGTGCTGGCGGGCCTGCCGGTCAACTCGCGCGACAACGCCCGCACCCCCGTCCAGTGGGACGCGGGCCCGCAGGCGGGCTTCACCACGGGCAGGCCGTGGATCGACGTGACTCCCAACTACACCGAGATCAACGCCGCGAGCCAGGTGGGCGAGCCGGGATCGGTCTTCGAGCACTACCGGGCCCTCATCGCCCTGCGGCACAGCGACGACGCCGTGGCGCTGGGCACCTTCCGTCTGCTCGACGCCGACGACGCGGGCTCCTGGACGATCCTGCGCGAGCTCGTGGGCGCCGACGGCGAGCGCGAGCAGCTCCTGCTGCTGGCCTCGTGCGCGCGCGAGGGCCTGGAGATGGGGGAGGGCTCTGCGCTGCGGCGCCGCCTCGCGGCCGAGGGGCTCGACCTGGGGGAGTGGGCCGACGCCGAGCGGGTGCTGGTCGCCTCGCTGCCGGCCGAGGGCGCCGGCGGCTCGGGGACGGGCGCGCCCGAGCGCCTGGCCGGCTGGGACTCGGTCATTCTGCGCCGCACCGTGTGACGCGGGCGCCCGGCGTCGTCGTGATCGGTCGTATTCCGGTTCGAGATCGGTCCGCTTCCGCGTCGCGATCGGTTCGGACCGGCGATACCGGGCGGCATCGGGCATGCGCCGTCGGGCCGGAAGGGCGCTGGCGGTCAGCGGCTGCCGGCCCGTCTTCCCTGAGGTGCCCCGGCCACCGCACCGGCATCCCAGGTAGGACAAATCTTATACAGTTCAAGGCCGCCGCACCCCACACGCCCATAAAAGGCCACTGATATGATACTGACAGCCGCCGACGGCGGATAGAGCGGCAGGCCAGATACGGACTGCCAGCACGCGCCTCCACCGCCTCGGCGAAAAGCCACCCCGACCCCGACAGAGAAGAACCGAGCCAGCCAGGCCCCACTAGCGGGTCAGCCGGCCAGCACCTGCGGGATCGCCACGTCCAGGTACCACCTCCAGAACGCCCGACGAGCCGGCACGTCGGTCTTCTCAATCGGCATCCAGTTCAGGGCGTGGGCTGCCGCTCCCGCGCAGCAGTAACTCGGCTCAAGGGTGTCTGGAAGCAGCTCATCGTCACTCTTCGCATCGTCTGAAATGGCACGTATGGGGTCGCGGAAGCAGGCTGAAATTGTTGTGCTGGATGCGGCGTCCGCAACGAGAACCGCAGACCTGATGACAAGGTCATGAACGTCCGCCAGTTCGTCACGCACGTGAACTATGAAGGAACCTGCGCGTCTATTTGCCTGTTTCGGGTCCGCCTGCTGGTCGATGAGCTCCTGTGCCAGGGTGAGCATCTCCTCGACCCTGCCGTCGCCGGGGAAGGCCCGGTCCCAGACATACCGTACATGGCGCACACAGGCCATCTTCAGCTCAATCTGGCGGCGGTATGAGGCCTCGTCGTCCTGGGGGTCCAGCATGGCCCTCCAGATCCGCGTGCGGGTCGCCAGTGACAGGATCGCCTTGTCGCTGGCGGCCAGCTCGGCCCGGCCGGCCTCGACCTGACGGCCCACTGCGTCCATGTCGATCATGCACCCTACTCTCCTCCACGCGCCGCACCCGGAGAAGCCCGACCGCCAACGGTGCTCATCTCGGCGGTCGGCCCGACCCAATGCGACGGCGGCTCAAGGATCCAGGCAGACGCCCGTGCTCACAGGAACCCTGTCGCCCCAGCCGTGATCCCTGCGGGCACTGCCCCCTGTGGGCGTCAGCCGGCCAGCACCTGCGGGATCGCCTCATCCAGGTACCACGTCCAAAACGCCCGACGAGCCGACACATCCGTCTCCTCAATCGACACCCAATTCAGAGAATTAGAGGATGCCCCCGAGCAGCTGTAACTGGTCTCGAGAGCATCCGGAAGCAGCTCATCATCATCCGTCGCGCTACTCGCGGTATCGTAGTAAGGGTTGCGACTACAGGCTGAAATAACCATATGGGAGGCTGCGTCGGCAACGAAGACTGCGGGCTGATATACGTCATTAAAATCATTCACTTCATCGAATACGTGAACGAGAAAACTATTTGCGAGCCTTTCCGCCCGGTCTGAGTCCACTTGCTGGTCAATGAGCTCCTGTGCCAGGGTGAGCATCTCTTCAACCCTGTTGTCTCCTGGGAAGGCGCTGTCCCAGAAGTGCTGAACGTGGCGTACGCAAGCCACCTGCAGCTCGATCCGGTGTCGGTATGAGGCCTCGTGGTCCTGGGGGTCCAGCATGGCCCTCCAGATCCGCGTGCGGGTCGCCAGCGACAGGATCGCCTTGCTGCTGGCGGCCAGCTCGGCCCGGCCGGCCTCGATCTCCCGGTTCACGACGTCCATGTCAATCATGACACCCTCCTCATCTGTTGCTCTCCAGCGCCATCCGATCCGAGCATAATATCGATCGGTTGCGTCATGATGTTGTTCAAGGCTTTACCACTGTGCCGTCGGGGTAGAATATCCATGTCCCGTCCGGGTCGGTGACGTACCATCATCTCCCCTCGTGCTGGGCGAGCCTGCTGAAGCAGCCCGGACAGTCATCGCAGAGCTCCTTCGCTACACCGATGGCCGGCTCCTTGGCCGTGATCGACTCCTGCCGCTCCGCGTGCGAGGCGTAGTACTGCCCATCAACCCCATGATCGCTTGCACCGGCGCGTTTGACGGGGTGGCCGATCTCCTCCTGCTTGGCGAGGACCTCGTCGACATTGGGCTTCTGGAAACCCGTCTTGGGACGCTTATTCTCGCTCCAGCCACTGGGAGTCTGATTATGGTCCGACGAAGTCGCCTTATCTTTATAGTCTTTGTTTTTTTTCCGATATTTGTCTATAGGTGTTTTGTGCGCGTTGTTGGGTTTCCTGGGAGCGTCTGGTCATCTTGGGGTCGGGGGTCTTGTCTCCGCCGGTTGGACTGCCGGGCGTGTCTCGGACAGCCCTGAAAGCGGTCTTTCAGGGCTGTCCGAGACACGCCCGGCAGTCCAGTCCGCGGCCGGAACTGAACCGATCTCGGTGCGGATTACGACCGATCTCGGCGAGGGAAGCGGGGGAGCGAGATGGGGGAGGAGGGCGGAGAGGTCAGCCGCCAGCAGGCCGCGACAATCACCGTCATGAGCGCCAGCACCCACGCTCCGGGGCGTGCGAGCTCCCACACGAACAGCGTGCCGAACACGGGGGCGCGCTGGGTGATGGCCAGCACCGCCCCGGCTCCCGCCAGCGCGAGCACCGGTACGCTCGCCTCCCAGCCCGCCAGGTGCGCCAGCCCCGCGACCGCGGCCCCCGCGCTGCCGCCCAGGGCGAAGGACGGCGCCAGCAGCCCGCCCGTGGCGCCCGCTCCCAGCGTCGCCCCGGTCAGCAGCGGCTTGAGCAGCACGACGCCCGCCAGGGCCGCCAGCGCCGCCCTCGTCGTCGGCGAGACCAGCGCCGCCTCCAGGGCGTCCCGGCCGTTGCCCGGCAGGACGGGCAGCCACAGCGACGCCGCACCCGTGAGCAGGCCCGCCGCGCCGATGCCCGCCGGCAGCGTCCAGCTGTCCGGGAGCCGGTGCGCCCTGAACCAGCCCCACAGCGTTCGCGCCCCCGCGCCCAGCACCAGAAACACCGGCACCGCCGTCAGCGCCACCACCACGGTGGCCGCCGCCGGCCCACCCACGGCGACGTCGAAGGTCGCACGGCCGCGGGAGTGCAGCCACGAGACGGCCGTCGCGATCAGGCTCACCGGCAGCGCCAGCCACACGCCGCGGCGCCGCGTCCCGGCCGCCATGGTGATCTCGACGGCGAAGGCGGTCCCGCCCATGGGCACGTTGTACATGGCCGCCAGGCCGGCGCCCGCCGCCGCGGCCACGAGCAGGGTAGTGGCGCCCGCCTCCAGGCCCAGCCACCGCGCGAGCCGGGCGGCGACCGCCCCCGCCATGAGGCGCGGCGCCCCCTCACGGCCCACGGAGTTGCCGGCGCCCACGGTGAGCACCTGCAGCACGCCGTCGGCGAACGGCCGCGCCAGCCCCATCCGCGCGGCGGCGGCTCCCGAGCCGTCGGCCACGACGTCCTCGACGCCGACCACGCCCCCGGTGGCGCGCTCCCACCACCACAGCGCCCCCGCCAGGGCGCCGCCGAGGGCGGGAGCGAGCACGCGCCGCCACGCCGGGGCGGCCGCGACCCGCTCGGGCAGCGCCCCCTCGCGCACCCCGTAGAAGAGCCACTCGAAGCCCTCGAGCAGGCAGGCCATGGCGATGCCCACGAGCCCCGCCGCCACGCCCGCCAGCACGACGGCGGCCAGCAGGCGCGCCGCCCGGCCCATGCGGCCGCGCGGCGGGGGAGGGGCGGGGGACGTCATCGGGGACGACGATATGACGTCACCGGACCGCGGCGCTCCCAGACCGGCCGGCGGAGCTCGGCCCCGTCCCGCCGGCGCCGACCGATGAGTAGATATCGCTGGTACCCTGGGCGGGCCCGCGCGCCCGGAGACCCGTGGAATCCCGCGCCGGGCCTCCCGGCTCCCCCCCCCAGCCCGCCGCCTTCCGGCTCCCGACCCACGACCGAGGCTCATCGCATGACCTTCGCCACCACGCGCCGCGCCGCCTACGCGAGCTTCATCGTGCAGGCGATCGTCAACAACCTGGCGGCACTGCTCTTCGTCGTCTTCCACACCCGGCTCGGCATCGACGTCGCCCGGCTCGGCCTGCTCGCCGGCCTCAACTTCCTCGTCCAGCTGCTGACCGACCTGGCCGCCGTCAAGGTCGTCGACCGCGTCGGCTACCGCGCGCCCATGGTGCTGGCCCACGTCCTGGCAGCGCTCGGCCTGGTCCTCATGGCCCTGCTCCCGCAGCTGCTCGCGGCGCCCTTCGCGGGCCTGTGCCTGGCCGCCGCCATCTACGCCGTCGGCGGCGGCCTCATCGAGGTCCTGGCGAGCCCCATCGTCGAGCACCTGCCCGCCGAGCCCGGACGCTCCAGGGAGGCGGGCATGGCCCTGCTCCACTCCTTCTACTGCTGGGGACAGCTGGGAGTGGTCGTGGTCTCCACCGGCCTGCTGGGCGCCCTCGGCCCGGGCGCCTGGTGGGTGCTGCCGCCGGCATGGGCGCTCGTCCCGGCTGTCAACGCCGCCCTCATGGCGCGCGCGCCCATGCCGGCCACCGTGCCCGACCACGAGCGGACATCCCTGAGAGGCCTCATGAGATCCCCGGTCTTCCTCCTCGTCCTGCTGCTCATGGCCGCCGGCGGCGCATCCGAGCTCACCATGAGCCAGTGGTCGAGCTTCTTCGCCCAGCGGGCCACCGGGGTGCCCAAGGCGGTGGGGGACCTGCTGGGCCCCGGCCTGTTCGCCCTGCTCATGGCCCTGGGGCGCACGGCCTACGGGATCCCAGGCCGTCGGGTCCGGGCGATCCCCCTGCGCGGCGCGCTCGCGGCCAGCGGCCTGGGCGCCGTCGTCTGCTACGTGGTGACGGCGTCGTCCCCGGCTCCCGCGGCCGGCCTGGGCGCCTGCGCGCTCACCGGCCTGTGCGTGGCCCTCATGTGGCCCGGCGCGACCTCGCTGGCCGCCGCCCGCTTCCCCGCAGGGGGCGGGGCCATGTTCGCCGTGCTGGCGCTGGCCGGGGACATCGGGGCCGCCGCCGGACCGTCCGCTGCCGGGGCGGTCGCCGCCGCCGCGGGCGCGGCACCCGACGGCGCGCTGAGCCGGCTCGCGGCGCACCTGCCGCCCGACGCCGGGACCGGGCTGCGGCCCGCCCTGCTCGTGTGCTGCCTCATCCCGGCCGTCTTCGCCGCCTGCGCCCTGCTCGCGCGGGGGCGCTCCCCCGACGGCGAGGGCCGGTAGGCGGAGCCCGGGAAGACGACTCGTCGGCCGGCGCTTGCACCCTGACGCGGCGTCAGGGGCTAGTATGCGGCGCGTCCCCGCGGTACCGCGGTCGTGGCCGGGCCCCGCTGCCGGGACCCGGCCCGCCGGGCCGGCCAACCGGCCCGGCCGCGGTCCCGCAGTCGCTCCCCCCGACCTCGGAAGTTCCATGCTCGTCAGTCTTCTGCGCACCCACCTGCGCCCCTACCGGATCCTGCTGGCGGGGGTCCTCCTCCTGCAGATCGTGCAGGTGCTGGCCTCCCTGTACTTGCCCAATCTCAACGCCGACATTATCGATGCGGGTGTCGCCCGGGGCGACACCGGCTACATCTGGCGCACCGGCGCCCTCATGCTCGGCGTGTCCGTGCTGCAGGGGGTCTGCACTGTGGCCGCGACCTGGCTGGCCGCCCGCTCGGCGCTGGGCATGGGACGCGACCTGCGCGCCCTCATCTTCCGCCGGGTCGGGGACTTCAGCGAGCGGGAGGTGTCGGTGTTCGGGGCCGGCTCCCTGATCACCCGCACTACCAACGACGTCCAGCAGATCCAGATGCTCGTGCTCACGGGCTGCACCATGCTGGTGACCGCGCCGCTGCTGGCAGTCGGCGGCGTCGTCATGGCGGTGACCCGCGCTCCCTCCCTGTCCTGGCTCATCGCGGTGGCCGTGCCCGTGCTCGTCCTCGTGGTTGGCCTGGCCGTGAGGCGCATGGTGCCGCTGTTCCGCGCCTTCCAGGAGCGGCTGGACTCCATCAACCGCGTGCTGCGCGAGCAGCTGACCGGGATCCGCGTCGTGCGGGCCTTCGTGCGCGAGACGGCCGAGACCGAGCGCTTCAAGAGGGCCAACTGGGACATCACCCGGGTCGGGGAGAGGGTCGGACAGCTGTTCGTCTTCCTGTTCCCGGCGACCATGCTGGTGCTGGACGCCACCATGGTCGGCGTCATCTGGTTCGGCGGCCACCAGGTCGAGGCGGGCCGGGTGGAGGTCGGCACGCTCGTGGCGTTCATGACCTACCTCATGCAGATCCTCATGGGCATCGTCATGGCCAGCTTCATGACCATGATGATCCCGCGCGCCGCGGTGTGCGCCGAGCGCATCAGCGAGGTCCTGGCCACCGACCCCTCCCTGGCCGCCCCCGCCGACGCCGTCTCGGACTTCCCCCGGCCGGGAGAGGTGGAGATGCGCGACGTCACCTTCGCCTACCCCGGCGCCGAGGAGCCCGTCCTGACGGAGATCTCCTTCACCGCCCGCCCCGGCCAGACCGTCGCCGTCGTCGGCTCCACCGGCTCGGGCAAGACGACCCTGGTCAACCTCATCCCCCGGCTCCTGGAGGCCTCCGCCGGGGCGGTGCTGGTCGGCGGCACCGACGTGCGCCGCGCCGAGCCCGAGACCCTGTGGTTCCAGCTCGCCCTGGTGCCCCAGAAGCCCTTCCTGTTCGCCGGCACCGTCGCCTCCAACCTGCGTCTGGGCCGTGAGGAGGCCACCGACGAGGAGCTGTGGGAGGCGCTGGAGGTGGCCCAGGCGCGCGACTTCGTGACCGAGATGGACGGCGGGCTGGAGACGCCCATCGCCCAGGGCGGCACCAACGTCTCCGGCGGGCAGCGCCAGCGGCTGGCCATCGCCCGCGCCCTCGTGCGCCGCCCGACGGTGCTCGTCTTCGATGACTCCTTCTCCGCCCTGGACGTGGCCACCGACGCCCGCCTGCGCGCGGCCCTGGGGCCGGCGACGGCCGGGGTCACCAAGATCGTCGTCGCCCAGCGCGTCTCGACGATCACCGGGGCCGACCTCATCCTCGTCCTGGACGAGGGCAGGCTCGCCGCCAGGGGCGCGCACGAGGAGCTGCTGGCCACCAGCAGGACCTACCGCGAGATCGTCACCTCCCAGCTCGGAAGCGAGGCCGCCGCATGAGCACCGCCGACTCCGCCGCCCCTGCAGACCCCGGCGCCGCCGGCCCCGCCGTCGAGGGCCTCAGCGAGGAGGACCTCGCGCTGGCCGCCGGCGCCCAGGCCGCCTCCGAGGACTGGAGCGCCGGCCCGCCTCCGGGCAGGGCCAGCGCCTTCTGGCCCTCCTTCACCCGGATGCTCGCCCTCCTGGCCCCCTACAGCCTCTCTCTGGTCGTGACCGCCCTCGCGTCCGTCGTCTCCGTCGTCCTGGCCGTGGCCGCCCCCAGGATCCTGGGGCGGGCCACCAATATCGTCTTCGAGGGCGCCATCAGCTCCCTGCTGCCGGAGGGGACGACCAAGGAGCAGGCGATCGAGGGCCTGATCGCCTCCGGCCACGGCGACATGGCCGACATGGTCCGCGCCATGGACCTCGTGCCCGGAGCGGGCATCGACTACGCCGCCCTGAGCCGCGTCCTGCTGATCGCCCTGGCGGTCTACATCGGCTCGGCCCTCCTGTCCTGGCTGGAGGGGTTCATCCTCAACCGCATGACGGTCAAGGCGATGTACCGGCTGCGCGCCGACGTGGAGGCCAAGATCCACCACCTGCCCCTGTCCTACTTCGACCGCGTCCAGCGCGGCGAGCTGCTCAGCCGCGTCACCAACGACATCGACAACATCACCAACACGCTCCAGCAGTCGCTGTCCGGCGCGCTGACCTCCGTCCTGACGGTGCTCGGGGTGCTGGCCATGATGCTGTCGATCTCCTGGAGGCTGACCCTGGTGGCACTCATCGTCCTGCCTCTCATGGCCGTCATCTTCGGCGTCATCGGGCCGCGCTCCCAGAGGGCCTTCACCGTGCAGTGGGCCAGGACCGGGCGGCTGAACGCGCGGGTCGAGGAGTCCTTCTCCGGGCACGCCCTGGTGCGCACCTACGGGCGCACGCAGGACTCGCGCGAGAGCTTCGACGCCGACAACGACGAGCTTTACCGCGCCGGCCTGCGCGCCCAGTTCCTGTCCGGCATTATGATGCCGATCATGCAGGTCGTCGGGAACCTGGCCTATGTCGCCATCGCGGTGGCCGGCGGGCTCATGGTCGCCGGCGGGTCCCTGCGCCTGGGGGATGTGCAGGCGTTCATCCAGTACTCCCAGCAGTTCTCCCAGCCCCTGGCCGAGCTCGGCGGCATGACCACCGCCGTCCAGTCCGGCACCGCCAGCGCCGAGCGCGTCTTCGAGCTGCTCGACGCCCAGGAGGAGCGGCCCGACGCCGAGGGCGAGGCCCCGCAGGGCGCGGCGGGCGGGGAGGCCCCCGCGGGCGCGCGGGGGGCCGGCGTGATCGAGATGGACCACGTCCGCTTCTCCTACGACCCCGAGGTCGAGCTCATCCGCGACCTGTCGCTGCGCGTCGAGCCCGGCCAGACCGTCGCCATCGTAGGACCCACGGGGGCGGGCAAGACCACCCTGGTCAACCTCCTGATGCGCTTCTACGAGATCGACTCCGGCCGTATCGCCCTCGACGGCGTGGACACCTCGGCCATGCGCAGGCGTGACGTGCGCGCCCGCACCGGCATGGTGCTGCAGGACCCGTGGCTCTTCCAGGGCACGATCCGCGAGAACATCCGCTACGGGCGCCCCGGCGCCTCGGACGAGGACGTTGAGGCGGCCGCGCGCGCCTGCTACGTCGACCACATTGTGCGGGCCCTGCCCGAGGGCTACGAGACGGTCCTGGAGGAGGACGCCGCCAATATCTCGGCGGGCGAGCGCCAGCTGCTCACCATCGCCCGGGCCTTCATCGCCGACCCCGCCGTCCTCATCCTGGACGAGGCCACCAGCTCGGTGGACACCCGCACCGAGCTGCTCGTGCAGCGGGCCATGGGGGCGCTGCGGGAAGGGCGGACGAGCTTCGTCATCGCCCACCGCCTGTCCACCATCCGCGACGCGGACACGATCCTGGTGATGGAGCACGGCGACATCGTCGAGCAGGGCGACCACGCCGAGCTGCTGGAGCGCGGCGGCGCCTACGCGCGCCTCCACGCCGCCCAGTTCGCCCGCGCCATGACCGAGCACGAGGCCCCGCCGGCTGGCCGGCGCTGAGAGGACGCGTCCGGGACCGACGGCGGCTCCTCATCGCGCGCCGAGGGCCGGGGGGCGCCGGGGCGGCAGGACGCGGCCCGTCCGGCAGCCGAGGGCGCCGGTGCCTCACTCCGGGGCCGCGGCCGCGGCGGCGCTCACTGACGCGCCGAAGTCGGGAACGTCCTCCAGGGGGATGGCGCCCGCGTTCTGACTGACCAGGGCGATGGCCTCGCGCAGGCCCATCCACCACTGGTGAAGGGGGCGGCGCGAGGACAGGTCCAGCTCGTCGTTCATGCGCTCCAGGCGGTGGTGGGTGATCCGCCCCTGCGTCAGGCCCACGTAGCTGGAGTGGTGGGTCCCCGCCTCCAGCTGGTCCGACAGCAGGCGAAGAGCGTGCGCCACGAGCTTGGTGGCCATAATGCGGTCGAAGGCGGACGGGTCCCCGCCCTGCTGCAGGTGGCCGATCGCGGCATGGCGCACGTCGTACAGGCCGCGGCCCTCCTGGGCGAAGATCTTGGCGAGCACGTCCAGGGTGTAGTTCTCGCTCGCCCTCTCGTTGCGGATCACCAGGTAGAGCTGGCGGCCCGAGCGGAAGGACTCCACCATGCGCGCCGAGTCCTTGGCCAGCTGGGCCAGTGTGAGGCCGTCCTCGTTGAGGTAGACGCGCTCGGCCCCGGTGGCGATGCCGCTCATGAGGGCGAGGTAGCCGCACTTGCGGCCCATCGACTCGGCCACGAAGCAGCGGTGCGAGGCGGCCGCCGACTGCTTGATCGAGTCCAGTGCGCCGACGGCGTTGTTCAGGGCCGTGTCGGCGCCGATGCTCAGCTCGCTGCCCGGCAGGTTGTTGTCGATCGAGGCGGGCACGCAGATGATTGGGATCTTGAAGGCGGGGTAGCGGTCCCGCTCCGTGACCAGCTTGTGGGCGGACAGGTAGGCGTTGAAGCCGCCGATAATGAGCAGGGCGTCGATCCTGTGGGACTCGATGGCGCGCCCCAGCGCGTAGAGCTGCTCGATGGTGGGGACCTCGCGCCGCGTGCCGAGCTGGGCGCCGCCGTCCCCGACCCAGCCCTCGACGTCGTCCCAGCTCAGCTCGCGCACCTCGCCGTCGAGAAGCCCGGGGAAGCCCCCGTAGACCCCGAGCATGGTGAAGTCGTGGTCCAGCCCCAGGCGCACCGCAGCCCGCGCCGCCGTGTTCATGCCGGGGGCGAGGCCGCCGGCATGGATGATGGCGACCCGCTTGGGCTCGGCGCCGGACTGCCCGTGCGAGGCGGCGACGTCGGGGTCGAGCTCGGGGGGAGTGGACATGGTCTCGAAGATCCGCAGCATCTCCCCGAAGCTCGCGCCGCGGGCGGCCACGGCCCCCTCGTAGTCCCCGCCGGCCACGAGGTCCTTGACCGCCCGCGTGGCACGGATCTGCTCCATCATGGGCAGGCGGGTGATGCGGTTGTGGCGCTCGGCGATAATGACCGGCTCGGAGTCCGGGGTGGCGGTGACCATCTCGTGGGCGGCCGCGCAGCCCAGCAGGGTCGACATCCACCGGTCGTAGGCGCTCGGCTTGCCTCCGCGCTGGACGTGGCCCAGGATCGTCACGCGCGCCTCCTCGCCCAGCTTCTCGGCCAGCACGCGCTTGACGTCGTCGGCGGAGATGCGGTTGCCGGACCGGTCGGTGGCGCCCTCGGCGACCACGACCATGGACTCGCGTCGCCCGGCCTCCCGGCCCTTGGCGAGCTTGCGGCACATGTCCTCCTCCCAGCCGCCGGCGGGCGGGAGCTCGGGCACCAGCACGTAGTCGCAGCCGCCGGCGACGGCGGCCATGAGCGCGAGGTAGCCGCAGTGGCGGCCCATGACCTCGACGATGAAGGTGCGCTGGTGGGAGGCGGCGGTGGAGGAGATGTCGTCGATCGCCTCGAGGATGCGGTGCAGGGCCGAGTCCGTGCCGATGGTCATGTCGGCCCCGACGAGGTCGTTGTCGATGCTGCCGACGATGCCGGTCACCATGAGCGCCGGATGGGCCGCGGCCGTCTCGGGGGGGATCTCGCCGCGCTCGACCAGCTCGGCGACGAGAGAGGGCCAGTTCGTGCGGAACACGTCGGTGCCGGTGAGAGAGCCGTCGCCGCCGATGACGACGAGGCGGTCGATGTCGTGCTCCAGCAGGTTGCGCGCCGCGGCCAGCTGCCCCTCGCGCTCGCGGAACTCCGCGGAGCGGGCGGTGCCGATGAGGGTGCCGCCGCGGTGGAGGATCGAGCCGACCGAGTCCCACTCGAGCGGACGGACGCTGTCGCCCCCGGCGACGGCGCCGGCCCAGCCCTCCATGACGGCGTAGGGCTGGGCGCCCATGCGCAGGGCGGCGCGGACGACGGCGCGCACGGCGGCGTTCATCCCCTGCGCGTCACCGCCAGACGTCAGAACACCGATCCTCACCGGTGCAGCAGTAGTGGTGGTGGCGGGCGCGGCGGTCATCGGTGTCCCTCTCTCGTGGTCCGGCTGGTCCGGTGCCCTCATTGTCCCCCGCCGGTGGGGCCTGCGTCACGCGGATGGCGGCGCTTTTCGTGCCGGTGCCGGCAGCCGGCCCGGGGCGCCCCGGATGCTGCAGTCGAGTCGCATCGGCTCTGCAGGCCCCATCATATTGATGACGCTGGAGCATGCGTGCTCGGCACGTTCGGCTGCGCCCCGGGCGGCGCGTCCTCGACGCGCAGGCGCGCCATGATCGCACGAAGGGGCGGACCGGGACGTTAGGCTCAGTCCGGGAGGCGCTGGCGGCCCGCCCGCCCGGCCGCCTCGAGCGGCTAGAAACGATCCTGAGAGGACGAGCGCATGGATCTGTACGAGTACCAGGCGCGGGAGCTGTTCCGCGAGCACGGGGTCCCCGTGCTGGGCGGAGCGGTCGCCACCACCCCTGAGCAGGCGCGCGAGGCCGCGGCGGAGCTCTTCGGCTCCGGCTCGTCGCTGGTGGTCGTCAAGGCCCAGGTCAAGACCGGCGGCCGCGGCAAGGCCGGCGGCGTCAAGCTCGCGCGCAGTGCGGCGGAGGCCGAGCGGCGCGCCGCCGAGATCCTCGGTATGGACATCAAGGGCCACACGGTGCGCACCGTCCTGATCGCCGACGGCGCCGATATCGAGGCCGAGTACTACTTCTCCGTCCTCCTGGACCGCGCCGAGCGCCGCTACCTGGCCATGTGCTCGCGCGAGGGCGGCATGGACATCGAGACCCTCGCCGCCGAGCGCCCCGAGGCGCTCGCCCGCATCGCCATCGACCCCCTGACCGGCCTGACCGACGACGTCGCCGCGAGCATCGTCGAGGCCGCGGGCTTCGAGCCCGGCCCCACCGCCGCCCGGATCGCCGAGGTCATCGTCCGCCTGTGGGAGGTCTTCACCGCCGAGGACGCCACCCTCGTGGAGGTCAACCCCCTCGTCCTGACCGCTGACGGCACCATCCTGGCCCTGGACGGCAAGGTCACGCTCGACGACAACGCCGCCTTCCGCCACCCCGGGCACGCCGCCTTCACGAGCACCGCCGAGGCCGACCCGCTCGAGACCCGCGCCAAGGACGCCGGCCTGAACTACGTCCGCCTGGCCGGCGAGGTAGGGGTGCTCGGCAACGGCGCCGGGCTGGTCATGTCCACCCTCGACGTCGTCGCCGGGGCCGGCGAGCGCCACGGCGGCATGCGCCCGGCCAACTTCCTGGACCTGGGGGGCGGCTCCTCGGCCGAGGACATGGCCACCGGCCTGGAGGTGGTCGCCTCCGACCCGCAGGTGCGCGCCATCCTCGTCAACGTCTTCGGCGGCATCACCTCCTGCGACACCGTCGCCACCGGCATCGTGACCGCGGTCGGCTCCCTGGAGGGCCTCGACAAGCCGATCGTCGTGCGCCTGGACGGCAACAGCGCAGCGGAGGCCCGCCGGATCCTCGCCGAGGCGGCCCTGCCGGGCGTCACCGTCGTCGAGACCATGGACGGCGCCGCCGACGCCGTCACCGCTATCGCCCACGACACCGACACCGCGCAGGGGGCCTGAGCCATGAGCATCTTCCTCACCGAGAACGATCGCGTCGTCGTCCAGGGCATGACCGGCTCCGAGGGCCGCAAGCACACCCGCCGCATGCTGTGCGCCGGCACGAGGGTCGTCGCCGGCGTCAACCCGCGCAGGGCCGGCACCGCCGTCGCCTTCGACGTCGCCCCCCTCGGCCCGGGAGCCGGGCCGCTGGGCGTGGTCGCGGGCACCGTCGAGATCCCGGTCCACGGCACCGTCGCCGAGGCCAGGGGGGCCACCGGCGCCGCCGTCTCCGTGATCTTCGTGCCCCCGGCCTTCGCAAAGGAGGCGATCATCGAGGCCGTCGACGCCGGCATGCGCCTGATCGTCGTCATCACAGAGGGCATCCCCGTGGCCGACGCGACCTACGCCCGCGCCTACGCCGCCGACCGCGGCGCGCAGATCATCGGCCCCAACTGCCCGGGCATCATCTCCCCGGGGCGCTCCAACGTCGGCATCACCCCGCCCGACATCACCGGCCCCGGCCCTATCGGCCTGGTCTCCAAGTCCGGCACGCTGACCTACCAGCTCATGCACGAGCTGCGCGACATCGGCTTCACCACCTGCATCGGCATCGGCGGCGACCCGGTGGTCGGCACCACCCACATCGACGCCCTGGCCGCCTTCGAGGCCGACCCTGACACGCACCTGGTGGTCATGATCGGGGAGATCGGGGGGGACGCCGAGGAGCGCGCCGCCGCTTACATCCGCTCCTCCATGACCAAGCCCGTGGTCGCCTACGTCGCCGGCTTCACCGCCCCGGAGGGAAGGACCATGGGTCACGCCGGTGCCATCGTCTCCGGCTCGTCCGGCACCGCCCGGGCCAAGAAGGCCGCTCTGGAGGCCGCGGGCGTGCACGTGGGGCGCACGCCCAGCGAGACCGCGGCCCTCGCCCGCGAGCTGTACAGGAAGACCGCCGGCGCGGCGGGGCAGATGTGAGCGCCGGCGACACCCAGGCGCGACGGGACCGGGTCGTCTCGGAGGCCGCCGGGACCGCCCGCGCCGGCTGGCTGCGCCGGGTGGTGCCCGCCGACTGGCCTTTCGCGGTGCGCGCGGGCGTGGAGTCGGTCCTGGCGGGCTGGCTGCTCGTGGTCGTCCCCACGCTGGCCGTCTTCGCCGCCACATCCTCCATGGACGCCGCCGCGGCGCTGTCCGTGGGCACCGCCCTGCGCACCGCCACCGGCCTGTGGGGCCTGGGCCTGGGCGGGCGGTGGGGGAGCGCGGCGAGCCCCGACGGCGCCGTCGGCCTGCCGCTGCTGGGCCTGACCATCATCCAGGCGCTCATCACCCGGTGGTCGGTACGCCGCTCGCGACTCGTCCGCCTGATGTCGGGGCTGTGGGCGGTCCTGACCGCGGTGGCGAGCGCGGCCCTCATCGCCGCGGCGTCGGACCCGGCGGGCTCGCGCCTGTGGACGGCGGTGCTGGGGCTCGGTGCACTGACGGCGCTCATCACCTTCGGCCACCTGCAGCGCGCCGGACGGGGCTGGGCGGGCATGGCCCGGTGGTGGGGGCGCCGCCCGCGCTGGGCGGACCCCGCCCTCGCTCTCGTGCGCAGCACGGCCCTGGCCGTCGCGGCACTGGTCGCCGTCGTCGCGGTGGCGGCCGTCATCACGGGCGCTGGGCGCGTCGGACGTCTTCACGACGCCCTGTCCGCCGGGGGGCTCGTGGCCTCCGCCGGGCTTGTCGTGCTGCAGGCCGGGTGGGCGCCGACCCTGCTCGTGTGGGCGCTGGCGTGGCTGGCCGGCCCCGGCTTCGCCGTGGGGACGGGCACCCTGTTCTCCCCCGACGTCGTCATCGCCGACGCCGTCCCCGTCATGCCCGTGCTGGGGCTGCTGCCCACCGCACCGCTGGGGGCCGTGGGCGTCTACCTGCCCATGGTCATCACGCTCGCCGCCATGGGCGCGGCCTGGCGCCGACGTCGAGAGCTCCTCGGGCTCGAGCTCAGCGAGGCCCTCCTGGCCGCCCTGGCCGCGACCCTCATCGTGACGCTCGGCTGCCTGGCCCTCGCCCTGGGGGCCTCCGGGCCGATCGGTCCCGGCAGGCTGGCCCGGGTCGGCCCGCACCCTGGGTACCTGTGCCTCTTCATCGCCCTGGAGGTCGGGGTCGGACTCGTCGCCGTCGCGGTCCTCACCCACCCCACCACCCACCACCGGCTGACCTCCCGCAGGGCGACGGCGGCCGCCGTCGCCTCCGCGCACGGTGCGCGCGAGCGGAGGCAGGACGAGGCCGAGCCTCCCCGGGACCGGTCCGCCGCCCGTGAGTCCCGCCGCGTCCGCGACGACGGCGAGGGCGCCAGCAGGACGGACGGGGCCGGCCGGGCCGAGACGGCCGAGGAAGGGAGAGGGGCGTCGACCGAGGCCGGGAACCGCCGTCGCGCGCAGGCCGGTGCGGGTCCGCGACGCGAGGCGAGGACGGGGCAGGTCCCGCCTCATCGGGCGAAGGCCGGCGCGGCGAGGCGCCGGGCCGCCGGCGGCGAGGCCGAGCCGGTAGCGACGACCAGGAAGATCCCCTCTCCCGGGGCGACCTTCACCGGCCCCGGGCGGAGCCCCTTCGCGGGGTGGCGCGAGCGGGCGCAGGCCGCCGACTCGGCCTCCGATCGGGAGGACTGAGACGCCCCGCGCGGCCGGGCCGCTACCGGGCGCTCCTGTGTGCGCTGGGACGGCGCCGGCGCGCGGAGAGGGGCGCCCCTCTCCGCGCGCCGATGACTGCTGACCGGCATCTGGGGCGGTACGTCCCGGCGCTTGACACACTTTTATCAGATAGATAATCTTCTATCACTTCGACCGGGGCGAGCCGTGCGCCAATGCGCGGCCACCGCCGGAGCGACGAGGCTCCGTTTATGAGCGTCCCCCAATTCTGCAAGGAACGTCTATGTCCGCACCGGCACTGATATGCGTACTCATTGTCGCCATCGCACTGATTGTGGTGCTGATCGTCAAGGTCAAGCTTCACCCCGCTCTCGCACTGACACTGGCCGCCTTCGGCGTCGGCATTGTGACCGGCACGCCTCTGGACGCCCTCGGCGACACGATCGAGGCCGGTGTGGGCGGGACGCTCGGCTTCCTGGCGCTGATCATCGGCTTCGGCTCGGTCCTCGGGAAGATGCTTGAGGTCTCCGGCGGCGCCGAGCGGATCGCCAACAGCCTCCTGCACTGGCTGGGGCGCGATCGAGCGACCTGGGTCATGATGCTCATCGGCTTCATCGCGGGAATCCCGGTCTTCGTGGAGGTCGGGTTCGTCCTTCTCGTGCCGCTCGTCTTCGTCATTGCCCGGCAGGCCAAGATCTCCGCCATCAAGGTCGCTGTCCCGCTGGTGACATCCCTCATGGTCGTGCACTGCATCGTGCCGCCGCACCCCGCGGCCACCGCGATCGCCGGCACCCTGGGCGCGGACGTCGGAAAGGTCATCGTCCTCGGCCTGCTCGTCGGCCTGCCCTGCGCCGCGGTCGGCGGTCCCGTGTTCTCGTACTTCGGCATCAGGGGCGCCGTCGCCACTCCCGTCACAGCGGGCAGGCTCGCCGCGGACGGCGAGGCGGGAGACGCGGAGGCTGAGGAGGCGGCTTCGGGGAGGCGCCCTGAGCAGGCTCCTGAGCCGGAGGGGAGCCTGCCCGGCTTCGGAATCACTCTCTTCACGATCCTGCTGCCCCTTCTCATCATGGTCGGGCGCACTGTCCTGGTGCAGGCGCTTCCCGAGAGCAGCGGAGCCCTGCCCGTCGTCAACCTCATCGGCAACCCGATCACCGCGCTGCTCATCGCGGTCTTCTTCGCCTACTGGTCGCTCGGTCTCAGGCGGGGTGCGGGAATGAGCGACCTGCTCGACCTGACCGACGGGTCCTTCGGGCCGATCGCGGGGATCCTTCTCATCATCGGTGCGGGCGGCGCCTTCAACGAGGTGCTCATCGCCTCCGGCATCGGCGACGGCATCGCCCGCCTTCTTTCGGCGCTGCCCGTGAGCCCGGTCATTCTCGCCTGGCTCATCGCCCTTCTCCTGCACTTCGCGGTCGGCTCCGCCACTGTCGCCATGATCAGTGCCGCTGGAATCGTCCTGCCGATGGTGACCAACGACCCGTCTCTGTCCCCCGAGGTCATGGCCATCGCCATCGGCGCCGGAGCGATCGGCCTCACGCAGGTCACCGACTCGCTGTTCTGGCTGGTCAAGGAGTACCTGGGCATGTCGGTCCAGCAGACCCTGCGCTCCCTCACCCTGGCCACGAGCTGCGCCTCCGTGGTCGGCCTCATCGGCACCCTTCTTCTCAGCCTGGTCGTCTGACCCGGCGCGCGGGCCGGCGCGTGCGCCGCCCGCCGCCCGCGACCGCTGAACCGATCACCAACGACATGCAGCAACACGAAAGGAATCCCGTCATGACTGACGCCCTCATCCACGGTCGCACCAGCGAGGAGTGGACGCAGGCCCTGCCGCTGATGAAGCCGTTGACAGCGATGACCGAGACCAGCTGGTTCAACCCCGACATCCTCGGCGCCGCCGACGGTCTCGCCGAGGTGGGTCTCACGCGCACGGACATCGAGGACGCCGCCGCGCGCCTGAAGCGCTTCGCCCCGTACCTGGCCACCGTCTTCCCCGACACGCGTGCGACCCTGGGCATTGTGGAGTCCCCGCTTGTCGCGGCTCCCGCGATGCAGGAGGTCATCGAGCGCGACGCCGGTCGCGCCATCCCCGGCCACCTCTGGCTCAAGCTGGATTCCGAGCTGCCGATATCCGGGTCGATCAAGGCGCGGGGCGGGATCTACGAGGTGCTCAAGCACGCCGAGGAGCTGGCCGTCTCGGCGGGCCGGATCAGCCTCGACGACGACTACGCGCTTCTCGCCCGGCCGGAGCTCACCGAGTTCTTCTCGGGCTACTCGGTCGCCGTGGGCTCCACCGGCAACCTGGGCCTGTCGATCGGCATTATGAGCGCCAGGCTGGGCTTCAAGGCCTCCGTCCACATGTCCTCCGATGCGCGGCAGTGGAAGAAGGACATGCTGCGCGCCCACGGCGTCGAGGTCGTCGAGTACGAGTCGGACTACTCCGAGGCGGTCAAGCGGGGGCGCGCGCAGGCGGAGGGGGACCCGACGTGCTACTTCGTGGACGACGAGAACTCCCGCAGCCTGTTCCTCGGCTACTCCGTCGCCGCCCACCGCCTGGCCGGCCAGCTCCAGGCGCTCGACGTCACGGTCGACGACCGGCATCCGCTCATCGTCTACCTGCCCTGCGGGGTCGGCGGGGGGCCCGGAGGCGTCGCCTTCGGGCTCAAGGCCGAGTTCGGCGACGCGGTCCGCGTCGTCTTCGCCGAGCCGACCCACTGCCCGTCGATGTTCCTGGGCGTCTACACCGGCCTTCACGACGCCATGAGCGTGCAGGACTTCGGCATTGACAATGTCACCGCCGCGGACGGGCTGGCCTGCGGGCGCCCCTCGGGCTTCGTCGGTCAGGCCATGCAGCACCTCATCGACGGGTTCGTCACCGTCGACGACGATCACCTCTACACCCTGCTGGCGCAGCTGCACGAGTCGGAGAGGATCGACATCGAGCCCTCCTCGACTGCGGGTCTTGTGGGGCCGGCGCGCGTCGTCGAGGACGCGGAGTACCGGGCCCGGCTCGGTCTGGATGATGAGACCCTCGCCCGTGCGACCCACATCGCCTGGGCCACAGGTGGCAGTATGGTGCCGCGCCCCGAGATGGGGGAGTACGTGCGCAGGGGCTCCGGGCTGCTCTGACCCGCTGGCCGACGGATGACATGGAGGGATGCGGATGCGAGACGACAGCGAGATCATCGCCTCCTACATCCCGCTCGTCTCCTTCCTCGGCGAGGTCGTGGGGCGCAACACCGAGGTCGTGCTTCACGACCTGGCCGACATCGACGCCTCCGTCGTGGCGATCGTCAACGGCGAGGTCTCCGGACGCACCATCGGCTCGCCCGCCACCGACCTCGTGCTGCGCGAGCTCGAGGAGGACTCCGGCGAGCAGGTTCCCTACCGGGTCCACTACACCGCGCAGGCCGGGGGACGGACGCTCGCCTCCTCCTCGTTCTTCATACGCCGCGACGGCCGACTCATCGGGATGCTCTGCGTCAACACCGACCACACTCTCATGAGGCGGCTGGAGTCGCTGGTTGCCGAGGTCTCCGGGCTCTTCCCCGGCGCCGCCGACGCGGGCGCGCCTGTGAGCCGGGAGACCCTCGTGTCCTCCATCGACGGCATGGCGGCCGAGGCGATCGACGACGTCGCCCGCCGGCGGGGCACGAGCCGGGACCGCTTCAAGCCCGAGGAGAGGCTCGAGGTCGTCGCGGGCCTGCACGCCCAGGGCTTCTTCCAGTTCAAGGGCAGCATTCCCGTGCTCGCCTCGGCTCTCGGGGTCTCCGAGCCGACCGTCTACCGCTACGTGCAGTCCGCGCGGTCGCGGGAGAACGACGCCGGGGAGAAGCGGGCGGGCGCAAGCGGCTAGACTGCGACCGGTCGCGACTGGCGAGGGTGGGGCACCACCGGGGAGCGGCCACCGATCACGAGCAGGGGACGTCGCCCGCCTGGGCGTCCCCGCACCGATCGCACCAGGAGCGCCAGTGACCACACAGCCCCAGCCGGCCGTCCCCATCCAGAACGTCCCCGCCGAGGGACCGGCCGCCCCGGAGCGGGTTCCCGTGCGCCGGGCCCTGATCTCCGTCTACGACAAGACCGGACTGGTCGAGCTGGCCGCCGCCCTCGTCGACGCCGGTGCCGAGATCATCTCCACCGGCTCCACCGCCGCCGCCATCGCCGGCGCGGGCCTGCCGGTCACCCCCGTCGAGGACGTCACCGGCTTCCCCGAGTGCCTTCAGGGACGGGTCAAGACCCTGCACCCGGCCATCCATGCCGGGATCCTCGCCGACCGCCGCAAGGCCGAGCACATGAGCCGGATCGCGGAGCTGGGCACGGCCCCCATCGACCTCGTCGTGGTCAACCTCTACCCCTTCCGCGCCACCGTTCGCTCGGGCGCCTCCTTCGACGCCTGCGTCGAGCAGATCGACATCGGCGGGCCCGCCATGGTGCGCGCCGCTGCCAAGAACCACTCCGGCGTCGCCGTGGTCACCGACCCCGCCGTCTACGGCGAGGTCGCCGCGGCCGTGCGCTCCGGCGGCTTCACCCCGGCCCGGCGCCGCGCCCTGGCCGCGCGGGCCTTCGCGCGCACCGCCGCCTACGACGCCGCCGTCGCCACCTGGATGGCCGAGCAGATCGAGAACGACGCCGCTGCAGGTGCGGCGGGCGCGGCGGATGGTACGGCGGACGTCGCCGCGGATGCCTCAGCAGCAGCGCCCGAGGCCGCCGGCTCCGCCCCGCCCGCCTACGTCGGCGTCGGCTACGAGCGCCTGGCGCACCTGCGCTACGGGGAGAACCCGCACCAGCGCGCCGCCGTCTACCGCGCCCCGGACGAGACCGGGGGAGTGGCCGGGGCCCGCCAGCTGCACGGCAGGACCATGAGCTACAACAACTACACCGACACCGACGCCGCCCTGCGGGCGGTCTACGACCACGGCGACGGCACGGACGGCGCCGCCGCGGTCGCCGTCGTCAAGCACGCCAACCCCTGCGGCATCGCCGTCTCCGCCGCAGGCGACGTCGCCGAGGCGCACCGCCGCGCCCACGCCTGCGACCCCGTGTCCGCCTACGGCGGCGTCATCGCCGCCAACGCCGCCGTCACCGCGGCGATGGCCCGCCAGATCAGGCCTATCTTCACTGAGGTCGTCGCGGCCCCGGCCTTCGAGGAGGAGGCCGTGAAGATCCTGTCGGCCAAGAAGAACCTGCGCCTGCTCGTCGTCGAGCCGCCCGAGCGGGAGGGCTACGAGATCAAGCAGGTCTCCGGCGGCGCCGTCATCCAGGAGCGGGACACCTACCAGGCCTGCGGCGACGACCCCGCCGCCTGGCGGCTCGTCGCCGGCCCGGCCGCCGACGGGGCGGCCCTCGCCGACCTGCGCTTCGCCTGGCGGGCCATCCGCTCGGTGCGCTCCAACGCCATCCTGCTGGCCAGGGACGGGGCGACCGTGGGCGTCGGCATGGGGCAGGTCAACCGGGTCGACTCCTGCAGGCTGGCCGTCGAGCGCGCCAACACCCTGGGGCTCCGCTCCACCGGCGACGCCGCCCCGCAGGCTCCCGAGAGGGGCGACGCCGCCGCGGTCCTCCGGGCCGTGCCGCCCGAGCGCGCCCGCGGCGCCGTGGCCGCCTCGGACGCCTTCTTCCCCTTCGCCGACGGCCTCCAGGTCCTCATCGACGCCGGCGTGACCGCCGTCGTCCAGCCCGGCGGATCCATCCGCGACGACGAGGTCATCGCCGCCGCCCGGGCGGCCGGCGTCACCATGTACCTCACCGGCTCCCGCCACTTCGCCCACTGACGGCCCCCGGCGCCCCGCGGCGCCTCCGGGGCGGCAGCACGGTGCCCGGTCGCCGCCTGCCGCCCCGGCGTCGCCCGCTACGATGACGGCCGTGAGCCAGGACCAGAACACGCGGCGGACCGCCGATGCGCACTCGCCGGCGGGCAGGCCGCAGATCTCGGCCGAGGACGCCTGGACCAGGGCGGGGCTTCCCGTCGCCCGACCGCCCGCCAAGCACAAGGAGCCCTACCGGACCCTGGCGGTCCTCGCGGTGGCGGTCGGCCTGGCGGCGGTGCCCGTGATCTCCCTGCTGGGTCACCGGCGCCTGGCCATTGTGTGGCTCGGCATCGGCGTGCTGCTGGTCTCGCTGCTGCGCCTGCAGCGGCCCGATGGCACCTGGATGGCCGCGCGCGGGCGCCTCTTCGACGTCGTCTTCGGGATCATCCTCGCGCTGGCGCTGCTCGCCCTGACCTACTACGCGGACCTGCCGCGGGTCGTGTGAGGCCGCAGGCGCCGAGCCGGACGGCGCCTGCGGGCGGACCAGTCCGCGAAACGGGGACGGCCCGAAAATGCTCCTGTGGCATGCTGCGGCGCAGCAGGGCGGTACCCCACCGCCTGCACCCGCCCGAAAGGCAGTTCCGTGTCACATCTCCGCAAGATGCTCTCGGCCGGCGGCATCCTCGTATGGGTGCTCCTCGCCATTGTCCTCGCCCTGGCCCTGGGCAGTATCAGGATCGGCGGGGGCCCGCTCATCCCGCAGGCCCTGGGGCGCGTCTTCGCGACGTTCTCCGGGCTGTTCAGCCAGTTCCTGTCCTTCGCCATCCCGCTGATCATCATCGGCCTGGTGACGCCGGCGATCGCCGACCTCGGCAGGGGCGCCGGCAAGTGGCTCGGCATCACGACGGCGATCGCCTACGGCTCCACGCTCTTCTCGGGATTCCTGACCTACATCGTGTGCACGGCGCTCCTACCGCGTCTGCTGGCGGGCACGGCCCTGTCGGAGGTCAAGGAGCCCGGCAGCGCGCTGGAGTCCTACTTCAGCATTGAGATGCCGGCGCCCGTGCCCGTCATGACGGCCCTGCTGCTGTCCTTCGTCCTCGGCATCGGCCTGTCGATGGTGCCGCGCGGCGTCCTGCGCAAGGGCTTCATCGAGTTCCGCGCCATCATCACCAGGCTCATTGAGCGGATCATCATTCCGCTGCTGCCGCTGCACATCTTCGGCATCTTCCTCAACCTCACCTACACGGGCGAGGCCTGGTCCGTCATGCACGCCCTGCTGCGGGTCGTGGTCGTCGTCCTCGTCCTGGAGATCGTCATCCTCGGCGCCCAGTACATCACGGCCGGCATTGTCGGCTCCAGGAACCCGGCCAGGGCGCTGGCCACCATGATGCCCGCCTACCTGACGGCGCTGGGCACATCCTCCTCGGCCGCGACCATCCCCGTGACGCTGGCCCAGACCAGGAGGAACGGCGTGTCGGACGCCGTCGCCTCCTTCACCGTCCCGCTGTGCGCCACCATCCACCTGGCCGGCTCGACATCGAAGATCTTCGCCTTCGCCTTCGCGATCGTGCTCACCCAGGGCCTGACCGTCTCGACCGTGCAGTGGGTCGGCTTCATCTTCATGCTCGGCATCACCATGGTCGCCGCTCCGGGGGTGCCCGGCGGCGCCATTATGGCGGCCACGGGCCTGCTGTCGTCCATGCTCGGCTTCGACGACGCCCAGATCGCCCTCATGATCGCCACCTACATCGCCATGGACTCCTTCGGCACCGCCACCAACGTCACCGGCGACGGCGCCATCGCGATCGTCGTCGACCGCCTCGCCGGCGGACAGATCGGGGACGACGGCGACCCGGAGAACGCCCGCGAGCTCTCCTTCGACGGCATGAGGTACCTCGACCGCGTCAGCGTCGAGGGCGTCGTGAGCCCCGAGGACCTGGCCGGATCCACGGGGGCGGCCGGATCCGGCGCCGCGAGCTGAGGGCGGCCCGGCCCCGGCGCGGCGGGCAGGGGCCGGGCCGCCCGGCGTCGGCACGCGGACCCGTATGACCGGGATTACATGGGCGGCGAAACCATCGTCCGGGTCATCACCGGTCCGCCACCGTAGGCTCGTGCCGTGGGCTGCGCCGCTCGCGGCCCGAGTGACACCTCATCCTCTAAGGAGTCTCCTATGGCCAACGCGCCCATTAACATCGCCGTCACCGGTGCGGCAGGAAACATCGGCTACGCCCTGCTCTTCCGCATCGCCTCCGGCGCCCTGCTCGGCTCCGACCAGCGCGTCAACCTGCGCCTGCTCGAGATCCCGCAGGCCGTCAAGGCCGCCGAGGGCACCGCCATGGAGCTGTTCGACTCCGCCTTCCCGACCCTGGGCAGCGTCGACATCTTCGACGACCCGAAGCAGGCCTTCGAGGGAGCCAACATCGCCTTCCTCGTCGGCTCCATGCCGCGCAGGGCCGGCATGGAGCGCAGCGACCTGCTGTCCGCCAACGGCGGCATCTTCGGCCCCCAGGGCGAGGCGCTGAACGCCGGTGCCGCCGACGACATCAAGGTCCTCGTCGTCGGCAACCCGGCCAACACCAACGCGCTCATCGCCGCCTCCCACGCCAAGGACATCCCGGCCTCCCGCTTCACCGCGATGACCCGCCTGGACCACAACCGCGCTCTGGCCCAGCTGGCCGCCAAGGCAGGCTGCCACGTCACCGACCTCGACAAGGTGACCGTCTGGGGCAACCACTCCTCGACCCAGTACCCCGACATCACGCAGGCCACGGTCAAGGGCGCCCCGATCACGGACATCCTCGCCGACCGCGCCTGGGTCGAGAAGGACTTCATCCCGACCGTCGCCAAGCGCGGCGCCGCCATTATCGCCGCGCGGGGCGCCTCCTCAGCCGCCTCCGCCGCCTCTGCCGCCATCGACCACGTCCGCGACTGGTGCCTGGGTGTCAAGGGCTATTCCTGGACCTCGGCCTCGGTCATGTCGGACGGCTCCTACGGCGTGCCCGAGGGGATTATCTCCTCCTTCCCCTGCGTCTCCGAAGGCGGGCAGTGGACGATCGTCGAGGGCCTGGAGATCGACGAGTTCTCCCGCACCCAGATCGACGCCTCCGTGGGCGAGCTCCTGGGCGAGAAGAAGACCGTCGCTGAGATGGGCCTGGTCTGACGGTCCCGAACGGGGCGGGCGCCGCCCTGCGCCGGTAGCTCGCTCGGCCGTCGGGGCGGCCGGGCGGGCTGCGCCCCCGGCCGCGGGGCCGACCGCCCCGACGTCGTCGTGAACGCGAAGAAGGCTCTCCCGGGGGCTGCGCCCTCCCGGGAGAGCCTTGCGTCGGTCCGGCTGCGGAACCCGGGCTGCCCGCACGACGTCGGCCGGGTGCGGCGGGGTCGGACTCGGATAGGGTCGGGCCATGGCACGACGCAGCTCCAAACGTCCCTATCGCGCCGGGCACCGTCCGCTCGACCCGGGGCGACTGGGCGCCATGCCGCGTACCCAGGTCGGCCCGGGAGGCGCCGACTTCACCGTGCGTCGCCTGCGCGGCAGCGACAAGCCCTACACCTGCCCCGGCTGCAATCGGAGCATCGCGCCGGGCACGCCGCACGTCGTCGCCTGGTCGAATGAGTCCCTCTTCGGGCCCGATCGCGGCCTGGAGGAGCGTCGTCACTGGCATACGGCCTGCTGGGAGCGCCGCCTGTGGTAGGCGCCTCACGAGGGCTCCGCCGGGCACCGTCACGGCAGAACAAGGAACTGCGGGGTCCCGAACGGCGGGGCTGGTTGACTTCAGCCGGACTTACTGACAACTTATGACCTGTCTCAGGATGCGGAAGCCAGTGATGAGGCGCACACTAGGAACATGGCCGTCCCTATCCGCCTGCGCATCACTTTGGACCCGGACTCCTCGGAGCCGGTCTTCGCACAGATCTGCTCCGCGATCCGTGTCGATGTCACCTCGGGCCGGCTGACCGCTGGGGTGCGTCTGCCGACCACGCGCGCCCTGGCGGCCGAGCTCGACGTCGCCGTCAACACGGTCGCCAAGGCATATCGCGAGCTGGAGCTCGAGGGAGTCGTCGAGGGGCGCGGCCGCCACGGCACCTATGTCATGGACCTCGCCGACACCGCTGCCGAGCGGGAGACCATGCGCTTCGTGACGACCATGCGCAACCTGGGCATGACTCGCGAGGAGACGCTGGCCCTTGTCCGCCGCGCCTGGTCGTGACGCGGCGGACAAGGGCCGCCGGCTCGGCTCAGCGGCGCTTGCGGCCGCCCATACCCATCAGGTCCTCCTGAAGGGACCTGGAGTCATCGCCGTCGGCGCTCGCCTCGGGGGAGCCTGCGCTCTGTGAGGACTCGGGGGAGCCGGCACTGCCCGCGCTGCCCGGGGTCACGTCGGACAGGCCGGCGGCCTGCGGGACGCCGGTTGCCAGCGCAGCGCTGATGACGTCGGAGAACTCCGGGGCCTGCGGCATGACATTGCCGAGCACGCTGCGCATCTCCTCGAGGTAGCTGGCGACCGAGTCGCGCTGCCGCTCGAGCTCCTTGATCTGGCGCATCATGGAGGTCTTCTCGACCTCGGCGTCGGCGCGGGCGTCCTCGAGCAGGGCGGTTGCCTCGAGGCGAGCCTGGTTCAGGGTGTCCTCGGCCAGGCGCGTGGCCTCCTCCTGGCGGGAGCGGAGGGTGTCGTCCACCTCGGAGCGGACGGCCTCCGCACGGGCGAGGGCCTCCTCAAGCCGGGCCTCGGCCTGCGCGGCCTGCTCCTGCGCCTGCTGGTTCATCTCCTCGATGTGCTGACGCGCGGCCTCGTGGGCGGCCGAGTCCTCCTCGGCCGCCGTCTCGTGCGCCGCGGCGATCTCGAGAAGCGCCTGCTGGCGCAGCTCCGTGGCCTCCGACCGGGCGGCCTCGGCCTCGGCCGTGCTCGTGCGCCGCAGCGCCTCCGCCTCGCTGCGAGCGGCGGACAGCAGGGAGTCGGCCTCGGCGCGCGCCTTGTCCACCGTGATGCGGGCCTCCTCGGCGGCGGTCGCCGTCACCGAGTCGGCCTGGTCCTGTGAGGAGCGCCGCAGCGCGTCGGCCTCGGACTCCGCCGCCTCCCTGGTCTCGCTCGCCTCGCGCTCTGCGGTCACGGTGAGCTCGGCGGCGGACTTCTTGGCCGCGGCCACCGTCAGCTGCGCCTCGCGATCGGCCGACGACCGGGCCTCGGTCGCACTGGCCTTGGCCTCGGAGACGATCTGGTCCGCCTTGCGCTGCGCGGAGGCGACGAGCTCGTCGGCCCGGGCCTGGGCGTTGGCCAGGATGGTGGATGACTCGGCCTCGCTGTGGGATCGCAGCTCGGCGGCCTCCCGTCGAGCGTCGGCGACCATGGTGGCGGCCTCGGAGGAGCTGCGCTCGGACAGGTGGGCGGCGTTGGCGCGCGTACGTGCCAGGAGCGCGTCGGCCTCGGCATTGGCCTTGGAGAGCACCGACGTGCTCTGCTCCTCGGCGCTGCGCAGCAGCTGCTCGATGCGCGAGCCGAGCCCGGCGTAAGTAGGCTTGTCCGCCTCGCGCAGGCGACGCTGAGCATCGGCAAGCTCGCCGGCGAGCGTCATAGCCCGCTGATCGAGACTGGCGACCTCACGTTTGGCATCTCCCAGCTGGCGGGATAGCGCCTTGATGCGTTGGTCGACCTGGGTACGGTCGTACCCGCGCATGGTGATGGCGAACTCCTCAGAAGACCCCTCGGCCACGTCACTCCTCCTTCTGGCGGGCCGCCACGGCCCGCTGTCACCCAATCGTAGCCATGAGGGTATCGCTCGCGCCTAGGTCCTGAGGACTTGATGGTGGGCGAATTATGCTTCGTTGGCGAAGAGAATCCGGTGCGACACGCCGGGGAGACGGCTCCTGCGCCGAAGGGACGGGAGTTCGCGGGGCGGCGTCGGCCCACAGCGCCCGCGATTTCCCCCCGACTTTGAGGAAGGTCACGTCGCGAGCCGGCGGCCGCCGAGCGCGATCGTCGTCGGCGGCCTGTCGCTGCGCCGGGTCGGCGCCGATACTCCGCCTACGACGCCGGTGCGGCATCGTAGGGGCGGGCCAGACCCGGACGCCGTCAGCCGCTGTCAGTCGCTGTCAGTCGCGGCTAGACGCTGCGAGATAACGCTGGGCACGGTTCTTCCGCTGAGGGCGCAGGACCTGTGATCTTCGGCGAGGCTCCTCGCACGGACGATAGGAACATGCGATTCTGGGCGACGTCTGCATCCAGGCTCTGTGGCACTCACACCTGGTGCAGAGGCCGGTGACAGCGGCGCCATGTCCACGACCTTGAGGAGAGTCACGTCGTGAACCGACGGATCTTGAGCGCGATCATCGCCGTCCTTGGCCTGGTCGCCATCGCCTTGGCCGTCTGCTCCGCCACGATCTGGCGGCCCGGCACGACCGCGGAGGCGACTCTCGCCTCGGCCCCCACCCAGAACTACGTCGTCACACAGCCGGGTGTCCTCAACCGGGTCGACTCCGAGACCACTATTACCGCGACGGCTGCCTCTGACGACCAGCAGGTGTTCATCGCCGTCGGGCACTCGGCCGACGTCAATGCCTGGCTCGCCAACGACCCTTACGTGTCCGTCACAGGCCTGGACAGCTGGACGGCGCTGTCCGCGACCGATGTGACGACCAGATGCGGTGACGAGGCCGCGCCTGCGTCGTCGTCGGCTCCCAGCGCCTCCGCCGAGGCGTCGCCGACGAGCGCTCCGAGCACCGACGAGAACGGCTGCACCGTCCTGGAGGCCTCCAGCGCCGATCCGAGCACATCCGATCTGTGGGTGGCCACCGCTACGGGCACGGGCACTGCCACGCTCAACTGGGACGTCAACGACACCGACCTGGTCATGCTGGCGGCCACCGACGGCTCCTCGCCGGCGCCGAACATCTCGCTGTCCTGGCCGCGCAAGGTCTCGACGCCCTGGCTCATTCCAGGACTCATTGTCGGAGGGCTCCTGCTTCTCGTTGGCGTCTTCCTCTTCCTCATCGACATCCAGATGCGTCATGCCGACCGGCAGCGGCGTGCCCGCTCTGCTGAGCGCGCCGCCCGGCTTGCGCAGGCCGACGGCGTGGCCACGGCGGGAATCCCGCAGATCGGCGACCCCAACCGGCCTCTGTCGCGCAGAGAGACGCGGGAGAAGGAACGGGCGGCCGCCGAGGGAGAGGAGTGGATCGACCCGCGCACCGGTCGCGTCTACCTCGGCGGCGTGGAGGCGCCCGATGTGCCTCAGGCCTCTGAGCAGGAGACGACCTTCTACGGCGAGTCGCCCGACTACCAGGACTATCAGGGAGGATCGGCCGACGAGGGCGTTTTCCCGTACGGCGGTGGTGTCGTGCCCGGGATGAACGCCGGTGCGACGTTCGAGGACACCGGCCAGTCCGAGACACAGACGCAGCAGGCCCTCTCCGACTTCTCCGGGTCGAGTTACCCGGACTATGACTACGGCGGCCGGCCCGAGGGGCAGCAGGGCTTCCCCGACACCAGTGGCCAGCAGCCCGAGGGGCGGCAGGGCTTTACCGGCCTGGGCTACCCGGACTACGGCACTCAGCCTGGTCAGCCCGAGGGGCAGCAGGGCTTTACCGGCCCGGGCTACCCGGACTACGGCACTCAGCCTGGTCAGCCCGAGGGGCAGCAGGGCTTTACCGGCCCGGGCTACCCGGACTACGGCACTCAGCCTGGTCAGCCCGAGGGGCAGCAGGGCTTTACCGGCCCGGGCTACCCGGACTACGGCACTCAGCCTGGTCAGCCCGAGGGGCAGCAGGGCTTTACCGGCCCGGGCTACCCGGACTACGGCACTCAGCCTGGTCAGCCCGAGGGGCAGGCGTTCTCCGGGTCGAGTTACCCGGACTATGACTACGGCGGCTGGCCCGAGGGGCAGCAGGGCTTCCCCAACACCAGTGGCCAGCAGCCCGAGGGGCAGCAGGGCTTTACCGGCCCGGGCTACCCGGACTACGGCACTCAGCCCGAGGGGCAGCAGGGCTTCCCCAACACCAGTGGCCAGCAGCCCGAGGGGCAGCAGGGCTTTACCGGCCCGGGCTACCCGGACTACGGCACTCAGCCTGGTCAGCCCGAGGGGCAGCAGGGCTTTGCCGGCCCGGGCTACCCGGACTACGGCACTCAGCCCGAGGGGCAGCAGGGCTTTACCGGCCCGGGCTACCCGGACTACGGCACTCAGCCCGAGGGGCAGCAGGGCTTCCCCAACACCAGTGGCCAGCAGCCCGAGGGGCAGCAGGGCTTTGCCGGCCCGGGCTACCCGGACTACGGCACTCAGCCCGAGGGGCAGCAGGGCTTCCCCAACACCAGTGGCCAGCAGCCCGAGGGGCAGCAGGGCTTTACCGGCCCGGGCTACCCGGACTACGGCACTCAGCCTGGTCAGCCCGAGGGGCAGCAGGGCTTTGCCGGCCCGGGCTACCCGGACTACGGCACTCAGCCCGAGGGGCAGCAGGGCTTTGCCGGCTCGGGCTACCCGGACTACGGCACTCAGCCTGGTCAGCCCGAGGGGCAGCAGGGCTTTGCCAGCCCGAGCCACCCCGACACCAATGGACAGTCCGATCCCTTCTTCCCGGCCCAGGGCTGGCCAGCGGAGCACAGACGGCTTGATGCCGCGCCTGAGACGCCCACCGGCTCCGAGTCCGACGAGGAGAAAGCATGATGACCAGCCGCCGAGCCTTCCTGACGTCCGCTGCTGCGACCGTCGTCGGTGCCACGCTCACGGCGTGCTCACAGGAGCTCCCGCCGGCGCCCGCGGTGGGGACTCCCACAGCGCATTCGGTCCTGGACAGCACGCGCTTCACCACTGTCCTCGAACGCATTCAGACCGGCCTGGACGCCGCAGACGCCGCAAAAGACGCCAAGCTCTTGTCCGGTTACCTCACCGGGCCGGCCCAGCGTGTGCGCACCGAGGAGTACACCCTGGCCTCGGCGGCAAAGGACGACAGCAAGATCGAGCACTTCACGACCCAGAGCCAGGCCGGTACCGCAGGGCTGACCACGGGCTTTCCCCGCATTGCCCTGGCGGTCACCGACGCTGAGGAGGACAAGGTCCCTTACCTGCTGGCGATGACCCAGAACGGGGCTCGCGACAACTTCGAGCTGTGGGCCTGGGTGCAGCCGTTCGTTCCCGTCAGCATCCCCGAGACAACGGCCGTCTCGGCGGGAAGCGAACAGGTGGATGGTGACACCGACGGGCTGCTCTCCACGCCCCAGCAGGTCCTGGACGCCTACATTGACGCGCTGAACAACCCCGATGGGGACAACGGGAAGACCTTCGCCGATGATCCTCTGCGCCAGCAACTGGCGTCGCTGCGCAGCAAGGACGTGTCCGTGGCCGGCGAGATCACGGTAGCTGCTCGCGGCGGCTCTGACGGCTTTCGTGGCGTGCGCACCAAGGAGAATGGTGCGATCGTGTTCACGACGATCACCTACGACGTCGTGTACAAGCGCACGGTTGCCAAATCCACGCTCAAGATGCCGGCGGACGTCGCCTCCCTGCTGGGGACGGGCACCGAGATCGCAGGAGAGGTGGCGACAACGAACGACGTCATGATGGCCTTCTCGATCCCGCCTGCCGAACCCACCGAGGCGTCCGGCAACCAGCCGGTGCTTCTGGGGCAGAGCCGCGTGCTGGCGTCGGCCTCCAAAGACGACTCCAAGTCACCCGGCTGAGCCAATAGACTCAGGACCCCGCCTGTCTCGCCACCACCCCACTGTTCCTTCCACCCATTAGCGGGCTGGCTCAGCCCGGGAAAGGCTCACCATGAGCATGTTCGGCGCCGTGGACCTGTCCACTCTTGCATCCCAACAGGGTGCTCCCGCCACAGGGAGCCCGTCGGGCGCCGGGAGACCCGCAGGGCGCCCTGCACCCGGCTCCGCGGGCTCGTCCTCGGTCTCGGCCACAGACTCTACGGTCTCGGCGCCGCTGGTGGTGGACGTCGACGCCGCCTCGTTGCGCAGTACCGCCGAGATCTCCATGCAGGTGCCAGTGGTGGTTGTCCTCCACACCTCACGCTCCCAGGCCTCCACGGCCCTTGCCGACCAGCTCGGGACACTGGCCCAGGAGTACGCCGGCCGCTTCCAGCTGGCGCGTGTGGACGTCGACGCCGCTCCGGAGGTCGCCCAGGCGCTCCAGGCCACAGCCGTGCCCACCGTCGTCGCCCTGGTCGCCGGACAGCCGGTGCCGCTGTTCCAGGGGGCGATCCCTGCCGGCCAGCTGCGGGAGCTGCTCGATCAGCTGCTCGAGCTGGCGGCTCGCAACGGCGTCGCCGGGCGTCTTGCGCCGCAGCCGGCGGATGAGGCCGAGCCGGCTGAGCCTGAGGAGACCGAGGTGGAGCGTCAGGCGCGCGAGGCCATGGAGCGGGGCGACTACGCGGCCGCCGAGAAGGTCTACGACCACGCCATTGCGCAGAACCCGGCGGATGGAGAGCTCAAGATCGCACGGGCCCAGATCCGCATGCTCGGGCGCATGGACGGCAAGGATCCGTACTCCCTGCTGACCGCCGCGGACGCTCCCGGGGCGAGCCTGGAGGATCAGCTCGCCGGGGCCGACGCCGCGGTGGCGCTGGGGGACGTGAATGTCGCGTTGGGGCGCGGTCTCGAGGCGGTGCGCTCGCACTCCGGCGAGGAGCGGGAGACCGCGCGGCTGCGGCTGCTCGAGCTTTTCGACGTTATTGGCTCCTCGGCTCCCGAGGTGGCCCGTGCTCGTCGCCAGCTGGCCAGCATTCTGTACTAACCGGGTCGACTGGCCCGTCCGCCCCTCGCGCACCGGTCCTTAGGTTTTCCGTAGATTGAATTAATGCGGACTCGACCAGCGGCTGGGTCTTCCGGGGCCTTGCAGGTTGTTTCACGCGCTGCAGGTGGATACGCGTCGTGCGTGCCGCGCCCCTGGGCCAAAGGCCATTCTGGCGATTTCGCATTGCCTGTGATAGGGGCGTGCGAATACAGATCTCGACGCGGAACTCGACCGATCTCGGCGAAGGAGGCATGGTGCGTCGTCGTCGGGTGCCGCGCCCCCTGGATGGCGCGCGGCGCCCCCCCACCTTGTCGGTGGGGGGCGCCGCGCCGGAGTACCAGGCGACTCGGCCTCAGGCGATCGGCTCAGGCTGGATGTTCCACATCTTGGCGTAGTCGCTGATCGTGCGGTCCGACGAGAAGCGGCCGGAGCCGGTGATGTTGACCCACACCTTGCGCTGCCAGGCGCGCTGGTCTGCGTAGTCGGCCGCCATGCGGTCCTTCGTCTCGCGGTAGGCGGGGAAGTCGCCCAGCACGTAGTAGACGTCGGCTGGCTCGTAGGAGGGCTCCAGGAGGCTGCGGCGCAGGTCTGCGAACCAGCCGGAGCCGTTGTCGTCCAGGGTGCCGTCGATGAGGGCGTCCAGGACCCGCTTGAGGCCGGGGACGGTCTCGTAGGCGGCGCGCGGATCATAGGTCGCGCGCAGGGCGGGGAGCTCGTCCTCCGTGGCGCCGAAGATGTAGGCGTTGTCCTCGCCGACCGCGTCCAGGATCTCGACGTTCGCGCCGTCGAGGGTGCCCAGCGTGAGCGCCCCGTTCATCATGAACTTCATGTTGGACGTGCCCGAGGCCTCCTTGCCCGCCATCGAGATCTGCTCGGAGACGTCGGCTGCGGGAATGATGTGCTCGGCGGGGGAGACATTGTAGTTGTGGATGAACACGACCTTGATCGTCTTGGAGACGACCGGGTCGTTGTTGACCAGGTCGGCGACCGTGTTGATCAGCTTGATGATCGCCTTGGCCCGCACGTACCCGGGGGCGGCCTTGGCTCCGAAGACGAAGACCCGCTCCGGCACCCTCAGGCCGGGGTTATCCTTCATGCGGAAGTACAGGTCCAGAATGTAGAGCGCGTTGAGCAGCTGGCGCTTGTACTCGTGGAGGCGCTTGATCTGGACGTCGAAGATCGCGTCCGGATTGATCTCGATGCCCTCGCGTGCGGCGATCCAGGCGGCGAAGTCGACCTTGTTGGCGTGCTTGATCTCGGTCAGCCGGTCGAGAACGGCGTCGTCGACTCGCGTGTGGCTCTCCAGGAGCGAGAGGTCCTTCACCCACGCGTCGGAGCCGGTGACCTCATCCAGCAGGGCGGACAGGCGCGGGTTGCACTCGCGCAGCCACCTGCGCGGGGTGACCCCGTTGGTCTTGTTGTTGAAGCGCTCGGGCCAGATCGCGTACCAGTCCTTGAGGGTGTCGCGCTTGAGGATATCGGTGTGCAGGGCGGCGACGCCGTTGATTGCGTAGGAGGCGTAACAGGCGATCCAGGCCATGCGGACCTTGGAGCCCGAGATCGGCGCCATGTAGTCGATCCTGGCCCCGTCGACGCCGCGGGCCGCGAGGTCCTCGCGGAAACGGCGGTCGATCTCCCGGACGATCTCCATAATGCGCGGGAAGAGCTGTTCGAAGATCGAGGTCTCCCAGGTCTCCAGCGCCTCGGCGAGCACCGTGTGGTTGGTGTACGCGAAGGTCCTGGACACGACGGCCCAGGCGTCGTCCCAGCCCAGATGGTGCTCGTCCATGAGCAGCCGCATCAGCTCGGGGATGGCCAGGACCGGGTGGGTGTCGTTGAGCTGGACGGAGTTGAACTCGGAGAAGCCGGTGAGGTCGTCCCCGTGGTGGGCCACATAGTTGTCGACGATCTCCTGCAGGGAGGCCGAGCAGAAGAAGTACTGCTGGCGCACGCGCAGGACCTTGCCCTCGTAGGTGGTGTCATTGGGGTACAGGACGCGGGAGATGTCCGCGGTGCGTTCGCGCTCGACGATGGCGTCGGTGAAGTGCTGGGAGTTGAAGGCGTCGTAGTCGAACTCCTCGGTGCTCTCCGCCCGCCACAGGCGCAGCGTGTTGACGTTCTTCGTGCCGTAGCCGACGATCGGCATGTCGTAGGGGACCGCGCGCACGACCAGGTCGTTGTAGCGCACGATCCGCTGCGCCTCCTCGCGGCGGATGACGAAGGGGTAGCCCTCCTCCATCCACGGGTCGGGGTGCTCGGTCTGGAAGCCGTCAGAGAAGAGCTGCTTGAACAGGCCGTAGCGGTAGAGAATGCCGTATCCGGCGACCGGGAGGTCGAGAGTGGCGCAGGAGTCGAGGAAGCAGGCCGCGAGGCGCCCGAGGCCCCCGTTGCCCAGGGCGGCGTCGGGCTCCTGCTCGAGGATGTCGGACAGGTTCTGGCCGAAGGCGCCCACGGCCTTCTCCGCCTCCTTGACCAGGCCGAGGTTGGTCAGGTTGTTCAGGAGCGCGCGCCCCATGAGGAACTCGGCGGAGAAGTAGTGCTCCATCCGGCCGGTCCGGTACGTCTGCTCGGTCGCGTGCCAGTTGTCCGCGATGGTGTCGACGACGGCGGCGGACAGGCCCTGCCACACCTCCATCTGAGTCGAGGCCTTGGCGGGGTGACCCGAGATGGACCGAACGTGGGAAGGCACGGTCTGGATCAGGTTCTGCGTCATCATTCTTCCCTTATCAGATTGCATGGAGCTGCTGTTGCAACGGGATTGCAACGGCCGCACGAGGTGTACAACGAGGGATCGGGCTGATCGGCGTGGGAGCACCGACGACCGGGCTCCTCCGCGGACGCCTTGAGCCTAGCGGTCCGGGTGTGGGCTCGCTCGTTGAGGCGGTGTCATTCCCGACACGGGAGGCGTCGCGATTCGGTCATGGAGCGCGGATGGGGCGATCTACCCCGGCGCCGGCAAAGGCTCGCTGATCTCGGCGCTTGGTGCGGAAGCGAACCGATCTCGAGCCGGAACTGGACCGATCTCGGTGCGGAATACGACCGATCACGGCAAAAGAATGGGCCGACGGCGGCCGGTAATCCGGTCGCCGTCGGCCCGCCCGGGCTGCCGCGGCTCTACGCCGTCCTCGTGCAGCCCGCGTCAGCCCCGCGCCCTCGTCAGTTCTGCGACGGGCGCAGGAACAGTGCGCCGAGCGGGGGCACGCGCAGCCGCACCGAGGCGGGGCGGCCGTTCCACGGCAACTCCTCGGCCTCGACGTGCCCCGAGTTGCTCACGCCGGAGCCGCCGTACTCGGGGTCGTCGGTGTTGATGATCTCGTCCCAGCCGCCGGCGAAGGGCAGTCCGACCCGGTAGCCCTCGTGGGGGGTGCCGGCGAAGTTGACGACGCAGACCACCAGGTCGGCGCGACCGTCGGGCCCCGTGCCCTTACGCAGGTAGGACAGGACGTTGTGGTCGCCGTCGCCCGCCTCGATCCACTCAAAGCCCCGGTGGGAGAAGTCGTCCGCCCACAGCGCGGGGGAGTCGGTGTAGAAGCGGTTGAGATCGCTCACCAGGTGGAGCAGGCCCTGGTGGCCGGGGTCGTCCAGGATCCACCAGTCCAGCGAGTTGTCCGCGTTCCACTCCGTGCCCTGGCCGAACTCCTGGCCCATGAACAGCAGCTGCTTGCCGGGGTGCGACCACTGGTAGGCGAACAGGGCGCGCAGGCCCGCCAGCTCCTGCCAGTGGTCGCCGGGCATCTTGGACAGCAGGGAGCCCTTGCCGTAGACGACCTCGTCGTGGCTCATCGGCAGGATGAACTGCTCGGAGAAGGCGTAGACCAGGGAGAAGGTCAGCTCGCCGTGGTGGTAGCGCCGGTTGATGGGCTCCTCAGCCAGGTAGCGCAGGGTGTCGTTCATCCACCCCATGTTCCACTTCAGCCCGAAGCCGAGCCCGCCGTACTCGGTGGGGGCGGTGACGCCGGGCCAGGCGGTGGACTCCTCGGCGATCATGACCGTGCCGGGGTTCTTCCGGTACGCCGTCGCCGTCGCCTCCTGGAGGAAGCTGATCGCCTCGAGGTGCTCCCGGCCCCCGAACTGGTTGGGGTGCCACTGGCCCTCCTTGCGCGAGTAGTCCAGGTACAGCATGGAGGCGACGGCGTCCACGCGCAGCCCGTCGGCGTGGAACTCCTCCATCCAGTACAGGGCGTTGGCCACCAGGAAGTTGCGCACCTCGTTGCGGCCGAAGTTGAACACGTAGGTGCCCCAGTCGGGCTGCTCGCCGCGCTGGGGGTCGGGGTCCTCGTACAGGGCCGTGCCGTCGAAGCGGGCCAGGGCCCACTCGTCCTTGGGGAAGTGGGCCGGCACCCAGTCCAGGATGACGCCGATGCCCGCCTGGTGGAGCTGGTCGACCAGGTAGCGGAAGTCGTCGGGGGTCCCGAAGCGCGAGGTGGGCGCGTAGTAGCCGGTGACCTGGTAGCCCCAGGAGCCCGCGAAGGGGTGCTCGGCCACGGGGAGGAACTCCACGTGGGTGAAACCGGCCTCCTTGACGTAGGGCACGAGCTCGTCGGCCAGGCCCCGGTAGCCCAGCCCCTGACGCCAGGAGCCGACGTGCACCTCGTAGATGCTCATGGGGCCCGCGTGGGGGTCGGTGGCGGCGCGCTTGGTCATCCACTCCTCGTCGCCCCACTCGTGGAAGCGGTCGGTCACCACGCTTGCCGTGGCCGGGGGCACCTCGGTGGCGCGGGCCAGCGGGTCGGCCTTCTGGTGCCAGGAGCCGTCGTTGAAGCACAGCTCGAACTTGTAGCGGGCGCCCACGCCCACACCGGGGATGAACAGCTCCCACACGCCGGATGACCCCAGGGAGCGCATAGCCGAGGCGGTGCCGTCCCAGTAGTTGAAGTCGCCGACGACGCGCACGGCGCGGGCGTTGGGGGCCCACACGGCGAAGGCGACGCCGTCGACCTCGCCCATGGGGCCGGAGTAGTGCTTCAGGTGGGCACCGAGAACCTCCCACAGGCCCTCGTGGCGGCCCTCGGAGATGAGGTAGGTGTCCATCTCGCCCAGGGTCGGCAGGAAGCGGTACGGGTCGTCGACCGTGGTGGTCTCCTCACCGTAGGTCACCTTGACTCGGTAGTCGGGGACGGAGTCGCCGGGTACCACGGCCACCCACACCCCGTCCTGCTCGTGCTCGGCGGGGAAGGCGCCCTCGGTGGTGACCACGGCGACGGCGTCGGCCAGGTGGCGTACTGTGCGGATGGTGACGCCGTCCTCGCCGACATGCGCGCCCAGGACCTCGTGCGGATTGTAGTAACGCGCATAGGCGATATCCGCGAGGACCCAAGGATCGACTTGGACAGGCGTGCGGGCGGGGACGGGCTCGGGTGCGGCGACATCGGTCATGGTCACACTCTTCCATGTGATGGGCGGGTGAGGGGAGTCTTTGTGCTGAGATTTATTGGGACGTGCTGGGAGTGGCGGGCGATGGGGTCCTTTCTCCCTCCACTCACGCCGTTGCGGGAGTGTCGAGGATGCGCTGCAGGCCCCGTAGGGGGATCTCGATCCAGTCGGGGCGGTTGCGGGCCTCGTAGACCGCCTCGTAGAGGGCCTTGTCCAGCTCGAGCGCGGCCAGCAGGGTGGTCGCGACGCGCCGACCGGTTCCATCGCGCTCGGGGGATGACTCCTCGTAGGCGCTGAGATAGGCCGCGCGCACGGCGTCGAGCCAGCCGCGGTCGGCGACCCCGCCGACCGCGGCCGCGTAGTCGAAGGAGCGCAGCATTCCGGCGACGTCGCGCAACGGCTGATCCGCACGGCTGCGCTCGGCCAGGGGGCGCAGCGGCTCCCCCTCGAAGTCCAGGACGAACCAGCGGCCCTCGCCGGCCTCGGGGCCCGCGACCTCGTGAAGGACCTGCCCGAGGTGGTAGTCGCCGTGGATGCGGGTGGCCGGGTCGAGCCGGTCGAGTCCGGCCACCCGGGCCGGGACCTCATCGACCGCCTCATGAAGGCCGGGCAGGCGCTCGGCCAGTGCCGGGACCTCCTGGAGCGCCCAGGCGGCGCGTCGGCGCAGGGCTCGTGCCAGCTCGGCCGGCGGCTGCGGCGCGCCCGCGCCCAGGGCCGCGGCGAGGTGCCGGTGCATCTGGGCGGTGGTCGTCCCCAGATCCGCCGCCAGGGCCAGTGCCCTGGCGCGCACCGGGCCGTGCGGCCCGTCGTCATCAGCGGCCAGGGAGCAGAACAGCTCGAAGCCGTCGTCGGCGCGGGGGATGAAGGTGCAGGCCACCGCCGAGTCGGTCGAGTTGCGGGCGCCGGTGGCCGGATCGTGCCACTCGAAGGCGGACCAGGCCACCGGCGCGGGCACCCGGTCCCAGCCGTCTCCGGCCAGCGCCACCGAGACCTCCACGTCGGGGTTGCGCCCCGGTGCCAGCACCCGCAGGAGCTTGACGATGAGTCCGCCCGTCGCGGCGTCCTCCGGGCCGCCCGCGTCCCGGTCGGATGCCGGGGCGGGCAGCACGACGCTGGTGTTCGACTGCTCGCCGGTGATCACCCGCAGGCGCTCGGCGCGCTGGGCGATGGCGCGCGCGCCGGTGCCGTCCAGGATGGTTCCCGCCTCCAGGACGGCCTGCGCCCAGGCCCGCCAGAAGGCGGGGTGGTGGGGGCCGTCGATGAGGGAGGTCTCGGCGCCGTCGGGCCCCGTGACGGTCAGCCCCTCGCCGCCGGGGGCCTCCCCGTCGACCCGGTAGCGGGCCAGCGCTTCGCCGGTCTCGAGCACCAGCGGCACGTGGACGAGCACGGACGGGGCCCCGGCGCGGGGAACGGCCACCAGCAGATCGCGCACACCCGGGGCCAGCTCTCGGTCGCCGATCAGGGTCAGGTCGCGGGGCTCGGGCGAGGAGCCCCCCTTGAGCGGGTACCAGCGCCGCCGCGCCATCCACGGGGCCAGCGCCGCCAGGAGCGACGCGTCGGCGGGCCAGACCGGGGCCGGGCCGGCTCCGCGCCGGACTGGTTGGGTGAGTTCAGGGGGATCAGTCGATTCGGTGGGTGTCATCGTCCATCGCCTCCTTGCGTTTCGGGATCGACAGTCAACCAGTAGTAGCCGCGGGCGCCCAGCGTGAGTGTCAGGCGGCCGTCCGGCCCGACCGCCGGGAACGCCGCCCCGCCCAGGACGTCGGCGGTGGTGCGGCCCGCCAGGTCGGGCAGCGAGATGCTCACGCAGCGGGGCGAGTCGGCCAGGTTCGCCACGCACAGCAGCGTCTCCCCGGGCTCTCCGCTGGGGCCCTCCGCCTCGTGGCGCGTGTGGGCCAGCACGGCGTCGTCGGAGACGTCCCGCAGGAGGAACTTCCCGCGGCCCAGCACGGGGTGGGCGCGGCGCACGTGGAGCATGCGGCGGGTCCAGTGTAGCAGCGAGTCGGGCCGCCGCAGCTCGGTGGACACCGTCATGTGCCGGTACCCCGGCACCTGGATGATCGGCAGGGTGAGCGCGCCGGGGTCGGGAACCGAGGAGAAGCCCATGTTGGGCGACTCGTCCCACTGCATGGGCGTGCGCACCGCGTCGCGGTCGTCCAGCCAGATGTTCTCGCCCATCCCGATCTCGTCGCCGTAGTACAGGCACGGCGAGCCCGGCAGCGACAGCAGCAGCGCCATGGCGAGCTCGGTCTCGGCCCGCGAGGCGTCCAGCAGGGGGGCCAGGCGCCGGCGGATGCCGATATTGGCGCGCATGCGGTCCTCGGGGGCGTACCACTGGTACATCATGGTGCGCTCGTCGTCGGTGACCATCTCCAGGGTCAGCTCGTCGTGGTTGCGCAGGAAGGTGCCCCACTGGCCGTGGGGCGGGATGTCCGGGGTGGCCGCCAGGACGTCGCGTACCGCCCGCGAGGAGCCCTCGCGCAGGGCGTAGTAGATCCGCGGCATGACCGGGAAGTGGAAGCACATGGTGCACTCGGGGACCTCGGTGGTGCCGAAGTACTCCACGACATCGACCGGCCACTGGTTGGCCTCGGCCAGGGTGATCGTGCCGGGGAACTCCTGGTCGAGCATCTTGCGGATTCCGGCGACGACGGCGTGCGTGTCCGGCAGGTTCTCGCAGTTCGTCCCCTCGCGCTCGGTCAGATAGGGGACGGCGTCCAGGCGGAAGCCGTCCACCCCGGTGCGCGCCCAGAAGCGGATGATGTCGTGCACGGCCTCGATGACGGAGGCGTTGTCGTAGTTGAGGTCGGGCTGGTGGGAGAAGAACCGGTGCCAGAAGAACTGGCCTCGCTCGACGTCGTAGGACCAGTTCGACTCCTCGGTGTCGATGAAGATGATCCGGGTGCCGGCGTAGCCGGAGTCGTCGTCGGCCCACACGTAGAAGTCGCCGAAGGGGCCCCCAGGGTCGCTGCGCGAGGCCTGGAACCAGGGGTGGGCGTCCGAGGTGTGGTTGAGGACCATGTCGATGACGATGCGGATGCCGCGCTCATGGGCCTGGTGCACCAGGTCGCGGAAGTCCTCCATGGTGCCGTAGCGCGGGTCGATGTCCGTGTAGTCGGAGATGTCGTAGCCGCCGTCGCGCATGGGCGAGGGGTAGAAGGGCGGGATCCAGATCGCGTCTATGCCCAGCCACGCCAGGTAGTCCAGGCGGGAGGTCAGCCCCTGGAAGTCGCCGATGCCATCGCCGTCGGAGTCCGCGAAGGAGCGCAGCAGCGCCTCGTAGAAGACGGCGGTGCGGAACCACTGCGGGTCCGGCGACAGCCCGGTCCGGGGCTGGGGAGGCAGGTCCGGCACGCCGGGGATGAATGCCGGTGGCGCATAGGGATTCCCCGTCATGGCGGGTACGCTCGATATGCCGGCGACGGGCGTTGCCAGTGGCGCGGGATGGGCGCCGAGACCGGGAGCGATGCCTGATGCCGGGGTGACGGGAACGGACACGGTGACCTTTCGAGAGTGACCTTTCGGGATGGGCGGTGGGCGGGGGCGGGCCGTGGGGCGTGGCCGGGGCGGGATGCCCCGGCCACGCGCCGGGCCGTCGTCAGAGGGGCTCGACGTGCAGGACGTGCGCGACCCGGCCGGCGAAGGGGTCGAAGCGCACGTAGTTGGTGCCACTCCACTCAAAGCTGTCACCGGTGAGCTCGTCGGTCACCCGCAGGCAGGGCAGCGAGCCGTCGGTGTCCGTGGGCAGCCCCAGCTGCGGCAGGTTGAGGTAGACCTCGCCCTCGCGGATGTTGTGCGGATCCAGGTTGACCACGGTCAGCACGATGTCGTCCCTGCCCGTGGGGGAGTGCGCGGCGTCGACCCGCTTGGAGTAGGCGATGAGGGTGTCGTCGCTCGTGCCGTGGAACCAGACGTCGCGCAGCTGGCGCAGGGCGGGGTGCGCGGCGCGAGCGGCGTTCAGGCGCGTGAGCAGGGCCGCGATGCCGTTGGCGCGCGCGGCGGCGAAGTCGCGCGGCTTGTACTCGTACTTCTCGTTGTTGAGCTGCTCCTCGAAGCCCGGGCGCGGGGTCGACTCGGCCAGCTCGTAGCCCGAGTAGATGCCCCAGGTCGGGGACATGGTGGCCGCCAGGACCGCGCGCAGCTTGAAGGCCGCCACCTTCCCGTTGGTCATGAAGGGGGTGAGGATGTCGTGGGTGGTCGGCCAGAACGCCGGGCGCAGCACGTGGGCTGTCTCCTGGGAGAGCTCGACCAGGTAGTCGGTGAGCTCCTGCTTGGTGTTGCGCCACGCGAAGTAGGTGTAGGACTGGTGGAAGCCGATCTTGCCCAGGGTGCGCATCATGGCCGGGCGGGTGAAGGCCTCGGCCAGGAAGAGCACCTCGGGGTTGGTGGAGCGGACCTCGCGGATGAGGCGCTGCCAGAACGTCAGCGGCTTGGTGTGCGGGTTGTCGACGCGGAAGATCGTCACGCCGTGGCTGATCCAGGTGCGCACGACCTCCAGGATCGCGGCGTAGATGCCCTCCGGGTCGTTGTCGAAGTTCAGGGGATAGATGTCCTGGTACTTCTTGGGCGGATTCTCCGCATAGGCGATCGAGCCGTCGGCCAGGACCGTGAACCACTCGGGGTGCTCCTTGACCCACGGGTGGTCAGGGGAGCACTGAAGGGCCAGGTCCAGGGCGACCTCCATGCCGAGCTCGCCGGCCCGGGCGACCAGGGCGTCGAAGTCGTCGAAGGTGCCCAGGTCGGGGTGGATGGCGTCGTGGCCGCCTTGCGGCGAGCCGATGCCGTAGGGGGAGCCGGGGTCGTCGGGGGCGGCGGTCAGGGCGTTGTTGCGGCCCTTGCGGTTGGTGGTGCCGATGGGGGAGACCGGGGTGAGGTAGAGGACGTCGAATCCCATGGAGGCGATGCGGTCGAGCCGCTCGGCGGCGGTGCGCAGGGTGCCGGTGTGCCAGTGGCCCTCGGAGTCGGAGCAGCTGCCCAACGAGCGCGGGAAGATCTCGTACCAGGAGCCGGCCAGGGCGCGGGAGCGGTCCACCTGGAGGGGGTAGGTGGCCGAGGGGGAGACGCAGTCGCGCAGCGGGAGCCGGTCCAGAGCGGTGACGACGGCGTCCGCCAGGCCGGCCTGCAGGCGCTCGTCCACGGAGTTGGCGGGGTTGCGCATCACCCACACGGCGGCATTGAGGGCCTCCACGCCCTCCTCGTCCCGGCCCGGCACCGCGGCAGCCCGGTCCAGGACGCGGGCGCCCTCCTCCAGCATGAGCTCGACGTCGATGCCGGCGGGGACCTTGATGCCGGCGGCGTGGGCCCACGTCGCGTAGGGGTCGGACCAGCCCTCGACCCGCAGGCCCCAGTCGCCGGGGGCGTCGGCGGCCAGGCGGGCTTCGTAGCGGTCCAGGCCGGGCATGATCTCCACCATGCGGGCGCTGGGGCCGTCGGTGCCGTCGGGGCGCACGAGCACGGCGGTGGCGCCGAAGCGGTCGTGGCCCTCGCGGAAGACGGTGGCGCGGATCGGGATCACCTCGCCGGGCACGGCCTTGGCCGGCCAGCGCCCGTCCTCGACGACGGGGAAGACCTCGGTCACTGGAATACGGCCGATCGGCGCATACGGCGCCGGTTGCGGCGCGGCTGCGGCGGTGGCGGGGGCAGGGGGCTGGGGCGCGGCGTTGCGCGTGGTGTTCGCGGTCACAGACCAAGCCTACGGGGTCATGCCGGTTCAGTCACTTCGGCCGGCGCATTCCCCGCCGAGATCGGTGGATCTCCGCGTCGAGATCGGTTCACCCCGGCGCCGGGAGCGATGCGGGAGCGAGCACGCAGTCGTAGCGCCGCCTGCCCGGCCAGCGCGGGTCCGCCGGGGCGGGGCGGTCGGCGAAGCCCGCCCGGCGGTAGAAGCCGATCGCGTCGTCGTCAGTGCTCGCCCGCACGGCGGCGCGCGGGTGGCGCCGCCGGATCCCCGCGATGAGCGCGCCGGCGAGCCCGGTACGCCGGCGCCCCCCGGCGGTGGCGAGGTACTCGATAGTCACCGCCTCCGGCCGCGGACCCCGCCCGGGGGCCACCGTCCGGTCTGGGGCCGGCGGGGGGGGCCGGCGGGGCGGGGCGTAGGCGGCCAGGGCGACGGGGACGCCGCTGTCGAGCGCCGCCAGGACCGTGAGCCGGGGCAGCACGTCGGACACGACCCGGTCCAGGCCGGCGTCGTCGAAGTCGGTAGCCAGGCGCAGCAGCTCGCGCACCTCGGGGCCCGTCAGCTCCGAGGCGGACAGGTCGCGCAGGACGACGTCGGTCACGGGCGGACGCCGGCGGCACTCAGTAGGTCATGCGCATGGCGGTGCGCACGGCGTCCAGCGTCCGGTCGGCCACCTCGTTGGCGCGGGCGTTGCCGGCGTGGAGGACGTCGAGCAGGTAGGCCTCGTCGGCCTCCAGCTCGGCGCGACGGGAGCGGATCGGGGCGAGGAACTCGTTGACGGCCTCGGTGGTGAGCCTCTTGAGCGCGCCCGCCCCGCCGTTGCCAATGCGCTCGGCGACCTCCTGCGGGGACCCGGCCCCGCACAGGGAGGCCATCATGAGCAGGTTGGCGACCTCCGGGCGGGCGGCGGGGTCATAGGTGATGTGCCGCTCGGAGTCCGTCTTGGCCTTCCTCAGGGCCCGGGCGGTCTCGTCGGCGCTCATGCGCAGCTCGATGGTGTTGCGGCGCGACTTGCTCATCTTCTCCCCGTCCAGGCCCAGCAGCACCGGCGCCTCGCCCAGCAGCGCCTCGGGGCGGCGGAAGACCGGGTGCTCCTCGACCGCGCGCCCGTAGCGCCTGTCGAAGCGCTGGGCGATCAGGCGCGCCTGCTCCAGGTGGGGGAGCTGGTCCTTGCCCACCGGCACCAGGTTGGCCTGGCAGAAGAGGATGTCGGCGGCCTGATGGACCGGGTAGGTCAGCAGCAGCCCGCTCATGGCGCGCCCGTCGGTGGCCTCCAGCTCGGCCTTGACGGTCGGGTTGCGGTGGAGCTCGGCCTCGGTGACCAGCGACAGGAACGGCAGCATGAGCTGGTTGGCCGCAGGCACGGCCGAGTGGGCGAAGACGGTGGAGCGCCGGGGGTCCACGCCGACCGCCAGGGTGTCCGCCACGAGGGACAGGACGCGCTCGCGGAGGGGGCCCACCCCGTCGCGGTCGGTGATGACCTGGTAGTCGGCCACGAGGATCCAGGTGTCGACGCCGCGGTCCTGGATTCTCCGCCAGGAGTCCATCGTCCCGAAGTAGTGGCCCAGGTGCATGTTGCCCGTGGGGCGCACGCCGGTGAGCATGCGGTAGCGGCCCGGGTGCACGTCCAGGTCCGCCTCGATCTCGGCCGAGCGGGCGATCGAGCGGGCCAGGGAGGCGTCGTCGGCGGCGTTGGCCAGGGCCTCCTCGGCCGCATTGGGGGTCTGCGTCATGGCCTCATCCTAGATGACCGGTTCCGACCGGTTCCGACCGATTCCGACAGGGCGCGGGCCGGGCCCGGCGGGGCGTCAGTCGTCCGCGGGCTGGGCGGCCAGGGCGCGCTCGACCTCCTGACGCGCCTGCGCTACGCGCCCGGCGGTGAAGGCGTCCTCATGGGCCACCAGGGCCAGGCCGTCCAGGATCTCGGTGCCGTAGTGGTGCCCGTGGCCGTGGGGGACGTTCATGGCCCGCGGCAGGTCGGCGCTGACCTGGAAGAAGGTGATGTAGGGCATCCAGCGCATGGCGGGGGAGCGGTCGGTGCCGGCCCGCTCCCGCAGCCAGTCGGGCTCCGGGGCGCGCACGAGCCGGGGGGACCACCACACCACCGGGTCGCTGGGGTGCTGGATGTAGAGGATGCGTTTCTCGCCCCAGGTGCCGTCCCCGAAGAAGGTCTCCATCTCGTCGCGGTCCTGGGCGAAGCGGACCGTCAGCCCCGCCGAGTAGGTGGGGTCCACCTCCCGGGTCCCCGGATCCCGGCGGGTCACGAGGTCGCTCCACAGCCGCGAGGAGTTGGGCGGCCCCACCCACAGGACGCCGTCGACGCTGCCCAGGACGTCGGACAGGTCGGAGAAGGCGGCCTCGCCCGCCACGACGCCGAGGGACTCCCCGTACAGCAGCAGCCTGGGGCGGTCGTCCTGCGGCAGGGTCCGCCACCAGTCGACGACGGCCCTCACCAGCTCCCTGCCCGAGGCGCGCGCCTTGTCGGTGTCGGCGATGAACTGCACGCTCGAGGGCAGGTAGGAGTACTGGGCGGCGGCGATGGCCGTGTCACCGTCGTAGAGGACCTCCAGGGACAGGGCCGCGATCGGGTCCACCCAGCCGGTTCCGGTGGTGGGGGCGATCATAATGGCCGAGCGGGAGGCCGCCCCGGTGCGCTCCAACTCCTCGACCACCAGGGCGGCGCGCTCGGCGTCGGTGCCGGCGCTCTTGAGGCCGGCGTAGACGCGGATCGGCTCGGCGGCGGGTCGGGAGGTGACCTCCTCCAGGCCCTGGGCGCTCAGACCGCGCCCCACGAAGCGCTTGCCGTAGGCGCCCAGGGTCTCCCACGGCACCAGCGAGTCCGGCGACCCCGAGCGCTCGGCGGCCGCGGGCCGGTCGGCGTTGGGGGGATCGGCGTCGTTGCGCACGGAGAAGACCGCCTCCGCGCCCCCGATGATCAGGCCCGGGATGGCCTGGTGGATCAGGGTGAAGACGAGCACGATCACAACGATCCAGGACGACACCGAGCGCACCGGCAGCGGCAGGCGCTGGGGGAGGCGGCCGCGCAGCCAGATCTCCAGGTGCAGGAAGCAGCGGCCGATCGCGACCAGCAGCATCCACAGCCCGAAGCCGACGGGGAAGACCAGCAGGTACTGCGCCGGCGTATAGGCCCGGGAGCCCGTCAGGGCGGCGACCTCCTGCTGCCAGCGGACCGCGCGCAGCAGAATCCCGTTGAGCGCCAGGATCACCACCAGGCTCAGGGCGATCTCGACGCGCCGCCTCCACCTGGGCCACCACGCGGGCAGGCTCAGGCCGCCGGCCTCCCACAGGACCCGGACTACCTTGCGGATCCAGGCGCGCCAGTTCCAGGACACCCAGACCCCCAGCAGGTAGCCGGTCCCCGCGCACAGCCCGCAGGCCGCCCCCTGGAAGAGCAGGTCGCGGGGGAGCAGTGAGGGCGTCAGGGCCAGGACGAAGAACACGGCGCCCAGGACGAGCCCGGTCGGGTCGGGGCGAAGGCGGTCCCAGACGCGCGTGACGAGCAGCGGTCTGGACGGTGTCGGCGGTGTCGGAAGCTTCACGGATCGAGGTCCTCAGGGGTCGGCGGCTGAGGGCTGGGGGCCGGTGCCAAAGATATACGCGTCGCTCCGGGTTCTCCCTGATGCGACTCAGGGTGGCGCCTGTGAAAGACTCCCGCCATGCCCAGGCACGTGCAGGACGACGCTCCCCCCGCCGCAGGCCCCGACGAGGCCGCTTCGGGGCAGCAGCGCCAGGACGGCCCCTCGCGCGGTCGGGGCGGTCGCGGGGGCGCCGGCCTGGTCGAGCACGGTCCTGTCCCGACCCCGTCGTCACGGCGCGCTCCCTGACCAAGGTCTTCGGCCGCGGGGAGAACGCCGTGACCGCGCTGGACGGCGTGGACGTCTCCATCGCCCGTGCTCGTTTCACCGCGATCATGGGGCCCTCGGGATCGGGCAAGTCCACGCTCATGCACTGCCTGGCCGGCCTGGAGTCAGCCGCCTCCGGGACGATCGCCCTGGACGGGCAGGAGATCACCTCCATGAGCCGGCGGCGCCTGACCAGGCTGCGCCGCGAGCGCATCGGCTTCGTCTTCCAGTCCTTCAACCTGGTGCCCTCCCTGACGGCCGGGGAGAACATCACCCTGCCCCTGGACGTCGCCCGCCGGAAGGTCGAGCGCAGTCGCTTCGACCAGGTCGTCGAGGCGGTGGGGCTGTCCGATCGCCTGTCCCACCGGCCCGCCGAGCTCTCCGGCGGCCAGGTCCAGCGCACCGCCTGCGCGCGCTCCCTCGTGGGACGCCCCGCCGTCGTCTTCGCCGACGAGCCCACCGGGAACCTCGACTCCCGGGCCACCGAGCAGGTCCTGAAGGTCCTGCGCTCCAGCGTCGACGACTTCGACCAGAGCGTCGTCATGGTGACCCACGAGGCCGAGGCGGCGGCAGCGGAGTCCTGACGGAGAAGATCGACGGGTCGGCGGCCGAGCAGATCGCCCAGGTCGACGGCGTCCGCGTCGCCCACGCGGCCTCCTCGCTGAGCGGGACGCTCGTGGGGGCCGACGGCGCCGACACCGCTGCCGTCCGCCAGCAGATCACGAACCTGCTTCCCGACTCAACGCGCCTGCAGACCCGCGCCGGGCGCATCGACGAGCAGAACGCCCACGTCGAGTCCATCCTCGGCTACGTCCAGACCTTCCTGCTGGTCTTCGTGGTCCTGGCGATGTTCGTCGGCTCGTTCATCATCATGAGCACCTTCGCCATGAGCGTGCGCCAGCGCCAGAAGGAGTTCGCCCTCCTGCGGGCGGTCGGGGCCTCGCCCGCGTCCGTGTTCGCCACGGTGCTGTTCCAGGCCGTCGTCATCGGCCTGCTGGTGACCTTGGTGGGCGCCCTCCTGCCCGCGCGGGACGCCGCCCTCACCCCGCCGGTGGAGGCCATGCGGGGGACCGCGGGGGCGCGAGAAGCCCCTGCGGGTCCGCGGCGTCCTCGGGGCGCTCCTGGCGGCGGCGGGCCTGGCGGGCGTGGTCGCCGCCTGGGTTGGCGACGACCTGTCCCGCCGCACGACCGTGCTGGGCGCGGGTGCGGGCGCCCTCATGCTCGGGCTGCTCGTCTGCTTCCCGGTGCTCGCCCACCGCACCATCGCGGTCCTCGCCATGCCGCTGCGCCTCCTGCGCCCAGTCGGGCGCCTGGCGGCGCGCAACCTCGCGGCGGCGCCCCGCAGGACGGCCGCGACCTCGGCGGCGCTGGTGATCGGCATGGCGCTCGTGCGCGCCAGAACGATCATCGCCTCCTCCGTGCGGGCCTCGATCGCCGACATCGTCAACGACTCCATGCGGGCCGATCTCCTGGTGCGGGCGCCCGCGACATTGGGACTGCTCACCCCTCTTCCCGCCGAGATGACCGAGCAGATCAACGCGCTCGACGGCGTGAGGGAGACCACCGGCCACACCGTGGCCTCGGTGGCCACCACCACGCCGGACGGCGGCGAGAGCGTGGGCTACATGGTCGCCGTCGACCCGCAGCGCTACCCCGACTTCTACGACCCGAACGTGACCGCCGGCTCGCTGGACTCCCTGGACGACGCGCACGTGGCGGCCTTCGCCGACTCCGGCCCGCAGATCGGCGACCAGGTCGCGGTCACCGAAGCGGCCGGCTCCGTGACGGTCACCGTCTCGGCGGTCGCCGACTCCAAGGGGCTCACCGGCGTCCTCTACGCCACCCCCGAGGTCGCGGCCGCCGTCGGCTCGTGGACCGCTCCGGCGCCGACCGACCCGAACGAGGTTCTGGACTCCCCGCAGGGCCTGCTCACCTCCCTGGCCGACGGGGCCGACAGGGCCGACAGGGACGCCGTGCAGTCCCAGGTCCAGGAGATCGTCGCTCCGGCGTACGTCTTCGAGGTCCTGGACGCCGGTGAGCTCTCCGACCAGGTCGGCCATCTGGCCGACCAGATGCTCGCCGTGGCTCTACGCGCTGCTGGGCCTGTCACTGGTCACCGCCGTCTACGGCACCTTCCTGGGCGGGGCCACCGGTGTGCTGCTGGCCGGGGCCCTGCGCGCGATCCTCCGACCAGGGCCTGACCGAGCTGGCCATCCCCTGGCCCCAGCCGGCGATCATGCTCGTGGCGGCCGTCGTCGTCGGGGCTCTCGCCGCCCTGCGGCCGGCGCCGGGCCGTCCGGCTGCCTGTCCTGAAGGCCATCGCCGCCGAGTGAGCACTGGATGAGCGATTCCAACGGGGGTGCGGAGCTCGCCGGTCGGAGCGCGTTCACGTTCCGGCTCGACACCGGTCGGCAGGGCCCGGCGGCCCGCGCCTGCCGGACCGGCAGCCGATCGTCTCACTGACCAACTGGCTCCGGGGCGCAGCGACACACAGCGGGCCGTCAGACCAGCGGACCGGGCTCCCCTGGGTGGACAGGTGGAGCAGACCCTCGATAATCGGCTCCGATGGGGCGTGAGCCGGGAGGGCGCTGCGCCCGCTCGCGCCTTCCGCCTCTCCCCGCCCGACCCGCACCACGGAATCCTGGAATCCCGGAATCACGCCGATTCCCGTCGTGCCCGAGATCGTAGGCCGTCGTGGAGGTGCGTGGGGTGACCACGTCTCCCACCCGCCCGGACAGGGCCGGGTCGGAGGGGCTGCCTACCATGGGTCCCGCCATCGGGAAGAAGGAGACCGGCATGGACGACGAGGCGGCACCGTGAGCGAGCGCGAGCTGATCGCCCTGGGCACCGGCAGCCTGGCACCCACCCGAGAGCGCAACCAGTCCGGCCACCTCCTGCGCTGGGGGGCCGCCGGCGTCCTCTTCGACCCCGGCGAGGGCACCCAGCGGCAGATGACCCTCGCGGGCGTCCCGGCGCGGCGCATCCGCATCATCTGCCTGACCCACCTGCACGGCGACCACTGCCTGGGGCTGCCCGGGGTTCTCCAGCGCCTGTCCCTGGACCGGGCGCCCCACCCGGTGACCCTCGTCTACCCGGCATCCGGCCAGGAGTACGTGGACCGGCTGCGCGCGGCCAGCATCTACCACGACGAGCTCGACCTGCGCCCGCTGCCGGTCGAGGTCGGCAGCGAGCCGGCCGAGGTGCTGCGCGCGCCCGGCCTCATCCTGTCCGCCGCCGCCCTGGACCACCGGGTCGACGCCATCGGCTACCGGGTCCAGGACCCGCCCGGCCGGGTCTTCGACCCCGGCGCCCTGGCGGAGCGGGGCATCACCGGGTCCCTTGTGGGGCGGCTGCAGCGCGAGGGGCGCCTCGAGACCGACGGCGCCGTCACCCGCCTGGAGGACGTGACCCGCGAGCGCATCCCCGCCTCCTTCGCCCTGGTCCAGGACACGCGGCCCTGCGAGGGCGCCCGGCGCCTGGCCGACGGCGTCGACCTGCTGGTCATGGAGGCGACCTACCTGTCCGACCTGGCCGACAAGGCCCGCGAGTACGGGCACTCCACCGCCCTGGAGGCCGGGCGTCTCGCCGCGGCGGCGGGCGCCAGCAGGCTGGCCCTGACCCACTTCTCCTCCCGCTACCGCTCCACCGAGGCGCACGCGGCCGAGGCGGGGAGGGCGCACGGCGACGTCGTCGCGCTCGCGGACCTGGACCGGGTGCGGATCCGCTGAGCCGCGGGCGCCCCGAGGGGCCGGACCGATCTCGACGCGGAAGTGAACCGATCTCGAGCCGGAATACGACCGATCTCGGCGTCAGGGGCGGGGCGGGGGCAGCGGGTCGGCCTCCACGGGCTCGAGCACCTCGCCCGACAGGTAGATCCGCATGCTCAGCGCGTCCAGGGTCGTCGTGTCCCCTGGGCGGTCGTGGCGGCACTCGGCGGAGCGCCGCGGCCTGTCCTTCGTGGGCCTGACGACGCGGGTGCGGGCCGCCCCGCGGCTGACCCGGTGGGCCAGGGCGAAGGCCGAGGTGTGCGGGCGCGGCACCGCCCAGGTGGAGTCCCAGGACAGGTGCCAGTCCGTGCCGTGGCCGTCGGGCAGCGTGACATCGACCTGGTCCAGCCAGCCGTTGATGACCACCAGCAGGTCGTTGTCCGTCAGCGGCCCGCCGTTGCGCAGCATCTGGACCACGCGCGTCCACGGGTCGTGCCAGGCGTTGGTGCTCATGGGGACGCCGTCGGCCCGGTACCAGGACAGGTCGGGCAGCGTGTCGCCCTCCGGCACGGTGCCGGTGGCGAAGTTCTCCGGCCGCAGCACGGGGTGGGAGCCGCGCAGCCCGATGAGGAACCGGGCGGTGGCCAGCAGGTCGTACTGCCACGGGGCGAGGTCCCAGTCGTACCAGGAGATGGGGGAGTCCTGGCAGTAGGAGTTGTTGTTGCCCTCCTGGGTGCGGCCCATCTCGTCGCCGCCCAGCAGCATCGGCATGCCGGCGCTGATGAACAGGGTGCCCAGCACGTTGCGGGTGGAGCGGCGCCGCAGCATCTCGATCGGCCCCCCGCCCATGCCCTCCGCCAGCGGCCCCTCGAAGCCGTGGTTCCAGGAGCGGTTGTCCTCGGTGCCGTCGCGGTTGTCCTCCCCATTGGCGAGGTTGTGCTTGTAGTCGTAGGAGACCAGGTCCCGCAGGGTGAAGCCGTCGTGGGCGGTGACGAAGTTGACGCTGCCCAGCGGGCCGCGCCCGCCGGGGCACTCCCCGTAGCTGAAGGTGTCGGCGCTGCCCGACAGGCGTGTGGCCAGGTCGCGCAGGTCGGAGCCCGGCCGCCCCCTGGACATCTCCGAGGCGTCGCGCAGCCAGAAGGAGCGCACCGTGCCGCGGTAGCGGTCGTTCCAGTCGTGGAAGGGCAGGGGGAACTCGCCGGTGCGCCAGCCGCCCGGCCCTATGTCCCACGGCTCGGCGATGAGCTTGACGGAGCGCAGGACCGGGTCGGTGGCCATGCCGATGAGCAGCGGGTGCCGGCTGTAGAACTCCGAGGCGTTCCGGCCCAGGGCGACCGCCAGGTCGAAGCGGAAGCCGTCGATGCCCATGCTGTCGGCCCAGTACCGCAGCGAGTCCAGCGCCAGCTGGACGGCGCGCGTGGAGCGGAAGTCCACCGTGTTGCCGGTGCCTGTGACGTCGATGTACTGGGCGGGGCGGTGGGGGGCGTGAAGGTAGTACTCCAGGTTGTCCAGGCCCCGCAGGGACAGGCTCGGCCCGCCCACCCCCGACTCGCAGGTGTGGTTGTAGACCACGTCCATGATCACCTCGAGGCCGGCCTCGTGCAGCAGGGAGACCATGCCGCGTACCTCGTCCAGAACCGCCTGGGGCCCGGCGGCCTGCGCCGCGGCGGTGGCGTAGGTGGGCTCGGGGGCGAAGTAGGACAGCGTCGAGTACCCCCAGTAGTTGGTCAGGCCTCGCTGGAGGAGGAAGGCCTCGGAGAAGGAGGCGTGGATGGGCAGTAGCTCGACGGTGGTCACGCCCAGCGAGCGAAGGTGCTCGATCGCGGCGGGATGGGCCAGGCCCGCGTAGGTGCCGCGCAGCTCGGGCGGGATGCCGGGCATGTCGTGGGTGAAGCCCTTGACGTGCGTCTCGTAGACGACGGTGCGGCCCTCGGGCACTCGGGGGCCGGGCACGACCGTGAACTGCTCGCCGGTGACCACGCCGAGGGCGACGTGCCCGGCCGAGTCCAGCTCGGAGGGGACGAAGGGCACATAGGCGGGGGAGAGGTCGTCCTCGACGGCGTGCGCGTACAGTTCGGGCCCCAGGGACGGCTTCCCGTCCAGGGCGCGCGCGTAGGGGTCGAGCAGGAGCTTGCGGGGGTTGAACAGCAGGCCCTCGGAGGGCTCCCAGGGACCGTGGACGCGGTAGCCGTAGCGCTGCCCGGCCCTCACGCCGGGCACGTGGGCGTCCCATATGCCGAGCCTGGGGCCGCGCAGGCCGATTCTTTGCTCCGAGACGGCGGTGCCGGTAGCATCGGTGTCGGTCAGGCACAGGTCGACGGCGGTCGCGTGCGGCGCGACCACGGCGAAGTCGGCCCCGTCCCCGCTCAGGGTGGCGCCCAGGCGGGTGCGGTCCGATGCGCCGGAGGCTGCTCGGGTGGCCGGCTGAGGCTCTGACAAGGACGACATGGGCTCCATTGTCGACGTACATCCGCCGGGCGGCCACTCGAGGCAGACGTGGGACACGCCTCGCCGCCCGGGCCGGGGGAGCCGCACGGGCCAATGCGCGTGACCCAGCGCTCACCGGCGCGGCTGGCCGGGTATGGCAATCTTGGACGCATGAAAATCGTGGTCTGCATCAAGCACGTTCCCGACGTGCAGTCTGAGCGGCGCATCGAGGACTCCCGCCTGGTCCGGGGCGAGGACGACGTCCTCAACGAGCTCGACGAGAACGCCGTCGAGGCCGCCGTGGCCCTGGTCGAGGGGCTCGGCGGGGAGGTCGTGGCCCTGACCATGGGCCCTGAGGACGCCGAGGACGCCATCCGCCGCGCCCTGCAGATGGGGGCCGACTCCGGCGTCGTCGTCAGCGACGACGACCTGGCCGGCTCCGACGTCGTGGCCACCGCGCGCGTGCTGGCCGCCGCCGTCGGACGCATCGGCGGGGCCGGGCCGGGCGACGGCGGCACCGGGGACGTGGACCTGGTGGTCACCGGCATGGCCTCCCTGGACGCCATGACCTCCATGCTGCCCGGCGCGCTGGCCGCGGCCCTGCACGTGCCCGCCCTGACGCTGGCGAGCTCCCTGGAGGCGGGCGCCGGGGAGGTCACCGTCACCCGCACCACCGGTACGCTCAGCGAGGTCCTGTCCGCCCCCCTGCCCGCGCTCGTGTCCGTGACCGACCAGGCCAACGAGCCGCGCTACCCCAACTTCGCCGCCATGCGCGCCGCCAGGAGGAAGCCCGTGGACACCTGGGACCTGGCGGACCTGGGCCTTCAGCCGCGTCCCGCCGCCGTCGAGGTCGTGGACGCCGAGTCCCGGCCCGCCCGACAGGCCGGCACCATCCGCACCGACGCCGGTCAGGCCGGGCGCGAGCTCGCCGCCTGGCTCGTGGACTCCAAGCTCGTCTGAGCGCGCGCACAAGACGTTGAAACCCCGCGCATGCGGGGATGACCGCCCCCAAGGAGAAGATCATGCCTGCCATGTCCGAGGCTCTTGACGCCCCCGTCCTCGTGCTCGCCGACCTCGACGGCGACCGCCCGGCCGACACCGCCCTCGAGCTCGTCACCGCCGCCCGGGCGCTGACCGCCGGCGACGTCATCGCCCTGACCCCGGGGCCCCTGGAGGCCGGCGCCCCCGCCCTGGCCGCCGCGGGCGCCACCCGCCTGCTGGTCGCCGACCTGGGCGGGGAGCGGGCCCAGGCCGCTGCGGCGGCCGACGCCGTCGTCGCCGCCGTCCACCAGACCGCCCCCGGAGCCGTCCTGGTCTCCGGCGACTACCGCGGCAGGGAGGTCGCCGGGCGCGCCGCCGTCCTCCTGGACTCCGCCTGCGTCGGCGACGTCGCCGACCTGCACGTGGCCGGCGGCGCCATCCGCGCCTCCCGGCTTGTGCTGTCCGGCTCCTGGTCCACCACCATGGCGGTCGCCGCGAGCGCCGGGCGCCCCCCGGTCCTCGCCGTGCGGCCCGGGGCGGTCGAGACCGCCGACAGCGCCGCCGACGGCGCCGCGCCGCTGACCGCCGAGGCCCTCGACGTCGCGGTGAGCCCGGAGGCGGCCGCCGTCCGCCTCGTCTCGCGCGAGCGCACCACTGCGGCCGCCGGGCCGGACCTGGCCGGGGCGCGCACCGTCGTCGTGGGCGGACGCGGCGTAGACGGCGACTTCGACCTGGTGCGCTCACTGGCCGAGCCGCTGGGCGCGGCCGTGGGTGCCACCCGCGTGGCCTGCGACGAGGGGTGGATCGAGCGGTCCGCCCAGATCGGCCAGACCGGCGTGTCCGTCGCCCCGCGCCTGTACATCGGCCTGGGCGTGTCCGGGGCCGTCCACCACACCAGCGGCATTCAGGGCGCCGGCACCATCGTGGCCGTGTGCGACGACTCCGAGGCCCCGATCTTCGAGATGGCGGACTTCGGGGTCGTCGGCGACGTGGCCGAGGTCGTTCCCCAGCTGGTCGACGAGCTCGCCCGTCTGCGCGGCTGAGCGCCCGGCGCCAGTCACCGGTCAGCTGTTTGTCCAAGGAGAGCAATGACCGCCAGGCCCGCCGCCACCGAGTCCTCCCAGCCCGACGACCCGGGGCCCGAGGGATCTGCGGCTCCGACCGCCGAGCTGCGCCCGCCCGCCGAGGACCGCTGGGCGGCCGAGCTGGCCGCCCTGGCCGACTCCGACGCCTCCTGCGGCGCCGAGATCCCCGACGGCTGGCGGCTGTCGCCCCGCTCGGTGCGGGCTTTCATCGTGGGCGACGAGCGGCTCGGGGTGACCCGCAAGTTCTACGGCGACGACCCTCTGGTCGATCGCGCCGTCGTCACGCTGCTCGGGCGCCAGGGGCTCATGCTCGTGGGCGAGCCGGGCACCGCCAAGTCCATGCTCTCCGAGCTGCTCGCCGCGGCGGTCAGCGGGGCCTCGACCCTGACCGTCCAGGGCTCGGCGGGCACCACCGAGGACCACATCCGCTACTCGTGGAACTACGCCCTGCTCATCGCCGAGGGCCCCTCGCGCCGGGCCCTGGTCCCCTCCCCGGTCTACCAGGCCATGGAGTCCGGCCGCCTGGTGCGCTTCGAGGAGATCACCCGCTGCCCGCCCGAGATCCAGGACACCCTCGTGTCGGTCATGTCCGAGAAGCAGCTCATGGTGCCCGAGCTCGGCGACGGCTTCCGCGTGGCCGCCGCCCGCGGATTCAACGTCATCGCCACCGCGAACCTGCGCGACCGCGGCGTCCACGAGATGAGCGCCGCCCTGAAGCGGCGCTTCAACTTCGAGACGGTGCGCCCCATCGCCGACCGCGCCTTCGAGGCCGAGCTCATCACCCGGGCCCTGGAGGCCGAGCTCGGCCCCGACCGGGCCCCCATGAGCCCGGAGGTCCTCGACGTGCTGGTCACCGCCTTCGCGGACCTGCGCACCGGCGCCACCGCCTCCGGCTCCCCGGTCAAGCGCCCCGACGCAGTCATGTCCACCGCCGAGGCCGTCAACGTGGGGGTGGCCGCCTCCATGAGCGCCTGCTACTTCGGCGACGGCACCGTCCGCGCCGCCGACGTCGCCCGCCAGCTGGTCGGCGTCGCCCTCAAGGGGGAGGCGGAGGACGCCCGGCGCATGCGCTTCTACGTCGACTCGGTGGTGCGCGAGCGCGCCCGCGCCTCGGCGCACTGGAAGGAGTTCCTCGCCGCCTCCCAGGGACTGTGGGAGTGACGGCCCGCGCGACCGGACCCGCCCCCGCGGCGACGGCCGCGGGGCCGGGCCGCGCGGGCGTCCCGCCCCGCCTGCGCCGCGCCCTGCGCTCCCAGCGGGCCTGGGGTGAGGCGGGCGTCCACCTGGTCCCCGTCCGCCATCACTCCCCGGCCTGCGCCCTGGCCCTGTCCGCCCTGCTGGAGGAGGTCCGCCCCGCCGTCGTCCTCATCGAGGGGCCGGCCGAGTACACCGCCCTGCTGCCCGCCCTCCAGGACCCGGACACCGTCCCCCCGGTCGCGCTGCTCTCACTGGCCGACCGCACCGCCTTCTACTACCCGCTCGCCGAGTTCTCCCCCGAGTGGGTCGCTTTGCGCTGGGCCGGCGAGCACGGCGCCGAGGCCGCCTTCATCGACCGTACCCCCGGCCCGCACGGCGACACCGATAACGCCGACGACGCCGGCGCCGCCGCCCGCACCCTGCAGGCCGAGTACCACCTGGCCCGCTCCGCCGCCCTGGACGCCCTCGCCCGGCGCCTGGGCTGCCGCGACCACGACGAGGTCTGGGAGCAGCTCTTCGAGGACCGCGCCACCGCCGACATCCGCGCCTGGCGCGACTTCTTCGCCGACACCCTGGCCTGGTCCGCCCTGGCCCGCCTGGACGCCGAGCGGGAGGTCCTCGACACCGACGGGACCCACGCCCGCGAGGCCGTCATGGCCGCGGCCCTGCGCCGGCGTGCGGAGGAGCGCGGGGAGGAGAAGGCCGGCCTCAGGGGCGGGCCCCTGGTCGTCGTCACCGGCGCCTTCCACACCCCGGCCCTCCTCGACGCGCTCGACGCCGCCCCCGAGGCCGCCTGGCTGCCCGAGCCCGAGACGCAGCCCGACCCGCGGGACCGCCCGGAGAGCTGGCTCATCCGCTACGACTTCGCCCGCCTGGACTCCCTGAGCGGCTACGGGGCGGGCATGCCCTCCCCGGGCCTGTGGCGGCGCGCCTGGCGGGCCCGCACCCGCGACGCCCGCCCCGGCCGGGCGGCCCCCGCACCCGCCGGCGCCCGCGGCTTCGCCACCGGGGTGGTCCTCGACGTCGTCACCGCCCTGCGCGAGAAGGGGGAGCCGCTGGGCACGGCCCAGGCGCGCGCCGCCGTCGAGCAGGCCCTGGGCCTGGCCGCGCTGCGCGGACGCGCCTGGCCCGGGCGCACCGACATCCTGGACGCCCTGACCAGCTGCCTGGTCAAGGACGACACCGGCCTGTCGGGCAGACTGGGCGCCGCCGTCGCCACCGTCTTCGCCGCCTCCGACCTCGGGCGGGTCCCCCCGGGCACCGTCGGCCCGCCCCTGGTCGCCGAGGTGCGCGAGCGGATGATCGCCCTACGCTTCACGCTCGATACCGCCGTGGAGCGGCGCGTCAGCCTGGACACCGCCCGCAGGCCCCGCCACCGCCGGCGCCGAGAGCTGCTCGCCCGCCTGCGCTTCGCCGGGGTCGGCCTGGCCCGCCAGGTCGGCGGCGCCGACCTCGTGGCCGGCACGGGCCTGGGGCAGTTCGTCGAGGAGTGGGCCTACGTCTGGACGCCCGTGGTGGAGGCGGCCCTGGTACGCGCCGCCCAGGAGGCCCCCACCCTCGACATCCTGGTCGCCACCCGCCTGGCCGAGCGGCTGGAGGCAGAACCGGCCGCCGGAGCGCTGGCCCGGCTCCTGACCGAGCTGGCGGTCATGGGAATGGGCGAGGCGGCCGCGCAGGTGTGCGACACTCTCGAGGCCGCCATGAGCGGCCTGAGTGACCTGTCCGAGCTCGCCGACATCCTCCACCGCCTGGCCGCCCTCGTGGAGGGCTCGGGCCGCCTGCGCCTGGACGGTGCCGGCAGCACCGGCGGCACCGCCCCGCGCCTGCGCTCCATGCTGGAGCGGGGCACGGCCGCCGTCGCCCGCCTGGTGGCCGAGCTGGTCGGGCTGAGGGACGACGAGGCCGCCGAGGCGGTGGGCGCCCTCATCGCCGTGCGCGACCTGCTCGTGCGACTCACCGGAGCCGACTGCGAGGCCGGGGCCGGCCGCGAGGCCGTCCTGCGCGAGATCGACGCCCTGCGCCGCGCCCGGGCCACCGCGCCGGTGCTCGCCGGCTGCGCCACCGGAATCGCCTCGACCACCGGGTCCCTGAGCCGCCAGGAGGTGTCCGACGCCGTTGTCGCCCGCCTGAGCCCGGGGGCGGACCCGGCCGTCCTGGCCGACTTCCTCGTGGGACTGGTCCGCGCCGCCCCGGAGGCGGTCCTGCGCGCCCCCGACACCCTGGCGGCGGTCACCCGCACCCTGACCGCCCTGGAGGAGCCCGGCTTCCTGGCCATCCTGCCCGACCTGCGGCGCGCCTTCACCGCCCTGCGCCCCACCGAGACGCACCGGCTGGCCGAGCAGGTCGCCGCGCTCGCGGGCACCGACGCCTCCCAGATCGACGTGGTGCTGAACGTCGCCCCCGCCCAGGCCGCGCTCGGGCAGCGGATCGAACGGGACCTGGTCGCCTCGCTGGTGCGCGACGGCCTGGGGCGGTGGGCGGGCCGATGACCGCGCCCCCGCCCCCCGCGAGCCCCGACCGGGGACCGGACGACGACCGGGATCGTGACCTGGACCGCGAGCTGGCCGTGCGCCGCTGGCGCATGGTCCTGGGGCGGTACGCCGAGTCGGCCCTGCCGCGGAGCCCCGGCGACGCCGGCCTGGACGACACCCTGGCCTACCTCTACGACCGCGAGTACACCGGGCGCGGCCACCTTCTGGGCGGCGCAGGCCCCGGAGCGCCGGGCGGGTCCGGACGCGGCGGCGGACTGGGGCCCTCGGCGCTGCGGGCCGTGGACTGGCTCGACGGCGCCCGCCGCCTGTTCCCCGACTCCACCATTGAGCGCCTCGAGAGCGACGCCCTGACCCGCTACGGGCTGACCGGCCTGCTGGCCGACCCCGGCTCGGTGGACTCCATCCGGACCAGCCCCGGGCTCGGCGCGGCCCTGCTGCGTATCAAGGGCACGATTCCGCCCGCCCTGGCCGACGGGCTGCGGGCCCTGATCGCCCGCATTGTCTCCGACATCGTCGAACGGCTGCGCCGCCCCATGACAACGGCCCTGACGGGCGCGCGCCGGCGCCACGCCCGCAGCCCCCGCGCCTCGGCGCGCAACTTCGACTGGCGCCGCACCATCGCCGCGAACCTGGGCAACACGGACCCGGCCACCGGGCGCATGCTCGTGGAGGACGTGCGCTTCATGTCCCGCCAGCGGCGCCGCAACGTGGCCTGGGACGTCATCATCCTGGTGGACCAGTCCGCCTCCATGGCCTCCTCCCTGCTCCACAGTGCTGTCATGGCCTCGATCCTGGCCAGCTTGCCGGGGATATCGGTGCGCCTGATCCTGTTCGACACCGCCGTGGTGGACGTCAGCCACCTGGCCGACGACCCCGTCGAGGTCCTCATGACCTGTCAGCTGGGCGGCGGGACCGACATCGCCAACGCCGTCGGCTACGCCGCCGCCCAGGTCGCCCAGCCCACCCGCACGGTGCTGGCCCTCGTCTCCGACTTCGAGGAGGGCGGGTCGGTCTCCGCTCTCGTGGCCCGGGTGCGAGAGCTCGCGGGCTCGGGCGTGACCATGCTGGGGCTGGCCTCCCTGACCGACGAGGGCGCGCCCTGGTTCGACCGGGCGGTTGCCGAGGAGCTCGCCGGGGTCGGCATGCGGGTGGCGGCCATGAGCCCCGACCGCTTCGCCGACTGGCTGGCCGAGGTGACCGCATGAGCGGCCTGCCCGCCTGGAGCGCGGTCTACACCGCTTTCGACGACGCCGCCCTGGCGGCCCTGGCCAATCGCGGGCTGGTGCGGCGCGGACGCGCCGCACTGGCCGCGGGGCGCGTCGAGGCGCGGGACATCGGCCAGGACGGCGCGACGATCGCGGTGACTGCCGCCGGACAGCCGGCGATCCCGGTGGTGCTGGGCGACGGCGGCCCGGGGCGGGCGCGCTGCCCCTGCCCCGTCGCCGGGGTGTGCGTGCACGTGGTCGCCGCCTGCCTGTGGATGCGCGAGGCGGCTGCCGGGAGCGGAACCGGTGCCGAGGCCCCCGCTCCGCCCGGCACCGCCCGGGCCGGGGCCGAGGAGCCGGACGCCCCCGGGCCCGCTGCGTCTTCAGGGCTCGGCGCCCGCCCGGAGGTGCCACTCGAGCCGCACCCCGGTATCGCCGGCGAGGACGACCCGGTCCTGGCTGAGGTGCTCGCCTGGGAGCCCGCCGCCGTCGAGAAGGCCCTCGGCGTGGCCGCGCTGCGCCGGGTCGCCGCCGCCGACGCGGGCGCCGACCCCGCCCGGCTCGCCGCCGAGACCCGTCTCTCCCGCGCGCCGGGGCGCCTGAGCGTCACCTGGCCCGGCGCCCCCGAGGTCGTCGTGATCGCGGGCCTGGGCCCGGGCGGGATGGTCGTCGCCGGCCGCCATGCCCGTCTCGCCCACGCCGCCTGGCGCCTGCGGGCCGTTGTGCGCCTGTTCGCCATCGCGGGCAGGTCCTGGCCGTGGAACGTCCGGGAGGTCTCCCTGAGCGCCGACCAGCGACGCCTGCTCGCCTCGGCCACGGCCGTCGTCGAGACCGTTATCGCCGCCGGGATCTCCCACGCCGGGCCCCGCAGCGCCCACGAGCTCGATCGCCTCGCCCGGGCCGCCCGCCTGGAGGAGATCCCGCGCCTGTCCCGGCTCCTGTCATCGGCCGCCGGGGTCGTGGGCGCGGTCGCCCGCCGCGACGACGGGGTGGACGAGGCCGCCGCCCTCAGCGCCCTGGCCGCCGCCTGGTCCCTGACCCGGGCGCTGGATACCGCCGGGGCCGCCCCCGACCCCGCCCTGCTCGGGCGCGCCGAGGCCCAGCAGGCCCGGCCGGGCCTGCTCGTGCCCCTGTCGGCCACCTGGTGGCTCACCCCCTCGGGCAGCCGCGGCCTGACCGCCCGCTTCTGGGACCTGGACAACCGCCGGCTGGAGTCGGTGACCACCGGCCGAGCCGCCGGCGCCGACCCCGCCTTCCAGCGCTCCGAAGACGCTCCACTGGTGTGGGGCGCCCCCGTCAGGACCCTGCTGTCCGGCCCGCTGCGCCTGAAGGGGGCCACCCGGCGCGGCGATGGCGCCCTGGCCCCCTCCACCCGCACCGCGGTGACGCGCTGCGGCGGCTACGACGACATCGACCTGGCCGCCCTCGCCGATGAGCTCGGCTCTCTGCGGCGCGGTCCCCGGGCCGCGGGCTTCGAGGCTCCGGCCCCGCCGGTCCGCCTGCTCCTGCCCGGCGCGTCGGGCCTGGGCAGGATCGACGTGGACGAGATCCACCAGCAGTACGTGTGGCCCGTGCACGACGCGGCGGGCCGGGGGCATCTGCTCCGCCTCGCCCCCGACGGCGCGGAGTCCTGCCTGGTGGCCGCCGTCCTGGCCCGCAGCCTCCCGGTGGTCGCCATCACCGTGGAGGGGGACCGGCCCGCCGGGATCTATGTGCGCAGCGAGGGCGCGCTCGCCCTGCTGTCGCCCACCATCTCCTCGGTGCGCGCGGACGCCCCCGGCTTCTACCGCCGTCTGGCCGAGCGTCTGAAGCGGTTGCGCGCCGGGGCGAGCGTCCTGGCGCCGCCCCGGGAGGCGGGGCCGATCGAGTCCCTGTGCACTGACGTGCACGAGGCGCTGACGGCGCTGGCGGCCTCCGGCGCCCTGCGGGCGGAGGGGACGACCGCGCACGTACTGGCCACCCGCACCCGCGCGGCCCGCGACCTCCAGCTGCAGACCCTGGCCGCGGCGCTGACCGAGGTCGAGCAGCGCCCCGGGCCGGGGGCCGTCCTGCGCTCCTGCGCGGTGGTGGACCGGGTGCGGGCGCTGGCTCGCTGAGGGGCCCGCGGCGGCGGGCCGGCTCAGGCGAAGGCGCGTCCGATGTCGACCACCTGGTACTTCCCGGTCTCGTCGGCGCGCAGGATGAGCCAGGAGGCGTAGGCGCCCCGGCCGGGCCCGCCGTCGGGCCTGGGATGCAGCCAGGGCATCGTCGGGTCGTCCGTGGTCACCGGGCAGATGATGTCGCCCGGCGCCGAGGCCCGGCCGCTGCCGTTCGTGCTGTAGGGGCTCCCGCTGGGACCGGCGAGCGCGCACCCCACGACCCTGCCGCCCGTGGGGAACTGGACGGCCCGCGCCGTCGAGCTGCGGTTCTGACCGGCGCCGAGGTGCTGGTCGAGGGCGTTGAGGGCCTTCGGCTCCACCAGCTCGTCCTCGACCGCCCGGTCGTCGGAGGCGATGGCGTCGTAGGCGGTCTGGACGTCCTGGGCTGAGGGTATCCGCACCGCTCCCGAGGGCAGGCGGTAGAGGACGTCGGTGATCTCCAGGGAGTCCCCGTCCCACTGGTCGGTGACCGTGGCCTCGGCGCTGCCCTCGCAGGCGTGGCAGGCGGCGTCGCCGGCCACCTTGATGCCGGGCACGGTGTAGACCAGCGTGTTGCCCACCGAGCGCAGGTTCTTCACGACGAGGTCCGGGGACTCGCCGATGTCGTCCTTCACCACGTGGTCCACGGATCCGATGAGCGTCTTGTCGGAGTCGTAGGCGGCGACCACGTCGAACACCGTGTTGCCCCCGCCGTAGCACCTCAGGACGGTGATGGCCACCGGCGAGCCGTCGAAGACGCCCGGCCGCAGCGCGGTCATGGTGGCGGTCGGCGGCGCCCCCACGGCGGAGGAGCCGGTGGCCACGCCGTCGACGAAGGCGGCCATGGTCTTTCCGGTGGCCGGGTCCTGGCTGCCGGCGGTCTTGCACAGGTCGGGGACCTCGAGGGTGGAGCCCTTCATGTCCTCCAGGTCGGGCGCAGGCGCCGTGTCCCCGGTCGGGGCCGACGACGGCAGGGCGGTCGCGGTCGCGGGGACGGAGCCCTTGCCGAAGGACAGCAGGGAGGCCGTCGAGCCGTTGACGACGACGATGGCGTCGCCGGAGGCGGACCAGGAGGTCACCGTGCCGTCGGCCTGCCAGACGGTGCTGCCGCTCATGGGGTCGATGGCGACGATCGCGTCCGGGTGGGCGATGACGATCGCCCCCTTGGCCACCAGCCACCGCGGCGGGTCCTGGGCGCCCAGGCCGTTGAGAGCGGCGACGCCGTCGGGCAGGGTGCCGGACCACAGCAGGGAGGAGCCGTCGAGCCCCGCCATGGTCGCGCCGTCGCTGACCACCCACACTCGGCGGGTCATGGGCAGGGTCATGCCGGCGAACGTGCGGGGCATGTCGATGCGGGCCGCCCACACCGGGCCGTCGAACGTGAGCTCCCTGATCGTCTTCCCGCCGGCGGTCAGGGAGCCGTCCGGGCTCACGGCCAGTGGCGTGTCCTCGGAGGCGGACTCGCCCAGCTGCACGGAGGCCGTCGGGGGCGCGGGGAAAGCCGAGTCGGGGGCGGGCGGCTGGCCGCCCGCGGCGCCGGGAGTGGCGTCCGGGGACGCGGGGGCGGCGGCCGGCACCGTGACGGGCCCGGCCGTATTGACGCCGGTCGACGGGTCGATGCTGAGCAGGTCCCCGCAGTCGATGGCCTCCTGCGTGTACTGGCAGCTCAGGGCCCGGCCGGCGAGCTCGTCGGGGACGGGCACCTGCCACACCGGGTAGCCCGAGGCCGAGGAGAGGTCGACGCCGACCAGCGCCTCCCGGCCGTCCTCGACCACTCGCAGCACCCGCATCTGTCCGGAGGCGAGGACGACGGAGCCCCCGGAGTCGATGGGGGCGGGCGCCAGATGCTCGCCGAGGCCCGACAGGTCGAGGGTCGCCTGGACGGCCGGCGGCCTCCTGTGCGTCCGGGAGCCCCCCGAACGGGCCAGGGCCCAGGCGCCGACCCCGGCGAGCACGATCACCAGCACCAGGACCGCGGCGACGGCGGCGCGGCCCCGGCGGCCGAGGCGGGGGCGGCGGAGAGCGCGCGATGGAGGCGGTGGGGCGGGCCGCCCCTGGGCGCCGGCGGCGACGAGGTCTGGTGCGGTAGAGGAGGGGGAGGCCCCGTCGGGCGGAGGAGGGGGAGGCCCCGGCTCGTCGGGCGGAGGCGGGGGCGGCTCGGCGGTCATAGGACCAGCGTAGAGCCGGCCGGCGGTGTCGTACGCAGGATGGGCGCTGCGCGCCAATGGGGAGGCCTGCCCTTCGCAGGCGGGGGTGCGGGGAGGGCGGGCCGTGACGCTCCGATCAGCCCGGCCCGCTCAACCGGGGCGAATTCATGTCGCACCCGGTCGTTACCCTTCATCCCGTAAGAATCGATATCACCGAGGGGGCCCGGGGAGAGCCGATGACGACGATTGACGACGCAAGGAGAATGCCGTGACCGAACCTGTAGTCCGCGACCTCGTCGACCGGGCGCTGCTGCCGCTCAAGGCGGTTGACGCGGGCCTGTACCACCGTGCCGTCGACTACGTCGTCGACGACGGCGACCCCGAGGTCCTGCTGGAGATCGCCGCCTTCGGGGACGGCCCCATCGGTTGCCTGCTCCTGGCGACCTCGAACGCCTCCTACACCCACTGGTACGGCCGGACCTGGCGCAAGCGCCTGCAGGAGGCGGGGATCAGCTGGAGGAAGGGGGACGGCTCGGCAGGCCCGGTCCTGGTCAGGCGCGACGCCCTCTACCGCAGTGACGCCGTGATCCCGGCCCAGTGGGTGCGGCTCGGCCGGCTCCTGGCCGCCGTCCTCCAGACCGACCCCACGTACGACCCGCCGGCTCCCGAGCAGGTACCCGGCTGGGTGGACGCCCTGCTCATGGATGTCATGTTCACCGTGGACGCTCAGGGCGCCGGCTCCACACCCGAGTCCCAGGCGCGCAGGCTCAGGCAGAGGCGGCTGTTCTGGGACGCCGGGCGTCTGGCGGCGCTGCTGAGGCAGGGGGGCGTGGAGGAGGCCGACGCCCCCGCCGTCGTCCTCCTGGCCGCCCACTCCAACTCCGCCGGGCAGCCGTCCTGGCGCAGGCGGCTGTCGGCCGCTGACCTGCCCGGGGTCACCGACTACCTCACTGAGCACGCGACCGCCCTGCCCGGCCCGCTCCTGGACGGCCTGCGCCGGCAGGAGCGTCATGACGTGCTCACACGTATGGCGGCCAACCCGCGGTGGGCCGCCGCGGGCGCCCACCTGGTCGCCGCCGTGGCCGCGGGGGTCTCCAAGGAGCTGCGCCGGGAGGCGATTGAGCTTCTCGAGGGCCTGGACGCGGCTACCAGGGCCGGTGCGCTGGCCCCCGTCCTGGCCCAGGCCCCGGCGTCCCGCTGCCGGGAGCTGGTGGAGTTCCTGGCCCGGACCCCCGGCGGCGCCCACGTGCTCACCCGGGCGGCCGAGGAGAACCGGAGGCTGGCAGACCTGGTCTCCGCAACCCGGGCCCGCCACGAGACGCTCGACGCCGTGGGGGTCGATGAGCCCCTCGACCTCCCCCCGTTCACGCCCCTGGAGGTGGGCCCGGACGCCGCCCCCGTCAAGGACGAGCTGCGCCCCGTCCTGGGGCAGGCCATGGAGCGCGCCGCCGCCTCGCAGAACTCCTCGTCCCGCACCCGGGCAGAGGGAGTGCGCCAGATCACCGAGGCGGATCTGGATGAGCTGGTGGCGGTCGCCAACGGCAGGAGCCGCGCCCGGCCCGCGCTCCTGCGCCGGTTCAACGTCATCTGGGTCGTCAGGAACGCCCCGAGCCTGACCCTGGCGCACGCGCTGCGGCTCCATGCTGTGGAGACGAGCCCCTGGTGCCGGCTGGCACTGAGCCACTACACGGGGCCGGAGACCGACCCGCGAGCCATTGAGGACCTCATGGCGCGCCTGGGCGGCGGCCCCGACGCCGTCGAGCGCTTCTGCGACTTCCACGACTACGTCTTCTTCACCGTCGACCCGGAGGCGTCCTGGCCGTGGTACGCCGAGCACCTCGACCTGCTGCGCGAGCGGCTCATGGACGCCGCCACGGCGCAGCGGGCCCTGGAGATCCTGACGGCCTTCCCCCGCGTCCCCGCCGAGCTGCTGCCCGCGGTCGCCGACGCCGCAGTGGGCCCCTCCAAGGTGAGCCGCCCGCTGGCCCAGGCGGCGCTGCGCTCCCACCCGCGGGTGCGCGAGCTGGCCGAGCAGGGGCTTGCCGCCAGGACGACCGAGGTGCGCATCTCGGCGGCGGCCTGGGTCGGCTCCCTGGCGCGCCCCGAGTCGGTCCCCGCGCTGCGCACGGCCCTGGGGCGGGAGAAGAGGGACGTGGCGCGGGCGGCCCTGCTGGTCGCCCTGGAGGACTGCGGCGGCGACATGACGGAGTTCCTGTCCCCCCGGGCCCTGGGGGCCGAGGCCGCCAAGGGCCTCAAGGGGAAAGTGCCCGCCTCACTGTCCTGGCTCGACCCGCAGTCACTGCCGGCCGTCCGCTGGAAGAACGGCGACGCCGTCGACTCCCGCACGCCGTGGTGGTGGGTGGTGCTGGCCGACAAGATGAAGAACCCGTCGGGCCGCGGGCTCATCAACCTCTACCTGTCCCTACTGGAGCCCGCCGACGCCGCGGCGCTGGCCGCGCACGTGACCCGGGCCTGGATCGCCCAGGACACCGCCCACCCGAGCGCACAGGAGAGCCGGGCGCACGCCCAGGCCGCCGGTCGGCAGCGCTACGACCACGCCCAGCGGTGGCTCGCCGACTGCCGCGCGGCTCCCAGGATGGCAGGCTTCCTGAGCCGGGCCGAGGCCGAGGCCGCTGTCCCGCTGGAGGAGCGCGTCGCCCAGGCCTACGCGGAGCACCAGCGCACCTACGTGGGCTCGGCGATCGCCGACAAGGGGCTGCTGGCCTTCGCGGTGAGGATGGACGGCGGCGAGCTGGCAGGGCTGGTGCGCTCCTACATGCGCGACAACCCGGGGCGGCGGGCCCAGTTCGAGGCCCTGGTCCACGCCCTGGCCGCCAACGGGAAGGACACCGCGCTCCAGGTGCTCCTGAGCATTGCGCGCCGCCACAAGATGGCCGGCATCCAGGCCGCTGCCGCCGCCCTGGCCCAGGAGGCGGCCGATGAGCGGGGCTGGAGCGCCGACGAGCTGGCGGACCGCACCATCCCGACCGCGGGCTTCGACCCCGACGGACTGCTGCACCTGTCCTATGGGGACCGGGAGTTCACGGGCCGCCTGGCCCCGGACTTCAAGATCGTGCTCTCCGATGCCGGGGGCAAGGCGCGCAAGTCCCTGCCGGCGCCGCGGGTGAATGAGGACCCCGAGGTCGTCAAGGAGGCCAGGAAGCAGCTGAGCGTCGCGCGCAAGGACGCCAAGGCGGTCCTGACTCTCCAGTCGGCCCGACTGTACGAGGCCATGTGCGCGCCGCGCACCTGGCGGGGTGCCGACTGGCGGGCGCTGCTGGCCGCGCACCCCCTGGTCGGCCGCCTCGTCAGCCGGCTGATCTGGACCGCCGCCCCGGGCGGCGGCGGGGAGGTGGTTACATTCCGTCCCACCGAGGACGGGGCGCTCATCGGGGCCGACGACGCCGAGGTGCCCCTGGCCGATGACGCGGTGGTGGGCCTGGCCCACGGCACCGCCCTGAGCGGGGCGCAGGTCGCGGCCTGGCGGGCGCATCTGGCCGACTACGAGGTGGAGCCCCTCTTCGATCAGCTGACCGCCGCCGTCCCGAGGATCGACGAGGGGCAGAAGGCCCTCTCCGACCTCCAGGGCCATGTGACCGACACCTTCACCTTCCGGGCCGCGGCCGCCAGGCGCGGCTACCAGCGTGGGGACGTGGTGGACGCGGGCACCTTCCACGACTACGTCAAGGAGTTCTCCTCATCGCGCCTGACCGCGGTGCTGGGCTTCACCGGCTCCTGGGTGCCCGAGGAGAGCATGCCGTGCGCCACCACCAGCCTCTCCTTCCGGCGCAGGGGCCGTGAGGTCGAGCTCGCCGACGTGCCACCCGTCCTGCTGGCCGAGTGCTACGCCGACTACCGGGCCATGGCGGCCCTGGGGTCCTTCGACCCCGACTGGAGGAAGAGCGCCAGCCCGTGGTGAACGCGGGCCCGCCTCGCCCCCGGCCGCGGACCGGGGCCGATTCGTGTCGTACCCGATCGCTACGCTCATGAGCCATGAGGGCCGCCCCGCAAGGCCGGGCGGTCGGTGAGAGACAAGAAGAGCGCCGTGACCGATCCCGTAACCCGCCGGCTCGTCGAGCGCGCCCTGCTGCCGTTGCGCGCCGTCCTCGCCGACCTGCATGCCCCCGTCGGCCACATGGCGCCCGCGGGCCACAGGGACACCGGCTCCAGGCCGTCGGTGTCCGAGTGCTGGAGCCCGGCGGCGGTCGCGGCCCTGTTGCGGGCGACGGGCACGGCCGCCGAGCAGATCCCCGCCGTCGTACTCCTCGCCTGGTTCGCCGAGGAGGCCGGGGTACCCACCTGGCCCGACAGCCCCGAGCACTGCCTGCCGGGCCTTGACGGCTGCCTGGTCGAGGTTCCCGCCAGCGCGCTCACGGCACCGTCCGCGCACACCAGGGCGGTCCTGGTCAGGCGCCTGGGTGACCACCCGCAGGCCGCCGCGGCCTGCTCCCGGCTGCTGGCGGCCCTGGTGGTGGACAGCGCCGCCACCGTGCGGCGCGCCGCGATCGCCGTCCTGGACGTCTGGACGTCCAGACGCGCCGGCTGTACGAGGCCATGTGCGCCGGGCGCACCTGGCCGCTGGCCCAGTGGCGCGAGCTGCTGGCCGCCCACCCGCTCGCCGGGCACCTGGTCGCCCGACTGGTGCGGCTGGCGAGCGACGGTCGGGACGTTCCTGAGCCCAGCGCCCCAGACGGCAGTCCGGCACGGCTGCGAGCCTTTCGCCCCACCGAGGACGGCGAGCTTCTCGGGGCCGACGACGTCGCGGTCCACCTGCGCCGCCCCACGCCAGCTCCTGACCGGTGCCCAGGCCGGGGCCTGACGGGCATACCTGTCCGACTACGAGGTCGAGCCGCTGTTCGACCAGCTGTCGGCCCGCGCCCCCGGCCTCACCGCCGGTCAGACGACCATCCGGGACGCAGCCGGGCGGCGCACCGTCGCCCGCGAGCTGCGCAGGGCGGCCGAGTCCCGCGGCTACGAGTGCGCCTCGACCAGGTACCGGTACAGCGAGTTCTCCAAGGACTTTCCGACCCTGGGTCTGCGCAGCATTATCGACTTCGCGGGCGCCGACGCCTGGGACGAGGACGAGGAGACCGCCACCGGCGGCCTGAGCCTGCGCCGCGGCCGCCGGGACGTGCCCCTGGCGCAGGTTCCGCCCGTCCTGCTGGCGGAGTGCTACGCCGACTACCGCGCCGTGACGGATGCCGCCGAGGAGGCGCCCCTCCGCAAGGACCGATCGGCGGGCCTGACCGGCGCCCCGGCCGGTCCGCGCGCCCGTCCGGTGAGCGGTCTCTCCTCGCCTTCGCGGGGCTGCCAGGCTAGCCTTACTTCAACGATCTCTGGCGATGGGGAAGGGGAACCGTGACGTACACCGATGAGAGGCGCACGCCGCAGGCCGCCATCGCCTCGCGCCGCATGGCGCGCCGTCTCCTGTCCGGTGCCGGCTGCGCCACCCTGACCGCCTACCGGCTCGACGCCGGCGCCCCCTCCCAGCTCGTCCTCCACGCGCTCGACGTCACCGGGAGCATTATCGTGGCCGCCCATCCGGCGGCGGACCACCCGATGGCCGACGTGCCGTGCGAGTCTCCGGTCGAAGTGCGCCTCGACGTCGCGCTTGAGGCGGCCGAGCCCGGCCTGCGCATCACCACCGCCACCGTCCATCTCCTGGGCGTGCTCACCTGGCTCGACGACGTCGGGAGCAACGCCGTCCTGTCCGGCTCGGTAGCCGGGTGCCACTGTGCGATCACGGGTGAGGACCCGCTCACAGACCTGGCCGGGCTCGCCGATACGCCGGGCGGGCGCCTGGGCGTCATCGAGACGAACCGGGTCATGGTTCATGACGCCATGGGCGTCAGCGGACACACCATGGAGGAGGTGCTCGACCCCGATGCCAAGGGCGTGCGGCCCCTGCTGTGGTCGGCCTTCGAGACCATCAGCGCGCAGGAGGAGGTCAAGGCCCTTGGCGAGGGCGCGCTCGAGGTGCTGTGCGACGGAGTGGGGCAGGGCAGCATTCCCGGGATCCTCTGCTCCAGGCGCCCGTCCGAGGGACTGTGCGCGGCCCTGTGGGGGAGGGTGCTGTGCGTGGACGTGTCCCCGTACGCCGTCACGCTTCTGCGGCTGCGGCGCGAGACCACCGACACCTTTCAGATCTTCCTGCCGGCGGGCACGACCCGCGCCCACGAGGCCGGGCGCCATCTGCGGCACCTCGTCCGGGAGACCCTGGTCGGCGGGCTGCTTCCGTGAGCGGCCGCGCGGCCGCGCGGAGACGATGATGGGGAGGCCCGGTTACGGGCCTCCCCATCGCTGTACCTGTGAGGCGTGTTCTCCTGCCGCGGAAGCCATGGCTCGCTGGGCGGGCGCCTCAGCGGGCCTCGTAGGACAGGCAGGTGGCCGTGTCCGCACCGATGGCGATGGCGTCGGCGGTGCACATGAGGTCGGTGTTGTGGACGCACTCCAGGCGCTGGCAGGCGCCCACGTGGCCCTCGGCCACCGGCAGGCCGCCGCGGGCGTCGAGGCTGACGAAGGTGGAGCAGGCCGGGGCGGCGGCGTCGCCGCCGACCGTGATGGCGAAGGCGGTGCAGCCGCCGTGGTTGTAGGCGCAGGCGGTGGTGGCGCAGGACTTGATGGCGGTAACGGTCGACATGATGAGTGCTCCTTCGGTGAGGTGCGATCACTGACGTAATTCACGGTAGGAGTGCGCGGCAGAGCTGGCAACATCTCTCCGGCAGGTTCTGCGCCGGTGGTGAGGGAATGGTGTTATCGCAATGAAAGATGGATGTTGTGGCGGGGTGCGGAACGTCGGGTCGGGGCGCGTCCGGGAGGCTTCTTACACGCGTTCGGAATTCGCTTAACAGGTGAGCCGAGCCTGCGCTGAGGCCGTTGGGGCGGCGGGCGGGACGGGGCGGCGCGAGTCTTCCGGCTTGACGGCGGCGCTCACCTGTGTCACTGTATTAGTGCAGTAATACAGGCGGTTCGGTGAGGCCGCTCGGCTGTGCTCATGAGCTGTGTCGTATTCACGTCCTATTCACCCATGCAAGGAGGGCCTGTGCCGATCGATGACTCCCGTCCGATCTGGATCCAGCTCGTCGATGACTTCTGCATGCGGATCGTGACCGGCACCTGGCCCGCCGGAACCCGGATACCCAGCGTGCGCGACCTCGCCGCGCAGGCCGGCGTCAACCCCAACACCGTCCAGCGCGCCCTGGCCGAGCTCGACCGCAGCGGCCTGACCGCCGCCGAGCGCACCGCCGGACGCTTCGTCACCGCGGACGACGCGGCGTTGGCCGCCGTTCGCCGCGACCTCGCCGTCGGCGCCGCAGACGCCTACATCGCCGCCGTCGCCGCCATCGGCATGGACCTCGCCCAGGCGGGCGAGATCCTGGCCGAGCGGTGGCCGGCCCACCCCGCCCAGAAACCAGGAGAGACCTCATGAGCACCTCGCCGACGACGCCGTCGGACGCACAGGGCCCCGACGCGCGCCCCCGCCCTCACGCCATCCCGTCCCTGGACGGCGCCCCGCCGCTGGTGGTGGTGCGTCGCCTGACCAAGGCCTACCGCGGGCGGCCGGCCCTGCGCGACCTCAGCCTGACGCTGCCCGCCGGGCGCATCGTCGGCCTCATGGGCGCCAACGGCTGCGGCAAGACCACCCTGCTGAAGATCCTCGCCGGCCTCCTGGCCGACTACGACGGCCAGGTGCGCATCGCCGGACATGCCCCCGGGCCGGCCTCCAAGGCGCGGGTGGCCTTCCTCCCCGACGCCGACTTCCTGGCCGCCGGCCTCACTCCGCCCCGGGCCATCGCCCAGTTCTCCCGGCTCTTCGCCGACTTCGACGCCGACAAGGCCCACCGGCTCGTCGACTTCTTCAACCTGCCCCTCGATCACTCCCTGAGAGAGATGAGCAGGGGCATGGGGGAGAAGCTGCGCGTCGCCCTGGTGATGAGCCGCCGCGCCCGGGTCTACCTGCTCGACGAGCCCATCTCCGGCGTCGACCCCGCCGCCCGCGAGATCATCCTCGACGGCGTCCTGCGCGACTTCGACCCGGACGCCCTCATGCTCATCTCCACCCACCTCATCGCCGACGTCGAGCCGGTCGTCGACTCCGTCGTCTTCCTCAAGGACGGGCGCCTGCTTCTGGCCGGCGATGCCGACGACCTGCGCCAGACCCGTTCCACGAGCCTGGACGCCCTGTTCCGGAAGGAGTACCGCTGATGTTCCGCACGCTCTTCACTGAGGAAATCCGCACCCAGCTGCCGCGCAATATCGCGGTCCTGGGGGTCTGCGCCCTTGCCCTGCTCGGGTTCCTCGGGCTGTGGCGGCTGCTGGTCGGCGTCGTCCTCCTGGCGGGCCTCATGCAGGTCGCCGCCATGGGGGTGATCGTCGTGACTCCGGTCGTTGTGATGATCCAGGTGGCGGTCGAGTACTGGCGGTCCATGTACGGCCGGCGCGGCTACCTCACCCTGGCGGTGCCGGTGCGCGGTCGGGTGCACTTCGCGGTCAAGGTGCTCTACGCCTGCATGATGGCGCTGGTCGTGGGCGGGGTCTGTCTCGTCGGTCTTGTCGCCTGGCTCGTCGTGTTCGCGCGCAGCATGGGTACCACCCTCGGCGGGCTCCTTGAACCGCTGCGAGTGGCTGCCGATGCGGCCGGACCGGTCAAGGTGATCATTTTCGTCACGGCCGTCCTGATCGGGATCGTCACGCTCGTTATCGAGGTCGGCGCTGTCATGAGCATTGGCGCGCAGGGGGGCTTCAACCACCTCGGGCTCGGGGCGCCTGCGATCGGGTTCGTCCTGCTCTACGTGGTCAGTCAGCTGCTCGGGCTGGTCGCTACCCTTTTTCTCCCTGTGAGCGTGGACGTCACGACTGGTGACGTCACGACTCAGGTGATGTGGCCGCAGTTCCTTGAGGTGATCCGTACCGGTGCCGAGGCGAGGAACGTCGGGGTGGGCGCGGTGGCTGTCGGCCCCCTGCTCGCCGGGGCGCTGGCCTGGTGGGCGGTGCGTGCCATCGAGCGGCACACGTCCTTGCGCTGAGGGGACCCGTCATGCCACCTGGCTCTCTGGTCCGTTCACGACAGTCGGCCACCGGCTCGCAAGCCCGGCTCACCGGCCCCGCACCCGAGCTGGAGCGGATGCGCGAGCGGCAGGCGGAGCGTCCCTTCCGTCTGGCCGCCATTCGCCTGGGCGGCCTCGTGACCCTGATCTTCCTCGGCTACGGCGGCCTCAGGGGCCGCTGGGGCGGGTGCCGGCTTCCCGCCCCAGCGGCCCTTCACCCCGGCTCTGCTCACCGTACTCAGTGGCTGGGCTGTGCGCGGTGAGCTGCTCAGGGCGGGGGGCTGTCGGAACCTACCTCGGCGCCTCACGGGCGTGGCTGCGCCGGGATGGGGTGCCGTCCTCCTGACCTGTTGAGCGGCATGAGGCGCCTGCGGGAGGCTGCGCGCCTCGGAGGGCTTCGACCACCGAGGAATGCCGGCGTTTCGTGGCACGCGGTACGCGCGGCTCAGGCCACGAGGGGGCTGCGCAGCCGGGCCCGGACCGATGGGCCCTCGCCGATGAGGCCCGTGGCCTCGTCCGCTCTTTCGTCGGCGTCGCGGACCAGTGACAGCGTTCGGGCCAGGTGGGCGACGACCTCCGCGTCGGACCACCCGGCCCGCTCATCGATCGTCGGGACCTCCCTCTCGTCGCCGGCCATCGCGTACGCGCTGGCGGCGTAGTCCTGGGCGAGGCCCTCGGGCGGGGTGCCGGCGTTCGCGAGCAGGAGCATCAACACCATGCCCGTCCGGTCCCTGCCGTGCAGTGGACGGGAGTTCCGGGTCCGGCTCGGCGACCGCCTCGAGGGCTCTGCGGGTCAGGTGCGGCTGGAGCCGTCAGGCGTGCCACCACACGGGGGAATCCAGGATCGGGAAGTAGACGCGCTGGAACTCCAAGTCCGAATGGTCCTCGATGGGGGCGCCCAGAATCCATACCCGAGACGGTGGGTCGCTCGGGGCGCCTCGCATGCACAGCGCAGGTCCACCACGGTGCGCAGCCCCAGTCGAGGGCCCGGCGCCAGCCCCGCTCCGTGAGACATGCGCGGCGTGGGCCGCGCGCCGCGCATCCGGGAGTCGTGAACCTCCCGGACGACGTCGGGAGACCGCCCAAGTTACGGGCGCTGGTGCAGCTGTCCCACCGCAGTAGGCGCACCCGCCTAGGGGGAGGACTCCGCTCCGGCATCGGCGCCCGGCCAGTGGGAGCGGTCCGACGTTCCCGGCGCCCGGCGTCAGGTCACGGTCGCCTGGGCCAGCACCTGGTCGCCGGACTCGCCGCCGTAGACGACGACGGACTGCCCTGCCGCCAGGCCCCGCAGGTGCTGGTGCAGCCGCGCCCGCAGCGTTCCGGTCTCGGCATCGACGGCGACGTCGGCCGGGACGGGGCGACCGTGGGCGCGCACCTGTACGGTCACGTCTCGCCAGCCGGCCCCGCCGTCGTCGAGCACAGTGGGCTCGGCCAGGAGGACCAGGGCGCTGCCGCTCACGGCACTGCGGCGGAGGAGCTCCTCGGGGCCGACGACCACCTCGTTGGAGCTCGGCCGGGTTTCGATGACGTAGCGAGGCCGTCCGTCGGCTGCCGGGCGGGTCAGGCCCAGGCCCTTGCGCTGGCCGACGGTGAAGCCGAAGTAGCCGTTGTGGGTGCCGAGCACCTCGCCGTCGGGGGAGACCAGGGCGCCCTCACGGACGCCGAGGCTGCGGGTGAGGAATCCGCGGGTGTCGCCGTCGGCGACGAAGCAGATGTCGTAGGAGTCGGGCTTGGAGGCCACCGGCAGGCCGCGGCGCTCTGCTTCGGCGCGCACCTCCGCCTTGGAGGGGGCGTCACCGAGGGGGAAGAGTGCGCGGGACAGGCCCTCGCGGCCCGAGACCGCCAGCACGTAGGACTGGTCCTTGGCGGTGTCGGCCGCGCGGCGCAGCTCCAGGCCGGCGGTCTGGCCGGGGCGCCCGGAGGAGGCACCGCCGGTCAGGCGGGCGTAGTGGCCGGTGACGACGGCGTCGAGGCCCAGGGCGAGGGCGCGCTCGAGCAGGGCGTCGAACTTGACGCGCTCGTTGCAGCGCACACAGGGGTTGGGGGTGCGGCCAGCGCGGTACTCGGCGAGGAAGTCGGCGACGACACGCTCCTCGAACTGTTCGGACAGGTCCCACACGTAGAAGGGGATGCCGAGGATCTCGGCGGCCCAGCGGGCATCGGACGCGTCCTCGATGGAGCAGCAGCCGCGCGAGCCCGACCGGGTCTGGGCGCGGCTGCGGGTCAAGGCCATGTGCACCCCGACGACGTCGTGCCCTGCGTCGGCGGCGCGCGCGGCGGCGACGGCGGAGTCGACTCCGCCGGACAGCGCCGCGAGCACGCGCATGGGGTCTCCTTCGATCGGATTCGGTCTGGGCCGGGCAGGGGCGCAGGCAGACTATCGCGGCCTGCCCCGGTCGGAGTGAGGCATGAAGAGGGGCGTCGGGGGGTGTCAGCGGACGGCCGGCCCTTCGGAGCCAGCAGAGGCGGCGAATCTGTACATGGCGGCGCCCCGCGCGCGGGCTGCAGGTAGCCTTCCGGCATGCCCGCTTCTGAGCTGTCCGCGTCCAACCAGGAGTACCTCAAGACGATCTGGACCCTGGGGGAGTGGGGCGACGGCCCCGTCACCCCGAGCCGTCTGGCCGAGCGCATCGGCGTGCGGCTCTCCTCGGCCTCCGACGCTGTGCGGAGGCTGGCCGCCAGCGGGCTCGTTGAACACGTTCCGTACGGCGCCGTCGCTCTCACTGCGGAAGGGCGGAAGGCGGCTCTCATCCTCGTGAGACGGCACCGGCTCCTGGAGACATTCCTCGCCAAGGTGCTCGGCTACTCCTGGGACGAGGTGCACGCTGAGGCCGATGCCCTCGAGCATGTCGTCTCCGAGCTCATGGTTGAGCGCATCGACAAGTTTCTGGGGCGTCCTGAGCGGGATCCCCACGGCGATCCGATCCCCACTGCGGACGGCGTCGTGGCCGCTCCCCGCCATATCGCCCTGGAGGCTCTGCCAATCGGGTGCCGCGGTCGCCTCGAGCGTGTCCTTGACGCGGATCCGGATCTGCTTCGGCACCTCGACAGTGCCGGTCTCAGACTGGATGACGAGGTCGAGCTTCTCCCCTCCGCACCCTTCGCCGAGCGAGTGACGCTCCGCTTCGGGGGCGCCGGCCGGACCGTGCGTGTGAGGCGATCCCAGTGCCGTTTCCTCAGGATCTCTGTGCCGACGCGTCCTGGTCCGGACGTCTGAGGCTCGGCAGCCGACAAGACCCGCCCCGGCGTCTGCAGACGGCGTGTCGGGTGTCTGACAGGCACTCGCCCATCAGACTACGCCATGACGTATCTCATAGTATGTCATGACGTAGTTTATGTGAGATTACTGCTACTACTACATAGCCGCTACTTGCAGGCATCGGACCACAAGATCTTGTGGTCGCATGAGTGACGAGCAGTACAGGAGGTTCTCGTATGCCCCTATCCGCAACCTTGGCCGTGCTCCCGTCAGGGCCGCAGGCGCGCTCGGTCACCGTTCTGGAGGGCGAGGTCTCGACTGACCTGGTCTACTTCTCTTCGGCATCGGGCAACACGCGCCGATTCGTCGAGAGACTCGGCAGACCTGCCACTCGCATCCCTCTGCGTCCTCGGACCGAAGGGCGTATCCGGGTTACACGGCCCTACGTCCTCATCGTCCCCACCTACGGGGGCGGGGACATCTCAGGGGCGGTGCCTCGCCAGGTTGCCCTTTTCCTCAACGATCCCCACAATCGCGCCCTGCTGCGCGGGGTCGTCGCCTCGGGCAATACCAACTTCGGTCAGGCCTACTGCCTGGCCGGTCCGGTTATCGCGGGCAAGTGCGCCGTTCCCGAGCTCTACCGCTTCGAGCTCTTGGGCACCGAGCACGACGTCGAACGGGTGCGCGAAGGGCTCGACCGGTTCTGGCAGGACCATGACGAGAGCGCCCGGACCACCTTCTCCGAGCTGTCCCAGATGGACGGCGCGCCGTCATCCTGACGGCCCTGGCGCTCCTGTGCTTAGAACGGCCCACCCACAATGAAAGACCATGGTATGAACGATCTCACCATCCCCTACATCGAGCTTTCCGTCACGCCCCAAGGCTTCCGTCACGACCCCACCGCCCGCTTGCGCCCCGTTAACTGGAATCTTGTTCAGGATGACAAGGACCTTGAGGTCTGGAACCGACTCACCTCCAACTTCTGGCTCCCCGAGAAGGTGCCTCTGTCCAACGACATCCCCTCGTGGCGCTCCATGGAGCCCGAGGAACGGATCCTCGTCATGCGGGTCTTCACCGGCCTTACCCTCTTGGACACCGTCCAGGCCACCGTCGGGGAGATCAGTCAGATCCAGGACGCGCGCACCGAGCACGAGGAGGCCGTTTACACCAATATCGCCTTCATGCAGGCTGTTCACGCCCGATCCTATTCCTCAGTGTTTTCCACCTTCTGCTCCACACCCGAGATCGACGAGGCCTACCGGTGGGCAATAGGCAACGATGTTCTGCAACAGCGGGTCAGGAAGGTTATCGTCCACTACTACGGGGAGGATCCTCTCAAGCGGAAGGTCTCCTCCACCCTGCTGTCCTCCTTCCTGCTTTACGCCGGCTTTTACCTCCCCTTGCGCCTCTCCGTCCGCGCCACCTTGACGAACACCGCTGACATGATCCGCCTTATCCTGCGGGACAAGGCGGTGCACGGGTACTATTCCGGCTACAAGTATCAGCGCAGCCTGGAGACGAAGAATCCCGGACGGCGCCAGGAGATGGAGGACTTCGCTCTCGGCCTCCTCGAGGAGCTCCACGACCTTGAGATGGTCTATTCCGGGGAGCTTTACGATCCCTTCGGGCTCATGGATGATGTTGCCGCCTTCGTCCGCTACAATGCGAACAAGGCACTCATGAACCTTGGCTACCCGGCTCGTTACGCACCTGAGGAGACCGTCGTCAGCCCCGCGGTCCTGGCCGCGCTCTCGCCGGGATCCGAGGAGAATCACGACTTCTTCTCCGGCTCCGGATCTTCCTACATCATTGGACGTGCTGAAAGCACTAGCGACGAGGACTGGGAACTGTGAGCACGAACGGCACAACAGGACAGGGCGCAGCCGACACCGAGATCGCCATCATTATCGGCAGTCTGCGTCGTTCCGCGCGCTCGCGTGATATCGCTCGCCATGTCATTAGCTACCTGCCTCAGGGCTGGCGCGGAAGCGTCGTCGAGATTGGCGACCTGCCCCTCTACGACGCCGACTACGACGACCCGGCCGTTCCGGATAAACCGCTGCCCTCGCAGTACGCGCGTTTCCGTCAGGCTGTGCGCGCCGCCTCAGGGGTTCTGTTCATTACCCCTGAGAACAACCGGACGATCCCGGCCTGCGTCAAGAACGCCGTCGACATCGGCTCCAAGCCGGGTGGTGAGCAGGTCTGGACAGTTCTTCCTGCGGGAGTCATCAGCCACTCGGTGGGCTCTCTCGGCGGCTACAGCGCCAATAAGAACCTACGGCTGGCGCTGTCCTATTTCGACATGCCCATGCCAGGCCAGCCCGAGGTGTTCCTGCCGCGCACTGGAGAACTGCTCGACGAGCGCGGTGAGTTCCGCAGCGCGAGAACGGAGGAGTTTCTGAGAGACTACGTCGAGAGATTCGCCCGCCTCGTCGTCCGGCGCGGCCGATAGTCGGAAACTGTGGAAGATCGTCCGTCGAGGCTGGGTGTCTTAGACCCAGGCTCTTGTTCTGTCCAATGGTGAAGTTGAAATGTGGAGCCTGGCGTTGTTCAGGACGACCGCGGTCCTCTTGTTCCTCATCGGTCTCGCGTGTCGGGCGACCCGTCATGGGGGCGGGTCTGCTCGGCGTCCTGGTTACCCTTGATGGGGTGGGTCCTCATCCTCCTGGTTGTCAGGCCCAGCGCCCTGAGGAACGACTGGCTCGCCTTCTCGCGGTCCGCGTACAGCCTTGCTCTCCTCCCCCTTGGGGAGCCGCATCCGTCTGGTCATGGCCTCCTCGTCAATGCGCCTCTCGAACGGGTCGGGCAGCATAGACTCATACTCGACAAGGCGCAGGAGCAGCCGGTCAGGAGGAGTCCGACCCGCACCGGGCACCGAACCTGATCAGACGCGACATCCTCAAGAGCCGCGTAACTGGATTGCCGGGGTTTTTCGGACTGTGGTTGATTGTGCTGAGCTGAGCGGCCTTGTTCTGGTTCGGCCGCTCGCGTTCGACCTCGCCCTGTGTCCGGTGCCCGGGCGTCCGCGTGGAGACGTGTCTGACTTGTGTACCGGGCTCGGCCCAGGAGGCAGTATCGTTGATGGTCTTACTCTTTGCGGGGGTGGACCATCGGCGTGCGCCCTACTCGTTCCTTGAGGGACGCGCCCGCCGGCTTCCGCCCGGGCGCCCGCTCAGCGCACCCCGGTCCTCTCCGCCGAAGGATGAGTACCCTAATCCTTCAGGTGCCAGGCGGAGTTGCTCGGCGGCGTGCCGGGGTGCCGCGGCGCGGGGGTGGGGTGGATCGTCTTCCTTCTCCTCGTCGGGCGGCTGCGGGGCGCCATGTCGATTGCCTCGTGCCAGGACCGGTGCCGCGTGCGGTCGCCCCAATCGCACAGCCCACGACCTTCTTGGTGCAGCAGCCCGGGGGCGGTCGCAAGGTACACGAGCCCTTTCCCAGGTGCGGATATAGGTGATATCGCCGGCCAGCCTGTCTCCAGAACGTTTGGTGGCGGGATCCCGCATCGGAGCAGATCGGGGCGCGAGCCCCAGGACGACCGCCGGGATGATGGTGCGGACCTTGCGGAGGGGTTGTGCGGCCTCCAGGTCTTAGGCGCGCGCGGGCGGGTGCGCACCGCCTCCCGGTCCACTACCACGTCTCTGCTCGCGCGGGGTTTACAGAAGCAGCTCAATGCGCTTGAGGACGTCGGTAGGATCATCCCCGCTCGCGCGGGGTTTACGAGGCCAGCATTCACGAGAGCGGCTACGGCCCCGGATCATCCCCGCTCGCGCGGGGTTTACAATCGGCTAAGGAGAAAACAAATGCCGACCACAGGATCATCCCCGCTCGCGCGGGGTTTACGTCGAGCCACGCACAGAGCGCGTCCGCGGAACAGGATCATCCCCGCTCGCGCGGGGTTTACACGACGATAAGCATCATGCAGGCCTCGGTCTCAGGATCATCCCCGCTCGCGCGGGGTTTACCACCGGCAAGAGGTACCGGCTTGCCTTCAAGCCGGATCATCCCCGCTGGCGCGGGGTTTACACCTCCTTAGCTCCCACGAGCACCATGCGAACAGGATCATCCCCGCTCGCGCGGGGTTTACGTCCACCAGACCGCAGGATTCATCGACCCCGGCGGATCATCCCCGCTCGCGCGGGGTTTACGCTGGGAGTAGCCGATGCAGTCATTCTGGGTAAGGATCATCCCCGCTCGCGCGGGGTTTACGTGAAGGCCGACAAGACTACGGGAGAGGTCGTCGGATCATCCCCGCTCGCGCGGGGTTTACATCAACAAGATCCTCGACGGCCTCGGAGAGTACGGATCATCCCTGCTCGCGCGGGGTTTACCGGCCTGTGGACGAGGACTGATTAGAGGCGCCGGATCATCCCCGCTCGCGCGGGGTTTACTTCTTGCCAGCGACCTTCGTCTGAACAATATACGGATCATCCCCGCTCGCGCGGGGTTTACCGCTTCGCCGCGCTTTTCTTGACGAGTCGGGTCGGATCATCCCCGCTCGCGCGGGGTTTACCTGAGACCCAGCACTGTCAGAGATTGCGGCAGAGGATCATCCCCGCTCGCGCGGGGTTTACGGCAGGGACGTGGCTGACCTGCTCGACCCGGCTCGGATCATCCCCGCTCGCGCGGGGTTTACGCAGCCAGGGCGCCGCCGAACACCTTCAGCACGGGATCATCCCCGCTCGCGCGGGGTTTACTGAGGTCGGTGATGCGGTTCTTGCCCTCGTGAAGGATCATCCCCGCTCGCGCGGGGTTTACGCGAGACGGGGATTGGCCTGGACCGGTACCCGATGGATCATCCCCGCTCGCGCGGGGTTTACCAGGTCGAGAAGCATATTGAGCGCCTGGAGAACGGATCATCCCCGCTCGCGCGGGGTTTACGAAAGCCAGAACCTTCAGTCCTAGGCGGCGGTATGGATCATCCCCGCTCGCGCGGGGTTTACATTATGTGGTCTGCTTCTGCGCTGTCTGGTTGCGGATCATCCCCGCTCGCGCGGGGTTTACGCCACGGCGACCGGCCGCCGCCTGGCTGCCGCCGGATCATCCCCGCTCGCGCGGGGTTTACCAACCGAGAAAGGCACATCGATCTTGATGGGCAGGATCATCCCCGCTCGCGCGGGGTTTACTCGCTTTTCGCGGAGTATCAGGCGAATGGTGGCGGATCATCCCCGCTCGCGCGGGGTTTACCGGCATACACACCTTTAGGTATTTTTGTGACCTCGGATCATCCCCGCTCGCGCGGGGTTTACGGCCGTCGGCCTGATCAGTCATCCGGGGCCGTGGGATCATCCCCGCTCGCGCGGGGTTTACTTAAGAATTTCCAGGGGAGGGGTGCAAGATGGCGGATCATCCCCGCTCGCGCGGGGTTTACGAGGGAGTCCTTGAGGAAGTCGGCGATCGCCCGGGATCATCCCCGCTCGCGCGGGGTTTACGAGGCGGTCACGAAGCTCGCCGCCAGCCAGGGGGGATCATCCCCGCTCGCGCGGGGTTTACATCACGATCTCAACCGACGAAACCGTGGACGACGGATCATCCCCGCTCGCGCGGGGTTTACGGGCCCAGATCCAACGGCGAGCTCTTCCGCCGGGGATCATCCCCGCTCGCGCGGGGTTTACTCCTTGAGACCGCCGACGATCGTGGCCTGGAGGGGATCATCCCCGCTCGCGCGGGGTTTACTCGCCGACGACCGCAGTGCCAGGGATGGTCGCGGGATCATCCCCGCTCGCGCGGGGTTTACCAGGTGGAGGCTAGGGGCGGGTCGGTGAAAGCCGGATCATCCCCGCTCGCGCGGGGTTTACAGGAAGGACCTGGCGGCCACACAGTCACGGTCCGGATCATCCCCGCTCGCGCGGGGTTTACACGTGGGCGAGGTCCTCTCCCTGAAGAATGTGAGGATCATCCCCGCTCGCGCGGGGTTTACTGCATCAAACTGTCCTTGTGCTCATCCACCGAGGGATCATCCCCGCTCGCGCGGGGTTTACTCGGTGTTGAGGCGTGGGCCGCGGCCTTTAATGGGATCATCCCCGCTCGCGCGGGGTTTACGGCTGAGGGCAAGGACACTCATGTGATTCTGCGGGATCATCCCCGCTCGCGCGGGGTTTACCGGATGCTGAAGCGGATTTTGTTGACTGTCGCGGGATCATCCCCGCTCGCGCGGGGTTTACTCGTTCTCTGAGACATTCAAGTGCACGATAGTGGGATCATCCCCGCTCGCGCGGGGTTTACACAAAAATTGCGCGCTCGAAATCACACTCGTGCGGATCATCCCCGCTCGCGCGGGGTTTACGTCGAGCCCCGCACCGAACGGGTCAAGGGGAAAGGATCATCCCCGCTCGCGCGGGGTTTACTCGTTCACCGGCACCGCAATTGTCACCGGATTCGGATCATCCCCGCTCGCGCGGGGTTTACTGGAGACGTACGCCAACCCGGAGGACCTTGTTGGGATCATCCCCGCTCGCGCGGGGTTTACCCATCGCGGTACTCGCCGTCGCCGACGCGAACGGGATCATCCCCGCTCGCGCGGGGTTTACGACGACAGTGAGGATGATGGCAGTATTGACGCGGGATCATCCCCGCCCGCGCGGGGTTTACTGTTCCGGATCGCGGAGAAAACACCGTTCGAGGGGATCATCCCCGCTCGCGCGGGGTTTACTCCGCCGCGGCCGATCATACAGACGTGCCCGTCCGGATCATCCCCGCTCGCGCGGGGTTTACACGCGGCGCCCGATCCAGGACATGCTTTTCGACGGATCATCCCCGCTCGCGCGGGGTTTACATGTCACGGTACCTGCCCGACGAGGTCACGAAGGGATCATCCCCGCTCGCGCGGGGTTTACCACTGGCCCGCCGCCATCGCGGCATCACGGACGGGATCATCCCCGCTCGCGCGGGGTTTACGAGGGCGGGCTTCCCGCTGATGACGTAGATCGCGGATCATCCCCGCTCGCGCGGGGTTTACGACCCGTGGGGAACGATCGCCCCGGAACCGCCAGGATCATCCCCGCTCGCGCGGGGTTTACGTGCCGTCAGCTGCACCGGGCGCTCGAAGAGGCGGATCATCCCCGCTCGCGCGGGGTTTACAACCCCGCCCGCGAGGGGCGGGGTTTTCAGCAGTGGATCATCCCCGCTCGCGCGGGGTTTACCTCGTGCTCGGTCCGCCTATGCCAGTCCACCACGGATCATCCCCGCTCGCGCGGGGTTTACCTCCACGGGCAGGCGGACGACGACACAGGGCCCCGGATCATCCCCGCTCGCGCGGGGTTTACGCCCTGGTGAGGTCCTGGGTCTGGGTCTGGGCGGGATCATCCCCGCTCGCGCGGGGTTTACCCGGAGAGTGAGACCGAGGCGTGTATGATGCTCAGGATCATCCCCGTTCGCGCGGGGTTTACGTTTTCGCTCATGTCCATGTCCTCGATCTCTGGGGATCATCCCCGCTCGCGCGGGGTTTACCTGATATCGGTCACACCATCAACCCACGTCACCGGATCATCCCCGCTCGCGCGGGGTTTACTCTGCCAGACGTCTAGCTGCACTGTGATCTCAGGGATCATCCCCGCTCGCGCGGGGTTTACGAGGAGGAGCGTTTTCACAGTGAGGTGGGGGAGGGATCATCCCCGCTCGCGCGGGGTTTACCGGAGGTGAGGTGGGACTCAACGTATCGGGACAGGATCATCCCCGCTCGCGCGGGGTTTACTCAGGCGTCGTAATAACAACGAGATCATCCGGGGGATCATCCCCGCTCGCGCGGGGTTTACGGATCAAGGAAAAGCACATTCCGTGCATCCAGGGGATCATCCCCGCTCGCGCGGGGTTTACTCCTATCTATTAGTGTTGGTCAGAAAAGTGGTGGGATCATCCCCGCTCGCGCGGGGTTTACGCAAAACTTTTCCTGAATTCTTTATATGGGAAAGGATCATCCCCGCTCGCGCGGGGTTTACTTGATGATGTTTCGAATTGCCGAAAAAACCCCGGGATCATCCCCGCTCGCGCGGGGTTTACCCGATCCTGTTAATCAGAGCGTCGGTGAACTCAGGATCATCCCCGCTCGCGCGGGGTTTACCCCGCGTAGGCCTGCACCTGCTTGATGAGCATCGGATCATCCCCGCTCGCGCGGGGTTTACCCGGGCATGATCCCCCACTGTGCGAAATATGGGGGATCATCCCCGCTCGCGCGGGGTTTACGCCACGTCCGTTGCGGCGGTCGCATAGTCTTTAGGATCATCCCCGCTCGCGCGGGGTTTACTTTTTGAGCAGATCGTGGACGGCCAGCCGGCTAGGATCATCCCCGCTCGCGCGGGGTTTACAGCAAGTTCGCCGACACTCTTTCTGAGATGTATGGATCATCCCCGCTCGCGCGGGGTTTACCACTGAGCAGCTGAATGCAATGAAGGCCGCCAAGGATCATCCCCGCTCGCGCGGGGTTTACGACGTGAAAGTCTTGTTCTCGCTCCCTGCGCGCGGATCATCCCCGCTCGCGCGGGGTTTACCGGATTCGTTGCACGTGATCGGCCGTGAGCCGCGGATCATCCCCGCTCGCGCGGGGTTTACCGCGTACTGGTCAATGGCCTTCTGGCGGCGGACGGATCATCCCCGCTCGCGCGGGGTTTACTCAAGACGAATGACCATATTGCGGGTCAGGCGCGGATCATCCCCGCTCGCGCGGGGTTTACCGGATTCGTTGCACGTGATCGGCCGTGAGCCGCGGATCATCCCCGCTCGCGCGGGGTTTACCGCGTACTGGTCAATGGCCTTCTGGCGGCGGACGGATCATCCCCGCTCGCGCGGGGTTTACAGCAGGCGAATCGTGTTCAGAACCCTTGAGTCGGGATCATCCCCGCTCGCGCGGGGTTTACAATAGCACAACCTATAGCGGGGAGGTGATGAAGGGATCATCCCCGCTCGCGCGGGGTTTACCAGGCTCAGACGGCGGCCGACATGACGAACGCCGGATCATCCCCGCTCGCGCGGGGTTTACCACAGTGGACCCGAAGGACGTGCCCGAGGGGAAGGATCATCCCCGCTCGCGCGGGGTTTACAGAGAGTACTCCGGTGCGTCGAACTTGTGGCGCGGATCATCCCCGCTCGCGCGGGGTTTACGCGGATCCGGGCCCCCTATGGTGTGGGCGTCCAGGATCATCCCCGCTCGCGCGGGGTTTACATGCCGCGGCCCGCCCTCTAGACCGACCGTCGGGGATCATCCCCGCTCGCGCGGGGTTTACAAAGGAGGGCCGCCCCACCCGGGGCGGCCCTCCGGATCATCCCCGCTCGCGCGGGGTTTACACCGGCTGGACACTCCACACCCTCAGACACCGAGGATCATCCCCGCTCGCGCGGGGTTTACGCAATGAGCACCGAGGCCATCATCACCAGCAACGGATCATCCCCGCTCGCGCGGGGTTTACTGCCGGTCGCCTATGGCCAATCATAGTATCTAGGGATCATCCCCGCTCGCGCGGGGTTTACTGATGGAGGCCGTCGCCGGCGCCGCCACCACGGGGATCATCCCCGCTCGCGCGGGGTTTACAGACGATTTGTCTGAACATGACCGGGCGGTAGGGGATCATCCCCGCTCGCGCGGGGTTTACGCAATGCCGAGCCGGTCGATGTGCGGCATCGGCGGATCATCCCCGCTCGCGCGGGGTTTACAGTCATGCGTGACCAGCGCCACACCAATCTCGCGGATCATCCCCGCTCGCGCGGGGTTTACTGGTTGGGCTACCGCCCGGTAGGAAAAGGGTGCGGATCATCCCCGCTCGCGCGGGGTTTACCGTGCTGTGCGCATGGGCCGGCGTGTCTGGCTGGGATCATCCCCGCTCGCGCGGGGTTTACCTTCGATGCTGGCAGGCTGGATCAGTCCTATTGGGATCATCCCCGCTCGCGCGGGGTTTACCCTCTGAAAACCCCCGCCCCTCGCGGGGCGGGGGGATCATCCCCGCTCGCGCGGGGTTTACCACGCGCGCACGCGTAGGCGCACACACCCTGAGCGGATCATCCCCGCTCGCGCGGGGTTTACAGACGATTTGTCTGAACATGACCGGGCGGTAGGGGATCATCCCCGCTCGCGCGGGGTTTACGCGTACTGGCGGTTCCGGTCGAGGCCCGCGGCCGGATCATCCCCGCTCGCGCGGGGTTTACTGCCTGTGATTACTGCGATTCCTCGCATGATGCGGATCATCCCCGCTCGCGCGGGGTTTACCTCACCTTCAAGCCCTACAAGCACCAGCGGCTCGGATCATCCCCGCTCGCGCGGGGTTTACCGCGCCGTCGCCCCTGCGAGCGTCTCCTCAGGCGGATCATCCCCGCTCGCGCGGGGTTTACAGGATGACTCGTTCGACCCCTGGAACCCGATGGGGATCATCCCCGCTCGCGCGGGGTTTACGATGAAAGGAGAACAGGAATGAGTGGCCTCGTCGGATCATCCCCGCTCGCGCGGGGTTTACTCAACAGTGTCCTCACGCCACACGGACGCAATCGGATCATCCCCGCTCGCGCGGGGTTTACTTACCGGCCGTCATCGCGTAGAGCGAGCACCCGGGATCATCCCCGCTCGCGCGGGGTTTACTTCTTTTCAATATTGGTTTTTACATGGGGGTTGGGATCATCCCCGCTCGCGCGGGGTTTACTGACGGTTCCGAAGGTGACATGGGTCGACGGCGGGATCATCCCCGCTCGCGCGGGGTTTACGCCTGGAAGGTCGCCGAGATCTCAGAATTGACCGGATCATCCCCGCTCGCGCGGGGTTTACCCACCGCCACCGCCACCACCTTCCTCGTTCTTCGGATCATCCCCGCTCGCGCGGGGTTTACCCTGGACTCGTCCGGCGTCAGCGGGCACACGACGGGATCATCCCCGCTCGCGCGGGGTTTACCGGTACTCTCGCACGTCGATCGCCACGCCACGCGGATCATCCCCGCTCGCGCGGGGTTTACGATCCTTCCCCCTCGGCGACGACCCAGCCGCTGGGATCATCCCCGCTCGCGCGGGGTTTACGCCAGCAGGGCCGAGGCGAGCCCGTAGAACGCCGGATCATCCCCGCTCGCGCGGGGTTTACACATGATCGAGGCGTCCCTCGTGTTCGAGGGCGGGATCATCCCCGCTCGCGCGGGGTTTACAAATTCTTTGTATCCGTATGTGATGCACGAGCGGGATCATCCCCGCTCGCGCGGGGTTTACATCAGCGCCTCCGCACCGACCACGCCCTCAACCGGATCATCCCCGCTCGCGCGGGGTTTACCACCTGCGCCACAGGCGCAGGCAGTCGGCGTGAGGATCATCCCCGCTCGCGCGGGGTTTACCACAGCCAGATCGAGCCGCCAGTCGGCAAGCCGGGATCATCCCCGCTCGCGCGGGGTTTACTGCCGCCCATGCTGCATCCTCTCGACGTGAAGGGGATCATCCCCGCTCGCGCGGGGTTTACGTCCGGGGAGGGGTCGTCCTGCAAGAGACAACGGGATCATCCCCGCTCGCGCGGGGTTTACAATGTGACCGGTAAGAATGTCGATAATATTGAGGGATCATCCCCGCTCGCGCGGGGTTTACTACGATATCTGGGGGGTGGAGTGGCGGGGCGGCGGATCATCCCCGCTCGCGCGGGGTTTACGCCTCCTCGTCCCTCACCATCATGGTCTCCTCGGGATCATCCCCGCTCGCGCGGGGTTTACGCGGGAGGATCGACCTGATGAGAGAGCCGATGAAGGATCATCCCCGCTCGCGCGGGGTTTACGACCAGAGAGTCGACGCCCCGGTGGAGATCCAGGGATCATCCCCGCTCGCGCGGGGTTTACGTGGTGAGGCGTGGGTCGTGGGGCGAGACCTTCGGATCATCCCCGCTCGCGCGGGGTTTACGTGAGCAAATCGTAGTTAGCCGCCTTCATGGCGGGATCATCCCCGCTCGCGCGGGGTTTACACCGAGAACGAGAAAGGAACACAATGAGCACACGGATCATCCCCGCTCGCGCGGGGTTTACGCTTCGTTCTTAATGCGGGCGAGCATCTCATAGGGATCATCCCCGCTCGCGCGGGGTTTACTCGGGGTTCGCGTACGTCTCCATGTGTGCGGCGGGATCATCCCCGCTCGCGCGGGGTTTACGCGAAGCTTTTCCTGAATTCTTTGTATGGGAAAGGATCATCCCCGCTCGCGCGGGGTTTACCTCTGTATCCGTATGTGATGCACGAGCGCCCGCGGATCATCCCCGCTCGCGCGGGGTTTACGTGACACGATCGAGGAGGTGCAGACCGGCCTCAGGATCATCCCCGCTCGCGCGGGGTTTACAAGGAGAAGCGGCAGAAAGCAGCAAGAAAGGGCGGATCATCCCCGCTCGCGCGGGGTTTACGGTTGTGGGTGAGGGGAGCGTGTATGACGTGAAGGATCATCCCCGCTCGCGCGGGGTTTACGTCACCTTGTCGGTGACGAGTGTGGACTGGCGCGGATCATCCCCGCTCGCGCGGGGTTTACATGTGTTTAATCTTGTGACCGACGCGTGGCGTAGGATCATCCCCGCTCGCGCGGGGTTTACGTTGACTACGCCGTGTGGACGCCTAACACGCACGGGATCATCCCCGCTCGCGCGGGGTTTACTGATGTGCCTTCTGGCATCTCACAGGAACTTGAGGATCATCCCCGCTCGCGCGGGGTTTACCCTCAGACACGTACCGCAGCGTCTCCGGAGAAAGGATCATCCCCGCTCGCGCGGGGTTTACGGATATTCCTTTCTCGGTAGTTAATCAGTTCAAGGATCATCCCCGCTCGCGCGGGGTTTACTTGACAACGTTGAGTTTGGTCTTTACTTCAGTGGGATCATCCCCGCTCGCGCGGGGTTTACTTATGTCTGTTAATGGTGAACATGATCCGTGGGGGATCATCCCCGCTCGCGCGGGGTTTACGGGGTTGGCAGGCTCTCAAAATTAATCGTCCCCGGATCATCCCCGCTCGCGCGGGGTTTACGGCCATAGTTTTCCCAGGCGTTCTCGGCGGCAAGGATCATCCCCGCTCGCGCGGGGTTTACCGAAGATCACTGTCTCGGTGACTCTGGGCTACAGGATCATCCCCGCTCGCGCGGGGTTTACTCACCGTCACCCGGGAGCGCCTGATTATGTCTGGGATCATCCCCGCTCGCGCGGGGTTTACGGCAGTGCATATCGACGATAGGGACTCGCATCAGGATCATCCCCGCTCGCGCGGGGTTTACACGTACCGCAGCGTCTCCGGAGAAATTCCCGTAGGATCATCCCCGCTCGCGCGGGGTTTACTCGTTGGGGCCGAGCACTACCGCAACATACTGGGGATCATCCCCGCTCGCGCGGGGTTTACTGAGCATACGCGGTACTAGCGCCGCGGAGCGCCGGATCATCCCCGCTCGCGCGGGGTTTACCAAAGAACCAGGTCGACTACATCAGTAAGCAAAGGATCATCCCCGCTCGCGCGGGGTTTACCTCATTCTCCGTGTGGGAGGCTGTTCATGCTGTTGGATCATCCCCGCTCGCGCGGGGTTTACGGCACGTGAGTTTTGGTCAGGCGAGGAACTGGAGGATCATCCCCGCTCGCGCGGGGTTTACAAGTTCTCCGTTCCCGTCCACTGCCCAAATGACGGATCATCCCCGCTCGCGCGGGGTTTACCCGACGCGAACGTGCCCGACGAGGAGGAGTAACGGATCATCCCCGCTCGCGCGGGGTTTACTTCAAGAATTTCCAGGGAGGGGTTGAGATGGCTGGATCATCCCCGCTCGCGCGGGGTTTACCCGACTGGCGCGGCACTGAGGCTAGGCCTGGAGGGATCATCCCCGCTCGCGCGGGGTTTACAGATCTTTGGGAATCAGAACTCTGGTTGGGTTGGGATCATCCCCGCTCGCGCGGGGTTTACCCCACGCCTGCCTTGCGGCCCTTCTGGGCCCTCGGATCATCCCCGCTCGCGCGGGGTTTACGCGTTTTCCGCGGGCGGGGGTGAGTGAGGATGGGGATCATCCCCGCTCGCGCGGGGTTTACCACAGTGGACCCAAAAGAGGTACCCGAGGGAAACGGATCATCCCCGCTCGCGCGGGGTTTACGACGATATTCAAGAGGAGTTCCCGGGCTTTGAGGGATCATCCCCGCTCGCGCGGGGTTTACTCTCAGGGTGTTCATGGGAATTGCGTAGGTATAGGATCATCCCCGCTCGCGCGGGGTTTACGTGCCTCCCGATAACTTGCAGGTAATGTCTAAGGGATCATCCCCGCTCGCGCGGGGTTTACTGAATAGTGATCACTTTAATATTGTCGGCGACCGGATCATCCCCGCTCGCGCGGGGTTTACAGGAGTCGATACGCGAATACGTCGACCGGCATCGGATCATCCCCGCTCGCGCGGGGTTTACATAGAGGACCTCGTCAGCGCGCGGGCGGCGACGGGATCATCCCCGCTCGCGCGGGGTTTACCCGTCTATTCCCGAGTTTACTAAGCGACACAAAGGATCATCCCCGCTCGCGCGGGGTTTACTGGTGGTGCCGCGTCGACTGCGCTTATGGGTGGGGATCATCCCCGCTCGCGCGGGGTTTACTCTCTGCCGCCGACCAGGTAAAAGAAGGGGACCGGATCATCCCCGCTCGCGCGGGGTTTACGCGTCGAAAAGCAGATTCTGCTCCAGATAACGCGGATCATCCCCGCTCGCGCGGGGTTTACGACCTCCTCTCCAAGTTCCCCTCGGGCACTTCCGGATCATCCCCGCTCGCGCGGGGTTTACTCGCGTCCGTGTGGCGGGAGGACACCGTCGACGGGATCATCCCCGCTCGCGCGGGGTTTACGGTAAATTCCGTGGGATTGTTGTACATGTTAAGGGATCATCCCCGCTCGCGCGGGGTTTACGCCTAGTACCTCATTACCCATATAAGTTACTCCGGATCATCCCCGCTCGCGCGGGGTTTACACTTATTTCCACAATCTTGGGTTTGATGGTTTCGGATCATCCCCGCTCGCGCGGGGTTTACGCTTCGGTCTCATTCTCCGGGTCCATTCCAAGGGATCATCCCCGCTCGCGCGGGGTTTACATCTCAGCGTCACTTTTTGTGCCGGCGGTTCTTGGATCATCCCCGCTCGCGCGGGGTTTACAACCGACCGTCCCGCCGCGCCTGATAGAGCAGGGGATCATCCCCGCTCGCGCGGGGTTTACACCTGCAAGTTATCGGGCGGCACCAGAGCGACAGGATCATCCCCGCTCGCGCGGGGTTTACGGTAAATTCCGTGGGATTGTTGTACATGTTAAGGGATCATCCCCGCTCGCGCGGGGTTTACCCGGCGCGAGAGAAATCAGCCGCAAGAAGCCCGGGATCATCCCCGCTCGCGCGGGGTTTACAAGGGTCGTTTTGTTGAGATCCCGAAGGAGAACGGATCATCCCCGCTCGCGCGGGGTTTACCCTGAGGCATCTGCGACTGCACCGTCCTAGATGGGATCATCCCCGCTCGCGCGGGGTTTACATATTGGGGACACCGACTATGCCGACAACGAGAGGATCATCCCCGCTCGCGCGGGGTTTACGCAGGCTCAGACGGCGACCGATATGACAAATGCGGATCATCCCCGCTCGCGCGGGGTTTACTTAACAACGGCTCCCGCAATAATGCTGAGTGTAGGATCATCCCCGCTCGCGCGGGGTTTACACATCTCCTTATATGATGCTTGAAGTGACATGCGGATCATCCCCGCTCGCGCGGGGTTTACAGCAGTGCGAGCCTGCTTACACGCCTCTGGGTAGGATCATCCCCGCTCGCGCGGGGTTTACTTATCACAGCGCCGGACACTCTTTCCCTGGGCAGGATCATCCCCGCTCGCGCGGGGTTTACTGCGCCATCTTCGAGTGGGGCGGTATCTACGCGGGATCATCCCCGCTCGCGCGGGGTTTACGTCGCCCTGGTCCCCCTTGTCGCCTTTGGGGCCGGATCATCCCCGCTCGCGCGGGGTTTACGCGTTTTCCGCGGGCGGGGGTGAGTGAGGACGGTGGATCATCCCCGCTCGCGCGGGGTTTACTCTTCGGGGTCGGCAGGCTCTCAAAATTAATCGTGGATCATCCCCGCTCGCGCGGGGTTTACTAGTAGAAGACACACAGTGCGTCGAAAAGCAGAGGATCATCCCCGCTCGCGCGGGGTTTACGAAGTATCCTATCTCCTGCCACTTCCTGTCCCCGGATCATCCCCGCTCGCGCGGGGTTTACTGCGCCATCTTCGAGTGGGGCGGTATCTACGCGGGATCATCCCCGCTCGCGCGGGGTTTACACTTGGCGATCCTTGGAATCCCAACGACCACCCACCCTACCAGACGGCTTCCGCCTTCACTGCTGACCTAGCGCCCGCTCGGAGGCGTTGCGGTAGCGCCGCCGTCGAGCGGCGATCGACCATGACTCCTTCGGGGGTCTGACGGCACCGGGGATCGCCCGTGATCCTTCGATCTGCCGGTATGGCGTGCGCATGACCAGGCAGCCCTCAACGTCGACCGGCTCGCGCTCATGCCCCAGCGACGCGATCGCGAAGCGCTGCTCGGAGCGCACCGACCAGATCAGCAGGGCGCGCCCCTCGCCGATGTAGGCGCGGACCAGCTCCCACAGCTGCTCGCGCACACGGGCCGAAAGGCGCCCGACGAAGACCCCGGGAGAGACCTCGAGCAGCCAGCGGGTCATGGAGCCGCGCAAGGAGGCCGGGGCCGCTGACAGGATCAGCACTACCATCCTCCCGCATCCTCCCCGGCGTAGTTCGAGCCACCGGCAACAGCATGCCGCTGATAGTCCCACAGGGAGACCACATTGACACCCAGGTCCTCGGCGTCCTCGACCTCGAACAGCCGGTAGATGTCCCTGACCGTCCGCTCGATGATCTTCAGCTCGAAGACCTTGTCCCTCACGCGCCGCCTGGTCGTCCCGGTGAGGTCGTCCATCCCCTCGGCGACCACATCGAAGGCGATCGGGATCGTGGTCTCGGCCTTGTACAGGTCCGCGATGTCGTACACGAAGGAGCGCTCGTGCCCGGTGTGAACGAAACCGAGGCCCGGCGAGCAGCCCAGGGAGACGATCACGCCGTGGACGATCCCGTACAGTGCGGCATGCGCGGCCGACAGCGCCTGGTTGATCGGGTCCGAGGCCTCGAAGTCGTCGGGGCGGTAGTCCCGCCGCGTCCACGGGACGCCGGTGCGCCGGGAGTTCTCCCGGTACACCTGGCGAACCCGGGCGCCCTCCCGGCCTCTGAGCTGCTGCATGGTCAGCCCGTCGACGTCCTCGCCGCTGAACCGCATGCAGTACATCTCGCGCGCCACGCGCAGACGCTTCTGAGGCGAGGAGACACGGGCCGCCTGCTCCACAAGCAGCCGGGTGGAGGTCGCCAGCGACCGGCCGTGCGCGTAGTAGCGCACGCCGCGCTCACCGACCCAGACCGCCGTCGTCCCGCACTCGCCGAGCAGACTCATCGCCTGGTGGCTCACTGACGTCCCCGGCCCGAGGAAGACCGCCACTAGCGACGCCGCCGGGACGTGGATGGTGCCCTTGTCGTCGCGGGCGGTCAGGGCACCATCCTGCCGGTGGACGACGCAGTGTTCCAGGTAGAGGAAGGACATCCGGTCCTGGACGCGGGGGAGCGCCGTCACGGGGACCGGCAGCATCCTGGCCATCGTCAGTCCTGCCTCACCCGAGCTAGCGTCATGAGCCCGCAGCCGTAGGCCTTGGACCGGCCGATCCCGGCCACGAGCGCGCGACGCAGCGCCTCGGCGTCGGTGACGCGCAGAACGCCCTCGTAGACGGTCCGGTTGATCGTGACGCGGTCGCGCGCGCGACAGGTCGGATTCTCCCGCCTGAAGACGGGCCGCTCCCGGCGGACGACGACGACCGAGATGTCGGCGCCCTCGTCATCGACCGGCGCGAGCCCGAACCCGTACCCCGGGGCACGGGCGACCAGCCACTGCCGCTGCTGCTCGACCGTGACGTGTCCGAACCGCTTTCCGCGTGCGCCCGGCCCTCGGGAGGCCGAGTAGGAGGGGTTGGCCGCCAGGCGGAAGGCCCACTGCTGCCCGGCTCCCAGCCGCTCCAGGAACGGCGAGTAGTCGAGGGTGCGCGCTTGCTCGCCGGCGGTCCCCGCCTCCTGGATGATCTGGGAGCAGTCGGGCTCCGACGGCGAGAGCAGGTACAGCGACGCCGTCGTGCCCCGGGCCCTTCCGTCCACCCTCCACAGGACGCGTCCGGGCCCGTCCCCGTCGTCGCCCCCGGTGGCCTTCAGGACGACGGCGTGCATGACCTGGGGCGAGCCCAAGTACTTGCGTGCGAGGCGGCGAGCCGGATCGAGCTCGATCTTCGTCAGAAACACAGGCCCGCCTCCTCCAGCTCAGCCATGGGATCGTGCGCGTCCGGCTCGGGGGCTCCGACCCGCACCATGAGCCGTTCGACCTCCCGGAAGCCGTAGTCGCGGCGTCGGGGGTCGAAGGACAGCGGGACGTCCCGACTGCCCCGGGCGTCGCCCGCCCGCTCCTTGATGGGCACGGCCTCCTGGTCGATGAGGATCTCCGCGTCGAAACCGTCGCGGCGCCGACGACGGAACCACTCTGAGGCGAGCCACGGCTCGGCCCGGAGAGCGTCGAGCAGCGCCGCCTCCCGCAGCCCCAGGGACACCGGGAGGGTGGGCGGGCAGGAGCGCCTGCCGAGGTACAGCGGGAAGGCCGGGTGCCGCAGGGCCTCGTCAATGCCCTCCAGGAGTGCCCGGTCGCCCTCGATGCCGGCGAGGAAGACGGCGTCGGCCAGGTAGTAGCGGTTGGACAGCGGCATGGGCTTGCGGCCGTCGGTGGGCACGGCGGTGTGGAAGTCCCGGATGACGCTGCCGGGCTGGTCCTTGCGCACGCCGAAGCGCAGGGCGAGGAGGTCCTCGATCGGATCGGTTCTGCGCCGCCCGACGGCGGAGGCCAGCATGCCGATGACGCCGCTCTTGGTCGGTGCGAGCTCGGTGGCCCTCACTGTGAACCGGGACTTCACCCCCCACGCCTGCATGGGGCCCGCGAGCCGTAGGAGGAGGACAGCCATCAGGCCCGCTCCTGACCGGGCAGGCGCGGAGCCACGACCTCGCGGACCCGCTCCGGCAGGTCGGTGAAGGACACCCGCTCCCCGAGCGAGGCGACGGCGTTGCTGTCGGTGAGCGCGACGACGAAGCTGCGCAGCGGCTCCAGGCCGTAGTTGTCCTCGATCGTCGCCGCGTGCCGGGCCAGCGCCTCCACCGAGCGGGCCACGTATCCGTGGGCCGCGTCCGCGGGGACCGCCTCCTCGAAGGCCCCTGCGAGGGAGACGGGCTGGTCCTCGCGCACAGCGACGACGACGGCCTCCGGGACAGTCCGGTTGGCGAAGGTGTTCTGCTTGCCGGTGGGCATGGACAGGCAGAAGCCCCTGATGAAGACCTCCAGCGCCCGCAGCGTGGCCTCACTGTCCCCGAGGTTGTGCCGCAGCAGGTCCACGTTGACGGTGGCGTAGCGGTACATGGTGGCCGAGGAGAACTCGACCGTCCCCATCATGCCGGCGCCGGCGTCCTCCTCCTCGGAGCGGCTCTTCTCGTCGTCCACGGCGGTGAAGAAGTCGTACTCGTTCTCCGCGGCGTGCGTAGAGATGGCGTGGGCCACCTGGCAGGCGGCGTCGATATTGAGATCGGTGTTGTCGGCGACCATGCGGCCGAACAGGGCGATATCGACGGCGTGCGCCTCCTTGAAGATCTTCTTGACCGCCTTGGCGTCGAGCGTCTCGCCACTGCGCGCGGCGGCGATGGCGAGCTCGGCCAGGCGCGCGATCTGGCTGGTGGACAGGAACAGGAGGTAGCCGGACTCCAGCGGCCCGTCCTTCTTACGTGGGGCCGAGAGCTTGATCTTGGCCAGCTTGAAAACTTCTCCGACCAGGTCGAGGGCACTCTCCGCGAGGTCGGGGGCGTCCTCAGCGATCCGGGCGGCGAGCAGCTCGGCAACCCGCTTGGTGCGCACGCCGACGTCGGAGGCGTCTAGGAGGTTGTTGAAGTACAGGCGGGCGGCCCGCTTCCAGGACTGGCTGGAGACCCGCAGGCGCCGCACGCCCCCGTAGACGGCGGACTTGGGGGAGCCCGAGTCGTCCCGGTTGACGCAGGAGGGAGGAAGGCTCTGGATGACGTGGATATCGACGTAGGTGCTCATAATCAGTTCTCCGGGATCGGTGTGGTGGTGTTGTGGTCGGTGCGGGGCGCCGCGTCGGCGTCGTCGGCTGGGGACAGGGAGTAGTACTGGCGGGCCCAGGCGAGGCGGACCTGCTTGGCCCCGTTCGGACGCTGGAAGCGGGCGATGCTGTCGGCGAGCATGGCGTGGTCCAGGGCGATGTCCCGGGCCCTCAGCTGCGAGACGAAACCCCGCAGGTGGTGGCGCAGCTCGGCGACGGTGGCCGAGGTGACCAGGGCGTTGAAGCGCTTCTGGGCGGACGGGTTCTCCTCGTCCCATCCCACCAGCTCTCGAGCGGCCCGGCCCAGCCCGACGCCGGGGCGGAACATGGGCGTGGTCCGGGACTGCTGGTGCACGGCGTAGAGGGTCATGGCGGTGTGGACGGCGATCTCCTCCCGGGTGGGGGCGTCGCCCGCATAGTCCGGGACCTCCACCTGGGTGAGCTCCCAGGTATCGGGCACCTCGCCGGGCTCTCTGGCCACGGCGCCGCGCAGCGCCGCCAGCTCCCCGCGGGCCCGGGCCTCATTGTGAAGGTAGCGGTTCTGCAGGCCGTTCGGGCCTGCGATGCGCCGGTCCACAAGGCGGCCAGTATCTTCCAGGCGGGGCCGCCGGGGCCCGGGCGGTGCGGCGCCCGCAGTGTCCGGGGGCGTGCTGGTATCCGACGTCGTCATGCCGATGTCCTTTCTCCGTCCTCGACGGGTGCGTCCTGTGGTTCGGGTGGCGGCACCGCCTTATTGAGGGCGGCGCGGAAGTAGACCAGAGCGCGACCGATGTCCATGCGCCCCCTGCCCTCCCCGCGCCCGGCGAAGGCGGTGTCGGAGGCGGCGGAGGCGAGCGCCTCCTGCTGCCTCCAGGCCTCGGAGCGCAGCAGGGTGCGCCACTGGTCGCGGGCCACAGCGGGGTCGGCGCCATCGAGAGAGGCGAGCCAGGTGGGGAAGTTCTCGTCAATGACCTGGTAGAAGGCGGCCCCGGCGCGGCCCCGTGCGGCCGAGGCCGTGTCCGGGCTCCCGCCCCGTGCCCTGTCCAGGTTCGCGGCCAGGTTCCGCAGCGCGGAGGCGACGCCCTCCGTCTCCTCCATGGCGTCGTGGACGACCCCGACCAGCCGCCTGCCGCTCGGGTCGAGCAGGCCGGCTGGCAGCGAGAGAGTGTCATCGACGAGCTCGGTGACGACCGCTTCCTGGGCCCCGTACTCCATGCCGACGGCGTGCAGGGGGATAAGTCCGCTCAGCGGCACAATGCCTTGGAGCATGAGCTCCTGGTAGAAGGAGACGACGCCGGGGGAGCGGTACCGGGGCACGTCCCCGGCTCTCTTGATCGTGACCCGCGGGCTCAACTGGGCGACGAGCGTGGACAGGCCCCGCCAGAACGCCCGGTCCGTGGGCAGCTTGCGCGGCATGTAGACGGTCGCCTTGAGCTTCCTGGTCTGGGGCTCGGAGTAGCGCCAGGCGGTCATGGGCTCGACCAGGTAGCGGTTCTGGGGGGTCGCCTTGTCCCCGTTGCCGAGGAACAGGCTGGTGACGCGGGTGTCGCCGTGGAGGAGGACGCGGCGCGTCTGCCACGTGTAGCAGGAGACGGGCCCGGTGGGCTCCAGGGTGAGCGAGCCGGCGGGGGTGTCCGCCTCGCGCTCCCACGGGGGCAGGTCTGCGGCCGGGTCCACGTCGAGGCCGTCGACCTTCTCGCAGACCACGGTGTTGAGCAGCAGCGTGCGCTCCAGGTCCTCCCCGTTCACGGTCACGACGCCGATCTGCCCCGTCCATCCCGGGCCGATGGGGTACCCCTTGCCTCCCTTGACCCGGGGATCGCCGACGGCGCCTGTGCGTATGCCGGAGGGGTCGAAGGCGTGGACGTGCACCAGCCACCGGGCCGCCTCCGCCCAGCTGATGGACTCCAGGCCCTGGGCGATCCGGGTGGTGAAGAAGGGATCTCCGTTGGGGACGTCCGCAATGAGGGACTCCAGGCCGGAGACCTTCCCCGAGGCGGCGTGGATCCCCGCCACCTGGAAGAAGGGGCGCTCCGGGTCGCGCAGGTCGAAGCGGTCCCGATAGCTCTCGAGGTAGGCGACGGCGTCGCGCCCGAGCCTGCCGGGGTCGTCCCAGTACTCCTCCCAGGTGTCCATGTCCTCGGGCCCGCCCATGGCGCGGTGGCAGACGGCCAGGAGCAGGCGCAGGATGGCCACGTCCTGGCTGGCGATCTCGCCGTGGATGCCGGCGATGTCCGCCGCCTCGCGGAAGACGGCCAGCAGCGAGACCTCGTCGGACGCCCCGTCGAGCCGGGTCACCCGTATCCAGGGCTCGTCCAGAAGATTGAAGCTGGGCGTTGTGGGTGTCATTGGGAACGGACCTCCTTCAGTCCGGTGGAGGGGGAGTACTCGAGTACGGTGCCGGCCAGCTGCGCCCGGCCGTCCTCCAGGAGAAGGAACAGCTGCCCCTGAAGGTCGCGGTCATCCTGCCAGGCGGGTACGACACGAATCTCGAGCTCTTGGATGACCTTGTCGATGACGCGCGCGTTGGACAGGCTCGCGGGCAGCCTCACCGCGGACATCACCATGGCGCGCACGACCTTCGGGTCCGGGACGCGATCGGTCGGGATCATGCGCCCCGGTTCGCCAGACCGGCGCTGCAGGGTGCGCAGCTCCTCCTGGCCGCCCACCCGGCGCAGCTCCAGGAGGATGACCTCCAGGGAGTCCTCGCCGTCGCGGACCTGGGCACGCCCCTTGTCCTCACTGTCGGAGGCGGTCGTGTGCAGCCAGCCGATCAGCGAGGTGCGCGCGCCCGCACGCTCCGGCTCCTCCAGGAGGAATGCCTTGGCCGCGTCGTGCTTCTTCTTTCTCTGCACGTCGTGCTCCTGGCGGGCCTGGGCGACGGCCCCCTGCCAGCGCGGCGGTACCGGGGCGTCGGTTCCGTAGACGGCCTCAATGAGGTCGTGGACGTCGTCGGGCACGGTCACGATGCCGGGGCCGCCGAGCACCCGGTCCAGGGCGGCCGCGCTCATGAGCATGTCCTGCTCCCCGTAGATCGCCTTGGCGCCGGCCTCCACGGCCGGATCGTCCGAGGCGGTGGCGGGCAGCCAGTCCACGTAGCAGGTCGGCGTGGTGAGCCGGACGGGCCGCCGCCGCTCATGGCGGTGAAGGCGCCCCATGCGCTGGAGGACCAGGTCAATGGGGGCCAGGTCACTCACCAGCAGGTCGAAGTCGACGTCGAGGGACTGCTCCACCACCTGCGTGGCCACAACGATCGCCCGGTGCGGCCGGCTGGGGCGGGCGCGCGGCGGCCCGAAGCGGCGGCGGAGGTCGTCGTCCTTGGCCAGGCGGTCGCGGATGGTGAAGCGGGCGTGGTTGAGGCTCACGTCCTCGCCGAAGGTCTCGCGCAGCAGCTCGTAGGTCTCCTGGGCGCGCCGCACCGTGTTGCGGACCACGAGCGCGCACCCGCCGTCGGCGAGCGACTCCGTCAGGAGCGGGACCAGGGCGTCCCTCGTGAGCCGCCTGACGCGCACCGTGCTGCGACGACCCGACGCCGACGTCGGGACGACCTCGGTGCGTTCGCGCCCCGCGGTGACCAGGCAGGGAAAGGGCGTGCGCAGGGCCTCGGGGGCGGGCCGCCTGGGCACCCGCTCGCCCGCGGCCAGGCGCAGGCCGCGCCGGTAGGCGTCGACCAGGGCGGTGCAGCGCGCCTCGGACAGGGTGGCCGACAGGAGCACCACGGGCACCCCGTAGAAGGCGAGCCAGGTCAGGGCCCGGTCCAGGTAGACGTTCATGTAGGTGGAGTAGGAGTGCACCTCATCGACGACGACCACCTTGCGGCTCAGCCCCAGGTGCCGCATGGCCAGGTGCGGGGAGCGCATGGCCCCGAAGAGCAGGTGGTCCACCGTGGTGACGACGAAGTCGGAGAGCATCGCCTTCTTGCGCCCGTTGAACCAGGACAGGATGGCCAGGTCGGCGCGACGGCGGGCCGCGGCGCCGAGGGGCTGCCCGCCGCGGGCCTCCTCCTCGTCCCAGCCGATCCCCGCGGGCCGCGGTGCGCCCTCCTGGCCGCCGAGCGACCCGAGGAGCCGGTCGCGGATCTCATAGCCGCGCCGTCGCAGCGGTCGGGCCTCCTCGTTGAGCCGGGCGCGGCCGTGCAGGAGCTGGACTGCGAAGTCCGACGGCGCACCCCCGGCGGCGTAGGCCTCCTCGATCCGTTCCAGCCAGGACAGCTCGCGGGAGAACATGGCGTCCGTCGTCGCCTGGGTGGGCAGGGCGAACAGCACCCCGGCCCGGCCGGTGCGGGCGGCGAGCACCTCGGCGGCCATGAGGGCGGCCTCGGTCTTGCCCCCTCCCGTGGACTCCTCGACGACGAGCAGCCCCGGCAGCTCCATGGCGCGGGCCGCCGCCAGGGTGCGTGCCTGCACGTCGGTGGCCCGGGCGCCGGCGGGCAGGTCGAAGCGCCCGGCGAGCAGGGAGTCGGGGTCGGCGCCGTCGTCGCGGGGGCGCCACGGCGCGGGGATCTCCAGGCGGGACAGGCCGGCGGCCGCGCGTCCGGCGTGGGCGCCGGGCGCGAGCAGGCGCGCGCCGTCGTCGTCCAGGGGCAGAAGAGGGAAGTACGCCTCCGTGGAGGCGATCCAATCCGCCACAATGACCAGGCCCGAGAGCTCGACGAGGAAGGGCTGGGACCACCGTCGCTTCGCCCAGCCGGGCAGCAGGGGCTCCGCACCGGTGCGGGCGGTGACCAGGTCGAGGAGCTCGCGCCGGGCGGCGGCCCACGCGTCATCGCCCAGGAGGTGCTCGTGCCCGCTGAGCTCGTTGGTGAGGGCCGCCTTCGTGGGCGGGATGCCGTGGTGGGCGCCGACGACGGATGCCAGCGCGTTGGCGGGTCCGTGCCCCCAGCCGTGCTCGCCCGTCAGCCAGGACCTCAGGATCAGGTGGCCCGCCAGGGCGTGCGGGACCCTGCGGCGCTCGAGGGGGTCGATCTGCTCGTGCCTCAGTCCCACCTCCTTCATGCGGTCATCCAGCTTCCCGACCTGGCAGGAGAAGGCCGGGGTGCACTTGCCGATGTCGTGGACGCCGGCGACCCAGGAGGCGAGGAGGAGGAACTCCTCCGTTGGGCTCAGGTCTGAGGCGGAGCCCGCGAGCTCGCGCTCAATGAGGTCCCGGGTGGTGGGCGCCAGCCAGCGCCCGGCGAGGTGCTCGGCGAGAGCGGCGGCGTCGAGCAGGTGCAGCCAGAGCGGGAGCCAGTGGTCGCTCTCCGGGTCGTAGCCGAATTTGGCCCATACGGACCGCGCGCGTGCTGAGAGCGCCACGGGGGGGCTCCTCTCTGGAAGTTTCCTTGGGATGAGGACCGAGCAAGATTATTACTCGGGTCACACCCGCGTACGTACTGTGACTGAATCGTTACGTGAGAAGGGGCGGTGGTGTGCCGTAGGTCCGTGACGCTTGGTAGCGAGTCTTCGTGTCCGTTACGCGGCGCCCCGACTTGGGGGCTTGTGTGGAGACGGTTAGTCTGGGTGCGGACGCAGTGGCACCTGCGTCCGCACCCAGCGATGGCCTCCCTACTGGTTACCGGAGGAAGGAGGAAATAACAGCAGTCGCAAGGTTGATGCAGCTTGCGAGGAAGCGGAGCCTGTCCGGGCTCCGCAACCAGTTTTGTTTTTTGGTCATGAGGGTCACCTCCTTTCGACAGAGGAAGTCTAACGTGTACTGGCTGGCAGTACCCTGGTGACGATGATGTGTGATACCTCATATGGAGTGGGGTTAACCCAGACCTCGCGCTAGCGGGGATGAACCTGTGTAGTGGCTGGCCGTCGCGTTCACCTCGCGGTAGCGGGGATGCAGTGAGCGATAACGCTGTGGAGTGCTCGCACTAGCTGGGGCCTCTCGTCGACGATGGCGAGAGGCCCCGCGTGTCTGAAGGTCCGGGGTTCTAGTCGTGTAAGCCACTCGGCAGTGGCGACGGTTGCGGCAGGGGCGGCGTCGGGTCCTCATGCCGCGGGGGCCGTTGGGCTGTCAGCGAGGGACGCTCATCAGTAGTCCTCTGCCCCGGCCCCGGTCCAGTGTCGCCGCTAGCCCGTTGCCTCTTAGTGCTGTACGGAGGGGCCTGGTGGGCTTGGCTGTCATCGCTAGGTGCGGAACCGAGCCGATCTCGGCGAGAGGGGGCCGAGGGGTGTGGGGGGCGGGGTGGTCAGCTGGACTGGAGGACGGCCTTGAGCGGGGCGTAGTGCTCCTTGACCGCCGCGCGGTAGGCGTCGCGGTCGCCCGCGCGGGCGGCCTCGAGCATGGCGCGGTGCGCGCTGGCCGTGCGCATGATGTCCTCGGGGCGCGGCGCGTCCAGCATTGGCACCGTCAGCGTGTGCACGGCCCAGAACGCGTCCGTGAGGTGGCCGAAGAGGTGGTTGGGCAGGGCCTTCAGAAGCATGGAGTGGAAACGGTGATCCTGCTCGGTGAAGGTCTTGCCCGCGGCGGCGAGCTGCTCCATCTGCTCGACGACGGCGTCGATCGCGCGGTTCCTGCGCCCCTTCCAGACCCTGATCACCTGCTCGGCGAGCGAGTCGTCCAGGGTGGCGCGCACCTCGACGACCTCGCGCAGGGCCTGGTAGTCGTCCCCGGGCTTGAGCAGGCCGCGGAAGACGAGCGACTCCACCATGGGGCGCATCGATATCTGGCCGACGAACATCCCGTGCCCGTGGCGCACCTCGACGATGTCGAGCGCCACCAGCGTGCGGACGGCCTCGCGGACGGACGAGCGGGACATGCCCAGATCGGTGCACAGCTGTGACTCGGTGGGCAGCGGGTCCCCGGGGTGGAGGTGGGACTGGAGGATGTAGTCCTTGATGGCGTTGATCGCGGTCGAGGCCTGCGTCGTTGCAGTCCCGTTCATGGAGGCGTAGGCGCCTCGCTTCGTTTTCATGGCAGTCATTGTGGCCAGAATTCCATCGTTGTGCTCGCTTGTCCTGTGTCCGGACCCTGGGCCGGGCCTCCGCCCGGAGGGTGTCACGACACGAAAGCGTAAACGATGTGGTCAGATGTCCTCCGAGCTGCTACAGTCAGCCTATCAACGTCAGACAACAGACGTCAGACTTCAGGAGAACATCAATGGCGATCTCAACTCCGCGTACTTCCCGCCGCGACTTCATCCGCCTCACGTCCACCATGGGGATGGCCGCGGGTTTCGCCGCAGCCCTGGCCGCGTGCGGCGGCTCGTCCGGCGGCTCGGGCTCGGGTTCTGGGAGCGTCAACCCCGACGGCACCATCACGGCGGGCATCTCCTACGAGCTGGGGACGAGCGGCTACGACCCGATGACCACGACCGCCGGCCTGACCGTCGCCGCCAACTGGCACACCATGGAGGGGCTGACCGAGCTCGACCCGGTCAGCCGCGAGGCCTACGCCGCCCTCGGCAAGGAGCTGCCCGCAAAGGTCGATGACACGACCTATGAGGTTACCCTGCGTGAGGACGCCAAGTTCTCCGACGGCAGCGACGTGACCGTCGACGACGTCGTCTTCTCCTTCGAGCGTGTTCTTGACCCGGCGAACAACTCGCTCTACAGCCAGTTCCTCACCTTCCTGGAGTCGGTGAAGGCCAAGGACGACGCCACGGTCACCATCAAGACCAAGCACCCCTACTCCCTGGTCGCGGAGCGGCTCAGCACCGTCAAGATCGTTCCCCGGGCGGCGGTCGAGGCCGACCCCAAGGCCTTCGACATGAGCCCGATCGGGTCCGGGCCGTACAAGATGACCGACAACAGCGCCGCGTCCCAGACCATCGTCTTCGAGCGCAACGACAGCTACAACGGCTCCCACCCCGCCCTCGCCAAGAAGATGACCTGGCAGATCCTCGCCGACGACACCACGCGCACCAACGCGATCGCCTCCGGCACCGTTCAGGCCATCGACACCGTGCCGGCGACGAACCTCGGCGCGATGACGGAGCCGATCACGGTTGCCGCGGACAAGGGGTTCAGCCTCGTGTTCGTCATGTTCAACCACCAGGGGGCCTTCGCCGACGTCAAGGCGCGCCAGGCCATCTTGTACGCCCTGGACTACGAGAAGATCTGCACCACCGGCATGGGGACGCTGGCCACCGCCGCCACATGCTTCGTGCAGGAGGACCACCCCGCCTACAAGCAGGCCTCAACGGTCTACACCTACGACGCCGCCAAGGCCAAGTCCCTGCTGGCGGAGGCCGGAATCACCTCCATCGAGGCCATTGCCACGGACCACGGCTTCTTCTCCGGTGCGCGTCCCATCATCAAGGAGAACCTCGAGGCGCTCGGCGTCTCCGCGAGCTTCACCGAGAAGAAGTCCAAGGAGCTCTACGACTACATCAAGGCCGGGGACAAGTGGGACATCGCCATCGCGCCCGGCGACCCCTCGGTCTTCGGCAACGACGCCGACCTGCTCATGCGGTGGTGGTACAGCGCCGACCTGTGGGCCAACGACCGCATGCACTGGAAGGGCGCAGAGGCCTACACCAAGCTCCAGAAGATTCTCGACGAGGCCGTCCAGATCGAGGGCGAGGCGCAGATCGCCAAGTGGCAGACGGCGTTCGACCTCATCGCGGAGAACGTGCCGCTCTACCCGATCTTCCACCGCACGACGCCGACGGCGTACAACAGCCAGACCCTCGTGTCGTTCCGCAGCGTCAGCTACCCCGGCCTGTCCTTCGTGGACGTCGGCTCGACGCAGGCCTGACCGGCCCTCCCCGTCCCCCAACCGTCTTCCTCACCCGGCCGCGCGCCGCCCCGCGCGCCTCAGGGACGCCGCGGCCGGGCGCAAAGACAAAGGAGCACCCCAGTGTCCAACCTCCTCCGCCTGATCGGGCGGCGCCTGCTGGCGCTGCCGGTCATGGTGCTGGGCGTGACGCTGCTCGTCTTCGTCGTCATGTCGTTCTCCACCGCAGACCCCGCGGTCCTCGCGCTCGGAGAGTCGGCCACGCCGGAGGCCCTCGAGCAGTATCGCGAAGCCCACCATCTCAACGACCCGCTGCTCACACGTTTCTGGGACTATCTCGTCGGCCTGGCCCACGGCGACCTCGGCACGTCCTTCACCGGCGTGAGGATCTCCGACATGGTGTCGACCGCCTTCCCGATCACCCTCCAGCTGACATTCGTCGGCATCCTCGTCGCAGTCGTGGCCGCCACCGTCCTGGGCGTCGTCGCCGCCCTGTACCGGGACAGGACGCCGGACCAGGTCATCCGCGTCATCTCCATCCTGTGCCTGGCCACGCCCTCGTTCTGGCTGGCGCTTCTGCTCATCCAGTGGTTCGGCGACATCCCCGGCGCAGCGGGCGCCTTCCCCTCGCTGGTGACCAGGTGGACTCCCTTCAGCGACGACCCGGCCGCCTACGTGCGCCAGATCTTCCTGCCCGCTGTCGCCATCGCCGTGCCGAACACCGGGACGCTGACCCGTGTGGTGCGCACGGCCATGGTCGAGGAGCTCGACCGCGACTACGTGCGCACGGCCATCGGCGCCGGCATCCCCAAGCGGGTCGTCGTGGCCCGCAACGTGCTGCGCAACGCCCTCATCACTCCGCTGACGGTGCTCGGCCTGCGTCTGGGCTACGCCATGGGCGGGGCGGTCGTCATCGAGATGATCTTCAACATCCAGGGCATGGGGCAGCTCATCTTCCAGGGCGTCACCCGCAACGACGTCAACATCGTCCAGGGCGTGTCCATCACCGTGGCGCTGGCATTCATCATTATCAACATCGTCGTTGACATGCTCTACGTGCTGGTCAACCCGAGGATCAGGAGCGTCTGATGCTGCACAGCCGCACACTCGACAAGGTCTCCAGGCCCGGCATGCGCTTCCAGGGCTGGAGGAGCCTGCCCACCGGCAGCAAGATCGCCGTCGTCGTCCTGCTCATGATCGTCGCCATGGCGGTCCTCGCCCCGCTCGTGGCCCCCTACGACCCCGGCGCCACCGGTCTGGCGACCGCGGAGACGACCGTCCACGTGCAGGGCGGCCCGGACATCGTCACCTACGACTCCGCTGTCCGCCCCTCGCTGGAGCATCTCTTCGGGACCGACAAGCCCAGCCGCGACATCTTCTCCCGAGCCGTCTACGGCGCCCGGGTCTCGCTCGTCGTCGGCCTGAGCGCCACGGGCATCGCCCTGGCCCTGGCCTCCGTCCTCGGGGCCATCGCCGCGACCAGCCGCAAGTGGGTCGGCGAGGTCGTCATGCGCGTCCTCGACGTCCTCATGTCTTTCCCCGGCATTGCCCTGGCAGCTGTCCTGGTCCTGGCCATGTCCTCGCGCCTGCCGATCGTGCCCGTCATCATCCTGGCGACCGCCGTCGTCTACACCCCGCAGCTTACGCGCGTGGTCCGCGCGAACATCCTGGCCCAGTTCGGCGAGGACTATGTCGCCGCCTCCAGGGTCATGGGCGCGCGTGTGCCCTGGATCCTGGCCAGGCACGTGGTGCGCAACTGCATCGCTCCGATCATGGTCTACGCCACGGTGCTCGTGGCCGACGCGATCGTCTTCGAGGCCTCGCTGTCCTTCATCGGCGCCGGCATCACGTCGGTCAACACCCCTACCTGGGGCAACATGCTCTCCGAGGGCAAGGAGCTCCTGCTGTCGGGCCACTGGTGGCCGACCTTCTTCCCCGGCCTCATGATCCTCATCACGACCCTGTGCCTCAACGTCCTGGCCGAGGGGCTGACCGACGCCATGGCCTCCCCGCGCATCCGCGCCCGCGTCGACGTCGGGGCCGACGAGGAGGCCATGAGCGCCGAGACCTGGGACGAGGCGGACCCGGCCGTGCGCGACAACGCCGACGACGCCGCCTGCGCCATCCCCGGGAGCCGGAAGAGCGCGCTCACCGGCCTGATCGGGCCGGCCGCCGAGGAGGTCCCGCTCGCCGAGCGCCTGGCCGCCCTGCGCACCGCCGAGCTCGCCCGAGACGACCGGCTCGTCTACGCCGATGCGCAGGCCGAGCCCGTCCTGGAGGTCAGGAACCTGTCCATCGCCTTCCCGATCCAGCACGGCGACGTCAACATCGTCGATAACGTCTCCTTCTCTGTGCGCCCGGGCGAGACCATGGGGCTGGTGGGGGAGTCCGGCTGCGGGAAGTCGATCACCTCCATGGCCGTCATGGGGCTGCTGCCCCCGACGGCGCGCATCACCGGTGAGATCCTGTTCAAGGGCGCAAACATCCTCCAGATGACCCCCGAGGAGCACAACGCCCTGCGCGGTCACGAGATGAGCATGATCTACCAGGACGCCCTGTCCGCCCTGAACCCTTCCATGCTCATCCGCTCCCAGATGAAGCAGCTCACCCGGCGCGGCGGGACCCGCAGCGCCGAGGAGCTCCTCGAGCTCGTCGGCCTCGACCCCGTGCGCACCCTCAAGAGCTATCCGCACGAGCTCTCCGGGGGGCAGCGCCAGCGCGTCCTCATCGCCATGGCTCTGACCCGTGACCCGAGCCTGATCATCGCCGACGAGCCCACCACCGCCCTGGACGTGACCGTCCAGAAGCAGGTCATCGACCTGCTGGGCGAGCTGCGCGAGAGGCTCGGCTTCGCCATGGTCTTCGTCAGCCACGACCTGGCTCTGGTCGCCAAGGTCGCCCACCGCGTCACCGTCATGTACGCCGGACAGGTCGTCGAGCAGGCCGCGACCTCCGAGCTGCTGACCAACCCCGTCCACGAGTACACCCGCGGCCTGCTGGGGGCGGTCCTGTCCATCGAGGCGGGATCCGAGCGCCTGCACCAGGTGCGCGGCACCGTCCCGAGCCCGAAGGAGCTCGTCAAGGGCGACCGCTTCGCCCCCAGGTCCTCCCACCCCGAGGTCGGTCTGGACAGCCGGCCCGTCCTCAAGCCGGTGACCGGAAGCGCCGAGCACTACTACGCCATCACGCCCGAGCTCGAGGCGGTTCTTAAGAAGGAGGCGCACTGATGCCCGACGACACCGCCGGCGCCTGGAGTCCTGAGACCGACCCGGTTATCGAGCTGCGCCATGCGCACGTCATTCACAGGTCCCGTACCGGCAGGCTCTTCCGGCCCGACACGGTCCACGCCGTCAACGACGTCTCGCTGAGCGTCAGGCGCGGCGAGACCCTGGGCCTGGTGGGGGAGTCCGGCTGCGGGAAGTCGACCACCGCCCGCATCATGGTCGGTCTGCAGCCCCTGACCCGCGGTGAGGTCTACTTCAAGGGGCGCGCTCTGGGGCGCACCGCCGCGGACCGCAGGGCCTTGGGGCGCTCGGTCTCGGTCGTCTTCCAGGACCCGGCCACGGCGCTGAACCCCCGCATGATCGTGCACGACACCCTCATCGACCCGCTCAACGTCCACGGCATCGGCTCGCCCAGGCAGCGCGAGGCCAAGGTCAAGGACCTCCTCCACCTGGTCGGCCTGCCGCCCAGCGCCCTTGACGTCCTGCCCAGGCAGATCTCGGGCGGCCAGCGCCAGCGCGTGGCCATCGCCCGCGCCCTGGCACTGGATCCCGACATCATCGTCGCCGACGAGCCCACCAGCGCCCTGGACGTGTCGGTGCGCGCCCAGGTGCTCAACCTCCTCCAGGACCTCAAGGCCGCCCTCAGCCTGGGGCTGGTGTTCATCAGCCACGACATCAACACCGTGCGCTACGTCTCCGACCGGATCGCCGTCATGTACCTCGGAGAGATCCTCGAGCTGGGCGCTGCCGAGGAGATCTTCAACAACCCCCGGCAGGAGTACACGCGCACCCTGCTCGGCGCCGTTCCCTCGCTCCTCGAGGCCTGAGCCCCGCACCGACCCGCCCGCACCGAACTCAGGGAAATACTTAAGGGAACTCAAAGGAAAACCGCACATGGATACTCGTTTCACCGGAGTCATTCCACCGCTCATCACTCCGTTCACCTGGGACGGCGCCGTCGATCTCGATGGCCTCGACCGCGTTATCGAGCACCTTATCGCAGGAGGGGTCAACGGACTGTTCGTCCTGGGCTCCTCCGGTGAGACGGCCTACCTCACCGACGCCGAACGCGGCGCCGTCGTCGAGCGCGCCGTCGCCACGACGGCCGGTCGCGTGCAGGTCCTGGCCGGGGTGATCGACACCACGGCGCGCCGCGTCATCGAGCAGGCCCGCCGAGCCCAGGGCCTGGGGGCGGACGCGGTCGTCGCCGCGTGCCCCTTCTACGCCATCAACGACGCCGCCGAGATCGCCGACCACTTCCGCGCCATCGCCGCCGCCGTCGACGTCCCGCTGTTCGCCTACGACGTCCCCGTCCGCCTCAACGGCGTCAAGCTCAGCCGCGACATGCTCGTCCGACTCGGCGTCGAGGGCGTCCTGGCCGGGGTCAAGGACTCCTCGGGCGACGACGTCGGCTTCCGCCGCCTGGTCGCCGCCAACGAGGCCGCCGGTCACCCCCTGGCCCTGCTGACCGGGCACGAGTGCGTCGTGGACGGCATGCTCCTGCTGGGCGGCGACGGGGCCGTGCCCGGGTACGCCAATGTCGACCCGCGGCCCTACACCGACATGTGGCGGGCCGCCCGCAACGGCGACTGGACCGAGGCCCGTCGCATCCAGGACCGGATCTGCGCCGGCTTCGAGATCGTTCACGTGCCCCAGGGGCGCTCCGGGGACGCCAGCGGCATCGGCGCCTTCAAGACCGCCATGCAGGCCATCGGCATTATCGACACCAACACCATGGCCTTCCCCGTCAAGGCTCTCCAGGGAGAGACCAGGGACAGGATCGTGGCGATCGTGCGCGAGCAGGGTCTGGTCTGAGATGGCGGCACCGACTGACGCGGCCCCGGTCGGGCGGCCCGGGGCCGCGGCCCCGGTCGTCGGCGTCGACCTGGGCGGCACGAAGATCGCGACCGCCCTCGTGGCCGCTGACGGCGCCCTGCTCGGTCCCGTCCTGGAGGCTCCCACCCCGGCGCGCGAGGGGCCGCGGGCCGTGCTGGACGCCGTCGCCTCCCTGGTGGCCGACCTCGTCGATGCCAGCGCCCGTACGGCCTCTGGGGCGCTCCCGGCGCCGACGGCGGTCGGGATCGGCTCGGCGGGTGTCATCGACTCGGGTCGGGGCGTGGTCGTCTCGGCCACCGACGCCATCGCCGACTGGCCCGGCACCGACATCGCCTCCGCAGTGGCCGGACGGCTCCTGGCCGCGGGCACTGCGCCGCAGGGCGTGCTCGTGCACGTCGACAACGACGTCAACGCCTACGCCGCGGGCGAGGCCTGGATCGGCGCCGGTGCCGGCGCGGCCGGCGTCCTCGTGGTCGCTGTGGGCACAGGTGTCGGCGGAGCGGTCGTCCTGGACGGCCGCGTCCACCACGGCGCCCACTTCCTGGCCGGGGAGATGGGGCACATGCCCTCCGGCCCGGCGGGCGCCGAGCCCTGCACCTGCGGGCGCACCGGCCACCTGGAGGCTGTCGCGGCCGGGCCCCAGATCGCCCGCCGCTACCGCGAGGCCACCGGTGCCGGCGTCACTGGCGCCCAGGAGGTCGAGAGGCTCGCCGACGCGGGCGACGCCGTCGCCCGACGCGTCTACCGCGAGGCCGCTGTGGCCCTGGGCGAGGCGATCGCCGCCGTCGTCACCGTCCTGGACCCCGAGCGCGTCATCGTCTCCGGCGGCCTGGCCCGCTCCGGCGAGCTGTGGTGGGGGCCGCTGCGCGAGACGGTGCGCGCCGAGGTCCTCGATCTCGTGGCCGGGGACCTCGAGATCGTCCCCGCCGCCCTGGGTGCCGCCGCCCCGATCGTGGGCGCCGCCCACCAGGCCCGACTGCGCCTGGCGGCGCATCTCGCCGCGGGCGCCTGAGGCCGTGGCGGCCCGGGCGCCGGTCCACCCACCCGACCATTGGAGGAAGCACCCATGACCGCACTCGACCCCGTGCTCGAAAAGCTGCGCGGCGGCCTTATCGCCTCCGCCCAGGCCTACCCGGGAGAGCCCATGCGCGACCCGCGCACCATGGACCAGGTCGCTCAGGCCTGCGTCGCCGGGGGCGCCGTTGGCATCCGCGCCCAGGGGCTGGCCGATCTCGCCCTGATCAACCAGCACGTTGAGGTCCCCGTGATCGGCCTGTGGAAGGACGGCCATGACGGCGTCTTCATCACCCCGACCCTCACTCACGCCATCGCCGTGGCCGCCACGGGCTCGCCCATTGTCGCCATCGACGCCACGCGCCGCCCCCGGCCGGACGGCCTCACCTTCGCGCAGACGGTGGCCGGTCTCAAGGAGGCGTTCCCCGGCGTCCTGGTCATGGCCGACTGCGGATCCCTGGACGACGCCCGCACGGCGCAGGACGCCGGCGCCGACGCGCTCGGAACCACGCTCGCCGGCTACACCGGGGAGCGCCCCAGGACCGAGGGCCCCGACATCGAACTCATCGACCAGGTGGCGGCCATCGCCGAGGTCCCGCTCGTCGTCGAGGGCCGCGTGCACACCCCGGCCCAGGCGGCCCTGGCCGTGGAGCACGGGGCCTTCGCCGTCGTCGTCGGCACCGCCATCACCCATCCCACGACCATCACGTCCTGGTTCGTCCGGGCCGTCAGCGCCGGCCCCCGCTGAGCGCCCGCCGACGGCACGCTGCCACGCTCCGGGACGCCGTGGTGACTGTGACTCGTGTGACCAACGAGGTGGCGAAAGATCACAAAGTGGCGCGCCACGCCGAGAAAGCACCGTCATATCTGACAAAACGACCCATTTATGCATAGCGTTGCCGTCAGCGGCACCGCATCCCGGTGCCCACCAACGACCGAGAGGCAGATATATGTCCGTCAACCGTACCGAGCTCATCGCCGCCATCGCCGAGGAGGCCGAACTCACCAAGGTCCAGGCTGATGCTTTCCTTGCTGCTTTCCAGAAGGTTCTCGTGGAGAACATCGCCAAGGGTGAGGCCGTCAAGATCACCGGCCTGATGGGTGTTGAGCGTGTCGAGCGTGCTGCTCGTACCGGCCGTAACCCCCGCACCGGTGAGGAGATCCAGATTCCCGCCGGCTACGGTGTCAAGCTGACGGTCGGCTCGGCCTTGAAGAAGGCCGTTGCCAAGTGACCTCAGCGTGAGGACCCGGTGCCGCTGAGTGCGGCCGGACCGCAGACGTCAAGGCGCGTCGCCTCTGGGGGCGCCGCGCCTTCGTCATGCCCGTCGTTCGGCGCCTCGGCCGGGCGGGGGACCCGGCCCCGCGTGTGGCTCGTTCCCGGGGAGGATGGTCGCGCGGGCCGACCCGCATAGCCTCGGTCGCATGGACTCCTCACCTTCTCCCCGGGCTGGGGGCGCCACGGCTCCGGCGCTGGCCCTGGACGGACTGTGCAAGGCCTTCGGGCAGAAGGTCGCCGTCAACATGCTCTCCCTGGCCGTCCCGGCCGGCTCCATCTACGGCGTGGTCGGCCCCAACGGGGCCGGCAAGACCACGACCCTGTCCATGGCCACGGGACTGCTGCCGCCCGACGCCGGCCGCGCCGTCGTCCACGGCATCGACGTGTGGGGCCGGCCGGCCGACGCCAAGGCGCGGCTCGGCGTCCTGCCCGACGGCCTGCGCACCTTCGACCGCCTGACCGGGCTGGAGCTGGTCACCTACGCCGGGCTGCTGCGCGGCCTGGAGCGCGACGTCGTGGTCGCCCGCGCGAGCCAGCTCCTCGATGTCCTGGACCTCAGGAGCGCGGGCCGTACGCTCGTGACCGACTACTCCGCCGGCATGCGCAAGAAGATCAACCTCGCCTGCGCCCTCGTCCACGCGCCCGCCATCCTCGTCCTGGACGAGCCCTTCGAGGCCGTGGACCCGGTGTCCGCCCAGACGATCCAGTCGATCCTGGCCGCCTTCGCCGCCGACGGCGGCACCGTCATCATCTCCAGCCACGTCATGGCGACCGTGCAGCGCTTCTGCACCCACGTGGCCATTATCGCCGCCGGTCGGGTCGTGGCGGCGGGCACCACCGCGCAGGTGGCCGCGGGCGGGGACCTGGAGGACCGCTTCACCGAGCTGGTCGGGGCCCCGGAAGCAAGGGAGGACCTGTCGTGGTTGCGACCCTCGTCCGCCTGAGGTGGAGGCTCACCCTCAACGCCCTGAGCCGCAGCGTGTGGATCCTGCTGGCCTCCCTGCTCGGCGCCGCCTGGGCGCTCGGCACCATTATCTCGGTGGCCGCCGGCGCCGTGGCACTCGGTCTGCGAGCCCCGGTGCCGCTCACCGCCACCCTCATCGGCGCCCTGGGGGCGCTGACCACCCTGGGCTGGGTCCTGGTGCCGCTGCTGCTCACGGGCGTGGACTCCACGCTCGACCCCCGGGCGCTCGCGCCGTGGATCGCGCCCTCGCGGTCCCTGTCGGCGGGGCTCGCCGTGGCCGGGGCGGCGGGGGTCCCCGGCCTCGCCACCGGCGTCTGCCTCGCCCTGCCCGCCCTGGCGTGGGCTGCGGGCGGCCACTGGGGCGCCGCCGGTCTCGCCCTGCTCCTGGCCCCGGTCGCCCTGGCGACCTGTGTTCTCGTCTCGCGCGTCGTCGTGATCGGTCTCGGCGCCTCGACCACGCGCCGGGGGCGGGACCTCGTCGGCGTCATCGGGGGACTGGCCCTCATCGGGGTCGCCCTCCTGCCGAGCCTGCTCAACCTGGTCGCGGCGCGCTCGGCGGGGCTCGGCGGCTCCGCGCTCATGACGCTCATGAAACTCGGCAGGGTGCTGTCGCTGAGCCCCTTCGGGTGGGCCTTCGCGGCCCCCGGCTACCTGGCGCAGGGACGGGCCGGGGCGGCGCTGGCCCTGGCGGTCGGGGCGCTGGCGCTCCCGGTCGCGCTGGCGCCGCTGTGGAACAGGATCGTGCGGCGCGTCATGTCCGGCAGCCGGGCGGCCGGGCGGCGCTCACGCCCGGAGCGGGCGGCCGCGCTCGGACGGACGCGGGCTGCCGCCGACGACGCGGACGCTGCGGACGCTGCGACGGCTGCGCCCCTGCCGTGGCACCGCCGGCTGTCACGGGTCATCCCCTCGCCGGCCGCCGCGATCGCGGCGCGGTGCCTGCGCTACTGGCGGACCGACCCGCGCTACCTGGTGCTCGGGGTCTCCACCGTGCTCGTCATACTCGTCGTGGGCGTCGTGACGGTGCTGGGCTTCCGGCAGGGGGTCGAGGAGAACGTGGCCTTCGAGACGGCTCCGGCCGGCGCGGCGCTCGGCCGGGCCCCAGCGGCGCTGCTCGGGGTGCCGGTCGCGATCGCTCTGATGTCCGGCTGGGTGCTGCACGACGACCTGGGCTACGACTCCACCGCCCAGTGGATGCATCTGAGCGCCGGGGTGCGCGGTCTCGACGACCGCCTGGGGCGCGTGGTCGCAGCCGCCCTGTGGCAGCTGCCCGTCCTGGCGGTCGTCACCCTCACCCTCGGCGTGTGGACAGGGCGCTGGGAGATCGTTCCCGCCGTCGTCGGGGCCCAGCTCGGCCTGTACGGCGCCGCCGCGGCCTGGTCGAGCGTGATGAGCGCGGTCCTGCCCTATGAGGTCAACGCGCCGGGGGAGAGCCCACTGAGGTCGCGGTCCTCGGGAATGATCCTGGTCGCCTCCCTGGTGCAGATGGCCGGCATGGCGGTGATCGCCGGGCTCGCGCTGCCGGTCGCCGTCGGGCTCGGCGCCCTGATGGCCACCGGTGCCTGGCAGTGGGGCTGGGCGCTCCTGGCAGGTGGAGCGCTCTGGGGCGCGGGGCTCGCCCGGGCCGGCGTCGTCGTCGGCGGGCGGGTGCTGGACCGGCACTGGGTCCGGGTCCTCACCGTCGTGCGCACCTGGCCCGGGCACGCCGAGACCCGTTAGATGAGTGGTTCCGATGGGGCGCGGGCCGGACCCGCGGCGCCCCTTCACCGATCTCGGCGCGGAGGTGAACCGATTCCGAGCCGGAGTACGACCGATCTCGGCGAAGGGTGACAAGGCGTCACCCACTGTCTTAAGGTTCTGGGGCCGGAGCGCGCCCTCGTGCCGCCCGGCACCGAGGGCCCGCTCGGGCCGAGATCGTCCCGCACCGCCGAAGAGGAACAACCTATGAAGCTCGTCATCCTGGACACTGCCGAGGCCATCGCTGAGCGCGCCGCCGACGCGATCGAGGACCTTCTGACCTCCAAGCCCGCCGCTGTCCTGGGAACCGCCACGGGATCGAGCCCGCTGCCCCTCTACGACGAGCTCGCCCGCCGCTGCAAGGCCGGGCGCATCTCCTTCGCCCAGGTCGAGGGCTTCATGCTCGACGAGTACGTGGGCCTGCCCGAGGGCCACCCCGAGCGCTACGCCACCTTCATGGAGCGCAACCTGCGCTCCCGCGTGGACATGCGCCCCGGCGCGCTGCACGGCCCCGACGCCCTGAGCGAGGACCTCCAGGCCGCCTGCGACGCCTACGAGGCCGCCATGGCGGCCGCCGGCTACTGCGACCTGCAGATCCTGGGCATCGGCGCCGACGGCCACATCGGCTTCAACGAGCCGGGCGGCCCGCTGGACTCCACCACGCACATCGACGAGCTCACCGAGCAGACCCGCCGCGACAACGCCCGCTTCTTCGACGGCGACATCGACGCCGTCCCCACCCGCTGCATCACCCAGGGGCTGGGCACGATCATGAGGGCGCGCAGGCTCGTGCTCATCGCCACCGGCGAGAACAAGACCGAGGCCATTGCCCACCTCGTCGAGGGCGACATCGACGCCCAGTGGCCCGCCACCGTCATGCAGAACCACGCCGACGCCCTCGTGCTCGTCGACCCCGCCGCCGCGAGCCTGCTCAAGAAGCAGCACTGAGCGCCTGAAGCCCTCTGCGCCCGTCCGGCCGTGGCGCGGTTCACAGCGGCATCCGCTGTCATCGGATGCCGTGGGACCGTCGAAGGCCGTGGGCGCCCGGCTTACACTGGCCTCATGAGTGAGTCGTCTGCACCCACCAGCGGAGTCCCCAGCGACCCGGAGGACCGGCCGAGCCAGTCGGCCGGGACGGCCGTCCTCGAGCGCGAGGAGCTCCAGTCCACCGACGACGGCGACGCCGACCGCTTCGCCCACTACGTGCGCAAGGACAAGATCGCCGCGGCTTCCGCCACCGGGCGCCCGGTCGTCGCCCTGTGCGGCAAGGTGTGGACTCCCGGGCGGGACCCGTCGAAGTACCCGGTGTGCCCCACCTGCAAGCAGATCTACGAGCAGATGAGGCCCGGCGGTGGCAATGGCGACGGCCCCCGCTTCCCGCGCTTCCCCTTCTCCAGAGGCGGTCGGTGACCGCCGTGCGAGGCTCCCGGGCGCAGCACCGCCCGACCCAGCCGTCCATCTTCGCCGCCGAGAACCTTCCGCCCGCCTACCCGCAGCGCGCCGCCTGGGGCACGTCGCGGCCGCTGCGGGCCTGGCAGGAGGCCGCGCTCAAGGCGTACCTGGCCGACATGCCCGAGGACTTCCTGGCCGTGGCCACGCCCGGGGCGGGCAAGACCACCTTCGCCCTGCGCGTCGCCACCGAGCTGCTCGCCGCCGGCGACGTCCACAGGGTCACGGTCGTGTGCCCCACCGAGCACCTGAAGTACCAGTGGGCCGAGGCGGCCGCCCGCGTGGGCATCCGCCTGGACCCCTCGTACACGAACTCCCAGGGGGCCCTGGGCCCGCGCTTCGACGGCGTGGCCCTGACCTACGCCCAGGTCGCCGCCAACGCCAACCTCCACCGCGCCCGCACCGACTCGACCCGCACCCTGGTGGTCCTCGACGAGATCCACCACGGCGGGGACGCGCTGAGCTGGGGCGACGCCATCCGCGAGGCCTTCACGCCGGCGCGCCGCCGCCTGGCCCTGACCGGCACGCCCTTCCGCTCCGACGAGTCGGCCATCCCCTTCGTGCGCTACGTCGAGGAGGCCGACGGCGCCAGGCGGTCCCGGGCCGACTACTCCTACGACTACGCCGACGCCCTGCGCGACGGGGTCGTGCGCCCGGTGATGTTCATGACCTACTCCGGCCAGATGCGCTGGCGCACCAGGGCCGGCGACGAGGTGGCCGCACGGCTGGGGGAGCCGCTGACCAAGGACATGGAGGCCCAGGCCTGGCGCACGGCCCTGGACCCCTCGGGGGAGTGGATCCCCGCGGTCCTGGCGGCCGCCGACCAGCGGCTGAGCGAGGTGCGCCGCCAGGTTCCCGACGCCGGAGGGCTCGTCATCGCCTCGGACAAGAGCTCGGCCCGCGCCTACGCGGGGCGGCTCCGCGCCATCACCGGGCAGGCCCCCACCGTGGTCCTGTCCGACGACGCCGGCGCCTCCAGTCGCATCGAGACCTTCGCCGCGAGCCAGGACCGCTGGATGGTGGCGGTGCGCATGGTCTCCGAGGGCGTGGACGTGCCGCGCCTGGCCGTGGGGGTGTACGCGACCTCCGTCTCGACCCCGCTGTTCTTCGCCCAGGCCGTCGGGCGCTTCGTCCGCTCGCGCGCCCGCGGCGAGACTGCCTCGGTGTTCCTGCCCTCCGTCACGCCCCTGCTGGGGCTGGCGGGCGAGATCGAGGTCGCCCGCGACCACGTCCTGGGCGGCGCCGGGCCCGCCGACGAGGACGAGCCCTTCACCCCCGAGGAGCGGCTCGTGGCCGAGGCCAACAGGGCCGAGAAGGCCTCGGACGACCTGCTGGGCGCCTTCGAGGCCATGGACTCCACCGCCGAGTTCGACCGGGTCCTGTTCGACGGCGGGGAGTTCGGCACCGGCGCCGTGGTCGGCAGCGTCGAGGAGCAGGAGTACCTCGGCCTGCCCGGCCTGCTCGAGCCCGAGCAGGTGACGGCCCTGCTGCGTCAGCGTCAGGACAAGCAGATTGAGGCCCAGAAGAAGCAGGCTGCCGCGGCCGCCAAGCGCCGGGCCGGCTCCGGCGTCGACGACGCCCGGCGCCGTGCCGCCGCCCGCAAGGAGCTCAGCCGGCTCGTGGCCGCCTGGGCGCGCCGCTCCGGCCAGCCCCACGGCGTCATCCACAACGACCTGCGGCGCGTGTGCGGCGGTCCCGAGGTCGCCCAGGCCTCCACCGAGGAGATCGTCAGGCGCGTGGAGACCCTGCGCCGCTGGTTCGTCGGCAAGCGGTGAGAGGGCTGAGAGGGCTGAGAGGGCTCGGCCTTCGGCTCACCGGCTCCGCGCGGGCCGCCCTCGGTGCGCTGCGCGCTCAGCCCCTCAGGGGCCGGCGGCCGTCGAGGTCCACGTGGCGCGTGGGCACCGCCGGCTCTCCCTCGCTCAGGCGCCAGGCGTCGTAGGGCAGCTCGGCGCGCGAGGCCCGGTGCCGCTCGGCGGCGGCGGCCAGTGCGCGCGGGCCGCGGTGCTCCTCGACGACGACGCCGTCGTGCACCAGCTCGACCTGCAGCGGGCGGGCCCCGGCCTCGGCCAGGGCCGCCAGCGCCTCGTCCTGGTCCTGGGCCGACACGACGAGCTCCTCGGCGGCGGAGCCGGTGCCGTCCATCACGCGGCCGGCCCACTTGCGCCCGCCGACGGTCGCCTTGCCGCCCTCGGAGAACTTGGCGACCTCGTGCATCTCGCCGTCGGCGCCCGCCCGCTCGACGAGCTTGTAGATCAGGGCGGCGGTCGGTCGGCCGGAGCCGGTGACCAGCTTGGTGCCCACGCCGTAGGAGTCCACCGGCGCGGCACCCAGGCCCGCGATCGCGTACTCGTCCAGGTCGTTGGTCACCGTGATCCTCGTCGTCGTCGCCCCCAGGGCGTCGAGCTGGGCGCGCACCTTGAACGCCTCGGCGACCAGGTCGCCGGAGTCGAGGCGCACCGCGCCGAGCTCGCCGCCGCCGTCGCGGGCCGCCCTGACGGCCCGCTCCACGCCGCGGGCGATGTCGTAGGTGTCGACCAGGATCGTGGTGCCCGGCCCGAGGCTGGCCACCTGGGCCGCGAAGGCCTCCTCCTCCGAGTCGTGCAGCAGGGTGAAGGAGTGCGCGGCGGTGCCGACCGTGGGGATCCCGTAGCGCATGCCGGCCTCCAGGTCGCTGGTGCCCACGAAGCCGCCGACGACGGAGGCGCGGGCCGCCGCCACCGCCGCCTGCTCGTGGGCCCGCCTGGCCCCGAAGTCCACGCAGGGCCGGCCGTGCGCGGCGATCGTCATGCGGGAGGCCGCCGAGGCGACGGCGCAGTCGTAGTTGTAGATCGACAGGGCCAGGGTCTCCAGGATGCAGGCCTCGGCGAAGGTGCCCTCGACGGTGAGCAGCGGTGAGCCCTCGAAGTAGCACTCGCCCTCGGCGTAGCCGCGGATGGTGCCGGAGAAGTGGTACTCGCGCAGGTAGTCCAGGGTGGCGTCGTCGACCACCTGCGTGCGGTGCAGGAAGTCGATCTGCCTGCCGGTGAAGGCGAAGGCCTCCACGGCGTCCAGGAGGCGGCCCGTGCCGGCCACGACGCCGAAGCGCCGGGAGGCGGGCAGCCGCCGCCCGAACAGCTCGAAGACGCTGGCCCGCTCGGCGGTCCCCGAGCGAAGCGCCCCCTGGAGCATGGTGAGCTCGTACATGTCGGTGAGCAGGGACGTGGTGGGAGCGGTCGGATCTGTGACGCGCTGCGTGGGTGTCATGACTCTTAACCTATCCCGAAACTCGGATTACGGTGCAGCGTGTCTGCCCCAGCCTTCTCCCGGCCGCTACGCTGGTGGTCATGTCCAACGCGCTGCACGTCGTCGAGCCCGACGTCCAGGAGCGTGCACGCAGCGCCGCGCAGTCCCAGTGGCGCACGGTTGTCCACGACGACCCGGTCAACACCATGGACTACGTCACCTGGGTCTTCCACACCTACTTCGGCTTCCCGCTGCCGCTTGCCCGCCGTCGCATGCTGGAGGTGCACACCCGCGGGCGCGCCACCGTGTCCACCGGGGCGCGTGAGCGCATGGAGGTCGACGTCACCGCCATGCACTCCTACGGCCTGCACGCCACCCTCGAGCCGGTGGGGGACGACGCCGTGGAGCGGGGCCGTTCCTGATGCGCGGCTTCGGCAAGGCGATCGGCGGCTGGGAGAGCCACCTGGAGACCTGGGAGCGGGAGTACCTCGCCGGCCTGCTCGAGCAGGTCGCCGTGCTGCTGGCCGCCGACGGCCCTGCCGAGCCCGCCTCCGACCGCCCCGGGGGCCGTGAGGACGGCGCCCCGTTCCCGCAGGCCCGGCTGCGGCGGGGCGAGAGCACTCGTGACGGCGACGTCCTCGCGGCCCTGGACTTCGACCCGGACCCGCAGGAGCCCGCCGCCTCACGGGCCTCGCAGTCTCCGACGTCGGCCCCTCCCGCGCTCGCACCGGTGATCGACGTGCTTCTGCCCGACGCCTCCGAGAACCCCGAGGTCGCGCTCGAGGTGGCGTACCTCACCCGTGCGCGCCTGCGCGTCCTCAAGCACGAGCGCCTCAAGGCCGCCATCGCCGAGCTGCTGGAGCCCACGGGCGCCGGCGGCGCCGTCCACGTCGCCCGCGGGCACGAGCAGGAGTGGCTCGGCGCGCTCAACGACGTGCGCCTCGTGCTCGCGCAGCGGCTCGACATCGACGGGCCGGAGGCCGCCGAGGAGGCCCACGCCATCGCCTGGCAGGAGGCCCCCCGGGATGAGGACGACGACTCCCGCTGGCGCCGCGGCCTCGCCCTGTCCTACAACATGCTCACCTGGTGGCAGGAATCACTGGTGACCGTGCTGCTCTACGGCTGAGCCGCCGCCTAGTCTCGGACGCGTGAACGACGCGCCGATTGGGATGTTCGACTCCGGGGTCGGGGGCCTGACCGTTGCGAGGGCCGTGCTCAACCAGCTGCCCGGCGAGCAGATCCTCTACATCGGGGACACCGCCCACACCCCCTACGGCCCCAAGTCCATTGACGAGGTCCGCTCCCTGGCGCTCGGAGTCATGGACGAGCTCGTCGGGGCCGGCGTCAAGATGCTCGTCATCGCCTGCAACACCGCCTCGGCGGCGGTCCTGCACGACGCCCGGCGCCGCTACACCCAGGGCCGGGGCGTCCCCGTGCTCGAGGTCATCCACCCCGCCGCCCGGGCGGCCGCCCGGGTCACCCGCAACGGCCGTATCGGCCTGATCGCCACCCAGGGAACCGTCGACTCGCACGCCTACGACGACGCCCTGGGGGCCGTGCCCGGCGTCGAGCTGTTCTCCGAGGCGTGCCCGCGCTTCGTCGACCTGGCCGAGCGCGGCGTGACCACCGGCCCCGAGGCGCTCACCACCGCCGAGGAGTACCTCGCCCCGGTCAAGGCCGCCGGCGTGGACACCCTCATCCTGGGCTGCACCCACTACCCGCTGCTCATCGGCCCGATCTCCTACGTCATGGGGGAGGATGTCACTCTGGTCACCTCGAGCCTGGAGACCGCCAAGGACGTCTACCGCGAGCTCGCCCGGCGCGACCTGCTGCGCGATCCCGGCGCCGCCGCGCCGCAGCACGAGTTCCGCTCCACCGGGGACCCCGAGTCCTTCGTGGTGCTGGCCCGGCGCTTCCTGGGCCCCGAGGTCAGGCGCGTCCTGCGGGCCGGCCCGGCGTCAGGGGCGGGGACGGCGCCCCCGCCCGGCGGCGCCGTCCCCGGCGCCGCCGCCCACGTCCCCCTGCCCCCCCAGATCTGACCCCACAGGACTGAGTCAAGGATCCCGTATGAAGCTCACGATCATCGGCTGCACCGGAAGCATGTCCGGTCCCGACTCCGCCGCCTCCTCCTACCTGGTGCAGGCCGATGGCGCGGACCCCGGCGGCGAGGTGCGGACGTGGTCGCTGGTGCTGGACCTGGGGCCGGGCGCAATGGGGCAGATGCTGCACTACCTCGACCCGGCCGACCTGGATGCGATCGCGATCTCCCACTGTCACGCGGACCACATTGTCGACCTCGTGGGGATGCACGTCTTCCGCCGGTGGAACCCGACCGGGGCGCTGGGGCCCGTGCTCACGCTGGGGCCCGGCGAGCTGCCGAGCCGCCTCAACGGCGTGGACGGCACACCGCCGGAGGAGACCTACGCCTCCGAGTTCACCTTCCGCACCGCCGTCGTCGGCGAGACGGTGCAGGTCGGGCCGATGACGATCACGCCCTACGAGGCGCTCCACCCGGTCGAGGCCTACGGCTACCGCGTGGAGGGGCCCGGGAAGGACGGCCAGAGGCGCGTCAGCCTCGCCTTCACCGGCGACACGGACCTGTGCGACGGCGTGGAGGCCATGGCCGACGGCGTCGACCTGCTGCTGTCCGAGGCCGCCTTCCTGGAGGGGCGCGACACCTACCGCGGGATGCACCTGACCGGCAGGCGCGCCGGCGAGCTCGCCGCGGGCACGAGCGGCAAGGGCGGTCGGATACCCGCGGGCCGCCTCGTGCTGACCCACATCCAGCCGTGGACCGACCCCGCCGACACCCTCAAGGAGGCCGCCGAGGCCTACTCCGGCCCCCTCGAGGCCGCCACCGCGGGCGCGAGCTGGGAGATCTGAGCGAGACCGGCACCAGCCGTCCGCGCCCTGCCGGCCTGCGCGGCCCGGCGCGGCGGTAGGCTGAGCCGGTGGCTGCGCAGCGCGGGGACCGTCGACCGGGGCTGACCTACAGCCCGTCAGTCCCCGACGGGCCGGATCGCCCCTGGACCCGGGGGCGCCGCACCCGGTGGTGGCTCGTCGTGCCGGCAGACCTGGCCGCGGCGCTGCTCGTGGCCCTCTTCGCCGCCGCCTCGCTGCACGACGCCTCTCAGGCCCCGGCGCTGGCGGCGCGCACCGCGGCCGCCACCGCCCTGGCGTGGGCGGTCGCATGGGGCGCGCGGCGCGGACGCGACCACCTGGAGGTCCTGTGGCCCGAGGGGACGATTGTCGTCGGCGTCACCTGGGGCGCGTGCGCGGCGGCGCGCGGCCTGACCGGTGGGGAGATCGTCTCCTTCTCCTTCATGACGCTGGCCTTCCTGGTCGTGTTCCAGGGCGGGTGGCGCTGCCTGTACGGCTTCGCCAAGGCCCACGACTCGCTCGTGCCCAAGGCGGTGCAGCGCCGGCTCGATGCCCAGGAGGCCCGGGGCGGGCCGGGCGGGCCCGTAGCTGCGTCGGCGGCGGACGTACCCCTCCCTCTCGAGCGCGGTCAGCTGCTTGGACAGGGCCGAGTCGGACGTCCCGACGGCCTCGCGGAGCTCGGCGAAGCGCATCTGGGCCCGGCCCTGCACCGCCCCGACGGATCGCAGCGCGGCGCAGACCCGCAGCCTGCCCAGCGGGTGGATGACGGGGTCAAGCACGGGGACGAGCCGCGGTGAGAAGAGTCCAGTCGCACAGGGCGCCCGCCTGCTCCCTCCGCCCGCGCCGGGCCGCCGCTCATCGCGCGGTGCCGCCCGCATTCGGCGACGACGGCGCGAGCAGGGCGGCGAGCACCGGCGCCAGGGCGCGCAGAGCCCGGCCGCGGTGGGAGATCGCGTTCTTCTCCGCCGGGCTCATCTGCGCCGTCGTCCGCCCCGCGCCGCCCGGCGCGTCCTCCTGGACGGGCACGAAGACCGGGTCGTAGCCGAAGCCGCCCTCGCCCCGGGGCTCGCCCAGGAGGCGGCCCTCCATCGAGCGCTCGATCCTCGTGACCGTCGGCCGGTCGTCCGGGCCGGGGGCGGCCAGTACCGCCGCGCAGGTGAAGCGGGCGGTGCGGTGGGGGTCCGCCACGTCGGCGATCTGGTCCAGCAGGAGGCGCAGGTTCGCCGCGTCGTCACCGTGGCGGCCGCACCAGCGGGCGGAGAAGATGCCGGGTGCGCCGCCGAGCACGTCCACGCACAGGCCCGAGTCGTCGGCGACGGCGGGCAGGCCGGTGGCCCGCACCAGGGCGCGGGCCTTGATCTCCGCGTTGGCCGCGAAGCTGAGCCCGTTCTCCACGGGCTCGGGCGCGCCCAGGGAGCCGGCCGAGACGATCGAGCGCGGGTCCAGCCCGGGCGCGAGCGGCGCGAGGATCGCCCGCAGCTCGGAGAGCTTGCCGGGGTTGTGGGTGGCCAGGACCAGCACGGCCCCGTCGGGCGCGGTCACGGCCGCCGCCGACGCGCTCACGGGGTCCCCTGACCGGCGTCGTCGCCGGTCGAGACCGTGAACGGCTCCCGCCCCGGACCGGCCAGCGCCCGGGCCTGCAGCGCCGTCAGCTCGGCATTGCCCTTGGCGGCCAGGTCCAGAAGGGCGCACAGCTCGTCGCGGTTGAAGGGGACGTGCTCGGCCGTGCCCTGCACCTCGACGAAGTGCCCGTCTCCGGTCTGGACGACATTCATGTCGGTGTGGGCGCGCACGTCCTCCTCATAGGGCAGGTCCAGGCAGGGGACGCCATCGACAATGCCGACACTGACGGCCGACAGGGAGTCCGACAGAACCGGCCTGACCGCCCGCGGCCTGATGTGCCCCTTGTCGGCGCCCCAGGCGACGGCGTCGGCCAGCGCCACGTAGGCGCCGGTGATGGCGGCGGTGCGGGTGCCGCCATCGGCCTGGAGGACGTCGCAGTCCAGGGCGATGGTGTTCTCGCCCAGCGCGGCGACGTCGATAATGCCGCGCAGGGAGCGCCCGATGAGGCGGGAGATCTCGTGGGTGCGCCCGCCCACCCTGCCGCGCACCGACTCCCGGCTGCTGCGCTCGGAGCCGGCGCGGGGGAGCATGGCGTACTCGGCAGTCACCCAGCCCTCGCCGCCGCCCTTGCGCCAGCGCGGCACTCCCTCGGTGAAGGAGGCCACGCACAGCACCCGGGTGCGGCCGAACTCGATGAGCGCCGAGCCCTCCCCGTGGTCCAGCCAGTTGCGGGTGATGGTCACGGGGCGCAGCTCGTCGGCCGCGCGCCCGTCCTTGCGGGTCGTCTCGGGGGACTCGGTGTCTGTCACGGCGTCAGGCTACCGCTGCGCGGGCGCGCGGAGCGTCCCGATCCGGCCCCGAGGCGGCCCCCTCCCGGCGACCTCGGGAGTCGGGGCGGTCCCGCTGGCCGCGGAGGGTCACAGTATGGTCAAGAATGCGGATCTCCGGCCGCTTCCGCGGGCCGCGGGGGTATACCGGAGGGGTCCTTGCACACTTCCCACCCCCGAGGATCCCGTCATTATGATCGTCTCCCAGATCGGTTCGCGTCGCCCGAGCAGGCTGCTGTCCGCCGGCGGCTGGCTCATCGCCCTGGTCGTCGTCCTCGCCCCGGCGGCTGCCGGGTGCGACGACTCCGCCGCGCATGAGGCCGCCCCGGCCAGCGCCGCCGCCACGACCCCGGCCGCGGTCGAGGTCCCGGACGTCGTCGGCATGAAGGGCGACGACGCGGCCGATGCCCTCAAGAAGGCGGGGCTCTCCAAGGGCCCGAGCTATACGGACGCCGACGGCGAGGAGTCCGTGCGGGATCCGGGAAACTGGTCCGTGACCGCGCAGAACCCGGCGGCGGGCGAGCAGGTCCCGGCCGACCAGGTGATCACGCTCACGGTCAACCACGACTCCGCCGATGCGGCGGCCTCGGCGTCCGCGTCCGCTGCGGCTGAGGCGGCGGCGTCCGCGGCGGCCTCGGCGTCCGCGTCCGCGTCTGCGGCGGCGGCGTCCGCTGCGGCTGAGGCGGCGGCGTCCGCTGCGGCGGAGCAGCCCGCCCAGGAGCAGCCCGCCCAGGAGCAGCCCGCCCAGGAGCCCCAGTCGGAGCCGGAGGAGCAGGCCCGCACGTACTACGCGAACTGCACGGAGGCGAAGGCCGCCGGCGCGGCACCGCTGTACCGGGGCGAGCCTGGCTATCGGGATAAGCTGGACCGCGACCACGACGGGATCGCCTGCGAGAAGTGAGCCGTCGTCGGTCCTGTGCGCAAGAAGGGACTCGAACCCTCACGCCCGAAGGCACCAGAACCTAAATCTGGCGCGTCTACCAGTTCCGCCACTCGCGCTTGTGCGACTCACCCTACCGCCTCGAGGTCCGCAGTGCTCACGCGCAGCCCGCGCCTTCAGGGAGTCCCGGAAGTCGCAGGCCTCCCTGGTGCAGCCGGGCGCGGAGGCCCTGGGGCAGAAGTGGACGACGACGCCGTGCTCGGCTGCGTCTGAGATCGGCCAGGGAGGCCTCGGCGCCGGCTGGGTCGGGAAGGGCGAAGTCGGGGGCCTCGTCGCCGATGGCGAGCTGGGGCACGGCGTCCTCCTCTGCTGGTGCGACGGGCGCTGAACGGACTTGCGGACAGAGCGGGACCGCTCGGCGCGCCGGGCGGTCCCGAGCGGTCCCGCTCATTGCCATAATCCGGGACCGGACTTCCGATTGCGACTCGTCCTAGGCCGCCGGCGCCAGCGCCTCCTGCGCGGCCGCCTCCTGCGCGGCCTGGACGCGTTCGAGAGCGCGCTCGAAGCGCGAGGGCGACACGGCGGCGCTCAGCGAGCTCAGCTCGGCGCGCGCGGCCGTGAGCTCGCGCTCGGCGGCCTCTCGGCGAGCCGGGGCGGTCGTGGTGCTGTGCGTACTCATCTGCGTACTCATCTGTTCTCCTTCTCCTCATAGCCCCCGCGGGGGCTCCTCGACGCCGGGCGGAGTGCAGGTGGATCCTGCGGCCCGGCGGTGCTGTGGCTGCGGGGCGCCGCCGCATGAGTCGGGCGGCGGCGATCCCCCGGTGGTCGGGGCCGCAGAGAATCGCTGCGGCGCCCACGACCGACGCACGGATGAGCGATGTCGCGAGCTGCGGTCGATGAGGGCATCCTCCGGACCGTCGACGAACTGCGATGCCGTAGAGGGCCGGCGGCCTCCGGGCCGCGCGAACTGCCCGCTCACCAGGCGCGAGATCGCAGGTGCACTCCTGCGACCTCCGCCCGGCCCGTGCGTGGTACCCCCTCAGGGACTCGAACCCTGGACACCCTGATTAAGAGTCAGGTGCTCTGACCAACTGAGCTAAGGGGGAATGCCTTATTGTCTGATGATCACCGCCGCGCCCGCGCAGGAGCCCGGTAGTGGTACCCCCTCAGGGACTCGAACCCTGGACACCCTGATTAAGAGTCAGGTGCTCTGACCAGCTGAGCTAAGGAGGCGCGCACCAGACCGCATGTGCCTGGCGACGGTGGAACACTTTACTTCCCGCCGGCGGGACTGTCCAATCCCGAAAGCGCTGAATCGCCCCATTGTGCGGGAAGTCTCAGGGACGGTCGTGGCGTCCGCGGGGTCCGAGCTCGACCGCGAAGCGGTCGGTGGCGGTGATGAGCGCGGACAGGGTCTCCGGCTCGCTGTAGGAGTGCCCCGACGCCGGCGAGATGCGCAGCTCGGCCTCCGGCCAGGCGCGGTGCAGGGCCCAGGCCGTTCCGATGGGGCAGCACATGTCGTAGCGGCCCTGGACGATCACCCCGGGGATGCCGTGATCGGCCAGCACGCGGGCGCCGTGGAGGAGCCGGCCCTCCTCAAGCCATCCGCGATGGATGAAGAAGTGGTTCTCGATGCGGGCGAAGGCGAGGGCGAAGGCCGGGTCCTGAACCTCGTCGATGTGGGCCTGGTCGCGCAGGAGCGTGGAGGTCGCCGCCTCCCAGGTCGTCCAGGCGACGGCCGCCGGGCCGTGGACGGCGGGGTCGGGGTCGGCCAGCAGCTCGTGATAGCGCTTGATGTAGCCGCCCGGCCCCACGTCCCGGCCGGCGGCGGCGACGTAGCGCTCCCACTCGTCGGGCCAGACCATGTCGGCGCCGCCCGCCTCGTAGTACCAGTCGAGCTCGCGCTTGCGCAGGGTGAACACGCCGCGCAGCACCAGGGCGAGCACCCGCCCCGGGTGGGCCTGGGCGTAGGCGAGCCCCAGGGTGGATCCCCACGACCCGCCGAAGACGAGCCAGCGCTCGACCCCCAGGTGCTCCCGCAGCGCCTCCATGTCCGCCACCAGGTGCCAGGTCGTGTTCGTTGACAGGTCGGCGTCCGGCTCCCAGGCGTGGGGCAGGGAGCGCCCGCACCCGCGCTGGTCGAACAGGATGATGCGGTAGCGCTCGGGGTCGAAGACCCGGCGGTAGTCCGCCGAGCAGCCCGCGCCCGGCCCTCCGTGGACGAAGACCGCCGGAACTCCTTCAGGGTTGCCGCAGGTCTCCCAGTACACCCGCTGGCCGTCGCCGACGTCGAGCAGGCCCGAGGCCGTCGGCTCGATGGGCGGGTAGAAGCCGCGCGGCGATGGCGGGGCTGGGGGCGCGGGGGCTGCGGGAGATTCCGAGGGTCCGGTCGTGTCTGCCATGGGCGCATTGTGGCACCGATGGCGCGAGCTGGGGGGACGACCGGCATCACGGTCCCCTCCGGCGTCGAGGACCTACCGATGGCTCGGGCTGGGGGAGACGACCGCGGGGCTGGGCCCGGCCGAGCCGCGGCTGATTCACGCCGGCAGGATGCGCCGCGGTACCGTGGGGCCCGTGACCACCCCCATCGTGACGCTCGCGACCTGCGCCGACTATCCCATGCTCGACGACGACGACCGCGGTCTGCCCGACGCCCTGCGGGAGCGGGGCATCGAACCGCGGGTGGCCGTGTGGAACGACCCGTCAGTCAGCTGGGACGACGCCGGCGTCGTCGTGCTGCGCTCGGTGCGCGACTACGCCAAGAGGCGCAACTACTCCAAGTTCCTGTCCTGGTCCCGGTCGGTGCCGCGCCTGGCCAACCACCCCGACGTCGTGAAGTGGAACTCCGACAAGCACTACCTGTCCCGCCTGGCCGAGCTCGGGGTCCCCATGATCCCGACCACCTGGCTCGAGCCGAGCGCCGGCTACTCCAAGCACCAGGTCCACACGCGCTTCCCGGCGCACGGCGACTTCGTCGTCAAGCCCGCCGTCTCCTCCGGCGGGCGAGGGACCGGCCGCTACACCGCGACGAACGCGCGGTCGCGCGCCGAGGCGATCAACGACACCATGCACCACATCGGACGAGGCCGGTCGGTCATGGTCCAGCGCTACCTGGAGGAGGTGGACCGCAAGGGCGAGTTCTCCCTGGTCTACTTCAACGGCGTCCTGTCCCACGCGGTGGAGAAGGCGCCCATGCTCCACCCGTCCTTCCGCTCCGTCGACGAGGTGCACGAGGAGATCGTCACTGCCCGGGAGCCCAGCGAGCAGGAGTGGCTGTGGGGCGAGCGGGTGCGCAAGGCCATTCACGGCCTGATCAAGGAGCGCTCGGGGCGCGACATCCAGCTCCTGTTCAACCGCGTCGACGTCGTCGCGGACGGTCAGGGGAGCTTCTACCTCATGGAGGTCTCGCTCATTGACGCGGGCCTCTACCTCGGCTCCACGCCGGGCGCCCTGGACAACTTCGCCGACGCCATCGCCCAGCGCGTCTTCTGGTGAGTCGCGAGGGGGCGCGATGACGCCATCGCGCCACGTACGTGCTCACCATCAACCAGGTGCACAGCCGTCGCTCCCCGGACCGAGTCCCCGAGCTGCTCGTCGCGCTTGCCGATGTCGGCGTCTTAGCGCCTTTTGAGCGCACCGTGGGGGACAAGGTGCAGGGCGCGCCCGCTGATGCGGCGGCAGCGCTGGCGGCCGGCTGCTCTCATCGAGGCCCTGAGTCATGGGCCGGAAGGAGTCCCGTCGTCCCGTCATGAGCCTGTCCTCGCTCGGCACGGCCCTGTGGGCGCTGCTGATCTCGCGCGGGCCTCCGGGAGGCTCCCCCCGCAGGATGAGGACGTCGGGCGTGCCGTGGTGTAGACAGTCCCCATGCGCACACTGCTCAACCTCATCTGGGTGGTCCTCGGCGGCTTCTGGCTCTGGCTGGGGTACGTCTTCTTCGGCATCATCGCCTGCGTCTTCATCATCACGATCCCGGCGGGGGTCGCCTCCTTCCGCATCGCCGGCTACGCCCTGTGGCCCTTCGGGCGCACCGTCGTCACCAAGCCCGGGGCGGGTGCCGTGAGCTGCCTGAGCAACGTGATCTGGTTCCTGGTCGCCGGCGTCTGGCTGGCGATCGGCCACCTGACGACGGCGGCCGCGCAGGCCGTCACCATTATCGGGATCCCGCTGGCGATCGCCAATGTCAAGATGATCCCCGTGACCTGCTTCCCCTTCGGCAAGGAGGTCGTCCCGGGTGACGGCCTCCTGTGAGGCTCCGACCGGTGCGGCGAGCCCGCACGGGCCCCGGACCGTCAGGCGGTCAGCGGTGCGAACGCGGCGCCCGTGACCGCCGCGAGGCGGTCCGGGGCGAGCGCCACGCTCATGCCACGTCGTCCGCCGGAGACCAGCACGCGGTCGAGCGCCTCGGCCGAGTTGTCGATGACCGTCGGCAGGCGCCTCCTCTGGCCGAGCGGTGAGATGCCGCCGACGACGTAGCCGGTGATCCGCTCGGCGGCGGACGGCTCGATGAGAGCCGCCCGCTTCATCCCCAGCGCGTGCGCGGCCGCCTTGAGGTTCAGGCGATGGTCGGCGGGGATGACGCACACGCCGACGTCGCGGCCCTCACCCACCAGCAGCGTCTTGAGCACGACGGCGGGGTCCTCGCCGAGCGCCCGGGCCGCCTCGAGCCCGAAGCCGAGCCCGGAGCGCTCGTCGTGAGCGTAGGTCACCATCTCGTAGGGCGCGCAGGCCTCCTCGAGCGCCCTGATCGCCGGAGTCGCCCCCGCGTGCCTGCTCCTGGTCTTCCTGCTCATGACGGCGACCCTACTCGCGCCGGGGAAGGGGCGGGCGGCCCCGACCGGCGGGGCGAGTCCCTCAGGGGACGGCCGTGAGAGGGAGGCCATCGATGCCCGGTGCGGGCTTCGGTTAGCGTGTCGCCATGCGAACTCATTCGACTGAAACCGGCCCCCCGCGCGATCACGTCGGCCTGTCCGAGCTGCTGACCGGCGGCCCCGTGGTCCTGGACGGCGCCATGGGGACCGAGCTCGGCGCCCGGGGGGTCCGCACGGCTCAGGAGCTGTGGTCCGCCGTCGCCCTGACCGAGGCGCCCGAGGCCGTCACCGCCGTTCACACGGACTATCTCTTCGCCGGCGCCCGGGTCATCTGCACCAACTCCTACCAGGCCACCGTCCCCGCCCTCATGCGCACCGGGCTCACCGAGGCGGAGGCCCGCGGAGCTATCGCGACATCCGCGCGCCTGGCCCTCGACGCCCGAGACCTGCACGTGAGCGCCCACCCGCGGGAGACCGTGCTGGTGGCGGGCAGCCTCGGCCCCTACGGAGCCTACCTGGCGGACGGGGCCGAGTACACCGGCGCCTACACCACCAGCGACAGCGACTTCGAGGCGGTCCACATCCCTCGCCTTCAGGTCCTGGCCGAGGCGGGGCTGCATCTTTTCGCCATCGAGACCCAGCCGCGCCTGGACGAGGCCCGCTGGCTCGTCGCGCGGCTCCGGCACATCGCCCCCGAGGCGGAGTGCTGGGTGTCCTTCCAGGTCCGCCCCGACGGCGAGCACCTGGCCGACGGTACCCCGCTGGCGCGCGCCGTGGCGTGGGCCGACGCCGAGGACGCCGTCGTCGCCGTCGGCCTGAACTGCGTGGCCCCGGCGGTCGTGGACCAGGCCCTGCCGGTGCTGCGCTCGGCGACCGGCAAGCCCCTGGTCGCCTACCCGAACTCCGGGGACGCCTACGACCCGGCCGCCAAGACCTGGCACTGTGTCCGCGGGCCGGAGCGGTTCACGCGGTTCACGGCGTCGGCCCCCGCATGGCTCGACGCCGGCGTGCGGCTCATCGGCGGCTGCTGCCGCACGACGCCGGTGGACACGGCGGTGCTCCACGACCTCGTCGTCGGCGACTGAGGAGGAGCCGTCCGGGGCGTCAAGAGCCCTCCAGGGACCGGGCAGTGCGCAGAAGCCCGCGCAGGGCGCGCAGAACGGCGTCGCGGTGCTTGCGACTGAGGATCCAGGCGGGCAGCTGGTGGCCCAGCTCGCGTCCCGTCGGCCGCAGGCGGGCCCCTACGAAGCCGAGGAGGTACTCGGCGTGCTCGCTGTTGGCGACCCACAGCGTGTGCCCGGCGCACGGGACGCTGAGGTAGAAGGGCAGGCCGTACAGGGCGTCGACGCCGTCGGAGACCCTCACCAGGCTCGTGCGCCCGGTCAGGACCATGGGCGTCCCGCACGGGCAGCGCCGTGCGGGACGCGAGCCCGGGGACAGGTGCAGCACCACCGCCCGGCGACGGCCGCAGGCGGGGCAGCGCCACGTCGTGCGGACCTGGACGGGCCGTGCGGGACGGGGGCGGTCGCCCTCCCACCTCCAGCAGCACCCGCAGAAGTAGCCCGACCCGGCTCCGTGGGCGCTCCAGGTGCAGCGGGTGCAGAACACCCCGCGCCTCACCACGTGCGCGGGGCCCGAGCAGGCCGGGCACACCACCCACGTGTCGAGGCGCGGCACCGCATAGAGGACCGCTGAACGTACTGGACTCCCTGGACGTGCCGGGCTCATCGCGCCAATCCTCTCACCATGCGCCGCGGACCCGCGCTCAGTCCTGCGGACCGACCGACAGCAGGTGCACCACGGCCCGCTCCTCCCGGTCGCACTCGGCCAGGTCCACCAGGGCCACAAGACGCCAGTCGTGGTCGCCGTCGGGGTCCTCGATGATCTGGGTGACGAGCCAGACCGGCCTCCCCGAGGCCGCCAGCGCCTCGCGCAGCCGCGCCGAGACACCGGCGGCCGCCAGCGCGGCGTCGTCCGGGGCCTCCTCCAGCGGCGCCAGGGAGGACGCCCGGGCGGCGGTGTCGGTGCCGATCCAGTCGTACTCGTCCCAGTACCGGGCGAGTACGCCGTCCCAGCGCCCCTCGCCCCAGCCGGAAGGGGCGTCGAGCCGCCCCAGGCCCTCAACGTCGTCGCGCGCCATGAGCTCGACCCGCCGGAACATCTCCCGGCGCACCGCCACCCGGAAGGCGTGGAGGTTGCGGGTCAGGGCCACCCTGCCGTCGGCGCCGGCCCCGAAGGCGCGCTCGACGCCGAGGGAGTCGTCGGCCCCGGGGCGGTCGTCCTCCAGCAGCCCCGCGACCTCCGCGGCCCGGCCGGACTGCGCCGCTCCCAGGGCCTCCCACTCGTCCAGCAGCGAGGAGTCCACCGCGCGCACCAGGGCACCGAGCCAGTCGATGAGCTCATCGACCTCGGGCGTGCGGTGCTCATCGGGCACCACCTGCCGCAGGGCCCGGTAGGCGTCGGTGAGGTAGCGCAGGACGACCCCCTCGCTGCGGCCCAGCTCGTAGCGGGAGATGAGGTCGGAGAAGGTCATGGCGTTCTCCACCATGTCGCGGACCACCGACTTCGGGCGAAGCTCGTGCTCGGCGATCCAGGGGTTCGCCTGCTTGTACATCTCCAGGGCCGGGGCCAGCAGGTCCGCCAGCGGCCGGGGCCAGGTGATCTCCTCCAGGGCCGCCATGCGCTCCTCGTAGTCGAGTCCCTCGGCCTTCATGGCGGCGACGGCCTCCCCGCGGGCGGCCCGCTGCTGGGCGTACAGCAGGGGGCGCGGGTCGTCGAGCGTGGCCTCCACCACGGAGACGACGTCGAGAGTGTGCTCGGGGGAGTCCGCGTTCAGCAGGTCCATGGCCGCCAGGGCGAAGGGGGCCAGCGGCTGGTTGAGGGCGAAGTCGCCGGGCAGGTCGACCGCCAGTCGCAGGCGGGGGCGCCCGTCGGCGGCCGCCCGGGCGGACGAGACGTGCTCGACGACGCCGGCCGTGCGCAGCGACTGGTAGATCCTGATGGCGCGCCGCACGTGCCTGCGCCGCTCGGCCTCGCCCTCGTGGACGCGGGCGAGCAGCACGGCCATGGCGGCCACCGGGTCGCCGTCGCGCTCCATGAGGCCGAGGACCATGGTGGTGGTGACCTGGAACTGGCTGGTCAGGGTCTCCGGGGCGGCGTCGCGCAGGCGCTCAAAGGTCTTGTCGGTCCAGCTGATGTGCCCCTCTGGGGCCTTCTTGCGCACGATCCTGCGGCGCTTGCGCTCGTCGTCGCCCGCCTTGGCCAGGGCCCGCGCGTTCTCGATGACGTGCTCGGGGGCCTGGACCTCCACATAGCCGCGCGTGTCGAAGCCGGCCCTCCCGGCCCGGCCGGCGATCTGGTGGAACTCGCGGGCGGTCAGGTGGCGCTCCCTGGCCCCGTCGAACTTGACCAGGGAGGTCAGCACCACCGAGCGGATCGGCACGTTGATGCCCACCCCGAGGGTGTCGGTGCCGCAGATGACCGACAGCAGGCCGAGCCTCGCCAGCCTCTCGACCAGCCGCCGGTAGCGCGGCAGCATGCCGGCGTGGTGGACGCCGATGCCGCGCCGCAGCAGCCGCGACAGGGTCGCCCCGAAGCCGCCGCCGAAGCGGAAGCTGCCGAGCGCCGCGGCCAGCTCGGCCTTGCGCGCCTTGGCGCCCAGGTCCACGCTCAGCAGCGAGGTGGCCCGCTCGATCGCCTCCCTCTGGGAGAAGTGGACGACGTAGGCCGGTGCCTTGCCCTGCTGCACCAGGCGCTGGAGGAGCTCGCCGATGGGCTCGACGACGTAGTCCATCTCCAGGGGGACGGGCCGCACGGCGTCGTCGACGACGGCGACCTCGCGGCCCGTGCGCTCCCGCATGTCGGCGGCGAGGAAGGACACGTCCCCCAGCGTCGCGGACATGAGCACCATCTGTGCCTGGGGCAGCTCCAGGAGCGGCACCTGCCAGGCCCAGCCGCGCTGCGGGTCGGCGTAGTAGTGGAACTCGTCCATGACGACGCTGTCCACGTCCAGGGCCCCGCCCTCGCGCAGCGACTGGTTGGCCAGGATCTCCGCGGTGCAGCAGATAATGGGGGCGGCGGCGTTGATGGAGGTGTCGCCGGTGACCATGCCGACGTTGTCCGCCCCGAACAGGCGCACCAGCTCGAAGAACTTCTCGCTCACCAGGGCCTTGAGCGGCGCGGTGTAGTAGGAGCGGCCGCCGCGGGCCAGGCTCGCCGTGTGGGCCGCGAGCGCGATCATGGACTTGCCCGAGCCGGTGGGGGTGGCGGCGATGACGTGGCGCTCCTGGAGGATCTCGGACAGGGCCTCATCCTGGTGGGGGTAGAGGGGGCGGCCGGTGGACTCGGCCCACTCGGAGAAGGCGAGGTAGACCTCGTCGGGCTCGGGCACCCGGTCCGGGTCGTCGACGGGGATCAGGGAGTCCAGGAGCGCGTTGAGCGCGGGCGTCGGGCGGGGCGCTGCGGCGGAGGACATGCCCGCATGGTCTCACGGTCGGGGCGTTGCGACCGGCCGACGGGCGCGCGATCGCCCGGCGGCCGGCCGACACCCGGACCGGGAGAGGACCGGGGTGTGACATGCTTGCTGGCGCTCGAGCCACCTCTTGCCGCATAGGGGCTCGACAGCGGCGACCGGCCCGTCCGGCTCGTCATCGACTACGGGGTGCTGGGCCAGGCACCCGTTCCCTTATCCTCCCCTCCTCTCCCCTCTCCCTCTTCGCTCCCCTTCGCTCCCCTTCGTCGAGATCGGTGCGGAACTCGACCGATCTCGGCGCGCCCGGCGCCTCCCGGACCCGACGGCTGCGCGGTCCTAGAGTGGCGGTGCCCGCACCGGCCCGACTCTCGCCGCGCCGGCGTTCACGGACACAGTCACATCCGGCACATCCGGCACATCCGGCTGCTCCCAGGAGGAGACCATGACCAGAACCGAGCGCGCCTACCAGCGGACCTGCCCCGTCTCGCCCGACGGCAACCCCTTCGTCCACAACAACCTCGGCCTGTACACCCACAACCACCCGACCCCGCCGGCGGATGTCGCCGAGCGCAGGGCCTACCTTGTGGGCTCGGGCATCGGCGCCCTGCTCGCCGCCGCCTTCCTCGTCCGCGACGGGCGCATGCCCGGGGAGAACATCACTGTCCTGGAACAGCTCACCGTCCCCGGCGGCTCCTTCGACGGCGCCGGCGACACCGAGCGGGGCTTCATCGCCCGCGGCGGACGCGAGATGGGCCAGCACTTCGAGTGCTTCTGGGACATTATGCGCGAGATCCCCGCCCTGGAGATGCCCGCCCCCTACACCGTCCTCGACGAGTTCCGCACCGTCAACGAGAACGACCCCAATATCGACCCCTGCCGCGTCATCCACCACCGCGGGCACCGCCGGGACACCTACAAGATGGGGATCAACAAGAAGGGGCAGCGCGCCGTCGTCAAGCTCCTCATGGCCAAGGAGGAGGAGACCTACAGCAGGACCATCGAGGACTGGTTCGACACCGACTTCCTGGCCTCGAACTTCTACACGCTGTTCAAGACGATGTTCGCCTTCCAGCAGTACGAGTCGCTGACCGAGATGAAGCGGTACATGCACCGCTTCCTCCAGTACTTCCCCGGCTTCTCCGACCTGTCCTGCCTGCGCTTCTCCCGCTACAACCAGTTCGAGTCCTTCATCGTGCCGCTGACCGGCTGGCTGAAGGACCGGGGCGTGGTCTTCCAGTACGACACGTGTGTGGACGACCTGGAGATGACCATCACCTCCGGCCGCAAGACCGTCACCGCCATCCGCCTCCACCGCGGCGACGGCCAGGAGGAGCGGGTCGAGGTCGGCGAGAGGGACCTGGTCCTGGCCACCATCGGCTCGTGCACCGAGTCCACCGGCTACGGCGACATGGACACCGTCCCGCCCTTCCACACCGACCGGCCCGGCGGGGCATGGACCCTGTGGCGCAATCTCGCCAGGAAGTCCGCGGTCTTCGGCCGCCCGGACGTGTTCTGCTCCGACCCGCGCAAGACCGTGTGGGAGTCCGCCTCCTTCAGCTTCATGGGCGCCGACCACCCCTTCCTGCGCAAGATCCGCGACCTCACCGGCAACGACCCCCTGTCCGGGCGCACGGTGACCGGAGGGATCATCACCGCCGAGGACTCCGGCTGGTGCCTGTCGCTGACCATGAACCGCCAGCCCCAGTTCCGCGCCCAGCCGGCCGACTGGGGCGTGGCCTGGGCCTACGGCCTGCACCCGCACGCCCTGGGCGACTGCGTGCGCAAGCCCATGATCGAGTGCACGGGCGAGGAGGTCCTCAAGGAGCTCTGCTACCACTTCGGCCTCATCGACCAGTTCGGCCGGATCAAGGAGCGCACCAAGGTGCGCCTGGCCACCATGCCCTACATCACGTCCTTCTTCATGCCGCGCCGCGCCGGCGACCGCCCCGAGGTCATCCCGGACGGCTGCGTCAACCTCGGGCTGCTCGGACAGTTCGTCGAGACTCCCGACGACTGCGTCTTCACCACGGAGGGCTCGGCGCGCACGGCCATGATGGCCGTCTACGGGCTGCTCGACCTGGACCGCGACGTCCCGCCGATCTGGCCCGCCCAGTACGACATCCGCGCCCTGCTGGCAGCCGCCAAGACCATGAACGACGGCAGGCTGCCCGGGGAGAAGATGCTCAACCGCTTCCTGCGCGGCACCTACTACGAGGACATCCTGCCCTGAGGAGGGGCGGGCCGGGGCGCGATCGACAGCAGGGGCGTTCCACGAAGGGACCCTCCGCGGGGCGACGGGCGTCAAGTATGAGACGATGCCGCGCGTTCCCATCGTCGTCAGCGCAAAGGTCCCCTTATGGACGCCCTCGCCGCCTCCCTCCAGGCCATTGCCGACTGGATCACAGTCCACATCACCATGTGGGTCCTCATCGCCACCGGCCTGTTCCTCACCGTCGCCACCCGCGGCGTCCAGCTGCGCCACCTGGGCGGCATGGTCCGGCAGGTCGGCGGCTCGCGGGGCGGGGCCCGGGGCGGCATCTCCTCCTTCCAGGCCTTCGCCATCTCGCTGGCCGCCCGCGTGGGCGTCGGCAACGTCTTCGGCGTCGCCGCCGCCCTGCTCATGGGCGGCCCCGGCGCCATCTTCTGGATGTGGGTGGTCGCCCTGGTGGGCATGGCCACCGCCTTCTTCGAGGCGACCCTCGCCCAGATCTTCAAGGTCCGCGCCGACGACGGCTCCTTCCGCGGCGGCCCCGCCTTCTACATGGCCCGGGGCATGAGGAGCAGGGCCCTGGCCGGCGTCTTCGCCGCCATCACCCTGGTCACCTGCGGCTTCGTCATCACCTCGGTGCAGTCCAACGCCGTGGCCGGGACCCTGGTGGCGGCCCTCGGCGGCGGGCAGGAGTCCGCCCTGCCCGGGTTCGGGGGCCTGACCGCCGCCCAGCTGGTGGTCGCCGGCCTCGTCTTCGTGCTCACCGCTGTCGTCGTCTTCGGCGGCATCCGCGCCGTGGCCCGCGTCACCGAGTGGATGGCCCCGATTATGGCCCTGGTCTACATCGTCCTGGTCCTCATCATCTGCCTGGCGAACCTGGGCGACTTCATCCGCGTCATCGGCCAGATCCTCTCCTCGGCCTTCGCCGTCGAGCCAATGGTGGGAGGCCTGGGCGGCGGCGTCCTCGCCGCCGTCATCAACGGCACCAAGCGCGGCCTGTTCTCCAACGAGGCCGGTCAGGGCACCGCCCCCAACGCCGCGGCCACCGCCACCGTCGCCCACCCCGTCCAGCAGGGATTCATCCAGTCCCTGGGCGTGTTCGTCGACACGGTCATCGTGTGCACCGCCACCGCCTTCGTCATCCTCATCGCCGGGCCCGAGACCTGGGGCGCCGAGGGCGCCGACCCCTCCACGCTGACCACCCTGGCCATCTCCCACGAGCTGGGCGGCTGGACGGTCCTGCCCATGGCGATCCTCATCTTCGTCCTGGCCTACTCCTCGATCATCGCCGCCTACGTCTACACCGACGTGAACATGGACTACCTCACCGGTGGCAGGCGCTGGGCGAGCTGGACCGTGCGCGTGGTCTCGGTCGTCTCCGCCACCGCCGGCGCGGTCCTGTCCCTCGACGTCGTGTGGAACGCCGTCGACATCGCCATGGCCGTGATGACCCTGACCAACCTCGTCGCCCTGCTGCGGCTGTTCCGGTGGGGCGCGGGCGCGCTGCGGGACTACGAGGCCCAGCGCGCCCGCGGCGTCGCCGAACCGGTCTTCCGCGGCCGCGACAACCCGCACCTGCCCGCCGACGTGCCCGGCGACGTCTGGGACTGACACTCCCCGCCCGCCCCGTCACACCCCGCACCCTCCGCACAGCGGTGCGACCCCACCAAGGAGAAACCTCATGAACCCAGTAGTGACAAGACTCCCGCAGACCAGCCAGCCGGCCGCCGCGACAGGAGCAGAACGATGAGCGCCGCCTCCGTCGCCGAGCTCGCCGCCCTCGCCCCCGCGCCCCGGGCCCTGTCCGCGGCCGACCTCGAGGCCGTCCTGGGCGCCGTCGACGACGGCTTCTACACCTATGTGCTCTCAGCCCTGCTGATCGCCGTCGGCCTGTACTTCACCGCGCGCACCCGCGGCATCCAGGTGCGCCACTTCGGCACCATGATGCGCAGCATCACCGTCTCCCGCTCCGGCGCGCACGGCGGCATCTCCTCCTTCCAGGCCTTCGCCGTCGGACTGGCCGCGCGCGTCGGCATCGGCAATGTCGCGGGAGTGGCCCTGGCCGTCGTCGCCGGCGGGCCGGGCGCCCTGTTCTGGATGTGGGTGGTCGCCGTCATCGGCATGGCCACCGCCTTCACGGAGTCCACCCTCGCCCAGATCTTCAAGCAGCGCGGCAGGGACTTCACCTTCCAGGGCGGGCCCGCCTACTACATCACGAACGGCCTGGGGTCCAGGGCCTGGGGGGCGGTCTTCGCCGGCCTGTGCATCGTCAGCGTCGGGGTGACCGTCGTCATGGTGCAGACCAACTCCCTGGCGGGCGTCGTCAGCGCCACCGTGCCCGAGGTCGCCCCCTGGATGGTCGGCGTCGCCCTCGTGCTCCTGACCGCTCCGATCGTGCTGGGCGGACTGAAGTCCGTCGCCCGCGTCACCGAGGTCGTGGCGCCGCTCATGGCCCTGGCCTACGTGCTGGTCGCCCTGCTGGTCCTGCTGATCAACATTGACGAGCTCCCGCGCGTCCTGTCCGAGATCGTCCGGGGGGCCTTCGGCGTGGACCAGGCCTTGTTCGGCACCGCCGGGGGGATTATGGCCGCCGTCCTCAACGGGGTGCGGCGCGGCCTGTTCTCCAACGAGGCCGGCCTGGGCACCGTCCCCAACGCCGCCGGGACCGCCACCGTGGCCCATCCCGTGCGCCAGGGCCTCATTCAGTCCTTCGGGGTCTTCGTGGACACGATCCTGGTGTGCACCGCCACCGGCCTCATCATCCTGCTGGCCGCCGACACCTACCGGCCCGGCGACGACAGCCTCGTCGGCGCCGTCCTGACCCAGCAGGCCGTCGTGGAGCACCTCGGGGCCTGGACCACCTGGCCCATGGTGGTGCTCATCTTCGTCCTCGTCTTCTCCACCGTCCTGGGCTGCTACTCCTACTCCCAGGTCAACGTGAACTTCCTGGGGGGCGAGCGCCGCGCCGAGCAGCTCTTCGGCGTCGTGCTCACCGCCGCCGCCTTCGCCGGCACCGTCCTGACCCTGCCGATCGTGTGGGCGCTGACCGACATCGCCCTGGGGCTGCTCGGCGTGCTCAACCTCGTCGTCATCGTGCGCCTGACCCCCTGGGCCCTCGGCGCCCTGCGCGACTTCGAGGCCCAGGTCGCCGCCGGCCGGGAGCCGGTCTTCATCGGCCACTCCAACCCGCACCTGCCCGGCGACGTCCTGGACGGCGTGTGGGAGGCGCCGCGGCCCGGGGACGACGGCGGCCGCCGCTCGGGCGCCCCGCGGCCGCAGCCCGAGGGAGGGGAGTGAGCCGTGGGGGCGATGGACGCGGTCGACTCGGTCCTGGCCACCCTGTCGAACTGGCTGTTCGGCACCGCCCTGGTGTGGGTGCTGCTCGGAGCCGGCATATGGTTCACGTACGGCACGCGCGCAGTCCAGCTGCGGCACATGGGCTCCATCGCGCGGGCCGTCGCGGGCTCGCGCAGCGGCGCCGGGGGCGGCATCTCCTCCTTCCAGGCCTTCGCCGTGGGGCTGGCCTGCCGGGTGGGGACCGGCAACATCGTCGGCGTCGCCCTCGCCCTGGTCCTGGGCGGTCCCGGCGCCGTGTTCTGGATGTGGCTCGTGGCCCTGCTGGGCACGGCCACGGCCTTCACCGAGGCGACCCTGGGCCAGCTGTTCAAGGTGGACCGCGGCGACGGCACCTACCGCGGCGGACCGGCCTACTACATCGCCCGCGGACTGCACCTGCCGGCGCTCGGGGCCGTCTTCGCGGTCCTGTTCATGATCGCCAACGGCCTGGCCATGCCGATGGTCCAGGCCAACGCGATCACGGCGGCCCTGGGCGACTCGGCGGGTCTGAGCCCGTGGTGGGGGGCCGCGATCGTCGTCGTGCTGGTCGCACCGGTGCTGCTCGGCGGGCTGCGGTCCATCGCCCGCGTCACCGAGTGGATGGCGCCGGCCATGGCCGTCGTCTACCTGCTCCTGGTCGCCGTGATCATAGTCCTGCACCCCGTGCAGGCCGCCTCCGCCGTGGGCGACATCGTCGCGGGCGCCCTGAGCCTGCGCGCCGGTCTGGCCGGTACCGCCGGGGGCGTGGCGATGGCCGTCCTCAACGGGGTGCGACGCGGCCTGTTCTCCAACGAGGCGGGACTGGGCGGCGCGGCCTGCGCCGCCGGGTCCGCCACCGTCGCCCACCCGGCGCAGCAGGGCTTCATCCAGGCCTTCGGCGTGCTGGTCGACACCATCGTCGTGTGCACCGCCACCGCCCTGGCCATCCTCGTCGCCGGGCGCATCGACGGCGCGGCGTACACCCCCGGCGTGACCGGGGCCGACGGCGCCGACGTGTCGGGCACCCTGACGCAGAACGCGATCGCCTCCGTCCTGGGGCGGTGGACCGCCTGGCCCATGACCATCCTCATCGTGGTGCTGGCCTACTCCACGATCCTGGGCGCCTTCTCCTACGCCGAGGTCTGCCTGGACTACCTCACCCGGGCCACGGCGGCCACCCGGGCGCTGCGCGCGGCCGCCGTGGCGTGCGCCTTCGTCGGCGGAGGAGCGGCGCTGACCACCGTGTGGACCCTGGCCGACGTCCTGCTGGGGGCGGGGGCGCTGATCAACCTGGTCGCCCTGGTCCTGCTGAGCAGGTGGGCGCGCGGCGCCCTGCGCGACTGGGAGGCGCAGCGCGCCGAGGTGGCCGCAGGCGTGCGGGACACCGGCTCCGTCCGCTTCCTCGCCACGGGCAACCCCCACCTTCCCGGGCCGCTGCCCGGGGGCGTCTGGGACGCCGGGGCGGGCGGCGCGACGATATCTTCCTGAAACGCGGGCGGCCTACGTTGAGGGCATGTTGGCCGCCCATGACCCCGCGGGCGGTGTGTGTCCCCGTCAAGACCGGAGATCCATATGCTTCCCGCAGTGCTTCCACCGACCGCAGGCCTCTTCGACGGCCCAGCCGAGCTGCTCGACCAGGTCTCGGGCCACCTGTACGGCGACTTCCTCGCCTGGCTGCTCATCGCGGCCGGAATCTGGTTCACGATCCGCACGCGCGGCGTCCAGGTGCGCCTGTTCGGACAGATGCTGCGCGCGATCGCGGGCTCCCGCGGCGGTGACGGGGGCATCTCCTCCTTCCAGGCCTTCACCATCGGCCTGGCGTCGCGGGTGGGCACCGGCAACATCGTGGGCGTCGCCCTGGCCATCACCATGGGAGGCCCCGGGGCCGTGTTCTGGATGTGGGTCGTGGCGATCGTGGGCATGGCCACCGGATTCATCGAGGCGACCCTGGCCCAGATGTACAAGATCCGCCACCCCGAGGGCACCTTCCGCGGCGGCCCCGCCTACTACATCAGCCGCGGCCTGGGATCGAAGTGGTGGGCGGGCGTCTTCGCCGTCGTCATCACCTTCGTCTTCGGCTTCGCCTACGAGGCCACCCAGGCCAATGCCATCTCCGGGGTCATGAAGGGCACCTTCGGCGTGCCGCCCTGGTGCACCGCGGTCATCCTGATCCTCATGACGGCCCCCATCGTCTTCGGGGGCATCACGGTCGTGGCGAGGATCGCCGAGTGGATGGCCCCGATCATGGCCGGCGTCTACGCCCTTCTGGCGGTCACTGTGCTCCTGCTCAACGCGCACGCCATCCCCGCCGCGCTGGCGAGCATTGTCGAGGGCGCCTTCGGGCTCAACCAGGCCTTCGCGGGCCTCGCGGGCGGGTTCACCGCCGCGGCGCTCAACGGCATCAAGCGGGGCCTGTTCTCCAACGAGGCGGGCGAGGGCTCGGTCCCCAACGCCGCGGCCACCGCCACCGTCGCCCACCCGGTCCAGCAGGGCCTCGTGCAGTCCCTGGGCGTGTTCGTCGACACCATCGTCGTGTGCACCGCGACCGCCCTCATCGTGCTGCTCTCCGGGGTCTACACGCCCGAGGGCACGCTCGAGATGGGCGAGGGCCCCGCCAAGGACGCCGCATCGACCCTGACGTCCTCCTCGATCGGCGCGGTCCTGGGCGGCTGGACCGAGTACCTCATGGCCGTCATCATCTTCGTCTTCGCCTACTCCTCCCTGCTGGGCAACTACACCTACGCCCAGGTCAACATGGACTTTCTGCGGGGCACGGGGCACAGGCACTACGCCCTGCGCGCCATGATCGTGGTGGCCACTGGGATCGGGGCGATGGCGTCGCTGACCTTCGTGTGGAACCTGTCCGACGTCGTCATGGGCCTCATGGCGATCATCAACATCGTGGCGATCATCGTGCTGGGCAGGTGGGCCTTCGGGGCCCTGGCCGACTGGGAGGACCAGAAACGGCGCCTGGACGCCGGGGAGATCAGCGAGATCCGGTTCGTCGCCGAGAACAACCCGCACCTGCCGGGCGCCCTGCCCGGCGACGTGTGGAGCAGGGCCGGCGCCGGGCGGATCGAGCCGGCGGCCGACGGCGGGCAGCGGGACCCGCAGTACGTCCAGCAGTAGCGTGCAGAGGCGCCCGCCCCGCGCCGTCTCGGCCGTCCGGCGCCGCGGCGCCGATCCTCTACGCTTCCCCCATGAAGATCGCGCGCTTCTCCACCGGCGACGAGTTCCGCTACGGGATCGTCGAGGGCCTGCCGGACGATGACCCCGCTCCCTCGGGGGGCAGCCGGGGGCACCTCATCGTCCTGAGGGGCGACCCCCTCTACACCCCGCCCGAGGCCACGGGCGAGGTCGTGCCCCTCGACGAGGCCCGGCTCGTCTCACCGGTCATCCCGCGCTCCAAGGTGGTGGGCATCGGCAAGAACTACGCCGCCCACGCCGAGGAGACGGGGGGCCGGCCACCGGCCGAGCCGATCGTCTTCCTCAAGCCCAACACGGCCGTCGTCGGCCCCGACTCGCCGATCCTCCTGCCGCCCTGGTCCGAGGAGGTCCACTACGAGGCCGAGCTGGCCGTCGTCATCAAGTCGGTGGCCAAGGACCTCGCCCCCGCCGAGGCGCCCCGCGTGATCCTGGGGTACACGGCCGCCAACGACGTCTCCGCCCGGGACCGCCAGCGCGAGGACGCCACCTGGACCCGGGCCAAGGCCTTCGACACCTCCTGCCCCCTGGGGCCGTGGATCGAGGTCCTTGAGCCCGGTGACGGCGGCTTCGACCCGGACGACACGATGGTGCGCGCCCGCGTCGACGGCGCCGTCGTCCAGGAGGGCTCGACGCGCGACATGATCCGCTCAGCGCCCGAGCTCGTCGCCTACGTGTCGGGGATCTTCACCCTCCTGCCGGGCGACGTCGTCCTGACCGGCACGCCCGCGGGCGTCGGCGAGATCCGGGCCGGGCAGCGCGTCGAGGTCGAGGTCGAGGGCATCGGCTCCTTCTCCAACCCCGTCATGCGCCGCTGAGGCCGGCGGGTCCGGCGGCCTCAGGCCCGGAGCGCGCCGACCGCCCCGGCCAGGCGCCGGGCGATCTGGACGGCGATGCCCCGGCCCGTGGCCAGGTTGAGGCGGCAGAAGCGCTCGTACCCCCGCCCGAAGGCGGCGCCCGGACTCATGGCGACGCCCGGCTCCCGGCGGAAGAACCGCGCCGGCGCCTCCCCCTCCAGATCCAGGCCCGAGCAGTCCAGCCAGCCCAGGTAGGTGCCCGTGGGCGCGGTCAGCTCCACCCCCTCGACGCCCGACAGCGCCTCGGCCACCAGCTCGGCATTGCCCCGGACGTAGTCGCGGACCGCCCGGTTCCAGGCCATGCCCCCGGGCGTCAGGGCGGCGACGGCCGCCCGCGCCCCCAGGGCCGCCGCCTCGTCGGCCAGGTGCGCGCTGAGGGCGGATGCCTCCCACGCCGCCCTGGCGCCGCCGGAGGCGATGAGTTGGGCGCACATGAGGCCCGGGATGTTCCAGCCCTTGGACACGGCGGTCGCCGTGAAGGTCAGGTCAGCCTCGGCCGCCGGCCGCGAGGCGTAGGGCGTGTGGGTCGCCGCGGGATCCAGGACGAGCGGGGAGTGGATCTCGTCGGCGAAGACCGGCACCCGGTAGCGGGACGACAGCGCCGCCACGGCGTCGAGCTCGGCCGGGGGCAGGACCCGCCCCACCGGGTTCCACGGGTTGCACAGCACCAGCAGGCCCGCGCCGCCGGCCATGGCCGCCTCGATGCGGCCCAGGTCGAGCTCCCAGACGGGGCGCCCCGCGGCGTCGCGCCCGCGGTGCGCCGGGACCTGGACGCACTCGCGGCCGTGGCGGCCCGGGATCGACAGGAACGGCATGTAGGCCGGAGTCGGGACGATCACCGCGGACCCCGGCCGGGTATGGTGCTCGACGACGGCTCCCAGCGCCGAGAGGACGTTGGGCAGCAGGCTCACGTCCTCCACCGGCACCCGCCAGCCGAAGGCCTGCTCGTGGAAGGCGGCGACGGCCTCGCGGGCCGCCTCGCCCACGCCCGTCGGCATGTAGCCCAGGGTGCCGTCCTCGACGGCGCGGCGCAGAACCTCCGCCACGGCGGGCGCGGTGCCCAGGTCCATCTCGGCCACCCACGCCCCGATGACGTCGCCGTCGTACTGCGTCCACTTCAGCGAGCCGCGGCTGCGCATGACCTCGGGCGTCAGGGCGTCGAAGGCGCGGACGAGGTCGTCCTGCGGGGCGGCGGAGGCGGTCGGGGCGGCGTCGGTCATGGGCGCCAGCCTATCCGGGCCGTGGAGCGTCGCCCGCCCGGAGGGAGCGGGGCCGCGGGCCCGGCCCCGCGGGTCGCGGTCCCGTTCGCCGAGATCGGTCCGAGGAGTCCGACGGGGCGCCCGCCGAGCGCCTGCTGGGCGGGACGATCACTTCTCCCGCCCCGGAGCCAGTCGGTCAGCCGGCGAGACGATCGGCTCCGGTCCGGCAGGCACGGCCGCCGGGTACTGCGGGCCGGAGCGCGCCGGAACGTCCACGTCGTCAATCGCGGTTGACGTCAGTTTGCTCCACGCTCCGTTGGAATCACTCATCTAGGGTATTCACCCGATGTCATGCGGGTGTGAGCCGCGTAACGTCATGGGTGTCCGCCACGTGACGACAAAGGAGTGATTCCCATGGCCGGCACCATCTGCTTGACCTTCCACTTCGACGCGGTGAGCCTCTACCCGGGCATGTTCGGGGTGACCTCGCCCTCGACGGCCTCCCGGGGGCGAGTTCGGTGCACGCGTCGGCGTCCCGCGAATCCTCAAGGTTCTGCGCCGCGAGCGAGTCCGGGCGACCTTCTTCACCCCGGGTCTGACGGTCGACACCTTCCCCGAGGTCTGCAAGGAGATCCGCGGGGACGGGCACGAGTTCGCCCACCACGGGTACCGTCACGTCAGCCCCGTGCCGATGACCGAGGCGGAGGAGCGCGAGGAGCTTCTGCGCGGCATCGACGCGATGGAGCGCCACCTCGACGGCTACCGGCCCTACGGCTACTGCTCGCCCGCCTCGGACCTGTCCCCGAACTCGATCCGCCTGCTCAGGGAGGAGGGCTTCGTCTACGACGCGACCATGTGCGCCGACGACTTCACGCCCTACTGGTGCCGTGAGAACGACGAGCTGGGGGCCGACGGCTCCATCACGTTCGGCACCAGGGTCCCCCTTGTCGGCCTCCCCTTCTCCTGGACGCTCGACGACTTCCCGCAGATGGAGTTCGTCCTGGGCAGAGGACTGACCATCGAGGGCCTCAACGACCCCAGGAAGTGCGAGTCCATGTGGCTGGCCGACATGGACTTCATGGCCGAGGAGGTCGAGGACGGCGTCTACGTCATGTGCTTCCACCCGCAGGTCATCGGCCGCGGGGCGCGCATCCGCGTGGTCGAGCGCATGATTCGCCGCGCCCGCGAGCACGGCTTCGCGTTCACGACCTGCCTCGAGGCCGCGCAGAACTGGAAGGCCGGGAACCCGTTCCAGGCCGCCTGACCGACACGACCAGCTGTGCGGGGAGGCGGATCCGGTCCGCCTCCCCGCCATCCCCGAGGAGGAACCATGGCGCTACCGCCCATTATCACCGTGGACGAGGCCGACCCCTACCGGCGGGGCCGGGCCATCGGATACAGGGCCCGGGAGTGGATCGACCGTTCCCTCCGGCTCTACGGGCGCATCTTCGAGCACTACGCCGGCCTGGAGTGGCCGCGCGTCGTCAGGCACGCAGAGGCGTTCCGGCCCGTCATCGGCGGCTTCGACCCCGACATTCTCGCCGAGATCGACGGCATCGCCGACGGCGCAGGCACCGGCCGAGACGACATCCTCGCCCTCAACGTCCGCTCCGAGATCATGTTCGGGCTCAGGGCCGCACCCGCGGCCGAGTGCACGTCCTTCTTCGCCGGGCCGCAGGCCGCCCGTGGGGGCAGGGTCCTGCTCGGGCAGAACTGGGACTGGAAGCCCGACTGCCTGAGCACCACCGTCCTCCTGGACGTCAGGCAGGGGCCGGACGCGCCCGCCTACATCACGATCGTCGAGGCGGGGCTCCTGGCGAAGACGGGACTCAGCTCCGCCGGCATCGGCCTGACCACGAACACCCTGATCTCCCCCTACGACAGGGGGGAGGCCGGGGTCCCCTACCACGTCCTGCTCCGCAGCATCCTGAGCTGTGCCGCCCTCGAGGAGGTCGAGGACCTTCTCGCCCGGGCGCGGCGCTCCGCGTCGGCGAACTACATGGTGGCCGACGCCGCCGGGCGCGGCCTGTCGATCGAGACCTGGCCGGGGTCGCCGGGCGGGGTCTCGCGCATCGATCCCGTCCGCGGCGTCATCGGGCACTCCAACTGCTTCGTCTGCGAGGTCCCCTTCGAGGACCTCGGGGCCGTCGAGATCCCCGACGGCCCCGAGCGCGTGCGAGTCCTGTCCGGGATGCTCCAGGAGGCCTCCGGCTCGTTGGACGTCGCCTCTCTGCACCGCATCTCCCAGACCCATGGGCCCCTGCACCCCAACGGCATCTGCCGGCATCCGGACGAGAGCCAGGAGCCCATGGCCCGCCTGATGACGGTCGCTTCTGTGATCTACGACCTCAAGGACCTCACGGCGCACGTCTGCCTCGGCAACCCCTGCACCAACGATCTCGAGGTCTACCACCCGACCTTCGCCGGGGAGGCGCCGTGAGCGCGCCTCGCGTCATCCCGCTCGCCGTCCGCGCGCCCTGCGGGCGCCGTCGCCCAGCCGGTCGATATGCTCGCTCCCGAGACGCTGCGGCCAGCGGGAGCCGACGTCGGCCCCGTGACGGCGCGACGCTCGGGCGGATCGGCGGCGGCCCACGCGAACGGCTGCTTGAGGATCGACGAGGATGAAGGACGATGGGCGTCGGCGCATCGGCTCCCTCCGGGGCGAGGGGAGGAGCGGGCCACCCGGAGCGGCGCGGCGAGGCCCTGGTCCGCGAGGACTCGTGCACGGTGCTCTGCGACCCTCATCGTCTTGTCCGTCCCGTTGTCGTGGACATCGCCCGCGCTGCGCTGAGGCTCGATCTCGGCCCGGTGAGCTTCATGTGCCGATGCGGGCCGTCGGGGGCGCTCGCGGTCCGAGTCGGCGAGGCCGACTGCGCTGAGGGGGTCAGGGAGCTGACGGTCCGCGACGCCCCGATCCCCTGGGGACTGACCCCGAGGCAGCTCGAGGTCCTCACGCTGCTGTCCTTCGGCCTGACGAACCAGGAGATCGGTGCCGGGCTCGGCATCCGCCTCAAGACGGTGGGCGCCCATGTCGAGGACCTCTTCACCCGGCTGGGCGTGACGAACCGGACTCTGGCCACCGTCGTGGCGGTCGAGCACGGCCTGCGGCTCATCGACGTCGTTCCGGGGGACGACGAGTTCCCCGGCCTCGACATCTGCCGGCTCAGGAGCCAGTGGGACCGGCAGCGGCGCGGGGCCGGGCCCGCCGGCAGGAGGGGGCGGGCCGTGTCCGGTCGGGGCGTCCCGCCCCCGACCCGTGAACGCCCCTGGGAGAGGACGCCTCTGCGCATCGGCTCGATCATTCCCCAGCAGCTGCCGGGGGAGGCCCTCGACATGCTCCAGGGCGCCGAGCTGGCCATCCGCAGCCGCAACGCCCGCGGAGGAGTGCACGGCACCCCGATCGAGCACCTGGTCGTCAGCTGCGACGTCTTCGACAGCGCCAGCATGACCGAGGCGCTCGCGAGGCTGCGGGGGATGGGGGTTGACGCCGTGCTGCTGGGCTACAACCTCGACTACCCCAATACCGAGAGGTTCCTCAGGGCCGCGGGGGAGGCCGAGGTGCCCGTGATCCACGCGTCGACCTCCCGGCTGGCCATTGACAACGTCGCGGACAACCCGGGGCTGCTCGGGAACATCTTCCACATATGCGCGGGCGACGAGCTCTACGGGCCGGGGATCCTGAGCCTTCTCGACCACGTGGAGGCCGCTCACGGCGTCGGCCTGCGGGGACGGCGGCTCGCTCTCATCGAGCCGCCCCCGGGGATGGACGTCTTGGGGCCGTACGCTGCCGACCGCCTGTGCGACAGGGGCATCGGCCTCCTCGCCGTCGGGCGGGGGCAGTCCCTCTGCGACGCCGCGGAGCGCTCCCACATCGTCGCGGAGCTTGACCGGCTCGATCCGGACATTGTGGTCTGCGCCTCCTTCCTCGACGAGCAGCTCCTGGTGGATGTGCTGACGTCGTTCACCGGTGAGGCGCGACGGCCTCTCGTGTTCTCCCTCTTCACGCCCTCGCTCGCCGGATTCGTCGAGGACAACGCCGCCCTGGTCGAGGGACTGGTCTGGTCGACTCAGACGGGGACCTACCACGATGCGCTCGGGCAGCGGTTCCGCAGGGAGATGATGTCCTCCTACGGGCGGTGGCCCGGCCACTCCCAGGCCGGGGTCCACTTCGACGCGGTGAGCATGCTCGTGCGCTCATGGCTCGACGCCGGGCACCCGCGCGACTACGCCGACGTGACCCGGCGGATGAGGGAGCACCCCTACCGCGGGGTCAACGGTAGCTACTGGCTGGCCGGAGCCGGTCAGGCCCCGCTGAGCTATCCCTACGAGAGCCTGGACGGGTCCCTGGCGCAGGCGCAGCTCATCTACCAGGTCCGCGGGGGCCGGAACGCGGTGATCCTCCCCGATGCGTACGCCGAGACAGGCGTCAGCATCAAGGGGACTCGACTGGCGGGCCCCTCCGGGGCGTGAGCCCCCGCCGGGCTCCGTGAACCGATCTCGGCGCGGAAGTGAACCGATCTCGGTGAAAGGGGCGGCGCCGCCCACCACGGCGGGGCGGGTCGCCGGAGCGGAGGGATCCTGCCGTTAGGCTTGCGCCACTATGAGTGAGAACACCCCCTCCGCCGCAGCCACGGCGGCCGCCCCGCCCGCCCCCGGGTCCAGCCCGGTGCGCGTCCGCTTCTGCCCCTCGCCCACGGGCGCCCCGCACGTGGGCATGGTCCGCACCTGCCTGTTCAACTGGGCCTGGGCCCGCCACACCGGGGGCGCCTTCGTCTTCCGCATCGAGGACACCGACGCGGCCCGCGACTCCGAGGAGTCCTTCGACGCCATTATCGACTCCCTGACCTGGCTCGGCCTGGACTGGGACGAGGGAGTCGGCAGGGGCGGACCCCACGAGCCCTACCGTCAGTCCCAGCGCATGGACCTGTACAGGCAGGTCGCCTCCGAGCTGCTTCAGGCCGGCTACCTGTACGAGTCCTTCTCCACCCCCGAGGAGATCGAGGCCCGTCACCGGGCCAAGGGCGAGCCCCCCCGGCTCGGCTACGACGGGTACGACCGCCACCTCACCGACGAGCAGAGGGACGCCTTCCGCGCCGAGGGCCGCCGCCCCGTGCTGCGCATGCGCATGCCGGAGGAGGACATCGCCTTCACCGACCTGGTGCGCGGCCCCATCACCTTCAGGGCCGGCAGCGTGCCCGACTACGTCGTCGTGCGCGCCGGCGGGGACCCGCTCTACACCCTGGTCAACCCCGTCGACGACGCCGCCATGGGCATCACCCACGTGCTGCGCGGGGAGGACCTGCTGTCCTCCACGCCGCGCCAGATCGCCCTGTACCGCGCCCTGATCGCCATCGGCCGCGCGCGGGCCGTGCCCGAGTTCGGCCACCTGCCCTACGTCATGGGGGAGGGCAACAAGAAGCTCTCCAAGCGCGACCCGCAGTCCAACCTCCTCATCCACCGCTACCGCGGCATGATCCCCGAGGGCCTGCTGAACTATCTGGCGCTGCTGGGCTGGTCCCTGAGCGCCGACCGGGACGTCTTCTCGGCCGCCGAGATGGTCGAGGCCTTCGACGTGACGCACGTCAACCCCAACCCGGCTCGATTCGATCCCCGCAAGTGCGAGGCCATCAACGCCGAGCAGGTGCGCGCGCTGGCAGAGGCCGACTTCCGTGACCGCCTGGTGCCCTACCTCGCCGACGCCCTCCCCGACCCCACCGGCCGGGCGCCCGCCGAGCCCCTGGTCTCGGCCGCCTCCTTCGAGGCGCTCACCGCCCGGGAGCAGGAGATCCTGTCCGCCGCCGCGCCCCTCATCCAGACCCGCATCCAGCTGCTGCGCGAGAGCCGGGACATGCTCGGCTTCCTCTTCGTGGCCGACGACGACCTCGTCATCGACGACAGGGCCGTGCGCAGGCTCAAGGACTCGGCCGCCGACGTCCTGGAGGCGGGCATCGGGGCCCTGGAGGGGCTCGCCGAGGACCAGTGGAGGGCGGCCGGGCTGGAGGAGGTCCTGCGGGCCGCCATCGTCGAGGGCCGGGGAATGCCCGGCGGCGAGGGCATCAAGCCCCGCCTCGCCTTCGGTCCGCTGCGCGTGGCGATCACCGGGCGCCAGGTCTCCCCGCCCCTGTTCGAGTCCATGGAGATCCTGGGGGGCCCCGCCTCGCTGACGCGGCTGCGCGCCCTGCGGGACCAGCTGGGCTGACCCGCCGGTGAGCGGCTCGACCGGGGCCGCCGCACTCGGGGCGGGGCGATCCGGCCGCTCGGCCGCCGAGACCGGCGGGCGCTGGTGTGGGCGCACTCACGCCGTCCGGGTTTGTCGGCGGGAGGGCCTGCGTGTAGATTGTCTCCCGCTGCTCCGGGGCCCCGGCGTCTCGAAGCGCGCCAGCACTGGGGTATGGTGTAATTGGCAACACAGGTGATTCTGGTTCATCCATTCTAGGTTCGAGTCCTGGTACCCCAGCGGAGAGCCGGACGGCTCGGTTCATCTCCCGGTCCGGGCTCGGCCGGCCGAGTGGTCTCTCCCATTACAAGTGCATACACCGCGCCCCGTTCGTCTAGCGGCCCAGGACACCGCCCTCTCACGGCGGCAGCACCGGTTCAAATCCGGTACGGGGTACGAGTCAGGAAGATGCTTCGCATCCTCACTGATCGGGCCCCGTTCGTCTAGCGGCCCAGGACACCGCCCTCTCACGGCGGCAGCACCGGTTCAAATCCGGTACGGGGTACTTATCGCTGCTCTCGCTTCCTGTGCCCGGCCGCTGCTGCGGTCGGGCACTCGTCGTCTGCGCCCGCCTGCCGCCGCACCCGCTCAGGGGCGCACCGGGCCCCGGTTCCACTCATCTAGAATGCGTGGCGTGACGAACTTCCCGACGCTCAAGGCTCCCGGTCCGGTTCCCGACGGCGCGATGCGCATCGTGCCCTTGGGGGGACTGGGAGAGGTCGGCCGCAACATGACCGTCTTCGAGGTCGATGGCGAGCTGCTCATTGTCGACTGCGGCGTTCTGTTCCCCGAGGAGGACCAGCCCGGTGTCGATCTCATCCTGCCCGACTTCAGCTACATCGAGGACCGTCTCGACGACGTCGTCGCCCTGGTCCTGACCCACGGCCACGAGGACCACATCGGGGGCGTGCCCTACCTGCTGCGGCTGCGCGACGACATCCCGCTGGTCGGCTCCGCGCTCACCCTCGCCTTCGTCGAGGCCAAGCTCAAGGAGCACCGCATCCGCCCCGCCCTGCGCGTGGTCGCCGAGCACGAGGCGGTCTCCTACGGCCCCTTCGACCTGGAGTTCGTCGCCGTCAACCACTCCATTCCCGACGCCATGGCGGTCATGATCCGCACCGACGCGGGCAACGCGCTGATCACCGGGGACTTCAAGATCGACTCCCTTCCCATCGACGGGCGCATCACCGACCTGCGGTCCTTCGCGCGCTTCGGCGACGAGGGCGTGGACCTGTTCTGCGTGGACTCCACCAACGCCGAGGTCCCCGGCATGATCGGCCACGAGAACCAGATCGGTCCCGTGCTCGACAGCGTCTTCGCCGAGTCGGACCAGCAGATCATCGTGGCCTCGTTCTCCAGCCACGTCCACCGCGTCCAGCAGGTCCTGGACGCCGCCGCGCTCCACGGGCGCCGCGTGGCCCTCGTGGGCCGCTCGATGGTGCGCAACATGAGCATCGCAGCCGAGCGCGGCTACCTCAAGGTCCCCGACGGCGTGCTCATCGACGCCAAGGACGTGTCCTCCCTGCCCCCCGACGGGCGCGTCCTCATGGCCACAGGGTCCCAGGGCGAGCCCATGGCGGCCCTGTCGCGCATGGCCCACGGCGAGCACCGCAGCATCACCCTGGAGCCCGGCGACACCGTCATCTTCGCCTCCTCCCTCATCCCGGGCAACGAGAACTCCGTCAACCGCGTCATCAACCAGCTCATGCGCCTGGGCGCGCGCGTCGTCCACCAGGGCAACGCCAAGGTCCACGTCTCCGGCCACGCCTCGAGCGAGGAGCTGCTGCACGTCTACAACATTGTGGGGCCCCGCAACGTCATGCCGATCCACGGGGAGGTCCGCCACCTCGTGGCCAACGGCGCCCTGGCCGTCAAGACCGGGATCGCCCCCGAGAGCATTATGCTCGCCGAGGACGGCGTCGTCGTCGACCTGCTCGACGGGCGCGCCCGCATCGCCGGGGCGGTGCCCTGCGGCTACGTCTACGTCGACGGGGCCTCCGTCGGGGAGATCGACGAGACCGAGCTCAAGGACCGCCGCATCCTGGCGGAGGAGGGCTTCGTGTCCGTCTACGCCGTCGTCGAGACCAAGACCGGCACCATCCTCGCCGGTCCGGACATCCAGGCCCGGGGCATGGCCGAGGACGACTCCGTCTTCGAGGACGTCCTGCCCGACGTCACCACCGCGCTCCAGGCGGCCCTCGACAAGGGCAACGCCGACGCCCGCTCCCTCCAGCAGGCCATGCGCCGCGCGCTGGGGCGGTGGATCGGGCGCCGCCTGCGCCGCCGGCCCATGATCGTGCCCGTCGTCATCGAGGCCTGATGAGGGGATGAGGGTATGAGCCCGCCGAGCATGCGCCGCCCGCCGTGCTTCATCTCCACCGGGAGCGTCCTGATGGACCTTCCGCTCCGCGTCGGCCGCGTCCCCGCGCCCGGCGGCGCCGTCACCGCCACGTCCTCCGGCCCCGCCGTCGGCGGGGGGTACACGGTCGTGTCCGCCGTCGCCCGCCAGGGCGTGCCCGCCGCCCTGGCCGCCACGCTGGGCACCGGCCCGAACTCCGCCCAGGTGCGCGAGACCATGATGACCGACGGAGTCGAGCTCGTCGTCGAGGAGCTCGTCGGCGACATCGGCACCTGCACCACCCTCATCGAGCCCTCCGGGCGGCGCACCTTCATCACCACCGAGGGGGTCGAGGCCGAGCCCCAGCGGGAGGACCTGGACCGTCTCGAGCTCATACCGGGCGACTGGGTCTACACCACGGGCTACGACCTGGCCCACTCCACCTCCCGGGACGTGCTCGCCGAGTGGCTCCTCGCCCTGCCCACCGGCGTCAGCCTCATTGCGGATCTGGGGCCCGTCGAGCCCGAGATCCCGGGCCCCATCATTGATCCGCTTCTGCGACGCACCAACCTGCTGACCGGCAACCACCTCGAGATCACGCAGCTGTCCGCTCGTCTCGGCAGCCCGGCGGCCATGCGCCGGGCCGCCCCCGACGCCCTGATCGTGCGGCGCACCGGGGTGCACGGCTGCGTCCTGTGGCCCGCGCGCGGCGACATGATCGAGGTGCCCGGATTCGCCCGGGACGTCCTGGACACCACCGGCGCCGGCGACACCCACACCGGCGTCCTGGTCGCCGGCCTCATGGACGGGCTCGACGTCGTCGCCGCCGCCCGCCGCGCCAACGCCGCCGCGGCCGAGGCCGTCAGCCGCCTGGGCCCGGCGCGCTCGCCGCGGCGCGACGAGATCGATGCGCTGCTGTCCGTCCAGGTCGCCCCGGGACCCGAGTCGCCCCCGGGGGTGACGCACACGTGAGGATCTCACTGGCGTGGTTGGCTGCCGAAACGCCGCCAGTTCGATAATGTCGCAGGCACCATGGCCACTTCCCCCTCATCCTCCGCCCGCTCCGGCGCCCGGGGCCCCCGCGGACGCGCTTCGAAGCAGCCCACGCAGCAGATGGAGCCGTCTCCGTCGGGGAGCCGGTACCGCCGCACCGCATGGGCCTTCGTCATTCTCGCCCTGGCCGTCGTCACCGGCCTGCGCGAGTGGCTGGGCGTGTCCGGCGCCGCCGGGGGCGTCCTGCACCACCTGGCTGCCGGACCCGTCGGCGTCCTGGGCATCGCCGTCCCCCTCCTGCTGGGAGCGCTGGGAGTGGCCATGCTGCGGGTCCGCCGCCTGGGCACGGTGCACGCGCGCATCAGCGTCGGCACCCTCGGCGTGCTCGCGGGGGTGACGGGCATCATCCAGGTCGTCTCCGGCAACCCCTCCCTGGCGCACGGCATGGCTCCGCTGGAGGAGGCCGGTGGGCTGCTCGGCTGGGCCGTCGGGTACCCGCTGGTCGTGCTGTTCTCCTCCGTGGCCGCCGTCATCCTGTTCGTCCTGCTCATCGCCTTCTCCGCCCTGGTGATCTCCGGGCGCACCATCGCGGACCTGCGCGAGCAGCTCGCCGAGCGCCGCGGGTCCGCCTGCGGGGAGGACGGCGGCGAGCCCGGCGACAACCTGGCTACGCGCGTCCTGGGGGCGATGCGCCGCACCGCGGGCGGCCGCAGGGCCCAGGACGAGGCCCAGACCCGCACCCTGGGGTCCTACGACGGCGACGAGCCCTTCCGCACCGCGCTGGAGACCGAGAAGCGGCGCCGGGGCAGCGGACGCCGCAAGCGCACGCAGCCCCCCTCCGCGGAGGCGGCCGACACGGGGGCCCAGCCCGCCCTCGACGACGACACCCGCGACCGGACGGCGACCTCCGTGCTGTCGACCCCGGCCGCGGGCGTGCCCCTGGACGACGAGCCCGACTCGCCCCCCGCCGTGCGCCCGGGGCGCTCCGCCGCGGCGCGCTCCCGGGGGCCGCGTCCGGTCCCGCCGGCCGAGCCCAACGCCGTCACCGAGGAGACCCCGTCGCTTGAGACCGACCCGGCCGACGAGCCCTCCATGACGGACATGACGGACATGTCGGGGATGTCGGGGATGTCGGGGATGCCGGGGATGGTGCCGATGGCGCTGCCCGACGGCACGACCTACACCCTGCCCAGCGAGAGCCTGCTGGAGCCCGGGGCCGGCCACGCCACCCGCACCGAGGCCAATGACGCGATCGTCGAGAAGCTCCAGGACGTCTTCACCGAGTTCAATGTCGACGCCACCGTCACCGGCTACACCCGCGGCCCCCAGGTCACCCGTTACGAGGTCCACCTGGGCCGTGGCGTCAACGTCTCCCGGGTGACGGGCCAGGAGAAGAACATCGCCTACGCGGTGGGCAGCGACGAGATCCGGCTGCTGACCCCCATCCCCGGCAAGAGCGCCATCGGCGTGGAGATCCCCAACTCCGACCGGGAGATGGTCAAGCTCGGCGACGTCCTGCGCTCGGGCGCCGCCAAGAAGCAGACGCACCCCCTGGTGGTGGGCCTGGGCAAGGACGTCGAGGGCGACTACGTGGTGACCAACCTCGCCAAGACGCCCCACATGCTCGTGGCCGGTCAGACCGGATCGGGTAAGTCCTCGTTCGTGAACTCCATGATCACCTCGATCATGATGCGGGCCACCCCCGAGGAGGTCCGCATGGTGCTGGTGGACCCCAAGCGCGTGGAGCTGACGATCTACGAGGGCATCCCGCACCTGATCACGCCCATTATCACCAGCCCCAAGAAGGCGGCCGAGGCCCTGGAGTGGGTGGTCCGCGAGATGGACGCACGCTACGACGACCTCGCCTCCTTCGGCTTCAAGCACATCGACGACTTCAACCGGGCGGTGCGCGCGGGGCAGGTCGAGCCCCTGCCCGGCTCGCAGCGCGTCATCTCGCCCTACCCCTACCTGCTGGTGGTGGTCGACGAGCTCGCCGACCTCATGATGACCGCGCCCAAGGACGTCGAGGCCTCCATCCAGCGCATCACCCAGCTGGCCCGCGCCGCCGGAATCCACCTGGTGCTGGCCACCCAGCGGCCCGTGGCCCAGGTCGTCACGGGCCTGATCAAGTCCAATGTGCCCTCGCGCCTGGCCTTCGCCACCGCCTCCCAGCTGGACTCCCGCGTCATCCTGGACCAGAACGGCGCCGAGACCCTGACCGGCCAGGGCGACGCCCTCTACCTGGGCCCAGGCACCTCGGCCCCTGTGCGCGTCCAGGGCTCGTGGGTCGATGAGTCCGAGATCCGCGCCGTCGTCGAGCACGTCAAGCGCCAGCTCACCCCGGAGTACCGCGACGACGTCACCGTCCCGGAGGTCAAGAAGCAGATCGACGAGGAGATCGGCGACGACATGGACCTGCTGCTGCAGGCCGCCGAGCTCATCATCTCCAGCCAGTTCGGCTCGACATCCATGCTCCAGCGCAAGCTGCGGGTCGGCTTCGCCAAGGCGGGCAGGCTCATGGACCTCCTCGAGTCCCGCGAGGTCGTGGGCCCCTCCGAGGGCTCCAAGGCCCGCGACGTCCTGGTGGCCCCCGAGCAGCTCGAGGAGACGCTGGCCTGGATCAAGGGCGAGGGCGGCGCCCCCGGCGGCGAGCCCGAGCAGCCCCAGCAGGCGGGGCAGGCGCAGCAGGCCGGTGCCCCCCAGCCGGCCCGGTCGGCGGGCTCGGCCGACGCGGCCGGCGCGGGCGACCGCCGGCCGACAGCCGCTCCGCCCGCCTCCCGGACCCCCGACTCCGGGACCGATGCGGATCGACGGGCCCCGCAGCCGTGGGGCGGCGACACCGCCTCCGACGGGGCAGGAGACGCGGGGGACGCGACGGACTCGGAGGACGCCTGGAGCCTGACCGGGCGCGGCCCCTCCTGGTGAGGCGGCCAGCGCCGGGCGGGGGCCGCCCAAGGCCCCCGGACCCGGGCGGACGGGGAGCGGCCCGCCCCGCCGGGCCTCAGCCGCGCGGCACCACCGTCGGCTCCGGCCCGGTCATGGCGGGCACGTCATCGGAGTAGGTCTCCATGTTGAGGAAGGTCGTCGCCGCGTCCCACCGGTTGGCGAGCTCCTCCTCGCTCAGGGTGCAGCCCTCGGGGACGCTGCCAGCATGGGCGGCCGCCAAGTCTATCATGTGGTGGCCGTTGTTGTCGACGGTGAAGGGGTGCCAGTGCAGGGCGTCCACGTGCGCCTCACTCGCGCCGTCGGCGGCCTGACCGACGGTGACATCGACCCACACGAAGGTGCCGGTGCCCGCCAGCGCGTTGCCCAGCTCGGGCGACTGGTTGGAGATGAAGTTGCCGGCCGAGTACGACACCCACATGCCCGCGCCGCCGGGGCCGCCCTTGAGGAGCTCGTTGGTCTGCGGCACGTGCGGGTGCGCGCTGAACAGGACGTCGATCTCGCCGGTGTCCGCGATGGCCTGGGCGTACTCGGTCTGCTCGGCCACCGGGTCGGAGGTGTACTCCTCGCCGATCTGGGAGTGCAGGACGACGATGTCGGCTCCCGCCTCGCGGGCCGCCCGCGCCTGCTTGGCGGCCCAGTCGACGTCATTGAGGTTGACCGCCCACTGCGGGTCGGCGGTGAAGCCGTTGAGCCCGTAGGTGGTGGACAGCTCGGCGACCCTCACCGTGCGGCCCTCGCGCTGGAGCTCGTAGATCTGGTAGGGCCTGTCCGCCTCCGCCTGGGTGCGGTTGGTCCCGCTCCAGCCCATGCCGGCGTCCTGGAGCGCGTCGGCGGTGGCGATGACGCCGTCCATCCCCTGGTCCCAGGAGTGGTTGGAGGCGGTCGCGCACCCGTCCCAGCCCGTGCTCTTCAGGGCGGTGACGACACCCGGCAGGGTGCCGAAGGTGGGGAATCCGGAGACGACGCCGGTCGGGGAGACGGGGACCTCCATGCCGCACAGGGCCAGGTCGACCCCGCTGGTCCAGGGCCGGGCCGCCGCGGTCAGCGGTGCGATGTCGCCCTGCCCGTCCTCGGTGTCGTCCATGACGGGCACGTGCATGAGCACGTCGCCGCCGTATCCGATCGTCAGGTGCGCGTCGGGCGGCGGCGTGGGGGAGGGGCTCGCCGCGGGCTCCTCGGACGCCGTCGCCTCCGCCGGGTCGGTGGCGGAGCGGGCGCAGCCGGTCAGGAGCCAGTCGCCGGCGGCGCCGGTCCACACCAGGGCGACGACGGCGACCACCGCGAGCGGCCCGGTGCGCCGTCGGCGCGCCCCGGGGATCGAGGGCCGCGCGGAGTCGCCGGGCCGAGAGGATTCAGAAGTGTGAGAAAACATACGTCTCAGGGTAGGGGCTCGGCCACGCCGTTGAAAGGACTTCGAGTGGAAGGCTATCTCCTGGCCCACACCCGGCATCGCCCGTGCGCAACCGCCGTCGTGCCGTGCCTGAGCTGAAGAGGGCGCTCACACCGTTAGGCTTGTCCCGATGAACGCCACTCCGACGCCCCCCGACCGTGAGGGCTGCGAGGGCTGCGAGGGCTGCGAGGACCATGGCGATCGTGATGGCGCTGCCGCCGGAGTCCCGGCCCCGCAGGGCCCCTCAGCGCCGGGCCGCGCGCCCCTGCTCAATGTCGCCAACGCCCTGACCGTGCTGCGGCTCATTCTGGTGCCGGTCTTCATCTGGCTCATGCTGAGCCCCGGCGAGGCGACGAGGCTGACGGCGACCCTCGTCTTCATTGTCGCGGCCTTCACCGACCGCCTCGACGGGCAGCTGGCCCGCTCGTGGGGCCTGGTGACCAGCTTCGGCAAGATCGCCGACCCGATCGCGGACAAGGCCCTGACCCTGTCGGCCTTCCTCCTGCTCTCGGTCGCAGGCAGCCTGTGGTGGTGGGTCACCATCGTCATCATTGTGCGCGAGCTGGGCATTACGGTGCTGCGCTTCGTCATGCTGCGGCGCGCCGTCATGGCGGCCTCCCGCGGCGGCAAGCTCAAGACGGTGCTGCAGATGTTCGGCATCGTCGGTCTGCTGATGCCCTGGGGCATGCTCCTGCCCGACGCCGTCGCCGGCGGGATCACCGCGCTCGCCTACGTCGTCATCGCCGGCGCGCTGGTCGTCACCGTGGTCACCGGCGGCGACTATGCTGCTCAGGCCTGGCGCATCGCTCGGCGGGCGGCGGACGGAGCTGGACGATGAGCCCCGCCGATGGCGCCCCCCGGGCCTCCACCCTGGTCGAGGCGGCCCGCTGGCTCCTGGCGAGCGCCGAGAGCCGCGGCCTGACCGTTGCGGTCGCCGAGTCCCTCACGGGCGGCGAGGTCGTCTCGACCCTCGTGAGCGTCCCGGGCGCGTCGGCCGTCGTCGTCGGGGGCGTGGTCGCCTACGCCACGCGGATCAAGTCCCAGGTGCTCGGGGTCGACGAGCGCCGCCTGAAGCGCACCGGCCCGGTGGACGGCGAGGTCGCCAGGCAGATGGCGAGCGGCGTGGCCGCGCTCATGGGAGCCGACCTCGGGCTGGCCACCACGGGCGTGGCGGGCCCCGGGCCGGCCGACGGCCACCGCGCGGGCACCGTGCATGTGGCGGTGGTCTCGCCGTGGGGCGAGGTCTCGCGCGAGCTCCACCTGGACGGGGACCGCATGCAGGTGCGCGACGGGGCGACCACGGCGGTCCTCGCGCTCGCCGCTGCCCTGCTCGGTGCGGCCGAGACCTGATTCCTCAGCAGGGAACCTGTCGGATACCCAGGTTTCTTCCAGGATCCTCGGCTTTGATGATCCTGCCGCCGGCGAGGCGCACAGCCCCACGGCGGCGGGAATGAATCTCCGCAGTGAATGGTTGCACCACACGATGAATAACGCGACTCACCCCCGCACAACCCGACCCGCTCGACCGGTCGGACGCGCGCCGATGCGCCCGGCCGTCAAGGCTGGACGCGGTGCGGCTGCGGACGCCACCGCCAGCAAGCACGAGAACGTCCTCCTGCGCCGTGAGATCGGCGAGGTCCTGCGCTCGGTGCGTCAGCACCAGGGCCGTACGCTCCGCGAGGTCTCCGGCCAGGCCAGGGTCTCGCTCGGATACCTCTCGGAGGTCGAGCGCGGCCAGAAGGAGGCCTCCTCCGAGCTGCTCGCCTCCATCTGCCAGGCCCTGGAGGCCCCGCTGTCCGTGGTTCTGCGCGAAGTCTCCGACCGCATCGCCGTGACCGAGGGCGTGACCATCCCGGACACGGTCCCCGACGAGCTGGTGCGCCAGCAGGGCGTGCCCCTGCGCTGATCGCGCACTGTGCGCGACCAGGTGACCAGGTAGTTCTGCCTCCGGTGCCGTCCGCGGCGCCGGAGACGGCTGGGCCTTCGCGCTGCAGGAGGGCGTGGGGCGCGGCCCGCCTCTTCGCCCCAAGGGCGCCTGCGCGCACGCGACAGGGATCCCACATGAAGCACTCCGAGTTCTGGAAGGCAGTGGAGACCGTGTACGGCTCGGCCTACGGGCGCTCTCTCGCGCAGGACCTCGTGGTGCCGGGCCTGGGGGCTACCTGCGTGGAGGCGCTGGCGGCAGGGGTGCCTCCACGCGAGGTCTGGCACGCCCTGTGCGATGAGACGCAGGCCGGCGACGCGGACCGCTGGGTCTTCCGGGAGGATGTTCGACGGCGACCATCCCGGCGGTGAGCGACACGTCATCATCCCGGCTGGGATTCGAACACGTGTTCGGCTACACTGGTCCACAGACGACGTTCGCGCGCCCGGTGCCCACAGGGCTCGATAGGGAGCGGTGAAACATGTCGGTGGTCCGGCATAACGTCGTTCGTGAGCCCCGGAGAGGGGACCTCACCACAGGACCAGCCATGACCGCCGCGGCGTCGAGCCGCCCGAGAACCCGAGGTAGACCCATGCCCGTCGCCACCCAGACCAAGGACCGGTCCAAGGCCCTGGCCACCGCACTCGCCCAGATCGACAAGTCCTTCGGCAAGGGGTCGGTCATGCGCCTGGGGGATGACACCCGCCCGCCCGTGGCCGTCATCCCCACCGGCTCGACCGCCCTCGACATCGCCCTGGGGATCGGCGGCCTCCCGCGCGGCCGCATTGTCGAGATCTACGGGCCGGAGTCCTCCGGCAAGACCACCGTCGCGCTCCACGCCGTCGCCAGCGCCCAGAGGGCCGGGGGCAACGCCGCCTTCATTGACGCCGAGCACGCCCTCGACCCGGTCTACGCCAAGGCTCTGGGCGTGGACACCGACAACCTCCTCGTCTCCCAGCCGGACACCGGCGAGCAGGCCCTGGAGATCACCGACATGCTCATCCGCTCCGGCGGCCTGGACATCATTGTCATCGACTCCGTCGCCGCGCTCGTTCCCAAGGCGGAGATCGAGGGGGAGATGGGCGACTCCCACGTCGGCCTGCAGGCCCGCCTCATGAGCCAGGCGCTGCGCAAGATCACCGGAGCGCTCTCGTCCACCGGTACCACCGCCATCTTCATCAACCAGTTGCGGGAGAAGATCGGCGTCTTCTTCGGCAGCCCGGAGACCACCACCGGCGGCAAGGCCCTGAAGTTCTACGCCTCGGTGCGCATCGACGTGCGTCGCACCCTGACCCTCAAGGACGGCGACCAGCCCGTGGGCAACCGCACCAAGGCCAAGGTCGTCAAGAACAAGATGGCTCCGCCCTTCAAGCAGGCCGAGTTCGACATCCTCTACGGCCAGGGGATCTCCCGGGAGGGCGGCCTGCTGGACCTCGGCGTCGACAACGGCATCATCCGCAAGTCGGGGGCCTGGTACACCTATGGCACCGACCAGCTCGGGCAGGGCAAGGAGAACGCCCGGACCTTCCTGAAGGACAACCCCGAGCTCGCCGAGGAGATCGAGAACAAGATCCTGGCCGCCCTGGGCGTGGGCGAGCCGGGGCGCAGGGCCAAGGAGGAGGCCGCTGCCGCCGCCGCGCAGGCCGATGCCAAGGCCAAGGGCCCCTCCAAGGACGACTCCGCCGGTTCCGCCGGCCCGGCCAAGGACAGGGACTCGGCCGCGAAGGGCGCCGTCAAGACCGCCAAGAGGCGCACCAAGAAGAACGCCGCCGAGCTGGACATCGACTCCGCCTTCGGCGAGGACGCCGGCGGCTTCTAGTGCCCTGGCTCACCGCCGATGAGCACCAGGAGGAGGTAGAGGCTGCACGGGACGTCGTCCTGCGGCGCCTCGACCGCTCGCCCGCTCCGCGCGCGGCGCTGGCCGACCTGCTGGCGCGCAAGGAGGTCGCCCCGGACATCGCCGAGGAGGTCCTCGATCGGCTCGAGTCCGTCGGACTCGTCGACGACGCCGCCTACGCCGCCGCCCTGGCGCGCACCCGCTTCGCCGAGAAGGGCGCCGCGCGCCGGGCCATCGCCGAGGAGCTGCGGCGCAAGGGCCTGGGGGAGGACGACATCCGTGCGGCCCTGGGCCAGATCGACTCCGACGACGAGGCGACCGCGGCCCTGGCCCTGGCGCGCAAGAAGCTCGCGGCCACCCGGGGGCTCGAGCCCGCGGTCCGCCGGCGCCGCGCCCTGGCGCTGCTGGGCCGCAAGGGCTACTCCCGCGAGGCCGCCCTGCGCGCCCTCGACCGGGCCCTGGCGGAGCAGGGCTGAGGGGTCGCCGGCGCGCAGGGCCGCGGGTCAGGCCCGGCGGCCTGGACCGCCGCTCGCCTCCTCATCCAGGGCGGCCTGCACGCGCCGGTGCGCCTCCCAGATCTCCTCGGGCAGGCCGTCGAACTGGGCGAGGTGCTCCTCGCGCAGATCCATCTCCCGGCGCCAGCGGTCGGCGTCGATCTCGAGCAGCCGCTCCAGGTCGCCGCGGTCCCCATCGAATCCGTCGAGGTTGAGCTCCTCGACGCGCGGGACCAGCCCCACCGGGGTGCGCACGCCCTGGGCCCGGCCCTCCTTGACGTCGATGAGCCACAGCAGGGCGCGCAGGTTCTCCCCGTAGCCGGGCCACAGGAAGCGCCCGTCGTCGGGGTCGCGCTGGAACCAGTTGACGTGGGCGAAGATCGGCGTGTGCTCGGCGGCGCCCAGCACGTCCAGCCAGTGGCGGGCGTAGGCGCCTTCGGGGAAGGACATGAAGGGGCGCATGGACATGGGGTCGTAGCGCAGGCGCCCCTCGGTTCCCTCCGCGGCGAAGGTCGCCTCGGCGCCCAGCGTCAGGCCGTCGTAGACGCCCTCGGCCAGGTCGGTGATGGCGCGGATGAGGGGCTCGCGGTCGCGGCAGCGCCCGCCGAAGATAATGGCGTCGATCGGCACGCCCTCGCTGCGCTCGTAGTCCTCGGCGATGTTCGGCACCACGGACAGGCGGGCGGTGAAGCGAGAGTTCTTCTGGGACCACAGGTCCTCGTCGGCGCCGGAGCGCTGGTGGTCGGCGGGGCGCTCGGAGACGAGCTCGTTCTTCCAGTCGCGCCAGCCGGTCACGTCGTCGGGGTAGTCGGGGGTCTTGCCCTCCCACCACAGCTCCTTGGTGCCCTCATGGTGGGCGACGTTGACGAACAGGGTGCCGGTGCCCTCGGCGATCGCCCTCATGGCGTTGGGGTTGGACTCCCAGCTGGTGTCCTTGGCCACCCCGAAGGTCCCGTACTCGGGGTTCATGCCGTAGACGCGCCCGTCCTCGCCCACGCGCAGCCAGACGATGTCGTCGCCGTAGAAGTCGACCTCGTAGCGGTCGCTGAGCGCGGCCGGCGGCAGCATCATGGCCAGGTTGGTCTTGCCCGAGGCCGAGGGCATGCCCCCGCAGACGTGGTAGGTGCGGCCGGTGACCCTGTCCCGGATGCCGATGAGCATGAACTGCTCGCCCATGAAGCGGCCCGAGGCCCAGCCGTCGTAGGAGCCCTGGCGCAGGCCGTGGGCGATCTTGCCCAGCAGGGCGTTGCCGCCGTAGGCGGAGCCGAAGTGCAGGATGGTGCGGTCGTCGGCGATGGTGGCGAACAGCCGGCGGTCCTCCTCGGTGCCCTGGCCCAGGGCCTCCAGGTCCCCGGTGGCGTGGACGGCGCGCACGAAGAAGCCTGGGTCGTCCAGGTCGTTGAGGTAGCCGGTGCCCACGCGCGCCATGCGCAGCATCTGGAGGACGACGACGCGGTTGTCGGAGAGCTGGACGCCGACGGCCCAGCGGGCCAGGGGCGAGCCGGGGGGCGCCATGAGGTAGGGGACGACGTACATCGTCCGGCCGGTCATGGCGCCGCTCATGCGCTCGACCTGCTGGGCGCGGACCTCGTCGGCGTCGCGCCAGTTGTTGTAGACGCCCCTGTCGGCGGGGTCGTGGGTGGCCACAACCGTGCGCTCCTCGGAGCGCGCGGTGTCCTTGGGGTGGCTGTGGGCCAGGTAGCGGCCGGAGCCGGCCTCCATGATCTCCCCGGCGTCGAGCGCCTCGGCGAGAAGACGCTCGTCGGCATCCGAGTCCACGACCTCGATGCGGTCGGGGGTGAGGATCTGGGCCCATTCGGTGACGAACTCGTGGACTGAGGGGTTGGTGATCCCCGCTCGGGCGAGGACCTCGGTGGGATGCGTCATGAGAACTCCAATCGTTGAGCGGGTCCCGTCGGGCATCGTCGCCCAGGTGCCCGACGGGCCCGTGCCCGATCCTATGCAAAGTTTCGGGTATGCGAAAATCTGAACGCAACCTGTGCATTGCCGCCAGCGGGCTCCGGGAGCCGCGTCGCTTGCACCACCCGCCCCCACCGCCGAGATCGGTCCGGTTCCGGCTCGAGATCGGTTCACATGACCGATCTCGGCGCGGAGCTCGACCGATCTCGACGCGCCCGGAGCCTCCCGGAACCACTCCTCTACGCTTGGCCCATGAGCGAATCCGACCGGGACGGCGCCCGGACCGCCCCCGACCTCCGCGACCTCGCCGCTCGGGCCGGCATCGGGGCCGAGCACGTCATCCCCTACGGCCGCGACGTCGCCAAGATCGACCTGGGGGTCCTGCGGTCCGGCGAGGCCACGGCGCCCCGGGGCGCGGGCCACTACGTCGTCGTCACCGGCATGACCCCGACGCCCTTCGGCGAGGGCAAGACGACTGTCGCCATCGGAGTGGCCCAGGCCCTCGCCCGCCGCGGCGAGCGCCCCGTGCTCACCCTGCGCCAGTCGGCGATGGGCCCGACCTTCGGCATCAAGGGCGGGGCGGGCGGCTCCGGCAGGGCGCGCATCCTGCCCGCCGAGCGCATGAACCTGCACCTGACCGGCGACTTCCACGCCGTCACCGCCGCCCACAACCTCCTGGCCGCCGTCATCGACAACCACCTCCACCACGGCAACGAGCTGCGCATCGACGAGCGGACCATCACCTGGCCGCGCGTCCTGGACGTCAACGACCGCGCCCTGCGCCACATCGTCACCGGCCTGGGCACCCGCGCCGACGGCGTCACCCGGCAGTCCTCGTTCGACATCACCCCGGCCAGCGAGGTCATGGTCATCATGTCCCTGGCGACGTCCCTGGCCGACCTGCGCGAGCGGCTCGGCCGCATCGTCATCGGCCGTGACGCCGACGACCGGTGGGTGACCGCCGAGGACCTCCGGGCGGCGGGGGCCATGTCCGCGATCCTGCGCGACGCTCTGGCCCCCAACCTCCTGCGCACCGGCGAGGGCGCACCGGCCCTGGTCCACACCGGGCCCTTCGGCAATATCGCCACCGGCTGCTCCTCGGTCCTGGCCGACCTCGTCGCGGCCCGGGGTACGGCCGGGACCGCGCGGCGTGCGCCGGGCTACGTCCTCACCGAGGCCGGCTTCGGGGCGGACATGGGCCTGGAGCGCTTCATCGACCTCAAGTGCGCCGTCTCCGGCATGCGGCCCGAGGCCGCCGTCCTGGTCGTCACCGTGCGCGCCCTCAAGGCCCACTCCGGCCGCTACCGCCTCGTCGGCGGCAGGGACCTGCCCGCCGAGATGCTGGCTGAGAGCGTGGAGGACGTGCGGGCGGGCGCGCCGAACCTGCTGCACCACCTGGGGATCGTGCGCGGCTTCGGCCTGACCCCGGTCGTGGCCGTCAACGTCTTCCCCACCGACCACGACACCGAGATTGCCGAGGCCCTGCGGATTGTCCGCGAGACCGGCGCCCGGGCGGCCGCCGTCCGCCCCGTGACCGACGGCGGCGCCGGCTGCCGCGAGCTCGCCGACGCCGTCGTCGAGGCCTGCGACCGGGCCCGCCGGGCCGGGGTGCCGCCGGTCCGGGCGCTGTACGGCCCCGAGGACGACCTGCGCACCAGGATCGGCAGGGTCGCCGCCATGTACGGGGCCGACGGCGTGGACTACGCGCCCGCCGCCGCGCGCTTCCTCGAGCGCTGCGAGCGCGACGGCTTCGGCCGCCTGGCGGTCGTGGTGGCCAAGACCCCGCTGTCGCTGTCGCACGAGGCGACCCGCAGGGGCGTGCCGACCGGCTGGCGGCTGCCGGTGCGCGAGGTGCGGCTGGCCGCCGGCGCGGGCTACGTCTACGCCCTGTGCGGCGCGGTCTCGACCATGCCCGGGCTGCCGAGCCGGCCCGCAGCCGAGCGCATCGACATCGACGCCGCCACGGGGGAGATCCTCAACCTGCGCTGAGTCCGGGCGCGCAGCAGGGGCGCGGCCGCGCATGCGAGTCGCCCCGGCCGGGGCTCGCCGAGATCGGTCGTATTCCGGCTCGAGATCGGTTCACATGACCGATCTCGACGCGGAAGTGAACCGATCTCGACGAAAGGGGAGGGGAGGCGCGGGCGGCTGCAGGGCTCAGGCGGGGGCGATCTCGGCGTCGAAGCGCTCGGCGTACTCCTCGGGGCTGAGCAGCTCGCCCTCCCCGGTGACCTCGACGGCGAACAGCCAGCCCTCTCCGTAGGGGTCGGTGTTGATGACGCTGGGGTCGTCCACGGCCGCATCATTGCGGGAGGCGACCGTGCCGGTCACCGGGGAGTAGAGGTCCGAGACGGCCTTGGTCGACTCCAGCTCGCCGCAGACCTGGCCGGCCTCGACCTCGGCGCCGACCTCGGGCAGCTCGACGAAGACCACCTCGCCCAGGGCGTCGGCGGCCACCGCCGTAATGCCGACGCGGGCGGGCGCGGCGGCGTCGATCCACTCGTGCTCGGCCGAGTACCGCAGGTGGGGTCTAATGTGCTGACGGGGCATATCGTTTTCCTTTCCTCTCAGGACGGCTGGCGGCGTCAGCGCGCGCGCCGGTAGAAGGGCGCGGCGACCACCCTCATGGGGTGGGTCCGGCCGCGCACGTCGACATCGAGGGCCGTGCCCTCCGGCCACCCCGGCTCCTCCGGAGAGGCGGGCACCAGCAGCGCCAGGGCGATCGGGTGGCCGAGGGTGGGGGACAGCAGGCCGGAGGTGACGACTCCGACGCGCCGGTCCTCATGGTCACGGACCTCGCAGCCGGCGCGGGCCGCGCGGCGCCCCTCGCCCGCCAGGGCCACGAGCCGCCGTGTGCCCTCGGAGCCCTCGCGCGCGGCGCGGGCCGCCAGCGCCTGCCTGCCGACGAACTCGGGCTTGTCCAGCTTGACGACGGCGCCCAGCGAGGCGTCGTACGGCGTGGTCTCCTCGGTCAGCTCGTGGCCGTACAGCGGCATCCCCGCCTCCAGGCGCAGCGAGTCGCGCGCCGCCAGGCCGCAGGGCGTCAGCGCCGGGAGCGGCCTCCCGCCGGCGTCGTCGTCCCCGGGCGGCAGGGCCGCGGCGCGCCCGGCGATGACGGTCCACAGGTCGACGGCGTCCTCGGCGCCGCAGAACAGCTCGAAGCCGTCCTCGCCCGTGTAGCCCGTGCGCGCCAGCAGGATCGAGTGCCCGGCGGCAGCGGCCCGCACCGCGGCGTAGTAGCGCAGGCGCCGCAGGATCGTGGGCCCGCACAGCACATCGGGCCCGCAGTCCCCGTCGTCGTCGGGGGCGCCCTCCTCGGGGCGCAGTGCCGCGGGCATCCCGGCGCCGGAGCCGATGACGCCGCGCAGGATCTCCTCCGCGCGCGGGCCCTGGACGGCGATCAGCGCCATGGTCAGCGAGATATCGGCGACCTCGCAGTCGAAACCGGCGCAGCGCGCCGCCAGCTCGGCGGCCACGCGCTCCCGGTTCCCGGCGTTGGGCACGACGAGGTACTCCTGGTCGCCCACGTGGTAGACGATGAGGTCGTCGATGATCCCGCCGTCCTCGGCCACGATCATGGTGTAACGGGCCCGGCCGAGTGCCACCTTCGAGATCCACCCCACCAGGGCGTGGTCGAGCGCGGCGGCGGCGCCGGGGCCGGTCACCTTGACCTCGCCCATGTGGGACAGGTCGAAGATGCCGGCGCTGCGGCGCACGGCATGGTGCTCGGCGAGGTCGGAGGCGTAGCGCAGCGGCATCTGCCAGCCTCCGAAGTCGGTGAAGGAGGCGCCCGCTGCGGCGTGCACGGAGTGCAGGGGCGTGGTGCGCACCGTGCGCACCGTGCGCACCGTGCGTGCCATGGCGGACTCCTGGGTCTCCTCTGGGGGCCTGTGCTCGGTCATCGTTCCTCCTCTGATGTCAGGACGGCGGTGGGCCGGGCGGTCAGCGCGGCCGATACGGCCGGGGCGGCATTGTCGGGCGCGGGGCAGGTGCACCTCAGGTGACGGTCCCCCCAGGCGTTGTCAATGCGCGAGACCGGCGGGAAGTACTTGTCCCGCACCAGCGTCGGCTCCGGGAACGCGGCCCGGCTGCGGGGATAGGGGCGGTCCCACTCGTCGGAGGCGACCTGCGCGAGCGTGTGCGGGCTGCGGCGCAGCGCGGAGTCCTCGACGGCGGTCCGGCCGGCGATGACCTCGTCGATCTCGCCGCGGATGGAGCGCATGGCCTCAACGAAGCGGTCCAGCTCCTCGAGCGGCTCGGACTCGGTGGGCTCGACCATGAGCGTGCCCGCGACCGGGAAGGACAGGGTGGGGGCGTGGAAGCCGTAGTCGATGAGCCGCTTGGCCACGTCCTCGGCGCTCACCCCGGAGCGCGCCGTCAGCTCGCGCAGGTCGAGGATGCACTCGTGGGCGACGTACCCGCCCGGGCCCGAGTACAGGGTCGGGAAGCAGTCCCGGAGCCGGCGCGAGAGGTAGTTCGCGTTGGCGACCGCGGACAGGGTCGCCCTGCGCAGGTCGGCGTCATCCAGCAGCGCCAGGTAGCTCCAGGCCAGCGGCATGACGCCGGCCGAGCCGAAGCGCGCCCCCATGACCGGGGCGCCGCGGAAGCCGTGGTCCGCGTCGGCCGCCTCGGGGGCGGGGGAGCCCGACGGGCCCGCCGGCAGGTAGGGCGCCAGGTGCTCCTTGACGGCCACCGGCCCCACACCCGGCCCGCCGCCGCCGTGCGGGACGGCGAAGGTCTTGTGCAGGTTGAGGTGGGAGACGTCCCCGCCCAGGTCGCCGGGCCGCAGCAGCCCGGCCAGGGCATTGAGGTTGGCGCCGTCGATGTAGACCTGGCCGCCGGCCTCGTGGACCAGGCGGGTGACCTCGCCGACCTGCGGCTCGAACACGCCGTGCGTCGAGGGGTAGGTCAGCATGATCGCGGCGAGGCGGTCGCCGTGCTCGGCCAGCGTGGCCCTGAGGTCGTCGACGTCGATGGAGCCGTCGGGCGCGGTGGCGACCACCTTGACGGCCAGGTCCGCCCCGGCCGCGGAGGCGGCGTTGGTGCCGTGGGCGCTCGCGGGCACCAGGCACAGGTCGCGCCGGCCCTCGCCCTTGTCGCGCAGGTAGTGCCTGATGGCCAGCAGGCCGGTCAGCTCGCCCTGGGCGCCCGAGGCGGGCTGGAGGCTGACGCGGTCGTAGCCGGTCAGGGCCGCCAGGCGCTGCGAGAGCTGGGCGAGCAGCAGCCGCCAGCCCGCCGTCTGGGCGGCGGGAGCGTAGGGGTGGATGCCCGCCAGCTCGGGGACGAGCCAGAGCGCGGACTCCGCCGCCGCGTTGAGCTTGAGGGTGCACGAGCCCAGCGGGATCATGGTGCGGTCCAGGGCGAGGTCGCGGTCGGCCAGGCGGCGCAGGTAACGCACGAGTGCGGGCTCGCTGCGGTAGTCGTGGAAGGCCGGGTGGGTCAGGAAGGCGCTCTCGCGCACCAGGGCCGGCGGCAGGGGGAGGGCCCGGGCCGGTGCGCCGTCGTCGGGGTCGGCGGGCCTCCGGCCGGTGAGGGCCCCGACGACGACGGCGACGTCCTCATCGGTCGTGGTCTCGTTGGTGGACAGGCCCACGTGATCGGCGTCGAGCAGGCGGAGGTTGTAGCCGAGCTCCTCGGCGCGGGCGACCGCCCGCTCGGCGGCGCCCGGCACGACGACGCTGAGGGTGTCGAAGAAGCTCTCGTGCTCGATGCAGAGCCCCGCCGCGCGCACCCCGGCGGCGATGCGCGCGGCCTGGGCGTGAGCGTGGCCGGCGATCGCCCTGAGCCCCTCGGGGCCGTGGTGGACGGCGTAGAAGGCGGCGACGACCGCGAGGAGTGCCTGGGCGGTGCAGATGTTGGAGGTCGCCCTCTCCCGCCGGATGTGCTGCTCACGGGTCTGGAGGGCCAGACGGTAGGCCTCGCGGCCCTCGCTGTCCCGGGAGACGCCGACGATTCGGCCGGGGACCTGCCTGCGGAGACTGTCGGCCACAGCCATGAAGCCGGGGTGCGGGCCGCCGTAGAACAGGGGCACGCCGAGCCGCTGGGCACTGCCGACAGCGATGTCGGCGCCGACGGCGCCGGGCTCCCTCAAGACGGTCAGGGCCAGGGGGTCGGCGTCGACGGCCGCCAGGCCGCCGCGCTCGTGGACCGCGGCGATCGCCCCGGCCAGGTCCCGGATCGCTCCGCGCGTGGTCGTGTGGGCCAGGACGGCGCCCAGGAGCTGCTCCCCGGGTGCCGCCGAGCCGTCCTCAATGGCCGCTGGCTCGGCGGTCAGCGCTCGGATCCCGAGCGCCTCGCAGCGGGCCAGCGCCACCTCGATGCACTGGGGGTGCAGGCCGCAGTCCAGGACGACCGGGCGCCCGGCGGCCCTGCGGGACGCCCGCGCCATGAGCAGGACCGCCTCGGCGACCGCGGTGGCCTCGTCCAGCAGCGAGGCGCAGGCCACCGGCAGGCCGGTCAGGTCGCTGATGAGCGTCTGGAAGAGCAGCTGGGCCTCGAGCCGGCCCTGGCTGATCTCCGCCTGGTAGGGCGTGTAGGCCGTGGTCCAGGCCGGGTTGCCCAGCACGTCGCGGGAGATGACGGCGGGTGTGAAGGCGGGGTGGTAGCCGCGGCCGATCATCTCGGTGTGCGGCTCGTTGAGGGCGGCCAGTGCCCGCAGGGCCTCAATGGCCTCGGGCTCGGACAGGCCGCCGGTGGCGGTGGAGGGCTCGCTGCCGCCGGGCGGGGGCAGGGCCGGCAGGCCGGCGGGGACGACGGCGGTGGCCAGGTCCTCGAGCTCGTGCAGGCCCAGGGCGGCCAGCACGGGATCCTGGCGGTCGCCCGTGGCGCCGATGTGGCGCAGGACGAAGGGGACGTGGGGAACGGCGTGTCGTCGAGCCATGAGGACCTCCGGTCGGAGCATGAACCGGCCCACATCCTAGGGGACGAGCCGGGGCCCTCGTGAACGGATGCGCCAGCGCGCCGTGGCGCCCCGGCACCCGTTAGGCGCACGCGCATCGGAGTGCGCGGTCTCAACCCTCTCCGGCCCGAGATCGGTTGTTCTCCGGCCTGAGATCGGTTCAAGGGGCTCAGCGGGGCCCGTCGCCGGGCCTCCATCAATCCTCCGGGGCGCTCCGGGACACCCGAGAGGCGGACATCAGTCGGAAAAGGTGGCTCCCACGCACTTTTAGCACCGGCCCCCGCCCCGCTCTCGCCGCAGAACCGCGGAATCACGCCGTTCCCCGCTGCGTCCAGGATCGGCGAACGCCTTAAAAGTGCGTGGGAGCCACCTTTTTGAGGGGTCGCAGCCCGCGGCGGACGTCAGGCGGGCCCTCGACCTCGGCCAGCCGGGCCTGTTGCGGGCCGCGTACTGAGCGACTACGCGGGAGGGCGCGAGCGCGGGTCGGGAGACTCTGCTCAGCGCGGTTGCGCTCCGCCGCGTGTGGTCGCAGTCGGTGCTGCCCGAGGTCGCGCGCCTGTCCCTGGAAGCGGTTGGGAGCTTCGGATCCGCGCCGCATTGGAACCAGTCGTCCGGGCCCTGGATGGGGAAGCGCCCCTCGTTGGCGAGCCTGAGGTCCGGTATCGTCCGTATCATGAGTACTGACGCTGGCCGTCAGCCTGTCCCGGGCCGTTCTCATGACGGGCCCTCCCACAGGCCTGGACGCACCGGCGCGTCTCGGGTGGGGCGACGCGCCGCCCTGGTCGGCGGCGTGGCCCTCCTCGGGGCTGCGGGGGTCGGGGCGGTCGCCGTGAGCCAGGGGATTCTCCGACCCCCGTGGCATCGGGGGTGCGGGTGCGTCATGCCGCCGCCTCCTTCGCCTGCTGCCGGCGTTGAGTCCCTGCGGGACGCCGTTGAGGCCTATGCCCGTTCTCGGAGCCTTGCTGCCACAACCAGACTCGAAGGCGCCGGTGTCGCTTCCAAGGTCGTCCTCTACCGCAGATCCGAGGAGGGCGACGCCGATGCGGCGGATATGGGCGCCTTCCTCACCGGGCTCCACGCGGAGGTCTCTGACGAGATCGCCGGCGGGCAGGGCCTGTCCGTCGATGTCGATCTGCGATGGACCAGCGGGGGCGAGGACCAGGTCCTCACAGCCGGCCTCACAGGCGCCACGGACTCGGCTCGTCTTGGGGCGTGCGTGGCAATCGCCGTCCCCGTGCTCGTCGATGGAGCGGGCCAGGCTGACATTACCGACGACACCCTGTCCTGCTACCTCGGGGGAGATCCCGCTCCTCAGGCGGTGCCGGACGGCAGGGGCCGGCGCGTCGGCTGGATGCTCGCAGCGCCTGCGAGCCTGCCCGAGAGCGTGCTCTTCAAGCAGGTCGCCTTGAGCCACCTCACGGCCACCATTGAGATGCGGGCCGGCGGGGACCTGTCCGCCCTGCCGATCGACGGCCTCTCCGACAAGTCCTGGGAGGCCGGCTGGACAGATCTCACGGTGCAGGACCTGGCCCCCGGTGCGTCCGTCCTGGTCGAGAGCAGCTCCCAGGGGCGCAGCGGCCCCCTTCAGGTCGCCGATGTCCGCGGCGTCCTGGAGGAGGCGCGATCGGGGAGCTGGGCGCGTCGCATCATCTTCAGGGGCGACATCGGCACCGACGACCCGGGGGCCGCCTTCGACTGCGACGACGGCGCCCTGTCTGTGCCGGATCCGATGCCTACGATCGACGGCATGCCCCTGTCCGCCGAGCTGTCCGAGGGGCTCCTCCGCGATCTCGGTTAGGGCGTGGGAGGCGAGTGCTCTTCAGGTTCTGGGGGCGAGCCGCCCAGGTGAACCGCGTGTCGCATCAGCCCCAGATGGTGAGTGCGATGAAAGCGACTGCTGAGCCCAGGATGGTCGTCCATAAGAGGGCGATCTTGCCGATCTGCTTGATCACTCCATGGCTATTCTTGAAGGCGGAGCGCCAGGGGTGCTCTCCGAGCGACGCCGCTTGGACGGACGAGGTGATATCTCTCATTCCGGAGTGCGCCGAGAGGCCGAAGACGATCAGGAGGGCCACGACCAGGCACCAGATCGGGAGTGCGGACTTCGTGAATGTGAACAGCAGCCTCGCCAGGACGAGGACTGGCATGACGATCAACATGAATAACGTGAGCGTGTTCTTGCAGGCCTTGCTGAGAACCTCCGAGAGGTACTGATCCGGCGTTTTGGGCTCTCGGGCCGCAGCCTGTGCAGCCTCCATGGCCTCCATAGCCTCCGTATTGAGCCTGCCCAGCTCCAGCCGAGACTTCTCGTGGTCCGGGTCGAGCTCGAGCGCCCTCTCGAACGCGTGCCTCGCCGCCGCAGGGTTCACGGTCCGGTAGACCATGCCGCGCACGTGGTGGGCCCAACGGCTGTCGGGGGCCTCGGACACGGCAATGTCTGCCGCGCTCGTCGCGGGCCCGGTCTCACCCAGGCTCAGATAGGACAGGGCGAGCAGACCGAAGAGCGTCTCATTCCTGGGGTGGATCCGGATGGCGTCGAACGCGCACTGGACGGCCTCGGCCTCGCGGCCCATCCGGTGCAGAAGCCTGGTGCGCGCGATCAGCCCATCCAGGCCCTCGGGGCGGAGGGACACGGCGCGGTCCGCACTGTCCAGGGCGCGATCCAGGTCGCCGGTCAGCGTGAGCGCCGCAGCCAGCGCCGTCCACCGGTCGTAGTCCTGGTCGGGGCTCTCGGGCTTGACGGTGATGAGCAGCTCGGCGGCGAGGTCGGGGCCGCCCGAGTCGATGAGCCCCCGCGCGCGCCGAATCGTGGGGTGACCCACTCGCTCCTCCTCTTCAGCACTGGACCGCGGGCCGTCACGCAGGCGATGGCCCTCGCGCCGCCCGCCCGGGCGCCGCGGAGGAGGGTAGCACGAGGAGCCGCGGCAGGCGGCCTCCTTCGCCTCCTCTACACTGCCAGGCGATGACCACTCTTGACGCCACACCCCGGCTCGACGCCCGAGGAGCCGCGCCGCGCACCTACCACGTGCGCACGCTCGGCTGCCAGATGAACGTCCACGACTCCGAGCACATGGCCGGCCTCCTCGAGGACGCAGGCTACCTGCGCGTCGAGGACGTGCCCGAGGCCGCGGCCCGCGCCACCGAGGCGGGCGACGGCGGTGCCGACGTCGTCATCGTCAACACCTGCTCGGTGCGCCAGAACGCCGCCAACCGGCTCTTCGGCAACCTTGGCCAGCTCGCCGCCGTCAAGCGCCGGCGCCCCGGCATGCAGATCGCCGTGGCCGGGTGCCTGGCCCAGCAGATGGGGCAGGGAATCGTCGAACGCGCCCCCTGGGTCGACGTCGTCTTCGGCACCCACAATATCGACGTTCTGCCCGCCCTGCTGGAGCGCGCCCGCCACAACGCCGAGGCCGCCGTCGAGCTCGAGGAGTCCCTCAAGGTCTTCCCCTCCACCCTGCCCACCCGCCGCGAGTCCGCCTACGCCGCCTGGGTGTCCATCGCCGTCGGCTGCAACAACACCTGCACCTTCTGCATCGTCCCCTCCCTGCGGGGCCGGCAGCGCGACCGCCGGCCCGGGGAGGTCCTGGCCGAGATTGAGGCGGTCGCCGCCGACGGGGTCACCGAGGTGACCCTGCTGGGGCAGAACGTCAACTCCTACGGGGTCGGCTTCGGGGACAGGGGCGCCTTCGCCAAGCTGCTGCGCGCCGCTGGCGGCGTCGAAGGCATTGAGCGGGTGCGCTTCACCAGCCCCCACCCGGCGGCCTTCACCAGCGACGTCATCGACGCCATGGCCGCCACGCCCGCCGTCATGCCCAGCCTGCACATGCCGCTCCAGTCCGGGTCCGACCGGATCCTGCGGGCCATGCGCCGCTCTTACCGCAGCGCGAAGTTCCTGCGGATCCTCGACGAGGTGCGAGCCAGGCTGCCCGAGGCCGCGATCACCACCGATATTATCGTCGGCTTCCCCGGGGAGACCGAGGAGGACTTCGCCGCCACCCTCGACGTCGTTGAGAAGGCCCGCTTCGCCTCCGCCTACACCTTCGAGTACTCGCCCCGCCCGGGCACGCCCGCCGCGGACCTGCCCGCGGTCCCCGTCGAGGTGGTCAAGGACCGCTACCGGCGTCTGGACGAGCTGGTCCGCCGCATCACCCATGAGGAGAACGTCAAGCAGGAGGGGCGGGTCGTCGAGCTGCTCGTCGCCGAGGGGGAGGGGCGCCGGGACGCGGCGACCGCCCGCGTCTCGGGGCGCGCGGCGGACAACCGGCTCGTCCACGCCGCCCTGCCGGCCGGTCTCGCGGCCGGCGACTACGCCGCGGGCGCTCCGCGGCCCGGGGACATGGCGATAGTGCGGGTGACCCACGGCGCCCCGCACAACCTCATCGCCGACTCCGCCCGCTGCGGGGAGGTGCTCAGCACCCGGGAGCGGGTCGCCAACGACGCGCTGGGCGCCGGGGACCGCGTCTGGTACGACGACGGTCCGGCGCTGTTCCGGGTGCGCCGCACCCGGGCAGGGGACGCCTGGGAGCGGCGCCGCAGCCAGGCGCACACCGCCCCCGAGTCCGACACCGCCCCGGTGAGCCTGGGCACGCCCGCCCTGCGCGTGGGGGCCCCGGTCTGACGGCCTCCGGGGCCCGCAGGGACCCGACCTGCTAGCATCGCGCCGTCGGCGGCAGACGGTGCCGCCCAGAGCGCAATCGAGGCCTCATGGAGACTGCGGCGATCACGGCGTGGACGTTCCATGCGGAGGTGCCGATCCCTCAGGACGTCGGCCGGCTGCTCGTGCAGGGCGAGCGGCCCTGGGCGGCCTTCCGGACCTTCCGCGACACCGCCATCTTCACCTCCAAGCGGCTCATTGTGAAGGACTCCCAGGGCCTGACCGGCAGGAAGGTCGAGATGTACTCCCTGCCCTACTCCGCCATCAACATGTGGTCCTCGGAGAATGCGGGGACCCTCGACCTCAACGCCGAGATCGAGTTGTGGACGCGAGCCGGCCACATCAAGATCAAGCTCGGCAGGGGAGCCGACGTCCGGCGCATCGACCAGCTGATCGGTCACGCCGTCCTCAACAACGGGAACTGAAACGGGCACTGAGGTCGACGACGAGATCCTGGCGGCGGTGCGGGCCCGCCTGTCCTGATCGTTCCGGTCCGGGTCCTCTCGTGCCCTTCTCCCTATGCGGCTGTGGTGGTCTGGGGTGGGGTCGTGGCGTGGAGCGGTGCGTGGTTGGGGTGCGCGGCCCGGGTGCGCACGTGGTTATGAGGCCGGGTGGTTGGGGCCCGGGTGGCCGGGCGCTGCTCCGGTGTTGCGGGGTGTCCGGCAGCCTCTAGCCGCTCGGGCCCTGGTGGTTGGGTGCTGTGGTTGTCTGGGGCGACGTCGTCCTGGGTGGTGGGTGTCCGGGGTCTGGTGGGGTCTAGAATTATTGTTGCCTGGCTGTGGCTGGGTGCCTTGTCGCGTGGTTTTGTTTGTTCTGTTGGCTTGTCTGCATGATCCGGGAAGGCTGTTGGGTGTGCGGTGCTGTGGAATCTGGTTCTGGTGGGTGGGGTAGGCGGGTCGGTTCTTTGTGCGGCGGGCTGGGATCGTTGGCGTCGCCGTTGTCTGCGCGGGCTGTCTGCGCGGGCTGTCCATAAGCTGTCGTGTTGGCGGAAGGGCTTCTGGGGGGCCTCTGGGAGGCTTCCGGAGGGGTTCCGTGTAGAGTGGGTCCCGGGTACGATCGCTGTGTTCGGCGTGGTTCGGGGCGCCTGTCGTTAAGGAGGCGTCATGCCGCAGGGCTCGGACCAGGTCGGCCCTCTGGTGGGTATTGACGAGGATGTTCCCTATAGTGCGGCGGACGCGAGCGCGCTGGTGGCGGCGTGCCGTGCGAGCGCGACACTGATCGAGGGGCAGGCGGGCACGCGCGCCTGGGCGGTGTCGACGGCCGAGACCGACTTCGAGGGCTGTTTCTCGCGGGTGTTCGCCGACAACGCGAGGGTGCAGGTGGCGGACGCGACGAACCTGGTGAGGGCCCTGCGCGACGTGGCCACCAAGGTCGATGCGCTGACCGAGGAGGCGGGCAAGGAGCAGGAGCGCCGCGAGACGGGACGGAGGTGGAAGCGCGACCACGACAACAAGAGCTGGGCCGAGAAGACCTGGGACGCGGTCTTCCACGCCGATCCCGTGCCGATCGGCCCGGAGGCGAGGCCGCTGCCTCAGACGGTCCCGGAGCCGGTGGTGGGGGCCCGGGAGGCGCCCTGGCCGGGGAGCACGTCGGGGCAGACGTCGGGGACGAGCTCGGCGGCGCCGGCGGACCTGCGCTCGTTCGCCACCACGTCGCAGGCGGCCAATGACGAGCTGGCGGGGGACCCCGCCGCGCTGCGGGGGAGGTACGAGACGTTCGAGGCGACGTGCACGTGGGGGGCGGTGTACGCCTCCGGAGTCTTCAAGGCCTATGACACGTACCTGGCTAATAATGTCAACGATGTGACGTGGGCGGGTACGGTGGCCGGCGCCTTCGAGGCCGTCGGCGGCGCAGAGGGCGTCTCCACGGTCGCGGACGCCGCGATCCAGGCGTCTTTGGAGGCGGCCGGGGTCACGGTCTGTCGCTCGCAGATCGAGATCGACCCGGCGATGGTGCAGGGCGGCCAGATCACCTCCGGGTATGCGGACGACCCGGTGAACACGCTGACCGGCAGCTTCGTGGAGCCGGAGATCGACCTGGCCTTCACCGGCGGGTCCGGGGCCCTGGCGCTGATCCGCGTGTACAATTCCTCGGCGCGGGAGCCGGGCGCGTTCGGGCCCGGGTGGGCCAGCGCCCTGGAGTCTCGTATCGAGCTCGACGACGAGGCCGCCCGGTGGGTGCAGGCCGACGGGGCGGTGGCGGTGTTCCCCCGCGCCGGGCAGGGGTGGGAGCGCGCCACGGGCGAGAGCCGGTGGCTGGAGCGCGAGGACGCCGCCGATGGCGAGCGCCTGGTGGTCAGCGACAACGCCGGCGGCCGGTGGGTGTTCACCGCCTCGGGCGTGCTCGTCTCCAACTCCCGCGGGGAGGGCACCGGCGTGGCCTATGTGCGCGACGAGGGCCGCGTGGTGCGGATGGAGCACGAGCGCGGCCGGTCGATCCGCCTGGTGTGGGACGGTCCGCGCGTGGTGGCGGCCGAGACCTCCGACGGGCGCCGCGTCAGCTACGTCTACGACGAGGCCGGGCGCCTGACGGGCGCGCAGGCGCCCAGGGGGTCGCGCGGCTACGAGTGGGGCGAGGCGGGCCTGATCGTCCGGGTCACCGACGCCGACGGCGTCGTCGAGGCGGACAACACCTACGACGAGGCGGGGCGGGTGCGCACCCAGCGGTCGGCCTTCGGACGCACGACCCGCTACTCCTACCTGCCGGGCCGGGTCACCCAGGTCGCCGACGCCGACGGAGAGCGCTCCAACGTCTGGACCTATGACCGGCGCGGCCGCCTGATCGGCGTGGTGGACGCCCACGGCAAGCGCCAGTCGGCGGCCTGGGACCGGTGGGGCAACCAGGTCGTGGCCACCGACCGCGACGGCGGACGCACCGTGCGCACCTTCGACGAACGCGGCCACATGCTCATCGAGCGCACCCCCACAGGAATGCGCACCACCAGCACCTGGGACGACCAGGACCGCCTGACCCAGGTGCGGGTCACTGTTTCTAAGGACAGTGACGAGTGCGTCACCCGTTTCGAGTATGACGGAACGGACCGCCACCCGAGGAGGATTATCGATCCCGAGGGTGGGACCACCGCCGTTGAGTGGGACAGGAATCTTCTTGTCGGGATTACGGACCCCACCGGGCGCCGTACCACCATGGAGTACGACTCTTTTGGCGATATCGTTTCTGTGACTAACGGCGCTGGTGAGTGCGCCCGCCTGGAACGCGACGAGGCCGGCCGCGTGACGGCCTCGGTCTCTCCGGCCGGGCGGATTACCCGTTACGAGTACGACGCCGGGGGAGCGTGCGTGCGGCGCATCGACCCCGACGGGGCGGTGTGGGGCTACGAGTTCTCCGAGGCCGGTCGCCTTCGCGCCACGATCGACCCGCTAGGGGGCAGAGTCGAGACTGTTCATGATGAGTCCGGCGCTGATATGGCTGGAATTAAACAAGATCGGTGTGTGATGGTGTGATTGGGAGGTGCTCGAAGTCGTAGTCGAAGGTGCGGTTGGTGATGTAGGCGGTGAAGGCCGCGAAGGTGTTCTCCGGGGTGTCGCGCTGGAGGTTGGCGATATTGTTTTTGGCGGCGTTCCACACGTGTTCTGTGGGATTGTGGTCTGGGGCGTACGGGGGCATGTAGATGGGTGTGATGCGCTCCAGAGCCTGGCCGGGGGCATAAAGATCGTTCAAGGCCTTGGCGTGGTGGAACCTGGCGTTGTCCAGGACCACCGCGATCTTCTTCCCCTCATCGGTCTCGCGCGCCAGGCGATCCATCATGAGGGTGATCTGCTCGGCGTTCTGGTTTCCCTCGATGGGGTAGATTCTCATTTTCTTGGTCGTCAGGCTCAGTGCCCCGAAGAACGACTGGCTCGCCTTCTTGCGGTCCACGTACAGCCTTGTTCTCTTTCCCTTGGGAAGCCACATGCGCCGGGTCTCGGCCTCGTGCTCGACGCGGACCTCGTCGACGGTACAGACCTCCCAGCCCTCCTGGAGCAGATCGTTGACCTGGCGCCGGATCTCGGCCATCCGCCTGGTGATGGCCTTCTCGTCGCGGCGCCCCTCGAACGGGTCGGGGAGCTTGAAGGTCATGCCCAGAAAGCGCATGAGCAGCCGATAGGAGGACTCGGACCTGTACTCGACTCCGAACTTGATCTGCACGACGTCCTTAAGGGCCGGGACGTCCCAGAAACCGGCTTTGACGCCTGCCTCCGAGGGCGGTCTACTGAGAATCTCCTCCAGCTCCTCCTTCTGCGCCCGCTTGAGCTTTGCCGCATTCTCGTTGCCGGCGTGACCGGTTACCACGGAGCCCATCCTGTATCTCCGCCATTCTGACAGCCACTCACGTACCGTCCCCTCGGCCCGCTCGACCATCTCCGCGATAATATCCAGGCCGACGCCGCGGGCAGCGTACACAATCGCCTCCGCCTTCATTCTCACCAGCCTGTAGGTGTCCGGGCGCTTCTTCCACCTGATGAGGATGTCCCGTTCCTCGTCCGTCATGTCGATCTGCATGAGACTATCTTATACGAGGTGCTCCGCAGACGCCAACCAGGAATCCCGCAGCAGCTGCCCCAGAATGCCATTTTGTTTAATTCCGGCCATACCGAGACCATCGACCAGCTGGGACGTCGTCTAACCAAGGAGATCGACGACCTTGGCAATACAGCGTCCGTCTCCCTGCCGGATGAGAGCCGCTGGGAGTTCACCCACGACGCCTTGTCCCGTTTGACCCAGGTCACCGACGCTTCAGGGGCGAGGTGGTCCTTGGAGCATGATGCTGTTGGTCATATCGTTGCCGGTACCGACCCCACGGGGGTGCGGCGCACGGCAGCGATTGGTACGGCCGGGTTCGGCGAGTCCCTCACCGACGGTGAGGCGACATGGTCGGAGAAGCATGATCCGTTGGGCAGACTGATTGCTGAGGCTGGTCCAGACGGCAGGGAAACCACCTACAGGTACGACCGCTGCGGGCGCGTCATCGAGACGGTGGACCCCGATGGCGGGGTCACCACGTTCAGCCGCGACGAGGCGGGGCGTGTGCTTACCGTGACCATGGCGTCCGGAGCGTCTTACAGCTACGAGTACGACGCCGCCGGGCGCTGGTGCGCGTCCGTATCCACCGGTGGCGCGCGTTTCGAACTCGCCTACGATGCTGACGGCAATATCGTCACAGAATCGTGGCCGACCGGCGAGGTGGTCACCACGGAACGCGACGCCTGCGGGCGCCCGGTGCGCAGGGTCGATCCCGGTTCTGGAGTCACGACTCTTGCCTATGACAAGGCGGGGCGTGTTGTTCGTGTGCGCGACCCGTACTACGGGGCCCGCAAATATGCTTATGACGCCGCTGGGCAGGTTGTTGCGGTAACTAATGCGCTCGGCGGGGTCACCCGGTTCGAGTACGATGCGAATGCTCGTCCGTACCGCACAATCGACCCTGCGGGCGGGGTCACCACGCGGTCTTTCGACGGCATGGGCAGGGTCACGTCTTTGACGGATCCGCTGGGCCGGACCAGCCGTTACTTCTATGATGGTGCTGGGCGCGTGACGCGCACGGTGGATGCCGCCCGGGTCGAGCGGACTTTTACTTACGACTGTGCAGGCAGGATCGCCACCGAGAGCCTCGGTGGGACGCTACGCCGCAGTTATGCCTTCGATCCGGCAGTCGCGACCATGCAGGTCGATGAGCGTGACGGGGACGGGGGTGAGTCCTGGCAGTGGTGGTGGGACTGGCGCGGCGAGATGATCCACGCTCGTCAGGGTTCATTGCACACAACCTATGAGCACGATGCTGATGGCCGCGTGACGCGCATGGTGCGTCCTGACGGGGAGGCCACTGTCTATGAATATGACCGGGAGGGGCGGGTCAGCGCGTTCGCCCAGGACGGGATTGGGCGCGTCAGCATCGAGCGGGACTGTCTCGGCCGCGCCGTGTCCGCGCTCGGGGACGGGATCCGCATCACGTGGGAGTGGGAGAACGGGTTTCTCGTCCGTCAGGTGGTCCACCAGGAGGGTCGAGCCACAACCGTCACGTTCGTGCGTGACCAGGACGGGCGGATTCTCTCTCGCGCGGTGGACGGCGAGACGACCTTCTACAAGTACGACGCCGGTGGCCAGCTCACGAGCGTGACCACACCGTCCGGTGAGGTGTACACGTACGCGTGGGATGCTCTGGGGCGCATGACCAAGGAGGACGGCCCCGGCGGGGTGCGTTGCTACCAGCATGACGCCGCCGGTCAGCTCGTGCGGGTCCGCGCGGGCGAGGAGGAGGTGAGCTTCACATATGACGCGCTGGGCAGGCGCACCGGCGAGCGAGGACCGGGCGGGCGGCGTTGCTATGCCTGGGACGCGGAGGATCATCTGGTCAAGGTCACTACCTTGGTCAAACGCGGCGATCGCCTTGAGGCCGGGGATGAATGGAACCTGGAGTGGGGCGCGAGTGGTGACCTGACACGAATCAACTCCACCGCTCTCGCATGGGACCAGGCCAGTGGCCTGCCCGTACCGATCAGTGCCGGCGAGGTCGCGGTAAGCGTAGCCGCAGGGGTGACTGCCGCGGCAGGCGCAGCGGCCGAGGGGCGAGAGGAGTCCCGTATCGCCTCCACGTGGCTGAAGACGGATACCGATCCGTGGGCTGGTTCGCAGCCGCTGATGGGTGTGGGCGAGGGAGTCTCAGTCACCTCGCGGGCCACCCTCGCCTTCGACGGCCTCGAGGTCATGGGAGTGCGCGTCTACGATCCGATGACGAGCTCGTTCTTGTCGACCGATCCGTTGCTGGCGCCGCCGGAGGCCGCGTGGGCGGGCAACGCGTACTCATATGCGGGCAATAACCCGATTGGCTTCTCAGACCCGACGGGCCTCGCCCCGGTCTCGGATGCGCAGCTGCAGGCCTACTCCGAGGCCCACAGCGGCGCGCTCTCACAGGCGTGGAACGCGGCTACATCCTGGGTGAAGGACAACTGGCAGTATGTTGCTGCCGCTGCTGTTGTGACCGCGGGTGTGGTGATGTGCGCCACCGGCGTGGGTGCGGGGGTTGGAGCCGCGATTCTCGTCGGCGCTGCGGCCTCTGGCGCGTTCTCCGCGGGCTCGCAGTACCTGACAACGGGGACCATTGACCCCAGGAAGATGGCCACTGACATCGCAATCGGTGGGGCGACCGGCCCTATCGGCGGCGGCGTGGGATCTGCCGTGGGCTCTGCGCTCGGGCGTACCGCCCTGTGCCAGGCGGGACGCAATATCCTCAGCGGTGTCGCCTCAGGCGCCGCCGAGGGCGGTGTATCCGGTGGCTTGACCTATCTGGCCGGCGATGGCCCTCACACGGTGAGCGGGCTGGCGGCCAACACGCTGGGCGGTGCGGGCACGGGCGGACTGTGCGGCGGGGGCGGCGCCGCTATCGCGAACAAGCTGAACGGCGTGACCGGGTGGGCCTGTTTCGCTGCGGACACCCCTGTGGTCATGGGTGACGGATCCACGAAGGCGATCGCCGAGGTTGAGGTCGGGGACCTGGTCCTGGCGCACAACCCGCACACGGGGGCCGACGAGGCCCGCGAGGTGCTGGAGGCCCCCGTCCATGAGGGCTCTGAGACGTGGAGGGTCGCGACCGCCGACGGCGGCGCCGTCACTGGGCTGCTGGGCGTGTCTCGGACAGCTCTGAAGGCGGTGTCTCGGGCTGTTTATCTTGTTGCTCGGTGCTCCTGGTCGGCCTCGCCGGGTGTCCTGTGCCCTCGGGGCGGGGTGGAGCTGTTTCTGATCGTGTGTTCCGGGCTTGTTCCGGGCTCGGCCTGAGGGGGGGCGGTGTCCCGGATGGTCTTGCTTCTTGTGGTGGTGGGCCATCTGATAGGCCCTCTCGTTCCTTGAGGGTGGCGCCCGCCAGCTTCCGCCCGGGCGCCCGCCCAGCACGCCCTGGTCCTGCCCGTCCGGAGGGCGAGCTCCGTGGTCCTCCGGGTGGTCGGCGAGCTGGGCGGGGGGTGTGCCAGGGTGCCGCGGGTCCGGGGCGGGGTGGATCGTCTCCCCCTGTCGCGTGCGGGCGCCTGCGGGCCGCCATACCGATCGCCTCGCACACCAGGGGCCGGTGCCGCGTGTGGTCGTCCCAGTGGCGTCCCCGACTGCTTTCCTCGTGCAGCAGCCCTGGGACGGTCGCCAGGCAGATCGAGCACCTCCCCGGGTGCGGGTACAGGTGGATGTCGCCCACCCACCTGCTCTCCCGGCTAGCCGGCGGCGGGAGCCCGCGCCGGGCACAGGCAGCGGCACACCATGGTGACCGGCCAGACGCCTGCCCACCGCGGCGGACGCAAGTGCGCGCCCGGGCGCCTACCGGGACCCCCTGCGCGAAGGAAGGAAGCCGCTTCTCCCCGAGCCCGCCCCCCAATCCTGGCCTCTCCCAGCCAGGCGCCCAGCCTCCTGCCCTCAGCCGACCGCTCCGCACCGACCTCGGAGCCCACGGACTCCGGGCGGTCCCTTCCCCCATCTCCTGACCCAGCCCCCACCACCCCAAGGAACCAGCCCACAGGACCCCGCCGCCCCCACGACAGTCCAGCCCCTCCACCCACGACACCAAGGACCACCTGCTCCCCGAGCCCACTACCGAGTCCCTGCGCCGACATGAGCCGATTCAACCTCGCTTCTCGAGCTCGTCTTCTTCTCCACCACAGTCCAAGAAACACCAGGCAGCTCAACGAGGGCTTTTGTGCAAGGCGGGTCGGGAAAGGTGGTGAATATTCGACGAATATTGACTGACTGCCGGCGATGGCGCGTGCAAAGGCGATCATGCCACCGGCACCCGGGACAGGCCGGATCATCTGGTCCGGGCGGGCACAGCGCCGTCGTCGCCCGGCAGTCCACAGCCCCGAGAGCCCTGAGCCCCTGTCTGCAGGCGCTTCACCTTGAGGGCTCGCTCTCCTGGAACCATGCGATCTTCAGCAAACCGCGTTATCCCAGGCGGAACGACCACCTTCACCGCAACCCCGCCACCAACGGGCGAATCACCGAAGCTGAGGCCGACGACGCCGGGGCTCGCCTCGGCGGCAGGCCTCCGCCGGGCGGATCAGGCGGTGAAGAGCTCGCCGGGCAGGTCGGCCAGGCCGCGCGAGACCGCGGCGGTGCCGTCGGTGCGCATGAGCGCGAAGTCGTAGCGGAAGCCCGCCCGCGCCAGCGCCTCGGGGGCGGCGACGAACAGGGCCGTGGCCAGGCCGTCGGCCTCGGCGCAGGTCGCCGCCACCGCCCAGGTGGCGAGCACGCCCCGGACCGGCAGGCCGGTGCGGGCGTCGAGCAGGTGATGCAGGCCGCCCCCCCAGGAGCGGCGGCCGGTGGCGGAGGCGCAGACCGCCGCGTCGGTGAGCGAGACCGAGCCGACGACCCGGCCCGGTGCGCGCGGGTCCTCCAGGCCGATGCACACCGGCTCGGGAGAGGAGACCAGCAGGTCACCCGAGCCGTCGACAACGAAAGCGCCGATCCCGGCTCCGCGCAGCTCGTGGGCGATGAGGTCCGCCAGGAAGCCCTTGCCGGCCGCCCCGACGTCGATGAGGACAGGACGGGCCAGGTGCAGCCGGTCGCCGTCGTGCCGAGCGGTCTGCGCCCAGGCGGGGCGGCCGTGAACCGCCCCGACGCGGGCGGCGGCGCCATGGTGGACGACGAAGGAGTAGTCGAGGTCGTAGCCGAGCTCGACCAGGTCGGCTCCCACCAGCGGGTCGACTCTTCCGCCGGTGGCGCGGTGCAGACGGTCGTACAGGTCGAGCAGGACGGCCGAGCCCGGCGGCAGGTCGAGGCTGAGGGGCCCGGCTCCCAGTCCGCCGTCGGCGGCCCGGCGCACCAGGGAGCCGGGACGGAAGCGGGACCACACCTCCTCGAAGGAGCCGGCGAGCGAGGCGAGGCGGTCGCGCAGCTCCAGGGGCAGGGGTGCGGAGGTGAGGACCTCCCAGCGCGTCCCGGTCGCCTCGAAGCGCCACCGCTGCGTCAGGGGGCCGGGCCCGCGCACCGTGCGCGGCCCGTGCGCGGCTGGAGATGACACGGCGTGCGCCTTCCTGCGGTAGTGATTTGTCGTCGACGAGCAGTGAAACCTAACCTAATATGCAAACATCAGAGTTACCGAACCTGGCTCCGGTACCTGTCAGCGTCGTGTGAAAGACCGCATCAATGCCATACAGCCGTCTCCCCCTCTCCCGCCCGGCCGCGGACGATCCTGCGCATCGTCCGGGGGCGCTGATCGCCCTCGCGGCGGTGCTTCTGCTGCTCCTCGGCGTGCTCTCCCCGCTGGGATCCGCCGGCGGTGCTCGCGCCGATGAGTCGGCGCCGGCCACTCCGAGCGCCAGCGCCTCGCAGGGCGGGGCCACCGACTACGACACCTGGAGCGCGGTCGCCGCGGCGGTCTCCTCCGACCTCGACGAGGCGCTGACGCAGTACCAGTCCGGCAACACCGCCGGCGCCGCCGCGACCTTCCAGAAGGCCTACTCGACGAGCTACGGGGCCTCCAACATGGGAACCGTTGTCAAGGACAACCTCGGCCAGGACACCGCCACCAAGCAGCAGGAGGCCTTTGAGGACCTTCGCACCCAGTCCTACAAGACCGGCAATGACGCCGCGATCACCACCGGCGTCACCTCCCTGAAGACCTCCCTGGCCGGCTCCGGCACCGCGCTCGACGCCATCGGCTCCCTGGCCTCGCCGCGGGACTACGCGACCGCCCAGGCGGACGCCATCGCCACCGAGCGCGCGGAGATCCAGGCCAGTAGGAAGAACGTCAACAAGGGCCGCGAGGGCCGCACGTGGACCGAGGTCGCCGCCGAGATGACCCCGCTGATCGACCAGGCCGTGGACAAGGCGTCCAGCGGCGACGGCCGGGGCGGGGCCGACCTGATCAACAAGGCCTACTACGGCTACTACGAGAAGCTCGGCTTCGAGAAGACCGTCATGGCGGCCATCTCCGGCAACCGCGTCTCCCAGGTGGAGAACCAGTTCAAGGTCGTGCGCCAGGCGATGGTCGACGGCGCGGACATCTCCGAGATCACCGCCGACGCCGAGGACCTGAAGAGCATGCTCACCGAGGACGCCGCCGTCCTCGACGGCGGCGCCGCGGCGAGCGTCAACCCGCTCAAGGCCTTCTTCACCGGCTCCTTCGGGCAGGCCTTCATCATCCTGCTGCGCGAGGGCCTGGAGGCGATCCTCGTCGTGGCCGCCATCATCGCCTACCTGGTCAAGGCGGGCATGAGGGACCGCATCAAGCTCATCTACGCCGGCCTGGTGCTGGGCCTGGTCGGCTCCGGCGTCGTCGCCGTGCTCTTCGCGGTCCTGTACGACTCCGCGGACTCCCACCAGGAGATCCTGGAGGGCGTCGTCGCGCTCGTGGCCATGGCGATGCTGCTGTTCACAAGCAACTGGATGCTGTCGAAGTCCTCTGTGTCGGCATGGAACGCCTACGTCAGGGACAAGACCGAGTCCTCGATCTCGACCGGCGGCTTCTGGGCGCTGGCGTCCCTGTCCTTCCTCGCGGTCTTCCGGGAGGGCGCCGAGACGGTCCTGTTCTACGAGGCCCTGTTCACCATGAACCCCTCCGGAGCCGCCAGCATCTGGCAGGGATTCGCCGCCGCGGCGGTCTGCCTGGTCCTGATCTTCCTGCTCATCCGCTTCACCAGCGTCAAGATCCCGCTGCGCCCCTTCTTCGCCATCACCAGCATCATTATGGCGGTGCTGGTCGTCATCTTCGCGGGCGGCGGCGTCCACGCCCTCATCGAGGGCGACCTCGTGCCCGCCTCCTACCTGCCCGGCTGGCCCACCTACGACTACCTCGGGCTCTACCCGTACAAGCAGACCCTGATCGCCCAGGCGGTCATGACCGCCGTCGTCATCGTCCTGTTCGTCATCTCCGCGGTGCGCAGGCGCCGCGAGGACCGGGTCAGGGCCGCGAAGACGGGCGACTCGGTCGGGGCGGCCGAGAAGAAGGCCGACGACGGCGCCGAGCTCTCCGCCGCATCGGCCGGCGCCGCCGCCCCAGAGGACTCCGCCTCCTCCGAGGGCGAAGGCTCCGGCGACCCCGCAGGCTCGCACGACGCAGAGGACTCCGGGACGCCTGCATCAGCCGACGATCCGCCCGCGGATCCCTCGCCGGCGGACAAGTGAGGGCTGAGCCCCGTGCTCCGGCGCTCACTGTCCGCTCCCCGAGCTTCCCGGCCCGGTCCTGGACCCGACCGGAAGACCGACGCCCGTCGCCCGACGTCGCGTTACCCCACCAGCAAGGAATTCTCATGCGTACCAAGCTCAAGGTCATGAGCGCCGTCAGCGCCCTCGTCCTCGCCGGGACTCTTGGCCTGACCGCCTGCAACAACTCCAACAAGGCGGCCGACTCCGCCACCCAGGAGGCCGGGGAGGACTCTGGCGCCGGCTTCCAGGAGTACCCGGTCGGCGACCAGCAGATCGCCCAGGGCAAGGACGGCGTCAACGAGCTCGATGTCTCTGTCGTCTACTTCCAACCCGTCGACATGGAACCCGCCGGTATGGGTCTGAAGGCCTCCGATGCCTCCTTCCACCTCGAGGCCGACATCACCGGCGACAAGGACAATGACCTCGGCTACGGCGCGGGCGACTTCGTCCCCGGCCTGAAGGTGGACTACACCATTACGGACAAGTCCAGCGGTAAGGTCGCGGCCGAGGGCACCTTCATGTCGATGAACGCCTCCGACGGCCCGCACTACGGCGGCAACATCAAGCTTCCCGGCGCCGGCGAGTACACCCTCACCCTGAAGATCCACTCTCCGGCGGAGAGCGGCTGGATGCTTCACGTCGACCCCGAGACCGGGGTCAAGGGACGCTTCTGGGACGCGCCCATCGAGCTCAGCCGGGACTGGGACTACACGCCGCAGGAGTGGTGATCCTCCGGCCCGCGGGGCGCACGCGCGCCTCGCGAGCCGCCCTCCCCGTCAAGGCCTCCGGGACTCATGAGGCCTCGTGAGGGCTCGACGCGGTCCGGCTGCGCCGGGGCGGTCGGTACCCGCCGACAACGGGTGCCGACCGCGGCCGGTCGCCGACCACGGACAACTGGATGTGCAACTGGGCAAGACCGGCCCGAACCTGAAGGGACTGATTGGACATGCTGGCACGCTTTGTCTCCGTCGTGGGCGGGATGACGCTGCCGTTCCTCCTCTATGCCGCTCTCGCCGTCGTGCTCGGGCCGCCTCGGCCCGAGGGGTGGCCGCGCGCGAGCCGCTGGCGCCTGGGAGCCTCCGTCGCGGGGCTCACCGCGGGGGTCGTCTTCGCCGCACTGCGCGCGGCGGCCGTCATCATCTCCCGCACGGAGGTCAACATCCCGACGCTCGCGGCCTGCGTCCTGGCTGACCTTGCCCTGCTGGTCGTGCTGGTCGTGCTTGTCGCCCGGCCGTCCTGGGGCTGGCAGGGGCGCCTCGCCCCGCTGGCCAACGCGGTCGCCTGCATCGCCCTGGCACTGGCCTTCTTCCGGGCCGTGCCGGAGATGATCCTCCAGCTGACGGCCTTCATCGAGCCGGGAGAGGCTACCTTCACCTCGGACATGCTTCTGCGGGTCCTCGGCTTCCTGTGCGCGTGGGCGGCCGTGGCCGTCCTCGCCTTCATGTACTACCGGACCTGCCGGCGCTCGCCGGTCCGCCTCACCCGCGCCGGCGTCGTCGTCCTCGGCCTGCTGGTCGTGCTGACGCACCTCACCGCCCTGGCCGCCCTCCTCCACGGCTCGCACATCGTGCTTCTTCACGGGCAGGCCTTCCGTGCAACGGTCTGGCTGACCAACAACACCGCGGGCATCGTCCTGCTGGCGGCGGCGGGAGTCCTCCTCATCCCCATGGCCGTCGCCTTCGCCGCGACGCTGCGCCGCGTGCCCGAGCAGCCCAACCCCGCCCGCCGGCGCCACGAGATCGCCGAGCGCCGCCGCTCCCGCCGCTGGGTGCTGGCCTCCGCCCTGGGCTTCGGCGCCCTGGCGGTCACCCGGACCGTCGCTGTCGCCAAGGTCAACGAGGTGCCGACCCTCTCCCCGCCCGAGCCCTACGAGATCAGGGACGGCAACGCCGTCGTCGCCCTGGCGGACATCAGCGACGGGCACCTGCACCGCTTCGCCTACGACGCGAGCGGCACAGAGGTCCGCTTCATCACGATCCTGAAGAACGGGGGCGCCTACGGCGTCGGCCTGGACGCCTGCGAGAACTGCGGCCCCGCCGGCTACTACGAGAAGAACGGCAAGATCATCTGCAAGCGCTGCGACGTCGCCATCAACCCGGCCACCATCGGCTTCAAGGGCGGGTGCAACCCGATCCCGATCGACTTCACGGTCGACGGCGGGAGCCTCATGGTCCCCACCTCGGCCCTGGACGACTCCGCGAAGATCTTCGCATGACCCGCCGCCCCACCCGTGCGCAGGAGGAGCACTGATGTTCTTCGCCCGGCTCGTGTCCCGCTCCTTCACCCGCCATCCCCGGCGCCGCGGGCTCATCGCCCTGACCGTCGCCCTGTCCACCGCGATCTCGGTGGCGATGCTCGGCGTCGTCCTCGACGTGGGCGACAAGCTCAACGCCGAGCTGACCACCTACGGCTCCAACATCGTCGTGCAGCCCAAGACCGACGCCGTCGTCTCCGGCCTGTACGAGACCGGCGACACTCCCGACCCGACCTCCTTCCTCAAGGAGGACGAGGTCGGCAACATCAAGACGATCTTCTGGGCCTACAACATCGTCGACTTCGCCCCCTCGCTGACCGCGCACCTGGACGTCTCCTCGGGCTCGGCCGACGGCGGCCCGGTGCGCGTGCGCGGCACCTGGTTCAACAAGGACCTGGCGCTGTCCACCGGCGAGAGCGTGACCGCGGGGGTGACCACCATGCGCTCGTGGTGGAGGCTCGACGGCGCGTGGCCCTCCGACGACGCCGACGAGGCGGTCGTGGGCTCCGCGCTCGCCTCGAAGCTGGGCGTCCACGCGGGCGACACCATCACCCTGGCCGGCGCGAGCGGCACGAAGGAGCTCGCCGTCACCGGCGTCTACGCCTCCGGCGACGACGACGACAAGACCCTCTACGCGCCCCTGGCCGACGTGCAGGACCTCACCGGTCACGCCGGGCAGGTCGAGCGCATCGAGGTCAAGGCCCTGACGACCCCGGAGAACGAGCTGTCCCGCAAGGCCGCCGCGAACCCCGAGCTCCTGTCCCGGGCGGACTGGGAGACCTGGTACTGCACCGCCTACCCGTCCTCGATCGCCTACCAGATCGAGGAGGTCGTCACCGGCTCGGTCGCCAAGCAGGTCCGCCAGGTGGCCGCTGTCGAGGGCAATGTCCTGGAGAAGACCCAGGCCCTCATGATCCTCATGACCGGCCTGTCCCTCGTGGCCGCGGCCCTGGCCGTCGCCTCGCTGACGACCGCCTCCCTGGTGGAGCGCACGGGCGAGTTCGCGCTCATGAAGGCCATCGGCGCCGACTCGGTCTCCGTCATCAGGCTGATTCTGGGGGAGACCGCCGTGATCGGGGTGATCGGCCTGGCGGTCGGCTCCGCGGTCGGTTCCGGCCTGGCGCAGGTGATCGGCAAGGTCGTCTTCAGCTCGACGATCACCATGCGCCCGATGGTGTTCGTCCTGGTCGCCCTGCTCATCGCCGCCGTCCTGCTGCTGGCGACAGCCTCCTCCATGAGATCCATTCTGCGCATCCAACCGGCCACGGCCCTGCACAGGAGGTGAGACGCGTGTTCCGCAAGAACCGTCCCATGACCAATCGCCGCATGTTCGCCACCATGCTCCTGGGGTCCGTGTTCCGGCGCCGCGGCCGGGTCCTGGTGGCCGTCCTGTCATCCGCGGTCGGCGCGGCCACGCTGTTCTGCCTCGCCGCGGTCTGCCTGGCCGTGCCCGCGCAGATGAGCGCCCAGATGCGCCAGTTCGGCGCGAACCTCATCGTCGTGCCCGTCTCGGCCGACGGCAGCGCCACGCGGGTCAGCCAGGCCGCCGTCGACGCCGCCACCGGCGCCGTCGCCTCCGCCACCGGCACCGCCGCGGACGAGGTGAGCACCGCCTCGTACCGCTACGAGACGGTGCGCGTCAACAAGAGCCCCTACATGGTCGCCGGCATCGATACGGACAGGGTCAGCGCGCTCAACGGGCACTGGGAGGTCCGGGGCTCCTGGCCCGGCCAGGGCGAGGTGCTCATCGGCCTGGACGTCGCCAACGCCGCCGGCCTGACGGTCGGCTCCACCGTGACGGCCGAGTACCTCTCCAGCGACAACCTGAAGCTCGTCTCCGACGGCGACACCGCGGCCGCCCCAGGGGCGACGACGGCGCCCGCCGCGGCGACCCCGACGGCGACCCCGACGGCGGGCCCCACCGCGGGCCCCTCCGCCTCCTCGACAGCGGCCCCGGGCCGCCCGGGGGCGGGGACGGCCGGCTCGTCCGGCTGGGACGGATCGACCGCCGCCAACCAGGCGGAGTGGCGGGTCGCCGGCGTCGTCGACACCGGCGGCGACGAGGATGACATCATCTACGCCAACGAGGCGGACGTGGACGCCCTGACGGGCGTGGCGGGCCCCGGCTACGACGTCGTCGAGTACTCGGTCAACACCTCCCAGGTCCCGATGTCCTCCGTCGTCCAGGCGGTGGACGCCTCCCACGACGGCATCCAGGCGGAGCCGGTCTCCAAGATCACCTCCGGCGACACGCGCATTATCACCATGCTCAACACCCTGTTCTGGGTGGTCTCGCTCGTCGTCCTCGCCCTCACCCTGGTCGGGGTGTCCACCACCATGACCGTCATCGTCTCCGAGCGGCGCAACGAGATCGGCCTGCGCAAGGCCCTGGGCGCCTCCGGGCGCGCCATCAGCCTTGAGTTCTACTCCCAGGCGGCCGCCCTGGGTCTGATCGGCGGAGTGATCGGCACGGCGGTCGGGTACGGTCTGGCCGTGGCCGTGTCCGTCGGGGTCTTCGAGCAGGCCGTCGGCTTCACCTGGTGGCTGGCGGTGGTCGCGGTCCTCATGACGGCGGTCGTCGCCGTCATCGCCTCGTACTCTCCGGTGCGCAGCGCCTCGCGCATCGACCCCGCGCTCGTCCTGAGGGAGGAATGACATGCTGCTCCGGCTGTCCCACGTCTACAAGATCTACGGCGAGCTCCACGCGGTGGATGACCTCAGCCTCGACGTCGAGCGGGGCGAGTGGCTGGCCGTCGTCGGCTCATCGGGGTCGGGCAAGACCACCCTGATGAATATCATCGGCTGCATGGACACGCCCACGAGGGGCACGGTCACCCTCGACGGGCGCGAGCTCGGGCGCCTCAACGCCTCCCAGCTCACCGACATCCGCAAGAACGTGATCGGCCTGGTCTTCCAGCAGTTCCACCTCATCCCGCACCTGACGGCCGTGGAGAACGTCATGGTCGCCCAGTACTACCACTCGATGACCGATGAGAGGGAGGCCATGGAGGCCCTGGGGAGCGTGGGCCTGGCCGACCGCGCCCGCCACCTGCCCTCCCAGCTCTCCGGCGGCGAGCAGCAGCGGGTGTGCATCGCCCGCGCCCTGATCAACCACCCCGAGATCATTCTCGCCGACGAGCCCACCGGCAACCTCGACGAGGCCAACGAGCAGCTCGTCCTGGACATCTTCCACCGCCTCCACGCCCAGGGCACCACCCTCATCGTGGTCACCCACGACGCCCACGTCGCCTCCAACGCACAGCGCGAGATCCTCCTCAACCACGGCAGGCTCGTGGGGGAGAGGACCAACGAGACCGCCGAGACCCGGCGCGGGCGCAGTATGCTCGACTTCGGCGAGGGAGCCCGCGCGGGCCAGGAAGGCGCGCCGGACCAGGAGGAGGACCAGTGAGCGAGGACAGCGGGGGCGCTCCTCGGGCGCCCGTGGCGCGCCGGTCCGTCGCCGCGGCCGGCGCCGTCCTGACCGTGGCCGGCCTGGCCGCGTGCGGCGGCCAGGCGAAGCCCGGCAACGACGAGTACGCGGGCAGGGCGCAGACCGCCAACCCCGCCCACTCCGCCACGGCGGCCGGCGGCGCGACCGCGGCGGCGAGCCCCACGAGCGGGCCCTACGCCGACGGCACCTACACGGCCACCCAGTCCTACGGCGTGCTCGACGACGTCATCGAGGAGGACTCCATCGACGTCGCCCTCACCCTGGAGTCCGGTTACATCACCGGGGTGACCATCACCGGGCACCCCTTCGCCTCCAGGTCCCGGGAGTACATCGACGGCTTCTCCCAGGAGATCAGCGGCGCCGTGGTCGGCCGCACCGTGGAGGACGCCCACGTCACCGCGCTCGCGGGCGCCTCCAAGACATCCGCCGCCTTCAACGAGGCCGTTGACGCCATCGCGACGCAGGCGCGGTCCGCGGCCGCGACCGCCCGGGCCACCGACCAGTGACCCCGGGACGACCGGCGAGCCGGCCCCGCGTCCCCGTCATCGCGCTCACCGGCTACCTGGGGGCCGGCAAGACGACGCTCCTCAACCACCTCCTGCGCACCCCGGGCGCCCGCCTGGGGTGCGTCATCAACGACTTCGGTGACATCAACGTCGACGCCGCCCTCGTGAGCGGCGAGGTCGACGAGCCCGCCTCCGTCGCGGGCGGCTGCCTGTGCTGCATGCCCGACGCCGGCGGGCTGGAGACCGCCCTGGAGCGGCTGACCGCGGCCCGGGCGGACCTGGACGCCATCCTCATCGAGGCTTCCGGGCTGGCCGAGCCGCCCAACCTGGTCAGGCTCCTTCGCTCCGCGGCGTCGCGCCGCGTGCGCTACGCCGGCCTCATCGACGTCGTCGACGCCGTCAACGACGCCCGCACCATCGGCGGCGCCCCGCCGGCGCGGTACGGAGCCGCGACCCTCGTCGTCGTGGCCAAGACCGACCTGCTGGATGCCGGGGAGCGCCGCCGGGCCCTGGCGCGCGTGGCCGGCCGCGCCCGCGCACGCAACCCGCGTGCGCTGGTCGTCGAGGCCGACCACGGCCGCATCGACCCGCTCCTGGTCATGGACGTCGCCCAGGAGGCCGCGCCCCCGGGCGAGCTGCCCCTGGCCGAGCTCACCCGCACTGCGCGCGCCGAGGCGCACGGCGGCCACCGGCACGCCCACGCGGACTGCCTCACCGTTCCCGCCGCCCTGCCCGTCTCGCCGGGCGCCCTGGCCGACCTGCTGGAGCGCCCGCCCGTCGACGCCTACCGGCTCAAGGGCGTCCTCGACGTCGCCGGCTCCGCCGGGCGCCCGGGACCCCCGGAGCCCTCGGACGGGGCGCGGCGGGTGGTCGTCAACGTGGTCGCCGGGCAGGTGCACCTGGAGACCGCGCGGCCCGCGCGGCCCGCGCGCCCCGCCGAACCGGGGCTGGTCGCCATCGGCACCCGCCTCGGCGACGACGTGCGCGCCGCTCTGGAGGAGGCCCTGCGCCCCGCCCGGGAGCCGCCCTCCCCGTCGGACCTCGCCCGCCTGGACCGCATCCGCCGACGCAGCCGGGGGATATGAGCGGGGCGTGAGACGGCGTAGAGGCCCAAGGCGGCATGGGACGGCGGCACCGGGGCCGGGCGCAGGACCGCTCACCGGGCCCGATCCCGGCTCCGCCCGCGGCAAGAGTGGCCCCTACCATGGCCCGCGACCCCTGTTGTCGCCGGCCAGGGCCGTTAGGCTGGCCGTATGACTCGGTCCAAGCCCATGAGCGCCGCCGACGCACCCGCCCCCGCCGTCCCGGCGCCGGTGGATGTCGACCGTATTATGGCCTGCGTGCGCGAGCTGGGCCTGCGCTTCTTCCTGGACGACGAGGGCGACATCGGCATCCCCTGGCGCTACGTCACCGTCCACGCCATCTTCCAGGACACCCGGGCCCTCCAGCTGCGCGGCGTGTGGCACCGCATCGCCGACACCGAGCACCTGGCCGCCCTGCGCCGCCTGGTCGAGGAGTGGAACGCCACCCGCATCGGCCCCAAGGCCTACCTGACCATAGCCGACGGCGGTATCGTCCGGCTCCACGGCGAGGTCACCTATCCCCTCGAGGCCGGGATGACCGACGCCCAGCTCGGGGACTTCGTCCTGACCGGGTGCAGGCTGATCGTCGCTCTCATGAGAGAGGCGGAGGACCTCTTCCCGGACCCGCTGCGCGGCAGGCTGGACCCATGAGCCGCCTGAGCGATCTTCTTGCCCGGCTTCTGGGGCAGCCGCAGGGCCAGTCCGAGCCCGCCGAGCGATCGCGTCCGGCGCGCGGGTCCTCCTCCGCCCGCCCGCCCGGTCGCCGCGCTGAGCGCGGCTCCCGGGCGCTCGCGGGCCCGGCGGCCGCGCGCGCGAGCGGGCCCGGGGGCGACGCCGCGCCCGTCGCCCAGGAGCCCCGCGCCCCCCACCCGGATGAGGACGCGGAGACCACCAGCGGGCTCACGCTGGACCGCATGGAGACGATGATCACGGACGCCATGGGCTACGGGGTGCAGCGTCACGCCGAGTCCGGGCACCCCTGCCTGCTGGGCACATGGGACTCCTACCCGTTCGTCATCGAGATCCCAGAGGGGCACGAGGGCTGGCTCCTGGTCTCCGGGGACTGGGATGAGCCGGTGGGCGAGGGCATGCGCGACGAGCTGGCCTCCAGCGTCAATGACTGGAACCGCGACAAGTTCTTCCCGACGGTCTCAATCATCGACTCCCCGTCGGGCTCGCTGGTGCGCGCCACCTACCTGATCGACCTCAGCTCGGGGGTCACCGACACCCAGCTGCGCCTCCACCTGGAGACGGCCCTGTCCTCGTGCACGCAGGCCCTGAGCCTGGTGCGCCCCCTGCTGCCCGAGCTGTGAGGCCGCGGTGAGCCCGTCCGCCGTCCGCATCGCCGTCGTCGGCCCCACCGCCACCGGCAAGTCCGAGCTGGCACTCGACCTGGCCGACGCGCTCACCCGGGACGCGGGCGGCGTGGAGATCCTCAACGCCGACGCCTCCCAGCTCTACCGCGGCATGGACATCGGCACCGCCAAGCTGCCGCCCGGGCGACGGCGCGACCATCCCCACCACCAGATCGACGTCCTGGACGTGCGCGAGGACGCCAGCGTCGCCGCCTACCAGCGCCATGCGCGCGCCGACCTGGAGGGCGCCGAGGCGCGCGGCGCCCGCACCGTGATCGTCGGCGGCTCCGGGCTGTACGCGCGTGCGGTCACCGACGCCCTGGACTTCCCCGGCACCGACCCGGCGGTGCGCACGGCCCTTCAGGAGCGCGCCCGCCGCGAGGGCGCACGGCGCCTGTGGGAAGAGCTGAGCGAGGCGGACCCCACCTCCGCCCGGCGCATCGAGCCGTCCGACACGCGCCGGATCGTGCGCGCCCTGGAGGTCCTGGCCGTCACCGGCAGGCCGTTCTCCGCGACCCTGCCCCGTTACGAGGACCTCGTGCCGACGCTCCACCTGGCCCTGCGGGTCGACCGCGCCGCCCTGAACGCGCGCATCGACGCGCGCGCCGCCGCCATGTTCGACGCCGGGCTGGTCGGCGAGACCGAGGCGCTCATGTCGGCGGGCCTGGGGCAGGGGCGGACCGCCTCTCGGGCCATCGGCTATGCCCAGGCCATCGACGTGCTCCGAGGACGGCTCACCGAGGCCGACGCGGCTCAGGCCACGGCCCGGGCGACCCGTCGTCTCGCCTCCCGGCAGATCAAGTGGTTCCGCCGCGACCCGCGCATCCACTGGCTCGATGCGGCCCTCGACGACGCCGGGACGTGGAGGCCCGGCGAGCGTCGGCGCGTGAGGCAGCAGGCCCTCCGCCTGGTCGCCGAGGCGGACGGGGCGCGCTCGGCGTCTCCCGGAGCCACTCGTCTAGGCTGGAGGCCATGACTGCTGCCTCAGGCCTCGCGGGCCACGAGCTCATCAAGGGCCACGGCACGGAGAACGACTTCCTCCTGCTTATCGACCCCGAGCGGGACGTGCCGGTGAGCGCCGCCGACATCGCCGCCGTGTGCGACCGGTGCGCCGGGTTCGGCGCCGACGGCTTCGTGAGGGTCGTGCGCACCCGGTTCCTGCCCGGCGCCCGGTCCTTCCACGAGGCCGTGCCCGAGGCCGAGTGGTTCATGGACTACTACAACGCCGACGGCTCCGTGGCGGAGATGTGCGGCAACGCCTCCCGCCTGTTCGCCGCCGTCCTGGACGCCGAGGGGCTGCGCCCGGTGGCCGACGGCGGCTCCATCACCATCGGCACCCGCGGGGGCGCGCGCACCATCACCCGCATGGGCGACCTGTGGACGGTCGACATGGGGCAGGCCCGCCTGACGCGACCCGACGGCGCCCAGGCCGACATCGAGGCCGACGGCTGGGACACGGCCGTCGTCGTCCCCGGCCTGGAGGGCGAGCGCGCGGCCCTGTCCGTCTCCGTGCCCAACCCGCACACCGTAGTCGCCCTGGGCGACGACAAGGATCTCGACGCCGCCTCCTTCACGGGCCTGACCGGCTCGGGGGCCCCGGTCGTCTACGAGCCGGCGCCCCCGGCCGGCACCAACCTCGAGCTCGTGGTGCCGCTGGGCCAGGACGCCGACGCCGCCACCGGCGAGCGGGTGGGCCGGGCGCGCCTGCGCGTGCTGGAGCGCGGCGTGGGGGAGACCCGCTCGTGCGGAACCGGCTGCTGCGCCGCGGCCGTGGCCCTGCACGTGTGGGAGGGCGAGGGGGCCCCTGAGGACTACCGGCTGCTCGTGCCCGGCGGCGAGATCGGGGTGCACGTGGGCGCCGACCCTCTCGCCGAGGGCTCCACCGTGCTGCTGACCGGGCCCGCCGAGATCACCGGGCGGGCCCGCCCCGGGCGGCTCCGGTCATGACCTGCCGTGACGCGGCGTGGGGCTGTTCCCACTGACGCCGAGCGTTTTCTCACGGCTCACAGGGAGACATACTGACGGCACACCGAGTAAAGAGACAGGCACTATGACCTCCACAACCGATCAGCACCCGAGCCCCGGTCCCGTCACCAGCGTCGTGACCACGGGCCTGATGCTCTTCGCCCTCTTCTTCGGGGCGGGCAACCTCATCTTCCCGCCCCTGCTGGGCGCGGCCTCGGGCCGCAGCCTGGCCGCGGTCATGGTCGGGTTCCTCATCACCGGCGTCCTGCTGCCGCTGGCCACGATCGTGGCCGTGTCCACCTCCGGAGAGGGCATTCTCGGCCTGGCCCGTCGCGTCGGACCGCGCTTCGGAGTCGCCATGCCCCTGGCGGTCTACCTGTCGATCGGCCCGTTCTACGCCGTGCCGCGGGTCACCACGGTCGCCTACGAGCTGGCGACCCGTCCGGTCCTCGATCTCATGGGCGTCGGCGACTCGCGCCTGACCCTGGCCGTCCACGTCGTGGTCTTCCTCGGCGCCTCCGTCCTCATCGCGCTGCGCCCCAGCAGGCTGGCCGACCGCATCGGCCGCTGGCTGACCCCAGCCCTCCTCGCTCTGCTGGCGGTGCTGTGCGGGGCGACGATCCTGAGCGCCCGGGGACTCGGCCGGCCGGCCATCGAACCCTATGCGAGCGCCCCGATGGCGACCGGGCTCACCCAGGGCTACCTGACCATGGACGTCCTGTCGGCGAGCGTCTTCGGCATCGTCGTCATCACCTCCCTGCGGGAGCGCGGCTTCGCCGCCCCCGGCAGGCTCGTGCGCGGCACCACCATCGCCGGGGGCATCGCCGCCGTCCTCCTGGGTGCGGTGTACATCGGCCTGGCCCTCATCGGGGCGCGCGCCCCCGGCGACGTCACCACCGAGACCACGGAGGGGACCGAGCTGCTGCGCACGGCCGCCTCCCTGACGCTGGGAAGGGGCGGGGTGATCGTCTTCGCCGGCATCGTCATGCTGGCCTGCCTGACGACGGCGGTGGGGCTGCTGGCCTCCTGGGCCGGCTACGCCTACACCGCCTGGCCGGCCGTCTCCTTCAACCGCCAGCTCCTGGCGGGAACGGCCGTCTCCATCGTCCTGGCGAACCTGGGCCTGAGCGCGATCCTGAAGATCACGGCCCCGCTGCTCTTCCTGCTCTACCCGCTGGCGATCTGCCTGGTCGTCGTCACGCTGATCGACGCGCTGGCGCCGGGGCACCTGCGCTCGGCCTACCTGTGGTCCGTGAGCGTCGCCGGCGTGCTCGGCGCCGTCTCCGCACTGGCCGAGGCCGGTTGGACCGCCCCCAGCGACCTGCTGGCGCGCACGGGGCTGTGGGACAGCTCCACCGGCTGGATCGTGCCCGCCCTGGTCGCGCTGGGCGTCGGACTGGTCCTGGACGTGCGGGCGGGACGCTGGTCCACGCCCGCCGGCGATGTCAGCAGCGCCTCCCTGAAGGTGGAGCAGGCGGCCGCGTCCCAGCGCTGAGGACACGCAGGCCCCGGTGCCCGGGCTCCGCCGGCCGGTCTCGCGGGAGACGTCCTGAGGAGCGGGCGGCTCTTCGCCGGCCGACAGCGCCCTGGAGCACGCGGGATCCGCCGGGGCGCTCTGCGGACCGGTCGGCGCGTCGGCGCCTCCATCGGCATCGCCGCGCGCCGGGACGCGGCCGCGGGTCAGTGCGCGGCCGAGACGTGGAGCACCTCGTAGCCGGTCAGCCGCGGGTCGGTCTGCTCGGCGGGCCGGCAGGAGAGCTCGACCAGCACGACCGTCCAGGTGGTGATGTCGACAGCGGCCAGACGGGTGACGCTCTGGCTGTCGGTCCGCGTCAGGAACGGCCGGGTGACCGCGTCCAGGCACCGGGATGGGGCCTCCCCCTCGGGCAGCTGCACGGTGGACATGGTCAGGCTCCTGGCGTCGGCGTAGGGGGCGGGGCCCGGCACGAGCCGCGCGACGGTCCAGTCCTGGATGGGCTGGCGGCCGAAGTCGCGCACGATCGAGGAGTAGCCGGACTCGCCCCAGCAGAAGGATCGCATCCCATCGATGTCGCGCCACACGTAGAAGGGCGCGTAGGCGTTGCGCGTGGCGCCCCTGGCCTTCTCCCGGATCAGGCAGGCCCTGAATTCGAGTCCCGCGAAGTCGTCCATGAGGCGGCCGGTTGCGGCCACGCGGTCGCGGATGGTCCGCATGTCGTAGTCGGCGGGCAGGTTGATGGCGTACTGCATGGCGTACATGGGTCGCTCCTGAACGGCTTGTCGGGATGTGACTCTGGACTCTGCGGCGCTCAGTGGCGCACGCGCAGGACGCGGAAGCCCTTGGAGGAGGCCGTGCGCACCGTCTCGTAGGCCTCGCCCGCCAGCGACGCCGCCAGGGAGTCCGCACCCAGGTTCTTGGCGACGACGAGCCACGCCTCGCCGTCGGGGGCCAGCAGCTCCAGCCAGGAGGCCAGCAGCGCGTGCAGGGCCCTCTTGCCGATGCGCACCGGCGGGTTGGACCAGATGAGATCCAGTCGGGTGGCGTCGCGCTCGAGCTGCGCCTGCAGCGCGGAGGCCTCGAGCACGCGCACGCCCGCGTGCCCGGCCGCCGCGGCATTGCGGGCCGTCAGCTCCAGGGCCCGCTCGTTGACGTCGGTGGCGAGCACGCGGGCGTGCGGGGCGGCGTCGGCCAGCGCCAGCGCGATCGGGCCCCAGCCGCAGCCCAGGTCGAGGAAGGTGCCGGTGGCGGGCGGGTCCGGGACGTGGTCGAGCAGGACCCGCGTGCCCCTGTCGAGGCGGTCGGGGCAGAACACGCCCGACGCCGTCGTCACCATGTGCTCGTGGCCGCGGATGACGAAGGAGCGGGTGCGCTCCCGGGCGGCGGCCGTGGGGGAGGGGGTGAAGTAGTGCTCGCTCACGCCCCGAGGCTACCGCCCGGCCCGCCGGGGCCTCAGGCGGCGCGGCGGGCCAGGAGCGGCGTGAGGCCCAGCATGATCGTGAGCACCACGACGACGGGGACCACGAGCCGCTCCTCGACCCCGGCCGACGTCGGCGCCACCAGGGTCGTCGCCAGCGTGCCCAGGGCGGCCGCGCCGACGTTTCCGGCCACCGTCACAGCGGTGGCCGACCGGGCCTCCGAGATCCCGTCCGCCGCCCTGCCCAGCTCGACCGGGTCGGTCACGCAGCGGATGAGCGTGTCCTGGTGGGTCAGACCCATGCCCAGGCCCGCGATCCCCCAGCCCGCGTGCAGTCCCCACCACGGCGCTGCCCCGGCGAGGGCTGCGGCCAGGAGCGCGCCGCCGAGGGCGAGGAGCAGCCCGCCCGCACCCGTGCGCACCAGGTAGGCGCGCCGTCGCCGTGCCGGATGCGCACCGCACCACACGGCCACTGTGCTCCACAGGACCCCGGCCGTGGTCAGCGCCCAGCCGACCGCGCCCGGACCCAGGGCGAGGACGTCGTGGCCGGCGGGGGAGACGAGGAAGTCGAGGGCGAAGTAGCAGGCGCACACCCACGTCAGGGTCGCCAGCGCCGCCCGGCGCCCGGGCGCCAGCCGCAGCACACCGGCGGGGAAGACGCGCGAGCAGGCCCACCCCACGCCGCCCAGGCCGAGGGCCGAGACCGGCCAGAACCAGGGCGCCGACGCCGGTACCGCCCCGATGAGGGCCACCCCGCCGGCCATGACGAGGGCCGCCGCGAGCGGGGCGCCGTCGTCGTCGTCGCGCACCCGCAGGCCCCGGATCTGCCGCGCCATGACCAGCCGGGCGGCCACGAGCACGGGGATGTAGGCCACCAGCGCCCAGCGCCATCCCCACCCCGAGCTGATGGCGGCGGCGTAGGTGGGCCCGGCCAGCGAGGAGACCACCCACATGGCCGAGCTCGCCGCCAGGAAGGCGCGGCGCCACGCCTCGGGCAGCCCCGCGACCATCGCCCCCATGGTGACCGTGGACAGGGCCCCCGCGGCCATCCCGCGCACGACCTCCCCCAGGACGTACACGCCCACGTCGGGCGCCAGCGCCCCCGCGGCGGCACCGGCGACGAGCAGCCCGGTCAGGGCAGTCATGAGGCGGTCGGCGCGCCACCTGGCCAGCATCGCCCCGCCCAGCGGCATGGTGAGGAAGGTCGGCACCGTCGCCGCGGCCGTCACCAGGCCGTAGTGCGCCCGGGCGCTCAGGTCTGATGCGACCAGCGGCAGCACCGTCTGGTTGATGTAGACCTGCATGCCGGCGAGGAGCTCGACCACCAGCATCGCCAGGGTCAGGCGGCCCACAGGCGTCGCGATCACGCCCCGCACCGACACGGGCGGGGCGCCGGGCCGCCCCTGGCCGCGCCGGTCCCGCCGGCCCTGAGGGGCGGGCGGGTCCGGGGAGGCCGTCGCGCTCACGCCGTGAGCGTACCGGCGGGCCGTGGCCGGGAGGCCTCATTGGCCCGCGACCTCGTGTGGCGCTACGATGCGGCCATGTGGAGTTCTCGTATGCGCTGAGCCGGTGACGGCTCGCCGCTGTCGCCCCGATCCCTCACCCGCGTCCGGCAGGCCGGGCAGTTCCGCCGAGCCGGGCTCCGGGCCGCTGCATGCATACGGACATACGAATTAGGACTCTCTTGTGACTCACCGCTCGAATAGCCGCTCGATTCACGACTCGGACCGCGGCGGCGCCCCCGGCCCCGATGACGCGCCCGACACGGGCGCCGCGCACCCTGCGGACGCGGCGGAGCGCCCGCACGCCGCCGGCCCGGGCCGGCCGCCCACGCCCGAGGACATTGTCAGCCGCGTCCTGTCCCGCGCCGGGACGGCTCTGGCCTCCACCGCCGGCGAGCACGCCGGCCGCGAGACCGATGACGACGGCCTCCTGGAGCGCGAGGCGCGCGCCGGCACCCGCCGTGTCGCCGGCCTGAGCACCGAGCTCGAGGACGTCAGCGAGGTCGAGTACCGCCGGATCCGCCTGGAGAGGGTCGTGCTCGTCGGCCTGGACCTGCCGCGCCCCGCCGCGTCCGCGGCCCAGTCGCCCGGGGCGGCCCAGGACGCCGAGACCTCGCTCGCCGAGCTCGCCGCCCTGGCCGAGACCGCCGGATCCCAGGTCCTGGACGCCCTCATCCAGAGGCGTGACCACCCCGACCCCGCCACCTACCTCGGGTCCGGCAAGGCCAGGGAGCTCGCCGAGACGGTCGTCGACGCCGGAGCCGACACGGTCATCGTCGACGGCGAGCTCGCCCCCTCCCAGCGCCGCGCCCTGGAGGACGTCGTGGGAGTCAAGGTCGTGGACCGCACCGCCGTCATCCTCGACATCTTCGCCCAGCACGCCAAGTCGCGCGAGGGCAAGGCCCAGGTCGAGCTCGCCCAGCTGGAGTACCTCCTGCCGCGCCTGCGCGGCTGGGGGGAGTCCATGTCGCGCCAGGCCGGAGGGCGCGTCGTCGGCGGCCAGGGCATCGGGTCGCGCGGCCCCGGCGAGACCAAGATCGAGCTCGACCGACGCCGCATCCGCCGCCGGATGGCCGGGCTGCGCCGCGAGATCAGGGCCATGGCGCCCTCCCGTGAGGTCAAGCGCGGCTCGCGCCGGCGCGGCCCCATCGCCTCGGTCGCGATCGCCGGGTACACCAACGCCGGCAAGTCCTCCCTGATGAACCGGCTCACCGGCGCCGGCCTCATGGTCCAGGACGCCCTGTTCGCCACCCTGGACCCGACCGTGCGCCGGGCGGAGACCGCCGACGGGCGCGTCTACACCCTCACCGACACGGTCGGGTTCGTGCGCAACCTGCCCCACGAGCTCATCGAGGCCTTCCGCTCCACCCTGGAGGAGGTGGCGGGCGCGGACATCCTCCTCCACGTCGTCGACGCCGCCCACCCCGACCCTCTGGGCCAGGTGGCGGCCGTGCGGGCGGTGCTCGCGGACATCCCCGGGGCGCTCGACGTCCCCGAGCTCATCGTCCTCAACAAGGTCGACCTGGTCGACGCCGTCGCCCTGGCGGCCCTGCGCACCCGCCTGCCCGGGGCGATCGAGGTCTCGGCCCGCAGCGGCGAGGGGATCGAGGAGATGCGCTCGCGCATCGAGGCCATGCTGCCGCGCCCGGACAGGCCAGTGGACGTTGTCGTGCCCTACTCCCGGGGCGACCTGGTCTCCCGCGTCCACGCCGACGGCGAGATCGACGCCGTGGAGTACGTCGAGGCCGGCACCCGGGTCGTGGCCCGGGTGGATCCCGCCCTGGCCGCCGAGCTGGAGGCCGCCTCGGAGCCGGCGCCGTAGCCCGTCCCGGGCACGCGCCGCCCTATATGCGCGCCCCGGACACCGAGGAGGATGACGACGGGGGTGCGGACGGGCCCGGGGGTGCGCTCGTGCGCCGCCGATGCGCTCGTGACAGCCGGGCGCCCGTGAGCGCGGCGGCGGCGAGCGCGACGCACCCGGCCGCCGTCAGGACGACGGCCTCGCCGCGCCCCGTGACGAGCACCCAGGGGCGCTTGCTGGCGGCCTCCAGGAAGAGCATGACGACGACCACCGCGTTGCGCGCGACGAGCATCCGGCTGACCCTGGTCCTGGTCAGGGAGCCGAAGCAGCCGCACTCGGTGACGATCCCCCTCAGGAGCGCCTGCGCCATGGCCGCCGCGAAGCAGACGAACAGCAGGCCCCCGGCGATGCAGGTGACGACCCGGTGCGCTCCCGCAATGAGAGCGGCGCCGAGCAGGATCTCCGCCCCGGTCAGGACCGCCAGGCAGGCCGGCTGGAGCGGACGCGGGACCATCCTGTAGCGGTCGATGGCGTCGAGCCTCCTGCCGGGCGGGTCGCGGTGCTGCGCGGCCGCGGCGACCAGCAGCACGACGCCCACGAGGACTCTGAATACGGAGGAGAAAGCCGGCATAGTCCTGTGTCACTTCGCTCACGGTGCGGGGGAGCAGAGATAGGTCCGGCTGGTGCAGTTGCGCACGATCAGGTTGCCGGACGAATCGTGTCCTTGCGCGGTGCACGATACGGGATTGTTGTCCTCGTTGACGGTGGTCTCGACGACCTCCAGGTCGTCGAGGGGCTCTTCGTACCAGGGGGTGGCCGGTGCCGCCTGGGCCCGAGCCAGTTCGGGTACGATTCTATAAAGGGCTGCGCCCAGGGCTGCTGAGACAGATCCGGCAATAAGTGAACGGCGTCTCATAGTGTCTCCTCCTGTTGCTGAGTCGCGTTCAGTGCGGTGAGTGTGATCTGAGTGGTCGGATACGAATGAACATGCTGCTTGCCCGGAACCGCCTTAAGCGCAACACATCTCTGTGCGACGTGGCTCTCGGTTCCCGGGCTCCCTGTAGGCAACTTCCTTCCTAATTTCCCTCCTTCCTGTGTCGTCCATCACGGTAACATGTTCTCCTTCGCGTTGCTGTGACCTCTACTACGTTGAGGAGGGATTGTTTCTTCGCTTTCTTAATGGGGTTGTTGCCAGCTTCCTCTACTTCTGCATGTTGTTAGCTGTTGGGCGGCCGAGCCTTCTGACGGCGCAGCGGGACGCGAATCGTCCTGCCGCGGGCCCCAGCCCGCCTGTTGCGCGGGCCTGCCGCCCGGTGATCCTCACGTATCCTCACGGCCGTGCCGCCGACATCAGCCGCCCCGCCGCCCTCGCCCCCGGACGGGTGCGGCCGGCGCACCCGGGCGGCCCTCGACGAGGCCGTGCGCCGCCTCGGCGGCGCCCCGCGCACCGGGCAGGTCGAGATGGCCGATCGCGTGGCCGGCGCGCTGGAGGCCGGCGACCACCTGCTGGTGCAGGCCGGCACCGGCACCGGCAAGTCGCTCGGCTACCTCGTCCCCGTCATGGTCCACGTCCTCGACGCCGGGGAGCGCGCCGTCGTCTCCACGGCGACGCTCGCCCTCCAGCGCCAGGTGCTGACCAAGGACGCGCCCCTGGCCGCCGACGCCGTCGAGGCCGTCACCGGGCTGCGGCCCGGCGTCGCCCTGCTCAAGGGCTGGCAGAACTACCTGTGCCGCCACCGCCTTCAGGGCGGCTACCCCGACGACGACGGCGCCCTGTTCTCCGCCGGGGAGGCGGCTGCCGCGGGGCGGGTCGGCGAGGCGAGCCGGCGCTCGACCGGGGAGCAGGTCGTCCGGCTGCGCGAGTGGGCCGCGCAGACCGCCACCGGCGACCGCGACGACCTCGTCCCGGGCGTCTCGGACCGCGCCTGGGCGCAGGTGTCGGTGACCAGGGCCGAGTGCCTGGGACCGACCTGCCCGTTGCGCGAGGAGTGCTTCCCCGAGCTCGCCCGCGCCGCCGCCACCGAGGCCGACGTCGTCGTGACCAACCACGCCATGCTCGGCATCGCCGCGGCGGGCAACACCGGCGTGCTGCCCGAGCATCGGGTCCTGGTGGTCGATGAGGCCCACGAGCTCGCCGACCGGGTCCGCTCCCAGGGCACCGCGAGCCTGTCCGCGGCCGCCGTCGCGCGGGTGGCCGCCACCGCCAGGCGGGGCGCCTCGATCGTCGTCACCGAGCTGGAGTCCGCCGGCCAGCAGCTCCAGCTCGCCCTGGCCGACCTGCCCGACGGGCGCCTGCGCGACGGCCTGCCCGCCGCCCTGCACGAGGCGCTCGTCGTCCTGGACGGCGCGGCCCGCCAGGCGCTCGCCGACGTGCGCGAGGCCGCCAGGGCCGGCAGGAGGGGCGCCGACGCCGACGGGGCCGGGGGAGCGGCGCTGGCCCGCACCGCTCTGACCGACCTGGTGGAGGCCATCGAGCGCATGACCTCGGACTCGGTGCGGGAGCGCCGCGACGTCGCCTGGATCGAGCGGCCCCGCATGGGCGCCGAGCCCCCCAGGCTCACGCTGGCGCCCGTCGACGTCGCCGGATCCGTGGCCGACTCCCTGCTGGCCGACCGCGCCACCGTCCTGACCTCGGCCACCCTGGCCCTGGGCGGCAGCTTCGAGCCGATGGCCCGCGCCCTGGGGCTCGCCCTGGCCGCCGGCCAGTGGGACGGCGTGGACGTGGGCACCCCCTTCGACTACGCCCGCCAGGGCATCCTCTACACCCCCACCCACCTGCCCCGACCCGGCAGGGGCATCTCCGAGGCGGCGCTCGACGAGGTCCTCGCCCTGACCGAGGCCAGCGGCGGCGGCATGCTGGGCCTGTTCTCCTCGCGCCGAGCCGCCGAGGAGGCCGCCGAGGTCCTGCGCGGCGCCACGGACCTGACCGTCTACGCTCAGGGCGAAGACCAGCTGCCGTCCTTGGTGGAGGCCTTCGCCGCCGACGAGGACGCCTGCCTGGTGGGGACCCTGTCCCTGTGGCAGGGAGTAGACGTGCCCGGACGCGCCTGCCGGTTGGTCGTCATCGACCGCATCCCCTTCCCGCGCCCGGACGACCCCGTCGCCCAGGCCCGCAGCGAGGCCGTCGCAGCCGCCGGCGGCAACGGCTTCATGAGCGTGTCCGCCACCCACGCCGCCCTTCTGCTCGCCCAGGGGGCGGGGCGGCTCATCCGGCGGGCCGACGACCGCGGCGTCGTCGCCGTGCTCGACCCGCGCCTGCGCACCGCCCGCTATGGCGCCTTCCTGGCGCGCTCCATGCCGCCTCTGTGGCCCACCCGGGAGCGCGACGTCGTCCTGGGGGCGCTCGCGCGCCTGGCCGCCGCGACACGACCGGGGTAGTCCCTTCGAAGGGGCCGCGGCACCGGAGCGTCCGGCCCTTTCAGGCCCGGATAGTGACGAACCTCGCCCCCGCCGACGGAAACCGCGTATTCTGGCCCTGGCCGGCGCGCCTGCCGTGCCATCACCCTATTCGGAGGAAAACCGTGTCCGAGGCCACCATCACCAACAGTGCACAAGGTTCCTACCCGACGGCTCCGGGGGGCCGCCCGTCCAAGGTCGCGATCATCGGCGCGGGTGCCGTGGGCTCCACGCTCGCCTACGCCTGCGTGACCAAGGGGGTCGCCCGCGAGGTCGTGCTGCAGGACATCGTCAAGGAGAAGGTCGAGGCCGAGGCCCTCGACATCGCCCAGGGGATCCAGTTCACCTCCGCAGGCTCCGTCTCGGGCTCCGACGACCCCGAGATCTGCCGCGACGCCGACGTCATCGCCATCACCGCCGGGGCCAAGCAGAAGCCGGGCCAGTCCCGCCTCGAGCTCGCCGGCGCCACCGTGGGCATTATGGAGAAGATCCTGCCCAAGCTCGTGGAGGTCGCGCCCAACGCGATCTTCCTGCCGGTAGCCAACCCGGTGGACGTCGTGACCTACTGCGCCAAGAAGATCACCGGCCTGCCGGAGAACCAGATCTTCGGCTCCGGCACCGTCCTGGACACCGCCCGCATGCGCTACCTGGTCTCCCTGGAGACCGGGACCGCGACGCAGAACATTCACGGCTACATCACCGGTGAGCACGGCGACTCCGAGGTCCCCCTGTGGTCCTCCTGCGAGATCGGCGGCGTGCCCGTCACCCAGTGGGGCAAGACCCTGGACGGCGGGGTCTTCGACCAGGCCAAGCGCGAGCGCATCGCCCACGACGTCGTCCGCTCCGCCTACCGCATCATCGAGGGCAAGGGCGTGACGAACTACGCCGTGGGCCTGGCCGTTCAGCGGATCATCAGCGCCGTCCTCAACGACGAGCAGCGTGTCCTGACCATTTCGCCGCTGCTGGAGAACTGGCACGGCATCTCCGACGTGTGCATGGCCGTGCCCACCATTGTGGGCCGTGAGGGCGCTGGGCGCCGTCTCGAGCTGCCGCTGACCCTGGATGAGCGCGACCGCCTCACCTCCTCGGCCGAGCGCCTGCGCGAGGTCGCCCGCGGCCTGGGCTACTGACTAGCGCGCCGCGTGACCGCGCCCGCGGCGCGGACTCCGGCCGGCACACGGCCGGCACAGGGTCGGCATGGAGTCGCACGGAGCCGACGGCCGGTGAGATGAGCGCAGCACCGGGGGCTGAGGCCCCGCTCCGGTTGAGGGGGCGGGGCCTCAGTCGCGCGTGCGAGAGGGCAGGGCTCTTCTCGCCCGACCCGCCGGCCGGCACTCGTCGGGGCCGCATCTGGATGACCAGGTCCGGGGCCCGTCTCTGTACGACCGCGAGGGCGGCGAGGGGCCCGTACGGCCTGGGACGCGCACGGCGCGCGGAAGTGACGCAGAGCATACAGCCACCTGCGATATGTGCTTGACGATGTTTGAAGGGTACCTGTAGTTTTTTGGTCGTCAGAGATCAGCAGGCACCTGCTGGACAGGTGCCCGATACGATGCAGGAGATCGTCATGGACACCACCACACGCACAGGACTGCACGAGCGGCTCCGCCGCCTTCACCGGCTCATGCGCCGCCGCCACGTCGAGGCCCGCACTCACGCCGGTCCCCTGGCCGACACCACCCGCGGGCGCGGGCGGGTCCTCGCCGCCCTGAAGATGCAGAGCCCCATTCCCACCCGCGAGCTCGCCTACCTGCTCGACATCCGCCAGCAGTCCCTCAACGAGCTGCTCAAGAAGCTCCAGGCGGACGGGCTCGTCGAGCGCACCCCCTCCGAGACCGACGGGCGCGTCATGATGGTCGCCCTGACCGAGGCGGGCCGGGATGTCGAGGTCGGCCGGGAGGACGACGACTACCTCGACGCCCTGACCGACGAGGAGGCCGCCGCCCTGGTCGGGCTCCTCGACAAGCTCATCGACGCGCTCGAGACCGAGTTCGGGGCCGATGACGACGACGACCCGTCCGACTGGATGGCCGAGGCCCGGCGCCGCATGGGCGACGGGCCCTTCGAAGCCATGATGCGCATGCGCGAGCAGGGCTTCGGGCCGGGCCCCTTCGGCGGCCGGGGTCGCGGCGGGCACGGGGGCCGTGGCCGGGGTCCGCACCGCGGTGAGCACGGTCGCTGCTTCCCGGGCGAGGGCGGCTCGGAGGACGGGGGGCGCCGGCTCCGGCGTCGTCGCGGCGGGCCCCTCCCGACCTGGGCCGGCGGATTCGCGGAACCTCGCCGCGGCTTCTAGCGCGGTCGGGCCCGGCCGGTCGGGCCCGACCGTGTCAGATCCAGTCGTTCTTGCGCATGATGACGTACACCACGACCGAGGGGACGACCACCATGACCACTGCGGAGATCAGCCCGGAGCGCTCCCCGGCGCCCGGGTAGGGCACGTTGATGCCGAACCACCCGGTCACGAGGGTGGGCACGGAGATAACCGCCGCCCAGCCCGCCAGCTTCTTCATCACGTTGTTGAGCCGCTGGTCCTGGAGGGACAGGTGGGTCTCGAAGACGCTGGCGATCATGTCGCGCAGGGACTCCGTCCACTCCGTCGCCCGCAGGACGTGGTCGTTGAGGTCGGCGTAGAAGGGGTCCAGCTCGCGCTGCGAGTCCTCGCGGTGGCGCCACAGCACGTTGACGACCTCCCGCATGGGCAGGACCACGTGGCGCAGGGTGACGAGCTTGGTGCGCACGTCATAGGCGGTGCGCTGGAACTCCGTGGAGTGGGAGTCCGGGGAGAACAGGTCGTCCTCCAGGTCCTCGATGGCGTCGTCGAGCTCCTGCACGGTCTCGAAGTAGCCGTCGACGATGAGGTCCAGCAGGGCGTGCACGAGGGCCGGAGATCCCAGGTGCAGGAACTCCCGGTTGGAGTTGATGCGCTCCACGAGCGTGCCGGCGTCGATGCGCTCGGAGGTTCGGATGGTCACGAGCCCTCCGGGGAAGGAGAAGCCCGCGATCTTGCTCAGCTGGTCCTCCTCGTCTCCCTCGGTGGAGGCGAAGTCGGGCAGCGTCGCGTAGGTGACGAAGAAGGCGTAGCCGTTGTGCTGGGAGGCCTTGGGGCGCTCGTGCGGCGCGATCGCGTCCTCCACGGCGTTCGGGTCGAGGTCCAGCTCGGTGGCCAGGAGGGCCAGGTCCTCGCGCGCGGGGCGCACCAGGTCCGCCCACACGAGCAGCCCCGGCTCGGCGAGGGCCTTCCTGAGGCCGTGCAGCTCAGAGGGGGCCTCGTCGGTGGGGCGGCCGTCGCGCCATGCCAGGGCTCGGAAGGTCATGCACTGATCCTGCCACTTCCTGCTGCTGCGCGGGCAGGACCGCAGCGGATCGGCCGTTCTGGGCGACGATGGTGGGCGCGGGCCCCGAGCGGGTCGTGGCCTCCACCGATTGCGGTCTGGGCGGTGCGTCCACGACCGCGGGACGCCACGCGCGATGACGGCGCGGATGTCGCAGGGGCGTCATGCGATGGCCGCGAGGGGGGGGAGAGTCCCTGATCGCGGCTGCCGATGAGGGAGGTGCCGGCCATGGTGGTCCGAGTCGAGGTGGAGCCCGCGCTGCTGAGGTGGGCGGTGGACCGGGCGGGCTGGGATGAGAAGACCGCCGAGAGCCGTGCCCCTCACCTGGATGAGTGGATCAGGGGCGCGCGCAGGCCGACGCTGAAGCAGATCGAGGACTTCTCCAGGGCGACGCACGCGCCGTTCGGGCAGTTGTTCCTGCCGGAGCCCCCCGACGAGCCCTTGCCGATCCCCGATATGCGGACCGTCGGGGGCGACGGCGTCTCGAAGCCGTCGGGGGATCTGCTCGACACGATCTACCTGTGCCAGAACCGGCAGGAGTGGTACCGGGAGTACCTCCTGGAGGAGGGTGCGCCAGCCGCCGAGATTGTGGGGTCCGCAGTCCGCGAGGAGGATCCCGCTGCCGTCGCCGAGCGGGTCCGGACGGTGCTTGGTCTCCATGACGACACCGCTTCGCACCGCTCGCGCAGGGAGAGTATGCGGCAGGAGCTCATTGACCGGATCGAGGAGCTCGGGGTGCTCGTCATGGTCAGCGGCATCGTCGGGAGTAATACTCGCCGGCGGCTTGACCCTCGGGAGTTCCGGGGCTTCGCCCTGGTTGACTCGACGGCGCCGCTGATCTTCGTCAACGGCAGGGATACGCAGGCCGCCCAGGTTTTCACGCTTGTCCACGAACTGACCCACCTCTGCCTGGGAGGCAGTGCGCTATCTGATCCCAGCGACGTCGCGCGCCCGGGTGTGGGCGAGGAGCGCTGGTGCAACACGGTTGCGGCCGCGGCCCTCGCCCCGGAAGCGGTCCTGAGAACGGAGTACCGGGGCGACGTCGGGGTTGAGGCCCTGGAGGGTCTCGCCGGCTGCTTCGGCGTGAGCACACTGGTCGTGCTTAACCGTCTCTACGATCTCCGTCTCATCTCCTGGGATGTGTTTCGCCGCACGTACGGTGCCGAGCACGAGCGGCTGATGAGCCTTATGACGGAACGAAGGTCGGGCGACGGCGGCAGCTACTACAACACGGTTCCCCTGCGGCTGGGGCGTCGGTTCGCCCAGGCGGTGCTCCTGTCTACTTTCGGGGGCGGACCTCGTACCGGGAGGCCTACGAGCTCTTGCAGGTGAGAAAGCACGCTACATTCAAGGAGTTGGCTGCCCGCTTGGAGGTCGCCTGATGTACGTGGTCGATGCGAACGTCCTCATCGAGGCTAAGAACCGCTATGGCTGGAATTAAGCGAAACGGTGTTCTGGGGCAGCTGCTGCGGGACTTCTGGTTGGCGTCTGCGGGGGTCTCGCATGAGGGCTGTCGCGTGCAGGTCGGCATGACGGACGGGGGTCGGGACATCCTTATCGGGTGGGGGAGGTGTTCGGGCGCCCTGCGGGCTGGTGAGAATTGAGGTGGAGGCGGTTGTGTGCGCTGCCCGTGGTGTCGGCCTGGGTGCTGTCGCGGGGATGGTCGGGCGGGTCGGGGGAGACGGTGCGTGAGTGGTTGTCGCAGTGGCGGCAGGGGCGGGCTGGGCCCTGGTGGTGGCCGGTCGCGCTGTGAGCGAGAGTGCGGTGAGGCTCGATGAGGGTGCGGAAGGAGAGGGTGGAGGAGGTTCTTGGTGAGCCGCCGTCGGGGGCGGGCGCCGGGGCCGGTTTCTGGGGCGCCCGCGGCTTCTTGAGGATGTGGCGTCTGATCAGGTTTGGTGCCCGGTACGGGTCGGAGTCCTCCTGACTGGCTGCTCGTGCGTCTTGTCGGGCGTGAGCCTCAGGCTTCCCGACCCGTCCAGGGGGGTGTCGCGACGATGAAGACCACCACCAGGCGCATGGCCGGGATCCGGGGCCAGGTCAATGATCTGCTCCAGGAGGGCTGGGAGGCCTGGTGCCGTCGACGAGGTCCCCGCCGGCTGCGAGGCCGAGACCCGGCGCACGCGGCTAAGGGGGAGGAGGGCAAGGCTGTCCGTGGACCGGGTGAAGGCGAGCCGGTCGTTCCTCGGGGCACTGGGCCTGACGACCAGGAAGATGAGGACCCACCCCATCGGGGGAGACCAGGACGCCGAGCAGATCCGCTCTCATGAATGGGTCGCCTGTCGCGCGAGACCGATGAGGAACAAGGAGGACCGCGGTGGTCCTGGACAACGCCGGGCTCCACCACGCCAAGGCGTTGAATGATCTTTATGCCCCCGGCCGGGAGCCAGAACGCATCACGGCCATCCACGTGCCTCCTGCGCCCCCGACCTTGGGTCCCACCAAGCACGTACGGGACACCGCCAGAGCCAGCACCGCCAGCCCCCGCCCCGCAGAACACCCTCGCGGCCCTCACCGCCTACATCACCAACCGCACCTTCGACTACGACTTCGAGCCATCCCCCAGCCGCACCACCACACACCGATCTTGTTTAGTTCCAGCCATATTTGAGAACGGATTTATTGAGATTCCGGACGGTGGGGGTGTTAAAAGCTGCGCATTCTTTATTTGCGTCATGTTTTCGCTGTTAGCGCGAGAGAGGTTGGTGTTTATAGCCCGCGCATAGATCATCCGGAACACGATTCCGACATTATAGGTTTCTTGCTTCTGTGGTGTGAGCCATGCTTGGACGATTCTGATGGGGAGACGACGGTCAAGCCCGGTTCCTCCGAGAGCAGGTCAGGTGCGGCCTTCGGGCCCGCCCCTCGCGCGACGCGGGCCGTCCGCCGGGCCACGGGGGTGGACTGAGCACTGCACCCTCGCCCGGCACCTCGAGGAGCCTTACGACCATGACCTCAACTCAGCACTGACGCAGAAAAGTCCGTGGGGATGTGACAGTGCCTGCGGTGTCAGCGGCGGCCACTGTCACGATCTGCCTGCCCAGGACTCCGGTGATGGTCTGGGCCCAGGTGGTGTGGTATCTCGCCCCGTGAGCCTTGAGCCTGGCGTCGATACGGGCCCGCCCGGCCTACCTCAGGGCGCCTGGCGTGGGCCAGGGGTGATGACCGCCGACGGCCTCGTGGTCCAGATGGGGCCGATGACGGCCTCCAGGGCGGGGTCTGGGTGTGCAGGCCGCGGATGCGGCCCGCGGTCTGGTTGACCTGGCGTGCCAGGCCCGGGTCGAAGGTCGTGACGGCGCGCTGGTGATGTCTGGTGAGCGTCCCCGACGGGCCCGGTCCTCGTGGCGGGAGGCGTGCACAGATAGACTCCGGGGTGAGATCAGAGCCGGAGGAGGGAAGATGACTGTCAAGGTGACGAGGCTGACCGTGGAGGACATCGAGGAGCGTCGCGCCCGCATCAGGCAGATCGTGGACTCTGACGACTTCAGGGAGCGGCAGGCTGAAGGCGTGCTTCTCGCCCGGGAAGAGCACCTTCTGGAGGAGCTCGATGACCTGGACTACCTTCAGTACGGCCGTGTCCGCGCTCGCTGATCAGGCGAGGCGGTTCGCTGAAGAAGTCAGGGACCTGCTCTCAGAGACCGTGTGCGAGTCCCCCGTGCTCGAGCTGGAAGAGATGAGTTCGAGGGAGAGGCTGTCCGTTGTCATTAGGAGCTCGAAGGACGCTCCGCCTCTCCTGACGGTCGACTCCCGGCCCATCCTCAAGCTGGAGGTCTCCTACCGCCTCTGCCTGGCCAAGGATATGCGGTACCTGAGAACGGATCAGTCGACGTTCCAGGTCAGGTCAATGGCCAAGGGTGCTCCGCTCTTCCGCTACGACTATCTGGCGTCGCCACACTCCAGCGCGGTGCCGTCGGCACACTTCCAGGTGCATGCGCACCGCGACGAGCTCCTGCACGCCATGTACGTCTCGGACAAGGCTCGATCACGACCGGTTCAGAGGAAGGACCTCGATCCCGCCTCTCCGCGTGGCCTTCAGATGATCCACTTCCCTCTCGGAGGGGCCAGGTTCCGCCCCTGCCTGGAGGACGTCATCGAGTTCCTCGTCCATGAGTTTGGAGTCGACGCGCGGCCCGGGTGGCAGAACGCGGTCAGATGCGGGCGCATTGCGTGGAGGCACATCCAGCTCGCCGCTGCGGTGCGCGACGATCCAGAAACAGCCCGTAGCGCGCTGCAGGAGCTTGATGAGGGTGCGCCGACCGCTGAGGACCGGCTGGCTCGGATCTGAATGACTGTGCCGAGCGCGGGATCGCCTGCCGGGCAACCCATCCGGTCACGGGCGGTCCGACTGGTCCTGGGCGGGACCGGTGCGGGACTGGAACGCGCGACGCGGGCCGTCCCACGCCCGCGCGGGGGTAGGGCAGCCACCGCCCCCACCCGGCGTCCCGAGGAGCCTTACGACCATGACCTCACTGAGCACTAACGCTGAAAAGCGCGGTCGGGGCCCCTGTGACTGGGACAGCCACGGCCGTGCTTCCCATGGTCGGGGCTCTCACAGTCGGGGCCCTACCAGCGCCCAGGTGGCCGCGGAGATGCCGGGCGCTGTCGTCCTGCGCACCCGCCGCGGTCAGGACGGGCGGTGCGTGCGCAACCACGCCAAGTTCGTGGCCGTGGACGGCCGGATACTCATTGTCACCAGCGCCAACATGTCGGCCAGCGCCGAGGAACGCAATGTCGAGCTCGGCCTGCGCCTGGACGATGCGCTCCTGACCTGCGCCGTCGAGGAGCGTATGCGCGCTCTGGAGCCTCTCCTCTATGAGCGGGTCCGGCCCTGTGCAAAGGGTGTTGACGATTGACAACGGCCTGCTGGTGGTGCAGTCTGGTCACCGTACGGCGGAGTTTGTCTGCGTTGTACTGCCCATACGTGGGGCCCTTCGAGAAGGACTTGGACGATGAACCTGTTTGAGATGACCTTCCACGTGGAGCACGTTGACGACAGCCTGGTTGACACGCTCATCAACGACTACGAGGCGACGGTCGGCACCGATCACACCGGTCACGAGTTCGTCACCGTGCTGGCGGAGGGGGACCGCTTCGACCATGCCGCCCGCACCATGGTGACCGAGCTGCAGTCCCACGGCCTGCGGATCCGGCGCCTGGTGCCAGACCTCCTCACCCGCTCCGAGATCGCCGCCCGTCTGGGCGTGACGCGCCAGGCCGTCCAGAACTGGACCTCCGGAAAGCGTCAGAGCGGCTTCCCGCTCGCGGTCAACCCCGTCGGCGGGGGTGTCTGGTCCTGGTATGACGTGTGGGCCTGGGCGCTCTCCTGCGAACGAGCCGCCGACAATGGCGTGCGCTACCCGTCCCAGCCCGAGGCCGACATCATTAACGCCTGGATCGAGGCGTCTCACGAACGTCTCGCGAGCTCACAAAAGGAGCCGCAACAATCACCGACAAATCCGAGACCGATGGTCACGCCTTAAGGCCGAGAGCTCAACCTTCCGGGACAAGATCCGCCTCCACCTCGGTGAGCGGGGATGCGGGGATATGCCCGGTACGGACACCCTCGGCCTCGGCCAGGACGTCGTGCCCCCAGACGAGCGCATCGACACGCTCCTCGGCCGCCTGACGCAGGTAGAACGACACCGGCCGTCCGGTGCGCGCCGCCAGACCCTCAAGCTTCCGAGCCGTCTCGGGCCGCATCTCAACGGACGCGGGAAGCACGAACGCAGCATCCACGCAATCGCTGGCTGCCCACCGCCTGCGGGTCATGGCCGGCTCTCAGACGGCGTCAGCCGGGAAGGCTCCGTCAGAACCGATCTCGACGCGGAAGTGAACCGATCTCGGCGAAGGGGACGCGCCGCTCGGTCTGCGGGGGCACAGACCCGCGGTCCCGCAGACCGTAGGCTTGCCCCATGGACCTCCTCATCATCGCCGTGGCGGGGCTGCTGGCGATCGCCGGCGCCACCCAGATCAGTGACCGCGTCCGGGTCGCCCCGGCGCTCCTGCTCCTCGCGACCGGCATTATCGTCGGATTCCTGCCCGTCGTGCCCGCCATCGAGATCGAGCCGGAGATCATCCTCGAAGGAGTCCTCCCGCCCCTGCTGTACGCCACCGCCGTCAACATCTCCACCATCAACTTCCGCCGCGAGCTCGCCTCCGTGGCGGTCCTGGCGGTCCTCCTCGTGGCCGTCTCCGCCACGGTCATCGGCGCCATCCTCACCCTCGTGGTCCCCAGCCTCTCCCTGGCGTGGGCCATCGCCATGGGCGCCGTCCTGAGCCCCACCGACGCCGTCGCCATCTCCATAGCCAGGCGCCTGGGCGTCTCCCAGCGCATAATCACCGTCCTGGAGGGGGAGGGCCTCCTCAACGACGCCACCGCCCTGGTGGTCCTGTCCTCCGCCAGCGGCGCCGCCACGGCGGGCACCGTGACCGTGGGGGGAGTCGTGGGCAGCTTCGCCGCCGCCGTCCTCGTGGCCCTGGCCGTGGGATGGGCGGTCGGCGAGCTGACCCTGCACCTGCGGGCCCGCATCACGGACGCATCCGTGGACACGGTCATCTCCTTCACCATCCCCTTCCTCGCCGCCATCCCCGCCGAGCACCTGGGCGGCAGCGGACTCGTGGCCGCTGTCATCGCCGGCCTGGTCACCGGCCACCGGGCCCCGCGCATCCTGCCCCCCGACCACCGGATCGCCGGCCAGGAGACTTGGCACACCGTCGAGCTCGTCCTGGAGGGATTCATCTTCCTCGTCATGGGCCTGCAGTTCTTCGGCATTGTCGAGGACGTCCGGGCCGAGGGCCCCAGCATCGCCACCGCCGCCTGGCTCGCCGTCCTCGCCGGGGGGCTCACGGTGCTGGTGCGGGCCGCCGTCGTGGCCCCCATGCTGGCCTGGCTGCGCCGCCGCGCTGAGCGGCACGCCACCCGCTGGGAGGAGATGAGCGAGTCCGTGCGCGCCTTCGAGGGGCGCTGCTCGGCTATCGCCCACGGCGACATTCCCGCCGACATGCAGATCCCCTGGGACCCGCACCGGCGCGGGATCAGGCGCCGCCTCAAGCGGGCGCTCAGGCTGCACCGCCTGCCCACCAGCCCCGAGCGGGCCCAGCGCCGCGCCTCCCGCGCCGTGGGCCGGATCCGCCGCCGCGGCGCGGACGTGGAGTACTACCGCGACGAGCCGCTGGGCCTGAGGGAGGGCGCTGTCATCGTCTGGGCCGGGATGCGCGGCGCCGTCACTCTCGCGGCCGCCCAGACGCTGCCCGCCTCGGCCCCCAACCGCTCCTTCCTCCTCCTGATCGCCATCCTCGTGGCCGCGGGATCTCTCGTCATCCAGGGCCTGACGCTCCCGTGGGTGGTCAGGGCCGTGCGCCCCTCCATGGAGGGCCCCGCCGACGAGGAGGAGCGCGGCGAGCTCATCCGCCTCCTGATCACCGCCGCCAAGGAGGTCATTGCCGAGCGCGACGCCGCGGACCTCGGCGGGACGGACCGCCGGGAGGCGGAGTCCCCCAGCACGGTCATCGAGCACGACGACGGTGATCCCGCCGAGCCGTCCGGCCCCGCACCGGAGCCCGATGCCTCCCAGCAGGCCACGGGGACGGTGGTGGGAGTCGTCCCGAGGAGCACCTCGGACCTGACCACTCACATTGTGCGCAAGGACAACGGCGACTACGTCGTCTCGGCCGCCCTGGCCGCGGAGGCCTGGAAGGACCCCGAGGTCCGCCACCGCGAGATCGCCGCCGCCCGGGCCACGACCCTGGACATGGTCCGCGCTCAGCGCGAGGCGCTCCTGGACGCCGGGGAGCTGGGCCTGTACTCGGCGGGCTCCATCGAGTACGCCCTCACCCGCCTGGACTACGAGGAGATCATGCTGACCTCCCAGCCCCAGTGACTCCTGCCGGGCGCCAGGCCGCACCCTGCCCGTTCCGCCGTCGTCAGGCTCCGATGGCGACCCGCCGCGGCCACCACTGGCCCACCGCGGGCGGCGGGCCGGCCGGGTCCCAGATGCCCGCCACCTTGCGGCCGCACTGCGGGCAGGCGCCCTCGGGCGTGATCCGGTAGTCGGTGACCCGGTAGCCGGCGCGGTCCACCAGGAGCGCCCCGCAGCCGGCGCAGCGGGTGGAGGAGCCGCCGCTGGTGCGCACATTGCCGAGGTAGACGTGGGCGATCCCGGCGTCGCGGGCGATCGCCCGGGCCCGCTCCAGGGTTGAGGCCGGGGTGCGCGGCACGTCCAGCATCCGGTGCGCCGGGTGGAAGGCGGAGAAGTGCACGGGCACCTCCTCCCCGAGTTCGGCGACGATCCAGGCGCACTCAGCGGCGATCTCGGCGTCGGAGTCGTTGCGCCCGGGGATGAGCAGGGTGGTGATCTCCAGCCAGGTGCCCAGGGCGCGCACCCGCACGAGCGTGTCGAGCACGTCGGCCAGGCGCGCCCCGGTCACGCGCCGGTAGAAGTCGTCGGTGAAGCCCTTGAGGTCGATATTGGCGGCGTCGACGGCGCCGAACAGCGCGTCGCACGGCTCGGGGCTGATCCACCCCGCGGACACTGCCACGGTCAGCAGCCCCGCCTCGCGGCAGGCGGCGGCGGTGTCGATGGCGTACTCGGCGAAGACCACCGGGTCGTTGTAGGTGAAGGCCACCCCCGCGGCGCCCACGTCGGCGGCGGCCCGGGCCAGGGCCCGCGGGGTGGCGGGCGCGGCGAGGGTGTCGATGTCCCGGGAGGTGGAGATCTCCCAGTTCTGGCAGTACTTGCACGCCAGGTTGCAGCCCGCCGTCCCGAAGGACAGGACCGTCGAGCCGGGCAGCACGTGCGCCAGGGGCTTCTTCTCGACCGGGTCCAGGACGAAGCCGGAGGAGCGCCCGTAGGTGGTCAGCACGATGGCGTCCCCGACGCGGGCCCGCACGAAGCAGAAGCCGCGCTGGCCATCGCGCAGGGTGCACTGGCGGGGGCACACCTCGCAGCGCAGCCGCCCGTCCGGCATCGCCCGCCACCACCGGGCGACGTGGGGCTCGGCGGCCGCCGCCCCGGCGGCCCGCGCGCTCATGACGGGTCTCCCCGCGCCTCGCCCGAGGGGATACCGGCCTCGGTCTCCTGCCAGGCGGTCACCGTGTAGGTCTCGATCGTGAGGTCGCGCTCCCAGTGGCCGGCCGGCAGGCCAGCCTTGCGGCGCAGGTGGGCCAGGAAGTCGGCCGGGTCGGGCAGCTGCTCCCACACCTGGGGCAGGAAGGTCGCGCGGTGGCCAGCATCCGACAGGATGACGCCGTCCACGCCGGGGCGCAGCCGGGCCAGGAGCTCGGCCTCGTCGGCCACCGGCAGGGCGGTCGGGGCGGACAGGACGGAGACCTCGACGATGGCGTCCTCCAGCTCGGCCCGGCTCAGGGGTGGGAAACGGGGGTCGCGCGTGGCCGCGGCGACCGCATTGGCCTCCACGTCGTCGCGCAGCGGGCGGTGGGCCTGGAGGGTGCCGATGCAGCCTCGCAGGGGGCCGCCCGGCAGCCGCCCCGAGGTCAGGGTCACGAAACTCGCTCCGGGCTCCTCCAGCCAGGCGGCCCTCTCGACGACGGCGGGGTGGTCCAGGCCAAGCCGGTGGGCGATGGCGCTGCGGGCCAGCGGCAGGAGGATGAGACCGGCGTCGGTGGGCAGTTCGAGAGTCATGGCGTGCGCCTCCTCAGTGATGCTCTTCCATAGTGCGTGCCCGAGTGCCGTCGCGTCCACCCCCGAGCCGCCTCCCCTCACCGAGATCGGTCGATTTCCGCTCCGAGATCGGTTCACTTCTGGCCCAGTGACATGAGGGCTGTTCTCTGGCCGTTGAGATGGACGCACCAGTCGGGTTGTGCGGCCGTGGGGCGGCTCCGCCGGGGGCCTGCGGGTGCCGGGGCGACGGTGTTGCACATTCGTGCGCGCCCCACGTCGGCAGAAACCCCGGAATCATGCGGAAAAACGGTTTCGGTGGCGACCATGACCCTGCTCCCATGTGCGCAGGCCCCCCTCAACGCACATGGGATCCCGACAACCACACATGACGGCCGATGGGAAAACGCATGATTCTGCCGGAAACCGGCCCCCACCCCGCAAAGGCCCCACTCTCCCATGTGCAACATCGAGGAAGAATCCGAGAAGACCACCTCCACCGCCCCACGCTCACACCCCGACACAGCCCTAGCGGGAGCGCCGGGGCGTTCTCAAGGCCAGTGCCGCACAGGTCCGGCGTGCGATCCGGATGGCCCCGTCCCCGACGTACTGTCGACGCGCCACAGGGGCCGCGGCCACCCACCGGTCCCGATCCCCCACACCCCGCAGCCGGCGCACTACCCGCCGGGCACTGCCTCAAGTGCGCTGACACACCGCAATCCACACCGAGATCGGTTCACATCCGCGCTGTCGTCGGGGCGGCTGACCAGCTCACGCGCCCGCCTGATCGTAGAGGGCGATGGCGGCGTAGCCCACCACCCGGTCGGGGGTGCCGATGGTGTCGGCGGAGGTCGCCGCCCCGAGCAGCCGCGGGCTCAGACCCTGCTCGGCGGCGGCCAGCAGCAGGGCGTCCACGCCGGTGGCGCCGCAGGCCTCCTCGTGGCTGATGTCTGCGCGCAGCGCCAGGATGCGCTCGATGGTCGCGTCGTCCACCCTCCGGGCCTCGGCCTGGGGCAGGTAGTGGGACAGGTCCGAGCTGATCACCACCAGGGTGTCCGGGCTGCCCAGGAAGGGGCGGATCGCCTCGGCGGCGCGCTCGGGGGAGACCCAGCCCACGGCCAGGGGCACCACGCTCACCCCGGGCAGGACGACGGCCAGGAAGGGGAGCTGGACCTCCAGGGAGTGCTCGGCGGCGTGGACGTCGGGCCGGGTGACCACCAGCCCGGCGTCGGCCAGCGCCTCGACCTGGGGCGGGACCTCCACGCCCACCGCTCCCAGCGGGGTGTCCATGGCCCGGCAGCCGGGCAGGGCGAGGGCGCGCACGCCCACCCGGTGCGTGGGCCCGAGCATGACGACCCTGCGGACTGCTCCTCGCAGGGTCTCGGCCTGCGCCCAGGCCAGGGCGGCGGTGGGGCCCGAGTAGACGTAGCCGGCGTGAGGCACGATCAGCGCCGCCGGGGGAGTATCGCCGACGGCGCCGACTTCGCGGCGCGCCGTCTGAAGCATGGCCTCCACGTCGGCCCGCAGGCGGGCAGGCTCGGCGGGGTAGAACAGGCCCGCCACCGCCGGCGGGCGCACCTGCTGGGACTGGTGTGACGACTGGCTCATGAGGATCGCCCTCCCTGGATCGCCTGGCCCCTCCAGGCTACCTGGCCGTCCCGCCCCGCGGGGCCCCACCGGCGCAGGACCCTGCTTGATCAGGTTCTGACAAGAGTCTTTCCTGCTGCGGGCCCAGGTCTGACAGTCCTGTTATTAAACTCTTAAACGCCCTGTTAGCAGGTGGGATAGATGTCCGAAACCGTGAAAGTCGGCTGCTTGCCGGTCGGGCCGCCGGCTGTCACCGTCGCGGTTCCGGACGAGGTCTCCGTCACTGGTTTCGATGATGTTCCCGAGGCCCGCTGGGCGCACCCGAGCCTGACGACGGTCCGTCAGTCGATCCGGACCAAGGGCAGGCTCGCGGCGGACCGCCTTGTTGACGCGATCGCCGCGGATCGGTCCGGTCCGGAGGCCCTGGTGCCGGAGTACCAGCTCATCCACGGGTCCTTGATCGTCCGAAAGTCCTCGGGACCGTCTCCGACTGCTCAGTAGCTCAGTAGTCCCGTGCGAACCGGCAGGCGGGGCGGCGCCGTGGGGGCGCCCAGGACGCCGGGGCCGTAGACTCCCGTGCGTGAGCACTCTTCCCCTGCGGCCCGGCCTGGAGGGCGTGGAGCCCTACGGGGCCCCCGAGCTCGACGTGCCCGTGCGCCTCAACGTCAACGAGAACCCCTACGCGCCCTCCAAGGCCGTCGTCGAGTCCATCGCCCGGGCCGCCGCCAGGGCCGCGGGCGGCCTCAACCGCTACCCGGACCGCGACTTCCCCGCCCTGCGCCGCGCCCTGGCCGACTATCTCGCTGTCGAGTCCAAGGCGCGCCTGGGCCCGGAGAGTATCTGGGCGGCCAACGGCTCCAACGAGGTCATGCTCCACGTGCTCCAGGCCTTCGGCGGCCCGGGGCGCGCCTGTCTGTCCTTCACCCCCACTTACTCCATGTACCCCGAGTACGCGCGCGACACCCTCACCGGCTATGTCACCGGGCCACGCCGGGAGGACTTCACCCTCGACACCGCGGCCGTCGCCGATGCCGTCGAACGCCTTCGCCCCGCCGTCCTCGTCCTCGCCAGCCCCAACAACCCCACCGGCACCGTCCTGCCGCTGGACGACGTGCGCACGATCCTGGAGGCCGCCCGCGGCCGCGGGCCCGCGGGCCCCGACGGCGCCCCGGCCGACGTCGTCGTCGTCATCGACGAGGCCTACGGCGAGTTCCGCCGCCCCGGCGTGCCCAGCGCCCTGGAGCTGCTCGCCGAGCGGGCCGACGACGGCGGTGGCGACAGCGGCCCCCGCTACCCGCACCTGGCGGTGGCCCGCACCATGTCCAAGGCCTTCGGGGCGGCCGGGCTGCGCCTGGGCTACCTCGCCGCCTCCCGCGAGCTGGTCGACGCCCTGCGCGTCGTCCGCCTGCCCTACCACCTGTCCGCGCTCACCCAGGCGGCCGCCCTGGCCGCCCTCTCTCATTGCGAGGAGCTCATGAGCCAGGTCGCCTCCCTGCGGGCCGAGCGCGACGCCCTGGTGGCCCGGCTGCGAGAGTGGGGCCTGACCGTCCACGACTCGGACGCCAACTTCGTGCTGTTCGGACCCTTCGAGGACCGCGACGCCGTCTGGCACTCCCTGCTGGAGCGCGGCGTCCTCATCCGCGTGGTCGGCCCGGAGGGGTACCTTCGGGTCAGCATCGGCACGCCCGAGGAGATGGACGCCTTTCGCACCGCCCTCGCCGGCGTCCTGGCGGCCGACGCCCACGAGGGCGCGGACAGGAACAGTAACCAGGACAACCAGGAGAAGAGCGCATGAGCCGCACCGCCCGCATCGAGCGCACCACCAGCGAGTCCGATGTCGTCGTCGAGCTCGACCTCGACGGTACCGGCGCCACCGACATCTCCACCACGGTCCCCTTCTACGACCACATGCTCACAGCCCTGGGCAAGCACTCCCTGATCGACCTGACGGTGCGCGCCACCGGCGACACCCACATTGACGTCCACCACACGGTGGAGGACACGGCCATCTGCATCGGCGAGGCCCTGCGCGCCGCCCTGGGGGACAAGCGCGGCATCCGCCGCTTCGGCGACGCCCTCGTGCCGCTGGACGAGGCCCTGGCCCAGGCTGTCGTCGATGTCTCGGGCCGCCCCTACCTGGTTCACGACGGCGAGTCCGAGGCCTTCGTCCACCACCTCATCGGTGGGCACTTCACCGGTTCGATGGTCCGCCACGCCTTCGAGGCCATCGCCTATCATGCTGGCATCTGCCTGCACGTGCGCGTCATCTCCGGACGCGACCCCCACCACATCGCCGAGGCGGAGTTCAAGGCCCTTGCCCGCGCCCTGCGCACCGCCGTCGAGCCCGACCCGCGCGTTCACGGCATCCCCTCGACCAAGGGAGCACTGTGATGAACGACTCCAACTCCACACCCCAGCAGGACCCCGAGGACCGCAACCGACCCGAGAGCCCCGACAAGCAGACCGGTGCGGGCAGGGCCGACGACGGCGGGCCCCAGCCCGACATCGACGCCGAGTTCGCCGCGATGATGGAGGGGCTGTCGCTGCCCGACGAGATGCAGGCGGACCTGGAGTCCCTCGACGAGACCGGGCCGTCGGTCATCTCTGTGGACGACGTGCCCCACAACACCTACACGGCGCCGCGAGAGCCGCTGGCCGGCGCCCGGGGCCCGGCCGACCGGGAGCCGGACCACCACGACGACCCGGACGGGCTGACCCCGGAGCAGGTCGCCGAGGTGGACTCCCTGGCGGCCGCGCTGAATGCCGAGGCGCCCCGGACGCCGCAGGCGGTCAAGGTCGCCGTCGTCCTGACGCCCCTGGCGAGCGCCGAGGCCCTGGCGTCCCTGTGCGCCATGAGCGACCTGGACTGCACGGTCGTGCCCTCGCGCTCCGGCGCCTTCGCGGTCAAGGAGTTCGTGTCCGCCCACGCCGAGTGGGACGTCTCCGAGCTGCTCGGGGGAGCGGACACCGAGCCCGCCGAGGCCGCCGAGCTCGCCTCGGCCCTCTCCCGCCTCAGCCGTGCGGGCGTCGTGCTGATGACCGCCGACCTGGCCACTGACGTCGGCATTGAGTCGGGCCTGTCGGGCACCATCACCGCCCGCCGCTACACGGGCGGCGAGGCCGGCGAGGACGCCGCCGCGGGACTGCTGCTCGCCTCGATGGACCAGGAGGTCGAGGACGTCCTGCTGGGCGTCACCCGCGCCGAGGACATCAAGGGGGCGGTCAAGTCCTCCGAGGTCAAGCCCGGCCGGGCCATGCGCTGGTTCGGACGCGGGCTGCGCCGCCCCCGCGGCGGCAAGAGCTGAGCTGAGGCCGCCGGCGGGCCTGAATCTGTCGGCGGGCCCCGCTCACCCCGCGGCCAGGGCGTCGGAGAGCGTGAGGAAGACGGTGCCCGCCGCCAGCATGGCGGGGACGGCTGCCAGGTAGCCCGCACCGGTGTCCGCGGCGGGCTGGTTCATGTGGGAGATGACGACGTCGCCCGCACCGGCCCGCCCCACCTCCGCCTCGACGGTGCCGGCGGGGAAGGTGGCGCCGCCGTCGCCATTGATCGAGAAGCCCGCGGCGCTCAGCCCCAGGCGGGCGGCGATGGCCAGGGCGACGTCGTCCCAGTGGGCGGTGCCGGGGCGGAAGAAGCGCGGTGCCCGGCCGGTGCGCTCGGTCAGGGCGGTCTGGTTGCCCATGATCTCGTCCCACACCTCGCCCGCGTCCCGCGTGCCGGGGATGCCGTATGCGGAGGCGCCGGTTACCGACATCGGCAGGTGGTTGGTGCCGTGGTTGCCGATCTCCACGGTCGGGCAGGCGGCGAGGCGGTCGGTCAGGTCCGGGTTGGCCTCGACCCACCGGGAGTTGAGGAAGGCGGTGAAGGGCACAGAGTCGCCGATGAGCATATCGATCAGCGCGGTGTCCGCGCCCGACCCTCCCGGGCCGCCACAGGCGTCCAGCGTCAGGCACACGCCGGAGGCCGGTGTGGACGAGACGATGCCCTCGCCGACCAGGTCGAACCAGGTGGGCTCGCGTCCGGCGAACTCGGCGACGATCTCCTCGCGCGATGGGGGCTCGGGCGTAGGGGAGGGGGAGGCGGGTGCGGCCCCGGGAGCCGTCGGGGCCTGCAAGGCGTCCGGGGTCGGTGAGGAGGGCCCCGCCGTGGACGACGGGCCGGTCGGGGAGGGGGATGCGGGGGCCCTGCGGCCGCACGCGCCGAGGGCGGTCAGCCCCGCGGCGGCCAGCAGGCCGTGCACGACGGTGCGGCGTGCGGGGCCGGATGGTGAGACGGGCATATGCAGATACTGCCACCGTCGGCGCCGGCCCTTCGCCGCCGGCCGGAGGAGTCCGGCGGGGACCGGCCTCCGAGACGGGGACTGAGCGGCGTGTTTTCCCCGGTAGGCTGGCTCCATGAGTCAGCCCAGCGTGGTGGTCCTGTCCTATGGCAGCGGCAACGTCCGCTCCGCTGTGCGCGCCCTGGAACGAGTCGGCGCCGACGTCGAGCTGACCGCCGACCGGGCCGCCGTCGAGGCCGCCGCCGGACTCGTGGTGCCCGGCGTGGGGGCCTTCGGCGCCGTCATGGACCAGCTGCGGGCCGTGGACGCCCCCCGGCTCATCGACCGCAGGCTGGCCGGGGGCCGGCCCGTGCTCGGCATCTGCGTGGGCATGCAGGTCATGTTCGAGCGCTCCGAGGAGCACGGGACCACCAGCGAGGGGCTCGGCCAGTGGCCCGGGGTCGTGACGCGGCTGCGGGCCGACGTCGTCCCCCACATGGGCTGGAGCGAGGTCCGTCCGCCCCGCGGCACCGTGCTCTTCGACGGCGTGGCCGACCAGCGCTTCTACTTCGTCCACTCCTACGCGGCCACGACCGATCCCGCCGCGCTCCTGGGGCCCGGCCCCATGCGGCCTCCGGCCGCCACCTGGGCCACTCACGGCGAGGACTTCGTGGCCGCCGTCGAGAACGGCGCCCTGTGCGCCACCCAGTTCCATCCCGAGAAGTCCGGCGACGCCGGTGCCCGGCTGCTCCGCAACTGGCTGACCACTCTGTAACCAGCCTGGAATCAGGCAAACGGCAGCATCTCGCCTGCGCCCACCGCACCACTGAAGGGATTCGCTATGTTCACTCTCCTGCCGGCCGTCGATGTCGCCGACGGAAAGGCCGTCCGACTGCTCAAGGGGGAGGCCGGCAGCGAGACCGACTACGGCAGTCCCGTCGACGCCGCCCGCGACTGGGTGAGGGCCGGCGCCGAGTGGATCCACCTGGTCGACCTCGACGCCGCTTTCGGCCGCGGCTCCAACGCACCGCTGCTGGCCCGGATCGTGGGCGAGGTCGGCATCAAGGTCGAGCTGTCCGGCGGCATCCGCGACGACGCCTCGCTGCGCTGTGCCCTGAACGCGGGGGCCGCCCGGGTCAACCTGGGCACCGCCGCCCTGGAGGACCCTGAGTGGACCGAGCGCGTCATCGCCGAGCACGGCGAGAGGATCGCCGTGGGGCTCGACGTGCGAGGCACGACCCTGGCCGCCCGCGGCTGGACCAGGGAGGGTGGCGACCTGTGGGAGACGCTGGCGCGCCTGGACTCCGCCGGGTGCTCCCGCTACGTGGTCACCGACGTCGCCAGGGACGGCACGCTGTCCGGTCCCAGCATCGGGCTCCTGCGTCAGGTCTGCGCCCGCACGAGCGCCCCCGTGGTCGCCTCCGGCGGCATCGCCCAGCTCGACGACCTGCGCGCCCTGGTGCGGCTCGTGCCCGAGGGCATCGAGGGGGCGATCGTCGGCAAGGCGCTGTACAACGGTAACTTCACCCTTGAGGAGGCGCTGGCGGTGGCCGACGGCGAGGATCACGACCGCCTGGCCGGCTGACGCCAGCGCTACCTTCTTCACCTTCGCGCGGCCTCCCGGTCGGTCCCGACCGCGGCCACGAGCCCGCGCTCGCGAACCGGCCGCACCGCCAGGCGCCGGGGCTGCCCCCGGTCCTGCTGCGACAAGGCCTGCGATTGCGTGCGCCTGCTCGGCCCGTGCTCGGGTGCGGCCGCCAGAATGAGGCCGCCCGTCCCTGTCGCCGCAGAAAGTGATCATCCCACGCAGCCTTAAGACGATCGGCGGCCTCGGGCCCGATGGGAATCGGCATGATTCCGCGTCGGGCACGACCGGCGCCCTCGGAATCAATCATCTGGGCGCCGGGGCGCGGACGCGCTACCGTGAGACGCGTGAGTGAGTCCCGCCCAGCTTCCCGGTCTGATGACGGGACAGGCCCCCGGCCCGGCAGCCGTCCGGGCATGCCGCCACGACAGGTGTCCGTCCCTGCTTCTGCAGGTTCCGCGGATGCGCCTGCGGAAGAACGCGCAGGACGCTCATCTTCCTCCCGGGCATCCGCAGTCACCGGTCCTCAGCTGGCCGCGGCCATGGCGGCTCGGTCCAAGCTGGAACGGCTCCTCGCCGCGCCCACCCCTTTCGCCGCCGATGACGGCGCCGCCGACCCCGCCGTCGTCGCCGCCCTGGAGGCCGATGACCGCCCGCGTCACGAGTACCTCGACTCCCTGTGGGGAGCGCTGGTGGCCTCGCGCGTCATTGTGCCCGTGGCGGCCCACGCCCTTTCCGGTCCGCGCACCGCTCTGCACCTGGCGGCACCCGGCGTGAAGCCGCGGGCTCCCGGCCACGAGGTCCACACCAATGACGCCGCCCAGGACGCCGCGACCCTGGCCGTCGACCTGCCTGACGGGCACGTCGCCATGCCGGTCTTCACGTCCGCGCAGGCCATGTCCGCCTGGCGGACCGATGTGCGCCCGGTTCCGGTCGAGCCCAGGCGCGCCGCCCGGGTGGCCTGCCTGTCCACCGACCAGCTGTGGGTCCTGGACCCCGGCAGCCGGGACCTGCGCCTGCCCCGGCCCGCCGTCGTTGCCCTGGCTGGAGGAGAGGACTGGGTGCCCTCATGGCGCAACGAGCCCGTCCAGGCCGAGGTCCGCACCCAGCTGGAGGAGATCGGCGGCGTCACCGGGGTGGCCTTCGCCCCCGGGCAGGACGCCGAGCTGCGGGTCTTCATCCGTATCGACGCCTCCCACGGACGCAGCGCCGTGGCCCGGACCCTGGAGATCTGCCAGCACATCATGGTCAATCCCGCCTGGGGAGACCTGATCGACGCCGTCGAGCTCTGCCCCCTGCCCGCCTGACTCCCGTCCGGCCCATTTCTCCGAGACCGGTTCGGTGGCGGGGGTCACCACTTCGGCGTCCTGGTGATCCTGGGCAAAAGATGAGCGACCTGGTAGTGTCTTTCCGACCGGCTGGGGTTCCTGCCCCGGCACGCAAGCGGAGAAATCCCACCTGGGTCCCTCATGGGGCCGGGTCATGCGAGGAGAGATCCTCGGCGGTCGCGGGTGTCTCGACGCCGGCGGCCGCGCTCGGACGAGCACATGTAAGGCCTTCGCGCGCATTCGCGGCGAAGGTTTTTTCGTTGCGGCGGTCAACATCACCGAGAGTGAGGAAAAGCCATCAGCGAGCCCCGTATCAACGAACGGATCCGCGTCCCGGAGGTGCGCCTCGTCGGCCCCAGCGGCGAGCAGGTCGGCGTCGTCCGCGTCGAGGACGCCCTGCGCCTGGCCGAGGAGGCGAGCCTCGACCTGGTCGAGGTGGCGCCCGACGCACGTCCCCCGGTGTGCAAGCTCATGGACTACGGCAAGTTCAAGTACGAGTCGGCCATGAAGGCGCGTGACGCCCGACGCAACCAGGCGAACACACAGCTCAAGGAGATCCAGTTCCGCCCCAAGATCGACCAGCACGACTACGCCACCAAGATGGGGCACATCGAGCGGTTCCTCAGGGGCGGAGACAAGGTCAAGTGCATCGTCCGCTTCCGCGGCCGCGAGCAGTCCCGCCCCGAGCTGGGCATCCGGCTGCTTCAGCGGGTCGCGGAGGAGATGGACGAGCTGGGCACCGTCGAGTCCCAGCCCCGTCAGGACGGCCGCAATATGGTCATGGTCCTGGCGCCGACCCGCAAGAAGGCCGAGGTCAAGTCCGACCAGCGCCGTCGCCGTGAAGAGGCCCGCGCGAGCCGTCGCGCTGAGAAGCACGCGAGCAGGGCCAGGAAGGCGTCCGCCGCCGGCTCCGGCGGGCGGGCGCGGGGCCAGGCCGGCCAGGCCTGACGAGAGCCCGTCACCCATCCCTGCGGCAGTCCGTCAGGGGTCCGCAGCCCGGACCATCCGGTCAGGGCCGAGAAGAGGATATCTACAATGCCGAAGAACAAGACGCACTCCGGTGCCAAGAAGCGCTTCCGGGTCACCGGTAGCGGCAAGCTCATGCGTGAGCAGACCAACAAGCGCCACCTGCTCGAGGTCAAGTCCTCCCGTCGTAAGCGCAAGCTCGCCCAGGACCAGCCTGTCGCCAAGGCTGACACCCGTCAGGTCAAGAAGCTGCTCGGTCGCTGACCGGTCCCACCACGTAGAAGGAGTCATCACATGGCACGTGTGAAGCGGGCTGTCAACGCCCAGAAGAAGCGTCGTACCGTTCTCAAGAAGGCCTCGGGCTACCGGGGCCAGCGCTCCCGCCTCTACCGCAAGGCCAAGGAGCAGGTCACCCACTCAGGCGTCTACGCCTTCCGCGACCGTCGCGCCCGCAAGGGCGACTTCCGCCGCCTGTGGATCCAGCGCATCAATGCCGCGGCCCGCGCCGAGGGCATGACCTACAACCGGTTCATCCAGGGGCTCGGCCTGGCCGGCGTCGAGGTCGACCGCCGCATGCTGGCCGAGCTGGCCGTCAACGAGCCCGACGTCTTCAAGTCCCTCGTGGAGACAGCCCGGGGCGCCCTGCCTGAGGACGTCAACGCCCCCGGGGCCTGAAGGTTTCCGCGGCATCAAGCCCGGGCCCGGATGCCGGGACAGTATCAGTCGCCATCAGTCGCTCGATGGCGCCGCGCCCGCATGGGGGCGGCGCCATCGCGGTGCGCGGGCGGCTATGGAGCCGGGAGAAGCGCGGGGCGTCCGAGGTGTTCTTGAGCGCGTCTTATCAGTTGTCCTGGGCTGATTTGTCGGTTGAGCTGTCGTCGGGGTAGACGGTGAATGCGTAGCCAGGTTCAGCGGCTATGGGCGGGATCTTGTCAATGACGGCCACGGCGAGGTCTTCGAGGGCCTGGAGATTGCTGTCGGGAGCGGGGGCCCCCGGCGTGTAGCTCTTGGAGACGACCAGGTAGTAGCCGCTGGGGTACTGCCAGGCCAGGATGGGCCTGTCGTCGACGTCCGGGGAGCTTCCGATGATCCAGCCCTGCCCCTCGTGGCCCGGCAGGGTGATCGGGTCGGCGTTGAGCTTCTCGTCCTCGGGCACAGATTCCTTGAGGGGCGACCAGGCCCAGCCGGCAGAAGTGTTCCAGTGGTCGTGATCGATGTACTCGATCTTGATCGTCTGCTTGTTGTCCGGAGATACCCTCGGGGAGATCAGAGTGCATTCCCACCGGTCAGAATAGCCGCCGTTACCACCGGAGTGCGAGTAGTAGGTCTGACCGGTGCGGAAGCTGAGGGAGTCATTGAGGACGCTGGCCGGCACAATGTCGCACAGGTACTCGTCTGTCAGAGGCGTGGGCGTAGGACTGTGCCTTTGGGTCGCCCAGGGCGGGGATGAGCACGAGCACAGCGCCAGGCATGCGGCCACTGCCGTCACTCGGGCCCGCCGGTGCAGGCTGCGCACCGATGAGACGCGATGGCGTAAGCGATCAGGCGCGAAGGTGCTCATTTGATAATGTCTTCCGGCTGGGCCTGCCCGCTTCCTGTGCTCCACCCGGTCTGAATGGCTCCGTCAAGACCGGTCATGGTCGGTTCTGAGCTGGAGCTCTTGATGACTGCGTTCCGCCAGTCGATAAAACTCTGCGCTGCGTTCGGGGTCATTGGATCCGGGGCTGTGATAGCTGGCTTGCCGTCCGCTTCTGAGTAGAATGAGAAGGGTCTGTCGTCGTTCTCGGGGTTGTGTGCCGCGATATTGAGTGTCGTGTCCTCCAGTTGTCCGTACCGGGCGGCGTCCACATAGGACTGGGCGCGCAGGACGTTCTGGATGTCGTCCGCATCGACGGTGTCGGGAACTTTCCAGTCCTTGGTGAGGTCGTCGACAATGAGCGGTTGAGCAATGGTTGACCCTGTGCTGTAGAGCAACGGTCCCGCCACGGCGAGGCCGGTGCCTCCGGTCGCGGCGCCCACCCCCGCGCTCAGGACTGTGGAGAAGACGCTCAGCGCGGTGCTCATATTCTTCTTGGCCGTGCCCTGGGCCGTCTTGTCGTCCCCCGCGCGCAGGGCGGCCATTGCGTCGAGGTACCCCATTGCTCCCGCTGCGGACTGGTACTGCTCATGGAGCTCGCTTTTTGGATCTGCGGAGCCGGGAACCGTGCTCTCGATCTCATTGCGGTAATACTGCCCTATGCTGGCGGCCACTGTCCCGGCGGCGTCCTTGTTGTCAATGACCCGGTACAGAAGGGTCTCGAACTCCTGATCCGTGACGGAGTCCTTAAGGCCGAGCTTGTTCTCCCCGCTGATAGAGCTGCCGGACGCCAATGCGTTGAACTCCTCGGGGCTGTTGCCTATGACCACGGCGAGGTTCCGCTTCATCCTGTCCGTCAGATCCTTTTCGGCAACATTATTGACGAAGTACGGGATGGTCTTGCCGGTCACCCACGTAGCCCGTGCGTCGGCATTAGTGATAGGGGCGCTCGGGTCGGTTGCGCGGCGGTAGGACGAGGCTGCGCCCAGGGCGGCGGTGAGTCCCTCAAGACCCACCTGGGGGTCCCAGGTGCGTTCCGTGAGCAGCTTCCACCGCTCCGCGCTTCTGTCTCCGGGCGTTCCCGAGGCATCGCCATCAGGGGTGAGGTAGGTCAGTGCCGCGTCGGGGTTGTTGCCCATCGCCATGGTCACGCCGTAGAGGGGATCCATGGAGGAGCCTTCGTAGGCTCCCCCGTACTTGACGTCCACTTTGGCTCTTGCGGAGGATACGCCATCGTACGAGTTATCTTCGAGTCTGCCGGCGAGGTCGACGAGAAAATTTGTTCCGTATACGGTGTCCGGCGTCTCGAGAAGGCCGTTGAGGGCAGATATCCTTCCCGTGTGACCTTTTTCCTCCACCGCGGCCTCGGCCTCGGAGGCCATGTTGAGCGGGTTTCCCTTGGCGTCGTAGATTGTGACCCCATCTTGTGAAGCGGCGGCGAAGACATGGCCAAGAATCCCCACGTCGTGAGCGGCGCCCTCGCTGTCGAAGCTCGCACTCGCCATGTTATTCGAGTCCTTGGCGGGCGTATAGCTCGTGTTGCGGGCCCCGAGCGCCTCGACGAGGTCCAGGTACTTGTCGACGCCCAAAGACGAGATATACGCAGCGGCATAGGTTGGAACGTCTTGATGCTTAGCGATCTCGTCGAGGATCTCACCATATGTGCGCCCTTTTGAGGACTTCCCGTCCCTGTTGCCGAGGGCCTCGGCAAGCTCGGCGGACTCCTCCTCGGCGTTGGCCACGGACTGGGAGTTGTAGGCCCTGACGTTGTCGACCGTGTCCGTGGAGTTCCAATAGGCCTCGACGTCGGCGGTGCCCTCAGGGGGGTCGGGCAGGTAGTAGGAGACAATGGTGCTGTCGGGGTTCGTGGTAATGCCGTTGGAGTTCAGGTCGATGGCCTCCTGGCGGCGGGTGCGCAACTCTTCCGCCAGGCTGTACAGAGCCTGGGCGCAGGCGCTGAGGGTCCCCGATGCCGTGCTCGGGTCCATGAAGCTTGGGAAGGGAGTGGGACTGGTGGCCAGGTCTACGGAGGGCACGGGATCATGGTTTGCTGCACTGGAGTCGTTGACCTTACTTCCGCTCGGTCTCGATTCCGTCAGCATGTTCGTTCAGGTTGTTGATGACGGTGAGCATGGCGTCAGTGTCAATCTTAATGAAGGCCATGGGAACCTTCTCCTCATTCTGGTCCAGGGGTGTGGCGGTGGGGTCAAGAGCTGGGCCAGCGCGCCTCGGGTGAGTCGTCAGCCACCGGAGAGGTCCACACGTCTTCGGCCAACCCGTCGGCAACCTTGTCGGCAGCGGTTCCGGATGTTGATGTCGCCTCAGCCAGCCTGTCGCGGGAGGTGATGGCCTGCTCCTTGACCGCCTGGATCGCCAGGAGCCGGGGATTGGTAATCAGTCTGGAATCGTCGTCTAGGTACATGGTCAGCAGGTCTCCTGCCTCGTTGAAGGACCCAGTCGCAGCAGTCCCGTCGTCAGGACCGAGGCCCGGCGCGCGGGGGTGTGCTCGACGTGGTCACTGGCCGTTATCACATCACTGCATCAGTACGTGTTAACAGTGCACCACCGGCTCCCCGCTGTGTCAAGGCCCTCAGCACCGCTTCCCTGGACAGCCTGAATAGGCTTGTCCCATGAGTTCCGCTGCCTCTGATGACGCCCCCGCCGCGCTTCCGCGCAAAGACGCGGCACGGCCCGCCCCGCGCCGGCCGGGACGGCCCGCCGACGCCGGGGTTGCGGGCCGCGACGTGCTCGCCAACCCGGCGTCGGACCGTGTCTCCCGGGTGGCTGGCCTGGCTCGCAAGAACGTGCGGGCCAAGTACCGCAGGTTCCTGGTGGAGGGCCCTCAGGGGGTGCGCGAGGCGGTGAGGTGCGCCGCCGACCGGGTCCTGGACGTCTACCTCACCGAGACCGCCCGCAACCGCCACAGCGGCATCTGGGAGGAGGCCCGGGCCGCGGGCCTGTACGTCCACCTCACCAGCGAGCGGGTCATGGCGGCCATGAGCGCCGACTCCCAGGGGGTGCTCGCCGTCGTCGCCATGGATGAGGCCGCGGGCCCCAGGGCCCTGGCCGCCGCCCTGTCGGGGGCGATGCTCGTCGTCGTGCTCACCGAGACCCAGGACCCCGGCAACGCGGGCGCCATCATCCGTGCCGCCGATGCCGCCGGCGCCGACGCGGTCGTGCTGTTGCGCGGCAGCGTGGACGCCACGTCCCCGAAGGTGGTGCGCTCGAGCGCGGGCAGCCTGTTCCATCTGCCCGTGATCACCGGCGTGACCCTCGACGACGCCATTGCCGCCCTGCACGAGGCCGACCTCGCAGTGGTGGCCGCCGACTCCCGGGGCGCCCTCGACCTGTTCGATGCCGACGTGGTGCTCGAGGGGCCGATCGCCTGGCTGCTGGGCAACGAGGCGCGCGGGCTGCCGCCCGAGGCTCTGAGCCGCGCCGACGCCGTCATCTCCATCCCCGTCCGCGGCAGGGCCGAGTCCCTCAACGTGGCCACCGCGGCGGCCGTCTGCCTCTACGCCTCGGCCCGGGCGCAGCACTGAGCGTCCCGCGATGAGTGCCGGGAAAGGCATCCTCATCGACCCGGACCTGCGGCTGCTGCGCTGGATGGTGTGGACGGGGATCGTGCTGCTGGTCCTGGTCGGCGGCGTCCCCCAGGTGCGGGACGCCGCCGCGCACCCGGTCGCGGTGGCGGCGCTGCGCATCGCCTGGGCGGCCACCTGATGGCGCCGTCTGGACGCCGATGCAGCCGGTGCCGTGGTCTTCCTCGTCGGCGGCCTCCAGGTCGCACTGCTCGGTGGCGCGCTGATGGCCGACGTCATTGTCCTGCTCGCCCTGTTCCGGCTGGGGGAGCACGGGCGCAGACGGCTTCGACCAGTCTGGCTGCTGCTCCTGACTGTCGGATGCATCGCGGCGGCCGTGAGTTGGACGCGGGGCGAGGAGACCTACCAGTAGAGCTTTCTCACGATCCTCCTGCTGACCTCGACCATGGGCCTGCTCGCGTGGGCCGGATGATCGGGCAGGGCCGCAATATCGCTTGGGCCCGACGACGCCTCCCCGGCCTCGGCCGCCCCGCTGCGCCCGACCCCGAGGCTCGCCGATCTGCCCGCCCTGGTGCGTCGGCCGCCGACGCCGGGGCGCCCGTGGTGCTGGATGCCCCGGCCGGTCCCGGCGGCCACTCCGATGCCGTGGTCGGCCTCGGAGCCTAGGCCCAGCTGGCCCTCTACCGGGTGGCGCAGGAGGGGATCACCAACGCCGTCAAGCACGCCTCCGATGCCGGCGGCATCCTCGTGGAGCTCGCCTGCGCCGCCGACGGCGTCGTCCTGCGGGTGAGCGACGACGACCCGCACGGCCGCCTCCCCGAGGGCGAGACCGGGGTCCAGGGGCTGCGCAGCCTGCGGCGCCGGGTCGAGGTCGCCGGAGGAGACCTGCGGATCGGCTCGCGCCTCAGGGGAGGCCGAGGACGGCGATCGGGTCCTCGCGGCCGCTCGCGCCTGCGACTCCGACGTCGTCCTCATGGATGCGCGCATGCCGCGTATGGACGGGATCGCGGCCATGCGCTCGCCCGCCTCCAGCCGCGGGTGCGGGTCCTCGTCCTGACCACCTTCGACCTGGACGACTACGTCGTCGAGGCGCTGGTGCTGGCGGAGTCCACGGTCAAGACCCATATCAACCAGCTCCTGCGCAGGCTCTCCACGAGGGACCGCACCGGACTGATCGTGCTCGCCTACGAGACGGGCCTCATCCGGCTCATGTTCGGTATGAGCATGCGATTCGTCTCCGACTCGGCGCTCAGGCGCGGTGCCTCGCCGTGGAAGGTGGTGGGAGGGCGGATGATCGCCCTGCTGGCGATCGGGCTGCTTCACTCCCTGGTGTACCCGGGCGAGGTGCTCAAGGAGTACGCCGTGGCCGGGCTCCTCATGCTGCCCATTGCGCTGAAGGCGCCGCGCCTGCTGGCGGCCGCCGTCGCTCTGGCGGTGGCCACGGTCCCGGCCCTCATCGCCCAGACGCATGAAGACGGTGACCCCCGGTTCGGGTACGTCGGCGGTATCGCTGGCGGGGTGCAGGCCATGCTCTACATCTGCCTGATGGCGCTGGCCTGCTCCTGTCGGATCCGCAAGCCCCTCATCGCCTTCTTCGAGCCCCTGGGGAGGATGGCGCTGACCTGCTATGCGAGTGCCAGCCTCATTGTGGCTCCCATCGGCCTGGCGCTGCACTGGAAGGAGAGCCGCGACGTCGCGCCGCTCCTGGCCGTGGCCGCACTGGTGCTGATCGTCCAGTCCACTGCCGCGCGCCTGTGGCTCAAGCACTTCCGCTACGGCCCCCTGGAGTGGGCGTGGAGGTGCCTGACCTGGTGGACACTGGTGGACATCCGCCGGCCGGCCGTGCCCCACGGCAGGAAGCCGGCCGCCGTGATGTGCTCGGAGTTGCGCGGGGAGAAGCCTGTGAAGACGCAACGGAGGCACGGAGACTACGTTAGGCCCGGGCCCGCGTCTCAGCCTGCGGGCGCTCCTTGGCCTGATGCGTGACTGCGGTGTTATCGTCCTCGCGTCGCGGAGCCGCCCCGGGGCCGCAGTCGAATGACGTCAGGAGGAATGCAGTGCGCATGTGGATGTGTTGCTGTCAGTGTCGCTGAGACACCTCTGCACCCATCCGCATCTCTGACCGAGACGAGGTCCTCGTGTCCGCTTCCGCGCTCTCCTCCGACCAGCCCGCCTCCAGCACCGACGGCGCAGACGACGTCAAGAACGGCGCCCGCCCGCTCGTGCGCATCGACCATGTGAGCAAGTACTACGGCGACTTCAAGGCGCTCAACGACGTCTCCCTCGACATCCTCCCCGGCCAGGTCGTCGCCGTCATCGGGGCCTCCGGCTCGGGCAAGTCGACCCTGTGCCGCACCATCAACCGCCTGGAGACGATCCAGGAGGGCTCCATCGAGATCGACGGCGAGCGCCTGCCCGAGGAGGGGCGCGAGCTGGCCCGCCTGAGGGCCGAGGTCGGCATGGTCTTCCAGTCCTTCAACCTCTTCCCGCACCGCACGGTCCTGGACAACATCACGCTCGCCCCTGTCAAGGTGCGCGGCATCTCCCGCGGCGAGGCGGAGGCGACCGCCCGCGCACTTCTGGAGCGAGTGGGTCTGGCCGACCAGGCGGGCAAGCGTCCGTCCCAGCTCTCCGGCGGCCAGCAGCAGCGCGTCGCCATCGCCCGCGCCCTGGCCATGGACCCCAAGATCATGCTCTTCGACGAGCCCACCTCCGCCCTGGACCCGGAGATGATCACCGAGGTCCTCGACGTCATCAAGGACCTGGCCACCTCTGGCATGACCATGCTCGTGGTCACCCACGAGATGGGTTTCGCCCGGTCCGTGGCCGACCGCGTCGTCTTCATGGACTCCGGCCAGATCGTCGAGTCCGGTGCGCCGGCCGAGTTCTTCTCCGCCCCCGTCACCGACCGCGCTCGCGACTTCCTGTCCAAGGTGCTGAGCCACTGAGCTCGGCCTCGGAGACCTCCGTACACCGCCCCTCGACCGGGACGCCTCCAATCATCGTCTCGGGGCCGCCGGCCCCGCCGACACAACCCGTTGTGACGAAAGGAACCCCATCATGACGACTCTCTCCCGCCGCACACTGCTACAGACCGCAGGCGCCGTCTCCCTGGCGTCGGTCCTGGCGGCCTGCGCCGACACTGGTGCCGACGGCCGGGCCGTCTCCAGCAGCGGAGGGGATGCCGACTACGACGCGGTCATCAGCTCCGGCCCCGTCGCCGCCGACGATGTCGTAGCCGCCTCCACCTGGGCGTCGGCCATCAAGGAGGCCGGTGTCTTCAAGATCGGAGGGACGAAGACCGCACCGGTCTTCTCCTCCGAGGACGCGACCACCGGCAGGGTCTCCGGCTTCGACGCCGCCCTCGGCCAGATACTGGCCCGCTACATCATCGGCGGCGACGACGCCCGCGCCCTGCTGGCCATTACGCAGGTCACCCCGGACACGCGCGAGACTGTGCTTGAGAACGGCAGCGTGCAGGCCGTGATCGCCACCTACTCGATCACCCCCGAGCGCGACAAGAAGATCGATTTCGCCGGCCCCTACTACTCCTCGGGCCAGGCGGTGCTCGTGCGGGCCGACGATGAGACGATCACCGGCGTGGGCGACCTGGCGGGCGTCAAGGTCGCCGTCCAGTCCGGCTCCTCCTCGATCGCAGCGCTCCAGAAGGCGGCGCCCAAGGCCCAGCAGAAGCCGTTCGACGACCACAATGGCTGCCTGTCCGCGCTCAAGACGAAGCAGGTAGACGCCTACGTCGTCGACTACACGCTCCTGCTCAGTGCGATGCAGGCCAATGACGACATCAAGATCGTCGGCGACCCCTTCACGGAGGACCCTTACGGCATTGGCCTGCCTCAGGGATCGGACGCCAAGGCCTTCGTCGACGCCTTCCTCCAGACGATCTACGACGACGGCACCTGGGAGGCGATCTGGAAGGCGACCATTGGCGCCGTCACGGGAGGCGATGCTCCCCGGCCGCCCGCCCTCGGCTCGGTGCCGGGCTCCGAGACCGCCGGCGCCTCCTCCTCTCCGGGGGCCTGACTCGGCTCGCTGCGGGAGTCGTGTCTGGCGGCGTCCCATGCGCATAATCACCTGAGGAGACGGCCATGTCGATCATTACACACAACCTCGGAGCGATCGGGGCCGGTCTGGCGACCACCCTCGTCATCGCCCTGCTCGCCTACCTCGGCGCGCTCGTCGTCGGCACGCTCATCGCCGTGTGCCGCGTCAGCCCGATCCCGCCCCTGCGGGCCGTGGCCGTCGCCTGGGTGACGCTGGCCTGCAATATCCCGACCCTGTGTCTCATGATCCTGCTGGCCTTCGCCGCGCCGCAGGCGGGCGTGCACTTCTCCCTGTTCGCGGCGGCTGTGGGCGCGATCCTCTTCGTGGGCTCCGGATATGTCTGCGAGACGGTCCGCTCGGGCATCAACTCCGTCGCCAGGGGGCAGATCGAGGCCGCCCGCGCGCTGGGCATGCCCTTCGGGCTCATTATCCGTGCGGTCGTGCTGCCCCAGGCCCTCGCCCGTACCGTCCAGCCGCTGGTCAATATCTTCATCTCCTGCCTTATCGGCTCCGCCCTGGCCGCAGCCATCGGGGTGCGCGAGCTCACCAGCATCACCCAGCAGCTCAACTTGGAGTCCGGGGAGGCCGTTGTCATGTTCCTGGTGTCGGGCCTGATCTATCTGGTACTCGCCTTCGGCGCGACCAAGCTCGGGGGCCTGCTCGAGCTCCGTCTTGCGAGCGGGGAGGCACGAGCATGAGCTCTACTCCCGACATCGTTCGCACGGCGCGGCGCGTTCGGCCCGGACGGGCCGCGGACGCCGATCTTCTCTTCGACGCTCCCGGTCCCGGGGGACGACGGCGCATCGCCATCATCTCCGGCATCGCGACCCTTGTCGTCGTGGCGCTGGTCGCCGCGGCGCTCCACCAGCTCGCCCTCGAAGGCCAGCTCGCCTATCCCAAGTGGCGCTTCTTCCTGGGACGGTCGATCGTCCTGTTCCTGGGAAGGGCGCTGGAAGGAACGCTGGCCGTCACCGCGGTCTCCGCGTTCCTGTCCTTCCCCCTGGGGATTCTCCTGGGCTGGGCGAGAATGGGCGCCGGCCCGGTCGGGCGCGCGGTCGTGGGGACGTGGATCGACATGATGCGGGCCGTGCCCATGCTCCTGCTCATCTACTTCTTCCTGCTGGCGGTGCCCCGCTTCGGCCCCGCGCTGCCGTCCTTCTGGATGCTCACCATCCCCATTGTCATGTGCACCTCGGCGACGACGGCGGAGGTCTTCCGCTCCGGGGTCCTGGCGCTGGACCGGGGGCAGACCGAGGCGGCCCAGGCCTTGGGGCTCAGCCGGGGGCAGACGATGCGCCTCATCCTCGCCCCGCAGGCCCTGCGGCTCATGCTGCCTACTCTGGTCACTCAGCTCGTGACGATCCTCAAGGACTCCTCACTGGGCTACGCCGTCTCCTACGCCGAGCTCATGTACGCCGGGAAGGTCCTCATCACCAGCACCGCGCAGAACTACAAGCTGGATGTCTACGTGCCCGCCTACATCATTATCGCCCTGCTCTACGTGGTCATGAACTGGTCGCTGGGCGCGCTGGCCCGCAGCATCGAGGCGCGCACGCGCTGACCACCCACCGCGTCGAGATCGGTCCGGTGGCTCACCGCCCTGAGCCGAGCGCCTTCATAGGGGCGCCCGGCGCGGGGTCCGGGGCGAGGCTCATGACCGGCTGCAACAGCCGGTCATGAGCGCCGGGAGCCCGAGGCCGCCCACGGGCCGAGCGTCACGAGGGTCGTCCCCAGCGCCAGCAGGCTGACGCCCCAGGACGAGGGCAGGGCCGCGAGCAACGGGCCGCCCACAATGCCCGTCAGGGTCGAGCCCGCGTACATGAGGACACTGGCGAGCGCCGACACCCTCCCACGCGTCGAGACGGTCAGTTCCTGAAACAAGCTCATCATGACTGGGAAGAGCGCTCCGCCGCCGACGAAGGCCCCAGCGAGCAGACCGATCCTCGCCCAGCGGACTGGACTGGCCGCGACCACGGCGTAGACGAGGACGTAGCAGGCCGAGCCGCCCAGCAGCGCGCGCCCCTGCCCCACGCGCCGCACGATCCGGGGCTCCACCAGGGCGCCGGCGGTCCCGACGACGAACGGGTCGGAGGTCGAGCGTACCGCCAGCGGGCTCCCGGCCGGCACGCCGAGGAACTGGGCGATCGTCAGGCCCGCCGTCGCCGTCGCCATGGCCGGCACCGCCCGCTCCTAGGGCACGACCTGGGCGGTCGCCGCCCAGACCTGCGGGGCGGCAACCGCCGCGGCGACGCCGGTCGCCAGGCGCAGCACCAGCATGGAGGTGAACGACCATCCGGCTGGGCAACGGCTACCGCGACTACGACCAGGTCGGTATCGAGCGGGCCCGCCGTGTGCACTCCCTCGTCGCACCGACGGCAGCCCGGTAGGCTCCCTTCCATGGGCCATGAGCGGGTGCTGCTGTCGGAGGGGTCGAGCCTGACGGCCCGCGAGACCATGACGGTCCTGGGCTCCCGCGGAGTCGGCGTGGAGGTGGCCTCCGCGATCGGTCGGCCGCTGGCCTCCTTCAGCGTGTGGTGCCGAGCGGTGCGCAGGGTCCCCGCCCCGGGCTGTGACCCCGTGGGGTATCTGCACGCCGTCGACGCCCTCCTGGCCTCGGGCAGGTACCGGGCCCTGCTGGCCACGCACGAGCAGGCGTGGCTGCTGGCCGCCGGCAGGAGGTACCTTCCTCACGCCTCCGGCCGGCTCGCCGTCGCCGGGGTGTCAGCATTCGAGCAGGTGCAGTCCAAGATCGCCTTCGCCGGCGTGTGCGACGAGCTCGGTATTCCCCAGCCGGCCTGGCACGAGGCGCACTGCGAGGCGGACCTGGACCGGATTGGCTACCCGGCGTGGGTCAAGGCCGCCTACTCCACGGCCGGTCGCGGAGTGGCCCAGGCCAGAACGCGTGCCGAGGCGCTCTCGGCATGGCGGGTCCTGAGGTCTGACGGCGCCGCGGTCATGGTTCAGGCTCCGGCGAGGGGCGCCTACCGGCAGGTGGCCGCGCTGTTCGACCACGGTCGGCTCATCGCGGCCGCGTGCAGCGAGCGCATCGGCCTTGGCGCGGGCGGGTCCGCGGCGGCGCGCCTGTCAGTGAGCGACCCGGCCGCGGTCGACGCCGTCTCCCGTCTTGGCCGGCGACTGGCCTGGCACGGCGGCCTCACCTGCGACTACTTCGCCGAGGGCCCTGGACGGAACATGTTCATCGAGTGCAACCCGCGCACCACCGAGCCCGGCAATGCCGCCGCGGCCGGGGTCAATCTGCCGATGCTGACCATTGCGCTCGCCACGGGCGGACGGCTGCCCCGCACGCCGCTCATCGCCAGGGCCGGGGTGCGCACCCGCTCGACCATGGCCCTCGCCCTGGGCGCTGCCGAGCAGCAGGGGAGCCGCCGTGCCGTGCTCGGCGTGCTGGGCCGCGCCCTGGGAGGCTGTCCGCCTCTTCAGTGCAGCCGCGAGGTCCTCACCCCCGTGGGCCGGGACCCCCTCAGCCTCGCCCCGGCCCTGGCCGTCGTCGGTGCCCTCCTCGCACGGCCCCGCACTGTGACCGCCCTGGCCGACGGCGCCGTCAACGCCTACGCGGTCACGCCCCGCACCATCGACCGGCTGAGTCGCTGAGGCCGCTGACCCAGGCGGCGCCGTGACGAGCCCCTGCGCTCCCCGCCTTCTCCGCCCCCGGTGCGCCGGAGCCGTCCAGTGCACCTCTCGGGCCCAGTCCTCCGCGATCTCGTACGCATGGTCGAACCAGAAGTCCTTCGAGCGCGCGTAGCCATCGAAGTGCGGGTCGCCTGCGTGCATCTCGGCGATACGCAGCCTTGTCGCGGCGTACTCATCCCGCGCGCTTTGTCGCCCGCGACGCCGGGCAGCGCGGTTTGCAGGGCCCGCCGATAGAGTCTTTGCACATTCGGGCCGCCGACGGCGAGCACCACGAGCGACTTATGCGGGGGGCATCGACATGGCGGGAGCGTAGCCGCGCTGAATAAGCGCGGAAAGCGTATGAGGGTATGAAGTGCATGCGGTCCCCTGCCGCGGCTCGCGGTCGCGTCGAACTGGCGGCATTCTCGCTGGACTGCTCCGTCGCCGCGCGGCTCCGGGTGCGCCAGGAGAAGCTTGATCGTCATCACGGGAAGCACCCAGGCGATGTATGGAGGCAGCACAGCTCCTGCGAGTGGCGGCACTATATCCCATGTCATCAGGAGCACAGTGGCGGTGGCGTAAGCGATCGGAGAGCGCAGAGGCGGCGGCGCGCACCGGGCTGCCGCGCAGGACGCGACCAACCCAATATAGATCAATATAGAACTGGATCGCTATCGTCATCGAAAATAGCGGAAATACCGCAGCCGGCACCAGAGTGTGAATGTGCGCCGCGCAGAAGATCAGGCTGCGCCGTGCCGACTGCTCCGGACAGTGGAAGCGCCGCCCCGCGGTCCGCGCCGCATTGACCACCGCTCCGCCGCACAGGTCGAACCCCATGAGCGCGAGGACCGCCGTCTGCAGCGCGGACAGATCCGCGTGGAGCGCCGGCACGATCACTGCGATGCTTCCGCACAGCGCCGCCCCGTACCCCGGAGCCGTCTCCGCGCCCGTGGCGCCTGGGGCGATGAGAAGGGCGCCGATCCTCGAGGACAACGACCGGCCGGCTCGCGGTGATGATCTCGTTCCTTCCGGCTCGTCGTGACGTCATAAGCGGCCTCACTGCTGGCGACCGGGCCGGATGATAATCGTCGCCGCCAGGCGCGTGAGGGCGCATGTACATGCGCGGCCTCCGGGTTGTCGTGCTGGCGGGTGAGACCGGAAGCAGGGCGTCCGGCGTGGGCAATCGCTCACCGTGCTGGCGCGCCGAGTCTAGTCGATTGATTTCGCCGGGGCGCGGGCCAGGCGGGGGCACTCGGTCATCAACCGGTGTTGACGACGTCAATGTACCTTCGTCACGTGAACGTACGTTGACGTCGAGGCCCGTCGGGTCCACCCGCACGTCGTCTGCGTCAATCGTCTGAGTGAGGCCCGGCCCGGCGGTGTCGCGGACGCGACGTCGTGCGCAAGACCGGGGTTCCGGCGTCCTCGCCCTCGCCCCGGCCGTCTGCCGCTCCCCCCTCGTGCACGGGCTCACGGACGCCAGCGTTGACGACGCCGTTGACCGCGACGCCGCTCCTCCTCTTGTGCGCGGGCTCACAGGGCTCGCCCATTCAGAGGGGCGAGCGTTGAGTGGCCAGAGCCTCGCCGGCGCGGAGGCCGGCCGCAGCGACTCCGCAGCGACGCCGTCGGTCCCGCGGTTAAGGCGCCGGCGACTCGATTTCGAGCGCCCGCCGCGCACAGACTATTCTAAGCGCGGATACCGATCACCGCCCCGATCGTCGGAAGGCTCCCGGATGACTGACACTGCCGGCGCGCTGTCGCCGCTGGATGAAACGGGCGTCAACGCCCTCGTCGAGAAGGGGCTGGCCGCTATTGCCGCCGCCGACGACCTGCCCGCCCTGAAGGAGGCTCGTCTGGCCTTCACCGGCGACGCCTCCGCCCTGGCCGGCGCCGGCCGCGGTATCGGGGCGCTCGACAGGGCCGACAGGCCCGCCGCCGGCAGGCTCCTCGGCTCCGCCCGCGGCCGGCTGACCAAGGCCCTGGCCGAGCGCCAGAGCGTTCTCGAGGCCGAGGCCGAGGCGCGGATGCTCGCCACCGAGGCCGTCGACGTCACTGTCCCCACGGCGCGCACGGCCGCCGGCGCGCGGCATCCCCTCGACGTGCTGGTCGATGAGGTCACGGACCACTTCGTCGCCATGGGCTGGTCCATCGCCGAGGGCCCCGAGCTGGAGCACGAGTGGTTCGACTTCGACGCCCTCAACTTCGACGCCGACCATCCGGCCCGCCAGATGCAGGACACCTTCTACGTCGACGGCGCCTCGGTGGGCGCCGTCGACGGTGAGCCCGTCAACCTCGTGCTGCGCACCCACACGTCCCCGGTGCAGGCCCGCGCCATGCTCGCTGCTGAGCCGCCCATCTACGTCGCCTGCCCCGGCAAGGTCTTCCGCTCCGACGAGCTCGACCAGACCCATACCCCTGTCTTCCACCAGGTCGAGGGCCTGGCCGTGGACAGGAATCTGACCATGGCCCACCTCAAGGGCACGCTCGACCACTTCGCCCGCGCCATGTTCGGCCCCGAGGCGCGCACGCGCCTGCGCCCTTCCTTCTTCCCCTTCACCGAGCCGAGCGCCGAGATGGACCTGTGGTTCCCCTTCAAGAAGGGCGGGCCCGGCTGGATCGAGTGGGGCGGCTGCGGCATGGTCAACCCCAATGTGCTCATCGCCTGCGGCATCGACCCCGAGGCCTACACCGGCTTCGCCTTCGGCATGGGTCTGGAGCGCACCCTCATGCTGCGTCACGGCATCGCCGACATGCACGACATTGTCGAGGGCGACGTCCGCTTCTCCCAGCAGTTCGGCACCACCGGAAAGGGAATCTGACATGCCCTACGTCCCCATCGAGTGGCTTCGCGAGCACGTCGACGTCCCCTCCGGCACCACGGCCGCCCGGCTGGCGGCCGACCTGGTCAAGGTGGGCATTGAGGAGGAGCGGATCGTCCCGCCGGCCGTCACCGGCCCGCTCGTCGTCGGCAGGGTGCTCACCCGCGAGGCCAAGAAGCACACCAACGGCAAGGTCATCAACTACTGCCGCGTCGATGTCGGGGAGTACAACGACGCCCCCGGCACCGGCAAGGAGCCCTCCGAGCTGCCCAGCCGCGGCATCGTGTGCGGCGCCCACAACTTCGACGTCGGCGACTCGGTCGTCGTCTGCCTGCCCGGCGCCGTCCTGCCCGGCGACTTCGCCATCTCCGCCCGCAAGACCTACGGGCACGTCTCCGACGGCATGATCTGCTCCGAGCGCGAGCTCGGCCTGGGCGCCGACCACGACGGCATTATCGTGCTCTCCCAGTGGCTGGCGGCACACGGCCGGGGCGGCGAGGAGCCGCCCGCTCCCGGAACCGACGCGATCCCTCTGCTCGGCCTGGGCGAGGAGGTCCTGGAGGTCAACATCACCCCCGACCGCGGCTACTGCTTCTCCATGCGCGGGATCGCCCGCGAGTACTCCCACGCCACCGGGGCCCGCTTCACCGACCCGGCCGACGCTGCCGACGCGGCCCTGTATCCTCACGGCGTCGCCCCCGCCGGCGACTCCGGCTTCGAGGTGCGCATCCCCGACGACCCGTCGCCTGTCCGCGGCCGCCCCGGCGCGGATCGCTACGTCGCCCGCATTGTGCGGGGCATCGACCCCACGGCGCCGAGCCCGAAGTGGATGCGCGACCGGCTGACGGCCGCGGGCATGCGGCCGATCAGCCTGGCCGTGGACATCACCAACTACGTCATGCTCGACCTGGGCCAGCCCCTGCACGCCTTCGATCTGGCCAAGCTGCACGCCCCGATCGTCGTGCGCCGCGCCGCGGTGGGGGAGACCCTCGCCTTCCTCGACGACGTCACCCGCACCCTGGATGCCGCGGACCTGGTTATCTCCGACTCCCCGGATGGGCCGGGCTCGCGCGCCCTGGTGCTCGCCGGCGTCTTCGGCGGCGCCGACACCGAGGTCGACGCGCGCACCACCGACATCCTCATCGAGGCCGCCCACTTCGACCCGGTCTCGATCGCCCGCTCGGCCCGCCGCCACAGGCTCCCCACCGAGTCCTCCAAGCGCAACGAGCGCGGCGTGGACACTGAGCTGGCCCCCGTGGCCGCGCAGCGGGCGGTCGACCTGCTCGTGGAGTACGGCGGCGGCACGGCCGACCCGGTGGCCACCGACGTGAACCGCACCACGGCGCCCCGGCCGATCATCGTCCGTGCCGATACCGCTGAACGCCTCACGGGCGTCGCCTACGGCACCGAGCGGGTCGTCGGGCTCCTGGAGGCCATCGGCTGCGCCGTGGAGCCCGCGGGCGACGACGGGGCCGCCAGGGCCGGACGCGAGCTGCTCGCCGTCACCCCGCCCACATGGCGGCCTGACCTGGTCGGCCCCGCCCACTTCGCCGAGGAGATCGCCCGCCTCGACGGCTACGACAGCATTCCTGTCGTCGTGCCCGCCGCGCCGGCCGGAACCGGCCTGACGCCGCGCCAGCAGGCGCGCCGCGAGGTGGTGCGGGCCCTGGCCGACGCCGGCCTCACCCAGGTGCTGTCCTACCCCTTCATCGGCGACGTGCACGACGCCCTGGAGATCCCGGCCGACGACCCGCGCCGCCGGGCGGTGCGCCTGGCCAACCCCCTGGCCGAGGACGCGCCGTGGCTGCGCACCAGCGTGCTCGACTCCCTGGCGGAGGTCGCCCGCCGCAACGTCTCGCGCGGACTGGATGACCTGGCCGTCTACGAGGTCGGCTCCGTCACCCTCCCGGCCGGCACCGTCCCCGCCGCGATCCCCGGCGTGGACCGGCGCCCCACCGACGAGGAGGTCGCCGCGCTTGAGGCAGGCATCCCCGCCCAGCCCACCCACCTGGGTGCCGTGCTGGTCGGCGACCGCGTCCGCCCGGGGGTGCTCGGCGAGGGGCGCGCCTGGGACTGGGCCGACGCCGTCGAGGTCGTGCGTCTGGTGGCTCGCACCCTGGGAGTGGCCGTCGAGGTGGCCGCCCCCGCGCGGCCCTGCGCCCCCTGGCACCCCGGGCGCACCGCCGAGGTGCGTCTGCCGGGCGCCCGCCGCGGCCGGAATGTCCTGCCCGGGGCGCTCGTCGGGTACGCCGGCGAGCTCCACCCGCGGGCGGCCCGCGCGCTCGGGCTGCCCGGGCGCGCCTGCGCCGTCGAGATCGACCTGGAGCCCCTGCTGGAGGCCGTCGAGGCCGCCGGCGTGCTCCAGGTGCGGGCGGTCTCGACCTTCCCCGCCGGCAAGGAGGACATTGCGCTCGTTGTCGATGAGGCGGTCACGGCCGCTGCGGTCGAGGCGGTCATCCGCGAGGCCGCAGGCGACCTTGCCGAGGAGGTGCGCCTGTTCGACATCTTCCGCGGGCCCCAGCTGGGCGAGGGGCGCAAGTCACTGGCCTTCTCCCTGCGCCTGCGCGCGGCCGACAGGACTCTGAGGGCCGAGGATCTGGCGGCCGTGCGGGGGCGCGTGGTCAAGCGCGCCGCCAAGCGCCTGGGCGCCGAGCTGCGGGCCTGAGCGCCGTCCGCGATCGCCGCGCAGTGTGTGGCGGTCATCACCTTTGGGTGTGGTGTCGTGACTTGCACACGGGGCTCGCCATAAGTCGCAATACTTGCCCCATGAAGATCCTTCTCACCTCTTCTTCCCGCCACGGCACGACCGACGAGGTCGCAGCCGTGATCGCCGAGCAGCTGCGCGCCGCCGGGCTCGACGTCGTCCAGGCCCGTCCCGAGGACGTCGCCGACGTCGAGGGCTACGACGCCTTCGTCCTGGGCAGCGCCGTGTACATGACGCGCTGGACCGACGAGGCCGTGGACTTCACCCGTCGCTTCTCCGGCGCTCTGCGCAGCCACCCCGTATGGGCCTTCTCGGTGGGGCTGTCCGGCCTGCCCAAGGGCAAGATCGCCGACCCCAACCGCATCGGCCCGGTTCTGCTGTCCATCGAGCCGGAGGACCACATCACCTTTTCCGGCCGCTTCGACCCCGGCTCGCTGAACGTGCGTGAGCGCACCATCGCCCGTCTTGGTGGCGCCACCGAGGGCGACTTCCTCGACCTCGACGCCGTGCGCGCCTGGGGCGCCTCCATCGCGGCCACCCTGTGCAACAGCCTGTGAGCCGGTTGGCGTGACCCGGGCTGCCCGTACCGGACGCCGCATCATCCTGAACCGCATGTGAGCAGGGCCTATGTGAGCAAGGCTACGGCGCAGCGAAGCCGCCCAGGATCGTATTTCTATGCATAGCGTCGTATTGTCCTGGCATGACGTGGACAGCAGCAGTCGCCGGCGCAACCGGGTACGCCGGTGGTGAGGTCCTCCGCCTTCTTGCGGCTCACCCGGACATTCAGATCGGCGCCGTCACGGCGAACTCCTCCGCGGGGGACCGGCTCGGCACACACCACCCCCACCTCGTGCCTCTGGCGGACAGGACCGTGGAGCCCACCGACGTCGGCCGCCTCGCCGGGCACGACGTCGTCGTCCTCGCCCTGCCCCACGGAGCCTCGGGAGCCGTCACCGCGGCCATCCAGGACGCCGTGGCCGCAGGCGACTGGGGCGGCCCGCCGCCCGTCCTGGTCGACTGCGGGGCCGACCACCGCCTGACCGACGCCGACGCCTGGGCTCGCTTCTACGGCACGCCGTACGCCGGGGCGTGGACCTACGGCATGCCCGAGCTCCTCCACGCCGAGGAGACCGCCGCCGCCGCCCAGCGCCGCGAGCTGGCCTCCACCCGCCGCATCGCCGTCCCCGGCTGCAACGTCACCGCGGTCACCCTCGCGGCGCAGCCTGGCGTCGCCGCAGGCCTGATCGAGCCCTCCCAGCTCACGGCCGTTCTCGCCGTCGGCTACTCCGGCGCGGGCAAGTCCCTCAAGCCGCACCTGACCGCGGCCGAGGCGCTCGGCAGCGCCCGGCCCTACGCCGTGGGCGGCACCCACCGCCACATTCCAGAGATCATCCAGAACCTGTGCGTGGCGGGAGCCGACGCCGATGGCGTGCGACTGTCCTTCACCCCGGTGCTGGTGCCCATGAGCCGCGGCATCCTGGCCACCGTCACCGCCCCGGTGACCGACATCGTCCTGGACTGCGAGCACCCCGACGAGGTCCTCCGCAGCGCCTGGCACTCCTGCTACGGCTCCTTCGGCGAGGGGGAACGGGTCGTCCATCTCCTTGCGGAGGGGGTCTGGCCGACCAGCGGGGCCGTGGCCGGATCCGGCCTGGCCACCGTGCAGGTCGCCTACGACCGCGCCGCGGGCGCGGCCATCATGATGTGCGCCATCGACAACCTCGGCAAGGGCACGGCCAGCGCGGCTGTGCAGTCCCTCAACCTCGCCCTGGGCCTGCCCGAGACCACGGGCGTCATCGTGGAAGGAGTCGCCCCATGAGCGTCACCGCAGCCAAGGGATTCCGCGCAGCCGGCATAAGGGCCGGGCTCAAGCACTCAGGCAAGCCCGACCTGGCCCTGGTCGTCAACGACGGTCCGCTGGATGTGGCCGCTGGGGTCTTCACCACCAACCGGTTCATCGCCGCGCCCGCCGTGTGGTCGCGCGAGGTCATCGCCGGGAGGCACGGCCGCCCCGGCAGCGCCCGCGCCGTCATCGTCAACTCCGGCTCCGCCAACGCCTGCACCGGAGCCCGGGGGGTCGCCGACGCGGCCGCCACCGCCGAGCACCTCGCCGGTCTCCTGGACGCAGACGCCGGGGAGATCCTGGTGTGCTCCACCGGCGTGATCGGCGTGCCGATCGACATGCCGGTCCTCCTGGAGGGGGCCGGGGCGGCGATGCGCGTCCTGGCGGCCTCCCAGCGGGCGGGGCACGACGCCGCCGAGGCGATCATGACCACCGACACCGTGCCCAAGGAGGATGCGGTCACGGTCGCCGGCGCCGACGGCGCCTGGACGATCGGCGGGATGATCAAGGGTGTCGGCATGCTCGCCCCCGGCATGGCCACCATGCTGTGCTTCATCACCACCGACGCCGTCGTGGACGCGACCGCCGCCCAGCGCGCCGTGTCGGCGGCCGCAGCGCGCACGGTCAACCGCATCAGCTCCGACGGCTGCATGTCGACCAACGACACCGTCCTCCTCATGGCCTCGGGCGCCTCCGGCGTCACCCCCGAGCCCGGGGCCTTCGACGACGCCGTCGCCGAGGTCCTCGCCCGGCTCGGCCGCCGTCTGGTGGCCGACGCCGAGGGCGCCACCCACGACATCGCCATCACCGTGACCGGGGCGGTCAGCGAGGCCGCCGCCGAGGCCGCCGCCCGCACGGTGTCCTCCTCCAACCTCCTGAAGTGCGCCGTGGCTGGCGGTGACGCCAACTGGGGGCGCGTCGTGTCCCAGCTGGGGGCCGTGCCCGCGGACGTGTGCCCCTTCGACCCCGACCAGGTCGACGTCGCCATCAACGGCGTCACGATCTTCCGTCACGGCAGCCCGGGGGCGAGCCGGGAGACGGTGGACATGAGCGCCCGCGAGACCCGCATCAACATCGACCTGTCCGCCGGTGACGCCCGCGCCACCGTGTGGACCAACGACCTGACCCACGGCTACGTCACGATTAACGGGGACTACACGACATGACCGACTCGACAAGCTCGACGGGCTCGACGCGTTCAGACGCCGGCCCCGCCCTGCCCCCGGAGGTCAAGGCCTCCGTCCTCCTGGAGGCCGTGCCCTGGCTGCGCACCTACAAGGGCGCCACCATGGTCATCAAGTACGGCGGGAACGCCATGGTGGACGAGGATCTCAAACGGGCCTTCGCCCAGGACGTCCTCTTCCTGTACCAGGTCGGTGTGCGCCCCGTCGTCGTCCACGGCGGCGGCCCCCAGATCAACACCATGCTCAAGCGCCTGGGTATCGGCTCGGAGTTCCGCGGCGGCCTGCGGGTGACCACCCCCGAGGTCATGGACGTGGTCCGCATGGTGCTCACCGGCTCCGTGCAGCGCGAGCTCGTCTCCCTGCTCAACATCGACGGCACCGCGGCGGTGGGCATCAGCGGGGAGGACGGGGGCCTGCTGCGGGCCCGCCAGCGTCAGGCCACGGTGGACGGCCAAAGCGTGGACGTGGGTCTGGTGGGCGACGTCGTCGACGTACGGCCCGAGCCCATCATCGACCTGCTCGACCAGGGGCGGATCCCCGTCATCTCCTCGGTGGCGCCCCTGGTGACCGATTCGGTCACGGTCCTCAACGTCAATGCCGATACCGCTGCCGCGGCCATCGCCGTTGCCCTGAGGGCCCGCACCCTGCTCATGCTCACCGACGTCGAGGGGCTCTACTCCGCCTGGCCGGATCGCGGCTCCCTGGTCCCCTTCATCAGCGCGCACGCGCTCGAGGCGCTCCTGCCCACTCTGGAGACCGGGATGATCCCCAAGATGGAGGCCTGCCTGCGGGCCGTGCACGGGGGAGTGGGGCAGGCCCATGTTGTCGACGGGCGTCAGGCGCACAGCATGCTCCTGGAGATCGTCACCGATCAGGGCGTGGGCACCGTCATCCACCCGGGCGACGCCCCGATCCCACCGCTGAACGGAGGCAGAAAGCTATGACCGCATCATCCGCTGAGGCCGCTGGACCCGCTGAACAGCTTCACGCGCGGGCGGACTCCAACCGGGAGTGGCTGCAGCGCTACACCGGCGCCATCATGAACACCTTCGGCACGCCGGCGCGCGTCCTCGTGCGCGGGCGCGGTGCCCATGTGTGGGACGCCGATGGCGCCGAGTACATCGACCTGCTCGCCGGCATCGCCGTGGACTGCCTGGGTCATGCTCATCCAGCGATCGTGGCGGCCGTGACCGACCAGATCTCGACCCTGGGCCACATCTCGAACTTCTTCGCCTCGCCGGCCCAGGTGAGCCTGGCGGAGGAGCTCGACGCGCTCGTCTTCCCCTCCGCCCGCCCGGGCGCGTCCAAGGTCTTTCTCGCCAACTCCGGCACCGAGGCCAACGAGGCCGCCTTCAAGATCGCCCGCCGTCACGGGGGCTCGGCCAGGCCGCGCATACTCGCTCTGGAGAGCGCCTTCCACGGCCGTACCATGGGCGCCCTGGCGCTGACTCACAAGGCCGCCTACCGGGAGCCCTTCGAGCCGCTGCCCGGAGGCGTGGAGTTCATTCCCGCCGGCGACGTCGATGCGCTGCGGGCGGCCCTGGGCTCCGATGTCGCGGCGCTGTTCGTCGAGCCGATCCAGGGCGAGGCGGGTGTGCGCGAGCTGCCGGCCGGCTATCTCGAGGCGGCCCGCGAGCTGACCTCGGCCGCGGGTGCTCTGCTCATGATCGACGAGGTCCAGACCGGCATGGGACGCACCGGCGCCTGGATGGCCCACCACCTGCTCGCCCCGGGCGTCACGCCGGACGTCGTCACCCTGGCCAAGGGGCTGGGCGGGGGCGTGCCCATCGGCGCGGCCATCGCCGTCGGGCCGGCCGCCGAGCTCCTCGGACCCGGGCAGCACGGCACCACCTTCGGCGGCAACCCTGTCGCCGCGGCCGCCGCGCTGGCTGTCATCAGCACCATTCGCGACCAGGGCCTGCTCAGGCGCGTGAGCGAGCTCGGCGAGCGCTGGGCCGCCTCCCTGGGAGCGCTGGACGCCGTCATCGAGGTCCGCGGGCGCGGCCTGCTGCGCGGTCTCGGCCTGGCCGACGGTGTTGGACCGGCCGCACAGGTGGTCGAGGATCTGGCTCAGCGGGGCTTCATCATCAACGCTCCCCGTACGGACACACTGCGGCTGGCTCCGCCCTTCATCCTGTCCGACGCCGACGCCGACGCCTTCACCGGGGCGCTGTCCGAGGTCCTGGCCAGACGGCTTCAGCGGGGGGCGCCATGAGCCGACCGCAGACCTACCCTGCGGCCGATGAGATCGTGGCGGCCGGTGCGCCGTCGCCCGCCACCAAGACGGCCCGTCAGGGTCTCATCGTCCAGATCCTGGGCAAGGAGCGCATCCGCTCGCAGGCCGAGCTGCGCCGCGCCCTGGCCGACCGCGGGGTGTCCACCACCCAGGCCACGCTCTCACGCGACCTCGTCGAGCTGCGGGCCACCAAGATGCGCGGTCCCGGCGGCGTCCAGGTCTATGCGATACCCGAGGCGGGCGCGCCCGGTCAGGTCCGCCCCAGCATGCCCGGCCCGGCCACCTCCGACGACGAGTCGTCCATAGCCGATCACACGACCTCGCGCCTGACACGCTGGTGCGCGGACCTGCTGGTGACCGCCGAGTGGGCCGGCAACCAGGTGGTCCTGCGCACGCCCGCGGGTGCCGCTCAGCTGCTGGCGGGCGCCGTCGACGACGCCATGCTGCCCGGGATCCTGGGCTGCATCGCGGGGGACGACACCGTCCTGGTCGTCACCCGGTCCAAGGACGTCGCCAGCGGCCTGGCCGCGCATCTGCTGTCCCTGGCGGAGCCCGGCGCTCGACGCTGAGTCGAGGCCGCACCAATTCCTGGTCCCACACGCTGCTTCGGCAGCACCACCCAGAAAAGAGAAGACACATGAGTGCTCACAAGGACCGCGTTGTCCTCGCCTACTCCGGGGGTCTCGATACCTCTGTGGCCATCGGCTGGATCGGCGAGCAGACAGGGCGAGAGGTTGTCACGGTCGCCGTCGATGTCGGCCAGGGTGGAGAGGACCTCGATGTGATCCGCCGACGTGCGCTGGACTGCGGCGCCGTTGAGGCCTATGTGGCGGATGCGCGCGAGGAGTTCGCTGAGGAGTACTGCATGCCCGCCCTGAAGGCCAACGCCCTGTACGAGGGCATCTACCCGCTGGTGTCCGCCCTGTCCCGTCCCGTCATCGCCAAGCACCTGGTCAAGGTCGCCCGCGAGTTCGGCGCCACCACCGTCGCTCACGGCTGCACCGGTAAGGGCAACGATCAGGTCCGGTTCGAGGTCGCCATCACCTCCATGGCTCCCGACATGGACTGCATCTCCCCGGTGCGCGATCTGGCCCTGACCCGTGACGTCGCGATCGACTACGCCGAGCGCCACAACCTGCCCATCGAGACCACCAAGCACAACCCCTTCTCCATCGACCAGAACGTGTGGGGGCGCGCCATCGAGACCGGGTTCCTGGAGGACCTGTGGAATGCACCGACCAAGGACGTCTACGTCTATACCGATGACCCGACCTACCCGCCGCTGCCCGACGAGGTCGTCATCACCTTCGAGCGCGGCACCCCGGTGGCCATCGACGGCAAGAAGGTCACGCCGCTGGAGGCCATCCAGGAGCTCAACCGCCGGGCGGGCGCCCAGGGCGTCGGCCGTATCGACATGGTTGAGGACCGGCTGGTCGGCATCAAGTCCCGCGAGATCTACGAGGCTCCCGGAGCCGTTGCTCTCATCGAGGCCCATCAGGCGCTGGAGTCGGTGACCCTGGAGCGTCTTCAGCATCGCTACAAGCGGCAGATGGAACAGGCCTGGAGCGACCTGGTCTACGAGGCGCAGTGGTACTCCCCGCTCAAGCGGTCCATGGACGCCTTCATCGAGGACACCCAGAAGTACGTCTCCGGAGACATCCGCATGGTGCTGCACGGTGGGCGCGCCACGGTCAACGGCCGGCGCTCCGAGTCGGGTCTCTACGACTTCAACCTGGCGACCTATGAGACCGGCGACACCTTCGACCAGTCCTCCTCGCGCGGCTTCATCGAGATCTTCGGCATGCAGTCCAAACTCGCCGCCGCCCGGGACGCGCGCATGGGGGAGGGTGCCGGGTTCTGAGACCGGCGCTTCCCAAGAGGCGGCCCGACCCGGCGCTATGCCCCCGGACTCAATCATCTGGATGAGTGAGTCCGGGGGCCTGTCTCTGCACGACCGTGCGAGGGGCGAGGAGACCCGACCGCTCCCTTAAACCGATCGTGAGCCGGAGATCCACCCTACCGATCCCGACGCGGGTTTCTACCGATCTCGGCGAGGGGAGGGGTCGCAGGCCCGCCGAAGCCCGGTGGAGTCACGCATCTGGGGAGAAGACGCGTCTACTGCGCGGGGATGTAGCAGGAGAGGGTCTTGTCCTTGGAGACGAGCAGACGGGTCGGGGATCCCGCATGGCTCTTGACATTGCCCGCGCTGGGCAGGCTTCCGCGCACGCTCTGGAACAGTGGAGAGAGCATCGGTGTCGATGAGGGAGTCTCCCAGAGATGTTTCCCGGTAGAGACGTCGACGAGGGCCGTGACCTTGTTCCCCTCAGAGGTGGAGGAACAGTCGATAAATCCCGATCCGTCCGCCAGGATGTTCGCGGTGAGGTTCCACTTCTTCTCTGTGGAATCGTATCCCAGGTTGAGCAGGGGCTCGACCGCGCCGTCGTCGTTCCAACGGATGCAGCCGGTCCCGTACGGGACGAACGCAACGCCGTTCTCCGCAACGACGGCCTCCAGCCCGCTGAACTCCGCCAATGACTGCTGCACGACCTCGAGCGAGGGCACGCCATTGAACCTGATGCCTGTGCAGTTGCTGTCCTGCTCCCATTGCGGCTCTCCGGCGAAGCTGAAGGCATGAGCAGTCAGGACACCAGGCTTCGAGACGGTGCTGGTCAGGACGACGACCCCGTCTGCGGCCAGGATCATCCAGCCCTTGTCCTTGCCGTCCTCGAACGCGGGCAATGCCGCCACGATTTCTCCTGTGGATGTGCTCACGAGACTCGGAGTGAGCTCGCGCTGCTCATCCTGCGATGAAGTGCTGGAGGCCCGGTAACCAATGAGGATGTCCGGCTGCAATGGATCGAAGAAGGCGTTGGTGTAGGACTCGGATGTGCGCCAGAGCTCGTTCCCCTGACGATCGATCGCGGTTAGGGCCCCCGCTGTCTTGTTCTCCTCGCCCGGCGGCACCTCCAGAAGGAGAGCGGAGTCGTCGTCCACCGCCCCCAGGAACAGGGACGACGATGCGTTCCAGGGGACAGGGGTCACCTCTCCGCTGTGGGGATCGATGACCATGTCCTTCCGCATGGGCGACTCGCCCCACCATGATGTCCACACGCTGAATCGGCTCGGATCGCGCTGGTCGTCCTTGCTCCAGCTCGACAGCGGAACCTCGACGGGACTCCCGGGGCCGGAGTCGTCAAGTGGGTAGACGCGGTAGGCTGCGGGCTGCTCGTCTGTGCTCTGAGCGTAGAACTCGCCGAACAGATAGTCTCCCGCGGGGGATACGCTCTGACCCGCGAATGAGGCAATCGACCACGCCTGCGCAACGCCCCCGATGAACCGTCCGGACATTGCGGATACGGAGAAGCTCCGCTGCTCATCCGGAAATGCTGCTGGGGCGGCATTCTTCGGGCGTTGGGACAGCCTCCACGCGCCGACACCCGTCAGGGCTCCGACAACGGCAATGCCGATGCCAATGGGAAGTGCCTTGGTCACAGACCGGCGTCGCACACCTGACGGCGCCGGGTCCGCGCCGGGCTGGTCCGGCTGCTGGTCGGCCTCGGCCGGGGGCTGGTCGGCTTCGGCCGGGGGCTGGTCGGCCTTGGCCGGGGGCTGGTCCGGCTGCTGGTCGGCCTTGGCCGACGACTGCGGCTTGCCCGGAGCCTCTCCGGGCCGAGCCGACTGCTGGGAGACGGCGCCCGGCTCATCCGAGGGCCCGGTGTCGTCTGCCTGGTCCTCGGCATCCGCCTCCGCCTGGACCCGCGGATACGAGGTGGTTGTGGCGCTCTGCGTCGCGATCCAGTTGGTGAGCGCTCGGAAGCAGCGGGGATGCTCGAGGATGGCAGGGTGCAGGTCGGGACGCCGCGTGGCGATCCGTGCCAGCTCACCGGCGGGAGTATCGGGATTGCGCAGCGCTTCGGCATCAAGGTCCGGCTGCGATTGAGAAGAGGATGGGGTGTGGGTCACAGCCAGGAGGGTAGCGCAGATCCCGTGCTCGTATCGTTACCAACGACTATGACGTCCGTGACCACTTCGTGGGACGCACGAGGTCCGGCACCGGTTCTGACCTGCGAGACGCCGAGGCCGGACGGGCCCGGGTGCCTGCCACAGGGCCGCCCCAGGGCCGACGGCGATACCCGACCCTTGCGGGGCTGCCAGCGCCTGTGATCTACATCGCCTACAGCCTCCGGCGGTGCCGCGGGTCAGGACGCCGGCCTGAAGCAGGTGGTGGTCCTCTGCGAATCGAGACTGATGACGAGCAGAGTTTTTGATGGCCCGCCGACAGCGGAATCGTCGAGTCCTGTTTTTATCTTGCCCTGGTAGGAGCTCGGCAGCATGCCGATACCTTGGTTCCACGGGCTGTGTGCGAGATACCCGGACATGCCCCATTCCTGGGTCCCGGTGCTCGTGTTGAACATGCGGATATTCGCGTCGTCGATATTATTCGCCGCGAGAAGTCCTGATCCATCGGCCAGGACGGTGAAGTAGGAGAAATTATCTAGACGCGCTTCGCCGGCGTCGTATCTACTGAGTTCAATGGGCGTTCCCGCGCCTTCGCGGGACAAGGCGCGGTCCGCCGCCTGGACGAGGGCGGTGCCGTTCTCGGCGATGAGCGCGGTCGAGCCGTCCTGACGTGTCAGGGCTTGGTTGACCACGTTCAAGGACGGTACTCCGCAGAAGACGATCTCGGCGAATCCGCCGGTAAGGCTCCACGCCGACTCGCCGTCGAAAGCGTAAGCCTCCGCCGTGACGTTATGGCGATCGTTCGAGAAGAGCACGAGGCCGTCGGAGGCAAGGAGAAGGCCGCCGTTTCTCTCCTCGGCATCCGGGCTGGCGAAAGTTGTCGATGGGAGCTCTGCCCGCGTGGCGCCAGTTTTAGTGTCGAGGATGTGGGGCGTCGCCGAACTGCTTCCAGGATCCTTATCCCGATAGCCTATGAGCAGGTCGGGGTGAGCCGGGTCGAGAAATCCATTGGTATAGTTTTCGGCGGTGCGCCACAGCTCATGGCCCTGTCTGTCCACGCAGATAATGGCGCCTTGCGGATGCGCGAAAGAGTCTCTCTCGTAAGGGTGAGGGGCCTCTATGAGAATCGCCGTGTCTTTGTCCGGTGCACCCAGGAACGTATTATTGGTGGTGTCCCAGGGGACGGGGACGATGTGAGACGAAGAGGTGTCGTAAATATTGTCCTGAATAAGCGGGCAGTTGCCCCACCATGAGCGGACAACACTCTGCGGCATGCCGTCGAAGCCTATTTTTTCTCCCGAGAAGACAACGGGCGAGCCGAGGTTGTCTGCGCTAATGGGGTAGACCAGGATCTCTGATTCTCTGTCGTGCTCCGACTTCGAGCGCATCATACTCACGTTACCTCCGTCCGGAGACATGGAGGAAGACTGTCCGGAAATATCCCAGATTTCGGAAGGTCCTTGTAGGAACCCACCGTCCAGGGCGGACATCGAGAATGACGCCGAATTTCCGGTCGTCACATTGCGGTGGGTGGCCCACCAGGCGCCTGCGCCTCCGAGAGCCCCCACAGCGGTGATGCCGATGCCCGCAGACAGCGTCTTGACCACCGACCGGCGTCGTATCCCGGATGGCATATCCGGCGGGGTCTTCTGCTGCTGGGAGACGGACTGTGACGCGGACTGCTGCGGGCTTGTGCCTGACCGTTGTGGTTGTTGCGGGGCTGCGCTCGCCCGGTCCCGCTGTGGTGGAGTAGTTGGGCCGGGCTGGGCCGGGTGCTGGGAGTTGGCGCTCAGGGGCTGAGGCGCGTCGCCCTGGGCGGCGATCCAGGCGGCCAGGCCGGGATAGCAGCTGGGGTGCGCGGCGATGGCGGGGTGCAGGTCAGGGCGACGCGCCGCTATCCGCGCCAGCTCTGCAGGGGGAGTGGCCGGGATGCGCAGTGCGTCGGCGTCGAGGTCCTGATGCGGAGATGGGATCTCGGTCATAAATCGCAGGGTATCGCGGACCGCGCCGTCTCCGGCACCTCCCGACAGTTTCACTTCTAAGACTTCGGCAACGAGCGCCTCCCCCGACAGTCCGCCCGCAGTGACACTGCCGATGACCCGGTGCTCGGGTCGTCGGCAGCATGAGGGTGACGCGTCTCAGGACCCCGGTGCGAAGCAGGTAACGGTCGCCGAGAGGCCCGTGCCGCTGGAGACGAGCATGATCCCGGCAGGACTGGGGCCATTTCTCGTCACGCCCCCGGTTGAGCGCGGCAGCGCCTTCACGGTGCTCTGGTTCTGCGGAAGCCCGTCTTCCATAAGCTGGCCGGATAATGACCATGCGTCTGCCCCGGTGCTCGTGTCGATCATGCGGATGGAGTCGTCCTTCTTAGAGTCTTGGGCAAGGATGCCCGAGCCGTCGGAGAGCATGGTGAAGTAGGAGAAGTCAGCCAATTCGGCACTTTCGGCGTCGTACTTACCGAGTTTGAGGGCCGTGCCGGTGCCCGCGAGGGAGAAGTTGCCGTTAGACGCCTGGACGAGGGCGGTGCCGTTCTCCGCGATGAGCGAGGTCGAGCCGTCCTGTGCTGTCAGGGCTTGGTTGGCGACGTCCAGGGACGGTACCCCGCAGAAGACGATCTTGGCGAATCCGCCGGTAAGACTCCACGCAGACTGGCCGTCGAACGTGTAGGCCTCCGCAGTCATCGTGCTGCCGTCATTTGAGAAGCACACGAGTCCGTCGGAGGCGAGAAGAAGCCCGCCGGACTTCTTCCCCGAGTCATCGAAGACCAGCGGTGAGAGCGCGGCGCGCATGGAGCCGGTCTTCGGGTCGAGCAGATGCGGCGTCATAGTCATTGACTTGGAATCATTTCCATCGCCATCATTCTTGTACCCGATGAGCAGGTCGGAACGAGCCGGATCGAAGAAGCCGGAGACGTACTCGTCGGACGTGCGCCACAACTCCTTGCCCGACCCGTCCACGGAGATCATGGCCCCTTGCGGGGGCGCAGACGGCGCCTTATCGAAAACATGGGGAGCCTCGAGGAGTATCGCCCTCTTCTTACTGGGGGCGCCCAGGAACACCGTACTGGCGGTATCCCATGGCACCGGGGAACTCAATGAGGAGGAGGCGTCGTAGATGCTGTCCCAGATCAGGGGGCTTCCGCTCCACCAGGAGAAAACAACACTGTACTCGCTGTTGCTCTTGCTCATCTGGTCCGCCGGGAAGACGACGGGCGTGCCGAGAGCATCGGCGTCGAGCGGGTAGACCCGGGGCTCGTAGGAGAAGTCCGATTCCGCCAGCTTCGGGCACAGCGCCACCACGTGGGCGCCGTCTGGGGACATGGAGACGGTGGACCGTCCCTCGGCGATATTCCAGGTCTCGCGAGTCCCCTGAAGGAACGTTCCCTCCAGCGCAGACATTGAGAAGGGCCCCGAGGCCGCCTGGTCGTCATCTTCCGAGCCGCTCCGTTGGGTTACCCACCAGGTGCCTGTGCCCACCAGGGCCCCGACGGCGGCAGCACCGATACCGATCGACAGTACTTTGATCACGGACCGACGCCGCGCTCTGGATGACGCATTCGAATTCTTGGCCGGCTGATCCGACCGGATCCCGGGGCTGGGAGGCTGACTCGGCTGTTGCGAGATGCCGGTGGATTGGGCCGGTATCCGGTAACCAGCCAGCTGGGCTGCTGATCCCTGGAAGCCTGCTGCCGACTGGCCTGCCTGTCGGGCGCCGATCAGCTGGGTCTGTGCGGTGCTGGCCTGCTCGGTGATCCAGGTGGCCAGGTCGGGGTAGCAGCTGGGGTGCGCGGCGATGGCGGGGTGCAGGTCGGGGCGCTGAGCCGCTATCCGCGCCAGCTCGGCGGCGGAGGTGGTGGGCCTGCGCAGCGCCTCGGCGTCGGAGTCCGGCTGCGACAGCGGGCCGGCGCCCTGGACAGGCTCCTGCGCGCCTGTGACCGACTGAGCCAGTTCCTGGTCGCTGGCCGGCTGGGTCTGTGCGGTGCTGGCCTGCTCGGTGATCCAGGTGGCCAGGTCGGGGTAGCAGCTGGGGTGCGCGGCGATGGCGGGGTGCAGGTCGGGGCGCTGAGCCGCTATCCGCGCCAGCTCGGCGGCGGAGGTGGTGGGCCTGCGCAGCGCCTCGGCGTCGGAGTCCGGCTGCGACAGCGGGCCGGCGCCCTGGACCGCCTGCGACTGGTCGTCAACCGGTTGTTCCTGAGGGGCGTCGCCCTGCTGGGACACGTCTTGAGCGTCAACGGAGCCTGCAGGTTCCTGAGAGTCCTCTGACTGAGCCGACTCCTGGGTGTCCGTGACGGGCGGGTTCTCGGAGTCTGCCGTTTGATCATGCTGCTGCGAGGCGTCAGTGGGCTGGGCCGCTTCCTGGGGACTCTCCAGTTGATCCGGCTCCCGGGCGCTCTCCGGCTGATCCGGCTTCTGGTCGGCCTCCGGCTGGGCGGTCTCCTCGGGGCTCGCCGGCTCCTGGTCGGCCTCCGGCTGACTCGGCTTCTGGTCGGCCTCCGGCTGGGCGGTCTCCTCGGGGCTCGCCGGCTTCTGGTCGGCCTCCGGCTGGGCGGTCTCCTCGGGGCTCGCTAGTTCCTGGTCGCCGATCAACTGGGTCTGTGCGGTGCTGGCCTGCTCGGTGATCCAGGTGGCCAGGTCGGGGTAGCAGCTGGGGTGCGCGGCGATGGCGGGGTGCAGGTCGGGGCGCTGAGCCGCTATCCGCGCCAGCTCGGCGGCGGAGGTGGTGGGCCTGCGCAGCGCCTCGGCGTCGGAGTCCGGCTGCTGGGGGAGCGGGGGCGGGATCTCGGTCATAGACCGGAGAGTAGCGCGGATTGCACGTGTTCCGGCGCTTCCGGAGGGTGCAAGTTCTTGTCGCACTCGTGTCCGGAACCGGGGGATGCCCCCACGCCCGAACCACGGCGCTAAGTCCTGCCGGTCAGCGATACTCTTCTGATCAGTTTACGATGCACGTAGCAATGTGGACCGCCGCCGGGCCTCGGACTCGACCATCGCTCTGCGGTGCAGGCGGTCTGATAACACGAGAGGACTTCCACGTGCCAATAGCCGAGGCTCGTTCCAGAGCCACTGTCGTCGGCGCACGGCGCAGTCTCATGCCCGCTCTGGGAACATGGGGCTTCATCGTCACGTTCTCAGGCCAGAGCCTGCGCAATGTTGTCGGCTGGTGGGCCTTCGGCGTCATCGCTGCGATCAGCGGCGTTATGCTCCTCGTGGTCTTCGTGCGTGAGGGACACCGCGTCCAGTGGCGGGCGCTGCCCGCTATGGCCTGCGCCTACACCATCCTGTGCATGGTGAGCGTCATCTGGTCCTATTACCCGCGCGAGACCGTTCTGGCCGGGCTCCTCATGCTGGCCACCACCACCACGGGCATCCTGCTGGCCTGCGGCCTGTCCCTGCGCCAATTCACCGACGCCCTCAGCCGCGCGCTTGAGGCCACCCTCGTACTGAGCTTCCTGCTCGAGCTCTACGTGGCGCTCATCCTGCGGGAGCCGCTGATCCCCATCTACATGAAGGACTGGAAGGAGGTCCCCCCCTCCTACATCTGGGTCGAGGGCAATATCCTCAAGGGCGGGCCGATCCAGGGGATCGTCGGCAATCGCAACCCGCTGGCTTTCATTGCTTTACTCACCCTGATCTGCGTGGTTGTGCGCTGGAGGGACCATCGGCTGAGACTGCCGAACTTCCTGACCTGGTCGACCCTGTCCATCCTGACACTCGTGCTGACCGGATCGGCCACTGTGATTGTCGCGGCCATTGTGTGCGGCATCGTCATGTCGTTCATGTGGCTGCTGCGTCACGTTCCCGTCGCTCTGAGAACCACCGTCACTGTCGCCGCCTCAACACTGGGTGTGGCGGCGGTCGCCTTCGCGATCGGCTGGCACTCCCAGGTGACCGCTCTGCTCGGGCGCAGTCCGGACATGACCGGTCGCTGGGAGATCTGGCTGAAGGTGATCGACTTGTGGGAGCAGCACACATTCCTGGGGTGGGGATGGATCATGTACTGGGTGCCGTGGATCCCCATGTTCGGCACACTCGTGATCCGTCCCGACGGCACGCCGACGCTCAGTGCCCACAACGCCTATATCGAGGCGCTTTTCCAGACCGGGGTCGTGGGCGCCTCAATGATCGTGGTGCTCGTCCTCACGCTTCTCATCCGCTCCTTCCAGCTGGCCGTGCGCTACCTGGACTCCGATGCCTCGGTGCTGCTGCCCGCTCTGCTCATGACCGCCATGGTCGTGCAGTCCATGACCGAGTCGCGCCTGCTCTCCGAGGGCAACTGGGTGACAGTGTGCGCACTGGGCACCTGGCTCAGGCTGCACAGGAACATGGAGCGCGAGCGCGACGACCCCTGGGCGCTCGAGAAGAGCATCTCGCGAACCTCCTGAGCAGGCGGCACGTCCCCACCGCGGCATCCGTGACGACGGCGCCGCGGCGGGCGGAGGCGGCATCCACCAGTCGAGCATCTCTCCCGCCCGACTCGCAATGCGCCATGATGGGCCCATGACCAGCGAGCAGAACCAGCACGAGGCCGCCGGCGCCGGGGCCGCCATCAGCCTGTGGGGCGGACGCTTCACCGGCGGCCCCGCCGACGCCCTGGCCGCGCTGAGCGTCTCCACCCACTTCGACTGGCGGCTGGCCCGCTACGACATCGCCGGCTCGCGCGCCCACGCCCGGGCCCTGGCCAGGGCGGGCCTGCTCGACGGTGCCCAGCTGGCCGGCATGCTCCACGCCCTGGACCGGCTCGAGGACGACGTCGCCGCCGGCGCCTTCGCCCCGGTCCCCGCCGACGAGGACGTCCACACCGCCCTGGAGCGGGGCCTCATGGAGCGGGCGGGGGCCGAGCTCGGCGGGCGCCTGCGCGCGGGGCGCTCGCGCAACGACCAGATCGCCGCCCTGATCCGCATGTACCTGCGAGACCAGGCCCGCCACATTGCGGGTCTCGTGCTCGACGTCGTCGACGCCCTCACCGACCAGGCCGCCCGCGCTGGCGAGGCGATCATGCCGGGGCGCACCCACATGCAGCACGCCCAGCCGGTCCTCGTGGCCCACCACCTGCTCGCCCACGCCTGGCCGCTCATGCGCGACGTCGAGCGCCTGGAGGACTGGGACGCCCGCGCCGCCGTCTCCCCCTACGGGTCGGGGGCGCTGGCCGGCAGCACCCTCGGCCTCGACCCCGACGCCGTCGCCGCCGACCTCGGCTTCGGCTCGGCCGCGGAGAACTCCATCGACGCCACCTCGGCCCGGGACGCGGTGGCCGAGCTCTCCTTCGTCCTGGCCATGATCGCGGTGGACGTCTCGCGCCTGAGCGAGGAGATCATTATCTGGAGCACCAGGGAGTTCGGCTTCGTCACCCTGGACGACGCCTACTCCACCGGCTCGTCGATCATGCCGCAGAAGAAGAACCCCGACGTCGCCGAGCTCGCCCGCGGCAAGGCCGGCCGCCTCATCGGCGACCTCGCCGGACTCCTGGCCACCCTGAAGGGCCTGCCCCTGGCATACGACCGCGACCTGCAGGAGGACAAGGAGCCGGTCTTCGACGCGGTGGACACCCTGGCGGTGCTGCTCCCCGCTGTGGCCGGCATGACGGGCACCATGACCCTGCACTACGAGCGGATGGCCGCCCTCGCCCCCCAGGGCTTCTCCCTGGCCACCGACGTCGCCGAGTGGCTGGTCAGGTCCGGCGTCCCCTTCCGCGAGGCGCACGAGATCTCCGGGGCCTGCGTGCGGGAGTGCGAGAGGCGCGGCGTCGAGCTGTGGGACCTGTCCGACGACGACTTCGCGGCCGTCGACGCCCGCCTGACGTCCGGCGTGCGCGAGGTGCTCTCGGCCCGGGGCTCCGTGGCGGCCCGTACCGGTCGCGGCGGCACCGCACCGGCGCGCGTCGCCGAGCAGCTCGCCCGGGCGACCGAGCACGCCGCCGCCCTGCGGTCCTTCAGCCGGGAGGGCTCGGTGCTGGACGCTCCGGCCGCGCCCGACGGCGGGGCGGTCTGAGGGCGTGGGCGCGCAGCCGGGCCGCACGGCGGCGCAGGACGTACTCGACCTCCTTGCGGGCGACTCCGTCGAGGTCGCCCCGCGATTGCTCGGGGCGGTCCTGACGGCCAGGGACGACGACGGCGCCGTGGCGGTCCGCCTGACCGAGGTCGAGGCCTACCGGGGCGAGGCCGACCCCGGCTCCCACGCCCACCGGGGGCGCACCGCCCGCAACGCCGCCATGTTCGGGGCCGCCGGCGGGATCTACGTCTACTTCACCTACGGCATGCACCACTGCGTCAACCTCGTGTGCGGACCGCAGGGCCTATCGCGGGCGGTCCTCCTGCGCGCGGGCGAGGTGACCGGGGGAGCGGACCTCGCCCGACGGCGCCGGCCGGCCGCGAGGACCGACCGCGACCTGGCCCGCGGCCCGGCGCGCCTGTGCCAGGCCCTGGGCCTGAGCCGCTCCGACGACGGCGCCCGCCTGGGCGGGCCCGGCGACCGCATCTGGCTGGCGCTGCCCGCCCCCGGGGCGGAGCCCGACGCCGCGTCGATCCGTCGCGGCCCGCGCACCGGCGTCGCCGGCCCCGGCGGGGACGGGACGGCCTTCCCGTGGCGCTTCTGGATCGATGGTGAGCCCACCGTCTCCCCCTACCGGCCCGCCGCGCCCCGGCGACAGAGGAGGTCGTGATGGCGCCGGCCCCGCCCGCCGCGTACTGGAACCACAACGTCGCCTTCCACCGCGAGCTGGTGGGCGACGCGGCCGTGCGCGGCGGTCGTGCGCTCGACGTCGGCTGCGGCGACGGGCTCCTCGTGCACAAGCTGGCGGGCGTGTGCCGCGAGGCCGTGGGGGTGGAGCGCGACCCCGAGGCCCTGTCGAGGGCCCGCCGGCGGCTGGCGGGGAGCCCTTCGGCGCGGGTGCTCGACGCCGATATCATGGACGCTGCCGCTCCGGAGACTCTGGGTCGCTTCGAGACCGTGACCTGTGTGGCGGTCCTCCACCACCTGCCGCTGGAGGCGGGGCTCGCACGGCTGAGCGAGCTGGTCGCACCGGGCGGGCGGCTGATCGTCGTCGGCCTGGCCGCCAGCAGGAGCTCCTGGGACTGGCTGCTGTCCGGCCTGAGCGTGATCCCGATCCGGGTGGCGAGCCGGTGGCACCACGAGACGCGCGACATCGGGGTGCGCACCGCCCGGCCGCGCGAGTCCCTGCGTCAGATCCGCGCCGCGGCCCGGCGACTCCTGCCCGGCGCCCGGGTGAGGCGGCGCTTCTACTACCGCTACACCCTGGTGTGGGACCGCCCGGAGGGAACGTGATCTGGGACGCGGCTCGGAGCGGGACCCGCCCGATCCCCCTCCGCGAGGTCCTCCGCCTGCTGGACGCCGGGCTCGGAAGGGTCGAGCCGTGGACCGCGCGCTCGGACCTGGAGTACGTCTGCGGCGCCATCCTCGTGCAGAACACGGCCTGGACGAACGTCCGGCGGGCCCTCGCAGCGCTGCACGGGGCGACCGCCTTCGACCCCCGTCGGCTGCTAGCCCTCGACGAGGAGGATCTGACGGCCCTGGTGAGGCCAGCCGGCTTCATGCGCGCCAAGTCCAGGGCCCTGCGCGCCTACGCCCGCTGGTCGCTCGGCGACGACGGCAGGGCCGCCCGTGGGCTGGGCGACGACGCGCTGCGCGAGGCGCTGCTCGCCCTGCCGGGGATCGGCCCCGAGACGGCGGACGTCGTCGCCCTCATGGTCTACCGGCGGCCGCGCTTCATCTTCGACGCCTACGGGCGGCGCCTGCTGCGCCAGGCGGGCTACGCCGTCGAGCGGGACTGGGGCTACGAGCGCGCCAGGCGCGCCCTGGAGCCCGCCGTGGCGCGAGCCGGCCTCAGCACGCCCGACCTGGTCCGCTTCCACGAACTCATTCTTGAGGCCGGCAGAAGGGCCCGCGCAGCGGGAGGCTGGAAGTCCTACGGCCCCACGATCGGCATCGACGGCGCGTAGCGTGCGCGAACGGGCGCCCACGCGCACGCCGTCGTCGGGAAGGGAGGGCGGGCGCCGTCGCAGAGCGGACCGGTCCGGAGCCCGCGGCCGCGGCATGGCACACTAGCGGCGCCGGAGACGCGATCCGGCTCCGCGCGCATGACGCCGGAAGGAACCGAGGAAGGTAACAGGACCGTGACCGACATCCTGGACGAGCTGCAGTGGCGGGGCCTCATCGCCCAGCACACCGACATCGACGTGCTGCGCGCGGCGCTGGACGATGGCGAGCTCACCTTCTATTGCGGTTTCGACCCGACAGCCCCGAGCCTGCACCACGGGCACCTGGTCGCCGTCAAGGTGATGCGCCACCTGCAGATGGCGGGGCACCATCCGCTGGCCCTGGTGGGGGGCGCCACCGGTCTCATCGGCGACCCGCGGGCCAGGGGCGAGCGCACTCTCAACACCAAGGACGTCGTCGCCGACTGGGCGGGGAGCCTCAGGGCGCAGCTGGAGCGCCTCCTGGACTTCGAGGGCGACAACCCGGCGCGCATTGTCAACAACCTCGACTGGACCGATGAGCTCAGCGCCATTGACTTCCTGCGCGATATTGGCAAGCACTTCCGCATGGGCACGATGCTTGCCAAGGATGTCGTGGCGCGGCGCCTGGCCAGCGAGGAGGGTATCTCCTTCACCGAGTTCAGCTACCAGATCCTCCAGGCCAACGACTACCTCGAGCTGTTCCGGCGCTACGGCTGCACGCTGGAGGTGGGCGGCAACGACCAGTGGGGGAACCTCGTGGGCGGCATGGACCTCATCCACAAGGTCGAGGGCGCGGCGGTGCACGTTATGACCAACCCGCTCATCACCAAGGCCGACGGCACCAAGTTCGGCAAGACCGAGGGCGGAGCCGTCTGGTTGAGCCCGCGGCTGCTCTCGCCGTACGCCTTCTACCAGTTCTGGCTGCGGGTTGACGACGCAGACGTCGTGCGCTTCCTGAAGGTCTTCACCTTCCTGGACCGCGCCGAGATCGAGCGTCTTGAGGCGGCCACCGCCTCCAACCCGAAGGCGCGCGAGGCGCAGAAGATCCTCGCACGAGAGGTGACCACCTGGGTGCATGGGGCCGACGCCGTTCGTGACGCGCAGGCCGCCACGGCGGCGCTGTGGGGACGCGGCCGGCTCTCCGAGCTCGATGAGGCGACCGTTGCGGCGGCGACCGCCGACCTGCCCGCGGGGGAGCTTGTCGTGGGGAAGTCGACCATTGTGGATCTGCTTGTCGCCACGGGCCTGGAGAAGGGGCGCAACGCGGCCCGCAAGACGGTGGCCGGCGGAGGCGCCTACCTCAACAACGTCAAGGTCGCTGACGTGGACGCACCCGTGACGGCCGACCAGCTGCTCGCCGGAGGAGTGGTCCTCGTGCGCAGGGGCCGTCGCAACCTCGCGGTGGCGCGGCTGGCGCGCGCGGCCGGCACGGCGGAGCCCGCCGTGCCGGCACAGCCGTAGCCCCCGGGCGGATCGTGCCCGCCTGAAACCCGCGGGCCTGCCGGCAGCCTGCCTGCTGGACCGACTGGAGAGGACGGCCAGGACCGGTGGCTGGCGCTGGCTCGGTGGTGGCGGCCCGCTGTGAGTGCCGCCACCACCGTTGTGCTTGACCTTCCAGTGGGCAGTTGCGTAACGTCTCCCGCGGCCCGAACGGAGTGGGAGTCATCCTGAGCCGGACGGGTGCCGAGAGTTCGAAAGAGGCGTCGTGGGTGAGATCGGGATCACGGATTCTGGGTTTGACCTGAGGGTGGCGGCTCGTTAAAGTTCCTCGGGTGCTTCCGGAGGGAGGCGGCCTCGCCGAGTGGCGGGCGCGTGATTCTCCGGTGGGTGTGTTGTTTGAGATCTCGATAGTGTGCTTGTTTTTTGTGCCATGGTTTGCCTGCTTTTTGGTGGGTGGGCTTGTTTTGTCTGGTGGTTTTGTTTTCTGGTTGTGGTTGCTGCTGTGTGCTGTCCTGTGTGGGGTGGTGTGTGGTGGTGGTTGTGGCTGGTTGTTGTTTTTTGGTTTGTTTGTTTTTTTTTGGAGAGTTTGATCCTGGCTCAGGACGAACGCTGGCGGCGTGCTTAACACATGCAAGTCGAACGGGTCTGCCTTGTTTTTTGCGGGGTGGGTCAGTGGCGAACGGGTGAGTAACACGTGAGTAACCTGCCCCTCACTTCTGGATAACCGCTTGAAAGGGTGGCTAATACGGGGTGTTCTGGCTGTGCCGCATGGTGTGGCTGGGAAAGATTCACTTTTGTGGTGTTTTGGTGGGGGATGGGCTCGCGGCCTATCAGCTTGTTGGTGGGGTGATGGCCTGCCAAGGCTTTGACGGGTAGCCGGCCTGAGAGGGTGGGCGGTCACACTGGGACTGAGATACGGCCCAGACTCCTGCGGGAGGCAGCAGTGGGGGGTATTGCACAATGGGCGGAAGCCTGATGCAGCGACGTCGCGTGAGGGATGGAGGCCTTCGGGTTGTGAACCTCTTTCGCCGGTGAAGAAGGTCCTGTTCTTTGTGGTGGGGCTGACGGTAGCCGGGTTATGAAGCGCCGGCTAACTACGTGCCAGCAGCCGCGGTAATACGTAGGGCGCGAGCGTTGTCCGGAATTATTGGGCGTAAAGGGCTTGTAGGCGGCTGGTCGCGTCTGCCGTGAAATCCTCTGGCTCAGCTGGGGGCGTGCGGTGGGTACGGGCTGGCTTGAGTGCGGTAGGGGAGGCTGGAACTCCTGGTGTAGCGGTGGAATGCGCAGATATCAGGAGGAACACCGGTGGCGAAGGCGGGTCTCTGGGCCGTTACTGACGCTGAGGAGCGAAAGCGTGGGGAGCGAACAGGATTAGATACCCTGGTAGTCCATGCTGTAAACGTTGGGCACTAGGTGTGGGGGGTCTTTCCGGGTCCTCCGCGCCGTAGCTAACGCTTTAAGTGCCCCGCCTGGGGAGTACGGCCGCAAGGCTAAAACTCAAAGGAATTGACGGGGGCCCGCACAAGCGGCGGAGCATGCGGATTAATTCGATGCAACGCGAAGAACCTTACCAGGGCTTGACATGGGCCGGCTGCTCCTGGAGACGGGGGCCTCCCTTTTTGGGCCGGTTCACAGGTGGTGCATGGTTGTCGTCAGCTCGTGTCGTGAGATGTTGGGTTAAGTCCCGCAACGAGCGCAACCCCTGTCCCGTGTTGCCAGCGTGTTGTGGCGGGGACTCGCGGGAGACTGCCGGGGTTAACTCGGAGGAGGGTGGGGACGACGTCAAATCATCATGCCCCTTATGTCCTGGGCTTCACGCATGCTACAATGGCCGGTACAGTGGGTTGCGATGTCGTGAGGCGGAGCGAATCCCTTAAAGCCGGTCTCAGTTCGGATCGGTGTCTGCAACTCGACACCGTGAAGCTGGAGTCGCTAGTAATCGCAGATCAGCAGTGCTGCGGTGAATACGTTCTCGGGCCTTGTACACACCGCCCGTCACGTCATGAAAGCCGGCGACACCCGAAGCCCGTGGCCCTGTGGGGAGCGGTCGAAGGTGGGGCTGGTGATTGGGACGAAGTCGTAACAAGGTAGCCGTACCGGAAGGTGCGGCTGGATCACCTCCTTTCTAGGGAGCCTTTAGGGAGCTTTTAGGGAGCTTTTGGGGAGGCTGCTGGGCTGGCTGCCTCCTGTCCTGCCGGGTGTGTGCTGGCGTGTGCCGGCCGGCTGCTGGTGGGGTGGGGGGTGTGGGGTCTGTCTGCTGGTTGCGGGGGCTGCTTGGTGTGTGCTGGGTGGTTCCTGGTGGGTTGGCTGTGGTGCGGGGGACGCGTCCTGTGTGCTGTGGTGTGTGCTGCGCTGTGTGTGTGGCTGCTGTGGTGTGCGGGGTGTCTGCTGGTTGCCTGTGGCTGTCTGCTGGTGCGTGCGTGCGTGCGTGTGCTGGTGGGGGCGGGGGGCTGGTGGGGGTGCGCTGTCGGGTTCTGGGGCGGTGCGTCCCGTTGGTGGCTCTGTCGTGGCTGGCTGGTTGCCTGCTGCTGTCTGCCTGTTGTGGTTCCTGCCGGCTTTGTGGCTGGTGGGGGCCCCTGGGGTGGGTGGTGGGTGGGTGGTGGCTGGCTGGTGTGGGCGGGTTGGTTGTGATCTGTATAGTGGACGCGAGTATCTTTGTTCTTTGTGTGTTTTGTTGGGTTGTGCTTGTTTTTTGGGCGTTCGGTGGATGCCTTGGCATCAGGGGCCGATGAAGGACGTGGTGGCCTGCGATAAGCCTCGGGGAGCCGGCTGGCGGGCTGTGATCCGAGGGTGTCCGAATGGGGGGACCCGGCGCGGGTCGTGCCGCGTCACTCGTGCCTGATTTGTGTAGGGTGCGGGGGGTTACGCGGGGAAGTGAAACATCTCAGTACCCGTAGGAGAGGATATTCCGTGAGTAGTGGCGAGCGAAAGCGGATGATGGCTAAACCGTTGTCGTGCGAGACCCGGCGGGGGTTGCGGCGGCGGGGTTGTTGGGGCGTGCCTGTTTCCTGCTGCCGCCGTGGTGGGGGGCGTTGTGCTGGCTGGGTAGCTGAACCGTCTGGGACGGCGGGCCGTAGCGGGTGAGAGCCCTGTAGGCGGAACCTGGCTGGTGGCGTGTGGGCGTGTTCCCGTGGTAGCACGGGGCTCGTGGAATCCTGTGTGAGTCTGCCAAGACCGCTTGGCTGCCTGAATACCTCCTGGTGACCGATAGCGGATGAGTACCGTGAGGGAATGGTGAAAAGTACCCCGGGAGGGGAGTGAAAGAGTACCTGAAACCGGGCGCCTGCGAGCCGTCAGGGCCCTGCCGTCCTCCTTGTGCTGCGGCTGTGCGCCGCCGGGGGGTGGTGGGGTGGTGGCGTGCCTATTGAAGAATGAGCCTGCGAGTCGTGCTGCGTGGCGAGGTTAACCCGTGTGGGGGAGCCGTAGCGAGAGCGAGTCCGAACAGGGCGGTGGAGTTGCGTGGTGCGGACCCGAAGCGGGGTGATCTACCCATGGCCAGGTTGAGGCGCGTGTAAGAGCGCGTGGAGGACCGAACCCACCTGGGTTGAAAACCGGGGGGATGAGCTGTGGGTAGGGGTGAAAGGCCAATCAGACTCCGTGATAGCTGGTTCTCCCCGAAATGCATTTTGGTGCAGCGTCGCGTGCTTCCCGGCGGAGGTAGAGCTACTGGGTGGCTGAGGGGCCCGTGAGGGTTACCGGGGTCAGCCAAACTCCGAATGCCGTGCGGGTGGAGCGTGGCAGTGAGACCGCGGGGGATAAGCTTCGTGGTCGAGAGGGAAACAGCCCGGACCGTCGGCTAAGGCCCCTAAGCGTGCGCTAAGTGGGAAAGGATGTGCGGCTGCGGTGACAGCCAGGAGGTTGGCTTAGAAGCAGCCATCCTTGAAAGAGTGCGTAATAGCTCACTGGTCGAGTGGTCGTGCGCCGACAATTCAGCGGGGCTCAAGCGCGCCGCCGAAGCCGCGGACCCGCCCCCCTGCTCAGGTGCGGGGGCGGGTGGTAGGGGAGCGTCCTGCGCTGGGTGAAGCCCGGGGGTGACCCGCGGGTGGACGGTGCGGGAGCGAGGATGCAGGCATGAGTAGCGAGACCGGGGTGGGAGTCCCCGGCGCCGAGAGACCAAGGGTTCCAGGGGCAGGTTCGTCCTCCCTGGGTGAGTCGGGACCTAAGGCGAGGCCGACAGGCGTAGTCGATGGATGACGGGTTGATATTCCCGTACCGGCCTTGTACCGACCATGCTGACGCGCGGGTGCTAACCCACGCCGCCGGCCACGAGACGGTCCGCGGGTCGCCTTCGGGCGTCCCCGGGGGCCTGTGGCGGGTGGTCTGGGGGTCCTCCGTGCTGGTAGGCAAGCGTGTTAACAGGGGTGACGCACAGTGGTAGCCCGGCGGGCCTGATGGCTTGGCCCGTTCAAGCGCGCAGCCCGGCCCCCAGGCAAATCCGGGGGCCTGCCCCCCCTACCGGGGGGGCGGGGGCGAGGCGTGATGGTGACCCCGCCGCGGCGCGGCGGGGGACAGCAGGGTGATCCTGAGGTGCCGAGAAAAGCCTCGACGCGATGGTGCGGGCCGCCCGTACCCCAGACCGACACAGGTGGTCCGGCAGAGTATGCCTAGGCGGGCGAGCGAACCGTGGTGAAGGAACTCGGCAAATTGCCCCCGTAACTTCGGGAGAAGGGGGGCCCGACCCCTGAGGCCCCGCGCGGGCTGGGGGGAAGGGCCGCAGAGAGCAGGGGGGAGCGACTGTTTACTAAAAACACAGGTCCGTGCGAAGCCGCAAGGCGATGTATACGGACTGACGCCTGCCCGGTGCTGGAAGGTCAAGAGGATCCCTCAGCCCCCTTCACGGGGCGAAGGGGTGAGTTCAAGCCCCAGTAAACGGCGGTGGTAACTATAACCATCCTAAGGTAGCGAAATTCCTTGTCGGGTAAGTTCCGACCTGCACGAATGGCGTAACGACTTCCCCGCTGTCTCCACCACGGGCTCGGCGAAATTGCACTACGAGTAAAGATGCTCGTTACGCGCAGAAGGACGGAAAGACCCCGGGACCTTCACTACAGCTTGGTATTGGCGTCCGCCACGGCCCGTGCAGGATAGGTGGGAGACCGTGATGCCGCCGCGCCAGCGGCGGCGGAGTCGTTGTTGAGATACCACTCCGGCCGTGGCGTGCGCCTGAACCTCGGCCCGTGACCCGGGCCAGGGACAGTGCCTGGCGGGTAGTTTAACTGGGGCGGTTGCCTCCCAAAGAGTAACGGAGGCGCTCAAAGGTCCCCTCAGCCTGGTCGGCAACCAGGTGGCGAGTGCAAGCGCACAAGGGGGCTTGACTGCGAGACCGACAGGTCGGGCAGGTGCGAAAGCAGGAGCTAGTGATCCGGCGGCCCCGCGCGGGCGGGCCGTCGCTCAACGGATAAAAGGTACCCCGGGGATAACAGGCTGATCCTGCCCAAGAGTCCATATCGACGGCATGGTTTGGCACCTCGATGTCGGCTCGTCGCATCCTGGGGCTGGAGCAGGTCCCAAGGGTTGGGCTGTTCGCCCATCAAAGCGGCACGCGAGCTGGGTTTAGAACGTCGTGAGACAGTTCGGTCCCTATCCTCTGCGCGCGCAGGAGACTTGAGAAGACCCGTCCCCAGTACGAGAGGACCAGGACGGACGAACCTCTAGTGCGCCAGCTGTCCCGCCAGGGGCACCACTGGTTGGCCACGTTCGGACAAGGATAACCGCTGAAAGCATCTAAGCGGGAAACCACCTTCAAGACCAGGTCTCCACAGGAGCACACCTCCTGGAAGGCCCCCAGAACACCACTGGGTCGATAGGCCAGACGTGAACACCCGGCAACGGGCGCAGCCGACTGGTACTAACAGGCCAACACAAACACACCCACACCCCCCACCCACGGGCCAAGACCCACAAACACAAGGGAGGGGACCAAACACCAGGGAAACACACCGCGTCCACTATACGGCCCACAACCAACCCACCCACCACAACCCACCAACCACCACAACCACACCACAACAACCACCACAACCACACGACAACAACCACACCACGACAACCACGACACGCACCCCACCACAGACCCCTCGGCGGCCACAGCGGGGAGGACACGCCCGGACCCATCCCGAACCCGGAAGCTAAGACCCCCAGCGCCAATGGTACTGCGCCCAACCAGACGCGGAAGAGCAGGACACCGCCGAGACCACACAAGAGATGGCTGGCTCCCCGGACTCAGATCCGGGGAGCCGGCCATCTTTCTCTTCCCGTCCTCAGCCATCCGGAAGTGGCGCTGAACCGATCTTCGGCGGTGCGGTGCCCCGGGGCGACCGGACGGCCGACCAAATGGCTGACCGGATACCTGATAGGGCGCCCGGATGCACGTCACAGTGCGCGGATCGCTCCGTGGGCCTTCAGGCCGTGCATGGCGCCATCGGAGTGCGTCACCATTGCCACGTGAACTCCGATGTCCCATACGACCCCAACCATCCCGAGCCGGAGCTCGGCGCAGATCGGCTCATGCAGCAGTCCGCGGTCGTGCTTCGCCTCGGCAGCCTCATGCTCGCCAGCGGCGCAGGCTCGTACCGCGTGAAGTCATCGATGGCCAGGGCCGCCTCGGCAGTCGGACTGGACCGGCACGAGGCCACCGTGACGATGACAGAGCTTGTCACTTCCTCCTTCGTCGGCGAGAGATTCCGCACCGAGACCTGCGAGGTGCGTCGCGTCGGCGTGAACGTGGACCGCCTTGAGGCCCTCCGGCGGATCGTGCACGACCTGCGGGCTCACGAGACCGTGGAGCACCTCGATAAGAAGCTCGACGAGATCGAGGGCATGCGGGCCGTTTACGGGGCCTTCACCAATGCGGCTGCCTCCGGCGTGGCCTGTGCGGGATTCTGCTTCCTCAACCAGGGAGGATGGGTCGAGTGCCTCTCGGTCCTGATCGCTGCCTTCCTCGGCCAGTTCGTGCGGCGCCAGATGCTCGTGCGCCAGTACCAGCACTTCTTCACCTGGATGGTGTGCGGTGTTGTCGCCTCCGGCGTCTATATGAGTATTGTGAGCCTGCTTCACGTCACCGGCGCCGTCGCGGGCGATCACCAGGGCGGAATCATCTCCTCGATCCTGTTCCTCATCCCCGGATTCCCCATGGTGACCTCCATGCTCGACCTGGCGCGCCAGGACTTCTCCAGCGCGCTGTCCCGCGCGGCCTACGTCCTCGTCGTCATGGCTGCGGCAGGCGTGTCGGTATGGACCGTGACCTTCCTCGTCCACTGGGAGGTCGAGGCCACCGACACCGCCGTCCCCACCGGCTTCTTGCTGCACGCACTGCGGTGCTTCTGCTCCTTCATCGCTGCCTACGGCTTCGCCATGCTCTTCAATGCCAGAACAAAGGCGTCGCTGCTGGCCGCCATCGTCGGCGCCATGGCCAATACCGCTCGGCTCGTGCTCATCGACTTCCATGTGCCATGGCAGCTCGCCGTGGGTCTCGCCGCTGTGACGATCGGTCTGCTCGCCCAGCTCTTCGTCTCGCGCGCCTCCCTGTCACGCGTCGCCCTGTCGGTGCCGGCGGTGGTCATTATGATTCCGGGAGTCCCCTTCTACCGCGCGATCTCGGCGCTCAACAACCAGACCGTCGAGGCCAACATCGCCGTCGGGCAGGCAGCCGGGAACCTGGCCGAGGTCTTCTTCGTCATCACGGCGATCGGCGTCGGCCTCGCAGTCGCGCGCATCCTCACCGACCGCAACTGGCGCCACGACGTCGCCACCTCCGGACACATCGTCCTGCCCGAGTCCCACGGGAGCGCCTCGGAGCTGCACCACCGCTGAGATCCTCGACCCGGCTCCGCGCCGCCGCCCGACGACGTCGGGTCCGAGGCCCGGCGCGGCCGGCCGCATTCGATGTTCCGGGGAGTCGCATTACACCCTGTTCATCCCGTTGGCGGCTCGGGTCTGCGTCTTCAGGCGCTTCCCCGAGTACTTCCGCGATGGGGCCGCCCTCTCACTCACCGACGCCATTCCCACCGGCCTGCTCGACGACTCGTCGTCGGAGTACGGCCACATGGTCTCTGTGGCCCGGTACCGCAACCCGGCCAGATGAGGCGGGCATTCGCCTCCGGGCGGGGGCGGGGCGGTAGGTGCGCTCATCGCCGCCGACGTACTCGGGCTCGACTGGAGCAGCATCTCGCCCCCTCAACCCCGACACTGCTGATCGCCTCGGGGCCCTTCCAGTACTTCCGCGGCCCTTCTTCACCCAGGCGCGCTCTCCTCGGCAGGAGGCTGGCACTGTGCACCCGCGTCGCAATGGCGGTCGCGGACCGCTACCTACGGGCGCGCGGTCATCGTTCACCTCAGGCTCCAACTCCAAGAGCCTTGAGAACGGGACAGAAGATGGTCCCCATGATCGTGCTCAATGAGCAGATCGATATCCTCGCGCCCTTCGAGAGGCTGAGTGCCTGGTCACCTCCGCTTCGTCTTCGACAGGACAGGGAGGTGGCGCGCATCATCCTCGGGGGCCGGCGGCCCCCCGGGCGGCTGCCGTTTCTCCCCTACTACGGAGGAGCTCGGCCTGAGAACGTCGCTGACGGGGGCGGTGAAGGAGCTCAGGGCGACGGGCGGGTGCTAAAGCAGCGGGTCACAGGAGAGCTCGGCCTCGAAGACCTTCAGGAGGCGCTCGCCGAACAGGACGAATCGAATGAGCTCCACGGACGTGCCGGCAGAGTGCTGGCCCTCCCGGGGCCCGACGACGTCGCGGGCGGCGGCGACGCCGATCCGGGCGACGTCGCGGGCGTCCCAGCCGTAGATACCGGCTGAGATCGCGGGAAAGGAGATGCTCGCGCAGCCGAGTTCGGCCGCCACCCGCAGTGAGCTGGTGAAGGCCGAGCGCAGCAGCGCGGGGTCCGTCTGGCCGGCACGGCGGTTCGGGCCGACCGTGTGGATGACCCACCGGCACGGCAGGTCGAAGCCGGGCGTGGCCACCGCCTCGCCGACGGGCAGGCCGTTCGGCAGACTGGTGCGGCGCAGCTCCCGGCAGGCCTGGAGCAGGCGCGGACCCGCCGCCCGGTGGATGGCGCCGTCGACGCCGCCCCCGCCGAGCAGGCCGGAGTTGGCCGCGTTGACGATCGCGTCGGTGCGCTCGCGCGTAATGTCCCCGAGGACCGCTTCAATAGTCATGTCGCTAGCCTTTCAGTGCTCCCGGCCCGGGGGCGCCCACGGGCTCCTGAAGGAGTTGTCGTGTCGCACATGACACCGAGTGTAGGCGGAGAAGGACTCCGCGACGGCGGTTACAGGTACCCCGCCTCGGCCGGGGTCTTCCCCAGCCGGGCGGCCATGAGCTCCTTGTCCTCCTCCCCGGCCATGTCGCGCACCCACTGGATGCAGGTCGGCGTGTCCGAGTAGACCTCCTGGGTGAGGGGATTGCGCCGCAGGCGCACAATGCGGTGGACGTGGCGGATGAAGACGCCGACGTTGACAGCCAGGGCCAGCGCCGAGACGGTGAGCAGGGCCGCCGGGTTGTGCGAGCTGCGGTGGGCGAACATGGAGTCCTGCATGAAGTGCGGGAAGGTGAGCACCACGGCGCTCCAGAAGGTGAGCGTGTAGGCCCGGTACTGGATCCACGACCCCCGCCCGAAGCGGAGGAAGGCCGGGATCGTGCACGAGACGAGCAGCGCCAGCCCGGAGTACCAGGCCCGGTCCGCCAGGCAGTTGTACACGTAGGCGAAGTTCCACAGGTCGTAGGCGATAATCCACCAGATCGTCAGGTCGCCCCACACGATGGCGCGCTTGCGGTCCTTCGACACGAAGATGCCGATCCACCCCGAGATCATGGCCAGGTTGAGGATGCCGGCGACGCCGTTGAGGATGTTCCACGGCCCTCCCCAGGTGACCATCCCCTGGGAAGGATCCATTCCGTGGATCGAGTAGCACTGCAAGTCGCGCACGACCGCCTCGGCGATATTGAGGGCGAGAATGAGCGGCGGTATCAGCAGGTACCAGCGGTTGCGTCGCAGGCGCGGGACCACCTGGAGGGCGACCAGGCTCAGGCTGCCGGCCAGCGCCGAGTACTGCTTGACCACGGGGAACCAGCCGGCCGAGTTCGTGCCGGCCGTCGATGTCGGCCACCACAAGAGCGTCAGCCCCACGGGGATGACGACGAAGACGGCGAGCACCACCCACATGCTGCGTTGGGCCAGCCACGCCGTGAGCGTCAGGGCCGCGATGACGAGGGCGAGCATTGCGTAGTCCCACCACTGGCCGGTCTCGAAGAGGAAGAGCGTCGGGTAGTCGGGGGGCACGACTCTCCCCATGGTCAGCGCCCCTTGCCCCAGCCGGGCAGGTAGGTGCGCTCGGTCTTCTGACGGATCTGCTCCTCCCAGGAGAACTCGGGCTCGCTCCACCCGTCGAAGTAGTCCTCGTCAATAATCCCGGACCACGGCGTTGACGGGCCGAGCGGGGGCCAGTGCGGGTCGTCGGTCACCGGCGGGCGGATCTCCGCGACCGCCGGGTTCCGGCGGCCGTAGCGGAACCACTGGGTGTAGGTGTCCTCGAAGAGCGGGGTGCCGTCGTAGCGGCCCGCGGGCGTGGAGGTCGGCAGGAAGCGGCCGCCCAGGACGCCGCGCATGAGGCGGCCCGTCAGGTGCTGCTTCTTGCGGAACTCCAGGACGCGCTTGAGGTAGATGTTCTGCATGTGCGTCATGCAGCCACCGATGAACTCGATATTGACCCAGTTCAGAACGCTCTGCAGGGCCGTGCGGGGCTCATAGCCGATGCGCCAGTGGTTGATGAGGCGGGTCCCGCCGTCCTTGAGCGGCACCATGTAGAAGCACCACGCCGCCGCGAAGTGGGTCATGGTGGGGAAGCGGAAGGCATAGGAGCCGGGCGCCCGCGGCGGGTTCTTCGTGTCGACCCACTGCACCAGGTACTTGCCCGGCACCACGTCCGCCCACTCCATCGACATGCCGTGGTAGTCGAAGGCCGCGATGTCGCCGGGCATGAGCGAGTCGCGCTGCTGGAACTCCTCCTGGATCTCGTAGGAGTTGAAGAAGGGCAGGCGCGCGAAAGTGCGCTCGAGGAACTCCGAGCTGAAGGAGCCGCTCTTGTCGGCGCCGATCTGCTTGAGCAGGCGCCACACCGCGTAGGCCGGCGCGTCGATGTCGATGGCGTAGGTCGAGGAGTAGGCGTTCGCGTAGTTGGTGTCGATGAGGTCGTCACCGGGGTAGCGCCACGCCTGCTCCTCCTCGGTCGCCTTGCCGGACAGCTGGCTGAAGGCGTACATGCCCCCCAGCGCACCGGCGGCGACAGCGCCCGCGAGCGAAACGGCCCTGCGGGCCCTCGTGCCACGTGCGAAACCCATCTCGACTCGTCCTCCCCCCGCCGCGTCCGACGGACCGGCGGATCACGCACGGGCGCGGCCTGCGCCTCCTTGCGCAGGTTGCGCCCGTGCAATGCACATGATCACTCGTGTGATCCTTGTGGGAAAACTATAATCGACCACCGCCCATCCCGTACCGCTTTCAAAGAAGAAGGTGCTCTATGGACTCACTGTTCCTGTGGGAGCTCGGCAGCCCCGGGGTCTACCTGATCTGGCTGGCCGTCTTCGGCGCCCAGGTCGTCGTCGCCGAGGTCAACCGTCGATGGAGCTGGACGGTCTTCGCGCTGTGGACGGTCGGGGGCATCGCCCTCATGCCCTACGCATGGATCCACGGGACCCCGATGGTCGGGTGGTTCCCGTTCGGCAAGTACGCGATCATGGTCCTCACCGCGACGATGACGGGCGCGGTGCTCGTCTACGCCAAGCGCCGCCCGGTCGAGGCCCACCGCTACGCCATCTGGCTGGGGGTCGCCCTGTGGATCGGTCTCGCCGTCAACATTATGGAGGCCAACGTCCGGGACCTGACGATCTTCTTCAACGCCGACTCCTACTACTCGTGCGGGGCCGACTGGCAGTGCCTCAAGCACGTCAACGACACCCACACGATCGACATGATCGCGGGGCTGCCCGAGGCCAGGGACGTCGCGGGCCGGCTCCACTCCCAGGAGTGGTACGAGGGCGTCGCGGCGAACATGCGCGAGCGCGGCATCGGCGTCGACCCCGAGACCGGGTTCAGGACCATCGGCGGGTACTGGAACCTGCTGTCGGCGGCGGCGGGTCTGCTCAACATCATCACGATCACGGGCCTGGGCAAGATCATCGTCACCTCTCCGGGCAGGCAGAAGGTCCGCGGCCTGATCTGGGCGGACATGGTGTGGCCGTGGGTCGTCGCCTACGACCTGTGGAACCACGCCTTCCTCTACAACTCGCTGGCCGACTACACCTGGTACTGCACCCTGGCCCTGCTGCTGGCATGCACCATCCCCGCCTTCACCTGGGCGAAGGGCCAGTGGATCTGGTTCCGGTGCTTCACCCTCATGTTCTGGATCGCGGCGAACAACATCCTCCCCGAGGTCCTCGTCCCGCCCTCGCGGATGTTCAACTTCGCGACGATGAACCCCACGGCGAACATCGCCTGCGCGGCCATCGCCCTGGCCGCCAATGTCGCGTTGTTCGTCTGGTGGCTCTCGCGCATCATCCGCCACCGGCGCAACCCGGTGACGAACGCCCTGTACTTCGAGATGAGCGAGTTCCGCACCATTGTGCGCGCGCACTGCGATGACCGCGACAAGTACTTCCTCACCGACCGCATCGAGCCCACGCCGACCGACCTCGGGTTCGAGCCCGACCGCCCCACTCCGCCGGTTGACGGGTACGTCGGGCACATGCCGTGGTGGGGGAGCGAGGACCGTCGCTGGCCGAAGCCCCGCACCCCCGTCTCGGCAGATCCCGGGCTGGTCGAGCGCGGCGTCGTCGCCGACCCGCGGTGGGAGGCGGCCCCGCGGGCCGCCGACGGCCCACCGCGGTGAGGCCGGCCCGCCGTCGTCGTGCGCGGCGGGCCGCCAGTCACAGGCCGCCGAGCACCTGGGCGATGAAGATCTTCACGATCATGGCGACCGGGTAGACCATGGCGTAGCCCAGGGCCACGCGCGGGTCGGCGCCGGTGCGCTCGTTGGCGAAGGCGAGAATAGCGGGCTGGGTCTGCGCACCGCCCAGGAGGCCCGACAGGCGCGTGCCGCCCATCTTCACGATCCACCGCATGGAGGCGTACAGGCCCAGGCCTACGATGGTGGTGATGACGAAGCCCGTGACGAGGATCTTCCACCAGTCGCCGCCGGTGAAGGCGTTGGCGATCTGCCCGCCGGCCCTCGTGCCCGCCTGGGCCAGGAAGATGAGCAGCCCCAGCTCGCTGAGCACCGCTGTGGCGGTGAAGGGCATGGCGGTCACGAAGTCCTTGATGCGGCCGATCTTGCCGAAGATCAGGCCGACGATGAGCGTGCCCGCGGCCGAGCCGATGGAGAAGGTCGCCCCGGTGGGGGTCAGGATCTTCCACTCGCCGATCACGACGCCCACCGCCATGCCGATGCCCAGAGCGACCGGGTTGATCGAGGACAGGCCGCGGGAGGAGTCGCCGAAGAACTTCGAGATCTCCGCGATGCGCCCCGTGGGCGCGACCACCCGCACCCGGTCGCCCTGCTGGAGGACCAGGTCGGGGGTCCCCACCATGTCGGTGTCGCCGCGGCGGACGCGGGAGATGGTGGCTCCGAACTTGTGGTCGATGTCCAGCTCGGCGACCGTGTGGCCGGCGAGCTTGGGGTCCGAGACCGTGATCCTGCGGAAGTCGAGGTACTTGCGGTCCTCGATCAGGGAGTGGGAGGAGCCGTGACCGAGGGCCGTGATGACCTGGTTGACGGCCTCCTGGGTTCCGACGACGGTGACCAGGTCCTCCTTGAAGAGCTTGTCCTCGCGGGCCGGGCGCGTAATGGGGCCCTGCTCGCCGCGGCGCAGGCGGGAGAACTTCAGCTCCCCGGAGATCGTCTCGGAGATGTCTCCGATCATGGGTCCGTCGGAGCGCTCCACCCGGATGGTGCGGTTGACCAGGGGGGAGGGGGCGTCCTTGTCGCTGCGGCGGTAGCGCAGGGCCATCAGGCAGAAGAAGAGCATGCCGATGACGCCGTAGAGGTAGGCCACCGCGTAGCCAACGGTGGCGATCGCGGCCCCGTCGGGATCCCCGGCGAGCGTGGCCGCACTGCCCGCCGCCGCCAGGGCGGGGGTGTTGGTGAGCGCGCCGGCGTAGGTGCCCGCGATCATGGGGCCGCTCATGCCCAGGGCGCGTCCGGCGCCGACGCCCGCGGCCGCGGCCAGGATGAAGAAGGCGAGCATGAGGGCCAGCGGTCCGACGGCGGTGCGGATGACGTGGAAGAAGTTGGGGCCGGACTGGATGCCGATGGCGAAGGTGAAGATCGCCAGGCCCAGGGTCCCCAGGTGCGCGGGAATCTCGAGGTCGACCCCCTTGGAGACCCCGACCGCCGCCAGGGCGATACCGGCGAACAGCACGGCGGCGGCGCCCAGGCTCACGCTCCTGACCTTGACGTGCCCGACGAGCATGCCCAGCCCGATGAGCAGGAACAGGACAAGAACCGGGTTCTTGGACAGGTGGTGAAGGAGACCGATGAGCACGGGTGAGAAGCCTTCCGGAGCCGCTGCTCGTCGGTGCGCAGCGGAAGAGTAGGTGCTGACAAAGAACCAGTCTAGCTCCCGTGCCGGAGGACCTGCGTCACCATGCCCCTGCCTCGGGAAGGACGCCGGCCCCACTTCGAGAACGCGTCCTCGACCAGTCCGTGATTCCATCATATGAGACAAGGGCCTCGACCATTCGACTCGCATCCTGAGACCACCTACGGTTGGCCTCATCTCGGCCGCAGGGCCGATTCCGATCGCGCAGATCGCACAGAGAGGAGGGCGGAGGATGCCACGCCGCAACGCTCCTTCGGCCCAGGAACCGCAGAACCGCCGGCTGATGACGGGGGCGCAGGCGCTCGTACGCGCGCTGGAGAAGGTCGGCGTCACCGACATCTTCGGCATGCCCGGTGGAGCCATCCTGCCTTTCTACGACCCGCTGCTCGCCAGCACCAGGATCCGCCATGTGCTCGTGCGCCACGAGCAGGGCGCGGGACATGCTGCCGAGGGATACGCCATGGTCACCGGCCGGCCCGGCGTGTGCGTGGTCACCTCCGGGCCCGGCGCCACCAACCTGGTCACGGCCATCGCCGACGCCCATATGGACTCTGTGCCGATGGTGGCCATCACCGGACAGGTCGGCACCCGGGCGATCGGCACCGACGCCTTCCAGGAGGCCGACATCATTGGTGCGACGATGCCGTTCGTCAAGCACTCCTTCCTCGTCACCACGCCCGAGGAGATTCCCGCTCGCGTCGCCGAGGCCTTCCACATCGCCTCCACCGGCCGTCCCGGCCCCGTCCTGATCGACGTCACCAAGAACGCCCAGGAGGGCATGACCGAGTTCCGGTGGCCGACCAGGCTCGACCTGCGCGGCTACACGCTGCCGGGCAGGCCCAACCAGCGCCGTGTGGCCCAGGCCGCCGAGGTCATCGGCGCCGCCGAGCGGCCCGTGCTCTACCTCGGCGGCGGCCTGAACCGGGCGGGCGTCCCGACCGACCGCCTCGCCGAGCTGATCGAGCTCATCGGCGCCCCTTTCACGACGACGCTCACGGCGCTCGACGTCATGCCCACCGACCACCCCCTCAACCTCGGGATGCCCGGGATGCACGGCACCGTGGCGGCCGTCGGGGCCCTCCAGCGCGCCGACGTCGTCGTCACCCTGGGCGCCCGCTTCGACGACCGCGTCACCGGCAGGCCCGATACCTTCGCGCGGCGCGCCACGGTCATCCACGCCGATATCGACCCCGCCGAGATCTCCAAGGTCCGCACCGCGGACGTGCCGATCGTCGGCGACCTGACCGACGTCGTCCCGGCGCTGACCGCGGCCTGCCGCGCGCAGTTCGCCGAGGAGCCGCGCACCGAGATCGACCAGTGGCTCACCGAGGTCGCCCACATCCGCGCCACCTACCCCACGGACTGGACCGACACCGACGATGGCCTCCTCCAGCCCCAGGAGGTCATCACCCACCTGGACAGGGCCGCCGGCGAAGACACCATCTGGGTCACCGGGGTCGGCCAGCACCAGATGTGGGCGGCCCACTTCCTGCACTTCCGCCGGCCCCACTCCTGGCTGACCAGCGCGGGCGCGGGCACCATGGGCTACGGGGTGCCGGCGGCCATGGGGGCCAAGGAGGCGGCGCCGGAGCGCCCGGTCTGGCTCATCGACGGCGACGGCTGCTTCCAGATGACCAACCAGGAGCTGGCCACCTGCACGCTGAACAACATCCCCATCAAGGTGGCGATCATCAACAACTCCTCGCTCGGCATGGTGCGGCAGTGGCAGACCCTGTTCTACGGGCAGCGCTACTCCAACACCGACCTGCACACCGGGGCCGGCACCAGGCGCATTCCCGACTTCGTGAAGATGGCCGACGCCTATGGCGCCGTCGCCCTGCGCTGCGAGCGGCTGGAGGACGTTGACGACGTCATCGCCCAGGCCAATGCCATTAACGACCGGCCGGTCGTCATCGACTTCATCGTCTCCGCGGACGCGCAGGTGTGGCCGATGGTGGCCGCGGGCGTGTCCAACGACGAGATCCAGCACGCCCGGGGCATGAGCCCGGCGTGGGAAGAGGAGTGAGACCGTGAGCCAGAAGCACACGCTGTCCGTCCTGGTGGAGAACAAGCCCGGCGTGCTCACGCGCGTGTCGGCCCTGTTCACCCGCCGCGGCTTCAACATCCACTCCCTGGCCGTGGGCCCCACCGAGCACGAGGAGGTCTCGCGCATCACGGTGATCGCCGACGCCGAGGGGCCGGCCATGGAGCAGGTGACCAAGCAGCTCAACAAGCTGGTCAACGTGCTCAAGATCGTCGAGCTCGACCCGGCCACCTCCGTGGGCCGAGAGCTCTTCCTCATCAAGGTCCGCGCCGACGACTCCAACCGCACCGCGGTGCTGCAGATCGTCGACCTCTTCCGCGCCCACGTCGTCGATGTGTCCCCGACCTCGGTGGTCATCGAGACGGTCGGCTCGGAGTCGAAGGTCAGGGCGCTGCTGGAGTCTCTGGGGTCCTACGGGGTCAAGGAGATCGTCCAGTCCGGTGCCGTCGCCATTACGCGCGGGCCGCGGTCCATCACAGATCAACTCAAGGAGAAGTGAGATTCCATCATGGCAGCTGAGAAGTTCTACGACGACGATGCCGACCTGTCCGTCATCCAGGGCAAGAAGGTCGCCGTCATCGGCTACGGCTCCCAGGGCCACGCCCACGCGCTGAACCTGCGCGACTCGGGAGTCGAGGTCGTCGTGGGTCTGCGTGAGGGCTCGCGCTCCGTCGCCAAGGCCGAGGAGGCGGGTCTGCCTGTCAAGCCGATCGCCGAGGCGGTCGCCTGGGCCGACGTCGTCACCGTACTGGCCCCCGACCAGGTCCAGGCCGAGCTGTACCGAAGCGAGATCGAGCCGAACCTCAAGCCCGGTGCCGCGCTGCTCTTCGCCCATGGCTTCAACATCCACTTCGGCTACATCAAGCCCGCGCAGGACATCGACGTCATTATGGTCGCCCCCAAGGGTCCCGGGCACACGGTGCGCCGCGAGTTCGAGGCCGGCCGGGGAGTTCCCGTGCTCGTGTGCGTCGAGCAGGACGCCTCCGGCGAGTCCTGGCCGCTCGTCCTGTCCTACGCCAGGGCCATCGGCGGCACCCGCGCCGGCGCCATCAGGACCACCTTCCGCGAGGAGACCGAGACCGACCTCTTCGGCGAGCAGGACGTCCTGTGCGGCGGGCTGTCCAGGCTGATCCAGTACGGCTACGAGGTGCTCGTCGAGGCCGGCTACCAGCCCGAGATGGCCTACTTCGAGGTCTGTCACGAGATGAAGCTCATTGTGGACCTCATTAACGAGGGCGGCATCTCCAAGCAGCGCTGGTCCTGCTCGGACACCGCCGAGTACGGCGACTACGTCTCCGGTCCGCGCGTCATCACCCCCGACGTCAAGGAGCACATGAAGGAGGTCCTGGCGGACATCCAGAACGGCTCCTTCGCCAAGCGCTTCATGGACGACCAGGCGGCCGGTGCGCCGGAGTTCAAGAGGCTCCGCGCCGAGGGCGAGGCCCACCCGATCGAGGCCACCGGCCGGGAGGTCCGCGCCATGTTCGCCTGGCGCTCCGACATCGACAAGGACTACACCGAGGGCTCCGTGGCCCGCTGAGACCAGATGGCGTCGGGCCTCGTCGTCCCCGGCAGCGCGACCGCTGCCGGGGACGCCCCCTGACGCTCTCGCTTCAGGTCCGGGGCCTCTCAGACGGAGCTCCGCGGTCTCCCCGGCGCGGGGTCGTGCGAGTGATCTCGCGCCGGGGCCCTGTGCAGGACCATTATCGCATCGTTACATTAGTGTCATGAGTACTCCCCATACTCGCCGTACTCGTCGCGTCGCCCGCATCGGCACTCTCATGCTGACCCTCGGACTGTCCGGCTGCAGCACCGGTCTCACGGACAATCCCCTGACCGACTCGGAGGTCTCCGCCTTCCTGACGCAGGCGACAGATGCCGCCTCTGCTTCTCACGGCAGCGCCTTCGAGGCGGCCGTGACGGCGGCTCAGGAGCAGCGCGCCGCAATCACGGGAACGGCCGCCCTCAATCGGGCCAGGAGCGAGGCCGGGCGCGCCTCGGCCGATCTCAAGACCAGGACCGACGCGATCGCGTCGGCGATGACCGGCGAAGAGACGAGCAGCATCAGCACCAAGAGGAAGGCCCTTGACGAGGCGCTCAGGGGCAGCAGCGTTGACGGCATCTACACCGCGCTGGCCGACTACACCTCGGCGGTCGAGGCCGCCGAGGTCGCCGTCGCCTCCCGGCTGCTCGCCTCCGATGACGACCAGGTCCCTGCGACGAGCGATGCCGCCCGAGCGGGACAGGACGGCGAGACCGGGTACGCCGGCGGCACCGATCCGGGGACCTCGGCGGATGCGGGAGCGGACGAGGCCCCGGCCGACCCGGGAACCGGATCGCAGCCCGCGCCGGGTCCGGGCGCCTCCGGCGACACGGGAGGCCCTGGGGCCGGCGGCTCCCCGGAGCAGCCGGCCCCCGCCGACCCGGAGCCGCCCGCCGCCCCCGATCCGGAGCCGTCTGCCGCTCCCGACCCGGAGCAGCCCATCAACCCCGATACGGGCTCGCCTGTCACCCCGGCCGACCCGGACCAGCAGTAACCGGGCGGCCTCAGCGGGTGGGCTGCGGCGTCGCCGACGGCACGGCACTTGTGGCACGCGAGGTCGGCTCACCACCGGGCCAGCGCGACGAGCCCGAGAGCCCCGAGATGGTCATGCCCTGCATGACGGCCTCCCAGGCGTCGTCGTCGAAAGCGCCTTTCTGGCACACCTCGGTGACGGACAGGACGACGCCGTCGGCGGACCATGCCCGCACGAAGGCCTTGCCGGTGATGTCCGAGCCGGAGACCCTCGCGCTGAAGGCCGTGGCCACCCCCGCGTAGAAGGTCTCCCCGTTGACGCCGGTGAGCTCGAGCCTGCTCGTCTCCTTGTAGGACTGGTAGCCCGAGCCCATCTCGTCGGCCCAGCTCGTGGAGAGCAGCCGGTCATCGCCCCCGGTGACGACGAGCTGTGAGCTGGTGGTCGTCGTGATGGTCACCGAGCACATCGTGGTGCGCGAGGAGTAGGTCTGCGACTGCGTCGTCGCATCCGAGTCCGTCGCGGCCGGGGACGGGTCGGCCTCGATGGTGTAGTCGGCGATCTCGGGGAAGGCGACGGTGACGGAGGAGGCGACCGTGGACTGCTCCGTCGGCACCGGGGTGGGCATGACCATGCCCGTGGGAATGACGACGACGGTGGGCGTGGGGGCGGGTGATGAACCGATGAGGTTGTCCAGATCCACCTCGGCGCAGGCTGCCAGACCCGCAGCGAGGGCCACCATGCAGGCTCCGGCCCGCATGCCCGTCCAGGCTCCAGGTATGCGCATAAAGATGACTGTACCGCGGTCACTCCCGCCCCCTCGGGGCCGGCAGGCGGGAGGGACCGCGTGGCGCCGGCGGAGCCACGCACACGCATGAGGCTTGCAAACACTGGTATCGACGGCGGTGAGGGGCATCGTCGGGGCTGCACCGGCGGGTCTTACTCGGGTGGCCGCTTTATGAATAGTCACAGTATAGTCACAGTTTCGGACTCTTTATGTGAGGATTCCTCGGAAGTCCGGCCACCTGCTCCGAGGGCGCCCGGCCATGTGGTGGCATAGCCACATGGTAGACAAGGCGGAGACTTCCTCCTCAGACCTCTCTGATGACGCTCCTCCTGCCAACGCCGACGCCGTTGGCCCCTCGACGACCGGCTCCGCGGCGACGGAGAAGAAGGACGCGCCCGCATCGGAGGAGCGGGAGAACAAGGAAGACGAGCCCTCTGGCGGGCGCCCCCACCGTCCCGGGCGGGGGTGGCGGGCCGCGCTGCTCTCCGTCCTCGCGATCTTCCTGGTGCTGACCCTGGCCACCGGCGGTCTCGCCCTGTGGGTGCGTCATTCACTGAGCTCCAGCCTGGAGACCATCGGGGACCCCTTCTCCAGCATCCCCACACGGGCCCCGGAGCAGCAGGTGGCCGATGGCCGGGAGGCCGCCACGAACATCCTCGTCCTGGGGACGGACTCGCGCACCAGCGCCGGTGACCCCTCCCAGTGGGAGGCCGGCGCGCAGCGCACGGACGCCATCATGATCATGCAGATCAGCGGGAACAAGAAGGACGTCTCCGTCATGTCCATTCCGCGCGACTCCTGGGTGGACGTTCCCGGGCACGGCGACGGGAAGATCAACGCCGCGTACTCCTACGGCGGGCCGTCGCTGACGATCCAGACGGTCGAGAACCTGACGGGCATCAGGATCAGCCACTTCGTCATCGCGGACTTCGAGTCGTTCCAGAACCTGACCGACGAGCTCGGCGGCGTCATCATCAACCTCAAGGAGCCCCAGACCCTCGCGGGCACGAAGTTCCCCGACGGCGCCCAGCTCCTCAACGGCAAGCAGGCGCTGGCCTACACCCGTGAGCGGAAGTCCCTGCCGGGCGGCGACTTCGATCGCGTCAAGCGCCAGCAGACGTGGATGCGCGCCATTGTCCGGCAGACTCTCACCAGCGGGACGCTGTCCAACCCGACCAGGCTCTACTCCTTCCTCAAGACCGCCACCCAGACGGTTGCGGTGGATGAGTCCTTCACCATCGATGAGATGCAGAGCCTCGCCCTGGGCCTGAACGGTCTGCGCAGCAACGACATCAACTTCATGACGGTGCCCACCAACGGCACCGGGAGGTCCCCTGATGGCCAGTCGACTGTCAAGCTCGACCCGGATGCGGACGCCCCCTTGTTCCAGGCCTTCGCCACGGACACGGTCAACGACTACCTCGAGCAGCACCCCGGTGCCGTCGAGCTGCTGCCGGCGATCGTCAGCTGATGTCGCCCTCGTCATTCCCCCGTAAGTGAAGCGGTTCACTAAATGAATCTCGGACTGGAAACCATGCCCGCTGTTGCCGTGATCGGCCTTGGACACATCGGCCTGCCGACAGCGGCGATTCTGGCCAGGGCCGGCCTGGACGTAGCCGGAGTCGACGTCACTCCGGAGCGCGTCGAGGCCGTCAACCGGGGCGAGCCGCCCTTCGCCGAGGAGGGCCTGGGGGAGGTGGTCGCCGCCCAGGTCTCGGCCGGTCGCCTGCGAGCCCGGGCTGAGACTCCTCGGGCGGACGTCTACATCGTCGCTGTACCGACGCCCTTCACGGGTGAGAACCATGAGGCGGACCTGTCCTGCGTCGAGGCGGCAGCGCGGCAGATCTCCCCAAGGCTTGCGAGTAATGCGCTCGTCATCCTGGAGTCCACATCGCCTCCGGGAACTACCGAGCACATGGCCGCGACCATCCTTGCGCGGCGCCCGGACTTGTCTTTGGACGGCAGCGGCGGGCGGGCCGTGATTCACTTCGCGCACTGCCCTGAGCGCGTACTGCCGGGACGGACCATGGCGGAGGTGGTGTCCAACGCCCGGATCATCGGCGGCCTGACTCCTCAGGCCGCCCAGAGGGCCCGGGCCTTGTATGCCGTGTTCTGCACAGGCGACCTGGTCCTCACCGATGCCCGGACCGCGGAGATGGCCAAGCTGACAGAGAACTCCTTTCGCGACGTCAACATTGCCTTTGCTAATGAGCTCTCCGTCGTCTGCGAGCGGATGGGCATTGACGTGTGGGAGCTCATCGACCTGGCGAACCGCCACCCGCGCGTCAACATCCTGCGCCCCGGACCGGGAGTGGGCGGCCATTGCATCGCAGTCGACCCCTGGTTCATCGTCTCCGCCGCACCGCAGGAGGCGCGCCTCATCCGCACGGCGCGGCAGGTCAATGACGCCAAGCCCGGGTACGTGATCGGACGGGTGCGCCAGGCCCTGGAGGGTCGGGAATCCCCAACAGTGGCGGCGCTGGGACTGACCTTCAAGGCCGACGTCGATGACCTGCGGCAGTCTCCGGCGCTGGCGATTGTTCGCGAGCTCGCGCTCTCGACGCCGGGTGCGGCGATCCTGGTGGTCGATCCGAACGTCTTCGAGCTGCCCAGCGAGCTCAAGGACCTGGACTCGGTGCGGATGACCGGGGCCCGGGAGGCGATCGCCCGGGCCGAGGTGGTGCTCCTTCTGGTGGAGCACCGCGAGTTCCGTGACCTGGACCCCGAGCTGCTGGCCGGAAAGACCATCATCGACACTCGTGGTGTATGGCGGAGAGCTCGTAGGGCCGCCCGCCCGCTCTGCACTGGCCGGTGACAGTCATGAGCCTCCGGCGTCTCGCAGGGCGGATTCGAGAAAGGACCCACCGCCCGTTGCTCAGCGTCGTCGTCCTGTGCGACGGCGCTGGGCCTCTCGCTGAGGGCGCCATACGGTCTGTCCTCAACCAGTCGTGCAAGGATCTTGAGGTCCTCGCCGTCGTCTCCGCCGAGGACGACGCGGCCGAGACCGTCACCCTGCTGGCTGCCCATGACCGGCGCATCCGCCCCGTGGCAGAAGGGGATGTCGAGGACGCGATCGGGCTTGCGCGAGGCCGTCTTCTCACCCTCGTCGACGGCCATGACTCTGTTCTGGCGGGAGCCTATGAGGTGATGACGAAGAGCCTGAAGCGCTCAGGATCGGACGCGGTGGTCGGTGAGAGCCGGTGCCTTTCAGCACTCGGCTCGAGCCGCAATCCGTCACAGGAGCATCGGGCAGTTCGCTTGGAGGATGTCCCGGATCTCCTGCGTGATCCCGTTGCCGGCACGGTCCTCGCCCGCGCAAGACTGTGGGCGACCGCGCCGGGCAGCACGGACGAGTCGCGTTCCCTGCCCGAGAGAACGATCGGGGTGCTCGTGGCCGCGGGCGCGCTCGATTCTCTTGACAACGAGGTCTATGCGTGGCGGAGCGGCTCCTCCGTTCCGGGGCCGAATGCTCGCAGTGACGCCGCAGCGCTGTGCGGTGTTGTGGAGCGGCTCGGTGCTGTCGCCTTCGGGGAGACCGAGCTGGTGCGCAGCGGACTCATGACGCACCGACTCGGCCCTGACCTGGTGAGCCTCGCCGAACGCTGCCCCCTGGAGCCGCCGGCTCTCGCGGACCGGATCCGGAAGACGGCCAGAAGCACCCTCCCCTCGGCAGAGTCCTCCATGTCCTCCATATGGGGTGGGATGAGGCTGTTGGACCGGGTTCTTCTGTGGGTCCTCGCGCATGGCAGCCGGGAGGACCTTGAGGAGGTCCTCGGCTCCCGAGCTGAGGACTCCACCTGCGTTCCGCTGGTGGCGGGCGAGGGCGGTCTGAAGGCGCAGCCTCCAGTGCTGGATCGGATCAGGGGTGTGCCGGCGCAGCTTACCGGTGTGCAAGACGCGGACCTCGTACTGCACTGCGTCATCGACTCTGTGGGGTGGAGCGGGCGGGGAGTACTGGTTGTCCGGGGCGCCGCCTACATCGAGGGTGTAGATCCCGCGGACACGGGCGCGCCGGTGATCGAGGCCGTCGGTCTGGATGGCAAGGTGCTCGCCCGCCGGACCGCGTCGCGTTGCCGGTCGCCGCAGGCGGACCTGGATGCGGGGGATCCGTGGCGCTCCTACACAGAGTCCGGTTTCACCGCCGCGGTCCCTGTGGATGAGGGGACCGTCCGCTTCCGGGCCTCCATCACGGTAGCGAACCGGGGCCTGACCCGCTGGCTGCCTGCGCCGGCGGGCTCCGGGCGATCCGTCCTGTCTCCGAGCGGGGACGGGGAATGCCGTGCTGCCCGTGGCGACGCTTATGGCTTCCTGGAAGTCGCGCCGGTCCCGTCTGGTGCCGCCGAACCGGAGGCGCATCCGGAGGGCGGCCCGCGCCACCGGGTGATTCTGACCGGAGCCTGCCTTACGAAGGGCGGCCTATTGAGACTCAGCGGGTGCGGCACGGGACTGACCGGACGCTTTGACCTGCTCCTGGTCTCCTCCCGCGGGCGGATTCGAGCAGCCGCGATGTCGGAGACGACTGGTACATGGCGAGCCGATTTCGATCTGACCGAATCGACGGTGCTGAGAGGCGCCTACTCGCTGCGCTGGGAGAGCGCAGATGCCTCAGGCAGGTGCGTGGTGGGCGGGGACCTGGACGGGCCCGCAACGGAGCTGACCGGTTCTGTGCGCAGCGCCAGGATTGTCGTGCACAGGGACGGTTCGGCTGCTGTCGCCGTGATGGCTCCGCTGACCATGACCGAACGCTCCCGGCGCGGGCATCGGCTGCTTGTGGAGCAGGACATGGGCCCACTGGTGAAAGGCGTCTTCCTGGAGTCCTTCCGCGGGCGCAGCGGGGGCGACAACCCTGCGGCGATCTGCGCCGACCTTGCCGCGCACGGGCTGGATGCACCCGTGTGGTGGTCGGTTGAGGACGGGACGGTCCCGGTTCCGCCAGGAGCAGATGCTGTTGTCGTGGGATCCGAGCCGTGGTTCCGGGCTCTGCGCACGGCGCGCGTCATCGTGACCAACGACAATCTTCCGTTCTGGTTCTCCAAGCGCGAGGGGCAGCGCCTGCTTCAGACCTGGCACGGCACTCCTATCAAGCGGCTTCTGAATGACGCCGCGCCGGGGGCGGTCTCGCTCGTCTACCGGCGGCTCATGGCCAGGCAGGTTCCCCAGTGGGATCTCCTGCTGGCCCAGGACGAGGAGGCCCGCCGTCACCTGTGCTTGGCCATGGGCTACACAGGGGACGTACTGGTGGGGGAGTACCCGCGCAATGTTGGACTGCTTGGAGGCGCCCGGGTACGACGCCGAGTTCGCGCTGAGCTGGGAGTGCCTGAGGGAAGCCCGGTGGTTCTGTATGCACCGACGTGGCGTGAGGCGCTTCGCGGCGCCGACGGGACCGGAACAGGCAGTCTCCTTGACGCCAGGACGCTGGCGCAGCGCACGGGAACCATCGTTCTTGTCCGCAGCCATCACATGAACAGGCTGCAGGCGGAACGGGATGACAGCAGGCATGTGGTGGATGTGAGCCAGTACCCCCGGTTGGAGGACCTCATGCTGGCGGCGGACGTTCTCGTCACCGACTACTCAAGCATCGTGTTCGACTTCCGACTCACCGGCAAGCCCATCGTTGTCTACGTCCCGGACCTGGAGCGCTACCGGAACGTGGAACGCGGCCTCTACGGCGGGTGGCCGGAGCGAGCAGGATGGCCGTGGACGTGCACGCAATCACAGCTCGTGGATACGCTCAGCAAGACGGTTGAGGACTTTCCCTGGCCTGTGGGGCGCGTGGATCCGGCCCCCATTATGAAGAACCTGGGACGAGTCCGTCGATGGATATTGGCATCGCTCGACGTGCAGGAGACAATATGATTAGCCGTCATCTTGCTCGCGTCGTGACATATATCTCGGATGCTGTCGCGCCCGCCTCCGGGCAGGACAGTGCGCGGGAGTTGCGAAATAATAACAGCGGCGTTCCGCGTCTCCGTGCGCGGGTGCGCCGACCTGACCTCGCTAGGAACCACTATGAAGCGCGTCATCACCTACGGCACCTATGACCTGCTGCACTACGGTCACATCGAGCTGCTGAGACGCGCCAAGGCCCTGGGCGACTACCTCGTGGTGGTGCTGTCGAGCGACGAGTTCAACGCGGGCAAGGGGAAGAGGGCATATTTCTCCTACGAAGAGCGCAAGACGATGCTGGAGGCCATCCGGTATGTGGATCTCGTGGTACCGGAGATGTCCTGGGAGCAGAAGCCCGAGGACGTGAAGAAGTACGCGATCGACGTCTTCGTCATGGGAGACGACTGGACCGGCAAGTTCGACGGGCAGCTCGCGGGCCTGTGCGATGTCGTTTATCTTCCCCGCACGCCCGAGATCTCGACGACCCAGATCAAGAACGACATGCAGGAGAGATAATGACGGCACGTGGAGGTATCGCGGGACGGGCTGTCACGGCGCAGTCAAGATTCAGGAGATCTCTCCGTCGCGTCGCGTCGCGTTCATGGTGGCTGTATAAAGCCGGTAATCGTGCTCTTGAGCGGGGTGACCTGAGTCTGGCCATTGAGCGAATAAACAAGGCATGTTCGATGGTTCCTGAACGAGCATCATGGTTGCAACGGCTCGGTTTTGTCAAGGAACGTGACGGCCGCGCAGAGGAGGCGCTTGAGGACTATGAGAAGGCCATCAATATAGATCCCGGGCATGCGGAGTGGTTTTATCGTTCCGCCGTATGTAAACGTAAATTGAGTAGGTACGATGAGGCTGCGGCAGATCTTGAGATCGCAATTGCCCTGGACCCGAACCATGCGCGCGCCCGGAAGGCGCTGGTGGGTGTTGCTGCTTTCATCGGCACCGACTGGCGTAGGTGCGGCCTGCTCGAGGCCGCCGATCGCGGGAGCCGGGACGCCGAGGCGCATCTTGCCTACTGCCGCGCGCTATTCGGCATGCGCCGGTATCTTGCCGTGATTAATTCGCTCGATATCGATCGGCTTGAGGGGGATGACAGGAAGGCTGCATGTATTATTCTTGCGCGTTCTCACCTTCAGCTGGAGAACGTGGCGGAAGCGTATGACCTGCTTAGCGACATCTCCGGCTCCAAGGAGAGCCCGGCGAAGTATATCGAAGATGTAGGTGACTGGCGCGGGGCCGAGAAGCTCTATCGTCATGCATGGAAATCGGGTATCCGTGATGCTGGCACCGCCTTCGGCCTTGCTTTTTCGCTAGACCGCCAGTACATGTGGAAGGAGGCTAACAAATGGTATCCTAGGGCAATCACGATGGCGTCAGGCAAGAAGCCTTACTGGAACTACAAGTATGGGCACTCTCTGGAAAGGCTCGGAGAGTATGATCTTGCTGCGTCCGCGTACAGCTACGCATTACATATAGGCGGGAACAAGCAGAAGGACTGGAAATTCCGACTCGGTACCTGCCTGTACGAGCTTGGACAGTATGAGGCGGCACTCGTCCCTCTGGAGGACTGGTGCGGTCCGAGTGCCCACGTGCCGCATTCGGCGGCTCTCGAGGCCTCAGATATGGTGCTTCGGTCGTTTGCGCACCGGTCGCATCTGTATCTTGCCCAGGATGATCTTCGTCAACGACCCATAATGGAGCTTGCCTTGGCGCGAGAGCGCCGAGCGTTAGGCGACTATGAGGGGGCGATGAACCACTACCTTAAATGTGCCAGGTCCTCGGCAGAGGTCGACCTTGCTGTCTCGCGTGAGATCTCAGATTTCATGGCCTCACAGTACCAGTACAAGGAACCAGTACAAGGAGGCGTGCGAGCTACTTCTTTCTTCACGGGAGTTCAGGAGGCCTGACGGAATACCGCTTAAGAACCTCATAAAGTCGAAGTATCAGCGTCGACGTTTTCGTTACGTGGAGTATCGTGAGCGTGAGGCGGTGGATCATGATGTTGTTCTCTTTGAGTCTTTCTGGGGAAAGAAGATCTCCGACAACCCGCTGGCGATCTATCTTGAGATGAGGAGCGACCCACGTTTCTCTCACTGCAGATTCTACTGGACCGTGACGGAGTCCACCACGATCCCGTCTGCCCTGAATGGTGATGACCGTACGTTCGTTGTGCCATATGGCTCTTCTCTCTACGAACGGCTCCTGGCTACAGCTGGAGTGCTGATTAACAACACCTCGTTCGTGGAGTACTTTGCTCGTAGGGATGGGCAGGAGTACATTAACACGTGGCACGGAACTCCATTGAAGACTCTTGGGAAGCGGATCGGAACTGGGGTCTTGGAGCACGCTAACGTGACGCATAATTTTTTGAACTGCACATTACTGTACCTTCCCAACGAGCATACGGCTCACTCCATCGTTCGTGACTATGACCTCGAAGGACTGTACTCCGGGGAAATCATTGTCGGAGGCTCCCCTCGGCTGGACCGACTTGTGAGCACGAGGAAGAACGGACGCCAGGACCTGCTGAGCTCACTGGGCATCGATGACCGCGGTGAGCAGATTGTTTTCTATGCGCCGACATGGAGAGGATCCGCGGACGAGCGATCGATGGATGTTGAGGGGGCTCAGTCTGCTATCCGTGCAATGGCTTCTGTCTCGAACGTCATACTGCTGTTTCGTTCTCACCATCTTGCTGAGTCGGCGATCGGCGAGGTTGAGGGTGCGGTCATCGTCCCAAGCGAGATCGATACGTACGATGTGCTTCGAGGTGCAGATGTTCTTGTGACAGATTACTCCAGTCTGCTGTTTGACTATCTTTCCACTGGCCGCCGAGTCATATCATATGCTCCAGACATTTCCGAGTACGAGGCGGAACGTGGCCTTTATCTACTGCCAAGTGACGTCATTTCTGACGCTGTGACAACGGTCGATGAGTTGAAGAGGCTGCTGGGGGACAGGGGATTTGAGCCCGATAAGAGATACCTGGAATCAAGAAACATCTATTGCGGCATGGAGGACGGGGGCGCATCAGTAAGAGTTCTTGATTGGATCCAGGGACGTTGGGCGAAGACTGAGTCTACCGTGACTGCTGCTGATTCTAGAAGAACGCTGGTATTTGCCGAATCGTTGGTTCCCAACGGAATCCGGAGTTCGATGTTCAATCTGTTCTCAAATCTCGGTGGATCAAAATACAGAATTTATGTCGCTCTTAACGCCGTTGATGTAGCGCATGATGAAAGCCGGGCCGCTGCTGTGCGCTCCTTGAACAAAAATTATGGCTTTCTAGGGAGAAACGGGCAGATGCTGGTCTCTCTTGAGGAGGCGTGGGTGCTGTCGCATTATTCTGCTAACTTTGGTGCGATATCTGAGCCTCTTCGTAACTACGTGCGAGTTGCCTACAGGCGCGAGTTCAGGCGCGTCTTCGGGGCGCCCCGTGATGTTACGTTTATTGACTTTGAAGGATACTCAAGGTTTTGGAACGCTCTATTTGCCTATGGTCCGCCACCTGGTAGCTCGAACATGGTTGTTCTTCATAATCAGATCAGACGTGAGATTGATGTCCGACTTCCTTACCTTGCAGAGATCGCCAGAATGTATGAAGATTTTGACGTTGTTGCATCGGTGGCTGACGCGATCTTCGATGAAAACGCCGAGCTTGCTCGGAGCATGAATCCACGTCATGATGCGCGAATGACGGTGGTTCATAACAGCCTCAATATCGATAAGATCAGGGAGGAGGCAGCCAGCGGTGAGAGTCTTTGGGACGCTGTCCCAAGCGATGGGCCACGTATCGTCACCGTTGGCCGGTTATCGCCGGAGAAGAACCACGAACTGCTTCTGCGATCGATGAGCGTACTGCATGCGCGTCTTCCTGATGCGCATCTTATGATCGTGGGGTCGGGGCCGATGGAGATGCGGCTGAAGGCGTTGTCAGCATCTCTTGGCGTGTCCGACTATGTCCATTTCTCAGAGTTTGTCAGCGAGCCCGCAGCAACAATCGCTGCGTCAGACCTGTTTGTGATGCCTTCTCTTCATGAAGGTCAGCCCATGGTTATTTTCGAGGCGATGACACTGGGAATTCCTGTGCTGACGTCTCCGGTGCCTGGTTCGGCGGAGGCTGTGGCGATGGGTACAGGAGAAGTTGTTGCAACCGACCCAGAGGTCTTTGCCGAGGCGATGGAGCGCTGGGTGAATAGGTCTTCTGTTTCGTCATTTGATGCGGACGACTATAACAGGAGGGCGGTGAAGGAGTTTCAGTCGGCGATTAGACAGGTGGATAAGTAGCTCCGCACGGGGACTACCGTTGCCATCCTACATCGGGGAAGGTAAATCACGATGAGAGAAATGAGCACTTCTGTCGGAAATTACTCTTCTGATCTGGACTCGATCGGGCGCCTGGTCGGGGCAGACGAGTCTTCCTCGGTCAGAGGTTACTTGCGCTGCTACCAGAAGATGTTCGAGGACTTTGTCGATAGAGGGGCTCGGGTCGGAATTCTTGGGGCTAATGGTGCCGAGAAGCTGGCAGCAGCGCTGGGGGCCTGGCGCCCAGATCTCCGTGTGACTTTATTGCATCTTGGGGGATCTTGTCTCGATGAGGATCTCGTCGGCCGATGCCGGAGTGTTGAGGTTGTAGCGGTTGACCGGGTGGAGGATGCAGGGTCTTTTCTGATATCCAAGGGCGACTGGGATGTCCTGGTAGAGGCGGGCAGGAACCTTCGCCACGAAAAAAGATTTGCATTCTCGAGCCTGTTCTGGAGCCTGCGAGAGGGAGGGCTTTATTTTGTTGAAGACCTTCATGCGGTGAGTGTGCCGGCTCTGTGCGACTCTGAGGAGCCGGACGTTCTGGAGGAGATTTTCTCGTTGGTCGACGATCGTCGTCGTATTTTCGACGATCGAAAGTTGCGGGGCTCTCGTGCGGAATTAAGCGAGTCGATCGGCTTCGCGCACATTGAAGGGACGTTAGCGGTTGTTCAGAAGCGTTTCCGTCATCTTATGAAGGTCTCGGAGGATACGTTGTCCTCGCCGGAGGTGAAGGAGCGCCTTGGAGAGTGGAGCCCAGTTGTCCTGTTTCGTAGGGAGGCTGAGAGGTTTGTCTCCCGGGCTGTTTACTGGTCTAATGTTCCTGGCTATCGTGAGCGATATCCAGAGGCGTTCGACGTCCCTCCGTTGGAAGTGCGTCGGTACGAGGACGTTGACGTCTATCCGAGACAGGTTGTGGTGCGAGGAAATGTTTTCCTTCCCGAAACTTTTAGGCTTTTTCGAAAGAAGTATCTTTCTAATAGTCGTCTGAGAGACGCGAGTCCGTTGTTTGCGCGGGGGCCGTCTATTCCGTCTCGACGACTGGAAGGTGATTTTTTCTATCTTGACTCAGAATTCATCGATACCTATGGGCATACGACGACTGAGTTGCTTGGAAGAGTGTGGGGGTTCGATCTGGCTCGTGAGTCGCAGCCTGGTCTGCGGGTTCTGGTGTCGTCCTCACGAGGGTGTGGGCTCGAGGACCTGAGGCCATGGGTGCCTCGTTTTCTGGAAGCGGCGGGCATTCCTGCGGACAGGATTGAGGTGTTTAACGGACCTGTTGCGGTTGAGCGATTATTTTCCTGTACTCCGATGTTCTCTAACTTAGGTTACGTGGCGCCCGGTATTGTCGATGTCTGGTCTAGGGTCGCCGATGCTCTTGCCGCCGATGGCCGGGCCGGCACTAAGTCCGCTGTAGAGTTCGGGGATCGCATATTTGTGGCCCGACCCGAGGGGCACGTGAGGAAATGCCGAAACGCGGCCGAGGTAGAGTCTTTGTTTCGGCGTAGTGGTTTTGACGTTGTTCATCCTGAAATGTTTGACCTGTCGGATCAGGCAAGGCTTTTTCGAAGCGCTTCAGTGGTTGCGGGATATGGGGGGAGCGGTCTTATAAACTCGTTGATGTCCCGGCCGGGAATTACCAGGATTATAATCGCACCGGAGACGTATAATGCGATTAATGAGGCCCTGATCGCGTCTGCTCTCGGCGGGAAAAGCTATTATTTTTATTGCGATGCAGAAATTCCTCACCCTGTTTCGGGGTGGAGCCAGCAGGCGTTTGGCTCTCCTTTCACTTTCGATTTCAAGCGAGATGGTGAAGCGTTACGGTCGGTGATTGAGGATGTTTAGGAGAGTTGCACGGTCTCTTCGTGTCCCCCTGTGGCACCTGCGCCACGGAGGCTTGACCGGGCTCAAGGAGTACCGGCGGCGCCGGCGGGCCTCGGCGTGGGCCCGACCGGCCAGGCGTCGTCGCGGGCGCAGGGGGGAGGCCGCCTTCGCAGAGTGGCCCGTCCCCGACCCGTCGTCGGCTGCTGGTCGGCACGACGTCACGGTGGGCGTCATCGCCGACGAGTTCACCGCGCTCGCCCTCCAGTACGAGTGGCGCGCTGTGCCGCTCACGCCCAACCGGTGGCGCGAACAGGTCGGGGACACGCCCATCGACTTCCTCTTCGTCGAGTCGGCCTGGCACGGCAACGCCGATGCCTGGCGCTACCAGGTCATCGGTCCCAGGGGCCCGTCCGCGCACCTCCAAGACATGGTTGCCGCCCTGCGCTCTGCGGGCGTCCCCACCGTCTTCTGGAACAAGGAGGACCCCGCCCACTACGAGGAGGCCATCGACACCGCCCGGCTGTTCGACTGGGTCTTCACCACCGATGAGACGCTCCTGGACCGCTACCGGCACGACCTCGGCCACAATCGCGTCGATACCCTGCCCTTCGCCGCCCAGCCCGCCATCCACAACCCCGTCCGGCTCCTCGGCGACGACGGCCGCCCGGCCCCGCTGCGGGACATCGCCTTCGCCGGCATGTACTTCGACCACAAGTACCCCGAGCGCCGCGCACAGATGGAGATCCTTCTCGGCGCAGCCGTCGACGCGTCGCCTCGACTGGCCACAGGCTTGGACATCTTCTCCCGTTACCTGGGAACCGATCCCGCTTACCAGTTCCCCGCCCCCTACGACGCCCACGTGCGCGGCTCCCTCAGCTATCCCCAGATGCTCAGCGCCTATCGCGGGTACAAGACCTTCCTCAACGTCAACTCCGTCGTCTCCAGCCCCTCCATGTTCGCCCGACGCATCCTGGAGATCACGGCCTGCGGCACCCCGGTGGTCACCACCCCGAGCGTCGCCACAGGAAAATTCCTGCCCGCTGGCGCTCTCGCCGTCGTCGAAGACCGCGACCAGGCCCAGCACGTCCAGCGGGCCCTGGTCTTCAACCCCGCCCTGCGCGACCGCATGACCTACCTCGCCCGGCGTGAGATCTGGAGCCACCACACCTACAGCCACAGGGTGGACGCCGTCCTGACCGCCATCGGCATGAGGGAGAGGACCTGTCGGCAGCCCACTATCGCCCCTCTCATCTCCACGATCCGGCCTCGGCAGGTCCCGCACGTCCTGGACACCCTTGCCGCGCAGAAGCAGGTTGCCCAGCAGCCCATCGTCGTCACTCACGGCTTCACCCCCGATCCGGCGCTCACGGAGCGCGCCCGAGACCTCGGTCTGGGCATCGACTGGATCGAGGCCCCCGCTTCCACCACTCTCGGCGCCAACTACAACCTCATGCTCGACCACGTCGATGCCGACTACATCGCCAAGATGGACGACGACGACCTCTACAGCGACCACTACCTCTTCGAGGCCCTCGCCGCCGCCGACTACGCCCGCGCCGAGGTCGTCGGCAAGCACGCCCACTACGTGCACCTCGCCGCGGAGGACATCACCGTCCTTCGTTTCCCCGACTGGGAGCACCGCTACAGCACCTTCGTCTCCGGCCCCACCATCGTCGCCCGTACCGACCTCGCCCGGCAGGTCCGCTTCCCCGACACCACCACCGGCGAGGACACCGCGTTCCTCAAGGGCTGCACCGAGGCCGGAGCCCGTATCTACTCCGCAACCCGCTTCGGCTTCGTCCAGCGCCGCAGAGCCTCGAGCGCCTCGCCCGCCCATACCTGGGACATCTCCAGCGCCGAGATCCTCTCCACCGCCACCGTCAGCCACTGGGGCCCGCCCAACGAGACGGAGGTGCCCGGCTCATGAGCGCGCCGCCCCTCCGCGTCCTGATCTTCGGCGCCGGAGACGCCCGGGCCACCCGCGGCAGCCTCCTGTCCGACACCCATCCCGAGGCCGAGGCGGTCATCTGCCCCGATCCGGAGGCCGTGTCCCGAGCGCTCGCCGGTCTGGACGGCGGACGGGTCCTCCTCGTGCGCGCCGGTGATACCGCGGAGGCCGGATACCTCGCCGCCCTGCCCCGGTCCCGGGCACGTACCGTCCTCACCCGTACCCTGACCACCTGGCCCGACGGCGCCCAGGACGACAGGCCCCTGGGGTGGCGCTTCGCCTCCGGCAGCCGCACCGTCGACCTCACCGCCGAGCCCCACGTCTTCCCCGACACCATCAGCGGAGTCCTGCTCACCGTCCCCCGCAGCGGCCTGCCCGCCTGGGACGGCGCCGGCGGCCCCGACGACGGGATCGGAACCCTCATCCGACACATCACCGCCACCGGCAACCGCCTTCACCTCCACGACGGACCCGCCATCGTCCTCCAGGCCGCCGGCAGCCCCGGGCCCTGGGCGAGCATCGAGCACTACCGGCGCCTGCTGGGCGTTTTCATCCCCGACTGGCTCCAGGCCGCCGGCCCTGCTCCCTCCTGGGTGCACCAGCTCGTCATCCGGCGCCTCATCCAGGTCACCGACGCCGATCGCGGACTGCGCTACGCCGCCCAGCGCCTCACCGCCGCGCAGCGCAGCGAGGTCGCCCTCCTCCTGCGCGGGGCCCTGGCGCGCATCCCCGCCCACGAGATCGAGGCCTACAGCTCCACGCCGCTCGCCCTCAACCGCCGCGCGGCCCTCCTCGCCGCCGTGGGCGCCCCCCTTCCCGACCCCATCCTGCCCTCCGCCCACAGCTTCCGACCCGACCGGCAGGTCACCTACTTCCACGCCGGCCCCACCCCCCGCGAGAGGTGGGCGGTCGACGGCGCTCCCGCCGCACCCACCTGCACCAAGACCGTCGACCACACCTACTTCGACGATGTTGTCGTCCACGAGCGCATCATCTGGCTCCCCGCAGGAGCGGTGACCGTCACCCTCAACGGGCAGGAACGACGCGTCGCCCCCTACCCGGGCATGAGAAGGCCCCCGACCCCGCCGCCGGGCCCGGGGCGGCGCGCCGCCCAGCAGGCCGCCCGGCTTCGTCGTCGCGCCTCACGGATCCTGCGCCGACTCGTTCCCGCAGGGGGCGCGTCAGACAAACCCGCCGCGGCGCTCACCGGCCCCAGGGCCCCTGCTCGCACCGCACCGGCGCAGACGTCCCCCATATGGCTCTACATGGACCGGCACGACTCCGCCGGAGACAACGCCGAGCCCCTCTACCGCCACGCACGCGAGCACGCTCCCGGCATCCGCCACCTTTTCGCCATCGAGCGCGCCAGCCCCGACTGGGCGCGTCTGGCCTCCGAGGGTTTCAACCTCGTTGACCCCACCGAGGCGTCCTTCACCTCGACGTGGCAGCAGGCCGGCACGCTCCTGCTCGCCGATGTCGGCGACCCCGTCATCAGCCACCGGCTCGCCTCGGGTCGAACGCGGGGCGATCAGCGCGTCGTCTTCCTCCAGCACGGCATCACCATGCGGGACATGTGGCGGTGGTTCAACCTCATGCGCCTCGACGTCGTCCTGGCCGCCACCCCCGCCGAGTACGAGGGCCTCACCGCCGATCACACCTCCTACACGCTCACCAAGCGGGAGGTCTGGCTCACCGGCTTCCCCCGCCACGACCTGCTTCACCCTCTCCTGGGACGCGACCGCGACCGCGTCCTGCTCGCCCCCACCTGGAGCCCGGAAATCTTCCGCGCCATCGACACCGGCGCCCCGGCCGACCCGCTCCTGGACGACTTCTACCGTCCTTGGCTGGGCCTCGCCCGCGCAGCACGGCGCGCGGGGCGCAGGCCCGTGCTCTTCGCCCACCCCAAGCTCGCACTCCTGGCCCCCGACTGGTTCGCCGAGCTCGATGCCGAGACCACCACGGGGCGTGACGTGCCCGACCAGCTCTCCCGCTCCTGGGCCGTGGTCTCCGACCGCTCCTCCATTCTCGACGACGGCATGGTGCTCGGCGCCGTCGGCGTCGTGTGGGACCCCCGCGGCGACCCCGACACCGACCGCTACCGCGCCAGGCACGAGGCCGCGGGCGCCCTGGGTGCCGACAGCGCCGCACAGGCGCTCTCCGCCATCGACGCCGCGGCCGCGGAGCGAGTCACCGCACCGCCCGGGCTCATCGTCCCCGATGCGGGCGCCTGCGCGCGCGTCACGGCCCGCCTCCTGGAGAGCACGATCTGATGCGACTGCTCACCCCCCGCCCACCTCGGGTCAGCCTCATCAGCGCTGTCTACGGAGTCGCCCGATACCTCCCGCGCTTCCTGGACTCCCTCGACGCCCAGGTTCACCCTCACGACCGGCTCCAGGTGGTTCTCGTCCTGGACGGCGCCTGCGACGACTCGCCCAGCATCTGCAGGACGTGGGCGGCCGCGACCGACATCGACGCCCTGGTCATTGAAATCGACAACGGCGGGCAGGGGCGCGCCCGCAACCTCGCCCTGACCCGGGCCGACGGGAGCTGGATCGGATTCCCCGACCCCGATGACTGGCTCGCTCCCGACTTTCTCTCACGTCTGCTCTCGTCGCGCGGACTCGGAGACATACTCCTGGTCGGTCGCACGATCATCGACCAGGGTGGGCGCGAGACCGCCCACCCCCTCGACTTCCGCTTTCAGAATGGCACTATCAGGGTCGATGCCGCCCGCCTGCCCCAGGCCATCCAGCTCTCCGTCCACGAGTGCCTTATCCGCGGCAAGGAGGCCCGTTCCGCTTGCTTCCCCGAGGACCGGGAGGCTCCCACCTTTGAGGACGCCCTCTACCTGGGACGCATCCGCGCCCGCAACCAACGGATCACCTGCGTGCCCGCCGCCGTCTACCACTACGAGAAACGCTCCTCGGGAGACTCCGCCGTCCAGGCCGCCTGGAGCCGCCCTGGCCGTTACACGACGCAGTTCCGCACCCGCTACCACCCCTATCTCGATGTCACCGGCGCCGCCGCCTGGGCGCAGCAGACCATCCTGTACGACCTGGGCTGGTACGCGGGCACTGTCGACCGCGGCCAGATGCCCACCGAGCCCGAGGGACTCGGAGCCGAGCACGCCGGCCTCATGCGAGAGCTCGTCCGCAGGCTCGACCCCCGCCAGATCCTCCGCAGCCCTTGGGGGCACCTCAGCGCCGGCGCCCGCGCCCGGATGCTTCTGTGGCACGACGCCCCCGAGGTCGCGATCGTGCGAGACGGCGCCGTCGTGCAGCTCTACACCCCGGACGCCCGCACCTGGGACGCGGAGCCGGTGGACTACGCGGGAGTCCCCGTCGGATACCGAGTCACCGGGCAGGATGCCGAGCGGCTCTACTCCGGGGGTGAAGCGCCGCGTGTTCCGGTCTGGCCGCGCCGGCCCCGGCTCGCGCCCTGAGACCCGCCAGGCAGCAGGTGCCACCGGCGGGCCTACTGTGCGCCGCGCCGCGCCTCGACGGCGTCCGCCACCCACTCGTAGAGACCCGGGGTGTAGTGAAATGGGGCGGCCCCCCAACGATGCCTCGTGTCCGCGACGACCAGCTCGTCGGGGACGCGCAGCACCGGGACGGGAAGCTCTTTCCGCACATTCTCCACATACTCGGCGATTATGCAGTTCGCTTCCTGAGCCGTCAGGCCCCAGCTCGATACGGTCGGCTCTCCCGCAGCGGTCCGCAGCGCCCATGGCGCATTGAGCAGGACCGTTCGTTCCAGCAGGCCGTGGCGCTCCAGAACGGCTCGGAAACGGGGGAGCGCCCGCTCCCACCGGTGGAGGTGCTCATCGGTGCCCAGCTCGAGGAGCCGGCCGCTGGCCCACTCGTAGAGGCCGGCGGCCATGCCCTCCGTGGAACGGGTGAGGAAACATCCCGGCACCGTCTCGATGACCCCCAGGCGCTCGTCGGTGAGGTCCCACAGGAGAAGGTCGGTGCGGTCGGCCGCCTCGGCCAGCTGCGCCTCCAGATCTCCGGCCGCGTCGCTGAGGAAGGAGCGCCGGACGAATGCCGAGGCGAGGACGCCCAGGTCCAGGTCGCTGACATCAGCGCTGGTGCCCGCGCTGATGAGGGACTGCCTGGCGATGTACCGCTCCACGCTCCAGCCGCGGCCCTCGAGCACGCTGGCAGCGTCCCTGCTCACGCAGGAGCCGTAGACCGTGAGTCTGGCCATTGGGGCGCTCAGCCCTGCACCGCGTGCCGCATGGGGAGCATGCGGCTGTCGGAGCGCTGGATGCGGGGCGGGGTCGGAGCCCACTTCTCCCGGCAGCCGGCGAGTATCTTGTCCGCCTTCTCCGGCTCGTTCTTGGCGATATTCCACGACCACCACCGGTAGTCGTGGGCGATCTCCGGACCGGGGCCGTCGCCGATGAGCGCCCCGTCCATGAGCCACAGGGCGCGCGTGCACATCTCCTCGATGACCTGAGCCGCGTGGTTGACGATGAAGACGGTGCCGGCGTTCTGCCGCAGCTGCGTCATCTTGTTCTCGCTGCGCTCCTTGAAGGCGGCGTCGCCCGTGGACAGGGCCTCGTCGATGAGAAGGATGTCGGGGTTCGAGGCCGCGGCGATCGCGAAGCGCAGACGGGAGGCCATGCCCGAGGAGTAGGTCTTCATCGGCCGGTAGATGCTCTTGCCGATTCCGGCCAGCTCGACAATATCGGGCAGGACCGCCTCCGTCTCCGCGCGGCTCAGCCCCATGGCCAGGCAGCCCAGGCGCACGTTCCGCTCACCGGACAGGTCCGGGACCAGGGCCGCGTTGACCCCCAGGAGCACAGGATTGGAGCGGGCGGAGACAAAGCCGGAGCGCGGCGTCTCCAGGCCGGCGATAATCCGCAGGAGAGTGGACTTCCCAGACCCATTGCGCCCCAGGATCCCGATCGACTGCCCGGCGCGGGCCACGAAGGAGACCCCCTTGAGGGCGTCCACCGTCACCTTCGGCTTCTGGCCCGTCAGGCGCAGAAAGACCTTCCGTCCCAGGGAGGCCTCACGGAAGTCCGCAGCATCCGTCGACGGCGCCCGGTAGCGGACCCGCACGTTCTCGGCGACCACGGTGACAGGAGGAACGGCGGTCTCAGGCCGGGCGGCGTCGTCCGGCGTGGACGCGCCCGCCTCCTCAGCGCTCTGCGCCATAGGACTCCTCCTTCTCCCAGAAGAACACGTAGCCGATGGCGCTCAGCCCCACCGCCCACGCGATGAGGATCCTCCACATGCGGGCATCCGGGACCGTCTGGTACAAGATGACATCGCGATACATGGCGATGGTGAGGTATGGCTGGAATTAAACAAAATGACATTCTGGGGCAGCTGCTGCGGGATTCCTGGTTGGCGTCTGCGGAGCACCTCGTATAAGATAGTCTCATGCAGATCGACATGACGGACGAGGAACGGGACATCCTCATCAGGTGGAAGAAGCGCTCGGACACCTACAGGCTGGTGAGAATGAAGGCGGAGGCGATTGTGTACGCTGCCCGCGGCGTCGGCCTGGATATTATCGCGGAGATGGTCGAGCGGGCCGAGGGGACGGTACGTGAGTGGCTGTCAGAATGGCGGAGATACAGGATGGGCTCCGTGGTAACCGGTCACGCCGGCAACGAGAATGCGGCAAAGCTCAAGCGGGCGCAGAAGGAGGAGCTGGAGGAGATTCTCAGTAGACCGCCCTCGGAGGCAGGCGTCAAAGCCGGTTTCTGGGACGTCCCGGCCCTTAAGGACGTCGTGCAGATCAAGTTCGGAGTCGAGTACAGGTCCGAGTCCTCCTACCGGCTGCTCATGCGCTTTCTGGGCATGACCTTCAAGCTCCCCGACCCGTTCGACAAGCGCCGCGACGAGAAGGCCATCACCAGGCGGATGGCCGAGATCCGGGACCAGGTCGCCGATCTGCTGAAAGAAGGCTGGGAGGTCTACACCGTCGACGAGGTCCGCGTCGAGCACGAGGCCGAGACCCGGCGCATGTGGCTTCCCAAGGGAAAGAGAACAAAGCTGTACGTGGACCGCAAGAAGGCGAGCCAGTCGTTCTTCGGGGCACTGAGCCTGACGACCAAGAAAATGAGAATCTACCCCATCGAGGGAAACCAGAACGCCGAGCAGATCACCCTCATGATGGATCGCCTGGCGCGCGAGACCGATGAGGGGAAGAAGATCGCGGTCGTCCTGGACAACGCCAGGTTCCACCACGCCAAGGCCCTGACCGACCTCTACGCCCCCGGCCAGGCTCTGGAGCGCATCACACCCATCTACATGCCCCCCTACGCCCCAGACCTTGGGTCCCACAGAACACGTGTGGAACGCCGCCAAGAACAATATCGCCAACCTCCAGCGCGACACCCCGGAGAACACCTTCGCGGCCTTCACCGCCTACATCACCAACCGCACCTTCGACTACGACTTCGAGCACCTCCCAATCACACCATCACACACCGATCTTGTTTAATTCCAGCCATACCCGGGGTTGAAGTCCATGGCCCTCAGGATGACCGGATGGTCGATGAAGCGGTCGTAGGAGAAGAAGATGCCCGAGCCGTAGAACCAGAACTGCGTGAGGAAGGGCCAGATGTTGCGCATGTCCGGGATCATGGTTGTGATCCTTGAGGTGACGAAGGCCAGTCCCAGGCTCAGCAGGACCTGGAGCACGAAGACCGGGAGGACCAGTACCCACCGCCATGTCGGGTAGGCGTGCGGTGGAAGGATGATGACGAGAATGAGGATCGCGGTCAACGGCGGCAGCATGTCGATGGCGCAGCGGATCGTGTAGGAGATCGGCAGAGCCGCCCGCGGGAAGGAGAACCCGCGAATGAGGTTCCTGCCGCCCACGATCACCTGGCTGCCCCCGGTGATGGCCCGCTGAAGCGGCGGGAACAGGGTGACGCCCACAATGAGGTAGCCGATGAAGTTCTCAATTCCCCGGCTGGTCTGCAGCAGGAGGCCGAACACCACGAAGAAGACGGAGGCGTCCAGCATGGGCCTGGCCACGAGCCACGCGTTGCCCAGGAACGTCCCGCGCTGTGAGCCCAGCGCCTTGGCGCGGGCATCCGCCCAGATGAAGTGGCGCCGCTGCCACAGCCTGCGGGTGTAGGCGGGCAGCGAGGGACGCTTCCCGACCGGCCGCAGCTCGGCCAGCTCCAGGACGCTGACCGAGTCGCCGGCGTCGTCGTCGCGCCACGACTGCTTGTCCATCCAGGCCATGTCCGTCATGTCCGGCGACTCGCTCATCGGAGCTCCTCGTACATCTCGGCGTTACGGATTCCATTCTTCTCCCACGTGGGCAGCGGAGCGGTCGTCCGCGTGGTCCCTGCGGCAGGGTCGCGGTCCGGGCCGCCGGTCGCCATTGCCGTCAGGATCCGGGCGAGGGCCTCGGCGTCGCCCGGCGGGAAGGAGCGGCCGCAGCCCGGCTCGATCACCTCCGCGAGGGCCGGGAGGGCCGAGGCGACCACCGGGCGGCCCAGCGCCATCGCGGTGAGAGGCTTCAGCGGCGTCACCATCCGGCACACCGGCGTGTCCAGCCGGGGAACGCAGAAGACGTCCAGCACCTGGTACCAGTCCAGGGCCAGCCGATGATCCACCCGTCCGGGCAGGACGCAGACCTCGCCCCCCAGCCCCAGGTCCGCGGCCAGGGCGGCGAGCCCGGGGCGACTCACGCCGTCGCCCGCAAGGGCGCAGCGCACGTCCGCCCCCTGCTCGCGGCACCGCGCCACCGCCCGCAGGAGAACCCCGAAGCCCTCATAGTCCACGAGCGAGGACACGCTGCCCACCCAGAACCCGGCCCGGGGCAGGCCCACGGCCTGGCGGGCGTCGGCCGGCAGGAGGCGAGGCGCCTCCAGGACCGGCGCCTCCACGGCATTGGGCACAACGGAGATCCGCTCTGCCGGGATGCCGCGGGCGATCAGGTCCTCCCGCTGCACCCGGGACAGGACGATGACCGCGTCCGCCTCCACGGCCATCTCCGTCTCCTTGGCGCGCAGCATGGAGAAGCGCTCCGAGGCGAGGGCCTCGGCCTCCTGCGCGGCGGGTCGCCGCGCCACCCAGGTGTACTCCAGGACGCCCCGCATCTCGTAGACCCACGGCAGGCCGTAGGACCGGGCCACGGCCCGGGTCACGAGCGCGTTCTGGTAGTTCGTCGTCGTGTGCAGCACGTCGGGGCGGAACTCCTCGACCTCCCGAGCCAGCAGGCGGGTCATCTGCACCAGGCGGGCGGCGGACGTCGGCGCCAGACGGGCCGGGAGCAGCCTGCGGTAGATGACGCCGTCCACCCGGTCCTCGCGCGCGGCACCCACCAGGCCCACGGTGACCGGGTACCCGACACGGATCACCGCCCTCGCCTCGATCCCGGCCGCGACCTGCGAGCGCAGCACCGCGTGGGAGCGCACGGCGTAGCCGGACTGCGTGCGCGGCAGCGAGTTCGTCAGGACGTGAAGCACCCGCGGGCGCGCCCTTCGCGCCGGTCCCGACCAGGCGGGGGAGGGGACGACCCCGGGAAGCGCGAACCTCGGGCTCATCGTCGCCATCTCCGAACGCAGGCGCGCCCGCTGGGCCCGGGCCCGGGGCGCGTCGTCGAGCACATGGACCGCCCGGGAGAGGTGTCCGCGGGACCACAGCTCCCGGGCCCGCACCGACGGGCCGGCCGTCTCCACACCCCCGGGGACCAGGGCGGCGTCGCCCACCTGCACCGCCAGCTCGGCGGCCACCCGGCGCCCCAGGGCGGAACCCGGCTCGACGGCGGCCAGCGCCCGCGCGGCCGCACGCGGCCGGTCGGCGACGAATTCCGCCAGTGCGCGACGCACGCCGGTCGGTGCAGCCCCCGCACCGACCAGTCGGGACGTCACCGCCCTGGTCGAGACCGGCAGCCGCCGGGAGGCCTGCACCACCAGCAGCAGCGGGTCCTCGGCCAGGTGCCGCCAGGCCGTGTCGCCGAGCAGGAACACGTTCCGAAGGCGTTGAAAGTCAGGCATGGGCGACCTCCCCCAGGACGGTCTCGTAGCGGTCGACCAGCGCGTCAGGGGCGGCGTGCGCCTCCAACCACGGCCCGCCGCCCGTGACGAACAGGCGGCTGCGGTCTGCTGCGAGCCCCCGCCACAGGCGGGCCAGCGCGTCGGGATCCTGCGGTGGTACGACGTCGCCGCTGCGGGAGGCGCTCACGATGCGGCCGGCGGCGCCCGCTGCCGCGAGACTCACGTGCCGTCCGGCCGCCATGACCTCATACAGCTTGGAGGGGACAGTCAGCTCCATGGAGGGCCAGTCCTGCAGGGACACGAGGACCGAGTCCGCCCACGCGTAGTGGGCGGCCACCAGATCGGCGGGGACCGTAGGGAGGACCTCCACGGGGGCGGCCAGGTCCTGCGCCTCGGAGCGCATCGGGGCCAGGTCCGCGCCCTCGCCCACGACCCGCAGGACCATGCGCGTGCCCCGGGCGCGGGCGAGGGCCGCCGCGCGCACCGCGCTGCGCAGGCCCTGCGCCCGCCCCACCGTTCCCAGGTAGAGCACGTGAAGCGCCCCGTCGGCCCGCTCGCGCGGCACCGAGGGCAGGGCCCAGTAGCGGGGCTCGGCGGTGTTGCGCACCGTCACCACGCGCCCCATCCCGCGCTCGCGCAGGACCCGTGCGAAGGACTCCGTCGTCGTCACGACGGCTGCGGCACCGCGCTCCAACCACGTCACGGCCGGCGGGATGGCGCCGCGGATACCGCTCAGAACCGTTTCCCGGGCCCGCGACCGCCGGCTGTCGGCACGGTCCGGGGCAGACGCCCAGTCGTCGGCCGAGGCGAGGATGTCCGGCCAGGCGTCGCGCAGCTCGGCCACGACGGGCCGCCGCAGCCCCCGGCCCAGGGCGAGGGCCGCCGGCAGCGTCGGCAGCCCCGGGACCGAGCCGACGACGACGTCGGGCCGGTTGGCGCCCGCGAAGCGGTGCAGCCCCAGGCGCAGCGCGTGCGCGGCGGCGACGGCCTGGTCCGCGCCGCGGCCGCCCAGGCCCGCGTCGTAGGGGCGGAAGGCCGTCCGGTGGATCAGGGCCCCGGACGCGTCGCGGTGGATGCTCCCGGGGGCGTACGCCGGAGAGTCCTCCAGGAGGCGGCCCGCGGGGTAGTGGGGGGAGGGCGTCAGGACCGCCAGCTCGTGCCCGCGCGCGGTCAGGCCCTCCGCCAGCCGGCGCCAGCGCTTCTGCGGCGCCCCGATCTCCGGGGCCCAGTAGTGGGTCAGCACAAGGACTCGCACAGCATCAGCCCCCTGCCCGAGGGCGGTGGAAGGGGCTCGGCGCCCCGACGAGCACCGGCATGTGCAGATAGGCGAGCAGGATCAGGACCACTCCGGCCGCCGGTAGCCATGACACGTGGCGGGAGCGCAGGTCGATCACCGTCATGGCGCAGCACGCCAGGGCGGTTCCGCTCACCAGCAGCGCCGAGCCCCAGTGCGGCCACCCGGCGGAGACCAGGCGCTGGTAGACGTGCAGCTTGTGCGCCTCGTACCAGCGCTGCCCGGCATGCACCCGCAGCCACAGCGTGTATCCCGCGTCCGCCACCAGGACGAGCAGCGGCGCCACCGAGACGTCCGCCGGCACCCTGTCGGCCAGGCAGACCGTCGCCGCGAAGGACCACGCCCCGCCCAGGGCGTAGGAGCCCGAGTCCCCCAGGAACACCCTGGCCCGGGGCGCGTTGAAGGGCAGGAACCCCAGGCACGCCCCCGACACGACGATCATGACGAATCCCAGACCGGGCACCGGAAGCAGCAGGGAGACCGCCACGAACCACCCCGCCGCGACCACGGCGTGGCCGGCGGCCAGGCCGTTGGCCCCGTCCATGAAGTTCGTGACGTTGACCAGCCCCGCCGAGCACACGGCGATCACCGGTGCCGGCCACATTGACGTCCTGAGCTCCAGGCACGCCCCCAGGCCCAGCAGCAGCCCCAGGCCGAGCTGCAGCCCGAGACGGGTCGTGGCGGGCAGGGAGTAGAGGTCCTCGGCCAGGCCGACCAGTGCGAAGGCGAGGATCGTGCTGAGGCCCAGAATCACGATGTCGAAGCGCGCCGACATGTGGGGCAGGCCGTCCAGGCTGAAGGCGATCAGGGGCGCGGCCCAGACGCTGAGCGCCACCGCCAGGACGACGGCGAGTCCGCCCCCGCGCGGGATCGGGTGCTCGTGCAGGGAGCGGCCCACAGGGATGTCGATGACGTGGGCGCGGCGCAGCAGCGGGATCGCCAACGCCGTCAGCAGCGCGGACAGGGCGGCGGCGTTGAGCAGCCCGACGATGAGAGCCGGCGTCATGCCTGCACCCCCGATCGTGATGAGGACCTCATCCACTGGCGCACAAGCTCCTTGTGCTGGCCGACGCGAGTCATGTCGCGGAGGTCATCACGACCCTCAGCGTGCTCATAGGAACGGGGGGCACTCGCGTCTGGGACACGAGCGGGTGCGATGGACGGACATCCTCCTCGCCGGCGCCGAAGAGGCACTCGCTCATCTTCTCCCCGGGGCGCACATACGTATAGACCACGGGCGCGTCGGTGTAGCCCAGGAGCGTCGCGAAGCGGCGGGCTATCTCCTCGATATTGTGCGGCTGCCCCATGTCCAGCACGAGGACCTCGCCGGAGCGTCCCAGTGCACCCGCTTGAAGGACCAGCTGGCAGGCCTCATCCACGCTCATGAAGAAGCGCTCCATATGGGGGTCCGTGATGGTCATGGGCAGTCCGCGCTCCAGCTGCGAGGCGAAGGTCAGCAGCGCGGAGCCGCGCGATCCGAGCACGTTGCCGAAGCGGACGGACATGAAGCGACGGTCGCCGTCGAGAGTCTGACCCACCGTGGAGGTGAGCCGCTCCGCCATCCGCTTGGAGTAGCCCAGGACGCACTCGGGGTCCGCCGCCTTGTCCGTGGAGACGTTGATGAAGCGCTGCACCTCGGAGGCGGCCGCGGTCCGGAGCAGGTCCTGGGTGACGGCGACGTTGGTGAGGAAGGCCTCCTCCGGGAAGCGCTCGGTCAGGGTGAGGTGCTTGAGCGCCGCCGCGTGAAAGACGATAGTCGGCCGGGACTTGGCGAAGAGGGACTCGATGAGCCCCGGTGTGCGCAGGTCGCCCAGGACCAGATTCGGGGAGTCGAGCATTGCTCTGCCGTCCAGGGACAGCTGGACCGCATGGAGGGCGGACTCGTCGCGGTCGACCATGATGAGCCGCTCCGGCTTGTACCGGAAGATCTCCCGGCACAGCTGGGAGCCGATCGAGCCGCCCGCTCCGGTGACCAGGACCCGCTCGTCCGTGAGGTACTTGCAGATGGCGTCCACGTCCGTGTCGATGGCCCGTCGTCCCAGGAGGTCCTCGATCTCCAGGGGGCGGAACACCTGCGTCCCGCGGATCTGGGAGGCTCCGGAGCGGCGGGAGGCCGCTGCGCCCATGAGCTCCTGCGTGGAGGGCATGACCCGGATGTCGAGCCCCAGGGTGTGGGCGTGACGGACGACCTCGTCCACCCGCTCCGGGGTTGCCGAGGGGACCGCCAGGAGTACCAGGTCGGCGCGGGTCTCCTTGGCGATCTGGCCCAGCGCCCGCCACGGGCCGAGTACCCGTACGCCGCTGATGCGCAGGTGGCGCTTGGCCCGGTCGTCGTCGAGGATCGCGACCGGCTCGAAGGCGGAGTCCCGGTCGTCCTGCATGAGGCCGATCGCCTGGGCGCCGCCGGAGCCCGCTCCCAGGATTATGGTGCGCCGCGCCCGACGCCCCTCGGGGCGACGTCGCAGCGCGATGTACTGGCGGAAGAACCAGCGCGATCCCAGGTGCAGCGTGAGCGCCACCGCGCCGGAGATGACCGCACTGCCCACCGGGATGAGGGGGAGGAAGTGGTAGTACTCCGCCAGCGCCGTCACCATGGTGAGGACTGCCGCAATGAACAGGTCCGAGAAGAGCAGCTGGGGGATCTCGTCGATCGTTCCGAACCGTGCCCGGCCCCGAAGGAGGAAGACGTAGAGGATCACCTGGAGAGCGACGGCGAGCAGCGACGCGATACCGATGGCCGGGCCGGTCGCCGGCATCGAGCCGGCCTCGATGTTGAGCATCGCGACGATCGCCAGGGCCAGCACCCACATGGCGGAGTCCAGGGCGGGCGTCGTGCCGTGGGGCAGGTGCAGGCGGGAGCCGCCGACATCGGCCACCGGCCATGACCGCCGGGGGAGGGGCGGGGTCATGATGCCGCCCCGGTGCCGTGCACCTTGAGCGCCCGTCTCATCCACCGACGGCGGCGCACCAGCTGCATCGTGATCGCGATGACGGCGCCGACCAGTGCCGCGGATCGGGGCAGCGGCCGCACCCCGAACAGAAAGTCCAGGACGCTCATCCCGACGGCGTAGCCAAGACCGCCGACGGCCAGGAAGGGCACGACTTTTAACGAGGCCCACGGGTAGTAGCGCCGCGTCACCAACCAGGCAGTCGTCTGGACGATCAGTGCCGCCACGATGCCGACGGTGAGGAGCCTGGGGAACAGGACGTGGCTGCTTGACAGCAGCGTGCGGGCGACCGTTGCTGTCAGCAACCAGAAAGTCCATGAGGTGAGGTCTACGCGCAGGGCGCGGCTGTCACGGGGAAGGAAGAGCTCGAGCTCGCCCAGGCTCAGCCCGTCGGGCATGACGGGCGAGAGAGATCTGGATCGCAGTGCCACGGTGACCCGACACGGAGGCTAGACCAGGGGCTTCGCCGGCAGGTCCACAACTGGCCGACCGCTCCTGAAGGGCCCGGCAGCCGCGGAGGCGACCTCCGTCGTGCAGCGCTGGACGGGCAGTGGTGCGAGGAGTGCCTCCGGGCGGGTGCCGTAGATGACCATGACGTGCTTGCTCATGGGAAACCTCTGGTTGGCGGGCTGCACGGAAGGCTCGCGGGGTGGGCCTCCGGTTTCTCGGATCGCTGCAACCGTAGTTGCGGAGTAGACCGAATCGCAACAAACAAGATGGTGCCGGAGCGTCATAACCGGGGTGACTCGATGCGGCCGGCACTCTCCGTTGCCCCGCGACGGCTTGAGGTCGGCCGGGCTGACCGGGCGCCGGCTCGGAGGCGGCGCGCTGTCGGACCGCGCCCCCGCGCCGCCAGCATGCGGGCCTCCCGTCTCACATCCTGGTTCATGTCCGTACCCTGGGAGCATGACGCAGAAGCAGACCATCAAGCTCGCAGTGATCCCCGGGGACGGCGTCGGCAGGGAGGTTGTGCCCGAGGGGCTCAAGGTCCTGGCCGCCGCCCTGGAGGGAACCGGCGTCGGGATCGCCGCCACCGACTTCGACCTGGGTGCCGACCGCTGGCACCGCACCGGCGAGACCCTCGCCGACGCCGACCTGGAGGCCATCAAAGCCCATGACGTCATCCTGCTGGGCGCCGTCGGCGACCCCTCCGTCCCCTCCGGCGTCCTGGAGCGCGGTCTGCTTCTGCGTCTGCGCTTCGCCCTGGACCACTACGTCAACCTGCGTCCCTCCAGGTACTACCCGGGCGTACCCACCCCGCTGGCCGATCCCGGCGACATCGACTTCGTCGTCGTGCGAGAGGGCACCGAGGGCCTGTACTGCGGCAACGGGGGAGCGGTCCGCGTGGGCACCCCCCAGGAGATCGCCACTGAGGTCAGCGTCAACACCGCCTATGGCGTCGAGCGCGTCGTGCGCTACGCCTTCAAGCAGGCCCAGGCACGTCCCGCCAGGCACCTGACCCTGGTCCACAAGCACAATGTGCTGGTCAACGCCGGTCACCTGTGGCGGCGCACCGTCGACGCCGTCGGCGCCGAGTACCCCGAGGTGCGCGTGGACTACAGCCACGTGGACGCCGCCACCATCTACCTGGTCACCGACCCCGGCCGCTTCGACGTCATCGTCACCGACAACCTCTTCGGCGACATCCTCACCGACGAGGCCGGCGCCGTCACCGGCGGCATCGGCCTGTCGGCCTCGGGCAATATCAACCCCGACGGCGCCTTTCCCTCCATGTTCGAGCCCGTCCACGGCTCCGCCCCCGACATCGCCGGTCAGGGCAGGGCCGACCCGATCGCCACCATCAGCGCCGTCGCCATGCTGCTGGAGCACATCGGGCAGGCCGACGCCGCCCACCGGGTCGAGGCCGCCGTCGAGGCCGATATGGCCGCCCGTGCGGCGGCCAGTGCCGCCGGGACGCCGCTGGTCCGCTCCACCAGCCAGATCGGCGACGACGTTACCGCCGTGCTGCGGGTCTGATCCCCGCTCCCGGCGACGCCCACAGGCCTCTCGCCCCCCGCCCCTTTTCGCCGAGATCGGTCCGGTTCCGGCTCGAGATCGGTTCTGGTGTGTCGTGCGCGCGGGTGTGCTGGACGGTGTGCGAGGTCGCCGCGGAGCGAGGCCGGGCTCTGCGCGTGCGGGGGGGGGCGCTGGGGCCCGGGTTTGTGTTGGGATTCCGGGGTTCTAGGGGTTGCGTTGGGGGGGGCGGATACTGTCGTGTACGCATGTTCGGTACTCGGGGTGCTGGTGAGCCGCCCGCGCCGGGTGGTGCGGACGGTGCCGGTGGCGGCGGTCCCGCCCGGGGGCTTTGATGGGCTGGGGGCCGTGACGGCGGTGCTGTCGGGGATGGCGCCGGGGGTGGCTCTGACGGGCGTGGGTCGAGCGGGCGGTGGCGCCGCTGCTGGCCCCCGACCCGGCCGGTGCCGCCGCCGCCGGGCCGGCCGGTGGTCCTGCCGCCCCGCCCACGCCCTCAACGACACCCCGGCAGTCCGCCCTCAGCCTCACCCCGCTGCTCGCCACCGTCCCACCCTTCTAGAACAGGCACACACCGGCGGCGATGGACCAGGACCGGGAAAGAGACGGGCCGCCAGCTGCCTGACTCGCTCAGAAGGCCGCCCTGCTGGGCTCCACCGTGGGCTTGCGCTCGTTGCCCGGCCCACGGTCCGCGCCGGGGCCCGGCGGCCGGGTCCGGTCGAGGGGCGGCGGGTCCTCAGGCGCGGGCGACGCCCCGGGACGGTGATCCGGTGGCGTCGTCGGCTCTCCGCCGGGCCAGCGAGAAGGTCCCGACAGCCCGGTCAAGCTGATTCCTCGGGTCAGTGCGTTCCAGGCGTCGTCGTCGAAGGCGCCCTGCGGACAGACCTCGACCGCCGACAGCGCCACGTCGTCGGCCGACCAGACTCGAACGAAGGACTTCCCGGCGGCGTCCGAGCCGTCCACCTTCGCGGTGAAGGAACTGACGATCCCGGCATAGGGCTCACCGCCGTTCAGGCCGGTGAGCCGAGCCCGGCCGGTACCGGCGTACGACTGGTACCCCGTACCCAGACCGTCCGCCCGCGCCTCGGACAAGGACTGGTCGTCGCCGTCAGGGACGACCGGCTGCAGGCCGGAGGCGACCTCCGCGCGTACGGAGCACCCAGTCGCCGGCGAGGACCAGGAGCGCTCGGCCACGGTGCTCCCGCCGGCGGGGGAGGGGGATGCGGAGGCGGCGTAGCCGTCGAGCTCGGGGAAGGAGACGGCGACGGCCGAGGCGAGCGCCGGCACGGAGGGCGCTGCCGCGGCGTCGCCGGCCGCCGTCGAGACGGGCGAGGAACGGGCGTCCGGATCCGTTCGGCAGGATACCCCGCAGGTTGCTACGGCGGCCGCGGCAACCAGCGCCAGTGCGCGACGAACGGCTGTTGCGAACGCCCTTGGGGTGATGGGGCGCATAACAAGCAGCCTACCGTCGGGAGCCGGTCAGTATGCGAGAAAAGCCGCTTACCGCCGTGAGCGCGGCTGTAGGCTGCGGCCATGTCTGAGACCGCGGCCGCCGCTCCCACGCCCAGCTCCCTCGAGACGCCTCTGGCCCGTGCCGCCGCCGTCGCCGTCCCCCCCGCCGACGACCTCGCCGGCCGCTTCCCCCTGACCCTCAACCCCGACGCCGCCAGTGACGCGCAGCGCGCGCAGGCCCTGACCGACCTCCACTTCGGGAGCGTGTTCTCCGACCACATGGCGCACGCCCGCTGGACGCGCGGCGTGGGCTGGGCCGGCCACGCGGTCACGGCCTACAAGGACCTCACGCTGTCCCCCGCCGCCGCCGTCCTGCACTACGGGCAGGAGATCTTCGAGGGAATCAAGGCCTACCGGCACGCCGACGGCAGCATCTGGACCTTCCGACCCCGCTACAACGCGGCCCGGCTCAATGTCTCCGCCCGCCGCCTGGCGCTGCCCGAGCTGCCCGAGGAGGACTTCGTCGCCTCCCTGGTGGACCTGGTGCGCGCCGACGCCCAGTGGGTCCCCGCCGGTCGGGGCGAGTCCCTCTACCTGCGTCCCTTCGCCTTCGCCTCCGCGGCATTCCTGGGGGTGCGCGCCGCGGACGTCGTGGACTACTACGTCATCGCCTCGCCCTCGGGCGCCTACTTCACCGGAGGCTTGAAGCCCATCAGCATCTGGGTCACCCAGAACCACCACCGCGCCGGGCGCGGCGGCACCGGCTTCGCCAAGACCGGCGGCAACTACGCCTCCTCGCTGCTGCCTCAGGAGGAGGCCGCGGCCAAGGGCTGCGACCAGGTCTGCTTCCTCGACGACGTCACCGAGCGCAATCTCGAAGAGCTCGGCGGCATGAACATCATGGTCGTTGACGACGACGGGACGGTGCGCACCCCCCACCTGACCGGCACGATCCTGGAGGGCAGCACCCGTTCGGCGATCATCCGACTGCTCACCGACGCCGGTCGCCGGGTCGTGGAGGACACCATCGCCCTGGAGGGCCTGCTGGAGGACATCGAGTCCGGGAAGGTCCGCGAGGTGTTCGCCTGCGGGACGGCCGCCGTCGTCGTGCCTCTAGGGCGTCTCAAGGGGGAGGGCTTCGAGGTGACCATTGAGGGCAGCGAGGTCACCAGCGAGATCCACGACCGCCTCACCGGCATCCAGTACGGAGCCTACGAGGACCCGTACAGCTGGATGTACAGGCTCGCCTGAGCAGGGCCCTGCCGGCGCAGGGGCAATACGTAACCTGATTGATGTGTGTCGGCACGCGAGGCTGATTCTAGAGCCGCGCGAGCAGGTGGTTGCATAGCGCCATGACTGACACCGCCCTGCGTCATCCCTCCCCATCGGCCACGACGCCCCTGGAACCCGACGATCCCCCCATGTCGGGTGCTGGGGACGACGCCCCTACGCGCCGGTCCAGACGCCTCTGGAAGATCGGGCTGCTCTCGGTGCTGGGCCTGGTGCTGCTCCTGGTTCTGGGGACTGTGGCCGTCGGCCTGTGGGTCAGGCACACGCTGGGCAGCAGCGTGGAAACCTTCGCCGACCCGTTCGCGGGCCTGCCGACGCGCGCCCCGCAGCAGGCGGTCGAGAAGGGACAGGAGCCCGCAACGAACTTCCTGGTGCTCGGCTCGGACTCGCGCATCAGCGCGGGCGACCCCTCTCAGTGGCAGGTCGGCGCTCAGCGCACCGATGCGATCATGATCGTGCAGGTCAGCGGGGACCGGCAGAAGGTGTCGGTCATGTCCATTCCGCGCGACTCCTGGGTCGACATCCCCGGCCATGGGCCGGCCAAGATCAACGCGGCGTACTCCTACGGCGGACCGGCTTTGACGATTCAGACCGTCGAACAGCTCACCGGAATCCGCATCAATCACTTCATCGTGGCCGACTTCGAGTCCTTCAAGACCCTGACCGATGAGATCGGGGGCGTGACCATTAATCTGAAGAACCCGCAGACCCTGGCGGGAACCGAGTTCAGTGCGGGTGCCCAGATGCTCAACGGCGAGCAGGCCCTCGCCTACACGCGCGAGCGCAAGACGCTGCCGGGCGGCGACTTCGACAGGATCAACCGGCAGCAGGCGTGGATGCGGGCGATCGTGTTCCAGGTCTTCAACGGCGACACCCTATCCGACCCGACGAAGCTGTACTCCTTCCTTCACGCGGTCACCAGCACCATGGCGGTCGACGAGGGCTTTACCATTGATGAGATGCAGAGTCTCGCGCTGGGGGTGCGGGGCGTGCGGTCCAGGGACATCAAGTTCATGACCGTGCCGACTGCAGGGACCGGCATGTCCCATGACGGACAATCCATTGTCAACCTCGATCCAGATGCGGACGCCCTGCTCTTTGAGGCCTTCGCGACTGACGCCGTCGAGGAGTACATGGAGTCCCATCCCGGTGCCGTCGAGCTGTTGCCGGCCACGGTGAACTGACGCGGAGTCCCTTACGCGAATGCGTCTGTCCCCGAGCCGGCGCCCTACAAGGAACGACAAATGACTGACAATGATCTGGGGCGACCTGGGAGCGCGAGGAGGACTCCTCGTGTGGCTCTGATGACGCTGCACAGTGTCGGGGACTACGGCACGGCGCTGCAGGCGCTCGCGACCCAGGGCCTCATTGAGAAGGCCGGGGCGCGGTGCTCCGTCGTCGACTTCCGTCGTGAAGGGGCGGGGGGCGGCGCCGCGAGCTATTTCTCCGGAAGTCGATACGCCCACATTCCTCTGGCGACTCGGGCGCACGCCGCGCTTCGAGGGCGCGATGCGCGGCGGCGGTCGTCGGTGTTCCGCGACTTTCTCAAGAGAAGAATTCACCTGACGCCCGAGCGCTACTGCTCATTCGATGACCTCCGTCGCTTTCCGGCTGACGACTATGACGTGTGCTGCGTGGGGGCGGGCCAGGTGTGGAACATTGAACGCAACCGAGACAACCGCCCGTTCTACCTGTCGTTCCTGCCGCAGGAGGCCCGCCGATTCTCCTTCGCCTCGTCCACTGGAACGCCTGTGCTTCCGAAGAGCGAGGAGCGTCGCGCGCGAAGGGCGCTGTCTCGCTTCAGCGGCCTGTCCGTCAGAGAGGCCAGGGCGTATGACTACCTCATGTCGCTCGGCCTTCAGGTCGAGCAGCACGTGGATCCCACGCTCGCCGCTCCCGCCGGCTACTGGCGCAGGATCGCGTCTGCGCCCATTGTGGAGCGGCCGTACATCGCCGTCCACCAGCTCACTCGCAACCCGCTGCTCGTGAGTGCGGCCGCCCGCATGGCGAGGAGGACCGGACTGCCTGTGGTGAGGATCGACTACTGGTCGACCATGCGCATGTTCACTGCGAAGCATTATGTGACTCCTTCTGTAGAGGACTTCCTCAGCCTGATAAAGAACGCCTCGTTCGTGGTCACCGACTCATTTTACGTAGTTGCTCTCTCGCACATATTTGAGACGCAGTTCGCCGCTGTCCCGCCGTCTCGCTGCAGTGGACTTATTGTGTCGACCCTGCATCTTCTGGGAACGGACCGCAACCTTGTCGGCTCGATCGACCGCGTTGACGATATTGCGCTTCGCTGGGGAGCGCTCTCCTATGATCGCGAGCGCCTCGCGCATGAGCGCCGTCGCGCCCTGTCGTATATTCGCTCGCAGGTGTCGCGTCAGTGAGGCGGGCGAGTCCGCAATTCGGCCCTGCGGGGGGCTCAGGCCGAACCGTCTTGGGTGATAACCACCCGCAGCGTCTTGAACAGGATCCGGATGTCCATGGACAACGACCAGTTCTCCACGTAGAACAGGTCGAAACGGAGCGCCTCCTCCCAGGGCAGCGAGGACCGCCCGTTGACCTGCCACAGGCCGGTGATCCCCGGCTTGGTCAGAAGGCGGCGGGACGCGACGTCGTCGTAGAGCTCCACCTCGGCGGGAACCTGCGGCCTGGGGCCGACCAGGCTCATCGTCCCCTGGAGAACATTGAACAGCTGTGGAAGCTCGTCAAGGGAGGCGCGCCTCAGGAACCGCCCGATCCGGGTGATCCGCGGGTCGTCGTCGATCTTGAACAGCGGCCTGTCCGCCGTGCCCTGCCGGGCCAGCAGAGCAGTGAGCTCGGCGTCGGCGTTGACACGCATGGTGCGGAACTTCCATATGCGGAACTCGCGTCCCCTGAGCCCCACACGCGTCTGCCGGAAGAGCGCCGGACCGTGGTCCCCGACCCGGATGAGCGCCGGGATCACGATCCACAGCGGTGCGAGCGCGGCAATGAGCGTCGTGGACACGAGAATATCGAACAGCCGCTTCGCCAGGAGGCCGACCCCGTCCAGACGGGGAACCTGGATCTCAATCAGCGAGATTCCGTCGACCGGGCGCAGGTGAAGACGCGGCCCGGCCGCGTCGAGCATGGACGGGACCATCACGAGCCTGCTGGTCGGCCCCAGCATCCAGCTGATCCGCCGGATGCGGGAGGGGTTCAACCCGGATTCCCGAGCGATGATGAGCGTGATGCCCTCGGCTCCGCTGACTCTCCGGGGCAGACAGGCGGTGTCGCCGATCAGGAGGGAGGACAGCCCGGTCTCAGGGCCGACGGCATCTGCATCGGACAGGAAGACGCCCACGACCGCCAGTCCGAGCTCGGGGCGTCGGCCGATCTCCGCAATGACGGCCGGCACCGATTCCGAGGAGCCCACAATGAACGTGGGGTGAGTGAACGCCCCACTCTTCCTCGCCTTGACCAGGCGCCGGCGCGCCAGCCAGCGCCAGAGCTGAAGAGACATGAGTCCGGTGGGCAGGGCCACCAGGAAGTAGCCGCGCGACAGCTCGACTCCGGCGAGATAGGAGAGCAGCGCGAGGCCGCCGAACTCGGTGATTGTGGCCTGGAAGACCCGGTGGTACTCGTCGGAGCCGTATCCGAGAAGGTGCTCCCTGTATGACTTCAGGGCCGCCAGGAGCAGCCACCAGGTGAGGATGATGGCGACGCCCAGCAGGACATAGCTCGCCGTGGGGCTGCCGTGACGAATTGTGGCGATGGCGGCGTCCCCTGCGCCGAAGCGCACCAGGTGGGAGAAGACTATGACCAGCGAGATGATAACAAGGTCGCCTATTCGCAGGGCGCGCTGGAAAGACTCGGTTGCGAGAGCGGATTCGGGCTTCGCGAGAGCCCTGTAGTCGAGATTCTGCCGGGTCATGTGGTGTTGTTTTTATCGTGCAGTACAGTCGCAGTATCGTCAGTGCGGGAGGGAAGGGGCGCGGGGGAGCCTTATCGGGGCGGGCTGGAGAGCCCGGAGGGCTCTGCGCGCCCGTCCCAGGAGACCCGGTCGGCGAGCAGGCCCAGGTTGTCGGTGATCGCCTGCGCGGTGATCCGAGCGGCATGCTCGCCGCGTCCATAAGGATCGTCGATCCAGTCCTCCGGCCGCGGAACCGGGCGGCGCGCCAGGACGGTCTCGGCCAAGGACCACCACGGGATGGTGACGCCACGAGGCAGGAGGGACAGGACCGCTCCGGCCTGCCCGAGCGCGAGGACCCGCTCGGAGCTCTCGGGGTGACCGGCGAGGATCCACTCGCGGTGCTCCGGGCCGAAGACCAGGAGAATGTCGGCCTCATCGAGGATCCTCCCGGTGAGCTGTCGGGCGCGGTGCTCGTGGGAATCGGCTCCGAGTCCCTCCGCGATCCTGGCGAAGGTGTCATCGAGCCCGTGCCCGACCACGGCCATGATGCCCGCCGAGACAACGTCCACGCCTTTCGTCATCGGGTTGGCCCTGAAGCAGGACGCTGCGAATGCGGACCGGCAGATATTGCCCGTGCAGACGAAGAGGACGCGCGGCGGTCGCGATGACCTCGCCCGCGACGCCCGGTTCCGTGCGGCGGTCCTGAGCCACGGTGGCGGTTGCGTCATCTTGCCATCACGCCTTGGTGGTGATGGTCGGGGGCGTCGTGCCGACGGTGCCGACGCGGGAGCGCCAGGTTCGCGCATCCGTCGACCCCCACCTGCCGGCGCCGGGCTTGCGCCGCGTCAGCATGGCGACGAACTCCGCCGTTGACGCGGCCCCTCCGGCATGCTCGGCATTGTCGGCGTGCTTGGTGGGGCCAAGGCCGAGGGCCCGGTTCGCGTGCCGCGGCGGAGGCGCGGCGCCCCCGGGCGCCGCACCCGGGGGCGCCGCAGCGGGAGCGGCGGGCTCCGAGGGCTGCACATGGCTGTCGGTGGTGTACCCGTACACCGTTTCACCGTAGCGCAGACGGTCGACGGCCGATGATGGGGCCTGGTTGAGGGCGACCCCGAGGACCGTTCCGCCGCCCTGGCGAATGCTGGAGGCGGCCTGTCGCAGCTGGTCCTCAGTGGTGCGGCCGGAGCGGACCACGAGGAGGACTCCATCGGTGTTCTCGGCGAGCGCGACCGCATCGGTGACCGGCAGCACGGGCGGGGCGTCGATAATGACGACATGGTCGTTGGCCAGGAAGGACAGGAGATCAGACATGCGTTCAGAGCCCAGGAGCTCTGAGGGATTGGGCGGAGTGTCGCCGGCCGGGATGACCTGCAGCCCGGGTACGGAGGGCTGCACGAGCGCGCTCTCCAGCGAGACCGCTCCGACCAGGAGGTGGGAGAGCCCGGGATGACCCTGATCGATGTCGAACGTGCTGCTCATGGTCGGCTTCCTCAGGTCGCCTTCCACGAGGATGACGTCCAGTCCCGACAGCGCCATGACTCGAGCGAGGTTCGCCGAGACGGTTGATTTGCCGTCCCCCTGCATCGCTGATGTTACGACGAGTGTGTGAAGTCCCTTGTCGATATTCGTGTACCGGAGATTGGTCCGCAGCTTGCGGAGGGACTCCTCGACCCTGTGGTCGGGAGTCTCCGAGTATCTTCTCCGTGCCATTTCCGCGGAACGCGGAATAGTGGCCAGGATCGGCTCATCGACAACGGACGCGACGTCCGACTGGGACCGGACTCGCTTGTCCAGGGCGTCGAGAGCGAAGGCCGAGGCATATCCGACGACAATACCGGCGAGGGACCCGATCCCGATGCGCCTGGCCGGGGAGGGCGAGCGGGTCGTGCCCGACAGGTCCGCCGAGGACATGAGTACGACGCCGATGGGCGAGTCCTCGCCGTCAAGGCGCTTGATCTGCGCATCCGCCTGGAGGATGGTCTCGTCGGCTATCGCCTGAGCCTCCTCGGCGGTCGGGGCGCTCGCCGTGACATTGATCGTCAGCGCGTTCTTCTCGTTCTTCGCCGAGATGGAGCGGGCGAGCTGCGCCGGAGTCGTTCTCAGGCCGAGCGCGTCGATGACCCCCTGGGCCACAGATTCGGAGGTGAAGACGGGGACAAAGGCCTTGACCTTCTGGGAGGCGAGCTGCGATGCTGCGTAGTAGGAGTCCGCCTGCCTCTGATCCGTCCCGCTCGATGGCACCGAGACGCGCACGTAGGCTATTGCGGACGCCGTGTAGGTGACGGGCGTCAGCCACAGCGATATGGCGGAGAGGATGATTCCGGCCAGAAACCCGCAGAGGATGGTTCCGATTCTCTGCCGCGTGAGTGTGAGGATGTCTTCGAGTGTCATTCTGGGATCACCGGTCGCGACGTTCGCGCTTGTCGGCCTCTTCATTCCTGTGAAGGGAAGGGGAAGGGTGGGGAGTGTGAATCACATTTGGAGCATACATCGCCTCGGGCCGGACGGCCGGCGCGCACGAGGATTTGTGACTGACTCGTGACGTCCGACGCCGAAATGTCTCAGTTCTGCATAGATCCTTTCCGCGGCGCCTTTCGCGAGGATGATGGCAATTCGCCGGCGCTAGGGTGCGGATGCGCGGTCGCACCGGTGCAGTGAGCCCTCCCGCCCGCTCCCCGCTACCCGTGTTCGCCCCGAAGGGCCCTGAAGGATTCCGGATGATCCTGGAGTCGTGCGGACGCCGCGGGGATTAAAAATGGATGACTGTGTGAAGGACAAGGTATGCGGACGCCTATCGACGTGACTGCTGCTTATGCCGACCCGATTCCGGCCGCGGCGCTGGACCGGGCCCTGGAACCGCCCCTGAGCATGTCGGCGCGCGGCGCGCTGCCGGCACGTCCATGAGTCACCCGGGCTTCCCGGGGCACCTGCACGGCCCCGCGCTCAGCGTCATCATCCCTCTCGACGGCGGCATCCCCGCCCGCCACGGGCGCCCCGTCACCGGGACCGCCCGCGCGCCCGGCTGCGCGCCCACCGCGGAGGACGTCGAACGGGCGATCCGCTCCGTCCTCGACCAGTCGGTGCGGGATCTCGAGGTGCTCGTCGTCGTGGAGGCCCTCGGGACCGGGGAGTCGGCCGCCTCGACGTCCCCGGCATCCGCGCTGCGGCGCCTGTCGGTGCGCGACCACCGCGTGCGCCTGGCACCCGCGGCGGGCATCGCCGCCGCAGTGCGCACCGCGCGGGCGCCCCTGCTGACGGTCCTCGACCCCCGCGACGCCGTCGTCGCCGGAGCCTACGAGGCCATGACCTCACAGCTGGCGGCCTCCGGTTCCCACGCCGTCGTCGGCGCCGCGCGCCACCCGTGCTGCACAGATACGTCCGGACCGTGGCCGAGCCGGAGCCGCACCCGGGTGGAGGACGTGCTCGACGCCGTCGAGGATCCCCTGACCGGCCGCCTCGTGGCGCGCACGCGCCTGTGGCGGGCCGCCGTCTGCTCGGACGGCCCGGCCCCGGAGGCGGTCGCAGTCAGGGCGCTGATGGCCGCCCGCACGATCGATGTCCTCAGCCGCTGCGTCCTCGCGCGCTCCCCGCTGCGGGGGATCGACGACGCGGCCGTGGAGGGCGTCGTGGCGCGCGGACAGGCCCTTGCCAGGGCAGCGGCCGGTGCTTCGGCCCTTCACAGCCGCCTTGTGGGAGCCTGGATGCGCGATGACGTGGTTGAGCTGGCGGTCCGCGCCGCCGATCGGCTCTCCGAGTGCATCCGCCGCCTGCGCGCCGGCGTGAGCGGCCTGCTGCCCGACGCCCACGACGAGGCCTGGACGATGCTGCCCCTGCTCGATCGCGCACTGGTGTGGACCCTGGCCCACGGCACGTTCGCGGACGCAGAGGAGCTGGTCGGCTCGCGCGCCGAGGAGTCCACCGCCTGCCCGCTCCAGCTGGTCGCCGCCCCGCCGCGCACCCTCCTGCACGCCTCCCCGCCGGTGCTGGACCGCATAGCGGCGCTGCCCGCCGAGCTGCTTGCCGTCCGCGACTCCGACCTGCGCCTGATCGCCGACGCCTCCGTGCGGTGGAGGACGTCGTACTGCCTGGAGGTCATCGGCCTGGCCTATGTGCGCGGCCTGTCGGCCGAGGACGCGGGGAGCCTGCTCATTGAGGCGATCGACGACGACGGGGCCATCGCGGCCAGGGGCCGCGCCAGGCGCAGGCGCGCCCCGCAGGCGGACATCGACGCCGACGACCCCTGGCGCAGCCACCTCGACGAGGGCTTCATCGCCGGCCTCTACCTGATGAGGGAGCGCACCGAGGGGAAGCGGGTGCGGCTGCGCGCCATGCTTACCGTCGCGGACCGGGTCGTCACCGCCTGGCTGCCCGACGTCCCGGGACCGCCCGACGAGTCGGCCGACGGCCCCCGCGCCTCCGGCACCGACGGTGCGCGAGCGGGCTTCGCGGGGCCGACGGAGGTCACCCTCGACTCCGCCTGCATCTCGGAGGACACCGTGACCCTGGAGGGGCGCGCGCCCGGGGAGCTGGGCCGCATCGTGGTCGCGGCGCGCTCCCGGCGAGGCGACTACGAGCTGGTTGCGGGCGCCTGCAGGGACGGCACCTGGCGGGCCGCGGCCGACCTGCACCAGGCGCGCCTTGCCCGCGGTGAGCACGCACTGGTCTGGAGGTCGGACTCGGGCGGCACCGGCGCGTGCCTTGCCGGAGCCTTCCTCACCGCCGCCTCCGTCGAGCTGGCAGGCGGCGTGCGCTCCGTGCGTCTGGCGGCGGGCCCCGACCGCCGGGTGACGGTGACCGTCGTGGCGCCCCTGACCGCCTTCGAGCGTTCCCGCTACGGGCGCGCTCGGCTCATCTGCCGTGACCCCGGGCCCCTGCGGCACGGCATCGTCTTCGAGTCCTTCGGCGGCCGCTCCACCGGCGGCAATCCGGCCGCCATCCTGACGGACCTGTGCGTGCATGGGCTGGAGGCGCCGTTGTGGTGGACGGTCCTGGACGGAACGATGAGCGCACCGCCGGGGGCTACGCCCGTGATTCGCGGCTCGCGGGCATGGTTCCGGGCGCTGCGCACCGCCCGGATCATTGTCACCGACGACCGTCTGCCCGACTGGTTCTACAAGCGGCCCGGCCAGCGCATTATCCAGACCTGGCACGGCACGCCGATCAGGAAGCTCCTCCTGGACGCCCCGGTGGGGACCGTCCTTCTGTCCTACCGGCGGCTCATGGCGCGCCAGGCGCCCCAGTGGGACCTTCTGCTGGCTCGGAGCGATGCCGCCGCCCATGATCTGTGCGCCGCCACGGGATACACCGGTCAGGTACTGGTCGGCGAGCAGCCCCGGAACATCGGCCTGCTCATCGGAGACGAGGACCGACGCCGAGTGCGTGCCGACCTCGGGATCGAGCCCGGCAGCCGGGTCGTGCTGTACGCCCCAGCGCCCCGCGAGGAGGTGCACGACGCCGGCGCGGCCGTTCAGCGAGCCGGCCTGCTGGACCCGGCGGCGCTCGCGGCGCGCACGGAGACGACCGTGCTCGTGCGCGCGCTCGGGCACGACGGCGAGGGCGGACCGCTCGCGCGCGGTGCGGCCGTCATCGATGCCGGCGACTACCCGAAAGTGGAGAGCCTCATGGCGGTCTCGGACGTGCTGGTCTCGGACTACTCGAGCATCGCCGTCGACTACGCTCTCACCGGTCGTCCGGCCATCCTGTACGTGCCCGACCTGGCTCGCCAGCGCGACATCGGGCGGGGGCTGTACCGCGACTGGCCCGAGAGCTCGGGCCTGCCGGTCACCTTCACGCAGGCCGACCTCATCGAGCGGGTGCGCGAGGCGCTGCGCAGCGCGCCGGGCGGGGACTCGGAGGGCCGGCTGATCGATCCCGGGCCGATCAGGCGGACGCTGGAGGGGGTGCGCGCCTGGATCCTGGTCGCCCTGTCCGAGGAGGGGTGAGCGCGATCTTCCCGCTGCGCCCTGCTCAGGGCCGTCTCGGGCCGCGTCAGGCCGCGGACGGCATGGTACGCGGCGGCTGTGCGGGCGCCGCGGTCGTGACGCCGTCCGATCCGGCCGCGAGCTCCAGCCAGCGGCCCACGACGGCGCCGTGCAGGTCCCGGTGGGTGTGCGCGCACAGGTCATCGATGACCCCCAGCGCGGACATGGGAACGGGCGGGACAGTCGTCTGCGAGATCAACGGGTGCGGGGTCCGCTCGCCCGTCTTGCCGGCGACTGGCTCGGGCGCTCTCTCCGGCTTCATCCGGGTGCGGGCCACGCGCGTGTCGGGGTAGTCCCGCAGGCCGGCGAAGCGACGGGCGACCTCCTCGATGTCATGCGGCCTGCCCATGTCGAGGATGAGCGCCTGTCCGCTGAGACCCATCGCGCCCGCCTGCAGGACCAGCTGGCACGCCTGGTCGGCGCCCGTGAAGAAGCGGCGCAGGCGCGGATCCGTGATCGTCGTCGGCAGGCCCCGCTCCATCTGGGAGACGAGGGTCTGCAGCACCGGACCGTGCGACTCCAGTACTGCGCCGAAGCGCACCGAGATGAAGCGGCGACTCCCGCCCAGGCGCTTCCCCAGAGTCGAGGTCAGGCGCTCGGCGAGGCGCTCGGAGCAGTCCAGCACGCCCACCGGGTGGGCGGCCCTGTCCGTGGAGACATTGATGAAGCGGTTCACATTATGGGCCGCGGCCGCCAGCAGCAGGTCGCGGGTCGCCACGACATTGGTCAGGAAGGCCTCATTGGGGAAATTGGGGAAGCGGTCGGCCAGCGCGAGCCGGCTCAGGCCCGCCGCGTGGAAGACGACCGTCGGACGAACCTCCTCGAACAGGGCATCGATGAAGCCGGGGGCGCGCAGGTCCCCCAGGACCAGGTCGGGGGAGTCCAGCGCAGGCTCTCCGTCCAGGGACATCTGCACGCGGCGGAGGGCGGACGCGTCCCGATCCACCATTGTGAGCCGATCGGGCTCATAGCGTGCGATCTCCCGGCACAGCCAGAAGCCTATGGAGCCGCCGGCGCCGGTGACCAGCACCCGCTCGCCGGTCAGGTAGGCGGCGACCTCCTCGGCGTCGGTCTCGACCGCGCGCCGCTCCAGCAGGTCCGTCACCTCCAGCGGACGGAGCACCCGGGCTCCGCGGATCGGCGAGGCGCCCGGGCACCGGGCGGGCGCCGTGCTCGCCACCTCGGCGGGGGAGGGCATGACCTGTACCTCCAGCCCCAGCGCGCGGGCCCGCCGTACGACCCCGTCAACACTCTCAGGATCGGCTGTCGATGCCAGGACCACCGCGTCCGCCCTGGTCGTCCGGGCGACGCGCTCCAGGGCTCCCCACGGGCCCGCGACCCGCACGTCGCGGACGCTGCGGTGGTGCGTGGCGGGGTCGTCGTCGAGGACGGCGACCGGCTGGAAGGCGGAGTCACTGTCCTCGAGCATCATGCGGATCGCCTGGGCGCCCGCGAACCCGGCGCCCAGGACAACGGCTCGGCGCGCCCGCCGCGTCCTGGGGCGGTGGCGCTCGGCCAGCCGGCGGAAAGCCCATCGCGCCGCCAGGTGGACCATGAGCGCCAGCGCACCCGCCACCACGACGCTCTCAACAGGGATGAGGCGGCCTCCCAGGAGGCGAGGGGCCGCCATGAGGGCGACGGCGACCAGCACGTCGATGAGCAGCAGCCGGGGGATCTCGTCGATTGTGGCGAAACGGCGCCGTCCGGCGACGGCAGTGGCGCCAATGGTGCAGATGACCGCGTGCAGGCCCGCCGCCAGGGCCGCCGTCCCCGCGGCGAGCCCGCCGGGCCCGCCGCCGTCGACGCCGAGACGCACGACGGCGGCCACGCCGATCGCCCATATGGCGGCGTCCAGCGCCAGTGCAGTCCCGCGCGGCAGCCGCCGTTGGGAGGCGCGGGCTCGCCCGCCTCCTCGACGTCCGGTCCCGTGGGCGGCGATCATGTGCTCGGGCATCGAGTCTCCTGCAAGGCGGCAGCGGGAGGCGATGCAGAGCACCGCCGATGAGGACCGGAACACGGTAGCGCGCGGCTCCGGGGCAGAACCGCCGACGATCCGACTTGTTGCCCAGTCGTGACTCCGGGGCGGCGGGCCCCGTCCGGTGGACGGCATCGTCGTCGGGAGCCCGGATATGACACACTGTCCGCGTTCTTGTCGAATGCGAGTCGGGAACGAGAGCAGATGAATCATGCGCATACCCCCAGCGCCGTCGGTGTCGCGGCCTATGACACGACTCTGCGCGACGGGGCCCAGCAGCAGTCCGTGTCCTTCACCGTGGAGGACAAGCTCGCTGTCGCCCGGCTCCTCGACACGTTCGGCGTGGCCTACATCGAGGCGGGCTGGCCCGGCGCCATCCCCAAGGACACCGAGCTCTTCGCCCGCGTTCGCGACGAGCTCGACCTGCGCACGGCCCGGCTGGTAGCCTTCGGGTCCACCTGCAGGGCGGGGACCGCGGCCGCCGAGGACGCCCAGGTGCGGGCCCTCATCGACTCCGGCGCCCCCGCCGTCACCATTGTCGCCAAGTCCGATCCCGTCCACGTCGAGCGGGCCCTGCGCACCGGCTGCGAGGAGAACCTGCGCATGGTGCGCGAGACCGTTGAGGTGCTTCTCGCCGCCGGTCGCGAGGTCATGGTCGACCTCGAGCACTACTTCGACGGCCTGAGGCACGATCCCGGCTACGGCCTGCGGGTGGCGCTCACGGCCGCGCGCGCCGGTGCCAGCGCCGTCGTCGCCTGCGACACCAACGGCGGCACCCTGCCCGACCGCATCGGCCGGTGCATCGGCGAGCTGCGCTCGGTCCTGGACGAGGACGGCCGGACCGGATGCGTGGTCGGGATCCACACCCACGACGACGCCGGGGTGGCGGTCGCCGGCGCCCTGGCGGCCGTCGAGGCCGGCGCCCGCCAGGTGCAGGGCTGCGTCAACGGCTTCGGCGAGCGCACCGGCAACGCCAACCTCCTGACCCTCGTCGCCGACCTGGAGCTCAAGACCGGATGGACGGCCCTGCCGGGAGACGACGTCGAGCGCGCCCGCCGGCTGACCGAGCTCTCCGCCGTCTCGCGCACCATCGGGGAGATCGCCAACCGCGTGCCCTCCGGCCGCCTGCCCTATGTGGGGACCAAGGCATTCGCTCACAAGGCCGGGCTGCACGCCAGCGCCATCAAGGTGGACCCCGACCTGTATCAGCACATCGACCCCGCCAAAGTCGGCAACACCATGACCATGCTGGTCTCGGAGATGGCCGGGCGGGCCTCCGTCGAGCTCAAGGCGCGCGAGCTGGGCATCGACACCGGCGGTGACGCCGACCTGCTCAGCCGCGTCACCCGGACCGTCAAGGAGCGCGAGGCCGCCGGCTACGCCTACGACGCGGCGGACGGCAGCTTCGAGCTCCTCCTGCGCGCCACTCGCGGCGACCTGCCCGAGTACTTCCGCGTGGAGTCCTGGCGCGCCTCCATCCAGGCGCAGCCGCGTGCCGGCGAGACGCTCCTGCCCGCCGACGGCGGGACCATCACCCAGGCCGAGGCGACCGTGAGGCTGTGGGTCGGCGGGCGCCGCCACGCCGTCCTGGGGGAGGGCAACGGCCCGGTCAACGCCCTGGACCAGGCCCTGTGCACCGCTCTGGCGGAGTCCTACCCGGAGATCCGGCGCTTCGAGCTGAGCGACTTCAAGGTCCGTATTCTCGACTCCGAGCGCGGCACCCGCTCCATTGTGCGGGTCCTGGTTGACATCACCGACGGCGGGCGCACCTGGTCCACCGTCGGGGTGGGCACCGACATTATCGAGGCCTCCTGGGAGGCCCTCACCGAGGGGCACACCGTCGGCCTGCTGCGAGCGGGTGTGGTGCCGCGGTAGCGGGTCGGGCTGGAGGGGAAGCGGATCCGTCAGGCGTCGTGCTGAACGAGCTCGAAGCCCAGCTGCGCGACACTCATGCCGCGGCGCTCGTCGTCCGCGTGGCTGCCGGCCGGGCGGGCCGAGGCCCACGCCTCGTAGTGCTCGCGGGTGTCCCAGCGGGTGACCACGAAGTAGCGTTTCTCGCCGACCACGGGGCGCAGGAGCTCGAACTCCACGAAGCCCTCGGCGGCGTCCACCAGTCTCTTCCGGGCCGCGAAGCGGCGCTCGATCTCGTCCTCGGCGCCCTCGGGGAAGGCCAGTGCGGTGATGTTGACGTAGGTCATGGAACCTCCTCGTGCGGTGAGCCGACCGGGCCTCCAGGTCCACTTGGTTCACTTGGCATGTGATGTAAGGACAGCCTACGTCGACCGGCGCCGGGTCAGGTGCGCACTGCCGGCCGGGCGCGTTGTGCCTCAGACGCGGCGGTTGTGGCCGGGGCCGAAGTAGACGTCGTCGAGCGTGGCGGTCAGCAGGCTGCGCTCCCGCAGGATGTCGATGATCTGCCCATACAGGTGCGTCACCGTGGGGAAGTTGGCGTGACCAATGACAATGTGCTGCGCCAGCAGCCACTGCCTGGCCGCGTCCAGCAGGGCGCCGTCGTCCAGCAGCCCCGAGTCGCCGAACGAGCCGTACCACATGGTCGAGGTCGTGTACCCCAGTGAGGCGCACACCGAGTCCGTCCACTCGTTGCGGTACCCGTAGGGCGGTCGGATAAAGGGCGTGCCGGTGACGCCGTAGGTGTCCTTCAGGAAGTCCTCGCACTGGGAGAGCTGGGAGATGATCCCCGACTCGCTCAGCGATGTCAGCCCCGGGTGGTCCCATGTGTGGTTGCCCAGCTGCACCTGTCCGGAGTCAACCAGCGGTTTCATCTTGTCCTTGCAGTCCGTCCAGCCGGGGTAGGACGCCGTGACGAAGAAGGTCAGGCGCACGCCCGAGTCCTTGGCGAAGTCTAGGTAGGCGTCCACCACCGAGGAGTCGGCACCGTCGTCGACCGTGATCGCCACCGTGTTGCCGACGTTGTCGGGAAGGCCTGTGATGAGGGTGTCGAGCTCGCCGGGCGCGGGCAGCGAGGGCGGGCCGTCCTGAAGCCACAGGGGGCTGCGCGACGGCGTGGGAGAGGGCGTCGGGCTCGGCGCAGGGGACGAGGAGTCCGCCGGACTGTCTGCTGCGGGGGAGGACGAGCCGTCCGCGCCCCTGGCCGAGCAGGAGGTCAGGGCCGCGGCTGTGCCGGCGGCGAGCATGAGCATGAAATCGCGTCGTTGCATTGGGAGCATTCCGGGATCGGTGGTGGAGAAAAGAGCCAGCCCGGACTGGTTAGAAGCTCCAGGTAGGGCGGACCATGCGGCGGGGCCCCGCGCCGACTTGATACAGGGGACGCCCGGCCGATACTTCGGCTTCGGGCGAGGGCGGGGTGGCTGACGGGGTTTGAACCCGCGACCTCCTGGACCACAACCAGGCGCTCTGCCTACTGAGCTACAGCCACCATGCGGGTTACTGTAGCGGTTGGTCCGTGCCCGTCACCAATCCGGGCTCCGTGCACTACATCACGCATGTCGGACAGCGCGTGATGCAGTACACGGGCCCCGCGGTGGCGCTCACAGCAGCAATGACGTCGGGTGCGCCGAGATCTCCTCGGCCGTGGCCCTGCACTCCTCGCTCGTCGGACCCTCGTCGGGGGGGAAGAGAAGCCTGCGGTAGTAGCGCAGCTCATCGATCGACTCCAGGATGTCAGCCAGAGCCCGGTGACCTCCGCGCTTCTCGGGGGAGTGGAAGAAGACGCGCGGGTACCAGCGCTTGGCGAGCTCCTTGATCGAAGACACGTCCACGATCCGATAGTGCAGGTAGTCGATGAGCTCGGGCATGTCTCGTACCAGGAAGGCCTTGTCGGTGCCGACCGAGTTGCCGGCCAGCTGGGCCGTGCGGGGCTCAGGCACGAGCGATTTGACGTGTTCCACCACCGTGCGCTGAGCCTCGGCCAGGGACAATCCCTCCCCGAGCTCGTCGAGCAGACCGGAGGATGTGTGCATCTCGCGCACAAAGTCGCCCATCTGCTCCAAGGCCGCTGCCGGCGGCCTGATGAGCACGTCAATGCCCTTTCCGAGGGGCTTCAGGTCGTAGTCGGTGACGATGACTGCCACCTCAATGAGCGCGTCGGCGCCCAGGTCGAGGCCGGTCATCTCGCAGTCGATCCACACCAACGGGTCAGCGGTCGTCATCTGTCGGTTCACGCTGGCCGAGTGTAGCCACTGGTGCGGCCATCCCTGTAAGTTTATCGGGCGGAGATGAGAAGAGCGACAGGTCGGCGGGTACCCCGTCGAGATCGTCTTCCAAAGCCGCACCCAAATGGTGACTGTCGTCGCACAAGTGTGAGAGAGGCGACTATCATGTGCTCGCCTCCGCCCCTATGCATCCTGTGAGGACGCCATGACCTCCCCGCAGCCTGACGCGCCCGTGTCCGTGCCCGGCCATGAGCAGCTCCCGCTGGGAGCCCGGTGGAGGGGCTCCCACCGCTACGCCACGGGCCGGCTCCTGGTCCCTCCCGTGGGCGTCGTCCTCCTCGCGGTGGGTGCCTGGCTCGCCTGGCAGGGGCGCAGGCTCCGGACCCAGAGGATCCCCGTGTGGCCCAGGTCCGTACCCGAGGAGAGGCGCGGCGACCCGCCAGGCGGCGCCGCCGTCCTGGACATCTCCCCCCATCTGCGCAGGGGGGACTGGCCCTACGTGAAGGACGGGAGGCTCTCCCTGTATGTCATGGACAAGCACCGTCCTGTCATCCGCAGGATCGTCAGCCTGTACGGCGCCCTCGCCCCGGACGGCAGGGACGGCGTCCTGGCCGCCTGGGGCGAGGGCGCCCCCGAGCCCAAGAACAAGTACGACGCCAGGGCCGTCCAGGTACGCGTCCAGGGGTCCGCGGTCGCCTACCTCTCGCTGGAGTGGAAGGAGCTGGCCCACCGCCGGCTCCGCGAGGTCAAACCACACTCCCTGGTGGTCCCCGTCGTCGTACGCCGGCGGGGCAAGGAGGAGCGCGCATGGGCCTTCGGGTCCATGGACGACGCTCAGAGCTTCGCCGCCTGGGTGGCCAGGAAGGACCACGGTCTCCCGTCCAAGGGGGAGCCGTCCGCGCCTGCCACCACCCTGACCAGGACTGAATCGCCGAAGGGGCAGGAGTCCGTCAGCTCCACCGTCATGGACATCTCCGCCCAGCTGAGCGAAAAGGGGTGGACGTTCACGAACGGCAACAGGGTCTCCCTGTACGTCATGGACAAGCACCGCGCCGCCATCCACAAGCTCGTCCGCCAGCACAGCCAGTTCGTACGGCACGGCAACGGCGGCGACGGAGCCTTCGCCGCCTGGGCCACGAGAAAGGACTACGGATGAGCGGGGTGACCAAGGAGGTCGTGGCGTGATCGAGCGCCGCCGAGCTCTACCGGGCCGGCACCGGGAAGGACCTGCCCAGCAGCTGACGCCTGCGGTCAGACCATCGGGCAGACGCCCGGGTCAGCCGCGAGCGCGCAATGACAGGGCGGGGGCCTGCACCGTGATGGTGCGGGCCCCTGTTTCTGTGCGGATCGCTGTTTTATGTCGAGTCCTAGACCGGGTGAGGTCAGCCAGGACGAGTTACTCCTCGTTGCGCTTGGGGCGTGCCGCTGCGATGATCTGCGGACCGCAGCGAGGGCTGCTGCGATCCCGGCTGCCGTCGCGGGTATGGTCTGTCCAGCGGCCAGCAGCCCCGCTGTCAGCAGGGTGAGAGCCCACGGGAAGAAAGACACCGCCCAGGCGGCGCCCACAAAAGCGCGAGCCTCAGCACGCGACGTCATTATGCGCTGGTCGATCTCCGCCTGCTGTCGCTTCTCGGCCATGCTCAGGATCCGGTCCGCAGCGCCAGGCAGCACCTCCTCGAAGCCAGCGAAGTCCTGTGGATGAGGAAGCGGCCCCTGGTAGGCCTGCCGCTCTACAACGTGCCGGATCTCCGCGAGCGCTGTCTCTGGCTCATCACCTGGCGAATGGCCTTGCCAACCGCCGACCAGGCCGCCGTCGTCACGTCGTGCTGAGGAGTCGTGCGCAGGCGCCTGTAGCTGGCTGTTGTCGGCCTCACCCCCAGGCGAGCCCCCCGACGAGCCCCCGACATCACTGCTGCTGACATCGTCGTCATCATTAGTGACCTCCTTACGCGTACTCATGATGACATCATCCTAGGCGTCAGCCGCGCGCGAGGGGAACCGGCACCCCCGTGGTACGGGGCCGCACCGACACGGCACAGCCCCTCGAACGGGTACGCGGATCGCCGTTTTTCATTCCAGGACTTATACCGGGCCAGGGTCGGGGCGGGCGAGAGGGCTGGTGCTGAGGGTCAGCGCGCTGGTGGCCTGAGCCAGTGCCGCTGCCTGGAGCGGCAGGGAGGGGTGCTGGTAGCGGGCGGTGGTCAGGGCCTGGGGCTGACCGAGGATCTCCTGGATGAGGCGCTGGGGCACCCCGGCCTCGAGCAGGAGCGTGGCGGTGGTGTGCCGGGCGGAGTGCAGGCGCATCGGCGGCAGCCCCTCCTCGGCGAGCGCGGCGTGCCAGGCGGCGTGGTCGCGGCGCGGGTCCAGCGGGACGCCGGGGGAGGCCTCGAACAGGAACCGGGTCGGATGGTAAGTCTGGAGGTGCTCGGCCAGGGCCTCGGCCAGGACGGCGGGCAGGCCCGGGGAGCGGTGCGACCCGGCCGTCTTGGAGCGCAGCAGCCACAGGCCGCCGTGGACCCGCTCGGCCTCCAGGTGCGCCGGCACGGGCGCGTGCCGGCTGGGGCAGTCCGCACCACGACGCCGCCCGCACGGCCACGCCCCGCTGGGCGCCTGGGTGGCGCAGCGGTGGACCTTGGCGGCCGTCGTCGTCAAGGTCCACCGCCCAGGACCGCCCGGTGGACCGCCCGGACGTCGTCGGGCGTCAGGCGGTCCAGGCGGCGTCGGCCGATGGCCGGCACGATGTGGACGCGGACGGCGCTGCGGTAGTCGCCGGTGGTGGACGGCTTGCGGACCGGAGCGACGTCCTGCTCCAACCACCGCTCCAGCCAGCCGGCCACGCTCAGCGCCCGCCCCGTGGGGACGTCCCCGGTGCGCGCCACCTCCACCTGCACCTGGCGCACACGGCGCACGACCTCGGCCCGGGTACGGGCCCGGACCACCTTGCGCCGACGACGACCAGTCACCGGGTCCGGGGGCGGGGCGACCGCCGCCGCCCACAGGCCCACGGGCTCGTCCCAGTAGACCGTGCCCTCGCCCTTGCCGCGCGCCACGCCAGCCCCCCGAGGTGCAGCCATCAGTGCAGCCATAGCGTAGCGGACATGGAGGATATAGGCGCCCCGGCGCCCCGGCCCGCCGGGACCTTCCGGCGGAATCCCGGTGTTTCACTGGTGCCCCCGACAGGACTCGAACCTGCAACCATCGGATTAGAAGGCCGGTGCTCTATCCATTGAGCTACGGAGGCTGGTGGGCTCAGACTACGGCATCAAGGGCACTTGTCCCCATCGGCAACGCGGCGCAGAGTTCCACCGGAGTGTTCAGCGCCGGTATCGTGGCGGCCAGCCTCGACGCTGAGCGCTCATATCATCGCCGAAAGGACTCCCGTGCCCCATCTCGCGTTAGCCGTGCGACCGTCCGCGGCACCCGCCTACGTCCAGCCGCAGGTCTTCACCGCGCCTTTCACCGTGGGGCGTCTGCCGGAGTGCGACGTTGTCATCTCCAACTCCTCGATCGTCTCGCGCCGTCACCTGCGCATCTTGCCGACGCCTCAGGGATGGCTCGTGGAGAGCCTGTCCGACAACGGGATGGTGGTCGGTGGGCGGAAGATCCCGCAGGCGCTCATCACGTCTCCGACACGCATCCATCTCGCCGACGGCTCGGGCCCGGGCCTGGACCTCATTCCTACTCAGGCCCCGGCCGGAGGCCCCTCTCCGGTCAGGCCGATGACGCCCGGCGCAGCGCCTCGCCCCGCTCCGGCGCCGGGCGCGGCGACAGGGCCTGGCGCCGCGCCTGCGAACGCGCCCACCGTCCTTCCGCCCGCAGACGGCGCTGCCGCCGGCCGTCATGCCCAGCCGACGGGCTACGGCCTCCAGGCGCCCGGTTATGGCTCGGCGCCGTCGGGCTCCTCGGCAGAGGTTGGTGCGACCATGGCCGTCGGCTATGGATCCGCGGCCGGGAGAGGGCCCGCGCCGGGCGGTCCGGCCCCCGCTCAGCCGCCCCAGGTCACCCGCGTCACGATCAGTGGGTCGGGGACGATCGGTCGGCGTCCGGACAACTCCTTCACCATTAACGATCCCACGATGTCGGGGCGGCACGCGCGCGTGGACGTGACCCCGCAGGGCGCGGTCGTCACGGATCTCGGGTCGCGCAACGGCATTCTGCTGGGCCACCAGCGCGTCCAGACCTACACGGTCACCAGGCCGACGGTGTTCGGCATGGGCTCGACCTTCATCGAGATCAGTCCCGACGGCACCTGCGCCCTCAAGGTCGGCGGTGGCGGCGGTGAGCTGGTGGGTAAGGATCTGACGTTCAGTGTCAATGATGGCAGGCTGCGTCTGCTGGACGGGGTCTCGTTCAAGCTGCCGGGCAATGAGCTGCTGGCGGTGGTGGGTCCCTCGGGGGCGGGCAAGTCGACGCTGCTCAAGGCGCTGACCGGTGAGCAGAAGGCGCAGGCGGGGCAGGTGCTGTTCGACGGGCTGGACGTCTACGAGCACTATCCGGTGATGCGCAACAAGATCGGCGTGGTGCCGCAGAACGACGTGATCCACTCGGCGCTGACGGTGCGGCAGACCCTGGAGTACGCCGCCGAGCTGCGCTTCGCCAAGGACGTGTCCCGGGCGGAGCGGCGCGGGCGCATCGACGAGGTGCTGGAGGACCTGGACCTGAGCGAGCACGTGGGCAAGCGGGTCAAGAGGCTCTCGGGGGGCCAGCGCAAGCGGGTCTCCACGGCGATCGAGCTGCTGACCCGCCCGAGCCTGCTGTTCCTGGACGAGCCGACCTCGGGGCTGGACCCGCAGCTGGACCGCGACGTGATGGAGCTGCTGGCGACCCTGGCGCACGGGACGCGTCCGGGCGACACGGGGCGCACGGTGATGGTGGTGACCCACAACGAGAACCACATCGACCGGGCGGACAAGGTGCTGATCCTGGCGGCGGGGGGCAGGCCGGTGTACTTCGGCTCCCCGCGCCTGGTGGTCCCCTACTTCCGCGAGCGCCTGGCCGAGCTGCGGGCCGCCGGGCAGCTGGTGGTGCGCGCGCCGCGGGGCGGGTTCCCCGACCCCGGGCAGATCGAGGGGTTCGCCGACGTGTACGCGCTGATCCGCAACCACACCGACGTGCTGCGCGCCCACCTGGAGGCGGTCGAGCCCTCCACGCGGCGCGGGGACGGGCGGCGCATCCCCACCGCGCTGTCGGCCTCCCGCCCCAAGGCCCCCCAGCAGTCCGCCGCCCGGCAGGTCTCCACCCTGGTGCGCCGCCACGCGCGCATCATCGCCGCCGACCCCTCCTACCTCGCCTTCATGCTCGTCCTGCCCGTCATCATGGGCCTGCTCACCAAAGTCATATCCGGCGAGAACGGCTTCGCCATACCCGACCTGCCCGAGCCCACTCCCGACAATCCCTGCGTCGTCCGCTCGACGCAGGCGCTCGAACTTCTCGTGATCCTCATCACGGGTGCGGCCTTCGCCGGCATGGCGGCGACGATTCGTGAGCTGGTGGGGGAGCGGGACGTGTTCCTGCGGGAGAAGGCGGTGGGGCTGCGCGCGGGCGCCTACCTGGTGGCGAAGATGATTGTGCTGGGGCTGATCGTCACGGTGCAGACGGTGCTGATGATGGGGATCGCCCTGGCGCTGAACAAGCATCCCTCCGGTGCGGTGCTGCTGGGCAGCCCGGGCCTGGAGCTGGCGGTGTGCTGCTGGGCGGTGGCCTTCGCCTCGGGCCTGCTGGGGCTGGCGGTCTCGGCGTTCGTGTCCTCCTCCGAGCAGGTCATGCCGGTGCTGGTGGTCTCGATCATGGGCCAGCTGGTCCTGGCCGGCGGCGTGGTCCCGGTCGCTGGGCGGGCCGTGTTCGAGCAGCTGTCCTGGCTCATGCCCGCGCGCTGGGGCTACGCCATGGCCTCCTCCACCATCGATATGAACACGATTGTGCCCCACCGCCACGATGCCCTGTGGAACCACAACGCCGGCCAGTGGCTGACCGACTACGGGTTCCTCACGCTCATCGGCCTGGTCTGCATGATCGCCTGCTACATCGGCCTGGCCCGCCGAGGACGCCGCTGACACAGCCCGACGCGGGTGGCGGGGCCGGCCCCGGCCCCGCCACCCGGACCGGTCTGACAAGAATGTCGCATGACCCCCGCCCGCGGCCCTAAAGTTGGCCCCATGGCCGCACCCACGCCCCTACTTCCCTCCGGGCAGGACGTTCCTGTCTCGGCGCTCAGCCGCGCCCAGCTCATTGACGTCCTGACCGACACCGTGGGGGACCTGGAACGGCTCGAGCTCATGCTGGACGCAGACGGCGTCGCCGACGCTCGCCGCCTGCGCACCAGCCTCATCGGCCAGGTCCGCGACCACGTGCTGCCTCGTCTGGCGGACGCCGACCTGCCCGCCGTCGTCGTCGTGGGCGGGTCGACCGGCGCCGGTAAGTCCACGCTGGTCAACTCCATCCTGGGCTCCGAGCTCTCCGAGGCCGGGGTCCTGCGCCCCACGACGCGCACGCCCGTCCTGGTCATGAACCCGGAGGACGGCGAGGCCTTCGCCGAGCACCCTCTGGCGCAGGTGTGCCGCAACGTCTTCTCCAAGACCGTGCCCGCGGGCCTGGCCCTCGTGGACGCCTCCGACCTCGACTCCGTGCACGAGGCCAACCGGGCCCTGGCGCTGCGCCTCCAGGAGGCGGCCGACCTGTGGCTCTTCATCACCACCGCCGCGCGCTACGGCGACCACACCCCCTGGGCGTCCCTGGAGGACGCTGCGGGACGGCGCACCCCCATCGGCGTCGTGCTCAACCGGGTCCCCGCCCGGATCCTGCCGGAGGTGCGCCGCGACCTGGTGACGCGCCTGGAGGGGCTGGGGCTGGCCGAGTCCCCCTTCTTCGTCGTCCCCGACGCCGGACCCCACGAGGGCCTGCTGCCGGAGAGCTCGGTCGCGCCGCTGCGCGACTGGATGACTCTGCTGGCGGGCCGCCACCGCGCCGCCGGCCTGGTGCGCCGCACCGGGCACAGCACCTGGACGAGCCTGCGGTCGGATCTCAACCAGCTGGCCGACGACGTTGACGCCCAGGACGACGCCGCCACCCGGCTCGAGAACGCCACCCAGGCCCTGCTCGCGGCGCCTGTGGCGGGCATGCGAGCCGAGATCGACGCGGGCGCCTGGGGGCAGGGGGCGCCCGCCACCCGCTGGCTCGCCCTGGCCTCCGCCGGTGGACCACTGGCCTCCATGGCAGGACTCGAGCCGGGGCGCCGCCTCCGCGCCGGCCTCTTCGGACGCCGCACCAAGGCCCGCGCCCAGGCGCTGGCGGACCTGGCCGCCGACGCCGTCGAGGTCATCGCCGACAGGCTCAAGGCGGCCCTGGTCTCCCTGTCGGGCCAGGCCCGCGAGCTGTGGGCCGATGCGGGCGTGCCGGAGGCCGTCATGCACCAGCGCCTCGGAACGATCCAGGACAAGGATTTCGAGGCCCAGTGGGCGCGCGACCAGGTCCGCGAGCGGCTCGTGCCCGACGTCCTGCCCAAGGGAATGAACGCCGAGGGTGTCGGACACCTGCTCGTCGCCGCCGCCGTCGGGGTCGACGGCGCCGTCGGGGCCGCCCGCAACCTGGGCCTGGCCGAGGCCGCAACCCAGGCTCGTCACGCCCTGGTCCAGGCACTGGCCGCCGAGCTTGCCACCATTGTGCCCGCGGGCGCCGCTCGCTCGCTCGCCCCCGCCCACTCCTTGGCCGCGGCCCTGCGCCTGCGCGCCGGTGAGCTCATCCCCTTCACCCGCCCCGGAGCCTCCGCATGACTCAGGAACCATTCGTCCCCCGCGCCGAGCCCCTCGACGCCGTCCACCTTGAGGCTCGCCTGAACCGCCTGCGGGCCGCCCTCGACACCTGCCCCACGGAGGTGCCCGCCTCACTGGCGATCCCGGCCCGGGAGTCTCTCGATGAGGTCGGCGAGCGCCTTGCGCTGGGCGTGGACCACACCGTCGTGGCCCTGTTCGGCGGCACCGGCTCGGGCAAGTCCTCCCTGTTCAACGCCCTGACCCAGCTGCAGTTCGCCGACGTCGGCGCCCGCCGCCCCACCACCTCTCAGGCCGCCGCCTGCTCCTGGGGCGATGACGCCAGCGCCCTCCTGGACTTCCTGGGGGTGGGCGGCGAGCGGCGTATCCGCCGGGAGTCCCTCCTGGACGCCTCGGACCAGGACGAGCTCGCGGGGCTGGTCCTGCTCGACGTGCCCGACTACGACTCGGTGACCACCGCGCACGCCCTGCAGGTCGACCGCCTCGTGCCGCTGACCGACATCCTCGTGTGGGTCGTCGACCCCCAGAAGTACGCCGACGCCGCGCTTCATGAGGGCTACCTGCGCGGACTGGGCGCTCGCCAGGAGGACATGCTGGTCCTGGTCAACCAGGTCGACACCCTGCCCGCCGGCGGCGCCGAGACCCTCCTGAAGGACGTGCACGACCTGCTCATCGCCGACGGCCTCCAGGACGTCCAGGTCCTGCCGGTCTCCGCCGTGCGCGGAGACAATCTGGGCAAGGTCCGTGAGATCCTGTGCGACCGCGTGGCGCAGGAGTCCAACGCGGCCCGCACCGCCTCGGCCGAGCTCGACGCCATCACCGCCAGGTTGCGCCCGACCGCGGCGCACCGGGAGATCGTGCTCGACCCGGCGGGCGCCCAGAGCGCCGCCGAGTCCCTCATCCGCGCCTCGGGGGCGCAGGCCGTCGAGGACTCCGTGCGCACGGGCCTGGCCCGCGCCCTGCCGCGCGCCCTGGCGCGTCCCGAGCCGCCCTCCAGGACGGCGGTCGCCGCGACCCGCACCACCTGGCTGCAGCAGGTGACCGACGGACTGCCGCCGGTGTGGCTGCGCAGCGTCGAGAGTGCCGTGGCCACGCCCGAGGCCCTGGCCGCCCAGACGGCCGAGGCCGTCGGCTCGGTCGCACTGCCGGGCCACCGCGCACCGGTCATCGAGCTGGCCTGGTGGGGAGGACTCCTGGCCGCGCTCATCGGCCTGGCCTGGGGCATCGCCGTGGCGGCAGGCGGCGGCGTGGTGGTCCTGCCCGCCGTGGTGCTCGTTCTCGGCATGATTGGCGCCATGGTGGCCAGACTCGTGCGTCGTTCGCGTGCGCGCAAGGAGGCCGAGAGCTATGGCGCCCAGGTGCGCAAGCGCGTCTCCTCGGTGGTTGCCCGCGGCCTGACCGCCCCGGCCGACGGCGTGCTCGGCCGTCACCGCCAGCTTCAGGAGGCTCTGGGGATCAGAACCCACTCCTAGCGCTCCCAGCCGTCCCCAGGACCGGCGAGCCGTCCGCCTCGTCTCAGCGGGGCCCTCGCAGGCGTCGCGGATCGGGACCGTGCGGGGCTCCACAGAGGCGGTTCGCGCGGGAGCAGTCCACAGGGCTCAACCGGGCCGGTGGCGCGAGCCCGCCCTCCGGCGCGACCGTGGAGGGGGCCGGCACGGTGCCGGCCCCCACTTCCCATCGGTTTCTCGCTAGGAGCACACCATGAGCCGTCAGCTCGATCTTGTCGTCCAGGGTTCCCTGGGTACCAACCCCGTTGTGTCGCGCACGTCCTCCGGGCGCCTCTTCTGCTACTTCCGCGTGGCCACCGCCCCGTCCTTCCGCGTCGCGGATGTCTGGCGGGAGGGGCCGACCATCTGGTTCACCGCCAAGGCGTGGGGCTACCTCGCCGAGAATCTCGCACGCAGCCTGCACAAGGGCGACCCCGTCGTCCTGGTCGGCCGCTTCTCCCAGGACACGTGGGAGAACGACCGCGGGCAGCAGCTGACCAATGTCCTGACCGTCTCCTGCGGCGGGCCGGACCTGACCTGGGGCGAGTCGCGCTTCATGAGGGTCTCCCACACGGTCCAGGCAGTCGAGGGAGAGGACGCGACCACCTCGGCCGGGTCGGCGCCCTCCGGGGCCTCGGCGGATGCCGCGCCTGCCGCGCCCGAGCCGCAGGAGGCGCCCGCCGCCGTCGGCATGCAGGAGCCGCAGACTCCTCTGAGCGACGCCCACTGGGAGACGCCGCCGGGAGAGCTCCCCGACCAGCAGGGACCGACGGCCGATCCGCTGTCCTACACGGTCCGCGAGGAGGCACTCGTGTGAGGACGGGTCTGGACGAGGAACCGTCTCATCCCCGCTCCGCCACCAGCCAGTCCAGGTCCGCCGGGTGGGCGACGCGCAGCACCTCGATGAGCACCCGGGTGACGACCTCGGCCGCCGCACCGCCGTCCTGTACGAGGCGCGTGAGCCGGTCCTCGCGCCGGCCCCACCCCAGGAGCGCCAGCTGGGCGCAGGCGCTGTCGCCCAGCAGCACCCGTCCCGCGGCGTCGAGCACGGGCAGCGCCACCTCCACGCCGTCGTGCCCGCCCGTCAGGACGACTCCGGGCGCATCCGGGGAGGCCGTGCGCGGCGGCCGCCTGCGCCACAGCGACCGCAGGCCCCCGCCGCGCTCGGCCAGGTCCTGGTCGGCGACCGCCGGCGCGGGCGCGGTCAGCATCACCGTCAGCCCTCCCTCGGGGCCGGCGGGCAGGCGGCGTCGGCACACCTGCTCCTCGATGAAGACGGCCAGGGACGGGGAGAACCTCGCCCACGAGCCGACGTCGACGACGTCGCTGAGGGCCGGTGGAGACTGCCTGTCGAGCACGGCTCACACGCTAGCGGGTCGCGCCACAGTCACGGTCCGCGTGTCACGCCGGGGATTTCGGCCCGCACTGGATACCGTGACCGCGAATGGGCGGACCACGCCCTCGCACGCCAGGAAGCAGCCACTCGATGATTCGATTCGACCATGTCTCCAAGGTCTACAACCGGGGTGCCCGCCCGGCGCTCGACGACGTCTCGATCAAGGTCAAGAAGGACGAGTTCGTCTTCCTCGTGGGCGCCTCGGGCTCCGGGAAGTCGACCTTCCTGCGGCTGACCCTGCGCGAGGAGCGGCCCACCTCGGGCTCCATCCACGTGCTGGGGCGCGACCTGTCCCAGATCTCCAGCTGGAAGGTCCCCAAGCTGCGCCAGGAGATCGGCTTCGTCTTCCAGGACTTCCGCCTCCTGGAGAACAAGTCCGTCTTCGAGAACGTCGCCATCGCCTCGCAGGTCATCGGCAAGCCGCGCCACTACATCCTCTCGGCGGTGCCGGAGGCCCTCGAGCTCGTCGGGCTGGACGACAAGGAGGAACGGCTCCCGCACGAGCTGTCCGGCGGCGAGCAGCAGCGCGTCGCCATCGCCCGGGCCATGGTCAACCGTCCCAAGCTGCTCATGGCCGACGAGCCGACCGGCAACCTCGACCCCTCGACGTCGGTGGGCATCATGCGTCTGCTCGACCGCATCAACCGGCAGGGCACCACCGTGGTCATGGCCACCCACGACGACGAGATCGTCGACCAGATGCGCAAGCGCGTCATCGAGCTCAAGGCGGGCGAGGTCGTGCGCGACCAGGCCCGCGGCGTCTACGGCTCGGACCGCTGAGAGAAGAGGTACCCATGCGCTTCCGCTTCATCCTGTCCGAGACCTTCAAGGGTCTGACCCGCAACCTCGCCATGACCGTCTCGGTCATACTGGTCGCCTTCGTCTCCCTGCTGTTCGTGGGCGCCTCCGCCCTGCTGCAGCAGCAGATCTCCACGATGAAGGGGAGTTGGTACGACAAGGTCGAGGTCAGTGTCTACATGTGCCCGGCCTCCTCCGGAGCCGCCTCCTCCGGGACCAGCTGCCCTGGGGGCGAGGCCACCCAGGAGCAGATCGACGCCGTCGAGGCCTTCATCAACTCCAACACCCTCCGGCCCTACGTCAAGAGCTACACCTTCGAGTCCAAGGCGGAGGCCTATGCCAAGTTCAAGGAGGTCTACGGCGACCGTGACATCGGCCGCAGCGCCACGGAGGAGATGATGCCGGTCTCCTTCCGCATCAAGCTGATCGACGCCGAGAAGTACCAGGTCGTCGCCGAGCAGCTCACCGGCCGCGACGGCGTCCAGCGCGTGGTCGACCAGCGCAAGACTCTCGAGACGTTCTTCCTGGTGATGAACCGCGCCTCGTGGATCACCGGGGGCCTGGCCGCGATCATGGCCGTGGCCGCCGTCCTCCTGATCTCCACCACCATTCGCCTGTCGGCGATGAGCCGCTCCAAGGAGACGGAGATCATGCGGCTGGTCGGTGCCTCCAACCTCTTCATCCAGCTGCCCTTCATACTGGAGGGGGCCATCGCCGCACTCATCGGGGCTCTGGCCGCCGTCGGCTCGCTGTGGGTCGGCGTGCACTACATCGTCGACGGCTGGCTGGCGCAGTCGCTGACCTTCATCAACACGGCCTTCATCTCCTCCCGGCACGTCCTGGTCCTGGCGCCCTGGCTCCTGCTGGCCGCGGTCGTCCTGGCGGCCGTCTCCTCCTCATTCTCCCTGTCGAAGTACACAAGGGTCTGATCATGATGCTCTTCCGTCCTCTCAGCGGGGTTCGGGTGCCACTCGCCGAACCGAGCAGACTCACCGGGCCGGTGCGACATCGGGCCCCTGCCGCCCACCGCCGCCTGATCGGGGTCCTCACGGCGATCGCGTTGACGGTGGTGCCACTGGGAATGACGGCGCGTGCGGACGACCGCTCCGACGCCGTCGACCAGCAGGAAGACGCCCAGCAGCGGCAGGACGAGCTTGCCGCCTCACTCGAGGGCGTCTCCGCCGAGCTCGGCCAGGCCTACATCGATCTGCAGAACGCTCAGACCGCGCTGACCACCGCGGAGGACGACCTGGCAACGGCTGAGGACACGCTGGCCGAGAAGGAGCGCGAGCAGCAGATCGCCTCCGACCGCCTCGACGTCGCCGAGGCCGATCTGGACACCGTGTCCGAGGAGGCCACGGCCTCGGAGGCCACGGCCTCGGAGAGCAGCGTCTCCGTGGCGGACCTGGTCGTCTCGACCTACCAGGGCGACAGCACCGTGAGCTCGTGGTCCTACGTGCTGTCCTCCGACACGGTTGACGACCTCACCCAGAGGGCCTCCTCCATGGAGATCGCCGCCTCCATCCAGGAGACGGTCCTGGCCTCCGCCGAGGCTGAGCGCGCCCGGGACGCCAACCGCAAGGCCCGCCAGGACGCCGCGACCGAACGCGTGGCCACCATGAAGGATGAGGCCGACACGGCGGCGGAGGAGGCCCGGACCGCCCGTGACGAGGCCGTGGACAAGCGCAACGAGGTCGCGACCCTGAAGACCGACAAGGAGACGGCGGCGTCCAACCTCGAGACTCAGAAGCAGGACCTGGAGAAGCAGCAGGAGCAGGCCGCGGCCGATGCGGACGCCGCCGCCAAGCGCGTCGCGGAGATCGACGCGGCCAACCGGGCCGCCTACGACAGCGGGCAGGACACCGGGGTGTCCTCCGACTCGATCGGGGCGGACTCGCTGGGCGAGGGCTATATCGGCCACCCCATCAGCGGGCCGTTGAGCGTGACCTCCCCCTTCGGCTACCGCGTCCACCCCGTCACCGGCGTGGGCACGGGCCACCAGGGCACCGACTTCGCCGCGGCCGACGGCGCGCCCCAGTATGCCGCGGCCTCGGGTGTCGCCACCTACTGGGACTCCGCCTCGTGCGGCATCGGGATCGACATCAACGCCGGCTACATCGACGGGCACTCCTATGTCATCACCCTGTGCCACCTGTCCGGGCGGGCCATCGCCGACGGACAGCAGGTCAACCGCGGCGACCTCGTCGGGTACACCGGCTCCACGGGCTACGCGACCGGGCCCCACGTCCACTTCCAGGTGGCGCAGGACGGCGTGTACATCGACCCGATGACCCTGCCCGGATTCTGACCGCGACCCGGTCGGCGGCCGTCTGCGCCCGGTCGCGCCTGCTGCGGCGCGCAGGTTGACGCCGCCCGCCGGCCGCGTAGGCTGGGGCATCGCGCCCGCCGGCCTGGTGACGCGCTCAGCACCGACCGGAAGGGGACTCTCATGGCCAGGAAGCCCGAGGCGCGCAAGAAGCCCACGCCGGGTCAGCGCGCCAAGGCCGCCTCCGACGCCCACAAGACGATCGCCCGCAACAAGAAGGCGACTCACGACTACTTCGTCGAGGACCGCTACGAGGCGGGGCTCGTGCTGACGGGCACCGAGGTCAAGGCACTGCGGATGGGGCGGGCCTCCCTGACGGAGGCGTGGATCGAGATCGATCGTCGCGGCGAGGCCTGGCTCCAGGGGGCGCACATCCCCGAGTACCTCCAGGGCACGTGGAACAACCACGCCCCGCGCCGCAAGCGCAAGCTGCTGCTCCACCGGACCCAGCTCGACAGGCTCGCTCAGAGGGTCCGGGCCAAGGGCTACACGATCGTGCCCCTGGAGCTGTACTTCGTCGGCGGGCGGGCCAAGCTCGAGATCGCCCTGGCCCGGGGGAAGCAGGACTGGGACAAGCGCCAGGCTCTGCGGGAGGCCCAGGACAGGCGCGACGCCGCGCGCGCCATGGCGGCCGCCAACCGGCGTCGAGGCTGAGGCGGGCGCCGCCCTCGGCCTGCTTCGCGGCCTCCTCCGCCGCGGGCCGGGAGCCCTCGGGGCCCTCAGCCGTGCGCCGTGCTCTCGTACTCGCGGATGCGGTCGACCTTGGGGCCGGAGCGGCTGCCGGGATCGAAGGTGTTGGCGAGGTACTCGCGCAGGCACAGCTTGGCGGTCTCCGCTCCCAGGACCAGGGAGCCCATGGCGATGATGTTGGCGTTGTTGGACAAGGTGGCGCGCTGGGCCTGGTAGACGTCGGCCACGCAGGCGCAGTAGGCGCCGGGGACCTTGTTGGCGGCGATGGACACCCCGATGCCGGTTCCGCACACGAGGACGCCGCGGTCTGCCCTGCCGACGGCGACGTCGGAGGCCACGGCAATGGCGACGTTGGCGTAGATGGGGTCATCCGAGGGGTAGTCGACGACCTCGTGACCCAGGTTCTGGGCCTCCCGGATGAGGACGGTCTTGAGCTCCTGGGCGTTGGGGTCGCATCCGAAGGCGAGCTTCACGGTTGTGTCTTCCTTTCCTGACGGTCAGCTGATGGTCTCGTGGTCGAGCCTGCGCTGCGCGAACTCGGCGGCGACGCGGGTGGACTCGATCAGGCTCGCGCCCCGGGCGATGCCCTTGCCCGCGATGTCGAAGGCGGTGCCGTGGTCGACGGAGGCCCGGATGAAGGGGAGGCCGAGCGTGAGGGTGACGGCCTTCTCGAAGTCGAGGGTCTTGCAGGCGATGTGCCCCTGGTCGTGGTACATGGACAGGATGCAGTCGTGGTGGCCGTCGAGGTTGAAGGCGAAGATGGCGTCGGCGGACTCGGGGCCGATGGCGTTGATCCCCAGGGCCCGGGCGTCCTCAACAGCGGGGCGGATGTGCTCGATCTCCTCGGTGCCGAACATGCCCCCCTCCCCGACGTGGGGGTTGAGGGCGGCGACGCCGATGGAGGGGTGGTCGAAGCCGAGCCTGGTGAACTCGGTGTGGATGTTCCTGAGGTAGTCCAGGATCCGCTCGCGGTTGGCCAGGTCGCAGGCCCGGCGCAGTGAGACGTGCCGGCTGACGAAGAACACGCGCAGCCTGTGGACGTTGAACATGGTCAGGGCGTAGGGGGAGCCGGTCAGGGCCTGGTAGATCTCCGTGTGACCGACGTACGGCACGCCGGCCTCGGCCAGGGCGGCCTTGTTGATGGGGGTGGTCGAGACGGCGTCGATGCGGCCGGCGACGCCCAGCTCGATGGACCTCTCCAGGTAGGAGTATGCGCGCAGGGCCGCGTCCTTCTGGATCCTGCCGTACTCGATGACGGCGTCGTCGGCGACGCCGGTCGTCATCAGGTCGATGGTGCCCGGACGGTGAAGGGCCTGCTCGGGCTCGGTGATGATGTTGACCTCGGGCGCCGGGACGCCCATGGTGCGGGCGGCGGCCTCGAGACTGTCCGGGTGCCCGATGACGAAGGGGTCGCAGACATCGTGGATCAGGGGGCTGGCCATGGCCTGGATGACGGTCTCAGGGCCGATGCCTGCCGGGTCGCCCAGGGTGATCGCCATCTTTGGCTTGCGGGTGCTGGTCATTGGGTGATCTTCCTTTCGTCGAAGAGGCGGTTGACGGAGAGGATGGCGGTGTCGGTGGAGCCGGTGAGCCCGCCCTTGCAGACGATGGGGACGCCGTCGTAGGGGCCGCCGCTGATGCGGCCCTGGTCGATCTGGGGAATGACGTAGTCGACCAGGGTGATGCCCTTGGCTCCCAGGGTCAGGCAGGAGTTGATCATGACGTCGCCCCCGGTGAGGTAGAGGCCCGCGCACGCCTCGGGCCCGATCATGTCGGCAACCAGGCGCGCCAGGATGCCGAAGCGGATGGTCAGGAGCGTAGACGCCTGCTGCCCGCTCTGCCCGCTGGCGCGCTCCATGTCCTCGATGGAGGCGCGCACCCCGGTCAGGACCGTCTCCAGGGCGAGCACGAGCACACGCGGGCGGCCCCGGCCCAGGATCTCATTGACCTGGAAGGCGACGCGGGAGCACTCGGCGTCGAACACCTCGCGCGGACCGAGCAGGTCCAGGACCCTGGCCCCGACCGCGCAGGTGCCCTCCACGCCCCGCAGGGCCCGGACCTGGTCGTGGGTGACCGTGGTGGCGCTGCCGGCAACGACCATGACGGTGCCCGCGTCGTCGGGCAGGGACCGGCTGCGCAGGCCCCTGTCGGCCACGGCGGTCGGGGTGATCAGACCCGAGCGGACGGCGAGGCGGACGGTGAAGGGGCCCGGGTCCACGCAGACTGTCCTCCAGCCCAGTGACACCACGGCCCGGGCGACCTGGTCGACGTCGTCGGTGGTGACGGCGTCGACGACGAACACCCTGCACCCCGCCGTCCGCCCCCTGGCCAGCTCGCCGGCGACCCGCTCGTGGCCGGCCAGGACATGGCCCAGGTCGATGTGCTCGACCGGGAGGGAGAACTGCTCGGCGAACAGGGTGGGCAGGTGGGACTGGCGCACGGGGGTGCGCACGTCCTGGGCCACCGCGGTGCGCGAGAGCAGCTCGGAGTCGATCAGCGAGTAGCCGCCCACGACGATCCGTTTGGACTGGGGCATCGCCGGGACGATCACTGCGACGTGGTCCTCTCCCAGGGCGGTGAGCATCCCCTCGACCTCCGGGCCGATCCCGCCGCGGCAGGTCGTGTCAATGCGCTTGGAGAACTGACGGGCGTCCAGGCGCATGAGCGACCGCGTGGCGCGCCGGACCCGCCCGAAGGCGACCTCGGGCTCCATGGGACGCGAGTCGGTGCTGGTGATGAGCACATCCTCGTCCCCCCGGATGTCCTCCTCCAGGGTGCGGTGGTTGAAGTAGACGCTCGCCTCCACGCCCTCCCGGGCGATGAGCGCGCCTACCGTCGTGGCTCCGGTGACGTCGTCGGCGACGATCCCGAGCGTGGTCATTATCGATTCCCTTTCCTTTTCCTTCTTCTCTCTTGCTGCTGCTCCGTTTTCCGCGGCCTCGTCGCAGTGCGCGGGCTCACGCCTGAGCGACCGCCCCCTCGGCGCGGGGGCGCACCTCGGTGATGGAGAACATGAGGAGGAACGCCGCCACGAGAACCGCGACGAAGTAGGAGAAGGCGACGGTGTAGCTGCTGGTCGCGTCCAGGAGGGCGCCCACGATCATGGGGGCGAAGAACCCTCCCAGGTTGCCGCCGGAGTTGATGATCGAGATCGCGAAGGGGTAGGTGTGCGTCGTGGTGGCGTTCATGCCGTAGGAGGTGAAGGTCGACCATCCCAGGTTCAGGCAGAATCCGGTCAGGAACAGGCAGGTGGCCAGCAGGACGGTGTTCTGCGGGACCACCAGCACAGTGGCCATGAGGATGGCCGTGCCCAGGGCGGTGATCATCATGGTCGGCTTGCGGCGCGAGCGGAAGATGTAGTCGGAGACCCAGCCGCCGATCAGGGCGCCGACCATGCCGCCTATGAACGGCGTGGCGGACATGAGCCCCATGTTCAGGACGTCGTAGCCGCGGGCCTCCTTGAGGTAGGAGGGGATCCATGTGATCATCCCGTACAGGACGTTGTTCATGAAGAAGTAGCCCAGGGTGACACCCCAGATGTTCCACGAGCCCAGGACCTTCCTGTTGGTGTCCAGGGACGGCAGCGTGCGCAGCCGGATGACGTGGTCGATCCAGCCCATGTCGCCGAACGGGCGCTCCCTGCGACCGGCGGGGGCGGAGGAGGTGATGTGCTCCAGCTCGGCGGCGTTGGTGAAGCGGCTCTGCGAGGGGTGGGAGCGCACGAGGAGGAAGAAGGCCAGGGCCAGGACGACGCCGGGCAGGGCGAACCAGTGGAAGACGGCCCGCCACCCGGCGGCCTCGGCGATCAGGACCGCGATCATGGGGACGATCATCGGCGCCAGCTGGGTGGAGGCGATGTAGACGCCGGTCGCCGTGCCCTTCTCGCTGCGGGGGAACCAGGTGTTGATCGTCGTGGTCATGCCCACCGGCGTCGCCCCCTCGCACAGGCCCAGCAGCAGCCGCAGGACGATCAGCATGACGGCCGTGGTGGTGAACCCCATGGCGAAGGTCACCAGCGAGAACAGCAGGATGGCCACCGACACGATCGTGCGGGTCCCCCACTTCTCCATGAGCAGGCCGGCCGGGATCTGCGAGATCGCGTAGCCCAGGAAGAAGAAGCTCGAGATAGCGCCCGAGGCGAAGTGGGAGATGCGGAACTCGTCCTTGAGGTAGGGCAGGACCGCGCCGACGTTGGACCGGTCGGCCATGCACACCACGTACCCGACGAAGATGATCGCCAGGACGACCCACCGGTAGGAGGTGGGGCGCTGCGCCGACGCAGCGCGCTGAGGTGACTGAGACATTCGTGAACTCCTTTGTCAACGAGTGCTCCGAAGAACATGCATGCATCATTTTTGCACCTACTGCCCATCCTGACGGTATTATGAAGCCAAAGTTGAGAAATTGTGTCATTTGTGTGAGGTGGATCGATGGGGTACCGGACGTTGAGTCCGCGTGAGAGGGCGCGGCTGGCCGACGCGGCGCAGATGTACTGGGTGGAGGGGCAGAAGGTCGAGGCCGTCGCCCGGGCCCTGGACGTGTCCCGCTCCACGGTCTCGCGGATGCTCGCCCGCGCCCGCCGGGAGCGCATTATCGAGTTCACCGTGCACCGCCACGAGGACTCCACCGTCGCCCTGCGGCGCGAGCTGGCGGCGCGCTACGGCGTCGGCGCGGCCGTCCCGCCGGTGGAGGGGGGCGCCCCGGCCGCGGTGCGCCGCCACGCCGTGGGCGAGGAGGCGGCCGCCTGGCTGGCGGGCACCGTGTCCCCCGGTACCGTCATCACCGTCTCCTGGGGCCTGACCGTGGAGGCGATGTCGGCCTGTCTGCGGCGCAGGAGAAGCGCGGGCGTCCACGTCGTCCAGCTGCACGGCTCGGGCAATGTGGCCAGCATCGGGGAGAACTACGCCGGAGAGGTCCTGGGGCGCTTCGGGGCCGCCTTCGACGCACGCGTCCACCTCCTGCCCGTCCCCGCCGTCTTCGACTCCGAGCGCGCCCGGGACGTCATGTGGGCCGAGCGCAGCGTGCGGGAGGTCATCGCCCTGCGCGACCGCTCCGACGTCCTGGTCACCTCCATCGGCACCTCGAACGGCGAGACTCCCAGCCGCCTGTACAGCTCGGGCTACATCACCCAGAAGGACCTGGACGCCCTCGAGGCCCAGCACGTGGTCGGCAACCTCGGCTCGACGTTCTTCCGCGCCGACGGCACCGCCGACCGCATCGCCCTCAACAGGCGCACCACCGGCATGTCCCTGGACCAGATCCGCCGCATCCCGCGCAGGCTCCTGGTGGTGGCGGACCCCGGGAAGGCCGCCGCCCTTCATGCCGCCCTCGCCGCCGGCCTGGCCACGCACGTCGTCGTCGACCCCGACACCGCGCACGAGCTGCTCGGCCAGGGCGCGCCCTCCGAGAGGCCGCGCTGATCAGCGGGGCCGCCGGGGCGGACGGGACCTGCGCAGGACAGCCCGTCCACGAGGCCTCAGGGCAGGGCGGCGGCCTCCTCCACGACGGCGGCCAGGGCGGCGGGGTCGTGCGCGAAACGGCCCAGGAAGACCCCGTCCACCGCCGGAGCGAGGCGGGTGAGCAGACCCGGGCCCGCTGAGCCGCCGTAGAGGAGGCGGGCCCTGGGCGCCAGTCCTGCGAGCCGCTCCCGGACGGCGGTGCACACGGCCCGGACCTCGTCGGCTGGGGCGGGCGCGGGGGCGCCGATGGCCCAGTAGGGCTCGTAGCCGATCCACAGGTCCTGGTCGGGTACCTGCGCCCCCAGGGCGGAGCGGATCTGCTCCACGACCGTGGCGGCCGCCGCTTCGGGGGCCGTGCGCTCGGGCTCGCCCACGCAGAGCATGGGGATCAGGCCGTTGCGCAGAGCCGCCCGGGTCTTGGCCGACACGACCGCCTCGTCCTCCCGGTACAGGGTGCGGCGCTCGAAGTGGCCGACCTCGACGGTGCGCACCCCCAGCTCCGCCAGGTCCGCCCCGGAGACCTCGCCGGTGCAGGCGCCCCGGTCGGCGGCGGCCAGGTCCTGGGCTCCCAGGAGCACGTCCGTGCCCTGCAGGGTCCTGGAGGCGGCGTCCAGGGTCAGGAAGTCGGTGTAGACCGCCAGCGTCACCGCTCCCGAGACCACGGCCCCGGAGCCGGCGGCGATTCGGGCGACCCGGTCCACGTAGTCCAGGGTGCGCTGTCGTTCGAAGTACATCTTGAGGCTCACGGCCACAACAGTCATGACGTTCTCATCTCTTCAGAGGCTCTTGTCGGGCGGGGGCGCTCGGGCCGACGGCGCCGCGGCCGCCGGGTCAGTCCCGGGCGGCGAGGCGGTCGGCGACGGCCTCCATGAGGAGCGCGAAGGAGACTGCTCCCGGATCGGGATGCCCCAGGGAGGCCTCGCCGTGGGTGCGCGCTCTGCCCTTCCTGGCCACGAGGTCGGCGGTGCGCGCGGCGTGGGCGGCGGCCGTGCCGGCTGCGGCCTGCCAGGCGGTGGCCAGGGGAGCGCCCAGGACGGCGTGGTCGGCGAGCTCGTCGGCGAAGGGTCGTGTGGCATCGACCATGGTCTTGTCCCCGGGCCTGGCGGTTCCCACCGTCTCGAAGGCCCTGGCGGCGGCGACCCCAGCCCGGATGAGGGCGTCGTCGTCGGCGGCCTCCTGGTCGCTGAGGGCCTGGCCGAAGGCGGTCAGGGCCTTGCCCCAGGCGGCGCCGGAGGTGCCTCCGGCGCCCTCGGCCCAGGCCGCACCGGCCTGAGAGAACAGCGTCGCCATCCCCACCCCGGCGTCGAGGGCCTCATGGGCGGCCCTGGCGGCGGCGGTGGCGCCCAGGACCATGCCCTGGCCGTGGTCGCCGTCGCCGGCGATCGAGTCGAGCCTGCCCAGCTCGTCCTCCTTGGCCTCCGCGGTGGCGGCCATCACGTCCAGGAGCGTCGCCGCCATCGCGGCCTGCCGGGCGGAGTCGGGGGAGCCGGCCGGCAGGCCCGCGGACGCCTCGGCGGCCACGACCCGTGTCCGGGCGCGGGGGTCTGCGGGCAGGGTCCCGGTCTTGAAGGCGGGGGAGTCGGCCGCGGCGAGCCACAGGGCCTCCAGGTCCTCGTCGAGGAACATCAGGGACAGGGAGGCCCCCGCCATGTCCAGGCTGGTGACCTGCTCGCCGACCACGGGGGCCACGATGCCCAGGCCGCGGGCCTCCAGCAGCCGGCTGACACTGGCGTACAGGACGAAGAGCTCCTCGTACTTGGTGGCGCCCAGACCGTTGAGCAGCACGGCCACACGGCCCGTGTAGCCCCCGCCCCGGACCGGCTCCTCGGCCAGGAGCCGGTCCACGAGGAGCTCGGCGATCTCGTGGGCCGTGGTCATCTCGTGGGAGGAGATGCCCGGCTCGCCGTGGATCCCCAGGCCCAGGGCGTAGGTCCCCTCGGGGACGGTGAACAGCGGCTCGGCCGCCCCCGGCAGGGTGCAGCCGGTGAAGGCCACGCCCAGAGAGCGGGACGCCTCATTGGCCCTGCGCGCCGCGGCCTCCACCGCGTCCAGGTCCCGCCCGGCCGCAGCCGCCGCACAGGCCGCCTTCACCACGAACAGGTCTCCGGCGATACCGCGGCGGTCGTCGTGGTGCTCGACCGTGTTGGAGGCGACGTCGTCCGAGACCGTGACGATCCGCGTGTCCAGGCCGGAGGCGATCAGCGCGTCGCGGGCCATCCCGAAGTGCAGGACGTCGCCGGCGTAGTTGCCGAACAGGAGCAGGCAGCCGCCGCCGTTGTCGGCCGCACGCACCACCGACTCCACCTGGGAGGCCGAGGGGGAGGCGAAGATGTTCCCGCACACCGCTCCGTGGGCCATACCGGGCCCCACCCATCCGGCGAAAGCCGGGTAGTGCCCCGAGCCTCCTCCCACGACCACGCTCACCTCGCCGTGCGGGCTGGTCGTCGTGCGCACCACGCCGCCGTGCACGGGCTGCATGTACGTCCTGTTCGCCGCGACCATCCCCTTGAGGGACTCGGCGGGGAACTGCCTGGGGTCATTGATGAGATGTGTCATTGCGATGTCCTGTCGTGCGCGAGTGAGGCGGGGGCTGCGGATCTGTGACCCGCAGCATAGTGCTTGTCGTGGTGACCACGGGTTCCGATGAGTGCTTGAGTTGTGACGCAGTAAAGTGGGAGAGTGAGACAATCGCTCGCCAGCATTATGTCCAGCCTCGGGCCGATCGCCGCCAGAGGCCTTGGCGACGACGTCCATGATGCTCTTCTTGCGATGCTCACCAGCGGGCGGCTCGAGCCCGACGCGCCGCTGGGGATCGATCGTCTGGCGCACGACCTCGGCGTCTCGCCGACCCCGGTGAGGGAGGCGCTGGCGCGGCTCGAGCACACCGGGCTGGTCGTCAGGAGGGCCAACCGCGGCTACCGGGTCGCCCCGCCGATGTCCTCGGAGCAGGTGGCCGAGCTCGTCGATGCGCGAGTGGTCCTGGAGTGCGCTGCGGTTGAGAGGGCCATGAAGGACCTTCCCTCCCTTGTCCGTGATCTCCGTGCGGCGCTGCGCGAGCACGAGGCCGCTGCCGAGCGGGTCGTGGCCGACGTGAATCTTGACGACATCTCGACGGTTCAAGACTATTTCGTTAAGGACTGGGCATTTCACCAGGTGATTCTCGATCACTCCGGGAATCACTACATCAGCCGTGCGGTCAACGAGCTCGGCTTCTCCGCGCACAGGATGCGACAGACTCTCGGGGCGAGGGCCACCGACGCCACGGTCGCCGTCTCCGAGCACCGGAGCGTGCTCAGGGGCATTGAGACCGGGGAGGTGTCCGAGGGGCTCGCCGCCATGCGCGAGCACCTGCACCAGGTGGCAGTGAGGTCGTCCCCCTCCGCCGCGGCCTCGGACGCCCCGGGGAGGGACTAGCCGGTGCGGGCCGATCCGCCGGAGCGGCCCGCACCGGGCGCCCGTCAGTGCATGTGCTTTCCGCCGTCGACGTTGATGGAGACTCCGTTGACGAAGGAGGCCGCCGGCGACAGGAGGAATGAGACCACGGCGGCGACCTCCTCGGGCTGCCCGACCCGGCCGACCGGGATGTTGGAGGACATCTGCATCTTGCGCTCCTCGGTGAGTCTGCCGCCCATGATGTCGGTGTCGATCGGTCCGGGCAGCAGGCAGTTGGTGTTGATGCCGTACTGACCCAGCTCGCGCGCGCCCCCCTTGGTGATCCCCTGGACTCCCGCCTTGGCGGCCGCGTAGGCGAACTTGGAGAAGGTGCCGCCGCCGTCCAGGGCGGTGATGGAGGAGAAGTTGACAATGCGTCCGATGCCGTGCCTCTTCATCTGCTGGGCGCCGTACTTCATCATGAGCATGGTGCCGCGGCAGTTGACGGCCAGGACGCGGTCGAAGACCTCGGTGGCCATCTCCTCCAGGGGGGTCGGGCAGGCGATGCCGGCGATGTTCGCGAGGCCGACGACCGGGGGCATCTCGGCCTCGATGGTGGCGAACGCGTCCCGGACCCGGGCCTCGTCGGAGATGTCGAGGGCCAGGGCGAGCGTCTTGACGTCGGGATACTCCTGAGCGAGCTCGGCGCCGAACCCGAGGACCTCCTCGGAGACATCGACTGCCACGACGTTCCAGCCCTCGCCGGCGAGCCTCCTGGCGGTGACTCGCGCGATCCCGCGAGGGGCCCCGCAGCCGCTGACGACGGCGGTGTGCCGCTCGGGAAAGACGGGTGTGGTGTACTCAATCATCATGACTCCTTTGCAATGATCTGCGTGTATGCGGATGTCGCGGTTCCGGTGGGCTCACGCGTCCTGCGCCTGCAGCGCGAGGGACGCCTTCTCCTCCTCGGACTGGGGGAAGAGCCTGAGGCCGACAATGAGGAGGAGGCCGATGAATCCAGCCAGCCCCAGGACGATGAGGCCGGCGGCCTCATTGGGGGCCTCGGGTGAGCCCCATGCGCTTTGCGCCGCCCAGGTGCGCAGGTTGGGGGCCAGCCATCCACCGAGGTTGCCCAGGGCGTTGATGAGGCCGGTGGCGCCGGCGAGGGCGGCCCCGCTGAGGTAGCGGGTGGGAAGCTGCCAGAAGATCGGCTGGGCGGAGACGAAGCCGATCGCGGCAACGCTCAGCAGGACCAGGGCCGGTACGGGAGCACGGAGGAAGAACGCGGAGCCGAGGATGCCCGCTCCGGAGAACAGGAGCGTCATGGCGGCCAGGGCGTGCGGGGACCTGCCGCGATTGGCCAGGCGGCTGATCACAATGACTCCGACAAGCGCCGCCGTCCACGGAATGGCGGTGACCAGGGACGCCTCGAGGCCGGCCTTCTGCCCGGTCATAGTGGTGACCTGCTTGGGAAGAAAGAACGTCAGTCCGTAGACGGAGGCCTGGATGCACAGGTAGATGAGGCAGAAGTAGAGGATGCGGGGGTCCAGGAGGGCCTGTCTCCAGGTCAGGGGCTTGGCCTGCTCCTTGGCCGCCTCCTCGATCTCGATCTGACGGGACAGGTGGCTGCGCTCGTCCGGGGTGAGCCACGCGGCGTGGATCGGCCGGTCGATGAGGATGAAGGGGCAGATGAGCCCCACGACGACGGCCAGCGCGCCCTCGACGAGGAACATCCAGTGGATTCCGTCCATGCCCAGGATCCCGTCGAGCTCGAGCAGACCGCCGGACAGGGGGTTGCCGAAGATGTTGGCGATCGGCAGGCCGATGTAGAACAGGCCGGTCGCCCACGAGCGCCGGGCGGCGGGGTACCAGTAGGTCAGGTAGAGCATGGCTCCGGGGAAGAAGCCGGCCTCTGTCACGCCGAGCAGGAACCGCAGGGCGTAGAAGCTCACGGGCCCCTGGACGAACATGAAGCATGCCGCGACGATACCCCAGCTGATCATGATGCGGGTCATCCACCAGCGGGCGCCGACCCTGTGCATAATCAGGTTGGAGGGAACCTCGAACACCGCGTACCCGATGAAGAACAGGGTCGCGCCGAAAGCGTACGCCGCCGTCGAGATCCCGTAGCTCGTCTCCCACTTCTCCTGCGCCCAGCCCAGGTTGGTCCGGTCCACGAAGGCGATGACGTACATCAGCAGCAGGAACGGGATAATGTGCCTGGTGACCTTCTTGAGCGCCGATTCGACGACCGCCGCCTCCGGCGTCGTCGGCGGCTTCTCGCCCTGAGCAATCATGGTGACCTCCTTGTCAATGATGTGCTGCAAACCTGTGTCTCCTCACCGCAGGGCGGCCCTGAGCACCTGGCGGATGTACCGTGCGTTCTCGGCGCCGACACCGAGCCAGTCCGATCCGTAGTGCTCGGTCATGAAGGGGCCGCTGTATCCCATCCGCAACGCCGTGCGAATGACCTCGCGGTAGTTGATCGTCCCGGTCTGGAGCGGCGCCGGCGTCGACATGTATGAGCCGGTTGCGGGATCCTCATCGCGGATGTAGTTCTTAATGTGCCAGTAGTTGGCGTACGGCAGGACCGTGTTGTACATGTCCGTGTACTTGGGCATCGGCCGGTGCAGGCGGAAGAGATTGCCGATGTCGGGGTTGATGCCCACGGCGGGGTGGTCGACGTCCTTGTAGAAGGACACGGCGTCCTCGGGGGTTCCGACGAAGGTGTCCTCATAGATCTCCAGGCTGATCTGGAGGCCCAGGCGCTGGGCGTGGTCCGCGAGGTCGCGAACCCGCTCGATCGCCAGGTCGCGCAGGGACCAGTCGTCGTGGTGGCCCTCGGCCAGCCAGAACCACAGGGCGTCCTTCTGGGCCTGGGTGAGGGCCTGCTGGAATCCGATATTGACCACGGTGGCTCCGAGCTCGGCGGCGCGGTCGATCGTCCGGTGGATCGTCTGCAGGTTCCGCTCCCCGTGCTCGACGTCGACAACGCTGTTGCGCCCGATCGAGATCGCGGCGGTGCGAAGACCTGTATCGGCCAGGAGCTCCGTGTAGGTCCGGAGCTGCTCATCGGTCAGGCCGGCCATCGGAAGCCAGTCGTCCATCGGGTCGATGCAGGTGAACCCGAGCTCGGCCATCTGCAGCAGCTGGTCGTACCAGACCTTCGGGCCGGCCTCGATGATCGGCGTGCCGTCCTCTGCGGTGGGGCCGAAGTTCGCCTTGCAGGCGATGGGCCATTCATCTGCGGTGTACACGAGGTGTGCTCCTCACTCGGCTGCGCGTCATTGCGTACTATCAGCATAGATCCTATACGATCTACGACATGTCGCATCTGGATGATGAGGTGTGTCACTTTTTGCGTCGGGTCGTGCGTCCGGAGGTGAGCCGTGCCGCGGTCGCGACCGGTGCGCGCAGCCGCCCGCGCACCGGAGTCGGGTGTGACGCAGTCGACTGAACGCGGATCGGTGTGGGACTGGTAGGCTTTCCCCGCTCTAGCGAGCACGTTCCGGCGGTCTTCACGCCGCCGGTGACAACTTCACAGGGGATGATCGGTTTCGACGACGGTCGTGGGTTCAGGAGAAGCGGGTCGAGGATGCACAGTCATCTCGTCAACGCTCTGTGCGAACCAATAGGTGCCGATAACACTCGCACCGACTTCGCCCTCGCCGCCTGAGCGAGCTCCGAAGTCCGTCAGCCCGGGGAGCGCTTCCGCCCCGGTTCCTGGCGTCATCCAGGGAGCCACTGCCGGGGTCCCTCGTCATCGGGGATCGCGGGACTTCTAGATGACTGAGCCCGTCGGCGCCCTTGTTCGCGTGAGGCGCCGGGGCTGAGAAAAGCACCAGCGAACTGCACCCGGAGAAGTCCTGTTGCACCACCGTCGGACCGGGGTTCGATTCCCCGCATCTCCACTATCCCGCGCGGTTCCAGCGGAAACCCCCGGCACGGGGGCGGGCGTGGAACGCACGTGCCCTGCGCGCGGTCTCAAGGGCCGCAGGCAGGGCGGCGAGCAGCCGCTCGACGTCGGCAATGACGGTCGCCCCTCCCATGGAGCAGCGCAGCGTTGAGCGCGCCGGGCCCTCCTCAAGGCCCATGGCCAGCAGCACGTGGCTGGGCCGGGCGACCCCGGCGTGACAGGCGGAGCCCGCCGAGGCGTCAATGCCGGCCGTGTCGAGGGCCATGAGCAGCGCCTCGGCATCGCAGTCCTCGAACCACAGATGCGCCGTGGACGCCACGTGCGCAGCGCCCTCGGGAAGCGTCGCGTGCGCGCCCGGCAGCGCCGTCGCCCCCTCCAGCAGCCGCCCGCGCAGCACCTCCAGCCTGGCGGACTCCTCGGCCCGCTCGGCCACCGCCAGCTCGACGGCCAGCGCCAGGGCTCGGGCGCCGACAACGTCCTGGGTGCCCGAGCGCAGCCCCCGCTCCTGGCGCCCGCCACCGGTCGGGGCCACCAGCGTCAGGTCGCGCCTGGCCACGAGCGCCCCGGTGCCGACGGGCGCCCCGATCTTGTGGCCGGTGATCGTCATGGCGTCCAGCCCCCAGTCGCGGAAGCGCACCGGCACCCTGCCCAGGGCGGCCACGGCGTCGGAGTGGACCGGCACATAGCCGGGCTCCGTGGGGCGCCAGGCCCCGCTCGCCTCGCGGACCGCCTCGACGAGAGCGGCCATGTCCTGGACGACGCCGGTCTCGTTGTTGGCCGTCATTATGCTCACCAGCGCGGTCCGCGGCCCCACGACCGCCGCGCGCAGGTCGGCCCGATCGGCCAGGCCGGCGTCGTCGACCCCGATCACGACGTGCTCGGCCCCCAGATGGGCCGCCGCGGTGCGCGCCGAGTCCAGCACCGCCGGGTGCTCAATGGGGGAGGTGACCACTCGGGGTCCGTCCGTTCCCGCGACCCGCGCCGCCAGAACCCGGCCGGCCACCACCAGGGCGTCGGCCTGCGTGCCCCCGCTGGTGAATAGCACCTCGTGGGGGTCGACCTCCAGCGCCGCCGCCAGGCGGGCTCGGGCCTGGGCCAGCATCGCCCCGGCGCGCCGTCCCGAGGCGTGCTGGGCGGCCGGGTTGGCCCACCCTCCCAGGCGCCCGCGCAGGTCCGCCGCCACCTGCTCGGCGACCTCTGGGCGCACGGGCGCGGTCGCGGCGTGGTCGAGGTAGACCCGGGAGGCTGGGGAGGTGTTCGTGCGTCTCACCCGCCCACTGTAGAAGAGGGCTCTGAGCATCAGCGGAGCTCGCTGAGAAGCGGCTACCATCCATCCGGTTCCGGTAGGACGGCGACAAGCGGCGTCTGGGCTCGATCGACGGTGAGACGAGGAGGACGACATGGGCGAGGAGGCTGTGAACCTGACGCGCAAGGACATCCTGTCCCTGGACGCGGCTCACCTGTACTACAAGGGGATGACCCAGGCGCAGGTCGCCGAGCGCCTGCACGTGTCCCGGCCCACCGTCTCCAAGCTCCTGTCCCACGCCGAGCGCAGAGGCTTCGTGCATATTGAGATCGTCGATCCCAGGGAGCACGATGAGCACCTCATCGCCTCTCTGCAGCAGCGCTACGCCCTCGACGAGCTTCGGCTCGTCTCGCCGCACCCCGTGACGGCGGGCCTCGCATCCGCTCTCGGCGCGCAGGCCGCGCCCCTGATCGGCGCCCTGATCCGCGACTGCGACCGGATCGCCGTCACCGACTCGCCGGTCATGGCCGACATCGTGCGCTGCCTCGACATTATGCCGCTGTACGGGGTCGAGGTGGTCCGGATGAGCCGGGGCCTGACGGAGCACGCCTCGGGGCGGTCGGGCGATGCCTCTGTTCGCCGTCTGGCCCTTGCCCTGCGGGCTCACCTGCACACCTGTGACGCTCCGCTGGTCGTGGAGTCGGTTCCCCGGGCGAACCAGCTGCGGAGCCGCTCGGATGTGCGCAGAAACCTGGACCTTGCCCGGACCGCGAGGATCGTCGTCTTCTCCGTCGAGGGACCCCGTGCGCTCCTGGGGATGGTGGGCGATCTGGGCTTGAGCGACACCGACCAGCGCGTGCTGCGAGAGCGCGCCGTCGGCGAGATCTGCTCGCGGGTCGTGGACGCCGAGGGATGCGTGTGCCTTCCCGATCTCAACAATCGGACCCTGGGGCTGTCTCTCACCGAGCTCCGCCACGTCGAGCAGAAGGTGCTCGTCGCCGGTGGAACCGCCTGCGCGCCCGCCGTCCGGGCGGCGCTCGAAAGCGGCTACGCCAACCGTCTCGTGACGGACGTCGGCACGGCGCGCTGGCTGCTCGGCGCGTCCGGCTGACCCGCGCCCGGGGCGGCGCGGCACGAAGGTGCCGTTGCGGCACGGATGGTCGATTCTTGCCCGGCAGAACCAGCCATGACGTCTATTTATCGGCGTGATGACGGAGAATCCGCTGCATTCGACCTTTGCTGGTCCGGCCTTCCCGGTGCGCCTGACGATCGCTACCTTTCGTGCCGTCGGACGACGCTGTCCGAATCAGCGCAGACAAAGGAGTTCTCGTGACATCAGTCTCCCACCTCATCGACCACACGCTTCTCGCACCGGATGCGCGTACCGCAGATATCGATCGCCTGTGCCGGGAAGCGGTGGAGATCGGCGCCGCCAGCGTGTGCGTCAACCCCGTCCACGTGGCCCGCTGCGCGGAGAGCCTCAGGGAGGAGGACGTCAAGGTCTGCGCCGTCATCGCTTTCCCCTTCGGCGCCTCTCTGAGCGGGACGAAGGCCTGCGAGACCCGGGCGGCCGTACGTGACGGCGCTCAGGAGGTCGACATGGTCCTCAATCTCGGCGCGGCCAAGGACGGCGAGTGGGACGTCGTCGGCGAGGATGTGCGCGCCGTCGTCGAGGCGGCCGGCCCGGGCACCGTCGTCAAGGTCATTCTGGAGACCTGCCTGCTCACCGACGACGAGATCGTCCTGGCCTGTCAGAGCGCCCGCGACGCCGGCGCCCACTTCGTCAAGACCTCCACCGGGTACTCCACGCACGGAGCCACCGTCCACGCCGTCGCCCTCATGCGCCGGACCGTGGGCGAGTCCATGGGAATCAAGGCCTCGGGCGGAATCCGCACCCCGGAGGATCTCGCGGCGATGGTCGAGGCGGGAGCCACCCGCATCGGCGCGTCCACGGGCCGCGCCCTGCTCGACGAGGAGGCCCGGGCATGACTGCCGCACCCCGCCTCGAGCCCCGGAGCCTCGGGGTCATCAAGGACCCCTCGCACCAGCTGAGCGACGGCTACCTCGACCGCACGCCGATTCTGCAGTACATCCTGCTGTCGATCTGCTTCCCGCTGTGGGGGGCGGCCGCCAGCCTCAACGACATCCTCATCACCCAGTTCAAGTCCGTCTTCACCCTGTCCGACTTCGCCTCGGCATTCGTTCAGTCAGCCTTCTACGGCGGCTACTTCCTGCTGGCCGTCCCCGCCTCCCGCGTCATTCGCCGCTGGACGTACAAGACCGGCATTCTCGTCGGACTCAGCTTCTACATCGTGGGCTGCACGATGTTCTTCCCCGCGTCGCACGTGGCGACATACTCGGTGTTCCTCGCAGCCCTGTTCGCCATTGCCGTGGGACTGTCCTTCCTCGAGACATCCTGCAACACCTACTCCTCGATGATCGGGCCCAAGCGTCTGGCCACGCTGCGACTCAACATTTCGCAGACCTTCTACCCGCTGGGCTCGATCTTCGGGATCCTGCTGGGCAAGTACCTCGTCTTCACGGAGGGGGAGGCGATCCACAAGCAGATGGAGGCGGTCTCCGGCGCCGAGCGGCAGGCGCTGGCCAACGAGCTTCTCCAGCGCACGCTCGGACCCTACCGATTCATCATTATGGTCCTGGCCGCCATGCTCCTGCTCGTGGCGATCACCCGGTTCCCGTACTGCAAGCCGCTGCGCGACGGCGTGCGCGAGTCCCGCGCGACGGTCGGCGAGACCCTGCGCTACCTGGCGGGGAACAGAAGGTTCAGGCTGGGGATCGTCACCCAGTTCCTCTACGTGGGCATGCAGACCGCCGTGTGGTCCTTCACCATCCGCCTCGCCCTGACCCTCGACACCTCGCTCAACGAGCGCAGCGCCTCGAACTACATGGTGGCCGCATTCATCGCCTTCTTCCTCGGGAAGCTCATCGCCAACCTGCTCATGTCCCGTCTCAACGAGGACCTGGTCCTCGTCGCCTACTCCGTACTCGGCGTGGCGGCCCTCGCCTACGTCGTCACGGTGCCCAATATGACCGCGGTCTACGCGGCGATCCTGACCTCGGGCCTGTTCGGCCCGTGCTGGGCGACGATCTACGCCCGCACCCTGGACTCCATCACGGACAAGCATCACACCGAGACCGGAGGCGCCGTGATCGTCATGTCGATCATCGGGGGTGCGGTCGTCCCGGTCATTCAGGGCCTCGTGTCGGACTCGACGGGCTCAATGCAGGTCTCCTTCGCCGTCAACATCGTGTGCTTCGGCGCCGTCCTGCTCTACTTCCTCACCTCCTACCGCCGTCGCCGCTCCGTCGCCATCACCGCGGACGACGCCTCCTGAAAGGACCTGTCATGACCGATGAGACCACCGTTGTTCCTCTGCAGCGCAGCCTGTTCACGGCCGACCCCTCCCACCCGCAGGCACTGCTCTCCCACGGCGAGCTGACTGCCGCCGCCGCTCGCTATCCCAGCGGCGTGGAGACCCTCGTGATGACCAGCTCACGGGTGCGCCTCGAGATTCTGCCGTTCATGGGGCAGATCCTCTGGGACGCCGTCGTCGACGGCGTCAGCCTGCGGATGGACAACATGTTCCGCCAGCCGCTGCCCGCCAAGGAGATCACGCAGACCTACGGGTGCTTCGCCTTCCACTCGGGCCTGCTGTCCGCGGGCTGCCCGGCGCCCGAGGACACCCACCCCCTTCACGGCGAGCTCTCCTGCGCGCCCATGGACGCCGCGCGTCTCGAGGTGGGCGAGGACGGCATCCGGCTCGTATCCACCTACGAGTACGTCATGGGCTTCGGCCATCACTACCGGGCCGAGCCCTCGGTGGCCCTGCGCGCCGGAGCGAGCACCTTCGACATCGATCTGTCGGTGACCAACCTGTCCGCATACGCGCCGATGCCCCTGCAGTACATGTGCCACATGAACTACGCCTTTGTCCCGAACGGGCGCATGAGACAGAACCTGCCCGCGGGAGCCTTCGCCCTGCGCCGCACCGTCCCCGCCCATGTCACCCCCACGCCGCGCTGGCAGACCCTCAACGACGAGATTCTCGCCGGACACATTGATGTGGACAGCCTTGAGATGGCCACCGAGTTCGACCCGGAGATCGTCTACTTCGCCGACGATCTGCCGCGCTACGGCCGGGACCTCGAGTTCACGCTGGGCGCCCCGGACGGCCCCGCCTTCATCACCCGCTTCTCCGCGGCGGACTTCCCGGTCGCCACCCGATGGATCCTGCACAATGCGGACCAGAGGGTCGCCGCCTTCGTCCTGCCGGGAACCTCCAGACCGGAGGGCCGTCTCGCCGCGCAGAAGGCAGGAACCCTGATCGAGCTCGAGGCCGGGCGCAGCCGCCGCTTCCACGTCACCACCGGCATCAAGGAGTCATGAACCATGCGAAGGCAGCCTGAGATCGCCGTCATCGGGTCGAACATGGTCGACCTGATCACCTACATCCGCCGGATGCCCCAGGAGGGCGAGACCCTCGAGGCGCCCGATTTCGCAATGGGCTGCGGGGGCAAGGGCGCCAACCAGGCGGTCGCCGCGGCCCGGCTCGGTTCCGAGGTGCTCATGGTCACCCGCGTCGGCAATGACGTCTTCGCGGCGAACACCATCGAGAACTTCGCCCGCAACGGCATCAACACCACCTATGTCATGTCCACCGAGGCCACCAGCGGCGTCGCCCCGATCTTCGTCGACGAGGAGTCCAGGAACTCGATCCTCATCGTCAAGGGGGCAAACGGGTTCCTCACGCCCGAGGACGTGGCCGCGGCCGAGAAGGATATTGCCCGCTGCCGACTCATTGTGCTTCAGCTCGAGATCCCCCTGGAGACCGTCTACGCCGCGGTCGAGCTCGGACGGCGCCTCGGGGTGCCGGTTCTGCTCAACCCGGCACCCGCCCAGCCCGACCTCGTCCTGGAACGGGTCAAGGGGTGCGACTACCTTGTCCCCAACGAGTCCGAGCTCTCCCTGCTCACCGGCATGCCCGTCGATACGCTCGACGACATCCGCAAGGCTGCGGGCGTGCTCCTGCGCGCCGGAGTGCGCCACGTCATTGTGACGCTGGGCGCGCGCGGGGCGCTGTGGCTGACCGAGGGCCGCGAGCATCTCATCGACGGCATCGAGGTCGACGCCCTGGACACCACCGGCGCGGGGGACGCCTTCATCGGCTGCTTCAGCCACACGCTGGTCCAGACCGGGGACGTGCTCACCGCCCTGAGACGGGCCAACCGCTACTCGGCCGACTCCGTGACCAGGAGGGGGACGCAGACCTCCTACGCCACCGCTGAGAGCTTCGCCCTCCTGCTGGAGGACACCGACGCGGGCTGACGGGCCGCGCCGTCCGCCGGCGTCGCGCGTCGCCCGGGGCGCCTAGGCTGGCGCCATGAGCCCGTCGCGAACCCGGTCTCCCAGCGCCGCCTCTCCGCCCGGGAAGGGCGGAGAGGACGCCTACGGCCGCCGCTCCCTGTCCCGCTCCACCACCGACCGCGATGCCGCGCGTCGCGCCGAGCCGGGCCTGCTCGCCGACCTCGCCGCCGACCCCGCCACCCGCCTGCTGCTCGTGGATGCGCGCGGGCGCGTCGCCCTGGACGTGCCCGCCGTGCACCCCGACCTGCCCGAGGACGGGCTGACCCCGCCCGCGCCCTCGGGCCGCGACCGCGCCGTGTGGGATGCGGGCAGCCGCGCCGTGCAGCCTCCCCGCCTGGCCCCGCTGAGCGCCGCGGACCTCGGAGGCGGGGCCCCGAGAGCCCTGGCCGGCCTGACGACCATCTACCTCGGCCGCGAGAACGGCACCGGCACCGGCGACGCCGCCGGGCCCTCCTGGCTGGCCGTCGTCGTCCCCGACGCGCCAGCGGGCCCGGCCGACGCAGAAGGCGCCGACCAGGCCCACCGGGAGGTGACCGGCCTCCTGGCGCGCCACCCACTGTCCGCCCTGCGCGCCGTCGGCCACGCCCTGAGCGCCCACGACGCCGGGCTGGCCACGCCCGCCGTCGCCCTGGCCGCCTGGCACGCCCGGGCTCGCTTCTGCACCGCCTGCGGCGGGCGCACCACCGCCGACCAGGCCGGGTGGGTGCGCCGCTGCACCGCCTGCGGCGCCCTCGACTTCCCGCGCGCGGACCCGGCCGTGATCATGGCCGTCACCGACGACGCCGACCGCATCGTCCTGGTCCACGGCGCCCGCTGGGCCCCCGGGCGCTACTCCACGGTCGCCGGGTACGTGGAGGCGGGGGAGTCCGGCGAGGCCGCGGTCGTGCGCGAGGTCGCCGAGGAGACCGGGCTGCGCGTGGCCTCGGTCGAGCTCGTCGCCTCCCAGCCCTGGCCCTTCCCGCGCTCCCTCATGCTCGGCTACCGGGCCCGCCTGGCGCCGGGCGAGCGCCCGGCGCGCCCCGACGGCCAGGAGGTCACCGACGTCGTCGTGCTCTCGCGCTCCGAGCTGGAGGCCGCCCTGGCCGCCGGCGCCGTGGTCCTGCCCGGGCCCACCTCGATCGCCCGCATGCTCATCGAGGACTGGTACGGCGGACCGATCCGGTGAGACCCGGCGGCTCTCCGCGGTCGGTGAGCGCTCCCGCGACACCTGTACCTGTCGGCGGCTCGTGGCAGGCTGAGCCGTGATGAGTGAGCACGCACCGCGCCCCGCCGCCAGCACCCGACCGGACTCCCGCCCGCCCGGGGCCCTGCCCGGCCCCGCCGCGCTGCTCGACGCCCTGGACCCCGACCAGCGCCAGGTCGCCGAGCACCTCGAGGGGGCCCTGTGCGTGCTGGCCGGCGCCGGCACCGGCAAGACCCGCGCCATCACCTACCGCATCGCCCACGGGGTCGCCGTCGGCGCCTACCAGCCGACCCAGGTCCTGGCCGTCACCTTCACGGCCCGCGCCGCCGGGGAGATGCGCTCGCGCCTGGCCGACCTGGGCGTCAACGGCACCCAGGCCCGCACCTTCCACTCCGCCGCCCTGCGCCAGCTCACCTACTTCTGGCCCACCGCGATCGGCGGTCGCCGCCCCGAGATCGAGAAGTTCAAGGGCCGTCTCGTCGGCACGGCCGCCCACCGACTCGGCCTGTCCGCCGACCGCGCCCTCATCCGCGACCTGTCGGCCGAGGTCGAGTGGGCCAAGGTCACCATGACCCTGCCCGAGGACTACGCCCAGCGCGCCGCGGCCCTGCGCCGCGAGCCGCCGGGAGGCCTGGAGCCCGCCACGGTCGCCCAGGTGCTGGCCGCCTACGAGGAGGCCAAGACCGAGCGCGGGGTCATCGACTTCGAGGACGTCCTGCTCCTCATGGTCGGCATCCTCCTGGACCGCGAGGACATCGCCGACCAGGTGCGCGGCCAGTACAAGCACTTCGTCGTCGACGAGTACCAGGACGTCTCCCCGCTCCAGCAGCGCCTGCTGGACCTGTGGCTGGGGCGGCGCCGCCAGCTGTGCGTCGTGGGGGACGTCTCCCAGACCATCTACTCCTTCACCGGCGCCACCCCCGACTTCCTGACCGGCTTCACCGCCCGGTACGCCGGCGCCCGCACGGTCAGGCTGAGCCGCGACTACCGCTCCACCCCGCAGGTCGTCTCCCTGGCCAACCGGGTCCTGTCGCGCTCGCGGCGCGGGGGAGGGGCCCCGGCCCTGCCCGCCGGCGCCGTCGAGCTCGTCGCCCAGCGCCCCAGCGGGCCCGCCGTGCGCTTCGAGGCCTACGACGACGACGTCGCCGAGGCCGCGGGAGTGGTCGAGCACGTCGGCCGACTGCGGTCCAGCGGCGTGCCGCTCAGCGAGATCGCCGTCCTGTACCGCACCAACTCCCAGTCCGAGGTGATCGAGCAGGCCCTGTCCGGGGCAGGAATCGGCTACCTGGTGCGCGGCGGGGAGCGCTTCTTCGAGCGCGACGAGGTCAAGCGCGCCATGGTCATTCTGCGCGCCGCCGCCCGCACCGAGCGGGCGGACCTGACCGGCGACGTCGGCGCCGACACCCGCATGGTGCTCGGCCGGGAGGGCTGGAGCGAGCGGCCCCCGGCCCCCCGCGGCGCCGTGCGCGAGCGATGGGACTCCCTGAACGCCATCGTCGAGCTGGCCGACGAGCTCGGCTCCAGGCGGGGAGCCGACCTGGACGGGCTGGTCGCCGAGCTCGGCGAGCGCGCCGCCGCCCAGAACGCGCCGACGGTCGAGGGCGTCACCCTGTCCTCCCTGCACGCCGCCAAGGGCCTGGAGTGGGACGCCGTCGTGCTCGTGGGCGCCAGCGAGGGGCTGCTGCCGATCTCCCTGGCCGAGGGCCCGGCCGCGGTCGAGGAGGAGCGGCGGCTGCTGTACGTGGGCGTGACCCGCGCCCGCGAGCACCTGGTCATCTCCTACGCCCGGGCGCGCAACGCCGGTGGGCGCGCCTCGCGCAAGCCCTCGCGCTTCCTGGACGGGATCTGGCCCACCGGAGGGGGGCCGGCCCCGCAGCGCGGCCGGTCCGCGTCCTCGCGGTCCTCGCGGTCCTCGCGGTCCTCGCAGTCCCCCAAGGAGCGCGCCAGGCGGGCCGCGGCCGAGTTCGAGGCGGACAATGACCCGGCCACCATCGCCCTGTTCGAGGCGCTGCGGGCCTGGCGGGCCGGGGTCGCCAAGGAGCGCTCCAGGCCCGCCTACACGGTCTTCGCCGACACGACCCTGCGCTCCATCGCGGTGGTCAAGCCCGGTACCCTGCCCCAGCTCTCCCTCATCCACGGAGTCGGCGCGGTCAAGCTCCAGGAGTACGGGGCGGACGTGCTCTACGTGGTCCGGGACTTCCAGGGCGGGGCGGCGGAGCCGGGCCGCCCTGGTCGGGGAGGTCCCGCGGGTCGAGGCTGAGCGCGGCGGCAGGCCCGCGACGCCCCTGCCGCCTGCTGTGCGCCTCGCGCGGTCCCGGACCGGCGGGCTCGGGCGAGGCCTCCAGCTCGACGCACAGGCACTCGGGATGGGGCGCCCAGAGCCGTTCCACGCCCACGGCCTCCAGCCCCGAGACCTCGACGCTGTGCCCGACCCACGGCCGCCGTCGACCCGCCAGCACGTCCGTGACCGCGCGCGCCGCCAGCGCCGCCGCCTGGTGCACCAGCAGCAGCTCGGTCGGCGGCGGGGCCAGAAGACGCAGCTGGGTGGCCACCGCCGGCCACTGCGGGTCCGCGTCGCGCTCCCACAGGTCCAGGCACGTGGCGCAGGGCGGGCGGCCCGGCGCCAGGAGCGGGCCCACGCGCACGCTCACCTCCCGCACGACCACCGGCAGGTGGGCGACCCCCGCCACGCTCAGGTCCTGCGCCCGCAACGGCTCGACGAGGTGCCCCTCGACGGTGACGACCAGGTGCGGGCGCGTCTCCAGGGGCGCGCGGGTGCGCACGGGCGGGACGAGGGCGCCCGCCCAGTCGCTCAGCTCCTCGTCCTCGGCCAGCAGCGTGCCCACGCCGGCCTCCGCCAGCAGGGACACGAGCTCGCGGGCGAGCCGGCAGCCGCCGATCACGCCCACGATGCCGTCGCGCAGCGCATGCGCGCGCGCCTGCGGGCTGTCGGCCAGGCGCTCCCAGTAGAGCGCGTCGCCGCTCGTCGGCGTCGGGGTGTCGCGGGTCAGGGCGCCGGCCTCGTCGAGGGCGGACAGGATCTGGCGAGCACGGGCGACCGGCACCTCGCTCCACCGCGCCACCTGGTAGACGTCTCCGGGCGACAGGTCGGGCGGCAGACGGTCGAGGAGCTGCTGCTCCTGCGGGCTCAGCCCGTCCAGGACGACGGCGTGGCCCGGCTCGGTGCCGATCTGCGACTGGCCGACGCGCCGCCACAGGATGGGGGACTGGCCTCTGAATCGCATGGGTTGCTCCAAACGGCGCCCGGTTCGCGAAAGAGGCAGGCTGCCGCGGGCGCTCAGCCGCAGGGTGGCACGGCGGCGCAGCGACGCGCCATGGCTCTGTCACCCTGTGGAAAACTCGCGGGTCACTGCTGGGCGAGCACCGTCTCGCAGGTGGAGGCCCCCGAGGTGTCCCCGGCGGCAATGGCCTCCACCGTGGTGACGGCCTCGTGCAGCGTCGATACCGCGTAGACCTTCAGGCCGTCGGGGACGTGCCCCACCACGTCCCCGCAGTTCGAGGCCGGGGCCAGGAAGTACTCGGAGCCGTCGGCCTTGGCGCCGGCCATCTTCTGCGCAATGCCGCCGATGGGCCCCACGGACCCGTCGAGGGCGATCGTGCCCGTCCCGGCGATGTCCTTGCCGCCGGTCAGGTCGCCGGGGGTGAGCTTGTCGATAATGCCCAGGGCGAACATGCTGCCGGCGCTGGGGCCCCCGACGTCGGACAGCTCGAAGGTCGCATTGATGTCCGAGTCCGCCTGGGCCGACAGGTACACGCCCAGCAGTGAGCCCTCGGAGTCCGGCGCGCCGTCGGAGTTCGCGTCCGGGGGCTCGACGGTGGTCAGCGACACGGTCGTCGGCCGGCCGTCGCGCTCGATGCCCAGGCTGACGCGCGTGCCCACCGGGATCGTCGTCAGCAGCTCGCGCAGCGCGGCGAAGGTCGTGATCGGCGTCGTCTGCCCGCCGTCGGGCGTGATGGAGGTCAGGACGTCGCCCTGGTCGACCACGTCCTGGGCCTGGCCGGACCCGGTGCCCTCAATGGTGAGGACCATGCGGGTGGCCATCCCCGTCTCCATGAGCGCGGCGACCACGGCGGTGTTCTGGGAGCTGGTCATCTGGGCCCGGTTGGCCTGCTCGACCTCCTGCGAGCTCAGCGACTTCGGACAGACCTGCTCGCGGTCCAGGATCGTCTTGTCGGGCGAGAGCCAGGCGCCCACGACGTCGAAGAGGGTCACCGGGTGCTGGGGGCACCCGGAGACCGACACCGTCGTCATGCGCAGCGCCCCGTCGGCCGGGTAGGTCTGCGCGCCGGTGACGGTGATGACGTCCTGGGCCCCCTGGTCCCCGGAGCCCCCTGCCAGCACGTTCCAGGTCGGGCCGGGCGCCTCGATGACCTTGTCCACCCGCACGGTCGCCCCCGCGACGAGGAGGCCCACGGCGAGCACCACCGCTCCGATCCCGATCGCGAGCCGCCCGGACCGCCGCCGACGGCGATTGCCCAGACTGGGAACGGGCTCGGTGCCTGCGGCCGGCTCCCGGGCGGGCTCGGCGGCAGCCTCCTGCCCGGACTCGGCGGCGCGGGCGGAGGGCGGCGTCTGGTGGTGCTGTTCGTCCGTCACGGCCCCATCATGCGTCCTGAAGGGGCTCCAGGTCTCCCCCGTCCGGACGGCGGGCGCGCGGTGTCGCCATTGCCACGTCTCAGCAGGGCCGGTTCCCGGCTCGTACACAGGAATGGGTGGCACGCTCCCCGTGTTGCGCCTGTACGGCCCTCAGCCGCTATCAGCCGTACGGCCCGACACCCCGTACCACCGAGAGGAACCCCATGAGTGAGGACCCCTTCGACGACATCGAGCAGATGCTCTCCGCCCTCTTCGGCGCTGACGTCGCCGGAGACGCTGTGGCCGCGCTGCGCTCCTCCGGCGTCGATCCGGCGCAGTTCGCCCAGATGAGCGGCGTGGACCTGTCCCGGATCACCCCCGGGCAGATGATGGCCATGCGCACTCAGATGCAGCAGATGATGGCCGGTGCGCAGGACGGCCCGGTCAACTGGACCATGGGGCGCAGCCTCGCGCTCCAGGAGGCCGCCAAGAACGGCGACCCGGCCATCACGGCCGGCGACGCCGAGGCGACACGCCAGGCGCTGCGGGTGGCCGACCTGTGGCTGGACACGGCCACCGATCTCATGCCGGCCCCCGGCGCCCGCGAGGCCTGGTCGCGCTCGCAGTGGGTCGAGCGGACCCTGCCGGTGTGGCAGGACGTGTGCGCCCCGGTCGCGGAGGCCGCCACCGCCGCCCTCGCCGCCGCACTGGAGAGCCAGACCAAGGACCTGGCCGACAACAACCCCGATCTGGGGGACGCCGCCCGCCAGGTCGGCGCCCTGACCCAGATCATGCGCTCCATGGCGGGCACCGCCTTCGGCCTCCAGGTCGGGCACGCCGTCGGCGAGCTCGCCGGTCAGGCCCTCGCCGCCACCGACGTCGGGCTGCCGCTGAAGCGGGAGCCCGGCACAGCTCTTGTCCTGGCCAATGTGACGGCCTTCGCCGAGGGCCTGGAGGTCGAGGCCGAGCAGGTGCGCATGTTCCTGGCGGTGCGGGAGGCGGCCGCCGCGCGCCTGTACGCCCATGTTCCCTGGCTGCGCGGCCAGCTGCTGGGCGCCGTCGAGACCTACGCGCGCGAGATACGGGTCGACACCGGTGCCATTGAGGAGGCGGTCGCCGAGGTCGACCCCTCCGACCCCGAGGCGATCCGCTCGGCGCTGGAGTCGGGCATGTTCGCCCCGCAGGAGACCCCCGCCCAGGTGGAGGCCCTGGAGAAGCTGGAGACGCTGCTGGCGCTGGTCGAGGGCTGGGTCGAGGTCGTCACCGCACGGGCCACCGCCCCCCATCTGCCGCACGCCGTGCCGCTGCGGGAGATGGTGCGCCGTCGTCGGATTCAGGGCGGTCCCGCCGAGAAGGTCTTCGCCCGTCTCATCGGCCTGGAGTTCCGCCCCCGGCGCGTGAGGGAGGCCGCGCGCCTGTGGGAGCTGCTGGGCGAGGAGGTCGGCGACGGCGAGCGCGACGCGTTCTGGAAGCACCCCGATGTCATGCCGGCTGCTTCCGAGCTGGCCAGCCCCGAGGACTTCCTGACCATGCGCCGGGCCGCCCAGGACATGGACGCCGAGGTCGATGCGGACCTCGCCTCCCTGCTGGACGGGACGCTGGGCTACGCCGGGGGCGCCCGCGACGCCGACGAGAACCGCCCAGAGGGCATGGGGGACTAGCCGGCCCGGGCCGCCTCACTCGAGAGTCGAGGCCAGGGCCTCGACCAGCCCAGGCACGAGAGTGTCGCCACTCACCACGCGGTCGGCAGAGTCCTGCGTCCGGGAGCGGACCGCGCACCAGGACTCACCGGTGCGCAGCACCCCTACCACCATCCGCACGTCCTCTCGGTCGGGCTGCGCCCTTAAGAAGGCCAGGCGCTCCTGCGCGTCCTGGATGGCCGCGGCCTCCTGCTCCGCCTCGGCCGGCAGGACCAGCCGCTCGACGGCGAGCGCCACCCCGTCAACGGTCTGCGGCCAGGCGAGCCGGCCCAGCAGGTCCTCCAGATCGACGGCTGCGGGCAGGTTCTCCTGCTCGATCATGGTCAGCGCCTGCGGGTCGTGTCGCGCCTGGGCCAGCGCCGCGTCGTCGAGCAGCTCGGCCAGCGCGGGGTCCTGCTCCAGGGCCGCAGCGGTGCGCACCAGTGCGAAGACCCTGGCCGGAGCGTCCCAGCCGCGCTGGGCGACATGCTCCTCGAGCTCGAGGATGGCGCTCCTCAGGGAGCGCTGGCGCGGGGAGGCGGGCTGGTGGGCGGGCGTCTGCTCAGTCATACGGCGAGCCTAAGGACCCCGCCCTGCGGCGTCGACATACCGGGAGGATGAGGATCCGGGCCGGGCCGCGGCGGAGCCGGCCCTGCGCGGGGCCCGCCGAGCCGGCGACTCGCGCGGGTCGCGGGGCGGGTTTTGTGGGCTCCGCACGACCTGTGGGACGATGAGTGTGTCCGGCGACCCAGCGCCGTAATCCATACGCGCACCCGCGCACACCTCTCAACCACACGGAGCGTGACCGTGAGCACCAGGCCAGACGACGAGCCCGACGACAAGCGTCCTGCGCCCGACGAGTCCTCCTCGTCCAGTCGAGAGGAGCGCGTCCGCGGTGGTTTCTTCCAGTCGGACACCGCCGACACCGCCGGCTCTCCGGGGGACTCCGCCGAGAGCCCTCGCACGGGCGACGCGCCCGAGGACCCCGATGAGGGCCGCGGGAACCCGCTGAGCGGCTTCGATCCGGCGTCCTTCCTCTTCGGCGGCGCCGCGCCCTTCGGCGCACGGCGCTCGGAGGGCGCGCGCGGTTCCGGCCGGAAGGACTCCACCGGGTCGGGCGGGCCCCGGCGCCCGTCTCGACCGGTCGCCGGCGCCGCGGGCGGTTCGCGTCGCCCGGGGCCGCTGGTCCTGACCCTGGGGATTCTCGCTGCGCTGGCCGCGGTCATTGTCTTCCTGTCTCGCACCTGGACCGAGGTGCTCTGGTTCAACCAGCTCGGTTTCGCGCGCGTGCTGTGGACCCAGTGGGTCGCCGCAGGCATCATGTTCGCGGTCGGCTTCATTGTGATGTTCGGCGCCATGTTCGCCGCCATCACCAGGGCCTACCGCTCGCGCGAGATCAGCCTCCCGACTGATGAGGCGACCCGCAACCTGGAGGCCTACCGCACGGCGGTGGAGCCCATGCGCCGGACACTGACCTGGGGCGTGCCCGCCGTGCTGGCGCTGCTGGCCTCGGCGTGGGAGCTCGCCCCGCACTGGCGAGAGGCGCTGCTGGCCATCCACTCCCACTCCTTCGGCGTGCCCGACCCGCAGTTCGGCCTGGACATTTCCTTCTACGTGTTCATCCTGCCGGTGCTGGAGATCGCGATCTCCTACCTGTCGCGCGTGGTGATCTTCGCCGGCATTGCCAGCGTCGTCGTCCACTACCTGTACGGCGGGATCTCGATTGCGCGCAAGCCCCATTTCACACGGGCCGCACGCCTTCACCTCACCGTCTTCCTCGCCCTGTTCTCCGTGCTCCACGGTGCGAGCTACTGGCTGAGCCGGTACTCCTCCCTGTACGCCTCCAACGCGAAGTTCGACGGCGCCGGCTACACCGACGTCCACGCCTCCATCCCGGCCCAGGCGATCCTGGCGGCGATCAGCGTCGTCGTCGCCGTCCTGTTCGTCGCCTCGGCGCGCACCCGCTCCTGGCGGCTGCCGGTCACGGGCGTGGCGGTCATGGTCATCTCGGCCCTGATCGTGGGCGTCGCCTACCCGGTGGTCATCCAGAAGTTCGTCGTGGACCCCAACGCCCAGCGCGAGGAGTCCCAGTACATCGACCGCAATATCAAGGCCACGCTGAGCGCGTACGGCCTGGGTGACGTCGAGGCGAGCACCTATGACGCCACGACCACCGCCGAGTCGGGCCAGCTCATGCACGACGCCGAGTCGACGACCTCGATCCGCCTGCTGGACCCGAACCTCGTCTCCCCGGCCTTCAAGCAGCGCCAGCAGAACAAGCAGTACTACTCCTTCGCCTCCCAGCTCAATGTCGACCGCTACCGGATCGGCGACGAGTCGCGCGACACGGTGATCGCGGTGCGCGAGCTGAGCCAGGAGGGCCTGGACGCCGGGCAGCGCACGTGGATCAACGACCACACCGTCTACACCCACGGCTACGGCGTGGTCACCGCCCACGGCAACACGGTCAGCTCGGACGGCTCGCCCGCGTTCTGGGAGGGCGGCATCCCCTCCAAGGGCGACCTGGGCGACTACGAGCCGCGCATCTACTTCGGCAAGTCCTCGCCGTCGTACTCGATCGTGGGCGGCAACGACGGCGGCAGCCCGCGCGAGCTCGACTACCCCGACGACTCGGCCGCCTCCGGCCAGGTCAACACGACCTTCGCCGGCAGCGGCGGCCCGAACGTGTCCAACCCGTTCAACAGGCTCCTGTACGCCACCAGGTTCGCCGAGATGAACATCCTGTTCTCCCAGGAGGTCCGCCCCGGCTCGCAGATCCTCTACGACCGCGACCCGGCCGAGCGCGTCGCCAAGGTCGCGCCGTGGCTGACCCTGGACGGCAACCCGTACCCGGCGGTCGTCGACGACGACGGAGACCCGAGCACGCCCAAGCGGGTCGTGTGGATCCTCGACGGCTACACGACGACCAACAACTACCCCTACTCGCAGCACGAGTCCCTGGCGGACTCCATGAGCGACGCGACGACGGGGCGGGCCTCCCTGCTCGGCGCCCCGAAGGAGTCCAACTACGTGCGCAACTCCGTCAAGGCCGTCGTCGACGCCTACGACGGCAGCGTCAAGCTCTACGAGTGGGACGAGCAGGACCCGCTCCTGGACGCCTGGGAGTCGGTCTTCCCGGGCACCGTCACGCCCATGAGCGAGATGAGCGCCGACCTCATGGCCCACATGCGCTACCCGGAGGACCTGTTCAAGGTCCAGCGCACGGTCATGGCCAGGTACCACGTGACCAACCCCGAGGACTTCTACTCGGGCGGTGACTTCTGGAAGGTCCCCGACGACCCCACCAAGGACGGGGACTCGGCGCAGGCCCCCTACTACCTGACCCTGAAGATGCCGGACCAGGAGCAGGCGTCCTTCTCCCTGTCCAGCGTCTACATCATCGGCGGCAATACCGACCGCAACGTGCTCACCGGCTTCCTGGCCGTGGACTCCGAGACTGCCAGCGACGAGCCCGGGGTGAGGAACCCCGACTACGGCAGGCTGCGGCTCCTGGAGCTGCCGCGCTCGTCCAACGTGTCCGGCCCCGGCCAGGTGCAGAACAACTTCAACTCCGACGGCAATGCCAGCCAGGTCCTCAACCTGCTCAGCCAGCAGGGGTCGCAGGTCATCAAGGGCAACCTGCTGACGCTGCCGGTGGGCGGAGGCCTCCTCTACGTCCAACCGGTCTATGTCCAGTCCTCCTCCGGGACGCAGTACCCGCTGCTGCGCAAGGTGCTGGTCTCCTTTGGCGACAATATCGGCTTCGCCGACACGCTGAAGGAGGCGCTCAACCAGGTCTTCGGGGGGGACTCCGGCGCGACCACGGGGCAGGAGGTCGTCGACGGCGACTCCGCCGCGGCCAATGACACGTCCTCGACCACCGACCCGGCCGCCGCTGCGTCGGCGGAGCCCTCGGCCTCTCCGACCGCGACCGGAACCGCCGGCGCGCCGACGTCGACGCCCAGCGCGCAGCCCACGGCCTCCGCGACCGGGAGCGCGCCGGCATCCAGCGGCGATCCGCAGGCGGACCTCAATGCGGCGCTCACGGACGCCGAGACCGCCATGAACGACTCCAACAAGGCGATGCAGTCCGGGGACTGGACGGCCTACGGGGAGGCGCAGGCCAGGCTCAACAACGCCCTCCAGCGGGCGTTTGAGGCTCAGAAGAAGCTGGGCGGCTGACACACGGGGAAGGCCCGCCGCTCACGGGGCGCCCGCAGGAGGCTCCTGCGGGCGCCCCGCCGCACAGGGTGCTCCTGACCGCGGCGCCCGGTGGTGAGCAAGGGCACGCGCCGGCGGATTGAGTTCCCGGGGCCCGGCGGCTAGGCTGGTCCCGCCGCCGCGGGGTGGAGCAGTTCGGTAGCTCGCCGGGCTCATAACCCGGAGGTCGCAGGTTCGAATCCTGCCCCCGCTACGAAGTGCCGCGAGGCGGTGAAGACTTCGGCCCCTGATATCAACCAGGGGCCGAAGTCTTTTTTGCTGTCCGGAACCGGGCCCGGGCGCCGACCGGTGCGGCCAACTTATTCATACGTGTCAACTCTTTGGAAGGTTCAGTGTCCTCTCTTTCTGGCGTGAGCGTCGTCTCTCCGGGCTTTGTCGCCGGACTCGCCGTTGTCACCGTGACTGCGCTGGCCGCGACGGTCGCTCTGCTGCTGTGGCTTCCACACCGCCGTCGGCGCTCCGGCCACAAGCACGTGAAGAACGCCTCCGCGGGCTCTGCGCGGCGCTGGCGCCTCCTGGTCGCGGCGCTGCCCGCGGTACTGATCTGCCAGCTCCTCGTCACCGGGCTCGCGACGGCGAAGATCAACTCGAAACTGCGGTTCGCCAACACGCTCGGGCAGGTCGCCGAGCTGGCATCCGGCTCCGGCCGCGACTCGGGGGTGACCGAGCTGGCGCCGGTGGCCACCCCGGAGGCGACCGGGGAGGCGGACGCCGAGGCCACCGGCTCGCAGACGCCGCCCGCGCCCGACCCGGCCTACGTCGCCTCGCTGAAGGCGACCTCGGAGGGCGGGAACACCTTCAAGACGAGCTTCCACGGTCCCGCCAGCGGCATCACCGACGACGTGTGGTTCTGGACCCCGCGCGGGTACTCCGCCGCCGACGGGAAGTCCTACAACGTCCTGATGCTCCTGCACGGCGTGCCCGGCACGGCCGATGGCGTCGTCCCGGGCCTGGAGCTCGGCCGCCAGCTGCAGGCGGCCATCGACGACGGGCGCCTGCCCCCGACGATCGTCGCCATTCCCTCGCTCAACGCCGACGCCACCCAGCGCTCGGAGCCCGACTGCGCGGACATCGTCGGACACGCCAAGGTCGGGACCTGGATCCAGCAGGACGTGCCCAAGATGATCCGGGCCACCTTCCCCGGGGTGCGCACGGACCGTCAGGCGTGGGCGCTGGGCGGGGTGTCCTCCGGCGGCTACTGCGCGGTGTGGACGGCCATTATGCGCTCCGACGTCTACGCGACCGCGGCCTCCCTGTCCGGGTACGACGTCCCCGACGTCGGCGGACTGGCCTCGCCCGAGCTCCGCGACGCCAACACCCTGAGCACCCTGGTGGCCCGTCAGCGGCACGCCCCGATCAACCTGTGGCTCCTGGGCGCCCAGGACGACCCGCTGGCCAATGGGACGGTGACCGCCCTGCCTGCCGCCGTCGGGAAGGGCGACACCGCCGAAGCGGTCAGGCCCGGTGCGGGCGGGCACTCCTGGAGTCTGTGGAAGGAGCAGACGACCGCCTTCCTCACCTGGTGGGGGCAGCGTCCGAGCGTCAACCTGAACGGGCCCGTGCCGCTGTCCACCCCGACCCCGTCGCCCGCCCCGACCCCGTCGCCCACGCCGACCCCCGACGCCTCCGCGTCCCAGGCGCCGCCGGCTGCCGAGACGCCCCCGGCCTCGCCGGAGGAGAGCCTCGGGCTGGGCGGCCGCCTGGTGCGGTCCCTCACCCAGATCCGCGGCACGGGCGTGATCACCATGGCCTGCCTGCTGACGCTCGCGGCGACGCTGGCGTGCATCGTCGTCCCCGCCCGGGCGGCGGCTCGTGACGGCCTCTCCGGCGCTGAGGACGGCCCCGGCGCCGAGGCAGGCGCGGCTCGCCCGGGGCGGGGAGGGGCGGCGGTCGGCGTGGCCCGGGCTGCCGTCAGGACGCTGCTCCTGGTGAGCGCGTGCGTCCTCGCCGCGCTCCTGGTCGGTCTGATCGGCAACCGGATCGGCGCCTTCTACCCGACCTGGGCGCTGGCCTGGGCGGATATCGGCCCCGCCCTGCGGTGATGGGCGGTTGACGACGGCCAGTGGCGCCGGTTACCGGCCCGCCGGCGGCGCGTAGGGCCCACTGGCGGCGATCTCCGCCCAGCGCTGCTTGCTGATGCGGGAGGCGAGGACCGCGGCGATCACGCAGAAGACCAGGCCGGTCGTGATCCACACGAGTCGGCGGCTCGGAATGCTCAGGCCCATGATCGCGACGAGCTGGTTGCCGAGGTGGTACCCGCCGTGGATGCCGATGGCGGCCCAGGTGCTGCGCATGATCAGTGCGAGGCAGGCGGCGGCCAGTGCGAATCCGAGTGGTACGGCGAGGTAGAGGACGTGGTCCAGGGCGTTCTGCTGACCGCCGTTGGAGAGCAGGTGCGGGATGGTGAAGACGATCACTGCAGCCCATACGGCGCGCCTGGGGTGGTCGGACAGGCTCTGCAGGAGGTAGCCGCGCATGAGCGCCTCCTCACCGATTCCCTGGAACACGTAGCTGAACACGATAGTGTTTGCGACCACGAGCCAGAGCGGCAGCACAGCGATCTCCTCCTTTGCCTCTGCCGGGGCCCGGGTCCCGATGCCGGCAGCCAGGAGGACCGCGGCGAGGCAGCCGACGACGGCCACCGAGATTCCGGTTCCGGCCAGCGTGCCGAGCAGCGTTCGGCGGTTGAGGGTCAGGCCGGCGGCGCGCATGGGCCGATGGTCCGCGCAGCGGGTGAGCAGGACGGTGAACAGGAGGTAGAAGGGAAGGGGGATCAGCCAGATGAGGGTGGTCGCCCCCGCCCTGAGCAGGAGGTTGTTCGAGCCGTACCCGTCGCGCAGCGGGCCTATGAGGTATGCCAGCGCCGAGGAGAACGCGGCGACCTCGAAGGCGAGGAGGGCCAGGAGGGCGCGCGCCCAGCCGGGTGGGCGACGAGGAGTCTTCTGCTGCGACTCGGGCGCCTGGGGCCGGGGCTCTGGAGACTCTGCGGTGTGTGAGTGCGTCATGCCTCGACGCTATGAACCCGCCCGGAGCGGTCTCGCGTGACCGGGGGCAGGAATCCTGACGCGCACCCATGACCCCGGTCATGGGACGTCGGGGTGCGAGCCGGTCTACGGTGAGCGGATGAGCATCCAGCAGCAGCACACCGGTGGCCGGCCGGATCGATCGGGGGAGATCTCGCCGACGGGCGCCGCCCTTCTGCCCGTTCTGCAGATCCTCGCACTCGTGTGCCTGGCGATCTTCGGGCTGCAGCTTCTCGAGGCCTCGGCACTCACCGGGGTCGGCGTCGCGGTCCTGTGCTGCGTCCTTGCCGTGGTCGGTGTGGTCGGCGCCTTGTGGGTGGTACGACGGCGGCTGGGAGCCGGTCGCGGACGCGCGGCCTGCTCGGTGGTCGTGCTGCTTCTCGTAGCCGGGCCTGCGCAGCTGGGGACGATCGGCTTCTCCGTGCCGGTCCTCGTGGTGGCTGCCGCGCTGCTGGTCGTCGATATCGGTGCGCGCGCGAGCCTGGTCGGCGACGTGTTCGTGTCCGCCCTGCCGGTGCTGTCCCTGGCCCTTGGGCGATCATGGGCGCAGACCCTGCCCGACGTCCTCTCCTTCATGGCTCTCATGTCGGTCGGCACTGCTCTCGGAGTGGTCCTGTCCGGGTATGACGTCGCCCTGGCCGCCCAGCGCCGCGCGATCGCCGAGCGCGACGCGGCCCTGGAGGACACCAGGAGGAGGGTGGCGCTGGAGAAGGAGCTCATGCTGGCCCATGAGCGCGCGCGGGCCGCGCATGAGCTGCACGACGGGCTGGGGCACCGGCTGACGCAGATCGGGATGAGCCTGGAGTTCGCGGGCCGTGTGCGCGACTCGGACCCGAGCGCGGCGTGGAACGAGGTGGCGGTGGCCGAACGCACGAGCCGCGAGGCGGTGGGCGAGATGCGCACGTGGGTGCGGGCCCTGAGCCCCGTGCGCGCCGAGGGCTGTCGGGGCGTGGCGGGCCTGGAGGCCGTCGCGGCGTCGTTCCGCGGGACGGGGCTGGAGGTGCGGGTCCGCGACGAGCTCGGCCCGCACGTGCTCACCGAGGCGGCTGAGCTCCTCATGTACCGCGCCGTGCAGGAGGGGCTGACCAACGCCCTCAGGCACTCCCGGGCGCGGTCGGTGGAGATCCTGGCGGCTACAAGCGGCGACGGCCTCCTGGTCTCGGTGGCCAATGACATTCCCGCCGAGCGCCGTCAGGCGGTTCCGCAGGCGCTGGTGGGGCAGGGGGACGGTGCCGTCGCCGGGTTCGGCCTCGGCGGCCTGTCGGAGCGCGCCGCCGAGCTGGGCGGCGCGGTGACGGCGGGCAGGGTCGACGACTCCTTCCTGCTCACCCTGGTGCTCCCGCCCCGGGAGCTCGTCTCTTCGATCGATCGGAGGGCGTGATGAGTGCGCCGATCCGGATCCTGGTGGTTGACGACCAGCAGCTCCTGCGCCGGGGCCTGATCATGCTCTTCGGCACCGTCGACGACGTCGAGGTGGTGGCCCAGGCCGCCCATGGGGCCGAGGCCCTGGCGGTGCTGCGCGCCAGGGAGGTCGACGTCGTCCTGGCGGACGCGAAGATGCCGGTCATGGACGGGATCGAGCTCGTGCGGCAGTGCTCCCGGATGCACCCGGGTCTGCCGGTCCTGGTGCTGACCACCTTCGACGAGCCCGACGTCGTCCAGGGGGCGGTCGCCGCCGGGGCGGCGGGGTTCCTGCTCAAGGACACCTCGATCGAGTCCTTGGCCGAGGCCGTGCGCGCGGTGGCGGCGGGCGGGCTGGTCATCGACCCGCGCGTGGCGCGGCTCGCCCTCGCCTCCCCGAAGAACGACGAGGGCGAGCCGCCCGTGCTGGCCGTCCTCACCCCGACCGAGCGCGAGATGGCCGCACTGGTGGCCGAGGGCCTGACGAACCAGGCGATCGCGGAGCGCATGGTGCTCGCCGAGGGCACGGTCAAGAACCACGTCTCCGCCCTGCTGCGCAAGCTGCAGGCGTCCGACCGCACCGTGCTGGCGCTGACCCTGTACAAGGCCCTCCACTGAGCCCGGCCCGCGAGAGCGGCCCCCGCACCGCTAGCCGGTGTCCCTTTTCTCGGCATGGTCGGCAGTGATGGTTGGCAGTGCCGGCGACGACGTCGATGAGGCCGCAGGCGATCCGGCCGGCTCGCCCCGTGGATCGGAGCACATCCGCTCGCGCGGGCGGACCCGCCAGCAGGGCGCGCACCGCCGTCGCCCGCGTGCTGGAGAGGCGCAGGTCTCCAGGGACGCACGGCCGCCCACGCACGGCCTCGAGGTCATCAGGGTCATCGACTCCGATGAGCGCTTCCCGGCCCGCTCTCCGGCCCGTTCTCCTGGCCCGTCGCGATCGGCCTGAAAAGCCGCCAGATGCGCCCGTCCGCGCACCTACGCGTGCACCGAGCGCATAGCCTTGCTCCCATGACAACTGATGCAACGACGCCCGACCGGGCCGCCACGACGCGCACCGAATCCGACTCCATGGGCACCGTCGAGGTCGCCTCCGACCGCTACTGGGGCGCGCAGACGCAGCGCTCCCTGACCAACTTCAATATCGGCCGGGAGACCTTCGTCCTGACCCGCCCCCTGATCAAGGCCCTGGGCGTGCTCAAGAAGTCCGCCGCCCTGGCCAACGCCGAGCTCGGCGAGCTGCCCGAGGACATCGCCCGGTACATCGCCGCCGCCGCGGACGAGGTCATCTCCGGCGACCTGGACTCCCACTTCCCGCTGGTCGTCTTCCAGACCGGCAGCGGCACCCAGTCCAACATGAACGCCAACGAGGTCATCTCCAACCGCGCCATCGAGCTGGCCGGCGGCCAGATGGGCACCAAGACGCCGGTCCACCCCAACGACCACGTCAACCGCGGCCAGTCCTCCAACGACACCTTCCCCACGGCCATGCACATCGCCGTCGTCTGCGAGCTCGCCCGTATGTACCCGCGGGTGCAGCGGCTGCGCGACACCCTGGACGCCAAGGCCAGGGAGTACGACGACGTCGTCATGGTCGGCCGCACCCACCTCCAGGACGCCACCCCCATCCGGCTGGGCCAGGTCATCTCCGGCTGGGTCGCCCAGATCGACCTTGCCCTGGACGGCATCCGCTACGCCGACTCGCGCGCCCGCGAGCTCGCCATCGGCGGCACCGCCGTGGGCACGGGCCTGAACGCCCACCCGAAGTTCGGCGCGCTGGCCGCCAAGAGGATCAGCGAGGAGACCGGCATCGAGTTCACCCAGGCCGGCAACCTCTTCGCCGCCCTGGGCGCCCACGACGCCCTGGTGCTGGTCTCCGGGGCCCTGCGCGTGCTGGGCGACGCGCTGATGAAGATCGCCAACGACGTGCGCTGGTACGCCTCCGGCCCCCGCAACGGCATCGGCGAGCTCATCATCCCGGAGAACGAGCCCGGCAGCTCGATCATGCCCGGCAAGGTCAACCCCACCCAGTGCGAGGCCATGACCATGGTGGCCACCAAGGTCTTCGGCAATGACGCCACCGTCGGCTTCGCTGGCTCCCAGGGCAACTTCCAGCTCAACGTCTTCAAGCCGGTCATGGCCTGGTGCGTGCTGGAGTCCATCCAGCTGCTCGGCGACACCTGCGTGTCCTTCGACGAGCACTGCGCCTACGGCATCAAGCCCAACCGCGCCAGGATCGAGCACAACCTGGAGACCAACCTCATGCAGGTCACGGCCCTCAACCGCCGCATCGGCTACGACAAGGCCTCCAAGATCGCCAAGAACGCCCACCACAAGGGCCTGTCCCTGCGCGAGTCCGCCCTCGAGCTCGGCTTCGTCACGCCCGAGGAGTTCGACGCCTGGGTCGTGCCGGTCGACATGACCCGCCCCAGCGCCGCCGAGGACTGATCGCGAGCGGCGGCCTCACCCGGCGGGGCTGAGCGCCGCCGCTCCGAAGGACACGCTGAAGTCCTCGCACCACAGGTCGACGGAGGGCCACGCCGCCGGGTCGAAGTCCGCGGGCAGGTCGTAGACCTGGTTGCCGCGATTGCCCTTGAGGGGGGCCACCTCGAGGTGCTCGTGGTCGCCCGCGGTCGTCCACCCGGCGGCCCCCTCGACGACGGGGCCCGCGCTCAGCCACACCCGCACATCGGGGCCGTTGCTGGTCTCCAGGTTGGAGAGCACCAGCTGGTGGGAGCCGTCGGAGCCGCGCACAATGCTCGCCTCGCCGGTGGTGGTGTGCTCGTGGGAGATGAAGGTGCCGCGTGCGACCAGCTCGGGACCCTCGGCGCCGGCTGCGGGACTCCCCGTCGCGCTGCCCGCCGGCTCCCCGGTGGCGGGTGCCTGGCCGGCGGCCGCCACCTGGGGGATCTTGTCGTCGACCCTCGTGTTGACGAAAAGGAGCCACGGCTTGAAGACGGGCAGGGCGATGGCGAGCGCGATGAGGATGAGGCCGCCAAGCCCCAGGAGGAGGCGACGACGGGGGAAACGCGATCCGGCCATAAGGACAACCTTTCGAAACGGAGTTCAGAAAACAGGCATTTCTATGAATGCGTGTGGGGTGAACCCGGGGCCGCGGGGATCTATTCCCGTCGGCGGGCGGCCGGGCGCGGCAGCTGGTCCGGGGCTCCTCAGCGTTCGAAGACCCGCGCCACCTCGGGGCTGCTGCGGAGGTAGCCGTCCAGGATGCGGCGGGCCGCGCGGACGGAGTCGACCAGGGGATGGGCCGCCAGGGCCCGCCACGCCAGGGTGAGGTCCCCGCTGAGCGCGGCGTCGATCGCGAGCTCCTCGCAGCCCTTGACGGCGCTGACCAGTCCGAGCTCGGCGCCCGCCAGGCGCCCCACCCGCCGGGGGTGCACCCCGTCGGCGTCGACCACGCAGGGCACCTCCACCACCGCGTCCTCGCGCAGCTGCGGCACGAGGAGCCCGGCGCCGTCCAGGCCGTGGGCCTGGGCGTTGCCGACGTCGAGGATCATCCGGGCGGGCCTCCCCGTGGACACGGCCGTCATGAGGTCGAGCGCCACCTGCTGGTAGCCGCCGCCCGCCAGGTCCTCCTCGCGCCGGTCCAGCTCGCCGGGCCGGCGCGACTCGGACATGTACGTGGCCTCCCGCTGCCGGTGGGCGCGGGTCCACAGCTCCCCGGCCCGTCCGGGCTCCCTCTCGACGGCGTCGTAGAAGGTCTCCTGCTGGCGCTCCAGGAACTGCCCGCGGGTGAGGGCCTCCCGGCGAATGCGGGCCACGGACTCGCGGTTGAGGTAGTAGTAGAAGAGGTACTCGTTGGGCAGCATGCCCAGGGCCCGCACCCAGTCGGCGCCGAGGACGCGGGCCTCCTCGATGCGTTCCAGGGCCTCGTCCGAGGCCAGCAGGTCGGGCAGGCGGTCGTGCCCGGCCGTGCTCAGCGAGCGCAGCCAGCCCAGGTGGTTCAGCCCGACGTAGTCGAAGTCGAGCTCCCCGCCATCGGCGGTGCCGACCCGCCTCTCGTCCAGCCCCAGGGCCGCCGCGACCCGGTGCACCAGGCCGATCGGGGTGTCGCAGATGCCCACGACGCGCTCGCCCAGGAGCGTGCGCATCGCCTGAGTGATCAGGCCTGCCGGGTTGGTGAAGTTGATGACCCAGGCCTCGGGCGCGAGGTCCCGTACCACGCGGGCGAGCTCCATGGCGGCGGGGACGGTGCGGAAGGCGTAGGCGTAGCCGCCGACGCCCACCGTCTCCTGGCCGAGCACGCCGTGGTCCAGGGCCACGCGCTCGTCGACGACGCGCCCGTGCGCGCCTCCCACGCGGATGGCCGAGAAGACGAAGTCCGCCCCGCGCACGGCCTCGGCCGGCTCCGTGGTGGTCACGACCGCGGGGGCGTGGGGAAGGCCGAGGTCCGCGATGACGGCGCGCATGACGTCCAGGCGGCGCCGGGAGACGTCGTAGAGGCAGACCTCGTCCACCTCGAGTCCCGGGTAGGGGCCGGTTCCCGCGCGGGCGGCGGCGAGCACCTCGATCACCCGGGGGACGCGGAAGCCTCCGCCGCCTGCGATCACGAGCCTCATACGGGGATGACCTCCGTGTCGGTGCTCTCCAGGGACGGCAGCGGGTCCGTCGCCGGGGCGGCGGTGGTGACAACCGTCTGAAGGTCGGTGACCGGGCACACGGGCAGGAGCCCCGACCCCGGGAACTTGTCGGTGGTGGCCAGCAGGCAGGTGCGCTCGGCCGCCTCCCGGATGGCGTGCTTGATGGGAACCTCGGTACCTGTGGAGTCGAGCACCGTGCCGTCGGGGCGCAGCCCGGAGGCGCCCATGAAGGCCACGTCGGCGCTGAGCTGGGCCAGGGCCTGCAGGGGCAGGGCGCCCACGAGGGAGAGGTAGGAGGGGCGCAGCAGCCCCCCGAGCACAATGAGCTCGACGGCGCGATCCTCGCGCAGCTCGTCGACCACGGCCAGCGAGGCGGTCACCACGGTGATCTTCCGGCCGCGCAGGTGGCGGGCGGCCGCCGCGCAGGTGGTGCCGATGTCGATGAGCACGACGTCACGGTCTCGCACCAGGCGCGCCGCGGCGGCGCCGATGCGATCCTTCTCGGGCGCCGAGCGGACGGCCACGTGCGAGAAGGGCTGCTCGTCCGCCTCCGCGGCCCCGCCGCCGCGCACGCGCTGAAGCCTGCCCTGCCGGTCGAGGTGATTGAGGTCGCGGCGGATCGTCGACTCCGAGACCTCCAGGCGCCGGGCCAGGTCCGCGACGGTGGCCCCGCCCTGCTCGCGCACCAGGTCGAGTATCGCGGAACGGCGCTGTGGAACCAACATGCTCGAAGATTACAGCACGTGCGCGATTCTTGCTCGACTATGACTGGATTTGCTCATTATTGGCATCTGGTGGCATCATTGAGGCGGGATGCGCTGCTGACAAGGAGGTCGCCGTGAGAAGCATCAGCCGTCCTGTCTGCGTTGCGGGCCCCGTCTTCCTCGACGTCGTCATGAGCGGCCTGTCCCGCGCCCCGCGCCCGGGGGAGGAGCAGTGGGTCCCGGAGTGCGCCGTCGCCCCCGGAGGCGGCGCCAACCAGGCCGTCGTGCTGGCGCGGCTCGGAGCGCCCGTGATGGTGCGCTGCGACCTGGGCGAGGACCGCGCCGGAGACCTGGTGCGCGGCGCCCTCGCCGAGGAGGGCGTTGACCTCCGCCACGCCCGCCGGGTGGAGCGCCAGCCGGTCACGGTGTCCCTGGGCCTCGACGGCGACCGGGCCATGACCAGCTGCGGGTCGGACGCCACCCCGCCGCTGGCGGGCCTCCCCGCCCCCTGCGCGCTCCTGGCCGACCTGCGCGCCCTGGCGGCGAACCGGAGGACCATCGGCTCCTGGCGCACCGGGCGGGAGCCCGCCATCGTCGTCGGCGACGTCGGCTGGGACGCCACCGGCCGATGGGACCCGGCCGACCTCGCCGCGCTCGACATCGCGGACGCCGTCACCCCCAGCGACGCCGAGGCCGTGCGCTACACCCGCACCGGTTCAGCGCGCCACGCGGCCCGCGCGCTCGCCGAGCGGGTCCCGGTGGCCGTCGTCACGTGCGGGAGCCGCGGCGTCGTCGCCTGCGACGGCGAGCAGGAGATCGCCCTGCCGGCCGCCCCCGCCCGGGCGGTGGACGCCACCGGCGCCGGAGACTGCCTCACCGCCGCCCTGACCTGGGGCCTGATCCACCGCCTGCCCCTGAGGACGGCCCTCAGCCTGGCGAGCATCGCCGCCTCCCTGGCGGTCGAGCACCCGGGCGGCTCGGCCGGCGCCCCCACCCCCGCTCGGCTCGCCGCGCGCGCCCGCCGGATCAGCCCCGTCCCCGGCTACGACCTCAGCTTCCTGGACCTGCTCGACGCCATCGACGCCATCGACGCCGTCGACGACGTCCAGGCGATCTCCCCGACCACTCCGCAACCGCATGAAGGAGCCCCCCGTTGAGCCCCACCCCTCTTGCCGCCGTTGTCGCCTCGCGCACCATGAGCCGCCGCGGCCTCCTGCTCGGCTCCGGTGCGCTCGCCGTCGCCGCCTCCCTGTCCGCCTGCGCCCCCAAGGGCGGCTCCGCCTCGGCCGGCGCCACCCCCGTGGAGGTGTCCACCGACATCGCCTCCGCGCCCGAGCAGATCCTCACGGTCTGGGACCAGGAGGTCCGCGGCGGCCAGAACGAGCAGATGCAGCGTCTCAACGACGCCTTCATGCGGGCCTGCCCGAACATCACCATCAACCGGGTCTCCCAGTCCTTCGACGACCTTCAGACCACCCTGCGCCTGGCGCTGACCGGCGAGGACGCCCCCGACGTCGTCGAGGCCAACAACAGCCGCAGCACCATGGGCCAGCTCGTCTCCGCCGGCCAGCTGCGCCCGCTGGACCCCTGGATCAGCGCCTACGGCTGGGACGCCGCCTACCCGCCCTCCATCCTGGCCTACTCCTCCTACTCCGCGGACGGAGCCACCTTCGGGGAGGGCTCCCTGTGGGGCCTGCCCCAGGTCGGCGAGGCCGTGGGCATCTACTACTCCAGGTCGCGCCTGTCCGCCCTGGGCCTGGCCGCGCCCCGGAGCTGGGAGGACTTCACCGGCCAGCTCGCCACCATCAAGGACGCCGGGCAGACCCCGCTCATGCTCGGCAATGTCGAGAAGTGGCCCGGCCTCCACGTCTTCGGCCCCGTCCAGGGCGCCCACGTGGACGCCGCGACCATCCGCGCCCTCGGCTTCGGCAGTGCCGGGGCCTCCTGGAACACCCCGGAGAACCTCGCCGCGGCCACCGATGGGCCACCAGGGGCTACTTCAACGACGGCTTCAACGGCCTCGACTACGACACCGTGTGGCAGAGCTTCTCCCGGGGCGACGGCGTCTTCCTCATGGCCGGCTCCTGGCTGGCGCCCGACCTGAAGGCGGTCATGGGCTCCGACGTCGCCTTCATCCTCCCGCCCAGGGCCGCGGGGATGGACAAGGTCCGCACCACCGGCGGCACCGGCCTGCCCTTCGCGATCACCTCGGCGGCCAAGGACCCCAATGTCGCGGCGGCCTACATCAGCTTCATCACCAGTGCCGAGGCCATGCAGGTCCTGGCCGACACCGGCAACGTCCCGGTCAACGGCACCGCCGGCTTCGCCACCGCCGAGGACTCCGTGACCAACGACGTCATGCGCGCCTTCAGCGAGCTGACCACCGACGGCGAGATCCTGCCCTACCTCGACTACGCCACACCGACCTTCGACCAGGTCCTGGGCGACGCCCTCCAGGGCCTCCTGGACGCACGGACCCGGCCCCAGGAGTTCACCGACGCCCTCCAGGCCGCCTACACCGAGTTCATCGACGGCTGACGGCCGCTGACGGCCGCTGACGGCCGCGGCCCGACCGCCGCCGCAGGCCCGCAGGCCGCCACGCCCGCACAGGAGACGCAGGAGACGCAGGAGACGCAGGAGACGCAGGAGACCATGAGCGCACAGACCGACAGGCCCCGCCCGCCGGCGCCGCACCTCCCGGCCAAGCCGTCCAGGCGCAGCGGACGCAGGCTCGCCGCGCTCGGCCTCATGGCCCCGCCCCTGGCCCTCTACGGGGCGTTCATGCTCTACCCCCTGGCCCGCGTGCTTCTGCTCTCCCTCTACCGGTGGGACGGGCTGGGCACGGGGACCTGGGCGGGGGCGGACAACTACGTGCAGACCCTCTCCGACGACCGTCTCCTGGGCGCCTTCGGGCACGCCCTGGTCCTCATCGTCTTCTACGCCCTCATCCCCCTGGCCATCGGCCTGGTGCTGGCCGACCTGCTCACACGCGCCCGGCTGAAGGGCCTCGGCTTCTTCCGCACGGTGGTGTTCCTGCCCCAGGTGGTCGCCATGGTGGCGCTGGCGGTCGCCTGGCGGCGCATCTACGCCCCCGACGGCTTGCTGAACTCAGCCCTGCGCGCGCTGGGCCTGGACGCCCTGACCCGAGCCTGGCTGGGGGACTTCTCGACGGCGCTCATCGCCGTCGGCCTCATCGGCACCTGGGTGAGCACCGGGCTGGTGACGGTGCTCCTCATGTCCGGGATCGCCGCCATCCCCAGGGACTACTACGAGGCCGCCACGCTCGACGGGGCGGGCTGGTGGCGGCGCCTGTGGTACGTGACCCTCCCCGGAGTCAGGGCCGAGATCCTCGTGTCACTCACCCTGACCATTATCGCCGCGCTCAAGACCTTCGACCTGGTCTACGTCACCACCTCGGGAGGGCCGGGCGCATCCACGACCGTGCCCTTCTACGAGGTCTACAACCAGGCTTTCCGGCTGGGCCGGGTCGGGACGGCCTCCTCCCTCGCCGTCATCCTGACCGCGGTCATCTTCGTCATCAACCTGACGATCAACCTCTTCGGGGAGCGCGGACGATGAGAGCCTCCGCCGCCGAGAAGACCGCCGGCTATGCCGTCCTGGTGCTCTTCGCGCTCCAGGCCCTGGCCCCCATCGCCTACGTCCTGCTCCTGGCGCTGAGCCCCCAGGGCGTCGGGCAGACGGGCTGGGGGCATGTCGAGAACTTCGCCGCCGCATGGGAGCAGGGCCACTTCTCCCAGTACATGCGGAGCTCGGCGCTCATCACCGTCCTGGTGGTCGGCGCCGCGCTGGTGCTCTCGCTCATGAGCGGATACGTCCTGGGGATCCTGCGGCCCCGGGGATCCGAGGCGCTCTTCTACGTCTTCCTGCTGGGCATCATGGTCCCCTCCGAGGCGGTCGTCCTGCCCCTGTTCTTCGACCTGCGCGGCCTGGGGCTCACCGACACCGTCTGGGCGGTGGCCCTGCCGCAGACGGCCCAGTCGCTCGCCTTCGGCACCTTCTGGATGCGGGCCTTCTTCCGGGGCGTGGACCCCGCGATCCTGGAGGCGGCGCGGATCGACGGCGCCGGCGACATCCGCATCCTGTGCTCCGTGCTCCTGCCCATCGGGCGGCCCGCCGTCGTCACCCAGATCGTCCTGACCTTCATGTGGACGTGGAACGACTTCCTCATCCCCCTGGTGATGTCGCCCTCGGGGCGGGTGCGCACCGCGCCGCTGGGGCTGGCCCTCTTCCAGGGCCAGTACACGCAGGGCTCCACCCTCCTGGCCGCCGGCGCCGTGCTCGTGGCCCTGCCCACGGCGGTGCTCTACCTGGCTCTCCAGAGGCAGTTCATCTCCGGGATGACGGAGGGCGCCGTCAAGGGCTGAGATCCTCCCCGGGGATCTGTTCCGAGGCCGCCGGCCCGGGCCCGCGGCCGCCGGGGGCCGGGCAGAACCGGCGCCCCCGGAGTCAGTCATCTAGAATGCGCAGTGCCTCCCTGCGCGAGCAGACGCCCGGGACCGAGTACCAGCACGCCGCCCGAGAGGACGTACGCATGCCCCGCATCGACCACGCCGCCGTCTGGGTCTCCGACCTCGCCGGCGCACGCGACTTCTACGCCCGCTGGTTCGCAGGACGGTCTAACGGCGAGTACCACAATCCCAGGACCGGCCTGCGCACCTTCATCCTCACCTTCGCCCCCGACACCTCCGGCGATGCGCCCGGCAGACCCGGCGGGCGCGGTAGCCGGCTCGAGCTCATGAGCCGCCCCGACATCACCGCCCGCCCCGACGCCGAGGCCCTCGGCTGGGCCCACATCTCCTTCGCCCTGCCCGGCCGCGCCGACGTCGACGACCTGGCCGCCCGGGCGCGCGCCGCCGGGGTGCCCGTGGTCGACGGGCCCCGGCTCACCGGCGACGGCTACTACGAGGCGGTCCTGCTCGACCCCGAGGGCAACCGCGTCGAGATCGTCGCCGGCGACTACACCGACGAGGTCGCTCAGCGCCCCGGCGCATGAGCCGCCGGTGTGCCCGATCCCGCAGATCGGCGGCGGGCGCGCGGTCGTAGACTCGCGTCACGTGAGCACCTCTCCATCCGGGCCCGCGCCCGGCCGCGGCATCCGTCGCGGGCTGCGCCGTTCCCTGGCCGTCGCCGAGGCGGCGCTCGCCCGCCGCACCGTGCGTCTCGCTCCGGAGCCGCCGGGGGAGCGCGAGGGCGTCGTGACGCCCGACGGGACGACGGCGCCCGCCGGCTCCGGGGCCGTCCGCGGCTCCAGCGCGCCGCTCAGGCTGGCCGCCGTCGGGGACTCCCTCGTCGCCGGCTCGGGCGTGCAGGCCCAGGACCAGGCCCTCGTGCCGCGCATCGCCCGCCTCGTCGCCGCCGGGGCCGGGCGCGACGTCGAGTGGGCCACCCACGCCAGACTGGGGGCGACCATGCGCCGCGTGCGCTACCGCTTCCTGCCCGAGGTGGACGACGCCGACGTGCTCTTCGTGTGCGCCGGCTCCAACGACCTCATGGCCCGCCGCAGCCTTCAGGAGTGGACCGATGACCTCGCGGCCGTCCTGGACGGCGCCGCGCGGCGCGGTCGGCACGTCGTGGCCTGCAGCGCCGGCCAGCTCTACCGCAGCCCCGCCCTCATGGCGACCCTGCGCTCGGTCCTGCGCGAGTGGACCGACGCCCAGACCGAGGCCTCGGCGGCCGTCTGCGCCGAGCGGGGCGTGCCCTTCGTCGATGTCGCCCACTGCGACCTCAAGGACGGCTTCTGGGCCGACGACGGCTTCCACCCCTCCGCCGCCGGCTACGAGATGGCCGCGGGCATGATCGCGCGCGTCGTGCTCGCCGGGCTCGAGGACGACGCGCCCCACGGGTCAGGCAGCGGCGCGGACGACCTCGTCTCCGCGCACCCGGCCGAGGAGCGGGCCTCGTAATGCGGGCCGTCACATCCGTCGGCCTGGCCGCCGCCGTCCTCGCCGCCGCCCTCCACGTCCTCATCTTCTGGATGGAGTCCATCGCCTGGGAGGGGCCGCTGGCCCGAAAGACCTTCGGCGGGACCCCCGCCGAGGCCCGGCCCCACGCCTTCTACGCCTACAACCAGGGCTTCTACAACCTCTTCCTCGCTCTTGAGGCCCTCCTCGGCGTCCTCCTCCGGGCCGCGGGCGGCCCGGGCCCCGCCTCCTGGGCGGGGACGGCCCTGGCGCTGTTCGGCACCGGCTCCATGCTCGCCGCCGCGCTCGTCCTGGCCCTGAAGTCGCCCGCCCACCGCGGCGCCGCCCTCAAGCAGGGATCGTTGCCCGCGATCGCCGTCGTCTGCCTGGCCCTGGGGGCCCTCCTGGGATGAGGGCCGGGGCGGTGCCGGCGGACCTGCCGGGCCCTCAGCCCCAGGGCAGGCCCACGAGCTTGCCGGTGTGCGCGCCCGCGGCCATGTCCCGCTGCGCCGTCACGATCTCCTCCAGCGGGTAGGCGTGCACCGGCGCCAGGTCGAGCCCACCCGCCGCGACCCGGTCCAGGACCCGCTGGAGCTCGGCCGCGGGCAGGTTGTGGGCCTGGCCCGAGTAGGTGGTCAGCCTCACCCCGGTGGGGATCCAGTCCATCGGGTAGAAGTCGGGGATCGCCCAGGAGTCCGACAGCATGCCCGCGAAGCACACCGTGCCGCCCGCGGCCGTCGCCGCCAGCGAGTCGCGCAGCGCGGGGACACCCACGAGCTCCAGGACCGCGTCCACTCCCTCGGGCAGACGACGGCGGACCTGCGCCGCCACGGCGCCGTCGTCGAGCAGGGCCTCCACGCCCCGGGAGGCCAGGAGCACCCGCCCCGCCTCGCGCCGCGAGGTCGCCAGGACCCGGCAGCCCCGGTCCGCCGCGAGCGCGGCCGCCGCCAGTCCCAGGGCGGAGGTCCCGCCCCGCACGAGCAGGGACTGCCCCGGCCGCAGGTCCAGGCCGGTGGTCAGCGAGCCGTGCGCCGTCTGCAGGGTCTCGGGCACCGCGCCGATGACCTTCCACGGCAGGTCGGAGGAGAAGACGATGACCTGCTCGCGGGGCACGACGACGTACTGCGCGTAGCCGCCGTCGAAGGCCCGCCCCATACCGCCCATCATGGTGGCCGCCTGCGAGCCCGCGGCGAGCACGCCCTCGGGGTCGAGGTCGACGACGCCGGCCGCCTCGATGCCAAGGACCCGCGGGTAGGACATGCCCTCGGCCTGCCCGGTCACCGAGTGGTACTCGCTGCGGTTGAGGCCGAAGGCCATGACCCTGATCCGCACCCAGCCCGGTCGGGGCGAGGGGACGGGCAGGTCGGTGACGTGCAGGTTGTCGATGCCGGGCGCGGTCAGGACCGCGGCCCGCATGGTGGTGGGCGTCACAGGAGGCTCCTTGGTCGGCTTGTGCCCGGCGCGACCGTGCGCCGGAGGTGCGCGCGTCTCAGTGCTCATCGTGCTCATCGTGCTCATCGTGCTCGTCGTGCTCGTCGTCGAGCATCTCGTGCAGCCACTCGATCTCGGCGCGGCGGGCGGCGCCCGCCACGCGCGCCATGCCCCGGCGGTACGGGTCGGGCTCCCGGGCGGAGCGGCGGGGCGCGCCGTCGTCGTAGAAGAAGGCCGGCGCCGGGGCCTGGAGGATCGCCAGCCGACGGCGGAGCACCGCCTCGCGGTCGGCTGCGGCCGGCAGGCGCGACAGGAAGGCGAGCACCGTCAGGAAGCGGGGCGTGGAGGTCATCTCCGTCTCGTCGGGGTGGCGCAGCCGGGCGTGCAGGTGCTCGCGGCCCGCCGTCGTGATCTCAATGCGGCGCCGGGCGCGGCCCCGCCCCCCGGGCCTCGCGGTGCGGACCAGGTAGCCGGCTGCCTCCAGGCGGGCCAGCGCGGGGTAGAGGGCCCCGTCGGACAGGTGGCTCCCGGGGCCGCCGAGCTCGACGATGCGGCGGCGCAGCTCGTAGCCGTGCAGCGGGCCGTCGTCGAGGAACCCGAGGATCTTGAGGGCGAGCACGACACGCAGGATACATCGAATCGACGTAAGCGGGTCGGGGCTGCTACGGTGGACGCGCGTGCCGGACAGATGTGCGTGCACGCGGAAGGGAGACCCCGAGCGTGAGTTCTGCCCCCGGCGTGGCCCACACGGCCAGCACCATCGAGTTCGACGCCGTCACCAAGCGCTATCCCGCACTCGCGGGCGGGCGGAGGGACGCCCCGCCGGCCGTCGAGTCCTTCTCCGCCTGCTTGCCCGTGGGCACCATCACGGTTCTGCTCGGCTCCTCCGGCTGCGGCAAGACGACCCTGCTGCGCATGGTCAACCGCATGGTCGAGCCCACCGGCGGGCGCATTCTGCTCGACGGCCAGGACGTGCGCGAGCGCGATCCCGTCGCGCTGCGGCGCTCCATCGGCTATGTCATGCAGACCGCCGGCCTGCTCCCGCACCGCCGGGTTCTCGACAACATCATCCTCGTGCCCCGCCTGAACGGAACCGATCGCCGGGCCGCCCGCACGCGCGCCCTGGAGCTCATGGACATGCTGGACCTGGACCGCGAGCTCGCCCAGCGCTACCCCCACCAGCTCTCCGGCGGGCAGGCCCAGCGCGTCGGGGTGGCCCGGGCGCTGGCCGCCGATCCCGGCGTCCTGCTCATGGACGAGCCCTTCGGCGCCGTCGACCCGCTGGTGCGCCGCGAGCTGCAGCGCGAGCTCCTCCGCATCCAGGCGGACCTGGCCAAGACCATCGTCTTCGTCACCCACGACGTCGACGAGGCCCTGCTGCTCGGCGACGAGATCATCCTGCTGAGCGAGGGCGCCAACATCGCTCAGCGGGGCACCGGCGCCGAGCTCGTGGCCGCCCCCGCCGACGGCTTCGTCGCCCGCTTCCTCGGCCTGGACGACTCCGAGCGCGCGCTGCGCCTGCGCGAGGTCGCCGGGAAGCGGGTCGTCCAGGATGCGGCCGGGAGGACGCTGGGCGTCCTGGACGACGCCTCCGCCGCCGAGCAGGCAGCTGGGCGGGCCCGCGCTCACGAGGCGGTCGGCACGTGAGCTGGCTGCTCGCCAACATCCCGCAGGTGGAGGCCCACCTGATCGCCCACCTCCTGCAGGTGGTCCCGGCGGTCCTGGCCACGTTCGTGCTGTCCCTGCCCCTGGCGCGCCTGGCGCAGCGGGTCGCGCCCCTGCGGGCGCTCATCGTCTCCGGGGCCTCGCTGATGTACGCCGTCCCCTCCTTGGCCATGTTCGTCATCCTCCCGCTCGTGCTGGGCACGGGGATCCGCGACGTCGCCAATGTCGTGGTCGCCCTGACCCTCTACGGGCTGGCGCTGCTCGTACCGACCGCCGTCGAGGCCCTCGAGGCGGTCGACCAGCGCGTGCGCGACGCCGCCACGGCCGTGGGCATGGGGACGGTGCGCCGCTTCCTCACCGTCGAGCTGCCGCTGGCCGGCCCCGCCATCCTGGCCGGGCTGAGGGTGGTGACCGTCTCCACGGTGTCCCTGACGACGGTCGGGGCGGTGCTGGGCGTGCGCAGCCTGGGCTGGCTCTTCACCGAGGGTCTGCAGCGCGGCCTGACCGCGGAGATCCTCACCGGCCTGGTGATCACGGTGCTGCTGGCCCTCGCCCTCGACGGCCTGGTCGTCCTGGGAGGACGGGTGCTCATGCCCTGGACCCGCGGCCGGCGCGCCGGGGCGCAGGCCGACCAGGAGGACGCATGAACTACCTTGAGAGCACCCTCGACTACATCCTGGACGCCGACCACTGGACCGGTGCCATGGGCCTCGGCACTCTCATTGCCCAGCACGTGGGCTACTCCCTGCTGGGCGTGGGCGTCTCCGCGATCATCGGGGTGCCGCTGGGATGGTGGGTGGGCCACACCGGCAGGGGGCGGGGCCTGGCCGTGGCCGTCTCCGGGGCCGTGCGCGCCCTGCCGACGCTGGGCCTGATCACCCTGTTCGGCCTGGCGCTGGGCATCGGTCTGCGCGCGCCATTGCTCGCCCTGGTCATCCTGGCCCTCCCCAGTGTGCTGGCGGGCGCCTACACGGGCATCGAGGCCGCCGACCACATGGCCGTCGACGGCGCCCGCGCCAGCGGCATGAGCGAGGCCCAGGTGCTCGTCCGCGTCGAGATCCCCCTCGGAGCGCCCCAGCTCGTCGGCGGGCTGCGCTCGGCCAGCCTCCAGGTCATCGCCACCGCGACCCTGGCCGCCTACACCGGCGCGGGCGGACTCGGCAGTCTCATGTTCCTCGGCCTCAAGACCCAGGAGTACACCATGATGCTCGTGGCCTCCCTTCTGGTCGTCGTCCTGGCACTGTTCTCCGAGGCCGTCTTCAGTACCGTTCAACGAGCCGTCGCACCGGCCGGCACGCGCCACAGGAAGGACTCCTGATGCTCTCCACCACCCGCCGCCGTCTTCTTTCCGGGACGGGCCTGGCTGCTCTGGGCGGCGCGCTCGGCGCCTGCGGTCTCGGCAAGGACCCCTTCGCCTCTGAGCGCGGCGGCAGCGGGGGGAACGGGCCCATTGTCGTGGGCAGTCAGCAGTACTTCTCCAATGAGATCATCGCCGAGCTCTACGCCCAGATCCTGGAGGAGGCCGGCTACACGGTCACGCGCACCTACCAGATCGGGCAGCGCGAGATCTACCTGCCCCAGCTCGAGTCCGGCGACATCGACGTCATCCCCGAGTACGGCGGCAACCTCCTCCAGTACTACACCAGCAAGGACCAGGCCACCACCGGGGCCTCCGCGGAGGCGCCCACCGGTACGGTCTCCGACGCCGGGACCGGGACGGCGGCCGACGCCGACTCCGTGCGCGCCGAGCTGCTCGCGGTCCTGCCCGGGGGTCTGACCATCCTGGCCTCGGCCGAGGCCACCGACCAGGACACCTACACGGTCACCCGTCAGGCCGCCGACGCCCACGGCCTGACCTCCATCGCGGACCTCGCCAAGCTCGGGCGAACCGTGATGGTCGCCGCGAACTCCGAGCTGTCCACCCGCCCCTACGGGCCGAGCGGGCTGAAGTCCGCCTACGGCGTGGACGCCAAGGTCGAGCCGGTGGAGGACACCGGGGGCCCGCTCACAGTCAAGGCGCTGACCGACGGCACCGTGGACGCGGCCAATATCCCCAGCTCCAGCCCGGCCATCGTGGACAACGGCCTCGTCGTGCTGGAGGACCCCAAGGGCCTCATCCTCCCGGAGAACGTCACCCCGCTGGTGCGCAGGACCCTCGCCGTCGGCGCCGCTCAGGCCATTGACACGGTCTCGGCGCGTCTGGGCATTGAGGAGCTGCGCGCCCTCAATGCCCGCTCCACCGAGGAGAAGGTCGGCTCGGGCGTCATCGCCTCCGACTGGCTCAAGGAGCAGGGCCTGGTCGGGGGCTGATGCCGGTCCACCGGCGATCGGCCCCGGCGGGCGGGGCCGTCGAGGCCCGCTCGATCAGGCGGGGGACCAGCACCTGCTCGGTGGGCAGATACTGGTCTGCGGCGCGCCCGATCGCCCGCTCCAGCGCGAGCCGGGCCATAAGACCCGGGTTCTGGTCGATGGTCGTCAGCGGGACGAGAGCGGCATCGGAGCGGCGGGCGTTGTCGAAGCCGATCACGCTGACCCGCCCCGGCACGTCCACGCCCGCCATGAGCAGCCCCTGGAGGAGGCCGAAGGCCGCCCGGTCGTTGAAGGCCGTGATCGCCGTCGGCAGCTCGTGGCCGGATTCTTCGAGGAGCTCGGCGGCCGCATGCGCCCCGTGCTCCTGCTCGAGTCCGCCGGGCAGGACCGAGGCCTGCGCGCTCAGGCCGTGCGCCGCCATCGCCTCCAGGTAGCCGGCCCGCCGCTCGGGGCTCGACGGCGCGGTCCCGCCGTCGACGTGCACAATGCGCCGGTGCCCGAGGCCCACGAGGTGGTCGACCGCCATGGCGATGCCGCCGCGGTCGTCGATGCGCACGACATCGACGCCGGGGCAGGACAGCGGGCGGGCGACCGCGACGACGGGGACCTCGGCGGCCAGCATGCGCAGACGGGCGGTGCCGAGCGCGGGGGCGACCATGATCAGCGCCTCGCAGCGGTCGCGCAGAAGGGTCTCGGCGGCCCGCCGGTCATCGACCGGTCCGACCACGGCGGACAGCACCAGCTCGTGCCCGCTGGCCTCCGCGGCCGCGTACAGGCCGTCGATGATCTCGGCGTGAAAGGGCTGGTGCACCCCGAAGGTGACCCCGATGAGCCCCGAGCGCGCCGATCGCAGGGCGCGCGCCCGCTGGTCGGGTCGGTAGCCCAGGCGCGCGGCGACCGCCTTGACCCGGCGCCGAGTCTCCTGCGAGGCCCCGGCGGCGTCCCGCATGACGATCGAGGCCAGGGAGACCGAGCAGTCGGCCTCGCGGGCGACATCGACGAGCGTCACCTTCCGGGCGCGCCCCCGTGAGCGCCCGCCCTCTCGTGGCTTTTTCGTCACGGCTTTCCCGCCTCTCTTCGACTGCGCCGTCGCCCGGCGTTCCGCTGAGCGACGGCGGAGCATTACGGGAGCAACTGTATCAGCTAGAAATCTAGAACGTTATCGCGAGACTCGCATGTCACATATCGTTGTGATTGCTGAGAAAGATCACTATCAATTTACAGACTTGACGTCGCCTCGGTCCTATGCGTCTAGAACGTGCTAGTTTCCTTGTCACCACTGGCCGGCACCGGAGCCGTCCGGTGGAGCCTCGGACCCGCCCAGTGAGGAGCAGCCCCTCGAGGCGCGGGCTCCGCCGCACATGACGCGCACATGACGAAGGAACCACCATGTCACCCGCTCCGCCCGTCCGCATCGTCGCCACCCAGGAGGCCGCCCGATGAGCACTGTCACCGTTCCCGCCGACAACGCCTTCACCCTCGCCGCCTGCGCCGAGATGATCTTCACCGACCTGCCCTTCCTCGACCGCGCGCAGCGCATCGCCGCCCGCGGGCTGAAGGTCGAGATGTGGGACTGGTCCGCCAAGGACCTCGACGCCCTGGCCTCCGCGCGCGCCGACGGCGTCGAGGTCGTCTCCATGACCGGCTACATCGAGGGCGACCTCACCACCGACGACGGCACCGCCCGCCTGCTGGCCACCGCCGAGCAGTCCCTGGCGGCCGCCGAGAAGATCGACTGCCCACGCCTCAACGTCCACGGCACCGGGCTGGGGGAGGGCGGCATCCCCGTCGTCGCCAACGAGCACCCCACGCCCGCGGACTGGCTGCGCGCCGCTCACACCCTGCGGCGCCTGGCCGAGCTCGGAAGGGCGGCGGGCCGCACCTTCACCCTGGAGAACCTCAACCTGCCGGTCGACCACCCCGGATGCCCCTTCGCCCTGGCCCGGGACACCCGCACCCTGGTCCGGGCCGTCGACTCCCCGCACCTGCGGATGAACCTCGACCTCTACCACGCCCAGATCGGGGAGGGGAACCTCATCGAGCTGTGCCGCGCCTGCCGGCCGTGGATCGGGGAGATCCAGGTCGCCGACGTCCCCGGGCGCGCCCAGCCCGGCACCGGCGAGATCAGCTACAGCGCCGTTGCCGTCGCACTGGGGGCCATGGGCTACCACGGCACTGTCGCCATGGAGGCCTTCGCCACCGGGAGCAGCGACGACGCCCTCGACGACTTCATCCGGACCTTCTCCCTGCCGCCTGAGTCCCTGCCGTCCGAGGGGGCGCCCGCATGAGCGCCGCGACCAACCGGCCCGCGCCTGACCAGCGCGGCGTCGACCGCCGTCTGCTGACCATCCGCTCCATCGCCACCCTGGGCGGCCTGCTCTTCGGCTACGACACCGGGGTCATCTCCGGGGCGCTGCCCTTCCTGAGGAACCCGGTCGCCGAGGGCGGCCTGGCGCTGACCGCCTTCGACGAGTCGATCGTCACCAGCGCCCTGACCGTGGGGGCGGCCCTGGGGGCCCTGAGCGGCGGGAGGCTGTCCGACCGCTTCGGCCGCAGGCGCAACATTATGACGGTGGCCGTCATCTTCCTCATCGGCGCGCTGGGCTGCTCGCTGGCTCCCAGCATGCCGGTGCTCACCGTCTTCCGCTTCGTCCTCGGGCTGGGCGTCGGCGGGGCATCGGCAACCGTGCCGGTCTACCTCTCCGAGCTCTCACCGGTGGAGATCCGCGGCACCATGGTCTCCCGCAACGAGCTCATGATCGTCACCGGCCAGCTCCTGGCCTACACCTGCAACGCCGTCATCGCCACGGTGTGGCCGGGCGCCAACGCCTGGCGGTGGATGCTGGTCCTGGCCACCCTGCCGGCGATCGGGCTGTGGGGCGGCATCCACCTGCTGCCCGAGTCGCCCCGCTGGCTGGCCCGCAAGGGACGCCTCGAGGAGATGTGGGCCGTCCTGAACGAGGTCCGCACCCCCGACCGGGTGGAGGAGGAGGGCGAGGACATCGTGCTCCGCGTCGAGGAGGAGGCCCGCATGGGCGGCGGCTCCTGGGCCGACCTGAAGGTGCCGTGGATCCGCAGGATCACCCTCATCGGCATCGGCCTGGCCCTGCTGTCGCAGCTCACCGGGGTCAACGGGATCATGTACTACGCCCCCACCATCCTGATCTCCACGGGAATGGGGTCGCAGGCCTCGATCGTGGCGACCATCGCCAACGGGGCGGTCTCGGTGATCTCGGTGTACATCGGCATCACCTACTTCCTCATGCGGCTGCCGCGCCGCCGCATGATCGTGACCGGGCAGATCGGCTGCGTGGCCTCGCTGATCGCCCTGGGGCTGGTCTTCCTGCTGCCCGAGTCGATGGTGCGCAGCCTCCTGGTGCTGCTGTTCATGCTCTCCTTCCTCTACTTCATGCAGTGCTTCATCGGCGTGACCTTCTGGCTCATGCTCTCCGAGATCTTCCCCATGCGCGTGCGCGGCCTGGCCAACGGCATCGCCGTGCTCTGCAACTGGGTGGGCAACGTCATCGTCACCTTCACCTTCCCGAATCTCATCGAGGCGGTCCAGGGCAATGTGTTCTTCATCTTCGCGGCCGTCAACCTGGGGACCCTGGCCTTCTACGTCAGGTTCCTGCCCGAGACCAAGGGGCACTCCCTGGAGTCCCTGGAGCGCCACTTCGAGGAGAGGTACTCCTGACCGTTCTCCTACGACGCCGGGGCCCGGAACCGCGCGAAGGCGGCGGGCCCCGGCCCGGGCCGGCCTCCCCGGGCCGGCCGGCCCGGCTACAGCAGGGTCTCGCGCCCGAAGGTGCCCGCCCAGTCCCGGGTGAAGCCGGCCAGGGCGGCGGTGACATCGGCGGACTCCAGGGCGCCGCGCACCACCTCGGGGGCCGCGGTCACAGCGTGCGCCCCGGCGGCCAGGGCCCGGTTGACCTGTCCGGCGTTCTTGAAGCTCGCCGCCAGGACCTTCGAGCCCGTGCCGGCCCGGTCGGCCATCGCCGCCAGGTGGGCCACCACCGCGTAGGGGTCCACATCCAGGCTGGCCATGCGGTTGACGTAGGGGGCCAGGTAGTCCGCCCCCGCCGCAATGGCCATGGTGCCCTGAAGGCGGGTGTAGACGGCGGTGGCGGTCACGCGCACGCCGTCGGCCTTGAGCGCCTTGATGGCGCGCAGGCCCTCCTCGGTCACCGGGACCTTGACGTACACCCCCTCGTCCACGCCGTCGAGGAGGGCACGGGCCTCGGCCAGCATCCCGTCGGCATTCGGGGCGATCACCTGCACGTGCAGGCCGCGCTCGGCGCCGATGATGCTCCGGACGGCGCGCAGGTGGTCCAGCAGGTCCACCGCGCCCTCCTTCTTGATAATGCTGGGGTTGCATGTGATCCCCGTCAGGGGGTAGATGTCCGCGCCGGCCTCGACCTGGGCGAGGTCGGCGGTGTCGAAGAGGATCTCCAGTCCCGTGGTGGTCATATCCGTGCTCCTGCTCCTCGTCCTGTCCGCCCGGCTCAGAGGCTCTGCTCCGTGCGGGCGATAATGTCGTCCTGCGTGGCCCGGGACAGCACGTTGAAGAAGGCGGAGTAGCCGGCCACGCGGACAATGAGGTCGCGGTGCTTCTCCGGGTGGGCCTGGGCGTCCAGGAGGGTCTCGCGGGAGACCACGTTGTACTGGACGTGGAAGCCCTCCAGGCGGTTGAAGAAGGTCCGCAGCATCATCATGAGCTTGGCGCGGTCCTCCGGCTTGCGCAGCATGGAGGGGTTGACCTTCTGGTTGAGCAGGACTCCGCCGGTGATGTCGTGCGTGGGGAGCTTCCCCACGGACTTGAAGACCGCGGTGGGACCGTTGACGTCGGCGCCATGGCTGGGGGAGCAGCCCTCCGCCAGCGGCTCGCCGGCGCGGCGGCCGTCGGGCGTGGCGGCGGTGCCGGCGCCCTGGGGGACGTTGGCGGAGATGGAGGAGGTGCCGGCGTAGTAGACGCCGCCGACCGGGCCGCGGCCGTAGCGGGTGTTGCGGCTCTTGCGGATCTCGTCGATGCAGCTGTTGTAGGCGTCCACGAGCAGGGCGTCGACGTAGTCGTCGTCGTTGCCGTACTTGGGGGCCGCCACGAGCTGCTCGCGGATCTGCTCGCCGCGCTCGCCGGCGAAGTCGGACTGCAGGGCCGCCCACAGCTCGTCGGCCCCCATGCTGCGGTCCTCGAAGACGCACTTCTTGATGGCGGCCAGGGAGTCGCCCAGGTTGGCGATGCCCACCTGGAGGCCGGAGACGTAGTCGTAGACGGCGCCGCCCTCCTTCAGGGGCCTGCCGCGGCCGATGCAGTCCTCCACCAGGGCCGAGCACAGGATGTCCGGCACCAGCTCCTCCAGCGCCAGGTCGCAGGCCGAGTCCAGGGTGACGGCGGCCCGCTGGAAGGCGCGCACGGTTACGTCCCAGGCGCGCATGACCTCGTCGAAGGAGGTCATGTCCCCCAGGCGGCCGCAGGCCGGGGCCAGGCGCGTGCCCGTGGCCGGGTCGAGGCCGTCGTTGAGGGCCACCAGCAGCGTCTTGGGGAAGTTGAGGAAGCTCATGCCGGTGCAGCGGTAGCCCCACTTGCCGGGTACGGCCACCTCCACGCAGCCGATGGCGGAGAAGTCGCGGGCGTCGGCGGGGTCGACCCCCTTCTCGATGAGCGAGGGGATGATGACCTCGTCGGAGTTGAAGGCCGGCATCCCGAACCCCAGGCGCATGACCTCGACGCACTCGGAGAGGAACTCCTCGCTCAGCCCCCGGTGGTAGCGCACCGTCAGGTTGGGCTGGGGCAGGTGGGTCTGGGCGACGGCGCGCAGCACCACGTAGGAGAAGGCGTTGACCGCGTCCCTCCCGTCCCGGGTCTGCCCGCCGACGGTGACGTTCTGGTAGAGCGGGCCGCCGGCGGAGAAGCGGGTGTGGGACCAGCTGCGCAGCTTGGCCACGGTGATGACCTTGAGCCACAGGTTGGTCAGCAGCTCGGTGGCCGAGTCCCGGGTGATGCGACCGGCGGCCAGGTCGGCGTCGTAGAAGGGGCCCATGTACTGGTCGAAGCGCCCAAAGCTCAGGGAGTGCCCATTGGACTCGATCTGCAGGACCGCCTGGATGAGCCAGACCGCCTGGACGGCCTCGTGGAGCGTGGTGGCCGGGTGCTCGGGCACGCGGCGCAGGATCCGCGCCATCTCGGTCAGCTCGGCGCGGCGCTCGGCGGCCGGCTCGGCGGCGGCCAGGTCCTCGGCCAGGTCGGCGTAGCGGTGGGCGAAGGCGATGACGGCGTCGATGACGATGAGGACCGCGCGGTAGAAGTAGGACTTCCTCAGGCCCTCGGCGTCGGTGGCGTCCAGGGCGTCGAGCGCCTCCCGGGTGCGCCGCTTGTAGGCGGCCAGGCCCTCGGCCAGGAGCCGCGGGTAGCTGACCGCGATGTGGGCGTCGCCGGAGGTGATATTGCCCTCGGGGTGGATGATGCCCAGGTCGTAGAAGACGCGCGCCTGCGGCGGCATGTTCGCCAGCCCGTGCTCCTTGAGGGTCCGCCCCTCCCAGAAGGGGGCGATGTCCCGCAGGGCCTGCTTGGTCTCCTCGGTGATGGTGTAGCGGTCGCCGGGGCGCTTGTCGAACTCGTCGAGCTCCTCGATGACCCAGTCCATCGCGTACTCGGGCATGATGGCGCTGGCCCGGTTGGTGGAGGCCAGGTTGCCCGCGATGAGGGTCTCGGGCTCGATGTAGATGCTCATGCCCTCCAGGACGGAGCGCAGCATGTGGGCGCGCCTGAGGACGACGGGGTCGGCCGCGTGCTCCCGGTAGACGCGGGTGGTGATCATGGCCCGCTCCGCGCAGACCGACGGCGTGGTCTCCAGGAGGCGGTCGCGCCAGGAGGCCATGCGCGGGGTGAGGGCGCCGAAGTGCGGCTCGGGGGCCGCCTGGGCGGCGTCGGCGCCGCGGGTGGATGCGGGGGCCTGGAGGATGGTCATTGCTGCTGTCTCTCGTTGTGGGCGGCCGGCTGCCGCGGGCGGGTCGGTGGGGCCCGGGGGAGGGAGGCTCGCCGGATCTCTTGCTCCCTTCGAGCACAAGTATATATACTTACGAACGAAAGATACAAGTACTTGCGGAGGAGTCTCGGTGCCGGCTGACAGGGGGCAGGTCCTCAACATCCAGAAGTTCTCCATCCACGACGGGCCGGGTATCCGCACCGTCGTCTTCCTCAAGGGCTGCCCCATGAGCTGCCCCTGGTGCGCCAACCCGGGGTCCCGCAAGCTCCAGGCTCTCCAGGTCCACGACCCCGACCGGCCCGGGGTCCTCGTGCCCGACTCCAGGCAGTGGACGGTCCAGGAGGTCCTCGACGTCGTCATGCAGGACAGGCCCTTCTACGAGGAATCCGGCGGCGGGGCCACCCTGTCCGGGGGGGAGGCCCTCGTCCAGCACCGCTTCGCCGTCGCCCTGCTGGACGCCTTCCGTGCTGAGGGCCTGAACAACGCCATCGAGACCACCGGGTACTGCGCCCCCGCCATCTTCGAGAAGGTCCTGGACCGTATTGACACCCTCCTTATCGACGTCAAGCACTGGGACGCCGTCGCCCACCGCGTGTGGACCGGTGTGGACGACGCGCTGCCCAAGGCGAACCTGCGCCGCGCCCTGGATCGGGGTGTGCCCACCGTGGTGCGCATCCCCTGCGTCCCCGGGGTCAATATCACGCTCGACGACGCCCACGGCTTCGCCCGGGTCCTGCGGGACCTGGGGGTCGAGGAGGTCCAGCTCCTGCCCTTCCACCAGTTCGGGGAGCGCAAGTACGAGCTGCTGGACTGGGAGTACCGCTTCTCGGGGGTGCCGGCCCTCCACGAGGAGGACCTGGAGGATTTCCGCCGCACCCTGGCCGGCGACGGCGTCGCCGCCTACTTCTAGGCGTCTGCTCTCAGTCCCGGCCCCGGGCCGCCACTCTCCCGCCCGGCTTCAAGCGCCCGGGGCGACGGTGTCCTCGCCGCAGGAGCGCGGCGAGGACACCGCCCCGGGCCGGGGCCGGCCCCGGAGGCTGTGCGAGGCGCCTTTCCGGAAGTCCGGCCTTCTCACGTGCGGATCGCCTCACCGTCCTTCAGCGCTGCCGGCTCACCGGGGAAGCGCATGATGAGTGAGAGCGCGAAGGCCAGGACCATCGCGCCCAGACACCCGACGGCCATCAGGGCGAAGCCGTGGCCCAGGAAGACCGGCAGGGTGGCCAGGCCCGGGAAGGCGAAGCTCATGGCGGAGGCCCCGGAGGCTCCAACGGTGGCGCCTCCTACGGCGCCCGAGATGCACACGGCGACCAGGGGCTTCTTCAGCGGAAGGGTCACGCCGAACATGGCGGGCTCGGTAATGCCGAAGCAGGCGCTCAGCGCGGCGGACAGGCAGATCGCACGATAGGGGCGCGAACGGGTCTTGATGCACACGGCCAGGCAGGCGCCTGCCTGGGCGAAGACCGCTGGGGCGAAGAAGGCCAGGATCGTGTCCGATCCGAACTCGCTGATATTGCTTATTGCGATGGGCACCAGCGCCCAGTGGAAGCCGAAGAGCACCATGAGCTGGATGAGTCCTCCCAGGATCGTACCGGCGGCAACGGGGCTCAGTGCGTAGACCCAGTTGTAGCCGGCGGCCAGGGCGCTGCCGATCGTCGTGCCGAGCGGCCCCAGCGCGACCAGGGTGGCGCCGCCGACGACGAAGACGCTGATCAGCGGGGTGAAGGGACCCTCGACAACCTCGGGCAGCAGGCGCCTGCACGCCGCCTCCACGTAGCGCAGCAGCACGACGGCCAAGATGATCGGGATGACGCTGGCGGCGTAGTTCACCTTCCCCACGGGGATTCCTACGAAGGTGACGGGCTGGCCGCCGGCGAGCGCCTCTGTCAGCTTCGGGTAGAGCAGCACCACGGCGATGAAGACGGCGGTGAAACGGTTGGCCTTGACCAGGTTCGCCGTGGTGAAGGCCAGGAAAACCGGCAGGAAGGCGAAGAACGCGTCCGCCATGGCATTGAGAACGGCGTACGCGGAGCTCTCCGTGGGGAGCCGGCCGGTCATGGTCAGGGCCGCGAGCAGGCCCTTGAGGATGCCGGCAGCGGCCAGGGCGTTGAGCAGCGGAAGGAAGATCTGCGAGATCGCATTGATGGCCGCATCGAGCAGCCCCCGGGGTGAGAACCCGGAGCCCTTCGAAGCGGTGCTCTCCGGCGGCTCAGGGAGGTTCTCGGGTGCAGGTGCCGGCTGCTCGGCGGGGTGCGCGGCGGTGCTCACTGGAACATCAGCTCCGCAGCGCCGATAATGCCGAAGTCGTTGCCGAGCTCGGCCTCCTTGAAGTACACGGGCATGTCGTTGTCGTTGTAGGCGTCGAAGAGCTCGCGCACGCGGGGGAAGAGCCGATCGCCGAAGTTGAGCAGACCGCCGCCGAAGACGAAGCAGTTGATATTGAGCAGCACGTAGAGGTTGTAGGTCCACACCGCCATGTACCGGGCCATCTGCTCCACCGCCCACCGGGCCAGCTCGTCGTCGGCGTCCCAGGCCTCTTCCAGGGTGCGTGCGGTGATATTCTGCGCGCCCCCGGCGAGCTCGGGCATCATGGACGCCGCGCCCGCCTCAAGACGGGCGCGGACATGCTTGACGATCATGGACCCAGAGCAGTACGACATGAGGCAGCCGCGGTTGCCGCAGCCGCACTCGATGCCCTCGCCCGGCGTGACGATCATGTGCCCCGACTCCCCGGCCCAGCCGTAGCGGCCGCGGAAGAGGTCGTTGTTGATAATGATGCCCGAGGAGATACCGGTCGACACCGGGCAGTAGAGCATGTGCCGGAATCCCCGCCCCGCCCCGTGACGGTGCTCGGCGAGCGCCCCGGTGTGCGCGTCGTTGTCGATGAGGACGCGCACGCTCCCTCCCAGGGCGGCCCTGAGATAGGAGCGCGCCGGGACGTCGTGCAGCAGCGGAAGGTTGGCTGTCTTGATGATCCGGCCCTCCTCGTACAGGACGTAGGAGGGCATGCCGATGCCGATGCCGCGGAGCTCGTCGATCGTCAGCCCCTGGTCCTCAGCCAGTGCGCGGCAGGTCCCGACAATGCTGTCGAGGAACTCCTCGGGGGAGGCGGAGGGGTCGGCGGGGACCTGGACGCGGCTGGTCAGCTCGCGCTCCCCGTTGAACAGCCCGTAGGCGACCTTGGTTCCGCCGACGTCGACTCCGATGGTGAAGCCGGTGCGGGTGGTGGGCGTGAAGACGGATGAGCTGGTGCTGCGGGGCAGCGTCCCAATTCCGGGCGGCCGGGTGTCGCGCTGGCGGCGCAGTGAGCCAATGTGCTCAATGGGTACGGTCAGAGTCATGGTAGGCACCTCTCTGTGCGGATTCCTTGGACTGGTTCGCGGTACGCGGGTCATGGACAGGTACAGGTACCTGCTATTGGCAGCAATGGCCCGGGGCCGGCCCCCGGTTGGAGCCGCCCTGAGGCTTCACGGGTGGAAGGACGGGTGCGCGTCACGGACCCGGCGGCCAGTGCCGGGGCCTGCGCTGTGGATGTCGGGATGGCGCCTCGGGCGTGCCTCGGCGTCGGCCGGGCGGCCTCGCTGCCGCCCGGTGACTGGACTAGAGCCTGTGGGGGCGAGCCTTGCGGTCGCTCACCGCTCCGTCGGGCGCGACCGTGGAGACGTCAACGCCCGCGGAGGTCAGCTCCTCGACCATCTGCTCGCTGATCGCCGCATCGGTCCACACCCGGGTCACGGCGGTGGCCTCCAGCAGGGGGACCGGGCCGTGGGAGCCGAACTTGTCCGACTCGGTGAGGATGATGACGTGCTCGGCGCGCTCGGCCATGGTGCGCACGGCCTCCGCCCTGAGCTGGTCCCTGCCGGTGAAGCCGACACGGGGGGAGAACCCGTCGGTTCCGATGAACAGCTTGTCGACGAGGAACTGACTGACGGCCTGGCGGATCATGGGACCCACCATCACCTGGGAGTCGTTCTGGTAGCTGCCGCCGAGCAGGATGGTCGAAGCGTGCGGCTGGCGTCTGATGTGCTCGGCGATGAAGGCCGAGTTGGTCACAATGGTGCAGGAGCGCTTGGTGCGGGCGATCTCCCCGGCCAGAAGCGAGCAGCACGATCCGGCCTCGATCATGACCGTCTCCCCCTCGGAGACGGAGCCCGCCGCCGCCTGCGCGATGCGGAGCTTGGCCGCGTAGTGGTGGGCGATCCTGCCCGCGGGATCGTCGCTGGACACCGGCGTCGCGATCCCCCGTTCCCGGCGTACCAGGCCCTGCTCCTCCAACGTGTCCAGATCCTTGCGGATCGTGACCTGAGAGACTGACAGGGCCTCGGCCAGAGCGGTGACGGATGCCTCGCCGTCGCGAGTGACGGTCTCGAGGATCGCCATTTGACGTGCGGCCATGGTGTGCATGCCTCCTTTCTACCCTATGCGGCGGGCTGATGGACACAAGCGTACGGAACCAAGAAGGTTGCAAAAAAGGGACATTAGTCCTTCGTTAGAAAGTTCTGAACTTTCGAGCGGAAGTTTTGGTGGCGGTTCGTCATGCGGTGACACCTCCTCGCGCCGGTCCGGCGGACTGCGGGCGCGGACAACCGGGCGATGGGGCGGGAAAGGGGCGGCGCCCCGGCCTCACAGGCGGCGCCAGGTCTCCACGCGCCAGCGGGCGTCCCCGGAGACGGGGCGCCAGGTCCCCGGGGCGTCGGAGCGGGCGGGGTCGATGCGCCACTGCCGGGCGCAGACCGCCGGCGCCCGCACCAGGTCTGGCTCCGGCAGGCCGCGCTCGCGGGCCCGCTCGGCGGCGTCCAGGTCCAGGACGCTGACCACGAGCACATCGGGCAGCCCCGCCGCCAGGGCCTGGTCGTAGACGCTCCCGCCGCCGATCACCCACAGCCTGGGCAGCCCCGCGGCCTCGCCCGTGCGGGGGTCCTCGCCGAGCTCGGCCGACAGGCCCCGGGCGGCCGCGGCCAGGCCCTGGCGCAGGCCGGAGGCGCGCAGCGCCCCCGGGGCCCGCCAGCGGCGGTCACGGGTGAGGACCACGTTGCGGCGCCCCGTCAGCGCCCCGGCCAGGGAGTCCCAGGTGGAGCGGCCCATGACCAGCCCGCAGCCCATGGTGGTGGCCCTGAAGTGCCTGAAGTCCGCGGGCACCCGCCACAGCATCCCTCCCCGCGCGCCGAGCAGGCCGGTGGCGTCCTGCGCCCAGATCATGCCCAAGCCGCCCGCCGGCGCCGCGGGCCGCACTTCCCCTCCGCTCACGGGAGCCCGGCTCTCGGCGCGCTCACACGGCCACCGGCGCCTTGATCGCGGGATGGTGGAGGTAGCCGGCCGAGGCGTCGATGTCCTCCATGGTGTAGGCGTCGATCGACTCCGCCGGCCTCAGGCGGAGCGCGGGGAAGGGGTGGGCGGCGGGCACCCGGGAGAGCTGGGTGCGCACCTGGACGACGTGGTTGTCGTAGATGTGGCAGTCTCCGCCACTCCAGATCAGCTCGCCGGCCTCCATGCCGGTCTGCTGGGCGAGCATGTGGGTCAGCAGGGCGTAGGAGGCGATATTGAACGGCACCCCCAGGAACAGGTCGGCGCTGCGCTGGTAGACCTGCAGGCTCAGGCGCCCGCCGGCCGCGTAGCACTGGAAGAAGGCGTGGCAGGGAGCCAGCGCCATGGCGCCCAGGTCGCCCACGTTCCAGGCGGACACGAGCATGCGCCGCGAGTCCGGGTCGTGGCGCAGGGTGTCGACCAGGCTCGCGATCTGGTCGATCGCCCCGCCGTCGCGGGTGGGCCAGCTGCGCCACTGCGCCCCGTAGAGGGGCCCGAGCTCGCCGTCGTCGTCGGCCCACTCGTCCCAGATGGTGATGCCGCGCTCGCGGAGCCAGCCCACGTTGGTGGACCCGCGCAGGAACCACAGCAGCTCGCCCTTGACGGCCCTCATGGCCACGAACTTGGTGGTGATGCGCGGGAAGCCGGCCCCCAGGTCGTAGCGCAGCTGGCGGGCGAACAGCGAGCGCGTGCCCGTCCCGGTGCGGTCGCCCTTGGGCAGGCCGTGGGACAGGACCTCGGCGAGGAGCTCCTCGTAGGCCACGTCGACGCCGTCGGGCGCCCGCAGCCCCAGCTCGCTCAGGGCGGGGTAGCGGTCCGCGGAGCGGCTCACGCGTCGATCACCTCGGCGCGGTCGGCCGGCTGTACGGCCGGGCCGAGCGCGGAGCGGGTGCCCTCGATGACCTGGTTGGCCAGGGCCCTGCCCCCGGTCCAGCCGATGGCGGCGCCGACCCCGAAGGGGATGAGGCGCCCCAGCGCAAGGGCGCCGCTCTTGGCGGCCACCCGCTTGGTCATCCGCCGCGTGAGCTGCTTGTTGACGGCCTTGACGGTGGGCAGCGGCATCTGCGCCAGGTACTGGGCGGCCCAGAACAGGGTGGTCAGGCCCAGCGAGCCCTGGATCGCCTCGGATCCCTCGCGTCCGAGCAGGGCCGACATCACCAGGGCCCGGCGCCTGTCGGTGTCGATGACGCGCAGTCCCTGCAGCTCGGCGATGGTGAGCACGTAGGTGACCGCCGAGGCCAGGAACATCGCGGTCTGGCCGATGGTCAGGGCCGTGGCCGTGCCCGCCCCCACCACCGGGAGCGCGGCCGAGGCCCCGACGGCGCCGGACGACAGGCCGGCCTCGGTGCGGAACCGCGAGGCCGCCAGCTCGACGAGCTCTGCCGTGTCGGCGCCGGGGCGGTCGCGGCGCATGCGGGCGATCCGCTCCTCGATGCGGGCGGCCGGGATGGCGAGTGCCTTGTCGAGCGCGCGCTCGAGGGCGGAGCGACCGGTGGAGCGGTCGGATGCGGCCATGGGGTACCTCCTGGAATGAGAGCCGGATGGGCGGGCCGCCGGGACCGGAGCCGGGCCGGGGACGTCAGTCCCGGTCGTCGAGCAGGTGCAGGCGCACCGAGGCGCCCTTCTCGATGGTGTGGCCGACGGTGCAGGCGCGCTCGACAGCGGCCTCCACCCTCGCGGTGAGGGTGTCGCGCTGCTCGGGGGTCAGGGCGGCGAAGTCGGCGACGATCTGGACGTCGAAGTCGCTGTAGCGCTCCTCATCGTCGTCCTTCAGGGTCGCGACGACGACGTTGGCCTCGAAGTCCTCGCCCAGCGCCCTGGCCAGCCGGTGGTCGGCCGACAGGGTGTTGCAGGTGCCCAGGGCGAGCTTGATGAGCTCGCCGGGGGAGAACTCGCCGGGCCCCGTGCCCACGCGCACCTGCGCGCCGCGGGCGTTGCGCCCCAGGTACTGACGGGTGCCCGTGCGCTCGGCCCACACGGAGTTGGACTCTGTCGGCGTGATGACTTCGGACTGCTCGCTCATGGCGCGATGGTGCCACGGCGACCGGGCTGCGTGAAGAAGGCGCGCACATCGGAATGTTGAGTCGCAGTAACCCACAGCGAATCGCAGCGATCTGCGGCCGGCCGCAGCGCCACCGAGCCCTCCGGAGCGGGGCGAACAGGGTGCTCGGCCTCGCTCCGGAGGGCTCGACGGCGGCCTGCGGGGACGCGCCCTGGGCCCGCGGCCCCGAGTCTCAGTGCTCTCAGTGCTCTCAGTGCTCTCAGTGCTCGGCCAGCCAGGCGGTGGCGCGGGCCTCCTCGTCGGCGACAGCGCGGTCGGTGAGCGACATCGCCTTCTCCTCGATCTTGTGCCCCACCAGGGGGACGCTGACGCTCAGGTCGACCTCGATGGTCAGCTCGGTGGCGTTCTCGCCGGCCGGGCGCATCGCGGTGGTGGCGCCGGCGGTGACCGGCGCGCCCTTGAGGGTGATGTCGATGTCTCCGGTGCGGGAGCCGTCGTCGGCGGGCTCGCCCCAGGACTCCGCCAGGGTGAAGGAGATGGTGGAGCGCACGAATCGCTTGGCGGCGGCGGGCAGGAGGCTGGGCGGCACGGAGCCTGCGATTGTGGACACAAAGCCCTGCCCGCGCGCGGCCACGTCCACAGTGGCGTCCTCGAGCCCGAAGCGGTCGATGCGGCCCTGCTGGTAGGCGGGGTCGGAGAGCATCGTGGCAACGCGCTGGGGGTCGGCTGGGTACGTCATGGAGATGGTTTTCCTCATGGGGCGATCTTGCCACGAGGACCGGGCCTCGCGCCGCCGGTAACATCGGGTTGTGCCCAACCTCCTGTCTCCCTCGACCCGCGGCGCCATCGATCTCCCTGCTGCGGACCTCGACTGGCTCCATCAGCTCATCGCCGACTGGCAGGTGATCGCCGATCTGTCGGTGTCCGACCTGGTGCTGTGGATCCGCACCGACACCGGTCGCTTCGTCGCCGTGGCCCACTGCCGTCCCGCCACCGGGGCCACCGTCCACCTCGAGGACGTCATCGGCCGGCGCATGCCCGCCGTTCGCGAGGCCCTGGCGCTGGAGACGTTCACGAGCGTGCAGGTCGTCGTCGCCGCCGACCCGGAGTGGACGGGCACGACCGCCGTGCGCGAGGAGTACGTGCCGGTGGTGCGCGACAGCGAGCCGATCGCGGTGGTCACCCGGGAGTCCTCGGTGGGGGTCATGCGGGGCGGGCGCATCGTCCACCAGGCCCAGGAGGACCTCGCAGACGCCCTGTGCCTCATGATCGCCCAGGGCGACTTCCCGATCCGCGGCGCCGCCACCGGGGTGCGCCACGGCACGCCCCGGGTGGGCGACGGCGTCGTCCGGCTGGATGACGACGGCCGTGTGGTCTACGCCTCACCGAATGCGCGCTCCTGCTTCCACCGCCTGGGGCTGACCGACGAGATCGACGGGCACGTGCTCGCCGAGGCGGTCCCCGCCATCATCCCCGAGCGCACGCCCGTGGACGAGACGATGGCGGTGGTGCTCATGGGCCGCCAGGCCTGGCTGGCCGAGGTCGAGGTCAGCGGCGTGTTCCTGTCGATCCGCTCCATCCCCCTGCGCCGTGACGACCGGCGCATCGGGGCCCTGCTGCTGGTGCGGGACGTCTCGGAGATCCGGCGCCGCGAGCAGGCGCTGCTCAACAAGGACGCCACTATCCGTGAGATTCACCACCGTGTGAAGAACAACCTGCAGACGGTCTCCGCGCTGCTGCGCCTCCAGGCGCGCCGCGCCACCAACGACGAGACGCGCGAGGCGCTGGCCGAGGCCGAGCGCCGCGTCGCCACCATCGCGACGGTGCACGCGGCCCTGAGCCAGAACGTGGACGAGACCGTCGACTTCGACGAGGTCTTCGCCTCGGTGCTGCGCGGCGCCGCGGCCGTGGCGACCGCCAGCGGACGCGTGACCACGCACATCGAGGGCACCTTCGGCGTGGTGGAGGCCGATGCCGCCCAGGCGCTGGCCACCGTGCTCGCCGAGCTGGTCACCAACGCCGTCGAGCACGGGCTGGAGGCCCGCGACGGCACGGTGACCGTCACCGCCGAGCGCGACGGCGACGACCTGACGGTCCACGTGATCGACGACGGCGTCGGCCTCGAGCCGGGCACGGTCATGACGGGGCTGGGGACCCGGATCGTGAGCACTCTTGTGCACGGCGAGCTGCGCGGCGTCATCGACTGGCGGCCCGTGACCGATTCCGCGCGCGGCGGGCAGGGGACCGATGTCGTCGTGCGGGCTCGGCTCGCCCCGACCTGAGCGCCCTGGCCGCCCCGGGCGGACGGCGCGAGCCGCCCGGCGCTCCCCGGACAAGAGAACGCCCGTCGGACCGATCGGTCCGACGGGCGAGACGGGGCGGGTGGCGGGGCGTCAGGAGGAGCGGCGGGCGCGAGCCGCCCGGCGCTTGAGGGAGCGGCGCTCGTCCTCGCTCATGCCGCCCCACACGCCGGCGTCCTGGCCGTTCTCCAGGGCCCACTTCAGACAGGTGTCGACGACCTCGCAGCGGGCGCACACCTCCTTCGCCTCGGCGATCTGGGCGATGGCCGGGCCGGTGTTGCCGACGGGGAAGAAGAGCTCCGGGTCAACGGTGAGACATGCTGCCTGGCTGCGCCAGTCCATGAGGGCTCCCTTCGGGGGTACGTAGTGCGGCCGCCCCGTGCCCGCCTGTCCGAGCCGTGCTCGGAAATGAGCAACAGGTCGTCGCTTCCTTGGAAAACTTTCACACGCGTGCGGGGGCCTGGCAAGAGTTCAGCGGTGAGAGGTGCGTCGACGGCATGTCATTATGCTCACAGCTGGGAGTATTCGGTCCCGGGCGCCTCGCGCTCACGACACGGCCCGGGACTCAGCCCGCAGCCGCCCCCGCGTCGCCGGCGACCTGAAGAGGGACTGCGCTCGCCCTGGAGACCAGGGCCCCCCGGCCCGGCAGCGTCAGCGCACGGGGGTCGGTCACCGGCCGCAGGGAGCGCCCCGCCACCTGCGACGCGGGCCCCAGGGCGGGCCACAGCACGACCAGGTCGCCGCGCTCGCGCAGGGTCGCCAGCGGCCCCCGGTAGGTCGCCACGGTGCGCTCGGTGCTCGCCGAGGCCAGGACCGAGCGCCCGGCCCGCAGGGCCTCCTCGACCCCGACGTGCACGGCCGCCTCGGCCATGTCGAGGTCGTCGACCACCAGGAGCTCCTCCGGCGCCTCGTGCCGGCACCGTTGCAGGGCGCGCAGGGCGGTCGTGCGGCCCGAGCCCGGAGGCCCCACCACGAGCACGCACCCGCGGGGCACCGGCAGCGGCAGGGCGCCGTCCCCGCCCACCGCCCACGTCCCCGGGCCGGGCGGCACCGTGCGGGGGATCGCGGCCAGCCGGTGCGCCGGGCGCCCCGGGGCCCTGCGGGGCGCCCGCGGCACGATCACCTGGACGGCCAGGGCCCGATCCGCGTCGGCGGCGCCGTCGACAATGACGCCGCGTCCCGCCCCCGAGCCCGTCACCACCCCGCGCGGCAGGCCCGCCACCGCCGCCTGGGCCGGCTGCGGCGCCCCCAGCACCAGGCGCAGCCCGATCCGGGCCGCCCACCTCGCGCCGGCCATGGCCAGCGGAGCGGTCACCACCAGGCCCGTGCCCGTCGCCGGGGCCGTGCGCACCATCAGCTCGAGCAGGCCCTGCCCCTCGCCCGGGCCCAGCACCTCGTCAACGGCGGCGGCCATCGCGTCCGCGTCGTCGACGACGACCAGCTCTCCGGCCAGCTCCCCGGCGGCGGCCAGCGACCACAGCCGCGTCAGGCGCCGCGGGTCCTCCGGCCCGACGACGGTGCCCAGGCCGGTGCCGGGAACCGCCGCCAGCTGCGGGGGCGCGGCCCCCGCCAGGCACAGCGAGACGGCCAGGCCCGACTCCAGGGCGGAGGTCGCGGCCGCCAGCGCCGCCGTCGTGCGCCCCGATCCCGGCGAGCCGAGCACGGCCAGGGGCTGGTCCGCGGACCACCGCCAGTGGCCCAGCCGCTGCTCCTGCGGGTGGTCCGTGGCCGCCAGGACCAGGCCGTCTGCCGGGCCCGTGGCGGGACCGAGAGCCACGGCCTCCTGCGCGCCCAGCGACGTCGGCAGCGGCGGAGCCCAGGGGCGCCACGGCGGGGAGGAGGTGCGGGCGGCGGCGCGCACCTCGGCCACGAGCGCCCCCAGGTGGGCCTCGGACCCGCACCAGGGCGCCTGAGCCGGCCCGCCCGCGTCGGCGGATCCCGCGCCCGTGACCAGGACCCGCCCGGGGTGCGGGGCGAGGGCGGCGGCGCCGTCGTGCCCCAGGACGTCCCGGGAGTCACCGACGTCGAGCACGCGCAGGCACACGCGCAGCGTCGTGTTGGCGCGGATGGCCGGCGAGACCGCGCCCGCGGGCCGCTGGGTGGCCAGCACCAGGTGGATTCCCAGGCTGCGCCCCTGGGCGGCCACCCGCACGAGGCAGTCCAGGACATCGGGGTGCTGGGTCGCCAGCGTGGCGAACTCGTCGACCGCCACCACGAGCCGGGGCGGCGCCTGGGCGGGACTCACGGCCCTGACGTCCTTCGCCCCCGCCTCGGCCAGAAGGCGCTCGCGGCGCCGCACCTCGGCCTCCAGGGAGGCCAGCGCCCGCGCGGTCGCCGCCGGGTCGAGGTCGGTGAGCACCCCGGCGGTGTGCGGCAGGCGGGCCAGCGGCCCGAAGGCGGCCCCGCCCTTGTAGTCCACCAGGATCAGGGCCAGGCGCGAGGGCGGCAGGCCGAGGGCGAGCTGGAGCAGCCAGGAGGTCAGCAGCTCGGACTTGCCCGAGCCGGTCGTCCCCGCCATGAGCGCATGAGGGCCGTCACCCACCAGGTCGGCCGTCACCTCCCGCCCGCCGCGGACCCCGAGCACCGCCGGCAGGGCGCCGGAGCCGCCGCGGGAGACCTGGAGGCGCCAGCGCGCCCCGATACCGTCGCGATCCACGGGCCCGGTGACCTCCTCCAGGGCGACCTCGTCGGGCGCCGCGACCTCGGCGGAGGCGCGCGAGGAGCCGAGGCCCATGAGCTCGCCCGCCGCCTCCCACCACCGCTCGCCCAGGAGCGGGGCGCCCGACGGCGCCGCGCGCACGGTGCGGGCTCTTCCCGGCGGGGCCCCGGGGGCGGCCAGCAGCTCGGCACGGCACGCGGCCGCCTCACGCCCCCAGGTCAGCCGATAGCCCTGGTCGGTGGCGGCCACGTGCGCCCGTCCCCGGGCCGCGATCTGCGCGATCCACCACCGCACCGCCGCCCGCGAGGACGGACCGGTCAGCGCCGTGCGCTGGCCGGCGGCCAGCTCGAGCAGGTCGGCGCGCCTGCGGCGGGCGAGCCAGGCAGTGCGCGGGCCGTCCTGCGCGGCGGCGGCCGCCTGCTCGTCGGCGCGCACCGCCAGGGACAGCAGCATGGAGGGCGGGTCCGGGTCTCGCCCGCACCAGCCGGCGCCGGCGGGGCGGCGGCGACCACGCTCGCCCCCAGGGGCCGGGGAGCCCAGCCGCATGACGGCCATGAGCACCATGGGGGCTACCGCCAGCAGCCCGTAGGCACCCCGCCCGGTGGCGCGCATGGCGACGGCCGCCACGACGACGAGCATGAGCGCGGCCGCCACCACGGCCGCCCGCACCCAGCGGCGCCGGGAGCGCCCGGCGGGCGCGGGAACCGTGAGGTCGTGGGGGCGGCGCCGCACCTCCAGCAGGGTGTCGCCCACCAGGACGAGCGCGCCCGCCCGGCAGCGCGCCCGTCGCCGGCCCAGGCTCCGCCACCAGAGGCCGCGACGCACGTGGGTGCCGTTGACCGACCCGGCGTCGGCCACGGTCACGGACTTCGCGGTGGTGCCCAGCAGCAGGTGGCGGCGGGAGACGGCGGGGTCGGTCATCACCTCGCCTCGCCCGACCGTGCCCTCGGCCGGCACCGGCAGGACGAGTCCCGCGTCCGGCCCCGTGAGCACGGCCAGGTGCCAGGGCCGCGACAGCGCCTCCCGGGCCGCCCGGGCGCCCGCGTGCGGCGCCTCGGCGGGCGGGTCGTGCAGCGTGCCGGGGGCGGGGCCGGCGGGGGAGGGCGAAGGCATGGCACGAGGGTGGCGCAGTCGGCGCGGCGCGCGCACCGGGGGTGTGGACGGGCGCCCCCGTCCCCGCGCGAGCCCCGGCTGTGGAGCCCCGCGCCCCGGCCCCTCGCCGAGATCGGTCCGCTTCAGCCTCGAGATCGCTCGGGCTGCGGCCCGAGGCCGCAGTCGCGGGACTGGAGGCGGTGTGCCAGGCTGGCCCCGTGTGCGGACGCTACGGATCCTTCAGCGCCACGACGGCCATCGCCGAGGCCCTCGCCGCCACCGTCGCGCCCGAGGCCGTCGGCCTGGGGCCCTCCCGCAGCATCGCGCCGGGCGCGGACGTCGCCGTCGTCATCCGCCGTCCGGCTCGGGACGGGGAGGCCGGCGCCCCCGGCCCGCCCGCCCGCCCCCGCCGGGTGCACGCGGCGCGCTGGGGGCTCCTGCCGCCCTGGGCCACCGACCCCGCCGCCGGCTTCCGCGCCTTCAACGCACGCTCCGAGACGGCTGCGACCAAGCCGACCTTCCGCGACGCCATGCGCTCCTTCCGCGCCGTCGTGCCCGCCTCGTGCTGGTACGAGCGGCGCACCCCCTCCGCCCCCGCCGCGGCGCGCGCCGCGAGGCAGTCCTACGCCGTGCGCCGCGCCGACGGCGGACTGCTCGCGCTCGCGGGCCTGTGCTCGTGGTGGCGCGTGCCCGAGCGGCCGGACAGGCCCGTGCGCCAGGGGCCGGCGCTGCACGGCTCCTGGCTGCTGACTCTGGCCATTCTCACCCGTGACGCCGGGCCAGACCTGGCCTGGCTGCACCCCCGCGAGCCAGTCGTCCTGCCCGACGACGCCGTGGACGCCTGGCTCGACCCGGGGCTGTGCGACGGCGGAGCCGCCACGGGTCTGCTTCGCCTGGCCCGGCCCGGGCTCGCCTGGACGCCGGTGGAGCGCACCACGCCGGCGCCGCCTCCCTGAGCGGCCCGCTGCCGGGACGCGTGGTCCGCGCCCGCCCGGGATGAGGAAGGATGTGCTCATGACTGACGCCCCCGCCTCACCAGCGCCCGACGACGCCTCCGACCTCACCTCCGTTCCCGCCGCGGCCCGCCTGCGCTGGAGCGAGCTCGTGCGCGACATCGAGCGCGCCCGCGACGCCTACTACGTCGCCGTCGACGCCCAGAGCCCCTGGTCCGACGCCGAGTACGACGCCCTCTACCGCGAGCTGGAGGCCCTCGAGGCCGCCCACCCGGCACTGGCCCTGCCCGGCTCTCCCACGCGGACGGTCGGCGGGCGCGCCTCCACGGACTTCGCCGAGGTCCGCCACCACGAGCACCTCTACTCCCTGCGGGACGTCTTCAGCCTCGCCGAGGTCGAGAAGTGGGTCGAGCGCATCGTCGCGACCACCGAGGTCCCCGACGACGAGCTGCCCATGACCGCCGAGGTCAAGATCGACGGCCTGGCCGTGGCGCTGACCTACGAGCACGGGGCGCTCACCCGGGCCGCGACCCGCGGGGACGGCACCATCGGCGAGGACGTCACCGGCAACGTGCGCACCATCGGCTCGGTGCCCCTGGTCCTGGCCGGGGACTCCCACCCGGCGCTGCTGGAGGTCCGCGGCGAGGTCTACTTCCCCGTCGAGGCCTTCAGCGCCTTCAACGAGGCCCGCCGCACCGAGAACGTCGAGCGCGAGGCCCGGGGGCGCCCCCTGCTGCAGGTCTTCGCCAACCCCCGCAACGCCGCGGCCGGCTCGCTGCGCCAGAAGAACCCCGCGGTGACGGCCGCGCGGCCCCTGGCCATGATCACCCACGGCATCGGCGCCATCGTCCCGGTGCCGGGGGAGGAGCTGCCGGGGGAGCAGCACGAGTGGTACGACCTGCTCGCCCGCTGGGGCCTGCCCGTGTCCCCCTACAACGCGGTCGTGCGCGGGCGCGCCGAGCGGGAGGCCTACATCGCCCGCTACGCCGACCACCGCCACGACCTCATCCACGAGATCGACGGCATCGTCTTCAAGCTCGACTCGCGGTCGCTGCAGGCCGAGCTCGGGCACACCTCCCGCGTGCCGAGATGGGCGGCCGCCTACAAGTACCCGCCCGAGGAGGTCCACACGCGCCTGCTCGACATCGACGTCCAGGTCGGGCGCACGGGCCGGGTCACGCCTTTCGGGATCATGGAGCCGGTGCTCGTGGCCGGGTCGACGGTCGCGCGCGCCACCCTGCACAACTCCGCCGAGGTGACGCGCAAGGGCGTGCGCATCGGCGACCTCGTCGTGCTGCGCAAGGCCGGGGACGTCATCCCCGAGATCGTCGGACCGGTGACGGAGGCGCGCGACGGCACCGAGCGCGACTTCACCATGCCCGGGCGGTGCCCCTCGTGCGGCACCCCGCTCGCCCCGGCCAAGGAGGGCGACGTCGACCTGCGCTGCCCCAACACCCGCTCCTGCCCGGCCCAGCTCACCGGGCGCGTGGCCCATATCGGCTCACGCGGCGCTCTCGACGTCGAGGGCCTGGGCGACGAGGCCGCGGCGGCCCTGACCCACCCCGACGCCGGGCGCGAGGACGCCCTGGCGGCCCTGGCCGCCGGGCGCACCCTGGACACCGAGAGGGGCGGGCTGCGCATCCCCCGGGCCGAGCTCGAGGTACTGCCGCCCTCGGAGCGGATTGACGCGGCGCGCCGGGTCCTGGAGGAGGCGGGCATCGGAGAGCAGGCTCCGGTGCTGACCGGCGAGGCGGGCCTGTTCGACCTGAGAGTCGATGATCTGCGCGAGGTGATGGTCTACCGGCCGGTCGCCCGGCGCGGAGCCCCCACGGGCGACTGGCGCCTGGCCCGTTTCTTCTGGTCCAAGCAGGGCTACGACAGGGACGGGGGCGTCAGGAAGCCGACTGCCGCGGGCAAGAACGCCACTGCGATGCTCTCCCAGCTGGCCGCCGCGAGGTCGCGTCCCCTGTGGCGGGTCCTGGTGGCGCTGTCGGTGCGGCACGTGGGGCCGACGGCGGCCCGCGCGCTGGCCGGACGCTTCGGCTCGCTGAGGGCGCTGCGCGAGGCGGGAGTAGAGGAGCTGTCCCAGGTCGACGGCGTCGGGCCGACCATCGCCGCCTCATGGACCGAGTGGCTCGACGTCGACTGGCACCAGGAGATCCTGGACCGCTGGGCGGCCGCGGGGGTGCGCACCGCCGACGGGACCGCCCGGGATGTCGGGCCCGCGCGGACCCTGGCGGGCCTGACCGTCGTCGTCACCGGCACCCTGGAGCGCTTCACGCGCGACGGCGCCAAGGAGGCGATCGTCTCGCGCGGGGGCAGGGCCGCCGGGAGCGTGTCGAAGCGGACGAGCTTCGTGGTCGTCGGCGAGAACGCCGGCTCGAAGGAGGCCCGGGCCCGCGAGCTGGGCCTGAGGATCCTGGATGAGGAGGCCTTCGAGCGGCTCCTGGCCGAGGGCCCCGACGCCGTGAGCCCCTGAGAACCCGCTGACAGCGGCAGGAGGTGGCCGGCCGCCCACGATCCAGTGGGCGGCCGGCCACCTCCTGCCGCGGAATGGTCCCCGGTCGGGGCGGAGGCAGCGGGGATATCAGTGATATCAGTAGTGGCTGGCGACCGTCGTGCCGACCTCGGCCCAGTTGAAGAACCACTGGGCCTCCCCGACCGGCATGTTGAGGCAGCCGTGCGAGGCGGAGTAGCCGAAGCTGCTTCGCCACGGGGCTCCGTGGAGGGCGTATCCCTGGTAGAAGTATGTGATCCACGGCACGCCCTCGGTCACGTAGTTCGAGCCGTCGGCGTTCTCGCCGCGCATTGTCTGGCTCTCGTACTGGAGGTAGACGTGGTAGGTGCCGGTGACCGTCGGGGTGGCGGCCGCGCCGTCGACCACGCTGACGGGCCCGTGGACGACAGTGGCGCCCTCATAGGCGGTGACGGTCTTGTTCGACAGGTTGATGTCGATCCACTTCTCGCCGTCGGTGGCCTGGTAGGCCAGGTTCTCCGCACCGGCGGCGATCTTGCGCTCCTCCCAGGTCGCCTTGATCTCCTTGGTCTCGAAGGTGCCGGAGTACGGCTTCCCGCTGGAGAGCGCCTGCACGATGGCGTCGCTGATCGCATCGGCGTTGGTGACCTCGCGGCCGTCGACCGCCTCGACGCTGACGGCCACCTCCTTGCCCTGCGAGTTGACGTTGCGCTTGCCGGTGACGGGCTCCTCGTTGACGTCCTTGACCTGGGCGGCGACCCACTCGGAGACCCTGCCGCTGTCCACCCCGATGGTCGGCGCCTCGGACTCGCTCGTGGTCACGGTGATCCAGGAGGCCTTCGCGGTGTCCTCGGCGGTGTAGGTGGACTCCTCGACGGTGGTGGACTCGCCGGCGACGCCGGCCTTGCCTGCGGGAGCGGTGACGGTGACGTCCTGCGAGATCCATCCGTTGGCCTGGTCGGCCACGCTCTGGGCGTCGGCGTCGGAGACGGCCGGCGACTTCGTCTCGTAGGTGACCGTGACGGAGGACGGTGACAGCGAGGCTGCGGCGGTGGCGGCCGCGGCCTTCAGGGCCTCCGTGTCAACACTGGTTCCCTCCTCGCCCGGCGTGACCCGGAACTCGGTGCCCTCCTCGTCGAGCACAATGCCGGCGTTGCGGGCGACCGCCTGATCCGACGGGATGAGGGAGGTGGCATAGGCCGCGGCGACGGAGTCGTCGGTGGTGGTGACCACGTCGATCTTCTCGCCGGAGAACAGGGCTCCGAAGCGGCCCGGTACGCTCGCCCCGCGGGCCAGCGCGGCGTCGGCGGTCGCCTCCGCGTCGACGGCGGTGCCCAGATCGGCCAGGGAGGCCGTGGCGGTCGTGTCCCCGCTGATGGCGACAGTGGCGTTCGCGGCCTTGTCGTTGATGGCGTTGACGATCTCGTCGCGGCCCATCCCGGCGACGTCGATTCCCGCGACCGTCGTCCCCGGTACGGCGATGCCGTTGTAGTGGGCGGCGTAGGCGTAGCCGCCCACGCCGACGCACATCAGTAGCAGGGCGGCCGCCGCGGCCCATATGGGCCACAGGCGACGGCGCCCGGCATGGACCGGGGCGACGGGGGCCGGGGTGACGACGGAAGCCAGGTTCGCGGGTGCGGAGGCCTCGAAGTCGGCCGCCGGGAGCGGGGTGGAGGCGCCGGGGGCGGGCTCGGAGGCGGCGAACCCGCCGGCAGGGGCCGGGTCCGCCGGGCTGGAGGCTCGGAAACCGCCCGGCGGGACCGAGTCGGGCAGCCCTGAGAGCCCTGAGAGCCCGGTATCGGATGCGGCGCCGGCCCCCTCAGCGGGCGCCATGAACGTGGGTGCGGCCGCGGTGGCCTCGCCCCGGCCGGCTCCGGTACCGCCGTCCGCGGAGTCCGGTGTGGCGGGGGCCGGCTCGGAGGCGGGGCTCGCGTCGGGGTCAGCACCGGTCGCAGATGCGGCCTCAGGGGTGTCGGCGGTGTCGGGAGGGTCAGCGGATTCGGGGGAGCCAGCAGGGAACTCGTCGGTCGTTGCGCTGCAGGGAGTCTCCGCAGCGGGCGTACTGCTGTCCTCTGGCTCGGGCGCACCGCCCGAAGGCCGTGCCTCCTCGACCGCCGGTCGAGAGCCGGGGGTGAACTCTTCCGTAGGCATTGGTCCTTGTCCTCAAGCAGCGCGCATGCCGCTGCCCTGTCGTGCTCCCATTCGGTCTGGGAGAGCTTCAGAGTCCATAACAGCGGTCGGTGGTTGGAATGTCAACGGGGCGTCCTGTCCATGTCATGTGACATCGTGCATGGTCCCTGGAAATGCGGTGTTCTGCACGCGCAGACGCCCTGAGCGCGGGCCCCTCGGGGATCCGGTGCCCCCGGTCCGACGCGCCCGGGGCGAGACCTGCGCGCCGGGCGTCCGAACCGGGTCGGCGGCCTGGATAGACTCGCCCCATGTCTGCCATCTCCTCCGACGAGGTCGCCCGTGTCGCGGCGCTCGCGCGGGTGGCGCTGAGCGACGAGGAGGTTGTGCGCCTGGCCGGTGAGCTGGACGCCGTCGCCTCCGCCTTCGCCCGCGTCACCAGCGTGGTCACGCCCGACCTGCCGGCGACATCCCACCCGGTGCCCCTGACCAATGTGCTGCGCGCGGACGTGCCCGGCCCGACGCTCGACGTCGATGAGCTGCTCGCCGGCGCGCCGCAGGCCGAGGACTCCATGTTCCTCGTTCCCCGGATCCTGGGGGAGGACTCGGCCTCATGACCGTCGATGCCCTCCTCCGCTCCACGGCCGCCGAGCAGGCCGCCGCTCTCGCCGCCGGAGAGGTCACCTCCCGCGAGCTGACCCGGGCCCACCTGGACCGCGTCGCCGCCGTCGACGGCGCCGTGCACGCCTTCCTCGACATCGACGCGGCCAGGGCGCTGGCCGACGCCGGGGCCGCCGACGAGGCGCGCCGCTCGGGCCGGCGGGTGGGCGAGTTGACCGGCGTGCCCGTGGCCGTCAAGGACCTCATCGTCACCCGTGGCCAGGTCACCACCGCGGCCTCGCGGATCCTCGCCGGCTGGGTGCCGCCCTACGACGCCACGCTGGTGGCCAACCTGCGCTCGGCCCGCCTGCCGATCCTGGGCAAGACCAACCTGGACGAGTTCGCCATGGGCGGCTCCACCGAGCACTCCGCCTTCGGCCGCACCGCCAACCCGTGGGACCTGGGGCGCATCCCCGGGGGCTCCTCGGGCGGCTCGGCGGCCGCCGTCGGAGCCTTCGAGGCCCCCGTGGCCGTGGGCACCGACACCGGCGGCTCCATCCGTCAGCCCGCCGCCGTCACCGGCACCGTCGGCGTCAAGCCCACCTACGGGATGGTCTCGCGCTTCGGCGTCATCGCCATGGCCTCCTCCCTGGACACCCCCGGCCCCATGGCCCGCACGGTCCTGGACGCGGCCCTGCTCCACGATGTCATCGCCTCCCACGACCCGCTGGACTCCACGAGCCTTGCCGACGCGCCGCGCGGCATGGCCGCCGTCGTGCGGGCCGCGCGGCAGCGGCGGGACCTGACCGGCCTGCGGGTGGGCGTCATCGCCGAGCTCGACGGCGGCGAGGGGTACCACGACGGCGTCGTCGGCTCCTTCCACGCCGCGCTGGCGGAGCTGGAGGGCGCGGGAGCCGTCGTCGAGACCGTCTCCCTGCCGCACCTGGAGTACGCGCTGGACGCCTACTACCTCATCATGCCCGCCGAGGCCTCCTCCAACCTGGCCCGCTACGACGGTATGCGCTACGGCCTGCGCGTGGAGCCCGCCGAGGGCCCGGTCACCGCCGAGACCGTCATGGCCGCCACCCGCGGGGCGGGCTTCGGCGATGAGGTCAAGCGGCGCATCATCCTGGGCACGCACGTGCTGAGCGCCGGCTACTACGACGCCTACTACGGGTCCGCCCAGAAGGTGCGTACCCTCATCCAGCGCGACTTCGACGCCGCCTGGGAGCGGGCGGACGTGCTGGTCTCGCCCACGGCGCCGGTGACGGCCTACCGCTTCGGCGAGAAGGACGACCCGCTGGCCATGTACAAGCTGGACGTGACCACCATCCCGGCGAACCTCGCCGGGCTGCCGGCCATGAGCCTGCCCTCGGGCCTGAGCGATGACGGCCTGCCCGTCGGCTTCCAGGTCCTGGCGCCGCAGCGCGCCGACGACCGCCTCTACCGCGTGGGCGCGGTGCTCGAGGCCGCACTGGAGGAGGGCTGGGGCGGGCACCTGCTCGACCGGGCCCCCGACCTGGAGGTGAAGTGACATGAGCGATACGCTGACGGATGCGCTGATGGACTATGACGAGGCCGTGCGCCGCTACGACCCCGTCCTGGGGCTGGAGGTGCACGTCGAGCTCGGCACCGCGACCAAGATGTTCGACGCCGCCCCCAACGTCTTCGGCGCCCGGCCCAACACCATGGTCACCCCCACGAGCGTGGGCCTCCCCGGCGCCCTGCCGGTGGTCAACGGCAGGGGCGTGGAGTACGCGATCCGCATCGGCCTGGCGCTGGGATGCCAGATCGCCGAGTCCTGCCGGTTCGCCCGCAAGAACTACTTCTACCCGGATCTGTCCAAGGACTTCCAGACCTCCCAGTCCGACGAGCCCATCGCCTTCGACGGTGCGCTGGAGATCGAGCTGGAGGACGGCACCTTCTTCACCGTGCCCATTGAGCGGGCCCACATGGAGGAGGACGCCGGGAAGAACACGCACGTCGGCGGTGCTGACGGCCGTATCGAGGGCGCCAGCCACTCCCTGGTCGACTACAACCGCGCCGGGGTGCCGCTGGTGGAGATCGTCACCCGGCCCATCGAGGGCGCGGGGGAGCGGGCCCCGCAGGTGGCCGCCGCCTACGTGCGCACCCTGCGCGACATCTTCCGGGCCCTGGGCGTCTCCGAGGCGCGCATGGAGCGCGGCAATGTGCGTGCCGACGTCAACGTCTCCCTGCGCGAGTCCGCGCACGCGCCGCTGGGCACCCGCACGGAGACCAAGAACGTCAACACCTTCCGGGGCATCGAGTCGGTCGTCCGCTACGAGATCCGGCGTCAGGCCGCGATCCTGGCCGCCGGCGGCACCGTCCAGCAGGAGACCCGCCACGGCCAGGCCGACGGCACCACCCGCCCCGGGCGCGTCAAGTCCGACGCCGACGACTACCGCTACTTCCCCGAGCCGGACCTCGTCCCCGTGGCGCCCAGCCGCCAGTGGGTCGAGGAGATCCGCGCCCGCCTGCCGGAGATGCCCGCCGCCAAGCGGCGGCGGCTCAAGGAGGAGTGGGCTCTGGCCGACGACGAGATGCGCGACGTCGTCAACGCCGGCGCGCTCGAGCTCATCGAGGCCACCGCCCTGGCCGGTGCGAGCGGCCAGGCCGCCCGCAAGTGGTGGATGGGCGAGCTCGCCCGGGCCGCCAAGGACCGTGAGGTCCCCCTCGAGGACCTGCCGGTCTCCCCGGAGCAGGTCGCCGAGCTGCAGGGCCTGGTCGACGCCGGACGGCTGACCGACAAGCTGGCCCGCCAGGTGCTCGCGGGCGTCCTGGCGGGCGAGGGAGATCCGAGCGATGTCGTCGAGGCCCGCGGGCTCGAGGTCGTCTCCGACGAGACGGCCCTGCTGTCCGCCGTCGACGAGGCCCTGGCCGCCCAGCCCGACGTCGCCGCGAAGATCCGGGGCGGCAAGGTCAAGGCCGCCGGCGCGATCGTGGGGGCGGTCATGAGGGCCACTCGCGGTCAGGCCGACGCCAGGCGCGTGCGCGAGCTCGTCATGGAGCGCGTGGCCCGCTAGCCCGTCAAGACCGGTCGCCGCCGTGAGGCCGGTGCGTCTCCCGCACGAGACGCACCGGCCTCACGCCCCGTCTCACGGAGCGGTCATCGCGGGAGCGCCCTTCGGCGCACCGGCGATACAGTCTCCCCGTCTAGTACCGACTCGACTCGCGCTCGGTCCGCCGGCCGGTCTCCGTTCTCCCGAAGGAACACATACATGGCTCAGCCCAGCCCCAGCTACACCGTCGCCCTGCACCTGGAGGTCCCCGCCTCGCAGAAGGCGGTCACCACCCTTGTCGACACCGCCTCGGCGACCGGCGCGATCGTCAACGGCGTCGACGTCGCCGACACCGAGGGCGACACCCTCATCGTCGACCTGACCGCGGACACGCGGGACTCCAAGCACCGCGCCGAGCTCGTCAGGGCCCTCGGGGCGATCGACGGCGTCGTCGTCCGCAACGTCGGCGACTCCACCTTCCTCGCCCACGTCGGCGGCAAGATCGCGACCGCCTCGAAGTACCCCATCCACAACCGGCGCGATCTCGCGCGCGTGTACACCCCGGGCGTCGCCCGCGTGTGCAAGGCGATCTACGACCACCCCGAGCGCGCCCGCCAGCTGACCATCAAGAAGAACACGGTCGCCGTCGTGACCGACGGCACGGCGGTCCTCGGCCTGGGCGACATCGGCCCGTCGGCGGCCATGCCGGTCATGGAGGGCAAGGCCGTCCTGTTCAAGCAGTTCGGCGACGTCGACGCCTGGCCGGTCGCCCTGGACACCAAGGACCCCGAGGAGATCATCTCCATCGTCAAGGCGATCGCCCCGGCCTACGGGGGCATCAACCTCGAGGACATCGCCGCCCCCAAGTGCTTCGACATCGAGGCGCGCCTGCGCGAGGAGCTCGACATCCCGGTCTTCCACGACGACCAGCACGGCACCGCGATCGTCACCCTCGCCGCCCTCATCAACGCCCTGAAGGTGGTCGGCAAGAGGATCGAGGACGTGCGCATCGTCCTGTCGGGCGTGGGCGCCGCCGGCAGCGCCATCGCCAAGCTGCTCATGGCCCACGGCGCCACTGACATCGTCGGGTACGGCCGCAGCGGTGCTCTCGACGGCGCGAACACCGAGGGGATGAACGAGCACCGCAAGTGGCTGGCGGAGAACACGAACCCGCGCCATGTCACCGGCAGCCTCAAGGAGGGGCTGGTGGGAGCCGACGTGCTCATCGGAGTCTCCTCCGGCAACCTCCTGGAGCCGGCGGACCTGGGGGTCATGAACGAGGGCGCCATCGTCTTCGCCATGGCCAACCCGACGCCCGAGGTCGATCCGATCGGGGCGGCGAGCTACGCCGCCGTCGTGGCCACCGGCCGCAGCGACTTCCCCAACCAGATCAACAATGTGCTGGCCTTCCCGGGGCTGTTCCGCGGCCTGCTCGACACGGGCATCACCAACATCTCGGTCGATCTGCTGCGCGCCGCGGCCACCGGCATCGCCGGCGTCATCGACGACGAGGAGATCCGGCCCGTGTACATCATCCCCGGAGCCTTCGACAACCGGGTCGCCAGCGCCGTCGGCAAGGCCGTGCGCAAGTTCGCCGGGCAGTAGTGCGAGTGCGGCGGGGGGCCTCGGCTCCTGTCGGGCGCGCCGGTGCCGAGGCCGCGTGTCGCGCATCACGGATCAGCGTGTTGACTGGTGGTGCTCATGGTGACTAGAGTGCACCTCGCTGCCTGATGCGCCGCGAGGCGCGGACGGCGCCCCTGGAGCGGTCCGACGACTGGTCGCGGGCCGGAACCCTCGGGAGATCGGGATCACGAGATTTCGATTTGACTGAGGGAAATGGGTCCGAATAGACTACTCCGGTCGCCTTGGGGACTCGAATCGGAAGTAGGTTCCGTTTCGACCCCTTGTGGGTGTGTTGTTTGAGATCTCGATAGTGTGCTTGTTTTTTGTGCCATGGTTTGCCTGCTTTTTGGTGGGTGGGCTTGTTTTGTCTGGTGGTTTTGTTTTCTGGTTGTGGTTGCTGCTGTGTGCTGTCCTGTGTGGGGTGGTGTGTGGTGGTGGTTGTGGCTGGTTGTTGTTTTTTGGTTTGTTTGTTTTTTTTTGGAGAGTTTGATCCTGGCTCAGGACGAACGCTGGCGGCGTGCTTAACACATGCAAGTCGAACGGGTCTGCCTTGTTTTTTGCGGGGTGGGTCAGTGGCGAACGGGTGAGTAACACGTGAGTAACCTGCCCCTCACTTCTGGATAACCGCTTGAAAGGGTGGCTAATACGGGGTGTTCTGGCTGTGCCGCATGGTGTGGCTGGGAAAGATTCACTTTTGTGGTGTTTTGGTGGGGGATGGGCTCGCGGCCTATCAGCTTGTTGGTGGGGTGATGGCCTGCCAAGGCTTTGACGGGTAGCCGGCCTGAGAGGGTGGGCGGTCACACTGGGACTGAGATACGGCCCAGACTCCTGCGGGAGGCAGCAGTGGGGGGTATTGCACAATGGGCGGAAGCCTGATGCAGCGACGTCGCGTGAGGGATGGAGGCCTTCGGGTTGTGAACCTCTTTCGCCGGTGAAGAAGGTCCTGTTCTTTGTGGTGGGGCTGACGGTAGCCGGGTTATGAAGCGCCGGCTAACTACGTGCCAGCAGCCGCGGTAATACGTAGGGCGCGAGCGTTGTCCGGAATTATTGGGCGTAAAGGGCTTGTAGGCGGCTGGTCGCGTCTGCCGTGAAATCCTCTGGCTCAGCTGGGGGCGTGCGGTGGGTACGGGCTGGCTTGAGTGCGGTAGGGGAGGCTGGAACTCCTGGTGTAGCGGTGGAATGCGCAGATATCAGGAGGAACACCGGTGGCGAAGGCGGGTCTCTGGGCCGTTACTGACGCTGAGGAGCGAAAGCGTGGGGAGCGAACAGGATTAGATACCCTGGTAGTCCATGCTGTAAACGTTGGGCACTAGGTGTGGGGGGTCTTTCCGGGTCCTCCGCGCCGTAGCTAACGCTTTAAGTGCCCCGCCTGGGGAGTACGGCCGCAAGGCTAAAACTCAAAGGAATTGACGGGGGCCCGCACAAGCGGCGGAGCATGCGGATTAATTCGATGCAACGCGAAGAACCTTACCAGGGCTTGACATGGGCCGGCTGCTCCTGGAGACGGGGGCCTCCCTTTTTGGGCCGGTTCACAGGTGGTGCATGGTTGTCGTCAGCTCGTGTCGTGAGATGTTGGGTTAAGTCCCGCAACGAGCGCAACCCCTGTCCCGTGTTGCCAGCGTGTTGTGGCGGGGACTCGCGGGAGACTGCCGGGGTTAACTCGGAGGAGGGTGGGGACGACGTCAAATCATCATGCCCCTTATGTCCTGGGCTTCACGCATGCTACAATGGCCGGTACAGTGGGTTGCGATGTCGTGAGGCGGAGCGAATCCCTTAAAGCCGGTCTCAGTTCGGATCGGTGTCTGCAACTCGACACCGTGAAGCTGGAGTCGCTAGTAATCGCAGATCAGCAGTGCTGCGGTGAATACGTTCTCGGGCCTTGTACACACCGCCCGTCACGTCATGAAAGCCGGCGACACCCGAAGCCCGTGGCCCTGTGGGGAGCGGTCGAAGGTGGGGCTGGTGATTGGGACGAAGTCGTAACAAGGTAGCCGTACCGGAAGGTGCGGCTGGATCACCTCCTTTCTAGGGAGCCTTTAGGGAGCTTTTAGGGAGCTTTTGGGGAGGCTGCTGGGCTGGCTGCCTCCTGTCCTGCCGGGTGTGTGCTGGCGTGTGCCGGCCGGCTGCTGGTGGGGTGGGGGGTGTGGGGTCTGTCTGCTGGTTGCGGGGGCTGCTTGGTGTGTGCTGGGTGGTTCCTGGTGGGTTGGCTGTGGTGCGGGGGACGCGTCCTGTGTGCTGTGGTGTGTGCTGCGCTGTGTGTGTGGCTGCTGTGGTGTGCGGGGTGTCTGCTGGTTGCCTGTGGCTGTCTGCTGGTGCGTGCGTGCGTGCGTGTGCTGGTGGGGGCGGGGGGCTGGTGGGGGTGCGCTGTCGGGTTCTGGGGCGGTGCGTCCCGTTGGTGGCTCTGTCGTGGCTGGCTGGTTGCCTGCTGCTGTCTGCCTGTTGTGGTTCCTGCCGGCTTTGTGGCTGGTGGGGGCCCCTGGGGTGGGTGGTGGGTGGGTGGTGGCTGGCTGGTGTGGGCGGGTTGGTTGTGATCTGTATAGTGGACGCGAGTATCTTTGTTCTTTGTGTGTTTTGTTGGGTTGTGCTTGTTTTTTGGGCGTTCGGTGGATGCCTTGGCATCAGGGGCCGATGAAGGACGTGGTGGCCTGCGATAAGCCTCGGGGAGCCGGCTGGCGGGCTGTGATCCGAGGGTGTCCGAATGGGGGGACCCGGCGCGGGTCGTGCCGCGTCACTCGTGCCTGATTTGTGTAGGGTGCGGGGGGTTACGCGGGGAAGTGAAACATCTCAGTACCCGTAGGAGAGGATATTCCGTGAGTAGTGGCGAGCGAAAGCGGATGATGGCTAAACCGTTGTCGTGCGAGACCCGGCGGGGGTTGCGGCGGCGGGGTTGTTGGGGCGTGCCTGTTTCCTGCTGCCGCCGTGGTGGGGGGCGTTGTGCTGGCTGGGTAGCTGAACCGTCTGGGACGGCGGGCCGTAGCGGGTGAGAGCCCTGTAGGCGGAACCTGGCTGGTGGCGTGTGGGCGTGTTCCCGTGGTAGCACGGGGCTCGTGGAATCCTGTGTGAGTCTGCCAAGACCGCTTGGCTGCCTGAATACCTCCTGGTGACCGATAGCGGATGAGTACCGTGAGGGAATGGTGAAAAGTACCCCGGGAGGGGAGTGAAAGAGTACCTGAAACCGGGCGCCTGCGAGCCGTCAGGGCCCTGCCGTCCTCCTTGTGCTGCGGCTGTGCGCCGCCGGGGGGTGGTGGGGTGGTGGCGTGCCTATTGAAGAATGAGCCTGCGAGTCGTGCTGCGTGGCGAGGTTAACCCGTGTGGGGGAGCCGTAGCGAGAGCGAGTCCGAACAGGGCGGTGGAGTTGCGTGGTGCGGACCCGAAGCGGGGTGATCTACCCATGGCCAGGTTGAGGCGCGTGTAAGAGCGCGTGGAGGACCGAACCCACCTGGGTTGAAAACCGGGGGGATGAGCCTGTGGGTAGGGGTGAAAGGCCAATCAGACTCCGTGATAGCTGGTTCTCCCCGAAATGCATTTTGGTGCAGCGTCGCGTGCTTCCCGGCGGAGGTAGAGCTACTGGGTGGCTGAGGGGCCCGTGAGGGTTACCGGGGTCAGCCAAACTCCGAATGCCGTGCGGGTGGAGCGTGGCAGTGAGACCGCGGGGGATAAGCTTCGTGGTCGAGAGGGAAACAGCCCGGACCGTCGGCTAAGGCCCCTAAGCGTGCGCTAAGTGGGAAAGGATGTGCGGCTGCGGTGACAGCCAGGAGGTTGGCTTAGAAGCAGCCATCCTTGAAAGAGTGCGTAATAGCTCACTGGTCGAGTGGTCGTGCGCCGACAATTCAGCGGGGCTCAAGCGCGCCGCCGAAGCCGCGGACCCGCCCCCCTGCTCAGGTGCGGGGGCGGGTGGTAGGGGAGCGTCCTGCGCTGGGTGAAGCCCGGGGGTGACCCGCGGGTGGACGGTGCGGGAGCGAGGATGCAGGCATGAGTAGCGAGACCGGGGTGGGAGTCCCCGGCGCCGAGAGACCAAGGGTTCCAGGGGCAGGTTCGTCCTCCCTGGGTGAGTCGGGACCTAAGGCGAGGCCGACAGGCGTAGTCGATGGATGACGGGTTGATATTCCCGTACCGGCCTTGTACCGACCATGCTGACGCGCGGGTGCTAACCCACGCCGCCGGCCACGAGACGGTCCGCGGGTCGCCTTCGGGCGTCCCCGGGGGCCTGTGGCGGGTGGTCTGGGGGTCCTCCGTGCTGGTAGGCAAGCGTGTTAACAGGGGTGACGCACAGTGGTAGCCCGGCGGGCCTGATGGCTTGGCCCGTTCAAGCGCGCAGCCCGGCCCCCAGGCAAATCCGGGGGCCTGCCCCCCCTACCGGGGGGGCGGGGGCGAGGCGTGATGGTGACCCCGCCGCGGCGCGGCGGGGGACAGCAGGGTGATCCTGAGGTGCCGAGAAAAGCCTCGACGCGATGGTGCGGGCCGCCCGTACCCCAGACCGACACAGGTGGTCCGGCAGAGTATGCCTAGGCGGGCGAGCGAACCGTGGTGAAGGAACTCGGCAAATTGCCCCCGTAACTTCGGGAGAAGGGGGGCCCGACCCCTGAGGCCCCGCGCGGGCTGGGGGGAAGGGCCGCAGAGAGCAGGGGGGAGCGACTGTTTACTAAAAACACAGGTCCGTGCGAAGCCGCAAGGCGATGTATACGGACTGACGCCTGCCCGGTGCTGGAAGGTCAAGAGGATCCCTCAGCCCCCTTCACGGGGCGAAGGGGTGAGTTCAAGCCCCAGTAAACGGCGGTGGTAACTATAACCATCCTAAGGTAGCGAAATTCCTTGTCGGGTAAGTTCCGACCTGCACGAATGGCGTAACGACTTCCCCGCTGTCTCCACCACGGGCTCGGCGAAATTGCACTACGAGTAAAGATGCTCGTTACGCGCAGAAGGACGGAAAGACCCCGGGACCTTCACTACAGCTTGGTATTGGCGTCCGCCACGGCCCGTGCAGGATAGGTGGGAGACCGTGATGCCGCCGCGCCAGCGGCGGCGGAGTCGTTGTTGAGATACCACTCCGGCCGTGGCGTGCGCCTGAACCTCGGCCCGTGACCCGGGCCAGGGACAGTGCCTGGCGGGTAGTTTAACTGGGGCGGTTGCCTCCCAAAGAGTAACGGAGGCGCTCAAAGGTCCCCTCAGCCTGGTCGGCAACCAGGTGGCGAGTGCAAGCGCACAAGGGGGCTTGACTGCGAGACCGACAGGTCGGGCAGGTGCGAAAGCAGGAGCTAGTGATCCGGCGGCCCCGCGCGGGCGGGCCGTCGCTCAACGGATAAAAGGTACCCCGGGGATAACAGGCTGATCCTGCCCAAGAGTCCATATCGACGGCATGGTTTGGCACCTCGATGTCGGCTCGTCGCATCCTGGGGCTGGAGCAGGTCCCAAGGGTTGGGCTGTTCGCCCATCAAAGCGGCACGCGAGCTGGGTTTAGAACGTCGTGAGACAGTTCGGTCCCTATCCTCTGCGCGCGCAGGAGACTTGAGAAGACCCGTCCCCAGTACGAGAGGACCAGGACGGACGAACCTCTAGTGCGCCAGCTGTCCCGCCAGGGGCACCACTGGTTGGCCACGTTCGGACAAGGATAACCGCTGAAAGCATCTAAGCGGGAAACCACCTTCAAGACCAGGTCTCCACAGGAGCACACCTCCTGGAAGGCCCCCAGAACACCACTGGGTCGATAGGCCAGACGTGAACACCCGGCAACGGGCGCAGCCGACTGGTACTAACAGGCCAACACAAACACACCCACACCCCCCACCCACGGGCCAAGACCCACAAACACAAGGGAGGGGACCAAACACCAGGGAAACACACCGCGTCCACTATACGGCCCACAACCAACCCACCCACCACAACCCACCAACCACCACAACCACACCACAACAACCACCACAACCACACGACAACAACCACACCACGACAACCACGACACGCACCCCACCACAGACCCCTCGGCGGCCACAGCGGGGAGGACACGCCCGGACCCATCCCGAACCCGGAAGCTAAGACCCCCAGCGCCAATGGTACTGCGCCCAACCAGACGCGGAAGAGCAGGACACCGCCGAGACCACACCAAAGTCCCCCCCGTCGCCCCCGGTCAGACCGAGGGCGACGGGGGGACGATCCACACCCAGGCTCACCCGCGATCAGGGCCGCCAGCTGAGGAATTAAGGCACCATGACCCAGGACAGGCGCAACGACCAGTGGCGCTCCAGCAGCACCCGTTCGGATCGGTCCGGGGATCGTCACGGCTTCCGGCGGCGCCAGGATGGCGACCGCCGGCACTCCGCCTACGACGCCTACGACCATTATGACGGGCGGCGTTCTGACTCCGGCTCCTACCGCGGCCGCGGCTCCTCATCCGACCGGGACGCTTCCGGTCGAGGCTACTCGCGTGATGAACGGCAGCGCGACCAGCGTCACGACAGTCGTGATGGTCGCGGCAGGGGCGACAATGGCGATCAACGCAGATTCTTCCGGGGCGGCGGCCGCTCATCCAGCTGGGACGACGAGCGGAGGGACGGTGGGCACGGCGACGCCTCCAGGCAGGCCGGGCGGGGCGGTGGCCGGTCCTCCTACCGGGGCGACCGCATGGACCGGTCCCCGGGGCGCGGACGCCGAGACGGCGACCGGCGCGGCTCACGTCCCCCGCAGCGGGCGCGCGTCTGCGAGCCCTCGGTGCCCGAGAACGTCCAGGCCACAGATCTTGAGGCGTCCGCCCGCCGCGAGCTGCGCGCCCTGGGCCGCGCCAACGCGGAGAACGTCTCGCGTCATCTCGTAATGGTTCAGCGCCTGCTCGACACCGATCCCGAGCGCGCCTACCAGCACGCCCGCTACGCGGCCTCGCACGCGGGCCGGATCGCCGTCGTGCGCGAGTCGGCCGGTATCGCCGCCTACCTGGCCGGGCACTACGCCGACGCGCTCCGCGAGATCCGGGCGGCGCGGCGCCTGTCCGGCCTGGACATGCACCGCGCCATCGAGGCCGACTGCGAGCGCGGCCTGGGCCGTCACCAGCAGGCCCTCAAGGTCGCCAAGGGGGCCGACCCCGACCAGCTCGACGATCTGGAGGAGGCGGAGCTGGCCATGGTCGTCTCGGGCGTGCGTCACGAGATGGGCCAGGATGATCTCGGGCTGGTCGTCATCGAGGAGGCCATCATGATGTTCCGCGGTGACCGTGAGACGCTCCGCCGTCTCCACTCGGTGCGCGCCGACCGGCTGGAGGACCTCGGCCGGGCGGCCGAGGCGGCGGCGGTCCGTGAGCGCATCGGGCAGGGCCCTCGGGACGAGCCCGAGGACGACGTCGAGGTCTACGATATCGAGGACGACTACAACCAGGAGCAGTCCGTCCCGGCAGAATCAGACACCTCTGACGCGGCCGAGCCGTCGGACACAACGGGTGCCGCGTCCTCGGACGCCGACGAGCCCGAGGACCAGGAGGCCTGATATGACCGCATCGGCACCCGCGCGGGGGGCCGCGCTCCTGGGCAGCGAGCTGCCCCTCGCGCAGACCTATGACGTCGCCCTCCTGGACCTCGACGGCGTGTGCTTCGCCGGCGACGCCCGGGTCGAGCACGCCGCCGACGGCGTCAACGGCGCCCGCGCCGGCGGCATGCGGCTGTCCTTCGTGACCAACAACGCCTCCCGGGCGCCGCAGACCGTCGTCGACAAGCTCGCCCGCAACGACATCCAGGCCGCCGCCGGTGAGATCTTCTCGGCCGCCATGGACGCCGCCGCGCTGCTGGGCGAGCACGTTCCCGCCGGATCGCCCGTGCTCGTCGTCGGCGGCGACGGCCTGCGTGAGGCCCTCGCCGCCGAGGGCTTCGAGGTCGTCGCCTCCGCCGATGACCGGCCCGCCGCCGTCGTGCAGGGCTGGGACCCGGCCGTGGACTGGGAGATGATGTCCGAGGGCCTGTACGCCATTACGGATGGCGCCATCCACGTGGCCACCAACCTCGACGCCACCCTGCCGACCGAGCGCGGCTTCGCCCTGGGCAACGGCAGCCTCGTGGCGGCCGTCGCCAACGCCTCCGGCCGCGAGCCCCTGGCGGGCGGCAAGCCCTTCCCCGGGATCTACGAGCGGGCCCTCGCCCGCGCCGGCGGCTCCAGGCCGCTGGCCGTGGGGGACCGGCTCAACACCGACCATGTCGGCGCCCGCGCCGCCGGCATCCCCGGGCTGCATGTCCTGACCGGCGTCAGCACGGCGCGCGACGTCGTCCTGGCCCGCCCCGAGGAGCGGCCCGCCTACCTCCACACCGACCTGCGCGGCCTGCTGGAGCCCCACCCGGCCCCGGTGCGCGAGGTGGACGAGGAGGGGAGCGCGTGGGTGGTGGGCGCGGCGCGCTGCCGCGTTCGCGCCGGCGTCGCCGTCCTGGACGGCCGGGACTCCCTGACCGGGAAGGAGACCGAGATCAGTCTTGACGGCTATCGCGCCCTGGCCTGCGCCGTCTGGGAGCACCTGGACCGGCACGGCGAGGACCCGGCGCCGAGCATCCCCGACCTTCGCGTGCGGGCCTGAGCCCGGCCGTCGCGACAACCGCCATGGCGCACCAGGACCCCGGCGAGACCCGCCCCGTTCCGGCCCCGCCGCCGGCCGGCGTGCGCGCGGGCCGGCTCGCCGACACCGCCGACAGGCTCCGGCGGGCCGGCGACGCGCCGCTGGAGGAACGCGCTGCCGCTCTGGCGGCGATCCATGAGACCCTCGTCTCAGAGCTCAGGGAGGCCGAGGGCTGACGCCGGGGCCTCTCGCTCCCCGCCCGGCGCATCAACAGCACCCAGGAACCTAGACAGACACCGGTATTGCATGGCACGACTCATCCGCCTCGACTCCGAGCTCGTCCGACGCGGGCTCGCCCGCTCACGCACGCACGCCGCCCGGCTCATCACCGACGGGCACGTCAGACTCGACGGGGTCGTCGCGCTCAAGCCGGCCCGGCAGGTCAACCCGGCGCAGGCGCTCCAGGTCGCTGCGCCGCAGGGTGAGAGCTACGTCTCCCGGGGCGCCCGCAAGCTCGCGGGCGCCCTGGACGCCCTTGGCGCCCGCGGCCTGGCGCCGCGGGTGGAGGGCCGCCGGTGCCTGGACGCCGGGGCGTCCACCGGGGGCTTCACCGACGTGCTGCTGCGGCGCGGGGCCGCGCACGTGGTGTCGGTCGATGTCGGCTACGGGCAGCTCGCCTGGTCTCTGCGGTCCGACGAGCGCGTCACGGCCCTGGACCGCACCAATGTGCGCACTCTGGACCCGCAGGCCGTCGCGCCGGCCCCGGGGCTCGTCGTCGGCGACCTGTCCTTCATCTCCCTGACACTGGTCCTGGCGCCGCTGCTCGCCGCCGCCGCCGAGGACGCCGACCTGCTGCTCATGGTCAAGCCGCAGTTCGAGGTCGGCAAGGGCCGGCTGGCGCGCGGAGGGGTGGTGCGCGACCCCGAGATGCACGTCGAGACCGTGCTGGCGGTGGCCGCCCGGGCCCACGGGCTCGGGGCCGGGATCGACGCCGTGGAGGCCTCCCCGCTGCCCGGCCCGGCCGGCAACGTGGAGTACTTCGTCAACCTGCACGCCGCGCGCGCGGGTGCCCCGACCGACCTCGACGGCGAGGCCCTGCTCGCCGAGACCCGCCGCGCCGTCGCCGCCGGCCCCGCGGCCTCCCGCGCGGAGAGGATGCCGTCATGAGCGCCTCCTGCCCGGCGGGTCCGACCGAGCCGGCAGGGGCGGCGGAGCCCCGTGCGGCAAGGCGCGTGCTGCGCCGTGTCATGGTGCTCGAGCGGGACCGCGGCGACACCCCGGTGCCGCGGCACCGCAAGGCCGCGCCGACCGCGACCGCAGTCATGCGCGCCAAGGCGGCCCTGCGCGCCCACGGTGTCCGGGCCGTCGACCCGGCCTTCGGCGGCGACGTCGACCTGGTCCTCGTGCTGGGCGGCGACGGCACGATCCTGCGCGCCTCGGAGATCGCCCGGCGGCGCGACGTCCCCCTGGTGGGCGTCAACACGGGCCACGTCGGCTTCCTGGCGGAGGCCGACCCGGACGCGGTCGAGAGCGTCGTGGCCGACCTTGTCGCCGGCCGCTACACGGTGGAGACCCGCATGACCATCGACGTCGAGGTCACCTCCCCCGACGGCACCGTCACCTGCGGCTGGGCGCTGAACGAGGCGGCCCTGGAGAAGCGCGACCGCGCCCGCATGCTCGAGGTCGCCATCGGGGTCGACGGGCAGGCGGTGTCCTCCTTCGGCTGCGACGGCCTGGTGATGGCCACGCCGACCGGCTCGACCGCCTACGCCTACTCCGGGGGCGGGCCCGTGATCTGGCCGGAGGTCGAGGCGCTGCTGCTCGTGCCGCTGGTCGCCCACGCCCTGTTCACGCGCCCGCTCGTCCTGGGGCCCCGCTCCTGCATAGAGGTCGTGGTCCAGCACGCGGGCCTGGGGGGCGCCGAGGTCTGGTGCGACGGACGGCGGAGCCTGGACGCGCCGGCGGGCTCGCGCATCCGCGTCACGCGCGCGGACCGGCCCGTGCGCCTGGCGCGGCTCAACGACGCGCCCTTCGCCACGCGCCTCGTGCGCAAGTTCGACTTGCCCGTCGAGGGCTGGCGGGCCACCACCGAGGCGCCGGACGATGCGGGCGATCAGGGTGAACCGGGCGATCAGGGTGAACCGGGCGATACCGCATGATCGAGTCGCTCCACATCGAGGACCTCGGCGTCATCGAGCAGACCGACCTGCTTCTGAGCCCCGGCCTGACCGCGCTGACCGGGGAGACCGGCGCGGGCAAGACCATGGTGCTCACCTCGCTCGGCCTTCTGCTGGGGCAGCGGGCCGGGACCGCCGTGGTACGCGCCGGGGCCGAGCGCGCCCTCGTCGAGGGCGCCTTCACGCTGGATCCGGCCTCCCGGGCCGCCGCCCGCGCCAGGCAGGCCGGTGCCGAGCTCGACGACGACCTCCTCCTCGCCTCCCGGACGGTGCCGGCCACGGGGCGCTCGCGCGCGCACCTGGGCGGGCGGGCCGTCCCCTCCTCCGTACTCGCCGACGTCGGCTCCCACCTCGTGTCGGTCCACGGCCAGGCCGACCAGCTCCGGCTGCGCAGCGCCGCCGCCCAGCGCGCCGCCCTGGACGGCCTGGGCGGCGCGGAGCACGCCGGGCTGTGCCGCCGCTACGCGGAGGCGTACCGGGCCCGCCGCGAGGCGGCCGAGGCGCTGGAGCAGTGGCGCGCCGGGGCGCAGGCCCGCCGCGAAGAGGCAGACCGCCTGCGCGGGTGGCTGGAGGCGCTCGACGCTGTCGGGCCCCGCCCGGGGGAGGACCGCGAGCTCACCGCCGAGGCCGAGCGCCTCGACCACGCCGAGGACCTGCGACTGGCCGCGGGGACCGCCCGCGCCGCCCTGGTCGGCCAGGAGGACGCGGTCGACGCCGGCCAGGCGGATGCGTCCGCCCTGCTCGCCGTCGCGCAGCGGGCCCTGGACGGCGCCCCCGGCAACGACGAGGCCCTGACCGAGCTCGCCGGCCGCACCCGCCAGCTGGGCATCCTGGTCGCCGACGCCGCCGCCGACCTGGGGGAGTACCTGGAGTCCCTGGACGCCGACCCGGCCCGGCTCGCCCGGATCCAGGACCGGCGCGGAGAGCTCGCCCGCGCCTGCCGGGAGATCGGCGGCGCGAGCACTGAGCTCGACGACGTCAACGCGCTCCTGGGCTGGGGGCGGCGGGCATCCGCACGGCTGGCCGAGATCGAGGACCCGGCCGAGGGCGCCACGGCCCCGCAGCAGGCGCTGGCCGACGCCCAGGCCGACCTGGACGAGGCCGCCGGCCGGCTGAGCGCGGCGCGCCGCACCCTCGCCGGCAGGCTCGAGACGGCCGTCACCGCCGAGCTCGAGGGCCTGCAGATGGCAGGCGCACGGCTGGTCGTCGAGCTGGAGCCGCTCGACGAGCCCGGCCCCACCGGTGCCGAGGCGGTCTCCCTGCTGCTGGCCGCCCATCCGGGCGCGCCCGCGCTGCCCCTGGGCAAGGGGGCCTCGGGCGGCGAGCTGTCCCGCATTATGCTCGCCCTCGAGGTCGTTCTGGCGGACGCCACCGGCGCCCCGCCGGAGGGCACCGCCACCGCCCACCAGCGCACCTTCGTCTTCGACGAGATCGACGCGGGCGTCGGGGGGCGCGCCGCGCGTGAGATCGGCCGCAGGCTCGCACGCCTGGCGCAACGCCACCAGGTGGTGGTCGTCACTCACCTGGCGCAGGTCGCGGCCTGGGCCCACACCCAGCTCGTCGTCGTCAAGGAGACCCCGGACGCGGTCGCGCCGGAGGGCGCGGGCCCTGATGATCCCGGGACGGCGGGCGGAACCCGCACCCGGGTCGTGCGGGTCGTGGGCTCCGAGCGCGTCACCGAGCTGGCCCGCATGCTGTCGGGGCACGAGCGCTCCGAGGCGGCCCTGAGGCATGCCGCCGAGCTGCTGGAGGAAGCCTCCGCGCAAGCCGCCGTGGCACAATCCCCGACGTGAGGAACCCGTTCCGCAAGCAGGCGTCCTCGGACCCTGACCGCCTCAGTGGGCCCGTGCGCGTTGACGCGCGCACCAAGAGGCTCACCAAGCGCCTCCGGGCCGGCGAGGTCGCCGTCATCGACCACACGGACCTCGACCGCGTGGCCGCCGAGGCCCTCGCCGAGGCCCGCCCCGCCGCGGTGCTCAACGCCGCGCCGTCGGTGTCGGGACGCTACCCCAACCTCGGCCCGGGCATCCTGGTCGATGCCGGCATCCCGCTGGTCGACGACCTGGGCGCCGACGTGATGCGGCTGCGCGAGGGGCAGCGCGTCACCATCGACCTGGGCGGCGACGAGGGCCCGGCGACGGTGCGCGCGGCGGGCAGGGACGAGGTGGTCGCCGAGGGCGTGGTCCAGACCCGCGAGAGGGTCGATGAGGCCATGAAGGCCGCGAAGGCGGGCCTGTCGGTCCAGCTCGAGGCCTTCGCCGTCAACACCATGGAGTACATGCGCGGCGAGCGCGACCTCCTGCTCAACGGCGTGGGCATGCCCGACATCCGCACCCGGATGAACGGGCGCCATGTCCTCATCGTCGTGCGCGGCTACTCCTACAAGCAGGATCTCATGGCGCTGCGCCCGTACATCCGCGACTACAAGCCCGTCATCATCGGGGTCGACGGCGGGGCCGACGCCGTGCTGGAGGCGGGCCTCAAGCCGGACATGATCGTCGGAGACATGGACTCCGTGTCCGACAAGGCCCTGGAGTCCGGCGCCGAGATCGTCGTCCACGCCTATCGCGACGGCCGGGCTCCCGGCCTGGCCCGTGTCAAGGGCCTCGGCGCCGAGCACAAGGTCTTCGCGGCGACCGGCACCAGCGAGGACATCGCCATGCTCATGGCCGACGGCGACGGGGCCGAGCTCATAGTCGCGGTGGGCACGCACGTCACCCTCCTGGAGTTCCTCGACAAGGGCCGCGAGGGGATGTCCTCGACCTTCCTGACCCGCCTCAAGGTCGGCAACCGCCTCATCGACGCCAAGGGCGTCTCGCGCCTGTACCGCACCCGCATCTCCGGCTGGCACCTGGCCCTCCTGGCGCTCGCCGGGCTCATCGCCCTGTTCGCAGCGCTCGCCTCCACCCCGGGCGGGCAGACCTTCCTGGGCCTGTCCGGCGCCGTATGGGACGACCTCGTCAACTTCTTACGCTCCCTCGTGGGGCTGGCCCCGAGCACGCCCTCCGTGTGAGCAAGGAAGGAACCCCATGATCGACTTCCGCTACCACCTGGTCTCGCTCATCTCCGTCTTCCTGGCGCTCGCCGTCGGCGTCGTGCTCGGCGCGGGGCCGCTGCAGAACTCCCTGGGAACCGCCCTGAACGACCAGGTGACCTCCCTGCGCGAGAACCGCAAGGCGATGCAGACCCAGCTCGAGCAGACCGAGGCGGCCGTCAACAACCGCGACGACTACATCGCCGCCGCGGCCACCGCCTACCTGCCCGGGACCCTCGAGGGCAAGAAGATCGCCCTGGCGGTCCTCCCCGAGGCCAAGAGCGATGACATCGACACCATCATCACCCAGGTCGAGGCGGCGGGCGGAACCATCAACGGACGCGTGAGCCTGACCACCGCCTGGACCGATCCGTCCCGCGAGGCCTTCCGCGAGTCCTACTCGGGACAGCTCGCCGGCCGCCTGGGCAAGACGGTCTCGACCGACGGCAACGGGGTGCTCGGGGAGGGCCTGGGCGCGGCGCTGACCAGCGGCTCGGACAACGCGAGGCAGCTGATGGAGCTGCTGACCGCCACCGACACCCCCCTGGTCTCCGTGGACACCAGGCTCAACGGCCCCGCCGACATGATCGTCGTCGTCGGCCCGCGCAGCCCCGACGCCGCGGAGACCAGGGACGCCGCGACCACCGACTCGCTGTCACAGGCGGCCTCCTCCTGGGCCAAGGCCCTGACCGGGACGGCCGCGGTGTCCACGGCGGTCGTCGTCGGCGGCGCCGACGACGAGACCGATGTGGTCTCCGCCCTGCGTACCGCCAAGGCCGCCGTCACCACGATCGACTCGGTCGGCCAGGTTGCGGCGGCGGTCTCCACCCCGCTGGCCCTGGTCTCGACGGCCTCGGGCACGAAGGGCCACTACGGCTTCGACAAGGGCGCGGACGCGGTCATGCCGCCCATGGCGAAGTAGCGTGCGGGCGCCGGGCCGGAGCGCGGCCCTCCCGATAGGCTGGGCCCATGAACCGCATCCCCGGGCGCGTCGGCGCCCCCGCGGGCGCGTCGGACCGCTCCTGCCCCATCGACGTCGCCCTCCACGCGCTCGGCGCCACCGTGTCCTGGTCGACCGGCCTGGGAAGCATCAAGAGCCTGGGCCCCCGCCTGGAGCGGACGAGCTTCCGCGGACGCGCCGTGAGCCTGCGCGGCGGCATCGGGGCCGCCGTGGGCGCTGTGGCCGCCAGCAGCCGGGCCGGCCTGCTCCTTCCCGATCCGGCCGGGTGCGGCGCCAGGAGAGTCACGATGGCCGCGCTCACGGCGACGACGGCCGCCGGCGCCGCCGGCCTCGCCGACGACCTGGATGCCGGCGCCCACGACGGCGACGCGCCCGTCAAGGGCCTTGCCGGGCACCTGGGCGCCCTGGCCCGCGGGCGCGTGACCACCGGTGCGCTCAAGGTCGTCGTCATCGGCTCCGGCGCCCTGGTCTCCGGAGCGCTCCTGGCCCGCTACCGCGGCTCCGCGTCCGGCGGGCGCGCTCCGGTCATGGTCGCCGCCGACGCCGCGACCGGCGCGGTGACCATCGCGGCCTGGGCCGACGTCCACAACCTGCTCGACCTGCGGCCCGGCCGCGCCCTGAAGACGGCGGCCCTGATGAGCGGCGCCCTGCTCGCGGATCGCCGCGAGGGCGCCGAGGCGGCCCGGGCGCTGGCGGCCGGCGCCCTGGGCGTCGTCGCGGCGGCCCTGCCCGAGGACCTGATGGAGGACACCATGCTCGGCGACACGGGCGCCAACGCCGTGGGCGCCCTGGTCGGCACCGCCCTGGCCGCGCACCCCAGCCGGACGGTGCGCGCCCTCGCCGCGCTCGCGGGCACCGCCCTGGTCCTGGCCGGCGAGCGCGTCTCCTTCACCCGGGTGATCGCCCGCACCCCGGTGCTGGCCGCCCTCGACGGCCTGGGCCGCCGCCCCTCATGACCGCCTGCCCCCGGGCCGACCCGCCGGCCGGAGGGCCGCCCGGGACGCCGGGCGCGTGGCGCGCGCGCCTCCACGGCCCGCTCGGCATCGCCGGCCTCACGCTCGTCTCGCGCGTGCTCGGCTTCCTGCGGTGGATCGTGCAGGCCTCCACCGTGGGGGCCGGGACCGTCGCCGGCGCCTACACCACCGCCAACCAGGTGCCCAACGTCCTGTACGAGGTCGTGGTCGGCGGCGCCCTGGCCGCCACCGTCGTCCCGCTGCTGGCCGCCGCCGCGATCCCCACGCGCAGCCGGGACGCCTCACGGATCGCCTCGGGCCTGCTCGGCGTCGTCCTGGCGGTCCTGACGCCGCTGGCGCTGCTCCTGGCCCTCCTGGCCGATCCCATCGCCCGGCTCCTGCCCGTCTCGGCGGGCGCGGATCCGGCTCTGCAGACGGATCTGGTCGCCGACTTCCTGCGCATGTTCTCCGCCCAGGTCCCCCTGTACGGCGTCGGGGTGGTCCTCACCGGGGTGCTGCAGGCCATGGGGCGCTTCGCCTGGCCGGCGCTCACCCCCGTCCTGTCCAGCCTCGTCGTCATGGCGACATACGCCGTCTACGGCGCCATGACGACCGGCCCGGGCGACCAGGCCGGCCCGGCGGCCCTCAGCGTCCTGGGGTGGGGGACCACCGCCGGCGTGGCCGCCCTGAGCCTGCCGCTGCTCTATCCGGTCGTGCGCCTGGGAATCCGGCTGCGCCCCACCCTGCACCTGGACCGGGCGGTCGCCTGGCGCGCCCTGCGGCTGGGCGGCGCCGGCGTGTGGACCCTGGTCGCCCAGCAGCTCAGCGTCCTGGCGGTCCTGGCCCTGGCGCGCTCCGGCGGGCGGGCCGGGACCGTGGCCGTCTACCAGTACACCCAGGCGGTCTACATGCTGCCCTACGCCGTCATGGCCGTCCCCGTCGCCACGGTCGTCTACCCGCGCCTGGCGGCGGCCTTCGACCCGGGCGGCCACGGCGGCGCCGGGCGGGGGGACGGCGGCTACCCGGCCCGGGCCGTCGAGCTCGCCGCCGCATCCACCGCCCTGATGGCCGCGGTCGCCCTCGCCGGCTCCGGCATGCTCATGGCGGCCTCGGCGGGGGCCGAGCGCTTCTTCGCCCTGCTGACCGACGTCGATGGCATGGGCCTGTCCCTGGCGGTGCTCTCCCCCGGCCTGGTGGGCTACGCCCTCGTCTACCAGGTCACCCGGATCCTCTTCGCCGCGAGCCGTCCCCGGTACGCCGCCCGCGCCACCGCCCTGGGGTGGGCGACGGTCGCCGGGGCCTCGGCCGTGGCGGTGCGCCTCATGGCGCCGGGCGGGGGCGACGGGAGGGCCACCCTCGTCGCGCTGGCCATGGGGACGACCATCGGCATGAGCGTCGCCGGGCTCGGCATGCTCGCGGCGCTGGCCATGACCGCGGGCGCCCGCGCCCTGGGCCCCACCCTGCGCACGCTCGCCGTCGGGGCGCCGGTCGCGCTGGCCGCCGGGATCGGCGCGCGCGCGCTGAGCGCGCGTGTCGACTCGGTTCCCGGCGCGATCGCCGTCGCCGCGGCGGGCGCGACCGGCGCGGCCGCCCTCGTCATGGGGGCGTGCATGTGCGCCGGCCCGCGCCTCCTGGACGCGGTGCGGCCGGGCGCCGCAGCCGGTCCGCCCACGACCCGGGAGGAGCAGTGAGAGCTCTGGCAGAAGAGGACATGGATCCCGAGGCAGATCGGCGTCCGCGGGCCGCCGGGCGCCGGCAGCGCGTCCTGGAGGCGTGCGGCTCGGCCGCGGGGGGAGTGCGCGCGCACCTGGGCGACTGCGCCCGGCTGCTGGCGCGGGCGGGCCACGACGTCATCGTCGAGGCGCCCGACGCCGCCCTGGAGGGCCTCGACCTGGGCGGGGCACGGGGGGAGGGCCTCGAGATCGGTCCCGGGCCAGGCCCGGGCGACCCCGCCGTCGTCGCCAGGCTGCGGCGCCTGGGGCGGCGCGCCGACGTCGTCCACGCCCATGGCCTGCGCGCCGGCGCCCTCGCCGCCCTGGCGCTGGGACGACGCCGCCCCGGCCGCACCCGCCTGGTCGTGACCCTTCACAACCTCACGGTCGGCGGGCGGCTGACGCGCGCCGTCGGCGAGCGCCTGGAGCGGCTCGTCGCCGCGCGCGCCGACCTGGTCCTGGCCGTGAGCCCCGACCTGGCCGAGCGCGCCGCCGCCAGGGGGGCGGCACGGGTCGAGATCGCCGTCATCCCCGCGCCGCCGCGCACCCCGACCGGCGCGGCGCCCCACGCTCCCTCGGCGGAGCCGGCCTGGCGGGGCCCGGGGCGGCGGCTGCTGACGGTGGCCAGGCTGGCGCCCCAGAAGGGCATCGGCCTGCTGCTGGACGCCGCGGCGGTGCTGCAGTCTCGCGTGGACGGCGGCGAGCTGCCCGCCTTCGTGTGGGCGCTGGCCGGGGAGGGGCCGGCGGCCCGGGCCGCGCGCGAGCGGGCGGCCGCCGAGGAGCTGCCCGTCAGGGTCCTGGGCGGGCGCGAGGACGTCCCCGTTCTTCTCGCGGAGGCCGACGTCGTCGTCCAGACGAGCCTGTGGGAGGGCCAGCCGCTGGCCATCCAGGAGGCCCTGCGCGCCGGCGCCGCCATCGTGGCCACCGACGTCGGCGGAACCGCCCTGACGGCCCGCGGCGGCGCCGTCCTGGTCGCCCCCGACGCGCAGGCCCTGGCCGACGCCGTCGCCGCCCTGCTGGCCGACGACGCGGCGCGCGAGGCCGCCCGCGGGCGGGCCCGCCTGGCCGCGGGCGGCCTGCCCACCGCCGACGACCTCGCGGACCAGCTCGCCGGGCACGTCCTGGAACAGGAGTGAGACGGGCGCGGGCCGCGCGTGCACCGCGGCCGGGCCCCGGACCTGCTAAGTTGAAGGCCCGTGAGCTCCAACCGCGCACGCCTGAGTGGAAACCTGCCTGACGTACCCCGGCACGTCTTCGTCACCGGGGGCGTCGTCTCCTCGCTCGGAAAGGGGCTCACGGCCTCCAGCCTGGGCCGGCTGCTGCGGGCCCGCGGCCTCGACGTGGTCATGCAGAAGCTCGACCCCTACATCAACGTCGACCCCGGCACCATGAACCCGTTCCAGCACGGGGAGGTCTTCGTCACCGAGGACGGCGCCGAGACCGACCTGGACATCGGCCACTACGAGCGCTTCCTGGACGTCGACCTCACCGGCGCCGCCAACGCCACCACCGGCCAGGTCTACTCCGCCGTCATCGCCAAGGAGCGGCGCGGGGAGTACCTGGGCGACACTGTCCAGGTCATCCCGCACATCACCGACGAGATCAAGCGCGTCATGCGGGCCCAGGCCGCCCCTGGCGCGGGCGGCGGGGTGCCCGACGTCATCATCACCGAGATCGGCGGCACGGTCGGCGATATCGAGTCCCAGCCCTTCCTGGAGGCCGCCCGCCAGGTGCGCGCCGACCTGGGAAGGGAGAACGTGGCCTTCGTGCACGTCTCCCTCATCCCCTTCCTGAGCGCGGCCGGCGAGCTCAAGACCAAGCCCACCCAGCACTCGGTGGCGGCGCTGCGCAGCATCGGCATCCAGCCCGACGCCCTGGTGCTGCGCACCGACAGGCCCCTGCCTGAGGGCGTCAAGAGCAAGGTCGCCCTCATGTGCGACGTCGAGGCCCCCGCCGTCATCGAGTGCAAGGACGCCGCCAGCATCTACGAGGTGCCGCCCACCCTGCACCGCGAGGGGCTGGACGCGTTCCTCGTCCAGCGCCTGGCCCTGCCCTTCCGGGACGTGGACTGGACCGAGTGGAACGGGCTGCTCGACCGCGTGCACAACCCCCGCTACCGCGTCGAGGTGGCCCTGGTGGGCAAGTACGTCGACCTGCACGACGCCTACCTGTCGGTCTCGGAGGCCATCCGCCACGGCGGGTTCGCCGGCAACGCCCGCGTCGACATCCGCTGGGTCGCCTCCGACGCCTGCGAGACACCGCAGGGCGCCCAGCGCGCCCTGGCGGGCGTCGATGCCGTCGTCGTGCCCGGCGGCTTCGGGGTGCGCGGCATCGAGGGCAAGCTCGGCGCGCTGCGCTGGGCCCGCGAGCACAGGGTCCCCACCCTGGGCCTGTGCCTCGGCCTGCAGTGCATGGTCATCGAGGCCGCCCGCAACCTGCTCGCCCTGGCGGCCGCCTCATCGACGGAGATGGAGCCCGAGACCCCCGACCCGGTGGTCACCACCATGGACTCCCAGCGCCAGTTCGTCACCGGCGGGGGAGACCTCGGCGGCACCATGCGGCTGGGCGCCTGTCCCGCGGTGCTCACGCCCGGCTCGATCGTGGCGGAGGCCTACGGCGCCACCGAGGTCTGCGAGCGCCACCGCCACCGCTTCGAGGTCAACAACGCCTACCGGGAGCGCCTGGCCTCCGTCGGCCTGCGCGTGACGGGCACCTCGCCGGACGGGCACCTCGCCGAGCTCGTCGAGCTCGACCGCGACCTGCACCCCTACTACGTGGGCACCCAGGCCCACCCCGAGTTCAGGTCCCGGCCGACCCGGGCTCACCCGCTCTTCGCCGGCCTGATCAGGGCGGGCCTGGAGCGCCGCCGCGACCTCTACGCCTCCCACCGGCAGGAGCCGAGCGGGGCGAGCAACGAGGAGGGGAAGAGGCAGTGAGCCACGCCGAGCTCGAGGACACCCGAGACGGCGGCCGCAGGGTCGGCGCGCACGAGCGAGTGTGGAGCGGTCCGATCTTCACCGTCGACGACGAGGAGCTCGTCCTGGCCGAGGGTCAGGAGCCGGTGCGCCGGCAGATCGTCGCCCACCACGACGCCGTGTCGATCGTGGCGCTGCGGGAGGGGCCGGACTCCTCCCGGGCCGACGGCGCCGCGGAGATCCTCATGGTGCGCCAGTACCGCCACCCCGTGAGCGCCATGCTCTGGGAGGTGCCAGCCGGCCTGCTCGACGTGCCCGGGGAGGCCCCGCTTCTCGCGGCGCGGCGCGAGCTGGCCGAGGAGACCGACTTCGCGGCCGCGCGCTGGGACGTGCTGGCCGACTTCTACGCCTCGCCCGGCTTCACCACCGAGGGCGTGCGCTCCTACCTGGCCCGGGACCTGCACATGCTGGCGCCGCAGGAGCGGGTGCGGCGCGAGGCCGAGGAGGCCGAGTTCGTGCCCACCTGGTTCCGCCTCGACGACGCGGTCGCCGCGGTGGTGTCCGGGCGGCTGCACAACCCCTCGACAGTCGTGGGTGTCCTCGCCGCCGCCCAGGCGCGCTCGCGCGGCTGGAGGGGCCTGCGCGCCGCCGACGCCGAGTGGCTCAGGAGCCCGCGGAGCCTGTAGGTCGGCGCAGGCCGCGGACGCGCCGGGCCGCCTGTCACGGTGACCGGCGGCCGACGGTCCGCCGCAGCGACGAGCAGGAGCGACGAAAGCCCGGCTATATGGACGTTAATCGGTTGACGTAACGTCTGTCACGAGGCATGATGGTTCCAGCCGGGCCGCGGGCCCGGCGCGCTTCCGACCCGGGAAGGAGGGCGATGACGACCCTCGGCGAGGTGGCCGCCGCGGCGGGCGTGTCCACCGCCACCGCCTCGCTCGTCCTGTCCGGAAAGGACAAGGGACGGGTCTCCCGCAAGACCGCCGAGCGCGTCCGCCTCACCGCGGACTCCATGTCCTACGTGCGCGACGCCCTCGCGGGGGGCATGCGCAACCGCAGGACCCGCACCGTCGGCGTCCTGGGTGAGCAGGTCCTGTCCACCCCCTACGCGGTCGCCATGATCGACGCCATCCTGACCGCCAGCCGCGAGCTCGGTTGGTCCGTCCTGCTCACCGACTCCGGCGGTCAGGAGGGGCAGACCCGCCGAGCCGTGCGCGAGCTGCGGTCCCGCCGGGTCGATGCCATCATCCACGCCGCGATGTACCACCAGGAGGTGCGCGTCCCGCCGGAGGCCGCCAACGTGGCCGTCCTCAACGGCTTCACCGACCGCGACGACGTCGTCGGCGTGGTGCCCGACGAGGAGACCGCCGGCTGGGAGGCGGCGCGGCACCTGATCGGCCTCGGCCACCGGCGCATCGCCTACGTGACCGATGACTCCGGCGCCATCGCCGTCGGCCTGCGCCGGGCCGGCTACGAGCGGGCGCTGGCCGAGGCGGGGCTTGAGACCGATGCGGGCCTGGTCGTCTCCGGCCCGAGCACCCCCGCCGGCGCCGACGCCGCCGCCCGGGCCGCCCTGGACCGGGGCGACCGCCCCACCGCCGTCTTCTGCTTCAAGGACGAGATCGCCGCCGCCGTCTACAGGCAGGCCGCCCGGCTGGGCCTGCGCATCCCCGCCGAGCTGTCCGTCGTCGGCTTCGACGACCTGGCCCTGATCTCCACCAACCTGGCCCCGCCACTGACCACCATGCGCCTGCCCCACTACGAGATGGCGGACTGGCTCGTCAGGGGCCTGATCGACCGCACCCTGCCCGACCCGCCGGCCACCATCCGGTTTCACTGCGAGCTCGTCGAGCGGGCCTCCACCGCACCGCCCGGCGGCGCCTGACCCCCGGGCGCGCACCCGCCGCACACCGCCGGATCCAGTGGACCGGCGACCCGCACCCACCAGGTAGACACAGTAGACACGAAGGAGCGCCCATGTTTCCCAGCCGCCGAGCACTTCTCGGCCTCGGAGCCACCGCCGCGGCGAGCGCGGCCCTGTCCGCCTGCTCATCCCAGGGCGGGTCCAGGCCCGGCACGCTGACGCTGTGGACCCACAGCGCCGGCGGCACCGACGAGTACGCGGTCATCGAGACGATCGCCAACGACTTCAACGCGGCCAACCCCGGCACGAAGATCCAGATCACGGCGTTCCCGCAGGCGGTCTACAACGACTCCATCGTCACGGCCGCCGCCGCGCACGAGCTCCCCGACATCCTCGACCTCGACGGCCCGATCATGCCGAACTGGGCATGGTCCGGCTACCTGGCGCAGCTGGACCTCCCGACCTCGCTGACGGACGCGATGGTGGACTCCGCCAAGGGCCACTTCAACGGCGCCCTCTACTCGGTCGGCCCCTACGACACCTCGCTGTGCTTCCTGGCCCGCAGATCCGCCTTCCAGGCGGCCGGCATCACCGTCCCGACCATCGCCAGGCCCTGGACCAGGGCCGAGTTCGACGCCGCCCTCAAGAGGCTCTCCGAGCTGCCCGACTACGAGCTCGCCGTTGACATGAGCGTGTGGGACACCGCCGAGTGGTGGCCCTACGCCTACGCGCCCATGCTCCAGTCCTTCGGCGGCGACATTATCGACCGCGACACCCTCACCACCGCCGACGGGTTCCTCAACGGCTCCGACGCCGTCGCCTTCGGCACCTGGTTCCGCAGCCTGTTCGCCGACGGCCTGGCCTCCCAGACCCCCGGGACGGACGGCACCGACTTCCTCCAGGGCAAGGTCCCCATGGTCTACGCCGGCGGCTGGAAGGTCCTCAAGGCGCAGGAGACCTTCGGCGCCGAGGAGGTCCTCATCCTCCCGCCGGTCGACTTCGGCAAGGGCGCGAGGGTCGGAGGCGGCTCGTGGCAGTGGGCGGTCTCGGCGAGCTCGAAGAACCAGGAGACGGCGACCAGGTTCATCGAGTTCCTCATGCAGGACGACTACCTCGTGATGTACTCCGACGCCATCGGCACCTACCCGTCGATCGAGTCCGCCATCCCCGGCACCCAGAACTACGGGGCGGGCAGGCCCCTGGAGCCCGTCTACGAGATCGGCAAGGCCTACGCGCTCCTGCGGCCGGCGACGCCCGGCTACAAGGTCATCTCCTCGGTCGTCGACAAGGCCCTCCACGACATCGTCTCCGGCGCCGACGTCCGCAAGACGCTCGACCAGGCCGTCAAGGACATCGACGCCGACATCAGGGCCAACGACGGCTACCGGGCCGAGTAACCGCGGCCCCACCCAGCTCCGATCCATGCGATCCGGCGGGGCGCCGTCTTGCCGGGAAGGGAAGACCACCATGTCAACTGACAGGCGCAAGGGGCGCCGGTCCGCGCTGCGCAGGGAGGCGCGCCAGGCCTGGCTCATGTCCTCGCCGGCGCTCATCCTCCTGCTGCTCTTCATGGGCATCCCCATCCTGCTGACATTCCTCCTGTCCTTCACCAACGCGCGTCTCATCTCGCCCCGCCCGCCGAGCTTCGTGGGCCTGAACAACTTCATCCGCGCATTCACCGGCGACTCGTCCTTCATCCGGTCCCTGACCAACACGGCGCTCTTCGCCCTGGTCGTCGTGCCCTGCCAGTCCGCCCTGGCCCTCGCCCTGGCCATCCTGGTCAACGCCAAGGTCAAGGGGGTGACGGCCTTCCGCACCATGATCTTCATGCCGGTGGTCACCTCCATGGTCGTCGTCTCCATCCTGTGGAGCTTCTTCTACGAGGACGACGGCCTGTTCAACTCCGCGCTCAACACCATCACCGGCGGCGCCTGGACCGCCGTGGCCTGGCTCAACAACCCGGGCACCGCCATGCCCGCGATCATCGTGCTGTCCATCTGGCAGGCCGTGGGCCTGCACATGATCATCTGGCTGTCGGGCCTGCAGGGCATCGACCCCGCCCTCTACGAGGCCGCCGACCTCGACGGCGCGGGCGGCTGGCAGCGCTTCCGCTACGTGACCTGGCCCGGACTGCGCTCCACCATGGTGTTCATCCTGGTCACCATCACCATCGCGGCCCTGGGCCTGTTCGTCCAGGTCGACGTCATGACCTCCGGCGGGCCGCAGGACGCGACATCCACCCTCGTCTACCACGCCGTGCGCAAGGGCTACCGCGAGCAGGACATGGGCTACGGAAGCGCGATCTCCCTGATCTTCTTCCTGGCCGTGCTCGCCATCTCGCTCATCCAGCGCCGCCTCACCCGGGAGAAGGACTGACATGACCACCAGCAACACGGGCACCGCCGGCCGCACCGCCGTCGAGAAGGGGCACGGCCGGGCGGCCTCCAGGACCCGCGCCAGGATCCTCACCTACGCCGGACTCGTGATCGCCTCCGCCCTGGCCGTCTTCCCGCTGCTGTTCATGGTGTTCTCCTCGCTCAAGGCCGACGACCAGATCTTCGCCGACCTGGGCGGCCTCAGGGCCTTCCTGCCGGTGGGCCGCCTGAGCCTGGAGAACTACACGGGCGTCTTCGAGCGCGTCCCCGCGGGCAGGTTCATCCTCAACTCGGTCATCGTCACCGCGTGCATCGTGGGCCTGGGCCTCGTGGTCAACTCGATGATCGGCTTCGCCATCTCGCGCATGCGGTGGAGGGGCAAGAGCCTCGTGCTCTCCCTGGTCCTGGCCACCCTCATGGTCCCCTTCGAGACCATCGCGGTCCCCCTGGTGTACTGGGTGGTCAAGCTGCCCTCGGTCACCTGGGCGGGCGACGGCTTCCTGCTCAAGCAGGGGATGCTCAACACCTACCAGGTGCAGATCCTGCCCTTCGTGGCCAACGCGCTGGCGATCTTCCTTTTCGCCCAGCACTTCGGCGACATCCCCAAGGAGATCGACGAGGCCGCCCGGGTCGACGGCGCCGGCTGGTGGACGATCTACCGGCGGATCGTGGTGCCCCTGTCCGGGCCGACCTTCGCCACTGTCGCCATCATCACCATGCTGCCGGCCTGGAACTCCTACCTGTGGCCGCTCATGGTCGTCCAGGCGGAGTCCATACGCCCGGTGAGCGTGGGAATGCAGTACTTCTTCCAGCTCAACCCCGTATGGGGCCAGATCATGGCCTACGGCACGCTCATCACCCTGCCGGTGCTGGTCGTCTTCGTCCTGTTCCAGCGCTCCTTCGTGCAGTCGCTGGCCGGCACCGCGGTCAAGGGCTGAGCCGTGGCGCTGCGCCTGCCCGACCACTGGCTGTGGGACCACTGGATCGCCGACGACGGCGAGCGGTACCACCTGTTCTTCCTGCGCGCCTCGCGGGCGCTGCACGACCCCCAGCGCCGCCACATGAACGCGTCGATGGGGCACGCGGTGTCCGACGACGCCCGCAGCTGGGAGCTGGTCCCGGACGCGCTGGTGGCCTGCGAGGGCCCCGCCTTCGACGACAGGGCGGTCTGGACCGGGTCCACCGTGGTCAGGCCCGACGGCTCCCTGCGGGTGTTCTACACGGGGATCTCCCGCGCCGAGGCGGGGATGGTCCAGCGCATCGGCTGGGCGGACTGCGCCGACGGCGTCACGTTCGAGCGCGCGACGAGCGAGCCGCTGGTGGCCGACGGGCGCTGGTACCAGAAGTGGGCCCCGGGCTGCGGCTACGACGAGGCCTGGCGCGACCCGTTCGTGTTCCTCCACGACGACGGGCGGTGGCACATGCTGATCACGGCCCGCGCCAAGGGCGCGGACGTCAAGCACGCGGGCGTCGTCGGCCACGCGGTCTCCGACGACCTGGACCACTGGGAGGTGGCGCCCCCGCTGACCGGGCCGTCCGTGTTCGGCCATCTGGAGGTCAGCCAGTCCCGGACGGTGCAGGGACGCCACCTGCTGGTCTTCTCCTGCGGGCAGGACATGCAGGCCGAGCCGGGGCCCGGCGGCGTCTGGGTCGCCGAGGGGGGCGGACCGCTCGGCCCCTGGGACGTCGACCGCGCCCGCTACGTGCGCCCCGAGCACCTCTACGCCGGCCAGCTGCTCCGCCTGCGCGACGGCGAGTGGGTCTTCACGGGCTTCACCGACACGGTCGACGGCGTCTTCGTCGGCTGCGCACCCGACCCGATCCCCTGGCGGGAGGTCCGGCTCGTCGAGCGGGACCGAGGCGCGGCGCCGCGGCCCGCGTCCCGGCGGGCCTGACTCGCGTCTTCTCGCGGCGGGGCCGGGCCGCCACCACCGGGGCCGACCCCGCCGCCGGGCGCGCTCCGCACCCGCCCGACCGGTTTCCGCCATTGGCGAAATAATCGTGAACGCGATTCGCTTTTGTGCGTCATGCGTGCTCGATTCCACGTCGAGACAGGGCGTCTGGAACTTGCCAGCGTTGAATATGGGAAGGAAGATCTTGGTTAAAGTTGGATGGAGACACCGGCCGACCCGGTGGCCCATCGCTTGTGGAACCGACGCGGCGAAGGAGGGGCAGGCATGAGTCACGCCGATGACGACTCCACGCGTGCCCGCGTCCTCGATCTCATTGTCGCCAAGGGCCCCGTGTCCGCCGCGCAGCTCGCCAAGATCCTCTCCCTGACCCCGGCGGCCGTCAGACGCCACATCACGGCCCTGGAGGAGGACGGCGAGATCCAGGTGCACACCGCGGCCCCGCCCGGAAAGCGCGGACGCGGGCGGCCGGCCCGCCACTATGTGGCCACCCGCGCCGCCCGGACCACCTTCGCCGAGGGCTACTCCGAGATCGCCAACCGGGCCCTGTCCTACCTCCAGCAGGTCGCCGGGGACAAGGCGCTGGACTCCTTCGCCGCCTCGCGCGGGCGGGACCTCGAACGGCGGTACATGTCGGTCGTCGAGGCGGCCGGCAAGGACCCGGCCGACCGGGCCCGCGCGCTGGCCGACGCCCTGACCCTGGACGGTTACGCGGCCACCATTCGCGATGTCGGAGACGGCACCTACGCCGTCCAGCTGTGCCAGGGGCACTGCCCCGTGCGCGACGTCGCCGGCAAGTTCCACGAGCTGTGCGAGGCCGAGACCCAGGCCTTCTCCCGGCTCCTGGGCGTGCCCGTACAGCGCCTGGCCACCCTGGCCGGGGGCGAGCACGTGTGCACCACTCACATTCCCATAGCCATGCCGACCCTGCGCAGGCGCGCGGTCCGGGCGGCCGCGGGCAGGCGCGGCCGGCGGGCCGAGCGAACGGAAGGAACCCGATGACACTACCCACGACCGATGCGCCTCGCGTGAGCGACGACGAGATCATCGACTCGATCTCGACCACCTACGACTTCGGCTGGCACGACTCCGACGAGGCCGGCCGGAATGCCAGGCGCGGTCTCGACGAGCAGGTCGTTCGGGAGATCTCGGCGCTCAAGGGCGAACCGGAGTGGATGCTCGCCAAGCGGCTCAAGGCGTACGAGATCTTCGAGCGCAAGCCCATGCCGACCTGGGGCATCGACCTCTCGCCCCTCGACCTGGACGAGGTCAAGTACTTCGTGCGCTCCACCGACCGGCCCGCCACGTCCTGGGACGACCTGCCCGAGGACATCAGGACCACCTACGACCGTATCGGCATCCCCGAGGCCGAGCGCGAGCGGCTCGTGTCCGGGGTCGCCGCCCAGTACGAGTCCGAGGTCGTCTACCACCAGATCCGCGGCGACCTGGAGCAGCAGGGCGTCATCTTCCTCGACACCGACACCGCCCTCAAGGAGCATCCCGAGCTGGTGCGCGAGTACTTCGGCACCGTGATCCCCGCCGGGGACAACAAGTTCGCCGCGCTCAACACGGCCGTGTGGTCCGGCGGCTCCTTCATCTATGTGCCGCCCGGCGTCCACGTCGAGATCCCCCTCCAGGCCTACTTCCGCATCAACACCGAGAACATGGGCCAGTTCGAGCGCACGCTCATTATCGCCGACGAGGACTCCTACGTGCACTACGTCGAGGGCTGCACCGCCCCCATCTACTCCACGGACTCCCTGCACGCGGCGATCGTGGAGATCATCGTCAAGAAGAACGCCCGCGTGCGCTACACGACCATCCAGAACTGGTCCAACAACGTCTACAACCTCGTCACTCAGCGGGCCACCTGCGCCGAGGGCGCCACCATGGAGTGGGTGGACGGCAATATCGGCTCCAAGCGCAACATGAAGTACCCGGCCGTCTTCCTCATGGGGCCCCACGCCCGCGGCGAGGCCCTGTCCATCGCCTTCGCCGGCGAGGGGCAGCACCAGGACACCGGCGCCAAGATGATCCACATGGCGCCCCACACCTCCAGCCACATCGTCTCCAAGTCGATCTCCCGGGGCGGGGGCCGCTCCGGCTACCGGGGGCTGGTCCAGATCCTGAAGAACGCCCGCCACTCCAAGTCCAACGTCCTGTGCGACGCCCTGCTGGTCGATGAGATCTCGCGCTCCGACACCTACCCCTACGTGGACGTGCGCACCGACGACGTCGAGATGGGCCACGAGGCGACCGTGTCCAAGGTGAGCGCCGACCAGCTCTTCTACCTCATGCAGCGCGGGCTGACCGAGACCGAGGCCATGGCCACCATCGTGCGCGGCTTCGTCGAGCCCATCGCCCGCGAGCTGCCCATGGAGTACGCCCTGGAGCTCAACCGCCTCATCGAGCTGCAGATGGAGAACTCGGTGGGCTGAGACCGCCGACACCACCGGCTCCCGCCGGCCTCGCCCACGTCCTCATCATGATCCCACCAGCCGCCGGGCACCGCCCGGCACAGGAGTGCTCAATGCCCGATCTTCTCACCGACCACTCGCACGCGTCGCTGGAGGGAGCACACTCCCACGGCCCCGCCCGTTACGTCTCCTCGCGGGCCGACCGGCCCACGTCCTTCGAGCCGGCCGACATCCCGGTGCCGGGCGGCCGCGAGGAGGAGTGGCGCTTCACCCCCATGAGGCGCTTCGCCCCCCTGTTCGACCTCGAGGCCGTCCGCGCGGCGACCGGCGGGGGCGGGGCCCTCGACGCCGCCGTGGACGCCCCCCGGGGCGTCACGGTCGAGACCGTCACCCGCGACGACGCCCGCATCGGCTCCGTCGGCGCGCCCGTGGACCGCACCGGCATCACGGCCTGGGCCGGCTTCACCGAGGCCACCGTGCTGACGCTCACCGCCGGCGCCGAGCTGGACCGCGCCGTCCGCCTGACCGTTGCGGGCCACGACCCGGGTCTCGACCTCCCCACCGCCCAGCACATCCACATCGCCGCGCAGCCGGGCGCCAGGGGCACGGTGCTCCTGGACCACACCGGCACCGCGGCGCTGACCCAGGGCGTGGAGGTCGCCGTCGCCGACGGCGCCGAGCTGACCCTGGTGACCGTCCAAGGCTGGGAGGACGCCGCCGTCCACGCCTCCAACCACCGGGTGCGCGTCGAGGGGCGCGGCGTCCTCAGGCACGTCGTCGTGAGCCTCGGCGGGGACGTGCGCATCTGCTCCGACCTCGGCTTCTGCGGGGAGGGCGGGCGCATCGAGGCCTTCGGCGTGTACTTCACCGACGCCGGCCAGCATCAGGAGCACCGGCCCTACGTCGCCCACACCGAGCCGCACTGCTACTCGCGCATCACCTACAAGGGCGCCCTCCAGGGCAGGGGCGCCCACGCCGTGTGGGTGGGGGACTGCCTCATCGGCGCCGGCGCCCGCGGCACCGACACCTACGAGCTCAACCGCAACCTCGTCCTGACCGAGGGCGCCAAGGCCGACTCCATCCCCAACCTCGAGATCGAGAACGGCAATATCGAGGGGGCGGGCCACGCCAGCGCCACCGGCCGCTTCGACGACCAGCAGCTGTTCTACCTGCGCGCCCGCGGCATCCCCGAGATCGAGGCCCGCCGCCTGGTCGTCCTGGGCTTCTTCAACGAGATCGTCGCCGAGATCGGCGTCCCCGAGGTCGAGGAGCGGCTCATGGCCGCCATTGAGAAGGAGCTCGAGCTCACCGGCCTCGTCTCCGCCCGCGAGCCCGACGACTCTGACGACTCTGACGACTCTGACGACACGGCCTGAGCCCTGAGAGCGGCGGCACCCGCCCCCACGACACATTGAACAGACTTTCCCCCGGAAGAACACACATGAGCACTCTCGAGATCAACAACCTCCACGTCCAGGTCGCCACCAACGACGGTCCCAAGCCCATTCTCAAGGGCGTCAACCTCTCGGTCGGATCCGGCGAGGTCCACGCCATCATGGGCCCCAACGGCTCGGGCAAGTCGACCCTGGCCTACTCCATCGCCGGCCACCCCGACTACGAGGTCACCGACGGCCAGGTCCTCCTCGACGGCGTCGACCTGCTGGAGATGAGCGTGGACGAGCGCGCCCGCGCCGGCCTCTTCCTGGCCATGCAATACCCCGTCGAGGTCCCCGGCGTCACCGTCGCCAACTTCCTGCGCACCGCCAAGACCGCCATCGACGGCCATGCGCCCAAGGTCCGCCAGTGGGTCAGCCAGGTCAACGAGGCCATGAAGAACCTGCGCATGGACTCCTCCTTCTCCCAGCGCGACGTCAACGCCGGATTCTCCGGAGGCGAGAAGAAGCGCTTCGAGATCCTCCAGATGGAGCTGCTGCAGCCCCGCTTCGCCGTGCTCGACGAGACCGACTCCGGCCTGGACATCGACGCCCTGCGCATCGTCTCCGAGGGCGTCAACCGCCTCCACGACTCCTCCGAGGCCGGCTTTCTCCTCATCACCCACTACACGCGCATCCTGCGCTACATCACGCCCAGCCACGTCCACGTCTTCGTGGCCGGCCACGTCGCCGAGGAGGGCGGCCCCGACCTGGCCGAGCGCCTCGAGCTGGAGGGCTACGACCGCTACCTCTCCCTGTCCTGAGGCGCTCGGGGCACGGCCCGCCCGCCTGTGCCCTCAGCCGCTGCCCGATTCTCGCCAGGAGGCGCAATACCCATGACACTGCACGATCCGGAGGCGGTCCGGGCGCTGACCGCGGCCGAGGTCGACGCCGTCCGCGCCGACTTCCCCTACCTGGAGCGGCCCGCCCGCAACGGGGAGCCGCTGGCCTACCTCGACTGGGCCGCGACGTCTCAGAAGCCCTCCTGCGTCATGGCCCGGGAAGCGGAGTTCCTCTCCCTGAGCAACGGCGCGGCCGGGCGCTCCACCTACCAGATCGCCGACGAGGCCACCCAGTCCTGGGAGGACGCCCGCGACGCCGTCGCCGCCTTCGTCGGCGCCCGGGGCGGCCAGCTCGTCTTCACCAAGAACGCGACCGAGGCGATCAACCTCGTGGCCCTGGCGATCGGGCACGCCAGCCTCGGCCGTCCCGCCGCGCGCGGGGGGGCGGCCGCGGACGACGCCGACCCCGCCCGCCGTCTGGCGGTCGGTGCGGGCGACGAGATCGTCGTCACCCGCGCTGAGCACCACGCCAACCTCGTGCCCTGGCAGGAGCTCGCCGCCCGCACCGGGGCGGGCCTGCGCTGGCTCGACCTGACCGAGGACGGGCGCATCGACCCGGCCACAGCCGACGCCGTCACCGACCGCACCCGCGTGCTCGCCCTGACCCACGCCTCGAACGTCACCGGGGCGATCACGCCCCTGGCAGACATCCTGCCGGCGGCCCGCGCGGCCGGCGCGCTCGTCGTGCTGGACACCTGCCAGTCGGCGGCCCACCTGCCGCTCGACTTCGCCGCCCTGTCCGACGCCGGCGTGGACGCCATGGCCCTCTCCAGCCACAAGATGCTCGGCCCCACCGGCGTCGGCGCGCTGGTGGCCACCGAGGCGCTGCTCGACGCCATGCCGCCGGTGCTCACCGGCGGCTCCATGATCGAGGTCGTCACCATGGAGTCCTCGACCTACATGCCCGCCCCCGCCCGGTTCGAGGCCGGCAGCCAGCCGCTGGCCCAGGCGGCGGGCTGGGGCACGGCGGTCGGCTACCTGGCGCGACTGGGCATGGACCGCCTCCACGCGGGGGAGCTGGCGCTCACCCGGCGGGTGCTCGACGGGCTCGCCGCCATCGAGGGAGTGCGCCTGCTGGGCCCGGCCGACACGACCGGGCGCCTCGGCGTCGTCGCCTTCACCGTCGCCGGCGTCCACCCCCACGACGTCGGGCAGGTCCTCGACGCCGCCGGCGTGGCCGTGCGCACCGGGCACCACTGCGCCCAGCCGATCCACGCGCACTTCGGCGTGGCGTCCTCGTCGCGGGTATCCTTCGGGCCGACCAGCACCTCCGCCGAGGCCGATCGCCTCCTCGAGGCCGTCGCCTCGGTCCGCAGCTACTTCCGAAGGTGAGCATGAACGACCTCGACCAGCTCTACCAGCAGGTGATCCTCGACCACTCCCGCGAGCGGCACGGGCATGGAGCCCTGACCGATCCCGACGCGACCAGCCACCAGGTCAACCCCACCTGCGGCGACGACATCGAGCTGGGGGTGCGCGTCCGGGACGGCAGGGTCGTCGCCATGGGCTGGGAGGGCGACGGCTGCTCGATCTCCCAGGCCTCCATCTCCGTCATGCACGACCTCGTCGACGGCGCCGACCTGGCCACGGTCGCCCGCCTGGAGAAGGACTTCGACGTCCTCATGCACTCCCGCGGACGCGGCGTGGGGGACGCCGTCCTGGACGAGCTCGAGGACGGCGCCGCCTTCGAGGGCGTCTCGAAGTACCCCAACCGCGTCAAGTGCGCCCTCCTGGGGTGGATGGCGCTCAAGGACGCCCTGGTCAAGGCCGGCGCGGTGCCGCCGGCCGGGCCTGACCGGGCCCGGCCGGACGCCCCTGAATCTCACGCGACCTCACCATCAACCTAAGGAGGAGCCATGATGAGCGAGACCCGTGCCGCCGGCCCGGACAACCCCATGGCCGCCCAGCACACCCCGGCCGTCGGCGGCGATGCCGACGTCGCGGCGATCGAGGAGGCCCTGCGCGACGTCATCGACCCCGAGCTCGGCATCAACGTCGTCGACCTCGGCCTGCTCTACGGCGTCGCCATCGAGCCCGACGGCACGATCGTGCTCGACATGACGCTGACGACCGCGGCCTGCCCGCTGACCGACGTCATCGAGGAGCAGGCCCAGCAGGCCCTCGGCCTCATCGCCGACAAGGTCCGCATCCAGTGGGTGTGGCTGCCGCCGTGGGGCCCGGACAAGATCACCCCCGAGGGCCGCGAGCAGTTGCGCGCTCTGGGCTTCAACGTCTGAACCGGGTGCCGCGGGCCGTACTCGGGCGAGCCGGTTCCGGCGGCAGGGTCGGGGAGATCTCCCCACGGCGGCGGGCGGACCGTGTATTGCCCGCCTTCGAGCGCCCTTGCTAGGGTCCGTCCATGCGTTCCGCGAGTATCCGCCCAGCGCGCTCAGCGAGCGCCGAGATACCGAGATACTGAGAAGTACTGAGGAAGCGATGAAGGGGGAGGCTCCATGCACCAGCTCGTGAGCACGGCCGTGAGCACGGCCGATGACTCGGGACTGCCGGCTGGGCTCAACGGAATGGTCATTCTCGCCACCGTGCTCTATGCGGTCCTGGGCGTCCTGCTTCTCATGCTCTTCGCCTGGCTGATCAACCTGATCTTCAAGCTGGATCTTCGCAGGGAGCTGATCGAGGATCAGAACCCGGGGCTCGGCCTGGCCTTCGCGGGGACCGCCATTGCGATCGCCATCATTATCTCGGCGACCATCAGCGCCTGAGCCCCGCCTTCCCGGAACGGATCGCGGCGCCCAGGGCCGCCAGGGGGAGCAGCCAGGGCCCGAGCCGCCACGCGGGTGACAGGACGTAGTCGCCGTACTCGTAGGCGAGGCTCGCCACGGCGGCGACGGCGCCCCAGACGAGGACGCACGCCCCCGAGGTGAGTGCCGCGCGCACGTGCCGGCCCCGCCGGGCCTGACGGACCGCCGGGTACATGCATGCGGCGAAGACCAGGGCGCTGACGGCCAAGAAGGTCGTCAGCACCGCCGGGTCGGGGAGCGTGCCGAAGGGGGCGTAGTGCGCTTCGCTGTCGCGGGCCGTCCAGTGCCCGATCAGCTGGTCGACCAGGGCCGCGGCCGCCAGGACGACGCCGGCGGTCACCGCCGCCCGGGCCGGGGCGCCGGCCCGGCCGCGAGACTCTGTCGAGGCTTCTGTCATGGGTACTCTCCTTACTCTCCTTCTGCGACTGGCTTTGCGACTGGGCGACGCGCGCGGGGAAGGGGTGCGTCAGACGAGCCCGGCGCCCCAGGCGCGGGCCGCCCGGGCCTCGTCCTCGTCGAGGGGGCCCTGGCCGCTTGCGACGACGAAGCTGTGAGTGTCGACGTTCCCGTGCCCGAGCATCTTGGCGATCCGCTTGGCGGCGGAGCCGCTGATCCAGTTGCGCTGGGTGACAGTGTCGACGGCGAGCACCCGTGTCCCAGCGGGGATGGTCGCGGCCTCCAGCCACTCGCGGATACCGGGCTCCTCAGGGGAGCCGCCCCTGTCCCGGGCCCGGCGCCTGCTGGCCGGGCTGGGCAGCCCCCGGTTGTGGGTGGGAGCCGCCAGGACGAGCAGGGACACGTCGTGGGGGACCGTCGTCGCGGCCCGGGCGGCCGGGACGACGTCGGCCCGGCCGCCGCCCTCCCGGAGGCCGGCGGCGACCTCCTCGGCGAGCGCCCGGGTGCTTCCGAAGCAGGACTCCACGATCAGCAGTGCCTTCACAGGCGTCTCCTTTCAGTCTCGTCCGCTTCTCGGACGACGGGGATGATGAGATGGGTGGTCGGGGCGGTTACCGGGCCGGCGGACACGCTCCGATCCTCACCCGTGACGCCGCGTCGTAGGCAAGAGGCGGGCCAACGGGCCGCGCCCGGAGACCGGGATCTCCATGTCGCGGTGCTCGGCTCCCAACACCCCTTGCACAGCTCCATCGTCAGGCTCACCGGTCCGGCGACGCGCAGCCGCCGGCCGCCCACAAGCAGGGGCTCCAGGAGCTCTCCCCGCCGGGATCCGTGGCGGCGCGCAGCCGGAATGGCGAGGCCCAGGTCCAGGCCGTCAACGGCCCGAAGCCGCCCGAAGGTCTTGGTCAGGCCGCCCACTGCGACGGCGGTGCGGTTGGCGCGAGATGTCATGGGCCCAGGCTCATGTGTGACGTTGCGTCGCACGCAAGCTCGTGTTTCCGTACCACCGGGGACGGCGATGACGGGGCTCGGTCCGGCGGCCTCGTCGAGGAGCCGTCGAGCGGGACTCAGGCCCGGCGCCAGTGGTCGATCGCAGCCAGGAGGCGGCGCTCGACGAGCGGCCCGATCCGGGCGTAGTGCGGGTCGACGTCCGCCATGAGGCGGAACAGCGAGCAGACCGCGGCGGTGTCGACCCGGCGGGCCAGGCGGCGCAGCTGGGCGCCGGTGAGCCGGCGCTCGAGGCGGGAGACGATCCAGTCGGCGTGCGCCTCCAGGTCGGCCTGGGAGGCGGCGTCGGCATCCCGGCCGTAGGCGGCCAGGGATGCGGCGTCCTCGACCTCGTCGGGCTCGGGGAAGAGGAGCTCGGCCTCGGGCGGCATCTGTCCGCGGTAGCAGGCCAGGTCGGTGATGTCGCGCTCGCGGCGCACGGCCGTGCGCGTCCGCTCGTCGGCGGCCCCGCGCTCCATCCTGTCGAAGAACTCGGCCATGCGCGGCGGCATGGGGGAGACGGTCGACCCCTCCTGGGCGCGTTCGAGCAGGTTCGCGAGCATGTCGCGCTGGCGGGCGACATCCGTCAGATGGTTCTCGACGGCGTCCAGGGCCGCACTCAGGTCCGCGACGACGTCCGGTGCCGGCGCCTGGCTGCCGCCCGAGCCGTCGGCGGACGCGGCGGGCTCGGCGTCCAGGACACGGGCAATCGTTTCCAGCGGGACCCCGGCCCGGGTCAGCCAGCGGATGCGGGAGAGCCGGGCGACGTGCGACAGCTCGTAGTCCCGCCACCCGCCGCGCTCGCCGGGCACGGGCAGCAGGCCCAGGGAGTGGTAGTAGCGCACGGTGCGCACCGTGGTCCCGGTCAGCCTGGCGATCTCCGCAACACGCACGCGCCCAGTCTGGCACGCCCGCCCCGACGGCGCCGTGAGCCTCCCGCGCTGGGCCGCGACCGGCCCGGGCCTTCAGAGCCGGGAGGCGTCGACGGCGAAGGTGCCCCGTCGCAGCGAGCCGGACTCCGTGCCGGTGGTCAGCCGGCGGACCCGCAGCTCGGAGGAGCCGTGCGTCCACGAGTCGGCCGAGGCGCTGCGCACCCATGTGCCCGCGTAGCAGTCGGTCTGCGGCTCCGGGCGCACCGGGTCCGGGGCGGCGCCCTCGCCCGTCGCGGTCGCATCTTTGACGTACGACCGCCCTGCCCCGCCCCATGACCGCGCCGACCGGGCAGAGACGAGCACCCGGACTCACTCATCCAGACGATTGGCTCCGGGGCGGCGGGCGGGCCGGGTACGCTGGTCGCGTGCTCTACGACCTGCTGTACAAGACCGTCCTGACGCGTACCGACCCCGAGCGGATTCACGACGTGTGCGTCGACGCCATCGAGGTCGTCAGCAGGGTCCCGCTGCTGCGCGACGTGGTGAGGCAGGTGTGGGGGCGCCGCCCCGCCTTCCCCGTGCCCAGCGCCAACCAGGGCGGCCCCCTCGTGCGGCCCGTGCCCGGCCTGCTGGGCCTGGCCGCCGGCATGGACAAGGAGGGGCTGGCCGTCGAGGGCATGGACATGCTCGGCTTCGGCTTCATCGAGGTCGGCACCTTCACCGCCCGCGCCCAGCCCGGCAACAACCGGCCCCGCATGTGGCGCTACCCGCGCACGCGGGCGATCCGCAACCGCATGGGCTTCAACAACTCCGGCGCCGACGAGGCCGCCCGCCGCCTGCGCCGCCTGCGCTCGAGCGTGCGGGGCCGCTCCATCGTCGTGGGCGCCAACATCGGCAAGACCAAGGCCACCGCGCTGGCCGGCGCCGTGGCCGACTACCGCTACTCGGCCGGCGCCGTGGCGCGCTGGGCCGACTATCTGGTCGTCAACGTCTCCAGCCCCAACACCCCCGGCCTGCGCAGCCTCCAGGACGTCGGCGCGCTGCGCCCCATCCTGGAGGCGGTGCGCGAGGCCGGCGACGCCGCCGCCCACCGCCACGTGCCGCTCCTGGTCAAGATCGCCCCCGACCTGGTAGACGAGGACATCGACGCCGTGGCCGACCTGGTCGCCGACATGGGTCTGGACGGGGTGGTCGCCACCAATACCACCATCGACCACGACCTCGGCGAGGGCGGCCTGTCCGGCGCCCCGCTGCTGCCGCGCTCCCTGGAGGTCGTGCGCCGCCTGCGCGACCGCCTGGGGGAGGGGCCCATCATTATCGGGGTGGGCGGCATCTCCTCCATTATGGACGCCGAGCTCATGCTCGACGCGGGCGCCGACCTGCTCCAGGCCTACACGGCCTTCGTCTACAACGGCCCGGCCTGGCCCGGTCGCATCAACCGGGCCCTGGCGACCATTCGCCGCCGCTGAGAGCGGGCGGATGCTGCTCGGCACCGGCATCTGATAGCCTGGCTCCCAACTAAGAGGGAGAAGAGGCTGCCCGTGGGGTCGGGCCGGCAGCCCGACGCCGTCTACCCCTCTGGTCGCTATGAGCACTTCCGACTCTTCTGCCCGTACTCTCCTGGAGGCGGCCGGACTCGGCTTCCTCGTCTGCGCCTACCTGGGGCGCCTCCCGGCCGCCATGAACCAGCTGGGCCTGCTCCTCGTCGTCTCCGCCGCGGGCCGGAGCCTGGCCCTGGCCGGCGCCGTGGTCGCTGCCGTCGGCCTGGGGACCGCGCTCGGGGCCCCGGCGGTCGGCCGTCTGCACGACCGCCTGGGAGCCTGGCGGGTCACAGCCTGCGCGCTCGTGGTCCAGACGGCCGCACTGGTCATCATCTGGTGCGCGGTGGGCCGCGCCTGGGCCGACTGGATCGTCCTGGCGGCCGGCGCCGTGATGGGCGCGGCCAACCCGCAGGCGGGGTCGGTCGCGCGCGCCGTGTGGTCTTCCATCGCACGCGCGAGCGAGCAGCCCGCCCGCGCCCTGAGGATCGTCCGCATCGGCATGGGCTGGGAGACGGCCGCCGATGAGACCAGCTTCGTCGTCGGGCCCGTCGCAGCCGGGGGCCTCGTCGCCCTCCTGGGGGCCCAGGGCGCCGTCGCGGCGCTCGGGACGCTGACCCTGGTCGGCGAGGGGCTGTTCATCGCCTGGCTGCTGACCCACCGGGACGCCGTCCGCCCGAGCGGAGAGCGGACCCGTCCGAGTGGGCGGGGCGCGCCGCGCACCGCCGCGCTCGGCGCGCCGGCGGGCGCCATGCTTCCCGTCCTCCTGGTCATTACGGGAGTCGGCGTCGTCTTCGGCACCACGCAGACGGCCCTGACGGCTGTTCACACCGCGCACGGCACCCCGGGGCTGACCGGCCCCGTGTACGGCTCCATGGGGATCACCTCGGCCATGGTCGGCTTCGTGAGCCCGGGCCTGCGCGTGGGGCGCCTGCGGAAGACTGCCACAGGCGGAGCCGTCGTCCTCCTGTGCTCCCTGGCGCTGATGAGCGTGCCGTCCACCCTCCTGGCCGAGGCCGTCATCCTGTGCCTGGGCGCGGGGGTGGGCGTGGTCCTGGTGACCTGCTACTCGCGCGTGGAGGAGATCACGTCCGCCGACCGCATTACCGGCGCCATGACCCTTGCCTCGACCGGCAACGTCCTGGGCGTCTCCCTGGGAAGCACGGTCACCGGGGTGATCGGGGACAACCTGCACCTGGGCAACCTGCCGGCCGTCGTGGCCGGGACGTGCATGATCGTGGTGGCCCTCATCGAGGCCGGTGCGCGGCGCCGGCGCTGAGCGGAGGAGCCCACCGGCGGCCACGACCGCCGGTGGGCCCGCCGTCAGGCCGGGCGCTTCTCCGGGGACCGGGTCAGCTCCGGGTCGCGGGCGACCACCTGGCCCAGGGCGGCGTCGACGGCCTCCATGACGTCGCCGCCCAGCTCGACGCCGGAGGCCTTGACGTTCTCGACCAGCTGCTCGGGACGGGAGGCCCCCACCAGGGCGGCGGAGACGTAGTCGTGCTGGAGGACCCAGGCGATCGCCAGCTGCGGCATGGTCAGCCCGGCCTCCGCGGCGATCGGCTGGAGCCGCTGGACGGCGGTGAGCACCTCGTCGGTCATCCAGCGGGCGATCATGCGCTTGCCGCCCTTCTCATCGGTGGCCCGCGACCCGGCAGGCGGCCGGTGGCCGGGCAGGTACTTGCCGGACAGGACGCCCTCGGCCATGGGGGACCACACGATCTGCCCCACGCCCAGCTCGGTGGATGCCGGCACGACGCGCTCCTCGATGACCCGCCACAGCGCCGAGTACTGGGGCTGGTTGGACACCAGGCGGAAGCCCATCCGGCAGGCGAGCTCCTGGCCGGCGCGGATCTGCTCCGCGGTCCACTCCGAGACCCCGATGTAGAGGGCCTTGCCGGCGCGCACGACGTCGGCGAAGGCCTGCATGGTCTCCTCCAACGGAGTCTCGTAGTCGTAGCGGTGCGCCTGGTAGAGGTCCACGTAGTCCGTGCCCAGGCGCCGCAGCGAGCCGTTGATGCCCTCCATAATGTGCTTGCGGGACAGGCCGACGTCGTTGGGGCCCTTGGGGCCGACGGGCCAGTAGACCTTGGTGAAGATCTCCAGGCCCTCGCGGCGCAGGCCCGCCAGAGCCCTGCCGAGGACCTCCTCGGCGACCGTGTTGGCGTAGACGTCGGCAGTGTCGAAGCTGGTGATGCCCAGGTCGAGAGCGGCGTGCACGCAGCGGACGGCGGTGTCGGTCTCCACCTGGGAGCCGTGGGTGAGCCAGTTGCCGTAGGTGATCTCCGTGACCTTCAGACCAGAGCTGCCGAGATGACGATAAGCGACCATGCTCACATCCTAGGGCCCCGGGCCCGCCTGCGGCTCAGGAGGGGTACTGACGGCGCGCCACCTGCGGGGAGGGCTGGCGCCAGCGGCGCAGGTTGAAGCAGCGCGAGAAGATGTACCAGAAGACCGTGCCCTGGGCCTTGACCCTGTCCTCCCCGAACTTGGCGTGCAGCCGGCGGCGCAGCAGCCACCAGCACACCACGGCATCGACGATGGACAGGAGGAACACCGCGTACAGGCCCATGATGAGCATCAGCCCGACCCCGGGCGCCCGCGTCTGAATGCCGATCATGACCACGATGAGCAGGATGCTCAGCGGCATGAAGGCCTCGCCCAGGCTGAAGCGGGCGTCCACGTAGTCGCGGATGTAGCGCTTGACCGGGCCCTTGTCGCGAGCCGGCAGGTAGCGCTCGTCGCCGGTGCGCATGGCCTCGCGCTGACGCCTCCAGGCCTCGTCCTGCTTCGCCCGGGCCTGCGCCTTGGCGGCCTTGCGGTCGGTGGGGACGACAGGGTGGAGGCGACGCGCCTCGGCGTCCCTGCGCTTGGGAGTGGCGCGACCCTTTCCGCCGGATTTGACGGGAGTTTCGACGGCGGGCTCGGGCTCGGGCGCAGCGGCGCGCTTCTTGAACAGCTTCACGTCGACAGGGTAGCGGCTCTCCCGCGATACCCTGCAAACCATGATTACCGCTGCCGCCCTGCGCTCCGCCGTCCACCAGTCCTTCGAGGCGATCGTCTCCGACCTGATCGAGCTCGTCGCCATCCCCTCCGTGTCCGCCTCCAGCCACGACCAGGCCCAGGTGCGCCGCAGCGCCGAGCACGTCGCCGGCCTGCTGCGGGACTCCGGCCTGGACGCCGAGGTCCTCTCCGCCCAGGGGCCCGACGGCGTCATGGGGCGCCCGGCGGTCCTGGCCCACCGCGAGGGCCCCGCCGGGTCCCCCCGCGTCCTCCTGTACGCCCACCACGACGTCCAGCCCGTCGGCGACCCCGGCGCCTGGGCGCAGGCCGACCCCTTCACCGCCGAGCGCCGCGGGGAGCGCCTCTTCGGCCGCGGCACCGCCGACGACGGCGCCGGCGTCATCACCCACGTCCACGCCCTGCGCACGCTCGCCGACCTCGGGGGAGGCGAGCTGCCCTGCTCGGTGACCGTGTTCATCGAAGGCGAGGAGGAGGTCGGCTCGCCCTCCTTCGAGGCCTTCCTGAACGCCCACCGCGAGCGGCTCGCCGCCGACGTCATCGTCGTCGCCGACTCCTCGAACTGGAAGGTCGGCGTCCCGGCCCTGACCACGTCCCTGCGCGGCGTCATCCAGGTCGATGTGCGCCTGGACGTCCTGGACCACGCCCTGCACTCCGGCCAGTACGGCGGCCCGGTCCTGGACGCCGTGACCTCCATGTGCCGTCTGGTGGCCACCCTCCACGACAAGCGCGGCGACGTCGCCGTGTCCGGCCTGGCCTCCCGCCCCCAGGCGGCTCCGGACTTCCCCGACTACTCCGAGGCCGAGTTCCGCGCCGATGCCGGCGTCCTGGACGGCGTCGAGCTGGTGGGCATCGGCGACCTCACCGCGCGCCTGTGGACCAAGCCGGCCCTGAGTGTCATCGGCATGGACGTCACCCCGCTGGAGCTGGCCGGCAACGTCCTGGCCCCCTCGTGCACGGCCCGCCTGTCCATGCGCATCGCCCCCGGGCAGGACCCGGCCGCGGCCGTGGAGGCGCTGCGCTCCCACCTGGAGGCCCGCGCCCCCTTCGGGGCCCGCCCGACCGTCACCCTGTGCGAGACCGGGCCCTCCTTCGACGGATCCTCGGACAGCCCGGCCGGGCACGCCGCCCGCTGGGCCCTGACCACCGCCTTCGGCCGCGACTGCGTCGACATCGGCCAGGGCGGCTCCATCCCCTTCATCTCCACCCTCCAGAAGACCTTCCCCGACGCCCAGGTGCTCGTCACCGGCATCGAGGACCCCGACACCCGCGCCCACAGCGAGGACGAGTCCATGCACCTGGGCGACCTGGAGCGCATTGTCACCGGCGAGGCGCTCCTGCTGGCGCGTCTGGGCGGGACGGTCGGCGAGGCCGAGGGCCCTGAGGGCCCTGAGGGCTCTGGAGGCGCCGAGGCGCACCGGTGAGCGGGGCGGCAGGCGCATGAGGGTCCTCCTGGCCACGGGGGCCATGTACCCCGAGCCGGGCGGCGTGCCCGTCGTCGCCCCGCACGCGGGCCTGGCCGCCGCCGACGTGGCGGCCGCGCTCGCGGCCGGGTGGAGGGCGCGGCGCGACGACGACGTGCTGACGGCGCTGCCGATTCCCGACGGCGGTCCGGGCACCGCCCAGGCCATCGGGGCCGAGAGCGTCTCCGCCCGGCGCGCCCTGCAGGCGTACAGCCCGCTCGGGGAGGTCCGCGAGGTCGACCTGCTGCAGCTTCGCGGGGCGCCCACGGCCTGGACGCGGGGCCGGGCGGGGCGCACCTGGCTGCTGGACGCGGCCCGGTTGACGGCCCTGCCCGTGGACGCCGAGCTGGCCGCCCGGGAGGCGCGCGAGGGCACGACCGACGGCCTGGGCGAGGCCCTCGCCCAGGCGCTGGCCCTCACGGGCGCCGGGGACACCCTCGTGGTCGGCCTGGCGCGCTCGGCGGTGCACGACGGCGGTCGCGGGCTGCTCGACGGCCTCGGCGGGCCGGCAGCGGCGCGCTCGCTCCTGGAGGAGCGGGAGGTGCTGCTGGCGCTTGCCGACGACATCGCCCTGGGCGGGCTGGCGGGGGCGGGTCAGGCCCTGACGACGCTGACGGCTCTGAGCCCCGCTGAGGCGCAGGAGCGCGACCGCCTGGCGTGCACGGCGGCCTCGCGGGCCATCGAGCTCATTGGCGCTCCGCGTCGCGGGGCGCTGGCCCTGGCGGGCGGCGCGGCCGGCGCCGCCGAGCGGCTGTCGGTGTCGTCCTGGGGGACGGGGGCCGCCGGGGGCGGCGCGGCCGTGCTGAGGGCCCTGGGGGCCCGGGCCGTGCCGGGAGCGCGGGCGATGGCGCACCTGCTGGGCCTGGACGACGCCATCAGCGGGCAGGACCTGGTGGTCACGAGCGCGGGGGAGGTCTACGACGTGCTCGCCGACAGCGTCGTCGCCGTGGTCGGCACGGCGGCGGGAGCTCTGGCGCTGCCCACCGTGCTCGTGGCGGGGCGGTCCATGGTCCCGCGCGGCGAGCTCGCCGGGGCCGGCGTCGTCAGCTCCTACGCCCTGGAGGACGCCGGAGGGGGCTCGCCCGCCGACTGGGTCTCGGGCGGGCCGGAGGCCGTCAAGAGCCGTCTGGCCGAGCTCGGGTCGCGGCTGGCCCGCTCCTGGTCGCGCTGACACCACCGGCCTGCTGGAGGGGGCGCCGTCAGCCGGCCTCCGCCGTGCGGGGAGCCGGCGGCGTATCGTGTGCCGCCAGAAAATGCTCGATAGCCGGCCTCCGCCGTGCGGGGAGCCGGCGCCGTCGAGCCGCGCACAATGAGGTCGGGGGCGAAGAGCATCTCGGTGCCGGGGACCTCCTGGCCCACGATGATGGACATGAGCGTGGTGACGGCCGCGCGGCAGATCGCGGCCACGGGTTGGCGCACGGTCGTCAGGGGAGGGGCGGTCATGGGGATGAGCGCCGAGTCGTCGTAGCCGATGACGGACAGGTCGTGGGGCACGGACAGCCCGCGGCTGCGGGCGCCCGCGATGATGCCCAGGGCCATGATGTCGGAGCCGCAGATGATGCCCGTGCAGTCCTGGTCGATCAGGCTGCCCGCGGCGGCGGTGCCGCCCTCGTAGGAGTAGAGCGTCTCGACGATCCGCAGCGGCTGGTCGGGCAGTGCAGCGCGCAGGGCGTCCTCGTAGCCGGCGCGCTTGCGCTGGGCGGGGACCATGCGCAGCGGGCCGGTGGCCAGCCCGATGCGGCGGTGCCCCAGGCTGACCAGGTGGTCCACCGCGATCCGGGCGGCGGTGCGGTCGTCGGTGGTGAAGCCGGGGGCCCTGATGGTCGGGGCGTTTCCGTTGATGGTCACCAGGGGCACGCCGCGGTCGCGCAGGCGCTGGTAGCGGGTCACGTCGCCGCTGGTGTCGGAGTGGCGGCCGGAGACGAAGATGATGCCGGCCACACCCCGGTCCACGAGCATCTCGATGTACTCGTCCTCGCTGGTGCCGCCGGGGGTCTGGGTGCACAGCAGGGGGGTGTGGCCGCTGGAGGCGAGGAGCTGCTCGATCTCCTGGGCGTAGGCCGGGAAGATCGGGTTGCTGAGCTCGGGGACGACCAGGCCGACCAGTCCCCGGGAGCTTTGCCGCAGGGCCTCGGGGCGTTCGTAGCCGAGCAGGTCGAGAGCGACCAGGACCTGCCTGCGGGTGACCTCGGCGACATTCGACTTCCCGTTGAGGACCCGGGAGACCGTCGCAGTGGAGACCCCTGCCTGCTCTGCGATGTCGGCAAGGGTGAGGCGCTGGTGCACGGTGGTCATCTCCTAGGTGCCGATCCGGGTTGGGCGCGCGTCCTGTTCCGGGGAGGACGGGTGGATGGTATCGGAATTCAGGCCCTCGATTTCCCGTGCGACGAGTTCTCTCCCCGCAGTATCCGAGAACGCGAGCGCGCCGTCGCCGATCGTCGAGGAGGAGGGGCTCGAGGAGAACGACGCTCGCCGGTCCGCCCGCGGTGCGGGGCGGACCGGCTTGGCTTCGGCATCCGGTGAGGCGCGGCGGGCCGGGGCGGTCGGAAGGCCGAGTGCGACGGGACCGAGGGGCACGAGCGACGAGGCCCATGGGCGCCGGGAGCCGTCGACGGATCCTCCGGGGCCGGCCGGGGGATGGAGTAGGTCAGCCCTTGACCGCGCCGGCGATCGAGCCGCCGACGATGTAGCGCTGCAAGAACTGGAAGAGCGCGATGACGGGAGCCATCGTCAGGACGGCGCCGGCGGCGAAGGTGCCGAGGTTGGCGGAGTTGTTGTTGCCGGCGACCATGGCCCGCAGGCCCACCGCCAGGGTCTTCGTGGAGTTGTCGGTCAGGAAGATCGACCCCAGGATGAACTCGGAGATCACTCCGACGAATGCCAGGAGGAAGGTCGTGGCGATGATCGGCTTGAGCGTGGGCAGCAGGATGATGCGGAACACCTGCCAGTGGGTGCAGCCGTCGATGATGGCGGCCTCGTCGAGCTCCTTGGGGATCGTGTCGAACGTCCCCTTGATGAGCCAGACCTGCCCGAGCGCCCCACCCATGAGCGCGAGGCAGTACCCGCTCAGGGTGTTGAGACCGAGGAAGGGGATGACCCTGCCCAGGTCGCTCATCATGCTGTAGATCGCGATGATGGACAGCGTGGCGGGGAACATCATGATCAGCAGGAGGGCCAGGAGTCCGCCACGACGTCCTTTGAACCGGAACCGGGAGAACACGTAGGCGGCCAGCAGCGACAGGAAGACCTGGGCGGCGCCGATCACGGCGCACACGATCAGCGTGTTGAGGTACCAGTGCAGGAACGGGCCCCGCTCTCCGGACAGGAGGATCCTGTAGTTGATGAGGCTGACCCCGTTGGTGGGGACGAGCGTGGTGGTGCTCAGCGTTCCCTGGGGGTTGAGGGAGGCCGAGAGGATGTAGAGGACGGGGATGGCGGCGAAGACGAGGGCGAGGACGCCGACGAGATGGCGCCAGCCGATCTCGCGGCACCAGTGGGCGAAGGTCATCCGGTTCGCGTCGGGAGTGGTGGCGAACTCGGGCTGCTTGGACTGATCAGTCGTCATGATGCTTTCCTTCCACGCTCAGTTGACGTCTTCGAGCGCCTTGGTGGCGCGGAACTGCAGGGCGGCCAGGACGCCGGTGATGGCGAACAGCACCACCGAGACGGCGGAGGCGAAGCCGTAGTCGGCCCTGGCGCCGCCGAAGGCCATCCGGTAGATCATCGAGATGAGGATGTCCGTCCCGCCCCTGACGTCGCCGGCCGTCTCGAAGGGGCCGCCGCCGGTGAGCAGCTCGATCGCGTTGAAGTTGTTGAAGTTGAAGGCGAAGGAGCTCACCAGCAGCGGGGCCACCGCGACCAGGAGCAGGGGCGCGGTGATGCGCAGGGTCGTCTGGATCCCCGTCGCCCCGTCCACCTTGGCGGCCTCCTTGACGTCGGCCGGGATCGACTGGAGGGCTCCGGTGCACACGATGAACATGTAGGGGAAGCCCATCCACAGGTTGGTCAGCAGGACGGCTGCCTTGGCCATGGTGGGGTCTCCGAGCCAGTCGATGTTCAGGCGCAGCAGCTCATTGATCAGTCCGAAGTCCTTGTTGTAGAAATTGGCCCATACCAGCAGGGAGACGAAACCGGGGATGGCGTACGGCAGGAGCAGGAAGGACCGGTAGAGCTTCTTGCCGCGGATGCGGTCGTCATTGAGGACCAGCGCCAGGAAGAAGCCGACGATGAAGGTGAGCAGCACCGAGCCGAATGCGAAGACGAGCGTCCACACGAAGGCCTGACCGAACTGGTTGAGGATGGATGAGTTGGTGAAGAGCCTGACGTAGTTGGCGAAGCCGACGTTCTGCTGCCACGACTGGTCGAGGGCCTTGCCGTCGTCCCTGGCGTAGAACTCCGACGTGCCGATCTTCTGCACGGTGTACGTCTTGCCCGTGATCGTGTTGGTGAAGGAGTCGCTGGCCTCGTCGTAGACCATCGAGGCGGTCGCCACCACCGCCTGGTTGAAGCCCTTGACCTGGAGGAAGCGCCCGTCGTCGATGGGCACGTCGAGGTCATTGATCCTGGCCGAGGCGGCGTTGACCTCCCTGGGGCTCAGCAGCGTGTACCCCTCGGCGGCGGTGATCTTGCCGCCCTCCAGGGTGACGGCGCCGGGTTCCGCGGGCGTGAGCGACGACCCGGCCGTGGCCGTGTAGGCCTTGCCGGTGCCGGGGTCCACCAGGAACAGGGTGAAGGGGCCGTCGGCGGCGCTGCCGGTGGTGCCCACGCGCAGGTCGTAGATCGGGGTGTCGGGCACCCTCGTGACGGAGTTGGCGATAATGGCCGAGATCGCCTCGTCCTTCGTCCTGGTGCCGCGGTTGGAGTCGCCGTAGTTCGTGAAGGAGATCTGAACGGTCAGGACGATGGGGACGATGAGGAAGACGGCCAGGAAGAACGTTCCGGGGAAGAGGTACTTTCCGGGGACGAAGCGCTTGGTCGAGTACAGCAGGAACATGGCCGCGGTGGCCGCGCCGACGATGACCAGCCACACCCACATCCTGTAGTGCACGAGGAGCGGTACGAGATAGGCGGCCAGGGCCAGGGTGGCGCCGAGCGCCAGGACGCGGATGAGCACCGAGGTGATCGTGGTGGTCTTCTCCTGCTTCGTAAGACGTGCGTTCTCGGGGGCGGTTGACATCATTGTCTGGGATAAACCTTTCGGACGGCAGACTGGGTTCGGGGATTCGGATCAGATGGCGAGTGCGGACTTGATGGATGCGCCGGCGTCCTCCATCGCGGACTCCGGGTCGTTCTTGCCATTGATGATGTTGGCCTCCGCCCGTCCCAGAGGCGTCCAGATCTCGGCCATCTCGGGGATGGAGGGCATGGGGGGCGCGCTGCTGGCGATGTCGAAGAAGGTCACCATGTCGGGGTTGGACGACTTGAGCTTCTCCGCCAGGTCCTCCTGGGCCGGCGGGAGCTCGTTCTTGGCGAACATGGCCTCGGCGACTGTGGAGTCCTTGGCGACATCGGCGATGAAGCTCTCGGCGATCGAGCGGTTGCTGCCGTTCTGGGCCACGTAGAAGACATTCACGCCCGCGAAGGGCACGGCCTCGTTCATCCCCTCGAATCCAGGGATCTTCGCGATGGCGTAGTCGATGCCCGCTTCCTTGACACCGGACAGGGACCATGGGCCGGAGATGAGGTAGGGGGTCCTCCCGGTGGTGAACAGGTCGGTGGCGTTGTCGGTGCTGATGGAGGTCTTGAGGACGCCCTCGCGCGCAAGAGCGGCCATCTTGGTGCCGGCGGTCACCGAGCCCTCGGCGCCGATCCCCAGATCCTCGGTGTCGTACGTGCCGTCGGAGTAGGTTCCGAACAGGTATCCGCCCGCGGATGAGTAGAAGGGCTGCATGAAGTAGCCGTTGCCCTCGTCGCCGACGGGCAGCGCGAGGACCTCATCGGTGCCGGCGGCCCTGCCCGCCTCGACCAGCTCCTCGACCGTGGCCGGCGCGGTCTTGCTGGTCAGCCCCTTGTTCACGTAGAGGGCCAGCGCCTCGACGGAGTACGGGGCGCCGTAGATCTGGTCGTTGTAGGTCACGGCCTTCAGCGCCATGTCCGAGTAGTTGGCCTGCGCCTTCTCGGAGAGCACGACCGGGGCGATGGCGTTGTTCTGGACGAGCTTGCCGATCCAGTCGTGGGCGCCGATGACGATGTCGGGGCCGTTGCCCGCGCTGTCGGCCGTGATGAAGTTGGTCTCGAGGTCGTCGGCGACCACCTGCACGGCGACCGTCAATCCGCCCTGCTGGTCCGCCCACTGGGTGGCGAACTCCTCGACCGAGGGGGCCTTCTTCTCGTCGGCCCAGATGACCAGGTCAGCGGTGGTGTCGGCGGCGACGGTACCACTGGAGTCGCTGGAGTCACTGGAGCCGCAGGCTGCTGCTGCGGCGAGAGTAGTGGCGATGGCGGTCATGGACAGGAACGACCGGCGATTGAGGGTCACCGTGATTCTCCTTCGAATCTGAAAGGGAGGACGGGTAGGCGAGCACACACAATGTAACGCGAGCGTGCAAGATTTGCAAGAATCTGGCAGATCTTACGCAAACATGATCTGTTCTGCCGGCCTTCGGGGCGGGGCGGCCGCGGAAGGCGCTCGGCACTCGCAGCCGGCGGCCGCCTCAGGCGACGGTGGAGGCCTGGAGCCAGACCGTCGTCGTGGGCGGCACCAGCAGGCGCCGGTCCTCCTGGACCAGTGCCGCCGAGGCGAGCAGCACCTGGGCCTGCTCGGGCAGCGCGACGCCCCGGTCGGAGGTGTTGACCAGCACCAGGATGTCGCGGTTCAGGAAGGTCAGGACGTCCGCCGGGCACCAGTCGAGCCCCACGACGAAGGCGAAGGGGCCGGTGGCCAGCGCGTGCTCCTGCCTCACGTAGGTGGCGTGCCGCACGGTGGACAGGGGGGACCCGAACTGGTCGCCCTGGTCGCCCGAGCGCTCGTTGATGAGCCTGGCCAGCTCCTGCGTCGAGCTCGGCTTGTCCTTGTCCGGCAGGCTGATCTCGTCGCCCTGGCGCAGGTAGACCGCTCCCGGCAGGGCGAGCACGAGCGCCTGCAGCGCCAGCGACCGGCGCCCGCGCTCCTCGTCGCTGGTCTCGAACCAGCAGTACCCGTCGCCGGGGTCGGTGGACCTGACGAGCCGGTAGCTGGGCAGGTACCGCCACACGGGCGGGGCCCCGAAGCGATCGTGCTCGTCCAGGGAGTGCGTGATGTGCCGGGTCAGGGAGTCCGCCTCCCACCGGGTGAGCATGAGCGCGTCGTCACGCAGGTGGTGCAGCCAGTCGTCCTGCAGGTGGTGGCGCAGCGCGTCGGGATAGTCCGCGGAGACGTCGGCCCCGATGAGGCCGTCATCGACGTGCTCGGCCACGAGGGCCTGCAGAAGGGTGAGGTGCTCGCTGAGCAGGTCCAGGTCGGTCTCGGCGCTGACCTGGGGCGGGACGATCGTGCCCAGGTCGACGCCGTCGGCGCCCTCGGCGAGGAAGGCGGCAGCGCGCTGCAGGAGCTTTTCCTCGCCGCTCTCCTGGTCGATGAAGATCGGGTTCGCGTCGCGGGCGTGCGCACCGGTCACGGGCCCCAGCGCCCCCGAGATCCTGGCGATGACGCGCAGGCCGAGCTCGTGGGCCCGGCCTGCGAAGGAGCGGAAGGACGACAGGTCGCCGTCGGTGGGCACCCGCGAGGGGCGCACGAGCACGACATTGAAGCCGAGCGAGGCGACGTGGTCCAGGATGCCGTGAGCCGCGTCGAGGTCGGCGGCGCCGACCTGGGCGGAACCGATCTCGTAGACGAGGCCGTCGCGCCACCATTCCAGCGGCCCGTTGTAGACGCGGTGGACGAGCGTTGTGGTGGTAGTCACAGCAAACGGCTCCCTTCCTCCGGGTCTGGCCCGGACAATTCAGTCCGCGCGTCCGCCGCTCGCGGCCTTGCGGGCGAGCAGCATAAGCGCACAAGTTTATATCTCATAGTAGCCCCATGCTGCGCTACCTTGTGACCATGTCCAGCAACGGGGTGCCACTCCACACCGCCGGCCCCCGTGACGGCCACGGTCCTGCCGGCGGGGAGCGGGATGACCTGGCCGGGTACGGGGCCGGCGACATCGCTCGTTTCGTGCCAGAGCCTGCGAAGAACCCCCAGCGCACGCCCTTCGAGCGCGACCGGGCGCGTGTGGTCCATTCCTCAGCGCTGCGCCGCCTGGGCGCCAAGACCCAGGTGCTGGGGCCCTCCAGCGACGACTTCGTGCGGACCCGCCTCACCCACTCCCTGGAGGTCGCCCAGGTGGGCCGCGCGCTCGGGCAGGCGCTGGGCTGCGACCCCGACGTCGTCGACACCGCCTGCCTGTCCCACGATCTGGGCCACCCGCCCTACGGGCACAACGGGGAGAAGGCGCTCGATGTCGTCGCGGCGTCCATCGGCGGCTTCGAGGGCAACGCCCAGACCCTGCGCATCCTGACCCGCCTGGAGCCCAAGACCATGGACGCCTCCGGACGCAGCGTGGGCCTCAATCTCACGCGCGCCAGCCTCGACGCCGTCGCCAAGTACCCCTGGGCCCGGGGCGAGGGGCCCGGCGGCCCGCAGGGCAAGAGCGCCCGCAAATACTGCTGCTACGACGACGACCGGGAGATCTTCGCCTGGATGCGCGCCGGCGCCCCTGCCGGGCGCCGCTGCCTGGAGGCCCAGCTCATGGACTTCTGCGACGACGTCGGCTACTCCGTCCACGACGTCGAGGACGCCATCGCCCTGGGGCGCATGGACCCGGCCCGGCTGCGAGAGGACTCCGAGGTCGACTCCGTCGTCGAGGACACCAGCGCCTGGTACGGGGCCGAGCCGGGCCGCGCCGCGCTCGGCGCGGCCTGGGAGCGTCTGGCCGCCCAGTCCAGCTGGATCGCCTCCTACAGCGGGGCGCCGGCGGACGCCGCCAGGCTGAAGAACCTCACCAGCCAGCTCATAGGCCGCTTCGTGTCCGCCGTGGCCGCGGCCACCCGGGCCGTCTTCGGGACCGGCCCCCTGACCCGCTACGACGCCGACCTGGTCATCCCCGCGGACACCGCCGCCGAGATCCTGTTCCTCAAGGGCGTCGCCGTGCACTACGTCATGGCGCCGCGCGAGCACGAGCCCGTCTACCTGCGCCAGCGCACCGAGCTGTTCGACCTGGCCGACGTCCTGCTCTCCTCCGGGGGCGAGCACCTGGAGCCCATCTTCGCCGCGGCCTGGCGCCGGGCCGACGACGACGCGGACCGCATCCGGGCGGTCGTGGACCAGATCGCCTCCCTGACCGACACCTCGGCGCGCGCCTGGCACGCGCGCCTGTGCGGGCTGCTCTCGGAGGTATGAGACGAGTCCGGCGCCCCGCCCCGGGCGCATCCGTGTCGGCGCCCTCGCCTAGAATGCCGCCATGGCGGGACTGATCAAGCGCGAGGACATCGACGCGGTGCGCGAGCGCGCGAAGATCGAGGACGTCGTCGGCGAGCACGTCACCCTCAAGAGCGGCGGGGCGGGATCGCTCAAGGGCCTGTGCCCCTTCCACGACGAGCGCACCCCCTCCTTCAACGTCCGCCCCCAGCTGGGCCTGTGGCACTGCTTCGGCTGCGGCGAGGGCGGGGACGTCATCTCCTTCGTCCAGAAGATCAACCACCTGCCCTTCACCGAGGCCGTGGAGTACCTGGCCGGCCGGGTCGGCGTCCGGCTGCGCTACGAGGAGGGCGGCGGCTCGGCCACCCACGGCGTCGAGCCCGGCACCCGCCGGCGGCTCCTGGAGGCCAACCGCCTGGCCGAGTCCTGGTTCCGCGAGCAGCTCGCCGCCCCCGCCGCGCAGGCGGGACGCGCCTTCCTCGGCGGACGCGCCTTCGGCCCCGAGGAGGCCGCCCGCTTCGGAGTCGGCTACGCCCCCGCCGGCTGGGACACGCTGGCGAACATGCTGCGCTCGCGGGGCTTCACCGAGCACGAGCTGGTCGCCTCGGGCCTGTGCGGGCAGGGCGGTGCCGGCGGCGCGCGCGTCTACGACCGCTTCCGCGACCGCCTCATGTGGCCCATCCGCGACGTCACCGGGGCCACCGTCGGATTCGGCGGCAGGCGCCTGTCGGACGAGGACGCCACCGTCCCCAAGTACCTCAACACCCCCGAGACCGCCATCTACCACAAGAGCCAGGTGCTCTACGGCCTGGACCTGGCCAAGCGGGACATCGCCCGCGACCACCGCGTCGTCGTCGTCGAGGGCTACACCGACGTCATGGCCGCCCACCTGTCCGGGGTCACCAACGCCGTGGCCACGTGCGGCACCGCCTTCGGGGCCGACCACGTGCGCATCGTGCGCCGCCTCCTGGGGGACTCCGCCGACCCGTCGGCCGGCGTCATGGCGGGCAATCGCGCCCGCGGCGGGGAGGTCGTCTTCACCTTCGACGGCGACGCCGCCGGGCGCAAGGCGGCCCTGCGCGCCTACGGGGAGGACCAGCACTTCGCCGCGCAGACCTTCGTGGCGGTCGACCCGCACGGCTACGACCCCTGCGACCTGCGCATGGCGGAGGGCAACGACGCGATCCCGCGGCTGCTGGAGCGCCGCGTGCCCCTGTTCGAGTTCGTCATCCGCGCCTGCCTGGCCGATCTGGACCTGGACACCGCCGAGGGGCGGGTGCGGGGGCTGCGCTCGGCCGCGCCGGTGGTGGCGGGCATCCGTGACCGGGCGCTGCGCCGGGAGTACACCCGGCGCCTGGCCGGGTGGCTCGGCATGCCCGACTCCGAGGCCGTGGGGGCGGTGCGCGCCGCCGCGCGGCGCGGTGCGGGCGGCCCGGGCCCGTCGGGCGCCGGTCCGGACGCGGCCGCGCCGGGCACCGTCTCCGTCCCGGCCGGGCTGCCGCCGGTGAGCGACCCGGTGGCCAGGCTCGAGCGCCAGGCCCTGGAGGTCATCGTGCAGATGCCCGTGGTCGCCGCGCGCGCCGGCGCGGACGACATCAGTCCGGTCGCCTTCTCCGCGCCGGTCCACCGGGCCGTCTTCGAGGCCATCGAGGCGGCGGGCGGGGCCGGGGAGGTCCCCGGCCTCATCTCCCGGGCCGAGGCCTCCGGCCTGGCTCATGACGTCGCCGTCAACCGAGCCACCGTCCGCTGGATCGAGCAGGTGCGCGTCGGGGCCATCGGACCGGTCAGCGCCGCCATCACCGAGCTGGCGGTGGCGCCCCTGCCCCTGGCGCCGTCCCGCGGCCAGGCCGACGGGCCCGACCCGCACGTCGTCGAGCGCTACGCTCGAGGCGTCCTGTCGGCCCTGGCCCGCACCGGGATCAACCGCCGGCTCGCCGAGCTGCGCGCCAGGCACCGCCGCATGAGTGCGGACGACGAGGACTACCGGGGGGTCTTCGAGCAGATCGTGGGCCTGGAGAACCGGCGCATGCAGATCGCCCAGCAGTCCTGAGCCCGGCCGGGCGCAGGGGAGCGGCCGCTTGGACACATTGGACACAACCGATGGTGACGGCGGCGACTACTCTGAGGCCATGACCCTCGCCGTCGTCACCGACTCCGCCGCCTGCCTGCCGCCGGCGCTCGCGCAGTGCCGTGGCATCGGGGTCGTGCCGCTCCACGTGATCGACGACGGCGCCGCCCCGACCACCGCACGGCCCAGCGTCGCCGAGCTGGCGGCCGCCTACGCCTCCGCCCTGGAGCGCGCCGACGAGGTCCTGGCCATCCACATCGGCTCGGTGCTGTCGGGCACGGTGGACAACGCCCGTCTCGCCGCCCAGGAGCTCGCAGCCGGGGGCCGCTCGGTCCTGGTCCTGGACTCCGGCGCCTCGGGCGGGGCGCTCGGACTGGCCGCCCTGGCCGCCTGCGAGGCCGGCGACGCGCGCCGGGGGGCCGCCCGCGCCCGGGAGTCGGCGTCGCGGTCCCGCACATTCTTCCTCGTCGATGACCTGACCGGTCTGCGGCGCAGCGGGCGCGTGGACCGCACGACCGGCCTGGTGGGCGGCGCCCTCGGGATCCGGCCGGTGCTGACCATGTCCGCCTCCGGCGTGGCCGTCGCCGAGACCGTGCGCGGCTCGGCGCGGGCCCGGCGCCACCTGATCGCCCAGGCCGTGCGCGCCGCCGGCGGGACGCAGCTGAGCGGGCCGCGGCCCCCGGTCGAGCCGGTGCGCCTGGCCGTCCACTACGGGGAGGACCCGGCGCAGGGCCAAGAGCTCGAGAACGACCTGGCCGAGGCCATGGCGCAGGCCGGGGCGGTGGTGGAGTCCATCATGCGCTCGCCGGTCGACGCCGCCCACCGCGTCCACCTGGGGCCCGGCGCCCTGGGCGTCGTCGTCGCCCCGTGGCTGGGCCGCGGCAGGTGAGCGGCGCCCGGCGGCGGGCCCCGGGCGGGCGTGACCGAGCGCGCTGTCGGCGCCGCGGCCCCACAGGCGCGCCTCGTGCACCCCGCCGGGCGGCTGTCCACAGGCGGCCAGCGCCGCCCGGCGCCATCGCTCTACCGTCGTCACCATGAGCGGTCGGCGGGCGGCGCAGCGGGACGGGCGGTCCCTCGACGGCCTCGTGCGCCTGGCCTGCTCGACCGACCCCGACGAGCCGGTTCGCAGGCCCCGGCGCATCGCCGTGGCGCCACGGGCCGCCATGGTCCTGGGGGCCGCCCTGATCGCCCTGGCCCTCCTCCTCGCGCTGCGCACGGTGATGAACGCGCCCGGCTCGCGCCCCCAGGCCGGTCCGGCGGCCACGGCGACGGCCGGGGCCGGGGAGACCCCGGCCGGCGGGGAGCCCGCGACCGGCCCGGCGACCGGCCCGGCAACCATGCCGGACGGCGGCCCGGGTCACTCCGGCGCCGAGCCCGGCGGGACGGGCGAGGTCCTCGTGCACGTCGTCGGCGCAGTCCGGTCACCGGGGGTGGTCAGGCTCCCGGCCGGTGCGCGCGTCGTGGACGCCATCGAGGCTGCCGGCGGGGTGCGCGAGGACGCCCAGACCGATCAGCTCAACCTCGCCAGGATCGTCGCCGACGGCGAGCAGGTGCGGGTCCCCGTCGTCGGCGAGGCGGTGGAGGCGGCACCCGCCTCGGAGACGGGGACGACTCCCTCCGCGGGAGCCGGGGCCGGCGGCTCCGGGCTGATCAACGTCAACACCGCCTCCGCCGACGAGCTGGAGAAGCTGCCCGGGATCGGGCCCGCACTGGCCGAGCGGATCGTCAGCCACCGGCAGGCCCACGGCCCCTTCGCGAGCCTGGACGACCTGACGGACGTGCCCGGCATCGGGCGGGCCAAGCTCGAGGCCCTCAGGTCGGAGGCGACCGTATGAGCGCCCGCCCCGGGGAGCGCCGCAGCGGGCCCCACGCCTTGCGTGAGGCCGCCCCCGCGCCCCTGGACGCGCGCCTGCTCACGCCGGCCCTGGCCGCCTGGGCCGCCGCCGCCTGGGCCACCGGCCTGTCCGGACGGGGGGCCTGGCGCCACACGCTTGCGGCGGCCCTCGTCCTGGCCGTCCTCGCCCTCCCGCTGGGAGCCGGAGCGCTCCGGTTCCGCCCGCCCCGCCACCGCCGGGATCCGAGGCCCGGTGCGCCGGACGCCCCGGACGGCTCCGCCGTCGGATCGGTGTGCGCGAGCCTCCTGCTGGCCGTCCTGGCCGCCCTCGCGGTGCTCGCCGTGACCGCGGCCGGGTCGTGGAGCCGGGCCGCGGATCCCCTGACCCGGGCGGCGGCCGAGGGCCGTGCCGTCACCATTGTGGGCGCTGTGGCCTCCGAGCCGCGCGTGGTGGCCGGGCCCCGCCGCACCACTGTGGTCGCCGACCTCGACGTCACCGCCGTTGACGGCAGCGGCTCCCGCCTGACCGCCCTGGTCCTGGGCGGCCGGGACTGGTACGGCCTGCCCATGGGCGCCACCGTGCGCGTGCACGCCGCGCCCCGGCCCGCCGACCCGGGCGAGGAGCACGCCGCGGTCCTGGGCTCCGACGCCGTCGTGCGGCTCACCGCCCGGCCGACCGGCGTCCTGGCCCTGGTCGGAGGCGTCCGGGCGGGGCTGGCCGACGCGGTCGGGGAGCCGCGGACGGCACCGGGCCGGTGGCGGTGGCCCGACGGGGCGCGCGAGCTCGTCTCCGGGGTGGCGCTGGGGGACGACCACGCCCTGCCCGCCGACGTCCGGGCCGACATGCGCACCGTGTCCATGACCCACCTCACCGCCGTGTCGGGCGAGCACGTCGCCATCGTCCTGGGCCTGGTCGTGTGCGGGCTCGGCCTCCTGCCCAGGCGGTGGCGGGCCGTCGCCGGGGCTCTGGTGCTGGCGGGACTCGTCGTCCTGGTTCGTCCCGGCGGGTCCGTCCTGCGTGCGGCGGCCATGGGCGCGGTCCTGCTCGCGGGCGTGGCCCTGGGCAGGCGCTCCGCCTCCCTGCCCGCACTGGGAGCCGCGGTCATCGTCCTGCTGCTCATCGACCCCTGGCAGGCGCGCTCCTACGGCTTCGCCCTGTCGGTCGTGGCCACGGCCGGGATCCTGCTGGGGGCCGCCCCCGCCCAGGCGGCGCTCGCCCGGCGCCTGCCCCGGTGGGCGGCCGCCCTCCTGGCCGTGCCGCTGGTCGCCCAGGCCGCCTGCGCCCCCGTCCTGGTCCTCCTCCAGCCCCGGGTGAGCACCTGGGCGGTGCCCGCCAACGCGCTGGCGGCCCCGCCCGTGCCCGTGGCGACCGTGACCGGCCTGCTCGCCGCCGTGGTGGCGCCGTGGTGGCCCGCGCTGGCGAGACTCATCGCCTGGCCCGCGACCGCCTGCTGCGCCTGGCTGGTGGTCGTCGCCGGCTTCTTCGCCGACCTGCCGGCCGCGAGCCTGGAGTGGCCCGGCGGGGCGGGCGGCGCCTGCGCCCTGGCGGCGCTCGAGGCCGCCGGCGCGGCGGCCGCCTCGCGGCGGGGGCGCGCGGGCCTGCGCCGGGCCTCCACGGCCCTGACGCCGGCGGCATGCGCAATCAAGTCGGCGCTGCGTGGCAGGCTTGCCCCATGGCACCGACCCGACGCTCCACCCGAGGCTCCCGGCGCGCACCGGCAGGACCCGCCTGGGACCAGGTCGACCTCGCCCCGGTCGTCCTGATCCGCGCGGGTGAGGAGCTTCTCGCAGACCGCGCCGTGGCCCGGCTCCTGGCCCGGGCGCGCCAGAAGGACCCCGCCACCGAGATCAGCACGATCGAGGCAGCCGCCTACGAGCCCCACCGGCTCGACACCCTCACGTCCCCCTCCCTGTTCGGGGAGCGCAAGCTCGTGCTCGTGCCGGCCCTGGAGCAGATGAACGACGCGCTGCTGACGGACCTGCTGGCCTACACCTCCGACCCCGCGCCCGACGTCGTCGTCCTGCTGCGGCACAACGGCGGCCAGCGCGGCCGCAGGCTCCTCGACGCCCTGGCCGGGTCCCCCTACCCGGTGGTGACCATCGAGGCGGTCAGGTCGCCCAGGGACAAGGCCGCGCTCGTGGGCGCGGACGTGCGCCGGGCGGGCCGCCGCATAGAGCCGGAGGCCGTCGGCGCGCTCGTGGACGCCCTCGGCTCCGACCTGCGCGAGCTGTGCTCGGCCGTCGACCAGCTGATCGCCGACACCCGGGGCACCATCACCACCCAGGCCGTCAACACCTACTACGCGGGCCGCTTCGAGGCCACCGGCTTCACCGTGGCGGACGCCGCCGCCGCGGGGAACGTCGCCAAGGCCATCACCGCCCTGCGCCACGCCGTCGCCACCGGCACCGAGCCGGTGCCGATCGTCGCCGCCCTGGCGATGAAGATCCGCCAGCTGGCCCGCGTGGCCGCCATGGGAGGCAGGCGGGGCATGAGCCCCAAGGACCTCGGCATGGCGCCCTGGCAGGTGGACCGGGCCCGCCGCGAGCTGTCCGGCTGGTCGGACGACGCCCTGGCCGCGGCCATCATGGCGGTAGCCCGGGCGGACGCCGAGGTCAAGGGGGAGTCGCGCGACCCCGTCCACGCCGTCGAGCGGGCCGTGCTCACCATCTGCAGCGCCCGGCGCGGACGCCTGCCCTCCCGCCCGCGCGGCGCCTGAGGGCCGTCGGCGGCGGGGCGGCTCCCGCGGCCTACCCGGCGGGCCGGGCGCCCGCGCCCAGGAGGCGCTCGTTGTACTTGGCCATGACGTCGACCTCCAGGTTGACGCTGTCGCCGGGCCGCCTGCCGCCCAGGGTCGTGCGGCGCAGCGTCTCGGGGATCAGGCAGACGGTCAGCGACCCGGGGAGGCGGGGCCCTCGGCGGCCTCGGCGACGGTCAGGCAGCACCCGCTGACGCAGATGGAGCCACCCGGGCGGGTGCCCTCCATGACCCGCGGGGCGCGGACCGTCAGCCTGGCCGACGACCCGGCGCGCTCCACGCGCTCGATGCGCCCGAGCTCCTCCACGATTCCGGTGAACATCCGTGATCCTCCTGCGGGTGCGGGACGGCGCGCCTCAGCGCTTGCGGTACAGCGTCTTGGTCGCGAACACGGGCTCGTTGGTCACCTGGATGCCGAGGGAGCGGAAGATGCCCTCGTCCACACTGCCCAGGATCGTCGAGGTGTGCACGTCGCAGCCGCGCAGGTTCTCCAGCTGGGCCAGGGCGCGGGCGGCGTTGGGGTCCCCGTTGGCGGACACGGCCAGGGCGATGAGGACCTCGTCGGTGTGCAGGCGCGGGTTGCGGCTCCCCAGGTGCCGGGTCTTGAGGATCTGGATCGGCTCGATCGAGCTCTTGGCCAGCAGGTCGACGTCCCGGTCGATGCCCGCCAGGCGCTTGAGGGCGTTGAGCAGCATCGCCGAGCAGCAGCCCAGCAGCGGCGAGGTCTTGCCGAGCTCGATCGTCCCGTCGGGCAGCTCGATCGCGGATGCGGGCGCCCCGGTGGAGGCCGCCAGGCGCGCCGCGGGGGGCACGACCGGCCGGTCCGCCTTCTCGACCCCGAGCCGGGACATGAGCAGGGAGATGCGCGCCGACTGGACCGGGTCGGTCATGTCGCGCTTCTCGGCGACGAGCGCCCTGTAGTAGCGGCGGATGACCTCCTGCCTGCTGGCCGCACGGCAGACCTCGTCGTCGCTGATGCAGTTGCCTGCCATATTGACGCCCATCTCCGTGGGGGACCGGTAGGGCGAGGCGCCCAGGATCTCCTCGAACAGGCGCTTCAGGACGGGGAAGACCTCGACGTCGCGGTTGTAGTTGACGGTCTGGACCCCGTGGGCCGCCAGGTGGAAGGGGTCGATCATGTTGACGTCGTCGAGGTCAGCGGTGGCGGCCTCGTAGGCGATGTTGACCGGGTGGTCCAGGGGCAGGTTCCAGATCGGGAAGGTCTCGAACTTGGCGTAGCCGGAGGAGATCCCCCGAAGGTGGTCGTGGTACATCTGCGACAGGCAGGTCGCCATCTTGCCGCTGCCCGGCCCCGGGGCGGTGACGACGACGAGGTTGCGGGAGGTCCCGATGTACTCGTTGCGCCCGTACCCCTGCTCGGAGACGATGCGGGCGACGTCGCCGGGGTAGCCGGGGATCGGGTAGTGGCGGTAGACCGTGATGCCCAGCTTCTCCAGCTTGCGCTTGAAGTCGCGGGCCTGGGGGTTGTCGTCGGTCCACCGGGTGATGACGACGCTGCCCACGTACAGCCCGTAGGAGCGGAATGCGTCGATGTGGCGCAGGACCTCGTCCTCGTAGCCGGTGCCCAGATCGGCGCGAACCTTGTTGCGGGCAAGGTCCTTGGCGCTGACGGCGACAATGATCTCGACCTCGTCGGCGAGCTCGGCGAGCATGACGACCTTGTTGTCCGGGGTGAAGCCGGGCAGCACGCGCGAGGCGTGCATGTCGTCGATGAGCTTGCCCCCGAACTCGAGGTAGAGCCTGCCGCCGAACTGCGTGCGGCGCTCGGCGATGCGTTCGGACTGCATGCGCAGGTACTTGTCCCGGTCGAAGCCTATGCGCATGCGCACTCCTGCCTGAGTCGAGGTGAACGGGCCCAGCCGGATCGCGCCTGCCCGCAGCATCCTAGCGCCGTCCGGTCCCGGCCGCGCCGACTCCCTGGCGCGAGCACACGCGCCCGGGGGCGGGCGCGGCGGCGAGGGTCTCGGAGCGGCGCGCGGCTATCGGGCGAGAGCGGGCCGAGTGCCCGGTGGTTGCGGTCTTGGGCCCGGCTCAGAGGGCGGCGACGCGCTTGGCGAGCTTGGACTTGCGGTTCGCGGCCTGGTTCTTGTGGATGACGCCCTTGGAGGCCGCCTTGTCCAGCTTGCGGGCGGCCTTCCGCAGGTGCTCCTCGGCAGCGGCCTTGTCGCCGGCGTCAATGGCCTCCCGGACGCGACGCACATAGGTCTTGAGCTCGGACTTGACGGACTGATTGCGCAGACGGGCCTTCTCGTTGGTCTTGATGCGCTTGATCTGGGACTTGATGTTCGCCACGGTTGGTAAAGCTTTCTTGATTCGAGTGCGGTCAGCGGCCGGAGAGGAGGGGTCGCGCACACGGGCCGGCAAGGGCGCGGTGAAGGCACCCGGCGAGGCCCGGTCGCGGGACCCCGCAGCCGGCCGGGCCAGAGGTCCGAAATGCGACTCTAGCACCGGGGGAGTCAGCAGGATCGAGCGCGTTCCCCGTCGGCGGCGTGAGGTGCGTCGCGCTTGCGGACGACTCGCCCGGCCCCCGGGCGGCAGCCGCCCGCATCTCCGTGCACCGAACGCGCCCAGTGGGCGCGCAGGGCTGCGACGACTCCGTCGAAGACGTCCCGGCACATGGTGGCGCCCTCGCGGCGCACCGCGGACGGCTCGACCACCAGCAGCCGGTCCAGGCGCACCTCGCTGGGCCGGCCCCGGGAGTCCCAGTCCCCGGTGCCGACGTCGTGCCAGTAGCGGCCCCAGCGGGCCTCCTGGGCGGCGTCGCGGTCGTGGTCCCTGCTCGTCATCTGCGTCACGACCAGCCGCCCACCAGGATCGGCTTGGCGCGCGAGCACGAGCACCGGCCGGTCCTTGCCCCGGTAGGCGTCCTCCTCGTAGGGCACCCAGGTCCACACCACCTCACCGGGGTCGGGCTCGCCGTCGGGGTCGGGGGAGTAGACGATATCGGGCAGGCCCCGAGAGGCGACGTCGTAGACGCCTACTCCGGTCCGCTCCGGAGCCGACGGCGGCTCGCCGGCGGAGCCCGCGGGGCCCGGGGCGCGCCTCTGGGCCGGGGCGCGCGGCGGTGAGGGGCGCACGGTCTTTTCGGAGGCCGAGGCCGCGCGCCCGGTCGGCTCGTCGCTCTGCCGCGCGCCGGCGGCCGGAGCCGGTCGGCTCAGCTCATCGACGTCGTCGGGCGCGCCCTTGGCGGCGGTGCCGGCGATGCCGAGGATCCGGCTGAGAAGGGAGACCATGAGGGGACCATAGACGATCCGCCGGCGATCCACTGACTGCGCCATGCTATCGGACCCCGCCGGCGCGCCGCGCCACGGTGACCAGCAGCCCCCAGCACACGAGCGCTGAGAGGGCCGCTCCCACCAGGAGGGTCGCGACGCCGGCGGCATCCAGGTCGCCGGAGGTGCTCACGGCCGCGCTGCCCAGGGTCAGGCCCCGGGTCACCAGTGCCTGGGGCCACGCGTTGGCCGCCCAGCTGTCCTTCATCACCAGTGCCATGCCCACCACCAGGCCGGCGAAGCACACGGCTACCGGCGCCGCGAAGGACCGCATCCGCATGCTCAGCAGGGACTGGACGGCGATGAGGGGCTGCGCTGTGAGGACGGCGAGCAGGCACTCCGCCACGAAGGCCGACGGCGGGGCGATGCCCAGGCCGAGGCACGCTCCGACCACCCAGGTCAGGAGCATGACGGCGATCTGCATGGCGGTTACGGGCGCCGTCAGGACCAGGGTCTTGGCCGCCGAGACCGCGACCGGGCTGTGCTCGGTGGTGCGCATCGCGTTCCAGCTCGTGCCGAGGTGCTCGGGGCGCCACGACGCCGAGGCCAGCAGGGCGATGCCCAGGGAGCAGAAGAACAGGCCGTAGAAGACGAGCACCTGGGAGGTCAGGCTGCCCCACCCGTGGGACAGCTGAGACCGGTTCATCATGTAGTTGACCGATCCGGACACGACCGCCAGCACGGGCAGGATGAGGACGACCACCCACACCGATGAGCGCCGCAGCTTGAGCGCCTCGACCGCCAGGAGCGCGGTGAAGGCGGGGCGGGTCTCGCGGGTCCTGGGCACGGGAGCAGAGGGAGCCAGGGCGTCAGTCATGGGGATCACCTCTCGATCCGGTCGAGCCGCCGGGTGGCGACGGTGAACAGGACGGCGGCCAGGGCCAGGAAGGCGGCCACCCATCCCAGGGGAGGCGCGGTGTACTGGACATCCGTCTCATGCTGCTGGACGCAGCAGATGGTCGCGTAGTAGCCCCAGGGGACCAGACGCGCGACCCAGGAGGGCGCCAGCAGCATGTAGACGGCGGTGAAGGAGCCGAGCAGGCCGACCCCCACCCCGATGAGCTGGTTCTCCCTGACGGCGGCCAGCCACACGTGGAAGGCGCACATGGCCAGGTCGACGGCGATCAGCTCGGCGGTGTACAGGGTCCAGGGACCGGCGTCCAGCGGGACGGTGACTCCCGCCAGGCGCGCCCAGCCGATCAGGGCCAGGCTCTGGCAGGCGACGGCGGGCGCGATCACCGGGCTCAGGGCCGCCACCTTGGCCCGGCACAGCGCTCCCGGGGTGCGCCCGGCGGTGGCGAACAGCGTCCAACCCGCCCCGGAGTGCTCGATGTCGGTCTGGCGGCTGGCGAGGACTGCGGCCAGGATCGGCCCGGTGATCGCGGACATGATGGTGCAGCTCAGGAGCAGCCGCTCCCAGACGTGGGAGTCGGGTGCGGAGAAGCCCGCGCGCGCAGAGGCGGAGAACAGGCTCGTTCCCGACAGGGCGACCGTGGCGGCCACGAGCGCCGCGGCGACCGGCACGGTGCGCAGGCGCCGCATCTTGGCCAGCTCGAGCCGGACGGCCGTGAGCCGCGGACGACGGGCGAGGGGCGCGACGGCGGTCATCGCAGCGCTCATCACAGCACCCCCGCCCCGCCGGTGAGGTCCATGAAGACGTCCTCCAGGCTCTGGGGCTCCCGACGCACCTCGTGGACGACCACCCCCGCGCTCACCAGGCGGCGGACCAGCTCGGCGGCGCCGGCGGGGCTCAGGGCGGGCACGCGCACGCCCCGGCGGGTGAGCACGGCCGCGCCGGTCCCGCTCGCGGGCACGAGGCCGCCCAGGATCTCGTCACTCAGGACGGCCCGGGGCGTGGGGGTGACCACCAGCATGTCGGGCACGGAGCGCTCCATGAGCTGGGCCCGCGTGCCCTGGAAGACCAGGCGCCCGGCGGACAGGATGCCGAGCACTCCGGCCATGCGGTCGATCTCGTCGAGCAGGTGGCTGGAGACCATGACCGTGACGCCCTGGGAGGCGAGCTCGACGAGCAGACGGCGGATCTCCTCGATGCCGGCGGGATCCAGGCCGTTGGTCGGCTCGTCCAGGACGAGCAGCTCGGGCTGGCGGGCCAGGGCCATGGCGATGCCCAGGCGCTGCTTCATCCCCAGGGAGTAGGCGCGCACGAGGCGGTCCTTGTGCTCGCTCAGGCGCACCAGGGCCAGGGCCCGGTCGACCTGCCGGTCGGACAGGCCCAGCATCTTCTGCACGATCCGCATGTTCTCCGCGCCCGTGAGGTGCCCGTAGCCGGGAGGCTGCTCGATCATGGAGCCGATGCGCGCCATGAGGGGGCCGCGGCTGCGGCGGTCCAGGGGCGTGCCGAACAGGGCGATGTCGCCGCGGGTGGGCGCCAGCAGGCCCAGCAGCATCTTCATGGTCGTCGACTTGCCGGAGCCGTTGGGGCCGAGGAAGCCGTAGACGGCGCCGCGGGGCACGATCAGGTCGAGCGAGCTGACGACGGTGCGGGCGCCGCGCCGGTCGGTGAAGGTCCTGGTCAGGCCGCGAGTGGCGACGACGGCGAGGCCGGACGCCGTAGACGGCGAGAACGCCGAAGGCTCTGCGGGCCCTGCGGGCACTGCGGGAGGCGGCGCCTGGGGCGGTGAGAGGCGTGTTGTGCTCATGGCCGCAAGCCTCGCCCGGACCGGGCGCCGGGTCGTCAGGCCGCGGTCTGAACCTCGCGCCCCTTGAGAGGGCCGCCCTCATACCCGGGTATGACGCCCTGGCCGACCGGCCGCCGATACGGTCCTGCCATGAGCAGGCTGACCATTACACGCGCCGCCGAGCGATCCGGGCGGTCGCCCGGCGGGCGGGGGCGCCCCGGCGTGGCCGACTTTCTCCTCGCCGCCCTCCTGGCGTACTTCTCCATATCGAATCCGCCCAGCGCATCGAGATTCAGCGGGTCCGCGACGGTGGCCGTCTTCTACGGCATCACCGCAGTGTGCTGCACGGCGATCGCGCTGCGGCGCCTGCACCCCGTCGCCTCCGTCTGCGCCATCGGGGCGGCACTGACCGGTCACCTGGTCGTCTCCGACGAGGTGTCGCTCTTGTCGATCGTGTCCTGCATGATCGCCGCCGAGACGACCCAGAGCCGCATGCGCAGGCCCTGGAGCCTTGTCCTGCTCGCCCTGGTCTACGTCGGCGTGGTGCCGGCCGCCTGCCGTGCCGGCGCGATCATTGATCCCCGGGTAGCGGGAGACTTCGTCAACCGCATGCTCATACCGAACGTCACCGGGTGGGCGCTGGTCTCGGTGGCGGCGCTCATCGGCGCCGCGCGGCGCCGGGCGCGCGAGCGGGTCGAGCAGGCCCTGGAGCGGGCCGCGATCCTCCAGGCGCAGCAGGACACTGAGCGCCGGCTCGCCGTGGCGCAGGAGCGCCAGCGCATCGCCCGCGACGTCCACGACCTGCTGGGTCACTCCCTGTCGGTGACCGGCATGCAGGCCGCCGGGGCCCGGGCCGTCCTGGCCTCGGATCCGGATGCGGCCGACGCCGCGCTCGCGGTCATCGGGGAGACCAGCCGTCGGGCCGCTGACGAGGTGCGCGCCCTGGTCGACGTCCTGCGGGCCGACGAGGACCGCGCGCCTGCCGGCAGCGACGCGGACGCGCCTGCGGCCCGTCCGGGCGCGGCGCCGTCCCAGCCGCCGCGGCCGCACAGCCGGCCCGTGCCGGTCCCGGCCTCTGAGCCCGCGGACTCGCCCGGGCTGGAGGAGGTGCCCGCCCTGGTCGCCCGCGCCCGCCGCGCGGGCCTGCCGGTGCGCCTGTCGCTGTCGCAGGCGGGCGACGTCGACCCCGCGGTCGGCCGGGCCGTCTACCGCTGCGTCCAGGAGGCCCTGACCAATATCATGCGGCACGCCTCCGGGGCCCCGACCGCCGTGGCGCTGGAGGCGGGCGAGGTCCTCGACGTCGTTGTGGAGAATACGGACGCCGGCGCCCCGGGCGGGGCCCGGCGGCCCGCGGGCTGCCAGGAGCCGGTGGGATCGCGCCGCGAGGGTGCGGGCCTGGCCACCATGGCGGAGCGGCTCGCCGACGTCGGCGGGCACCTGGAGGCCGGCCCCGCGCCCGCGGGCGGCTGGCGGGTGCGCATGACCGTGCCGGCATCGCGGGACGCCGCCCGAGAGCGGGCCGTGGGCATGAGCCGAGGGGTGGCGTGAGCGCATGAACGTGATCCGCATCGGCCTGACTGACGACGAGCCGCTGCTGACCGCGGGGCTGGCCATGCTGCTGGGCGCCCAGGAGGGCATGGAGGTCGTCTGGCAGGCCACCGACGGCTACGAGACCCTGCGCCGGGCGGAGACCGACCCCGTCGACGTACTGCTCCTGGACGTCCAGATGCCCGGCCTGGACGGCCTGGCGACCACCCGCCGCCTGGTGGAGGCCGGGGCCCAGGGCCGCATCGTCATCCTGACCACCTTCGACACCGACGGCTACGTGCTGGGCGCCATCGAGGCCGGGGCGGCCGGGTTCCTGCTCAAGAACACCCCGCCGAAGCGGCTCATCGAGGCGGTGCGCACCGTGCACGCCGGGGACTCGGTCATCTCGCCGGGGCCGACCCGCCGCCTGCTGACCGCCGTGCGCTCGGGCCGCGCCGACGGGGGCCGGGAGGCGGGCGCCGCGCAGGCGCAGCCGACCCCCGAGCGGCTCCCCGCCGACCTGACCGGGCGCGAGCGGGAGGTGCTGGGGCTGGTCGCCGCGGGCCTGACCAACCAGGAGATCTGCGACCGGCTGTGGCTGAGCATGCCGACGGTCAAGACCCACATCTCGCACCTGCTGGCCAAGACCGGCGCGCGCGACCGCGTCCAGCTGGTCCTGGTGGCCCTGCGCACCGGCGTCGTGACCCTCGACGACGTCCTCGCCCGCCCCTGACACCGAGAGCGGTTCACTTCCGCGTCGGGATCGGTCCAGTTCCGCGTCGGGATCGGTTCGGGTGCGACGCCGGGTCATACCGGTCGGCCGGGCGCAGGGCGGCAGCCCTCATCGCGGCCACGAACTCGCGCAGCCCGGCCGTCATCGCCTCCAGCTCGGCGTCGCGGACCGGCGAGCCGGGGGGTGCGGCGAGCAGCGCCGGGGCGTGCGCCTCGACGATCTTGACGGTCGCCGAGCCGCTGATCGCCCCGTCGGCGCCGGCCGCGATCGCCTCGGCGACCTGGTCGGGCCGCGAGATGCCGAAGCCCAGCATGACCGGGGCCGCCGCGTCGGCGCGCAGGCGGGCCACCGACTCGGCCAGGCCGACGGTGGAGGAGACCTGCTCGGTGCCCGTCACGCCGACGCGTGAGACCGCGTAGACGTAGCCGCGCGAGGAGGCCGCCACCGCGTCCAGCGTCCGGGCCGAGGCCGACGGCGGGGCGATGTACACCGCGTCGATCCCGGCCGCCTCGGCCGCGGCGGAGAAGGCTGGCGACTCGCGCACCGGCACGTCGGGCAGCAGCACCGAGTCGATGCCCGCGTCCGCGCACCGGGTGTAGAACTCCTCCAGCCCCACGGAGAAGGGCACGTTGCCGTAGATGAGCATGCCGATGGGCAGGTCGGGGTGGCGCCCGCGGATCCGGGAGACCACGTCCAGGCAGGCGGCGAAGCCGGCGCCCGCCGCGAGCGCCCGGATGTGGGCGCGCTGGATCGTGGGGCCGTCGGCGACCGGGTCGGAGAAGGGGATGCCCAGCTCCAGGGCGTCGGCGCCGCCGTCGACGAGCGCCTCGACGACTGCCTCGGACAGCGCCGGGGTTGGGTCGCCCACCATGACGAAGGGCACGAAGGCGCCCCGGCCGGCGGCGGCCAGGCGCTCGAACATTGCGGGGTAGCGGGACATCTCAGCCCTCCTGCCTGGTCAACGACAGGTACTCGGTGCGCTTGCCCATCTCCTCGACCATGGCCGCGGCCCGCGCCACCGCCGAGTCGGAGGTGAACGAGCCGCCCAGGCGCATGCGGACCTGATCCAGGTCCTTGTCGCCCCGCCCGGACAGGCACACCAGCAGGTGCGGCGCGGGCGCGCCCGGCGGGGTGGCCCGGGCGATCGTGAGGGCCTGGGCCAGGGCGTGGGCAGACTCCAGGGCCGGGACGATGCCCTCCCAGCGGCTCAGCAGCTGGAAGGCCTCGACGGCCTCGTCATCGGTGACGCCCACGTAGCGGGCCCGCCCGGTGTCGGCCAGCCAGGCGTGCTCCGGGCCCACACCCGGGTAGTCCAGGCCCGCGGACACCGAGAAGGACTCCTCGACCTGCCCGTCGGGGGTGCGCATGAGGTAGGAGCGCGCCCCGTGCAGGATGCCGACGGTGCCGTTGCTGATGGGGGCGCCGTTGCGGGGCGTGTCCAGGCCCTCCCCGGCGGGCTCCACGCCGATCAGCCCCACCTCGGCGTCGTCGATGAACTCGCTGAACATGCCGATGGCGTTGGAGCCCCCGCCCACGCAGGCGATGACCTCGTCGGGCAGGCGGCCGGTCAGGGCGAGCACCTGGGCGCGGGCCTCCCGGGAGATGCACCGGTGGTACTCGTGGACGATGGTCGGGAAGGGGTGGGGGCCCGCGGCCGTGCCCAGCAGGTAGTGGGTGGTGGCGAAGGAGGCCGTCCAGTCGCGCAGCGCCTCGTTGACTGCGTCCTTGAGGGTGCCCGCGCCGGAGGCCACCGGCACGACTCTCGCCCCCATGAGCTCCATGCGCTCGACGTTGGGGGCCTGGCGCACCGCGTCGGTGGCCCCCATGTAGATGGTGCACTCCAGGCCCAGCAGCGCGCACACCATGGCGGTGGCGGTGCCGTGCTGGCCGGCGCCGGTCTCGGCGATAATGCGGGTCTTGCCCATGCGGCGGGCCAGGAGCGCCTGGCCCATCACCTGGTTGCCCTTGTGGGCGCCGCCGTGGACCAGGTCCTCGCGCTTGAGGAAGATGCGGGCCCTGCCCTGCCGGGGGAGGTTGCGCAGCTCGGTGACGGGGGTGGGCCGGCCCAGGTAGCGGGTGAGGAGCTCGTCCAGCTCGGCGGCGAAGGCGGGGTCGGCCCGCGCCTCGATGAAGGCGTCCTCGAGCTGGTCGAGGGCCGGAATGAGCAGCTCGGGCACGAGCTGCCCGCCGTAGGGGCCGAAGTAGGCGCTCAGGCGCGGGTGGGCACGGCCCCCGCTGTCGGCCCCGCCGGCCTCGTCAGTGCTGTCAGTGCTGTCAGTGCTGTCAGTGCTGCCAGTGCTGTCAGCGCGCTCGCGCGACTCGCCCCCGGCCCCGGCGGCGGGGGAGCAGCCGGGCACCGGCACGGCGGTGGCGAGCGCCCGGGCGGCCGCCGTCGGGTCCGGGGCGCTGGACAGGGCTGAGCCGACCAGCAGCGCATCGACCAGCCCGGCCAGGCGGCGCACGTCGTCGGCCCTCTCCACGCCCGACTCCCCCACCAGGACCACCCCGGGTGGAGCCAGGGGCGCGTACTCCTCGGTGCGGGAGATGTCGGTGGCCAGCGTACGCAGGTCGCGGTTGTTGATGCCGATGACGGCGGCGCCCAGGGACGCGGCCCGGTGCATCTCCTCGGGGGCGGAGACCTCGGTGAGGACCTCCATGCCCAGCCGGTGGGCGAGCGCGGCCAGCTCGGCGTAGACGTCGTCGGGCACCACGGAGAGCATGAGCAGGATCGCGTCCGCGCCCAGCGAGCGGGCGGCCAGCACCTGGACGGGGTCCACGATGAAGTCCTTGCACAGCACCGGCACGTCCACCGCGGAGCGCACCGCGGCCAGGTCGTCGAAGGACCCGTTGAAGCGGTCCGGCTCGGTCAGCACCGAGACGGCCGAGGCCCACGGGGCGTAGGCGCGCGCCAGCGCCGCCGGGTCGTAGTCGGCGCGCAGCGTCCCGCGCGAGGGCGAGGCCGACTTGCACTCCATGACCAGGGCCGGCCGGGGGGTGGCGCCCGCGCCCGAGCGGGTGCGCAGGGCGCCCGCGAAGGAGCGCCGGGAGCGGGGCAGGTCCGCCTCCCGCAGGCGGCCGAAGCGCTCCCGCAGCTCGGGGATGCGCCCGCGGCGGGCCCGGACGATGGAGTCCAGGACCGTACCCGACACAATGAGGCGCTCGTCGATCCTGCGGCGCTCGGGGCGCCCGTCCGCGGAGGAGTCGGAGACGGCGGCCACGGCGCCGCTCATCGGGCCTGCTCCCCGGCGCCGTCGGCGGCTGCCGGACTGGCGGCGCCGCTCTTGGCCATGGACTCCAGGTGCTCGGCCACCCGCCCGACGGCCAGCTGGTCCAGGGCCATGCGGGCGCCGTCGGCCAGGTTGTCGGCCGGTCCGGCCAGGTACAGCAGGGCGCCGGCGTTGACGGCGATCGCGTCGCGGTGGGCGGGCTCGCCCCGCCCGGCGAAGACCTCCCGCAGCAGGCGGGCGTTCTCGGCCGGCTCCCCGCCGAGCACGTCGGACAGCTCCCAGCGGCGCACCCCCAGCTCCTCGGGGGTGACCTCGTAGGCCTTGACGCCCCGCGGGGTCGCCTCGCGCACCCGGGTCGGGCCGTGCACGGCGATCTCGTCGGTGCCCGAGCCGTGCACGACGAGGGCCCGCTTGCGCCCCAGGCGCACCATGGCCTCGGCGATCATGTCGAGCATGCCCGGGTCCCACACGCCCATGAGCTGGTAGGTCAGGTGGGCGGGGTTGAGCAGGGGACCCAGCACGTTGAAGATCGTGGGAGTGGCCAGCGCCCTGCGGATCGGCGCCACATGCCTCATGGCCGGGTGGTAGGCCTGGGCGAACAGGAAGACGAAGTGGTCGCGGGCCAGGATCTCCACCGCCTCCTGCGGGCTCAGGTTCAGGGGCAGGCCGAGCGCGGCGACGACGTCGGCGGCCCCCGTCCGCGAGGACACGGCCCGGTTGCCGTGCTTGGCCACCGAGATCCCCATGGAGGCCGCCACGATCCCGGCGGCGGTGGAGATGTTGATGGTGCCCGCCCCGTCGCCGCCGGTCCCCACGACGTCGACCAGCGGGAAGGTCACCTCGGGGAAGGGGCGGGCGGCGCGCCGGAAGGCGCTGGCCGCCCCGGCGACCTCGTCGGCGGTCTCCCCGCGCGAGTGCAGGGCGGCCAGGAGGGCGGCGGTCTCGGCCTCGGACAGGTCTCCGGCGCCCAGGGCGGCGAAGACGACGCCGGTCTCGTCCTGGGTCAGCCGCTCGCCCTGGATGACGGCGCGCAGCAGGCGGTGCGCGTCCTCGGAGTCGGCGACGGGGGCGCCCGCAGGGCTTGCGGCGCTCCCGGTATGCATGGCGTTGTTCTCGGCGGGTGCGGGGGCCATATCTGTTCTTTCTCCTCGTGGCTGGTGGGTGGTCCGTGACAGGTGGTGGGGCCTGCGCCGCTGGGCTCAGGCAGACCGGGCGCCGGCGAGCTCGCCGGCGAGCGAGCGCAGGATGTCCGGCCCGTAGGGGGTGAGCACCGACTCGGGGTGGAACTGCAGCCCGACCACCGGGGCGGTGGCGTGGCGGGCGGCCATGACGACGCCCGCGCCGTCGGCCTCGATGGTGCGGGCCAGGCAGGTCAGCGGCGGCGGCAGCTCGCGGGCGCCCAGGGAGTGGTAGCGGGCGACGTCCAGGGGACCGCCGGCCAGGACGGCGAAGGCGGCGTCGGCGCGCCCGGCGGCGGTGACCTCCACGCGCACCGACCGGCCGTGGACCGGGCCTACCCGGCCCACGGCGCCCCCGCAGGCCTCGACGATCGCCTGGAACCCCAGGCAGATGCCGAGCGCGGGGATGGGGCCGGCCAGCGCCGCCGCCACCAGCTCCATCAGGCAGCCGCTGGCGCGCGGGTGTCCGGGCCCGGGCGACAGGCACAGGACGGGACGCTCGCCTCGGCCCGCCTCGGCCCGCGTGGGCTCCAGGGCGCCCAGCACCCTGGCGGCGGGCACCGTGTTGCGGTAGACCTCGATGCCGGCGCCGAGCACGGCGAGCTGGTCGACGAGGTTGTAGACGAAGGAGTCGCGGTTGTCGAGCAGGATGACGCGCATCTCAGGCCTCCTCACCGGCACCGGCCCCGGCCGCCTCGGAGTCGATGACGAGCGCGGCGTCCTGGGCGGCGGCGACGGCGGCGAGCACCGCGCCGGCCTTGTGAACGGTCTCGGCGGCCTCCATGGCGGGCACGGAGTCCGCGACGACGCCGGCCCCCGCCTGCACGAGGGCCCGGCCGCCCGACACGAAGGCGGAGCGGATGACGATGCAGGTGTCGAGCTCGCCGTCGCCGCGGATGTAGCCGACGCTTCCGCCGTAGGAGCCCCGGCGCACCCCCTCGGCGGCGCGGATGAGCTCGGCCGCGCGCAGCTTGGGGGCGCCGGTGAGGGTGCCCATGGTCATGGAGGCCCGGAAGGCGTCCAGCGCGTCCAGGTCGGGGTCGAGCTGCCCGGAGACCTCGGAGACCAGGTGCATGACGCGGCTGTAGCGGTCCACGCGCAGCAGGTCGCCGACCCGGCGGGTGCCGGGCGCGCTCACCCGGGCGACGTCGTTGCGGGCCAGGTCCACCAGCATGACGTGCTCGGCGACCTCCTTGGCGTCGGTGCGCAGCTCCAGCTCCAGGCGGACGTCCCGTTCGTGGTCGAGGCTGCCGTCGCGGTTCAGGCCGCGCGGCCGGGTGCCGGCGATGGGGCGGATGGCGACCCGCCCGGTGGCCGCTGAGTGCAGCAGGGCCGACTCGGGGGAGGCGCCCAGCAGCTCGAAGCCCGGGGCGCCGACATAGAACATGTAGGGGCTGGGGTTGGTCTCGCGCAGCCGGCGGTAGGCGGCCAGGGCGTCGGGGCAGGGCAGGGTGAAGCCGCGGGCGGGCACCACCTGGTAGACCTCTCCGGCGGCGATCGCCCCCTTCAGGTTCTCGACGACGGCCGCGTAGTCGGCGTCGGAGTGGGTGGGCACGGCGTGCACGACGGCGCCCGGCGCGCTCGCGGAAGAGCCGGCCGGGCTGCCGCTCCCGGCTGCCCCGGGGCCGTCGATGGCGGCGGCGATCGCGTCCAGGCGGGTCGCGAGGCCCGCGGCGTCCACGGAGGAGCCCACGAGGGTCGCCTCGCGCGTGGGGTGATCGATGACCAGGATGATGCGGGCGTCGTAGAAGAGGTAGTCGGGGCAGGTGTTGTCCCCCATCGCCACCTCAGGCAGGGTCTCGAAGGTCGCCAGGTAGTCGAAGGCGACGACGCCGGCCACCAGCGGCAGGTGGGGGTGGTCCACCTCGGCGCCCGCCAGGATCCGCAGGGGCTCAATGGTGGAGCGGGCGGTCAGGCGGGCGCGCTCCTCCAGGGAGCCGTCGTCGGGCGCGGCGGGGATCGTCAGCGTGAGGGCCGCCGGGCCCTCCGGGGATGCGGGGGCGTCGGAGGTGACGTACTCGCCCAGCTCCTCGCGCAGGCGGGCCAGGGCGGCCCGGCCGTCAGCGGCGGCCCGGGGCAGGGCCTCGACGACGACGGCGTCCCCGGTGCAGGTCAGCCGGGTGGAGGCCTCCAGGACGGCGACGGTGGTGCGCGAGGTCTTGGTGGCGACATCGGCGCTCTCCAGCAGGACGGCGTCCACGGGGCGGGGCCCGCCGGGGGCGCCGTCGGTCGTGGCGATGAGACCGGCGCGGGCGAGGCGGGCGAGCAGCAGCCCGCCGTCGCCGTGGTAGCGCACCGGGCGCGTCAGCACCGTCGGTGCTGTCGGTGGGGAGGGGGCCATGGGGTGCCTTCCTGTCGGTGCCACCAGGACCCGCCTCCGGATACGCGAAGAGCCCGCCTGATGGCGAGCTCTGTCGTTCGTGTTCCGCTCACGCGGCGCCGGTGGCTCGCCCATCGGGGAGCCACCACCACTGGAAGGTGCGGAGCGCTGTCACGAGGCCGAGGGTAGCGCCTGGCGCGTGCGCGGCCAAATCATGCGGTCCGCATATGAGACGGACGAGACGGCCAGGACGACCAAGAGGGCGCAGAACGGTTGCAGAACCGGGAACGGCGCTGCACCGAGGCCCGTGGTCTCCTGCGCGTCTCCTGATCCGGCCGGATCAGAGTCCTGTCCGCAGACCCTCAGCCCAGGTGCTCGCGCACCTCGTCCACGTCCTTGTCCCCGCGGCCCGAGAGGTTGACCAGGATGAGGGGCCCGTCGTCGGCCCCGGCGCGCTCGCGGTGCTCGCGGGCCATCTTCAGGGCCTGGGCGACGGCGTGGGAGGACTCCATGGCGGGGATGATGCCCTCGTGGCGGCTGAGAAGTCCGAAGGCCTCGACCGCCTCCGCGTCCGTGATCCCCACGTAGGTCGCCCGGCCCGTGTCGGCCAGGTGTGCGTGCTCGGGGCCCACCGAGGGGTAGTCCAGGCCGGCCGAGACCGAGTGGGAGGGCAGGACCTCGCCGTCGTCGGAGAGCATGACGTAGGAGCGGGTCCCGTGCAGGACCCCGGTGCGCCCCGCGCAGATGGGGGCGCCGTGGAAGGGCGTGTCCAGGCCCCTGCCGGCCGGCTCGACGCCCACCAGGGCCACGTCGGCGTCTCCCAGGTAGGCGGCGAACGCGCCGATGGCGTTGCTCCCGCCTCCCACGGCGGCCACGACGGCGTCGGGCAGGCGGCCCGCCCGCTCGGCGACCTGTCGGCGGGACTCCTCGGAGATGACGGACTGGAAGTAGCGCACGATCGTGGGGAAGGGGTGCGGACCGGTGGCCGACCCCAGCACGTAGAAGGTGTCGTCCAGCTGCTCGCACCACCGTCCCAGGGCCACGTCGATGGCGTCCTTGAGACCCGCCGCTCCCTGGGTCACGGGCACCACGGACGCGCCCAGGAGCTCCATGCGCTCCACGTTGGGGCGCTGACGGGCGACGTCGTGGGCGCCCATGTAGATGGTGCACTCCATGCCCAGCAGGGCCGCCACCATGGCGGTGGCGGTGCCGTGCTGGCCGGCGCCGGTCTCGGCGATGAGGCGCCTCTTGCCCATGCGGCGGGCCAGGAGGGCCTGCCCCAGGGTGTTGTTCCCCTTGTGGGCGCCGCCGTGGACCAGGTCCTCGCGCTTGAGCAGGATCCGGGCGCCGCCGCCCAGGGGCAGGTTGCGGCACTCGTAGACGGGGGTGGGGCGGCCCAGGTAGGTGGCGCGCAGCTCGTCGAGCTCGGCGCGGAAGGCCGGATCGGCGACGGCCTCCACGAAGGCGGCCTCGAGCTCGTCGAGGGCGGGCAGGAGGAAGTCGGGGACCTCCTGGCCGCCGAAGCGCCCGAAGAAGGCCGGCAGGATCGTCTCGCGCGGTACGTCCTCGCCGGGGGCGGGAGCGGTGTAGCCGGGGGCGTCGGGTCCCAGTGGACCGCTGGGGGCACGGCTGGCGGTGGGGGCGGAGCCCGGAAGCGTTGTCGTCACCCCTGGGACGGTAGGGACGGGCCGCGCCCGGCGCAAGTCGCGTCCCGGCCGACGGCGCCCACCGCGCAGTGGGCCGGCGCAGCCCCCGGGGGAGGGGACCCGGTCCGGCAGGCCGATGCCGTGGGGGACGGAGGCCCGGGCACTGCGGCCGCGGCCGGGCGGAGCCGCCCGATCCACCTCACAGGCCCGCCCCTGCACCGGGCTGGGGTCCGGAGGCGCCCTCGTGGGAGACTTGTGCCCAGACCCACGCCCCTTGAGGAAGAGCCAGGAACCGATTCACGTGTCACCGATCCCCACGCCAGAGCAGATGAGCGCCGTCCAGCCCGCCGCGACCGAGCAGGCGCGGCTGCGCAACTTCTGCATTATCGCGCACATCGACCACGGCAAGTCCACCCTGGCCGACCGCATGCTCCAGGCCACCGGCGTCGTCGCCCCCCGCGACATGCGCGCCCAGTACCTGGACCGCATGGACATTGAGCGCGAGCGCGGCATCACCATCAAGTCCCAGGCCGTGCGCATGCCCTGGGCCGTCACCGGCCCCGACGGCGTCGTGCGCGCCTACGCCCTCAACATGATCGACACCCCCGGGCACGTGGACTTCTCCTACGAGGTCAACCGGTCGCTCGCCGCCTGCGAGGGCGCCGTCCTGCTCGTTGACGCCGCCCAGGGCATCCAGGCCCAGACCCTGGCCAACCTCTACATGGCCATCGAAGGGGACCTGACCATTATCCCGGTGCTGAACAAGATCGACCTGCCCGCCGCCGAGCCCGAGCGGCACGCCGAGGAGATCGCCTCCCTCATCGGCTGCGGCGAGGAGGAGGTCCTGCGTGTCTCCGGCAAGACCGGCCAGGGCGTCCCCGAGCTGCTCGACCGGATCGTCGAGGCCGTCCCGGCGCCCGCGGGCGAGACCGGCGGCGCCGCCCGCGCCATGATCTTCGACTCCGTCTACGACAGCTACCGGGGCGTGGTCACCTACGTGCGGGTCGTCGACGGCGCCCTGCGCCCCCGCGAGCGCATTGAGATGCTGTCCACCGGGGCCGTCCACGACCTGCTGGAGATCGGCGTCATCAGTCCCGAGCCGGCGCCCACCCGGGGCCTGGGCGCCGGCGAGGTCGGCTACCTCATCACCGGGGTCAAGGACGTGCGCCAGTCCAAGGTCGGCGACACCGTCACCACGGCCGCCGCCCCCGCCGTCGAGCCCCTGGCCGGCTACCAGGACCCCAAGCCCATGGTCTTCTCCGGCCTGTTCCCCGTTGACGGGTCCGACTTCCCGGCCCTGCGCGACGCCCTGGACAAGCTCAAGCTCAACGACGCCGCCCTGACCTACGAGCCGGAGACCTCGGTGGCGCTCGGCTTCGGCTTCCGCTGCGGCTACCTGGGGCTGCTGCACCTGGAGATCATCCGCGAGCGCCTGGAGCGCGAGTTCGGGCTCGACATCATCTCCACCGCCCCCTCCGTGGTCTACGAGGTCACCATGGAGGACCGCAGCTCTCACACGGTGACCAACCCTAGCGAGTTCCCCGAGGGCAAGGTCCTGGACGTGCGCGAGCCGGTCGTGCAGGCCACGATCCTCACCCCGGCCGAGTACGTGGGCACCGTCATGGAGCTGTGCCAGTCGCGGCGTGGCACCATGAAGGGCATGGACTACCTGTCCGAGGCCCGCGTGGAGATGCACTACACGCTGCCGCTGGCGGAGATCGTCTTCGACTTCTTCGACGCCCTGAAGTCGCGCACCCGCGGGTACGCCTCCCTGGACTACGAGATGGACGGCGAGCAGAGCGCGAACCTGGTCAAGGTCGACATCCTCCTCAACGGGGACAAGGTGGACGCCTTCAGCGCCATTGTCCACAAGGACGCCGCCTACTCCTACGGGGTCATGATGACCAAGCGCCTCAAGGAGCTCATTCCGCGCCAGCAGTTCGAGGTGCCCGTCCAGGCGGCTATCGGCACGCGCATTATCGCCCGCGAGACCATCCGCGCCCTGCGCAAGGACATGCTCGCCAAGTGCTACGGCGGGGACATCTCCCGCAAGCGCAAGCTGCTGGAGAAGCAGAAGGAGGGCAAGAAGCGCATGAAGGCCATCGGCCGCGTGGACGTGCCCCAGGAGGCCTTCGTCGCGGCGCTGGGGGCCGACCAGCCCACCGGCAGGGACAAGAGGTAGCAGGAGGCGAGGCGGATGGGGTCACCAGTGGCAGATCCGGCCGCGGCGGGCCCCGACGGCGCCCGCGGACCACGTGGAGGAACCATGACCGACCAGCAGATCAACGGCGTCCCGGTGACCTCCGGGACCCTGGAGGCAGCCATGAACGACGACGGCGCGAGCCTGGGCGACCTGCCACTGGCTCGGGACCTGGGCCTGCCGCACGCCGGAGCCGACGGGCGGCACGCCGACGAGCCCTCGCCCTTCCACGACGGCGACCTGGTCGGGGTGCTCGGAGCGGTCTGCGTGGCGACGCGCATGCGCCCCGACGCCGGCGAGGCGGGGCGGTCCGCCATCGGCAAGGCTGTAGCCGATGGAGCCGACGGGCCGGTCGAGGTCACCCGCACCGGCCTGGTCGGCGACGCCCACGGCGACCGGGTCCGCCACGGCGGGGAGTCCAAGGCCCTCTACGTCATGGACGCCGCCGAGCAGGCGCACTGGAGCCGGGTGCTCGGCGGGGTCGAGCCCGGGAGGCTGGGGGAGAACATCCTCATCGTCCCCGGCGCTCTGGGCGGCATCGACGACGTCGAGCTGGGCGCGATCCTCTCCCTCGGCGACCCGGCGGCAGGCGGAGTGCGGGTGCGCGTCACCGGCGTGCGCAACCCCTGCCCCACCTTCGCCCGAGGAGTGGGCCGCGCCGACTGGGTCGAGGTCTTCTCGGCGAGGGCCCGGGTGGGCGTCTACCTGTCGGTCCTGTCCGAGGGCGCGGTGCGCACCGGCGACGAGGTCCGGGTCGTCTCCTCCCCGGGCCACCGCGTGACCTGTACGCGCTGGTTCGCCCACCACGACCCGCGCGACGCCCAGGCCCTGCTGAGCTCCGAGATCTTCGGCAACTGCGTCATCGCGCCCTACACCAAGAAGTACGTCCGGGCGGCCGCCCACGAGCAGGTCGGCTGAGGGCCGGCAGGACGAACCATGATCCAGAAGCACCCCGCCCGGTCCCACGCCATCCACTCCCGCGTGCGCTCCTTCTCCAGGGCCGGCGGACGCCTGACAGACGGCCAGGCGCGCGCCCTGACGAAGTACGGCGGCCGCTACGTCCTGAACATCCCGCGGGCCGACGCCATCCGGACCGTCGCCGGCTCCTTCCGCCTGGATCCCGAGGCGGCCTTCGCCCACCCCGGCCAGATGCGCCCGCTCATCGTCGAGGTCGGCTCCGGCGGCGGGGAGGCGATTCTCCCGCACGCCGCCGCGCACCCGGGCATCGACCACCTGGCCGTCGAGGTGTGGGAGACCGCGATCGCCAAGCTTGTGCGGGGGGCGGCCGAACTGGGCCTGCACAACCTGCGGGTCGCGCCCGCCGACGCCTCCCAGCTGCTCGCCACCGCCCTGCCGGTGAGCTCGGTGAGCGAGGCGTGGGTCTTCTTCCCCGACCCGTGGCGCAAGCCCCGCCACCGCAAGCGGCGCCTGGTCAGCGCGGCCTTCGCCGACTCCGTCGCCCGGGTGCTGCGCCCCGGCGGCGTGTGGCGGCTCGCCACCGACTGGGCGGACTACGCCTGGCAGATGCGCGACGTCCTCGAGGCCGTCTCCGCCCTGCCCGCGGGCATCGAGCCGGACATGACCGAGCCCTACTTCCGCTACGACGACGCCGGTGCCCGCCCGGAGCTGGGCGCCGAGACCGCCGTCGAGGGGAGCCTGGGCAACGGGCCGGACCCGGGGTCCCCGGCGGGCGTGCGCGGGGGCTGGTCGGAGCGCTTCGCCGGGCGGGCGATGACCCGCTTCGAGGACAAGGGCATCCGCGCCGGGCGCACCGTCCGGGATCTGTGCGCCGTGCGCACCAACATGCCGTGGCGTCCCGAGCTGCGCGAGCCGCTGCTCCAGATCCTTCAGCGCGAGAGCGCTGAGCAGGACGCACGTGACGGAGCCGAGGAGAGGACCTTCCTGCGATGATGAGCACCACCACCGACGGCGCCGGGCGCATCCCCCGGCCGACCGCGAGGGAGACGACCCGTGGCTAGCGTCGGCGTCCTGGCGGACAGGTTCTCGCCGCTTCACTGCGGCCACGTCGCCGCCATTGTGCGCGCATCGACCATGGTCGATGCGCTGCACGTCGTCGTGGCCACCGACGACGCCTGGGAGTGGGACCACCTCTACCGCAACGCGCGCCTGCACTTCTTCCCCTCCCGGTACCGGGAGCGGTGGCTGCGCGCCATCTTCCGCGACCACCCCCACATACGGGTCCACGCCGTGCACCACCCCCGCACCGGCGACGAGGCCGCCGACCGGGCCGAGGGGGCGCGCGCGATCACCCAGGGCGTCGGCGCCTCGATCACGCACGTGTTCTCCACCGGGGCCGAGGACGACGCCGCCTCCGACGAGCTCTACCCCGGCGCCGAGCGCGTGCTGATAGAGCCGGACCACCGGCTCCACCCGGTCTCCTCGGCCCGGATCCGCGCCGAGGGCGCCCTGCGCCACTGGGAGATGATGCCCACAGTCGTGCGCGCCTTCATGGTCAAGAAGGTCGTGCTCATGGGCCCGGAGTCCACCGGGAAGACGGTTCTGGCCCGCAACCTGGCCATGTACTACAACACCGAGTACGTCAGCGAGTACAAGCGGTCCCTGCTGGACCAGGTCGGGGACAACGACACCCTCCTGGAGGACTACCCGCGCATCGCCATGTCCCAGTACCTCGCGGTCTACGAGGCCCGGACGCGCGCCCGCAAGGTGCTGTTCGTGGACACCGAGGCCCTGGTCGCCCAGAACTACTCCGGGCTCTACGAGGGCTTCCACCAGCGCATTATCGACGAGATCGCCCGCCTGCAGGACTACGACCTGGTCCTCTACCTGTCGCCGGACGTGCCGTGGGTCGATGACGGCACCCGGGTGTTCGGCGAGGAGCGCGAGGAGGCCGACGCGGGGCTGCGCGCCCTGCTGGCCAAGCACGGCGTCGAGGTCGTGGAGGTCAACGGCTCCTTCGCACGGCGCCTGGATATCGCCGTGAACGCGGTCGACCGGCTCCTCGAGGCCGAGTCCGCCGGGTCCAACGGCTCCGCCGGGTCCGTCCCCCGGTGAGCCCCGCCCAACCCGATGGGGCGCCCCTGCCGGGCGCGGGGGAGCTGCCGGAGCAGGTGCGTCGGGCGCCGCAGGCCGCACCCGGCCCAGGGAAGGCGGGCGCCCGCCCGTTCTCGGTGTACCTGCACGTGCCGTACTGCCGGGTGCGGTGCGGCTACTGCGACTTCAACACCTACACGAACCTGTCCCTGGGGGGCGGGGCGTCGGCGTCGGACTATAGGAGCACCCTGGCCGGCGAGCTGCGCCTGGCGCGCGCCGCCATGGACCGGGCGGGTCTGCCCGAGCGGGAGGTGCGGACCGTGTTCCTGGGCGGGGGGACCCCGACCGTGCTGCCGGCCGGTGACCTGGCGAGCATGGTCGCCCTGGTGCGGCGGACCTGGGGCCTGGCCGAGGACGCGGAGGTGACGACGGAGGCCAATCCGGAGACCGTGGACGAGCGGTACCTGGAGGCGCTGGCGGAGGCCGGCTTCACGAGGGTGTCCTTCGGCATGCAGTCGGCGGTGCCGCACGTGCTGAAGGTGCTGGACCGCACCCACCGGCCGGAGCGGGTGCCGCTGGTGGTCCGCTGGGCCCGCCGGGCGGGTCTGGCCACGAGCCTGGACCTCATCTACGGGGCGCCGGGGGAGTCGATGGAGGACTGGCGGCGGAGCCTGGATGCGGCGGTGGAGATCGGCCCGGACCATCTGAGCGCCTACGCGCTGGTGATCGAGGAGGGCACGAGGATGTGGGCCCAGGTGCGCCGCGGCGAGCTGCCGATGCCCGAGGACGATGATGAGGCCGCGAAGTACGAGATGGCCGACGCCGCCCTGGCCGGGGCCGGCTACCGGTGGTACGAGATCTCCAACTGGGCCAGGCCCGGCTTCGAGTGCCGCCACAACATGGCCTACTGGCACGACTGGGACTGGTGGGGGGCGGGCCCGGGCGCGCACTCGCACCTGGGCGATGTGCGGATGTGGAACACCAGGCACCCGGTGGCATGGGCCGGGCGGGTGCGCGACGGACGGCTGCCGGTGGCCGGGCACGAGGTCATCGACGCTGCGGCCCGCGAGCTGGAGCGGGTCATGCTCGGGATCCGGCTGCGCCAGGGGCTGGCGGTCGAGTCCTTCGCCCGGGCGGGGGCCGACGACGACGCGCCGCGGGCGGGGCCTGACGGGCCGACGGGCCCCCTGAAGCGCCTGCTGGCGGTGGTGACCGAGCTCGTCGCCGGCGGCCTCCTGGAGACGGAGGCCGCCCTGGACGGTCGCCTGGTGCTGACTCTGCGCGGCCGTCTCATGGCCGACGCCGTGACACGGACCCTCACGGAGGCGTGATGGACCCGCTCCTCAGGGCGTCTTACAATGTCTTACGACAGAAGGGGGTCTCATGGGCACGGCATCGATCACGCTGCGCCTGGATGCGCGGGAGAAGGCGATCATCCAGGACTACGCCTCTACCTTCGGTCAGAGCCTCTCCGAGTTCATGAGGACCGCCGCCCTCCAGCGCATCGAGGACGAGACGGATCTGCAGGCGTGGTGCGAGGCGAGGACCGAGCTCGACGCCGATCCGCAGGTGCGCACTGCGGACGAGATGGCCCGCAAGTACCTATGAGCTACCGGCTCCTGTACTCCCGGCGCGCCGACGACCAGCTCTCCAGGCTTGACCCGGGGGCCGCCCGGGTCATCGTGGCGTGGCTGAACAAGAACATCGACGGCACCAGTGCCCCCCGCGCACGCGGCAAGGGGCTGGCGGGCGGCCAGAGCGGGTGCTGGAGGTACCGGATCGGCGACCACCGGGTCCTGTGCGACATCCGGGACGCAGAGCTGGTCGTGCTGGCCGTCGAGATCGGCCACCGCCGTGTCGTCTACCGGGACTGATCCCGCTGTCACGGTGTTCCCGTCCGGCACTCGCCGGGGCGTTTCCGCGGAAACGGGCGCATGGCGATGGCCGTTGCGGGAGGCGGCGCCCGAGGCGTCGTCGCACATCACGGACGTGGCACAATCGCGCAGAGAGCTGGCGCCGATGTCGGTCCGCCCCACCTGAACCCAGCGAGAGACCGAGGTTGGAATCCAAACGATGAGAACCGGGATGACGATCTGCGAACGCTACCGTCTTGAGCGCAGGCTGGGCTCGGGCGGTCAGGCGTCCGTGTGGCGCTGCCAGGACCTCGTCACGGGGCGCGAGGTCGCGGTCAAGGTGGTGGACTTCGAGGAGGATCCTCGCAAGGCCCGCAGGGCGACGCGCGAGATCCAGACCCTTCAGAGCCTGACCGACCCGCACACCGTGCGCATCCTGGATACCGGCAGGGACGACGACGACCACTACGTCTACATCGTCATGCCCGTGATCACGGGTGAGTCCCTGAGCGACCGGCTGCGCCGCGGGAGCATGGGCGTCGCCGACGTCGTGTCGATCATCCAGGGAGTCAGCAGCTCCCTGAGCGAGGCCCACTCCCTGGGCATCTGCCACCGGGACGTCAAGCCCAGCAACATCATGATCCACGCCTCCGGGGCGGCGGTCCTCCTGGACTTCGGGATCGCCTCCTCCCTGGACCAGTCCACCTCGCTGACCGCGACCGGGACCGTGATCGGGACGCTGCCCTACATGGCGCCGGAGGTCGTCCGCGGGGAGAAGGCGACACCGGCGTCCGACGTCTACGCCCTGGGGGCGGTGATGTACGAGTGCGTCTCCGGGCAGCCGCCTTTCGTGGCGGACACGGCGGCCGCCCTCCTGCTGGAGATCACCAAGGGCGACTACCCGCCGCCCTCCTGCACCGGGGACCTCGGCGACCTCATCGTGGAGATGCTGGACCCCGACCCGCACCAGCGCCCCACAGCCCAGGACCTGCTGGTGAGGCTGGCCGCGATCCACACGAGCATCACACGCCAGGCGGCTGAGCGCGCCCAGGCCGAGACGGCCGCTCCCGCCGGCGACAGCGGCGGGGCCTTCCAGCCGGAGCCGCCCGGGGCAGCCCCGTCGCAGGAGTCCCCGCCCGTGCAGGCGCAGGGCGCTGGGGACGAGGACGAGGAGGGCGGAGATCGTCAGCCGAGGAGGACGCGCAAGGGGGCTCTGAAGGATGAGCTGATGACCGTTCTCACCAGCTTTTCCTTTATCGCGTGCCTCCTGCTCCCGCTGGCCCTGATCATCCCCCTCCTCATCGGGGGCGTCGAAAGATCGATCGCCGTGGTCTTCGTCTACGTGTGGTACTCGGCGGGATTCCTCTCGCTTTTGGCTCAGGCCCCGCTACTGAGGATCTTCGACAGGCTCGGCAGGCGCTACCTGCTCCGCAGCGCGATCGGAGTGGCGATGAACTGGTTCGCGTGCAGCATGCTGTCCTACATCGTCTCCAGCAACCTGCTGCTGTTCGCCTCCGGCCACTTCGATATCCCGGGCTCCCTCCACGAGGGCCTGGGCCTCCCCGACTCGTTCCACGAGATCCTCGCACTCAATGTCAAGTCCTCGAACATTCTGTGGTCGGCCGCGTCGATCGTCACTCTGGTCGTCTTCCTGGTCATCATCGTCCTCGCCTGGGTGAGGCGTCGAGGCTCCGGTCGCTGACTCGTGAGCGCGATCTCGGCGGGCCCGCGGCTTCCTTTCGCCGAGATCGGTCGTATTCCGCGTCGAGATCGGTCCAAGGGGCCGGGGACCGCCGCCGGGCCTCCGTCAGCCCTCCGGGACTCTTCGGGCCCCCCGGGAGCCACCTTTTTGAAGAGTCGCGGCGCACGGCAGGGCGTCAGGTGCTAGGTCCCGTTGCGGAAGTGCGGGGGTGGTCGATGCGGACGGGCGGCCCGCGTCGAAGACCGCGCGCGGTCGCTATTGCGGAGACCCCGGTGGCGGCCTTGAAGACCAGCACCGTGTCCAACGACGGCGAGGCACCCACCGAGGCGCGGAGGAGCGAGCGCGGCATGAGGTGCCCGGCGGCGAAGAGGTCCGCCTCCCTGCATCTCGCCCAGCCCCCACGCCCTGCGCAGCCCCCTCGGCCGCCGCCTCGGGCGTAGCCCGCGCACCGGGGTCCGGAAGGCTCAGTGCGGGCAGCCGCAGAAGCTCTTCCACCTCGCCGTAGAAGCGCACGCCGGTGCTGCCGAACGATTCGGTCGCGGTGGGGAGGACGGCCCCGGATGTGAGGCTCGACATATCACGGGGCGGTGCCTAGGCTGTGCGCATCGGGTGCGACGGCCCCATCGACTCTGACCGTCCTGCGATTCCTGAGTGAGTGAAGAGGCACATGATCTGGTTCAAACGCATCCTCGCATCAGTCCTGGCCCTCGGTCTCCTCAACAGCCTGGCGGTGCAGATGTATCGCCCGGAGCTGAGCCGCACCGGTGACCCGGCTCGCACGACGGGCGCTGTCGTCGGACGGCTTCTCGTCCTGGCGCTCATCGTCTGGCTGCTCGTGAGTGCTCAGCGTGCAGCCAACCGCAAGCGCGAGCAGAAGCAGACGCAGGCGATGCAGGCCATGGGCGGCGCAGCGCCCGGTCGCCCCGCCCCGTCCTCCGCGGCCGCCGGCCCCGAGGGCCCCCGCGGTCGGACCGGCGACGCGGCGCCGGATCCCGGCTCCGAGGCCTAGGCGCTCACAGCCCCTGGGCGCGCAGCTCCCTCATGGCCCTCGCCCGGTTCCTGCGATCGAGGCGGTCCAGGTACAGGTGCCCTTCAAGGTGGTCGCACTCGTGCTGGATGCAGCGGCCCATGAGCTCCTCGCCCTCGACGACCACCTCCTTGCCGTCCAGGTCGATGCCCACGGCGCGGGCATACCACGCGCGCCTGGTCGGGTACCACAGGCCCGGCACGGACAGGCAGCCCTCGTCACCGTCCTGGTGCTCGTCGAAGTCCAGCTCGTCGATCCTCGGGTTGAGGATGTAGCCGATCCGGCCGTCGATGTTCCAGGAGAAGGCGCGCATCCCCACGCCGATCTGGTTGGCCGCCAGCCCCGCGCGGCCGTCCTCGTCGACGGTCTCGAGCAGGTCCTCAACGAGCGCCCTGACGGAGTCGTCGATGTCCGTGATCCACTCGCACTGCGTGCGCAGGATGGGATCGCCGATAATACGGATGTCACGGTATGCCATGGGCTCATCCTCGCACGAAGGACCCGCCGAGACCCTTCGCGGACGTGCGTGGGGCCGGCCGCCCGGTAGCCTTGCGGCCATGCGCCTGCTCCGCCGTCGTTCCACCAGCGCCGCCCTGCCCTCCCGCCTGGCCGCTCTGGTCCCCGGCCGGGAGCAGGTGCTGGGCGCCGTCCCCCTTGACGGGGACGGGCGGCGCTGGGCCGTGGCCACCGTCGAGCACCTGGTGGTCCTCGACGGCGTCGTCGTCGAGGCGCGCCACGGCTGGGACAGCGTGACCCACGGGAGCTGGGACGCCCAGGAGCGCGCCTTCACCCTCGAGCTCCTCCACGACGGCGAGCCGCTGGTGCTGACCGTGCCCGAGCAGGTCGCCGTCGCCGGGCGCGGGAGCGGGCCGGCGGTCGATGAGCGGGCCTTCGCCGCCGCCCTGCGGCATCGGGTCAACGCCGCCATCGTCCACCACGCCACCGACACCCTGCCCAGCGGTCGGCGCGCCACGGCCAGCATCCGCCGCCGCGCCGACGGCTCTCTCTACTCGGTCACCGACCCGCCGCTGGACGGCGGGGGCCGTGAGGACCAGGCGCTCGACGCCGACGACGTCGACGCCCTCCTCGCCCTGGAGAGCCGCGTCCGCGACGGTGTGGGGCTGCCCACACCCTGACCTATGCGTGCGATCGTGCTGAATGCGGACCAGTCGCTGATTCGACGCGGTGGCGCGCGGTTGCTAGAGTTCACCTCGCGCCAGAGCGCGATTCCCGCGTAGCTCAATGGCAGAGCATCCGACTGTTAATCGGACGGTTATTGGTTCGAGTCCAATCGCGGGAGCGCCTCGAAGCCCGGCCCGAGGGCCGGGCTTCCGTGTGCCTGAGCGCTCCGCCGGGCCGCAGACGGGGCGTGACGCCACGCTCATGGCGGGAATCCGGCATGTTCCCGCCATCGGCGTGCTCTAACCGTTACGATCACTCCGATGACCGCTACGCCAACACCCGAAGCCCCTGCCGCTCCGATCACTGAGAACTCGGCCCACGCAGGTCCTGACCGCCCCCCGCGGGATGGTCCTGACCGCTTCGAGGGCCGCAAGCTCGTCATCGCCTCCGCCCACGGGACGCAGGACGCCGACGAGTGGGTCGCCCGCGCCCAGGACCTGGGCGTGACCGTCATGCGCCTGACCGACGTCGTCCAGACCAGCCTCGAGGACTGCCTGAGCGACCCCGATGACAGGTACGAGGAGATGGACTCCAGAGCGCGCGCCGCCGTGGACGCCGGCATGGGAGTCGTCCTGGACCTGTCCTTCATCCGGGACGCGGCGGTCCGGGCCGGCCGCAACCCCTACCGCACCGACTTCGACTGGGCGCCCTATGTCACGTCGCTGCTCACCCGGCCGTTCCCGACCGGGGACACCTACGGTACCAGCGAGCACGTCGTCTACATCTCGCTGCCCAGTGAGCCCCGCGTGGACTGGGGCGAGGATCCCAATGAGAGGGCCGAGAGCGCCGAGGACCTCATCGCCTTCTACCAGCGCCTGGCCCGACTGGTGCGGCGCGCCACCGTCGACCGGCCCCTGGCGGCCGCGGGCTTCGTCCACCACACGGCCGACGGCAACGGCACCGACGCCGGCCTGGACATCACGGCCGTGTACAGCCTGGTCGAGGTCGACGTGTGCACGACCCACGCCTACGACCAGGACTCCCTCAACGCGCTGCCGATGCTCACCCGCTACGCTCATGCGCTGGGCAAGCCGCTCATCCTGGAGGAGACGGGCCGTGACGCCCAGGAGCGACCCGACGACGAGATGGCCGACTGGATCGCCCGCCTGCAGAAGGCGTGCGCGGCCGCAGGCGTCGACGGCGTCGGCGTGTGGGACGCCGAGCAGAGCCGCGGTTTCGACGTCCGACCCCCGCAGTACCCTCTGACCGCCGCCGCCGTGCGGCGCATGGTCGACGCCGTGATCCCCGAGGGCATTGACGTCCAGAAGGACCCGGTGACCCACGGCGAGCACGCCGCCACGCCCGACGAGGCCGCGTCACGGGATGTGCCGAGTGCCGGGAGCGCGGGCGACAACGATGGCGAGACCGCCGAGGGGGACGACCGGGACGCGCTCGCCGGGCTCGGGGCCGCCGAGGACGAGACGGCGGGCGCCGGAAGGGCCGACGGCGGAGTGCCCGATGACGACGCCTCCGCCACGGCGAGCGCCGATGGCGCCGCGGACGGCGGGCCGCAGGTCGCTGGCGGCGAGCGGGCCGCCGGTGCCGACGAGCCCGCCGATGCTGCCGATGCCGGCTCGGAGGCCGGGGCCGAGCCCGGTGCCGACGGCGCGGGTCGCGACGAGGGGGCCCCGGGCGCCGAGGGGCCTGCCGACCTTCAGGCGCTTCGCGCCCTGATCGACGTCGGATCCGTGCCGGCGCCCGATGCCGCTGAGAGTGTGCTCGACCGGGGCGAGGATGCTATCTGGCAGAGCATGATGGCGCCGGATCCTGTGCCCGGTGGCGACCCGGACCCTGGCGAGGGGGATGATGCCGCCGACGAGGACGGCGCTGGAGACGCCGCCGAGGACGTGAGCGCCGGTGCGGCGGACGGCGGAAGCGACAGGGACGGCGGGGACGTGCCGCATGTCGCTCTCACGGGCGTCGATGAGCTGGATGACGAGGAGGATGCCCCAGACGACGAGGCGGTGCCGCCGCGCCGCGCCTGGGAGGATCTTCCGCCGCTGAGCTGACGCCGGGCGGGCTCTGCCCCTCGGAGCGGGTCCGCAGGGCCGGCCGCCCCCGGGGGTGCCACGACGTCGTGGGGCTCGCGGTGCCGGGTGGCGCGCGCCTTCCTGGACCCAGCCGTCTTCGTCTGGCAATATGTTCCTGCACGCCGCGTGCGTCACGCTGTGCTCCGGGACGTGTCGAGACCGTTGGGGAAGGCGAATCTCGAAACGACCAGGAGGCGATTCATCGTGAACGGTGCTTTCACCCGCGGTGTACTTTTCGTGCACTCTGCGCCCCGAGCGCTGTGCCCGCACATTGAGTGGGCGGCCGCCGAGGTTCTCGGCGTCCGCGTCCATCTCGACTGGACCGAGCAGGCCGCTGCTCCGGGGATGATGCGCGCCGAGACGAGCTGGGTCGGCCCGGTCGGCACCGGCGCGCGGCTGACAAGCGCCCTGCGCGGCTGGGCGAACCTCCGCTACGAGGTCACCGAGGAGGCCTCGCCGGGCAATGACGGCGGCCGCTGGTCGCACACTCCCGACCTCGGGATCTTCCACGCCCAGACCGACGTGCACGGCAACGTCGTCATTCCTGAGGACCGCATTCGCGCCGCTCTTCTCCACGCCGACGAGCCCGCCGCCATGCGCCGCCAGCTCGACCTGGCCCTGGGGCAGGCCTGGGACGACGAGCTCGAGCCCTTCCGCTACGCGGGCGCCGGCGCACCGATCCGCTGGCTTCACAGGGTGGGCTGAGCACGCTCCCGATCGTGCGGGATTCGACGATGTCGGGCCCGGCGGCCACCTGGCGGGCCGTCGGGCCCGACGCCGGTCCGGGGGTCACCGGGCGAAGACGAGAGCGACGTTGTGACCGCCGAAGCCGAAGGAGGTGCTCACCGCCGTCTCCAGCCCGGGCGCCTGGCGGCCCTGGGGCCCCACCACGTCCAGCCCGAGCCCGGCGATGGCGGGATCGATCCCTCCCGGCTGGAGCGTGGGGGGCATCCACCCGTCGCGCAGGGCCATGACCGTCAGAACCGCCTCCAGGGCGCCGGCGCCCCCGAGGAGGTGGCCGCTGGCCGACTTGGTGGCCGACACCGGCGCGCCAGGGAGCGTGCGGGCCAGGACCTCCGCCTCGACCTGGTCCCCGATGGGTGTGGACGTCGCATGCGCATTGACGAGCCCGATCTGATCGGCCCGGGTGCCGGCCCGCTCCAGGGCCAGGCGCAGCGCCCGCTCCTGCTGGGTCCCGCTGGGCTCGGGCCGGGCGGTGTCGAAGGCGTCCGCCGTGACCGCGGCGCCGGCCAGGACTGCGAGGATACGGGCCCCCCGTGCCGTCGCGTGCGCCACGGACTCCAGGACGAGCACGCCGGCGCCCTCGCCGAGCACGAAGCCGTCGCGGTCGGCGGCGAAGGGGCGCGACGCCGCCTCGGGCTCGTCATTGCGCGTCGACAGCGCCCGCATGGCGGCGAAGGCGGCCACCGTCATGGGGTGCAGCGCCGCGTCGGTGCCGCCGGCCACGACGACGTCGGCGCGTCCCAGCGCGATGAGATCGGCGCCGTGGGCGATGGCCTCCGCCCCGGACGCGCAGGCCGCCGCCGGGGAGTGGATGCCGGCGCGGGCCCCGAGCTCGATGCCGACGCTCGCGGCGGGCGCGTTGGGCATGAGGGCGGGGACGGCGGTGGGGGCGACCCGCCGCGGGCCGCGCTCCCGCAGGGCGTCCCAGGCCTCCATGACGGACAGCACCGGCCCCATCCCCGGAGCGATCGACACGGCCAGCCGCTCGCCGCGGACCCGCGGAGAACCGGCCTGCACCCACGCCTCGCGCGCCGCCAGCAGGGCGCACTGGCTGGCGCGGTCCAGACGGCGGAGCTCCTTGGGGCTCAGCTGCTGCGCGGGGTCGGCGGCCAGCGGCGCCGCGATCATGGCGGGCAGCTCGAAGCCCTGGGTCCATGAGCCGTTGAGCCTGCGCACCGCGCACCGCGACCGCCGCAGCGCTGACCACGTGGAGGCGACGTCGCCGCCCAGGGGATTGGTGGTGCCCAGCCCGGTCACCACGGCCATGCGCGGGTCGAGCTCGGCGCCGCCCTCGGGGGAGACGGCGAGGAACTCGCGGGCCAGGGATGCGGAGATCGCTGCCGACAGACCCATCTCAGCCCTTCTGGTCGGCCACGAGGTCAACCAGTGCGCCGACTGTCGGAAGCGTAGGTATCGCCGAGTCGTCCAGGATGACTCCGAAGCGCTCCTCGACCTCGGTCGCGATCGTGAGCAGGCCGAGGGAGTCGATGTCGAGGTCGGCGGCAAATCTGGACTCGCGGCTGATCGCGGAGGCCTCGACGCCCGCCTCCTTGGCGGTGATCTCAGCGATAACGGTGAGAATATCGGTGGTCTCCTCGGCCATGAGGACCTCCTTCGGCTCGGGTTCGGCGGCGCGTCGCCGCCTGACTGGACTCATTGTCACCCACCGGTGCGCATCTCAGCGAGTTCGCCTCCTCCACGCGGCGCGCACCCCTTTCGCCCGGCCAGGATCCCGGACCCCGGCGCACCGTCGTCGGCCCTACTCGACGGTCCCCCCGGACAGCCGGCCCACGATGACGGCCATGTGGAGCATGAGGCCGTCACGGGGATCGGTGGCGTCCCACCCGACCTGCTCGGTGACGCGGCCCAGGCGGTAGCGGACCGTGTTGGCGTGCACGAACAGGGTGCGGGCGGTGGCCTCCAGGCTCCCGCCCAGCGCCAGGTAGGTGGCCACCGTCTCCTCGAAGGGCGAGCCCATGGCGTGCAGGGGCCCGCCCACGAGGGCGGCGATCTGCTCGGCGGCCAGGTCGTCACCGGCGAGAAGCCGTTCGGGAAGCAGCTCATCGGCGTGGACCGGGTTGGGCGCCTCCGCCCAGCCGGGCAGGGCCCGCAGCCCCGCCAGGGCCGAGCGCAGGGAGCGGCCCGCCTGGGCGATGCCGGCCACGACGGGGCCGACGACGGCGGCGCCGTCGAGTCTGCCCGCCACCTCCAGGGCCACCTTGTCGATGGCCTGCTCGGGGTCCTGGACCTTGTCCTTCGGCGGCCGCGCGCCCGGAGTCGTCGGGGGGCCGCCCAGGATCACGATGACGGAGTCTCCCCGCACCGAGACCAGGCTGTCGGTGGTGGCCTGGCGACAGGTGTGCCGCAGGTGCGAGCTGGCCAGGGCGTCCAGGCTCGTGCGGGCGGCGATGGCCACCACGGGCCCCGTGCCGCGCCAGCCCGCGGTGCCGGCACGGCTGGCGGCGTCGGCGGGGGAGTCGTGGAGCATGGCGTCCACGGCGACGGACTCCAGGCGCGCGTCCCAGGCGCCGCGGGCCTCGGCGGCGTGCGCGTAGACCTCGGCGGCCGCGAAGCCGACGTCACGGCCGAAGGTGAGCACCAGGATGCGCACGGCGTTGTAGTCCTTGGCGGGAACCATCCGGGGGGCCTCGTCGACGACGACGTCCAGGACGGTGCGCACCAGGGCCAGGGTCTGCTCCAGCGTGATGGTGCCGGTCAGCGCGGCGGGCGCCACGTTGAAGATCCGCGACGGCGAGGTGGTCGTGCCCGGCGACTCGACGGAGTCGACGAACATGGTCACGCCCAGGCGCGCGACGGACTCGATCTGGCGCCTGGGCACCTCGGGCAGCGTGCGGTACCACGGGTGAGCGGCGCTGATGCGATCGAGGGAGTGCTCGATGATCGTGTTCTGCGCCTGCCTCAGGGAAGCCACTGCAGGGGTGCTGAGCTTGTCCATACTGGGGATGGTACAGAGCGCCTCCCTCACAAGTGAGATTGCTCTCCCAGGGCCGAACCGGGTCGCCCCGGGGCTGGCGCGCCGAGAGCCGTCAGCGGGGAGTGCCGAACGCCTGACCGGCGGCGTGCCGACAGGCACGATGACGCGCCGTCTTCCCGGCCTCGGGCGAGTAGTGTTGGGTGCGGCACGAGCGCGCGGTGGCCTCCCCGCCGAGGCCCGGCCGATGCGGGCAGTGTCAAGAACGATCAGTGATGATCGATGGTGATGAACGGCGACCCCGCCGAGTCAGGAGCGATGATGACACAAGCCACTCGTACCGAGGAAGATCTTCTCGGGCGGCGCGAGGTTCCGCTGGAGGCCTACTGGGGGATCCATACGCTGCGCGCCACCGAGAACTACCGTCTCTCCGGAGCGGTCATTGGCGACGAGCCGAGCTTCGTGCGCGGCATGGTCCAGGTCAAGAAGGCGTCCGCCCTGGCCAACCGCGAGCTGGGCACCCTCACGCCGGAGGTGGCCGACGCGATCGTGTGGGCGTGCGACCAGATCCTGAAGGCCGGCCGCTGCCTCGACCAGTTCCCCATCGACGTCTTCCAGGGCGGGGCGGGGACGAGCGTCAACATGAACACCAACGAGGTGGTGGCCAACCTCGCCCTGGAGCATCTGGGATACGCCAAGGGCCGCTACGACATCGTCCACCCCAACGACCACGTCAACAAGTCCCAGTCGACCAACGACGCCTACCCCACGGGATTCCGCCTGGGCCTGTACGCGGCGGTGCAGGGGCTCGAGGCCGAGCTGTGCGAGCTCATTGACGCCCTCCTGAGCAAGTCCCGCCAGTTCGCCGACGTGCTCAAGATGGGGCGCACCCAGCTGCAGGACGCCGTGCCCATGAGCCTGGGGCAGGAGTTCCAGGCCTTCGCCGTGCTCCTGGACGAGGAGGTTGAGCGCCTCATCCACAACTCCGACCTGCTCCTGGAGGTCAACCTCGGGGCCACCGCCATCGGCACCGGACTCAATACCCCTCCCGGGTACCAGGAGGTGGCGGTGCGCCACCTGCGTGAGGTCACCGGGGTCAATGTCAAGGGGGCGGCCAACCTGCTCGAGGCCACGAGCGACACCGGGGCCTACGTCTCCATGCACGCGGCGATCAAGCGTCTGGCGGTCAAGCTCTCCAAGATCTGCAACGACCTGCGGCTGCTGTCGTCGGGGCCGCGGGCGGGTCTGGGGGAGATCCGCCTGCCTGAGCGGGCGGCGGGCTCCTCGATCATGCCCGCCAAGGTCAACCCCGTGATCCCCGAGGTCGTCAACCAGGTGTGCTTCAAGGTCATCGGCAACGACGTGGCCCTGACCTTCGCGGCCGAGGCCGGTCAGCTCCAGCTCAACGTCATGGAGCCGGTCATCGGGCAGGCGGCCTTCGAGTCGATCCGGCTCCTGCGCCACGCCATGAAGACCCTGCGCGAGTTGTGCGTCATCGGCATCGAGGCCAATGAGGAGGTCTGCCGCAACAACGTGCTGGGCTCCATCGGGATCGTCACCTACCTCAACGAGGTCATCGGCCACCACAACGGCGACCTGGTCGGACGCGAGTGCGCCCGAAGCGGCCGCAGCGTGCGCGAGGTGGTTCTGGAGATGGGGCTGCTCGACGAGGAGGTCCTCGACCAGCTCCTCAGCCCCGAGAACCTGCTGCGACCGCGTTACCGGGACGCGAGTCTGTACTCGGGCGGCGAGCCGGCGCCCGCCGACAAGGCCCCTCGCGACCGCGGGGGCGAGGACTAGCCTGCGGCCCGCCGGGCGTGGGGAGGGGAGCGGCCGTCCGACCGCTCCCCTCCCCGGCTCGAGTCCGGCGCGTCTCAGCCCTCCCGGAAGGAGACGCCGAAGCCGCCGCGCGGATAGCGCCAGCTCAGGGCCCCGGGCGCGGCCACGGCCAGGCAGGTGCCGCACTCGAGGCAGGCCGCGTACTCGACCGCGATCGTTCCGTCCGGCTCCTCGCTGTAGACGTGGGCCGGGCACACGGCGACCAGCAGCTTGCCGGTGCCGGTGGACCGCGCGATCTCCTGGTTGACCTTGATGTGACTCTGCTCCTCATCGGTGGTGAAGTCGTCCCGCCCCAGGCGCTCGACGACGGTTCCCAGTTTCATGGTGGTGGCTCCTTGGCGGTTCAAAGGGATCGCACCGCCTTCCACGCGATCACCATCAGCTGGGGGATCGTGAGGGGGGAGGCGCGGACTGCATCCAGCGCGGCGAGCACGAGGCGCCGGCGCGGCCTGAGATCGTGGTTGAAGACGTTGTGGAAGACGTCCGCGACCAGCGGCCCCACGTGGGTGTACATCGCGCTCGTCTCGAGGAACGCGGGCGCCCGCCTGTAGGTCGCCATGTCCTTGCCGACGAACGACGCGTCGAGCTCGGCCCGGTAGGCGCTGAGGGCCTCCTGCGAGAGGTCGCCGGCCTCGAGCGCCCGGTGGACGGCCGTGGCGGCGGCCAGCGCGCTGCCCGCCGCCAGGTCCATTCCGCGGATCGTCATCCCCGTGTTGAGGGTGAAGCCGGCGGCGTCGCCGATAATGACGAGACCGGGCCGAGTGATGTCGTGGGAGACCATCGCCGGTCCGTCCTCGATCGTGAGGTGGCACCCGTACTCCAGCAGCTCGCCGTCCTTCAGGAGCGGGGCGATCGCGGGGTGGCGCAGGAAGTGGTCGTGCACGTCGGAGGACCTCAGGCCCTTCGAGACCAGGTCGTCGAGCCTCAGGACGACGCCGACGGAGACGGAGTCCGTGTTCGTGTAGAGGAACCCGCCGCCCGCGCAGCCCTGGGTGGCGTCTCCGACAATGGCGTAGGCGACGCCCTCGTCCCCGGTGAGGCGGAAACGGTCCTCCAGGGTCTCGCGCGGGATCCGGAAGACGGACTTGACCCCGACGGCGAGGTGCTTCGTGGGCTCCTTGGCGCGGATCCCGGCCGCCCTGGCGAGGAAGGAGTTCACGCCGTCGGCGCACACGACGACCCTGGCGCGCAGCTCGTCCTCGTCGGCCCTGACGCCCACGACCCGGCCGCCGTCGACGATGAGCTCATCGACCTTGACCCCGGGCATCACCATGACGCCGGCCTCCTCGCACTGCTGGGAGAGCCAGGGGTCGAGGTGGGCCCGCAGGACGGATACCGCGTTGACCGGCTCCGCCAGGCGCTGGTCCCAGTAGTCGATGTCCACCGACGACGTGGGGTTGAGGAAGGACACGATGTTGCGGGTGATCCGCCTCTCCACGGGTGCGCGCTCGACGAAGCCCGGGAACACCCGCTCCATGACCCGGCAGTAGAAGACCCCGCCGGAGAGGTTCTTCGCCCCGGGCTCGTCGCCGCGCTCGATGAGGACCACCTCGTGGCCCGCCGACGCCAGCCGGTAGGCGCACACCGCACCCGCGACGCCACCGCCGACCACGATGACGTCGAATGTCTCCTCGTCCTCCTCCATCGCCGGCTCCGTCACCGCAGGGCCCGGGTGAGCGCCGGCAGGACCTCGTGGAGGTCGCCGACGATCCCGTAGTCGGCCTGCGCGAAGATCGGGGCGTCGCCGTCGGAGTTGATTGCGACGATAGTGCGAGCGTCCCTGGCGCCCGCCATGTGCTGCATCTGGCCGGAGATGCCCACCGCGACGTAGATGTCGGGCTTGACCTTCTGCCCGGAGACGCCCACGTACCTGGACTTGGGCATCCAGTCGACGGTCTCCGCCAGCGGGCGCGAGCAGGCCACCTCGGCGCCGAGGGCGGAGGCGAGCTCGTCGAGGAGCCCGAGCTCCTCCTTGGCCTTGAAGCCGCGTCCGCCCGAGACGATCCTCTTGGCCGTGCCGAGGTCGACCTCGGCGACATCGGCGGCGGAGACGGCGCTGACGGTCAGCGGGTGGGCCTCGGAGCTCGCGGCGACCTCGGCCGCGACGGTCTCGCCGTCGGCCGCGGAGCCTCCGGCGGCGATGACGACGGCGGGGCCGGACGCGCGCACCGTCTCGACCGTGATGCCCCCGTAGCGGGCGACCGTCACGGTCGAGCCGTCGACGGCCGTCACGCCGGTGAGCACCGGTGCGTCGAGGCGTGCGGCGACGGCGCCCGCGAGCACGCGCTCGGCGGCGCGGTCGGCGGCCAGGACGAGGTCTCCGGGGGCGGCGGCGACGACCTCGGCGACCGCCGGGGCGAGCGCCTCGGCGGGCGTGCCGTCGGGCAGCGGGACGGAGATGACGGAGTCGGCCCCGCGGACGGCGACGTCGCCGACGGCCACGGCCGTGACTGTCGGCGAGGCCCGGTGAGCGAGGTCCAGGAGTGCGGAGATCTGGGGGGTGGTGGTGATGATCCACGTGCTGGTCATGACTGTTCCTTCTCGGCTGGTGCTCAGAGCACGCCGTCCGTGCGCAGGACGGCGACGAGCTCATCGGCGTCGGCGACGATCTTGTTCTTGCGGCTGCGGGTCTCGGGGCGGGTGCGCTCGACCAGCTCGACGGACACGGGCGGGGTCCCGGCCTTGGCGACGGCGACCTTCTTCTTGCCCGCGGCCAGAATGTCCTTCATGCCGGGCACCTTGGTCTTGGCGGCGTCAGCGGTCACCGCGATGACCGCGGGGCCGTTCACCGTGACGGCGCGAGTTCCTCCGGACACGGACTGGGTGGCCGTCCAGCCCGAGTCGGTCTTCTCGACCGCCTGGACCTCTTGGAGGCAGGGCCAGCCGAGGTAGCCGGCGACGAGGGCCGAGGTCATTCTCGCGTTCTCGTCAATGGACGCGTCGCCGGTCAGCAGCAGGTCGACATCGCCGATGGTCCGGACCAGGTCGGCCAGGGCCCGTGCGACCGCAGTGAGGTTCCAGCCCGCGACCGCGTCGTCGGCCACGACGACCCCGCGGTCGAAGCCGCGCGACATGGCGGCCTTCTTGGCCATCGATCCTGACACCGCCCTCGTGCCGACCGAGACCCCGACGAGCTCGGCGCCCGTCTGGTCGGCGAGTGTCCGCCCGACCTGCGCGGCGACCGGGTCGTACTCGCTGACCGCAGGTTTGGCGCGGGACCAGTCCACGGTCCCGTCTGCGCCGACGGATGCGTCCTGGGGATTTGCTGCCCACTTGTAGGCCACGGCAATGGTCATCGAAGCCCTTCCTCCTGGTGACGGTGCTCTCGTGCTCTGCGGGCGCTGCATCGCGCCCTCGGACGGGCCGGGCCCGTCGAGCACCTCGCCAGCACTATTAACTGGCGAGTACAATCATGGCATGGTGAGATCGGAGTTACAGGGTCGAAGGTCCCGGGAGCCCGGCCGGCCGGACGGTGCGGGAGCCGCTGCGATGCTCACCCCGCCCTGCGAGATCGCCTGCGACGCGGGCGAGCCCGTCCGCGGCTGGCTGCACGCGCTCCAGGCCGATGATGTCCTCCGGGCCTGGAGGATGATCACGCGGATGAACCCGCTCCCGGCGTGCATGGGCAGGATCTGCTACGCGCCGTGCGAGCAGAGGTGCGTGCTGGGCGCGCGGGCGGGAGCGGTCGGCATCCGCGCCCTGGAGGCGGCCGTGGGGGAGCTGGCCCTGCGCGAGGGCTGGAGGCTCGACGAGCCGCGGGAGTCGACGGGCGTGCGGGTCGTGGTCGTCGGCTCCGGCCCGTGCGGCCTGTCCGCCACCCACCAGCTCGTCCTGGCCGGCCACGAGGTGACGCTGCTCGACGCCCACCACTGCCTCGGCGGGATGCTGCGCAGGGGCATCACCGAGCGGCGTCTGCCCAAGCGCATCCTGGACGCGGAGATCCAGCGCATCGTCTCGGGACGCGCCCGCGTTCAGACCTCGCGCGCCGTGCGCCGCATCGGGGAGGTCCTCTCGAAGTGCGACGGCGTGATCTGGGCCGCGGGAGCCTCCCGGTGCATGGCGGTGGTCGAGGGAAGAACGATCTGGAGGCAGCCGATCCACACGGATCGAAGCGCCAGGCGCACGGCCACGCTGTCGATCGGCCGTGGGGCCCGGGCGGCCGAGGCGCTGAGCGACCACCTGCTCGGCAGCGCCCCCTCGGGTCTCGACTCCGGCGCGACGACGGCCGCGGCAGCGCCGTCGGCGGCCCTGCCGGCTCCGCCGGGCTCATTGAAGGCTGCGACAATCAAAGAGGCAAACCGTTGTATCCTGTGCGGGTCCCGTGGGGCCCTGCGTCGTCCGCGCACCAAACTCGAGAACGTCTCGCTCATGCATGAACACCGGGCCCCCTGAAGATCGAGCAGAGGAGTGGCGAGTGTTGGATGAGAATCATGCCGCCCGCAGGCGGACGAGGAACTCCCGACGCGATCCTGAGCTGACTCGCTGGGAGATCCTGGAGGCCGCCGTCCAGGAGTTCGCCACTCACGGCCCCAGGGGCGCCCGCACCGAGGACATCGCTCATCGGACGAACACCTCCAAGCGGATGATCTTCTACTACTTCGGGTCCAAGGAGGGACTCTACCGGGCGGTGCTCGAGGAGAACTACCGCCGGATCCGGGCTCTGGAGTCCTCGCTCAGGCTCGACCACCTCGAGCCCGCGGCGGCGCTGCGCGAGCTGATCCGGGCGTCTCTCGAGCACTACGAGCGCAACCCGGATCTCGCCAGGATCGTCGCCATGGAGAACCTCATTATGCACGGCGGCGTCGCCGCCCAGATCGACGAGTTCTCTGCGATGAACGCGTCGGCGGTGGAGACGATCGCGGGGATCCTCGAGCGCGGCCGCTGCCTCGGCATCTTCCAGGAGGGCCCGGGCGCCCCCAGCGCCCTCGACGTGCACCAGGTCCTGTCCGCGCTGGTCCTCAACAGGATCGAGCACCAGTGGACCTTCAGCCTCGCTTTCGGGCGGGACATGCTTGGCGACGACTCCGCGCACGTGCGGGACCTCATTGAGGAGGCCGTCATGCGCCTGGTGTCCGGGGGCTCTCCCGGGGGGACCGGGCCCTCGCGGTCAGCGGCACGATGACGCGGGCGGCCGGAAGGATCCCGCCCGCCGTTTGAGCGTGACCTTGTCGACCTTGCCGGCGCTGGTGGTCGGCATCTCCTCCAGGTGCTCGACGTACTCGGGGATCTTGAACTTGGCGACACCCTGGGCGATGAACCACTCGCGCAGCGCCGGCACATCGACCGCCGTCGCCCCCGGCCTGCGCACGATGTACGCCAGGGTCCTCTCGCCCAGCACCGGGTCCGGCACCGGGACCACCGCCGCCACGGCGATCGCGGGGTGCCCCATGAGCACGCCCTCGACCTCGGAGGGGCTGATGTTCTCCCCGCCCCTGATAATGAGGTCCTTGCGGCGCCCGGAGATGCGGATGTAGCCCTCGGCGTCCATGACCGCCAGGTCGCCGCTGTAGTACCAGCCGTCGTCGTCGAGGACCTTTCGCGTGAGGTCGGGGCGACCCAGGTACCCGCTGAAGACCGCCGGGCCGCGCGACGCCTGCTCGCCCTCGACCCCCGTGGGCAGGACCGCGCGGGTGACGGGATCGACGATCCTCACCTCGGCTCCGGCGCAGGCGCAGCCGTCGGTGCTCAGGACCCTCTCGTCGGAGTCCTGGGACGTGGTCATGGTGTGGGGCGCGTGCTCGGTGGATCCGTACACCGAGTACAGCCGCACGCCCAGGCCGCGGGCCCGCTCCAGGAGCCGCCGCGGAACCGGCGCTCCGCCGCAGCACAGGAACCGGAGCCGGGCGAGGTCGGCCGCGTTCTCCTGGCAGCTGCACAGGATGGTGTCGATGACGGCGGGGACGGACATGCCGCAGGTCGCGCCGTGCCTGACGAGCATCCGCGACATCTCGGCGCCGTCGGTCGAGTCGCACAGGATCGAGGTGCCGCGGGTGAGAACGGGCATGACGACGCCGTGGAGGAAGCCGGTGGCGTGGCCGAGGGGGGAGGGCATGAAGATGCCGTCGTCCACGCCCAGCCGCAGCCCGTAGGCGAAGGCGTTCTCGGAGGCGATCATGTTGTTGTGCGACAGCATCACTCCCTTGGGCGCCGCCTCCGAGCCCGAGGTGAACAGGACGGCGGCGATGTCGTCCCCGCGCGATCGCCTCCATGCCCGCCGAGCCAGGGGAGGGCTCGTGCGCACGACGTCGTCGAAACGGGGCAGGCCGGCCTCCGGGGCGCCGTCCTCCCGAGGGCCCACCAGGAGGACGGACTCCAGGGCGTTGTCCTCCTCGAGCAGCTCGCGGGCCAGGGCGGAGTGCACGGTCCGGCGGAAACGGGTGGGCATGACGGCGACGCGCGGCGCGCACAGGTCGAGCGCGTTCGCCCACTCCGAGTGGCGCAGGTTGGGCGACAACGGGGTGATCGCCGCGCCGGTCTTCATCACGGCGATGAGCACGGGGAGGAACGGCGACCAGCTCGGCAGCTGGACCGGCACAATGTCCCCGGGGCCCGTTCCACGGTCCGCCAGCCAGGACGCGAGCCTGGACGAGACCTCGTCCGCCTGCGCGTAGGTGTAGGCCGTGCCCGCCCGGTCGACCACGGCCAGCGCGTCCGGGCACGCGGCAACGGCGAGCGACCACCAGTCGAGGAGGCAGTGGTCGCCCCACCATCCGCTCGCGCGCCAGGCGCTCCTCATCTCGGCGGGCGCGGCGGTCACGCCCCGCCGCTGCCACCGGTCCACGTCGTCCATCGTGGGTCCCCTCACGCGTCGTCGGCTCAGAGCCTTCAGAGCCTTCAGAGCCTTCAGAGCCTTGAGTCCTCAAGGCACTCAGAGCCTGGCCGAGTACTCCTTCTTGAGCCGCCGCGCGATGACGATCGACTGGATCTGGTTGGTGCCCTCCATGATCTGGAACACCTTGGCATCGCGCATGATCTTCTCGACGGGGTACTCCTTGGTGTAGCCGTTGCCGCCCATGACCTGGACGGCGTCGGAGACGACGTCCTGGAGCATGTCGGTGACGAATTGCTTGGTGATCGCCCCGTCCTTCTGGACGTCCTGCTCCTCGTCGACCAGCTTCATCGTGTGCTGGACCAGGCAGCGGCACGCCACGACCTTCGCGGACATGCGCGCGAGCATGTCCTGGACCATCTGGAACTCGAAGATGGGGCGGCCGAACTGCTCGCGCTGGAGCGCGTAGAGGGCGGCCTCGTCGAGCGCGCGCTGCATCATGCCGACTGCGATGGTGGCCATGAAGGGGCGGGAGATGTCCAGCCCTGACATGGCGATGCGGAAGCCGTTGCCCTCCTCGCCCACGAGGTGGTCGGCGGGCACGCGCACGTCGTTGAGGGTCAGGTCGCAGGTGTTGGAGGTGCGCAGGCCCATCTTGTCCTCGTGCCGGCCGTGCGAGAGCCCCTCGCGGTCCGCCTCGACGAGGAAGGTCGAGATCCCGTGGGCGCCGGCGTCGGGATCGGTCTTGGCCGAGATGAGGTAGATGTCGGCGATGCCGCCGTTGGTGATCCAGCACTTCTGCCCGTTGAGGACGTAGTCGTCGCCGTCGCGGACGGCGGTCGTGCGGATCGACGCCGCGTCGGAGCCCGCCCCCGGCTCGGTGATGGCGAAGCAGCCCAGGCCGCCGTCGGCGATGGTGTCGGCGAACAGACGGGCCTGCTCGGGGGTGCCCGCGATCAGGACGTTGCGGAAGGCGACGAAGGTGGACACGAGCGTGATCGCGTAGCCCGCATCGACCTTCCCGAGCTCCTCGAAGAGCATGGCGCCGGTCTCGTAGTCCAGGCCCGACCCGCCGTACTCCTCGGGCAGCTCGAGCAGGTGGAGCCCGAGCTCGAAGGCGGAGGCGAAGTCGGACCGCTCGCACTGGCTGTCGCGGTCGCGCTGGGCCACGTGGGGCGCGACCTCGCTCCACACGAACTCCTTGACCGAGTCGAGGAGGAGCTGCTGCTCGTCTGTCAGCTGTGTGCTCATGAATCAGGACCTTTCTTGCTAGGTGTCTCGTTGAGTGGTGGGCGGGGCGCTCTCGGGGCCCCGCCCGCGGGGCAGGGGCCCGGGTCATCTCGACGGCGGTCTCCTGGAGTAGGCGGCCGCGGCCGTGATGGCCGCCGAGCGCATGGCGGCGTACTCCTCGGGCGGCAGCGGGACCGCGCCGGGGACGCCCAGGTCGTCGGCCCGCAGGCGGTGCGTCTCGGGGGAGGCCCACGCCGCGACGGCGACCGCGCAGGTCACCGCGAGGGTGATGGCCCCCACGACGATCACAATGGTCGACCCCCGTGTGCCGGGAGGGCACAGGCCGGCGAAGACCATGGCCATGAGGGAGGAGGCGGCCGTGCCGATGTTCTGCCCGATGGCCATTCCGGTGACTCTGGTGGACGCCGGAAGCAGCTCGGGGAAGTAGGAGGGGAACACCGCGTTGTACCCCTGGTACAGGACGCCCCACATGGCCAGGCCGATGAGGATCGTCAGCCACAGGTTCGCGTGGGTGACCGCCCACAGGTAGCCGAAGGACAGGACGCCCGAGCTCAGCGCGCCGCCGATGATCATCGGGCGCCGGCCGATCCGGTCCGACAGCGTCGCCGCGACGGGGATGACGGCCACGGCGGCCAGGTTGCCCAGGACGGGGATCCACAGGAACACCTCGGGCGGCCACTCGATCCCATAGGCCTTCTGGGTGGCGAGCGACGCGCCGAACACCGTCGCCGTGACGGGGATGATGTTGGTCAGGGACATGACGAAGATCCTGAGCACCGTTGCAGGCGTCTCCCGGAAGACCTTGCGGATCGGGGGGACCGCCTCCTTCTGGGGCGGCTTGGACTCGACCGTGGCGAGCCGGATGCGGAACCCCACGATGGTCACCAGCGCCGACAGCAGGAACGGGATTCTCCAGCCCCAGGAGAAGAACGAGTCGTGGGGCAGGAGGGCGGCCAGGGGAATGAAGATCATGGCCGCCACGATCTGGCCCAGCTGGGCCCCCTGCAGGGTGACGGCGGCCCGTCTGCCGCGCAGCCCGATGGGCGTCTGCTCCATGATCATGGTGGAGGACCCGGAGATCTCACCGGCGACGGCGAATCCCTGGACCAGCCGGCACGTGACGAGGATGACCGGGGCCATGACGCCGATCTGGCGGTACCCGGGCAGGACCCCCAGGGCGACGGTGGAGACCCCCATGAGGGCCATGGTGAGGATCAGGGTGTGGCGGCGCCCGACCCGGTCCGCCAGGGCCCCCAGGACGAAGGCGCCCACGGGTCGGGCGAGGTACCCCACGCCGAAGGTGCCCAGGGAGGCGATAATGGCCAGGGCCGGGTCGTCGGAGGGGAAGAAGACCGAGGGGAAGACCAGCGCCGAGGCCTGGGTGTAGATGAAGAAGTCGTAGAACTCCAGCATCGAGCCGATGCCCCCGGACCGGGTGGCTCTCCGGCCGATCTCGTGCGCCTGGCGCCCATCGCCCTCGACCGGGGGCGCTCCGGGCTCAGCGGACTGCTCCATGGCGGTTCCGTCCTTCTCGCTGGGTGGTTCGGACTCGCCGCCGGCCCCGGCGGATCTCGGAGGGAACCGAGAGCCGTCGGTGGCTCGGGGCCGGGGCGTCCGACGCCGGCTACGCCGCCGGCCCCTCGGCCAGGCGGCGCTTCTCGCCGCGGTCCACGACGACGGCGACCGCGACGCCGACGGCCGTGACGGCGGCATTGAGCAGCACGACGTTGCCCGGGGCGTTCGCGACCCAGCCCTTGGCCAGCTGCTGGAAGCCGAAGGCGCCGACGGCGGAGGCGATCATGACCAGGGAGGTCATCAGGCCGCGCGACTGCGGGAACAACGAGTTCGCCAAGGAGGTGACGAGCTGGAGTACGCCGCCTGCGGCGGTCCACCCGATGAGGAAGCCGGCGACCGGGACGATCCACACGGTGCGGACGAAGTAGACGGCGAGCAGTGTGATGGCGGAGACCAGCGGGTAGAACACGATGATCTGGGTGACCCGGACCTTTGTCAGCAGCGCGGTGGACACCAGGATCGCCACCATGGCGCCGGCCGCGTACCAGCTCTGGGTGATGGCGGGCTCCGTCATCCCGTAGGCCTTGCCCAGCTCCTGGTTCGTGTTGCCCCACAGGGTGAAGGTGGTGATCGTGGTGGCGCCCAGGATCATCATCATGACCATGGTCGCGCTGATGCGGGCTCCGCCCGAGGCGCCGCTGTCCGCGGACTCGGCGGCCTTGGACGCGTTCGGCGGGAAGGGGGCGATCGCCAGGCCGACGATGACCAGGGCGAGGAGCACGGTGGCGCCGATGTAGATGAGCCGGAACCCGCCGTCGTGCTCCGATCCCCCCGTCCAGCCGATGAGGAGGGGCAGAAGGAACTGGGCGACCAGGATCGCGAACTTGAGGAAGAGGTTCGCAGTGTGCGCCTTGGCCGGGAAGATCTCCGAGAGCGCGGGGTAGACCGCGGGGTCGAGGAAGCCGTTGCCCATGCCGGCGACGACGCACATGACCAGGCCCAGGGTCGGGCTGCCGACGAGGATGATCCCCAGGAACGAGACGGCCAGGAGCACGGCCCCGATAATGGCGCCCAGGCGGCGGGAGACGCGGTCGGCGACGGGGCCGGCCAGGGGGTAGGCGACGAGGCGCCCGACCATCATCCAGGCGATGGCGGAGAAGACGCCCTCGATGGTGGTGGACCACTGGATGGCCAGCGCAGGCTTGAACTGGGCCTGGGCGAAGAGGGAGAAACCGAGGACGAAGTAGGACAGGTAGAGGAGCGCGGCGGTGAACCAGTACTTGCGGTTCGACGTACCCGCCACCTGGGTCTCTGGCATGACAAGCCTTCTGTGATCGGACGGGGCGCGCCGGGCGCGCCCCGCGGTGGTGGATGATCGGGGCCCTCAGCTGCGAGGGCTGGTGGCGATGACGGCGCCGGAGGCGAGGTGGGCGGCGATCTGCTCGGGGGAGTAGCCCAGCTCGGCCAGGACCTCCTCGGTGTCCGATCCCTGGGCGCGGGTCAGACGCAGCTCGGGATCGCCCTGCGACTGGAAGCGCACCGGGTTGGTCGGAATCATTCGCTGCGCCCCGGACGGGCACGTGACGGTGCGCAGCACGTCGTTGGCCCAGGTCTGCTCGTCCTCGTAGATGTCGGTCGGCAGCTGGCAGGCCTCGATCGGCACGTCGTTGGCGAGGAGGAGGTCGAGCCAGTACTGGCGGTCCCGGGTGGCGAAGGCCTCGTCGAGGATGTCGACGACCTCCCCATTGAGCTTGTTCGCGTTGATGACGTCGCAGATGTTGTACCGCGTGTTTCCGGCGAGGTCCTCGCGGCCCAGAAGGGTCATGACCTTGTCGAAGTCCCGGTCGTACTCCGGCGCGCACAGGGTCATAATGAGCCCGTCGCGTGCGACGTAGGTGTTGTTGAACGGGTTGATGACTTCGCGGCGGTCCTTCGGGTACTCGCTGCCGTACTGCGCCGAGATCATGGCCGTGTTGAGCATGAAGACGCCGGAGTGGAAGAGGGACGTCGTCACGTAGTCGCCGCGTCCGGTCCTCTCCCGGCCCATGAGCGCGGCGAGGATGCCGGCCGCCAGGACGAAGGAGATCTGGAAGTCGCCGTAGCCGTTCGGCGGGATCATCGGGCGGCTGCCGCGGTTGACGGTGGTGCCGAGCACCCCGCCCCTCGACATGCAGGCCGTCATGTCGAAGCCGGCGGCGTCCTTCAGCGGCCCCTTGGCGCCGAAGCCGAGGACCTGCGCCATCACGAGCTTGGGGAAGCGCTCGTGAAGGGTGTCGAAGTCGTAGCCGAGCTTGATCAGGGACTTGACCCGGGTCGAGGTCAGGAAGACGTCGGCGTCGGCGAGCAGCCGGTCCATGACCTCGCGGCCGGGCTCCTGCCGCAGGTCCAGGGTGACGAACCGCTTGTTCATGTTCGACATGTCGAAGCCGAGGTTCTCGTCGTCGGTGTACGGCGTGCCGAACACCGCGCCCTGGGTGCGTCCGGGGTCCCCTTTCGGGGCCTCGACCTTGATGACATCGGCGCCCCACTCGCCGAGGATTCGTGCGACGGTGGGGGCTGCCAGGAACGCCGTCATATCGACGACCTTGATTCCGCTAAGGGGGTTCATCTCTTCCTCGAGTGCGCTGGATGTGTGGTTGAGGGACGGGGCCCGGGGGACGACGCCCTTGTCGTCCCCCGGGCGTGGAGCTCCGCGGGTGGGTCAGGAGCTCCAGAGGTCGCCGCCGGTGGTGATCAGGCCGCGGGCGGCGGTGGTGCGCTGGACGGTGGGCGGGCCCTCCTCCAGCCACATGGCCCTGCAGTCGCGGTACAGGCGCTCTGCGGGGCCGTACTCGCACTCCTCGAAGTAGCCGATGCCGCCGAGGATCTCGAGCATGTTGTCCGAGACGATCTTGACGGTGTCGATCGATGCGAGCTTGCACAGCGAGGCCTGGGTCATCGGGTCCTCACCGGCGTCGTAGCGGCGGGCGGCGTCGTGGATGGCCGAGCGCAGCAGGTAGATCCACTTGCCGGACTCCGCGATCATCGACTGGATCGCCTGACGCCTGACCAGCGGCTTGCCGAAGGTGATGCGCTCCTTGGCGCGGGCGATCGACATCTCGAGCATCCGCTGGGCCATGCCCAGGTTCGAGTCGGCGATGTGGAGGCGGGACAGGCCCAGGGAGTACATCGCGACGTGCAGGCCCTCGCCGACCTCGCCGAGGCGGTACCTGTCGGGAACGCGGCAGTCGGTGAAGCGCAGGCCCGCGTGGCCGGCGCCGCGGCATCCCATCATGTGGGGCATGTCGACGATCTCGTACCCGGGGGTGTCCGTCGGGACGAAGAACGCGGTCAGGCGCTTGTCCTTGTCCGCATCCGGATCGGTCAGCGTGATGAGGTAGGTGCCGTCGGAGCAGTCCGTGTGGGAGATCAGGGTCTTCTCGCCGTTGATCACCCACTCCTCGCCGTCGCGAACCGCCGAGGTCTTGATGTCGGCGCCGGAGCCGGCCTCCTTCTCGGTCAGGGCGAAGTTCACGAAGAGTGTCTTGTCCTGGAAGCGGGGCATCGCCCACTCCTTGAGCTCCGGCTGGGCGAAGTCGTCCATAATGCGCCAGTTCAGGCCGGCGGCGTGGTGGAGGTGCATCCGCATGCCGCCCGGGCCGCGCGAGAACTCCTCCTGCACCTTCATGATCTCGAGGGTCGACAGTCCCCAGCCTCCGTACCGCTCGGGCATGTAGAAGCGGTAGAGGTTGTGCTCCTTGGCGAGCTCGTAGAACTCGTCGGGGAACTTGTTGGTCACCTCGATCTCGGTCTGCAGCTCGTCGAAGGGGCCCTGCGCGAGCTCACGGATCTCCATGAGGTACTGCTGGAACTCCTCTTCGTTCTTCGGCTTCTCTGTGATCATCTACCTTCTCCTTTGACGGTGGTGGTCCGCACAGTGGTGGTGCTCGGATGGCGATGTCCGGCAAGCCATGAACTAACCAGGTAGTACAAAGATATGAGAGTGTGACGCCGAGTCGAGGGACTCAAGTCCCGCACGCCGATCTTCTCACCGGAGAGGCGGCGCCGTCGTCGAGCCCGAGCCGGGAACCGGGGGCGCACGAGGCGGCGGGGACCGGAGCTGAGACCCTGCACTATCCGAGATGGCCGCCGGGGGCGCACGAGGCGGGCGGGGACCGAAGGGACGAGCCTCCGGTCCCCGCCCGCTGAAGGTGCTCAGGGGCGCATGATCAGTCGATCAGGACTCCCCGCCCTGAGCGCCGGAGCGTCCGGCGCTCACATTGCTCAGGTCGTAGCGGTCCACGGCGTGCTGCAGCACCGCGCGGTTGAGCCTGCCGTCGTCGGCGAGGGCCTGGAGAGCCTTGACGACGACGGAGTCCGCGTCGATGAGGTAGTGGCGGCGGGCCGCGGCGCGCGTGTCGGAGAAGCCGAAGCCGTCGGCGCCGAGCACGTGGTAGCTGCCGGGGACCCAGGGCCTGATGAGGTCGGGTACCGCGTGGTCGTAGTCGCTGGTGGCGACGAAGGGCCCCTGCGCGCCGGCGAGCTTGCCGGCCAGGTAGGGGACGCGCTGGGGGGCCGAGGGGTGGAGGAAGTTCTCCTCGTCGACGGCGAGCGCCTCGCGGCGCAGCTCGCCCCAGGAGGTCACCGACCACACCGAGGCGCGCACTCCCCAGTCCCGCACCAGGATGCGGCGCGCCTCCAGGACCCAGGGCACGCCGACGCCGGAGGCCAGCAGCTGGACCTCGGGCCCGTCGCTCTCGGGAGCGTCGGCGATCTTGTGGATGCCCCTGATAATGCCCTCGACATCGACGTCGGCCGGCTCGGCCGGCTGGACCATGGGCTCGTTGTACACGGTGAGGTAGTACATGACGTTGCGGTCGCGGCCCGAGTCCGGCCCGTACCAGCGCTCCAGGGCGTCGCGCACGATGTGGCGGATCTCATAGGCGTAGGCCGGGTCGTAGGAGGCGAAGGCCTCATTGGTCCAGGAGATGAGCGGGGAGTGGCCGTCCATGTGCTGGGTGCCCTCGCCGGTCAGCGTCGTGCGCCCGGCGGTGGCGCCGACGACGAAGCCGCGCGCGAGCTGGTCGCCGGCCGCCCAGAACTGGTCGCCGGTGCGCTGGAAACCGAACATCGAGTAGAAGATGTAGACCGGGATCATGGGCTGGCCGTGGGTGGCGTAGCTCGTGCCCGCGACCTGGAACAGTGCGGCTGAGCCGGCCTCGTTGATGCCGGTGTGCATGATCTGCCCGGAGTCGGACTCGCGGTAGGACAGCATCATGCTCGCGTCCACCGGCGTATAGCTCTGGCCCTGGGTGTTGAAGATCTTCTTGGTGGGGAAGAGGGATTCCAGGCCGAAGGTGCGCGACTCGTCGGGGATGATCGGCACGATGCGGCGCCCGATGCCCTTGTCCTTGATGAGCTCCTTGAGCAGGCGCACGAAGGCCATGGTGGAGGCGACCTCCTGCTTGCCGGACCCGCCCTTGAGGAGGTTGTAGGCCCTGTCCCCGGGCAGCTCGAGCCGGCCGCCGTCGTCGCGCCGCTCGGGCAGGAAGCCGCCGAGCTGCTTGCGGCGCTCGAGCATGTAGAGCAGCGCCGGGTCTTCGGGCTCGGGCCGGTAGTAGGGCGGCATGTAGGGGTCCGCCTCGAGCTGGGTGTCGGTGACCGGGATGTGGAGGCGGTCCCGTAGGCCCTTGAGGTCGTCGACCTTGAGCTTCTTCATCTGGTGGGTGGCGTTGCGGCCCGCGAAGTGGGAGCCCAGCAGGTAGCCCTTGACCGTGTGGGCGAGGACGACGGTGGGCTGGCCCCTGTGCTCGGTGGCCGCCTTGTAGGCGGCGTACATCTTGCGGTAGTCGTTGCCGCCGCGCTGGAGCGCCCAGATCTCCTCGTCGGTCCAGTCCTTGACCAGCTCGGCGGTGCGCGGGTCACGGCCGAAGAAGTGCTCGCGCACGTAGGCCCCGTCGTTGGCCTTGAAGGTCTGGTAGTCGCCGTCGAGCGTCTCCATCATGAGGTGCTCCAGGGCGCGGTCCTTGTCGGCGGCCAGCAGCTGGTCCCAGCCGCGGCCCCAGATCACCTTGATGACGTTCCACCCGGCGCCCTTGAAGAAGGCCTCGAGCTCCTGGATGATCTTGCCGTTGCCGCGCACGGGCCCGTCGAGGCGCTGCAGGTTGCAGTTGATGACGAAGGTGAGGTTGTCCAGCTGCTGGGAGGCGGCCAGCTGGAGCATGCCGCGGGACTCCGGCTCGTCCATCTCGCCGTCGCCCAGGAACGCCCAGGTGCGCTGGGCGGAGGTGTCCTTGATGCCGGCGCCGGAGAGGTACCTGTCGAACCAGGCCTGGTAGATGGCCTCGGCCGGGCCCAGCCCCATGGAGACGGTGGGGTACTCCCAGAAGTCGTCCATGCGGCGCGGGTGCGGGTAGGAGGGCAGGCCGCGGCCGCCGGCGGGGCGGGAGTACTCCTGGCGGAAGCCGTCCAGGTCGGCCTCGCTCAGGCGCCCCTCGAGGAAGGCGCGGGCGTAGTTGCCGGGGGAGGCGTGGCCCTGGAAGAAGACGTGGTCGCCGCCGCCGGGGTGGTCCTTGCCGCGGAAGAAGTGGTTGAAGCCCACCTCGTAGAGGGTGGCGGTGGAGGCGTAGGAGGAGATGTGCCCGCCCACGCCGACGCCGGGGCGCTGGGCGCGGGTGACCATGACGGCGGCGTTCCAGCGCAGCCAGCGGCGGTAGGTGCGCTCAGCGTCCTCGTCGCCGGGGAAGTAGGGCTCGTCCTCGACCGCGATGGTGTTGACGTAGGGGGTGGTGGTCTGGGCCGGGAGGCTGACGTTCTTCTTGCGGGCCTCGGCCAGCATCGACAGCAGGATGTAGCGGGCGCGTGGGCCGCCCTTGTCCTGGATGAGGGCCTCGAGGGACTCGAGCCACTCCCTGGTCTCCTCGGGGTCGTTGTCGGCGACCTTGGTCAGGAGGCCGTCGATCAGCGGCGTGGCGTCACTGGTGGGGCTCACGGAATCTTCTTTCCTCGCGTCTGTGCGGTCGGTGGCGGGCCGACGGAGGTGGCTCCGGACGGCTCTTGGACGCCTGGTGGTCGATCGAGCCGGTGGGCACGCGCCGGGTCCGCCTGAGTTCGTACGATCCTAAACCTAGGGCCTTTGAGCGGCCGCAACCGTTCCTCGGAGGGAAGAAAGTCCCAGGTCACGTGTGATGTGCAGCATGTTGGCACCGGCGAAGGGCGTGGCGCCGCCCCATTGCGCAGGCATTCGGCAGAGTTGCGTATGCGTGTTCGCTTGCGCGTCCCCGCCCTTGTACGGTGGGGTAGTACCCACGGCCTCGACGGCGGGGCCGGCAAAGGGGCGCAACGCCCAGGAAGGGAGCAGACCATAGTGACGAGCACAGCAGGTGGGGCCTTCGGCTTCGCCTCGGGCCTCATCGTCCAGGAGTTCGGGTACGACGACGATGTTGACGAAGCTCTCCGGCGGGCTGCGGAGGCCGAGACTGGAACCGGGCTCGTGGGCGAGGACTACGAGGATGTAGCCGACTCCGCGCTCATCTGGTGGCGCCACGACGACGGCGACGTGGATGACCTGACTGACCTGCTCGTGGATGCGCAGGCCAATCTCGACGGCGATGGCCTGTTGTGGCTGCTGACGCCCAAGGCGCGCACCACGGGTGCGGTTCCCGCCTCCGAGATCGAGGAGGCGGCCGGGACCGCCGGCATGCACGCGACGTCAGCGGCCTCGATGGGGGAGCACTGGAGCGGCATCCGCATCTCCAGCCGCCGGCGCTGACCGGGGCGTTGGCAGCCGCCCCGCGTGCGGGACGCGCCGCCGAGTGCGAGCACGTCCTGCCGCGCACGCGATGCCGGCTGCCCTGAAGCGGAGAACCGCACCTGATAACGTCGCCCACACGGCCCTCCATGGGCTGCGGACCTGTAGCTCAGTTGGTAGAGCAGCGCGTTTACACCGCGGAGGTCGTCGGTTCGAGTCCGGCCGGGTCCACTAGTCCGTCGAAGCTTGGCGGGACCAGCCATTGACACCCCAGTGGAGGCGTTGTTACTGTCGAGATGCGCTCCTGAACCGGGCAACAATCCTTGGATTGATGCCCTCGTCTATCCCTACAAGTTGAGAGCACATCCGTCGGTCTTGCCATCGTCCGCTCGTCTTGCACACTCGCGGCGTGGTGCCCCGTCGGATGGGTCAAGGTATACGCATGACTATGTGTCAGACCGCCACAATCCGTCGCACGGCCACGTCCCCCATTCGGTGTGGGGGGTGACTCATGTCGCCGGTCATTGAGACGCATTCACTAACCAAGAGTTACGGAAAATCCCGTGGTATCGAAGACGTCAATCTCGCCGTCGAGAAGGGCGAGGTCTTTGGCTTCATCGGCCCAAATGGCGCGGGAAAGAGCACGACGATCCGAACACTTCTCGGCTTCCTGAAGCCCACGAGTGGGAGCGCGAAGGTCTTGGGCTACGACGTGGTCGAGGAGTCCCGCGAGATCCACAAGAGAATCGGCTATCTCCCCGCAGACGTCAGCCTCTACGATGACATGACGGCGGGTGAGTTGCTTGATTTGTCCGCGAAGTTTCACGATGTCGATAGGTCTGACAAGATCAAGGAACTCAGTTCACGGCTGGATCTCAGCCTGTCGAAGAAGTTCCGTTCGCTGTCGACGGGAAACAAGAAGAAGGTCGGGATCATCCAGACCATTCTTCACGATCCCGACTTGCTCATCTTCGACGAACCCACCAGCGGCCTGGATCCTTTGGTGCAGAACACCTTCTACGAGATTCTTCGCAACGAACAGGACGCTGGCAAGACCGTCTTCTTCTCGTCCCACGTCCTCAGCGAGGTGCAGCGACTCTGCAACAGGGTCGCGATCATCAGGGAGGGCAAGCTTGTCGCGGTCGAGGAGTTGTCCGAGCCCGGTGCGGCCCAGTACAAGTCGGTTCGAGTCCGGTTCCGCGACCCTGACGTGACGCCGGAGTTCGCGGGGGCCAATTCCATGGAGAAGACGGAACTTGGGTACAAGTTCATGATCCAGGGCGATGTCAATCGGCTGCTCGGCTGGCTCGCCGGGTATGAGGTCGAGGAACTGACAATCGAAGACCCGCCTCTCGAGGAAGTCTTCTTGAACTTCTATTCGGGCGATGACAAGACTCAAGAGAAGGGGGCCTGACGTGAATGGGGTCCTTTTTCGCACGGATGTTCGTCGTCACCGCACCTTGTTCATCGTCTGGGTGTTAATCTTGCCACTCATGAGTATCTTCCGCATGGCGGGATACCCTGAGTTCTACGAAAAGTACGGTTTTGCCAAGGAGGCTCTGCAAGAGTTTTCGCCGGCGGAAGTGGCAATGTTCGGCCTTGCCGACGTCGACATGACCACCATCACCGGGTACTATGGGGCTCGTGTCTTCTCGGTCCTAGTACTCTTGGGCGCGGTTTACTTGATCATGCTGGGCGCAACGATCTTGTCCAAGGAAGAAGACGACAACACGATCGAGTACCTGTTGGTGCAGCCGCTGAGTCGTACCGCGATCGTGGTGACGAAGATCGCAGTGGTCATTTTCTATGCTGTCGCCCTCAACATCGTTCTGTTTCTCGCGTCCTGGGCGATGTGTGCCGCTTTCCAGCAGGACGGGTATTCCCTGCAGGCGCTTGCCCAGTTGGCTCTCGGGTCGTTTCTCGTGCACTTGATGTTTGCTGCGATCGGATTCCTTCTGTCGGTCTTCGTAGTGCGTTCCCGGGTCATTTACCCGCTCGCTATCGGAATTTCTCTCGGCGCTTATTTCCTTCAGTTGCTTGCGAACTCCAGCGATTCGGCCCAGTGGTTGTCGTGGTTCTCGTTCTTCTCCTACGTCCGAGTCGGCGAAGCGACCAAGGGGAGCGCCGCGATGGATCTTGCCCATCTACTGGTATCATTGTTCGTGATCGTCGGATGTTTTGCCGCCGCAGTATTCGTGTATCGGCGCAAGGACATCTCGGCCTAACTGGCGAAAGAGCCCCGGGCATCATCCGCCGGCGGGGCAGTGGAGCGCACCGACAGCGCTGCGGTCAACCGCTGCGCGTTATCTGCGCGACTTTCTTGGGACCTGTACACGGACCGGAGGTGAGGCACGACTGTGTTCGAGAGCACGAGGCGGTTGCGTTTGTCGCGCTCGGACCGTCAGTCGGAAGCGGTCATCAGCTGCGTTCCCGTCGGCGACTGGTCGTCTTTCGTGGAGTCGTTGCACCCCCACGAGTGGGAGCAGCTGGGGCGCGCGAGGTCCGACAAGAGGCGGTCGGACTTCGTGGCTGGGCACCATGCAGCGAAATTGGCGATCTGCGCGCAGCTCGCGACGTGGCTTCGTCCTTCCTCGATCCTCATCGAGCCTGGTGTGTTCGGACAGCCGATCGTCCGCTGCCCTGAGTCGGCGAGGGTCGGGGTCAGCATCGCTCACAGCGGCGGATGCGCCGTGGCGGTCGCCTTCGACGTCGGGCATCCCATGGGAATCGACATCGAGCTGATCGATCGGAAGCGGGAGGCCGCCCTGCGATCCCAAGTGGTCGACAGCGAGGTCAGTTTGTGTCTCGCACACCGGGTGCCGACGCTCGAGATGAGTACCTATCTGTGGTGCGCCAAGGAGGCGGTGGGTAAGGCGATGCTCACGGGACTGACCGTGCCGTCCTCGCTGCTCGAGGTGTCGTCCGTGGTCGCAGATCATGATGGGTACCGCATCCGGTTCCGGAATCTCATCCAGTACGGGGCCAGGGCGGTTCGAATCGGAAACTACGCGGTGGCTCTGGGGCATCCGCGCGACACGGAGCTCGAAGGATTCGGCTCAACGAAGGCACTCGTCGCGGGGGTGGCCCATGCGTGACTGGGCATTCATCTTTCCCGGGCAGGGTTCCCAGTTCCCCGGCATGGGGCACGACCTCTGGCTGCGGTTTCCCGAGTTCAGAAGGGACATGCAGCAGATCGACACCGTGGTGCGGGATCACCGCGGCGACGGGTTCTTGGACGCGCTGTATGGTGATGAGTGGGCCAACGCCGTGACGGACCTTCGCGTGAGCCATCCGGCGATCTTCTCGCTCCAGTACTCCGTATCGCAGCTCCTGATCCGACGCGGGGTGCAGCCGACCTGCTTGGTGGGGGCCAGCCTGGGAGAGGTGGCAGCGGCCACGTTCGCTGGCGGGTTCGGGGCCGAGATGGCGGTCAGAATGATCTGTGAACAATCCGATCGAATTGTCGAGCAGTGTTCTCCGGGCGGAATGGTGGCCGTGTTTGCCCGTCCGGAGGTATGGCACGATGGCATCGCCACCCGACACGAGTGCGACCTCGTGTCGGTGAACGGGCCGGAGCACTTCGTCGTGACGGGAGGGCTGGACAACCTCGAGTCGTTGCAGGCCGAACTGGATGCCGCCGCCGTCAACTACGTCGCGCTGCCGGTGAGGTATCCGTTCCACTCAAGGCGGCTTGACTCCCTGAAGCCTCCAGCCCGCACGGAAGCGGGTGCGGGAGCATCACTGCGAGTGCCCTTCTATTCGTGTGCCGCTGGTGGACGAGTGGACTCGCTCGAGCCCGGCCACTGGTGGCGCGTCTTCCGAGAACCGATCAGGGCAGCGACCGCCCTACGGGCAATGGCCCAGTCGGGGCGTTATCGCTGTGTCGAGATCGGACCGGGAACCTCGATGTCCGCGATCCTGCGCCAGCACTCCATTCCCGCCGAGTCCAGTTACGCCCTGGTGACGCCATTCATGAACAGCAGCCACATGGTCGAGAAGTTGTCCACGTTGTCCGACCAAGACCCCACGGGGAGGGGCCGATGCGCCTCAACCACCCCCCAATCCGTCGACACCACTACGGAGGAGCTCCGTCTCATGTCACCACAACCGTCCGGGAGACCCGATGGCAACGAGTTGCTCGCCTACGTCTTCCCAGGTCAGGGTTCACAGTCCATCGGTATGGGCCATGAGCTCTTTGATCAGCACTCGGAAGAGCTCGCCCAGGCCGATCGGATCCTCGGCTGGTCGGTGAAGGAGTTGTGCCTCGCCGGTCCGAAGGATCGCCTGGACAACACGGAGTTCACGCAGCCAGCCCTCTACGTCGTCAATGCGTTGAGCTATCTCAGCAAGACAGCGAACGGTGCGCCTCTTCCCGACTTCGTCGCGGGACACAGCTTGGGTGAGTATGGCTGGAGTTAAACAAGACCGGTGTGTGGTGGTGTGACTGGGATGTGCTCGAAGTCGTAGTCGAAGGTGCGGTTGGTGATGTAGGCGGTGAAGGCCGCGAAGGTGTTCTCCATCTTCCTGGTCGTCAGGCCCGGTGCCCCGAGGAACGACCTGCTCGCCTTCGCCCGGTCCGCGGACAGCCTTGTCCTCTTCCCCCTGGGAAGCCATATGCGCCTTGTCGCGGCCTCGTGCTCCACGCGGACCTCGTCGACGGCACCAGGCTTCCCAGCCGTCCTGGAGCAGATCGTTGACCTGGCCTCGGACCTCGGCCATCCGCCTGGCGGCGCCCCTCTCTTGTCGCGGCGCCCCCTGGACGGGTCGGGGAGCCTGAGGCTCATGCCCGACAAGGCGCATGAGCAGCAGGTCAGGAGGAGTCCGACCCCTACCGGGCACCGAACCTGATCGGACGCGACGTCCTCAAGAAGCCGTGGGCGCCCCAGAAGCCGGCCCCGGCGCCCGCCCCCGAGAGCGGCTTCGATGGCGGCTCACCAGGAACCTCCTCCACCTCGTCCCTTCTGCGCCCGCTTGAGCTTTGCCGCGCTCTCGCCCACGGCACGCCCGACCACCACGAGGGCTCAGCCCGCCCCTGCCGCCACCGCGACAGCCACTCGCGCACCGCCTCGGCCCACCCGACCACCTCCGCGACAGTATCCAGGCCGACGCCGCGGGCAGCGCGCACAACCGCCTCCGCTCTCAATTCTCACAAGCCTGCAGGGTGCCCGAACGCTTCTTCCACCCGATGAGGACGTCCCGCTCCTCGTCCATCATGTCGATCTGCACGAGGCAGTCCTGCGCCAGATGCTCCGCAGACGCCAGCCAGGAATCCCACAGCAACCGCCCCAGAATACCATCTTGTTTAATCCCAGCCATACAACGCGCTCCATGCGGCAGGGATTGTCGACTTCGCCACGGGGCTGTCCCTCGTGAAGATCCGAGGTCAGTTGATGGCTCGGACCCGGGGTGGAGGAATGGCCGTGATCCTGGGACTTGGCGAAGACGCTGTGGCCGCAGTCCTCGCCAAGGGCGGCCAGGAGGCCGTCGACATCGCCAACCTCAACTCGCCCGAGCAAGTCGTCATCTCCGGAATGCGTGAAGATGTGCTGGGTTGCGAGCAGCTCTTCACGGCGGCGGGGGCACGCTTCGTGCCGCTCAACGTCAGCGGTGCGTTCCACTCCCGCTACATGCGCGATGCGCGGGAGCAGTTCGAGCAACAGCTGAAGGGTATTTCCTTTGGGAGGCCTTGTTGCCCAGTCATCTCAAACGTCACCGCTCGCCCCTATGACGCGGACACGGCGCGCCTTCTTGCCGAGCAGATCACCTCTCCCGTGCAGTGGGTTGATACGGTGCGCTACCTGTTGCGCGCCGGAGCGACCCTTGAGCAAGTCGGTCCCGGCAACGTGCTGACCGGCCTGACACGCGCGATCGTGCGCAGCGACGCGAAGGCTTAGAACGAGAAGACGACCCGCGCCGAGGAGGTACGTCGATCGGTCATTTCGGGACAACCAGAGCCGCGCGTTGAGTCCGCCCCCGTGCCAGCGCCCGGAAATGAGACGCTCTGCTCGGCATACGGGCTCAAGCATCCCTATGTCACCGGCTCGATGTATCGCGGGATTGCGTCCAAGGAACTCGTTGAGCGTATCGCGCTGGCCGGCATGCTCGGGTTCGTCGGCACTGGGGGAATGCCACTGTCCGAGGTCGGCGTTTCGATCGACTATCTCCAGCGGCGGCTTCCGGCGGGGACGCCGTTTGGGTTCAACCTTCTGCACAGTCACGGTGATCCTCGACGCGAGGACGAGTTGGTCGATCTGCTGCTCTCGCGAGGCGTGAACGTGATCGAGGCATCCGCCTTCATTGATGTGAGTCCGGCCCTGGTCCGGTTCCGACTCAACGGCGCGCACAGGGGTGCGGACGGGCGGGTCATCACACCGCACCGGGTCATGGCCAAACTCTCCCGCCCCGAGGTCGCTGCCGCGTTCATGAGCCCGCCGCCGGAATCGATCGTCTCGCAGCTCAAGGATGCGGCGGTCATCACGGCCGAGGAGGCGAGCCTCGCGCGTGACGTGCGCATGGCAGACGATGTCACGGCCGAGGCTGATTCGGGTGGGCACACGGACGCTGCGGTCGCCCTCACCCTGATCCCCACCATTGCCCGTCTGCGGGACCGCATGCAGGAGGAGTCGCCGCAGTTGCCTCGGGTGCGAGTCGGGGGCGCCGGTGGTATCGGAACTCCTGAGTCTGCGGCCGCCGCCTACCTGCTCGGCGCTGAGTACATCGTCACCGGTTCGATCAACCAGTGCACCGTCGAGTCCGGGGCCAGCGACGTGGTGAAGGACCTTCTTCAGGACATCAACGTCCAGGACACCGACTACGCGCCGGCGGGGGACATGTTCGAGCTGGGAAGCCGTGTGCAGGTGTTGCGACGAGGAGTGTTCTTCCCGGCTCGCGCGAACAAGCTCTACTCCCTGTACCGCCAGTTCGACTCCTGGGAGGCGATCGATGTGGACACGCGCCACCAGCTCGAGCAGCGGTACTTCCGTCGCTCCTTCGACAGCATCTGGGACGAGGTGAAGTCGCGGGTCAGCACCAACTGCGGGGAAGCGCCCACCGATCGGCAGAAGATGCTGGCGGTCTTCAAGTGGTACCTCGCCCATTCGACGCAGCTCGCCCTAGCCGGAGACAAGACCCAAGTGGTCGACTTCCAAGTCCACTGCGGACCGGCGCTGGGGGCGTTCAACCAGTGGGTCAAGGGCACCGAGTTCGAGAACTGGCGGAACCGTCGCGTCGATGACATCGGGATCAGGCTGATGACCGAAATGGGCCGGTTGTTGGATTCGAGGGCACGGGGCTTCGCAGATTTCGCAAGCTGACTGACCACGTTGACGCATGGCATCCGATCGGTCACGCGCCTGGATGACGCAGACGGACTGGATGACTTACTCGAAACCGATGATGCAGACCGATAGAGAAACGTGATGCTGGACTTGGAGACGATTCGGGTGAAACCGACGGGGGAGGGGCGTGGCACCACCGTCCTTTTCGTCCACGGCGGATACTTCGCGGCATGGTGCTGGGAGAAGTTCCAGCCGTATCTGGCGGACCGGGGCTACGGCTCGTGGGCGGTCAGTCTGCGGGGACATGGCGCAAGCCGCACGACGCAGCCGCTCAGATCGCTGAGGCTCGAGCAGTACGTCGAGGACGTCGTCGAGACGTTGAAGGCCATGCCGACGAGACCGGTCGTTGTCGGTCACTCGATGGGTGGTGGCATCGTTCAGAAGGTCCTCGGCGCTGACGAGGACCTTGTGTCCGGCGTCGTGCTGTTGTCCTCGATGCCCCCGTCCGGCGTCGGGGGGAAGGAGGCGCTGGCGTGGATGAAGCTCGGCATGGGGGCCATGGTCAAGTTGTGGAAGCTGCACAGCGGCAAGCTCGGCCCCGAGGACGCTGCTGATCGGGCGGCCTTCCCCTACGGGATGTTCTTCGCCGGCGATCTCGACAAGGACACGCTCGTCTCGTACGGCAGCCGGATGCAGGGAGAATCACAGCGTGCCGGAAAGCAACTGTCACGGACGGTTCTGCGGGACCCCAAGTCGGTGGGCGTGCCGGTGGCGGTCATCGGGGGAGAAGAGGACCTGTTCTTCGCCCCGCAGGTGAATCACGCGACTGCCGATGCCTATGGCGTGGACGCCACCATCGTGCCCGGCGTTGGCCACGCGGCCATGCTCGATTCGAACTGGGTCGCGGTCGCGGACCGACTGATCGACTTCCTCGAATCGTTGGAGGAGCGCTGATGCCGCAGCAAGGAGCTCCTGTCGTCGCGTCCCGCACCCGTGCCAGTTCGTATGATGTCTGCTCAATCGGCGCCGGCATTGACGCCGAGACGGCGCGGCTCTCGGCCCAGGTCGACCTCTTCTGGGAGAAGGAGAGAAGGCTCTACGAGTCCTACGGGCTCGGCGCCGCCCGTCGGGTCGTCGAGTTGGGGTGTGGTCCCGGCTTCGTTCTGCGCCACATGGCCCACGAGTTTCCCGGTCTCGAACTGCACGGGCTTGAACTCGATCCCGACCTGGTGGTGCGCGCTCGCGAAATGTTCGCCGAGGAGTCGTTGGACGTGACCGTTCGAGAGGCGAGCATTCTGGACACTGGCTACGAAGAAGGGGCATTCGACTTCGTGCTCGTGCGACTCGTCCTCGAGCACCTGCCCGATCCCGAGAGGGCGCTGCACGAGATCCTTCGGATCACTAAGCCTGGCGGACGTGCGGTCGTAGTGGACAACGACTTCGAGATGCATCTCATGGCGAGCCCGCCAGTGCCGGAGTTGCGCGAGGTGTACTCGGCCTATTGCAGGGCGCGCGAGGACGAGGGCGGCAACCCACTGATCGGCCGAGACCTTCCGCTGCTCCTGCGCGAGACCGGGTTCGTCGACGTTGACTACGACATCGTCGCGGCGCACAGTGCGGTGCTGGGTGACGAGATCTTCTCGCGCTCCGAGGGCATCAGCATCCCGTCGCGACTCGTTCAGGACGGCTACCTGAGCAGTTCGACCATGGGCCACCTTTCACGACGCTGGCGTGACGTTGTGCGAAGTCCCCGACATGCCCAGATCCGACAACTTCATGTGAGCGCCGCCAGACGACCGACAATCTGACAGGAGATTGACAAGTGACTCCCACCCCCGTCCTTGTTCGATTGCTTTCCCTCTTTGCTGACATCACCAACGGCGACGAGGCGGAGATCGACCCGTCGCTACCCATGGCGGAGCAGGGGTTGACGTCGGTCCTCGGTGTCGATCTCGTCGACGAGATCAACGCCGAGTACGGCCTCACCCTCGGTGCCGAGGCGATCTACGACCATCCGACCCTGGCTGGGCTGTCCACGGCCGCCGAGGAGCTGCTTTCGGCTGACCGCATGACGATGTCCCCCGTCCGTGATTCCCTGTCTGACGTCGTCGAACGACTGGCCAAGGTGCATTTGAGGCAGGATGTCGGCCCTTGGGACCCTGCCCGAACATGGGCGGACTTGGGGCTAAATTCGGTGGACTCCGCCGACTTGGTCGATGCGCTCAACGACGAGTTGGGGATCAGCCTCGGCGCCGAGGCAATCTCTGACTTCGTCACTCCCGGGCAACTCGCGGGGCACATCGAGTCGCTGCTCTCCACGCCCGCGCCCGACGACCGGCTCGTCGACTTCACATCGGATTCGACGCCAGCAGAGGAAGCCACGGTGCCCGTGGCGATCGTCGGTCAGTCCATGAGATTCGCGGATCTCGACAACGTCGACGCGCTCGAGGCGGCCTTGTGGGGGGCCGACGCCAGGAATGAGGGCTCGATCACCTGGCGTTGCGACCAGGCTCCGTCCGGGCTCATCCCCACCCCAGACCGGTTCGACGCGCCGTTCTTCGGCATCAGCGCTCGTGAGGCGCGCAGGATGGATCCCCAGCAGCGTCTGCTGCTCGAAGAGGCCTATCACGCAATCGAGGACTACGGGCATGACCCGGCCTCCTTGGCAGGTGACCGTGTGGGGGTCTTCGTCGGAGCGAAGGTCGGCGGCTACGAGGATCAGGTCGTTGGGGTGGACGGGCCTTCTTCCCAGGCGTTGCTCGGCAACGAGATGTCCGTCTTGTCCGGTCGGCTCGCCCACTGGTTCGACACGAGGGGCCCCTGCGTGACGGTGGACGACGCATGCACCTCGTCCTTGGCGGCGCTCCACATGGCCTCGGAAAGCATTCGGCGTGGAGAGTGCGAGCTCGCCATCGTTGCCGGAGTATTCGTGACCTCGCCGCGGTTCCAGGCGCTTGCTGCAGAGGCGGGTTTGCTGTCCACCAGCGGACGGTGTCGTCCCTTCCGCGAAGACGCCGACGGAATGGTGCTCGGCGATGGTGTGGGAGTGCTCGTCCTGAAGCCCTTGCCGTCAGCGCTGGCCGACGGCGATCACGTCTACGCGATCGTCCGAGCCAGCGCAATGAGCCACAACGGACGCGCGCCGTCCATCATGGCGCCGGTCACCCGATCCATGCGTGACATGATCGTCAAGCTGTACCGCGACAGCGAGACCGACGTGCATAGCGTGCGCCTCCTGGAAGCGCAAGGCACCGGGTCGCCTGTGAGCGACAGCGCGGAGCTCTCTGCCCTCACGGCGGCATTGACCGAACTGGGAGCTGCGCCCCACAGTTGCGTTCTCGGGTCCACCAAGAGCGTCCTGGGGCATGCGGTGGCTGCCTCGGGCATGGCCGCAGTGGCCAAGGTACTCGCCTCCTTCCGTCGCGGCGAGGTCCCTGGATGGGTCGGGGGCGAGGCCGATCATCGGCACCTGTCATCGCATGATTCGCCGTTCGTCCTCGGAGCGACCCCGACGCGGTTGGCGTCCGACGGCGAGTTGCCGACGCGAGCGGGAGTGAACGCCTACGCCTTCAATGGCACGAATGTGCATGTGATCCTCGAGCAGTTCAAACCAGCTCGTCGCTCGATCGGTCGTGAGCGTTCGCAACTGGTCCCTGTCTCGGGGAGGACTGACGAGGCGTTGAGGGGGAACCTCGCTGCCTTGGCGGAATGGCTCGCGACCCATGACGCCGCGCTGGGCGACGTCGCCTATACTTTGCAGGTCGGTCGCCAGCACCATGCTCGTCGGCGCGCTTTTGTTGTGGACGACTGTCGCACGCTCCGCCTCCAGATCGAGCAGGCGTTGTCCAGGAGGGCGGGATGGAGCCATTCTGGTCGAGCGGTGACCGCTGGCTGGATGGCGAACGACAGGGGGGCAGTGACCCAGGCAGTCCCGACATCTCGGCGGACGAGCTGACCGACCTCTTCCGTGGCTATTGCGGTGGTGCGACGGTCGACTTCGAACGACTGCACGTCAGCGACCACCGGCAACGACTGTCATTGCCCGGTTATCGGTTCGACGACCATCGCTACTGGATCGGCGGTCCTACGGACATGGAATCGGCCTCGTCAGCGCCCCACGATGCGGGGCCCGAGCGATCATCGGTCGCGCCGGAGCTGTCGGCCCGGGAACTCGACGAGCATGAGCGTGCCCACAGCGCGTTGACCGCGTGGGCCATGCAAACGTTGTTCGCGGTCCTGGCGGACGCGGCCGGTGATTGGGCGCGGGGAAGCTTGCACACCGTGGACGCCCTGGCAGACAGCGTCCAGGTGATCGATCGTCATCGACAGCACTTCGAGCATCTCGTCAGCATGTTCGTTCGCGAGGGGTTCATGCGCGCCGCTGGCGACCACCTGCAGATCACCGCCAGCGCTCAGCCGATGGCCGCCCTGGACGAGCGCCGGCAGGACATCGAGAGAGAGTTCGCTGAAGCGGCCGTCTACACGCCGTTGTTGGCGTTGTGCTTCGAGCATTATCCGGACATCCTTGCTGGCACCCGGACCTCGGTCGAGGTGCTGTTCCCCAAGGTCAGTGACACGCCGATGAGCCGTCTCTACACGGGCAACCAGATGGCGGATCTGTGCAATGACTTGGTCGCCTGGCAGTGCGTTCAGCACATCCTCGACAAGGTCCCCGCTGGCCGCACCATCAAGATGATCGAGGTGGGGGCGGGTACCGGGGGCACCACGCGGCCGGTGCTGGAGGCGTTGAACCGGTGGAAGGACCGCATCGACTACGCCTACACGGATCTCTCGTTGGCCTTCAGCACATGGGGGGCCAAGAAGTTCCAAAAGGAGTTTCCGCGCGTCCACTTTGCCCGGCTGGACATCTCGGCCGATCCCGGTGAGCAGGGATTCGCCTACGACGACGCCGACATCGTCATCGCCACCAACGTCATCCATGCCACGCCTGACATTCGTGAATCGACGCGCAATCTGCACTCGTTGTTGCGGCCAGGGGGAGTCCTCGTTCTCAACGAGCTGACCTGCTGTCCCGACGTGTATGCGATGGCGGCGGGGCTTCTCGACGGCTGGTGGCTGTTCCGCGACCCGGAGGTGCGAATCCCCGAATCCCCCCTGCTGGACGCCACCCACTGGAGTTCCGTCCTGTCGGACGGGGGGTTCGGCCCCACGACCGTCCTGGGGCCGACGGTGGGCAGGTACGGCGTGTCCCAGAACGTCATGGTCGCCGCCAAGCCGGCGTCGATCCGACAAGAGCTGCGGCGGACACCAGGGCGAGAGGACGCGGGCCATCGCGTCGACTCGCCAGAGGCAGCGCGGAGTCGTCGGGACCATGGGCAGTCCGGTTCCGATGCGCTGCGTGCGACGGTTCTGCGCTCCGTGGTGGAAGCAGTTGAGGCGGACGTCGCCGGCGTCGATGCGGACACTGTCTTCGTGGAGCTCGGTGTCGACTCCCTCATCGCGCCGGAACTCGTTGCGACCCTGAACTCGGCGCTGGGGACCCAGCTGAGTGCCTCGGTTCTCTTCGAGCATTCGACGCCCAATCAGCTCATCGAGCATCTTCGCGATTCCGGCGTGGAGCGGGACCCTGGGAGTTGGGAACTTCGTGAGGCACCGACCCCAACTATGGGACTGGTCACACCAGCGAGGCAGGTCCACGCGAACCTGGAACCCCCGGCGGCCGACGATGACGTCATCGCCATCATCGGAATGTCGGGCACGTTCCCGGACGCTCGAGATCCAGAAGCCTATTGGGACAACATCGTGAAGGGTCGTTGTTCGGTGAGGCCGGTTCCCCGCGAGCGGTGGGATGTCGACGCCGTCTATGACCCGGATCCGGACCGGCTCGACCGCACCTACTGCAAGGTCGCTGGGCTCATCCCCGATGCGGACCTTTTCGACCCGCTCTTCTTCCGCATGTCGGGTCGCGATGCGCAGATCACAGATCCCCAGCAGCGCGTCTTCCTCGAACATGCGTGGAAGGCCCTCGAGGATGCCGGCTATCCTCCGGTGTCCTTGGGGGGCACGAAGTGCGGCGTCTACGTCGGGTGCGTGGCAAACGAGACGCCTCTGCTCAACGAGCTGGAGGGCGCCTCCGCGGACCCTGGCGCGACGATGGGCTCCTACTCTTCGGTGCTGGCGGCCAGGATCTCCTACCTTCTGGATCTGCATGGTCCGAGCATCTCGATCGACACGGCCTGTTCGTCCTCGCTCGTCGCGCTCCACTTGGCAGTGCAGAGCCTGCGCTCGGGCGAGACCGACATGGCACTGGCAGGCGGCGTCTTCGTGATGCCTTCGGCGCGCTTCCACGTGGCCATGAGCAATATGTCACTGCTCTCGTCGGCAGGTGCCTGCCGTCCCTTCGACAGTCGCGCCGACGGATTCGTCCCCGGCGAGGGGGCCGGCGCCCTGGTCCTCAAGACGGTCGGCGCGGCTCGTCGGAGTGGCGACCGCATTCTCGCGGTGATCCGCGGTTCCGCGCTCAACCACGACGGGGCGTCCAACGGATTCACCGCGCCCAGCGCCCGAGCCCAGACTGACCTGGCGGAGGAGGTCTACCGTCAGGCGGGGATTGACGTCACGAGCATCGGATACGCGGAGGCGCATGGGACGGGAACGCGGCTCGGAGACGCCGTCGAGGCCGAATCCCTCACCGCAGCGCATCGGCGATTCACGGCCGCGCGCACCTACTGTGCGCTTGGGTCGGTGAAGGCCGGCATGGGCCACGCCGCGGCGGCAGCGGGCGTGGCTGGCGTGATCAAGGTCGTCCAAGCGCTTCGTCATGCAACCATTCCGCCGACGTGGCATGTCAACACGCCCAGCGATCTGATGGTCTGGGACGAGTCCCCCTTCTACTTTCCCGAGCAAGCAACACCGTGGAAGGCGCCCGAACAGGGTCCGCGACGAGCCACGGTCAGCGCATTCGGGCTGAGCGGCACCAATGCGCATGTCCTACTCGAAGAGGCCCCGGCTCCAGAACACGCCGATCGCGATGGCGGCCTCGAACACGTCGTCGTCGTGTCAGGCCACACCGAAACGGCGTTGCGCCGCAATGAGGAGGCGCTTCTCGAATGGGTGGAACGAGGAGATTGCGATGCCGCCCCGCAGCTGGAGGCGATCGCCCGTACGACCCAGCTTAACCGCACCGCGCATGGGCACAGGGTCGCCGTGCTGGCGTCCAGCACTTCGGAGCTCGTCACCCGGCTTCGGGAGCATCTGCAACGCGGCGAGTCCGAGGCAGTCTTCGAGGGTCAGACCATGGCGCAGCCGTCGTCGATTGCCTCGCTGTTCAGCGACCGGGCCGGGCACGACTTCCTGGCGGACCTCGCCCGGCGTCGACGCCTCGAGCCGCTGGCGTGGGCCTGGGTGGACGGACTGGACGTGCCGTGGGCCGAACTCCACGGCGAGCCTCTCGCGCCCCCCCGTGAGCCTGCCGCCCTACCGCTTCGACCACATCAACTTCCAGCGACGGCCAAGCGAGCCCGCCGGGAGCGTCGTCTACTCGACGAGACACTTCGAGGTGAATGTGCCGGCGTGGCGGCCAGAACCCGCTCCATCATCCGTCGAGCCCCCTCGACGCTTGTTGCTGATGGGCGATGAAAGCGACATCGCTGCGGTCCGGCGGCACTGGCCCTCGACGCCCATCATCCTGGTGGGTCAGGTCTCCGAGGACGAGCTCGTGCCCGTGGGAGAGAGTTGGCGAATCAGCCCCCGCAGCGCGGGCGACTTCGACAAGCTTTTGGCCGCGCAGGCCGGAGACGTCCCCATCGATGTCCTGAACCTGTGGCCCCTGCACGCCGGTTCCGACGCATCCGTGGACCCCGCCATCGGGGCCTCGCTCCACCTCGTCGGCGCAGCCGGACGGACCTCGGCGCGAGTGCGGCGCGTGGTGTGTGTGACTCGTCGCGGAAGCGTTCCCCAGCCTTTCGATGACGCTGCAGCGGCGGTGGGGCACTCCGCCGCCCTCGTGGCGCCCGAAATGACCTTCACCCTTCTCCGGGTCGATGGCGCCGCCTCTGTCGGTGAGTGCGTCGACCATGCCGTCAGTGAGTGGGCGGCCTCCGACCCCGAGGTCCTGCGTCGTGATGGCGCCCGTTTCGTGCCCGAACTGGCGGCACCGGCTGCCGCCGACGAGCCCATCGTCATCCGCCGGGGAGCGGTGTGCCTCGTCACCGGGGGAATGGGGGCCCTCGGCCGGATCGTGAGCCGGCACCTGGCATCCACCCTCGCGGCTCACCTGGTGCTGGTGGGGCGTTCGGCTCCCACGCTGGAGACAAGCGAACACTTGGAATCGCTGAAGTCGTCCGGTGCCGCCAGTGCTGTCTACCTGCAGGCCGATGTCAGCGACGTGACGGCCATGCGTGAGGTGGTGCGGTCCGTCCGACAGCAACGCGGGGGTGTGCATGCCGTCGTCCACGCGGCCGGAGTCCTCGACTCCCGCCCCCTCAGTGCCATGGATGAACGGGCACTCGAGGGTGCCCTCAAGGCCAAGGTCGAAGGCGTCCAGGTGCTCGACGAGGTCACTCGTGACGAGGACCTCGATGCGGTAATCTTGTTCTCGTCGGCGTCGGCGGTCTTGGGTGACTTCGGGCTTGGCGGCTACGGTGTCGCCAATCGATTCCTCGACGCGTTCTGCGAGTACCGCAATCACCTGCGCGCCCAAGGCGCCCGACGGGGCGCGACCGTATCGATCGACTGGCCTCTCTGGGAGGACGGCGCCATGCGGGCGGGGGGACAGCGACTCCACCAGCAGGCGTCTGGCGTCGTGCCACTCGGCACGGCAGAGGGCCTTGCCATCTTCGACACCGTCCTCGCCCGCGGCATCTCAACGGCCGTGGTGATGCCGGCCGTTCACGACGGCGCGGCGCCTGCACCGCGAGCCGATGCCGACCACCTGCCCACTGTCGACACGACGGGTGGCGCTGCTGAGCCGGCCCGCCCGGAGACTGCCGGGTCCGAGTCGCTACGCGAGCAGGTTCTCGATGCGACTGCTCGGGCGCTCGGGATCGAGGTGGAGCGTATTGACCTCGAGGCGGACCTCGCGGACTACGGCTTTGATTCTGTCTCGCTCAAGACCCATGCGCGACGGCTGACAGAGGAGCTGGGGATTCCGGTCTCGCCGACCGTGTTCTTCGCGTGCGGAACGCTGGGCGAGGTGCTACGTCTCCTCGTGGACCAGCACGGCGACCAGATCGAGGTACCCCCCGCCAGCCGGGCTCCCGAAAGGGATACGGACCCCGCTGACGCGACCGACTCCTTGCTCGGTGATGCCCCCGCCCCTGTGCCAAACGGTCACAGTGACCTCCTCCGGCCGGGCGATCTCACCGACGGCTTGGCGAACGACGCGGCTGCCGTCAACCCGGTGATGGACGTCCGCAAGGACGCGAGCATGCCCATCGCGGTGGTCGGCATGGCAGCCCGCTTCCCGGGCGCCGGGAACATAGAGGAGTACTGGCGGAACTTGGTCGGGGGAGTCGACTCCATCGTCGAGATTCCGCGTGATCGGTGGGACTGGCGGGACTGGTACTCGGCTGACGGGGATCGGGAAGGGCGGTCGGTGAGCAAGTGGGGCGGGTTCATCGATGGACTCGACGAGTTCGACTCACGCTTCTTCAAGATCTCGCCGCTGGAGGCGGAGATGATGGACCCGCAACAGCGCCTGCTGCTCCAAACGGCTTGGGCGGCCATCGAGGACGCGGGATGGAAGCCCGAGTCCATCACGGGCCGTCGGCTGGGGGTCTTCGTGGGGGCACAGTTCCACGAGTATGCACAGTTGCTCGCCTCCGCTGGTCTCAGCCAGGCCCAGATCGGCACCGGAGTGGAGCACTCCATGCTCGCGAACCGCATTTCGTACCTGTTGGACGCGCGTGGGCCGAGCGAGGTCGTGGACACCGCCTGTTCCGGCGCGCTGACGGCGGTCCATCGTGCCATGCGGTCGCTCCGATCGGGTGAGACGGAGATCGCGCTGGTCGGTGGGGTCAGCCTGATGCTGACGCCCCAGTACCACGTGCTGACCACCCAGATGGGCGTGGCGTCGCCCAGTGGGCGCTGCCGCACCTTCGGCGCCAATGCGGACGGCTATGTGCGGGGAGAGGGCGTCGGCGTCCTGACCCTGAAGCCGTTGGCACAGGCGATACGGGACAACGATCATGTCTGGGGGGTGCTACGAGGCTCTGCAGTCGGGCACGGTGGTCATGCCCACTCATTTAGCGCTCCGAACCCCCGGGCGCAGGCCGACCTCCTGCTGGCGGCCTGGGATGATGCGAGCGTTGACGCCGCAGACATCGGTTACATCGAGGCTCACGGTACGGGAACGGAGCTCGGTGACCCCGTGGAGGTCGAGGGTCTGTCGACAGCGTTCGACGAGTCGGCCCGCCATTCGGGAAGGGCTCCCGCGATCGGTGCCTGCGGATTGGGCTCCGTCAAGACACAGATCGGTCACCTGGAGCCGGCCGCTGGGATCGCGGGTCTGGTGAAGCTGATCCTCGCGCTGCGCCACCACATCATGCCGGGCACGCTCAATGCCCTGCCGCGAAATCCCTATTTGGAACTGGAGGGCAGCCCCTTCACCGTGGTTGATCGCTCCACGGTATGGCCGGCGCCCGTCATCGACGGCGAACCACGTCGCGGCGGCGTCAGCTCGTTTGGCTTCGGCGGGGCGAATGCGCATGTGGTCGTCGAGGAGCACCGGCAGGAGCCATCGGCAGGCGAACCTGCGGGGGGCGTCGGGGAACCTCGAGTGGTCATGCTCTCCGCCCGCACGGATGCGCAGCTTCGCCGATCCGCGAGACACCTGGCGGACTTCCTGTCGCGAGATTTCGACCGACACCTGGAGAGGGTCAGGGTCGTGTTGGGCGAGTGGCTGGGAGTGCCTTTCTCCGAGTTGGACGGGGACACCACCTTGGGCGACGTCGGGCTTGACGCGACGTCCATCGCGTCGGTGGTGTCGCGGCTGCGGTCCCAGTGTGGGGCAAGGCCGCACGGCCTTGTCGCGGGCCTTGACACCACGGTGGCCGAGCTCGCTGCGGGCTTGCCTGCCACGGTGGACCTCGGCGACGTCGCCTACACCTTGGCGGTGGGACGTACAGCGCACCCACGCCGCTACGCGGTCGTGGTGGGTTCCATCGACGAGCTCGTGGAGCGGCTCGAGTAGTTTGCCGACGGGCGGGAAGCAGAGACCCTGGTTGGCGGGAGTGGGGACAGCGACGAGGAGGCTGCCGCGAGGGACTGGCTGCGTGGCGAGGACGTCGACTGGTCCACGTACATGTCCGGGCGGAAGGTGTCGCTGCCGACGTACTCGTTCGAGCCCTCCCGCCACTGGTTCAGCGGGCCGGAACCCGTTGCTGGGACAGTTCCGGACGCACCACCAACGCATCCCTTCGCGGGCAGCGTCGACGAAAGGGAAGGAATCTGGACCCTCACAACCACCCTGCGAGGAGGTGAGCTCTTCCTGCGAGACCACGTGGTTCATGGCTCCCGTACCCTCCCCGGGGTCGCCTTCCTCGAACTGGCCCGCTACGCGGCGGGTCTCCACATAGGGGGAACGATCAGCGTGGTGAAGGACCTCATCTGGGCCAAGCCCTTGGTGGCTGGTCCCTCGCCCGTGGAGCTGCGGTCCGCCGCGTCCGCGGGGCCGGGCGGAACGGTGTCGATCGAGTTCACTTCGGACGAAGGGATCCACGCGCGGGCCAGATGCCTCGTGTCCGAGTCAGCGCAGACCCAGCAGCCATTGCCGATTGCCGCCATCCGAGACCGTTTGACGCCATTCGCCTCCGGGGTCCAATGCTACGAACGGCTCCGGGGATCCGGGCTGGAGTACGGTTCCTCATTCCAGTGTCTTGATGAGGTGTGGTCCTCGGCGGACGAGGCTCTCGCCCGGTGGACCCGAGCACCGCAGCCGGCCTCCGAGCAGCGAGGCTGGGTACTGGACCCGGCCACCTTCGACGGGGCCCTGCACACACTGCTGGCGTTGGTCGACCAGTCGAGCGGCAATCCGTCCGTGCCCTTCAGCATGGGGGAGGTCCGGATCCACGCGCCGCTTCCGTCCAATGGCTGGGCCCATGCGACCAGGAGAGGCCAGGGCGCTGGTCACGTTCCCCGCTTCGACCTTCGGATCACGGACGGTGACGGAGCCGTGAGTGTTGACGTCCATGACCTGGCGCTGCGCCAGATGGCACCCGCGGCCAACGGCAGCTACGGGAACCCCGAGGTGGCGATCGGCGATCCCTCGACCACCGATGGGATCCTCGCCTTCGCCCCCTGTTGGGTACCCCGGGATCTGGGGGAAGCTGCGCAAAAGGACCGCCCGGTCCAGGTGTTGTGCGTCGGGGAGGCCTCTCGTCTGAGACACGCGCCGGAAACGGACGTGAGTGTGAGAACGGCCACGGTCGAGGACGTGTTCCACGCCTGCCGCGACCTGGTTGCCCAGAGAAATCCTGGACGGCTTGTGATCGTCACCGATCGGCGCGACCCGGTGGGTGAGGGATTGGCCGGACTTGCCCGCACCTCCCGACTCGAGAACCCGGAGCTGGCAGTCTCGGTGGTCCAGACGGACGGTCTCCCGGACGTGGAGCGGGTCCGTCAGGAGGTCTCGCGAGGAGACGACGATGTCGTCGTCCTGCATGGGGCGGACGGCCGATTCCGTCAGTCCCTCCGCGAGATCGAGCTGCCTGCGCCGTCCGGTCGGCCCTTCCGCGAAGGCGCGATCGCGGTGGTCACGGGAGGTCGAGGCAGGATCGGTCGGTTGTTGGCCGAGCACTTGGTGGGGCGCGGCGTCGCTGGTGTGGTCTTGATCGGCCGCCATCCGGCCGACGCGGAAACCGAGCGCTGGGCCCGCCAGCTCGGGGTGCCGGTGATGCTCGAGGACGCGAATGTGACGGATCGAGCGGCGACCACCGCCGCCCTGGGGCGCGCCCGTGACCGTTTTGGTGGTCTCCATGTCCTCGTCCATGCGGCTGGCGTGGTTCGCGATGGGGCACTGGCTCGAAAGAGCGATGCGGATTGGGTTGATGTTGTCGAGCCGAAGGTACGCGGGGCCGAGGTCCTAGACGAACTCACCGCACGCGACGACCTAGACCTGTTCGTCCTGTGTTCCTCGTGCTCCGGGGTGTTGGGCAACGCAGGGCAGGCTGACTACTCCTACGCGAACTGCCGTCTCGACGCCTTCGCACGCCAACGGGAGGAACTGGTCGAGCTCCACCGACGCTCCGGTCACACCGTGTCCATCGCGTGGCCGCTGTGGCGGGACGGTGGGATGACGGTGCCTGGTCACGTGGTGGACCGGCTCCGCCAGACCCTCGGGATGGCCCCGATGCCCACCGCCGTCGGTCTGGAGGTCTTCGACGCGGCGACCCTGTCCAACCAGACCCGAGTGGGGGTGGCCTTCGGTGACGTGTCGACCCTTCGGGAAAAACTCCTGGTGGAAGACCAGCCGCGAGACCTACCGGATGCCTCGCCGGCCGCCGATGAGGACGCCCTGATGCGCGTCGTCGCGAACTGGACTGCCGGGCGTGTCTCGGACAGCCCTGAAAGCGGTCTTTCAGGCTGCTTGTCTTGCTGCTCGGTGCTCCTGGTGGACCTCGCCCTGCGTCCTGTACCCCAGGGCGGAGTGGAGTCGTTTCTGATCGTGTGTTCAAGCTCGATCCAGGAGGCAATATCCCGGATGGCCTTGCTTCTTGTGGGATACACCATCTGATAGACCCTCTCGTTCCTTGAGGGTCGCGTTGAACGACTCCGCCCAGGCATTGTCCCAGCACACCCCGGTCCTGCCCGTGGAAGCGATGATCTCATATCTCCCCAGATGCTGGGAGAGCTGCTCGGAGGTGTACTGGCACCCCCGGTCCGAGTGGAATACCGTCTCCCCCCTGTCGTGTGCGGGCACCTGCGGGCCGCCATATCGATCGCCTCGCACAACGGAGTCGGTGCCGCGTGCTGTCGCCCCAATCGCGTACCCGGCTGCTTTCTTCGTGCAGCAGCCGGGGACGGTCGCCAGGTACACGAACCCCTCCCAGGTGCGGATACAGGTGGATGTCGCCCACCCACTTCACTCCCGGCTGGCCGGCGGCGGGAGCCCGCGCCCGGACCAGGTCGGGGCGCGAGCCCAGGTCCGCGGCCGGGACGGTGGCGCCGGGCCTTTCGGTGTGGCTGTGCGGCCTGGCGGGCCCTGGGAGCGCACGGGCGGGTGCGCACCGCCTCCGGGCTCGTCTCAACGCCCCTGCGGGCCCCGGCGGCGTGAGTACGGCGGTACCCACAGGGTGGCGCGGGAGCTGTTGAGGACCCACTCGATCAAGGCGCCGAGCTCTTTCCTGCGTCGCACGGTTCTTGATGGCTCCCGGCCCAGCCAGGCGTAACAGCCTGATCGAGACATGGCTGGAATTAAACAAAATGGCATTCTGGGGCAGCTGCTGCGGGATTCCTGGTTGGCGTCTGCGGAGCACCTCGTATAAGATAGTCTCATGCAGATCGACATGACGGACGAGGAACGGGACATCCTCATCAGGTGGAAGAAGCGCTCGGACACCTACAGGCTGGTGAGAATGAAGGCGGAGGCGATTGTGTACGCTGCCCGCGGCGTCGGCCTGGATATTATCGCGGAGATGGTCGAGCGGGCCGAGGGGACGGTACGTGAGTGGCTGTCAGAATGGCGGAGATACAGGATGGGCTCCGTGGTAACCGGTCACGCCGGCAACGAGAATGCGGCAAAGCTCAAGCGGGCGCAGAAGGAGGAGCTGGAGGAGATTCTCAGTAGACCGCCCTCGGAGGCAGGCGTCAAAGCCGGTTTCTGGGACGTCCCGGCCCTTAAGGACGTCGTGCAGATCAAGTTCGGAGTCGAGTACAGGTCCGAGTCCTCCTATCGGCTGCTCATGCGCTTTCTGGGCATGACCTTCAAGCTCCCCGACCCGTTCGAGGGGCGCCGCGACGAGAAGGCCATCACCAGGCGGATGGCCGAGATCCGGGACCAGGTCGCCGATCTGCTGAAAGAAGGCTGGGAGGTCTACACCGTCGACGAGGTCCGCGTCGAGCACGAGGCCGAGACCCGGCGCATGTGGCTTCCCAAGGGAAAGAGAACAAGGCTGTACGTGGACCGCAAGAAGGCGAGCCGGTCGTTCTTCGGGGCACTGAGTCTGACGACCAAGAAAATGAGGATCTACCCCATCGAGGGAAACCAGAACGCCGAGCAGACCCGCCCTCATGATGGATCGCCTGGCGCGCGAGACCGATGAGGGGAAGAAGATCGCGGTGGTCCTGGACAACGCCAGGTTCCACCACGCCAAGGCCTTGAACGATCTTTATGCCCCCGGCCAGGCTCTGGAGCGCATCACGCCCATCTACATGCCCCCGTACGCCCCAGACCACAATCCCACAGAACACGTGTGGAACGCCGCCAAGAACAATATCGCCAACCTCCAGCGCGACACCCCGGAGAACACCTTCGCGGCCTTCACCGCCTACATCACCAACCGCACCTTCGACTACGACTTCGAGCACCTCCCAATCACACCATCACACACCGATCTTGTTTAATTCCAGCCATACTACGGCAGCGACCTCGCCGGGTCTCTGTCCGATTTTTCTCCCGGCACGCGCGTCGACGATTATGGCGACTCCCTGTCCAACTGCTACAGGTTCATCAGCCCGGGGGCCGGTCAGGGCCAGTGCATCAAGAACAACGCTGAGTCCATCACCAACAACACCGACTTCGAGGTGAGTCTCCATACTTCTGGGCCTGTTGGAGAGTATGATGACGTGACCCAGTTCATCGGTACTCATTTCTCCGAGAACCTCGATGAGAACCTCAAGAACTACAACGGGTGGCACATCGCGTATAAGGGGATATAAACCCTTCCGAGGCGCTGGGGCTACGGGCGGGTACACCGGGCTGAGGGCCGTGAGCGGTGATGCGCACCCGCAGCGAGCAGGGAAGCCGCCCGCCTCAGCGCCGTCGCAGGGTGCCGAAGATGGAGCGGGTGATCTCCCGGGTGATCTGACGGCCGACGGAGCCGATGGTCTTCTCCACCTCGCGTCGGCGCCGCTCGGCGGCCCGCTCGGCCTCCCGCCGGCGGCGCTGCACCTCCTTGACGGCCTCGCGCTCCAGACGCTCCGCCTCCCTCTCTCGCCTGGCCGCCTGCCTGGCCGCCTCCTTCTCGGCGGCCTTGGCGGCGGCGGCCTCGGCCCTGGCCCGCTCCTTGGCGGCCTCCTCCGCCGCGCGCGCCTCCTCGGCGGCCTGCACCTTGGCGGCCAGCAGCTCGTAAGCGGACTCGTTGTCCACGGCGTCGGCGTACACGGGCCTCAGAGGCGAGGAGCCCAGAACCCGGGAGACCGTGGCCGCGGCCGCCGGGCCCATGACGGCCGCGGGGGCGTTGACCACCACCGGGGCGACCGGCGCGGGGCGGCCATTCTCATCCAGGACGCTCACGACGGCTTGTCCGGTCCCGAGCGAGGTCAGCACCCGGCTCAGGTCCAGGGGGCTGACCGGGAAGGTGGAGACCGCCTTCTTCAGGTTCGCGGCGTCGACCGGGGTGTGGGCGCGCAGGGCGTGCTGGACACGGCTGCTCAGCTGGGCCAGGACCTCGTCGGGCACGTCCGTGGGTGACTGGGTGATGAAGACGATGCCGACGCCCTTGGAGCGGATGAGTCGGACGGTGCGTACCACGGCCTCCAGGAAGGCCTTGGAGGCGCCGGAGAACAGCAAGTGAGCCTCGTCGAAGAAGAACACCATGGTGGGCCTGTCCGGGTCTCCCACCTCCGGCAGGGTCTCGAAGAGCTCGGCCAGCAGCCACATGAGGAAGGTGGAGAACAGCGTCCCCTGAGACTGGATATCGGCCAGCTCGAGTGCGGAGACAATGCCCTTCCCATCTGGGGACACGCGCATGAGATCGCGTACGTCTAGGGCGGGCTCCCCGAAGAAGGCCTCGCCGCCGGCTGCCTCCAAAGCGGCGATCTCGCGCAGAATGACGCCGGCCGAGGCGGCCGAGACGCCGCCGATGGTCTTGAGCTCCTTCTTGCCGGCGTCGGAGCCAGTCAGGTAGTCGACGACGGCGCGCAGATCCTTCAGGTCCAGCAGGGCCAGGCCCTGGGAGTCGGCCCAGTGGAAGACCAGCTGGAGGGCGGAGGTCTGGGTGTTGTTCAGGCCTAGGACGCGTGAGAGCAGGATCGGCCCGAACTCGGTGACCGTGGTGCGGATGGGGGTGCCGCCGATGGCGCCCGCGCCCGACTGCGTCCCGCCGCCCAGGCTGAACAGCTCGATCGGGAAGGAGCGGGCCTCCCAGGTCTGTCCGGTGGTGGCCAGGCGCGCGGCCAGCTTCTCACTGGTGGCGCCGGGCTCGGCCAGGCCGGTCAGGTCGCCCTTGACGTCGGCCAGGAAGACCGGGACGCCGACATCCGACAGGCCCTCGGCGAGCAGCTGGAGGGTGCGGGTCTTACCAGTTCCGGTGGCGCCCGCCACCAGGGCGTGGCGGTTGAGCAGCCCAAGCGGGATGCCGACGCCCAGCCCCGGCACCGGAGCCGGGTCGCCGTCAGCGAGCGTGTCCAGGTAGGTGCCCACCGGCAGAGTGGGGGAGGAGAAGCTGTAGCCGGAGCGCACCTGGGCGGTGTAGGCGGAATCCTGGATGTCCGCAGGGCCCTCTGCGTCGGCCGTCGGGCCTGGCGCGCTGTTCGCCGGCGCTGTCGGCTTCGTGCGCGATGGGGAGAGCCTGACTGTGCCCGACGGCGGGGCTGCGGGTGGCCCATCCGGTCCGGTCCGTCCATCGTCCGGCTCGGTGGGTGCGCTCTGCGCAGTCTCCTCGACAGGAGACGCGGAGTCGTCGGCGACGTTCGCCGCGAGAGCGGCGTCCAGGGTGGCCTGGGCGGCGGCCGCCCTGGCCGCAGCGGCTTCGGCAGCAGCCTGTGCGGCCTCGGCTTTGAGCCGTGCGATCTCAGCGGCGTCAGTCATGATGCCATGGTAGATGCCGAGCGGGCAGGGACAGGGGAAGCGCTGTGCGATCGGGTGTTGTCTGTGGGTGGAGTTTTTGGGGGTGGTGGTTGTTGTGGGTGTGGCGGTAGAGTTGGTGGTGCTGGTCGATGGTGACCGGTGTGCGGGGCTGGTTGTGGCTCGTTCTGTCTGTTCTGTCTGTGCTGTCGGTGCTGATGGTGGTGAGTGATGGTGACTGTGTCGTTCTCGCTTCGTCGTGGTGGGGTGCTGGTGGTGGCGCTGGTGGTGGGCGTGTCGTGCGTGCTGTCGGCCTGCGGGCGGGGGGATGGGGGCGTGTCGGCGTCGGCCGGCTCTGAGGCTTCTGAGGTCTCGGCGTCGCCGGTGGTGGACCTGCCGGAGGAGCAGGCGGCGGCGCGGGAGGCGGCTCTGGCCATGGCGGCGCCCGAGCGGCCGGAGGGCATGGACGAGGAGTCCGCCGAGGGGGCCGTGGCGACGGCGACGTACTTCGTCCAGCTCTACCCCTACGTGTACGCCACCGGGGACCTGGAGCAGTGGAGGTCGATGAGCCGCCAGGACTGCCTGTTCTGCGGCTCGGTGATCACCAACGTCACCAGGCTCCACAGCTCCGGGGGCTGGAAGGACCCGTGGGTGCACACCGTTACCGGGACCAGCTACGCCGACCCCGGCCCCGGCAGCGAGTACTCCCGGGTGGACGTCGTCTTCTCCCAGGAGGCCGCCTACACCTACGACGGCACCGGGGCCCCGCCAGAGGTGAGTGACCCCGTGTCCCGCACCCGGCTCATCCTCGCCATGAGGTACCAGGACGACCACTGGGTTATTCGAGGAGGACAGGTCGAATGAGGACTAAGGTGCTGAACACATCGGTCGCTGCTCTCATGGCTGCGGGCGTGGTGACGGCGGCCCCGTCTGCCGCAGCCGATGACTGGAAGGTTGAAACTCAGGATAATTCTGCAGGATTTACGCGTACGCGTACGGAGGTGGTTGATCCGGGTCCGGTTCCTGGTGCGGGGGGTGGGGGTGGGTCCTATGAGGGTGCTTCTGGTGGTCGGCAGGGGCCGGTGGGGCAGGAGCAGGGGGAGGTGTGCGCCGGTCTTCCTGCGGCGGAGCGTCCGTACTGCGTGGTTGGGCGGTACGGTCTGCCGGGGCCGGGCGGGCGGGGCGGTGAGCCGGGTGGTGCGGGGCGTGCGGCGGGGCCGGTGGTGGTCACCTCCACCGACGTCGCCAGGGTCATGGCCCGCGGGTCGGGCGTCGTGCGTCAGCCTCCGGGGGCCGAGGCGCTGGTGTCCAGGATCGTCATCGTCTACACCTCGTCGGCCTCCCAGGAGCTGAGCACCCGGGTGGGGGACCAGGACGTGAGCATCCTCGCCACGCCGGTCTCCTACACCTGGGGGTGGGGCGACGGGGCCACGACCACCACCACCGACCCCGGGGCCGCCTACCCCGACCACACCGTCTACCACAGGTACTCCCGCACGGCCCGGGGCGTGACCATCACGCTGACCACGACGTGGTCGGCGACCTACTCCGTGGCCGGCGGCCCGCCGCAGCCCGTCTCCGGGGTCCTGACCACCACCGACACCGCGGACCCCTTCGACCTGGTCCGCCAGATCTCCTACCTCACCGACGACGCCGAAGAAGCCCAAGGCCACTAGACCCTGCTGCGGGAGTGCGGGGGTGGTCGGTGTGGTGTGCGGACAGGGTCCTGCGAGGTGGCGCGGATTGCGGGTTCATCTTGTGTGGTACCGGCGGAGTTCTCTGGTGCCGGGAGCAGGTATTGCGACCCGCCATGACCTCGCTGGCGCAGGTGGGAGCTGCTGAGGTTGCTGGCGAGGCGCTCCGGCGGGGGCGGGCCTGGTGAGCGCCGGTTGCGGGTCCTGATCAACGGGACGCCCCGAGCGGGTCCCGGCTGGCGAGACCGCGTCCGCGCCACCACCCCGCACCCCCGACAACCGGGTCAGGAACCGCCGGGGCAAGGGGATCCCACGGCGGAAGACCGCCGGCCTTCAGATGCTCTCGCCCATCGCGGCCTTGGGCACTGTCGAACGCGGCTTCAGCCGTCTTGGGCACCGTCGTGGTCTCGCCGCACACGGCGTCCCGCTCACCGTCCGGTACCGGGCCGCAGGGCTGGCATCGGACACTGGCTCAGACGACTTCCGCAACAGGGCCTGGGGTGGCTCTGGCGCCTGGTGGTGCGGCCGGTTGGCGGCCGTGGGCCCGTAGTCGTGGTCGGGCCGACCGGAAGGGCGCGGGGGCGGGGACGCGCATGGGAGGGGAGGGCCTCCGTTGAACGGGTGCGGAGGCGGGCCGCGCACGGCAGAGCGGCTGGCCGGCCCCTTGAACCGATCTCGACGCGGAAGTGAACCGATCTCGGCGGCAAGGGGAGCCGCGGGCCCCGCCCCGCCCCCTCGGCGCCCGGCCCGCCCGCCGTCGTCGGGCCCGGGGGAGCCCCCGGCGGCCCCGGGACCAGGGGATCAGCTGCCGAACCACTCGTTGACGCGCGCCACGATCGCCTTGTCGAAGGCGTCATCGGAGTGGTGGCGAGCGATCCAGGCCGAGAAAGAGCCACCCGCGGCCTCATCCATCTGCCTGCGGCAGGCCTCCGGCTCCCTCAGCGCGCGGGTGAGCATGGTCGCCGCCTCCCCGAGGTCGCGGTAGATGAAGGGGTAGGACTCGGGCACGAGTGCGCGAGCCCAGTCCCGGTCGGGCAGGATGCCGATGACGCCCGCGCCCAGCGCCTCCACGTAGAGCAGGCCGTAGGACACCTTGTCCGCAGTGGCCAGGAAGGCGGTCGTCCGCGCCAGGGCCTCCCAGTAGGATCTCCTGGTGGCGGTCAGCGGCCCCATCCACACCCAGTCCCGCTGGGAGATGCTCATGGCGGCCTCCGAGACGAGGCTGTCCTCCTGCAGCCGCATCTCGACCCGGAGCGGAACGGCCCGGCGCACCTGCTCGATGACCCGGAAGAACTGCTCCGGGTGCTTCCCGCGATTGAGATAGATCGACGGGTACAGGACGATCGGCACATCCGAGTAGGCGCGCGGCTGGATGTGGTCGAGCCGGAACCCGAGGTTCACCCACGAGAGAGTGGACTTCTCGTACAGATGCTGAGCCGTCCACTTCGCCACGAGCTCGCGCACCTCGTTGGCGGTGCGCCGGGAGTCCGCGAAGGTCGGGAACAGGGCGCATGACAGGGCGAGCGTCGCCATGTGGACCCTCGGGGCGCTCGACGGCACCGGGCGCCAGACGAAGTTCATAATCCGAGGCTCCGCCAGCGTTCCCGGTGCCGTGCCGGGCGCGCGGGAGAGCACCTGCCAGATATGGGGGGAGTCCGCCGCGTCCATATTGATGACCACGAGATCCGTCGGGTCGAGCCCCTCCAGGGGAACGACGTCGAAGTCCTCGCTCTGCCGGGGCACGGGAGCGATGACGGTCGACTCCGGGAAGATCCTCAGCAGCCGCCGCACCAGGGTGTCGCCGGCTTCGTGGCCCGCGACCCGCCCGGCGGACGAGATGTCGATGTCGTCGTACTTAATGGCGATTCTCATGACCGTGCCTCCATGGGTTCTTCAGTCCTCCATCAGGATCTCATCAAGGTCGTTGTCGCTCGTGCGGGCGGGGATCCTCATGCCGTAGAAGGAGCGGTGGATGAAGAAGAGAGACACGAGGAAGAAGGCCGCCGCCAGGACGTGCACCAGGGTCCCGAGCCCCTGCGCGGTCAGGCTGACGGCGAGCTCGACGGCGAGCAGCCCGAAGAGGGTCGTGAACTTGATGATGGGGTTGAGCGCGACCGACGAGGTGTCCTTGAAGGGATCGCCGACGGTGTCGCCCACGATCGAGGCGTCGTGCAGGGCGGTGCCCTTCATGTGCAGGTCGACCTCGACGACCTTCTTCGCGTTGTCCCACGCGCCCCCGGCGTTCGCCATGTAGATCGCCTGGTACAGGCCGAACACCGCGATCGACACCAGGTAGCCGATGAAGAAGAAGGGCTCGACGAAGGCCAGGGACAGCGTCGCGAAGAAGACCGCGAGGAAGATGGTGAGCATCCCCTGCTGGGCGTACTGGGTGCAGATGTCGACGACCCGCTTGGAGTCCTCCACGGAGGCGCGCTCGGCCCCCTTGTCCAGGTGGATCGACTCCTTGATGAAGGCGACGGCCCGGTTGGCGCCCGTGGTCACGGCCTGGATGGACGCCCCGGAGAACCAGAACACCACGGCCCCTCCGGTGATGAGGCCCAGGAGGAAGGGGGCGTGCATGAGGGAGAGGTTCTCGATGCCCCTGGTCAGGTGGCTGGTCAGCCCGATAATGATCGAGAAGATCATGGTCGTGGCCCCCACGACGGCGGTCCCGATGAGCACGGGCTTGGCGGTGGCCTTGAAGGTGTTGCCGGCGCCGTCGTTGTCCTCCAGGAGGAACTTGGCCCTCTCCCAGCGCGGGGCGAGGTCGAAGTCGCGGCGCAGCTCGGCGTCGATGCCGTCGAGGTCCTCAATGCGCGAGAGCTCGTAGACGCTCTGGGCGTTGTCGGTGACCGGGCCGTAGGAGTCGACGGCGATGGTCACCGGTCCCATGCCCAGGAAGCCGAAGGCGACCAGGCCGAAGGCGAAGACGGCCGGCGCCGCCATGATCTTCTCCAGCCCGGAGCCGGCCAGGAGGTAGGCGACCCCCATGAGCCCGACCACGGTGATGCCGAGCCAGAAGGCGGAGAAGTTGCCCGCCACGACGCCGGAGAGGATGTTGAGGCTGGCGCCCCCCTGGCGCGAGGACTTGACGGTCTCGCGGACGTGCTGGGAGCCGGTGGAGGTGAAGACCTTGACCAGCTCGGGGATGAGCGCTCCGGCCAGGGTCCCGCAGGTGATGATCGTGGCCAGGCGCAGCCACAGCCCGGTGCCCTGGCCGCCCAGGACGAGCCAGGTGGACAGGTAGGTCAGCACAATGCACAGGGCGCTGGTGAGCCACACCAGGGTGGTCAGCGGGGTCTCGAAGTTCATCCTCTCGGCGTCCCCGAAGCGGGCCCGGCACCATGCCGCGTTGATTCCGTAGGCGGCCCATGCCGCCAGGATCATGGCGGCGCGCACCGTGAAGATCCACACCAGCAGCAGGGCCTGGAGCCGGGCGTCCGGGACGGCCAGGAGGACGAAGGTGACCAGGGCGACGCCGGTGACGCCGTAGGTCTCGAAGCCGTCGGCGCTGGGGCCCACCGAGTCGCCCGCGTTGTCTCCGGTGCAGTCCGCGATGACGCCGGGGTTGCGGGGGTCGTCCTCGTCGATCTTGAAGACGATCTTCATCAGGTCGGCGCCGATGTCGGCGATCTTGGTGAAGATGCCGCCCGCGATGCGCAGGGCCGAGGCCCCCAGGGACTCGCCGATGGCGAAGCCGATGAAGCAGGCTCCGGCCACGTCCGCCGGCAGGAACAGGAGGATCACGAGCATCATGAGCAGCTCGAGGCTGATGAGCACCATGCCGATGCTCATGCCCGAGCGCAGCGGGATCCTGTGCACCTCGTGCGGCTTGCCGCGCAGGGAGGCGAAGGCCGTGCGGGCGTTGGCGAAGGTGTTGACCCGGATCCCGAACCACGCGACCGCGTAGGAGCCGCCCATTCCGAGCAGGGAGAAGAGGACGACAATGCCGACCCTGGTCCACCCGAAGCCGACCAGCACCTTGTAGTAGATGACGATGACGGCGGTGATGAACGCCCACAGGAGCATGAGGAAGCGTCCCTGCCGCACCAGGTAGGCCTGGCAGGTGGAATAGATGATCTCGGCGATCTCCCGCATTGAGGAGTGCACGGGGGCCTTGCGCAGCCGCAGGAAGGTAACCGTGCCGAAGCCGAGGCCGAGCAGGCACACGCCGATGCCCACCAGGAGTAGGGCCCGTCCGCTCAGGCCCCAGGCCACGAGGACGCCGGACAGGTCGGGGAGCTCGAGGTTGGCCTCCCCTCCGCCGACGTCGGCGCCGTCCTCAGTGCCGAGGAGACTCGCTGCGAAAGAAGGGGGGCAGCACGAAAAGAACATGAATCATCGCCTGGATTGTCCGCTGTGTTGGGAGTGCCACTGGGCGGTGTGAGTCTAGCGACTGCGGGGAGGACTGGCCAAGGCGGCGGGGCGGCTGAGCGCAGCCTCGGGCGCACGAGTTGAGACCGCAGATCGCGGTCAGGAGCCAGACGGCGATGACGATCGGCGCGGTACGGCTGAGGCCGTACAGCGCTGTGGAGGCCAGGGTCGCGTACGACGACGGCCACAGGCTCGCAATGCCGGCCGGGGGGAGCAGGAGGCCTCCGGCCGAACTGCCACTCCCGCATGCCCATGGCGCGCGGCAGGGGGTGATGATCGGGTTGAGGAGCACCTGGTCCATGAGTGCGAGGAAGACCGTCGCCAGCAGCATCATCATCTGCGGCGGCGCGGCCGGAGCGTCGGCACTCGTGTGGGCGGGGGAGGACGGCACAATGCGCACCCTTCGAGAGCGGGCAGTGGCGCAACGCAAAACTAGAACAGCGTTCGAGTGCTGTCGGCGTGGTCTATCCTGGGCCTCATGGACACCAGGGCCCCCACTGCCAGGCGCGCGGGCCTGAATCGGGGCGCTGTTCTCGACCAGGCGGTGCGGCTGTCCCAGGAGCACGGGGTGGAGGGCTGGTCGATGCGCGACATCGCTCGCTCGCTGGACGTCGTGCCCTCCGTGATCTACCACTACTACCCGCAGAAGGACGACCTGTGCGACGCCGTCGTGGAGGAGGTCTGCTCGACGGTCGAGCTCCCGGACGCCGACCTGGGCTGGAAGGAGTGGTTCACCGCGCTGCTCACGGCCTACCGCCCGGTATTCCTGCGCTGCCCCGGCGTCACCGACCGGCTGGCCATGGGCAGAATCACCGAGTCCTTCCTGCCCGTCATCGACATGGCCATGGCCAAGCTGGCCGACGCCGGCTTCGGCGCCCTGGCCCCGCTGGCCTACGCAATGATCTTCAACGTGACGGTCTCCACAATCGGTGTGCGGAACATGCGGACGCACCGCGCCAAGAGCGGTGGACGTGCCTACGACATGTCCGCCGTGGTCAGACGGCTCAGCGCGATGACGGCGAGGTCCGAGGGGCTCGACGTCATGGTCAGGAACTTCTTCGTGCCCTTGACCGATAAGGAGCAGGAGAACCGCATCAGCGAGGAGTACTTCGAGCTCATTATCGCCTCGCTGCTCGACGGCGTCGAGCACGTCCTGCTGCCCCGTGCCGCGGCCCGGCCCGACGACGGCGGCCCCTGAGCGCCCCTGGGGCGCGGCCGGGCGGGGGAGCGGCGGCCCCTCCGCAATGAAGCCGCGGGGCGACTCACATGACGGGGCCAGCCAGCGAGACGCCTGCCCGCGCGTACCGCCGTCGTGTCCTCGGGGAGGCGCCGATGAGGACGACCCGCCCAGCCGCGCGAGCAGTCGGCAGATCGGCCAGAGAATCCGTCACGAACTCCGCCGCCTCAATGGGCACGCCCTGCTCGCGGAGCGCCTCCGCCTTGCGCATCCCGACCCGGTGATCGGCGAACTTCATTCCGGACGGGGTCTCGATCAGAGCAGAGGCGGAGAGCAGGTCGTAAGGGACGCCGGCAGCGGCGAGCAGGACCTCTGCGAGACGCCGCTCCGTGGCGGTGGCAATGACGATTCGCGCGCCCTCGGCATGCTGTCGCCGTATTCGCTGCACGGCTTCGTCGCGCACCCAGGAGGGGCTGGCGCCGATTCGGCGTCCGAATGCTGTGGCGAGCGTGATGTAGCCGGGCTCGTGCAGGCCGCCCAGGGCGATCTGGGCCACTCGCCGGGCGGCTCGCTGTCGGCGGTCCGCCCGCATGCCCAGCACCATGGGGACGACCGCCGGCAGCGCCTTCAGGAGACGCAGCGGGGCACGGCGCAAGCGATCCACGACGACGGCGGTGAACGAGTCCCTGCGCGTGATCACTCCGTCGAGGTCGTACACGACCACGGCGGTACCGTCCCTGGCCGCGGGGGCGCTCATGACGCGCACTCTAGCAGGGGGGCAGGCGGCCGGAGCCGGGCGGGCGCGGGACGATTGCGCACCGTCCCGCGCCCGGAGGCCCGCCCCGCGCCGCGGTCGCTCCGCCCGCTTCCGCTCCGCGGGTTTGGAGCACGCATGTCGCTACTCCAGCGAGAACACGATCTCCCCCGCGTCCGGGCAGACGGCCTCCAGCATCGAGGAGGGGATGCGGAAGGCGCGCCCCGGAGCGGCGGGCCAGGGCAACCGCCTGCGGGCGATCCGGCGACCGCCCTGCCGTGCGACCACGACGGGCGAGGCGCGGAGCTCGTCCACCCACGCAACCAGTCGTCTGCGAGCAGGCGCGGGCCCGCCCAGCGCGTAGCGCTGCGGAGTGATCCAGCGGATCGGCGCCTCGGCCCGCACAGGCAGCTCCTCGCCGCCGGTGCGGGCGCCGGTCAGGTGCGCGAGGAGGCGGTCGGCGGCGTAGCGGCCCTCGAGAGCCACCACGTCGGCCGTCTCGACCGGGTGGTTGACATTGCCGACGGAGAAGATGTTGTCGACCGAGGTCCGCATGGTCTGGTCGGTGACCGGGGCGCGCCCGGCCGCAGGATCCAGCTCAATGCCGCGCATGCGCAGCAGCTCGTTGTCGGGAATCCAGTCACCGGTGAAGACCAGCGTGTCGCACTCAATGGTGCGGCGCGAGCCTGTGCGGGTGTCCTCGATCTCGACGCCCGTCACGCGCCGCTTGCCGTGCACGACCACCACGCGCGAGCTGGTGACCACCCTGGTGCGGAAGGCCAGGCCCCCGCCCAGCTTGAAGACCGTGTAGGACTCGCCCCTGGGGTAGGCGGAGATGAGCGCCTCGGTGCGGCAGCCCGCCTCCCGCAGAGTCATTACCGCCGACCAGCTGACCAGCTCGGCTCCCACCACCACGGCCCTGGTGCCGACCTTCCGGTGGTGCAGGTGCACGAGGTTCTGCAGCTGGCCGGTAGTGAGCACCCCGGGCGGGCGCCCGCCCGGGATGCGGCGGGCGGTGCGCGGGCGCTCCCGCGCACCTGTGGCGAAGACGAATGCGTCGGGGCGCACCAGCATCCGTCCCCGTGGGGTGGTGGCCTCCAGGACGTCCTGGTCGGCCCAGCCGGTGACCTGCGTGCGGGTGCGGATCACGGCGCCGGCCTGCTGGGCCTCTCTGACCAGAGCCCTGGCGTAGGCCGGCCCGGTCATGAACGCCTTGCGGTCGCGGATGCCGTAACCGGGATGGTCGGCGTGGCGCGGGATGCCGCCGGCGTCCTTCTCCCGGTCCAGCACCAGCACCTGCCCGGGCAGGCGCGGGGCCAGCCTCGCGGCGACGGACAGGCCCGCGGGGCCGCCGCCGACGATCGCGACGGCGGGGGTGACAACAGTGGACTCAGGCATTGATCTCCTCCTTGGGACCGGTCGCCGAGGCGTACTCGTCGAGCAGGCGCTGGACCTCAGCTCCGCAGAAGAAACCCTGGCAGCGCCCGTTCATCGCCCGGGTGCGCCGTCGCAGACCCGACAGCGAGCACGGCGGGATGATGGACGACATGGCGTCGCGGATCTCGCCGCGGGTGACCCGCTCGCAGAAGCAGACCATGGTGCCGTATTCCGGGTCCGCGGCGATCCGCTCGCCGTCCCTGTAGGGGCGCAGCTGGTGCTCGCCGAGCGGCGCCATGCGCGCCACCGGGGGCAGGTCTGCTCGTTCGGTCATATCCAGGCCGCTGTTCGCCGCGTCCATCAGCTCCGCAATGTGCTCGGCGACCGCAATGGCCGAGGTCAGGCCGGTGGAGCGGATGGCGGAGGCGATCACGTAGCGCTGGGGCCTGTCCACCTCGATGAGGTAGTCGGACTGGTTGTTGGCGGCTCGCAGGCCGGCGTAGGAGGCGGTCACCTCCTCGTCGAGGAGCTCGGGGACGATGCGCTCTCCCTTCTCCAGCAGGAAGGCGAAACCCGCCTCGGTGGTGGCGGTGTCGGTCTTGTCCTCCATGTCCTCGGCCGTCGGGCCGAGCATGACGTTGCCGAAGATGGTCGGGCTGATCAGCACCCCCTTGCCCACCTTCGACGGCGCCGCCAGCACGATCTTGGGGGCCAGCCCCGAGGCGAGCTTGTCGAAGACCAGCAGCTCGCCCCTGCGCGGGTTGACCCTCAGGCGGTCGTACCCGTACATGGCGTCGATCGCATCCGAGCCGAGGCCGGCGGCGTTGACCACCCAGCGCGCCTTGAGCGCGCCAGCCGAGGTGCGGATGCGGGTGACATCCGCACCCACCTCGATGCCCTCCACCCGGTGCTCGCGCAGCAGGGCGGCGCCGCGGTTGACGGCATCCGTGGCGAATCCCAGAGGGACCGACCAGGCGTCGATAATGCTCTCGTCGGGCACCGTCAGGCCGCCGGTGACGCCCGGGCCCAGGTGCGGCAGCTCGGCGTAGACCTGCTCGGGCGTGATGATCCGCGTCTTCTCGTACCCGTTCTGGACAGCCTTGGCCTGAAGGGCGGGAAGCGAGGCGGCCTGCTCCTCGTCCCAGGCCACGAGGACCGCTCCGGTCCGGCGCACCCCGATGCCGGCCTGCCTGCAGTACTGCCAGGTCAGCCGGTAGCCGCGTGCCACCAGCCGGCCCTCGAGGGTTCCCGGCTTGGCGTCGTAGCCGGTGTGCAGGATGGCCGTGTTGGCCTTCGAGGTGCCTTCAGTGACGTCGTCGCGCGCGTCGAGAATGGCGACGCTGCAGCGCGTTGCCGCCAGGCGTCGGGCAATGGCGGTGCCGACTACTCCCGCGCCGATTACCGCAATGTCGTATGTTCGCATCATCTACCTGTCCTGTCCGTTGTCGGTTCGGTTCGGTGCTGGCTCTGCGGCGGGCGACGCGCCGTCGAGGGCGCCGGCGGTCCGGGGCGCGGCCCGGTCCCGGCCGTGGGCGGGGTAGCGGCGTCGGGCGATCAGGCAGGCCACGGTCAGTGCTGAGAGGGCGGCGGCGAGCTTGCCCACGATCATCGGGACGATCATGTGGGGCGCCACGCCGGCGGTGAAGCCGAGGTGGTCGCCGAGCAGGGCCATGGCCGAGACCGACCAGGCGGTGTTGAGGAACACCCCGCGCTTGTCCATCTTGCGCATGAGGCCGAAGGTCGGAATGGCGTTGGCCAGGGTCATGACGATTCCGCCGGAGGCCACCTCGTTCACGCCGAGCGTCCGGCCGAAGGCCGCCAGCGGGCGGCGGGCCACCTTGGTGATGACGTGCATGAGCGGGAAGGCTCCCATGAGGAATACGCAGATGCCCGCCACCACGGCCAGTCCCTCGGTCACCGGGGCCATCTGCCAGCCGGGCGGCATGACGCTCCAGCCGGTGAGGAACTCGAAGGAGACGACGGCGAGCGCCAGGGAGATGATCGCCACCAGGATCTTGCCGAAGACCATGAAGCCCCTGGTCATGGCGTCGGGCGCCTTCCACAGCCCCAGGGCGATCAGGACGGCGGCGATAATGATCGGCACGAGGTTGCGCAGGATCATCCCCGGTGGGAAACCCGCCGTCAGCCCGCCGGCGAGCACCCCGATAGGGATGGTCACCACCCCCACCAGGACGCCATTGGCGAAGTGGGGACGGTCCTCGTCCGCGACAATGCCCAGACCGACGGGAATGGTGAAGACCACGGTGCAGCCCAGCATCGCGGCCAGGATGGCCCCCGCCAGCAGGCCCGCCTCCTGCGTCTGCGCCATCTGGACCGACAGGTGGTACCCGCCCATGTCGTTGGCCAGCAGGGTTCCCGCGAACATGGAGGGGTCGGCGCCCAGGAAGGTGTAGACGGGCACGACGACGGGGTTGAGGACCTTGGCGAGGATCGGCGCCAAGGAGATCATGCCCACCATTGACAGTGCCAGCGGACCGAAGGTGTTCATGCCCTCCTCGAGCTGGGAGCCGAGCCCGAGCCGTCCGCCGGCCGCCCGGTCCACCGCTGCCACCACGAGAGCGACGGCCATGATCACCACAATGATCTCGTTGAGTCCCATCACAGACCGATCGTCGATTCGACCGCGGTCCGCCAGGCCGAGCGCTGCGCGGCGACCTCCTCGGCGGGACGCTGTGGGCGGTAGACCTCGCCGGACTCCCAGACGTAGGGGCCCTGCTCGAGGGCGAGCTCGGGGTGCAGGGCCAGGCGCATGCAGGCGGCGGTGCCCAGGGCGGTGGCGTGCTGAGAGGGGTAGGTCTCCAGGGGCGCCTGCAGCAGATCTGACTGGATCTGCATGAGCGTGCGGCACCGGGTCAGGCCGCCGTCCACACGCAGGCTCGTCAGGCTGGTTCCCAGCTCGCCGTGCGTGAGGTCGGCGAGCTCCGCGATCTGCGCAGCAATGCCGTCCAGCACGGCGCGCACGACCTGAGGGCGGCCGGTCGACAGGCGCATGCCTGCGATGAAGGCGCCGGCGTCCGGCCGCCACCAGGGGGCGGCCAGGCCCGCGAAGCTCGGCGAGCACACCGCGCCGCCCGCGTCCTGCGCGACGATCCGATCGATCTCCTCCGCCCCGGAGATCAGGCCCATCGTCTGAAGCCAGCGCACGGCCGAGGCCGCGGTGTACACCTGCCCGTCCGAGCAGTACATGGTGCGGCCGCGCATGCGCCACGCCACCGAGGTGGTCAGACCGTTGTCGAAGCGGGGCGCGGCCTGGCCCATGTTGACCACGATGAAGGCGCCCGTGCCGTAGGTGCACTTGCCCTCGCCGCGCCGCAGGCACCTCTGGGCGAACAGCGCGGCCTGCTGGTCGACGATCAGGCCGCCGACCGGGACAGGGGTCTCACTGAACACGGTGGTCGCGCCCACCACCTGGTCGCAGTCGACGATCCTGGGCAGCTCCTCGTCCAGGCCGAAGACCTCCTGCAGGCGCGCGTCCCAGTCCCCGGTGTCGATATTCAGCAGCAGCGAGCGCGAGGCGGTGGTCACGTCGGTGACGAACTCCCCGGTGAGCCTGTTGGCGATCCAGGTGTCGGTGGTGGTCACCACGCCCTCGCGTGTCAGGTTCTCCCGCAGCCAGACCATCTTCGGGGCGGTGAAGTAGCAGTCGAGCACCAGGCCGGTGCGCTGATGCACCTCCTCGGCGTGAGCGCGCAGGCGGTCAACCACCGCCTCCGCGCGACGGTCCTGCCACACGACGCAGGTCGTCAGCGGCTCCCCGGTGGACGGGTCCCAGGCGAGGATCGTCTCGCCCTGGTTGGCCAGCGAGACTCCCTCGATGGGCCTGCCAGCCTCGGCGACGGCCTGACGGCCGGCCTCGATCACGGACCTGTAGAGCGTCATCGGATCCATCTCCACACCGCCGTCGGGCAGGTAGTCCGGGGAGATGGACTGTTCTACGACGGCGTGGATGCCGTCGTCGTCGACGACGATCGCCTTGGAACCCGAGGTTCCCTGATCTAGAGCGAGAATTGCCACGTTGCAATCCCTTCGGTCGTCCGCGCCCGCCTTGCCGCGGGGGTCGCGGGTGGATGGGTGAGCCTCTCTTCTCCTTGTGCAGGCGGTCGTGCGGACCAGCGATGACGATGCCGTGAGGATGCCGGCTGTGCGGTCACGGGCCTGGAGAAGAGCGGGCCGAAGATCCCGGCTCGAGGTCGGTGCCTTCGTCAATCACTCTGCGGCCGTGTGGATTTCACGTCAACGTGTGTGGAATGATGCGGACATGGTGTCTGGATCCGTTCCCGCCTCCCCTCAGGAACGCTGGCGCTACATCCTTCGGGTCCTCCAGTCCGACGCCACGGTCTCCACTGCGCGCCTGTGCCGGGAGATGGCGGTCTCCGGTGAAACCGTGCGGCGCGACCTCAAGGTCCTGGAGGGGCGGGGACTGCTCAGGCGGGTGTACGGCGGGGCCATCGCCCCCAACTCGGCGCGCACGAGCGAGCCCCCTTATCCCCAGCGGGCGGGCATCAACGCCGAGGCCAAGCTGCTGATCGGCGAGAAGGCCGCCCGTCTGGTGACGGGCGAGGGGTCGGTGTTCCTGGACGTGGGCACGACGACGGCGGCTGTCGCTCAGGCCCTGGCGGCCGGCTACCGGGGCGTGGTCACCACCGCCTCGTTGCTGGTCGCAAACGCCTTCTCCGACGCTGCCGACGCCCGACTCATCGTCGTCCCCGGACAGCTGCGCCCCGGCGAGCGCTCCCTGACCGGGACGTCCACTCACGACTTTCTGCGCCGCATGCACTTCGACGTCGCTCTGCTCTCCTGCGGCGGGGTGGACGCGAGCACCGGGGCCACGGATTTCAACTTCGAGGATGTGGAGATCAAGCGGACCGTGGCGGCCAACAGCCGCCGGACCTACGTTCTGGCGGACTCCACCAAGTTCGGCGTGGTGGGCAGCTTCGAGATCGGCACGTGGCACGACCTGACCGGGCTCATCGCGGACAGAGTGCCGCCGGACGGCATTGCTGCTGCTGCCCGACGGGCCGGGAGCGAGCTGGTCGTGGCGTCGCCGCGTGAGTGATCACGGCTCTCGGTCTCCGAGGTCCAGGATCGCCCCGGCGGCGGCACGCGCGACGTCGTCGAGCCAGTCGGGGATGGGGGTTCCCTCGGCCAGGTGGGGGCGGACCAGCCCGTAGGGCACCGCCTGGCAGGCGGCCGTGACCAGCTCCATGCGGTGCGGCGTGACCCGCCCATAGCGTCTGGCCACCAGTGCGCGGGTGACGGAGAAGTAGTCGTCGTTGATGTGGAGCGCCTCCTCGCGGACCGCTTCCGGCCCGGTTCGCGCCAGCGCGGGCTGGCGCCACAGGGTCATGGCGAGCGCCTCCTCGCGGTTCTCCCGGCTGTAGCTCACGACGTGGACGGCGCTCTCCACCAGGGCGAGGCCGGCGTCCTCCCGGGCGGCGAGCTTGAGCAGGCCGGCATGGAAGCGCCTGATGGAGCGCAGCCACAGGCGTGCGAAGAGCTCGTCGCGGGAGGTGAAGCGGTGGTAGATGGAACCCGTCGTCACCCCGGTGGTCTGGGAGATGTCGGCGACGGAGGCCTGCCGGCCGTGGAGCGCAACGGCGCGCAGGGCGCCGTCGAGAATGTCGTCCACCGTGTACTTCGAGGGTCTTGCCACATGGCGACCGTATGCCCGATGCCGCCACATGCGAAATAAGAGCTATTCCTAAAACGTGGGGTCGGGCTGTCCGAGCTCCTCTCCGGCGCCCCGGGCCGATGGCCGCACCCGGGATTCAGCCCAGGGCGCCCACGAAGCCGGCGAGCCGCCCGACGCCCTCGGCGAGCTCCTCGCGCGACGCCGCGTAGGACAGGCGCACGTGCGTGTCGGCCATGGCGGGGCCGAAGTCAGCCCCCGGGGTCAGGGCGACGTGCGCCTCCTCCAGTGCCCGCGAGCAGAAGGTCATCGAGTCCAGCCCTGTGCCCGAGACGTCGAAGTAGACGTAGAAGGCGCCGTCGGGCTCCGCCGGCACCGGCAGCCCGATCTCCTTCAGGCCGTCCAGGACGATCCGGCGTCGGGCCTCCAGCTCGACCCGGCGCGCCTCGCAGGAGGCGAGGGCCTCGGGGGTGAAGCAGGCCAGCGCCGCCATCTGGGTGGGCGTGGAGGCGCACAGGAAGAAGTTGACGGCCAGGTTGTCGGCGGCGTCCAGCAGCTCCTCGGGCAGCACCAGCCAGCCCAGGCGCCAGCCGGTCATGCCGAAGTACTTCGAGAAGCTGGAGACGATAATGGCCTCCGGGTCGGTCTCCAGGGCCGTGCGGGCCGCGCGGCCCTCGACGTCGGGGTCGGCCAGCGACAGGTAGATCTCGTCGACGATCCGCCACGCGTCGCGGGCCCGCGCCTGCTCGCAGATGCGGGCCAGCTCCTCGAAGGGGATGGTCGTGCCCGTCGGGTTCGACGGCGTGGCGAGCATGACGGCGCTCGTGGCCGGGGTCCAGGCCGCCGTCATCGCCTCGACGTCGAGCTGGTAGCGGCTGGACGCGCTCGTGGGGGCCAGGACCACCCGGCCGCCGAAGGCTTCAACGAGCTCGCGGTTGCACGGGTAGCACGGGTCGGCCATGACAACGTCGTCGCCGGGCTCGGTGGTCAGGGCCGTGGCCAGCAGCAGGCCCGCCGAGGCGCCCGCCGTGATGAGGATCCTGCGGGGATCCACGCTCACCCCGTGCCGCGAGGCGTACAGGCCGGACAGGGCCTCGCGCAGGGCCGGCAGCCCCGCGGCGGGCGTGTAGGGCAGCGGGCGCCCGTCCATGGTGGCGCGCATGGCCTCGTGCACGCCGGGCGGGGCGCCGAAATCGGGCTCGCCCAGGCTCAGCTTGGCCACGTGGCCGCCCGCGGCCTCGATCTGGCGCGCGCGTGCGCCAATGGTCATCGCGTGGAAGGGCTGGGCGTTACGGGCGCGCTGCGCGAGCTTCATGGACACTCCTGTGCGGACGGGAGGCCCCACGGCGGGGCTCTCACTCACAGCGTAGGACGACGACGGCGCGCGTGTCCGCCGCATCCGGCAGATGCTGCGTCGCCCGGTGCGGTAGGGTTCGCACGTCGGAGCGGGCGGGGCCCGCCGCACGGCTCCGGCACGCCCCCATAGCTCAGCGGTTAGAGCAGCGAGCTTATACCTCGTGCGTGCCTGATAAGCACATGGTCCTGGGTTCGAATCCCAGTGGGGGTACCGCGATGCCGTCACACGAACCCTGGACATGAGGCTCAGCTTCTCGGGGTTCGCGGGCTAATATCGGGCCCTCATCCATGCAGGATGGGGGCTTTTTAGTGTCTTGACGGGGCATTGGTCCCATGCTGGGGGTGGTGCTGTAGGTCCACAGTCTTGTCAGTGAGGACGCCAGCGGGATCAGCTGGTCGAAGGGATGCGCCAGGTCGGCGACAGCGCTCGTCTGGGGCCTTGGGATCGGCTGGCAGGATGAGGTGTCCGTTCTCGTCGGTGGCCAGGTTGATGAGGATGGCGGGCGTCGGGCTGGGGGGCTGTTCTTTCCCGGGCAGCCTGACGGCTGACTGTGGAGGAGGGTGCGGCGGTGGTGGGGCTGGAGGGGCCGCCGGCCCCGCCGTCCAGAGCCAACATCGCCAATCCCCGCGCGCTCGCCCCGGAGAACACCTCCGCGGCCCTCACCGCCCACGTCATCAACCTCTCGTATGAGGACGCCATCGCGGTAGAGCTCAGCGACCTGCGCATGTTGCCGGGGCGTCAGTGACCTAAGCTTGGGGGAGCGGAGGCTGCGCACTGCATCGCCCTCGTCCGGCTGTGGCTGCTGGACCTGGTGTCGGCACCAGGACGTTTCGTACATCCTCCCTGAACGCCATGAGGGTCGCCCGGCTGTTCGAGGGGCGGTTGCGGAGGCGTACTGATACTGGATATTGGGTTAATGCTGCGACTACCGGTCGCGGAAATAATGTGCGTCGACGCAGGACTCGAGGAGATTTCCATCAAGTACTGCCGGGTTGCCGCCGGCCTCCAGGTACGGTCCGATGATCCTGTCGAGAAGCTCGCCCTCAAATATCTCGGTGCTGCTGTGGGCGAGGAACCCCTTGGAGATCAGCGATCTGACATATGTCAGGAGGTCCTCGACGCAGCGCGTGAGGTAGTCGTGCTCGTCCTGGTCATCGCGGCAGTCCTCCCTGAATGTGCTGCCTTCGAGGTCGTAGGTGACATAGCCGTCGTCCGGGGCGCGGAGGGCGGTGGCGATGTTCTTCAGCTGCAGATCGCCGTGCGTCAGGTGGCGATGCATCCGCGCAATATGGCGGCTCGTGCCCTCCAGCGTCGGCGCGATGCGCTCCCGGTAGGCATCCTCGCCGACGTATCCGTTCCAGTCCCCTGATCCTTCCCAGTCGGTGGTGGTCAACGGATCTAGTCCCGGCATCGTGGTCGTCACCAGAAAGGCGCCATCGACGCCGGAGACGTCGACCACCCTATCGAACTCCGGTATCAGCGCCGTCAACCCGTACTCTCGAGCTCGTCGCAGTGCCTCGAGCTCTCGCTGTCCCCTCTCCGGGGTGCGGTGAATCTTGACCGCCACGGATATGTTCCTCATGGTGTCGCTCAGGAAGAATACGCCATGGGCGCTGTCGCCGATGGCCAGCTGGTCCACCGGGTTCGCGGTCAGCCGGCACCCGAGCCTGAGCGACAGCTCGCGAGCGGCCAGCAGGCGCTCCCTCTCAGTCGCCCTGCCTGTTGCGGGTGATGGTGAGAACGGAGGATGCGTCATGGCTGTGAATCCTGATGCATAATGGCGGTCCATTATCGGAGGCCCATCACGAGCGCATCCAGCTTCTGGCCATAGGACGTGGCGGCCGTGATGAGTCGCCGCTCGCCCTCAAAGGCATTCTTGACAATTATTGAGGCGGGGCGCGCCGCCTGGTCGCTGTGATTGACGTCTCCGCGCGGCCGAGCCTTCATGGTCATCGGTACGACGTCAGCCCTGCGGTTGGTCTTGTCAATGATGACTCCGGTCAGAGATGGAATCTCAATTCTGTAACCAGTTGCGCGCTGCACTCGATCAACGTAGTCGAGTAAAAGCTTGGACAACATTCCGAGGTGGCCTTGGTTATCGCCAGAGGTCGCGTTGAGGACGCCGCGAAATGATTGCAGCCACGCGTCCCGAGGGTATGTCACCATGTGTTGCGCGCCTTCGGTCCGGCGCGACGCGGCTGTCAGGCCGCTCGCCTTGAGAGCGTCGAAGAACTCTTCATCCAGGCAGCCGTCTGCCGCTATGATGACGCGTTCACCGGTGTCGCTCAGCTTCTCCTTGTAGCCGGTTGCGCCCATCAGGCGATGCTGCGGCGGAACCTCTCGCATGGCGTCGATGTCAAACATGATGATGGTCATCATAGTCAGGTCATTGTGTCGTCCTGGCGGGGGATCTCGACCGCGCGGCGCCCATGGCACCTGGTGGCATGGTGCTGCGAGCCCTCGGCCGCCGGCAGCCGGAGTGCTAGGTTGGGGTGACGCCCGGAGAGCCTCCGGGTGCGCCCGGCCCCCGTGGTGGAATCGGTAGACACTGCGACCTTAAAAGTCGTTGCCTGCGGGCGTGCGGGTTCGAGCCCCGCCGGGGGCACGGATCCTGCGACTGGGCTACCTGGCCCATGGCGGCGTCATCGTCCCTCGCGCTGCTCCTCGACTCCTCACGACGGGCTCGCGCGGCCTCCCGGCCCGGTGCGGGGCGCCGGTGGCCGGTCCGGTGCGCCGGTACCGCGCGCCGTCCTGGGGCGGCCGGCGGCAGTATAGGTTCTGATACCTGACGGGCCCGCGGTGGGATCCTGACACTTGCGTGGCTATGACACTGAGGCCGGGGTTCTCATACGCTGGTCGTTATCAGCCTTCTTCCGGGCGAGAGTAGGCGAGGCAAGAGGCTGGGCGCCGGCAAGGAAACCGCCATCACCGTCGGCACATTCTTCGGCTCGTCAATGTTCGCCGCGGTGATTTCGGTGATACTTATGATCCTGAGGGCCGCCGGCGTCGACTGGCTCCAGTACCAAAGACAGGTCATCGTCGCAGGTCTTTGGTTGATGCCGGCTGTCGTCGTCCTGCTCACTGTCCTCAGCAAGGAAAAGCCGCCCCGGTCGGCGGGCGCCTCGGAAGTGTGGGCTATACCGGGGACGGGTATTATGTCAGAGGATACACGGTGGCGGGCCCGTCGAACAACGGTACCTCCGGTACCGCCTCGGCCAGCGGATTCGGGGCGTCGAGCACCTACCGGATCACGAAGGACTTCTTCGGCGACGGCACAACCACCCGCAAGGATTGAGCCGTCGCGCCGTTTCGGCCCGCCCGGTCGGCACGGCGCCCCGCCCTCTCTGCTCGACGACGGTTGAGGCCCGGGCTGTGGGGCTGTGCGTCTCAGCCGGCTGCCGCCCAGGCGCGCAGGCGCTGCATGGCCTCGTGAGCGGGCGAGCCGGTGGGCGGCGTGATGACGACGACCTGCGCGCCGTCGTCCTCAGCGAGCATGCGGAAGGGGACCGTGACATCTCCGATGAGGGAGTGGAAGATCCGCTCCTCGCCCTGGGAGGAGCGCGGCGGCAGGTCCTGATCGATCCACAGCCGGCAGAACAGGCGGCTGCGGGCGCTCAGCGTACCGACGACGCCAATGAGATCGGGATCGTCCGGGTAGTCCTGAAGCGCCCCTCGCAGGTCCGCCACCGCGCGCGTGATCACATCGCCCCAGTCGGGCCAGAAGCTCTGGGCCGCCTCCTGGTCGAAGAAGGCGAACTCGAGCAGGTTCACCGTCTTCTTCTGGGTGCCCGCCCACTCCAGCACGGGCGCGTACAGAAGACGAGCCGGCCTGTTGACGGCCACCAGGTCGAGCGACCGGCTGCGCAGGTAGGCCGGCATGTCGAAGGAGTCCAGGAGCTGCCGGGTCGGTGCCGACACCGCGCCGCCGTGCCCCGCCATCCGTCCGGCCCCGGAGGGGCTCGCCTGCTGGACGGGCGGTGCGACAACGGCCTGCTGGTCCGTCGCAGCACCGGCGTCGGGATACGCCGCACTGAGCAGAAGGTTGAGGCGCTGGCGATCGGCCGGACTCAGTGCGAGCACATCACTGAGAAGATCCTGCAGCGACGGCTCCGGCCCCGAGGGCAGCAGGCCCTTCTCAAGGTCCGTGTAGTAGTCGGTGGCGACGCCGAGCAGCCGAGCGATCTCATCGCGGCGGAGCCCGGGCACACGGCGCGGCAGGCCCTTGGTGGGCAGGCCCGCCATGGCTGGGGTGACCACTGCGCGATGCTCAGCGAGGAACATGCGCAGATCCGCTTTTTGAGACTTGAGTCCTCGACGCATATCTACAGAGTAAGAGATGAGCGGGGCTCCCGTTACCCTTTCATGATATTTCGCTCAATCTTGGCGGTTAGCAGTCGGTTAATTTAGAACGGTGCCGACCGGCCCCGGATGAGTCTAGCCTTCACCCATGAACCAGACCGAAATCGCCCCCGCCGCTGAGTCCGCGCCCCTGAGCGTGGCCGACGTCGTCTCCATGCTGCGCGCCGCCGCTCCGCCCGAGCTCGCCGAGCCCTGGGACTCCAACCAGCTCATTTGCGGCGACCCGGCCGAACCCGTCGCCTCCGTCCTTCTGGCCGTCGACCCGGTCGCCGTCGTCGTCGATGAGGCCATTGAGCGCGGTGTCGATATGGTGATCACCCACCACCCTCTTTACCTGCGCGGTACTGACCAGGTTTCCGCCGCCGACCCCAAGGGCCGCTGCGTGCACCGGCTCATTCGCAACGGTATCGCCCTGGCCAACGCCCACACGAGCCTCGACGCCGCCCACGGGGGCGTCGCCGCCGCCCTCGCCGCCGCCGTCGGCCTGCTCGACACGACGCCGCTGGAGCCCAACCCGCTTGACCCGACCCAGGGCATCGGGCGCGTCGGCAGCCTCCAGGTCCCCGTCCGACTGCGCGACCTGGCTGACGCCGTCGCCGACGCGCTTCCCGACTCCGCACCCGGCCTGCTCGTCGGCGGGGACCTCGACGCGACCGTGGAGACCGTCGCCGTGTCCGGCGGCGCCGGAGACTCCCTGCTCGGCGCCGCGCGCGACGCCGGCGCCGACGCCTTCCTCACCGCCGACCTGCGCCACCACCCGGCGTCGGAGCACCTGGAGGCCGGACGTCCCTACCTGCTGTGCGGCACCCACTGGGCCACCGAGTGGGTCGGTCTGCCGCCGCTCGCGGCCCGTCTGGAGCGGGCCGGCGCAGCGGGGGGACGTAGACTCACCACATACGTGTCCGAGGTCGTCACCGACCCGTGGGCCCTGCGTCTGAGCACGGGATCTCAGGCGCGCGCCCGGACCGCGCAGAACTCGATACCCAGCCAGTGAAGGACCACAGCAGTGACGAGTGCCCCTCTTCGCCAGCAGCGTCGTCTCATCGACCTGCAGAGTCTTGACTCCCGCCTCGCCCGCCTCACCCATGAGCGGGCCCATCTGCCTGTCCTGAGCCGAATCGAGGCCACCGTCAGGCGGCTGCGGGACAACCGGCGCGATGCCGCCGTCGCCGCCGGGGCCCTGGCCGACGCCAAGGCAGATGTCGCCCGCGCCGAGGGCGAGGTAGGACAGGTGGTGCGCCGAGCCGCGATTCTGCGGGAGCGGCTCTCCTCGGGAGCCGCAGCCGCCCGCGACCTCGGCGCCATCCAGGGCGAGATCGACCAGCTCGGCCGACGCCAGAGCATCCTGGAGGACACCCAGATCGCGGCCATGGAGGCCCAGGAGGCCGCCCAGGCGGAAGCCGACCGCCTCGCCGCCCAGGAGCAGGAGATCCGCGCCGCCGGCCGTGAGCTCACCTCCACCCGCGACGCCGAGTTCGTCCGTCTCGACGGCGAGATCAAGCAGGTCCGTGAGCGGCGGGCCGACCTGGCCGGCACAATCGACGCCGCTCTGCTGGCCGAGTACGAGGCCGCCCGGGAGGCGACCGGCGGCATCGGTGCGATCGCCCTGTACGGCCGGCGGGTCGAGGGCGCCGTCGAGATCGGCCCCGCCGAGCACGCCCGGATCGCTGCCGCACCGCAGGACGCCGTCATCCACGCCGAGGCCAACGACGTCATTCTCGTGCGCATGGAGGAGTGACCCGCGCGCTGTGGGGCGGGCCCGGTCGGCGGGCGAGCCGGCCGGGGAGGGGATAGAGTGCGTCCTGCGGACGAGCCGACCGGGCGGCCGCGGTGCCGCGGGGCCACCCGCGGATCGAGGAACGTCCGGGCTCCACAGAGCAGGGCGGTGGCTAACAGCCACCCGGGGTGACCCGCGGGACAGTGCCACAGAGAACAGACCGCCTGCCGGGTGACCGGCCGGTAAGGGTGAAACGGTGGGGTAAGAGCCCACCAGCGCCGCAGGCGACTGCGGCGGCTGGGTAAACCCCGCTCGGAGCAAGACCGCACAGCAGGCGCCCGAGGGCTGCTCGCCCGAGCCTGCGGGTAGGTCGCGTGAGCCCGCCGGCAACGGCGGGCCAAGATAGATGGTCGCCACCGCCACACCGGCAACGGTCGGCGGCAACAGAACCCGGCGTACAGGTCGGCTCGTCCGCCCCTGCGCGCCAGGGCCGCTCTCGTGAGGGTGCCCACCGGGTGGGCCTGGTGGGCACCCTCATGCGAGGCGGAGGATCACTCGGTCAGCCGATCCGCCGACTGACGGGTCAGTTCTCGTTCCTCACCTTGATGTACTGGTCGTCGTAGTTGGACAGGCCCGAGACGGTCCATACGCCTTCCTTAGACTGGGCCTCCTCCCTGGTTACCAGGAAGGTGGCGTAGCCTGTTGCGCTGCCGCCGTCATGGGGCATGTTCTGCTCGCGGTACTCGTCGTCGGCGATTGAGAGCACAGCATCGGTCGTGTTGCCGTTCCGGACGTAGCTGATGTGCACGTCGAAGTCGCCGAGCTGTCCCGAGCCGTGGTAGGTCACGGTCACCGGCACACGGATGTAAACCTTGTCACTCGGCGGTTCCGTCCACAGGACCTTCGCGGTGACGCTCCTGAACTGCTGGGTGGCGTCCCAGTTGACGACCCCGAAGGTGACGTCGACCGACGCATCCGAGCCGTTGGTGTAGGTGCTGCCCGCCTGGACGGTCACGGTCTGACTGGGCGGGTACGGATTCTTCTCCGATGTTCCGACGGCGCCGGCGTCCGGTGTGGCGGACGTCGTGGTGCCACCGCCGCCATTGTTGTCGCTGTCGCTGTCGTTGCCGTTGCGCAGGATCGCGTAGAGACCGCCTCCGACCAGCGCGATCACAAGCAGGCCGATAATGAGCCAGAACCACCACTGCTGGATGATGGACTTGGAGCCGCCCTGAGCGGCGACATTAACGGGCTGCCAGCCCGGTCCCTGCGGCAGCCCGCCGGGAGCCCCCTGGACGGGACCGCCCGGGGCGGGCATTCCCTGGTTGTGGTAGGGCGTCGGCGCCTGGGCGTAGTTCATGCCGGGGGCGTACGGGGACGCGCCCGGACCCGAGCCGACGACAGGGGCCGGTCCCGAGCCGACGACGGGACCCGAGGCGGCGTAGTCGCCCGACGGCGCGGAAGCCGACTGCCCGGTCGGGTCCGCCACCGGCGACGACGAGCTGGAGGGGACCGCCTGCGTCGGGGCCCATGCGGCGTCTGCCTCTGACGACGTCTGGGGGCCGGAGCCGCCGCCGGGCACGGAGTCCTCGACCCACAACTGCCATCCCTCCGGGGCCGGGCCCCAGGCGGGGTCGGGCTGCCACCCCGCGGGAGGGTTGAATCCCTCCGGGGGCGCAGGCCAGTTCGGCGGCGGGTTGAATCGAAGTGCCATAAGGAACCTCCGGGACGGTCGGATGATGGGGCGTCGGTGCGACGTGTGTCGTCCTGAGGACGAATGTACACGGCGCGAGCCTTGTCGTTCTCCCGGAGGCGCACAGGGCGCCGGGGAGCTCTGCCCCTCGGCAGGCGGACGAGGCGGCCCGGGGCGCCGGGCGCATCGGGGAATCTGAGGCGGGAGGCTATGGCAGGGTGAGCACCTCCGCACCGTTCTCCGTCACCACGAGAGTGTGCTCGAACTGGGCGGTGCGGGAGCGGTCCTTCGTCACCACTGTCCAGCCGTCATCCCACTGCGTCCACTCCTCGGTGCCCAGGGTGAGCATGGGCTCGATGGTGAAGACCATGCCGACCTCCATGACGTCGGCATACAGGGGGGCGGCGTCGTAGTGGGGGATGATGAGGCCGGAGTGGAACGCCTCTCCCACTCCGTGGCCGGTGTAGTCCCGTACGACGCCGTAGTCGAAGCGCTTGGCATACTTCTCAATGACGCGTCCGATGACATTGACCTCGCGTCCGGGCCGCACGGCCCTGATACCGCGCTCCATGGCGGTGCGCGTGCGCTCGATGAGCGCGGCCGTCTCCGGATCGACCCGGCCGACCGGGAAGGTCGCGTTCGTGTCGCCGTGGACGCCGTCGAGGTAGGCGGTCACGTCCAGGTTGATCAGGTCGCCCTCCTTCAGGAGGGTCGAGTCCGGGATGCCGTGGCAGATGACCTCATTGACCGAGGTGCAGATCGACTTGGGGAAGCCCATGTACCCCAGGCAGGAGGGGTAGGCGCCGTGGTCGCACATGTACTCGTGGGCGATCCGGTCGAGCTCGTCGGTGGTGACCCCGGGGGCGATGGCCGCCGCGGCCTCGGCCAGGGCACGAGCCGCGACGCGCCCTGCGCGGCGGATCCGCTCGACCGTCTCCGTGTCCTTGATGTCGGAGGCGGTCACATGCTCGGGGCCGTCGTGGAACATGTACTCGGGACGGGGGATCGAGCCGGGCACGTGCCGGTCGGGGCTGAGCCTGCCCTTCGTGAGGGTGCCGCGAGGGGCCCTGTCCGCCAGGGAGGAGGTCGAGTGAGTCATGGGCCCAGCATAGGAGCGGTCTTCGACGGGCGGCTCACCGATCGGCTCTGCCATACGATGAGCACATGGCGAAGATCCACTTCGTGCGGCACGGTCGCACCATCCTCAACGAGCAGCGTCGCACGCAGGGCGCCGCCGACTCCCCGCTCACCGCCGAGGGCCGCCGAGGCACCGAGGTCTGCAGGGACTTCCTGGCGGAGGCGCCGCTGACCCGCGCCTACCTCAGTCCCCAGGGCCGTGTCCAGGAGACCGCCGGCATCCTCCTGGTGCCCCACCCCGACATCGTCCCCGTCAACCTCGTCGGGTTGCGCGAGTACAACTACGGCATCTACGACGGCGGTCCCGACGAGGAGATGCTCGCCGCCCTGCCGACCGCCGGATTCCTCCCCGAAGTCATCTCCGGCACCCACCCCGGCGCGCCCGGGGGCATCAGCGCCGTCGACTACCTCTCCGACATCGACGGCGCCCTGAGCCGGATCATCGCGGACCTGCGCGCCGCCGTCGGGGCCGGCCGGGACGACGATGAGGAGGAGGTCCTCGTCGTCTCCCACGGCATGACGATCATGAGCATGATGAGCCGCTGGATCGGGTTCGAGGTCTACGGCATGGCCCCCATGGCGAACTGCTCGATCACGACCGTCCAGGTGGACCCCACGGCCGACGACGGCGCTCCCCGTCTCCTCCGGTGGGCCCTGGACCCGGCTGGCCAGGGCGTCACCTTCGCTGCGGACGACATCACCAGTGCCTTCACCGGCGTCGTCCCGGTCCCGATCGACTGGTCCCACCCCGAGGGGCTGTGAGGGCCCGTCATGAGCACCACCCTGGAGATTCTCCACACCGGCGGCGTGATCGTGGACAGGACGCTGCCCTACCACCGGCCTGCAGACCCCCCACTGTCCTGGACGCACATCCTCCGCGGCCGCGGCGACCTCGTGACGGCCCCGGTCAGCGCCTACCTGATCGAGAACAGCCGCGGCCTGACTCTCATCGACACCGGCTGGCACCCGGTCAACCGCGGCCGCCTGGGCCAGATCGCCAACCTTCGCCACCAGTACCCCGTCAACAAGGCGGACCTGCCCGACGGTCAGGCCATCGACGAGCAGCTGGAGGAGCGCGGCATCCGGCCCCGGGACCTGGACCTGGTCCTCATGAGCCACCTCCACTGCGACCACGCCGATGGCCTGCGGCTGGTCGGGGAGGCGCCTCGGATTCTCGTCTCCCGGCCCGAGGCCGAGGGCGTGCGGGCGTCCCGTCCCATGTACCTGCCTCACGAGTGGGACGGCGTCGATCTGCGGACATTCTCGTGGAACACGCCCGTGGGGCCGTACGGTGCCGGCTACGACGTCTTCGGCGACGGCAGCCTGGTCATGGTCGCGGTCCCCGGGCACTCGCGCGGGCTGTGCGCCACCATTGTGCGCGGGAATGAGTGCGGGGGCATGGCTCACAGCCAGGGGCGGGTCGAAGGCGTGGACGCTCCCGGGCGGGACGACGGCCGGGCGTTCCACCTGCTGACCTCGGACGCCGGCTACGGTCGGCCGTCCTTCGATCAGGGACTGCGCCCCAGCGTCGTCGTCAGTGCCGCCCAGGCCGAGCGCTCCCTGGCCTGGGTGCGCCGCGTGGAGCACGATCCGCGCTGCCTGGGTCTCATTGCCAACCACGACCCGGAGGTGGAGCCGGGAGTCCGCACGTTCTGAACGTTCTGAGGCGGGAGCTCCTTCGCGCTGGTATCAGGGCGTACGCTCGACGGCGAGTAGCGGCGCAGCCATGCCGTCCATTCATCCGGAAGGATACGTGTGAGCACACCCGCGATCGTGACCGAGAATGTTGACGCCTGGTTGCGCCGGCGCCGCCGTCGGCGCGACCTGCAGACCAACGAGACCTACGCGGCACTCGCACTGGCTGTCGCGACCGCCCTGGCCCTGGTCTGGGCCAATATCGGGCACAGCTACCACAGCTTCTGGGACACGCCCGCCGCCCTTGCCATTGGCCCGTTCAGCGTGGGGCTCAGCCTCCACGGCTGGGTGGATGAGGGCCTCATGACCGCCTTCTTCTTCATGGTGGGCCTCGACGTGCGCCGCGACCTCACTCTCGGCGAGCTGCGGCTGCCCGGCCGCGCCCTCCTTCCGGCCGCCGCCGCGATCGGAGGCCTCGTGGTCCCGACGATCGTCTACCTGGGGATCGCCCACGGGGCCGACGGCGCGAACGCCTGGGGATCGGTCATCTCCACGGACACTGCCTTCGCTCTGGGGATGCTCGCCCTCGTCGGCCCCAGGAAGGCTCCCCGCCTGCGCGCCTTCCTCCTGGCCTTCGCCGTCATCGACGACATCGGCGCCCTGCTGGTGATCGCCGCGTTCTACTCCGACTCCCTCAACCTCGTGGCTCTGGGCTGTGCGGCCCTGGGGCTGCTCGGCACCCAGGTCCTGGCGCGTCGGGGCGTATGGCGCACGCCCCCGTACGCCTTCCTGGCGGTCATCATCTGGTATGCGCTGTACCGCTCGGGCGTTCATGCCACCCTGGCTGGTGTTCTCATCGCCCTCCTCATGCCCGTCTATCCCGTGCGCAGCACGGACGTGGACGGAGCCAGTGAGGTCGCCCAGCTCTACCGCCAGTCTCCGGCTCCGGGCACGGCGGTCATGCTGCGTGAGGCCCTGGTCTACTCCATGCCCATGAACCAGCGCCTGTCCTGGATGCTGCCGCCCTACGTCAACTACGTCGTCTACGTCGTCGTCCCCCTGTTCGCCCTGGCGAACGCGGGCGTAGCCCTCAGCAGTGACACCGTTGTCGCGGCCTTCTCCTCGCGTATCACATGGGCGGTCGTCGCGGGCCTCGTTGTCGGCAAGCTTGTGGGCGTGGCTGCGGGTGCGGGCCTGGTCCTGCGCTTTGTGCCGGCCTCGCGCCTGCCCGGCCTCGACCTGCCCCGGATCCTGGGACTCGCGGCCCTGTCCGGCATGGGGTTCACGATCTCCCTGCTCGTGGCCAATCTGGCCCTGGAGGAGGTCCTGCGCGACCAGGCCCGCCTGGGGGTTCTTATCGCCTCCCTGGGCTCCCTGCTCCTGGCCACCATCATCTTCCGTGTTGGCGACAGGGTCTCCCCGCTGCCCCCGCCTCCCGGCGAGCGCCTGTGCCGACCCGTGGACGTGCACGAGGACCTCATGGTCGGCGATCCGCACGCCCCCCACACGCTCATCAACTATGCCGACATGTCCTACGAGGGGCGCTGGCGCCTCATGGAGGCCCTCAAGGGAATCGCCCACCTGCGCGACACCGGAGACGTGCGACTCGTTCTGCGGCACAAGCTCTCCGGCCCGGAGAGCCTTCTGGCCGCGCTCGCCCTGGAGGCCGTCCACCACGACGAGCCCGAGAAGCTGTGGCGCTTCCACGACGCCCTGGCCGAGCTGCGCGGTCAGATCACCTCCCGCAGCATCACCACTGCCGCTCGCGAGGCGGGCATGGACGACCGCACCATGTGGAAGCGGATCAAGAGCGCCGCGGACGAGCCCAAGGTGCTGGCCGATGCCCTGGATGTTGAGGGCCTCACCGAGGACGGCAGCCCTGTCGTCTACATCGACGGGCGACGCTTCAACAGTCTTCTCAACGATGGACCTTCTCCGAGGAGCTCACGCGGATCGAGGCGGCTGAGCTCATGGGGCCCGCGGAAGGACACCACAGCGGTGGGAGCGGGGAACGTCCGTGACGCTTGCGCACGCGGTCCTCGGCTTCACGGCTCTTGTCGCCGTCCTCACCGTTGTCCCAGGGCTCGATACGGCCGTCGTACTGCGCGGCGCGCTCAGCCACTCCCGCGGCTACGGCCTGGCCACCGTCATCGGCATTGTCACCGGGCTTCTCGTGTGGGGCGCGGCCGCCGGCGCCGGTGCAACAGCGGTGCTCGCCGCCTCCCGTACCGCCTATCGGGTATTGTCCCTCGCTGGGGCGCTCTACGTGATGTGGATGGGAGTGAGCATGCTCGTGCGCTCTTTCCGGGGTGCCGGCGGTTGGCGCGGTAGGGCGGTTGCGGGGCCGAGGACGGCCCTTGATTCCGCACCGGAGAAGACGAGGGCCGCGCGCGCGGTAGAACCCACCGCTCCCGTGGAACGACTGCCCGCATGCGCTTCTGGGCGTCCCGGCGCCTCGCTGTGGCGGGGGTGGGGGGGTGGGACTGATTACGGACCTGCTCAACCCGAAGGCCGGTGTGTTCTACCTCGCCACCATCCCGCAGTTCATGGCGGCTGGGGTGCCTCCGCTCCTCATGGGCGTTCTGCTCGCCGCTGTCCATGGCCTGTGCTGCCTGATCTGGTTGGGCGCGCTCGTCCTGGGCGCCTCCTGGCTGGCGCCGCGAATGGGGGCGGCCTCCGGAGATGTGCTGGAGCGCTGGACGGACCGCGTGACCGGGACGGTGCTCATAGGATTCGGCACCAGGCTCGCACTCGGCGCCCGCGTCTGAGACGGGTCGGCCCGCCGGAGCGGATCAGGAGCTGAACCAGTGCTCCTCGGCCGGGAAAGCGCCCTCGCGCACCTCGGCGGCGTAGTCGAGGGCGGCCTGGTGCAGGGCGGCGCCGACCCGCCCGAACTGCTTGGCGAAGCGCGGCCTCCACTCGGTCATCCCGGCCATGTCAGACCAGACGAGCACCTGGCCGTCGCAGCGGGCTCCGGCCCCGATACCGATGGTGGGGACAGTCAGGGCCTCGGTGACGCGCGCGGCCAGCGGCTCGGGCACCATCTCGAGAACCATGCCCATAACACCCGCCTTCTCGATGGCCAGGGCGTCCGCCAGAAGCTCCTCGCCGGCCTCGCCCCGGCCCTGGACACGGAACCCGCCCAGCGCGTTGACGGACTGGGGAGTGAAGCCGAGGTGCCCCATGACGGGGATGCCGGCCTCGACCAGAGTCCGGATCGTGGCGACGCGCGGCCGCCCGCCCTCGAGCTTGATCCCGTTGGCGCCGGCCTTGACCAGCCGGACGGCGGTGGCCAGGGCCTGCTCGGGGCCGGCCTCGTAGGCGCCGAAGGGCAGGTCGGCGACGATGAAGGCGCGCCGGGCGGCGTGGGCGACGCCTCGAGTGGCCACCACCATCTCGTCCAGCGACACGGGCAGGGTGGACCCGTGGCCGAGCATGACGTTGCCGATGGAGTCGCCGACGAGGATCATGTCCATTCCGGCCTCGTCGAAGATCGCCGCGGTCAGGGCGTCGTAGGCCGTGATCATGGTGAGCCTGGTGCCCTCGGCCTTCGCCGCGAGCAGGTGGGGGAGGCGGACCGGTTTGCCGCCGGCGACGTTCTCGGCAGCGCAGGGCCCGTAGGGGGACTCGGAAGTAGCCATGGGGTGAAGCCTACTGGTTGCGGCTCGACGGCGATGTTCTCGGCGAGGGCCGGTTCCGTGTCGAGATCGGTCGAGTTCCGCGCCGATATCGGTTCTGGTGCGTCGTGTGGGTGGGGTGCTGGCTTGCCGGTCCCGCGTGCTGGGGTGCGGGTCGGCGACGGCTCGCTCGAAGGCGGCGCCGGCTTTGCCGGTCCCGCGTGCTGGGGTGCGGGGGTCTTCGCGGGTGGGCTGCTTCAGGCTCGGTGCGCGGGCCTCGGCGGGTCGGGGGTCCTCGCGCGTGTGCGGGCCGGCGCCTCTGCCGCGACCTGCGTGTCCGTGGCCGTTACCGGGCTCTGCACGTGTGCGGGCCGGCCGAGCGCATGGCGTAGGCGGTGGCCGGGATGTACCCGGGCTCTGCGCGTGTGGGGGTTGTCGGGGATCCGGTTTGTGCTGGGATTCCGGGGTTGTGGGGGTTGTGGTGGAGGGGTGGCGGATGCTATCCTGTACACATGTTCGAAGACTGGGGCGCTGAGCCGTCCGTGCCGGGTGGTGCGGACGGTGCCGGTGACGGCGCCCCGCTCGAGGGCTTTGATGGGGTCGAGGCCGTGGTGGGGGTGCTGTCGGGGATGGTGCCGGGGGCGGTTCTGGCGGGTGTGGTGGAGCGGGTGGTGGCGCCGCTGCTGGCCCCCGCCGTCCCGGCCGACGACACCGCTGCTGGGCCGGCCGGTGGTCCTGTCGTCCCGGCCGACGGCGGCGCTGCTGGGGACGACGGTGCTGGTGGGGGTGGTGGGCTTCTTGGGGGGCTGGTGGGCCCTGGTGAGCGGGCTCTGGCTGAGGCGGCGGGGTCGGTGGTGGTCGACGGCCGGGGTGTGGGGGCCCTGGTGGGTCTGGGTGCGGAGGTGCTCAGTGAGCTGGTGGCGGCCTGCGGTCGTCTGGCCGCCTGGGCGCAGTGGGCCCAGGCGGTGGTGGCGGCCTGCATGGCCCGCTGCCCGGAGATGGGTGGTCTGCCCTACCAGCCCGACCGGCCCGACCGGCCCGACAGCGACGACACCCAGGACGACGGTTGGGACGAGGGTCGGGACGGTTGGGACGAGGGTCGGGGTGATGGTCTGTCCCGCTGTCGCGCTCTGGGCGGGTCGGGTGCGGTGTCCGGGGCGGTGGCCCCGGCGGGGCGGTGGAGCGCCGCCGGCGAGGTGGCGTGCCGGGCGGGGGTGTCGCGCCTGGTGGCGTCCCGGCTGGTGGACCGGGGCGCGGGCCTGCTCGACGCCCGCCTGGCGCCGGTGTGCGGCCTGCACCGGGTGGGGCTGCTGGACTCCTCCAAGACGTCCGTGGTGGTGCGCCGCCTGGCCGGCGAGCCGGTCGGTGTGGCGCGGGTGGTGCAGGACCGTGTGCTGGGCCGTGCGGTGCACCGCACTCCCGCGCAGGTGGGGCGGGAGGTGGACCGGGCGCTGACGGGCCTGGACCCGGCCGGTGCCGGCCGGCGGGCGCGGCGCGGCGCCGCCGGCCGGCACGTGACCAGGCCGAGGGAGGCGGGCGCGGGAGTGTGCCAGATGCGCGCCCTCCTGCCGCGGGCCGACGCCGTCCTGCTGGACGCCGCCCTGGACGCCGTCGCCGCCTCGGCCCGCGCCACCGGCGACAGCCGCACCCCGGGCCAGCTGCGAGCCGACGCCCTGACCGCCATGACCCTGCACACCCTGCGCACCACCCACCACACCACCACAACCACAACCGCGACAACCAAGACGGCCGAGACCGCGACAACCGAGGCGGCCGAGACCGCGACGGCCGCTGCGGGCGCCGCCGGGGCGGGTGCGGGCGGTCCGGCCGGGGCGGCCCTCGATCCCGCGGGCCCGGAGGCCCCGGCCCGCCCGGCCCGCCCGGAGGAGGGTCCGGAGGAGCTGGTGGCGGGTCCGGGCCTGGTGGGCTTCACGGGCTTCGAGGGTCCGCCGCCCGGCCCGGCGGACACCGCGGACCCCACCGGCCCTGGGGCTCTCGGGGCCGGCGCGGGTCCTGCGGGTCCTGCGGGTCCTGCGGGCGTGGTGGAGCCGCTGTACGTCGACTCGATGGGCCTGACGCCCGACGGGGTGCCCCTGGAGGGGCTGCTGACCGCGCTCAGCGGCCTGGTCTGCCACACCAGCCCCTGGTGGACGCCCTCCGGGACCGACCCCGCTCCCCTGCCACCAGGACTGACGGTCAGTATCGACGTCACCGTCCCTCTGAACCACCTCACAGACCTCCTGCCCGACGACACCGCCCCGCCCCAGGACGACCCGCCCGCCACCACCACACCCACCACCACACCCGCCTGCGGGCCCGGTACCGGGCCCGCAGGGCCGGTGGGGGCGAGCCTGGGCGGTCGCGGGCGCAGCGTGCCGGTGCCCGCTGCCGTGGCGCGGGCGCTGGCCGCCGGCGGGACCTGGCGCCGCCTGGTCACCGACCCCCTGTCCGGGGCGGTGACCGACGTCGGCCGCACCCGCTACCGGCCCCCCGCCGCCCTGGCCGACCTGGTGCGCGCCCGCGACGCCTCGTGCACCCACCCCGGCTGCGAGCGCCCCGCCCGCGGCTGCGAGATCGACCACGTCCGCCCCTGGGCCGAGGGCGGGACCACCAGCCTTGAGAACCTGACCTGCCTGTGCCGGGCCCACCACCGCCTCAAGCACACCCCCGGCTGGGCCCTGACCCGCACCCCAGACGGCGCCCTGGTCTGGCGCACCCCCACCGGAGCCCGCTACCAGCGCGACAACGACGGCACCATCACCCTCCTGCCCCGCCGCACCGGACCAGGCCAGAAGACCCGCCCCGCCACCCGCCTCCCCCAGGCCCTCGCACGCGCCATCACCCCCCAGACCCTCGACCGCCTCCACAAAGGCCTCACCAACCACACCAGCCCAGACACCACCCCCGGCGACCTCGGCCTCGGCCACCACACCAGCCCCCTCATCACCACCCACGGCCCCCACCCCAACGAGAACCCCGGCGACTACGAGACCACCCCCTACCACCCCACCCTCCACACCCTCGGCCTGACCCCACTACTCGACACCATCCCACCCTTCTAAAACACGCACACACCACCAGCGGTCGGGGCCGAGCGCGACCATGTCAGGCATCAATCCTGCGGAACGGACTCGGACGGCTGCGCCAGGCGACGAGCCACAGCACGTAGACCAGACGTCAGTGCCTGATTGCCGGCAGAGCAGGGGGAGTACCTGCTGAGCACGCACCGCTAAGCAGGCGCACTTCTGTCGCAAAGGGGAAAGGCGTGTGAAACCTGCCGGACCCATCGGCCTTAGTAGGCTTTCGTGAAAGAGTGGGCAACGCCGTCGTACACCCCCGCGCAGGAGGCACCATGGACAAGCAGCAGGAGTACGTGCTCCGCGCCATCGAGGAGCGCGACATCAGCTTCATCCGGCTGTGGTTCACCGACGTCTCCGGGCGGCTGAAGTCCGTGGCCATCGCACCGGCCGAGGTCGAGGGCGCCTTCGAGGAGGGCATCGGCTTCGACGGCTCGGCCATCGAGGGCCTCACCCGGGTCTTCGAGTCCGACATGCTGCTGGCCCCGGATCCCTCCACCTTCCAGATGCTGCCCTGGCGCGACGACGTGGGCGGGGTCGCCCGCATGTTCTGCGACGTGCTCACCCCCGATGGCGAACCGGCCCGAACCGACCCCCGCTCGGTGCTGGAGCGCCAGCTGGCACGGGTCGCCGAGGCCGGCTTCACCTGCTACATCCACCCCGAGATCGAGTTCTACCTCGTCAACCAGGACCCCGACGGACGCATTCGCCCCACCGACGACGCCGGCTACTTCGACCACGTGCCAGGCGGCACCGCCCACGAGTTCCGGCGCCGGGCCATCCTCATGCTTGAGCAGATGGGCATCTCCGTGGAGTTCTCCCACCACGAGGGCGGTCCCGGGCAGAACGAGATCGACCTGCGCTTCGCCGACGCCCTGTCCATGGCGGACAACATTATGACCTTCCGCGCCGTCGTCGAGGAGGTGGCCCTTCAGGAGGGCTGCCTGGCGACCTTCATGCCCAAGCCCTTCGCCGACCGGTTCGGCTCGGGCATGCACACCCACTTCTCCCTGTTCGAGGGCGACCGCAACGCCTTCTACGACCCCGCTGGCGAGTACCAGCTGTCGGCCACGGGCCGCTCCTTCATCGCCGGGCTCCTGCACCACGCGGCGGAGATCTGCGCGGTGACCAACCAGCACGTCAACTCCTACAAGCGCATGTGGGGCGGGGACGAGGCCCCCAGCTACGTGTGCTGGGGCCACAACAACCGCTCGGCCCTGGTGCGCGTGCCCATGCACAAGCCGGGCAAGGGCCAGTCCGTGCGCGTGGAGTACCGCGGCATCGACTCCTCGGCCAACCCCTACCTCGCCTACGCCGTCATTCTGGCGGCGGGTCTGAAGGGGATCGAGGAGGGCTACGACCTGCCCTCGGAGACCGAGGACGACGTGTGGGCGCTGACCGAGGGCGAGCGCCGGGCCATGAGCATCGGCGCCCTGCCGACCTCGCTCAAGCGGGCCGTGGCCGCGATGAGCGACTCCGACCTAGTGGCCGACACCCTGGGAGAGGACGCCTTCGAGTACTTCATGCGCAACAAGCGCCGCGAGTACCGGGCCTACGACGCCCAGGTCACAGCCTTCGAGCTCAGCCAGTTCTTCCCTCCGCGCGTCTGACCCAGTGGCGGCGTGATGACCGGACGCTGGAACGAGACCTCCTCGCCCCCCTTCGGCCGACGGCGCACGAGCCCGCGCTCAAGACTGGCGCGCGCGGGATTCGCCGAGCTCGACCGCGCCGAGTCCTGCCTGCACGACGAGGCCCTGAGCCGCCTGCTCCCCGTCTCGCAGCCGCCCTCGGGCGACGGCGGGCTCGACCCCGTCCGGGCCCGGCTCGTCGAGGAGATCCGCCAGACCGCCGACCCCGACCTCGCGCTGCTCTCACTGGTGCGCCTGGCCTGCGCGGTCGTCCCCGACGGCGAGGGACTGCGGGCGCTCCTGGCCCCCCTGGGAGCCGGGCCCGCCGGCCCCGAGACCTCTGCCGAGGGCCCCGCGCGGGAGACGCGGGCGCACGACGAGCACCGCCGTAGGCTCCTGGCCGTCCTGGGCTCCTCCCGCGCGCTGGGGGACTTCCTGGTCGCTCACCCCGACCGCCTGGCCGCCCTGGAGACGGCCCACGCCATCGACGCCCCCGGGCAGGCGCCGGTGGGCGCCGTCCTGGCGGAGGCGGTCGCAGCCGTCCTCGGCGCCGACGACGGCGGGAACCGCCGCGCGCGCATCGAGGCGGCCACGGTCGCCATGCGCGTGGCCTACCGCGACCGGCTCCTGGCCATCGCCGCCGACGACCTGACCAGCTCCGACCCGCTCGCCCACATCCCCGTGGTCGTCGAGCGCATGACCAGGCTCGCCGACGCCGCCCTGGAGGCGGGTCTGACCATCGCCCGCGCCGGTCTCGGGCCCCGTGCCGATGCCGTGGCCCTCGCCGTCGTCGCCATGGGCAAGACTGGTGCGCGCGAGCTCAACTACGTCTCCGACGTCGACGTCGTCTACGTCGTGGGCCCCGCTGCCCCCTCTGGCGACCCTGCCGCCTCCGGAGGGGCCGCCGGACCCGTTCGGCCCGTCGACGAGGACGACCTGGTGCGCCTGGGCACCGAGCTCGCCGTCGGGCTGGCCCGCACCACCTCGGCCAGCGGGCGGGAGCCGCCCCTGTGGCCGCTGGACACGGCGCTGCGTCCCGAGGGCAAGGACGGGGCACTGGTGCGCACCCTGGAGTCGCACGTGACCTACTACGAGCGCTGGGCATCCTCCTGGGAGTTTCAGGCGCTGCTCAAGGCCCGCCCCTGCGCCGGGGACGCCCGGCTCGGCGCCGCCTACGCGCGCGCCGTCGACCCCTTCGTGTGGCGGGCCAGCAGCCGGGAGAACTTCGTGGACGACGCCCGGGCCATGCGCCGGCGCGTGGAGAACGAGTCCGGCAGGGCCGGGCGGGAGGACCGCCGCATCAAGCTCGGTCCCGGCGGGCTGCGGGACGTGGAGTTCACCGTCCAGCTCCTCCAGCTCGTCCACGGGCGCGGCGACGCGCGCCTGCACGTGCGCTCCACGCTCGGCGCCCTGGCCGAGCTGTCGGCGGCCGGGTACGTCGGACGCTCCGACGCCGCCGAGCTGGACTCCTGCTACCGGCTGCTGCGGCTGCTGGAGCACCGCAGCCAGCTCTACCGCCTCCAGCGCACCCACGACCTGCCGCGCGGCGAGGACGCCCTGCGCCGCCTGGGGCGGGGCATCGACCGGCGCGTCATGGGCGAGCCCGAGGCGCTGTGGGCGACCTTCACCGCGGTGCGCCGGCGCGTGCGCGCCCTCCACGAGGAGATCTACTACCGGCCGCTGCTCACGGTGGCGGCGACGCTGAGCGCCGACGAGATGGCACTGAGCCCGCAGGCGGCGCGCGAGCGACTCAAGGCGGTGGGCTACCTCGACCCCGACGGCGCCCTGCGCCACATCCACGCCCTGACCGAGGGGGTCAGCCGGCGTGCGGCGATCCAGCGCCAGCTCCTGCCCGTCATGATCGGCTGGCTTGGCCGGGGCCCCGACCCGGACAACGGCCTGCTGTCCTTCCGGCTCCTGTCGGAGCGGATCGGCGGCACCCACTGGTACCTGGCGATGCTGCGGGACTCCCGGGCCGCCGCCCAGTCCCTGTGCCACGTCCTGTCCGGCGCCCGGTGGACCACCGAGCGCCTGGCCGAGAGGCCGGAGTCGATCGCCTGGCTCGACGACGCCAGCGAGCTGGCCGCCCGTGATCCCGCCGTCCTGCGCTCGGAGGTCCGCAGTCTTCTGCGGCGACGCGTCCTGACCGCCGACGACGAGCCGGGCCTGGAGCGCCAGGCGGCGGAGGCGGTGCACGCGGTCATGAGCGTGCGCACCCGCGAGCTTGTCCGCGCCGCGCTGGCGGACTCCCTGGACGGCGTGGACCCCGAGCGCACCGCCGGCATCCTGACCGACACCACCGACGCGGTTCTCGACGGGGTGCTCAGCCTGGCCGCCGGCATGGTCATCGCCCTGCGCGACGGCGCCGCCGCGCTCGCCTCCGGACCGGAGCCCGACGGCACCTGGCCCGGGGCGCTGGCCCGCCACGCGGTGATCGCCATGGGGCGCCTGGGTGGGGCCGAGACCGCCTACGCCTCCGACGCCGACGTCCTGTTCGTCCACGATGTCCGCCCCGGTGCCGACCCGCGCGCGGCCGCCGACGAGGCCGAGGCGGTCGCCCGCTGGGTGGTGCGCCTGCTCTCCCAGGCCCAGCCGCACCCCTTCGAGGTCGACGCGGACCTGCGTCCGGAGGGGCGTCAGGGCCCGATGAGCCGCTCGCTGGGCTCGTACGCCGACTACTACGAGCGGTGGTCGGCGGTGTGGGAGCGCCAGGCGCTCCTGCGGGCCCGGGCCTGCGCCGGCGACCCCGGGCTCGGGCGCGCCTTCGAGGAGCTCGTGGCGCCCCTGCGCTGGAGCCCGGACGGCCTGGACGACAACGACATGCGGGAGATCCGCCGTCTCAAGGCGCGCATGGAGGCCGAGCGCCTCCCGCGCGGCACGACGCCCGCGCGCCACCTCAAGCTCGGGCCCGGCGGCCTGTCCGACGTCGAGTGGGCGGCGCAGGTCCTCCAGCTCCAGCACGCGGCGCGAGTACCGGGGCTGCGCACGACGTCGACGCTCGCGGCCCTGAGCGCGGCGCGCTCGGCGGGCCTGCTCACCGAGGCCGAGGAGGCCGACCTGCGCGGCGCCTGGCTGCTGGCCTCGCGCGTGCGGGCGGCGACAGTGCTGGGCACCGGGCGGGACCACGGGGAGCGCATCGAGGTCCTGCCCAACGGTCTGCGCGAGATCCGCCTGGTCGGCCGCCTGGTGGGCATGGCCCCGGGGCGGGAGCGCGAGCTGGAGGACCTCTACCGGCGGCGCGCCCGACACGCCCGCCGGGTCGTTGAGCAGATCGTCTTCGGGCGGGCCGGTGAGCCCCGGTCGGACGTCGCCGGGTCCGCGGGCCGGGCGGCTCAGAACCGGCAGGCCGGTGGCGGTCGCCAGGTTGCTGGGAGCGGAGCGGAGGCCGCAGGGCGTCGGGACCGCGCGGGCGACCGGGCGGCGGGCACGGCCGGGGGACGGCGGACGAGCGCGGCGGTCGCCTCGCCGGCCGAGACTCCCACGGGCCCTTCGACGCCGGGGCGGCCCGCCACCGGGCCCCGGCGGGCCGCCGCGCGCCGGGGGCACGGGCCCTACCCGTGGTCGTGAGTGGCCGTGACCACCCCTGGGGCTCTGCGCAGGAGACATAACGTGTTCCCTGGCAGGATGGAGCCGTGAAGCTTCTTCTCGTCCGTCACGGACGGACCATCGCCAATATCATGGGCGCCCTGGACACCGCTTTTCCCGGGAACTCTCTGGACGCCACCGGCCTGACCCAGGCGGCCTCGCTGCCGAACCGGCTCGATACCGACCAGCTGGCCGAGATCTCCTCACTGTGGACCTCGCCCATCGCCCGGGCGCGCCAGACTATCGCACCGCTGGAGGGCGCCACGGGCCTGACGGCGGACATCGACTCCGGGCTGCGCGAGGTGCTCGCGGGCGACCTGGAGATGTGCACGGACGCGCGTTCGGTGGCGTGCTACACGGACACGACGCGGGCGTGGATGATCGGTCGCACCGCCGCGCGCCTGCCCGGCAGCCCCGAGGACGGCGCCGACACCTTCGCCCGGTTCGACGCCGCCGTCGCCCGCATCGCGCGCGCGACGGCGGCGGACGTCGGAGCGGACGGGACGGCCCTGCTGGTCGCCCACGGCACCGTCCTGCGCCTGTGGACCGCCCTGGCGGCCGCGCCGGGCGGCGGGGCGGATCCCGCCTGGATCGCCGACCACCCCATGCGCAACACGGGCATCAGCGTCGTGGAGGGCGACCCGGAGTGCGGCTGGAGCCTGGTGGACTGGAACGAGGGGGAGTGGAGCGCGCCGACAGCGCCGGACCGGGCCGACGTCGCGGCGTGAGGCTGCGGCGGAGGCGGCTTCGGCGGCCCGGCGCGCCGCCGCCTCGGCCTGTCACAGGTTGTGGCAGAAGCCGAACTCGTAGGGGTGCGGGCGCATCCGCGTGGGGACGATCTCGTTGTCCCGCTTGTAGCCGATCCAGGTGTCGATGAGGTCAGGGGTGAAGGCGACGACTGAGTGCGGGCCACCGGGAACGAGGTCGTTGAAGGTCCTCCGGACCGCCACGTCGGGGCTTCCGGGCTCAGGGTGCCTGGGACTACTCTGGGTGATCTCCGCGAGCGCGTCACATCGAGGCTTATTCATAGGCCTGTTGTGGCTGTTTGAGGGGGTGCGTGTCGCTGGAGGTGGTGGCCTGTTCCTGAGAGAGCTTCAAGTGCTCACAGAAAACACCTTGAGAGGCAGGCCGCCACGGGGAGCGCTGGCACGCCCGTCAGTCGTGGGCTCGTCCTCGGTGTCTGCCAGGCGATCCGCTCCAGTGGTGCGGGCCGCTCCAGTGGTGCGGGCGTGCCGGTGGTGGGATCCCGTGCTTCTGGGGATGTACCGGTGCGTGCGCCTGGTTCTGCTCGCCCTGCGACTCGACCTGCCCCAGTCGCTCCTGGCGGCCATGGCCGGGGTGTCCCGGCCCACCGTCTCCCGCGTCATCTGCGCCTGGACCCCTGTGATCGCCCGGGCCCTGGCGGCGGGCGTGCCGGTGGTGGAGGACCTGGACCCCGCCGCCCGGCTCATCATCGACGGAACGCTCCTTCCCCGCTGGTCGTGGAGGAACCGCCCAGATCTCTACCCGGGCAGGCACCGCACCACCGGGTTCAGTGCCCAGGTCGCCCGCACCCTGAGCGGCCACTTGGCGTGGGTCTCAGACCCGCTGCCCGGACGCGTTCACGACACCGCGGCCATCAGGACCAGCGGCCTGCTCCAGGTCCTCGCGGGCAGGGCGCGCCCCATCACATCGGGGACCGGGGCTGCGCCGGGCCGGTAGTAATCACCCCCAGACGCAGGCCCCCGGGCCGGCCACTGCCTAAGGCCGACAAGGACTGGAACAGACCCATCAGCACGACCCGCTGCAAGACAGAGCGCACCATCGCCAACCTGAAGACCTGGAGGGCCCTCCACACCGACTACCGCCGTCCCATCAACATCTTCGAGGAAACCCTCACAGCAATCCTCGGAATCACATTCACATACACCCTATGAATAAGCCCCTAGGCCCGGCCAGATCCAGATGCAACCGGGTTCTTGCAATTTGAGACGGTAGTTGCGAGGCGGGGCGAGGGCTGCTTGAGGACCGGGGTGCGCTTCGACCGAGTCTCCCCCAACACCTCGCTCGGCCTGGAGCGCTCAGGCCTGCGGGCGGGGTGCGAGAGCCTTGCGGCGCGCGGCGCGAAGGGCTCGTCACCCTGGCTCGCCACGAGGCCGACGACGAGCGTCTGCTCCGTCCGCCCTGTCTGGAGGGCCATGGGTTCCACGAGTTGCAGAAATGGGATGCAGAATGGGTACGGGGAGGTGCCGGCGCCGCCCGGGCGGATCACTCACAGCACGGAGGACAGGAAGGCCTTGGTCCGCTCGGCCCGGGGATTGTCCAGCACCTCGGTGGGCAGGCCGGATTCGCGGATGACGCCGCCGTCCATGAAGATCAGCTGGTCGCCGACCTCGCGGGCGAAGCCCATCTCGTGGGTGACCACGACCATTGTCATGCCCGAGGCCGCCAGGTCCCTCATGACCCGGAGGACCTCGCCGACGAGCTCGGGGTCGAGCGCGCTGGTCGGCTCGTCGAAGAGCATGAGCTCGGGGTCCATGGCCAGGGCCCGGGCGATGGCCACCCGCTGCTGCTGTCCGCCCGAGAGCTGGGAGGGGTAGTGGTCCACCCGGTCGGCCAGGCCCACCCGCTCAAGCATCTGGATCGCCCGCTCGCGGGCCTCGGCCCTGGAGATCCTCTTGACCTGGACGGGCGCCTCCATGACGTTGCCCAAGGCCGTCATGTGCGGGAAGAGGTTGAAACGCTGGAAGACCATGCCGATCTTGGCGCGCTGCCGGGCGCGCTGCTTGTCGGTCAGGGCGTGCAGCCGGACGCTGCCGTCGGCGCGCCTGACCTCCCGCATGCCCATGAGCTCGCCGTCGACCCACACCCGGCCGGCGTCGATGGACTCCAGCTCGTTGATGCAACGCAGCAGGGTCGACTTTCCCGAGCCGGAGGGGCCCACGAGCACGGTCACCGAGCCCGAGGCGACGGTGATGTCGATGCCCTTGAGGACGTGCATCTCGCCGAAGAACTTGTGCAGGCCGCGTATGCGCACCTTGGGCGTCGCGTCCGCCGGGTCGGGGGTCTCTGCGTCGGGACCGGCTGCGTCGAGCTTGTCGGGCGCCGTCATGGGGTGACCTCCAGGAAGGGGTTGTCCTTGGTGGTGTGCGAGTCGAGGATCGCCTGCTGGCGGTCGGACAGCGTGCGGCCGTTCTTGGATCCGGAGGCCGGTGCGGAGCCGCTGAAGCCCTTGCCGTAGTAGCGCTCCAGGTAGTGCTGGCCGACCATGAGGATCGAGGTGATGATGATGTACCACAGGGCCGCGACAATGAGCAGCGGGATCGTCTGGTAGGTGAACGACGCGTAGGAGTTCGTCACGAAGGTCAGGTCCAGCGTGAAAGGCACCGCCAGGACCAGGGACGTCGTCTTGAGCATGGAGATCGTCTCGTTGCCAGTGGGCGGGACAATGACCCGCATTGCCTGGGGCAGCACGATGCGGCGCAGGATCTGGCCCTTGCTCATGCCCAGGGCCCCGGCGGCCTCCGCCTGGCCGGCATCGACGCTGGCCAGGCCCGAGCGGACGATCTCCGACAGGTAGGCGCCCTCGTTGATGCCCAGTCCGAGCGTCGCGGCCACGAAGGGCGTGAACACCGACGTCGTCTTGAAGGTCAGCAGCTCGGGGCCGAAGGGCACGCCCAGGCTCAGGTACTGGTAGAGCGCGGACAGGGCGCCCCAGAACACCAGCTGGGTGTAGATCGGCGTGCCGCGGAAGAACCACAGGTATCCCACCGCCACCCAGCGCAGGACGGGGTTGGAGGACTGGCGCATAATGGCGGTGGTCACAGCCAGGATGATGCCGATGGCCATGGCCAGGAAGGTCAGCAGCAGGGTCCAGCCGACGGCGCGGACGACGCGGACCTCGCGGAAGAAGAACCACACCGTGTCCCAGTGGAACTTGTCATTGGTCACCAGCGCGTGGATGAGCATGGCGCCCAGGACGGCGACGATCGTGGCGCTGATCCAGGTCCCGGGGCGCGGGACCGGCTTGAGGCGGTTGAGCTGGACGGGCGCGTCGTCGGCTGCGGGTGCTGGGGGCACGATTCACTCCTCCACTTTCGGGTTCATCTCGGCGGTGGTCAGGGCCGCGTCCTGAATCCCCCAGGCGTCCAGGATGTCTTTCCAGATGCCGGAGTCCATGAGGTACTGGATAGCCGCCTGGACCGCCCTGTTGAGGTCGGGGCTGCTCTTGGACATGACGACGGCCTGGGGCAGGGCGTCCTCGACCTCGCCGACCGTCTCCACCGCCCCGCCGGTGTTCTCGACGGAGTAGCCGGCCACGGTCGAGTCGGAGTAGACGGCGTCGATGACGTCGCCCACCAGGCCCGTGGTGGCCTCGGACTGGGTGGAGTAGGAGCGCACGGCGATGGCGGGCCGGCCGGCGTTGGTGCACCCCCGGGAGTCCTCCCGCACGGCGTCCTCCTGGCTCGTGCCGGTCTGGACGCCGATCGTCAGGCCGCACAGGTTGAGATGGTCGGAGGGATCCACACCCTTGGGGTTGCCGGACACCACGTCGAAGCGCGAGCCGACATTGATGTAGGCGATCATGTCCATCGCGGCCTCGCGCTCGGCGGAGACCGTGAAGGAGGAGATGCCCGCGTCGTACTTGGTGCCCACCGCCGCCAGGATCGAGTCGAACTCGGCGGTGTGGGTGGTGGAGGTGACCCCCAGGACGGCCGCGATGGCCTTGGCCAGATCGACGTCGTAGCCGATCGCGGTGCCGCCGGTGTCGAGGAACTCGGCCGGCGGGTAGTCGGTGGCGGCGGCGATGTCGAGGACCCCGTCGGCCAGCGCCCCCTCGGGGAGCATGGCGATGATGTCCTCCTGCGGCTGGATCCCGGAGGTGTCGTAGCCCTTGGCGGGTGCGGATGCACCGTCGTTGCGCATGGCCTTCCAGTCCTCGGCGTGGGTGCAGCCGGTCAGGGCGCCGGACAGGGCGAGGCACAGGCCGACGGCGGTGCCGGCGGTCAGTGCGCGGGTGATCCTCATGGGGGCTCCTCGGGGGTGGGCGGGATGTGCGAGCCGGCGGTGCCGGTCCCGGTGCACCGACAGGGTATACGTGAATGAGTATAGATATGCACATCGGGGGGGGTGGTATCGCGCACGTTGCGCTCGCATGCGGTTCGCACGACGGCGCCGGCACGGGTCCTGACAGTCGAGGCGACCGTACGGGCCCTCGGCGCAGGTGCCGGTGCGCCGCCGCCGTCAGCCCGTCACAGGTCGTAGTAGAGCTCGAACTCGTAGGGGTGCGGGCGCATCCGCATGGGGACGATCTCGTTGTCCCGCTTGTAGTCGATCCAGGTGTCGATGAGGTCGGGGGTGAAGACGTCCCCCTCGGTAAGGTAGTCGTGGTCGGCCTCCAGGGCGTCGAGCGCCTGGTCCAGGGAGTAGGGCAGCTTATCGATGTCGTAGTACTCCTCGGGAGCCAGCTCGTAGAGGTCCTTGTCGATGGGCTCGCGGGGCTCGATGCGCCCCCTGATGCCGTCGATGCCCGCCATGAGGACGGCCGAGAAGCACAGGTACGGGTTGGCCGAGGGGTCGGGCACGCGGTACTCGATGCGCTTGGCCCTCGGTGAGGTGCCGGTGACCGGGATACGGATGCAGGCCGAGCGGTTACGGGCCGAGTAGACGAGGTTGACGGGGGCCTCGAAGCCCGGCACCAGGCGGCGGAATGAGTTCACCGACGGGTTGGTGAAGGCCAGCAGGCTGGGCGCGTGCGCCAGGATGCCGCCGATGTACCAGCGGGCGCAGTCGGAGAGCTGGCCGTAGCCGCGCTCGTCGAAGAACAGCGGCCTGCCGTCCTTCCACAGCGAGTGGTGGCAGTGCATGCCCGAGCCGTTGTCGCCGAAGATCGGCTTGGGCATGAAGGTGGCGGTCCTGCCCGCCCTCCAGGCCTCGTTCTTCACAATGTACTTGAACTTCATCATGTCGTCGCCGGCGGCCAGCAGCGAGGCGAAGCGGTAGTTGATCTCCTGCTGCCCGGCGGTGCCGACCTCGTGGTGGGCCCGCTCGATCTCGAGTCCGGCCTCCAGGCAGGTGCGCACCATGGCGTTGCGGGTGTCGACCATCTGGTCGGAGGGGGGGACGGGGAAGTAGCCGCCCTTGAAGGCGGTCTTGTAGCCCTTGTTGCCGCCCTCCTCGCTGCGGGCGGTGTTCCAGGCCGCCTCGTCGGAGTCGATGGCGTAGCGGGTGGAGCCGGGCGTGGTCTCGTACTCGATGGAGTCGAAGAGGTAGAACTCGGCCTCGGCGCCGATGTAGCAGGTGTCGGCGATGCCGGTGGACCGCAGGTGGTCCTCGGCCTTGGCCGCGATCGAGCGGGGGTCGCGGGAGAACCGCTCGTCGGTGAACGGGTCCACGATCGAGAAGTTGACGATCAGGGTCCTCTCCTCGCGGAAGGGGTCGAGGTAGGCGGTCGTCACGTCCGGCACGAGCTTCATGTCGGACTCGTGGATCGCGGTGAAGCCGCGGATCGAGGAGCCGTCGAACATCAGGCCGTCGGCCAGGGCGTCCTCCTTGAAAGCGGCCGCCGGGATCGTGAAGTGCTGCATGACGCCCGGCAGGTCGCAGAAGCGGACATCAACGAGCGCGACGCCCTCCTTCTCAATGTAGGCGAGGGCCTCGGACGCGTCCTTGAACATGTGTGTTCCTTCATCGGTGGTGTCCGCCTCGGGCGCCGGCTCGGGCACGACGGCGACGCGGTGTGCGGCTGGCAGCAGCCTATGGGGGCGCCGTGACGCGGGCGTGCCGCGTGTGTGTCCCGGTTGTTTCGCTGCTCCGGCGCCGGGGCCGGCCCGCTTCGGGCGACGGCGGCTCAGCGGCCCCGCATGGCCCGCCGGTCCGGGCGGATCTTGGTCGGGTCGATGCCCTTGGGGATGGGCAGGCCCTTGGACGACAGGGAGGACAGGCGCTTGGAGACCTGGCTGATCTCGGTGTCGGTCAGCTTGGTGGGCTTGGTCGGCAGCTTGCGGATGGTGGGCCACAGGTCGATCAGGCGCGTCTGCCCCTCGTCGATGCCGACGTTGATGACGTGCGCCGGCACGGTGGACAGAATGCGGCGCAGGACCCTCTGCTCGTCGGCGATCGGCCGCTGCAGCCGGCCGCCGGGGCCCTCGGCCACCAGCACCACCCCGGGACGGCCCACCAGGCGCCAGATGACGTCCTCCGTCTTGGGGTTGATGTACACGGGCTCGGACTCCAGGTACCAGCCGCGGCCGAGCACCTGGTCGAGCACGAGCTTGGCGGCGCCCGGCTTGCCCTCGATCTGGGAGTAGGAGGCGCGCCGCACCGTCCACGACAGGAGCGCCATGTCCGCGACGAGGGCCAGCAGCAGCGCTATGAGGACCCAGTACCAGACCGCCTGATCGGTGGCCAGGGCGAGCGCCACGGCCAGGGCGACGAGCAGGACGGCCGTCCCCAGCAGGGCCCACCCGATCCACGGGTAGGTCCTGCGCGAGATCGTGTAGGAGTCCTTGATGTTCTGGAGGGCGTTCAGGATGCGCTCGCGGAAGCGCTTCTTCTTCGGCCGGGCGCTGGGGGCGTTGCTCACAGTCCCCACCATAGCCGACGGCCCCGCCCTTCCCGCACGGCCACGGTCGATCAGACGGGTTTGCGACCCTCCGGGGCCCTGGTGAGCCAGAGGCGGGTCAGGAGGCGGCGTCGCCCATCCGTGCGACCAGGGCGCTCGCCTCCTGCCGGGCGGTGACCGGCGCGGCCAGCTCGACCATGTTCTCCGGTATGGGACGGCCCTTGGCGCGCATGGCCCTGCCCCACAGCGTGCCCGAGCGGTAGGACGAGCGCACCATCGGGCCACTCATGACGGCGGCGATGCCCATCTGCTCGGCGAGCTTCGCCAGGGCCACGAACTCCTGGGGCTTGACCCACCGGTCGATGGGGTGGTGCAGCTTGGAGGGGCGCATGTACTGGGTGATGGTGAGGATATCCACCTTGGCCTCGACAAGGTCGCCAATGGCGTCCTCGATCTCGGCGCGGGTCTCTCCCATGCCCAGGATGAGGTTCGACTTGGTCAGCATCCCTGCCTCGGAGGCCTGCCGCAGCACCGCCAGGCTGCCCTCGTAGGAGAAGGCGGGGCGGATGCGCCGGAAGATCCGCGGCACGGTCTCCAGGTTGTGGGCGAACACCTCCGGGACGGCGGAGAAGACCTCCTCCAGGGGCTCGGCCCGGCCCTTGAAGTCGGGGACCAGGAGCTCGACGCCGCAGCCGGGCAGCATCGCGTGGATCTGCCGGGCCGTCTCGGCGTACAGCCAGGCGCCGCCGTCGGGAAGGTCGTCGCGCGAGACACCGGTGACCGTGGCGTAGCGCAGCTCCATCTGCGCCACCGAGGCGGCCACCCGGGCGGGCTCGTCCTCGTCGTACTCGGTGGGACGGCCGGTGGCGATGTCGCAGAAGTCGCAGCGGCGCGTGCACAGCTCGCCGCCGATGAGGAAGGAGGCCTCGCGCTCGTTCCAGCACTCGTAGATGTTGGGGCAGTTGGCCTCCGCGCACACGGTGTGCAGCTTGCGCTGACGCACCAGGCCACGGACCTCCTGGTAGGTCTGCGACACCACGGCGCGGGTCTTGAGCCACTCGGGCTTGCGCTCGATCGGCGTCTGGGCGTTGCGCGCCTCGACGCGCAGGAGCCGACGACCCTCGGGGGCGACGGTAGTGGTCACGAACCCTCCTCACACGATGGCTTCACGGTGGCTTCACACGGCGGCTGTGCGCCCTCAGTGTATGCCAGCGGGCCCTCGATCTAGGACTGAGGACCCACTCGGGCGCTGCGAGTCGGCGTGTCATGCGCCACCAGCGGTGCCAGGTGCTCGGCGAGAGCCGCGGCGACGGCGTCGGCCAGGTCGGCCGCGCGCAGGCGCTCCCCGGTCTCCGCCGCCAGCGAGGTCACGCCGGCGTCGTCAATGCCGCACGGCACGATCCGCCCCGGGTCGAAGGCGGCCAGATCCGGATCCACGTTCAGGCCGATGCCGTGCATCGTCGCGCCGCGGGCCACCCGCACCCCCAGGGCGCACACCTTGCGCTCCAGGCGGCGGGCCGGCCGGGGCGACCCAGGCTCGGCCGCCACCCACACGCCGGAGCGCCCCTCGACCCGGATGGTGGCCAGGCCGTGCCCGGCGCACACCTCGATAGCGGCCTGTTCCAGGGCGCGCACGTACCGGATCACGTCGATGGGGGAGGCCAGGCGCACGATCGGGTAGACCGTGAGCTGGCCGGGGCCGTGCCAGGTGGTCTTCCCGCCCCGGTCCACACGGACGACCGGCACATGGCCCGGCTCGACGAAGTCGCCGTCGGGCCGCTCCCAGGAGTGCGCCCTGCGGCCCACCGTGTAGACGGCCTCGTGCTCCACCATGAGGAGCGTCGAGGCGCGGCGGCCGTCGGCGACCTCCCGGTGGATCCGCCGCTGGAGCTCCCAGCCCTCGTCGAAGGGGACCAGGCGGGAGCCGAGATCGAGGTCCACACGGTGCACGCCACCACCATAGCCGCCGTAGGGTCGATGGCCGCCATGGGACGGCACGCTGCGCGCCGGACGGCCGAAAGTTATCCACAGGGTGCCCCAGACCTGGCGGTGCGGCCGGGCGGACGGGGACCATGACTGCTATGAGAACTCCGAAGCAGCGCCGCCCGGAGCCGCCGCATGACGACGGCCTCTCGCCCGCCCGGGACACCGATCTCCCCGAGAACATCCGCGACGAGCTCGTGGCCGCGGGCCTGGCCGTCGGCGAGCCGATGGGGCGCGACCGCCCGGGCCGTCTCGCCCCGCGGCGGGCCCTGGACTTTGCCGGCAACGACGTCGTGGTGCAGGTCGTCGACGTGCCCGAGGGCGCCGGCGGCGCACGCGCCCTGCGCCGCCTGGCCGACCTGCGGCTGGTGCGCAACGGATCGATCGCTCCGGTGCAGCAGGTCGTCTCGCTGCCGGAGGGGCGAGTGGCGGTGGTCAGCGAGCTCATAGTGGGCGCCGACCTGGCCGTGGTGCTGGGCGCCCGCGGCGGCCTGACCCGCGACGAGGCCGCGCGTCTGCTCGACGACCTCGGGGGCGCGCTGGCGCACCTGCACGAGCGGGGCATGGCCCACGGCGACGTGGCGGCCGCCAACGTCATTGTGAGCACCGACGGGCGGCCGGTCCTCATCGACCTGCTGGGAGGCGCCCTGGAGGCCGGCACCGGGGCGAGCGCGGCCCCCGAGCGCGGGGCCGGGGCGCCGGCGAGCGCCGCGGCGGACGTCTACTCCCTGGCCGCCCTCCTGCGCCAGTGCGCAGCGGGATCGCCGGCCCTGGCCGAGCGGCTGGACCGGGTGCTTCCCGACGCCCTGGATCCCGACCCGGAGGGCAGGCCCAGTGCGCGCGACCTGGCGGCCCGGGCCCCCGAGATCGGCCGGCCGGGGACCATCGAGCTGCCCGACGGGGCCAGGCTGGCCGCAGGGGCCCTGCGGGCCGCCACCGCGCAGCCCACGAGGGACGTCTCCTCGCGGCGGGGCCGCGGCCGCGGGGCCCGGCGTCCGGTCCGGCCCCGGGGTCCGGGAGGCCACCCGGCCGGCCGTCGACAGCGCGCCAGGCGCCTGGGTCTGGTGCTGCTGGTGATCGTCCTCGCGGTGGGCGCCAGCGCACTGGTCCGGGGGAGGCTGCCGGGCTGGAGGCACGGCGGGGACGCCGTGCCGGCCACGGCGGCCCCGCCGTCCTCGGAGGCCCCGACCCTGACGGGGGCGGGCGAGTCCCCCGGCGGGACGACAGGGCCCCGGACCGAGGCGACGCCGACCGGGGAGGCTGCGGACGCGGAGGCGGCCGACGACATGCTGCCGGTCGTCGTCGAGCTCTCACTGGCCCGGGACTCCGCCCTCAACGAGGGCGACGCCGCCGCCCTGGCGTCCACGACCGTCCCGGGCTCACCCGCCGCCCTGGCCGACGAGGCGCTGATGGCGGCGATCATCGACTCGGGCGAGCAGATCGAGGGGCTGAGCACCACGGTGCACTCCGCGACCGGCGTGCCGGTCAGCCAGGAGACCGCCGAGAGCTGGACGGGCGCCACCGCCGTGCGCGTGTCGCAGTCGCAGGAGCCCTCGGTGCGCATCGGGGCCGACGGGACGAGAAGGGATGTACCCGCCCAGGCGAGGCGGGAGGTCGTGCTCGTGCTGGTCCCCGACCCGTGGAGGGTGGCCGAGGTCCTCCAGACGGGCTGAGCGTACTGCTCCGGCGCTCCGCCGGCGCCGCTCAGTAGGGCTCGGTGAGCACCTCCGCGACGCCCGCGTGGTCGAGGACCTCCCGGCAGCCCGCCACCATGGCGGCCGAGCCGCACAGGTAGACGTCCGCGCCCGACAGCTCGACGTCGGCGTCCCTCAGCGCGTCCGTCACCCTCCCGTGGAAGAGGCCGGGCGCCGTCTCGCGGCTCGCGCAGCGCATCACGCGACCGGGCAGGGCCGCCTCGACCAGGGAGGTGAGGTCCTCCTCGCGGCTGCGGCAGCCGAACAGGAGCGTGTCGTCCTCCAGCCCCTCGGCGTGGCGGAACATGGCCAGGAAGGGGGCGAGCCCGGTACCGGTGGCGACGAACACGCGGCGTCGCCCGGTCTCCTTGAGCCGGTAGCGTCCCAGGGGCAGCTCGACGACGGTGCGCGCGCCCGTCTCGGCCCGCTCGATGAAGCGCGACCCCGCCCCGCCCGTGCGCGTCGAGACCAGCAGCCGGAGCGCCCCGTTCTCGAGCCCGGCGATGGAGTAGTCGCGCCAGGCGTCGTCGCCCACGTGAAGGCGGGCGAACTGGCCGGGCGCCCACGCGCCGACCGGCCCCTCCAGTTCCAGCGTCACCTCCCAGACGCTGGGCGTCAGGCGCCGCTTGGAGACGACGGCGGCGCGGTGCTTGCCCTCGGGCAGCACGCGGGGCCGGGCGGAGGGCCCGGTGCGCACGGCGGAGGCGATCATGGGCAAGCCCCGGGGGCCGAGCGCCTGGCAGGCGGCAGCCACCCCGCCCATCATGGCGCCGGCAATGCCCAGGCTCCCGGCGTCCTGACCGGACAGGAGCAGGCCGGGCACCGCCGTGCGCGGGCCCAGCGGCCGGGATTTGTAGCGCTGCGGCGTGGCGGGCATCCCGTAGAAGGCTCCGGCCGGGTGCGCCGTGTAGTGCTCGAAGGTCAGGGGCGTGGAGACCTCCGTGTACTCCACCAGCTCGCTCAGGCCGGGCACGGCGGTCTCCGCGAGCGCCAGCATGCCGGAGGCGATGCGCTCCTTGAGCGCGGAGTACTCGGCGCCGCGGCCCCCCTGCGGGCGGTCCGCCCACGGGCGGAAGGCCCCGGCGCCGCTGAAGGCGATGATCTCGGCCGTGTGCGGCCCCCGCCCGGACTTGATGGAGGGGAAGGAGACGAAGACGCTGTCCGGCCGTCCGGCCAGCAGGGCGGCCGCGCGCGCATCCGGATCGGGCTGGCCGTCGCCGCCGGCCTCGTGGTCGAGGTCCCGGCTGACCCAGACGTTGCCGCCGTCCACGCCGATACTGCGCGGGTCCTCGCGCAGGCGCAGGAACACGGTCACGGCCGACATCCCGGTGCCCAGGCGCGCAATGGCTCGTCGCGCCGGGGCCGTGGCGCGTCCGATGGCGCCGTCGACGGGCAGCAGGCGGGACAGCGTGGCGGCCGCGCCCGCGGCGGAGACGACGACGGGGGCGCGGTAGGTCCGCTCGCGCGCATCCGGGCCCCGGCGGTCCAGCACCCGCACTCCGGCGGCGGCGCCGTCCTCGATGAGGATCTGCGTGACCTCCTGGGCGACGCGGACGGCCCCTCCCGCCTGCTCGATCCCCTTCTCGAAGGTGCGCGCGATGCGGGCGCTGCCGCCCTCGGGGAACCAGCCGCCGCCGAGGTAGTGGGAGACGATCATCGCGTGCGCGGCGAAGGCCGAGCGCGAGGGCGGCAGGCCGTAGTCGCCCCACTGGCTGGCCAGGACGGCCCTGAGGGCGGGGGAGCGAACACGGGCGTCCAGGTAGGCCTTCGTCGTGCCGGTGGCGGTGCGCCCGGTCAGGCGCTGAAGAAGATCGAGGAGCGGGGCCGCGGGCCGGGGCACCATCTGCTGGGCGAAGCCGAGCGTCGTCCAGGCCGCGGTGCGGCGGACGTCCTTGAAGTAGCGCCGGATCGCCCGCGCCTCGGCGGGGAAGGCCTCGATGAGGCTGCGCTCGTAGTGCTCGGGGTCGGAGCTGGCTCGCAGGTCGAGGCCCGGGTAGACGAAGCGGTCGTAGTCCTCGGGCATGCGGTTCCACTCCAGCTCGCCGCCGGAGAGGTAGTCGAAGTACGCGCGGACCTGCGAGCCGGGGCCGAGCTGCCCGATGTAGTGCACGCCCACGTCCCAGGAGGCGCCGTCTCGCCGGAATGCGTGCGTCAGTCCGCCCGGCTCCGTGTGCTGCTCCAGGACGAGGACCCGCTTGCCCGCCACGCGGGCGAGCAGTCCCGCGGTGGTCAGTCCCCCGATGCCGGAGCCGATGACGATGGCGTCGTATGTCATGTCGCACCTTGCTGCTAGACAGTGTCAAGTGGCAGCGTAGCAGGAAACCTGACACTGTCTAGCGGTGTGCGGGATCCGGACCTAGACTTCCCCTGTGACGTCTGAAGCAGTAGATCGGCCCGCCGGGAGCGGCGGCCGCGGCCTGCGCGCCCGGCTCCTGCGGACCAGCCGCGAGCTCCTCGACGAGGGCGGTCCGAGCGCGCTGAGCATGCGCGAGGTCGCCCGCCGCTCCGGCTGCACCCACCAGGCTCCCTACCACTACTTCGCCAACCGGGAGGCGATCCTCGCCGCACTGGTGCGCCAGGGCTTCGAGGAGCTCGCGCAGCGGCTGCGCGAGGTGCACGACGGGCTCGAGGCGCGGGGGCTGCCCGCGACGCTGAAGGCCTCGGGGAACGCCTATGTCGAGTTCGCGCTGCGCAACCCCGGGGTCTTCCGCGTCATGTTCCGCCCCGACGTGTGCGATCCGGAGCGCTTCCCCGAGGCGGGGCGCGCCGGCGAGCGCGCGCGCTGCGAGCTCGCGCGCCTGGCGCGCATGGTGGCGGGGCAGCAGGCGCCGCCCGAGGTCGAGGCGCTGATCTGGGCCGGGATCCACGGTCTGGCGTCGTTGCTCCTCGACGGGTCGCTGGGGGCGGAGCTCGGCTCTCTTCAGGAGCGCCTCGACTTCGCCCGCAGGGTGACTCGTGCGAGCCTCGGGGCGCTCCTCGTGCTTGCGGACGGCGAGGTGAGCAACCAAAGTTGACATATGGAAGGTTGTCAACCTAAGTTGCTTACATGGATGCTCTGACCGCGGCCGCCGGGGCCGCCGACACCACTTGTCCGGAGGCGGGGCTGCGGGCCGTCGCGGCCCTGAGACGCCTCACCGACACCCTCGAGCTGGCGCAGGTCGAAGCCGCCTTGCGCTCAGGCATGGGATGGACGCAGATCGCCGATCATCTCGGCGTCTCCCGCCAGGCCGTCCACAAGAAGTACGCCAAGCGCGTGCCCCCGGGCCTGGCCCCCGCGCGAAGGAGATGAGCATGCCGCACATCAACCACTACCTGACCTGGGTCAACGCCACGTCGTCGGAGGCCGTCAGGCTGCGCCACCGGCAGATCGAGCCCGAGCACCTGCTGCTGGGCCTGATCGCCCAGGGCGGCCGGGCCGCCGCCATCCTCGGGGCGCACGGCGTGACCCTGGCCCGAGCGCGGGCCGCCGTCGATGAGCTCGCCGACGCCGACCTCGCACGCGTCGGCATCCGCCTGCCCGAGGGCCTGCGCCCCGAGCCCCTGGCCGCGGGCGACCTCATCGCGGGACCTGGCGCGGGGGAGATCCCCGTGTCGCGGGCCGCCACAGAGGCTCTTGACACCGCCGGCAGGGGGCCGGCCGGTGATCCGGGCATCCGGGTGCTGCTGGCCCTCACCGCCCGCACGCAGTCGCCGGCCGCCAGGCTCCTGACCCACTGCGATGTTGACGTCACCGCTGTGCGCACGCAGGCGGAGGCGGCCCGCGCACGGCCCGAGCCTGCTCCCGGTCGCTACCGGCTGACCGACGAGTACGCGTCATACGGCCTGGATCGCGAGCTGAGCCAGGAGCGCTTCGTCTCGGTGCCGGCGGCGGACCTGGCCGCACTGCTGTCGGACCCCGCCGGGCTGACCCGGTGGGCCGTGCCGCGTGAGGAGCTCGTCGAGCTGCGCGCGGACGGCGCCGTGCAGCAGGCCGCCGGGCGCTGCCGGACGGGCCGTATGCGCTGGCGGCTGGAGGAGGCCGCCCCGGGGAGGATCGTGTGGTCGTGCACGGCCGCCTCGGGACCCCGCGACGGCGAGGTCTGCCTCGTACGGGACCTGGCGCTGACCCGGGCGCCCGGAGGCACCCGGGTCCGCCTGACCCTGGCGCACCGGACCTGGGGACGGTTCGGCCCCGTCGTCTACCGGGCGTCCTGGCGGTGGATCCGCCTGGGTGCGGGACAGACGCTCACCGGCATCGCCCGAGCGGGGGCCGAGCTGCCGTGAGGGCGCGGGCGGCACCCGCCGCCAGGAGCGCGCGAGGCCCCGCACCCGAGGGCGCGGGGCCTCGCGCGCAGAGGAAGGGTCACAGGGGCCGCGGGACGGGGCTCACAGCCCCAGCTCGCCGGCGAAGTCGCCGTCCTCCAGGCGCCTCTTGACGGTCATGAGGTAGCGGGCGGCGTCCGCGCCATCGACCAGCCGGTGGTCGTAGGACAGCGCCAGGTGGCACACCGAGCGGACGGCGATCGCCTCGCCCCCGTCGGAGTCGGTGGTCACGCGGGGCCGCTTGACGATCGCGCCCAGGCCGAGGATCGCGACCTCGGGCTGGTTGATGATCGGGGTGTCGAACAGGGCGCCGCCGCTTCCGGTGTTCGTGATGGTGAAGGTCGAGCCGCTCAGCTCGTCGGGGTTGACCCGGTTCTCCCGGGTGCGGGCCGCCAGGTCGTTGATGTGCTTGGCCAGGCCCGGGATGCTGAGGTCGCCGGCGTTCTTGACCACCGGCACGAGCAGGCCGCGCGGGGTGTCGACCGCGATGCCGATGTGCTCGACGTCGTGGTAGGTCACCTGCCTGCCGTCGATCGTGGCGTTGAGCTTCGGGTGGGCCTTGAGGGCCTCGGTCGCGGCCGCCACGAAGAAGGGCAGGAAGGTCAGCTTCGTGCCGTTCCTGGCCAGGAAGTCGTCCTTGGCCCGGGCGCGCAGGGAGGCCACGCGGGTGACGTCGACCTCGACGACGGTGGTCAGCTGGGCGGAGGTCTGCAGCGAGCCCATCATGCGCTCGGCGATGACCTGGCGCAGACGGCTCATCTTCTGCGTGGTGCCGCGCAGGTCGGTGTCGACGGCGGACCCGGGGGCCGGCCGGACGGGCTGGGCGGTCCGGGCGGGCTGGGCCGGAGCGGCGGCGGGCGCAGGCGCCGCAGCGGCCCTGGCCGCCTCTGCGGCCGCAGCAGCCTCGGCGGCTCTGGCGGCCTCCTCGACGTCCTGCTTGCGGATGCGCCCGCCCACACCGGTGCCGGTGACGGTGGTCAGGTCGATTCCCTTGTCCCGGGCGAGCCTGCGCACGATCGGGGTGACGTAGGCGGCGGAGGCGACGGCCGCGGCGGACGGCGCCGGGCCCGCGGACGGCTCGGTCCGCGGCTCGGTCGGAGCCGGCGCCGCGTGTCTCGGCCCGTATGAGGGCGCCGACGGCGCGCCGGGCGTCGGGGCGACGCGAGCGGGCGACGGGGCCGCCGGAGCGGAGACCGTCGCGGGTGTGGGCGCCGACGGCGCTGCGGGCGTCGGGGCGACTCGAGCCGGGGCTGTCGGGGCCGCGGGCGCGGGGGCGGCCGCCTCGGACGGGTCCCCGATCACCGCCAGGACGGTGCCGACCTCGACGGTCTCGTCCTCGGGCACGCGGATCTCCAGGATCGTGCCGGCGACGGGGGAGGGGACCTCGGTGTCGACCTTGTCGGTGGCGACCTCGAGGAGCGGCTCATCCACCTCAACGGTGTCGCCGACGGCCTTGAGCCACGACGAGACGGTGCCCTCGGTGACGGACTCGCCCAGAGCGGGCATCTTTACGGACTCGGACATGATGGAAAACTCTCTATCTCTTCGAGATCAGCCGTGGTTGTGCAGTGACTTGCCGGCGAGAACCATGGCGGCCTCACCGATGGTCTCGTTCTGCGTGGGGTGCGCGTGCACGAGCGAGGCGACGTCGTGGGCGTCGGCCTCCCACGAGACGATCAGCTGCCCCTCGCCTACCTGCTCGCCCATGCGGGCGCCGATGGCGTGGAAGCCGACAATGGGCCCGTCCTTGAGCGAGACCAGCTTGACGAAGCCCTGGGTGCCCAGGATCTGGCTCCTGGCGTTGCCGGCCACGTTGAACTCCGCCGTCGTGACGTTCTCGGCGCCGTGGACCTCGGCGGCCCTGGCCTCGCTCAGGCCCACGGAGGCGATCTCGGGCTCGCAGAAGGTCACCTTGGGGACCAGGACGTCGTCGACAGGCCGGGGATCCAGCCCGGCGATCTTCTCGGCCACCGCGATGCCCTGGGCGAAGCCGCGGTGGGCGAGCTGGACGCCGGGGACGATGTCCCCCACGGCCCACACGCCCTCCACGTTCGTGCGACCGTAGCCGTCGGTCAGGACGAAGCCGCGGTCCATGGCGACGCCCGCCTCCTCGTAGCCGAGGTTCGCCGTGGCCGGGCCGCGGCCGACGGCAATCAGGAGGACCTCGGCGTCGTAGGTCCTGCCGTCGGCTGTGCGGACCTTCACGCCCGCGGCGGTGCGCTCGACGGAGTCGAACATGGTGCCGGTCCTGAAGGCGATCCTGCGCTTGCGGAAGGCCCGCTCGAGCTGCTTGGAGATGGCCTCGTCCTCGTTCGGCACCAGGTGGGGCAGCGCCTCGATAATCGTCACCCGCGAGCCCATGGAGGCCCAGGCGGAGGCGAGCTCGACACCGATGACCCCGCCGCCCAGGACGACGGCCGAGGCGGGCACTCGATCGAGCTCGAGCGCCTGGTCGCTGGTCATGACCGGCCCGGAGATCTCCTGGCCCATGGTCTTGGACAGCGAGCCCGAGGCCAGCACGACGTTCCGCCCCCGGTACCGCCTGCCGCCCGCCTCGACGGTGTCCCTGGCGACCAGGCGGCCCCAGCCGCTCACGACCTCGATGCCCCTGGAGGAGACAAGGCCCTGCAGGCCCTTGTACATCCGGGAGATCACGCCGTTCTTGTACTTCTGGACCGCGGGCATGTCGAGGCCCTGGTACACCGCTCTGACGCCGACGGCGGCCGCCTCGCGCACGGCCTCGGCGGTCTCGGCCGAGTGCAGGATGGCCTTGGTCGGAACGCAGCCGCGGTGGAGGCAGGTGCCGCCGATCTTGTCCGCCTCGATGAGCGCGACTCTCAGGCCCAGCTGGGCGCCGCGCAGCGCGGCGGCGTAGCCGCCCGAGCCGGCGCCCAGGATGACCATGTCGTACACGGTGTCTGTCACGAAAACTCCTCGTTGATGTCACCCGCCCCTCGGGAGCGGCTCGGCACGCTGGCCATTGTTGCATCTGGCTGCTGCTCGCAGGCTCTGAAATCGCTTGCTCCGGGGACCTGAGTCCTGCCGGGGCAGTGAGACCTGTCACCTGCCGGGGAGATGATCGGGGCGCTGCCCGTGCGTGCGCCTCGGGCGCGTGTCCGCGCTGAGCGCATGCGCGGGCCCGCCTGCGGCTGAGGGGACCCGAGGGGACCAGGGAGCGGGCAGGGCCCCGGCTCAGGCGCGGCCGCTGAGAAGCGCCACGAGCGTGGCCAGGCCGGCGCCCGTGCCGCCGACGGGCGTGGCGCCCCACGCGGACTTCTCGTTGTAGGCCGGCCCGGCGATGTCGAGATGGGCCCACGGCACGTCCCCCACGAACTCGCGCAGGAAGAGGCCCGCCACGAGCATGCCCCCGGCGCGGCTGCTCATGTCGGTGTTGCGCAGCGCCGCAAACGGGGACTCCAGGGCGGCGCGCAGGTGCTCGGGCAGCGGCATGGGCCAGAACGCCTCGCCGGCACCCGCGGCGCAGGCGGCGACCTCGTCCCGCACCGAGGGCGTGCCCATGACGCCCGACACCCGGTCGCCCAGCGCGATGATCTGGGCGCCGGTGAGGGTGGCGACGTCGAGCACGCAGTCGGGCCTGTCCTCGACGGCGCGCGCCAGGGCGTCGGCCATGACCAGGCGCCCCTCGGCGTCGGTGTTGGTGACCTCCACGGTGGTGCCGTTGTACATCGTGACAATGTCGCTGGGGCGCTGGGCGTCCGCGGCGGGCATGTTCTCGGCCAGCGCCAGCCACGCGTCCACTCGCACCCCCAGCCTCAGGCGCGCCGCCGCGGTCACGGCGCCGAGCGCGGTGGCCGCACCGGCCATGTCCGACTTCATCTCCGGCATGGAGGCCGCCGGCTTGAGCGACAGGCCGCCGGAGTCGAAAGTGATGCCCTTGCCGATCAGCGCAACGCGCTGAGCAGGCTGCTCCGGCACCCAGGAGGCGCGCACGAGGAAGGGCGGGTGCGCCGAGCCCTGGCCGACGCCGACGATGCCGCCGAAGCCCCGTCGGCGCAGGAGCGTCTCGTCGAGGACCTCGACATCCAGGCCCGCGTCGTCGGCGAGCGCGCGGGCCCGCTCGGCGAGGACCTTGGGGGTCAGCCGGTTCGGCGGCTCGTTGACCAGGTCGCGCACGAGCGCCGTCGACTCGGCCAGGGCGGTGGCGCGCGCCCGGGCGGTGCCGGCCTCCTCGGAGCCCGCCAGGGGGGTGGCGACGACGACGCGCTCCAGCGGCGCCGTCGGCGCGGGCACGCGCCCCGACCAGGCGTAGGCGCCGACGAGCGCGCCCTCGGCCACCGCACGGAGGTCGTCGGGGCTGTCGGCCGGAAGGAGGAAGGCGGCCGAGCCCACGCCGGCCAGCTCGCGCGCGGCGCATCCGGCGGCCCGCCTGAGCACCCCGGGCCGGGCGGCCCCGAGCGCGGCGGCGTCGCCCGATCCGGCGTCCAGGCCGGGGCCGGTGCCGACGACCAGCACGCAGTCGGCGGCCGCATCGGGGCCCAGGACGTCGGCGGGCAGACGCACGACCGCGTCGAGCGCCCCGGTGAAGCCGACGGCGGGCAGCGCCGCGGCGAGGGCCTGGAGGTCGAGGCCCTCGGTCGAGGCGCCGTCGGTCACGAGGGCGGGCGTCTTGTCGGTGTCCGCGGCCGCCAGGACGAGCGCCTCGACCTCGTTGCGGGCAGGACTGGAGGGAATCATCTCAAGAGTGGTCACAGCCTCCGATGGTAGTGTGCCCAGGGCTGCTCGGTGCCGTTGCCCCGGTCGGCCCGTAGAGACATGATGCTCTGAGGAGATTCTGCGATGCCTGCACCAGCGGACGACCGCCCTCCGGTCCGCGGCGTTGAGGACCGGCGTCGTCCCGCCCACGGGTGGGGGCGCCTTCTCGTCGTCGTCTTCGCCGTCTTCGGGCTGGCGGTCCTGGCCCCCGCCGCGGTCTCGCTGGTGCGCGAGCCGGCCGCCGCCCCGGCCCTCGGATCGATCAACGTCGCCGCCGGAGTCCTGTTCGTCCTGCTGGCCGTGTGCGTGGCGCACAACGGGCGCCGCATGCGGATCATCGGGTGGATGAGCCTGAGCGCACTGCTGACCGGCGCGGTGATCATCGGCGTGCTGACATGGACCGACGCGGTCGAGGGCCTGGAGACCAGCGTGTGGGCCGACGGCGGCCGCCGTCTCGGCTATCTGCCGCTCGTGCTGCCGCTCGTGGCCGCGGGCTGGATGTGGCTGAGCAACCCGCGTCGCATCGTGGTCAACGCCGAGCGGATGGACGAGCTGGGGGCGACTCTCGTGGAGCGGGCCAGGACGGCGCAGTCGGGGCGGGACCAGCGTCCCGACGGCCGCTGAGAGCTGCTGAGACGATGCCGTGGGACGACCGCTGCGACGGTCGCCGAGCGGTCTCGTCACAGCCGTGCGCTCACCGGCCGGCCGAGTCGTCGTCCTCCCCGGGCCGCGGTTCCCCCGGCTCCGCCGCGGCGCTCCGGTCCCTGTGACTCGCGGGGCGGCGGGTATGCCTCCAGCGCTCCTGGAAGCGGGCGCCGACGGAGGTGGGCGCCTGGGGGTCCTTGATGATCATGCCGCGGCGGCGCAGCTCCTCGGTGTAGATGGTCGAGCGGGTCAGGAACCGCCCCGTCACGGTGGACAGCGCGACCGCGAGCATGAGAGGGGTCAGCAGGTTGTACTGCCCCGTCATCTCGATAATGAGGACGACGCTGGTGATCGGCGCCCGGGCCGCTCCCGAGAACACGGCGCCCATGCCCAGCACCCCGAAGACGGCGGCGGCCTGCGGGCGGTCGGGCGCCACGAGCGTGCCGAAGCACGCCCCGAGCACGCCGCCGATGAACAGCGACGGGGCGAAGACGCCCCCGGGCATTCCCGACGCCAGGGTCACCGAGGTCGCCACGATCTTGGCCAGGACCAGGGCGCTTAGCGCCAGCGCCGTGTAGCGCCCGTCCAGGGCGCGGCCGAGCACCGCCGAGGACTCGCCGTACATCTCGGGCGCCGTCAGCAGGATGCCTCCGACCAGCAGGCCCCCGACCGCCGGCCGCGCCCAGCGGGGGAGCCGGAGCCGGTCGGCCCCGGCTGCGGCGGCGTCGGCGCTCAGGTACCGGACGCGCGAGAAGCCCACACCGATCAGGCCCCCCAGGACGCCGAGCACGGCGACCCACCCGAGCTGGGCGTCGCCGGTGAGGTTCAGGGTCGGCAGGGACAGCGACAGCGAGGTGCCCAGCAGGTGGTGGGAGAGCACCGTGGAGGACACGCAGGCGAGCACGACGAAGGTGAAGGCGTCGACGGTGAAGTCGACCAGCACCACCTCCATCGCGAAGAAGGCGCCCGCGAGCGGGGCGTTGAAGGCCGCGGCGATGCCGGCGGCCGTCCCGGCCGCCGCCAGCAGCCGCATCGCTCGTCGGGGGAGGCCCAGGCGCCGTCCGAACAGGCTCGCGGTGCTTGCGCCGAGCTCGGCGATGGGTCCCTCAGGCCCCACCGAGCCCCCGCCGCCAATGGCCAGCGCCGCCGAGACCACCGTCGCCGCGGCGGGGACCGGGGCCATGGCGCCGTCGGAGCGCCGGGAGGACCACAGGACGCCCGCCACCCCGTGGCCCGTCGGGGTGCTGCCCAGCCAGGACATGATCGGCCCGATCATGAGCCCCGAGATGACCGGCGCGACCACGAGGAACCACCTGCCCAGCCCCGTCAGGGCTCCGACGCTGGGCCCCAGGGAGGCGGTGTAGTCCTGCGCACCGGTCAGGAGCCTGGTCCAGGCGTCGATTCCCACGCGGAACAGGACGGCGCCCGCTCCCGAGACCAGGCCGACTCCGATCGCCAGCATGAACAGGCCGCTGCGGTGGTAGCGCAGCAGTCCCAGGAGGACGTCGCGGCAGTGCGCGTGGACGGGTCGTGCGGTCATGGGTGCGGGTCTGGGTGCGGGTCTATGGGGTCTGCGGCGAGAGCGCCTGCCATGGGGCGGTGGGATCAGCGGCTCAGGTTCTCCACATGCGCCATGATGGGGTCCTCCTCCGAGGACTCCAGGCCCCACACCTGGGCGTAGAAGCTCAGCTCGACGCGCAGCGCGCGGTGAATACTCGACGCCATCCGCAGGCCGTGGCCCTCGCCCTGGAAGACCTCGAGCGCCACGGGCAGACCCCTGTCCCTGACGGCCTCGTACATGGCGGTCGCCTGGTCGGCCGGCACGATCGGGTCCTCGCTGCCCTGGAGAAGCAGCAGCGGGGCGTGAATGCTGTCAATGTGGTGCAGCGGGGAGCGCTCGGCCAGCACCGGGTCGTCGGCGCCGGCGGCGCCCACGAGCGTGCCGATGTACCGGGACTCGAACTTGTGGGTGGTGCGGGTCAGCCGGGCCAGGTCCGCCACGCCGTACAGGGACGTGGCGGCGCTGAACACGGTCGAGCGGGTCAGCGCCGACAGGACGGTGAAGCCGCCGGCGGAGGCCCCGCGCACTGCGATGCGAGCGGGGTCGACCCTGCCCGAGGCGGCGAGGAGCTCGGCGCCGGCGATGACGTCGTCGACGTCGTAGACGCCCCAGTGGCCGTTGAGGGCGTGCCGGTAGCGGGTGCCGTAGCCGGTCGAGCCCCGGTAGTTGACATCCAGGTAGGCGAAGCCGCGAGTGGTCCAGTACTGGATGCTCAGGTTGTAACCGGGCCGGGCCGCCGCCGTCGGGCCGCCGTGGACGTTGACGATCAGCGGGGGCAGCTCGTCGTCGGGGCCGTTGCGGGAGGCCGACGCCGGCGGGTAGAAGAAGCCGTGGGCGGTGGCCTGCGCGGTGGTGGGCCAGGTCACGGGCGTGGGCAGGGAGACGCCGATGGTCTCCGCCGCGAGCTCGCCGGACCCCCGCAGGACCTCGACGCAGCCGTCGCGCACCTCGATGATCGCGGGCGGCTCCATCTCGTTGTCCGCCAGCATGACGACCCGCCCCGCGGACGAGGCGACGTTGCCCAGCGGCTGCCAGCCGATGTTCCACTCCTCCATCTGCCCGTTGGAGAGCCTTATCGTGCCCAGGTGCCACACGCCGTCGCGCGCCCAGGAGGCGATGAGGTGCTCGCCGTCCAGGACGTCGTAGTGGTGGGGGCCCAGCGCCCAGGCGGGCGAGGTGAAGGTCGCCTCGGCGGGATGCAGGGGGCGGGTGCGCAGCCCCGTCGTCCAGCCCTCCCGGTTGGTGCCGCGGCGCGGGAACCCCTCGGTGCGGTACAGGTTGGAGAAGCCCGAGGCGTTGGAGACGTGCACCAGGTCGCACTCCTCGGTCCAGCGGGGCTCGGAGGCGGCCTCGCCGTCGCCGCCCACGACCGTCTGGTCGCCGATGCGCCCGTCGGGCAGAAGGTCGCCCACGTGCAGGGTCGTGCTGTCCCACGGCATGCTCGGGTGGTCCCAGGTGATCCAGGCCAGGTGCTCGCCGTCGGGGGACAGGGTCGGGGAGGCCACAAAGTCCGTCCCGGCCACGACCGTGGTCACCGGAGCGTCCTCGCGCGCCGCGGAGCCGTCCAGCGGGACCGCCACCAGCGAGTTGACGGCCTCGCCGCCTGCGCGGTGGTCCTCGCGCACCGCGTAGACCAGGCCGCGCGCGGTGTCGATCTCCAGGTCTCCGTGGCGCACGTCGCCGTAGATCGTCAGTGGCACCAGACCGCGCATGGGGTGGGCGACGTCGTAGCGGTACAGGCGCCCGTCGCCGGCGTGGGACACGACGACGGTCCCGGAGTCGACGGCGTAGGCGCGCCCGCCGTACTCGTGCACGCGGGTGCGCGTATCGACGAGCTCGTCGGAGGGCGTGAGGGGGAGGACCTCGCCGACCGAGCCGTCCCCGCCCCGGCGCAGCAGGACGCTGCGGCCGGCCTGCGAGGCGCGCTGCTCCACCCAGTAGGTGTCCGCGCCGTCCACGCGCACCTGCGACAGGCGCACCGTCCGAGTGGTGATGGTTCCGGGCGTGATGGGGGAGGGCCAGGTCCCGAACGGAGCCGTGGTGCTCATGGTTCCTCCTGAGTGCGGTACGGCGGGGCGCGGCGGCGGGCTGCGCGGCTCCAACCCTACGTGCTCGTGCGCGATAGCAGTGAGACCTCCCCGCGGGCGCTGAGCGCCTATGCTGTGATGCCATCACACGCGGCTGGCCCGCGGCGTCGCACGGGCGCGGGCCGGGGCGCGGGCGCGGCAGGACCAGGACCGGGAGGAAGAGCCCTGATGAGTGAGAAGACAGTGCTCGCGGGACCCGCGAGCCCTGGTGAGGCCGGCGTCGCGCTGCCACGGACGCCGCTGCTGTCCTCGATCGCACGGCCCAGCGACCTGGACCGGCTCACCAGCGAGGACCTGGTCGCCCTCGCCGGGGAGATCCGCCGCTACCTCGTGGCCACGGTCGCCCGCACCGGGGGGCACCTCGGCCCCAACCTCGGGGTCGTCGAGCTGACCCTCGCGCTGCACCGCACCTTCCGCTCCCCGCGCGACACCATCGTCTTCGACACCGGCCACCAGGCCTACGTCCACAAGCTGCTCACCGGCCGGCAGGACTTCACCCACCTGCGCGAGCGCGGCGGCCTGTCCGGGTACCCGGCCCGCAGCGAGTCGGTCCACGACGTCGTGGAGAACTCCCACGCCTCCACCTCCCTGTCATGGGCCGACGGCATCGCCCGGGCCAACCTCCTTCAGGGCCACGAGGACCGTCACGTGGTCGCCGTCATCGGGGACGGGGCGCTGACCGGCGGCATGGCCTGGGAGGCCCTGGACAACATCGCCGACTCCTCCGACAAGCACCTGGTCATCGTCGTCAACGACAACGGGCGCTCCTACGCCCCCACCATCGGAGGGCTCGCCCACCACCTGGACGCGCTGCGCACCAACCCCGGCTACGAGCGCATGCTGGCCGGCGTCAAGCGCATCCTGCTCACCCAGGGGGCGCCCGGGCGGGCCGCCTTCGACGCGCTGCACGGCCTCAAACGGGGCCTGAAGGACGTCCTGGTCCCCTCGGCCTTCTTCGAGGACCTGGGCATCAAGTACACCGGACCGGTCGACGGGCACGACGAGACGGCCCTGGAGTTCGCCCTCACACGGGCCCGCGAGTACGCCGACCCGGTCATCGTCCACGTCATCACCCAGAAGGGCAGGGGCTACACCCCCGCCGAGAAGGACGTCGCCGACCGCTTCCACGCCGTCGGCCGCATCCACCCCGAGACGGGGCTGCCGATCGTGCCCTCGCGCTTCGGGTGGACCTCCGTCTTCGCCGAGGAGGTCCTGGCGCTGGCGCGCGGCGATCAGCGCATCGTCGCCGTCACCGCCGCCATGCAGCAGCCGGTCGGGCTGCAGCCGATGGCCGACGCCTTCCCTGAGCGGGTCATCGACGTCGGCATCGCCGAGCAGCACGCGCTGACCGTCAGCGCGGGCATGGCCTTCGCGGGCCTCCACCCTGTGGTGGCCCTGTACGCGACCTTCCTCAACCGGGCCTTCGACCAGGTCCTCATGGACGTCGGCCTGCACCGCGCCGGGGTCACCATCGTGCTCGACCGCGCCGGGCTGACCGGCACCGACGGCGCCAGCCACAACGGCATGTGGGACATGGCGCTGCTGGCGCACGTGCCCGGGCTGCGCCTGGCCGCTCCGCGCGACGAGGCGACCCTGCGCGAGGACCTGCGCACCGCCGTCGCCACCCCCGACGCGCCCACCGTGGTGCGCTACCCCAAGGGCGCCCTGCCCGAGCGCGCGCCCGCGGGCCGGATCCTGGGGCCCCCGGACGATCCCTTCGAGGCGGTCGATGTGCTGGCCGAGCCGGACGACGGGGCGCCGGCGGGCGGGCCCCGGCAGGGCCTGCTCCTGGTGGCCGTCGGCGCCATGACGCCCGCGGTGCTGGCCGCGGGGCGCGAGCTGGCCGCCGAGGGGCGCGCCGTGACGGTGATGGCCCCCCGCTGGGTGGTGCCGGTGCCGCGGACCCTGGTGGAGGCGGCGCGGTCCTTCGCGGGGGTCGTCGTCGTGGAGGACGGGCTGGTCGACGGCGGCGTCGGCTCACGGCTGCGGGACGCCATCGAGGACGAGGCGGCCGCCGGCGCCGGGCGCGGCCCGCTCGTGGCGCGCGTGGGGGTGCCCCGCCGGTTCCTGGGCACCGCCACCCGCGAGCAGCTCCTGGCCGACTTCGGCATGGACCCGGCGGGGATAGCGGCCACCGCCAGACACCTTCTGGGCGCCCTCCGACTGGCCCCCGACCCGTCCGCGGCTGTGGGACGCCTGTCCTATTGCCGCGATCGTCCGCGTCTGCGCGAAGACGCAAAAACGTGGGCACAGGCCGGTAATGCCCATGCGCGGACCGTGGAAGCACCTGACAATGAGACGGGACTTTAGTCCCAGATATAGGGTGCACGACTGGCTCTTGTGAGTGATCCCACCGGTCTTGTGGGCGGGCGGCCCCCGCTGCCGTCGGGGACCGGCCTACCCTGGAGGTGGACGGCGCAACGATGTACCGCCACGCCTCACAAGGGCGCATACACCCACCTACAGGAGGGCACGGATGACCACCGAGGTCACAGCATCCGCCACAGCGGAGGACAGCACCAGCCGCGATGCGTGGGAGGGCTTCGCCACGGGCCCGTGGACTCGGGACATAGACGTCCGAGACTTCATCCAGCGCAACTACACACCCTACGACGGGGACGCCTCCTTCCTCGCAGGCGCGACCGACAAGACGCTCAGCCTGTGGGAGACCCTTGAGGACAAGTACCTCAAGGAGGAGCGCAAGGTCCGCATCCTCGACGTCGACACCCACACCCCGTCGGACATCGACGCCTTCGCCCCCGGCTACATCTCCGAGCGCGACGACGTCATCGTCGGCCTGCAGACCGACTCCCCGCTCAAGCGCGCCATGATGCCCAACGGCGGGTGGCGCATGGTCGCCCAGGCGATCAAGGAGGCCGGCAAGGAGATCGACCCCCAGGTCCAGAAGATCTTCACCAAGTACCGCAAGACCCACAACGACGCGGTCTTCGACATCTACACCCCGCGCATCCGCGCGGCCCGCTCCAGCCACATCATCACCGGGCTGCCCGACGCCTACGGCCGCGGCCGCATTATCGGCGACTACCGCCGCGTCGCCCTCTACGGGGTCGACCGGCTCATCGAGCTCAAGCAGAAGGCCAAGGACTCCGTCGCGGACCAGCCCTTCTCCGAGCACTGGGCCCGCTATCGCGAGGAGCACTCCGAGCAGATCAAGGCGCTCAAGAAGCTCAAGAACATGGCGGCCTCCTACGGCTTCGACATCTCCGGCCCCGCGCGCAACGCCCACGAGGCCGTCCAGTGGACGTACTTCGCCTACCTGGCCTCGGTGAAGTCCCAGGACGGCGCCGCCATGAGCATCGGCCGCCTGTCGGCCTTCCTCGACATCTACTTCGAGCGCGACCTGCGCGAGGGCGTCATCGACGAGTCCCGCGCCCAGGAGCTCATTGACAACATCGTCATGAAGCTGCGCATCACCCGCTTCCTGCGCACCACCGACTACGACCAGATCTTCTCCGGCGACCCCTACTGGGCCACCTGGTCGGACGCGGGCTTCGGCGAGGACGGCCGGTCGCTGGTCACCAAGACCTCTTTCCGCCTGCTCCAGACGCTGCGCAACCTCGGGCCGGCCCCGGAGCCGAACATCACGATCTTCTGGAACGAGGACCTGCCTCAGGGCTACAAGGACTTCTGCGCACTGATCTCCATCACCACCTCCTCCATCCAGTACGAGGCCGACGAGCAGATCCGCGAGCACTGGGGGGACGACGCCGCCATCGCCTGCTGCGTGTCCCCCATGCGCGTGGGCAAGCAGATGCAGTTCTTCGGCGCCCGCGTCAACGCGGCCAAGGGCCTGCTCTACGCGATCAACGGCGGCCGCGACGAGATGACCGGCAAGCAGGTCGTCACCGGCCTGCCCGGCATCGAGGGCGACGGCCCGCTCGACTTCGACGAGGTCTGGGACAAGTACGAGAAGATGCTCGACTGGGTGGTGGCCACCTATGTCGAGGCCCTCAACATCATCCACTACTGCCACGACCGCTACGCCTACGAGGCGATCGAGATGGCGCTGCACGACTCCGAGATCGTGCGCACCATGGGCTGCGGCATCGCCGGGCTGTCGATCGTCGCCGACTCGCTGAGCGCCATCAAGTACGCCAGGGTCACCCCGGTGCGCGACGAGACCGGCCTCGTGGTCGACTACGTCACCGAGGGCGACTTCCCCATCTACGGCAACGACGACGACCGCGCCGACGACATCGCCGCCACCGTGGTCCACACGATCATGTCCAAGATCAAGGAGCAGCCCTTCTACCGCGACGCGATCCCGACCCAGTCGGTCCTGACGATCACCTCGAACGTCGTCTACGGCAAGGCCACCGGCTCCTTCCCCTCCGGCCACGCCAAGGGGATGCCCTTCTCCCCGGGCGCCAACCCGGAGAACGGCATGGACACCCACGGCATGGTCGCCTCCATGCTGTCCGTCGGCAAGCTCGACTACAACGACGCCCTCGACGGCATCTCGCTGACCAACACGATCACCCCGCAGGGCCTGGGGCGCACGCTCGAGGAGCGCGTGGCCAACCTCGTGGGCATTCTCGACGCCGGTTTCGTGCCGGACGACTGCGCCGAGGTCTGATCGGGGCTGATCGACGGTCTCCACCGACTCTCTGTCGAAAACACATCTCTCATCACCAGAAAGGGGCCGATCATGGCCACGTACGAAGAGCGCCTCGCCTCGATGAAGGCGCAGCGCCAGGACAATGGGGGCGTCAAGGGCCTGTACCACGCCAACATCAACGTCCTGGACCGCAACACCCTCGAGGACGCGATGGAGCACCCGGAGAACTACCCGAACCTCACGGTCCGCGTCTCCGGCTACGCCGTCAACTTCGTCAAGCTCACGCGCGAGCAGCAGCTCGACGTCCTCAACCGCACCTTCCACGCCGGCGCCTGAGCCGGGACGGTGCCGGCTCAGATGACTGAGGCCATCGCCCCTGTGGCGCCGGGCGGCCGGGACCAGGACTTCCTGGCCCCGGCCGCCCGGCTTCGGGGGGCCGGGATCGGCGGGCTCGAGGAGCTGACCGACCTGCAGCGCTCGGAGCGTCTGGCGCGCATGCGCGAAGGGTCGCTCGGGTCCATCCACTCCTGGGAGCTCGTCACCGCAGTGGACGGGCCGGGCACCAGGATGACCATCTTCCTCAACGGCTGCCCGCTGCGCTGCCTGTACTGCCACAATCCCGACACCTTCCTCATGAAGGACGGGGAGCCGGTGACTGCCGACGAGCTGCTGCGGCGCATGAAGCGCTACCGCGGCGTGTTCCGCGCCTCGGGCGGGGGCGTCACCCTGTCCGGCGGCGAGGTCCTCATGCAGCCCGCCTTCGCCGCGCGGCTGCTGGCGGGGGCCAAGGCGATGGGGATCCACACCTGCATCGACACCTCCGGCTACCTGGGCGCCAGGTGCACCGAGGAGATGCTTGACAACATCGACCTGGTCCTCCTCGACGTCAAGAGCGGCGACGAGGAGACCTACAAGAAGGTCACCGGTCGTGAGCTCGCCCCCACCATCGCCTTCGGGGACCGGCTGGCGGCCAGGGGCATCGAGATGTGGGTGCGCTTCGTCCTCGTCCCTGATCTGACCGACGACCCGGCCAACGTCGAGAACGTCGCCCGCATCGTCGAGCGCTGGGGCAGTGCCGTCACTCGCGTGGAGGTCCTGCCCTTCCACCAGATGGGCGCCGACAAGTGGAGCGCCCTGGGCCTGGACTATCGCCTGCGCGACACCACGCCCCCCGACCCCGAGCTCGTCGAGTCCACCCGGGCGATCTTCCGCTCCCACGGATTCACCGTCCACTGAGCCGCCGCTGAATCGGCGCGCAGCCGACCGGCGGGCACGGCTTCAGGCCAGAGCGGCGGTGAGCGCCTGGCTGAGAGCCGGGCACACCTGCTCGATCTGCCACGGGCGCGCCTCCAGCGCGCTCAGCCGCGCGGCCACGGCCGCCGGGGCGGTGTCCACCCGCATTCCGGACTGGTGCGCCTGGCCGAGGTCCCAGGCGAGGCGGCGCTGAGTGTCGGGAAGCACGAGCAGCTCCTGGGGCAGCCGCAGGTCGTCCGCGCGCGAGCGGACCGTGGCGCGCACGACCTCGAGCACTCGCGCCGCCTCGGCGTGGTGGCGTCCCCACGAGCGCGGCTGCGGCAGCTCGCCGGAGGCGAGGGGCGCGTGAGTGGGCGGCAGCTCGTCCTCGGGCAGACTCATGGCGCGGTCAATGGCCTTCCACCACCGCTCCTGGTGCTGACGGGCCTGACGGGAGGAGAACTCCTTGAGCGCGGCGAGCTTGCGTCGCGATGTCGGCCGGGTCAACGCCGCCGCGATCAGCGCATGGTGGGACAGGACCTTGGACGGCGTGCGATCCAGGTCGGCGGCGAGCTCTTCGCGCGCGATCCACAGCTCGCGCAGCACGGCGAGCGACCGCCTGCTGCGCACCGCCCGGCCCGCGCGCGGGGTCTTGCGCCACGGATCGACCTTCGCCGGTCTCGGTGGCCGGGTGCGCTCGAACTCGAACTCCTGGGCCGCCCACTGCGCCTTTCCCGCGGCCGTGAGCTCGGCGCTCAGGGCCGTGCGCAGCTCGGCGAGCAGCTCGACGTCGAGTGCCGCGTAGACCAGCCAGGAGGCGGGCAGGGGGCGGATCGACCAGTCCGCGGCCGCATGGTCCTTGGCCAGCCGCAGCCCCAGGGTCTCCTCGGCAACGGCGCCGAGGCCGACGTGGGTCCGGCCCAGGAGCCGGGCCGCCAGCTCGGTGTCGAACAGCGAGCGCGGCGTCAGCCCGAGGTCGGCCAGGCACGGCAGATCCTGATCCGCCGCGTGCAGGATCCACTCCGGGCCGTCGAGCGCGCGGGCCAGCCGGTCCAGGGGGCCGGCCGTGAGCGGGTCGATGAGAATGGTGCCGCTGCCCGCGCGCCGCAGCTGGATGAGATAGGCGTCCTGCCCGTAACGGAAGCCCGAGGCGCGTTCGGCGTCCACGGCAACGGGGCCCGAGCCTGCGGCCAGGGCCTGGACGGCGCACCGTAGCGCCGCGGGGGAGTCGGTGACGGGAGGCAGGCCGTCGCGTGGACGAGTGTAGGCCACGACGCTGCTCTGCGGGATCGGGGAGTCGGTCGTCCCAGGGACGGGGGCCGCGCGCGGTGGCCGCGGACCCACCGTCACCGCACCACGCTCGCCAGCTCAATGGGCGTGGCGATCTCGGGCTCGTGTCCCGCGGCGACGTGGATCAGCTCGTACCAGGCCTCCAGGTGCGGCGTGAGGTCCGGGGTGGTGGGGCTCCATGAGGCGCGGATCTCGGCGTGCGCGCACGAGTCGGACAGCTCGAGGCCGCCGAAGGTCTCGGACAGCACCCGGGTGACGGTCCCGACCAGGGCGCGGTACCCGGCACCCGCGCCGTCCAGGGCGTCGGTGAGCCAGGACCACGCCGCCGATCCGAGCAGGGGGTCGGTGCCGACCTCCTCGTCGAGGCGGGAGCGGGCCATGACGACCAGCCGGAAGTCGCCGTCCCAGGCCTCCTGGCCGGCGGGGTCGTGCAGAACCACGAACTTGCCGGAGGCCAGGGGGGCTCCGGAGCAGGTCTCGACTGTCTCGGCGGACAGCGCCGCCGAGTAGGGGGCCAGCTTGCGCGGTGCGGGCGCCTCGTCCAGGACGAGGCCTCGGGGCCTGAATGCGTGACGCATTGACAGCAGCGCCTCGGCGAAGCGGTCGGGAACAGCGGGCTTGGGGACATGCGGGGAACCCGTGGGGGAAGATTCGGTCACCTCGCCAGGCTACCGGCGTAGACGGATGATGGCCGCTAACACGCCGAAAGAATGATTCTCCATGATGACGGACACGATCCGGGCGTACCCGGATGATTCGTTACCGAGGGTTTACCGTCCGCTGCGCGTCAGGGCGAGAGTGTCTCCCGCGCCCAGGACCGGGCCCGCGAGCGGGGCCCCCATCCAGGACAGGGCGAGGTCGAGCTCGGCGGCGTCCGGAACGAGCGCGGCGAGGCCGGTGCCCCCGGAGCCGTCGGCCGGCTTCAGGCTGACGGCGACCACCAGCTCGACGTCGTCGTGATCGGGGCGCGGAGGAACGGTGAGGACGATGGCGTCGTCGGCCTCCTGCAGTCGGGGCCACCGGGCGCGTTCGGCCAGGCGGAGCCTGCGCCGCAGGGCGATGAGGTCGCGGTACCAGGCGAGCATGCGGGCGTGGGCTGGGCTGCTCAGTGCGGCCCAGTCGAGCACCGAGGCCTCCACGGTGGAGCGGTCCTGGGGGTCGGGCACCTCGTCCGCTCCCCAGCCGAAGGAGGCGAACTCGTCGCGGCGCCCCTGCGTGACCGCCTGCGCCAGCTCGGACTCCGTGTGGTCGGTGAAGAACTGGAAGGGGCGGCGGGTGCCCCACTCCTCGCCCATGAACAGCATGGGCGTGAACGGCGACAGGATGATGAGGGCGGCCTCCGCCGCCAGCAGGTCGTCGCTCAGCGAGGCGGCCGGACGGTCCCCTGTGGCGCGGTTGCCGACCTGGTCGTGGTCGGAGTCGAAGACGACGAAGCGCCGCGGGTCCGTTCCGGCCGGCACGGGCGCGCCCCAGCTGCGGCCGCGGAAGGAGGACCAGCCCCCGTCGTGGAGGAAGGCGTGCTCGTAGACGTGGCTGAGGGCGTGCGGCGCGGCGAAGTCCGCGTAGTATCCCTGGGACTCCCCGGTGATTCGCGCGTGCAGCGCGTGGTGGACGTCGTCGGTCCACTGGGCGGTCATGCCGAGGGAGGGCATGCGGAACGGGGGGTCGTCGTGCGTGGGCGTGATCACGCCGGCGTCGTTGAGGTCCGACTCGGCCACGAGCGACAGGGGGCGACCCAGCCGCTCGGACAGGGAGGCGACGGCGTCGGACATCTCGGCCAGCAGGTGCGGGTGGGGCTCGACGGCGCTGGAGCGCTCGGCGTCGTCGCGGATCTCGTGGATGGCGTCCAGCCGCAGCGCATCGACGTGGAAGTCCGTCAGCCAGCGCAGGGCCGAGTCGATGACGAAGGCGCGCACCTGTTCGCAGCCGGGCTGGTCGTAGTTGACCGCCGAGCCCCACGGCGTCTCGTGCACCGCGGTGAAGTACGGGCCGAAGCGCCCCAGGTAGTTGCCGGAGGGGCCCAGGTGGTTGTAGACGACATCGAGGCACACGCCGATGCCGGCGGCGTGCGCGGCGTCGACGAAGCGGGCCAGGGCCGCGGGCCCGCCGTAGGCCTCGTGGACGGCCCACAGGTCGACGCCGTCGTAGCCCCAGCCCGCCCGGCCCGGGAAGCCCGCCACCGGCATGAGCTCGACCATGTCCACCCCGAGGCCGGTCAGGTGGTCGAGTCGCCGCGCGGCGGCGTCCAGGGTGCCCTCGGGGGTGAAGGTGCCCACGTGGAGCTCGTAGATGACGGCGCCGAGCAGATCCCGCCCCCGCCAGCCGTCGTCGGTCCACGTCAGGTGCGAGGCGTCGAAGACGCGGGAGGGGCCGTGGACGCCGTCGGGCTGCCAGGCGCTGCGCGGGTCGGGCAGGTCCTCGCCGTCGTCCAGCCGGTAGGCGTAGTCGGTGCCGGCGGGCAGGGGGCGGGGACTCACCCACCAGCCGCCTTCGCACGGCTCCATGGCCGTCACCTCGCCCGTGGCGGGCAGGTGGAGGCCGACGCAGCCGGCCTGCGGGGCCCACACTGGTACGCGCGGGCCCGCCGGCAGGGCGGGGGAGTGCCAGGAAGATGTGCTCATGCGTCGTCTCCGTCGTCTCCGTCGTCTCCGTCGTCTCTGTCGTCTCTGTCGTCTTCGTTGTCCTCTCGGTCGTCCTTCCGGTCCAGGGCCAGCACGACGACGGGAAGGTCCCCGACCACGTCCGCCAGGCGCTGGGCCCCGCCGTCGACGGGGCGGTCCGTCAGGACCTCGGTCCAGGGGCCGTCGGGAAGGACGACGCTCTCCTCGCGCCAGCCCCCCAGCCGCCGCAGCCGGCGGCCCAGGCGGCGCACGATGACCACGACGTCGGGCTCCTCGTCGAGCAGACGGGCATAGGCGAAGGCGTGGGAGGTCGTCACCGGCACCGCGCGGTAGCCCGAGCGTGGCCCGACGAAGGTGTCCCGCCGCTCGGCGCGCAACCGGGCCAGACGCTGGGTCAGCCGCAGCTTGTCCTGGTCGAGCGTGTGCGGCGAGCCGGCGGAGACCTGGGCCAGCAGCTCGCGCAGGCCCCCCTGGCCGTCGTAGTCCACCGGCCTGCGGTTGTCGGGGTCGACCAGGCTCGTGCGCGTCAGCTCGCTGCCCTGGTAGACATCCGCCACGCCCAGCCAGGTCAGCGCCATGGCCTTGTTCGCCAGGATGATCGCGGACACGTCCCGGGCGGTCAGCGCGGCGAAGGCGTTGAGCTCCTCGGCCGTGCCCGGGTCGGAGAGCAGGTAGGCGGCGTAGTCGGTCAGGCCCTGCTCGCGGTCGGCGTCGGGGGCGGACCAGGTGGTCCAGCTCTTCTGCTCGCGCGAGGCCTTGATGAGGTAGGCGGCGAGACGCTCGGCGGTCATGGGATCGCCGGAGTCCGGCGCCCACGTGCCCCACAGGGTCTGCCACAGGAGGTTCTCGGTGCGCCCGTCCAGGTCGGTGGGGCGCACGTCCTCGGTGGCGGCCCGCAGCCGGTGGACCAGGTCCGTCCACTCCTCGGCGTAGGAGGCCAGCACGTCGAGACGCGCGCGCACGTCCTCCCCGCGCTTGGTGTCGTGAGTGGTGGTGGTCACCATGGTGCACGGCCACACGTCCTGGACCCGGTCCGCCCAGGCGTGCGCCTCATCCGCTCCCAGGGCGAAGCCGCTCGGGTTGCCGCCCACCTCGGTCAGGCTGGTCAGGTGGGTCCACCGGTAGAAGGCCGTGTCCTCCACACCCTTGGCGGTCACCGCCCCGCAGACCTGCTGGAAGCGGATCACGGCCTCGGCGCGCAGCGGAGAGGCCGTCAGGCCCTCCGAGCCGACCGGCTCGCCGAGCAGGAGCGCGACCACCATGTCGAGGGTCTCGCCCTGGTCGGCCTCCAGGCGGGAGCGGGCGCGCTCGGCGTCGGCGTGCAGCACCGCCTCCTGGTCGGGGTCGGCGGCCTGCCCGGGCCGGACGTAGGCGCGGTAGCGCCGCGCGGCGACGAGCAGCTCGACGACGCAGGCGCGCAGGTCGTGCAGCGTGTGGTCGCGCAGGCGCACGTCCTGGACGGTCAGCTTGTCCAGCAGCCGCGCCAGGCGATTGACCTCCGCGGCCAGCGAGCCGTTGATGACCTCCCGCTTGGCCTGCTCGACGACCTGCTCGTACTCGATGGGCCCCCGCCCGGTCATCTCGTGCATGAGGGCGCCCAGCCGCGCCGCCCCGCCGGGGTCGACCTGCAGCTGGTCGATGCGCCAGGAGGCGTCGTACCCCGTCGTGCCGGCCACGTGCCAGCCCACCGGCAGGGGCTCGTCGGGGGCGAGGATCTTCTCGGCGGCGATCCAGGCCCCGCCGGTGGCCTCCCACAGGTGGTTGAGGTAGCCGGTGGGGTCCGCCAGGCCGTCGGGGTGGTCGACCCGCAGGGAGTCCACCGTCCCCCGGCGCAGCAGGTCGAGGACGAGCTCGTGGGAGCCGGCGAAGACCTCCGGGTCCTCCACCCGGATCGCGGCGAGGGTGCCGACATCGAAGAAGCGCCGGTAGTTCGTCTCCGCGTCGCCGACCTTCCAGTAGGCCAGCCGGTAGTGCTGGCGCCCGACCAGCACGTGCATGGGCAGGGACTGGGTGCCCTCGGCGACGGGGAAGACGTGGTCGAAGTAGCGCAGCACCCACTGCTCGCCGCGCTCGGGCTCGGTGGGCACGACCATGCGCTCCAGCACGAGCTGCTCGTCGGCGAGCACCTTGCCGATGCGCGCGCCGAGCACCGGCATGAGGATGGGCGCATCGACGGGCACGTCGAACCACGAGGCGAAGGGGGAGCCCGGACCGTTGCGCAGCACGGACCACAGGGGCAGGTTGTGCCACGCGGGGGTGGGCACGGCCATGTGGTTGGGCACGATGTCCAGGACCAGGCCCATCCCCGCCGCGTGGACGTCGTCGGCCAGGCGCTCCAGCCCGGCGCGCCCGCCCATGACCTCGCTGATGCGGGTGTGGTCGACGACGTCGTAGCCGTGCGTCGATCCCGGAGCCGCGGCGAGCACGGGGGAGAGGTAGACGTCGGTGACGCCCAGGTCGCGCAGGTAGGGCACCAGGCGGCGGGCGTCGTCGAAGGTGAGTGCGCTGCCCATCTGGAGCCGGTAGGTCGTCACCGGGGTGCGGCGCCCGTCGGCGGGCACGTGCCCCGACCAGGGCGCGTACCCCTCGGGGACGGGCGCCGCCTCGGTTGCTGTCGTGGTCTCCTGCTGAGCCGGTTCGTGGGCCGCCTCCTGAGCTGGCTCGGTCATCGTGTCCTTCCCCCTCGCGGGTGTCGGTCAGGTCGTCTCCGGGGCCGATATCAGGAACAGCATAGAACGGGCCTCGACGACGACCTGCTCGCCGGCGTTGAGCGAATCGTGGGGCTCGCTGTCCACGGCCGGGGCGGTGTCGAGGGCCACGACCCAGCCCTCGGAGTGACCCAGGCCCGGCAGGGTGAAGGTGATGTCCTTCTCGCTGGCGTTGATCAGCACGAGGAAGGAGTCGTCGGCAACGCGGCGTCCCTGCTCGTCGGGCTCGGCGATGGCGTCGCCGTTGAGGAAGACCATCATGGCGCGGGCGTACCAGGCGCCCCAGTCCTGATCGGTCATGCGCTCGCCTGAGGGCCGCAGCCACTCGATCTCGCCCAGGTCGGACTCGCCGCCGTGGGAGGCGGCGCCGGAGAAGAAGCGGCGTCGGCGCAGCACGGGGTGGTTGCGGCGCAGCCACACCATGGTCCGCGTGAAGCTCAGCAGGTCGCGGTCCTCCTCGTCCAGGTCCCAGTCGATCCAGGAGATTTCGTTGTCCTGGCAGTAGGCGTTGTTGTTGCCGTCCTGGGTGCGCCCCATCTCGTCTCCGTGGCAGATCATGGGAACGCCCTGGCTGAACAGGATGGTGGCCAGGAAGTTGCGCGTCTGGCGCTTGCGCAGGGAGATCACCGCGGGATCGTCGGTGGGGCCCTCGACCCCGCAGTTCCACGAGCGGTTGTCGTTGGCGCCGTCCCGGTTGTCCTCCAGGTTGGCCTCATTGTGCTTCTCGTTGTAGGACACCAGGTCGGCCATGGTGAACCCGTCGTGGGCGGTGACGAAGTTGATGCTGGCCACGGGCGTGCGCCCGGAGTGCTGGTACAGGTCGGAGGACCCGGTGATGCGGGAGGCGAACTCGCCCAGGGTGGAGGGCTCCCCGCGCCAGAAGTCGCGCACCGTGTCGCGGTAGGTGCCGTTCCACTCGCTCCACAGGGGAGGGAAGCCGCCGACGTTGTAGCCGCCCTCGCCCACGTCCCAGGGCTCGGCGATGAGCTTGGTCTGCGACAGGATCGGGTCCTGGTGGATGATGTCGAAGAAGGCGCTGAGCTTGTCGACCTCGTGGAACTGGCGCGCCAGGGTCGAGGCCAGGTCGAAGCGGAAGCCGTCCACGTGCATCTCGGTGACCCAGTAGCGCAGGGAGTCCATAATGAGCTGGAGGACCGCGGGGGAGCGCATGAGCAGGGAGTTGCCGGTGCCCGTGGTGTCGAAGTAGTGGGCCTGGTCGCCGTCCACGAGCCGGTAGTAGGCGACATTGTCCAGACCGCGGAAGGACAGGGTGGGGCCCATGTGGTTGCCCTCGGCGGTGTGGTTGTAGACGACGTCGAGGATGACCTCGATGTCGGCCTCGTGGAAGGCCTTGACCATCGACTTGAACTCCTGGACCTGCTGGCCGCCGGCGCTGTAGGCGGCGTAGCCGTTGTGCGGGGCGAAGAAGCCGATCGTGTTGTACCCCCAGTAGTTCGACAGGCCCTTGTCCTGCAGGTAGGTGTCGTTGACGTACTGGTGGACCGGCATGAGCTCGATGGCGGTGATGCCGAGCTTCTTGAGATGGTCGATGACGGCCGGCTGGGCCAGGCCCGCATAGGTGCCGCGCAGCTCCTCGGGCACGAGCGGGTTGAGCTTGGTCATGCCCTTGACATGGGCCTCGTAGATGATCGTGTTGTGGTACTCGTGCGCCGGCGGGCGGTCGTGGCCCCAGTCGAAGTACGGGGAGATGACGACCGACCGCATGGTGGCGCCGGCGGAGTCCTCCTCGTTGCGCACCGAGGCGTCGTTGAAGTCGTAGGAGTACAGGGACTGCGAGGCCCTGACGTGCCCGGAGATCGCCTTGGCGTACGGGTCCAGCAGCAGCTTGGAGGCGTCGCAGCGCAGGCCGCGGGCGGGGTCGTAGGGCCCGTGCACGCGGTAGCCGTAGTACTGGCCGGGGCGGACCGTGGGCAGGTAGGCGTGCCACACGTCCGCATCCACCTCCGTCAGGTCGACCCGGGTCTCGGCGCCGGACTCGTCGAACAGGCACAGCTCGACCCGCTCGGCCACGGATGAGAAGACCGCGAAGTTGGTGCCCGAGCCGTCATAGGTCGCGCCCAGCGGGTAGGGCTGCCCCGGCCAGGTCGTGAGAGTCGGGACGGGCGCTGTGGTCGGAGTGCTGACGGGGGCCGCCGTCTGCGGCTGGTCGGGCGTGGGGGCGGTTATCGGCGTGAGGGCGCCGACGCCGGTCGCCGAGGCCGGGGCGATGACGGGCGCATTATCGGCGGCGCTGGCGGCGCTGGCGGCGCTGGCGGCGCTGGCGGCGCTGGCAGTGACGACGGCGGGCTCGGGGGCGGTGTCAGCGGGCGTGGTGGCGGCCTGGTCGGGTGTCGGGGCGGCGGCGGTGTCGGTGGCTACGGGCCCTGGGCGGTCGGGCGTGGTGGGCATGTCAGACGGCATAGGGACACTTTGCCACGTGCGCGGCTCCGACGCCGCAGCATCACGGTTCGAGGTCGCGCACCGGGGCCGATTTGGTCTGGCGCCCGTGCTCTGCTACTTTTCCTCCCGCACCGGTTACCGGCTCCTCGCCGGCGGCGCGCGGATGTGGCTCAGTTGGTAGAGCATCACCTTGCCAAGGTGAGGGTCGCGGGTTCGAGTCCCGTCATCCGCTCGGGCGATTGGCGCAGCGGTAGCGCGCTTCCCTGACACGGAAGAGGTCACTGGTTCGATCCCAGTATCGCCCACTCAGCCACCCGGCCCGGAACATCGTGTTCCGGGCCTTCATCGCGGCCGCCCCTCCCGCGGCCGCTCCGTCCGTCGGCCCTTCCCAGCACCCGTTCACCACCGATCATCTCGACCATGCTGCCGGGGCCCGCACGCGGGCTCGGCCGGACCTAGGAGAACATGTGGCCCTCTCAGCGCGCAGGCCCTCGCGCCCAGACCTGCTTCCCGTGGTGATCGGCGGTGACATCGGGGGCTACGCGCTGGCCCGCCAGCTCCACGACGCCACCGGGCAGCGGGTGACCCTGCTGTCGCCCAGCCCCATCGAGGCGATCGCCCTGTCGAGCTATATCGACGTCGTCCACCAGGACTCGCGCGACGAGACAGCCATGGTCGCCCGCCTGCGCGAGCTCGTCGAGGGCCGGGCGCCGCGCAGCGCCGTGGTCATCGCCAACCGCGACGCGACCGCCCAGCTCCTCATCGCCCACCGCGCAGAGCTGGAGCCGGAGTACGTCGTGCCCTTCCCGAGCGCCGAGGCGATGAGCGCCCTGAGCGACAAGGTCGCCTTCGCCGCGGCCTGCGCCGAGCAGGGGCTGCGCACCCCGCGGCAGGTCGTCGTGGACTGCTCCGCGCTCGCGGACGCCGACCCCGAGATCGATATCCCCTTCCCCCTGGTCGGCAAGGCCGCCGTCGGCGCGGACTGGGACGCCGTCGAGTTCCCCGGCCAGCGCAAGATCTACTTCCTCGACACCCCCGCGGACCTCGCCTCGCTGTGGTCCGACCTGCGGGGCGCCGGCTACCGGTCCACCTTCCTCATCCAGGAGCGGATCCCGGGCGGGGACGACGCCATGCGCTCGGTGACCGCGTACATGGCCTCCGACGGACGGATGACCATGATCGGCTCGGCGCGCGTGCTTCTGGAGGACCACACGCCCACCCTCATCGGCAACCCCGTCGCCATGATCACCGAGCCCTTCCCCGACCTGTGGGAGGGCGCCGAGAAGCTGCTGACGTCCGTCGGGTACCGGGGATTCGCGAACTTCGACGTCAAGATCGACCCGCGGGGCGGAGCCCCGGTCTACTTCGAGCTCAACCCCCGCATTGGGCGGAACTCCTTCTACATGAGCGCCGCGGGCGTCAACCCCATGGTCGTCATGATCCGCGACCTGGTCGACGGCAGCCCGGGGCCGCGCCGGGAGGCCGCCGACGAGGTGCTCTACAGCCTCCTGCCGCGCCACCTCGTGCTCCACCAGGTCGACGACCCCCTTCTGCGACGGCGCGTCCTGCGGCTCGCGGCGCGCGCGGTCGACCCGCTGCTCGACCCCGCGGAGCGCTCCGTGCGCCGTCGTCTGCTCATCACCGCCCAGAAGCTCAACCACGACCGCAAGTTCCACCGCTACCACCCGCGGCCCCTGCGCCTGCGGCTGCGCCGAGCGGACCCGCCCACCGATCTGGAGATCCCATGACTCACGCCCCCCGCACCACCCGGCGCCCCGAGACCCTCCGCCCCATCTCCCCCAAGGACATGCGCGTGGCCATCGGCTGCACCCCGGCGCCCATCGAGCAGCTCGAGCCCTGGGAGGACTACGAGGCCAGCCAGGGGCACCCCCTGTTCGGGCGCTACGTCTACGAGGACGACGGCAGGCCCGTCGCCGTCCTCGCCCTGTACCGCTACGAGATCGGGGGGCAGCGCTTCCTGTGGGCCAAGCACGGGCCCATCTGGCTCAAGGAGCAGAGCCCCGAGCGCGAGGCGCACCTGCGCGAGCTGCTCGTGCGGGAGATCAGGCTGAAGGACTCCCGCGTGGTGTTCGTGCGCATGCACGCTCGCTACCGGGCGGCGGACACCCGCGAGCTGCTCTCGACCATCACCTACGACCGGACCTTCGTCATCGACCTGCGGCCGCGCACCCCCGATGCCATCGCGGCCGCCATGCCCAAGGACGGCCGCCGCGGCGTCAAGCGGGCCGACCGGGTCGCGACCGAGGCGGGCTGCGTCATGGCCGAGGAGACAGGGCTCGACCGCCGGGCCTTCGACGAGGTCTACCAGGTGATGGTCACCACGGCCGAGCGCGACGGCTTCCGCCCCCACCCCGCCGAGGTCTACTGGGACATGCTGCGCACCCTGGGCCCGGAGCACGCCAGGCTCTTCGTCCTGCGCCGCGACGGCGCGCCCCACTGCTGGGACCTCGTCACCGTCTCCGGCAAGGCCGCCGTCGCCTACTACGGGGCCTCCTCGGACGAGTCGCGGGGGTTCCGCGGCGCCGAGGCCCTCGACTGGTTCGTGGCCCGCACCCTGGCCGCCGAGGGCAAGGACTCCTTCGACCTCATGGGGGCCGACTCCGCCCGTGTGCCCGAGCTCTACGGGGTGGGCCGTTACAAGAAGCGCTTCGCCCACCACGCCACCGAGGTCGACGGCGCCTGGGACATCCCGATTCACAGGGCTGTCTACGCCGCCCTGGTCCGCGCCCGCCGCGTGCGCCACCTGGTGCGCGACCGCCTGGGCGTCTGAGCAGGCGCTGGCCGACGAGTAGACTCCCGGCCGTCAGCGGGTGCACCAGTGCAGCGCCCGGTCCACAACTCACCAGGAGCAGACTCGTGCCAGCCCAGCCCACCATCGACATCACCCTCGACGGCGCCGTGCGCAGCGTCGAGGCGGGCACCACCGGGACCGCGCTCTTCGGACAGGATCGCGCGGTCGTCGCCATGCGGGTCGATGGCGAGCCGTGGGACCTGGACAGGACCGTTCCCGCGGGCGCGAGCGTGGAGCCCATCACCCTCGGCTCCGAGGACGGCCTGAACATCCTGCGCCACTCCGTCACCCACGTCATGGCCCAGGCCGTCCAGGAGATCTTCCCCGACGTCGACCTCGGCATCGGCCCCTTCATCACCGACGGCTTCTACTACGACTTCGGTGGCATCGACGCCGTCACCCCCGAGCTCCTGCGCGACATCGAGAAGCGCATGAAGCGCATCGTCAAGGAGGGCCAGACCTTCCGACGCCGGGACATCACCGAGGCCGAGGGGCGCGCCGAGCTCGCCGACCAGCCCTACAAGCTCGAGCTCATCACCACCAAGGGCGCCGGCGCCGAAGGCGCCTCGGTGGAGGTGGGCAGGGGCGGCCTCACCGTGTACGACAACGTGCGCCGCGACGGGACCGTGGCCTGGAAGGACCTGTGCCGCGGCCCCCACCTGCCCTCCACCCGGCTCATCGGCCAGGGCTTCGCCCTGACCAAGTCATCCTCCGCCTACTGGAGGGGCGACCAGCACGGGGACTCCCTCCAGCGCATCTACGGCACCGCCTGGGCCTCCAAGGAGGACCTGCGGGCCTACCAGGAGCGCCTCAGGGAGGCCGAGCGCCGCGACCACCGCAGGCTGGGGGCCGAGCTCGACCTCTTCTCCTTCCCCGAGGAGATCGGCCCCGGCCTGGTGGTCTTCCACCCCAGGGGCGGCATGCTCCGTCACCAGATCGAGAGCCATGTGATCCGACGGCACGAGGAGGCCGGCTTCGACTTCGTCCACACCCCCGAGATCTCCAAGGGCGGCCTCTTCCACACCTCGGGCCACCTGCCCTACTACGCCGACACCATGTTCCCGCCCATGCTCGCCGACGAGGAGCGCGACGCGGCGGGCGCCATCACCAGGGCCGGGCAGGAGTACTACCTCAAGGCCATGAACTGCCCCATGCACAACCTCATCTTCCGCTCCCGGGGCCGCTCCTACCGCGAGCTGCCGCTGCGCTTCTTCGAGATGGGCCGTGACTACCGGTACGAGAAGTCCGGCGTCGTCCACGGGCTGACCCGCATGCGCGGCTTCACCCAGGACGACTCCCACACCTACTGCACCCCCGAGCAGGCCGGTGAGGAGATCCGCGCCCAGATCGACTTCTTCCTGTCCATCCTGTCCGACTTCGGGCTGACCGACTTCTACCTGGAGCTGTCCACCCGCGACGACGGCGCCAGGAAGGACAAGTTCATCGGCTCCGAGGCGGACTGGGCCGCCGCCACCGCCGCCCTCCGGGAGGCCTGCGACGCCTCCGGCCTGGAGGTCGTCCCCGACCCCGGCGGCGCCGCCTTCTACGGCCCCAAGGTCTCCGTCCAGGTCAAGGACGCCATCGGCCGCACCTGGCAGATGTCCACCATCCAGTACGACTTCAACCAGCCCGAGCGCTTCGACCTGGAGTACACGGCGGCCGACGGGACCCACCGGCGCCCCGTCATGATCCACTCCGCCAAGCTGGGCAGCGTGGAGCGCTTTATCGGCGTGCTCACCGAGCACTACGCCGGGGCCTTCCCCGCCTGGCTGGCACCCGTCCAGGCGCGGCTCGTGCCCGTGGCCGAGGTCTTCGACGACTACGTCAAGGACATCGCCGCACGCCTGCGCGCCGCGGGCGTGCGGGCGGAGACCGACCTGTCGGACGATCGCTTCAGCAAGAAGATCCGCAACGCCGCCAAGGAGAAGGTGCCCTTCATCCTCATCGCCGGGGGCGACGACGTGGAGGCCGGCGCCGTCTCCTTCCGCTTCCGCGACGGCGAGCAGTGCAACGGGGTGCCGGTCGACCAGGCCGTGGCGCACATCGCCGGCGTCATCGGGGCCCGCGTCAACGACCCGGCGGGGGAGAGGCTCACCCGTGGCTGAGCACCCCGAGACCGAGGCCGACGCCCTGGCGGGCCTGGAGGGCGCCGTCGTGGACGGCGTGCGCATCGAGACGCCCTTCCAGCACGCCGACGCCCCCGACCCCTTCGGGCGGTTGTGGACGCCCCACCGCATGGTCTACATCGGCGGGCAGGACAGGCCCGAGGACTCCTCGCCCGGCCAGTGCCCCTTCTGCGCGGCGCCCGGGCGGGAGGACCGGCAGGCGCTGATCGTCCACCGGGGCGAGAGCGCCTACGTGCTGATGAACCTCTACCCGTACAACACCGGCCACCTCCTGGTGTGCCCCTACCGGCACATCTCGGACTGGACCGAGGCATCGGAGGACGAGCGCATCGAGATCGGCAGGCTGACCGCCCGCGCCATGGAGGTCGTCCGCTCCGTGTCCCACCCCCACGGCTTCAACCTGGGCATGAACCAGGGCGAGGTCGCCGGGGCCGGTATCGCCGCCCACCTCCACCAGCACATCGTTCCGCGCTGGACCGGCGACGCCAACTTCATGCCCATCATCGGCAAGACGAAGCCCGTCCCCCAGCTCCTGGGCGTCCAGCGCGACCAGCTCGCCGCCGCCTGGGACGGCGCTCCTGCCCACCTAGCCGGCCCCGACGACTCCGTACAACCCCGATGACCCAGACGACCCCGTAAGGACTCCATGCTCGGACAGCACGGCCGAGGCCTGACCAAGGCACTGCTCACCCGCCCCGCGCTCGCCATGGCCCGGGCGGGGATCACTCCTGACATGCTCACCGTGGCCGGCACGGTCCTGACGGTGGGCGTGGCCGTGGCGACCCTTCCGCAGGGCCGCTTCCTCGCCGGCCCGCCCCTGCTGGGACTCGCCCTGGCGGGGGACTCCCTCGACGGCATCCTCGCCCGGGCCACAGGGCGCAGCTCGGTCTTCGGCGCCTTCCTCGACTCCACGCTCGACCGGCTCGCCGACGGTGCCGTCTTCGCCTCCCTGGCCGCCTGGGCGGCCCTGACCATGAGGACCGACAGCGCCGCGCTGCGCACGGTCACGGTCGGTCTCGCCCTGGCCTGCATCGTGCTGGCCGCGGCCGTGCCCTACGCCCGGGCCCGCGCCGAGTCCATCGGAGCCGCCGCCTCGGTGGGGATCGCCGAGCGCACCGACCGCCTGGTGGTGGCCCTCGTGGCGGCCTTCGCGGTCGGTCTCGGGGCGCCCCAGTGGGTGCTGTCCGCGGCGCTCGGCTACGTGGCGCTGGCCTCCTTCATCACCGTCATCCAGCGCATTGTCGCGGTCCGCCGTCAGGCGGTGGGCCGAGCGGCCCCTGCGGCCGGTGGCGGAGGACCGGAGGAGGGCGCGTGAGCATGGCGGTCAACGACCTGTACCGTTTCGCCTGGCGGCACGTGCCCGCACTGCCGGCGCCGGTGGGCTACGGGCTGTTCCGCGCCGGGGCCGACGCCGCGTGGGGGCTGCACCGCCTGGGCGCCGGGGCCGCCGGCGTCGGGCAGCTGGAGAGGAACCTGGCGCGCGTCCTGCCCGCGCCCACGAGTCCGCGGCAGGTGCGGCGGGCCTCCCGGCGGGCGATGCGCTCCTACATGCGCTACTTCTACGAGGCCTTCGCCCTGGCCGGCATGAGCGAGGAGCAGATCCTGGCGCGCGTGCGCGCCGACATGCCCCCGCGGGTGCACGCCGACCTGCGGCGGGGCTCGATCGTGCTGGCCGTGGGCCACATGGGCAACTGGGACCTGGTGGGCGCCTGGGCGTGCCGGCGGCTGGCGACCGTTCTGACTGTGGCCGAGCGACTCGAGCCGGCCGACCTGTTCGACCAGTTCGTCGCCTTCCGCGAGCGGCTCGGCATGAGGATCCTTGGCCAGGGCCGCGGTGAGAGGGTCTTCGACCGGCTCGTCGCCGCCGCGCAGGACGGGGGGCCCTACGTCATCCCGCTGCTGGCCGACCGGGACCTGTCGGCCTCCGGCCTGGAGGTGGACCTGTGCGGCCACACCGCGCGCTTCGCCGCCGGGCCCGCCGCCCTGGCGCAGCGCCTGGACCTGCCCCTGTACGTCGCCGGCATGCACTACGAGGCCCTGGCGGGCGAGCGCCGTCGGGCCGCGGGGTCGCGGTGGGGCCTGGTGCTGACCCTGCGGGAGGTGCCCCGCCCCCCGGGCCCGGGCGGCCCTGAGCTGGTCGTGGCGCACACGCGCGCCTGGGCGGCCGCCATGGGTCCGCTGCTCGCCGAGCACGCCGTCGACTGGCACATGCTCCAGCCGGTCTTCGACGCCGATCTCGACCACGAGCGGCTCGCGCGCAGCCACGCGAAGCAGGAGGGGCGCGCATGAGGATCGGTCTTGTGTGCCCGTACTCCCTGGACGCGCCCGGAGGGGTGCAGGCCCATGTCATGGACCTGGCCGCCGAGCTGCGCGGGCGGCGCCACGATGTGCGGGTCCTGGCGCCGGCCGCAGCCGACTCCGACCTGCCCGAGTGGGTCACCTCGGCGGGCGACTCGATCGCCATCCCGTACAACGGCTCGGTCGCCCGCCTCAACTTCGGTGCGGCCGTGGCCCGGCGGGCGCGCCGCTGGCTGGACGCCTACGACTTCGACCTGCTCCACATCCATGAGCCGAGCATGCCCAGCGTCGGTACGATCGCCCTCCAGGCGGCCTCCTGTCCCGTGGTGGGGACCTTCCACGCCGCCATGCCGCGATCCCTGGCTCGCAAGCTGCTCTCCCCGGCCGCGGTCCCGCTCATGGAGAGGATCACTGCGCGCATCGCCGTGTCGGAGGAGGCGCGTCGCACCCTCATCCAGTACCACGGCGGTGACGCCGTGGTGATCCCCAACGGCGTGTACGTCGCTCCTTTCACCGCCGCCAAGAGGGACCCGCGCTTCGCCGGCAGTCCCCAGGCTCCGACGATCTCCTTCCTGGGACGCCTGGACGAGCCCCGCAAAGGGCTGCAGGTACTGGCCGCGGCCATTCCCGCCGTCCTGGAGCGCGTCCCCGGGGCCCGCTTCCTCATCGCCGGCCGCGGCGAGGCCGGGCCCCAGCGCGCCGCCCTGGCCCGATACGGCGATGCCGTGACCTTCCTCGGCGGAGTCTCGGATGAGGACAAGGCGAGCCTGCTCGCCTCGTCCTCATGCTATGTGGCCCCCCAGACCGGTCGCGAGTCCTTCGGAATCGTACTGGTGGAGGCCATGGCCGCCGGCACCCGGGTCGTCGCCTCGGACCTGGCGGCCTTCTCCGACGTCCTGGGCGCGGGCGCCTACGGGGCGCTGTTCCGCAACGGGGACGGAGCGGACCTGGCCCGCGCCATCGTGGACACGCTCACCGACACGCGCGCCGCGGACGCCAGGCGCGAGGCCGCCGCCGCCGTCGTGGGCCGCTACGACTGGTCGGCCGTCACCGACTCCGTGCTCGACGTCTACGACATGGCGCTGTCCACCGCCCACACCCGAGTGACCGTCGCACCGGGCTCGCGCACCATGGTGGGGCGCCTGCGCGACGCCCTGGAGGACTGAGCCGTGGCCGATGTCCTGCTGACCGTGCTCGCCTCAGCGCTCGTCCTGCTGGCCCTGGGATGGGGCCTGTACGCCAGGGCGCTGCGGGTGGACCGGCTCCACCGGCAGGTGCTGGGCTCGCGGGCCACCCTGGAGGCCCAGCTCGTCCACCGCGGCCAGGCGGTCATCGACCTCGCGGCCACCGGCGCCCTCGACCCGGCCTCCGCCGCCCTGCTGTCCCGCGCGGCGCACGACGCCCTGGACTGCGAGGGCCCGATCGTCGAGGACGGCCTGGACCCCGATGACCGGGCGGCGTCCGGCCGGCGGAGCCGGGCCCTGGTCGAGTCCGACCTCTCGCGGGTCATCCGGGTGGTGCTCAACGTGCAGGCGCGTGCGGCCCTGGGCGCCCGCCCCCTGGCCGCCGACGCGCTGACGCGCCTGGACAAGGCCTGCTACCGGCTCGTCCTGGCCCGGCGGTTCCACAACACCCACGTGGCCGAGGCGCGGCGCCTGCGCTCCGGCCTCCTCGTGCGCCGCCTGCACCTGGCCGGTCGCGCGCCCATGCCCCAGACCTTCGACATCGACGACGACGCCGCTCCCGTGGCGGGTCCCGTCACCGCCGCAGCAGACGATCCCACGGACGGAGACTCAGCATGAGCATGCCCACGTCCCCCGCCAACGGCTGGTCCCCGCGCGCCGGCTACCGACGCTCGGCCTACCCGGAGGTGGCGCTGAGCGCGGGGAGCAGGCCGCTGTCGGTCGAGTGGACCCCGCAGGTCGCCTCGGCGCGCCGCCGCGGCCGCATCGCCACCATCGTGCTCAGCGCGCTCGGAGGCGTGGGCCTGCTCGCCATGCTCGGTGTCGTCTACCTCTCGGCCATGAAGTCGTCGCAGCTCGCGACCCAGAGGACGTGGGTCGCCGTGGCGCTGGCGCTCGTTCCGCTGCTCATCGTCCTGGGAACGGTCTGGTGGATCGACAGGTGGGAGCCCGAGCCGCCGGGCGTCCTGGTCGCCGCCTTCCTGTGGGGATCGGGCGTGGCCGCGGTGGTCTCGCTGGTGGTCAACACGTCGGCGTCCCTCCTGGTGGCATCCTCCACCGGCAGCCATTCGGGGACGGAGCTCTTCTCCGCGGTCGTCTCGGCGCCCATTGTCGAGGAGTCCACCAAGGCCCTGGGCGTGCTCATCATCTTCCTGATCTGGCGACGCACCTTCAACGGGCCCGTGGACGGCGTCGTCTACGCGTGCGTCGTTGCAGCGGGCTTCGCCTTCGCCGAGAACATCTCGTACTTCGTGAGGTACTGGGACCAGATTGCCGCCACCTTCCTGATGCGCGGCATCCTGTCGCCGTTCGTGCACGTGACCTTCACCGCCTGCACGGGGCTCGCCATCGGTGCGAGCGCGCGCATGCGCTCCTCACTGGCCTGGATCTGGATGACGCCGATCGGCCTGGCGTGCGCGATCGTGCTGCACGCCTTCTGGAACGGGATCGTCAGCCAGGCCTTCATCCTCTACTTCCTCGTCGAGGTGCCCCTGTTCATGGCCTGGGTCGGCGTGGTCGTCTGGCTGCGGTGGAGCGAGCGCATGACCATGCGCGCCCGCCTGTACGACTACCACCGGGCCGGGTGGTACAGCCCCGCCGAGATCACCATGCTCACCACCGGCTCGGGGCGCGCGGCGGCCAGACGGTGGGCCAGGAGCCAGGGGCCGCGGGCGCTCGACGCCATGAGGGGCTTCCTGAAGGCCTCCGCCGCCCTGGCGCAGCTGCGCCAGCAGGCGCTCGACGGGCACGCCGAGGCCGACTTCGCAGCCCAGGAGGCGTCCCTGCTGGAGACGATGTCGTCATCACGGCGCATCTTCACCGGTCAGGCCTGAGCGCCGCCCCGACCATGACCCCGATCCCGGCAGAGGGCCCTGCGCCGGTCCCGGCCGCCGACGGCCGGGACCAGCGCCGCGTCCCGGAGAACTGGCGCGAGCTCATCGACCCCGACGAGTGGGCCCTCAACGACGAGGGCCTGCCGGCCCGCCGCGCCGCCCGCGTCATCGCCCTGCGGGAGGACCCCGCCCCGGCGGTGCTGCTCGCGGTCGGGCACGACTTCGCCGACGCCGGGCGCTCCTGGGCCTTCACGCCCGGAGGCGGCCTCAGGCCGGGCGAGAGCCCGGTGCAGGGGGCGCTGCGCGAGCTGGCCGAGGAGACCGGCATCCGCCTGGGCGCCGCCGCCCTGGAGGGGCCTGTGGTCGAGCGGAGCGCGCACTTCGCCTTCAACCTGGTCACCTGCCGTCAGGAGGAGCTGTTCTACCTCGTCAGGCTCGACGCCGAGGCGGCCGCGCGCGCCGATGCCGCACGCGGCCGGGACGGCCAGATGGACCGCAGCGGGTGGACCCCGCTGGAGCGCGACGTCCTCGACTCGCTGCGCTGGTGGCCCCTCGATGAGCTCGACGCCGCCGTCGGGGCGGGTCTGACCGTCTACCCGCAGGCCCTGCCGGAGCTGGCCCGGCGGCTGCTGCCCGGGTGGGACGGGACGGTGCTCACCATCCGCGAGGAGGGCGATGCCTGAGCGCGGGAGCGGACGGCGTTAGGATGTCCGAGGTTCTGCCGCGGGCCGTGTCGGCCCGCGGCCGCAGCGTGGCGTCCCCGCCCGGGACGCGTACACGGATCGACACCCAGGAGAACACATGTCGGGACACTCCAAGTGGGCCACCACCAAGCACAAGAAGGCCGCCATCGACGCCAAGCGCGGCAAGCTGTTCGCCCGCCTGATCAAGAACATCGAGGTCGCCGCGTGCACCGGCGGCGCCGACCCCGCCGGTAACCCGACGCTCTTCGACGCCATCCAGAAGGCCAGGAAGAACTCCGTGCCCGCCGACAACATCACCCGCGCCGTCAAGCGCGGCAGCGGCGAAGAGGCCGGCGGCGCCGACTGGCAGACCATTATGTACGAGGGCTACGGGCCGGCCGGCGTGGCCTTCCTGGTGGAGTGCCTCACCGACAACCGCAACCGCGCCGCCTCCGACGTCCGCGTCGCCTTCACCCGCACCGGCGGCAGCCTGGCCGACCCCGGGTCCGTGGCCTACAACTTCTCCCGCAAGGGCGTGGTCGAGATCGCCAAGGCCGACGGCGTTGACGAGGACACGATCCTCATGGCCGTCCTGGACGCCGGTGCCGAGGAGGTCCTCGAGGGCCCGGAGTCCTTCGAGGTCATCAGCGACCCCTCCGACCTCGTCGCCGTGCGCAGCGCCGTGACCGAGGCGGGCATGGAGTACGACTCCGCCGAGTCCCAGTTCATCGCCGCCACCAAGGTGGAGGTCGACCTCGAGGGCGCCCGCAGGGTCCTGCGGCTCGTCGACGCCCTGGAGGACCTCGACGACGTCCAGAACGTCTTCACCTCGGTGGACATCCCCGCCGGGGTCGCCGCCCAGCTCGACGACGAGTGAGCCCCGCCGCTCGCCCCGCCTCCGCGCATGCCGCCGTCGCCCAGCAACGGGTGCTCGGGGTGGACCCCGGCCTGACCCGCTGCGGCCTGGGCTGCGTGGACATCGACCCCCGTCGTCGAGCACGGCTCGTGGAGGCGGGGGTCGTGCGCACACCGACCTCGCAGAGCCCCGAGCTGCGCCTGCTCGCGATCGGAGAGGCGATCGAGGACTGGATCGCCCGCCTCGGCCCGACGGCCGTGTCCGTCGAGCGCGTCTTCGCCCAGGACAACCTGCGCTCGGTCATCACGGTCGCCCAGGTCATGGGCGTGGTCATGGTGGCCGGGGCCCGGGCGGGCCTGGAGGTCGCCCAGCACACGCCCAGCGAGGCCAAGGCCGCGGTCACCGGCTCGGGCACCGCCTCCAAGTCGCAGGTCCAGGCGATGGTCCAGCGGATCCTGGGGCTGGCCGAGGCCCCCAGGCCGGCCGACGCCGCCGACGCCGTCGCCCAGGCGATCTGCCACGGCTGGCGCGGGGGAGGCACGGGCGTGGACGGGGCGACCGAGATGGTCTCGGCCGGCGGCTCGGTGCGGGCCTCGGCGCGCACACCCGCCCAGCAGAAGTGGGCGTCCGCGCAGGCCGCCGCCCGGCGCACCGGCGCCGTCGACCCCCGGTACCGGCGGAGACCGACGTGACACGGCGGACTGCGTGCGCACCGGCGCCCGCGGACTGGTCGCCCGCCCACTGCTATCCTGTGAACAGGCGTTCGATCCACCGCTACCCAAGGAGCTCACCCGCATGATCGCCTCACTGCGCGGAACCGTCCTCGAGGTCTCCCTGACCGGGGCGGTCATCGAGGTCGGCGGCGTCGGCATGGCCTTCCAGGCCACGCCCGCCACCCTGGCCGGGCTGCGCACCGGCCAGGAGGGCTCCGTCCACACCGAGCTCGTCGTCCGCGAGGACTCACTGACCCTGTTCGGCTTCGCCGACGCCGACGAGCGCCGCTGCTTCCGCGTGCTGCTGGGGGCCAAGGGCGTGGGCGCCAAGCTGGCCCTGGCCGTGCTCGCGGTCCACACCCCAGACGCCCTGCGCAGGGCCATCGCCGACCGGGACGTCGCCGCGCTCACGCGCGTGCCGGGCCTGGGGCCCAAGGGGGCGCAGCGCGTCATGATCGACGTCGGCGACAAGCTCGGCGCCCCCGCCGGCGAGGAGCCCGCGCCCGCGACTGTCCCGGCGGCCGGCGCGAAGCAGCCGAACCCGGACGTCGTCGGCGCCCTGGTCCAGCTCGGGTGGAACGAGGCGATCGCGGCCCGGGCCGTGGCCGCCGTCGAGCTGGAGCGCTCGGAGCAGGGGGCCGAACCGAGCGTGCCCGAGCTGCTGCGCGCCTCCCTGCGCCGACTGGGAGGCGGCCGTGGCTGAGTCTTCTGAGTCTTCTGCGTCGTCCGGGGCGTCCGCGCCGGGGAAGGGCCCGAACCGGCTCGTGACGGGCGGCGCCGACGACGTCGAGCGCGCCGCCGAGGCGGCCCTGCGCCCCAAGCGCCTGGAGGACTTCGTGGGCCAGCAGGTCGTGCGCGACCAGCTCTCGGTCGTGCTGCGCGCCGCCCTGGCGCGCGGCGACCCTCCCGACCACGTCCTGCTGTCGGGGCCGCCCGGCCTGGGCAAGACGACCCTGGCCATGATCATCGCCGCCGAGGTCGAGGGCTCCCTGCGCCTGACCTCCGGCCCCGCCATCCAGCACGCCGGCGACCTGGCCGCCATCCTGTCATCCCTGGAGAAGGGCGACGTGCTGTTCATCGACGAGATCCACCGCCTGGCCCGCACCGCCGAGGAGATGCTCTACCTGGCCATGGAGGACTACCGGGTCGATATCGTCGTGGGCAAGGGGCCGGGCGCGACATCCATCCCGCTGACACTGCCCGTCTTCACGGTCGTCGGCGCGACCACCCGCGCGGGTCTGCTGCCGGCGCCGCTGCGCGACCGCTTCGGCTTCACCGGCCACCTGGAGTACTACGACCCGGCCGACCTGGTCCGCATCATCCTGCGCTCCGCCGGGCTGCTGGGCGTGGCCATCGAGGACGAGGCGGCCCAGGAGCTGGCCCGCCGCTCGCGCGGCACGCCCCGCATCGCCAACCGCCTGCTGCGCCGCGTCCAGGACTGGGCGGAGGTGCACGGCACGCCCGGGCGCCTGGACCTGCGGGCGGCCCGCGGCGCCCTGAAGGTCTTCGAGGTGGACGCCCTGGGCCTGGACCGCCTGGACCGCTCGGTGCTTCACGCCCTGTGCTCCCGCTTCTCCGGCAACCCGGTGGGCCTGACGACGCTGGCGGTCAGCGTGGGAGAGGAGCCCGAGACCATCGAGACGGTGGCCGAGCCCTTCCTCTTCCGCGAGGGACTGATCGTGCGCACGCCCCGGGGCCGCATGGCCACGCCGGCCGCCTACAAGCACCTGGGCATGAGCGCCCCCGATGCCGGGCTCCTGTTCACCTGAGCCGGGCGCGCCGGTGCCGTATGGCGGAGCCGACCCGTGATCATCGCGGCGGTCACGTCTCACACGCGCAGGTGTCGGCAGGTGGCCTAGACTCTGCACGGTCGTTCCTCTTCGCCAGAGGATCTCTTGAACGGAAGTCGCCTCCATGAATCCACAGATGCTTATCATGCTCGCCGTTATGGTGCTCGCCTTCTGGGGCCTGTCGCGTTTCTCGCGCTCGCAGCAGAAGAAGATGCTCGCCGAGCAGGAGCGCCGCACCAACGAGGCGCTCGTACCCGGGAACTGGGTGCGCACGCGCGCCGGCTTCTACGGCACCGTGGTCGAGGTCAGCGGCGACGTCGTGACTCTTGCCACGCCACTGGGCGATGAGTCCCTGTGGGCCAAGGCCTCGATCGTCGGCGCGGAGGAGCCGCCCTTCGCCACCGATCCCGAGGGCTCCGAGGTCGAGGACGGCGAGGCGCCCGAGGACGGGGCCGGCACCCGGGCCGACGAGGAGGGCGGGGACGGAGCAGCCGACTCAGCTGACGCGGCTGGCTCAGCCGGCTCAACTGGCGCAGCCCCCGCGGCCGACGACGCGGCGGACGCCGACGACGAGCGCTCCCGGGCCTGAGACGTCCAGACACATCTGACTGAGCGGCGCGAGCCGCACCATCTCCTGAGGAAGGGACCGCGTGTCCACCAAGCAGACGAAGCATCCGGGGCGCCGCCTCGTGATGCTGCTTCTCATCATTGTGATCGGCTTCGCCGGCCTCTACGCCGGCGCCGCCACCGGCCGCACGTCCATGACTCCGGGCCTGGCGCTGGACCTGGAGGGCGGGACCCAGATCATTCTGACGCCCACGACGTCGGACGGCTCCGAGATCACCGATGAGGACGTCGACCAGGCCATTGAGATCATCCGGCAGCGCGTGGACGCCTCCGGCGTCGCCGAGGCGCAGATCTCGCGCCAGGGCGGGCAGAACATCGTGGTCTCGCTGCCGGGATCCCCCAGCCAGGACACCCTCGAGCTGGTGCGCACCTCCGCGGTGCTCTACTTCCGCCCGGTCATCCGGATCATCCAGGGCAGTGCGAGCGCGTTCGCCGACAGCTACAACCAGCGGCTCGCCCAGGCCTCCGCCTCATCGGCCCCGACCGACGCGGCCAGCCAGGCTCCCACCGACGCGCCGAGCGACGCGGCGGAGGAGCCGACCGAGGCGGCCAGCGAGGCCCCCGCCGAGGAGGGGGCGAGCCAGGCGCCCACCGATGCCGCCACGCCCAGCGCCCAGCCGACCCCCGTCACCGCCGAGCAGGTGGCCACCCAGGTCGCTGACGTCAACCAAGACGGGACCATTAGCGAGGACCCGCTGCCGGCGACGTCGGAGGACAGCTCCTCGGACTCGTGGATCAGCGAGAAGATGATCTACGACGCCTACATGCTGGACTGCACGGCACCGGACAACCTCACCGGCGAGACGCAGGACCCGACCAAGGCCGTCATCTCCTGCGCCAAGGATGGCACGGGCAGGGCCTACATCCTGGGCCCCGCGGACATCGCGGGCACCAACATCGCCAACGCCGCCTCCGGCCTGGAGACCACCAGCCAGGGCACGACCACCAACAAGTGGGTCGTGTCCCTGGAGTTCAACGACGAGGGCACCGAGGAGTTCGCCGCGGTCTCGGAGCGCCTCATCGCCTACCGGGACAAGGCGTCGGCCACCGGCGGCCAGGCCAACGCGCAGTCCCACGACTCCGAGAAGGCCCAGTTCGCCATCGTGCTGGACGGGCTGACCATTATGGCCTCGGGGTTCAACCCGGACGTCACCACATCCATCACCGACGGCCGGGTCCAGATCACCGGAGGCTTCACCCAGGCGCAGGCCAACACGCTGGCCAACCAGCTGTCCTTCGGGTCCCTGCCGCTGAGCTTCACCGTCCAGTCCGAGCAGCAGATCTCCGCCACCCTGGGAACCGAGCAGCTGCGCAACGGCCTGATCGCCGGGCTCATCGGCTTCGCCCTCATTATCGTCTACCTCGCCTGGCAGTACCGCGGACTGAGCGTGGTCGCGGTCGCCTCCCTCATGATCGCGGCGGCCACCACCTACCTGGCGATCGCGCTGCTGAGCTGGGCGATGGGCTACCGCCTGTCCCTGGCGGGCGTGGCAGGACTCATTATCTCCATCGGCATCACGATGGACTCCTTCATCATCTACTTCGAGCGCGTGCGCGACGAGGTCCGCCACGGCCGCACCCTGGTGGCCGCCGTGGACGAGGGGTGGAAGCACGCCCGCCGGACGATCATCGTCTCCGACACCGTCAACCTGCTGGCCGCCGTCGTGCTGTACTTCCTGGCCGTGGGCGGCGTGCAGGGGTTCGCCTTCACCCTGGGCGTGACCACGGTGGTCGACCTGGCGGTCATCATCCTGTTCACCCACCCGATGATGGTGTGGATCCTGCGCTTCGCGTTCTTCGGCAGGGGCCACCGCCTGTCGGGCCTGGATCCCGAGCACCTCGGGGCGCGCTCGCTGGCCGCCTACGGCAAGGGCCGCCAGGCCGTCATCGACTCCGCCGTCGGCACCCTGGCCCGCCGCAAGGCCGAGGCCCGCAGAAGGGCGAGTGCTGAGAACGACGGGGACGATGATGCCGTCGCCTCGCAGGACGCCACCGGAAAGGACGGTGAGACGAAGTGACCTCCCTCGCCGCGCTGGGCAACGATCTCTACTCGGGCAGGACCTCTCTGCCCTTCATCGCCAGACGACGTCTGTGGTACACCATCGCCGTCCTCGTCGTCGCCGTCTCGGCCGTGCTGGTGGTCAAGCCCGGGCTCAACCCCGGCATCGACTTCAAGGGCGGCTCGGAGATCACGATCACCGGGGTGACCGACCCCTCCGAGAGCCCGGCCAACGACGTCCTGGCCGACAAGGGCCTGTCCTCGGGCTCGAGCGTGACGACCATGGGAGCGTCCTCCGTGCGGGTTCAGGCCAATGAGCTGGACAAGGCCCAGCTCGACGACCTGGCCTCGGCCCTGGCATCCGCTTACGGCGTCGACCCGGCCGGCGTGTCGGCCACCACCATCGGCCCGACCTGGTCCGCGGACGTGACCAACAAGGCGATCCGCGGCCTGGTGCTCTTCTTCCTGCTCGTAGGCGGCCTCATCTGGGCCTACTTCCGCACCTGGAAGATGGCCGTGGCGGCCCTGCTCGCCCTGAGCCACGACATCATCGTCACCGTCGGCGTCTACGCGGCCTCGGGCTTCGAGGTCACCCCTGCCACCATTATCGGCGTGCTGACCATTCTGGGGTACTCCCTGTACGACACGGTCGTCGTCTTCGACAAGATCCGCGAGAACACCTCGCACTACGAGGCGCAGACGCGCTCCACCTACGCCGAGCTGGCCAATCTCGCGGTCAACCAGACCTTCATCCGGTCGATCAACACCTCGGTGGTGGGCGTTCTGCCCGTCGCCTCCCTGCTGGTGGTGGGCGCCTTCATCCTGGGCGCGGGCACCCTGCGGGACATCGCGCTGACCCTGTTCATCGGCATGATCGCGGGGACGCTGTCCTCGATCTTCCTGGCCACGCCGCTGCTGGTCGACCTGCGCAGCCGCGAGAAGGGCGTCGTCGAGCAGGCGGGGCGCGTCGCGGCGGCCCGCGCCGAACGCGTCGCCCAGGCGGACGGCGACGAGGAGGTCCTGGCCGCCCTCGGCGCCGAACCGGTGGCATCCCCCCTCGTCCCGGGCCACCACCTGGGAGTATCCGCGCAGCCCAAGAGGAAGAAGAGGCGCTCATGACGACCCCCTCCACCCTGCCGCCCGAGCTCACCCGGCTCGTTCTGGACAACCTCCGCGAGGTGCCGGACTTCCCTCAGCCCGGGGTCCTGTTCCGCGACATCACCCCGCTGCTGGCCAACGGGCCGGCCTTCGCCGCCTTCATCGAGGGCCTGGCGGACCATTACGCGGACCGGGTCGACGCCGTGGCCGGCCTGGAGTCCCGCGGCTTCATCCTCGCCGCGCCCCTGGCCGTGCGCCTGGGCACCGGCATGATCACCGTCCGCAAGGGGGGCAAGCTGCCCGGACCCGTGATCGGCGTCGACTACGCGCTCGAGTACGGCACCGCCCGCATGGAGGTCCGCCCGGACACGGTAGTGGCCGGCCAGCGCGTCCTGGTCATCGACGACGTCCTGGCCACCGGCGGGACCGCCGCGGCGTCGATCGCGCTGCTCGAGCAGGCCGGCGCCACCGTCGAGGCGATCTGCATGCTCCTGGAGCTCACCGGCCTGGGCGGACGCGAGAAGCTCGCGGGCCGTCCGATCGACTCCGTCGTCACCTTCGCCACCACCTGAGGCCGGGCCCGACCGGCCGCTGAACGACTCGCAAGGTGGAAGCATGTCGGGGCGGGACCGCCTCGTGGCTATGATCCGGTCATGACGGAGACCAAGAGCAGCGAGGCAGGCGGGCAGACCGTCGTCCCGGGGTCGCGCGTCCGCAGCCGTCTGGCCTGGTTCGGCTCGCGGGGGCACTCGACGCCCGCGGCCATCGAGCCCCTCATGCGGGCGCTGCGCGCCAACCACCCCAAGGCCGACACCGGCCTCATTGTGCGCGCCTACGAGGTGGCCGAGAAGGCCCACGCCGGGCAGACGCGCAGGTCCGGCGAGCCGTACATCACCCACCCGGTCGCGGTGGCGACCATCCTGGCCGAGCTCGGCATGACTCCTCAGACCCTGGCCGCCGCCCTGCTCCACGACACCGTGGAGGACACCGACTACTCCCTGGAGCGGCTGCGCGGGGACTTCGGCGACGAGATCGCCCTGCTGGTGGACGGCGTCACCAAGCTCGACAAGCTCCAGTACGGGGACGCCGCCCAGGCCGAGACGGTGCGCAAGATGATCGTCGCCATGTCCAAGGACATCCGCGTCCTGGTCATCAAGCTCGGCGACCGCCTGCACAACGCCCGCACATGGAAGTACGTCCCCGCGGACAACGCCGCCCGCAAGGCCAAGGAGACCCTGGAGATCTACGCCCCGCTCGCGCACAGGCTGGGCATGAACGCCATCAAGTGGGAGCTGGAGGACCGCTCCTTCAAGACGCTCTACCCGGGCGTGTACGACGAGATCGAGCACATGGTCGCCGAGCGGGCCCCCGCCCGCGAGGAGTACCTGCGCCAGGTCCGCCTCCAGATCGAGGAGGACCTGCGCGTCAGCAAGATCAAGGGCGTCGTGACCGGCCGCCCCAAGCACTACTACTCGGTCTACCAGAAGATGATCGTGCGGGGTAAGGAGTTCGACGACATCTACGACCTGGTGGCGGTGCGCGTCATCGTGGACTCCGTCCAGGACTGCTACGCCGTGCTGGGCTCCCTGCACTCGCGGTGGACGCCCATGAGCGGGCGCTTCAAGGACTACATCGCGGTGCCCAAGTTCAACCTCTACCAGTCGCTGCACACCACCGTCGTCGGTCCGGGCGGCAAGCCGGTGGAGATCCAGATCCGCACCCGCGAGATGCACCGCATGGCCGAGTACGGGGTGGCCGCCCACTGGAAGTACAAGGAGGACCCGAACGCCACCGGCCCCAGCCCGCTGGGCGGCGCCCCCGGGGACTCCGACGCGGGGGAGATGGGCTGGCTGCGCCAGCTCGTCGACTGGCAGAAGGAGACGCAGGACCCCACCGAGTTCCTGGACTCGCTGCGCTACGAGATGGCCGGCACCCAGGTCTACGTCTTCACCCCCAAGGGCGACGTCCTGGCCCTGCCCAGCGCCTCCACCCCGGTGGACTTCGCCTACGCCGTGCACACCGAGGTCGGCCACCGCACCGTGGGGGCGCGCGTCAACGGGCGCCTGGTGCCGCTGGACACCAAGCTGGAGAACGGCGACACCGTGGAGGTCTTCACCTCCAAGGCCCAGGGCGCCGGCCCCAGCCGGGACTGGCTGACCTTCGTGGGCTCCACGCGCGCCCGCAACAAGATACGCTCCTGGTTTTCCAAGGAGCGCCGCGAAGAGGCCATCGAGGCGGGCAAGAACGCGATCGCTCGCGCCATGCGCAAGAAGGACCTGCCGATCCAGCGGCTCATGAGCCACGACTCGCTCATGAACGTGGCCCAGACCCTCGACAAGGGCGACATCGACGGCCTGTACGCCGCCGTCGGCGAGGGGCACGTCTCCGCTCAGCACGTGGTCAACACGCTGGTGGCCGCCATGGGCGGGGAGGCCGGCGCGGAGGAGACCCTGGCGGAGGGCGTCCTGCCGACCAAGGCGACCACGGCCCACCACCGCACCCGAACGGCCGACACGGGTGTCATTGTCGACGGCATGGACGAGGGCGACGTCTATGTCAAGCTCGCCCGGTGCTGCACCCCCCTGCCGGGGGACCCGATCATCGGGTTCGTCACCCGCGGCTCGGGCATCTCGGTGCACCGCAGCGACTGCCAGAACGTCGACCAGCTCAAGCACGAGCCCGAGCGCCTGCTGTCAGTGCACTGGGCGGATCACGCCCAGAGCGCCTACCTCGTCCAGCTCGAGGTGGAGGCCCTGGACCGCGGAGGGCTGCTGGCGGACATCACCCGGGTCCTGGCCGACAACCACGTCAACCTCATCAGCGCCACCATAGGCACCTCCCGCGACCGCGTCGTCACCGCCCGCTTCGTCGTCGAGCTGGCCGAGGCGGGGCACCTGGACTACACGCTGTCGTCCCTGCGCCGCATCGACGGCGTCTTCGAGGCGCGTCGGTCCACCTCTGCGGCTGCGCGCCGTCAACAGGCCTGAGCCCCGGCTGCGCGGGGCGCCGTCCCCTGGCGGCACGGCGGGATCACCGCGTCGATAATGCGCCTGGCGCGGGGGCCGCCTCTGCACGCCGCGCCCCGACAGGTCAGCAGGGCGACCTCCAGGCGGTTCCTGGTCAGTCCCGCGTCGCGGGCCCGGATCACCGCCTCGACCGCGCGCACCGGCGGCGCGACCCTGGTCACATCGACCACCGCCCGGGCGAGCGTGGCGCAGGGCACGCCGCCGACGGCCTCGATCTCCGCGGTCGGGATCACCATGCGGGAGTAGGACAGCGTCCGGGTCCGGCCGCGGCGGTCGGGGTGGGCGACCTGGATGGTGGCGGGCGGCTGCCCGCCCAGGTGCACCCATACGGCCGTGTCCCTGATGACGACGCCGCCGTCGGGCATGACGGCGGCCAGGGCGCGGGCGCGCGCGCCGGGGGTGCCCAGCAGGTCGCGCGGTATCGCGAGAGCGCCGACGCGCTCCAGGAGCCGTTCGTCGAGCCCGCGGCAGCGCAGCACCGCCAGCTCCCGGGGCCCCAGCGGGCCCAGCGCGGGCTCGAAGCCGCGCGGCTGAAGGCGGGCGAGTATGGTGCGCGCGCTCACATCGCGCGAGGAGCCCGGGGGACGGAGCGCACGGGAAGCGGAGGGTACGGGCATGACCTCAGACATGACCCCATGGTGGCGCGGCCCGTCCGCTGAGCACCAGGGCGGTGCGTACCTGTGGAAAAGTCCGCGGGTCGGCGCAGCCGGGGACTCCCTGAGACCACCGGAGCCCGGTGGCCTCAGGGAGTCGATACGTGCGGCGGCCTCGAGGAGGCCGGCCGGGGCCCGTGTCAGGCGCGGGCGGAGCGGCGCACCTGCTCCAACCAGGCTCGCCGTGCGGTGAGCGCCGCCTCGGCCTCGGCGATCTTCTTCGCGTCGCCGGCGGCCGTGGCCGCCGCCAGGTCCTTCTCCAGCGCGGCGATCGAGCTCTCGAGCTGGCCGGCCAGGCCCTCGGCGCGCGCCTTGGTCTCCGGGTCGGTGCGGCGCCACTCGGCGTTCTCCGCCTCGCGGATGGCGTCCTCGACGGCGCGCATGCGGCCCTCGATGCGGCGCAGGGCGGAGCGCGGGACGCGGCCCGCCTCCTCCCAGGCGTCCTGGATGGGGCGCAGCGCCCTCCTGGCGGCCTTGACGTTCTTGACCGGCAGGAGCGCCTCGGCCTTGGCGACCAGCGCCTCCTTGACCTTGAGGTTCTCGGCGTACTCGGCGTCGGTGGCCGCGTCCTTGGCCCGGCGGGCGTCGAAGAACACCTGCTGGGCCGCGCGGAACCGGGCCCACAGGGCGTCGTCCTCCTTGCGGGAGGCGCGGCCCGCCTTCTTCCACTCCTCCATCAGGCCCCGGTACTTGGCGGAGGTCCCCGCCCAGTCCGTCGAGCCGGACAGCTCCTCGGCGCGCTTGATGAGCGCCTCCTTGGCGGCCTTGACCTTCGCCTGCTTGGCGTCGAGCTCGCTGAAGAACTGACGGCGGTGGCGGTCGAAGGCGGTGCGGGCGTGGCTGAAGCGCTTCCACAGGCCGTCCTCGGTGGGGCGGTCCAGGCGCGGACCGCGGCGCTGGGCCTCCTTCCACTTCTCCAGCAGCTCGCGCAGCTCGGCGCCCGAGCTCTTCCACTGGGTGCGGGCGGGGTCCTGGGCGCTGATCGCCTCGGCGCGCTCGACGATCGCGGTGCGGTCCTTCAGGGCCTGCTCCTTGGCGGCGGCGCGCTCGGCCGCAACCGCCGCCCGGCGCTCGGCGGCGACGGACTTCAGGGCGGTGAAGCGGGCGCGCAGGCCGTCCAGGTCGCCGACGGCGGCGGGCTCGGCCAGGGACTGCTCGATCGACTTTAGGGTCGAGTCGATCTCGCGGACGCTGAGCTGCGGCAGGCGAGTGGCGAACAGGTCGACCGTGGCCTTGAGGTCCAGGAAGCGGCGCACATAGAAGGCCATGGCCTCGGCAATGGGCGCGTCGGGGAACTGCCCGACCTCGCGCTCGGTCCCGTTGTCCTGGACGTAGACCCTGCCCTCGCCGTCGACACGCCCCCACTTGGCGGCATCCATGGCCTCCTGGGGGTCGATCGCCGAATCGGAGGCCGGGTTCTTGGCGGGCGCATCCCGACCGTCCTTCTGCTTCGGATCGGGATCGCCCTGCGAGCCCGAGGGCTGTGGAACGTGCTTCGCGGTCTCGGCGGGGGGCTGGGGCTGGGCGGACTCGTCAGGCTCGGTGGCCTCGACCGGCGCTGCCGGCTCGGGCCCGGCATTGTCAGCACCATCAGCACCGTCAGCGCTGTCGGCATTGTCAGCACCGGCGGCGTCGGCGGCACTGTCAGTGCCGCCGACGGCGGCCGACTCGTCCGAGGACGGCTCGGCCTCGGCGGTGGTGGCGGCGATGGCGGAGGAGGTCCCCTCCGCGGACGTGGTGGTAGGATCCAGGGCGGTGTCGGGCTGCGTGTTCTCGGTCACGTGTGCTCCTTCATGAATTGACGGGGTGGATCCGGAGGAGCCTCCGGCCATTTCCGTTCGCGCCCGGCGGTGCCGGGAGTGTCCTGCTGCGGGATGACAGCAATGGCCACCACTCTACGTGCTCAAGGCGTTACGCGGGACCACACCAGCCCTGCCGGCGACCGGATCCGTGGGCGCCGGCGCGGGTGGGGCGCCTCGGCGGGCCGGAGGATGACGACCGTCTTCTGCGCGCATCGGGGACGGCAAAGGGCGTTACGGTGGATCAGTGGGAGACGGGTTAATCGGCCGTCGCCCCGCCCGATAGCGTCCGAGGAGTGACAATGAGCCGTACGAACAATCGGGATGCCGACCGTCCGCGGCATGAGCCCACGGACCCGGATATCGCCGAGGCCATGCGCGACCGGCGGATCGAGCTCGGTCTGACCGTGCAGGAGATCGCTGAGCGGGCCGGCGTATCGGAGCAGACCTGGCGCAACTACGAACGCGGACGCACCCAGGCGCGCGGTGACAAGCAGCTCGGGGTGTGGGAGGCCCTGGACTGGGAGCCGCCCCGGCACTGGGCCCCCGTCACCGTGCTCGAGAACGCTCTCGGCATCCTGGCCGACGGGCAGGGCGGGGGCCCGCAGAGCGCCATGAGCCCCTTCGACTACCCGTGGGCGGACGGATCCGAGCCGCGGTCGGCCGAGGCCGCCCTTGAAGGGTTGGGACTGCCCGACTGGGACGAGATCCCCGACGCCCTCGACTCCTACTCCTTGCTCGTGGAGCGCACGCTCGGAGAGGACGCCGCCCGCTGCTACGCCCTGGGCGCTCACCTGTACGACCGGCTCTTGAGCGAGGACCTCGAGGCCCTGACCGAGATGCCCCGCGGCACCCACGTCGGCGAGCTCGACATCTCCCACATCAGCGGGACGCTGCCCGCTCTGTGGATGACGCGCTACGACTACGAGTTCCTCTTCCAGCTCAGGGGCCTGGGGCAGGTCACCACCCACCGGCTGGTCGAGGAGATCGTCGCTCCCGATGAGCCCCTGGTGCGCACTCTCGCCGAGGCGGTGGTCGTCCACGACATCTTCACCCTGGGCGGAATGACCGCGTCCTCGCTGGGCAAGGAGTTCGACGACGAGGAGTGGGAGGGGTGGGTCAACGAGCTCAGCGGCCCGCACGAGCCGGCGCACCTGCTCCTGAGCACCATCCTCGTGCCGCCGCCGGACGCCGCGATCCACATCGACCACTGGTTCGATCCTCTCACCGACCCCTTCATACCGCGCTGGAACATCGCGGGCACCGCCACCGCCGAGGAGGGGACGGGCGCTCGGGCGACGGTGACCCGGCTGCACCGCGACTGACCCGCGGGCCGCCTGGCCGAGACCCCCCGCATCACTGCGTCTACAATTGGACCCATGGCCGCCTGAGCATCCTGTCCGAACCACCTTCTCGCACAGCCCCAAGGATGCCCCGTGCCCGCGATCACCCTGACCGACCTCAGCTTCTCCTTCACCGCCGAGCCGCTCCTCGACGGCGTCACCCTCACCGTCGCCGACGGCGAGCGGGCCTGCCTCGTCGGCCCCAACGGCTGCGGCAAGACCACCCTGCTGCGCCTGGTCGCCGGCGACCTCACCCCCGACTCCGGCACCGTCCAGGCCCCGCCCCTTGCGCCCGTCCCCGCCGCCACCGCGGCCGGGAGCGTCGGCGACTACCTCGACGCCGCCACCGCGCCGGTCCGCGCGCTCACCGCCCGCTTCGAGGCCGCCGCCAGCGCCCTGGCCGCCGCTCCCGACGACGCCCTGGCCCGCGACTACGACGACCTGCTGGCCGCCGCCACCGCCGCCGACGCGTGGGGCCTGGAGACCCGCACCGAGGAGACGCTTGCGGGCCTGGGGCTCGGGGCCCTGGCCGGGGGCCCTGGGCGCGCCCGCGAGCTGGCGGCGCTCTCGCCGGGCCAGCGCGGCCGCCTCGCGCTGGCGGTCACCCTGCTCGCCCGTCCCGCCGCCCTGGTCCTGGACGAGCCGACCAACCACCTCGACGACACCGCCATCGCCCACCTCGCCGCCGTCCTGCGCGGCTGGCAGGGCCCCGTCCTGCTGGCCAGCCACGACCGCGCCTTCATTGACGACGTCGCCACCTGCGTCCTGGACCTGGACACCGCTCCCTGGCAGGCGCTCCTGACCGCCTCCGGGGGCGGGAACCTGCCCGGCGTCCAGCGCTGCGCCGGCACCTACACCGACTACCTGGAGAACAAGGCCCGCGCCCGCGCCTCCCACGAGCGCATCCACGCCTCCCAGCAGGAGGACAAGCGCGCCCTGGCCCGCCACCGCCGCGAGTCCGAGACCGTCGGCCACTACGGCACCGCACGCCACCACGGCGAGCGCACCGAGGTCAGGATGGCCAAGAAGTTCTACGCCGACCGCGCCGCCTCGACCTCGACGCGGCGTCAGCGTAACGACGACCGTCGGCTCGCCGCCCTGGCCGCCGTCGAGGTCCGCCGACCCCGTTCCTACCGCCTGAGCCTGGATCTGCCGCGGGTCGCCGCCCGCGGCGGCCTGGCGGTCCTAGCCCGCGAGGCCCATGTCCCGGGACGCCTGGCCCCGGTCGCCTTCGACCTGCGCGCCGGGGAGCACCTGCTGGTCACCGGCCCCAACGGCTGCGGCAAGACCACCCTGCTGCGCTGGGCGGCCACCGGCGCGCCTCCCACCGCCGACTCCACCGGCGTGCTGACCGCCTCCGGCCGCATCGCCGTCGTCCCCCAGCGGCTGCCGCGCCCCGGCGACCCCGGCCTGGGGGAGAAGACGTGGGAGTCGGGCATAGGCGGGGCCGGTGCGGGCGTCCTGCACCCCGCCTACTGGTCCCGGCGGGTGGGGGACCTCTCCGCGGGTAACCAGCGCCGTGTCCAGCTCGCCGTGGCGGCCGCGGCCGCCCCCGAGATCCTCATCATTGACGAGCCCACCAACTACCTGGACCTGGACACCATGGAGGCGCTGGAGGCGGCGCTGGTCGCCTGGGGCGGCACCCTGCTCGTGGCCAGCCACGACCGCTGGCTCATTGACCACTGGGACGGCCCCCGGCTGCGCCTGGCGGGCGCGGCGGACGGCCCCCGGCCGGTCGGCTGAGGCGCTGGCGGCCCCGCGACCGGCCTGTGGCCGGCCCGGCGGCTCAGACCTCGGCGACCACGCGCAGCCAGGGCCGGCGCGGGTGGCGCTGCGCGGAGGCGCGGGCGAAGCCGGCCGCCCGGCAGGCGGAGACCAGCTCCTCGCCGTCGGGCACGTTCATGGCCAGCCGGTCGGCCCAGGCCCCGGCCGCCTGGCGGTCGGCGCACTCATCGGCGACGACCAGGCGGCCGCCGGGGGCCAGGACTCGCGCCGTCTCGCGCAGCCCGGCCACGAGGTCGGGCCAGAAGTACACGGTCTCGAAGGCGGTGACGACGTCGAAGCACCCCGAGCGGAACGGCAGCGCCTCGACCGATCCCTCCACCACCCGCAGGCGGCCGGAGGCCGCGGCGGCGGCGTTGAGGCGGCGCGTGCTCTCCACCGCGGCCAGGGAGTGGTCGACGGCGCCCACCTCGGCGCACGTCAGGCGCAGAATGCGGCGCACGGCCGCTCCGCCCCCGCAGCCCACGTCCAGGACGCGCGAGCTGTGCCCGATGCCGGCGGCCTCCAGGCCCCACCGGTGCAGACGGCTGTGCCCGACGTTCATCATCCTGAGCGTGAGCCGGCCGCTCAGCGACGAGGAGGGGCGCTCGAAGTCCGAGGGCGTGCGGGGACCGGAAGATGCGTCGGCGGCCATGAGGCGGATGCTACGGCTCCGAGGCACCGCCGTGCCAGGGACGTCGTGAAGGCGGGAGGCCCCGGTAGGCTGGCACCATGATCCTCGAACGCACGATCGCCCCCGTCTTCGCCGCGAACTGTTACGTCCTGGCGCCCGGGCCGGACCGCCCCGCCCTGGTCGTCGACCCCGGGGCCGGAGCAGTGCGCGGTGCACTGGCCCTGCTGCGCTCGAACCGCCTGACTCTGGGAGCGGTCCTGCTCACCCACGGCCACGCCGACCACGTGTGGGACACCGCCGCCCTCATTGAGACCGCCCGCACCGAGGGCCTGCTGGCCGTCGAGGACCCCGCCGACCCCGCCGCGTCCGTGCCGGTCCACATCCCCGAGCCCGACCGCTACCGCCTGGAGGACCCGGACGCCACCACGGGCGTCAGCGCCGGGGGCATGACCTTCGCCGACCTGGCCGGAACCCCCTGGCGCAGACCGGGCGACATCCGCGCCGTCCCCGCCGAGGCCTTCAGCGGACCCGTCGAGCTGGTCCCCGGCCTCCCCGTCCGGGCGGTGGCGGCGCCGGGCCACTCGGAGGGCTCGACGCTGTTCTTCCTCAACGCCGCCCTGGCGGACAACGCGCTGCTGTACGAGGCGGAGGCCGTCGAGGACGACCCGTCCGTGGCCGAGGAGGAGCACGACTACCTGGTCGCCCTGGACGGCGACGTCATCTTCAAGGGCTCGGTGGGCCGCACCGACCTGCCCGGCGGCGACCAGGTCCAGATGTGGGCCACGCTGCGATTTCTCGCCTCGGCAGTCAACCCCGAGACGGTTCTGCTGCCCGGGCACGGCGCGGCGACCACCATGGCCCACGAGCACCACGCCAACCCCTACCTGGCCGAGGCGAAGGTGCGCGGGGGAGACCGCCACGTGTGAGCCTGGGCGGTGGCCCGGCGACTCCGCCATCATGAGAGGATGCGCCCATGGCGCAATCCGCACAGGCACGACAGGCACTCTCCTCGCTCTCCGGCTTCCCCGAGTGGCTCCCCGCGGGCCGCGTGGTCGAGCAGCACTTCATCGACGCCCTGCGCCGCACCTTCGAGCTCCACGGGTTCAGCGGCATCGAGACCCGCGCCGTCGAGCCGCTCAGCGAGCTGACCAGGAAGGGGGAGACCTCCAAGGAGGTCTATCTCCTCTCCCGCCTGCAGGCCGAGCCCGGGCGGGCGGCCGACACCGCCGATCCCTCCAAGCAGCTCGGCCTGCACTTCGACCTCACGGTCCCCTTCGCCCGCTACGTCGTCGACAACGCCGGCATCCTCCACTTCCCCTTCAAGCGCTACCAGATCCAGAAGGTCTGGCGCGGCGAGCGCCCCCAGGAGGGCCGCTTCCGCGAGTTCTACCAGGTCGATATCGACGTCGTCGGCGACGGTGTGCTCCCGCTGCACCACGACGTCGAGATCCCGCTGATCATGCACGAGGCCCTGTCCGCCCTCCCGATCCCGGCCATCACCATCCACGTCTCCAACCGCAAGGTCGCCCAGGGCTTCTACCAGTCCACGGGCATCGGCGACGACAGGCTCGTCGAGGTCCTGCGTGTGGTTGACAAGATCGACAAGATCGGCCCCGAGCGCGTCGCCGCCGAGCTCGTCGGGGCCGTCGGCACCACGCGCGCCCAGGCCGAGGCCGCACTGAGGCTCGCCACCGTCACCGGCACCGAGCCCGATGATCTGCGCGCCCGCGTCCTGGACGCACTGGACGGCGCCGAGCCCGGCGGGCTCCTGACGGCGGGCCTGGACGAGCTGGAGGCGCTGCTGCGGACCGCCGCGCGACGCCGGCCGGGCGCCGTCGTCGCCGACCTGAAGATCGCCCGCGGCCTGGACTACTACACCGGCACCGTCTACGAGTCCTTCATGGCCGGTCACGAGGACCTCGGCTCAGTGTGCTCGGGAGGCCGCTACGACTCCCTGGCCTCCACCGGCAAGCGCACCTTCCCGGGCGTGGGCATCTCAATCGGCCTGTCCCGCCTGCTCTCCCGTGTCGTGGGCGCCGGGCTGGTCGAGGTCAGTCGGGCGGTGCCCACTGCCGTCCTCGTCGCCGTGACCGACGAGGAGCACCGCGCCGCCTCCGACGCGGTGGCAGACGCCCTGCGCGCGCGCGGCATCGCCGCCGACGTGGCCCCCACGGCCGCCAAGTTCGGCAAGCAGATCAGGTTCGCCGACAGGCGCGGCATCCCCTTCGTCTGGTTCACCGGGGCGGGCGGCGCCCCCGACTCGGTGAAGGACATACGCTCCGGCGAGCAGGTCGACGCCGACGCCGCGACGTGGACGCCGGCCGACCGGGCCGACCTCGCCCCCCGGCTCCTGGTGCCCTCCGGCGGCCCCGGCGCCTGAGCCGCCGCGACCGCGGCCGGACCCGGGGCTCGTACGGGCGATGGCGCCCGTCAGTCGGCGGCGGGCTCCGGCTGCGAGGAGGCGACGACGTCGTTGGCGGCCGGAACGACGGGCGGGGCGGCGTCGGCGGGCAGCGCCTCGACGGCCCGGGCGAGGGCGTCCCCGAGTCCGTCGTACATGTTGATGACGGCATCCACGCCGGCGCGGCGCATGGTGTCGGCCTCGTCGTCGAAGGTCGCCACGGCGATGACGCGGCCCTCGAAGCTGGAGCGGTTGAGCCACTCCAGGACGTGAACATCGGCGCCGGGCTCGGGCATGGCCAGCACGGCCCTGGTGACATGGACGGCGTCGAGACGGTCCCAGAACTCCTGGTCGGTGGCATCGGCCTCGAGAATGTTGTAGCCCTGCTCAGCGAGCGTCTCGACCTTGGAGGCGTCGTTGTCGATCCCCAGGACACCGGCCTCGCCGTCGGCGTACAGGCGGGTGTAGGTGGCGCGGCCGACGCGCCCCATGCCGAAGACGACCGTGCGCACGCCCAGCAGGTTGAGCGGGCGCTCCTCGGGGTGCAGCGTGCTGGAGGGCCGGTGGGGAAGGCGCCCGGCCATCCAGCGCACAAGCCCTGCGGGCTTGCGGTTGACGATGGAGGACACGATGAAGGACAGCGCCAGGGCGAGCGAGACGGCCGCCGTCCAGCCCCCGCCGAGCAGGTTCTGGCGCACGGCGACGCTGACCACGATGAGCGCGAACTCGCTGTAGGCCGTCATCGCCAGCCCCGTCATCACCGAGATGCGCCTGCGCATGCGCATGAGGCGCACGACGACGGCGTAGACGACGGCTCGCACCGGCAGCAGCACGAGCAGCGCCGCGGCCAGGACGAGGGCGCCGGCGCCGGGGATCCCGTCCATGCCGATCGCCAGGAAGAAGCCCACCAGGAGGAGCTCCTTAATGGTGAACAGGGCGCTGGAGAGCTCCTTGGCGGCGGGGTGGGAGGCGAGCAGGGCGCCCATAATGAGCGCGCCGAGGTCGCCGTCCAGGCCGAGGATGTCGAACAGGAGGTATCCGGGCAGCAGCGCCATGGACATGCCGAACAGGGTGCGCATCTCCCGGTGGTCGATGCGGTTGAGGACCTTGCCGAAGAGCCTGGAGGCGGGCCACAGGGCGACCAGGGCGAGCGTCCACGGGCTCGGCGGCTCCTCGGCGCTGAAGGTTATGTGGGCGACAGCGGCGATGTCCTGGGCGACCAGGACGCCGATGGCGATCCGCCCGTACAGGGAGGCGGCGTCGTCGCGGTCCTCCAGGAGCTTGACCACCACGACGGTGGAGGAGAAGGACAGGGAGAAGCACAGCGCCACCGCGCCGGCGGGGGTGACGGTGTCGACCCGTAGGCCGACCAGGAGCAGAGGGCCGACAAGGGCGGCACTCAGTGCCGTCAGCAGCACTAGGGTGGCGGCCGCGGTTCCGGCCACCTCGCGGCGGGCGAGGACCCTGAGGTCGAGCTTGAGACCGATGGTGAACAGTAGCACCGCGACGCCCAGGTCGCCCAGGGTCTGGACGAAGTCGAGGGTGGGCAGATCGGAGGCGCTCAGGACGAACCCGGCTGCCAGGAAGCCGACCAGCGGCGGGAGGCGCAGCAGGGTGGCCGCGAAGCCGAGGACGACGACGGCGAGCAGGTAGATGGCTGGAACCACATGCGCCTCTTTCATGCCGGGCTCGGCGTCGCTGAAACTCGTCGTCAATCGCTGCTAACCGCGCGGACGGGCGGACTATTCCGCCGTGTCGGCGCGTGGGAGGGCCCGCCGCATATGGCATGACAAAAGAATGACTCAATGTGACGTCAGACAGACTTGACTCGACGTCAAAGTGGTGTCAATATGGTGCCATGCATGTGAACGGTTATGCCGAGATCCTGAGCCGAACGCTGCTGGAGACCTCCTCCCTGGGCGACGAGCGCACGCAGGAGGTGGCCCGCTCGCTGATGGCGGCGCTGGATCCCGCGCTGCGGCTCGTTGCGCTCCAGATGCTGACCGATGCCGCCGAGGAGCTGAACGATGAGCTCGACGGCGAGCGCGTCACCGTGGTCATGGACGGTCCGGCGGCGCGCTTCATGGTGACCCAGGCGGCGCCCTGGGAGGCCCGGCCCGATCAGCAGGGGCAGGCCGCGTCCGGGCGCCCCGGGGACCAGGAGGACCAGGAGGACCAGGAGGTCCGTACCACTCTGCGCCTGCCGGGATCCCTCAAGCGGGATATCGACGCCGCGGCCCAGGCGCAGGGCCGGTCCCTGAACGCCTGGATGATCGAGGCCGCCCGCGACGCCCTGACGCGTCCGGGCGCAGCCGGGCCCGACAGGGCGTCCCGGGGCGCCCGTCGTCGGGACCCGGGAGCCGGCGGCACCGGCATATCCGGATCGACGTTGAGGGGGTGGCTGGGATGACCCCGCCTCATCGGCGAACCGGAGCCGCGCTGCACCAGTCCCGCCCTGACGCACCCGACGCAGAAGGAGAAAGAGCCCATGTCCATCTGGACCTTCGAGCTGCCCGAGGACGCTGAGCCCGTCCTCTGCCTGGATCTGTCCTCATTGAGCGTGGTGACCTCCCCGGGCGTCGGCGGAACCATTGCCGTGGAGGCCGAGGCGCGCCTGGAGCCTCTCCTGGACGTCACCGCCGACGGCGCCATTGTGAGCGTCCGTCAGACCGCTCTCCTGGGGCGGGACGGGCTCGGCGGCATCTGGCCGTGGGGCTGGGGCTCGTACGCACCGCGCCTGCGCATTACCGTGCCGCAGGGAACCAGGCTGGAGGCCCGCCTCGACGCCGGCTCTTTGACCGCCGCCCACCCCTGGACCCGGGTCCAGGTGCACACGAGGGCCGGGTCGGTGCGCCTGGGGCCCTGCGACAGCGCCCGGGTGCATGCCGACGCCGGCTCCGTCACCGTCGCCTCGCTTCACGACGGCAGCGTAAGCGCCCAGGCCGGGTCGGTGCGCATCGGCACCACCACCGGTCCGGTGTCCGCCCGGACCGAGGCCGGCTCGGTGAAGGTCATGGAGGCCCGCGAGGGCTCCCTGGACCTGGTCACCGAGATGGGCACAGTCAATGTCGGAGTGCCCGAGGGCACGGCCGTCCTGGCCGACTGCCGGTCGGAGATCGGACGGGTCACCACCGACCTCCTGCGCCACGACCGCCCCGAGGACTTCGACAGGCGCCTGGAGCTGCACGCCCGCACCTCCATGGGCGCCGTTCGCGTGCGGCGCGTGTGAGGCCCGGCCCGCGGGGGCTCAGCGGTCTCCGCGGCCGCGGAAGCCCCGGTTGCCGCCGAAACGGCCCTGGCCGCGGTCCTCGCGCCGGGACCGGAACCCGTCGCGGCCCCCGCGCCGGTCCTCCCAGCGACGGCCACCGCGGTGCCCGCCCCGGTCCTCCCAGCGCCTGCCGCCCTGATCGTCGCGGCGGCCGTCGCGGTCGCGGAAGCCGCGGCGGCCGTCCTGACCATCGCGATCCGTCCAGCGCCTGTCGCCGTCCTCGCGCCGCGGACGGAAACCGCGTTCGGGACGCTCGCCCCGGTCCTCCCAGTCGCGCCGGCGCGCGCGCCTGTCGTCCCCGCCCGGGCCGGACCAGCCGTGGCCCGGCCCCTGGTCCGGGCGAATACGCAGCTCGCGGCCGCCGAAGGTCGCCCGACCCATCGTCTTGAGTTGCTCGGAGCTGAGGTCGGCGTGAATGGTCACCAGGGAGAAGGACTGGAGGATGTCGATCTTGCCGATGTCGGAGCCGCTGATGCCGCCCTCATTGGCCAGGGCCCCCACGATCGCGCCGGGCAGGACGCCGTCGCGGTGCCCGACCTCGATGCGGTAGACGGTGCCGGTGCCGTCCTCGTGGCGACGACCGCCGCGGCCCCCGAACCTGCCCTCGGCGCGGTCCCCCCGGCGCGGGCGACGATCCTCCCGGTCCCGCCCGCCCTCGAAGGAGGCGGACACGAAGGCGCCCTCGGCGTCGAGGTGCTCCTCGCGGCGGCCGCGCTGGCGGGGGCGGTCGTCGTCCTCTCGGCGGCGCGGGCCGTCGTCGCCCACGGCCAGGGCCAGCAGGGTGGAGGCGAACTCGGCGGCGTCGATGCCCAGCTCCTCGGTCCTGGCCTCGACCAGGTCCCGGTACATGGACAGGCGCCCGCGCCCGTGGCGGGCGGCGGCCCTGTCGAGAAGCTTGCGGGCCCGGTGGGATGAGACATCGGCCGGGGACGGCAGAGTGATCTCCTCCAGCCTCGTGCCGGTCAGGCGCTCGATCTGGCGGAGCTTGCGCTTCTCCTTGGGGGTCAGGAAGGTGACGGCCTCGCCGTGGCGGCCGGCGCGCCCGGTGCGGCCGATGCGGTGCACATACGCCTCCGCCTCGCGGGGCACGTCGAAGTTGACCACCAGCCCGATGCGGTCCACGTCCAGACCGCGGGCGGCCACGTCGGTGGCGACGAGCACGTCGAGGGTGCCGGTGCGCAGGCGCTCCACCAGGCGCTCGCGCTCCCGCTGGGGGACGTCGCCGGAGATGGCGGCGGCCTGGATGCCGCGGCCCGCCAGCTCGATCGCCACGTCCTCGGCGGTGGACTTGGTGCGCACGAAGACAATGGCGGCCTCGGCCTCGGTGACGGCCAGGACGCGGGAAACCGCGCCGATCTTGTGGCGGAAGGGCACGACCGCGTAGGTCTGGTGGACGGTGTCGACGGTGGAGGCCTGGGGGGAGACCTCGATCTGGACGGGGTCGACCAGGTGCTGGCGGGCCACGGCCTGGATGGCGGGCGGCATGGTCGCGGAGAACAGGGAGGTGCGCCGCTGCTCGGGCAGGGAGGCGGCGATGGTCTCGACGTCCTCGGCGAAGCCCATGCGCAGCATCTCATCGGCCTCGTCGAGCACGAAGTAGCTCACGTCGTCCAGGACGAGGGCGCCCTTGTCGATGAGGTCGATAATGCGCCCGGGGGTGCCGACGACGACCTGCGCGCCGTCTCTGAGCGCACCGATCTGCGGGCCGTAGGGGGCGCCGCCGTAGACGGCGACGACGTCCAGGCCGCGCGAGCGGTGCGCCATGTCGGTGATGGCGTCGGCGCTCTGGAGGGCCAGCTCGCGTGTGGGCGCCAGGACCAGGGCCTGGACGGCGGGCTCGCGGGCGTCGACGGCGTCCAGCAGGGGCAGGCCGAAGGCCGCGGTCTTGCCCGTGCCGGTCTGGGCGACGCCGACGACGTCGCGGCCGGACATGAGCACCGGGATGGCCTCGCGCTGGATGTCCGTGGGCGTCTTGTAGCCCATGTCGGTCACGGCCTTGAGCAGGTCGGCCGGCAGGCCGAGGTCGTCGAAGGTGACCTCCTCGGGGGCCTCGGCGTCCGGCCCGGCCCCCCCGGCCTCCTCGGGGGCGCCGTCCTCAGTAGTGCCGGTGTCGATGAAGGGGGCGTGGCCGTCGACGTCGTCCTCGTCGATGTCCTCCCCGGTGTCCTCCTCGCCGTCGTCGGAGTCGTCCTCGCCCTCGGGATCGGCCTCGGGCAGGTCCCGGTCGACGTCGTCGGCCTCCTCGGCGTGCTCGACGTCCTCGGGGTCCTCCGGCGAGTCCGAGGAGGCGGGCGTCGCGAAGAAGTCGGGGGAGGCGGTCGAGGAGGTCTCGACCGTATGGGGTGCGGCGACCCCCTCGGCGGTGGCCGCGAGCTCGGCGTTGAAGAGGTCGTCGAGACCGAGCGGGCCGCCCGCCTCGTCGGAGGACGCGGAGGGACCAGTGCTGGTGGCAGTCATGAAGTTCTTCCCGTATCCGGCCCATGGTGGGGCCTGTTGCGGAGTGTGGGGGAGGGCCGCTTGCCCTCCGCTCTTGCCGCACCGCGCCCACCACACTCGCCCTGCGCCGTGGCGCCCCAAGGGGACGACGGCGGCTGACGGGCTTCACGCACAGACTCACGGACTTCCGCCGGTCGCGCCCGCGAGCGCGGGCGACCTGGCAGGCTCCGAACGGGGCTCGCAAATGCGGATCGCTCCTGCACCAAGCCTAGGGGAGGAGCTCGGCGCCAGGGGCCCTCCGACCCACGTGACGCGCAATGTCACACGTGAGGCCCGTCTCTGCGCGTGCTTATCGGCCCAGCAGGCGCAGGATCCTGGCGCGCAGGTCCTGGAACTGCGACGACGCCGGGTCCTGCCCGGCCTCCGGGGGCACGGTGATGTCCTCGACGACGCGGGCGGGCAGCTCGGACAGGACGATGACGCGCCCCGACAGCCTCAGGGGGCCTCCTCGACGTCATGGGTTACCAGCAGGCGGTGAGCTGCTGGGAGAGCCACAGGCGCCTGATCTCGTCCTGCAGGGAGCCGGGTCAGGGCGTCGAGCTTGCCGAAGGGCTCGTCCAGGAGGAACAGGCGGGGGCGGTTGACCAGGGCCCTGGCCGGCGCCGCCCGCTGCGCCATCCCGCCGGACAGGGTCGCGGGATAGGCCTCCGCGAAGTCGCGCAGGCCCACGAGCTCGAGCGCGGCGGTGATGCGGCGCCCGTCGGCCTCCACGACGCCGGTGCCTGGCGTTGAGCACCCGCAGCTCGGCGGGCCTGGCCGTCTCCGCCCGGTGGCGGGCGCGGGCGGCACGAGCCGCGGCGCCGCGGTGTGGGTCACGGCCGGAGCCGGTGGGCCCGCTCGGAGGAGTCGCGGCTCGTCTGCTCGGCCCTCGCCACGCAGTTGTTACAGAGATGAGACCTTCGCGGCGGGGAGCCCGGTGGAGGCCCTTCCGAACCCCGGGAACTGAGTTGTGAAGGGCGTCATATCACTGTGATGGCGGGTGGCCCGGGCGGAAGCGGGCGGCGGCGACGGGCGGGCCGTGCGCCCGGTGCGGTGACCCGGACCGGGCGATCGGCCCGCCTGCGGTTTCGGTGCCGCCTGTGGTGGCGATACGATCTTCTTCGCCGGTCACCGTTCGGTCACGGTCCTCGTACCCGGCGGGAACGGCCTCCATCGCCGCAGCAGCTCTCGAGCTCTCGCGACACGACCCGTATCCAGTGAACCATCGACGAGAGCCACCGTATGACACGTCCACAGCGCTGCACGGCCTCGCGCCGCAGGGTCGGGCTCTCTGCGCGCGCCGCGTTCGTGCTGCCCGCGGTGGCGGCAGCGGCACTGACGACGGGCGCAGGCGGTGCCGCGGCGGTCGGGACCGACGCCGTCGCCCCCGGCTCCCCCTCGGTTCTCGCGGCTGCCGACGCGGGCGGTCCTGCGGAGGGCAGGTGCGAGGAGGACGCTGCGCAGGTCGTCACCGGGGCGGCCGATGGTGCCGGGGCCTCCTACGGCCCAGAGGAGTCGGTTCGTCTCACCGGCAGCGGCTGGTGCGCCAACGGCAGTCTTCTGCAGGGAGAGCGGAGTGTGCGCGTGCGCCTTGTCGCCGTGGGCGGCTACGCCTCGCAGGAGGAGATCATGGTGCCCGTCACGTTCGTCGACGGCGCTTTCGACGCCACTGTGCAGCTCGGCGGGCTCTACGCCCTGTCGGGCCAGGGGCCCGGCAGCTACTACCTCTCCGTCACCGTGGACTCCCGGCAGTACGTCGGCACCGGCCAGTTCCAGATCGCCGAGTCCGCGTCGCGGTCTGCCGACCAGTCCGCCTCAGAGCCGACGACTGCCCCCGAGCCCGCGGGCCAGGCGGACGTGGCGGATGGGGCGGAACCCGCTCCGGAATCGGCCCAGGAGGCCATGGCGGCCCCCGGGCCCGCCTCGGAGCCGGATGGTGAACCCGTTCCGCGGTCTGCCGACCAGTCCGCCTCAGAGCCGACGACTGCCCCCGAGCCGGTCGACGACGTCGAGCCCTCCCCACAGCCCGATCCGGAGCCGACCCCGGAGCCGACTCCGGAGCCGACGCCGTCGTCCGGCCCCGCAGAGACGCCTGCTTCTCCGCCGGCGCCCGACGCCCCGGGCGGGCCCGCCGCGCCTCCCGATCCGCCGCGCTCAGAGCCGACTCCCGCTGGGCCCTCAGGATCGACATCTCAGCCCGGCGGCGGAGGCTCCGACGGCGAGCGGCCCGTGCCGCCGGGTTCCCAAGACGTCCCGGGCGGGCCGAGCGGCGCCCCTGCGGATCCGGGGACCGGGCCCGCTCCGGAGCCCGGGACCGAGCCCACGGCGGACACGGGGGCGGGCAGGGGCCGCCCGACGACGAAGCCAGCGGCTCCCGTCGCCGACGCGAGCCAGCTCGACGCCTCCAACGCCGGCTCCCTGTCGGGGACTCGGCGCGGCAACACCGTGTCGCTGATCCTCCCCTCGGACAAGGCCAAGAAGGACGACTGGGTCGCGGTCTTCCTCTTCCCCGACGAGTCGACTCCGGGGTGGACGCAGGTCGATGCCAGTAACTCCGTGTCGATCGACGTGTCCAACCTTGAGGCCGGCACCTACCAGCTCGCCGTTGGCGATAGGGACTCCCACCTGCTTGGATGGGCGCAGCTGGAGATCACGACAGCCGCCGCGGACACCTCCGAGCCGGCGAGGATGACGGTCGGTACCGCGTCCGTTCCTCAACCCGGCGTGCTGGGGCGGGACGACTGGATGCTCGTCTCCGCCGGAGGTCTCCTTCTGGTGGGCGCGGCGTCCTTCCTGATCCTCGCGAGCCCGACGCTGACCGGTCGTAGGCGGTAAGAGCGTACGAGACAGCAACGAGTCAGTGAAGAGGACGCAGACGGAATCGCGATCGGCGCGCAGGTCCCCCGGAAGAGGGGCCTGGCGGTGCCGCATCCTTCTCGGGTGCCGTGCGGCCGTGGCGGTGTGCGCGCTGGTCGTGGTGTCCGTGCTGGCTCTTGGCATGACGCGCATGGCGCATCCCCTGGCGTCGGCCGCGGAATCCGGCGACTCGACCACCGGCACGGCGTCGACGGTCAGCCCCTCGACAGTGGCTGTGGGCGGTACCCTGACCTACACGCTGTCCGGGTTCCCCCCCGGGGCCACCATCCAGATCTCGGTTGACGACGGCATGCTCAGCGCCCAGGAGGCCATCGGCGCCGCGACGATCAACAAGGACGGAGTCACCTCCGGGGCCGTCGAGCTGCCCGGCTATGTCGCCAAGGGCTCCCACTGGCTTCGGTTCGACGTCTCCGCCGGTCGGGATATTCCGACCAATGAGGTCCGTACCCTGGACTACACGAACAAGAGTCCCTACTTCACCGTCGGCGACGTGACGATTATCGGCGGCTCCGCCACGACCTCTGCGACCGCGAGCGAGTCGGCGCCGGCCGCCGACACGACGCCCTTCGACTCGGGGGCCGCGGACTCCGCGACGGCGGGCTCCGAGACGGCGGGCGCCGAGACGGGCGACTCCCGCACGACCCAGGTCGAGATCGTCTCCGGCGGAAGGGAGACGCAGCCCGCGGTCGAGATCAGGGACAGCACCTTCCCCTATGTGGGCGCGTCCCTCTTCCTGCTCGCACTCCTGCTGGTGCTGCTGGCCGCCGTCGTCGTGCTGAACCGCCGTCGGCGCGCCGCCAGGGAGATGTCTGGAGAGTGATTCCGGGGGCGCTGGTCCACTCCGGTCCTCGCGGTCGTACCATCCTCCTCGCGAGGCGGGGCGTGTCGGCCTGATCACCTTGGCGGTGCCTGGTGAGCGGAGGACCGGGGTCGGCATAGGATCGCAGGCGGCGCCCGCTCATCTCGCGGTGCGCACCGCCGGGCGCCGGGGACGCGCCCCCAATGGTTTAAGGAGATCAGCACCGTGCTGCGAACCCGCTACGCCGGATCCCTGCGACCCGCCGACATCGGCGACACCGTCACCCTCGCCGGCTGGGTGGACCGGCGCCGGGACCACGGCGGCGTCGCCTTCATCGACCTGCGCGACGCCTCGGGGATCGCCCAGGTCGTCATCCGCGAGGAGATCGCCCACGACCTGCGCGCCGAGTACGTCCTGGCGGTCACCGGCGAGGTGACTCAGCGCCCCGAGGGGAACGCGAACCCGAACCTGCCCACCGGCCAGATCGAGGTCGTCGTCTCCGACGTCGAGATCCTCAATCCCGCGGCCCCGCTGCCCTTCCAGGTCTCCGACCACGCCGAGGACGCCGGTCGGGCGGGGGAGGAGGCGCGGCTGAGGTACCGCTATCTCGACCTGCGGCGCAGCCCCATGCAGCACGCCATCCGCCTGCGCGCCAGGGTCAACCAGGCCGCCCGCCGGGTGCTGGACTCCCACGACTTCGTCGAGATCGAGACCCCGACCCTCACCCGCTCCACCCCCGAGGGCGCCCGCGACTTCCTGGTGCCGGCACGCCTGGCGCCGGGCTCCTGGTACGCCCTGCCGCAGAGCCCCCAGCTGTTCAAGCAGCTGCTCATGGCGGCCGGGATGGAGCGCTACTACCAGATCGCCCGCTGCTACCGCGATGAGGACTTCCGGGCCGACCGCCAGCCCGAGTTCACCCAGCTGGACGTGGAGATGAGCTTCGTCGAGCAGGACGACGTCATTGCGGTGGCCGAGGACGTCCTCAAGGAGATCTGGGCCCTCATCGGCTACGAGCTGCCCACCCCGATCCCGCGCATGACCTACGCCGACGCCATGGAGCGGTACGGTTCGGACAAGCCGGACCTGCGCTTCGGCTGCGAGCTGGTGGACCTGACCGGCTATTTCAGGGACACGACCTTCCGCGTCTTCCAGAACCCGTACGTGGGCGCCATCGTCATGCCCGGCGGCGCCTCCCAGTCCCGCCGCACCTTCGACGCCTGGCAGGACTGGGCCAAGCAGCGCGGCGCCAGGGGGCTGGCCTATGTGACGGTCGCCGAGGACGGGGCGCTGGGCGGACCGGTGGCGAAGAACATCACCGATGCCGAGCGAGCGGGCCTGGCCGAGGCCGCCGGGGCGAAGCCGGGGGACTGCATCTTCTTCGCCGCCGGCGACGCGGACGCCTCGCGCGCCCTGCTGGGGGCCGCGCGCCTGGAGATCGGCAGGCGCTGCGGCCTTGTCGACGACGGCGACTGGGCCTTCGTGTGGGTGGTGGACGCCCCCCTGTTCAAGCCCTCGGCCGAGGCCAGGGCCGAGGGGGACGTCGCCCTGGGCGAGTCCGCCTGGACCGCGGTGCACCACGCCTTCACCTCGCCCAAGCCCGAGTGCCTGGACACCTTCGACGCCGACCCCGGCAGCGCCCTGGCCTACGCCTACGACATTGTGTGCAACGGCAACGAGATCGGCGGGGGGTCCATCCGCATCCACCGGGCGGACGTCCAGGAGCGCGTCTTCAAGGTCATGGGCGTCGACGAGGCGCAGGCCCGGGAGAAGTTCGGCTTCCTGCTGGACGCCTTCGCCTTCGGCGCCCCGCCGCACGGCGGCATCGCCTTCGGCTGGGACCGCATTGTGTCCCTGCTGACCGGGGCGGAGTCCATCCGCGACGTCATCGCCTTCCCGAAGATCGGCGCCGGCTGGGACCCGCTGACCGACGCGCCCGCCCCGATCACCCCGGAGCAGCGCAGGGAGGCCGGCGTCGACGCCGAGCCGGAGCCGCGCAGGTCCTGAACGACGGACGATCGAGTCGTGGGGGAGCACCTCTGGCGGGCGCTCCCCCACAATGCTATTCAGTTGCGTGAGCGCAACTCGTACTTCACCGGTGCGCGGGCCATGTGCCCTGGGCCCTGATGGACTGGGCGGGCTCCAACTTCGGGGCGCACGACGCTGCGGTAGCCGAGGCGACACCGGAGGGGACTGAACGATGACGATCGAGACCGATATCCCCGGGGGTGCGGGCTGGCGTGATCGCGAAAAACCCGGAAGGCACGCCGACCGGTATTGTCGGGACCGTTGTTCTCCCGGTGTTCGGGGTCCTGATCGCCGCATCGAGCGTCTACCGTTCGTCTCGTCTCAAGTGCGGTGGGCTCATTTTCCGCCATCACGTTCTTGGTCTCATTCTTCCCAATCATGCGCTTCTTCCCGGGTGCGCCCATCTTCGTCGGTCTCCTGCTTCTGCCTTCTTCGTGTTGCGGAGGCGGCATACCGTTGGGCCCATCTTCTTCGACGCCGGAGGGTTCGGCTGGCCCATATACGGAAGGCGCTTCTCTGCGAAGCGGAATGATATTGTGTTGCTCAGTTCGTCTGGGGAGTGGCAACAGTGCCCCCAGCGCGTGACGGTAGTCGCGCGTCCGGGGGCGGTCGCTGCGAGGCCGAGGGCTCCTCGTTTCGTTTATCGCCGGCGAGCGCCCTGGAAGAACTGGGCCCCGGGGCTGCAGGCCCTGGACATCCAGTGCGGCCGATGCCCCCGATGGCGAGACGGCGCAGAAGCGGGCCGCGGATTAGCTCTTCGGGCGGTGGAGGGCCCGGATATACTGCTCCCGCCCGTGCTCAAGAGCACGGGAATCATCATGGTCCTGGCAGGATTCACCATCTTCGCGCTCCTCGACGAGAGCGATGCGCCCGCGGAGATCATAGCGGGCCTCCTGCTCATCATTGTCGGATATGCCGCCTGGAGCCTCGGGCTGGAGTGGAGCAGGCGTCGGCGTATCCGCCACCCCGGGGGTATCTAATCCCTGCTTTCTGGTCGAGCCGATTCGCATGTGCTACTGGGACCCCGCCATGCGCGGCGGGAAGGTTTACGAATCATGCGCTGCCGCGATCGAAGTTTTCAAAGACATGCACGGCGGTCCGCAGACACCCGCATAACGGTACGGCGCAGCCCGCTGAGGGTCCCCGACGTTGTCGACCACTGCAGTCCGACTTCCTCAGGGAGGCCCTCATCAGGAAATGCGCGGCATCCGTCTGCGCCAGTAGCCCACCAGGGCGGCCGTCAGGGCCACCGGCCACAGGAGCATCGGCGCGTAGCACAGAGCGAAGACGGCCGTCTGGCCCGCGTTCATGCCCTGGACGGGCGTCCATGCCGGCGGGTCGCTCAGAATGGCCAGGCCGAACAGGAGCGCGACCCCGTAGATAATGAGGTAGAGCAGGACGTTGCCGACTCCCCCCAGCACCAGGGGCAGGCGGCGGGGGATCCTCCTGCCGCCCAGGCCGGGCACCCGGCGCGGCACCCTCTCCCCCCACGGCCGGCACAGCCCCACGCACGCCACGGCGGCGCCGACCTGGACGGCCTCCAGGGCGAGGACGTAGATGATTCCGCCCACGCTGTCCCGATAGAGGTAGGCGTCCCCGAAGCCCACGTCCGCCCCGGCCATCATGGCCGCCCGCCAGCACGCCGAGGGCAGGGCGCAGCCCAGACAGGCCCAGCAGGCGACCCTGGCCCAGGGCCGGGATGGGCGGCCAGGCGCCTCGGAGCGCGCTGGAGCAACCGTTCTAGAACTCATGTTCTCATTCTAGGACGCCGCCCGACGGAGGACGCCGCTCGCCCGCCGTGCAGGTACGCCCGTCGTCCGCTGGGCGCTACCGTCGCAGAGCGCCCCGCAAAGCAGGGGGTCGGCGTTGTTATGGGGTGGGTTGTTGTGTGAGTTGTTGGAGGGTTTGGTGGGGGTGGGTTGCCCAGTAGCGGCAGGTGGAGGCGATGCTGCTTTTTCGGCGTTGTCGGCTGGGGTGGTCGGGGCTGGTGAGGCGGATGAGGCTGATGGCGGTGTTCCTGAGTGTGGCCATGGCTCGGGCGGTGGTGGTTGTGGGCAGCTGGTGGCGGTCCTCGTCGAAGGTGACGTCGCGGACCCAGTGGAGGCGGTTCTCTATTCCCCAGTGGCCTTGGATCCAGGCTGCTACGTGATCGGGCGGGGCGGCGATCATGTCCAGGGAGCAGATGGCGTAGACGGTCTCGGTGGTGCGTTTGTTGCTTGCGTCCTTGGTCCTGGTGGTGCGGGTGCGCCGGATCTGGAGGACCTGGGCGGCGTTGGGGAAGTCGATCCATTGAGGTGCCTGGAGTGCTTTGATGGTCCTGCGCACGTATCGGCCGTGGGAGCGCTCGGCTGCGGTGGTGGCGGGAGTGTCCTTCCAGGGCAGGGCCTTGAGCTGGGCCAGCAGCCTGGGCTGGTTGGCCTTGACGGTCAGGACCCAGTGGCCCCCGCGGGCCGTGATCGCCTCGGCGGTGGCCCGTTGGGTGTGCATGGCGTCGGCGGTGGTCACCGCGCCGTCCAGGCCCGGCAGGCGGGCCACGAGATCGTCGATCATGTCCCGCAGGGCGGGGATCTCGTTGGTCTTGGGCCCGACTTCCTGCTGGGCCACGACCGCGCCGGTGGCGTGATCCAGAACGGCCAGCAGGTGGGTTGCGGTGGCCCGCATGGTTTTGCCGTCCACCGCCAGCACGCGTCTGCCCGCGACGGTGGCGGCGGTGCGCGACCACATCCACGCTCCCACGGCCGCGTCCAGGGCGGCTCCGTCGACGCTGGACAGGACGCGGCGGATCGTGGTCTCCTCGGGCAGGCGCGCCGAGGCGGGCAGGCCCAGCCTTGTGCGCGCCTCGGCGTCCAGGCCGGCGGCCCACTGCCCGATGGCCAGCAGGCTGCGCGCTCCGGACAGCACGGCCCCCACCGCCACGGCCAGGATCACCTCCAGCCGGTGCCTCATTCCCCGGGCGCACCTGGGACCGGGCACGGTGGACAAGACCTGCATCAGGCTCGGCTGGCGCCCAGCAATGTTGATAGGGGAAGATGGCATAGCGGCGCGGCTCCTGACGACGAAAGGGTGCGTAGGACACACCCATCGTCACCCCAGGAACCGCGCCGCACCCCCACCAACACACCCACGACTACGCCGACCCCCTGCCCCGCAAAGGGGCTTGTAATCAGATCTAGAGCGCTCTAGTCTAGTGTCGTCGGCGCGGCGCCCGCCGATGAGCAAGAGACCACCACCCGCCCACGAAGAAGTGACACCATAATGAACGTCAAGAGCGCGCGCACCATTCGCGTCGCCGTCGTCGGGGCCGGCCCAGCCGGTCAGGCGCACGCCTTCGGCTTCCGCAACGCCGGCATGGCCGATGCTCTCGCCGGCGTTGAGGTCGTCCTCGACACCGTCGTCGACCCCGACACCGCCCTGGCAGAGACCGTCGCCCGCCGCTACGGATTCGCCCGCACCGCCGCCGACGTCTCCGAGATCCTGGACAACCCCGAGATCGAGGTCGTCTCGGTCGCGCTGCCCAGCTTCCTGTCCGTCCCCGTCCTCGGCTCCCTGCTCAGGGCGGGTAAGCACGTCCTGGGCGAGAAGCCGCTCGGACGCTCCGGCGCCGAGGCCGCCGAGCTGGTCGAGATCGCCGACCGGACCGAGTCCGTCGCCGCCGTCGGCTTCTCCTACCGCCGCCTTCCCGCGGTCGCCCAGCTGCGGGACGCTGTGAGGGACGGCGCCATCGGCACCCCGTACTTCGCCCGCGCCCACTTCTTCTCCGACTACGCCCTCGACCCCTCCAGCCCCATGGCCTGGCGCTTCGACCGGGAGGCCTCCGGAGGCGGCACCATCCTGGACATGGCCACCCACACCATTGACGCCCTGGAGTACGTGCTCGGGGACGTCGGCGAGGTCCTGGCCTGCACCCTCGACACGACCATCACCCGCCGCCCCGGCGAGGACGGCCAGACGCACGAGGTCACCAACGACGACACCGCGCTTATCTCCCTGCGCTTCGCCGGCGGGGCGCTCGCCTCCATCCTGTCGAGCCGCGTCGGGGCGGGCTGCCCCATTGAGCTCGGCCTGGAGGTCTTCGGCTCGACCGGCCACGTCCGCTACGCCTTCAACCGCCCCAACGAGTGGATCCTCTACCAGAAGGATCTGGGCGAGCCCGGAACGGACGCCCCTCGCACCATTATCCCGGGGCCCTCCGCCCGCTACTTCACCGACACCATGCCCATGGCCGCCCGCGGCAACGCCACGGGCTACGGCGAGGCCTTCGTCGCCCAGATGCAGGAGCTCCTGCGGGCCGTCGTCGCCGGAGAGCCGATGGACACCTCCTTCAAGGCCGCCGCCCGCACCATGCGCGTCGTCGACGCCGCCCTCGCCTCTGCCTCCGAGCGGCGCCCCGTCGTCGTCGCCCGGGCCTGACCGCCCAACGACATCCAAGACATCCAAGGAGCAGCACCATGAAGCTCGGCCTGTTCACCTCCTGCCTTCACGACCGCGACCTCGACGGCGTCATCGACGTCGCCCATGAGCAGGGCCTGACCAGCCTGGAGCTCAACTCCGGCGGCTTCTTCCGCGACTACCACATCCACGTCTCAGCCCTCCTGGTCTCCCAGCACGCCCGCGACGAGCTCATGGGCCGACTCGCCCGCGAGGGCATGAGCCTGACGGCCCTGAACTGCAACGCCAACCCGCTGCACCCCGACCCCGAGGTGGGGGAGCGCCACAAGCGCGACATCGACGACGCGATCGAGCTCGCCTCGATGCTGGGCGTGGCGACCGTCGTCGTCCAGTCCGGCAACCCCGGCGCCGAGCCCGGCGCAACCGTCCCCTCCTGGGTCGTCTCGCCCTGGGACTCGGTCTACCTCGACGTCCTGGACTACCAGTGGGGCCTGGCCGTGCCCTACTGGAGGAGGGCCGCCGCCCTCGCCGGCGACAAGGGGGTCAGGCTGGCCATGGAGATGCACCCGCACCAGCTCGTCTACAACCCCGCCACCCTCGAGCGGCTCATCGACGCCACGGGCGCGGACTGCCTCGGCATGGAGATGGACCCCTCCCACCTGTTCTGGCAGGGCATCGACCCGATCGAGACCATCCGCCGCTTCGGCGACCGCGTCTTCATCTCCGCGGCCAAGGACACGAGGATCTACGAGGAGAACCTGCGCAGGAACGGCTTCCTCAACAACCTGTGGCGCCGTGCCGAGGGCCCGGACAGGGTCGCCTTCACCGGCCGCTACAGCGCCAACGACTACCCGCTCGACCCCAGCTACGAGTTCGTCGCCGTCGGCCGCGGGCACGACACGGCGTTCTGGGGCCGGTGGCTGTCCGCCCTGAACGACGTCAACCCCTCCGTCGCCGTCAACATCGAGCACGAGGACCCGCACATGGGCCGCATCGAGGGCCTCGCCTACGCCGCCGACTCGCTCAGGAAGGCCGCCGATCTCGCGGGCATCGGCTTCGAGCCGCCCGCGCGCCGGAACCGCCACCGACCCGATCACCACCCCTCCGACAAGCAGCACCGAGATCAAGACGAGATCAAGAAAGGCACCGACAATGAAGATCGCAATGGATCCCTTCGAGATCCGCGGGGACACCCTCGAGAACTACTTCCGCCGTACCGCGGAGACCGGCTTCACGTACGTCGAGTTCTCCCAGCGCGACGACTTCTGGCCCTACTACACCCATCCCACCGCCAACGACGAGCAGGTCCAGCGGGCCAAGAGGCTCCTGAGGGACTACGGCCTCGAGCTCGCCTCCTGCCTGCCGCTGTACCGCTGGTCCTCCCCGGACGAGGACGAGCGCCAGGCCGCGGTGCGCTACTGGAACCGGGCCATCGACATCACCCTCGAGCTCGGCTGCAACCAGATGAACTCCGAGTTCTCGGGGCGTCCCGAGCAGCCCGAGCGCTCCGAGGCCCAGTTCTGGAAGTCGATGGACGTCATTATCCCCCGCATTGAGAAGGAGGGGATCCTACTCAATATCGAGCCGCACCCCGACGACTTCATCGAGGACGGCATCCGCGGGGTCGACATGGTCCGCGCCATCAACTCCAGGAACGTCGGCTTCCTCTACTGCGCCACCCACACCTTCCACCAGGGCGGCAACATGCGCGAGATCATGGAGTACGCGGGCAAGGACCTGCGCCACGTCCACATCGCCGACTCCTTCGACCACCGTGCCTCGGGCGGCGGGCGCTACATCTCCAACCCGCCCGGCAACCCCGCCCGCGTCCACCAGCACAACCCGATCGACGCGGGGCTGGGCGAGGTCGACTGGGACGACTTCTTCCAGTGCCTGGCCGACATCGGCTTCGACGGCATCGCCACCTGCGCGGTCTTCTCCTGGGCGGAGAGCTTCGACGCCGACGGCCCCGGGGAGCTGAAGAAGATCAGGGACCACTTCGCCAGGGTCGGCCTGCTGTGAGCCCGCGCCGCGGGCGGCCGGCGGGCCCGGGTCGTGAGGCGGGCGCCGAGGCCTTAGGATCGCCGTGAGCGGCGACGCCGTCGGGTGCTCCGGCCACCAGGGGCCCGACGGCGCCGCCATCCGGCGGACCGAGGAGCGCGGCGTGGGCAGGCAACCGACCATGGAGGACGTCGCGCGCGAGTGCGGCGTGTCCCGGGCGCTCGTCTCCATCGTCTTCCGGCGGGCTCCCGGGGCCTCCGAGCGGACCCGGGCCAGGGTGCTGGAGGCCGCCGAGCGCATCGGCTACCGCCACAACCTCATTGCCGCACGCCTGGCGTCGATGTCGACGCGGACCTTCGGCGTCTTCATATTCGACATGCGCAACGCCCTGACGGCCGACGTCTTCGACGGCATCCAGGCCGAGGCCGACTCGCGCGGCATCGGCCTGGTCACGGGCGTCTCGGACCCCAGCGGCGAGCGCGACGAGCGGACCATGCGGGAGCTCCACGCCGCCAGGGTCGACGCCGTCCTGCTCATCTCCGCCGCCATGCCCGGCGACCGCCTGCGTGAGATGAGCGGCTCCGTGCCCGCGGTCTCCCTCACCCGCCGGGTCGACGGTCTGGACTCGGTGGTCGGCGACGACTGGGCGGGCGGGCGCATGCTCACCGAGCACCTGCTGTCCCTGGGGCACGAGCGCATCGCCATGCTCGGCCCGACCTGGAGCCCCTCGGACCGCGTCCTCGGCCACGAGGGGGCCATGCGCGCGGCGGGCCTGGCCCCCGAGGTCGTCGCCATCGGGTACGACGCCGATGCGGTCGCACGCGCCACGCGCGAGCTGCTGGGGCGCCCGGCGGGGGAGCGGCCCACCGCCGTCATGGCGCACAACGACATCGCCGCCTACACGGTCCTCGACGTCGTCGACTCCCTCGGGCTGGCCGTGCCCGGCGACGTCGCCGTCACCGGCTACGACAACCTGCGCACTTCCGCGGGCAGGCGCATGGATCTCACCAGCGCCGATCAGCACGCCCACGAGCTCGGGCGCCGGGGCGTGGAGGCCGCCTGCGCCCGGCTGGAGGATCCCGACGGCGAGCCGACGACGAGCGTGCTGGCCCCCGATCTGGTGGTGAGGGGCTCCTCGGGGGCGTGATGTCTCAGAAGACCGGTGACAAGGGACTCCCCGGGGCCGCGGCGGGCGACGGCGCAAAAAAGTACCAGCACCGGGCACGCGCACCCGTCGTCTGCTGAAGGCCGTCGCGGCACTGTTGAGGTGTCGCGGAACGGGCCGCGACCGAGCACAACGGAGTGACTGATGCAGCGCCTTGCACCACCCAGAATCCTCGTCGCAGGACTCGTCGCCATCGCGGTCTTCATGGCCGGTGACGGCTTCGAGCTGACCTTCCTGTCCAAGTACCTCGTTTCCCTCGGCCTTGCGGCCGCCCAGGCGTCCAGCGTCATCACCGCCTACGGGCTCATGGCGGCCCTGGCGGGCTGGGCCTCGGGCGTCCTTGCCGAGACCTTCGGCGTCCGCCGCATTATGCTCATCGGGGCGGGCCTGTGGATCGTGGTTCACCTGCTCTTCCTGGTCGTCGCCATCCCGAGCGGCTCCTACCCGGTCATCCTCCTCGTCTACGCCATCCGCGGGCTCGCCTACCCGCTGTTCATCTACTCCTTCGTCGTCCACATCACCCAGAAGATCCCGGCGGCCACCCGGGCCTCCTCCATGGGCTGGTTCTGGACGGCCTACTCCGTCGGCGTGGGATGCCTCGGCTCCTGGATCCCTGCGCGCACCGTCCCGGCCGTCGGCGAGTATCGCACGCTGTGGTTCTCGCTCGCCTGGACCTTCACCGGCGCGATCATCTGCCTGCTCCTCGTCGCCAGGGGAGAGCTCCGGCGGAAGACTCAGGGGCTTCACGACACGCTCGTCGAGCTCTCCGCGGGCGTCACCATCCTCGGCCGCAACCGGCAGATCGCCCTCACCGCCGTCGTCCGCGTCATCTGCAATCTCAGCCTCTACGGCTTTCCCGTCATTATGCCGCTCTATCTCACCGACACGGCCTACGGGGATGGCTGGTTCACCATGAGCCAGTGGATGACGATCTGGGGCATCCAGTTCGCCGTCACCGTCTTCGGCAATCTCTTCTGGGGATGGATCGGGGACCGCTTCGGCTGGATGCGACAGATGCGCTGGTACGGGTGCTGGTTCTGCGCGGCCGCCTCTCTCGCCTTCTACTACGTGCCCCGGGTGCTCGGCTCGAACGTCGTCGCCCTGGCCATAGCCGCCGTTCTGCTCGGCATGGGTGTGACCGCCTTCGTGCCGATGGGCGCTGTCTTCCCGGCTCTTGCACCCAAGGAGCAGGGCGCGGCCATCTCGATCAACAACCTCGCCTCGGGCCTGACGACCTTCGCCGGGCCGGGGCTGGTCACCCTGCTCCTGCCGTTCATCGGAGTCGGCGGCGTGTGCTGGACCTATGCCGCCCTCTACCTCGCCGGATCCCTCATCACCATCTGGATCCGCCCGTCCCAGCCGGGCTTCGACGAGCGCGGCCGTCGCCCGCGGACCGCGGACGCCTCCGCGCCGGCCGCACAGACACCGGCCCGCGTTCTCGTCGAGGCTATAGCCTGAGGCCGGTTCCGACTCCACCGGTCTCCCACCGCATCACTAACCCCGCACCGATCACCACTCACCGAGGAGTAGAATCATGAAGGCCGTCGTCCTTGAGAAGCAGCACGAGATCAGTGTCCGCGAGGTCCCCGGAGACCTCGTGTGCGGGCCGGGACAGCTGCGCATCGCCCCGCACACCGTCGGCATCTGCGGCTCCGACGTCCACTACTACACCCATGGCCGCCTTGGGCGCTACGTCGTCGAGGCACCCATGATCCTCGGCCACGAGGCATCCGGCATCGTGGCCGAGGTCGGCGAGGGCGTCGAGGGCTTCGCCGTCGGCGACCGCGTCGCCATGGAGCCCGGCGTGCCCGACACCAGCTCACGCGCCGCCCTCGCCGGCACGTACAACGTCGACCCCGCCGTCTCCTTCTGGGCCACTCCGCCGGTGAACGGCTGCCTGGTCGAGGAGGTCATCCACCCGGCCGCCTTCACCTACCACCTGCCCGAGCACATCTCCTTCGCCGAGGGCGCCCTCATGGAGCCGCTGGCGGTGGGCATGCACGCCGCCACGAAGGCGCGCATCCGGCCGGGCGACACGGTGGCCGTCTCGGGCGCCGGGACGATCGGCCTGCTCACGGCCTCCGCGGCCCTGGCCGGCGGCGCCTCCAGGGTCATGATCTCCGACGTCTCCCCGGTCAAGCTCCAGATCGCCTCCTGCATCCCGGGCGCCATGCCCGTCGACCTGCACGAGCGCCGGCTGCTCGACGTCGTGAACGAGCAGACCGCGGGCTGGGGGGCTGACGTCGTCTTCGAGTGCTCCGGCCACCCGAGTGCCTACGCCGACCTGTGGCGGATCGGCGCGCCCGGTAACCGGACCGTCATCGTCGGCATTCCCGTCGACCCGGTCTCCATCGACATCACGGAGGTGCAGGCGCGCGAGACCACCATTGAGAACGTGTTCCGCTACGCCAACGTCTACCAGCGCGCGATCGACCTCGTCGCCGCCGGGAGGATCAGCCTCGCCCCCTTCATCACGGAGACCTTCGACATGGACCACGCCGTTGACGCCTTCGACCGCGTCGCCGAGGGGCGACCCGGCGACGTCAAGATCCAGATCACCGTCGGCTGAGCAGGCGGGACGGGCCGAGGAGGACGAGCGCGAATGAACGGCACATACTCCTCGGCTCGTCTCCGCCATGCGGCCGTTTCCACCGGGAGCCCGGGCACAACCTCGCTCGCTGCGCCCGCCGGCGCCGACGACGCCGGCGTCGGCGACCTGGAGGTGGTGGTCCCCGACCTCGGCTCGACGGTGCGCTGGTTCCAGCACGGCTACCCGACGCCGCTCGCCCGCTGGCACCACCACCCCGAGATCGAGTTCCACCTCATTGTCGCCTCGCACGGACAGATGATGGCCGGTGACCGCACGCTCGACTTCGCTCCCGGCCAGGTCACACTCATGGGGCCGCATCTGCCCCACAACTGGCTCTCCGACCTGGCGCCGGGGGAGAGCCTGGCGCGGCGAGACGTCCTGTGCCAGGTTCTGCCGGAGCGGCTTGCCGAGGCGGCGCAGACTCTGCCCGAGCTGGCGGCCTTCGAAACGCTTGTGGACAGGTCGCGACGCGGCATTGTCCTGACAGGGGCCAGCGCCGCGCAGGCGGCCGAGCTGCTCATCGCCATGGGGCGTCAGCGGGGGCTCGGCCGGCTCGGTGTCCTCCTCGCCCTCGCCGAGGCCTTCCTGAGGGCCCCTGAGCGGGAGTGGAGCCAGATCGTCTCCAGGGGCTACGTCCCCAGCTTCAACGACGTCATCGCCCAGCGCGTCAACAAGGTCCTGAGCTACATCGAGGAGAACCTCGACGACGAGCTGTCGATGGAGGAGGCGGCGTCCCGTCTCGCCATGAGCCCCTCCGCCTTCTCCCGCTTCTTCCGCGCCACCGCGGGGCTCACCTTCTCGGCCCTCGTGCGCCGGCGGCGGATCGCCCGGGCGTGCCACCTGCTGCGGCGCACCGAACTGCCCGTCGCCCGTATCGCGGGCCTCTCCGGCTACACCAACCTGGCGAGCTTCAACCGGCGCTTCAAGGACGAGACCGGGACGACGCCCACCGGCTACCGGCGGACGCAACGGGCCGCCCTCGGATCAGGCGACTGATCCGAGGGCGTCGGGCCGTGGTCGTGCGGTGCCCGGGACGCCCCTCAGGCCGCGTGCGCGCAGGTGGGGCAGGTGCAGTCCTCGCAGGTGCACGAGGAGCAGGAGTCGTCGCAGTGCTCGCAGGAGCAGACGTTGTGGTTGCAGGTGGGGCAGGTGCAGTCCTCGCAGGTGCAGGTCGCGCAGGAGTCCGAGCAGTGCGGGCAGCTGCAGGTGTCGCACTCGTCGTAGTGGCCGTTGTCCTCGTGGTGGAGGTGGCCGTTGTGAAGGTAGTCGACGTGGTCGTTGTGGATGACGGCGAGGTGACCGCAGCTCGGGCCGTGGGTGTGGCGGTGGGCCTCGGCGGGACGGTGCTCGGTCGTGGTGGTCATACGGGTCTCCTTATCTCGGCGCAGCACTGAGCGGCTGCGGTCCTGTTCTCCAGAACAATAAGATGAGGTTCGCCCGAGCGCCAAACATGAAAATGCCTCTCAGCTGCTAATGGAGAAGAGGTGGAGAATCGTTACACGTAATGCGGCCCTGAAATGCGAGTCATTTTCATGAGTTTGCGGATCCGCGGGAGCCGTGGTCGGAATCATGCGACTCGCGTCCCGTGAGAGGCGGCTCCGCCTGTCGGCTACCGCGGCGAGAGGATCTGGAGCACAATGAGGCCCATGTCGCGATACATAGAGCTCCATCCCGTCGACCCGCAGGCCCGCCTCGTTGACAAGGTCGTCACCGTGCTGCGCGAAGGCGGCCTGATCGCCTATCCCACCGACTCGGGCTACGCCCTGGCCTGCGCCCCCGGGAACAAGGAGGGGCTGGACCGCATCCGCGCCATCCGTCAGCTCAACGACAAGCACAACTTCACCTTCGTGTGCGCGAGCTTCGCCCAGGCAGGCCCTGTGGCGATCGTGGGCAACAACGCCTTCCGCCTCATCAAGCGCCTGACCCCCGGGCCGTGGACCTTCATCCTCAAGGGCACCAAGGACGTGCCCCGGATGACCCTCAACCCGAAGAAGCACACGCTGGGCGTGCGCATCCCCGACCACGCCATCACCCAGGCGCTCGTCGCCGGTTTCGACGCCCCCATCCTGTCATCGACCTTCATCCGGCCTGGCCGGACGGAGCCGGAGAGCTCGGGGTGGGAGATCGAGGACGCCCTGGGCCACCTCATCGACGTCGTCATCGAGGGCCCCGTGGGCTCCACCGAGCCCACCACCGTCGTCGACCTGACCAGTGACGTTCCCGAGGTCGTGCGAGAGGGAGCGGGGGACATCGCCCTGCTGTGACCGAGGCGCTGCCGGGGCCCGGAATCGGCGCTCCGGCAGCGCGCCGATCCAGGGCCGGCCGTCTATGCCAGGAACCGCTCCCGGGCGTCTCGCAGGAAGGCCGGCGCCCACCAGTTCCAGCGTCCGAGCAGATTCATGGTCGCGGGCACCAGGAGCAGGCGCACCACGGTGGCGTCCAGCGCCACCATGATCGCCAGGGCCAGGCCGACCTCCTTGACGATGAGCAGGTCGCCCGCCACGAAGCCGAGGAAGACGACCACCATGATGAGGGCCGCCGAGGTCACGATGCGCCCCGACCGCTGCAGGCCCCTCTCGACCGCGGTGTCGTTGTCGTCCCCGCCGTCCCAGTACTCCTTGATACGGGCCAGGATGAAGACCTCGTAGTCCATCGCCAGGCCGAACCCGACGCCGACGGCCGTCACCATCACGTAGGTCTCGACGCCGCCGATCGGGGTGAAGCCGAGCAGCCCGCTGAGGTGGCCGCCCTGGAACACCCACACCAGCACCCCCAGCGAGGCCGCCAGCGAGATCGTGTTGATGAGCAGGGCCTTGAACGGCACGAGCACGGACCCGGTCATGAGGAACAGGAGCACGAAGGACGCCAGCAGCAGGACGCCGACCACCTTCGGCAGCCCGTGGACGATGGCCTGCCGGAAGTCGTACTGGCTGGCCGCCTGGCCCGTGATCCAGGCGTCGGCCGGCGCGTCCAGGGCCTCAATGCCGGCGACGGCGCGCTCGGCGGTCACCGAGGACGCCTCGCCCTCCAGATCGAGATAGGCCACGGTGTACTTGCCGGCGATGGTCGGCTTGACCTGGACGACCCCGTCCACGTAGGCGACCTGGTCATTGATGTAGGAGGTGACCCGCTCGCCGGTGCCGTAGACGATGAGCGTGGCGTCATCCTCGACGGCCGCCGGGTAGTGCTCCCGCAGGGTCGTCAGGTACGTGCGCTGGTCGGAGTCGGGAGGCAGGAGCTCGGTGGTGGAGGTCAGCATGTGCGCCCCGCGCAGCGGCGAGGCGAGGACGACCAGCAGGGCGATGCAGGCGACCAGGACCACCCAGGGCATCCGGTGGACCTGGCGGGCGATCCAGGCGAAGGCCCCTGAACCGGCGTCGATGCTGCGCGCCGGCCGGCGGCGGGCGACCAGCCTCAGGAGCCTCTGCGGCGCGGAGGGGCGCAGCAGACGGCGCCCCAGCAGCACCAGCAGGGCGGGCACCAGAGTCAGGGCCGCGGCGACGGCGATCAGGACGACCGCCATGCCCGCCACGCCGATGGACCACAGGACGGAGGTGCCCATGAGCACCAGGCCCATCAGCGCCACGGCCACCGTCAGCCCGGAGAACAGCACGGTGTGACCCGCCGTGGTCAGCGTCGTCGTCATGCACTCGGCGATGAGCGGGTCCCGCCGACCGGTGCGCCTGCGCCGCAGGCGCCCGTCCGCCGAGGACTCGATCTCGTCATCCAGGCCGCGGGCCAGCTCCTCGCGGTAGCGGGAGGTCAGCAGCAGCCCGTAGTCGATGGACAGGCCCAGGCCGATGACCGAGGTGATATTGACGACGAAGGACTGCAGATCGGTGGCGAAGCTGAGCGCGTAGAGCACGCCCAGGGAGCCGGCGACCGAGGCCAGCGCGCCGAGCAGGGGCATGCCGGCGAGAAGGAACCCGCCGAAGACCACCACCATGACCAGCAGCGCCAGGGGCAGGGAGATGAGCTCCCCGCGGACCAGGTCCTTCTCGACCTGGTCGTTGACCGCCTGCGACATGAGCGTCTTGTCGGAGACCACGCCCGACGCCTCGGGGCTGATGTCGCGCAGGTCGTCGGGGACCGTCCTCAACCGGGCCTCGACCTTGCGCACGAGCTCGGCGACCTCCTCCGCGTAGGCCTTGTCGTCGGCGCTGGCGACCTTGTCCCCGTTGGGGTTGACGGTCACGATCATGAGGAAGCCGTCCAGGTCGGTGGATGCCAGGGCCTGGGCCGCGGGCTGGGAGAGCATGCCGGGGACGACGAAGGGGTCCAGGACGTTCTGCTCGCCGGCCAGCGCCCGCAGGTCGGCGTGCGCCTCGGTGAGCGCGGAGGAGACCTGCTTCTGGGCGTCGGCGCTGGAGATGTCGACGCCGGTGACCAGCAGGCTCACGGTCTGCGAGTCGCCGGCCAGGGTGCGCAGGATCTGCTCGCCCTCGGCGCTCTGAGTGCCCGAGACCGATGAGTCGCCCGCCTTGAGCCGGTCGAACAGCCCGGTCCCGCCCAGGCCGCTCAGCGAGACGGCGAGAAGTATGACGGCGAGCGCCGCCCATGTACCGACGACGTACCAGGCGTCCTTGACGACGCGACGGGAGAGCCAGACGAGCATGACGGCATTGTCGCAGACGGCCGGCCGCTCATCGCGCGGAGGGCCATGTGGCGGTCGGCGACTCGCCGGCCGCCCGGCCTTCAGCGCCCAGGAGGTGCTGCGAGCCTGCGTAAGGGTCTAGGGTCCCGGGCATGGACCTCTTCGAGTCAGCGAACACCGACGCCGCCGGCCTGCCGGTGGACGCCCGCGCGCCGCTGGCCGTGCGCATGCGCCCGCGCACCTTGGACGAGGTCGTCGGCCAGGACCATCTTCTCCCGCCGGGCTCGCCACTGCGCCGCCTGGTCGCCCCGCCCGCCGACCGGACCGGCGGCGCGGGAGTGTCCAGCGTCATCCTTTGGGGGCCGCCGGGCACCGGCAAGACGACCCTGGCCTACCTCGTCGCACGGGGGAGCGGGCGGAGGTTCGTCGAGCTGTCCGCGGTGAGCGCGGGCGTGAAGGACATCCGCCAGGTCGTGGCCGACGCCCGGCGCAGGCTGGCCGCCGGCGGCGAGGAGACCGTCCTGTTCGTCGACGAGGTCCACCGCTTCTCGCGCTCCCAGCAGGACGCCCTGCTGCCCGGCGTCGAGAACCGCTGGGTCACTCTTGTGGCCGCCACCACCGAGAACCCGAGCTTCTCCGTGGTCTCCCCGCTGCTGTCCCGGTCCCTGCTGCTGACCCTCCAGCCCCTGGACGCCGATGCGGTCCGTACGCTGGTGGACCGGGCGGTCGCCGACGGGCGGGGGCTGGGCGGCGCTCTCGCCGTCGACGACGACGCCCGCGAGCAGATTGTGCGCATGGCGGGCTCGGACGCCCGCAAGTCCCTGACCATCTTGGAGGCCGCGGCCGGCGCGGTCCTGGCGAAGAACCCGCAGGCCCGGCAGCCGCAGGACGACGCCGATCGGGACGACGGCGAGCCGGCCCCGCCGCGCGTGACCCTTAAGGACGTCGAGCGCGCCGCCGACGTCGTCGCCGTGCGCTACGACCGGGCGGGGGACCAGCACTACGACGTCGTCAGCGCCTTCATCAAGTCCATGCGCGGCTCCGACCCCGACGCCACCCTCCACTACCTGGCGCGGATGATCGCCGCCGGGGAGGACCCCCGCTACATCGCGCGGCGCATCACGATCCACGCGGCCGAGGACGTGGGCCTGGCCGACCCCGCCGTGCTGCCGACGGCGGTCGCCGCCCAGCAGGCCGTCGCCCTCATCGGCATGCCCGAGGCCCAGCTGGTCCTGGCCGAGGCGGCCCTGGCGGTGGCCACGGCGCCGAAGTCCAACGCGGTCACGGTCGGCATCGGGCGCGCCCTGGCGGATGTGCGCGCCGGCGCGGGCGGCGGCGTCCCCGCCCATCTGCGCGACGCCCACTACGCGGGTGCCGAGCGTCTGGGGCACGGGCGGGGCTACCTGTACCCGCACGACTTCCCCCACGGCGTGGTCGCCCAGCGCTACCTGCCCGACGAGCTGGCCGGGCGCCGCTACTACGAGCCGACCGGCAACGGCTTCGAGAAGCAGGTCGCCTCCCGACTGGCCGCCGTGCGCCGCATCCTGGACCAGCCGTGAGCGCGCCGGCGGCACCGGGGGCCGCCGTGCGCCGAGTGGTCCTGGTCCTGGCCACCGGCGTCGGCGCGGGCTTCCTGTCCGGCCTGTTCGGCGTCGGCGGGGGAGTGGTCATCGTCCCCGCGCTCATGGCCGTGCTCGGCATGGATCAGCGCAGGGCGGCGGCCACGTCCCTGGCCGCCATCGTGCTCACCGCCGTCGCCGGCTCGGTCTCCTACGGCGCGCGCGGGGAGATCTCCCCGGCTGCGGGGGGCCTGCTGGTGGTTGGCTCGCTCGTCGGCGCGCAGGCCGGCGTCCTGGCGCTGCGGCGCCTGCCCGAGCGGGTGCTGCCCTGGATCTTCGTCGGCTTCGCCGCCTCCGTGGGCGTCTCCATGCGGCTGCACACGCCCGTGCGCGAGGCGGCGCTGGCCCTCGACCCGCCGCGCTGCGCCGCCCTGATCGCCGTCGGAGCGGTCGCCGGGCTCCTGTCGGGGCTCGTCGGCGTGGGCGGGGGCAGCGTCATCGTACCCGGCCTCGAGCTGGTCGTCGGCGTGGGCGACCTCCTGGCCCGGGGCACCTCGCTGCTCGTCATGATCCCGACCGCCCTGACCGGGACATGGACCAGTCTCAGGCACGGCGTCGTGGACCTGAGGGCCGGGGCGATCGTCGGGCTCGGCGCGGCCCTCGCGGCCCCGGCCGGAGCCGCTGCGGCCGCCCGCATCAGCCCCACGACCGGAGCCGTCCTGTTCGACCTGTTCCTCCTCGGCGTCGTCGTCGCCGTGCTGCGCAAGGAGCGTGCGCGCCGGCGCGCACGGGCCGCGGCACCGAGCACGAGCGCCCCCGGCTGAGGATCGGATCACAGTCGAGCGCCGCGAGATGCGTTCCGAGTCGGCAGCCCGGTACAGTACCCGGGCTGCCGTCGCGCGCCTGTGCGCGGCGACGGTCCTGGGGTCCCGGCCCGTGCAGGCTGACCCCGCGCCCCGGACACCCGTTCGCGGCGTGCGATCCGATCCGACAGGAAGACGAACCATGAGCTCCTCCCGCTCCCGCCGTCAGGTGCGCCTGTCGCGCGCCCTCGGCATCCCGCTGACCCCCAAGGCCGTGCGCTACTTCGAGCGCCGCCCCTACGGCCCCGGCGAGCACGGCCGTGCCCGTCGTCGCGCCGAGTCCGACTACGCCGTGCGTCTGAAGGAGAAGCAGCGCCTGCGCGCCCAGTACGGCATCCGCGAGGCCCAGCTGCAGCGCGTCTTCCAGGAGGCCCGCCGGGAGAAGGGCCTGACGGGCGAGTCCCTGGTCGAGCTGCTCGAGATGCGTCTGGACGCCCTCGTCCTGCGCTCGGGCTTCGCCCGCACGATCGCCCAGGCCCGCCAGAACGTCGTCCACCGCCACATCCTGGTGGACGGGAGGGTCGTGGACCGTCCGTCCTTCCGCGTCAAGCCCGGCCAGATCATCCAGGTCCGCCCGCGCTCGCAGGTCATGACGCCCTTCCAGATCGCCGCCGCCGGCACCCACCGCGACGTCCTGCCGCCTGTGCCGGACTACCTCAAGGTCGAGCTGGAGAAGCTGTCCGCCACGCTCGTGCGCCGGCCCAAGCGCGATGAGGTCCCCGTGACCTGTGACGTCCAGATGGTCGTCGAGTATTACTCGCGCTGAGCCGACCACGAGCCGCCACCGAGCCGTGAGCGAGCGCCGATCCGGCGCTCGGGACGCCCCGGACCGCCCGCCGGTTCGGGGCGCCGCCGCATTCCGGGGTAGTCTCGCCCCGGTTCTCCCGTTCCGCTCCACCCCCGTGCCGGCCGGATGCGGCGGCCGCCCGACACACTGAAGAAACAGAAGAAATACTGCGAGGAACTCCATGCGCACCTCTGAGATCCGTACCCGCTGGCTCGACTACTTCGCCGCGAACGGTCACGAGATCCGTCCCTCCGTGCCCCTGGTCTCCCCGGAGCCCTCGATCCTGTTCACCGTGGCGGGCATGGTCCCGTTCATCCCCTACATCCTGGGCACCGAGCCCGCCCCGTGGCCCCGCGCCGCCAGCGTGCAGAAGTGCATCCGCACCAACGACATCGACAACGTCGGCAAGACCACCCGCCACGGCACGTTCTTCCAGATGAACGGCAACTTCTCCTTCGGCGACTACTTCAAGGAGGGGGCGATCGACTACGCCTGGAACCTGCTGACCGGCTCCAGGGACGACGGCGGCTACGGCCTGGACGGCGACCGGCTGTGGATGACGATCTGGGAGGAGGACCGGGTCTCCCTCGACCACTGGACCCGGGTCATCGGCGTCCCGGCCGAGCGCGTCCAGAGGCTCCCGTTCGAGGAGATCTCCTGGTCCACGGGCCAGCCGGGCCCGGCCGGCTCCTGCTGCGAGATCCACTACGACCGCGGCCCCGCCTACGGCCCCGACGGCGGCCCGGAGGCCGACGCGCAGGGCGACCGCTTCCTGGAGATCTGGAACCTGGTCTTCGACGAGTTCGTCCGCGGTGAGGGCAAGGGCCACGACTTCGAGCTGGTGGGCAAGCTCGACCGCACGGCGATCGACACCGGCGCCGGCCTGGAGCGCCTCGCCTTCATCATGCAGGACAAGCCGAACATGTACGAGATCGACGAGGTCTACCCCGTCATCGCGGCCGTCCAGAAGATGTCCGGGCGGACCTACGGGCTCGGCGCGGCCGGCCCGCACGGGTCGGACAGCGCCCGCGGCGCCTACATGGACGACGTGCGCATGCGGGTCGTCGCCGACCACGTGCGCTCCTCGCTCATGCTCATCGGCGACGGCGTGCGCCCGGGCAACGACGGGCGCGGCTATGTGCTGCGCCGACTCATCCGCCGCGCCGTGCGCTCCATGCGCCTGCTGGGCGTGGACTCCGCCTCCCTGCCGACCCTGCTGACCGCCTCGAAGGACGCCATGAAGGCCTCCTACCCCGAGCTGGAGGCGGGCTGGTCGACCATCTCCGAGGTCGCCTACGCCGAGGAGGACGCCTTCCGCCGCACCCTGGCCGCGGGCACCACCATCCTGGACACGGCGGTGGCCGACGCCAAGAGCCGGCCCGGCCGGCCGGTCCTGGCCGGCGACCGCGCCTTCGCCCTGCACGACACCTACGGGTTTCCGATCGACCTGACCCTGGAGATGGCCGCCGAGCAGGGCGTCGAGGTCGATGAGGACGGCTTCCGCGTCCTCATGGAGCGGCAGAGGGAGCGAGCCCGGGCTGATTCCCGCGCCAAGAAGACCGGGCTGACCGACGTGCGCGCCTTCCACGAGATCCAGAAGGCCATGGGCGGCCCGTCGACCTTCCTGGGCTACACCGACTTGGCGGCCGATGCCGTGGTCACCGGCCTGCTCGTCGACGGCGCGCCCGCGCCCGCGGCCACCGCCCCCGCCGAGGTCGAGATCGTCCTGGACCGCACCCCGTTCTACGCCGAGATGGGCGGCCAGCTCGCCGACCACGGCACCATTCGCCTGGCCGACGGCGGCGTCATCGAGGTCCGCGACGTCCAGGCCCCCGTCCGCGGCCTGTCCGTCCACCGCGGGACCCTCACCGAGGGCACCGCGGCGCTCGGCGAGCGCGCCTACGCCGAGATCGACGCCGTCCGCCGCCTGGCCATCGCCCGGGCCCACACCTCCACCCACATGGTCTACGCCGGCCTGCGCCGGGTGGTGGCCCCGGACGCCCCCCAGGCCGGATCCGAGAACTCGCCCGCCCGCCTGCGCTTCGACTTCCGCCACCCCTCAGCGGTCAGCGGCGCCCAGATGGACGACATCGAGTCCCTCGTCAACGACAAGGTCGCCGAGGACCTCGTGGTGACCACCGAGGTGATGCCGCTGGAGGAGGCGCGCCGCCAGGGCGCCATCGCCCTGTTCGGCGAGAAGTACGGCAAGGACGTGCGCGTGGTCACCATCGGGGAGAACTTCGACAAGGAGCTGTGCGGCGGCACCCACGTGCCCTCCACCGGGCACATCGGCCGGATCGCGCTGCTCTCCGAGGGCTCCATCGGCTCGGGCGTGCGGCGCATCGACGCCCTGGTGGCCGACTCGGCCTACCACTTCCAGCACAAGGAGCACGCGCTGGTCTCCCAGCTCTCCGCCCTGGTGGGAGGCCGGCCCGAGGAGCTGCCGGGTCGCGTGGAGTCGCTCATGAGCCGCCTGAAGGAGGCGGAGAAGAAGCTCGCCGCCGCCCGGCAGGCCGCGCTGGCCTCGCGCGCGGGCGAGCTGGCGGCCTCGGCCGCTCGCAGAGGCGGCTACCTCCTGGTGGCCGCCGACGTCGGCACCGTCGGCTCGGCCGACGCGCTGCGCGCCCTCGCCCTGGACGTGCGCGGCCGGCTGCCCGGCTCCGAGGCCGCCGTCGTCGCCGTGGCGGGCACGGCCGGAGAGCGCCCTCTCGTGGTGGTCGCCACCAACGCCGCCGCCCGGAGCGCCGGGGCCAGGGCGGGTGCGCTCGTGCGCGCCGCGGCCGCCGTTCTCGGCGGCGGTGGCGGCGGGAAGGACGACGTCGCCCAGGGCGGCGGGCAGGACGCCCGCAGGATCGCCGCCGCCCTGGAGGCCCTCGCGGGCGAGCTCGCCTGAGACCGAGGCGACGTGCGTCCTGGAGTTCGGCTGGCCTTCGACGTCGGCAGAGTGCGAATCGGCGTCGCCCGGTGCGACGAGCAGGCGATTCTCTCGGTACCGGTGACGACACTCAAGCGTGACCGTTTCGGCGCCGACCTTGAGGAGGCTGCCGACCTGATCGAGGAGTACCATGCCATGGAGGCGGTTGTCGGTCTGCCGCGTCGCATGGATGGTGGCTCATCGACTTCCACCGAGGACGCCCGTCGGTGGGCGCGAGGGCTGGCCCAGCTTGTGACGCCGACGAGCGTGCGCCTGGTGGACGAGCGCTTGTCCACCGTGACGGCCCACCGGGAGCTTCACGAATCCGGTCGAACGGAGGCGAGCTTTCGGAAGGTCGTTGATCAAGCGGCGGCCGTGGTTATCCTCGACCAGGCCCTTGATACAGAGCGAACGACGAACGCCCCGGCGGGCGAGCTCGTCCCCCCGACTCGGAGAGACAGATAGTGAGCCAGGACGACGACTTCTTCACCCAATTGGGTATTGAGCCGCGTGAGCCCAAGCGGATCACGGGGCGTCGCCTGGATGCGGCACGCGCCCGGCGCCGGGAGGAGCGGGCCCGGCGCCGCAGGAAGCGCAAGCGCCGGCTGATCACCGCCCTGGTCCTGGTGCTCGTCCTCTCGGCCGTCGGCGGTGTGGGCTGGGCGGCCTACAAGCACACCGGAATCGAGAACTTCGTGACCGCTCCCAAGGACTACGAGGGCGCCGGCGAGGACGAGGTGACGGTCACCATTCCCGACGGCGCCGTGGGCAAGGACATCGCCCAGATCCTCGTGGACGCCGACGTCGTGGCGACGGCCAGGGCCTTCCTGGAGGCCTACGACGACAACGCCAACGCGATCAACATCCAGCCGGGCACCTACACGCTGCGCCACCACATGTCGGGGGCCAATGCCGTCGCCCTGCTGCTCGACCCGACGTCGAAGTCCGACCACACGCTCACCGTCGCCGAGGGCGCCACGAAGGCCCAGGTCAAGGACCGCCTCATAAGCGTGGGCCACTACACCGAGGCGCAGGTGGACGAGGCCTTCAAGGCCAAGGACGCCATCGGGCTGCCCGATGTCGCCGGCGGCGAGGTCGAGGGATGGCTCGCGCCCGGCACCTACGACATCGAGGGAGGCGCGTCCGTGACGGATGTCGTCGCCTCGATGGTGTCGACCACGGTCAGCCGGCTGCAGGATCTGGGCGTGTCGAAGGCCGACTACCAGGCCGTGCTGATCAAGGCCTCGATCGTGGAGCGCGAGGGCACCTCGGAGTACTACTCGAAGATCGCCCGAGTCATTGAGAACCGTCTGAAAGACACCGACGGGCCGACCCGGGGCCTGCTCCAGATGGACTCCACCGTCCTGTACGGCGTGGGGCGCTCGGGAGGGATCCCGACGGCCGATCAGCTCGCCGACGGCAACAACCCCTACAACACCTACATCCACGCGGGCCTGCCTCCGACTCCGATCGGCAGCCCGGGCGAGGAGACCATCAAGGCGGTCATCAGCCCCGAGCGGGGCGACTGGCTGTACTTCGTCACGGTCAATCTCGACACCGGGGAGACGCTCTTCGCCACCACCAACGAGGAGCAGGACGAGAACAAGAAGAAGTTCGACGCCTACTGCGAGGAGCATCCCGACAAGTGCTACGGCTCCAGCGCGACCGCCAGCCCCGGCGCGACCGCCAGCCCCGGCGCCGGCTCCAGCCCCGGCCCGACGCCCACGGCGGGGGGCTGAGTCCCATGGGAGCCCCTGGGGCCGGCGGTGCGGCGCACCGGGCGGCCGTCATCGGTCGGCCTGTCGCCCACTCCCTGTCCCCGGTGCTGCACGCGGCCGCCTACCGCAGCCTCGGCCTGGAGGACTGGAGGTACGAGGTCCGGGAGGTCTCTCCGGCGCGCCTGCGCGGGATGCTGGCCGAGGTCGCCGCTGCGAGCGCCACGGGACCGGTCTGGGCCGGCCTGAGCGTGACCATGCCGCACAAGCAGACCGTGCTTCCCCTGCTCGACGCAGTCGACCCGCTGGCCGCTGTTGTCGGAGCGGCGAACACCGTCGTCGCCCAGCGCGCGGGGAGGGGCCGCGCGCTCCTGGCGGGCTTCAACACCGACGTCGCCGGGATCGTCGGCGCTCTGCGCGAGGCCGCCCCGGCGGGCCGCCACGACGGCGCGCGGGCCGTGGTGCTCGGCTCGGGGGCCACCGCCTGCTCGGCCCTGGCGGCCCTGGCCGAGCTCGGCGCCACCGACATCGTCGTGGCGGCCCGCCGGCACGCGGGCGCCGGCCGCGCTGCGGCCGCGGCGCACCGCATGGGCCTGTCCGTCACCGCCCTGCCCTGGCGTCCGGGCGACGCCGTCTCCGACGGCTCTGTGGCCGACCTTCTCGCCCACGCCGACCTGGTCGTCTCGACGCTGCCCGCGGGCGCCGCCGACGCGCTCGCCGCGCCAATGGCGGCGGCCCTGGAGCGCCGGGGGAGGATGCGGGCCGTCATGCTCGACGTCGTCTACGCGCCGTGGCCCACCCCGCTGGCCGCCGCGTGGACGGCCGCCGGAGGCTGCGCGGTGCCCGGCCGGCTCATGCTGCTGTATCAGGCCGTCCCGCAGGTCACTCTCATGACCGGGCGGACCCCGCCGGTCGGGCCCATGCGGGAGGCTCTCGAGGCCGCCGTGGCCGCCCGCTGAGGAGGCCGGGCCTGCGGAAGCGACATCGTGTGGGATGATCGTCCTCATGCTTCGATGGATGACTGCCGGCGAGTCCCACGGCGAGGCCCTCACCGCGCTGCTCGAGGGCGTTCCGGCCGGCGTGGAGATCACCGGTGAGCAGATCGCCCGGGCGCTGGAGCGCCGCCGGCTCGGCCACGGGCGGGGCGCGCGCCAGGCCTTCGAGCAGGACCGCCTGGCGGTCCTCGGCGGCATCCGCCACGGACGCACCATCGGCAGCCCCATCGCCCTGCAGATCGGCAACTCCGAGTGGCCCAAGTGGTCCACCGTCATGAGCGCCGACCCGGTCGACCCCGCCGCGCTCCTGCGCGACGCCGGCGCCGGGGACGAGCGCGAGATCGCCCGCAACCGGCCCCTGACCCGGCCGCGTCCCGGTCACGCCGACCTGCCCGGCCTGCTCAAGTACGACCTCGCCGACGCCCGGCCGGTCCTGGAGCGGGCCTCCGCCCGCGAGACCGCCGCCCGGGTCGCCCTCGGAGCCGTGGCGGCCGCAGTGATCGAGCAGGTCGCCGGCATCCGCCTGGTCAGCCACGTCGTGCGGGTCGGCTCGGTGTCGCTGCCCGACGACGCGCCCCGCCCCACTGCCGACGACGAGCAGCGCCTGACCGCCGATCCGGTGCGCTGCGCCGACCCGGCCGTCTCGGCGGCCATGGTGGCCGAGATCGACGCCGCCGGGAAGGACGGCGACACGCTCGGCGGCGTGGTCGAGGTCATCGCCGCGGGCGTACCCATCGGGCTGGGGGCGCACGTCCAGGCCGACCGGCGCCTCGACGCCCGCCTGGCGGCGGCGCTCATGGGCATCCAGGCGGTCAAGGGGGTCGAGGTCGGCGACGGCTTCGCCGGGGCCGCACGGCGCGGCAGCCGGGCGCATGACGAGATCCTGAGCCTTGAGGCGGGGCACGTGGTGCGCGCGACGAACCGGGCCGGCGGCATCGAGGGGGGCATGTCCAACGGCGCCCGGATCCGGGTGCGCGCCGCCTACAAGCCGATCTCCACCGTCCCCAGGTCGCTGCGCACCGTGGACATGGCCACCGGCGAGACGGCCGGCGGGCTGCACCAGCGCTCGGACACCACGGCCGTCGTGCCCGGTGCCGTGATCGCGGAGGCCATGGTCGCGCTCGTCCTGGCGGACGCGCTGCTGACCAAGACCGGTGGGGACAGCGCGGCGGAGGCCAGGCGCAACCTTCAAGGCTACCTCGCCCGTATCGCCGAGCGCACCCAATGGCAAGGAGAAGAGTGATGAGCCGTCGTCCCGTCCCTCACGTCGCACTCGCACCGGAGCACCTTCCGCTGGTCCTGGTGGGGCTGCCCGGAGCCGGCAAGACTACGGTGGCGCGCCTGCTCGCCACGGCCCTCGGGCTGCAGGTCACCGACACCGACGCCGAGATCCGTCGGCGCGCCCGTATGACCATCCCGGAGATCTTCGCCGCGGAGGGGGAGGAGGGATTCCGGACGCGGGAGACGCGCGCCCTGCGCGCGGTGCTCGACTCGCCGGCGCCCGCCCAGGGCGTGGTGGCGCTGGGCGGGGGCGCCATTCTGCGGGAGCAGAACCGTGCCCTGCTGCGCGGCCGCACGGTCGTGCACCTGGCCGCCTCCCCCGAGACGGCCGCCGCGCACGTCGGCGACGGGACGGGCCGGCCGCTGGTGGCGCCCGAGGCGGACTCCGACACCGCCGAGGGCGCGCTGCGCGCCGCGCAGGGGGCGGCGCACACGGGCCCCCACGACAGGCACGGCGCGGTCCTGGCGCGGATGGAGGCCCTCCACGTCCAGCGCGCGCCCCTGTACGCCGAGGTCGCCACGCTGACTGTCCCCGCGGACGGCCTGACCCCCCAGCAGGTGGCCGCGCTCATCCTGGTGGGCCTGGGAGCCCAGGCCCCCAGCACCGCGCGGGCGCTGGCGGACCTGACGGCCCCCGCCGCGAGCACGCGTCCGCGCAGGCCGAGCGAGACCGGTGCCGGCGTGCTCGTGCCGCCGTCCCGGTCCCTGCGAGCCGGGGACGACGGACGACTGCGCCTGACGGTGCTCGGTGCGCGGCCCTACGAGGTCGTTATCGGGCAGGACCTGGCAGTCGATGTGGTGCGCGGCGTCGCCGGGGCGCCCGGCGGGGGCACCGGAGGAGTGGCGCTCGTCCACATCCCCGAGCTGGAGACTCGCGCCGGTCGGTACGAGGACGGGCTGCGCGCCGCCGGACTGAGGGTCGAGCGGATCACCGTTCCGGGCGGTGAGACCTCCAAGTCCAGCACCGTCCTGAACACGCTGTGGGAGCAGCTGGGTCGGATGCGCATGGGACGCGACGGCTGCGTCGTCGCCGTGGGCGGGGGCGCGACGACCGACCTGGTCGGCTTCGCCGCGGCGACCTGGCTGCGGGGCGTGCCGGTCGTCCACGTCCCCACGACCCTCCTGGCCATGGTCGATGCGGCCGTGGGCGGGAAGAGCGGCATCGACACCGCGGCGGGCAAGAACCTGGTCGGCGCCTTCCACCCGCCGGCGGCCGTCGTGTGCGACCTGACCGTTCTCGAGGCGCTCCCCCTCAAGGAGCTGCGGGCGGGGCTGGGCGAGGTCGTCAAGTGCGGGTTCATCGCCGATCCGGTCATCCTGGACCGCGTGATGACCGATTCCGCCGACATCATCCGGTGGGACTCGCCCGCGCTCGCCGAGCTCGTCGCGCGCTCCGTGGCCGTCAAGGCCGCCGTGGTCGGCAAGGACCTCACTGAGGCGGGACCGCGGGAGATCCTGAACTACGGGCACACCTACGCACATGCTGTGGAGGCCGCCACCGGTTACCACTGGCGCCACGGGGAGGCAGTCGCCGTCGGCTGCGTCTTCGCCGCCGAGGTCGCCCACCGCATGGGCCGCCTGAGCGGCGATGTCCTGGCCCTGCACCGTCAGGCGTTCCGCGCGGCCGGGCTGCCGGTGTCCTTCCCGGAGGGCGCCGGGCGCTTCGAGGAGCTCGTGGAGGACATGCGCTCGGACAAGAAGGTGCGTGCCGGGGCGATCCGCATGGTCCTTCTCGACGACGTCGCCCGCCCCGCCCGCGGCATCACCCCCGACACCGCGGTGCTGCGCGAGGCCCATGAGGCGGTGACCGGGGCGGAGGCGGGGACCGAGGCGTGAACGGCGCGAGCGGGGGCGAGCTCCGGCCGGTCGGCTCAGTCGTCCTCATCGGTCCGCCGGGAGCCGGCTGCACCGCTGTCGGGCGCGCCCTGGCGGACCTGTGGGGCGTGCCTGTGTCGGATCTGGCCGGCACGGTCGCTCGGGCCCTGGGCACCCGTCCGGAGCTGGCCCTCGTGGCGGTCCCCGAGACCCGCTACCGGTCGGTTGAGGCGATGACGGCGCTCGACCTGCTCGCCGCGGCCGGGCGCCGTCGGCGCGTGGTGGCGCTCGGCTCGGGCGCCCTGGCCGACGAGCGCGTCCGGCGGGCCCTGGGCGCCGTGGACGAGTCCGGCGGCCGCGTCATCGCCCTGACGGCGAGCACGCGCCGCCTGGCCTCCCGCAACGGCCTGGACGCGCCGCGGTCGATGGCGCTGGGCAACGTCCATCACGAGTTCGTCCGGATGCTGCGCGCCCGCCAGGCCCTGTGCCGTGAGCTTGCGCGCGCTGAGGTCGACACCACCGCGGCAACGCCGGAGGAGGTCGCTGCCGTGATCGCCGCGGGCCGCTGAGCCGCGACTCCGCGGGCCCGCGGCCTCGCCGGCGTGCCGCACGGGCGGCCGGTGCGCGGGTTAGGCTCTCCGCATGTACGTCCCGCGTCACTTCTCGCTGCCCGAGGACTATGTGCGCACGCTCCTGGCACGCCCCGGGATCGGCAACCTCGTGACCGTCATCTCCTCCGGCCCCGAGGCCACCATGGTGCCCTTCTACCTCGATGAGGAGAAGAACGCCCTGGTCACCCACCTGGTGAAGAACAACCCCCAGGCCGCCGAACCGGCTGACGGGCCGGGACTCGTCATCCTGGACGACGTCGACGCCTACGTCCCCCCGCACTGGTACGCGACCAACGCGGTCAAGGCGAACGTCCCCACGTGGGACTACATCACGGTCCACGTGCGGGGCGCCGTGCGCATCGACCCCAGCCCCGAGGCGGCCCTGGCCGCGGCCTGCCGGCTCACCGAGATGATGGAGACCGACGACGTGCTGACGCCGGTCGGCGGGGACCAGCTTCGCCGCATGGCCCGCGCCATTGTCGCCGTCGAGGTTGGCCTGGACGAGGTGCGGGGAAAGGCCAAGATGAGCCAGAACCGGCACCCCGACGACATCCGCGGCCTGGCGGACGAGTTCGAGCGGCACGGGGAACCGCGGATGGCGGAGTTCCTCCGGACCGTCTCGCTGCCCTACGCCGAGCGGCGCTTCTCCACGCTGGCCCGTCTGCGCGAGGCCAGGTCCCCCGGCGGGGACGTGCGCGGCTTCCACTGACGCGCACGGGCCGTGACCGGCTTCGCAGGAGCGCGCCGCAGGAGCGGCCGGCGACCGCGGTAGACTCGCGGCGTCTCAGTGCTCACGACGCTCTCAACGCGCACCGCACAAGTCCCCCGACAGTGAGGAATCCACTCGTGGCAACGACGAACGACCTGAAGAACGGCCTGGTGCTCAACCTCGAGGGCCAGCTGTGGCAGGTGGTCGAGTTCCAGCACGTCAAGCCGGGCAAGGGCCCGGCCTTCGTGCGCACCAAGATCAAGAACGTCCTGTCCGGCAAGACCGTCGACAGGACCTTCAACGCCGGCCTCAAGGTCGACACCGCCACCGTCGACCGTCGCGACATGCAGTACTCCTACAGGGACGGGGAGGACTTCGTCTTCATGGACGTCAAGACCTACGAGCAGACCTATGTGGCGGCCGAGACGGTCGGCGACGCCGCCGACCTCATGCTCGAGGGCCAGGACGTCATCGTCGCATTCCATGAGAGCAGCGTCCTGTTCGTCGAGCTGCCCGCCGCCGTCGTCCTGACGATCTCCCACACCGAGCCGGGCCTGCAGGGCGACCGCTCCTCGGCCGGCACCAAGCCCGCCACGCTGGAGACCGGCGCCGAGATCCAGGTCCCGCTGTTCCTCAACATCGGGGACAGGGTGAAGGTGGACACCCGGTCGCGCTCCTACATCAGCCGGGTCACCGACTGAGTGCCGATGGCCATGGCTGACGACACCGGCGGCGTCGAGCGAGGCGGCCCCGACGGCACTGTCGGCGCCGCCAGTAGGGCCGCCGGGGTCCCCCGTCCGAGAAGAGCCGGCAAGCACCCCGTCACGGCCCGGACCAAGGCCCGTCGCCGCGCCGTCGAGATCCTCTTCGAGGCCGACCAGCGCGGCCTGCTGCACGCCCTCGGGCCCGACGCCGACGCTCCGGAGGCGGCCGCCACCGGCGAGTGCGGGGCGGCCGGGCGCCTGCGCGAGTTCGCGGCCGAGCGCGCCGTGCACTCCGCCAACCACACCGAGGCGCCCGCCTACACCCGGCAGATCCTCTCCGGGGTGGCCGACCACCTGACGGAGGTCGATGAGACCATCGAGACCTACGCCCAGGGCTGGGCGCTCGCCCGCATGCCGGCCGTCGACCGCGCGATCGCCCGGGTCGCCACGTGGGAGATCGTGTGGAACGACGACGTCGACCCCCCTGTTGCCGTCGACGAGGCCATGACGCTGGGACGCATGCTGTCGACCGACGACTCCCCGCGCTTCCTGAACGGCCTGCTCGGCCGCATCGGGGACCTCGCCGACACCCTGCGCTGAGCACCGCGCCGGGACCGGCCCGGTTCCTGACGCGCCACCGTCCTCGAAAGGAGCGCATACACCATGAGCCCGCATCAGCATGATCCGTCATCGACCTCATCACCCCTGGTCGCGGTGACCGGCGCCACGGGGAGGATCGGCGGCGCGGTCGCCGCGCAGCTGCGGGCCGGAGGACTGGCCCCCCGGCTCGTGGTGCGCGACGCCTCCCGCGCTCCGGGGTGGGCCGACGACGTCGCCGTCGCGAGCTATGGCGACCGGCGGGCCGCCACCGCCGCCCTGACAGGCGTCGACATCCTCCTCATGGTCTCCGCCTCCGAGTCCGCCGACCGGCTGACCCAGCACAGGACCTTCATCGACGCCGCCGCGGCCGCCGGGGTGCGTCACATCGTCTACACGAGCTTCCTTAGCGCCGCGCCGGACGCCGTCTTCACCCTGGCGCGCACCCACTGGGCCACCGAGGAGCATCTGCGCGCCTCGGGAGCGGGCCTGACCGTTCTGCGCGACTCCTTCTACGCCGACTTCCTCCCCGACCTGGCCGTCGACGGCGTCATCGCCGGGCCCGCCGGGACGGGGCGCGTGGGCGCGGTCGCCCGGACCGACGTCGCCCGGGCCGCCACCGCCGTCATCGGCGACCTCGCCGCCGGGGACCGCCGGCACGACGGCGCCGTCTACGAGCTCACCGGTCCCGAGGCCCTCACGCTGGCCGAGGCTGCCGCCGTCATCACCAGGGCCACCGGGCGGCCCACCGTCTACCGCGAGCAGACCCTTGAGGAGGCCTACGCCTCCCGCTCGGTCTACGGCGCCCCCGACTGGGAGGTCGACGCCTGGGTGTCCACCTACACCGCCATCGCCTCCGGCGCTCTCGACCGTGTGACGGACGGCGTCGAGCGCCTCACCGGGCGCCGTCCGCTCAGCCTGGCGCAGCTGCTCGCCGATCACCGTTGATCGGCGGCCGTCCGGGGGCGGGCGCTCCCCATCGCGGGGCAGCGTTTAGGCTGTACCCGTCACTGCCGCCCCTCGCTGTCGGGACGGCCGCCGCCACGTACGCACCGAAGGAGCCGAGTCATGGGGCAGTACCCATCGCCGTACGAGTCCGGCCCTTATGCGGCTGATCAAGGTCCTGCCGGGAACCCGTACGCCGCCGAACCCGCCCACGGCCCGGGCGCGGCGCAGGGCGGCCCGGCCTACGGCCCGGGCGCGGCGCCGTACGCTCCCGGCGGGAGCCCTTACATGCCGGTCATGCCCATGCCCGCGCCCATATTCATCGTCCCGCAGCTCAGCCCCGAGGAGGTCGCGGAGAAGGGCCGGCGGACCACCCGCGGGCTGGGGCTCGGCGCGGTGATCACCGGGACCGTCTCGGTCGCGATCCAGGTTCTTGCCGTGCTGGGCGTGGTCCTGGTACTCGCCACCAGCGACTCCTGGACGGACGGGACCACGGTCGCCGCCACCCTGATCGCATTCATAAGTGTGCTCATCGTGCCCGCGCTGGTCTGCCTGGCCTGGGCCACGTCCTTCGGGCTGTCCCTGGCGGCGTGCGTGAGGGCGAGCGGCGGCGGGGCGGGGCGGCAGCCCGCGCAGTGGTCCGGCGCCGGGGGCATGATGGGCGGCCTCCTGGGCGCCTCCGTCCTGCAGGGCGTACCGGCGGTCATGCTTCTCTTCGTCCCCGGGTTCTACGACGACAGCGTCTCCTCCGGAAACGCCATGCTGATCGCGGCGGCGATCGCCGGACTCGGGCTGCTGTTCGCGCACATTGCTCTGACCGTCAAGATCCGCGCCCTGGGCGTCACGATCGAGCAGCAGGTCCCCTACGCCCAGGCCCCCTACGCCTGAGCGCAGCCGCCGCACGGTGTGAGGTTCCTCCCGGCTCGCTCCAGGAGCCGGTTGGGCGAGCCCGGGGGAGCGGCCCGCGCTACGATCGGCAGCGCCAGACATCCTTGAAGCCCGTCCAGTGAGGCGGAGAAGGAGGTCCACTGACCGTGGCCGAAAACCAGTCCACCGGGAAGCAGATCCTCGGCGCAGCCGAGATCAAGCGCTCCCTCGTCCGCATTGCTCACGAGGTCGTTGAGCGCAACCGCGGCGTCGATGACGTCATCCTCCTCGGCATCCCGTCCGGGGGGGTGCCGCTGGCCCGCCGCCTCGGCGAGGCTCTGAGCATCGCGCTGGCGGAGGACGCCGCCCTGACCGGCTCCCAGCCGGACGCCGCCTCCGTCCCGGTCGGGACGCTGGACATCACCATGTTCCGCGACGACCTGGGGCGCCACCCGATCCGCGTCCCCCAGCCCACGTTCGTCCCCGGCGGCACCCTGGAGGGGCGCACCGTCGTCCTGGTCGACGACGTCCTGTACTCCGGGCGCACCATCCGCGCCGCCCTGGACGCCCTGGGCTCGATCGGACGCGCACGGGCCGTCCAGCTCGCCGTCCTGGTCGACCGCGGTCACCGCGAGCTGCCGATCCGCGCCGACTACGTCGGCAAGAACCTGCCGACATCCCGCACCGAGAAGGTCGTCGTCTCGCTGACCGAGCTGGGCGCGGCCGAGGACGCCGTCACCATCCACGACCTGGCCGCGGCCGAGGAGGCCACCCGATGAAGCACCTGCTTTCCGCCAAGGACCTGACTCGCGACGAGGCCGTCATGGTCCTCGACACCGCCGAGGCGATGGCCGCCACCCAGCGCCACGCCGTCAAGAAGCTGCCCACCCTGCGCGGCAAGACCGTCGTCAACCTCTTCTTCGAGGACTCCACCCGCACGCGCCTGTCCTTCGAGGCGGCCGCCAAGCGGCTGAGCGCGGACGTCATCAACTTCTCCGCCAAGGGCTCGAGCGTCTCCAAGGGCGAGTCCCTGAAGGACACCGCCCAGACCATTATGGCCATGGGCGCCGACGCCGTCGTCATCCGCCACTCCGCGTGCGGGGCGGCTCACCTGCTCGCCCACGCCGGCTGGATCAGGGTGCCGGTCCTCAATGCGGGCGACGGCACCCACCAGCACCCCACCCAGGCCCTCCTGGACGCCATGACCCTGCGCCGCTGGTACGCGCCCGACGGCGGTGCCGACGGCTCCCCGGCGCCGCAGGGGCGCGATCTGTCCGGGGCGAAGGTCGTGATCGTCGGAGACATCCTCCACTCCCGGGTTGCCCGCTCCAACGTGGATCTCATGACCGCCCTGGGGGCCCGCGTCACCCTCGTCGCCCCGCCGACCCTCCTGCCCGTGGGCATGGACGACTGGACCTGCGACGTCTCCTACGACCTGGACGCCACGATCGAGGCCGTCCGGCCCGACGCCGTCATGATGCTGCGCATCCAGCGCGAGCGCATGAGCGCCGCCGGCGGCGGCTTCTTCCCCAGTCCCGCGGAGTACTCGCAGGCCTACGGCCTGGACCTCGCCCGGCGCGCGGCCATGCCGGAGCACGCCATTGTCATGCACCCCGGGCCCATGAACCGGGGCCTGGAGATCACCGCGGAGGCGGCCGACGACCCCCGCTCGCGCGTGATCGAGCAGGTCGGCAACGGCGTGTCCGTCCGCATGGCCGCCCTCTACCTCCTCCTCGCCGACGAAGGGAACCAGCTGTGACCCCCTACCTCCTGACGGGCGCCCGCCCCTACGGCGAGGACGCCGCCGACATCCTCCTGGCCGACGGCGTCATCGCCGCCATCGGCCCCGACGCGGCCGCCCAGGCCCCGGCCGACGCCGTGCGCTGCGACGCGGACGGCCTCGTGGCTCTGCCCGGCCTGGTCGACATCCACACCCACCTGCGCGAGCCCGGCGGCGAGTCCGCCGAGACGATCTTCACCGGCACCCGCGCCGCCGCCGTGGGCGGGTACACCTCCGTGTTCGCCATGGCCAACACCACCCCCGTGCAGGACAACGCCGGCGTCGTGGAGCAGGTGCTGCGCCTGGGCCGCGAGGCCGGCTGGGTCGATGTCCACCCGGTCGGCGCCGTGAGTGCGGGCCTGGAGGGCAGGCACCTGTCCGAGATGAGCGCCATGGCGCACTGCGCCGCTCGGGTGCGGGTCTTCTCCGACGACGGCCGGTGCGTGGCCGACCCCGTCCTCATGCGCCGCGCCCTGGAGTACGTCAAGAGCTTCGACGGCGTCATCGCCCAGCACGCGCAGGACCCCCGCCTGACCGAGGGCTCCCAGATGCACGAGGGCGTCCTCTCCGCCGAGCTGGGCCTGCGCGGCTGGCCCGCCGTGGCCGAGGAGTCGATCATCGCCCGCGACGTCCTGCTCGCCCAGCACGTGGGCAGCCGTCTTCACGTGTGCCACCTGTCGACCGCCGGCAGCGTCGACATTATCCGCTGGGCCAAGGCCCGGGGGATTGACGTGACCGCCGAGGTGACCCCGCACCACCTGCTGCTGACCGACGAGATGGCGCGCACCTACTCGCCCTTGTACAAGGTCAACCCGCCGCTGCGCACGGCCGAGGACGTCGAGGCGGTGCGCGAGGCCCTGGCCGACGGCACCATCGACGTGGTCGGCACCGACCACGCCCCCCACCCCGTGGAGGACAAGGACTGCGAGTGGCAGGCCGGCGCCTTCGGCATGACGGGCCTGGAGACGGCGCTGCCGGTCCTCATCGAGACCATGGTGTCCACCGGGCGCATGAGCTGGCGGGACCTGGCCCGCGTCATGTCCACCGTGCCGGCCGAGATCGGGCGGCTGACAGACCAGGGGCGGGGCCTGGAGGCGGGCGCGCCCGCGAACGTCACGCTGGTCGACCCCGAGGTGCGGCGCACCGTCGACGGCTCGACGCAGTGGACGCACTCGGCCAACACCCCCTACGCGGGCATGGAGCTGCCCGGTCGGGTGGCGGCCACCTTCCTGCACGGGCGCGCCACCGTGCTCGACGGCGCCCCGGTCCATACCCGGGAGGCCTGACCGGTGCCCGCAGCACCCGCAGCGCCCGGCGCGTCCGCGTCGCTGCGTCCCGGCGCCCGCGAGATCGCTCTGCTGGTCCTGGAGGACGGGTACGTCCTGCGCGGCAGGTCCTACGGGGCCACGGGGCGAACGGTCGGGGAGATCGTCTTCAACACCGGCATGACCGGCTACCAGGAGACGCTCACCGACCCGTCCTACCACCGCCAGATCGTCGTCATGACGGCGCCGCACATCGGCAACACCGGCGTCAACGACGAGGACCGCGAGTCGTCGCGCATCTGGGTCGCCGGCTACGTCGTGCGCGATCCCGCGCGACGCGCCTCCAGCTGGCGCAGCCGCCGCGAGCTGGAGGACGAGCTGGCGGCCGCGGGCGTGGTGGGCGTCTGCGGGGTCGACACCCGGGCGCTGACCCGGCACCTGCGCGAGCGCGGCGCCATGCGGGCGGGTATCTTCTCCTCGGACGCCCTGCCCGCGGGCGCCGCCGACGCGGGCGGGCCGTCCCAGGCCGCCGTCGACGTCTGCCTCGAGGCCGTGCGCGCCGCGCCCCCGATGGCCGGCCAGGCCCTGGCCGCCGAGGTCAGCACCCGGGAGCACTACGTCGTCGAGCCCTCCGGGCGCTTCGAGGGACGCGACCCGGTCGCCGTCGTCGCCGCCATCGACCTGGGGATCAAGGCCCGCACCCCGTGGCAGCTCGCCGAGCGGGGCGTGCGCGTCCACGTCCTGCCGCAGAGCACCGTCTTCGAGGAGGTGCTCGCCCTCCACCCGGACGGCGTGTTCTTCTCCAACGGGCCGGGAGACCCCGGCACCGCCCGCAGCGAGGTCGAGATGCTGCGCGGCGTACTGGACGCCCGCATCCCCTTCTTCGGCATCTGCCTGGGCAACCAGATCTTCGGCCGCGCGCTGGGCTACGGCACCTACAAGCTCGACTACGGTCACCGCGGCGTCAACCAGCCGGTCCTCGACCGCACCACCGGGCGCGTGGAGATCACCGCCCACAACCACGGCTTCGCGGTCGACGCCCCGATCTGCGGGCCCAGCCTGGCGCCCTACGACGACGGCCGCTACGGGCGCGTCGAGGTCTCCCACGTCGGACTGAACGACAACGTCGTCGAGGGGCTGCGAGCCCTGGACCTGCCGGCCTTCTCCGTGCAGTTCCACCCCGAGGCGGCCGCCGGCCCCCACGACGGGGAGCACCTGTTCGACCGCTTCGTGCGGCTCATGACCGACCATCGCGCCGCTCGTGACGGTCGTGACGGCCCAGCGCCCGAGACGACCCGGGAGGACGACTGACATGCCGCTGCGCCCCGACATCCGCTCCGTCCTGGTCATCGGCTCCGGTCCGATCGTCATCGGCCAGGCCTGCGAGTTCGACTACTCCGGCACCCAGGCCTGCCGCGTGCTGCGCGGCGAGGGCATCCGGGTGATCCTGGTCAACTCCAACCCGGCGACGATCATGACCGACCCGGACATCGCCGACGCCACCTACGTCGAGCCCATCACCACCGAGGTCCTGACCGCCGTCATCGCCAAGGAGCGCCCCGACGCGCTTCTGCCCACCCTCGGCGGGCAGACGGGGCTCAACGCCGCCATGAGCCTGGTCGAGGCCGGCGTCCTGGACGACTACGGCGTCGAGCTCATCGGCGCCGACGCGACGGCCATCAGCGCCGGCGAGGACCGTGAGGAGTTCAAACGGGTCGTCGAGCGCTGCGGGGCGCAGGTCGCCCGCTCCGTCATCGCCCGCACCCTGGGCGAGTGCCATGAGGCCGTGGCGGCCCTGGGCGGCTACCCCGTGGTGGTGCGCCCCTCCTTCACCATGGGCGGGCTCGGCAGCGGCATCGCCCGCGACGCCGCCGACCTGGAGCGCATCTGCGGGCAGGGCCTGGAGGCCTCCCGCACCACCGAGGTGCTCCTGGAGGAGTCCATCCTGGGATGGAAGGAGTACGAGCTCGAGCTCATGCGCGACAAGGCGGACAATGTCGTCGTCGTGTGCTCCATCGAGAACGTCGACCCCGTCGGGGTCCACACCGGCGACTCGATCACCGTCGCGCCGGCCCTGACCCTGACCGACCGGGAGATGCAGCGCCTGCGCGATATCGGCATCGCCGTCATCCGGGAGGTCGGCGTGGACACCGGCGGCTGCAACATCCAGTTCGCCGTCGACCCGGTCACCGGGCGCATTATCGTCATCGAGATGAACCCGCGCGTCTCGCGCTCCTCGGCCCTGGCCTCCAAGGCGACCGGCTTCCCGATCGCCAAGATCGCCGCCCGCCTGGCCGTGGGCTACACCCTCGACGAGATCCCCAACGACATCACCGGCTCCACGCCCGCCTCCTTCGAGCCGACCCTCGACTACGTGGTGGTCAAGGTGCCGCGCTTCGCCTTCGAGAAGTTCCGCAGCGCCGACCCGACGCTGACCACCACCATGAAGTCGGTCGGCGAGGCCATGGCCATAGGCCGGTCCTTCACCGAGGCCCTCCAGAAGGCCATGCGCTCCATCGACAAGAGGGGCGCGGTCTTCCACTGGAACGGCCCGCGCCCGGATGCCGCGGACACCGCCGCCCTGCTGGAGTCGATCCGGGTGCCCGCCGAGCACCGCCTCGTCGACCTCCAGCAGGCGGTGCGCGGCGGCGCCGCCGTCGAGCGGCTCCACGAGGCCACCGGCATCGACCCCTGGTTCCTGGACCAGATGGTGCTGCTGCAGGACGTCGCCGAGGCGGTCGCCGACGCCCCCGCGCTGAGCGCGCAGGTCCTGGCCGAGGCCAAGCGCCACGGCTTCTCCGACCGTCAGGTGGGCGACCTGCGGGGCATCGGGGAGGACACGGCCCGCGAGATCCGCCACGCCTACGGCCTGCGCCCGGTCTACAAGACGGTCGACACCTGCGCCGCCGAGTTCGCGGCCCGCACCCCCTACCACTACTCCAGCTACGACATGGAGACCGAGGTCGCCCCGCGCGGGCGGGAGGCCGTCATCATCCTGGGGTCCGGCCCCAACCGCATCGGCCAGGGCATCGAGTTCGACTACTCCTGCGTGCACGCCGCCCTGGCCCTCGCCGAGCGCTACGAGACCGTCATGGTCAACTGCAACCCCGAGACCGTCTCCACCGACTACGACGTGTCCGACCGGCTCTACTTCGAGCCGCTCACCTTCGAGGACGTCATGGAGGTCTACGAGGCCGAGAGGGCTGCGGGCCCGGTAGCCGGCATGATCGTCCAGCTCGGCGGGCAGACCCCCCTGTCCCTGGCCGCCCGCCTCAAGGCCGCCGGCGTGCCGATCCTGGGCACCAGCCCGGAGGCCATCGACGCGGCGGAGGACCGGCAGGCCTTCGGCGTGGTCCTGGAGCGGGCGGGCCTGCCCTCGCCCGCCCACGGCACGGCCCGCTCCGACGAGCAGGCCCTGGCGGTGGCCGGGCGGATCGGCTTCCCCGTGCTCGTGCGCCCCAGCTATGTGCTGGGCGGGCGCGGCATGGAGATCGTCTACGACGCGGACGGCCTGGTGGACTACCTGCGCCGCGCGGGCGCCGAGCCCGGCGGGGCCTGCGCCAACGGCCCGCTGCTCATCGACCGGTTCCTCGACGACGCCGTCGAGATCGACGTCGACGCCCTCTACGACGGCTCCGAGCTGTTCCTGGGCGGGGTCATGGAGCACATCGAGGAGGCCGGCATCCACTCCGGCGACTCCGCCTGCGTGCTGCCGCCCATGAGCCTGTCCGACGCCGAGATCGCCCGGATCCGCCGCTCCACGCGGGCCATCGCCGACGGCGTGGGGGTGCGCGGCCTGATCAACATCCAGTTCGCCCTCATGAGCGACACCCTCTACGTCATCGAGGCCAATCCCCGCGCCAGCCGCACCGTCCCGTTCGTCTCCAAGGCCACGGGTGTCCAGCTCGCCAAGGCCGCCGCCCTGCTCATGGCCGGCCAGTCCATCGCGTCCCTGAGGGCCGCGGGCCGCCTGCCGCGGGAGGACGCCGCCGTGACCGATCTCTACGACCCGATCGCCGTCAAGGAGGCGGTCCTGCCCTTCCGCCGCTTCCGCACGCCGAATGGGCGGATCGTGGACACCGTGCTGGGCCCGGAGATGCGCTCGACCGGCGAGGTCATGGGCTACGACGTCGATTTCCCCCGGGCCTTCGCCAAGTCGCAGGCGAGCGCCTACGGCGGCCTGCCCAGTGAGGGGACCCTGTTCGTCTCGGTGGCCGACCGGGACAAGCGCGCCATCATCCTGCCGGTGGCCCGCCTGGCCGAGCTGGGCTTCACCGTCCTGGCCACCACGGGCACGGCCCAGATCCTGCGCCGCAACGGCATCCCCGCCACCCCGGTGCGCAAGGTCAGCCAGGGGCGGGGCGCGCACGGCGAGCAGACGATCGTCGGGCTCATCGAGTCCGGTGCCATCGACATGGTCGTCAACACCCCCAAGGGGCAGGGGGCCCGCGCCGACGGCTACTCCATCCGGGCGGCCACGACCAGCGCCGACCGGCCCATCATCACGACCGTCCAAGAGCTCCAGGCGGCCGTCCAGGCCCTGGAGGCGCAGCTGCGCGGCCCCTTCCGCGTCCGCAGCCTCCAGGAGCACGGCGCCGACAGGGTCTCCCGCCGGCAGAGCGCGGCGAGACGGGAGGCCCGGGCATGAGCACCGCCGGCACCGGTATCACCGGCGGCACTGCGAGCGCGCCGTCTTTCGGGGCTGCGCTCGCCGAGGCCATGGACGCCCACGGCCCGCTGTGCGTGGGCATCGACCCCCACCGGGCGCTTCTGGACGCCTGGGGCCTGCCGGACAGCCCGCGGGGACTGAGGGACTTCGCGCTGCGCGCCGTGGACGCCGTCGGGGGCGGGGTCGCGGCGGTCAAGCCGCAGTCGGCCTTCTTCGAGCGGCACGGGGCCGCCGGCATCGCCGTCCTGGAGGAGACCCTTGCTGCGCTGCGCGCCTGCGGCACCCTGTCCATCCTGGACGTCAAGCGCGGCGACATCGGCTCGACCATGGGCGGCTACGCCCAGGCCTACCTCGCCGACGGCGCCCCCCTGGCGGCGGACGCCATTACGGTCTCGCCCTACCTGGGGTACGGCTCACTGACCCCGGCCCTGGATCTCGCCCGCAGCACCGGCCGGGGCGTCTTCGTCCTGGCGCTCACCTCGAACCCGGAGGGGGCGAGCGTCCAGCACGCGCGCACAGGGCAGGGGCGCACGCGCTCCGTGGCGGCCGACGTCGTGGCGGGCGCGGCCCGCTCGAACGCCTCCGCGCGCGCCGCCGGCAGGCTCGGCGGCGTCGGCCTTGTGGTCGGGGCGACGACCGGAGGAGCCGTGGCCGAGCTCGGCATCGACCTGCTCGGGGCCAATGCGCCGCTGCTGGCGCCGGGCGTAGGTGCCCAGGGCGCGGGCGCCGCCGAGCTGGAGTCCGTGTTCGGCGCGGCGCGGCGTCATGTGCTGGCCTCGACATCCCGCGGCGTGCTGGCCGCCGGACCGGATCCGGCAGCCCTGCGCGCGGCGGCGCTGACGGCGGCCGCGCAGGCGTCGGCGGCGCTGAGGGGCTGAGACCGTGCAGCGCGGTGCGGCATTATACGGTGCATGACCCGCCCCGCCCCCCAGCCCTCCTCCCGCCTGACCGTGATCGCCGGCCCCACCGCGGTGGGCAAGGGGACCCTCGTCGCCGAGCTGCGCCGCCGCCACCCCGGCCTGTTCGTCTCGGTCTCGGCGACCACGCGGGCGCCCCGCCCCGGCGAGGTCGACGGGATGGACTACCACTTCGTGTCGGACGCCGAGTTCGACAGGCTCGTCAGCAGCGGACAGATGCTGGAGTGGGCCCTGGTTCACGGGGCGCACCGCTACGGCACGCCCCGCGGACCCGTTCAGGCCCAGCTCGACGCCGGGCGCCCCGCCCTGCTCGAGATCGACCTGGCGGGGGCGCGGCAGGTTCGTCGGTCCATGCCGTCCGCACAGCTGGTCTTCGTCATGCCGCCGAGCTGGGACGAGCTCGTCGCGCGGCTCGCCGGACGCGGCACCGAGGACGCGGCCGAGCAGGAGCGCCGCCTGGTCACCGCGCGCGCGGAGATGGACGCGGCCGGGGAGTTCGACCACATCATTGTCAATGACACCGTGGTGCGTGCCACGGATGAGCTCGAGAGACTGCTGGGGCTCAGCGGCTAGACTGTCCCGGTTACAGTTGGGCGCGCTGAGCGCCTTGAACGTCCACCACACGGGGAGAAGCACATGCTCGGAACCTCCGCACAGCCCGAGGGCATCACCAACCCGCCGATCGACGACCTGCTCGAGAAGGTCGACTCCAAGTACGGGCTCGTCGTGGAGGCCGCCAAGCGCGCCCGGCAGATTAACGCCTACACCCGGCAGCTGGAGGACAACCAGCTCGATTACTTCGGCCCCCTGGTGGAGGCCGAGCCCGACGAGAAGCCGTTGAGCATCGCCCTGCGCGAGGTGGCCGAGGACAAGCTCCAGGTCATCCCGGGCGACGAGGCCCGCGCCCGGCGCGCCGAGGTCGACAAGGCCCGGCGCGCCGCGGAGGAGGACATGTTCTCCGACATCCCGCTCGACGCCTCCAGGCCCGCCCCGGCGGAGAGCGAGGACGTGCCGGCCGCCACGAACCTCGACGAGATCCAGTTCTGAGCGCCGCCCCGACCGGGCCGCGGCGCGTCGTCGTCGGCGTGTCCGGATCCATCGCCGCCTACAAGGCGCCCTTCGTCATCCGCCTCCTGCGGCGGGCCGGTCACGAGGTCCGCACCCTCGCGACGCAGGCCGCGCTGCGCTTCATCGGCGCGCCCGCCCTCGCCGCGGTGACCGGGAGCCCGGTGAGCAGCGGCGTCTTCGACGACCCCGCCGCCGTCGAGCACGTCGCGGTGGGGGAGTGGGCCGACCTGGTCGTGGTGGCCCCCGCCTCGGCGGATCTGCTGGCCCGGGTCGCGGCAGGTCGCGCCGACGACCTGCTGACCGCGACGATCCTGACGACGACGGCCCCCGTGGTCCTCGCCCCCGCCATGCACACCCAGATGTGGGCCAACCCGGCGACCCGGGAGAACGTGGCTACGCTGCGCCGCCGCGGACTGAGCGTCATCGAGCCGGACTCCGGGCGCCTGACCGGCTCCGACTCGGGGGAGGGCCGCCTGCCCGAGGCCGAGCGCATTGTCGATGAGGCTCTGGCGGTGCTCGCCGAGCGGCGGGCGCAGCGGATCGCCCCTGCGCCGCATCCGTCGGATCTGTCCGGCAGGCGCGTCGTCGTCTCCGCCGGCGGCACCCGTGAGCCGATCGACCCGGTGCGCTACCTGGGCAACCGCTCCTCGGGGCGCCAGGGCGCCGCCGTGGCCCGCGCCGCCGTCGAGCGCGGTGCGCGCACGACCCTGGTGGCCGCTCATGTGGCCGGCGATGTTCTCGCGGCGCTGCCGGGCGAGGTGGAGGTGGTGCCCGTCGGCACCGCCATGGAGATGCGCGATGCTGTCCGACGGGCCGCCCGGGACGCCGATGCCGTGGTGATGGCGGCTGCCGTCGCCGACTACCGGCCCGCGGAGGCGGCTGCGTCCAAGATCAAGAAGCGCGGCCTGCGCAGCGGCGGGGAGGCGGGCGCGACCCGGCTGAGCATCGAGCTCGTCGAGAATCCTGACATCCTCGCCGGGCTGGTCGCTGATCCGCCGCGCAGTGACGGCGGGCGGACGCTCGTGGTGGGCTTCGCCGCGGAGACCGGTGACGACGACGGCGATGTGCTCGCCCACGGCGCCGCCAAGGCGCGCCGCAAGGGCGCGGACCTCCTGGCCGTCAACGCGGTGGGGGAGCGCACCGGCTTCGGCGACGTGCCCAACGCCGTCGTCGTCCTGGACTGCCGGGGCCGTGAGGTCGCCAGGGCCCGGGGCTCCAAGACCGACGTCGCCCGCGCTCTCATCGACCTGGTCGCCCGCAGGCTGCCCGGCCGCTTCTGAATCCGGCGGCAAACGTCTGATTAATCACGTGCGGGCACGGCGTTCGCTCTTCAGACGCACCGGTGCGCGCGCCTACTATGGGGATCAGGACAGCGCGGAGCCCTGTCGCCGTGGGCCGCGCACAGAAGTGATCTGAGTGATCTGCATGAAGAGGACCGGAGCGAGCACCTGCACCACAGCCGACATGACCGTGGCGGACATGGTCAGGGCGGTGACGACCCCGCCGCTGCCCGTGCGCATTACCGCCTACGACGGCTCCGCCGTCGGCCCGCGGAGCGGCGGCCTCGAGCTGCACGTCGTCTCCCCGCAGGCCCTCAGCTACCTGGCCACGGCCCCCGGAGAGCTCGGCCTCGCCCGCGCCTACATCATGGGCAAGATCGCCGTGCGCGGGGTCTCGCCCGGCAACCCCTACAGGGCCTTCGACGGCCTCGAACAGCTCAAGGAGCGGGTGCGGCGCCCCTCGGTCTCCAACCTGGGCCGCATTCTCGTCGCGCTCGGCAGGAACGGGATCCGCCGGCCCGAGATCCCGCAGGTCGAGACCCCGCCGGCGTGGCGGCGGGCGCTGTCGGGCGTGCGCTCCCACACCCAGCAGAGCGACAAGGACACCGTCTCGTCCCACTACGACCGCTCGAACCGCTTCTACTCGATGGTCCTCGGCCCGCTGATGACCTACACCTGCGCCCTGTTCACCGATCCGGGCGACTCCCTCGAGGACGCCCAGGCCAACAAGATCCGCCTCGTCCTCGACAAGCTCGACCTGTCGCCCGGCCAGCGCCTGCTCGACATCGGCTGCGGCTGGGGCTCCGTGCTGGTCGCGGCGGCGCGACGCGGCATCCGGGCCATCGGCGTCACGCTCTCCGAGCCGCAGGCCCGCTGGGCCAACGACTGGATCGCCCGCGAGGGCCTGTCCGACCTGGCCGAGGCCCGCGTCATGGACTACCGGCAGGTGCCCGAGCGCGACTTCGATGCCATCTGCTCCCTGGGCATGATGGAGCACGTCGGCGTCCGCCACTACGACGAGTACTTCTCGACCATGTTCTCCCTCCTGCACCCCGGCGGCAGGCTCCTCAACCACCAGATCACGCGCCGCGACTCCACCCAGCCGAACCGCGCCGGAGCCTTCATCGGGCGATACGTCTTCCCGGACGGCGAGCTCGCCGCACCGGGCGTGGTCATGACCCGTCTGCACGACGCGGGCTTCGAGGTGGTTCACGAGGAGAACCTCCGCCAGCACTACGCCCTCACCCTGGAGCACTGGTGCCGCAACCTGCAGGAGCACTGGGGCGCCGCCGTCGAGAGCGCCGGCACGCAGACCTCGCTCCTGTGGGGCCTGTACATGGCGGGTGCGCGGTGGAACTTCGAGCGCGACAACATTCAGATCCACCAGCTTCTCGCGGTACGCCCGGGGCCCGACCGGGACGGGCACTGGTATCCCCTGCGTCCCTGGTGGGACGCCTGAGCCGGCCTGCTGCCGTACCCGGTCCGAGACCCGCACCCACCGACCTCACAAGGACGACAACCACATGTCATCGAACTCGCTCCGTCTGTTCACCTCCGAGTCCGTCACCGAGGGGCACCCCGACAAGGTCTGCGACCGCATCTCGGACTCCATTCTCGATGCCATCCTCGCCCAGGACCCGGTCGCCCACGTGGCCGTCGAGACGATGGTGACTACGGGGCTCGTCCACGTCGCCGGGGAGGTCACCACCGACGCCTACGTCGAGATCCCCGAGATTGTGCGCTCCGAGATCGTGTCGATCGGCTACACGTCCTCCGAGGTCTGCTTCGACGGCGCCTCCTGCGGCGTGTCGATCTCCATCGGCCAGCAGTCCCCGGACATCGCTGCGGGTGTGGACAAGGCGCTCGAGGTGCGCGGCGCCGCCGGAGGCGTCAGTGACGCCGGGGGGCTGGACCCCCTCGACTTCCAGGGCGCGGGGGACCAGGGCCTCATGTTCGGCTACGCCTGCACGGACACGGCCGAGCTCATGCCGCTGCCGATCCACCTGGCCCACCGCCTGGCCGAGCGGCTGACGGCGGTGCGCAAGCAGGGCGTCGTGGCGGGGCTGCGCCCCGACGGCAAGACACAGGTCACCATCGGCTACGACGGGGACCGCGCGGTGAGCCTGGCGGGCGTGGTGGTCTCCACCCAGCACGACCCGGGTCGCACCCGGGCCTGGCTGACCGACGCCATCACCACCGAGGTGATCCGTCCCGTGCTCGAGGCCGAGGAGGCCAAGGGCATTCAGCTGGCGACCGCCGACGCCGAGATCCTGGTCAACCCCTCGGGGCAGTTCGTCATCGGCGGCCCCGCCGGGGACGCGGGCCTGACCGGGCGCAAGATCATTGTGGACACCTACGGCGGCATGTCCCGCCATGGCGGTGGCGCCTTCTCGGGGAAGGACCCCTCCAAGGTGGATCGTTCCGCCTCCTACGCCATGCGCTGGGTCGCCAAGAACGTCGTGGCGGCCGGTCTCGCGCAGCGGTGTGAGATCCAGGTCGCCTACGCCATCGGCTCGGCCCGCCCCGTGGGCCTGTACGTCGAGACCTTCGGCACCGAGACGGTCCCCGTCGCGCGGATCGCCGCCGCCGTCGAGGAGGTCTTCGACCTGCGCCCGGCCGCGATCGTGCGGGACCTCGACCTGCTCCGCCCCATCTACCGGGCCACCAGCGCCTACGGGCACTTCGGGCGCGACGGCTTCTCCTGGGAGGAGACCGGCCGCACCGGGGACCTGCGTGCGGCGCTGTGAGGCCGCGCCACTCGTGTCGGGCGGTGCCGTGAGCCGGGCGGGGCGCCGGGGGCGGCCCGCCCAGGGCGCGCTGCTGGCCGCCCCGGCGCCCTCCGAGCACGCCGTGGAGGGCCGGGGCGTTGCCGCGCCCGTGGCCCGGGTGCTGCTCGACTCCCCCCTGCCGCACCTGGACCGGCTCTTCGACTACCTGGTCACGCCGGACCTCGACGACGCCGCCGCCGTCGGCACGAGCGTGATCGTCCGCTTCGGCGGGCAGGACATGCGCGGCTGGGTCTGGGAGCGCGGCGCGACCACGACCCATCCCGGGACGCTGGCGGCTCTCCGCCGGGTGGTCTCGGACCTGCCGGTGCTCACCGGGGCGACCCGGGCGCTGATCGAGGCGGTCGCCACGCGTAGCGCCGGAGTGCGATCGGACGTCGTGCGGCTCGCCGTGCCGCCGCGTCACGCCTCCACCGAGCGGTCCGAGCGCGACAGCGCGGTGCCGCCGGCGCCGCGCTGGCGGGCGCCGTCCGCGAAGGGCTGGGACGCCTACGGCGGGGGCGGGTTCCTGTCCGTGCTCGCCGACGGCGGGGCGCCGCGCGCCGTGTGGACCGCCCTGCCCGGACGGGTCGGCCTCGTGCGCGGGTGGACCGCATTGCTCGCCGATGCGGTCCGGGCCGCCCTGGCGTCGGGCAGGGGAGCCCTGGTCGTCGTCGCCACCGCGGCGCAGGCGGAGGCGGTCGCGGCGGCGCTGGGCAAAGAGCTGAACAGGGGGCCGGGCGCCGGGCGCGGCGAGCCGGTCGTCACCCTGACCGCGGAGGGCGGACCCGCGCGCCGCTACCGGGCGTTCCTGCATGTGCTCCTCGGGCTTGCGCGCGTCGTGGTGGGCACCCGTGGCGCCGCCTTCGCGCCCGTGCGCGCCCTGGGCCTGGTGGTCATCTGGGACGACGGCGACAACCGGCTCGATGAGCGCCACGCCCCCTACACCCACGCCCGCACCGTCCTGGCCCTGCGCTCCGGCCTGGAGGGCGCGGGGCTGCTCGTGGCCGGCTACTCGCGCAGCGTCGAGGCGCAGAGCTATGTGGAGCGGGGCTGGGCGGAGGACCTGAGTGCCGCGCGGCCGCTGAGGCGTGCCGCCGTTGCGCGCGTGCAGGCCCCGGGCGCGCTCCAGCTGGAGGCCGAGGGCGCCTCCGGGATGGCGCGGATCCCCTCGGTCGCCCACAGGGCGGTGCGCGACGCCCTGACCGGCGGCCCCGTCCTCGTCCAGGTCTCACGGACCGGCTACGCGCCGGTGGTGGTCTGCTGCCGCTGCGGGCGGGTCGGCCGGTGCCCTCGCTGCGGGGGCCCGCTGGCGATGGAGCGGGCCGGGGCGCTCACCTGCCGGTGGTGCGCTCGCGAGCCGGCCGACTGGGCCTGTCCCGCGTGCGGGGAGGACCGGCTGCGCATGCGCGGGTCGGGCAGCACCCGGACCGGTGAGGAGCTGGGACGCGCCTTCCCCGGCACGCCGGTGGTCGTCTCCGGTGCACGCGAGTCCCACGGCGTCGTGGAGTTTGTCGATGCCTCGCCCCGCCTGGTGGTGGCCACGCCCGGCGCCGAGCCGGTCGCCGACGGCGGGTACCGCGCGGTCCTGCTGCTCGACGGCGGGTGCCTGTCCTCCCGGCCCGAGCTCGGCGCCGGCGCGGAGGCGCTGCGCCGGTGGACCAATGCGGTGGTCCTGGCCCGAACGGATGCACGGGTGATTCTTCTGGGTGGCCCGGATCCGTCGGTCGCGCAGGCGCTGGTACGGTGGGACCACGCGGGCTACGCCCGTGAGGACCTGCTTGAGCGCGCAGACCTCCACCTGCCCCCCGCGTGGCGTACGGCCCGGCTGGACGGGCCGCGCGACGGGGTGGAGGCGCTGCTCGCACAGGCGGAGTCCGCCGGCTTCGAGACTCTGGGCCCGGCGTCAGCGCCGCCCGGCCCGGAGGCGGAGCGGCCTCCGGTGTCGGCGTCGGGGGGCGATGCCACTGTGCGGGCCTTGATCAGGACGCGGGTCGACCGCGGTCGTGAGCTGGCCGCCATGCTGCGGGTGCGCCAGCGCGAGCGCTCGGCCCGCCGGGAGGACGCGGTCCGGGTCGAGCTCGACCCCACGGTCCTGTGGTGAGGCCGCGGCCGGGCCCCTACTGGTCGGGCCGCCTCCAGAATCCGGTGATCTTGCCGAGAAGATCGGCCGCGGTGGCGTGGACGTCACGGCCCTCGCTCAGGGCGGTCACTGCCGCCCCGTCGACGACCGCGATCACCAGATCCGGTTCAATCTCCACCCCCAACCGGTTCAGCAGCCGGCCGACGGCCGTGTTGAGGCGCTGCCGACCCCGACGATAGGCCTGTTCGACGGGCGTGACCGTTCCTGCAGAGATGAGCTGGATGTAGTGCCCCAGGTACGGGCCCTCCGGCGGGAGCGTCGCCTGAAGCACCAGGTCCAGCCGTCCGGACAGCGAGGGAAGCTGTTCCAGGGCCTCGACCTTGTCCGCCACGCGCTCGGCGCGCGAGGCCCAGATGGCGATATTGACCAGACCCGCCTGGTAGAGCAGGTCGTCGAGTCCCTTGAAGTAGTAGGTCGTCGCCGACAACGAGCACCCGGCGCGCCTGGCGACCGCACGGTGGCTGACCGCGGACGGCCCCTCCTCGCGGATGATCGCGGCAGCCGCCTCGATGATGGCCTGCCGACGGTCCTGCCCTCGCGCCGTTGAGCGAGCACCGCCCCGAGATCCACGAGGCGACCGAGAAGTGGCAGACAGGGGGGTAGCCATAGCAAAGTAGGATAGCAAAAGGTGCAAAGTTATGCGCGCGGAAGCGATCCGTGCATCCGGACCGGACCGGTTCGCCGCGGGCCTCAGGATGAGCCGGATTGATGAGCCTCAATCAGTTCTGAACCGTGGATGACCCGTGAGGCGAGGATCGCCACCATGGCGATCAGCGAGACCACGGTGAGGTAGACCGCCGGGACGAGTGTCGATTCGGTGACCGTGATGAGCCATGTCACGATGAAGGGCGTCGTACCGCCCAGGAGCGCATTGGCGCTGTTGAAGGAGAGGGCGAACCCCGAGTAGCGGACGTTGGTGGGGAAGGACTCCGCCAGGAAGGTGGCGAGGGTCCCGTCATTGCCGGTGAGGATGATGGCGAAGACGATCTGGCACAGGATCACAATTCCGAGGCGCCCACCGGCCCTGGTCATTATGGCGAACAGCGGGATGGACATCACAATGAAGGCGACGCATGCGGTGATGAGCATGCGCCGTCTCCCGAAGGAGTCGGACAGGTGCCCCATAATAAAAATGGAGGCGATGTAGACCACGAGCATGACGGAGGTCGCCAGGTTCGCGGTGTTCGAGGAGAACCCGAGCTCCTCGGTGACATAGGTGGGCATGTAGCTCAGCAGCATGTAGAACGCCACTGCGTTGAGGCAGGAGACGCCGAAGGTGATGAGCGTCTCGCGCCAGTGGTGCCGCAGCAGGCGGACCAGTGGCTCGAACCATCGTGTCGCCTTCTGCTCCTGGGGCAGCTCCGCGCGCATTGCCTGGTATGCGGGGGAGTCCTCCAGATGCACCCGGATGTAACGGCCGATGAGGCCCAGTGGGCCCGCCAGGATGAAGGGGATGCGCCAGCCCCACTGGGTCATTGCGGGCGAGTCCGCGCCCCCCAGGCCGAAGAGCATGCCCGAGACCATGAGAGAGCCTGCGAGCAGGCCGCAGGCGGTGGAGGCGGGAACGAGGCAGGTGTAGATGCCGCGACGCGCCGGCGGGGCGTACTCCGCCAGGAACGTTCCCGCGCCGGCGTACTCGCCGGAGGCAGAGAATCCCTGGACCATGCGCAGGATGAGCAGACCAAGAGCGCTCCACACCCCGACCATGGCGTAGGTGGGCAGAAGGCCGATGAGGCAGGTCGAGCCCGACATGATAAGAATCGACCAGGACAGCGCCCACCGGCGCCCGCGACGGTCCCCCCATGCGCCCCAGACCACGGCGCCGATGGGACGCAGGATGAAGGAGGTGGCGAACACGGCGAAGGACAGCATCAGCTGAACCTGCTTGTCGGATTCCGGGAAGAAGACGCCGCCGATGACACCCGCAAGATAGCCGTAGGAGGCGTAGTCGAACCACTCGATGAAGTTCCCGATGAAACTTGCCGTGGCGGCGCGTTTCAAGGTCTTCGCTCGCTCAGGATCTCTGTCGTGAGCGGTTTCGGTTCTATGGGAGACAGTGTTCATCTATTCAACTCCAGACGTGAGCGTCGAGACCCTATGAATACTTATGCGGCCGATAGCGGCGCCCGCCCTCGGACCGGGAACAGGCCGGCAGCAGGCGAACGGACCGATTACCAACTGGCTGACTGCGAGAGCACTTCATCGTGCTGCCGAGACAATCGATGCCGACTCTGGACAAGATGAGCGAACTGGCGCCGGGGGGAGTCCGGAAGACCAGTTCCGAGCACTCCCGGAGATGGCCATGATGGATACCGACAGTCTAGCAGAAAACGTCCAGGAAATCCCCTGTACTGATTCCAGCGCCGGTGCCGTCGGGCCGCATCACGACTGGCGCCTCACTCGGCGCAGGGCGCACCAATTGCACGCGTCCAGCCTCACGGGCCGCCGGAGTCCGCTGCCCGAGTACCCGCTGGAGCTTCCTGCACGGAAGGCGAGAAGATCAGTTCTGAGGGGGATCCTGCTGAGACCTGGGCTCCAGGTTCGTCTGACGGACTGTATTCGCCATCATTAGCAGCACCACGATGGTATAGGGGAGCGCTCCGATAATAGTACCGGTCTGAACCGTGCCGACCACGCTCTCACCGCCGATGCTGAGAAGCAGAAACGCGATGGCCGCGATACCCGCAACCAGTGCGACCCGGAATAGTCTCGACGGCCTGGCGGCCGAGGACGCGAAGCCGCTCAGCGCATGGACACCGGAATCCAGCGATGTCAGGTAGTAGGTTCCCACCAGAATAGTTGCGGCCAGTAGGAGAATGAAAACCACCGGCCGGTAGGGCAGTTCCTTCAGCATGGCGAACAGCCCGAGCGAGGTGTCCTGGCCGACGGCCTTGGTGACCACACCGTTTCTGGTCTCGTCGTAGAACAGAGCCGCACCCCCGACGACACCGATCCAGATGACGCAGATCGCTGAAGGAATGCCGAGCACGCCGATAACGAACTCCCGAACCGAGCGGCCGCGAGAGATCCGAGCGATGAACGACCCGACGAACGGCGAGAAGGCCCAGCACCAGCACCAGATGAACACGGTCCACGTGCCGTTCCAGCTGTCTTTCCACGAGTGCAGAGGAGCCATCGCGGAACCGGCGTCGGCCCAGGTGCCCATCCACCACATCGACCAGAAGTACTGACCCGCGGTCTGCGGCAGGACCGAGAGCAGGTAGAGGGTCGGGCCAGCGAGAAGAACTCCGACGACGAGCACGATCGACAAGATGGAGTTGACCTCACTGACGCGCTTCATGCCCTTCTCAATGCCCAGGTAGACACTGGCCCCGGCCAGGACGCCGATCCCAATGATGACGAACATGCGGATCACGCCGCCGCTGTCCAGGTTGAAGGTCTGCTCCAGGCCGGCCGTGAGCTGCATGGCCGCAAACGCGAAAGAAGTCGACAGCCCGAATACCGTCGCCAGGATCGCAATGACCTCGACCAGGAGACCGACCGTCCGGCGGGCTCCCTCGGGGAACATCCCGACTACGGCGTCCCGGAATGTCATCGCCGCTTTGCGGTTGTGGAACGAGAGCGCCAGGCACAGGGCGACAACACAGTAGATGGCCCATGCGTGCACCGCCCAGTGGAAATATCCCCAGATCAGCGCGCCGTCCAGCTTGTCGACACTGATCCGGTCCTGAATCGGGTCGTCGCCCTTGACCAGGATGGGCTCGGCGACTGACCAGAAGATCAGTCCGATCCCCTGACCGCAGGCGAAGAGCATCGAGTACCAGGCGAAGCGGCCGTACTCGGGCTTGGCGTCCTCTCCTCCGAGTACGATGGACCCGCGTCTCCCCGCTGCCATATAGATGCAGAAGAACAACGCCAACGTGGCAAGCGCCACAAAATACCAGGTGAAGTTGCGGGTGACGAAAGTTCTAAACGCCTCAATCGCGCGCGCGGCGATCTCGCCGTTGAACACGGTGACGACAACGACGACACCGACCAGGAGGAGACTGACAGACTTAATGGCCCGGTCATCCCGGTCCCGGGGAGTCGCAGCGGAGGCGGAAGGGGCCTCCTTCGAGTCGGGATCCTTTGAAGGTACTCGATTATCCATGGTCACATAACCTCTTCGGGGTCTCATCGGCGGCTAGGGAGGTCTTGCCGGCAACGATCGATTGAGTAGCGGCGAGAACGGCGTCCTGGAGCTCGCCTCCTGCCGGCAGGGCATTCATCGACCGATGTGCGGCGCTCGCACGGCTCGCGGTGCGCGCAAACGCATCGCGAGCTGCGAAGAGCGCTGCGATATGACAGCACATATGGTATCCGGCACAGGTCGATCTCTCTCATCGGGAGCAATTCTGCCAGCCGCTGCGCGTCGGCGCTCCCTGGTCGCAGTCACATTCGCCCCACTGAGCGCCCGGCTATCACCCGCAACCCTGAGGACGGCCTCGCGCGCCCGGGAGACCGCCTATACCGTGAATCTGCTCCGGAGGGCGCAGATGATGCCCGTCACAATGGAGTCGGCGAGGATTCGCCCCTTCTCGGCGCTCGCGTCTGCGGCGGACGAGAGGCATCCGGACTCCGGAGTCAGCGTCGGGTCCACGGGCAGCAGGTCGTAGGGAGGCAGGTCGGCGGCGGGCAGGTCCATGACACGCTCCATGCGCACCAGGTCCGGGAAGTACTCGAGCATGAGCGAAGTCTCCATCACGCCGCCGTGCTCGACGTCCCATCCCGGAAAGCCGTCGGGGTACAGACGAGAGATGACCTTCTCGGTCACGAAGTCCCAGTAGGACAAGAGCATCACCTGAGGAGCGCTCTGCACCGCCAGGTCGCGCAGAGCCAGATCGACGCCCTCGTAGATGAACTGGTAGTTCTCGTAGTGACCGTTGACGAACGCGATCCTCTTGAGTCCGTGCCGTGCGAACTCCTGCACGAAAGTGCGGCAGATGCCGATGACGGTGGCGGCGTCGAACCCGAAGGAGCCGACGATGTGGTTGCCGCCGCCCGAGCGCTGCTGCGACTTGTATCCGGTGGTGATGGTCGGGCCCACCAGGGCGTCAGTCTTCTCGGCCACGAGCTCGGCCATCTTAGTGGACAGCATCATGTCAACGCCCAAGGGCATGTGCGGGCCGTGCTGCTCGACGGAGCCCACCGGGATGAGCATGACCGGGTCGTCCTCGATCAGCGTGCGGTAGGTGAAAGCGTCCAAACGGGTGATGTTGCGTTCCTGATTCATTGGTGGACCCCTTTCGTGGGTGCGCCTGCGTGCTGTGGTGCCTGACTGTCCGCTCAGGATGCTGCTACTGAGGGCCGCGAGACCTCCTTCGGCTCTGGCTCTGACCTGATCATGTCAGTCTTGCTCTTCTTCCCCCGTGTGGAGAAGTATACCTGGGAGACGCCACCGCTGATGATAAGCAGCCCGCCCAGCATCTGCATCCCTGACAGATGCTCCCGGAAGAAGGCGAGGCCCAGCAATGAGGCCATGATGGTCTCCTGGTAGGAGATGGTTGCCAGCTCGCCCGCAAGAAGGATCTTGCTTGCCAGGGTGAGGAAGTAGAAGGCTCCGAAGCCGGTCACCAGGGCGGCGACGATGAGCACCGCCCAGGTGCGCGCGTCCATGCTGAACAGGTCCCATGGGGCGGTCACGGTGTTTCCGGATTCGTCAAGCTTGGCCGTGGGGACGCCGTCAACCTTCTCGCGAACCACGTAGGTGAGCTGCGGCCAGCGCACGGCGACCATGACTCCGATGGTGACCACGGCGAAGAGGAAGTTGTACCAGGCCCGGACATTGGAGTCGCAGTCCGTTCGGTAGCGCGAAGCGAAGAGGTAGAGGCCGTAGGCCACGCCGGAGAGCAGGCCTATGATGTTTCCGAAGGCGTACTTGGGATCAAGATCGAGCTTGAATCCCGCGCCTGATATGATCTGGACGATCAGAAGGGTTCCGACCACCACGGCCCCCAGCGAGCCTATCATCGCGGGCTTGAATGGCTCTTTGAGGAATATTGTCGCCAGGATGGTGGAATAAACTGGCCCGGTGTAGATGAGGAATGAGGCGTTGGCGAGGGTGGTGTACTGGGTGGAGATGACATAGAGGGCGGACAGCAGTCCGAGGAAGAGTCCGGAGAAAAAGATTGACGGGGTGAACCTGGTCGCCTTGACCTTGGCGAACCCTCCGACGAGGAGGAAGAACAGCGACATGCCGATCAGGCCGCTGAAGCTGCGGAAGAAGGAGATGAAGTCTCCGGGGGCGTCAATGTAGCGGGCGAACGCTCCGATTCCGCCCATGAGGCTCGATGACAAGAACATGAGTCCGAAGCCTTTGAGCTTTGCGCGGGCTGCTGTATCCAACTTCCGCTCCTTTGCGGTGCATAAATAAGTATTCAGTCAAAGTGTTTCTGAATTTTCATCGCAGAACCGGCCCGCATCTTGCGGACGGTCATGGATGCAATCAAAGAACTAGAACAAATGAGCGGGGAGGAGGCTGCTCGTTCTCTTGCTGTTCGACGCTTGGGCGCTCCGAGCGGCGGGGGCGGCGTTCTGGATGTGGGCTGCCCCCGCCGTTCGTCCCTTGGCTCAGACCAGGGTCGGGTCGTCGACCTGGTTGGGGAAGTAGTCCTCGCAGGTGCCCTCGCGGTAGACGTCCGCGGTTGCGCAGTGCAGGCCGCCGCCGAAGGCGTAGGCGTCGCGGAAGGGCACGGGGATGACGTTCATTCCCAGCTTGTCCATCTGCTCCATCTGGTGGACCTCGCTGGCCTCGACGCACACGGTCTTGTGGTCGATCACCAGGCAGTTCATGGACAGCCACACCGAGGAGTAGCACAGCGGCGGTGGCGTGGTGTGAGCCGGCGGCGCGGCGTCAACGATCTGCCAGTCGTTGGCCTCGAAGATCTTGCGCTGCTCCTCGGGCAGGTGACGGTGCGGGTTGTTGATGATCAGGCCCGGCCGCAGCGGCACGAAGGTCGCGTCGATGTGGATCGGGTAGGGGTCGCCCGGGAAGTTGACGGCGTGGACGCGGAAGTCGGGGTAGTACCGCTTGAACCACTCCATGGCCTTCCGGTTGGTGGTCAGGCCGTGCTGGATGAACAGGTCCTTGCCCACCCGCATGACGTCGGCGGCGTCCCACATGGGCTCGACCTCGGTGGTCACGAAGTCCTTGGCGGCCGTGCGCTCCAGACGCTCCTCGATGGAGATCTTCTCGTCGTAGTAGTTGTGCTTGTAGGACTTGTCGGTCAGGCGCGGCCGGGGGGCCTGGGTCCACTTGAACTCCGGGTCCTCCTCGAAGTACTGGTTCATCAGCGGCCAGTAGGCCAGGTACTCGAAGTAGCGGCAGCGGAAGGAGTTCGCCGAGGACATGATCTCCTCACCGATGGTGAGCAGGATGTCGCGAGGAGGCATCTGGGTGAAACCCGACTCCGTGCGGAAGTCCGGGGTCTGGATGGCCTGGTTCCACTGCAGCGGCGTGGGACGGTCCACCTTGACGCCCAGACCCTCAAGGATCTTGACGTAGTTGTCCAGCTGCTCGTTGGCCGCCTCGACGGTCGCGGTGGGGCGAGGCCCCCACATGCCGCGCATCTCGGAGTCGATCGGCACCTTCTCCGAGGTGGCGGGCTCCTCCGGCGGGATGACCGAGAAGTCCGCACGCCCCACGATCACGTGCTTGAGCGGGTCGAAGTCGTTCCAGGAGTTGACGATCTTCGTCATGTGTTATGTCACTTCCTTGTGCATTGTTGTTAGGTGCGAGTATCTTATGCGGCCAGTGTTTCAGGCATTGATGACGTGCGTTCGCCTTTCTTCAGGCCGGGACCGTTAGAAATCAGTATCCTCAATCGACGGAGACGGTCTCGCGTGTCAGGACCCGATTCTGCGTATGCAGCCGCTGAGAGTCGCCCTCCTGCAGCTGCGAGCCGGGACAGGCGTCCCCGGTTCTCTCCTCAGCCGACGAACGGGAGCGCTTCGACACAGTGTCCAGGACGATCGGTGCCATACCGCCCCCGACGACGAGCAGTCCTCCGAGGATCCCGACCACGCTGAGCGACTCGTGCCACACCAGGATGCCCAGCACAATGACGACCGCGCACTCCCAGTAGGAGATCGTGGAGTACTCCACGGCGGGCAGGTTGCGCCCGGCGACGATCAGGAAGCCCAGCGCGAACAGGCCGCAGACGATGAACAGGGCGAAGGCTCCGACCCAGTTGGAGACCGTGAAGGAGGCAACGCCCTGCCAGGGACGCATGATGAAGGACATCACCAGCGCGGCGGAGGACGCCCAGATGAAGTTCCACACGCCGCGAACCGCTGAATCCACGTCCTTGCGGTATCCGTAGAAGAACATGGCCAGGCCGTAGAAGACCCCGGACAGGAGGCCGAACAGGTCGCCCAGGCTCTTGCGCGGGAACTCCGGGGTCGAGGCTGACAGGTCGAGTCCGAAAACGAGGCCTCCGTCCTTGATGTCGATGACGCCGATGGTCATCAGCATCCCGAGGAAGACCAGGAAGAGGAAGAGGCCTCCGAGGACGCCGATCTTCTCCTTGCGGAAGATGCGGGCCAGGATCGTGCAGAACATGGGCCCGGTGTAGATGAGGAAGACGGCGTTGACCAGGGAGGTCATCAGTGTCGAGGTGATGTAGCAGCCCAGGGACAGGCCGATGCTCACCCCGCCCATGACCACCGCGAAGCTGAGCCGGGTCCTGCGGAGCAGGGCGACCTTCCGGCTTGCCAGCACGATGACGATAAAGCCGATCAGGGCGACGAACATGCGTCCGAAGGCCAGGAAGGAGCCGATGGCGGGCTTGTGGGCCTCGGCGAGCCCGTTGGTGGCGATGCGGCTGATGGTGCCCACGAGGCCCATGCCGGTGGAGGCCAGAAGCATGGCGATCGCGCCAAGCTTCTTGTTCATGACGTAGTCTGTGCTCGAGGATTCGGGGGACGAAGACATAGCGAGTGTTCCTGGGTTCTCACCCGGCACACGTGGCGGATCAGCACCCTTGCCGATCTCTACTCGGTCTGCCGGGGCTCACCGCTGTCACGGGAGCCCTGACGGCTGCTGCGCCACTGGGCCGGGAGCGGCGGGGGCGGCGTTCTGGATGTGGGCTGCCCCCGCCGTTCGTCCCTTGGCTCAGACCAGGGTCGGGTCGTCGACCTGGTTGGGGAAGTAGTCCTCGCAGGTGCCCTCGCGGTAGACGTCCGCGGTTGCGCAGTGCAGGCCGCCGCCGAAGGCGTAGGCGTCGCGGAAGGGCACGGGGATGACGTTCATTCCCAGCTTGTCCATCTGCTCCATCTGGTGGACCTCGCTGGCCTCGACGCACACGGTCTTGTGGTCGATCACCAGGCAGTTCATGGACAGCCACACCGAGGAGTAGCACAGCGGCGGTGGCGTGGTGTGAGCCGGCGGCGCGGCGTCAACGATCTGCCAGTCGTTGGCCTCGAAGATCTTGCGCTGCTCCTCGGGCAGGTGACGGTGCGGGTTGTTGATGATCAGGCCCGGCCGCAGCGGCACGAAGGTCGCGTCGATGTGGATCGGGTAGGGGTCGCCCGGGAAGTTGACGGCGTGGACGCGGAAGTCGGGGTAGTACCGCTTGAACCACTCCATGGCCTTCCGGTTGGTGGTCAGGCCGTGCTGGATGAACAGGTCCTTGCCCACCCGCATGACGTCGGCGGCGTCCCACATGGGCTCGACCTCGGTGGTCACGAAGTCCTTGGCGGCCGTGCGCTCCAGACGCTCCTCGATGGAGATCTTCTCGTCGTAGTAGTTGTGCTTGTAGGACTTGTCGGTCAGGCGCGGCCGGGGGGCCTGGGTCCACTTGAACTCCGGGTCCTCCTCGAAGTACTGGTTCATCAGCGGCCAGTAGGCCAGGTACTCGAAGTAGCGGCAGCGGAAGGAGTTCGCCGAGGACATGATCTCCTCACCGATGGTGAGCAGGATGTCGCGAGGAGGCATCTGGGTGAAACCCGACTCCGTGCGGAAGTCCGGGGTCTGGATGGCCTGGTTCCACTGCAGCGGCGTGGGACGGTCCACCTTGACGCCCAGACCCTCAAGGATCTTGACGTAGTTGTCCAGCTGCTCGTTGGCCGCCTCGACGGTCGCGGTGGGGCGAGGCCCCCACATGCCGCGCATCTCGGAGTCGATCGGCACCTTCTCCGAGGTGGCGGGCTCCTCCGGCGGGATGACCGAGAAGTCCGCACGCCCCACGATCACGTACTTGAGCGGGTCGAAGTCGTTCCAGGAGTTGACGATCTTCGTCATGTGTTATGTCACTTCCTTGTGCATTGTGAACAGGCCCTCAGCAGGGCCGATGGTTGGGCTGATAGTGCGGCAGCGACGGCGAGAGGGCGCCGTCATGACTCGGTGCGGTGGACCACCTCCTTGATCAGGCCGGTACGTTGACGTTCTCAGGCCCGTTCGGGCCCGCCGGCCGCCGGCTGGGGTGGTTGGAGGTCGTTGGGTTGGCCGTAGCTGCCGCCGGGGGTGATGATGGTGCCGGCGGTGCCTTGGATGATGTGGGTGGCGTCGTGGAGGCGGCCGATGGCGGCCATGTCTCCGGTGAGCTCGACGAAGCGGCAGACGGCCTCGACCTTGGGTCCCATGGATCCTGCGGGTGGGTTGAGGGCGCGCAGGGTGGTGGGGGTGGCGCGGGGGATCTGCTTGGCGTGGGGTGTGCCGTAGTGGGTGTAGACGCCGTTGACGTCGGTGAGGATGAGCAGGGCGTCGGCCTCGAGGTCCTCGGCCAGGACGGCGGCGGTGAGGTCCTTGTCGATGACGGCCTCGATGCCCTGGAGCTTGCCGTGGGTGTTGCGGATGACGGGCACGCCGCCGCCTCCGGCGCAGATGACCACGGCGCCGGCCTGGAGCAGGGTGCGCACCAGGCGGGTCTCGATCACGCGCTGGGGGGCGGGGGAGCCGACCACGCGCCGGTAGTGCTCGCCGTCGGGGCGCACGGTCCACCCGCGCGTCGCGGCCAGGGCCTGGGCCTCGTCCCTGGTGTAGACCTCGCCGACGAACTTGGTGGGGTGCTCCAGGGCGGGGTCGCCGGCCAGGACCAGGGTCTGGTTGACCATGGAGGCGACCTGGCGCCCGGGCAGGGCGTTCTGCATGGCCTGGAGCAGCCAGTAGCCGATCATGCCCTGGGTCTGGGCGCCCAGGGTGTCGAAGGGGTAGGGCTCGGACAGCCGCTGGTCGTCGGCCGACTCCAGGGCCAGGACCCCCACCTGGGGGCCGTTGCCGTGGGTGATGACCAGCTCGTGGTCCTGCGCCAGCTCGGCCAGGCGCGCCGCGGCGGCGCGCACGTTGGCCACCTGGACGGCCGCGTCGGGCGCCTGCCCGCGCTCCAGCAGGGCGTTGCCGCCCAGCGCCGCGACGATCCTCATCGCCACTCCCCCCCGGCCGCCCCGGCCCGCTCTGCCTTCCCGGCCTGCTCTGCCCGCTCTGCCTGCTCGGCCTGCTCGGCCTGCTCTGCCTGCTCTGCCTGTCCTGCCTTCCCGGCCTGCCGGGCCTGTCTCACCTGCGTCACCGTCACTCCCAGTCCCCCAGGGTGGCCACCATGACCGCCTTGATGGTGTGCATGCGGTTCTCGGCCTGGTCGAAGACGATACTGGCCTCGGACTCGAACACCTCGTCGGTGACCTCCAGGCCCTCCATGCCGGTCCTGTCGTAGATCTCCGCCCCCACCGCGGTGCCCCGGTCGTGGAAGGCCGGCAGGCAGTGCAGGAACCTCACGCCGGGGTTGCCGGTGGCCCGGACCAGGGCCGCGTTGACCTGGTAGGGGCGCAGCAGCCCGATCCGGGAGTCCCACACCTCCTTGGGCTCGCCCATGGAGACCCACACGTCGGTGTACAGGAAGTCCACCCCCTCCACGCCCGCGACCGGGTCCTCGGTGACCGTGACCCGGCCGCCGCTGCCCGCGGCCAGGCCCTCGGCCGCGGCCACCACACCCGCCTCGGGCCGCAGCTCGCCCGGGCAGACCATGCGCACGTCCATGCCCATCAGCGCCCCCGACACCAGCAGGGAGTGAGCCACGTTGTTACGAGCGTCCCCCAGGTAGGCCAGGGACACCTCCCCCAGCGGCCGGCCCCCCGAGTGCTCCAGCATCGTCAGCTGGTCGGCCAGCATCTGCGTGGGGTGCCACTGGTCAGTCAGACCGTTCCACACCGGCACCCCCGACAGCTCCGCCAGCGTCTCGACGTGCTCCTGCCGGCTGCCCCGGAACTCGATCCCGTCATAGAACCGGCCCAGCACCCGCGCCGTGTCCGCCACCGACTCCTTGTGCCCCAGCTGGGAGCCCGACGGGTCCAGGTACGTCACCCGCGCCCCCTGGTCATAGGCCGCCACCTCGAACGAGCACCGCGTCCGCGTCGAGGTCTTCTCAAACACCAGAGCGATATTCCGCCCCACCAGACGCCGCACCTCACAACCAGACCGCTTCGCCGCCTTCAGCTCCCCAGCCAGATCCAGCAACGACCCCCACTCCTCAGCAGAGAAGTCCAGCTCCCTCAGAAAATGACGACCAGACAACAAATGACCCACAACAACTCCTACATCAGCGAATAGTTGGCGAAAGTGAACGGCTAGAGGGCGACTGTACCGCCGAGGAGGCGGCCGGCGCTCTGCGAACCCTCCGGGCTCTCGGCACGAACCGGGGTGCCGCGGCTTCGGGACGGCGCAGCGATCCGCCGGGGCTCCCCGGCTCCGGAGCCGATGGGCGACAGCATCAGTGTCATCGCTCCCTCTCTGGCACAGCCCTGTGCCGTGGAAAACAGAAGACGCGCGGTGGTACGGATCACGTCCCCGCTCGACTGGTACGAGCGTACTACTTCTGGTCGGGATGGGGAAGCCGCTCCCGCAAACCGCCTCATCTTTGTTGTGACCCTCAACACTCCTGTTGTCGCGGGGCGGCAAGGACCGCCACCATCTCTTGATCTCCCAACGATTCACTGTGACCACGCGAGGAGTGCGCACGGCGGTGCGATGCCATCTAGTTGTGCGATCCGACAATCTCGACGTCGCCCCGAGCGGTCCCGGAAGAGCCGTGCCCGGGCGAAAGCTGGTACGCACGCACCATCTTCGACTGCGACGCGAGCACCGTCCTGGCCGGCTTGCCCGGCACTGCGCGGGGCTGGGATCGTCCGGTCATGGACTCAGCAGACTTGCCGACCGGCTCCACCGACTCGGCGGACTCGCCCGAGCGGGTCCCGCTCCGACCGGTCACCGCCGTCGTCCTGGACGTGGGCAACGTCCTGTACGCCTGGGAGGCCATCGGCGCCGTCGCGGGTCGTGTGCCCACGGCGCTGTGGCACGAGTTCTGCGCGGACGCCGACTTCGGCTCCCTCAACGCCCGCGCCGATGCCGGTGAGCCCCTCGACGACATCCTCGCCGACCTGGTCGCTGCTCACCCCGACCGCCCCGAGTGGGAGCGCATTCAGCGCCTGTACTGGGACCACTTCGAGGACTCGCTCACCGGTCCGGTGCCCGGCATGGCGTCCCTCGTCGACGATCTCCTCGCCGCGGGAGCGCCCCTGTACGCCCTGACCAACTTCAATGACGTTCTCTTCGCCGCCTCCCGGCGCCTTATGCCCCAGCTCGCGCGCTTCCACGGCGTCGTCGTCTCCGGGGCCGAGCACCTGGTCAAGCCCGACCCGGCACTCTACCGGATCCTGCTGACTCGCTACGGCCTCGACCCCGCACGCACCCTCTTCGCCGATGACTCCCCGGCCAACATCGACGGTGCCAGGAGCGTCGGCCTGCGCACGCACCTCTTCACCGGGGCCGGCGCCCTGCGCGCCGCGCTGGCCGACGCGGGCCTTCTGCCGCCGCGGCGGCACAGGAGCGCTGAGCGCGCCGAGAGCGCTGCGACTGCCCCGTAGACTGTCACCCATGCGCGTTCTCTTCGCCGGCACCCCCGGGGTGGCCCTGCCCACCCTCCGGGCCCTCATGAACGACCCCGAGCACGAGGTCGTCGGCGTCCTCACCCGCGCCGACGCCCGCAAGGGCCGCGGACGCGTCCTGCGCCCCTCGCCCGTGGCGGCGCTCGCCCGCGCCGCAGGCCTCGACACGCGCACGCCCGCCACCCTGAAGGATGAGGGCACCCGGACCTGGGTGCGGGACCTGAACGCCGGGGTCGCCGTCGTCGTCGCCTACGGGCGCCTCGTCCCGCCGCCGCTCCTGGAGGCGCCCGAGCACGGCTGGCTCAACCTCCACTTCTCGCTCCTGCCCGCCTGGCGCGGCGCCGCCCCCGTCCAGCACGCCCTCATCGCCGGCGACGCCGTCACCGGAGCCTGCGTCTTCGGCCTCGAGGAGGGCCTGGACACCGGTCCGGTCTATGCACGGCTGACCGAGACCATCCGCTCCACCGACACCGCGGGAGATCTTCTGGCCCGCCTCGCCGACGCCGGCGCCCCCCTGGTCCTCGACGTCCTGCGCGCCATCGCCCGCGGCACGGCCGCCCCCGAGCCGCAGGCGGAGGAGGGCGTCACCCTCGCGCCCGCGCTCACGCCCGCCGACGGCGAGATCCGCTGGACCGATCCGGCCCGCGTCATCGACCGCCGCGTGCGCGGGGTGACGCCCGCCCCAGGCGCCCGCACCCTCTACGACGGCGCCCGCCTCCGACTCGGACCGGTCGTGCTCGCCCCCGAGGTCACCGATCTTCCGCCCGGGCGGATCCGGGTCGCCAGGCACGAGGTGCTCGCCGGCACCGGCACCTGCGCCGTGCGGCTGGGCGAGGTCGCTCCCGCCGGAAGGAAGTGGATGCCGGCGGACGCCTGGGCGCGCGGCGCCCGCCCGCCGGCGGGAGCCGCTCTCGGTGCGCGAGGGGAGAGGCTGTCGTGACGGCGCGCGGGACCCGCGCCGGCGGACGGCGCGGGGGCTATCACCATCACGGCCGCTCCTCCGATCGTCGCAGCCGGCAGCACGGCGACTCCCGGGACCCGCGGGTCGATGGCCCCCGGCTCGTCAGCCTGCAGGCCCTCACCAAGGTCCGCCAGGACGACGCCTACGCCAACCTGATCCTGCCCGGGCTCCTGGAGAGGGCCCGCTTGGACCGGCGCGACGCCGGCTTCGCCACGGCCCTGACCTACGGCGCCCTGCGGCTCCGAGGCCGCTACGACGCTGTCATCGCCCACTGCTCGGACCGCCCCGTGTCCCGCATGGACGCCGTCGTGCTCGACGTGCTCAGGCTGGGGAGCCACCAGCTGCTCGGCATGCGCGTGCCCGGCCACGCCGCCGTCTCGGCCACGGTGGACCTGGCCGCGTACGCCGCGGGTCGCGGCGCCGCGACCTTCGTCAACGCCGTCCTGCGACGCGTCTCCGAGCGCGATCTCGACGCCTGGCTGGCCGTGCTGCGGGCCGAGGCGCCCGACGGGGTGGAGGCGCTGGCTGCCGTCGAGTCCCACCCGGTGTGGGTGGTCAAGGCCATGCGCCAGGCGCTGCTGGCCAACGGCCGTTCCGAGGACGAGCTGGAGGCGCTGCTGCAGGCCGACAACGCCGAGCCGAAGGTGGTGCTGTGCGCCCGCCCCGGGCTCATCGCCCCCGAGCGCCTCGCCGGTGAGGCCGAGGCCGCCACCCGCCAGGAGCCGTGCCCCGGCGACGTGAGCCCCTGCGCCGTCGTCCTGGCCGGGGGAGACCCCGGCCGGATCCGTGCCGTGCGCGACTCGCGGGCCGGTGTCGAGGACGAGGGCAGCCAGCTGGTCGCCCTCATGCTCGCCGAGGCCCCGGTCGAGGGGCGCGACGAGCGCTGGCTCGACCTGTGCGCCGGGCCGGGCGGCAAGGCTGCGCTGCTCGGCGCCTGCGCGGCCGGGCGCGGCGCCCGGCTGACGGCCAACGAGATCGCTCCGCACCGGGCGCGGCTGGTCGAGGCCTCCGTGCGCGCCCTGCCCCCCGGCGCGGTCGAGGTCCGCTGCGGCGACGGCCGGAGCCTGGGCCGGGACGAGCCGGGCCGCTACGACCGGGTCCTCGTGGACGCCCCCTGCACGGGGCTCGGTTCCCTGCGCCGACGCCCCGAGGCCCGGTGGCGGCGGAGTCCCAAGGACGTCTCCGAGCTCGCCGCCCTGCAGCGCGAGCTGCTCGCCGGCGCGCTGGCGGCCGTGCGGCCCGGGGGAGTGGTGGCCTACGCGACGTGCTCGCCGCACGTCCTGGAGACCGAGTACGTCGTGCGCGATGTGCTCAGGCAGCTTCATCGGAGCGGCGGCCGGGTCGAGGTCCTCCACGCCGGCGACATCGCCGCCCGCACCGCGCCGCGTCCGCCCGCCGGGGCCGACCGGCAGATGCTCCAGCTGTGGCCGCACGCCGACGACACCGACGCCATGTTCTGCGCGCTGCTGCGGCGGGACGTCTAGGCCGCGCCGCACCGTCCGTTCCGTCAGCCCCAGGAGGCCGTCATGACCACCCCCGCTATTCACCCCTCCATCCTCAATGCAGACCAGGCGCACCTGGCCGACGAGCTCGCGCGCATCGCGGGCGCGGACGGCCTGCACGTGGACGTCATGGACAACCGCTTCGTGCCCAACCACTTCGGCGGGCCCTCCTTCGTCCAGACCGTCATGGCGAACACGGACCTGCCGGTGGACGCCCACCTCATGATCGAGCAGGCCGACCGGTGGGCGCCCCAGTACGCCGAGATCGGGTGCGCGGTGGTGACCGCCCACGTCGAGGCCACAGCGGCACCCTTCCGCCTGGTCGCCGAGCTGCACCGCCTCGGGGCCGGCGCCGGTCTCGCGCTGCGCCCGGCCACGCCCCTGTCGGCGGTCGAGTCCGTCCTGGGGCGGATCGACCTGCTGCTGCTCATGACCGTCGAGCCCGGCTTCGGCGGCCAGTCCTTCATCGAGGCCATGCTGCCCAAGATCGCGCAGGCCCGGCGCCTGGTGAGCGCGGCGGGCCTGGAGCTGCGCATCCAGGTCGACGGCGGAATCACCGCCCAGACCATTGAGCGGGCCGCCGAGGCCGGGGCCGACGTCTTCGTCGCAGGCTCGGCCGTCTACCGGGCCGACGACGCCCTGGCCGCCATCACCAGTCTGCGCGACCTCGCCGCCGGCGGCTGCTGACTCGTCACGGGCGTGACCGCGGAGCCCCGTGGGGCACCAGGTTGACCATCCTGCCGGCGCGCGGCCGCCCCTTGCCGCCCGCACCCAGTGCCGGGATGATCTCGTGCGGAGCGCCGGGCACGAGTCCCGACAGGCAGTCGGCGCCGTGCGCGAACATGATCGGGGTCAGCGGGGTGCTCGGCCCGACCACGAGCGTTCGCGCCCCGCGGCACAGGGCGAGCAGCCGGGGGAGGGACTTGTTGGCCAGCGCCGCCCCGGTGATGAAGACGACGTCCTGCTCGGGCAGGATGTACTCGGCCGCGGTGTCGGGGAAGTCCCCCTCCTGCGGCGCGCGCTCCAGGATGCTGAGCCTGCGCGCACCGCCCAGGGCAGTCTCCACGCCGGGGAAGTGGCCGACGACGGCGACGCGCCTGCCGCGGACCTCACCGGTGTGCGCCGCGAAGGCCGTCGGATCCGCTCCCGGGGCGGTCACGTCCCAGCCAACAGCATCGACCCGGTCGGCGCGGTTGTACCAGGCGTTGATTGCCGCAGCGCCGAGGGCCGCCTCCACGAGGTTCCAGCTGCGAACCAGGCCGGCGGCCTCCCGCAGGGGCATGCCGTCGAGCGCACCGTCGTGCAGGGGCGGCCGACTCCGACCGCCGTACTGGCTGGACAGTCCCAGCCCGCCGTCGTCGCTGATCACGTAGACCCATGCCGACATCACCTCGGAGCACCGGACCCGGGGGCCGTCCGGTATGCCGGCGATCAGCTCGTCGTAGAGCCCCCACGGACCGGTCATGACCTCTCCTCCGGCCCCGGCGACAGCTTCCGGCCCGGACCGGGCGCGGCGCGCACCTCACCCATGAGCGGACGGGGCCGTGCCGGTCCGCCCCAGGAGCGTCAGGGCCTCCTCGTCGGTCAGGTCGTGGCGGTAGAGCAGGGAGTAGAACTCCTTGGTCTTGGCGACCATGTCGTAGGTGAAGGTCTGCGGGTACAGCACGCTGCCGAGCCACTGGAGGCCCAGAAGACGGTTGGGGCCCGGCGGACGGCCGATCCAGTTGTAGGGGGCGCCCGCGACCGTGTAGTAGCGCCTGCTCTTCACGGCGTCGAGCGAGGCCCAGGAGGCGTCCTCGGCGACCGTCGAGCCGATCGAGTCGGGACCGAAGACGATGGCGTCCGGATTCTTGTCGAGGACGGTCTCCAGCGAGACCGTGCCGCCGCCCCTCTTCTCCTCCTGGAGCGAGTCCTTGTCCGCGATCAACTCGGCCCCCACCATGTCGAAGACCTGGGCGTGGATGGAACCGGCGATGATGGTGCTCAGGCCGTCCTTGCCCTCGCCGTAGTAGACGCTCAACCGCTTGTCCTGCGCGATGCCGGCCGCCTTGGCCCGGACGTCGCTGATGACGCCGTCGGCGTAGGCGCCCAGCTGCTCGCCCAGGTCGGTCTTGCCCAGGGCCTGGCCCAGGAGCCGGAAGGCGTCGCCGGAGACGTCCAGCGCGCCGTCGATGAGGATGACGGGAATGCCGAGGTCCTCCTGGAGAGAGTCGAGCTTGCCCTTGTACTCCTCATCCCACTGGCCGACGTCCACGATCAGCTGGGGGTCGGAGGCCAGCACCGCCTCCCGGTTGAAGTCTCCGGAGTCCCCGTAGAACTTCCCGTACTCCGGCAGGTCGAGGTACTTCTGGTCGATGTACTTCGCGGCGGAGTCATCGGGCTTGTTGGACCAGCCGACCAGCTCGTCGGGGGCCATGGCGTACAGCATGATATTGGCCAGCGGCCCCGCCGAGGCGACTCGGGTGATCTCCCGGGGGAGCTCGACCTGACGGCCGGTGGAGTCGGTGAAGCTCACAGTGGCGGACTCGGCCGACGCCGACGTCTCGGGGCCGGTGGTCGTGGAGTGGGCGCAGCCGGCCAGGGCCAGCACGGCCACCGCCATAAGCGCAAGCAGTCTTCTCAGTACGTCGAAGGCCGGTTTTCCACGCGGCCTGGAGGGTATGGAGGGTATGGAGGGTATGGAGGGTATGGGCATGGTCACTCCTTTGTGCGCGGGGAATGGGATGTGGTCTTGATGACCGGTACGGCGACCGGCACGGTGCCGCGTGCGGAGCGCAGGGGGACGGGGGCGACCTGAAGGTCCACCCCGTAGACGGCGGTGAGGTTCTTCTCGGTCAGCACCTCGCTCGGGCGCCCGGTCAGGCACAGGCCGTCATCTCCCAGGACGACGACCTCGTCGGCGTAGAGGAAGGCATGGTTGGGCGCGTGGCTGACCATGAGGACGGTCCAGCCGTCGTCGGCCAGGGCTCGCACGCGCGACATGACGCGCACCTCGTTGCCGATGTCGAGGTGGGCGGTTGGCTCGTCCAGGACCAGCAGGGGCGCGCGCTGCGCCAGGGCGCGGGCGATCATGACGAGCTGTCGCTCGCCGCCGGAGATCTCCGTATAGGGCCGTGAGGCGAGGTGGGAGACTCCGAGGCGCTCGAGCTGTTCCTGAGCGACGGCGAGCTCCTCGGGCCCCGGTCGGGCCAGCTCGCCCATGGAGGGGTTGCACCCCATGACGACGACGTCGCGCACGTGGTAGGGGAAGGCGGGGACGTGGCCCTGGGGGACGTAGGCGACGGTGCGGGCGAGCTCCTTGACCGAGTAGGTGCCCAGCGGTCGGCCGCCCAGGGTGAAGGATCCCGACACCGGCGCCAGCAGTCCGAGAAGCGTCTTGAACAAGGTTGTCTTGCCCACGCCGTTGGGACCGAGCAGGCAGGTGATGCCGCGTTCTGGGACCGTGAGGGTCAGGGGCCCGACGACCGGAGGCGCGCCCGGGTACCCGCACACCAGGGAGCTGATGTCGATCACTGGAGGAACCCTCGGCGCGAGCGGAGGATGAGGATGAAGAAGAACGGCGCGCCGATGAAGGCGGTGATAATGCCCAGAGGGATCTCGACCGTGGAGGCGAGTCGGGCGATGGTGTCGACCAGCAGGAGGAAGGCCGCCCCGATTGACATCGACGCCCACATGAGGCGCACGTGGTCGGGCCCCACCAGCTTTCGCGCCAGGTGGGGCACGACCAGGCCGATCCAGCCGATGTTGCCGCTGACCGACACCGAGGTCGAGGTCAGCAGGGTGGCGCAGGCGATAGTGAGCCACCGGTACAGGCGGACGTTGACCCCGAGCATGCGCGCCTCCTCGTCGCCCATGGCCAGGACGTTGAGCTTCCAGCTCAGCGCGTACAGCAGCAGGCACACCGGCGCGAAGACCCAGATGGTCGACAGGCCGTCGACCCTGGTCCCCGCGAGCGACCCCATGAGCCAGTAGGTGATCGCAGGGAGCTTGGTATCCGTGTCCGCGACGAACTTGATCAGTGAGACGGCCGCGTTGAAGACGCTGGAAACGAGCATGCCGCACAGGATCATGGTGACGATGCCGCTGGTGCGCCGGTCCACCAGGGCCGCCAGAGTGGCGACCAGGAGCACCGCGACCAGTCCGGTGGCGAACGAGAGGGCCTGGATGAGAGGCCCCGACAGTCCCAGGAGGATGGCCAGGGCCGCGCCGAAGGACGCGCCGGAGGAGGCGCCGAGCAGGTCGGGGGAGACCACCGGGTTGCGGAAGAGCCCCTGGAAGGCGGTGCCCGAGGCGGACAGCGCGGCGCCCACCATGAGGGCCAGGCACAGGCGCGGCATCCTGACTGTTATCAGGGCGATGTCCGCGCGGCTCATCTCCTGGCCGCTTGCCCAGGTAACGGCGGAGGACCACAGCGAGTCGAGGCTGACCGGGTAGCGCCCCACCGACAGTGAGACGACGAACACCGCCGCCGGTGCGAGCACGGCGGCAGCACCCGGCAGGAGACTTCGCGCGACGCTGCGCGGCTCTGGCGACATCAAAGGCCTTCGGGAGTCGGCATGGACGGGAGCGGCTACTATGACCTTGGACACATGACATCTACCGTAGCAGTGTTCAGGACCGAGTTCGACCACAATTTCGGCCAGCCGAAAACATCGACCTTCGGGCGACCTGTCCGCGGCAATACGCCGGGATGACCTCGGTCTCGTTCTGGGCGTGCGGTGCGCACGATGGCGCTGCTCCCGGGCGCTGGCGCCAGCCGATTCAACGTAACCGCGTGTCTTTGTGAGATATCCACAATGCTGCGATAGTGGTTCGGCGTCATACCGTGGCTCCGTGAGTCGCTCGGACCGATTTTCTTGTAGGAACAGGCGATCCACTTGCGGGGTCTTCCCCCGCACAAGATCCACTGAGCACGTCGTCTCGGATATGAGCCGCCCGCCCCGTCCGGGCTCGCGGCTCATGCGAGCGGCTGCCCGACGCGAGGAGCACACTAGTGACCAGGCGGACACTCAACCGCATCCTCATCGCCAACCGCGGTGAGATCGCCCTGCGCGTGGTGCGCACCGTCCGGGATCTGGGCGGCACATCCATCCTCCCCTATGCCCCTGAGGACCTGATGAGCCCGGCGGCCGAGCTCGCGGACGAGGCCCACGCCCTGCCCGAGGGCTCTTCGTACACCGACACCGAGGCCGTCCTGGACATGGCCCGGGCCACCGGCGCCGACGCAGTTCACCCCGGCTACGGCTTCCTGTCCGAGGACGACGCCTTCGCTCAGGCGGTCGCCGACGCCGGCATCGCCTGGGTGGGCCCCTCGCCGTCGGCCATGCGGGCCCTGGGCGACAAGATGAGCGCCCGTGCCACCGCCGAGCGCACCGGAGTCGCCCCCGTCCCCGGCATCACCGAACCGGTCACCGACGCCGAGACCGTCATCTCCTTCGCGGCAGTCCACGGCTACCCCGTGGCGCTGAAACGGACCGACGGCGGCGGCGGGCGCGGCATCACCGTGCTGAGCTCGGACGAGGAGGCCCGCACCACGCCGGCCTTCGAGTCCGCCACCGCCGGTGGCTGCACCCTGATCCTCGAGAAGTTCATCCCGGCCGCGCGGCACGTGGAGACCCAGTGCGCCCGCGACGGCCACGGAACGTTCGCCGTCGTGTCCACCCGCGACTGCAGCCTGCAGCGCCGCAACCAGAAGCTCCTTGAGGAGGCGCCCGCCCCCTGGCTGCCCGAGGGCCTGGGCGACCGGCTCGTCGAGGCCTCCCACCGTCTGCTCGAAGCCGTTGACTACGTCGGGGTCGCCACCTGCGAGTTCCTGCTGACCCCCGCCGGGGACCTGTGGTTCCTCGAGGTCAACCCCCGCCTGCAGGTCGAGCACTGCGTCTCGGAGGAGGTCACCGGCATCGACCTGGTCGAGGTCCAGCTGCGCATCGCGGCCGGCGGGCGCCTGGGGCCCGTCCCCGCCCCCCGCGGCCACTCCATCGAGCTGCGCATCACCTGCGAGGACCCCGCCCGCGGCCTGGCCCCGTCCACAGGCGCCATCACCCGACTGCGCTGGCCGGCCGGACCGGGCATCCGCATCGAGTCCGGCGTGGTCGAGGGCGACGTCGTCACCCCCATGTTCGACCCCATGCTCGCCAAGATCGTCGTCACCGGCGCCACCCGCGACCAGGCCATCCGCCGTGCACGGCGCGCCCTGAGCGAGACGGTCGTCGAGGGCGTCACCGTGTGCACGTCCCTGCACGCCCATGTTCTGACCCGCCCCGAGATGACCGAGCCCACCGCCGAGGGGCTGCTCGGCGTGACCACGCGCTGGCTCGAGACCGACGTCCTGCCCGACCTCGTTGATCCGACCTCCGCGCAGGCCGGGGCCGACCCCGTGCCGGAGAGCCGCCGCACCCGCTCCTCCTACGTCATCGAGCTCAACGGCCGGCGCGTGCAGCTGACGATCCCCGACGGCATCCTGGGGGGCCACGGCCCCCGCCTCGGGGTGGGCTACCCGGGTGCGCCCAGCCGGCGCCTGACCCAGCAGCCGCTGCGCGGACGCGCCAGCGCCCGGTCGGGCGCGCGGGAGACCGCGGAGCCGACCGCCGCCGACCCCACGGTCATCCCCGCCCCCATGCAGGCGATCGTCACCCGCATCTGCGTCGAGCCGGGTCAGCGGGTCCACGCCGGCGAGCTCCTCGTCGTCCTGGAGTCCATGAAGATGGAGAACTACGTCCACGCTCCCGCGGACGCCACGGTCGCCGAGATCCCCGTCAGCGCCGGACGCACCGTCTCGGCCGGCGAGGTCCTCGTGCGCATGAGGAGCACCGCCGGGCAGGCCGCGGAGCCTGCCGAGCCCGCCCAGCACCCGACCCAGCAGGAGGCCTGAGCCGTGACCGACACCTCTTCCAGGCCCACCACGCCCGCCCCCGGCGCACCCGCTACCGGCGCCGGTCCCGACGCCGGCTCGCAGGCCCGCACGATCGCGGACTCGGCGGCCACGACGGCCTTCCGCGAGCACATCGCGCGAGTCGACACCGAGGCCGAGGACCGCGCCGTCGCCCGCCAGCACGCCAAGGGCAAGCAGACCGCCCGCGAGCGCATCGACGCGCTGCTGGACTCCGGCACCTTCCTCGAGATCGGCCGCTACACCGGCTCCGGCGCCGGAAAGGACGCCCGCCCCTCGGGTGTCGTCACCGGGTTCGGCCAGATCGACGGGCGCCAGGTGGCCGTCTACTCCCAGGACTTCTCCGTCTCCGGCGGGGCCCTGGGCACCATCGAGGGCGACAAGATCGTCCGGCTGCTCGACGACGCCCTGCGCCTGCGCATCCCGGTGATCGGCCTGATCGACTCCGGCGGCGCCAAGATCCAGGAGGGCGTGGGGGCGCTGCGCCAGTACGGGCGCATCTTCAACCGCACCTGCGCCGCCTCCGGACTGGTGCCCCAGATCAGCGTCATCCTCGGCCCCTGCGCGGGCGGGGCCGTCTACAGCCCGGCCCTGACGGACTTCGTCATCGCCACCCGCGAGGCCTCCCACATGTTCGTCACCGGCCCCGACGTGGTGCGCGCCGTCACGGGGGAGAGCATCAGCGCCGAGGAGCTCGGCGGCGCCCGGATCCACGGCCGGGTCTCCGGCGTCGTGCACTACGTCGCCGAGGACGAGGCCGACGCCCTGGACCAGGTCCGCACACTCCTGGCCTACCTGCCCTCCTCGGCCGACCAGGACGCCCCTCGCTACGACTACGACACGACCGCCCGCACCACCGACGCCTCCGCGGCGGCCCGGGTCGGCTCCCTGGTGCCGGCCTCCTCCCGTCAGGCCTACGACGTCGCCGAGGTGGTCGCCGCCCTGGTCGACCACGGCGAGCTCGTGCAGGTCCAGGAGGACTTCGCCCCCAACGTGGTCATCGGCTTCGCCTGCTTCGAGGGCCGCCCGGTCGGCATCGTGGCCAACCAGCCTCTTCACGACGCCGGCACGCTGGACGTGGACGCCTCGGAGAAGCTGGCCCGCTTCGTGCGCTTCTGCGACGCCTTCGGCCTGCCGGTGGTCACCTTCGTCGATGTGCCCGGATACCGTCCCGGGGCGCAGCAGGAGCACGCCGGCATCATCCGCCGCGGCGCCAAGGTCATCAACGCCTACGCCACCGCCACCGTCCCCCTGGTGACCGTCATCCTGCGCAAGGCGTACGGCGGCGCCTACATCGTCATGGGCTCCAAGGCCATCGGGGCGGACTTCAACTTCTGCTGGCCCGGCGCCGAGATCGCCGTCCTGGGCGCCGCGGGCGCCGTGGGGATCATCCACCGCCGCGACCTGAAGGCCGTGCGCGACGAGCGCGGCGAGCGGGCCGAGGCCGCCGAGCGGGAGCGCCTCACCCAGGAGTACACCCGCGCGGTCATCAACCCCGACAGGGCCGTCGCCATCGGTGAGATCGACGCCGTGATCGCCCCGGAGGACACCCGCACCGTCATCGTCGACTCTCTGGCCGCCCTGGCCGACAAGCGCGACTCGCGCCACACGCCCACCAAGAAGCACGACAACGTCCCCCTGTGAGGCGCCGCATGACCGATCATCCCGCCTCACCGGCGCCGTCGGACACCACTGTCCCGAGCACCGCACCGTCTACCGACCTGTCCACCACGACCGAGGACCGCATGACCACCCAGCCCACCACCTCCACCACCGTCGAGGCCGCCGCCCCGACCTCCGCCGAGCGTCTGAGCGGGGGCGAGCCCTACGTCCTGGCCTTTGGCGGACAGGCCACGCCCTGGCGCGCCACCCTTGACGAGCTCGTCGGCCTGGACCGCGAGCTGGCGGCCGCGCTCGTCAGGCTGGACGCCGCCGTCGCGGCGCGCCTGGCGCCCGTAGCCACCGACCTGCTGACCATCACCCCGCGCGGCGCCCGCTTCCTGACCGACGACGCCGTCCCCGTGACCCCCGCCGCCGCGGGCGGGTCCGTGGCCGACACCGCCGACATCTCGGTCCCCGGGATCCTGTTCGCCCAGCACGCCGCCGTCGCCTCCCTGCCCGCAGCCGGCGTCGCCGTCACCTCGTCGGCGGCCCCCGCCGCCGTCATCGGCCACTCCCAGGGAGTGCTCGGCGTCGCCCTGCTGCAGACCCTGGCCGGCGACGGCGGCTCCGAGGCCGATGAGGCGGGCGCTGTCGAGGTCCACGCCATCGCCCGTCTCATCGGAGCGGCCGCCGCCCGCACCACCCGCCGTCTCGACCTGGGCACCGTGGGGGAGTCCACCCCCATGCTCTCGGTGCGCGGCGTGACCCGCCAGGTCCTGGACGCCGTGCTCGCCCGGGTCCCCGGCGCGCAGGACATCAGCGTCGGAGTCACCAACGGCCGCCAGGCCCACATCCTGTCGGGCCGCCCCGCCGACCTGGAGGCCGTGGTCAGCGCCCTGGAGGCCGCCGCCCGCCGCAGCGCCGACGACCGCAAGGAGCGCCGCCGCGGGGGAGCGGTCCTCAGCCCCGTCACCGAGTTCCTCACCACCTCGGTCCCCTTCCACACCCCGCTGCTCGCGCCCGCCGTCGAGGACGTCGTCGCGTGGTCCGAGCGCGCCGGGCTGGACGCCGGCCTGGCCCGCGACCTGGCTGTCGCCGTTCTCATCGACCCGGTCGACTGGCCCGAGATGGTCGCCCAGGCCCTGGCGGGGGCCGGCTCCCGCCTCGTGGTCGACCTGGGCCCGGGGACCGTGCTCACGCGTCTGACCGAGGCAGTCGTGGCCGGCACCGGCACGACCGTCATCCCCGCGGGCACCGCACGCGGTATCGACAACCTCGAGCGGCCCGGCGCCGCCCCGGCGCCGGCGGTCGACCGCGCCCGCTTCGCCCCGCGCCTGACCCGCCTGCCCGACGGGCGGCTCACCCTCGACACCGCCTTCACCCGCCTGACCGGACGCTCCGCCGTGCTGCTGGCCGGCATGACGCCCACCACCGTCGACCCCGCGATCGTGGCAGCGGCGGCCAACGCCGGCTACTGGTCCGAGCTCGCCGGCGGCGGGCAGACCACCGCCACGGTCCTGACCGAGAACCTGGCCGGGCTGGAGGCCGCCCTGGAGCCGGGCCGCACGGCCGCCTTCAACGCCATGTTCATGGACCGCTACCTGTGGAACCTTCACCTGGGCACCCAGCGCCTGCTGTCCAAGGCCCGCGGCGCCGGCGCCCCCGTGGACGGCGTCGTCATCTCCGCGGGCATCCCCGAGCTCGACGAGGCGGTCGCCCTGCTGGCGCGCCTGCACGCCGAGGGCTTCCCCTACGTGGCCTTCAAGCCCGGCACCGTGGACCAGATCCGCCAGGTCATCGCCATCGCCAAGGCCGTGCCCGGCAGCCCCGTCATTATGCAGATCGAGGACGGGCACGCCGGCGGCCACCACTCCTGGGAGGACCTGGACACCATGCTCCTGGCCACCTACGACGCCATCCGGGCGTGCGACAACCTGGTGGTGTGCGTCGGCGGGGGCATCGGCACGCCCGAGAGGGCCGCCGACTACCTCACCGGGCGCTGGGCCGAGGCCTACGGAGTCACCGCCGCCCCCGTGGACGGCGTCATGGTCGGCACGGCCGCTATGACCTGCCTGGAGGCCAGGACCAACGAGGACGTCAAGCAGCTCCTCGTCGACACCCCCGGCATCGACCCCGCGCACGAGGGCGGCTGGGTCGCCTCGGGCGCCTCGGTGGGCGGGATGACCTCCGGCCTGTCGCACCTGCGCGCCGACCTGTATGAGATCGACAACTCCTCGGCGCGCGCCTCCCGCCTCATCCAGGAGCTCGCCGGCAACGACCGGGCCATGAACGCCCGGCGCGAGGAGATGATCGCCGCCCTGTCCAAGACCGCCAAGCCCTACTTCGGCGACGTCGAGGAGATGACCTACCTGGACTGGGCCACCCGCTACGCCGAGCTGTGCGTCGCCCCCCACGACGGGCGTGCCGCCACCCGCGCGGACTGGGCCGACGAGGGCTGGTACGACCGCTTCGTCGACCTGCTCCACCGCGTCGAGGCGCGTGTGAGCAGCGCCGACCACGGCGAGATCGAGACCCTGTTCGCCACCGAGGACGACGTCCTGGACGCCGACGCCGCCCTGGCCGCGCTCGCCCGGCGCTACCCGTCCGCCGCCCGGACGCTCGTCGAGCCGGCCGACGCCGCCTGGTTCGTCGACCTGTGCCGCAAGCACCCCAGGCCGGTGCCCTTCGTGCCGGTCCTGGACGCCGACATCCTGCGCTGGTGGGGCACCGACTCGCTGTGGCAGTCCCAGGACCCGCGTTACACCGCCGACCAGGTGCGCATCATCCCCGGCCCGGTCGCCGTGGCGGGTATCACCACCATCAACGAGCCCGTCGGCCACCTCCTGGGCCGCTTTGAGACCGCCGCCGTCGAGGCCCTCCAGGCCGCTGGCGTGCCCGAGCAGGTCGCCGCCGGACGCCTGGGCACCGAGGTGACCGCGAGCACGCTCGGCGCCCCCGTCGCCGACGCCACCGAGCTGGTCCGCACCACGCCGCACGTCCTGTGGAACGGGCACCTGACCATCAACCCGGCCCGCGTGCTGCCGCCGGAGGCCTACACGGTCATCGCCCGCCCCGACGTCGCCGAGGACGCCTACGACCTGGACATCCGCCTCGACACCCACTGGGACTCCACACCCGGCGGCCAGGACATCCACGCCGTGCGCCGCCTCGTCGTCCCCCTGCGCCTGGCCCGCGCCTGGGACGGGGCCGCGCCGCTGGTGGACCCCGAGCGCATCAGCGAGACCATGAACGACCTGCTGCGCGCCACCGCCGGCGTGGGTGCCGTGTCCGTCACCGGCGACCTCGTCGAGGCCCTGCCGCAGGTGGTCGCCGCCGCGCCCGGAGCCGCCGACGCGCTCGGCCGCCCCGCAACCCAGCCCTTCGGCACCGTCCACGCCCGTTTCACCCTGGCCGGCAACCTGGGGGCCGATCACGGCGCCGTGACCGCAGACGCCCTGCCGACCTCGCTGTCGCCCGCCCCGCTGGTGCCCGACGCCCTGCTCGGCCCCTGCTGGCCGGTGGTCTACGCGGCCCTGGGCAGCGTCGTCGAGGACGGCATGCCGCTCATCGAGGGGCTGCTGGGAGCCGTCCACCTCGACCACACCATCGACCTGCGCCGCCCACTGGCCGAGCTGCACGCCCAGGCGGGCCCCGACACCGTCATCCAGGTCGACGGGTGGGTGGCCGCCCTGGAGGAGTCCGGCGCCGGCCGGGTCGTCGATGTGCGCCTGGAGCTGACCGACGCCTCCGACGGCGCCCTGGTCGCCCTCATGCGCGAGCGCTTCGCCATCCGCGGGCGCGCCTCGGGCACCGCCGTGCCCACCAGCCCCGAGCCGGCCGGGGGCACGGGGCGCGCCACCGCCCCCGCTGCGCGCCGTCTGCTGCGCCGCGTCACGGTGACGGCGCCGGCCGACATGACCGCCTTCGCCCGCGTCACCGGCGACTTCAACCCCATCCACACCAGCTACCACGCGGCCAAGGTCGCCGGCATGGAGGCGCCGCTGGTCCACGGCATGTGGCTGTCGGCGACCGCCCAGCAGGTGGTGGCCGCCACCGCCGCCAACGGCACCCGCAATGTGCTGGCCGGCTGGACCTACGTCATGCTCGGCACCGTCGAGCTCGGCGACCGCGTCGAGATCAGCGTCGAGCGCACCGGCCTGGTGCGCGGCGGCGGCCTCGTCCTGGAGGTCACCTGCCGTATCGGCGACGAGGTCGTCTCCCGCGGCACCGCCGTCACCGAGCCCGAGCCGACCGCCTACATCTACCCCGGCCAGGGCATCCAGGCACGCGGCATGGGGCTGGACGAGATGAACAGCTCCAGGGCCGCCCGCGAGGTCTGGGAGCGCGCAGACGCCCACACCCGCGCCGAGCTCGGCTTCTCCGTCATCGCCCTGGTGCGCGACAACCCCACCGAGATGACCGCCCGCGGCGTCACCTACCGCCACCCCGAGGGGCTGCTCAACCTCACCCAGTTCACCCAGGTGGCCCTGGCCACCGTCGCCATGGCCACCACGGCGCGCCTGGCCGAGGCCGGGGCCCTGGTCGAGGGGGCCGCCTTCGCCGGGCACTCCCTGGGGGAGTACACCGCCCTGAGCGCCTACGGGCGCGTCATGCCCGTGGAGACGACCATCTCCATCGTCTTCCAGCGCGGCTCGACCATGCACACCCTGGTCGAGCGCGACGAGCACGGCGCCTCGAACTACCGCATGGGAGCGCTGCGCCCCAACCAGGCGGGCATTAAGGCGGCCGACGTCGAGGACTACGTCGACCAGATCTCCCGGACCAGCGGCGAGTTCCTCCAGATCGTCAACTACAACCTCGCCGGCGTGCAGTACGCCGTGGCGGGCACCATCAAGGGGCTGGACGCCCTGGCCGCCGACTCGCGAGCCAGGGCCGAGGCGCGCGGCGGCAAGAACCCGTTCATGCTCGTGCCCGGCATTGACGTGCCCTTCCACTCCAGGGTCCTGCGCCCCGGCGTGCCCGAGTTCCGCGAGCGCCTGGCCGCGCTCGTCCCGACCGACCTGGACGCCGACCGCCTGGTGGGCCGCTACGTGCCCAACCTGGTGGCGCGCCCCTTCGAGCTGACCCCCGAGTTCGCCCGCGCGATCCTCGACGTCGTGCCCTCCGAGCCGGTTCGGGCCATTGTCGAGGACTGGGCCGCCTGGCAGAAGCGGCCCGTCGAGCTGGCCCGCCGGCTGCTCATCGAGCTGCTCGCCTGGCAGTTCGCCTCCCCGGTGCGCTGGATCGAGACTCAGGACGTCCTGCTGTCCGCCCCCGATCAGGGCGGCCTGGGCGTGGAGCACATTATCGAGGTCGGCCTGGCCGCCTCCCCGACGCTGGCCAACCTGGCCTCCAGGACGCTCATGCTGCCCCAGCACCACGGGCGCCACGTGACGGTCCACAACGCCCGCCGCGACGAGGCGCGCGTCCTGGCCACCGACACCGACCCGGCCGTGGAGCCGGAGGAGGAGAGCTTCGAGCTGCCGACCGGCGAGCAGGCCGCCCCCGTCGAGGCCGCCGCACCGGCTCCCGTCGAGGCGTCCGCCGCGCCGGCGGAGGCCCCGGCCGCGCCGCCGGCCGCCTCCGGTCCCGTGGACGACCTGCCCTTCACCGCCACGGACGCCCTGACCGTGCTCCTGGCGCACGCCGCGCGCATCCGGCCCGAGCAGATCGGCGCCACCGACACCACCGAGACCCTGACCAACGGCGTGTCCTCGCGGCGCAACCAGCTGCTCATGGACATGGGCACCGAGCTCCAGCTCGCCAGCATCGACGGCGCCGCGGACGCCGACATGACGGCGCTGGCGGCCACGGTCGCCAAGGGGGCCCCCGGCTACAAGGCCTTCGGCCCGGTCCTCACCGACGCCGTCCGCACCGCCCTGGGCCGCCTCCTCGGCCCGTCCGGCGTACGCCCCGCGCGCGTCGCCGAGCGCGTCACGGGCACCTGGGGCCTGGGCGAGGGGTGGGTCTCCCACGTCACCGCCGAGCTGTTCCTGGGCACCCGCGAGGGCGCCTCCATGCGCGGGGAGGACCTCGCCTCCCTGGGGACCTCGGCCCCGGTTGGCAGCGCCGGCGCGGTGGACGCCCTCATCGACAGGGCCGTCCAGGACGTGGCCTCGGCCCACGGCGTCTCCGTGGCCAGGCCCAGCGCCGCGGGCGGCGCCGGGGGCGCGGTGGTGGACTCCGCCGCCCTGGACGCCTTCGCCGCCGCCGTCACCGGCGCCGACGGCGTGCTGGCCACCACGGCGCGCACCGTGCTGTCTGCCCTGGGCCTGTCGGAGCGGGTCACCGTCCCCGCCGACGCGGACGACGAGGCGGCGGCCGCGCGCGCCCTGGTCGAGGCCGTCGACGCCGAGCTGGGCGCCGGCTGGCTGCGCTCGGTCACGCCCGCCTTCGACGCCGACCGCGCCGTCCTCATCGACGACCGCTGGGCCACGGCGCGCGAGGACCTGGCCCGCCTGGGCAACGGCGAGACGCCGCTGGACCGGGCGCGCGCGCTCCTGGCCCCGGAGCGCTTCACCGGACTGGGGCGGGCCGTCGCCGACCAGGCCGCCTGGTGGGTGCGCGCCCTGCGCGAGGCCGGCGCCCCCGAGGCCGCCGAGCGCGCGGGCATTGCCGAAGCCATCGCGACCGCGGCGGCGCGGCCCCCCGTGGCCGGCGCCGACTCGGTCCGCTGGGCCGACGACGTCGCCGTCGTCACCGGCGTGGCCCCGCGCTCCATCGCCGCCGCGGTCGTCGGCGAGCTGCTGGCCGGCGGCGCCACCGTGGTGGCGACCAGCTCGCGCCTGACGCACGAGCGCCTGGCCTTCGCCAAGGACCTGTACCGCGAGCACGCCGCCGCCGGCGCGCGCCTGTGGATGGTCCCGGCGAACCTGGCCTCCTACCGGGACGTGGACGCCCTGGCCGACTGGATCGGCCACGACCAGGTCATCACCTCCGGCGGCTCGACCAGGCTCGTCAAGGAGGCCCTTGTCCCGACCCTCCTGTTCCCCTTCGCGGCGCCGCGCGTGTCCGGGACCCTGGCCGACGCCGGCCCCGACACCGAGTCGCAGACGCGCCTGCTGCTGTGGAGCGTGGAGCGCACCATCGCGGCGCTGAGCGCTATCGGCACCGACACCCATGTGGACCACCGCCTCCACGTCGTGCTGCCCGGCTCGCCCAACCGCGGCACCTTCGGCGGGGACGGCGCCTACGGCGAGGTCAAGTCCGCCCTGGACGCCATCGTCAACCGGTGGCGCTCCGAGCGGGCCTGGGCGCAGCGAGTGACGCTCGCCCACCCGCGCATCGGCTGGGTGCGGGGCACCGGCCTCATGGGCGCCAACGACCCGCTCGTGGCGGCCGTCGAGGCCGCCGGGGTGCGCACCTGGGCCACCCCGGAGATCGCCGCCGAGCTGGTGGGGCTGTGCACCACCGACGTGCGCGCCCAGGCGGCCACCGCCCCGGTCCTGGCGGACCTGACCGGGGGCCTGGGCGAGGGCGTGGACCTGGTCGCCCTGCGCGAGCAGGCCGTGGCCCAGGCGGCCGAGAACGCGGACGCCGCCGACGGGGAGCCGGCCCCGGCCACCATCAAGGCCCTGCCGACCCCGGTGGTGCCCACCCAGCCGACCGCCCCCCACTGGGGCGGTGTGGACGCCTCCCTGGACGACATGGTCGTCGTGGTGTCCACCGGCGAGGTCTCCACGTGGGGGTCGGGGCGCACGCGCCGCGAGGCCGAGCTGGGCATGAGCGGCGGCGACGACGTCGAGCTGACCGCCGCCGGCGTGCTGGAGCTCGCCTGGGGCATGGGCCTGCTCACCTGGCACGACTCGCCGAAGGCCGGCTGGTACGACGCCGACGGCGAGATGGTCGAGGAGTCCGACATCCTCGAGCGCTACCGCGACGAGGTCGTGGCGCGCTGCGGCATCCGCGAGTTCGTCGACGACGGGGTCATCGCCCCCGACGCCGAGGAGGACGTGGCCGTCTACCTCGACCACGACATCACGCTGACCGTGGCCGACGAGGCCACCGCCCGCACCCTGGAGGCGACCGACCCCGAGCACACGCTCGTGGCGCCCGACGCCGAGACGGGGGAGTGGACCGTCACCCGCCTGGCCGGGTCGCTCGCCCGCGTTCCGCGCCGTGCGGCCCTGTCGCGCACGGTCGGCGGCCAGTTCCCGGTCGACTTCGACCCGCAGCGCTGGGGCATTCCGGCGGCCATGGCCGAGGGCATGGACCCGATCGCCTCGTGGAACCTCGTCACGGCGGTCGACGCCTTCCTGTCGGCCGGCTTCTCGCCCGCCGAGCTGCTGGCGGCCGTCCACCCCAGCGACGTCGCCTCCACGCAGGGAACCGGCTTCGGCGGCATGGACGCCATGCGCAAGATGTTCGTGGGCCGCCTGCTCGGCGAGGACCGCCCCAGCGACATCCTCCAGGAGGCCCTGCCCAACGTCGTGGCCGCGCACGTCATGCAGTCCTACATCGGCGGCTACGGGTCGATGGTCCAGCCGGTGAGCGCCTGCGCCACCGCCGCGGTGTCCATCGAGGAGGGCTGGGACAAGATCGCCCTGGGCAAGGCCGACGTGGTCGTCGCCGGCGCCATCGACGACATCTCGGTGGAGTCCGTGGTCGGCTTCGGCAACATGAGCGCCACCGCGGAGGCGGCCGCCATGTACGCCAAGGGCATCTCCGCCCGCCACTTCTCCCGGGCCAACGACCGCCGCCGAGGCGGCTTCGTGGAGGCCGAGGGCGGCGGCACGGTGATCCTGGCGCGCGCCTCCGTGGCCGCCCGGCTGGGGCTGCCGGTCGCCGGCGTGATCGGCTTCGTGTCCTCCTACGCCGACGGCGCCCACACCTCCATCCCGGCGCCCGGCCTGGGCGCCCTGGGGGCCGGGCGCGGCGGGGGGGACTCCCGCCTGGCGCGCTCCCTGCGCGCCCTGGGCGTCGAGGCCGACGACATCGCCGTGGTCTCCAAGCACGACACGTCCACGGGCGCCAACGACCCCAACGAGTCCGAGCTGCACACGCGCCTGGCGCGCGCACTGGGCCGCTCCGAGGGCAACCCGCTGGTGGCCGTCTCCCAGAAGACGATCACCGGTCACGCCAAGGGCGGAGCCGCGGTCTTCCAGGTCTCCGGCCTGGCCGAGATCCTCGCCACCGGCGTGGCCCCGGGCAACGCCAGCCTCGACGTGGTCGACGCGCCGCTGGCCAAGGACGCCTTCTGGGTCTGGCCGCGCACGCCCATCCGCCTGGCCGGGCGCGGCGGGGAGTCCGGACGCGTTCCGGGCGCCGGCCCGGTGCGCGCGGGCCTGCTGACCTCGCTGGGCTTCGGGCACGTCAGCGGCCTGATCGCCCTGGTCCACCCCGGCGCCTTCGAGTCCGCCCTGCGCCAGTCGGGCGGCCAGGAGGCGGTGGACGCGTGGCTGGCCGGCGCCAACGCCCGCCTCGCCGCGGGCACGCGCCGTCGTCGGGCCGGCATGATCGGCCGGGCGCCGCTGTTCGAGCAGGTCGAGGGCCGCCGACTCGGCCAGGAGACCGGGCACCGCGACCCGCACGAGGTCGAGGCCGCCATGCTCCTGGACCCCCGGGCGCGGCTGGGCGCCGACGGCGTCTACCACGCCGGGGAGAGCGCCTGACCCGCTCCCACCCGTCGGCGGTGGTGGGCGGGAGCGCGGCCGCGGGCCCGCCCACCACCGCCCTTCGCCGAGATCGGTAGGTCTCCGGCGCGAGATCGGTCGTACGACCCATGGAGGTGTTGCTGTGACGGCCCCTGCTCTGCCGCCCCTGCCCGACTGCGGCGCCCGCGTGCTCGGGGTGGGCCTCGACCTCGTCCACGTGCCCGGCGTCGTCGAGCAGCTGGCGGTGCCCGGCACCGTCTTCGCCGAGCGCGCCTTCACCGCCCGCGAGCGCCGCGAGGCCAGGCGCCGCGCCGAGACGAGCCGCTCCCACGAGGCCGAGCACCTGGCCGCCCGCTGGGCCGCCAAGGAGGCCTTCGTCAAGGCCTGGTCGACGGCCGTCAACGCCCTCACCGGGCGCGTCTGCCCCCCCGTCCTGAGAATCGAGGAGGTCGACTGGCGCGGCATCGAGGTCGTCAACGACCGCTGGGGGCGCCCCTCGCTGCGCCTCGGCGACGCCGTCGCCGGCGCGGTCGAGGCGAGCCTGGGGGAGGGGGCCGACCGGCCGGGCCGGTGGCCGGTCTCCCTGACCCACGACGGCGGCTGGGCGGCCGCCGTCGTGCTGGCCCTGACCGGCTGAGAGCCCGCACGGGCCTTCGCGCCCGCCGCACCGGCGCACCGCACCCGGTCAGCAGGACCCCGAGGATCCTTCCTGTGACCGGGGACTCATTCGACGTACCATTGGTGCATGAAGAAGCTCATCAATGCCGCCGACGCCGTCGTCGCGGACGCCCTGGCCGGCATGGCCGCAGCCCACCCGAACACGCTCCGCGTCGATCTCGACCGGCGCATCGTCTACCGCGCAACCCCCAAGGACGAGGGCAAGGTCGCCATCGTCTCCGGCGGCGGCAGCGGCCACGAGCCCCTTCACGGCGGCTTCGTGGGCGCCGGCATGCTGGACGCCGCCTGCGCGGGCGAGATCTTCACCTCGCCCGTGCCCGACCAGATCGCCGCCGCCACCGCCGCCGTCGACCGCGGAGCCGGCGTCCTCCACATCGTGAAGAACTACACCGGCGACGTCATGAACTTCGAGATGGCCGCAGAGCTCGTCGCCGCCGAGTCCGGCACCCCGGTCGCCACCGTCGTCACCGCCGACGACGTGGCCGTCGAGGACTCCCTCTACACGGCAGGTCGCCGCGGCGTGGGCGTGACCGTCATTGTTGAGAAGGTCGCCGGAGCCGCCGCCGAGGAGGGCAGGAGCCTCGACGAGGTCGCGGCCCTCGCCCGCCGGGTGAGCGAGGGCGGCCGCTCCATGGGAGCGGCCCTGACCTCCTGCACCGTTCCCGCCAACGGCAGGCCCTCCTTCGACCTGGCGGACGACGAGATGGAGATCGGCATCGGCATCCACGGCGAGCCCGGCCGCCGCCGCGAGAAGATCGCCTCCGCCCGCGAGATCGCCGAGCGGCTCGCCGGGCCGGTCCTGGCCGAGCTGCCAGCCGGCGACGGCACCGGCGTCATCGCCCTCCTCAACGGCATGGGCGCGAGCCCCCTCATCGAGCTGTACGTCATGTACGCCGAGGTCGCCGGGCAGCTGGAGGCGGCCGGCGTCACCGTTGAGCGCAGCCTGGTCGGCAACTACATCACGAGCCTTGACATGGCCGGCTGCTCCCTGACCCTCGTGCGCGCCGACGAGGAGATCCTGCGCCTGTGGGACGCCCCGGTGTCCGCTCCCGGCCTGCGCTGGGGGCGATGACCATGGCGCCGACCGGACTGACCGAGCTGACCGCGACCGACCTGGCGGCCTGGGTCCGCCGCGCCGGCGACCTCATCGCCGAGCACGCCGATGAGCTCACCGAGCTGGACGCCGCCATCGGCGACGCCGACCACGGGGCGAACATGAAGCGGGGCATGGAGGCAGCCATGGCGGCTGTGGCGGCCCCGGTCCCCGGCACCGCGGACGCCGTCCTGAAGAAGGCCGCCACGGCGCTGATCTCCAAGGTCGGCGGCGCCTCGGGGCCCCTGTACGGCACCTTCTTCCTGCGCATGGCCGCGGCGACCGCCGGGCGCAGCGCCCTGGACCTGGACGCGCTCACCGCCGCCGTCGAGGCCGGCGTCGGCGGCATCATGCAGCGGGGCAGGGCCGAGGCGGGGGAGAAGACCATGCTCGACGCCTGGCTGCCGGCCCTGGAGGCGCTGCGCGCGGGCACGAGCATGCAGGCGGCGCTGCGGGAGGCGGCCGCGGCCGCCGACGCCGGTCGGGCGGCCACCGAGCCGATGCTCGCCAGGAAGGGGCGGGCCTCCTACCTCGGGGAGCGCTCCATCGGGCACGTCGATCCCGGGGCCTCCTCCACCGCCCTGATCGTGCGCGCCCTCGCAGACGTCGCCGACGGGACCGCCTCGTGACCGGCCTCGTCCTGGTCTCGCACTCCGCCGAGCTCGCGCGGGCGGCTCTCGGGCTCGCCGCCGGACTCGTCCCCGGCCTCGACGTACGGGTCGAGCTGGCCGCCGGGCTGCCCGACGGCGGTCTGGGCACCGACGCGACCGAGGTCGCCGCCGCCATCGGGAGGGCCGACGACGGCGGGGGCGTCCTCGTGCTGGCGGACCTGGGCAGCGGGATCATGAGCGCGGAGACGGCCCTCGAGCTGGTCGACCCGGGCCTGGGCGCCCGGGTGCGCCTGAGCCCGGCGCCGTTCGTCGAGGGCCTCATCGGCGCCTACGCGGCCGCCGGCATCGGCAAGCGGCTCGACGACGTCGCCGGCGAGGCCGAGGCCGCCACCGAGGCCAAGCGCATCCAGATGACGCACTAGGGGCGAGGGGGCCGCCCGGGCCGCGGCGCCCAGGTGATGCAGAAGAACTACACCCCCAATGAAGACAGGCTGTACCCGCGGCCGCACATCGACTAAGGTGAGTAGGACTAACGTCCCTACGTAGAGGAGAGCCATGTCTCCCACGACCTTCTCCGCCATCTCCATGATCATCTACTTCGTCGGCATGATCATGATCGGCCTGTGGGCCTATGCGCGCACATCCGATCTCGACGACTACATGCTCGCCGGACGCGACCTCAACCCCTTCGTGGCCGCCCTGTCCGCGGGCGCCTCGGACATGTCCGGATGGCTGCTCATGGGGCTGCCCGGCGCCCTGTACGCCTCGGGGCTGATGGAGTCCTGGATCGCCGTCGGGCTGACGGTGGGGGCCCTGGTCAACTGGCTCACGGTGGCGCCGCGTCTGCGCAGCTACACCGAGGTGGCCGGCAACTCCATCACCATCCCCAGCTTCCTGGACAACCGCCTGCACGACTCCCGTCGCCTCATGCGCTGGACCAGCGGCCTGATCATCCTGGTGTTCTTCACCTTCTACGTCTCCTCCGGGATGGTGGCCGGCGGCACCTTCTTCGAGTCGTCCTTCGGCATGGACTACCGCCTGGGCATGACACTGGTCGCCGCCATCACCGTGATGTACACGCTGGTGGGCGGCTTCCTGGCGGTCTCCTGGACCGACCTGGTCCAGGGGCTCATGATGGTCGCGGCGCTCGTCGCGGTCCCCGTCGTCGGCATCATCCGCCTGGGCGGCATCGGCGCCACCATTGACGCCGTCAGCGCGGTCGACCCGCGCTACTGGGCGATGGCCGGCGCCACCACCTCGGTCATCGGCGTCGTCAGCTCGCTGGCCTGGGGGCTGGGCTACTTCGGCCAGCCGCACATCATCGTGCGCTTCATGGCGATCCGCTCCCCGCGCGAGGCGGTGCAGGGCGCCGTTATCGGCATCAGCTGGATGCTCTTCGCGGTGCTCGGCGCCATCGGCACCGCCGTGGTGGGGGTGGCCATGTATCAGCGCGACAGCAGCCGGCTGGACAACCCCGAGGCTGTCTTCATCTCGCTGGGCCGGCTCCTCTTCCACCCCTTCGTCGCGGGCTTCATGCTCGCCGCGATTCTGGCCGCGATCATGTCGACCATCTCCAGCCAGCTGCTGGTCACCTCCTCGGCCCTGGTCGAGGACCTCTACCGCATCGTGCGCAAGAAGGAGCTCTCCCCCGGCCACCTGGTCATCGCCTCGCGCACCGCCGTGCTCATCGTCGCGCTGACCGCCGCCGCCATGGCGTGGACGCCCAACGACACGATCCTGGCCCTGGTGGCCTTCGCCTGGGCGGGCTTCGGGGCCTCCTTCGGGCCGACCGTCCTGCTGTGCCTGTACTGGCGGCGGCTGACGGCGCTCGGCGCGGTCGCCGGCATGATCACCGGGGCGGTCGTGGTCGCCGTCTGGGGCAGCCTCGACGGCGGCCCCGGCGGGATCCTCGACCTGTACGAGCTCGCTCCGGGCTTCGCGGCCAACCTGCTCGTCGCCTGGGCCGTCTCGCGCGCCGGCCGTCCGGACCCCGGGGTCGAGGCCGAGTTCCGGGCCGCCGTCGCCGGAGCCCGCTGACCCGCCCGGCCGCGGCGTACCGGCCCTGCGTGTGACCCGCCCGTCACCGTGGCGTGTTGTCCTACTCACTGCCATCGGCTAGGGTCGCTGCCAGCAACGTGCTCCGGGGTCGGTGAAAGTCCGAGCCGGCGGTGATAGTCCGCGACCCGGTTGCACCGGCCCGTCGGGACGGCGCAACCGGTTGAGCCGGTGGAACTCCGGCACCGACGGTGAAAGTCCGGATGGGAGGAGGCACGCGGCACTCGGCCCGGGGCGCTCCCCGGAGCCCCCGGCTCGCCCGCGCGGGCCGCCGGTGACGCTCGAGTGCCGAAGGGGCGCGAGCCTGCGGCCGCCCACCACCCCGGAGCCCCCGGGGCGCCTGCTCCGGGTGACCGGAGAGGACACCGCGTGAGCACCGCCATCGCCCATCGCCCAGCACCCCGGTTGGCTCAGATGCTGGCCGACGGCCGGACGGGCCCCGGCCGGGCCGCGCCGCCGACGTCGGAGCGCCCCGCCCGGCCCCGTCGGGCTCCCGGCCCCGCACTCGCCCTGGGCCTGGCGATCCTCGCCGCCTGGTGGGCCGTGACGCGCGCCGGCCTCGTCATGCCCGTCTTCCTGCCCGGTCCCGCCGACGTCGTCCGCCGCCTGTGGCTGGGCGTGAGCCAGGGCGGCCTGCTCGGCTACGCCCGGGTGACCCTGACCGAGGCCGCACTGGGCTGCCTGGCCGCGGCCGCACTGTCCCTGCCCCTGGCATGGGCCCTGTTCCACTGGCGCCCGTTCTCCCGCGCCGTGCTGCCCTACGTCGCCGCCTCCCAGGCGGTGCCGGCCATCGCCATCGCCCCGCTGCTGGTCGTGTGGATCGGCTACGGCACCGCGCCGACCGTGGTGCTGTGCGTCCTCATGGTCTTCTTCCCGATCACCGTGACCGTCCTGCTCGGCCTGCGCGGCCTGGACGCCGACGTCATCGACGCCGCCCGCCTCGACGGGGCCCACGGCGCCTCCATGGTCGCCTACATGGAGCTGCCCATGGCGCTGCCCGCCGTCCTCTCCGGCCTGCGCACCGGCTTCACCCTGTCGATCACCGGAGCGGTCATCGGGGAGATGACCATGGGCGGCAAGGGCCTGGGCATGGTGCTCGCCTCCCAGCGCCAGAGCGTGGACACCACCGGGCTGTTCTCCACCATCGTCGTCCTGTGCGTCATGGCGACGACCATCCACTGGTGCCTGCACGAGCTCGAGCGCCGCAGCCGCGTCGTGGACTCCCTGCGCGGGCGCCGGGCGACCTGAGGCCCGGCCCCGGCCGCCCGCGCGCCGACAGCACGCGCCACCCCCTCCACCGCACCTGTCACAGTCAACGCACTCATCGGAAAGGCACCACCATGATCCCCCTGTCCCGCCGCCATCTGCTGTCCACCGCCTCCCTGGGTGCGCTGGCGGGCCTCGCCGCCTGCGGCTCCGGCACTGGCGCCCAGAAGGCGTCCGCCGACGCCGCCGGAGGCCTGGTCATCGGCCTGACCTACACGCCCAACATCCAGTTCGCCCCCTTCTACATGGCGGTGGCCGACGGCCAGTACGCCGCGGACGTCTCCCTGCGCCACCACGGCGAGCAGGAGGGCCAGTTCGACGCCCTCCTGGCCGGCACGGAGCAGATCGTGGTCGGCGGCGCGGACGAGGCGGTCGTGGCCGCCTCCAACGGGAACGGCCTGGTCGTCATCGGCGGCTTCTACCAGCGCTACCCCGGCTGCGTCATCGTGCCCGAGAGCTCCGACATCACCGACCTGGCCGCCCTGAGGGGCCGATCCATCGGCACCCCCGGCAGGACGGGGGAGACCTGGTACACCGTCCTGGTGGCGCTGTCCACGGCCGGGCTCAGCCAGGACGAGGTCAGCATTCAGGAGATCGGCTACACGCAGCAGGCGGCCCTGGCCTCGGGCAAGGTCGACGCCGTCGCCGGGTTCTCCAACAACGACGCCGTCCAGCTCGTCCAGAACGGCACCCCCGTGCGCACCCTCGCCATCAGCGGGGACGTGCCGCTGGTGGGCGCCTCCCTGGTCACCACGCCCGACGTCCTGGACGCCCGCCGCGAGGAGCTGACCGCCGCCGTCACGGCCTCGGCCACGGGCATGACGGCCTTCGTGGAGGACCCGGACGCCGCCGTCGAGGCCGCCAAGGAGTACGTGCCCGACCTGGCCGACACCACCCAGGCCGCGCACGCCCGCGAGGTCGCCGTGGCCACCGGCGAGCTGATCCGCCCCGCCGCGGACACCGCGGTCGGCTCTCTGGACCCGGGCAGGGTCGCCGCGACGATCAGCTTCCTCGGCGACCACGGGCTCCTGGGCGAGAGCACGCCGACGACAGAGGCGGTCTGCGACCCGCTGACCGCGCAGTAGCCGGAGCGCAGCCGGGCCCGCGCTGTCACAGAACTAAGACTGGTCCCGCGGGTGTGGGGCAGGCCATGCTGTGGTGGTGTCCACCCCAGCATCCGAGCCGCCCCGTCTGCCCGCCACCCCGGATCCCGCCCCGCAGGCGGAGCCCGTCCAGGATGAGGGCCCCGGCGCCTTCCCCGCACCGGGACCCGGCGACGGCCCGCCGGGGCCGCCCCCGGCGCCGGCCACACCACCGGCGGCCGCTCCCGCCGAGGCCGCGCCGCCGGTCCCCTCGGAGCCGCTCCCGGCCGGCGACTCCGAGCAGGCCGCAGGCGCTAAGCCCGGGCGGGGGCGGCCCCGGTCGCTCAGGCTGCGCGTCGCCCTCATCGGTCTTCTGTGCCTGTCCCTGGGGCTGTTCGGCTCCGGCGTGCTCGTCGGGTGGACCGCCGGGGACAGGATTCAGGCGACGCGCGCCGGCGCCGCGCCCGACGTCGTCGAGGTGCCCGCCATCGACGCCGACGCCGACGCCAAGGTCCCCGACCTGCGCGGACTGACGCTGTCCGACGCCAAGCAGGCGCTTGCCGACATGTCGCTCGACCCCTCGGGAGTGACAGTGGTCGAGACCGAGTGGGCCGGAACCACCGGGCTGGTGGTCTCCCAGGACCCCGTCGTCGGCGAGCCGCTCACGCAGGCGCTGACGCTGACGGTGTCCAAGAAGGCGAAGGTGCCCAAGGTCGTCGGTCTGAGCCGTTACGACGCCGTCGCCGCGCTGCGCGCCCTGGGCTCCGAGCCCCGCGTCGAGGAGAAGTTCGACGCCACGGCGGCCACGGGCTCCGTCCTGGAGGTCAAGCCCGGGGAGGGGGCGGACCTGCCCTCGGAAGTGACCCTGACGGTCGCCCAGGCCGGCTCGTCCATCTACCTGTCCAAGCTCGACACCGCGCACGACTCGAGCCGCTCGGGATCCTGCTCGACGCGGGACACGTTCTTGGCGGGCACGAAGTACACCGAGGCGCTCCAGTGCTCCAGCCGCTCACGCGGCGAGGAGACCAGCTACGCGTGGCTCCTGGAGAGGCACGGGTCGGCCCTGTCCGCAACTGTCGGCGTCTCCGACGACGCCAGCCCCTCGGCGAGCGCACGGATCAGGGTCCTGGGCGACGGCGCCGAGCTCGCCAGCACGTCGGTCTCCTACGGCCAGACCCAGCCGCTCAATATCGATGTCACCGGGGTCCTACGCCTGGAGATCGTCACGAGCTCGGACAACGGGGCGGACGTCTACCTGGGAGACGCCATCATCAAGGGCACCGACTCAGAGATCAACCAGCTGGAGACGAAATGACACGCACGCGCAGAACGCGGACGGTCTTCGCCGCGCTCGTCGTCTGCCTCGCCCTGGGCACGGCGCTCCTGACCCCGGCCACCGCGGTCGGCGACAACAGCACGTCCGCGCCCCGGCCGAGCGCCTCCCAGTCGAGCACCGCCCCGGCACCCGGCGCCCCGCCGTCGGACGCCTCCCCGGAGGGGCCGCTGGTCGTCGTCTTCGACGTGTCCGGCTCCATGAACGAGCAGGACTCCAGTGGCCGCAACAAGCTGGAGGCGGCCAAGACGACGATGACGGCGATGCTGCGGGCCTACGCGGACTCCGGAACGGACATGGGGATCTGGACCTATCCCGGCGGCACGTCCAGCCAGGGGTGTGCCGCCGGGGGCTGGATCCCCGGGGTGCAGCCCGGGGTCACGCGCGATCCCATGACGCTGGACTCCAGGATCCGCAATCTCACCGCCGACGGCGACACCCCGACGGGCCCGGCCCTGCGCGCCGTCGTCGACCGCCTCAAGCAGGAGGGCTACAGCTCGGCGACCCTGCTGCTGGTCTCCGACGGCGAGTCCAACTGCGGGCCGCCGCCGTGCGACGTGGCCCGGGAGGTCCTGTCCGAGGGCTTCTCCCTCCAGGTCCCCTCGATCGGCTTCACCATCTCCGAGGAGGGCCGCCAGGAGCTGGAGTGCATCTCCCAGGCGACGTCGTCGACCTACCACGACGCGGACAGCGCCGACCAGCTCATTGACGAGCTGTCCAAGTACGAGAGGCAGGACATCGAGCTGAGCGTCTCCGCCCCCACGCGCATCCGGGCCGGGGGCAACGCCGAGCTGACCGCCACCATCACCAACCCGTCCAACGACACCGCGACCGGGCTCACGGCGGTGGTCGCCATGCGCGAGGGCGACTCGCGGGAGATCTTCCCGACGATCCTGGCCCCGCAGCGGCGGCTGCCGAACCTGGCCGCCGGCGAGTCCGTGTCCGTGACATGGGTCGCCACCGCCCGAACCGACCGGACCGGGAGCGCGGACTGGCGGATCCTGGTCGGCTCCCAGGGGCAGGGCTCCGTCCTCGAGAGCGGCACCATCGAGGTCAGCGACCAGGACCTGACGGTCGACGACGCCGGAGAGCTGCTCCGGGACATCTCGGGCCCGGTGGCGGTCCTGGGGGACTCCTACTCCGCGGGAGAGGGCGCCGGAGACTACCTGAGCACGGGAAACCCCGCCTGCCACCGGTCGACGAGCACCTACGGGGCCCTCCTGGGCGGGCAGAGCACGGTCCTCATCTCGTGCTCCGGGGCGGTCACGGCCGACGTGCGCTGGAGGTACCAGCATCCCGAGGAGAAGCCGCAGGTGGAGGCGCTGGGGGACCTCTCCGACGCGCCCGGACTGGTCTACATGACCATCGGCGGCAACGACATCGGCTTCGAGGACATCGTCAAGAGCTGCCTGTTCGCGGACTGCGCCGCCAACTCCGCGTGGATGAGGACGAAGCTGGCCTCGATCCAGAACTTCCAGCACGATCTGGAGGAGACCTACCGGGCTGTCCTGGAGACCGCGAACTCCGACTCATTCGTGCGCGAGCGCGACGGGGCGGTCGCCCCGCTGGTCATCTCGCCCTACCCCGACCTGCTGTGGGGGACCCAGCAGGGGCAGTGCGACGCGCTGCTGTCACCCACCGAGATCGCCTTCGGGCGGGCGGTGATCCAGACGCTCAACCGCACGGCGCGCCAGGCCGTCGAGTCGCTCTCGGCGCAGGGCTACCCGATCTACTACGCGTCCGACGTCGTCGACTTCGCCCAGCCCAACCACACCATCTGCCACGACGACTCCTACTTCGTCCGGCTCACCCCGGGCGACCTGACGGGTCATGCGCTCTCGGGAAGCACTCAGGAGCTCGCCCACCCCAACGCCCTGGGCTACCGCGCCTGGGCCGAGTCGCTCATCGCATGGTCCCAGACCGAGCAGGCGCGGGTGGTCAACACGACCATGCCCACGTCCCGGTCGCAACGATTCGCGACCATCGGAGCGTTCCTCGCCGGAGTCGACGACTCGCTCACGATCAGCGCCGAGCACGAGGTCCGGGGAACGCTCGAAGCGCCCGACGAGGACGGGAGGGCGCCGTCGTCCTCCACCGGACAGGTCACGGCCGTCCGCACCGGCGACACCCTCAACATCTCGGTCTCCGGCGTCCAGCCCGGAGCGAGCGTCACCGTCACCGTTCACTCGGCCGCCCAGTCGCTGGGCACCCTCGTCGCGGACGAGAACGGCACCGCGACGGGAGCCGTCACCCTCCCCACAAACCTGGCCTCGGGACGGCACACCGTCGTGGTCGAGGGCCTGGACTCGGAGATGCGCTACGCGTCCTTCGAGACGCCGGTCGAGGTGCGCGGCGCCGTCAGCTGGACGTTCTGGTGCCTGTGCGCGCTCACAGCCGCCCTGATCATCGGCGGCGGCTGGGCGCTGTACTCAGTGGCCCGCTCGCGCCCTCACAGCCGGCAGGCCAGGAGCGAGGACACGAGGATCGCGCGGGCCCCCGCCTCGTAGAGCTCGTCCATGACCCGGTTCACCTCGGCGCGCGGCACCATGGAGCGCACCGCCACCCAGTCGGGGTTCTGCAGGGGCGAGACCGTGGGCGACTCCAGGCCCGGGGTGAGCGCCGCGGCCAGGTGCAGCCTGCTCATGGGCACATCGTAGTCCACCAGGACGTAGGAGCGGGCGCGCAGCACCCCCTCCAGGCGGCGCACGAGCGTGGCCAGGCCGGGCGCGTCCCGGTAGCGCTCGGTGGTGATGAGCACGGCCTCGCTGGCCAGGATCGGCTCGCCGAAGGTCTCCAGGCCCGCGGCGCGCAGCGTCGTGCCGGTCTCGACCACGTCCGCGATGAGGTCGGCCACGCCCAGCTGGACGGAGGACTCCACGGCCCCGTCGAGGTGCACGGTCTGGGCGTCCACGCCCTGGGCGGCGAGGTAGCCGCGCACGAGCACGTCGTAGGAGGTGGCTACGCGCCGCCCCTCCACGTCGTCGAGCGAGCGCATGGTCCCGGCCGGGGCGGCGAAGCGGAAGGTCGAGCGGGCGAAGCCCAGAGGCAGGTGCTCGACGGCCTCCACCCCGGAGTCGAGCAGCAGGTCGCGGCCCGTGACGCCGGCGTGGACGGCGCCCTGGCCGACGTAGACGGCGATGTCCCGGGGCCGCAGGAAGAACAGCTCGACCTCGTTGGCCTCGTCCAGCAGGACGAGCTCGCGCCCGGTGCGGCGGGTGCGGTACCCGGCCTCGGTGAGCATGGTGGCGGCGGGCTCGGACAGGGAGCCCTTGTTGGGCACGGCGATGCGCAGCACAGTGATCCTTGATCCTTACGTCGGTCCTTGCGGTGGTGAGCGGCGGGGGAGCGCCCCGGCTGCTCAGAAGCACTCGGAGGCGTCAGAGGTACCTGTAGACGTCGGCCAGGGTGTAGCCCTTGGCGACCATCATGACCTGGAGGTGGTAGAGCAGCTGGCTGAGCTCCTCGCAGGCCGCCTCGTCGGACTCGTGCTCGCAGGCCATCCAGGACTCGGCGGCCTCCTCGACCAGCTTCTTGCCGATGAAGTGGACGCCCCGGTCCAGCTCGGCCACGGTGCCCGAGCCCGCGGGTCGGGCGGCGGCCCTGTCCTGGAGCTCGGCGAAGAGGTCCTCAAAGGTCTTCATGGCGCCCAGGGTAGTGCAGGGCGGTGCCGGACGGCGCTCGTCTCACATGAAGTGGACGACCGCGCCCCGTGGCCGGGAACCGGGCGGAGAAGCCTCTTGACACACGACTGGGCGAATGCAAAATTAAGTTTGCAAACGCAAAGCCGCTCGGCGGCGACCCGCGAAGGAGACGCCCATGAACGCACGCCAGGAGAAGATCCTCGCCCGCCTGCGCACGCAGCAGTCCCTCACCATCGCCGAGCTGACCACCGTGCTCGGCGTCTCGCGGGAGACCGTGCGCAAGGACCTCTACGAGCTCGAGCAGCAGGGCCTGCTCACCAAGGTCCGTGGAGGCGCCGTGCTCACCGCGGCCAACATGGAGACCGCCTACCCGCTGCGGCGCACCGTACGCACAACCGTCAAGGACGCCATCGCGCGCGCCGCGGTCGAGCTCATCGCCCCCGGGGACACCGTCTTCCTCGACTACGGCACCACCACCTTCGCGATCGCGTCCCGGCTCGCGCAACAGGTCGAGGACCTGACCGGCATCACCGCCGTCACCTGCTCGATCCCCATCGCCCGGCTGCTCGCCGAGACCCCGGACATCACCGTCATGCTGCCCGGCGGCGTGGTGCGGGGCTCCGAGCACTCGCTCCACGGCCCCCTCGCCACCCGCAACCTGCGCGCCCTGCACTTCGACATGTGCTTCCTGGGCTGCTCCGGAGCCGACCCGGTCAACGGCTTCACCTCCATCCACGCGCTCGAGGCCGAGGTCTCCGCCCTCGCCGTTGAGCGCTCCGCCGCCACAGTCGTCGTCGCCGACCACACCAAGCTCGGCGCCGTCGCCCCCAACGTCACCGCCACCAGCGACAGGCCCGCCCTCCTGGTCACCGACACCAGTGCCGACCCGCAGCTTCTCGCCGGCTTCCGCTCCCGCGGGCTCGACGTCCGCGTCGTCTGACACCTCCTCACCCACCCGGTCATTTCAACGAAGAGAGACCCTCATGCAGTTCTTGCACGCGATCATCGACCTCGGCCCCTCCGTCATGCTCCCGCTCATCGTCATGGTGCTCGGCCTCCTGCTGCGCCACGGCATCGGCAAGTCCGTCTGGGCGGGCCTGACCGTCGGCGTCGGCTTCGTCGGCATCAGCATGGTCATCAGCCTGCTCACTGAGACGATGGGGCCCGCGGCGCAGTCCATGGCCGACCGCTTCGGCCTCACCCTCACCGTCATCGACGTCGGCTGGCCGGGCTCGGCCCCGATGGCCTGGGCGACGACGATGGGCCTGCTGGCCATCCCCATCGCCATCGTCGTCAACATCCTCATGCTGATCGCCAGGATGACCAATGTCATCAACGTCGACATCTGGAACATCTGGCACCTCGGATTCACCGGAGCCATCGTCCACATCGCCACGGGCTCCCTGCTGCTGGCCGGCCTCGCCGTGGCCGTCCACGCCGCGATCTCCTACAAGCTCGGCGACATCTTCAGCCCTGTCACCGACAAGTACTTCCACCTTGAGGGGATCGCCATGCCCCACGGCTCGCCAGTCCTCATGGGCCTGATCGCCGTGCCCGTCGAGGACCTCATCGAGCACACCCCGGGCCTGCGCCGCATCAACGTCTCCAGCGAGAAGATGACGGAGAGGCTCTGCCCCCTCGGGCGCCCCGTCGTCATCGGCGCGGTGCTCGGCCTGCTCATCGGCTTCCTCGCCGGCTACCCCGTCGGCGAGGCCGCCACGCTCGCCATCCGAATGGGCGCGGTCATCGTTCTCATGCCCATGGTGGTCCAGCTCATCGTCAACGGCATGGTCCCCATCGCCAAGACCGCCGAAGGCGTCCTCCAGCGTAGGTTCAACAACCCCGCCTACCGCATCGGGATGGACCCCGCCCTCCTTCTGGCCGACCCGCAGGTCGTCTCCGCCGGCATCCTGTTCGTGCCCCTCACCCTGCTCATCGCCGTCGTCGTCCCCGGCAACGTCGTCCTGCCCTTCGGCGACCTGGCCACGATCGCCTTCTTCGTCGCCATCGCAGTCGGCATCCACCACGGCAACATCTTCCGCACCCTCATCTCGGGCACGGTCATTATGGCGGGCACGATCTGGATCTCCTCCCACATGGTCGACCTCCAGACCCGCCTCGCCACCGACACCGGCCTGCTGGGCAACGCCGACCGCGTGGCCAGCCTCGATCGGGGCGGCAACCCCGTCACCTACGTCCTGGCCAACCTCCTGTCCGGCAGGGTCGGTGCGGGCGTCATCGTCGTGCTCGTCCTCATGGTCCTCGCCTTCGGCTACTCCTTCCTCAAGTACCGCCGCGGCACCCTCTTCACCCCCCGGGAGGGCGACCCCGCGGCGCCCGATCCCGACGCGGCCCACAGGCCCGCCGAGAAGCCCGCCGCCGACGGCTCCGCCGCCTGACCGGGCCCGTCCAGCACCCGCGAAAGGCCGTCGCAATGACTCCACCGACCACCGTCAACCGCCTCCTGTCCGTCACCGGCGTCGCCGAGATGCCCCTCGTCGAGGAGCCCCTGGCTCCCCCCGCCCCCGGGGAGGTGACCGTTGCCGTCGCCTACTGCGGAATCTGCGGCTCCGACTTCCCGCGCTACTTCGACGGCGGCGTCCACTCCTTCCCGCAGGTGCTCGGCCATGAGTTCTCCGGGGTCGTCGTCGCCCTCGGCGAGGGCGTCGCCGGCGTCGCCCTCGGCACCCGTGTCGCCGTCGCGCCGCTCAGCCCCTGCCACAGCTGCGAGGCGTGCGCCGCCGGCCACTACTCCCTGTGTCCCAGGTACACCTTCATCGGCTCCCGCCGGCAGGGGGCGCTGGCCACCTACGTCAACGCCCCCGCCGCCAACCTCGTCCCCCTGCCCGACGGCATGCGCCTGCGCGACGCCGCCCTGGTCGAGCCGCTGACCGTCGCCATCCACGGCCTCGAGCGCGCCGACTACACCGGTGTCGACCGCGCCGCCGTCTTCGGCGCGGGCGTTATCGGCCTGCTCGCCATCCAGACGCTCAAGGCGCGTGGCGTCAGGCACGTCACCGCCATCGACGTGCAGCCGGACAAGCTCGACCTCGCCCGTCGCCTCGGAGCGGACGAGGCGGTGCCCGGCTCCGACCTCGCCGCCCGCCTCGCCGACCGGTCCGCCGCCCCCGGGGTCTGCCTGGAGACCGCGGGTCACCCCGTCACCCAGGTCCAGGCCGTCCAGACCGTGGCCCGCGGAGGCCAGGTCGTCTACATCGGCACCTGCACCCGCCCCGTCGCCTTCGAGGCGGAGCAGTTCGAGCTCATCCTGCGCGGCGAGCTGGGCATCACCGGATCCTGGATGTCCTACTCGGCGCCCTTCCCCGGCCACGAGTGGACCCAGGCGGTCGAGCTCCTCGCCTCCGGGGCGATCGACGCCGACGCGGTCGTCTCGCGCGAGTTCCCGCTCGACTCCGGCGCCGCCGCCTTCGACGCGGTCCGCGGCGGTCGCGGAGCGCTTCTCAAGGTCCTCTACGCCGTTGGCGGCGAGAACGCCGGGGCAGCCGATCTCGACGGCATCCGATGACGACCCGCAGCGGTCCGCCTCGAGAAGGAAGATCCTCATGATTATTGTTATCACACCAAATCCAGCCATCGACATTACCTATGAGGTGGCGCACCCGCGACTCAACCAGGTCAACCGCGTCACAGGCGTCGTGCGCAGACCGGGCGGCAAGGGACTCAATGTGGCCTCCGTCCTCCGGCAGACCCGCGAGGCCGATGGCGCCCCCGGGCGCCGCGTCCGGATCTCCGGCTTCCTCGGCGGCCGGCAGGGCGAGGAGATGCGCGAGCTGCTCGGCGACTGGGACGCCGAGCAGGCGTGGCTCGACCTCGGCCCGGGCTGCCCCACCCGCGCGACGGTCATCGTCCGCGACGCCGACGGCGGTGCGACGGGCCTGTACGAGCCCGGAGCCCCCGTCTCCCCCGCGGACTGGCGGGCGCTGACGGACACCGCTCTTGAGGGGGCGGGCCGGGGCGACGTCCTCGTCGTGTCCGGATCCTGTCCGCCGGAGACCTCCGCCGAGGACCTCGGAGCCCTCCTGCGCGCCGCCCGGGGGAGGGGCACGCGCGTCATCCTCGACACCTCCGGGCCGCTGCTGGTGGCCTGCGCGGGACTCGCCGACGCCGTGAAGCCGAACCGCGAGGAGCTCGCCCAGGCGACCGGCGAGACGAGCCCCGCCGCGGGCGCCGTCATCCTCCTGGAACGGGGCGTGCGCGCCGTCATGGTCTCGGACGGGCCCCGTGGCATGAACCTCTACGTCCGTGGCCAGGACGGCCCGACCGTATGGCATGCCGACGCCCCCGACGTCCCCGTCATCAACCCCACCGGAGCCGGCGACTCCGCGGTGGCCGCGATCGCCGCCTTCATGGACGCCCGCCCCGAGGCCGACCCGATCGACGCCCGCGCGCTGGGGGCCGCCGTCGCCCTGTCGGTCGCCGCGGTGCGCACGCCCGTCGCCGGTCTCGTCGACCTGGAGACCTACACCACCCTCCTTCCGACCATGAAAGTAGAGACTCACCATGTCACTGACTGACCTCGCCTCCGTCGCCGAGACCGCCCGCTCCGAGGGCGCGGGCCTCGGAGCCTTCAACGTGGTCCTTCTCGAGCACGCCGAGTTCTTCGCCGAGGCCGCCGAGCGCGCGGGCCGCCCCATCGTCCTCCAGATCAGCGAGAACACCGTGAAGTACCACCGCGGGCGCCTGGCCCCCATCGCCAAGGCGACGCTGGCCGTCGCCGAGGCCGCCGCGGTGCCGATCGTCGTCCACCTCGACCACGCGGAGTCCACCGACCTCATCGAGGAGGCCGTCGACCTCGGCCTCACCTCCGTCATGTACGACGGCTCCAGGCTGCCCTTCGACGCCAACGTCGCCACGACGACCCGCATGGTGGAGCACTGCTGCGCCGCCGGCGTCTCCGTTGAGGCCGAGCTCGGCGAGGTCGGCGGCAAGAACGGCGTCCACGCTCCCGGCGCGCGCACCGATCCCGGCGACGCCGCCCGCTTCGTCGCCGCCACCGGCGTGGACCTGCTGGCCGTCGCCGTCGGCTCCTCCCACGCCATGACCGAGCGCTCGGCCCTCCTCGACGACGAGCTCATCTCCCGCCTCGCCGCCGCGGTCCCGGTGCCGCTGGTCCTGCACGGCTCCTCCGGCGTGTCGGACGAGGGCCTGCGGTCGGCCGTCAGGGCCGGCATCACCAAGGTCAACGTGTCCACGCACTTCAATGTCGTCGCCGCCGGCGTCGTTCGCGATGTCCTCGCCGCCGACCCGGAGCTGGTCGACCCCCGCAGGTACATCGGCCCGTCCGTCAGGTCCGCCGCCGCCGAGGCCGAGCGCCTGCTCACCTGGTACGCCTCGGCCGCCCGCCGGCCCTGATCCCGGTACCGGTCGTCCCCGCGCCCACCAACCACTGTCAGCCCGAACCTCTTGCCCAACGGAGTGCACCATGAGTTCCACGAGTTCCACTGCAATCACACCCAGCAGCACCGCCAAGGACGTCCTCATCGGCATTGACGTCGGCACATCCTCGACGAAGGTCGCCGCCTTCACCAGAGACGCCGCCGTCCTGGCCGACCAGACCCGCGACTACCGCCTCGTCGTCGATGCCCCCGGCTTCGTCGAACAGGATCCGAACGAGTGGTGGGAGGCCATCACCCTGGCCACTCGGGCCGTCGTCGAGACGGTCGGCGCACACCGCGTCGCCGGCGTCGGCGTCTCCGGCCAGTCCTGGTCGGCCGTCCCCGTCGATGCCGACGGCACGGTGCTCGCCAACACCCCCATCTGGATGGACACGCGCAGCCAGAACATCTGCGACGACCTCGTCGCGCGCGTCGGCGCTGACCGCATCCTCGCAGTGTCGGGCAACCGGCTCGCCCCCACCTACACCACCGGCAAGATCATCTGGTTCCAGCGCAACCGGCCGGAGGTCTACAGGGCGGCTCGCTGGTTCCTCCAGTCCAGCTCCTTCATCGTCCTGCGCCTGACCGGCAGGGTCTCCCAGGACGTCTCCCAGTCCTACGGCATCCACGCCTGGGACACCGCCACAGGCGAGTACGACCAGACGCTGGCGGCCGAGCTCGGCCTCGACCTCACCAGGCTCCCGCAGGCGGTGCCCTGCCACGAGGTCGTCGGGACCGTCACCGCCGAGGCCTCCGCCGCGACCGGGCTGGCCGCGGGCACGCCGGTCGTCGCCGAGGGTCTCGACGCCGCCTGCGGGACGCTCGGGGCCGGCGTCATGAGGGTGGGACAGACCCAGGAGCAGGGGGGCCAGGCCGGCGGCATGTCGATCGTCACCGACTCGCCGGTGCGCGACGAGCGCCTCATCCTCTCCCGCCACGTCGTGCCCGGCACCTGGCTCTTCCAGGGCGGCTCCATCGCCGGAGGCGCCTCGCTGAACTGGGCGCGCAACACCTTCGGCGGCCCGCAGGACACCTTCAAGAAGATCGACACCGACGCCGAGGGCGTCCCGGTCGGCTCCGACGGAGTGTGGTTCCTGCCCTACCTCCAGGGCGAGCGCGGCCCCATCTGGGACTCCGACGCCCAGGGGCTCCTCTTCGGCCTCGGCTTCGGCACCACGAAGGCCGCGATCTGGCGGGCCGTCATGGAGGGCGTCGCCTTCTCCCTCCTCGACAACGTCACGGTCGCGGAGGAGGCCGGCGCCGAGACCGGCGTCCTGTACTCGGTCGGCGGCGCCGCCGGCTCGCACCTGTGGACGCAGATCAAGGCCGACGTCCTCGGCAAGGAGATCCGTGTTCCCGCCGCGAGCACGGCCAGCTGCCTCGGCGCCGCCGTCCTCGCCGGAGTCGGCACGGGCCTGTACGAGTCCTTCGACGACGCCGCCCGCTATCTCGGCAGAGTCGAGCGCCGCCACACGCCGAACCCGGCGAACACGGCGCGGTACCGCGAGCTCTTCAGAATCTACAGGGAGCTGTACACGAGCCTGGCGCCCACCATGCACAGGGCCGCCGACCTCAAACGGGCCTGAGCGCCCCGCCGCATGAGGCTCCGCCGCCCCGGCCGGACCGGGACGGCGGAGCCCAGCCGCTCAGCCGGCCAGGAGGCCCGCCGCGTGCCGGCCCGCGGCGGCGGCGGCGAGGAAGGCCGCGGCGTCCTCGTGCAGGCCGCGCCCCATGGTCGACATCCGCACCCCCGTGTCCCGCTGCGCCGCCTCCAGCGCCTCCAGGAGCCCGTCCACGCCCACCTCGACGTACCGGTGCCGGGCCCCCACCGGGCGCGGACCGCACAGCCCGCGCGCCTGGGCGGCCACCCGCTCTCCCAGCGGCCCGGGCAGAGCGGGGACGACGACGTCGGCCGCGGCCAGCGCCACCCGCCCGTAGGCGGTCAGCGAGTGGTGCGACACACCCCGGTGGCGCGCCCGCGCATCGGCCTGCGAGACCCGCAGGCAGACGACGGCCCGCCCGCCCAGAGCGGCCACCGCGTTGACGGCGTCGCCGCAGGCCACGCCGGAGAAGCCCCACGGTGTGTCGGTGCCCAGGTTGCCGGGCCCCTGAGCGAGGACGATCAGGTCGGCCCCCAGGATACGACGGGCGGCCAGCAGGGCGTTGTGCACCGAGACGGCCTCGACGTCACCGCCCCACGCCTGGCCGGCGCTCACCGTGCCGGCCAGCCAGCCAGCCCCCCGCAGGGCGGCCGCGGTCCGCGAGTAGGGCAGGGGCAGGGCCCCGCCGTCGGTCATGACGTAGACGGCGCGCACCGGTGCGCGCGCACCACCCGTTGCGCGAGCGCCGGCGAGGACGGCCGGCAGGCTGGAGTGCAGGTCCGCAACGACCACCGGCGTCCCGCCGAGCACGAGGTCGTCGACGGGGGAGGCCAGCAGCCCGTGGTGCTCGGTGCCCTGCTCGTCCACCCCGGCCACCACGACCTGGTCGGGCATGTAGCGGGCCTTGACCAGGTGCCCGGCACGGGCGGAGTCCTCGGGCAGGACGTCGAGCCGGGCGCACACCATGGCGTGCCCGCCGGTACCCAGCTCCCGGTCCAGGGCGGAGACCTCCAGGCGCACCCGCTCACCGGGCTCCGGAGCCCCCGTGAGGGTCTCATAGGCGACGGCGCGCAGCTCCTCGCCGGCCGTCATGGCGGTCGCGCCCGCCGGCGCCGCGCCGACGCGCACGTCCAGCTCGACGCACCGCCTGCCCACCGCCCCCCAGCTGCGCCGCAGTGCCAGGACCGTGCCGTCACGCCACATCATGGACCCACCGTACCGGGCCGGCGGGCGGCCCGACGGGCGCGCGGCTGCGCCTACGCTGTGACCGTGAGGAGCACGCCCGCCCAGAGGATCCCCGCCGAGGAGCGGCAGATCAACCTGCTGCTGGCCCTGCGCAACACCGCGCGCGGCATGACGGCGGCCGAGGTGGTGGCCACGGTGGCCGGCTACGACGGGCGCGGGGGCGAGAGCGCCCGCCGCATGTTCGAACGGGACAAGACAGTCCTGCGCGACCTCGGCATCACGATCACCGCCACCGCCCGAGGCGGGAAGAGCCGCTACTCCATCGCCGAGGACGACTACGCCCTGCCCGAGGTCGCCCTGACCGTCGGGGAGGCGGCGGCCATCGACCTGGCGGCCTCCGCCTGGCGCTCGGGCGCCCTGACCGCCACCGCCCGCCGCGCGCTGACCAAGATCCGCGCCGTCGTCGCCGAGGATCCCCGAGCCAGTGCGCTGGTGGATCTCACGGCCGACCTGGCCGGGGAGGAGATCCCGCCGTCTCTGGCCGCCGCCGTGGACGAGCGGCGCGTCGTCTCCTTCGACTACACCTCGGCGTCCTCGGGCACCACCCGCGCCCGCACCGTCGAGCCGCACCGGCTGCGGATGAGCGAGGGCGCCTGGTACCTCGACGCCTTCGACCGCGGCGCCGCAGCGCCCCGGACCTTCCGGCTGGCGCGGATCGCGGGGGAGGTCGCGGCGGTCTCCGGGCCCGGCGCGTTCCCGCCGCCGCAGGACGACGGGCCCGGGCCCCGCGAGGCGCTCATCGCCGTCGCCCCGGGCAGGGCCCTGCAGCTGCGGTCCCAGGCGACCGCGTTCGCCGACGGCGACGGCGCGCCACCCGGGTGGGACGTGCTGACCGTGCCCTACGCAGACCGCTTCGCCTTCGCGGGCTCGCTGGCCGCGCTGTCCGACGCCGTGGTGGTCGTGGGCCCGGCGCAGCTGCGCGACGACGTCGTGGCCCACCTCGCCGGGGCCGCGGCGCTCGCGCCGGAGGGCCGGTGACATGGCCCGACGCGCCTCCACCGACCGGCTCATCCGGCTCCTGTCCCTGCCCGCCTGGGTCGCCGACAACGACGGCGCGACCCTCCGGGAGGCGGCCGCGCACTTCGGCGTGACGCCCGAGACGATTCGCGCGGACGTGGAGACCCTGTGGGTCTCGGGGCTGCCCGGCGGCATGCCGGACGACCTCGTCGACTTCTCGGCCACGGCCTTCGAGGCGGGACGCCTGAGCCTGGCCCAGCCGCTCGGGCTCGACCGGCCGGTGCGCCTGTCTCGCCAGGAGGCGATCGCCCTGCTCCTGTCCCTGCGGGTGCTCGGCCGCGTCCTGGCCGATGACCCCGCCTCGGCGGCCGCCCTGCGGGGCGCCCGGAATGCGCTGCGGGCGGCCATCGGCGACGGCGCGACCAGCGGCGGGACGGCGCCGACCGAGCAGGACCCCGCATCGGCGGCGCACCCGCGCTCCCCGGTGCTCCAGACCGTCCGGCGCGCCCTGGCCGAGCAGCGGCGGCTGCGACTGACCTACGTCTCGGCCACCGACACCCGGACGGTGCGCGAGGTCGATCCGCTCGAGCTCACCACCGACGGCGCGCACCTGACGCTGCGCGCCTGGTGCCTGAGCGCCGCGACGGAGCGCTCCTTCCGGCTGGACCGGATCCTGGAGGCCGCCTGCGGTGAGACGCCGTCGGCCTCTCACCGCAGGCGCCGCCGGCCGACCAGGCCCGACGCCCGGCCCACGGCCGTCCTCACCCTGGCGCCCGGCGGGCGCTGGCTGGTGGAGCGGCTGGTCTGCGAGAGCGTCGCCGAGCGGGCCGACGGCGCCCTGAGGGCCGTGGTGCGCGGGCGCGACCGGACCTGGCTCATCGGCCTGGTGCTCTCCGCGGGCAGGCACCTGGTCGCCGTCGAGCCGCCCGACCTGGCCCGGGACGCGGCGGCCGCGGCCGCCCGCGCCCTGGCCCGCTACGGCGCGCGCCGCGTCCGCCCCGGGGCGAATGTGGGGCCCACCTCAGACGGCGGTTCGGGGAGGGGTCCGGCTGAGGCTAGACTCAAACCGTATCGACACACCCGCCTACCCAAGGAGTAGCGCTGTGAAATTCTCGCCGACGCACATCGTCGTCCTGCTCGTCCTGGTCCTGCTCGTCTTCGGCGCCAACCGCCTGCCGGATATCGCCCGGAGCGTGGGGCAGTCCATGAAGGTCTTCAAGAAGGAGGTCAAGGAGCTGCGCGACGAGGATGAGGACAAGCAGCCCCCCGCGCAGATCCAGCAGCCTCAGGAGGGCACCTACTACACCCAGCCCACTCAGCCCGGCCAGAGCGCCGCGCAGAGCCCCGAGGGATCAGCCAAGCAGTGATCCCCGGTCATTCATTCTGAGCAGTTCTGAAGATCCGGCTTGAAGGAGGTCGAGGTGCCCAGGCTCCCGAAGATCAGGAGGCGCAGGGACAATCCCGAGGCGATCATGTCGATCGGGGACCACCTGCGCGAGCTGCGCAACCGCCTGTTCATCTCCGCCATCGGGGTCCTGGTCATGGCCGTCGTCGGCTACATGATCTACAGGCCGATCTACAACATCATCACCTACCCGATCAACCAGGCCAATGCGAACGGCGCGGACCTGAAGGTGAACTTCCCGACGATCCTGGCCTCCTTCGACCTGCGCCTGCGCATATCCATCTGGGTCGGCGTGCTTCTGGCGTCCCCGCTGTGGATGTATGAGTTCTGGGCCTATGTCGGCCCCGGCATGACCCGTAGGGAAAAGGCCTACACGTGGGCATTCGGCGTCACGGGGCTGGTCCTGTTCCTGTCCGGATGCGCCCTGGGCATGTGGATCATGCCCCACGCCGTGCAGATCCTGACCAACTTCATCCCCGACTGGGGCTCGTCCGCCGGAATCATCGACTCATCGACCTACCTCTCCTTCTACCTGCGCCTGATCCTCGTCTTCGGCGCGGCCTTCCTCCTGCCCGAGCTGCTCGTCGCCCTCAACCGACTGGGCCTCGTGAAGGGCAGGACACTTCTCAAGGGCTGGCGATGGGCGGTCGTGGGCATCTTCACCTTCATGGCCTTCGCCAACCCCCTGCCCGACCCCTGGTCCATGATCTTCATGGCGCTGCCGATCACCGGCCTGTACTTCCTGGCCTGCTTCATGTCCATCCAGCACGACAAGCGCGTGGAGAGGAGGCGCGCCAAGCTCGACGCCGAGCTCGACGCCGCCCTGGCCGAACCCTCAGCGCCCTCAGCGCCCTCAGTGCCCTCTGCCCCGGCGACCCGGTCGGCGGCCCAGCCGCCCGAGCGCGCCGACAGGGCCTGAGCCTCTCGGCCGCCCCGGCTGCCCGTCATCCCGCCCGACACCCTTCATGCGCATCGCCCTGGTCGCCAACCCGACGTCCGGACGCGGACGTCACGGCGGCGCCGCCCACGCCGCCGTGACGGCGCTGGTCACCGCCGGGCACGACGTCGTCGTCGTCCACGGCTCCTCCTACGACGAGTCGCGGGCGAACGCGACGGCGCTGCTCGAGCACGACGGCGGGCCCGACGCCCTGGTCGTGGTCGGCGGGGACGGCACCGTCCACCTCGGTCTCGACGTCGTCGCCACCACGCACGTGCCCCTGGGCATCGTGGCGGTGGGAACCGGCAACGACATCGCCCGCCATCTCGGCCTGCCCGGCCGCAACGTGGCAGCCGCCGTCGAGGTCATCGACGCCGCCCTGCGCGGGGCCGGGCGCATCGCCCGCCTGGACGCCATCCACGCCGCCCGCCCCGACGGCTCGCCCGTGCCCGCCGAGCACGAGTGGTCGCTGGCCGTCGTCTCCGCGGGCCTGGACGCCGCCGTCAACGCCCGGGCCAACACGCTGGCCTGGCCCTCGGGGGAGGGCCGCTACCTGCGCGCCGTCGTGGGTGAGCTGGCGGGCCTGGCCCCCTACGGCTACCGGCTCACCACCGACTCGGGGACCTGGGAGGGGGCGGCCCTGCTGGTCGCGGTCGCCAACACCCGTTACATCGGGGGCGGCATGGACCTGTCTCCCGATGCGGACGCCACCGACGGCCTGCTGGACGTGCTGCGCCTGGACCCGGTGGGGCGGCTGCGGCTCCTCGGCCTGCTGGCGCGGCTCTTCTCCGGCGCCCACCTGGGCGACCCGGCCGTCCGCCTCGAGCGCTCTCGCGCAGTCACCATCGAGACCCTGCCGCCCGGGGCGGGGCTGCGCACCCCGCCGTGCCCCATGGCCGACGGCGAGGCCATCGCCGGCCTGCCGCTGCGGCTGGAGGCCGTCCCCGGTGTCGTCTCGGTGCTGCTGCCGCGCTGAGAGACGGGGCGCGCACGCGACCCGGCTCCGCGCGGTGGTCGGGCTGCGGAGCGGGGCAGCAGCACCCATGGGCTGCCCGTAGGCTTGACGCCATGAGCTCGCCCGCCGAACGCTACGCCGCCGCACGACGCCGACAGGCGGCCTCTCGCAGCGAGCTGGCCCGCTTCGCCGACACCTACGAGTTCCCCCTCGACGACTTCCAGGTCCGCGGGTGCGAGGCGCTCGAGCGCGGCGAGGGCGTCCTCGTGGCCGCGCCCACGGGCGCAGGCAAGACCGTCGTCGGCGAGTTCGCCATCCACCTGGCGCTGGCCAAGGGCCTCAAGGCCTTCTACACCACCCCCATCAAGGCGCTGTCCAACCAGAAGTACCTCGACCTGCTGGCCCGCTACGGCGCGCAGCGCGTCGGCCTGCTGACCGGGGACACCTCCGTGAACCCTCACGCCGACGTCATCGTCATGACCACCGAGGTCCTGCGCAACATGCTCTACTCGGGCTCCCGCGACCTAGGCCGCCTCGGCTTCGTGGTCATGGACGAGGTGCACTACCTCGCCGACCGGTTCCGCGGCCCGGTGTGGGAGGAGGTCATCATCCACCTGGCGCCCGAGGTGCAGGTGGTCTCCCTGTCGGCGACCGTCTCGAACGCCGAGGAGTTCGGCGACTGGCTCGGGCAGGTGCGCGGCCGCATCGCCGTCGTCGTCTCCGAGCACCGTCCGGTGCCCCTGACCCAGCACATGATGGTCGGCCGGCGGCTGCTCGACCTCTACACCGTCACGTCGGTGCCGCCGGGCGGCGACGGCCCGCTCGCGGCCCAGCCGCCGCTCAACCCCGACCTGCTCAAGGCCCTGGCCAGGGCCCGCCGCGCGGCGGCCGGGGAGGCGAGCGCATCCAAGTCCGGCCGCGGCGGCCCGGCCTCCCAGCCGTGGCGGCGGGGGAGGAACCGGCAGGGCGGTCGGGCGCCGCGCCGCGGCGAGGGCGGCGCCCGCGTCGCGCGCCTGCGCCCGCCGTCACGGGTCGCGGTCATCACGGCGCTCGAGCAGGCCGATCTTCTGCCGGCGATCGTGTTCGTGTTCTCGCGCGCCGGCTGCGAGCAGGCCGTCCACCAGAGCGTGGAGGCCGGAATCGACCTGACCACCGAGTCCGAGGCGGCCCGGATCCGCGAGGTCATCGACCGGCACACGGCCGAGATCCCCAGGAGGGACCTGGGGGTGCTCGGGTTCCGGAGCTGGGCGCACGCCCTCCAGCGGGGCGTGGCCGCCCACCACGCCGGCCTCCTGCCCGTCTTCAAGGAGACCGTCGAGGAGCTCTTCAGCGCCGGGCTGGTCAAGGTCGTCTACGCCACCGAGACCCTGGCCCTGGGCATCAACATGCCCGCCCGCACCGTCGTCCTGGAATCCCTGCGCAAGTGGAACGGGTCGGCCCACGTCACCCTCAGCCCCGGGGAGTACACCCAGCTGACCGGCCGGGCGGGCCGGCGCGGCATCGACGTCGAGGGGCACGCCGTCGTCCTGGCCGCCGACGAGATCGAGCCCGCCTTCGTCTCCTCGCTGGCCTCCCGGCGCACCTACCCGCTCGTGTCGGCCTTCCGCCCCACCTACAACATGGCCGTCAACCTGCTCGGGCGCACCTCGCGCGCCCGGGCCCGCGAGGTGCTGGAGTCCTCCTTCGCCCAGTACCAGGCCGACCGCGGCGTCGTCGAGCTCGCCGCCCAGGCCCGCAGGAAGCGCCGAGCCCTGGCCTCCCTGGAGAAGCAGATGAACTGCCGCCTCGGCGATTTCGCCGAATACATGCAGCTGCGCCAGAGCATCGCCGAGGCCGAGGCCGAGCTGTCCCGGCGGGGCCGCACCCAGCGCCGCGACGAGACCGTGCGCACCATGAGCTCCCTCGGCCGCGGCGACATCATCATCCACCGCAAGGGACGCCGCCACAAGCACGCCGTCGTCCTGGACCAGGGCGTAGACCGCTCCGGCACGCCCGTCCTGACGGTCCTGGGGGAGGACTCGCGGGTCCTGACCCTGTCGCCGGAGACCACCCCCGAGGGCGTCCTCAGGGTCGGCTCCCTCAAGGTCGCCCCCGGCGTGGACGTGCACAGGCCCCGGGACCGCGAGCGCCTGGCGGAGCGCCTCCTGGACGTCCTGCGCTCGGGGAACGTGGAGCAGGCCCGGATCCGGCGGCGCCGGCGGCGAAAGGACGAGGACGAGCAGGCCACCGGGCGCCTGGAGGATCTGCGCCACCAGATGCGCGCCCACCCCTGCCACGCCTGCCCCGACCGTGAGGAGCACGCCCGCACGGGACGCAAGTGGGTGCGCGCGTCCGCCGAGGCCGACCGGCTCCAGGCCCGGGTGGACAGTCGCACCGGCACCATCGCCCGCCTCTTCGACGCCGTGTGCGAGGTGCTCACCGAGCTCGGCTATCTCGAGCCCGTCGACCGCGGCCACCCGGAGCGCGACCTGCGGGTCACCGACGCCGGCCGGGTGCTGGCGCGCGTCTACGCCGAGCGCGACCTGCTCATCTCCGAGTGCCTGCGGTCCGGCCTGTGGGAGGGGCTCGAGCCCGCCGACCTGGCGGCCGCGGTGTCGGCATGCGTGTACGAGCCGCGGCTGGCGGTGCAGTCCATCGGCCTGCCCGCGGCGCCGTGCTCCCGCCTGGGGGCGGTGCTGCGTCAGGAGATCCACCTGTCGCGCTCCATCAACGACCTGGAGGCCCTGGCGCACATCGAGTCCTCCAGCGGCGCCGAGCCCGCACTGGCGGGGGCTGTGAAGGCGTGGGCCGAGGGCGCCGACCTGGCCGAGGTCCTGGAGGCCTGCGAGCTGACCGCCGGCGACTTCGTGCGCTGGTCCAAGCAGCTCCTCGACGTGCTCGGGCAGCTCGCCTGCCTCCTGCCCGCCGAGGACGCCGCGCCCGAGCGGCGGCGGGCGCTCCAGGCGCTGTCGACCGGGGCCGCCCAGGCGAGCCTGGACGTCAACAGGGGAGTGGTGGGCTGGTCCGCGGTATGAGGGACGTGAGGGGGACCCGGCCGGGCAGGACCGCCGCGTCCTCCCTGCGGGCCGGTCGCCCCGTGGGGAGGACGCGGCGGGTAGTCTCGCTGTGGCCGGGCCCCCGCTCGGAGCAGTCTCACCACGACAGGACACCCGCGCCCCATGTCAGGTTTCTTCGCCCTTCTCGATGACATCGCCGCGCTCGCCAAGCTGACGGTCTCAACCATCGACGACACGGCCTCCCTGGCCGTCAAGGCCTCGGCGAAGGTCTCGGCCGCCACCGTCGACGACGTCGCCGCGACACCGCAGTACGTCACCGGCATCACCCCGGACCGCGAGCTGCCCATTATCAGGAAGATCACCGTCGGGTCCCTGCGCAACAAGCTCCTCATCATCCTGCCTGCGGGCCTGCTGCTGACGGCGGTGGCGCCAGCCCTCCTGCCCGTCGTTCTCGTCATCGGCGGGGCCTACCTGTGCTTCGAGGGAGGGGAGAAGCTCCTGGGGCTCCTCCTGCACCCCGGCGGTGCTGAGAAGGCCGCCGAAAAGGCAGCCGAGGACGAGGGCCCGGCGGACGAGGCGTCCATTATCAAGCGCGCCATCACCACCGACTTCGTCCTGTCCACCGAGATCATGCTGCTCGCGCTGGCCGAGGTGCAGGGGGAGTCCTCCACCAGGCGCGTCATCGTCCTGGTCATGATCGCCCTGCTCATCACCTTCGCCGTCTACGGGCTGGTCGGGGCGCTCATCAAGCTCGACGACGCCGGGGCGCACCTGGCCGTCAAGGGCCGCACCCGGGTCTCGCGGTCCTTCGGGCGCGCCGTGGTCTCCGCCGCGCCGGCGCTCTTCACGGGCCTCGGGATCGTCGGCACCGTGGCCATGCTGTGGGTCGGCGGGCACATTCTGGCGACCAACCTGGCCGAGATCGGGTTCGGCCCGCTGCACCGCACCATTGAGCGCGCCGAGGAGCTCAGTGGCAACCCGGTGCTGTCCTGGGTCGCGGGTACCGCCGTCTCCTGCTTGATCGGGACGGCGGCCGGCACCGCGCTCGCCCTGGCATGGCACGGCACCCGGCTGGCCGCGCACCGCCGCAGCCGCGCCTGAGGCGGGGCGCCCGGTGCCTCTATGCTTCAACCTGTGACACCGCCCAAGCGCACGAGCGACAGACCGCGCACCGCCGGCACCGCCGACTCGCCCTTGGACGGGCCCGGCCGCCCCCGGGCGGTGCGCGCCCTCATGCCCGTCCTGGCCGCCGCACTGGCGGGCCTGGCGGTGACCGCCGCCTTCCCGCCGATGGGCCTGTGGTGGGCCGCGCCGGTCGGCGTTGCCGTGCTCATGGGTGCCCTCCGGGGGCGGGGCGCAGGAGCGGGCGCCGGACTGGGGCTGGTCTTCGGGATCGCGCTCTTCGCGCCGCTGCTGCACTTCACCGCCGTCGCCATGGGAAACCCGATCGGGTGGGCGGCGCTCACCCTCGTCCAGGCCCTCTACACCACGGCCCTGGGCGCCGCATGGGCGCTGGTGGGCCGCATACCCGCCCTGGCCGCGGACGGCCCCGGGGCGGGCCGCGCGGCCGTCGCACGAGCCGCCTCCTTCACGGTGCTGTGGTGCGGGGTGGAGGAGCTTCGCTCGAGCTGGCCGTGGGGCGGCTTCCCCTTCGGCAGGCTCGCCTTCGCCATGGCCGACGCCCCCATGCTCCCCTTCGCCGCCTACGGCGGCTCCATCGGCCTGACGCTTCTGGTGGCGCTCATCGGAGCCTGCCTGTTCGAGGCCGCCCACGCCCTGCGCGCCCGGGCGCTCCTGCCCGCCCTGGTGGCGGCGGCCTGCGCGGGCCTGGTCCTGACCGCCCCGCTGGCCCTGCCCGTTCACAGCGCCGCCGAGGACGGGAACCTGCGGGTGGGCGCCGTCCAGGGCGATGTCGCCAAGGACTTCGAGGACGCCTTCAACCGGGCCCTGGAGGTCACCGGCAACCATGCCCGGGCCACTGACCGGCTCGCCGCCGACGTCGGAAGCGGCAACCTCGACGTCGTCATCTGGCCGGAGAACGCCGCTGACCTCGACCCGCGCACCCACCGCTCGACCGCCACCATGATCGATGCCTCCGCACAGACCGTGGGCGCCCCGATCATGGTGGGCGCCGTCCTGTTCGAGGACGACGTCCGCTACAACGACATGGTCGTGTGGACCCCCGGCCGGGGCGCGGGAGCCTACTACCGCAAGCACCGGCCGGTGCCCTTCGCCGAGTACGTCCCCCTGCGCGACCACATCAGACGGCTGACCGCCGAGGTCGACCGCATCGGCACCGACATGGCCCCGGGAACCGGGCCCCAGACCCTCACCGTCCGCGCTGCCGCCCAGGACCGCGACATCACCCTGGCCATGGGCATCTGCTTCGAGGTCGCCTACGACAGCATCCTGCGAGACGGCGTGCGCCAGGGGGGCGAGCTGATCGTCATCCCCACCAACAACGCGAGCTTCCTGTCCTCCTCCGAGGCCGCCCAGCAGCTCGCCCAGGGGCGGGTCCAGGCCGTCGTGCACGGACGCAGCGTCGTCCAGGTCTCCACGGTGGGCATCACCGCGATCATCAGCCCCCGGGGCGTCGTCGAGCAGCAGACCCGGCCCTACACCCAGGCCGCCCTGGTCGCCGACGTCGGCCTGCGCACCTCGACCACGCCGGCCGACACCCTGGGCGACTGGCCGGGGCGCGTCCTGTGCGCCGTCGCGGCTGCGCTGGCGGCAGCCGGTATCGTGTTCAGCGCTACGCGCCGTCGTCGCGCTGCCGGAAACCGCCGGCGCTGAGACCCGCCCACCAGGATCGGAGAAGAACTGTGAAGGCCCTCGTCGTCATACCCACCTACAACGAGATCGACTCCCTGCCCGGGGCCCTCGACCGTGTACGTGGGGCCGTGCCCGAGGCGCACATCCTGGTAGTCGACGACAGCTCCCCCGACGGCACGGGCAAGCTCGCCAATGCGCGGGCCCAGGTCGACGACCGCATCCACGTCCTGCACCGCACGGAGAAGAGCGGCCTGGGGCCCGCCTACCTGGCCAGCTTCTCCTGGGGGCTCGCCTCAGGCTACGAGCTGATCTGCGAGATGGACGCCGACGGCTCCCACCGCGCCGAGGACCTCGCCCTGCTCATCCAGCGCGCGGAGATGGCCGACGAGCCCGACCTCGTCATCGGCTCGCGCTGGGTCTCCGGCGGCGCCACCCGGGGCTGGGACGCCAGGCGCGTGGCCCTGTCCCGCGGGGGCAACCTCTACATCAACGCCATGCTGGGCCTGCGGGTCAGGGACGCCACGGCCGGCTTCCGCGTCTACCGGGCATCGGTCCTGCGCCGCCTGGACCTAGGCAAGGTGGAGGCGCTCGGGTACGGCTTCCAGGTCAATATGACCAAGCTCGTCGCCGACATCGGAGGGCGCATCGTCGAGATGCCGATCACCTTCCTGGAGCGCGAGGCGGGCCACTCCAAGCTCTCCGGCGGGATCTTCACCGAGGAGCTGAGCCTGGTGACCAAGTGGGGGCTGGTCAAGCGGGGCGGACAGCTGGCCGATGCGGCCCAGAGGCTGGGCGACCGCATCGGCCGGGCGCGAGCGGGCAGGCGCCGGCGGCCGGCGAACCGGCGTCGGCGCTGAGGCGCAGCCGGTCGGCCGCGACCGGCATCAGAAGCGCTCGCGGTAGATCTCGCCCGAGCGCAGCATCTCGAGCCGCTCGCCGAGGAGGACCTTGAGGTCGTCGATCTCGCGGCGCTCGAGCAGCATGTCCCAGTGGGTCCGGGGAGCCTTCTTGGGCTCGTCGGGCTCGGGCTCCTCCTCGCCGCGCAGCGCGGCCACCTGGCCGCACTCCGGGCACTCCCAGGTCTGGGGGACCTCGGCCTCCAGCGCCATGGGGACGACCACGACGTGCGCGAGCGGGCACTCGTAGCTGATCATCTGCCGCTCGGCGAACTCGACGCCCTCCTCGGACTCCATCGACTTCGCGCCGATGGTCATGCCCCGCAGTGCGCGGTCTGCCATGCTGTTGCCTCTCTCGTGCTCGATACTCGTGCCGGGCGCGCCCGGGCCCGTGGCACACCGGGCTCAACGCCGATCGGCGCCCTGACATTCCCGGGGCGGGTGTCGGCGCTGAGAGCGTCCGGGGCAGGAGTCTACCGGGGCGCGCGTGCCGTGCCGCCAGCCGCGCGCACCCCTCCAGGCGGCATACTGTCCTCATGGCTACCAAGCGCATCGGCATCCTGACCGCCGGCGGAGACGCCCCTGGACTCAACGCCGCGATCCGCGGCTTCGGAAAGGCGGCGATCCAGGAGCACGGCTGGAGGCTCATCGGGTTCCGCGACGGCATGCGCGGCCTGGCGGAGAACCGCTTCACCGAGCTCGACGGCGCCTCGCTGTCCGGCATCCTGACCACCGGCGGCACCATGCTGGGCACGAGCCGGGACAAGGTCCACCGCATGGTCGTGGACGGCCAGGCCCGCGACATGGTCCCCACCATCGTGGAGAACTACGACAAGGACGAGCTGGACGCCCTGGTGTGCCTGGGCGGCGGCGGGACCGCCAAGAACGCCAAACGGCTCGTGGACGCCGGTCTCAACGTCCTGCACCTGCCCAAGACCATTGACAACGACATTGTCGAGACCGACACGTCCTTCGGCTTCGCCACGGCCCTGGAGATCGCCACCGAGGCGGTGGACCGCCTTCACTCCACCGCGCACTCCCACCACCGCATCATCCTCACCGAGATCATGGGGCACCGGGCCGGGTGGCTGGCGCTGGGCGCGGGCATCGCCGGGGGAGCGGACGTCATCCTCCTGCCGGAGATCCCCTACGACGTGGAGGCGATCGCGGGCAAGATCGAACGCCGCCGCTCCCGCGGCTCGACCTTCTCCGTGGTCGCGGTCGCCGAGGGCGCGCTCAACCGCGCGGACGCCCAGGAGCTGGCGCACGCGCAGGCGCTGATCAAGGACGCGTCCTCCCCCGACCTCAAGGCGCTGGCCAAGAGGAACGTCAGGACCCTGGAGGCCTCGCACCGCGCCAACACCTTCACCCTGGCCGAGCAGCTCGAGGCGGCCACGGGCCTGGAGGCGCGCGTGTCCATCCTGGGCTACGTCCAGCGCGGCGGCACCCCCAACGCCGCCGACCGGATGCTCGGCACTCGCCTGGGAGTGGCCGGCGCCAATGCGATCGCCGACGGCAGGTTCGGCGTCATGGTGGGCGACCGCGGCCGCGGGACGGAGCTGGTCCCGCTGAAGGACGTCGCCGGGAGGATCAAGCTCGTCCCGCAGGATCACGAGTGGATCCGGGCGGCCCGGGCCGTGGGCACCGCCCTGGGGGACTGATGCCTCCCGGGCCGGGAGCGCAAGGGCGCCCCGCGCGCACCCGGTTCGCGACGGATGCCACCTCTGGGCCCGGGAGCGGCACGGTCCTGGCCGACGCCGACCGCGGCCGCCCCGAGGTCCTCCGGCCCCCGGGCGGGCCCAGGTGACGGCGGCCCGCCTGGCCGACGGGGTCCGCCTGCGCCGCTGGCCGGGCCCGGTGCCCGACGAGCCGGCGGGTCTGTGCCTGGTCGTCCCGGGCCGGGGCTACCCGGCCACCATGCCGCTGCTGTTCTGGCCGGCCACCGCGCTCGTGGAGGACGGGTGGGCGGTGGCGGTCCTGGAGTGGGGCACGCCGCCTACTGACCCCGCCGCGCTCGAGGCCCTCGCCGAGGCCGCCCTGTCCTGTACGCTGGCCGGGGCGCCTCTGAAGCAGGCTGACCTCCCCCTGCTCCTGGTGGCCAAGTCCCTGGGGACCCGCCTGGCCCCGTGGGCGGGCCGTCACGAGGTGGCCGGGGTGTGGCTCACGCCCCTGCTCGACGACGTCCGGGTCAGGCGGGCCATTGAGACGTACCCGGCCCCCGGCCTCGTCGTCGGCGGGACAGACGACCCCCACTGGGACGGCGGCCCCACCCTCACCCCGGTGGCGGCGGACGTGCAGGTCTGGGCGGTCCCCGGCGCCAACCACTCGCTGCAGGTGCCCTCATGGCGCGCCTCGGTACGCACCCAGTGCGAGGTCACCGACCGTGTCCTGGCGTTGGCGCGCGGGCTGCCTGCCGGGCGCACTCCCAGCGGCCCAGGCGCGCAGGTGTCCTGACACTGGCACGCATTGCTCACCGGCCTCCGGCTCCCGCGCTGTCGGGCGCCCGGCCCGGCGTCGGCGGGGAAGTGGGCGGTTCGTATGGCGGCGCAGGCCGACCTGGACGCCGTGCGCGCCGCCGGGGTGGAGCGAGTCGTGGCCGGGGCCGTTGCGCGACCGGCTGGTGGCGGCGGGCGGCAGGCGCACGACGACGGCGCTGCTGGCCGAGTACGAGGCGTGCTCCGGGCCTCTGCCGGGCCCCGGCTGCCGCGAGTGGCTCGCCTCGCTCGGCGCCGAGTCTCCGCCGTCGACGACGACACGCTCGCGGTGTGCACGCGCTTCGAGGTCGTCGCCCGGCGCCCCGGGCGAGAGGGCGGGCCGTGTATAGCCCGCCGGCGGCCCAAAGCGGCTCACGCGGGGCCGAGCAGGCCGATCCAGTGCCGGCGGCGCAGCAGCCCGTCGCCCAGTCGACGGCGGTCCTCCAGCACCTCGGGGAAGGCGAGTAGACCGGCCGGCACGTGGACCGCACTGAGCCTCTCAGAAGAACGGGATGAGGTCGCGCAGGCTGGCCACCACCGCCGTGCCGTCCACCGCGTCCCGTAGGGTGAGCACGGTGCCGGGGGAGACCAGGAGCGCGGCGTTCATCCCCGCGTTGGCGGCCGCGACCGCGTCGATGGGCCGGTCGCCGACGCACAGCACCTGGGTCGGGTCCAGGCCGTGGCGTCGGGCGAGCAGCAGATTCATCTCCGGGCTGGGCTTGCGCGCTGGCCCGTCGGGGGCGCAGACCATGTCATCGAGGTCGAGCCCCAGGACGGTGACGAGCATGGTGGCGCTGGCGCGATCGCGGTGGGTGGCCACGAGGTTGAGGCCGCCCTTCTCCCAGACCCGTGCGATGAGCTCGCGGGCGCCGTCCATGACCGGGGCGGGGCGGGTGCGCCACCGCGTCTTGAGCTCCTCGTAGGCGCGCTCCAGATCGGCGCGCGGCACTTTACGTGAAACCGAGAGCGACTCGATGGCGTGCGCGATCGAGTGCTGCGTCAGGGCGCCGATCTCACGCAGGTGGGAGGGATCGGTGTCCCCGTAGGCCGCCCGGCTCAGGGTGCGCACCACCTCGGGGTAGGTGTCGATGAGGGTTCCGCCCATGTCCCAGATAATGTGCTTCATGTCAGTAGTGTCCCTGGATGCGGGGCGGATGTCAGCGCTACTGGCGAGCCACCGGAGGGCGGCACGTCGGGGAAGGACAAGGCGCCACCGATCAGCGGTGTGAGGATCGAGGCCGCCGGCCCCGAGGTGGGGTGGTCTTGGCCCTGGTGCCGCTTGCGATTTCGGGGCCGGCCCTCGTCCTGCTCAGGAGGCGGTTGGAGGCTCGGGCGATCGAGCGGAGCGCAGACGAGCCCGGTTCGGCGTATGCGATAATGACGGGATGAATTTGCCTTTCAGTCTCGACTCGGACACGGTCGTTCGACTGTGCGAGCGCTACGGCGTTGCGCGCCTGCAGATCTTTGGTTCCGTACTCACCGACCACTTCGATCCTGAGTCCAGCGACGTTGACATACTGGTCACCTACAAGCCAGAGGCAGAACGGACGTTCCATGCCTTCTTCTCGCTTCGCAATGGCCTGGAGAATGCAGTCGGAAGGCCAGTTGATCTGGTTGATGCCAACAACCTGCACAACCCCTACATCATTCGAACGGTCATGACATCGGCGCAGGACATCTATGCTGCCTGAAAATTCTGCCTAACTGTGGGATGCGTTGAACGCGGCCCGCAAGGCTCAACTTATCGTTGCCGATACAAGTCGAGAAACATATCTGGCCGACTGGATGCGCCAGGCCGCAGCCGATCTGTTGACCATATTCGTGTCTGGGTTATGCTCCAACAGGATATCGAGCCTTTGATCAAATCTTTGGACGCGCTACTCCCCGAGTGAGTTCTTCCGCTATCCTGCTCAGGAGGCAGTTGTCGGAGACGCGCGTCCGCGATGGGAAGTGCTTCCGCAGCCACGAGATCGGGAGCGCCTCCGGCCGGCAGCCCGGGAGCGTCGTCCTCACCACCCTGCGATGATCGTTGATATCATGAGGCTGGGACGGAGGTTGTGCACATGGCAGCAGTAGTCGTACGGAACCTGGATGGCCGTGCGCATGCGCGCCTGCGGCAGTCGGCACGGCCTTACGGCAAGTAACCGTGCCCGCCCGGCCGACCATCTCCGACCTCGCCCGCGAGCTGCGCCTCTCGATCTCCTCGGTCTCCTGCGCGCTCAACGGCCGGCCGGGGGTCAGCGAGAAGACGCGGCGGCGCGTCATCGCGTACGCCGCCCGGGTCGGGTACCGCCCCAGCCTGTCGGCGCGCGCCCTGTCCCGCTCGCGCGCCGAGGCCCTCGGGATCGTGGTGCGCGACGAGCTCTCCGTAATCGGCACCGAGCCCTACTACCTCCGGTTCATCGCCGGAGTCGAGTCGGTCCTGCAGGACACGAGCGTCGAGCTCACCATCAAGCTCATCGACGCGGGCATCGACGAGGAGCTCGCGATCTACCGGCGCTGGGCCGCGGAGCGACGCGTCGACGGCGTCATCCTCCTCGACGAGCCCGTCGAGGACCCCCGGGTCCCGCTGCTGCGCGAGCTGGACCTGCCCGCGGTCATTCACGGGACGGCTCCGACCATGCACTCGGGCGCGCCCGCGGTACTGGTCGACGACGCCAGGGACGCGGTCACCGTCGTCGACCACCTTCACTCCCAGGGGTGCCGGCACATCCTTCACGCGCTCGGCCCGCAGAGGCACCGCCACGAGCTCCGCCGCCGCCAGTGCGTCGCGCAGCGCTGCTCGGAGCTGGGGATCCTCTGCACAACGATGATCGGCACCTACACGATCGAGCACGGCGAGCGGGCCGCTCAGGCCCTCGTCGCCTCCCGCGAAGGCCGACCCGACGCCATGATCGCCGCGAACGACCTCATCGCCGTCGGGGCCGCGCGCAGGCTCGAGGCGCTCGGCGTGAGCGTGCCGGACCAGTGCCGCATTGTGGCGTGGGACGACTCGGTCCTGTGCGCGGTCAGCACGCCGACCATCACCGCGCTCGACCGCCACCCGGAGCGGTACGGGGCCGACTGCGCCTCCATGCTCCTGAGCCTGCTGTCCGCGGGGGACTCGCCGGGCGGCGAGGACTCCCGTCTCCTCGGGCGGACCGATGCCGGCTCTCCGCTCATCGCCCGGCAGTCAACGCTGCGGGCCGCACCCGCGCCCGCGGGCGACTCATAGCCGTGACCCTTGACTCGCCAGGCGATATCGCATACCGTCTAACCGAAGCGCTTCGGTTGACTATCCATCGCCGAAGGCCCCTAGGTTTCAAGGAGGAAACCATGGTTCACACCCTCACCCGTCGCGGCTTCGTCCAGGCGTCGAGCCTGGCCGCCGCCCTTGCCGCCATCACCGCCTCCTCCGGCTGCTCGGGATCGTCGTCGTCCGGCGGAGACTCGAAGACGCTCACGTACTGGGCCTCGAACCAGGGCACCAGTATCGACGCCGACAAGGAGGCGCTCACCCCGCTGCTGGAGACCTTCACCGAGGACACGGGCATCACCGTCAACCTGGAGGTCATCGGCTGGAACGACCTGCAGACCCGCATCCAGACGGCCGTCACCTCCGGCGACGCCCCGGACGTGGTCAACATCGGCAACACCTGGGCCGTCTCGCTCCAGGCCACGGGCGCGTTCCTGGAGCTCGACGACGAGGCGATGACCGCCGTGGGCGGGGCCGACAAGTTCGTCGCCACCGCCCTCGAGACCTGCGGGGCCGCCGAGACCGTGCCCACCTCGCTGCCGCTCTACGGCCTGGCCTACGGCCTCTACTACAACCGCAGGATGTTCTCCGACGCCGGGCTGGAGCCGCCCAGGACCTGGGAGGAGATGGTCGAGGCGGCCAAGAGGCTGACCAGCGCCGCCAACGGCGTCTACGGACTGTCCCTGGCCGCGGGCAGCTACACCGAGAACGCCCACTACGCCTTCATCAACGCCGCGCAGAACGGCAGCGACCTCTTCGACGACCAGGGGAGCCCGACCTTCACCGGGCAGGGCGTCGTCGACGGCATCCTGCGCTACCTGGACCTCATGCAGACCGACAAGGTGGTCAACACCTCGAACGCCCAGTACGACAACGGCACGGACTCCGTCGCGGACTTCGCCAACGGGAAGGCGGCGATGATCATCAACCAGAACAACGCCGACACGACCATCGCCGCCAACGGCATGACCTCCGACGCATTCGGCGTCGTCCCCTACCCGGCGCCCAAGGCCGCCGCCGCAGACGTCGCCAGCCATGTCGCCGGCATCAACATCTCGGTCTTCGCCGGCACGAAGAACCGGGACGGGGCGCTCCAGCTCGTCAAGTTCCTCACCGAGCCCGCCCAGCAGGCCACGCTCGGCAGCGCGTTCACGACGCTGCCCGTCCTCAAGGACGAGGCCCCGACCTTCACCGAGGACCAGGAGGAGATCACGACCTTCACCGAGGTCTACGAGAAGCGCTCGAAGCCGCTGCCGCTCGTGCCCGCGGAGGACCAGTTCGAGTCGACGGTCGGGCAGGCCATGAACGACATGTTCGCGAAGATCGCGACCGGCTCCGTCCTGACCGCCGACGACGTCCGCGCCGCTCTTCAGAGCGCCCAGGACTCCGTCTCCGCCGCCATCGGCTGACCGGTCATGAGCACGCGCGCTGCCGGCGCGCGGGCCGGGCGCCTCCGGGACCGCCCGGCCCGCAAGCAGGGCTGGTACCTTCCCTACCTCATCATCCTTCCGGCCGTCATCTTCGAGCTCTTCATCCACGTCGTCCCGATGCTCACCGGCATCTGGATGAGCTTCAAGAAGCTGACCAAGTTCTTCATCAGCAACTGGGCCGCCGCCCCGAACGCCGGCCTCGACAACTTCCGCAAGGTCCTGGACATGTCGAGCTCGACCGGCCAGGGATTCCGCAGCTCTCTCCTCGTCACCTGCGCCTTCACCGTGCTCGTGGTCGGGATCTCCTGGGGCCTGGGAATGCTCGCCGCCGTCGTCCTCCAGCGCCCCTTCCGGGGCAGGGCGGTCGTCCGCACGCTCTTCCTCATCCCGTACGCCCTGCCGATGTACGCCGGTGTCATCGCGTGGAACTTCATGTTCCAGAAGGACAACGGCGCCATCAACCACATTCTCGTCGACAACCTGGGGATCCTCGACGAGGGCGCCTTCTGGCTCATCGGCGGCAACGCGTTCGTCGCCCTGGTCGTCGTCGCCATCTGGCGGTGGTGGCCCTTCGCCTTCCTCATGCTCATGGCGGGGCTGCAGTCCATACCGGACGACGTCTACGAGGCCGCCTCCCTGGACGGCGCCCGGCGGTTCCGCCAGTGGTGGTCCATCACCCTGCCGATGCTCCGCCCGGTCAACCTCGTCCTGCTGCTCAACATGTTCCTGTGGACATTCAACGACTTCAACACCCCGTACGTCCTGTTCGGCACCTCCCAGCCGGCGGCCGGGGACCTCATCTCCTTCCACATCTACAACGCCTCCTTCCTCACCTGGAACTTCGGCGCGGGCTCGGCGATGTCGGTCCTCCTGCTTCTGGCCCTGCTGGCGGTCAGCGGGCTCTACATCGCCTACCTGAACAGGAGGTCGGAGGATGCGTGACACGGCGGCCTTCAAGGCCCTGAGGCTCGTGGTCGTCGTCCTGCTGAGCCTTTTCGTGCTCCTTCCGCTCTACGTGATGGTCAGCTCCTCGCTCAAGCCGCTCCAGGACGTCCAGGGGGACTTCACATGGTGGCCCACGAGCCTGACGGTCTCTCCGTTCCTGGACATGTGGAAGACGGTGCCGCTGGGGAGCTACTTCCTCAACTCGATCATCGTGTCGACCATTGCGACGCTCTTCAGCATGATCATCGCGGTCTTCGCCTCCTACGCCGTCTCCCGCTACCGGTTCCACGGCAGGACCCTGTTCACGACGACGATCCTGTCGACGCAGATGTTCCCGGGCGTGCTCTTCCTCCTGCCGCTGTTCATCATCTTCGTCAATATCAACACGGCGTTCGGGATACAGCTCGTCGGAACCCGCGGCGGGCTGATCCTCACGTACCTGACCTTCTCCCTCCCGTTCTCCATCTGGATGCTCTCCGGCTACTTCAACGGCATTCCCCGCGAGCTCGACGACGCCGCCAAGGTGGACGGCTGCTCGCCCCTGGGGGCTCTTATCAGGGTGATCCTTCCGGCCGCCCGGCCCGGCCTGGTGGCGGTGGCCATCTACTCCTTCATGACGGCCTGGGGAGAGGTCCTCTTCGCCTCGGTGATGACGACCGACGCCAACCGCACGCTCGCGGTGGGGCTGAGGCTGTACTCGACCCAGACGGCGGTCTACTGGAACCAGATCATGGCCGCCTCGCTGGCCGTGTCCGTGCCCGTCGTCATCGCCTTCCTGATTCTCCAGAAGAGCTTCGTAGCAGGCCTGACGGCCGGCTCCGTGAAATAATCCCGCCCCCGAGGGCGCGACAGGAACGCGCCCCCGCCTATCACCCGAGGACCGCTATGCCCACCCGCCCCATGCACATGATCAACAGCTCCGGCCAGTCCCGGCCGTGGATCGGAGCCAACTTCTGGTCGCGCACAGGCGGTCCCAGAATGTGGTCGCGCTACGACCCCGGCATCGTTCGCGAGGAGCTCCAGGTCCTGCACGAGCACGGCCTGACAATGACGCGCTCATTCTTCTACTGGCCCGACTTCATGCCCGCTCCCGACACGATCGACGAGGGGGCCTGCGACCGGTACCGGGACTTCCTCGACGCACACCGGGAGGTGGGGATGGGAACGATCCCGACATTCATTGTCGGCCACATGTCGGGAGAGAACTGGGACCCGTCGTGGCGTCACGGCAGGGACCTCTACACGGATGTGTGGATGGTGGCCCGGCAGGCGTGGTACATCACGGAGCTGACCCGCCGTTTTCACGACCACCCGGCCGTCATCGGATGGCTCATCTCCAACGAGATCCCGATCTACGGGGGAGAGGGCGATGAGGAGGTCATAAGCGCCTGGGCCCTGCTCATGGTCGGTGCCGTGCGCGCGGGCGGCGGGCACCAGCCGGTGAGCCTGGGGGACGGCGCCTGGGGCGTCGAGACCACGGGGCACGACTCGGGATTCTCCTCGCTCACCTACGGCGAGCTGGTCGACTTCATCGGCCCCCACGTGTACCGGATGGAGAACGACCGGTTGCGTCAGCACCTCAAGGCCGCATTCGTGTGCGAGCTCGCCCAGGTCGCGGGCAAGCCGGTCATCATGGAGGAGTTCGGGCTGTCGAGCGACTTCGTCTCCGCGCGGGGGAGCGCGTCCTACTACCGCCAGCTGCTCCACTCCACGCTCGCGGCCGGAGCCTCGGGCTGGGTGGCCTGGAACAACACGGACTTCGACGACCTCAGGGAGCAGCGGCCCTACAGCCACCACCCCTTCGAGATGCACTTCGGCATCACCGACGCCGCCGGTGCGCCCAAGCCGCCGCTGGAGGAGCTGCGGATCTTCTCCGAGGAGCTGGCCGGGACCGACCTGGCCGGTCTCCGGCGCGCGCCGACCGCGACCGGGATCATCGTCCCGTCCTGCCTGACCGCCCGTTACCCCTTTACGACCGAGGAGGAGCGCGCGCTCATCGTCGACGCGAGCGAGCAGGCCTATGTCGCGGCGAAGGAGGCCGATCTCGCCCCGGGCATCGTCCACGAGCCCGAGGACGGCCTGGCCGGCGGCATCGAGAGCGGGTACGACCTGTACCTGGCGCCGTCGACCAAGCAGCTGGCCGCCGCCACCTGGCCCCGTCTGGTCGAGCTCGCGCGCGGCGGCGCCACCGTGTACGCGTCCTACTGCGCGGGCGAGACGACCGCCCAGCGCGGGCCCTGGTGGACCGGTCTCGACTGCCTGTTCGGGGTCGCCCAGGAGCTCACCTACGGGCTCAACGACCCCGTCGAGGACGAGACGGTGGAGATCACCTTCGTCGAGCCGCTCGGGCCGCTGCCCGAGGGCGCCACCCTGCGGTTCCGCGCCGCCGGCAACCGGGAGGCCCGCGCCTTCCTGCCCGTGCGCGCCCTCGACGGCGCCGACGTCGTCGCGCACGACTCGCACGGCCGTCCGGCGATCGTCGTCAAGCGCCACGGCCCGGGACGCGCGGTGCTGTGCACCTATCCGCTGGAGTACTTCGCCGCGCGCCTGGGGCGCGTCAACCCCGAGGACACGTGGCGGCTCTACGACGCGCTCGCCGAGCTGGCCGGCGTCCGGCGGCCCGCCCACGTCGAGGATCCGCGCGTCCTGGCCGACGTCCTGGTCGACGACGACGGCGGGGAGCTCGTCGTCGTCCTGTCGCAGCACGACGAGCCAGTCGAGCGGACCGTCATCCACGCGGACGGACGGCGCACGGCGGTCCGGCTCCCGGGGCTCGGAGCCACCATCCTTCATCGCCGATAATGCACATTATGACATTATATGACAATACAGGTGCAGGAGGAGGCGCCTGAGGACCCGCGGTCCCTCAGCCCCTGCGGTCGCCCGGCGCCGGGCGGTTCACCGACGAGCCGCGGGCCGGCGACGAGGTGAGCGTCCTGCGCGCCAGGCGGCGGGCCGTCCACGCCCCCCACAGCGCGCTCGCGGCGACGATCATGGTGAAGCCGCCCAGCGGCCACAGCACGACGGCGGCGAGGCCGCTGCTCAGCGCCACCATGAGCGCTCCAGCGACGAAGGCGACCGCCGCCCACACCAGCGCGGTGCGCCACACGGGCTCCAGGGCCCTGACGCTGGACGAGCCGAGCTCGACAGAACTCACGCGACAGCTCATGTGCACGAACATCGCGGGCCGCTCGCCCGCGCCGTCCCGGCCGGCGCCCGGGTCGTGCGGCGCCTCGATCGGCCTCCCGTCGGCGTCGATGTAGGTCACCGGGACCCCGTGCGCCCTGTCCTGCCCGCTCATGGCGGCAACACTATGAGCCCGACCTTCGGCGCTCCCCCGCATAGCCTGTGAACCTGCTGAGACACCTGGGACGTGTGGGACGAGAAGAGCCGCGGGCGCACGTCACCGCCCCCCGACCGGCCTGTGGTCGTATGGTCGGTGCGTGCCCTCCGTACCACGTCCGCAGTCCTTCCCCACCGCCGTCTTCCTCGGCGACTCGGTCACCACCGGGTGGCGGGCCGTCACCCACCCGCGCAACCGGTGGAGCTCCTTGGTCTGCGAGCACCTGAGATGGCGGGAGGTGAACCTCGCCGCCGACGGCATGGGCTTCTTCGCCCGCCGCGGAGGGCGCCTGCCCGGAGGCGACCGCGCTCCGTCCTGCCGCGACGCCATCTGCCTTGAGGCGGCGCTGCGCGCGGAGCCCGACATCCTCACCGTCAGCCTGGGCCTGAACGACGCCGCCTTCCTGCCCTCCCAGCTCGGCCTCGTGCGGCAGGCGGTCGACCATGACCTGTCGTTCCTCGCCGCGCGCCTGCGCGGCACGCCCGTCGTCGTCGCACCCTACTTCCCGGCGCTCGGCACCGGACCGCGCTTCGGCGTCGTCAGGCGCATGGTCCACGAGCGGGCCACAGAGCTCGGACTGACCTCGACCGATGCCATGAGCACTGCGATCAACGGCGAGCAGGACAGGCTCGCGATGGACGGCATCCATCCCGACGACGCCGGCCACGCCGCGATCGCACGTGCCATGATCAGCTATTATGAGGGTTTTGTGCCCGCGCTGTGCCACGCGTGACCTCGGCAATCCTGCCGCACGGTGACGCGGTCTTCACCAGATGGTGGCACCCTGGCATAGGCTTAGGCGGCATTTGTCTGATAACCCGAGGAGACCATGATGAGCTCGCGCCGAGAGCCGACCCTGGCTGACGTCGCTCAGGTCGCAGGCGTCTCCTTGACGACGGTCTCCCGCGTGCTCAACAACCGCGGCTACCTCAGCCAGGGGACCAAGGACCGCGTCGCCGACGCCATCGCCGAGCTCAACTACCGGCCCAACCAGGTCGCACGGGCGCTGCACGGCAAGTCCACCCACATCGTCGGGGTCATCGTCCCCACCGTGGCCCTGCCCTTCTTCGGCCAGGTGGCGGCCGAGATCGAGAACGCCCTGGCGGACCACGGCTACCGGATCCTCGTGTGCAACTCGATGGGCCGGGCGGACCGTGAGCGCGAGTACCTCGACCTGCTCGTCTCCCACCGCGTCGACGGCATTATCTCGGGCGCCCACAACGAGACCCTGCCCGAGTACCGCACGGTGCGCATGCCGCTGGTGACCGTCGACCGCCTCCTGTCCCCCGCGATCCCCAACGTCGCCTGCGACAACGAGGCGGGCGGGCGCGCGGCGACCGAGCACCTGCTGGCGCGCGGGGCGCACAGGCCCGCGCTGCTCACCTCGCGGACCGGGCCGCACAACCGCCGCGAGGCCGGCTACCTCGCCGTGCTGCTCGGAGCCGGAGTCGAGCCGGTGGTGCGCACGGTCGACTTCCACACGCCGGACTCCGAACGGGCTGGACTCATTGAGGCCGGCCTGGACTCCATGCCCGCCGATGTCGACGCCGTCTTCGCCACCGACGACCTGACGGCGGCCGCGGTCCTGGAGTGGGCCCGCAAGCGCGGCCGCAGCGTGCCCGAGGACTTCAAGGTCATCGGCTTCGACGCCACGGCGGCGGTGCGTCGGGCGCTGCCGGGACTGACCACCATAGAGCAGCCGATCGCCGACCTGGCCGCGTGCGCCGTCGACATCCTGCTCAGGCAGATCGACGCCCGCGCCGAGAGCGCCGATGACGTCGAGCCCCCCGCACCCAGGAGCCTGTCCCCCGCTCCCCTGCCCGTCCGGCTCCTGGTGGGCAACACGACCTGAGGCCGTCGGCCGCCACTCGGCGGCGGTGGCCCGTCCCTGTCCCGGGACGGGCCACCGCCGCCGTCGTGCCGGGAATCAGGAGGCGCTGGTCTCGCCGGCCGGCTCGGGGGTCTTCTCCTCGCTCTCGGCGGCGGGCTCGACGACGTAGAGCGCGTCGCCGCGTTCGACGTCGCCGGTGCGCTCATCGGCGATGCCGGCGAAGGACGCGCCGTTGGAGACCACGATCGGCGTCACCGTCTCGTAGCCGGCCTCCTTGACCGCGGCCCAGTCGACATCGACCAGGACCTGGCCGCGGCGGACCTTGTTGCCGGCCCTGACCTTGGGGCTGAAGTGCTTGCCGTCCAGCTCGACGGTGTCCATGCCGACGTGGATGAGCAGCTCGACGCCGCTGGCCGAGCGCAGCCCGTAGGCGTGACCGGTCGGGAAGGCGACGAGCACCTCGCCGTCGACCGGGGAGACGACCGGCCCCTCGGCGGGGGCGACGGCGAGGCCCGGGCCGAGCATGCCGGAGGCGAAGGTCTGGTCCTTGACCTCGGACAGGGGGACGGCGCGGCCCCGGATGGGAGAGGTGACGGAGAAGTCCGCCGCGGCCTCCTCCGGGATCTCGATATCGGCCTGCGCGGCCAGGATCTCGGCCTCGAGGGCGGCCTCGTCCACGTCGTCGGCCTCACCGGCGAGCGAGGCCCTGCCGCGGGTGGAGCCGTAGGCGAAGGCGGCGGCGAAGGCGACGATGAAGACGATCGCCTCGAGGAGGAGGTACTTGGGGATGTCCTCCGGGACGATGGAGGCGAAGCCCATGAAGCCGGCGGCGCCCAGGGCCTGGGAGTGGATGCCGAGCAGGGCGACCGCGGCACCGCCGAGGGAGGCGACGCCCATGCCGATGTAGAAGGGCCAGCGCAGGCGGAGGTTGACACCGAAGATGGCGGGCTCGGTGATGCCCATGACGGCCGAGGCGCCACCGGCACCGGCCAGGGCCTTCATCTTGGCGTCCCTGGCCTTGAAGAAGACGGCCAGCGTGACGGCGCCCTGGGCGACATTGGCCATGGAGGCGATCGGGAAGATGAAGGAGCCGGGGCCGCCGTTGCCCATCTCTGCGATGAGCGGCAGCTCGACGGCGGGGAAGGACTGGTGCAGGCCGGTCACCACGATCGGCGAGTAGACCATGCCGAACAGGAAGCCGCCGATCGGGCCCAGGGTGTTGTAGGTCCAGGCCAGGCCGTCGGTGATCCAGTCCGACAGCACGCGGGTGACGGGGCCGACGACGACGAAGGTGAGGAAGCCCGTCGCCAGCAGCGTGGCGAGCGGGGTCAGCAGGAAGTCGGTCGTGCCGGACAGGCGCTTGTGGAGCCACTTCTCAATGACCGACAGGATCCAGGCCACGCAGAGCACCGGGATGACCATGTTCTGGTAGCCGATCTTGTCCACGTGCAGGCCGAAGAGGCTCCAGTTGTCCACGGCGCTGGTGATACCGCAGCCGTCGGAGCCGATCACGCAGGACGTCGTCCCCTTGAAGATCCAGAAGTTCGCGCGCGCCGTGCTGTTGCTCATGGAGTCGGCCGGGAGCAGCGAGGTGGAGACCATGGCGGCGCCTATGGCGGCACCGAGGTAGACGTTGCCGCCGAAGCGCTTGGCCGCGGAGTAGCCCACGAGCACGGGCAGGAAGGCGAAGGCCGCCGAGGAGATCATGTTGATCAGGTCGGCGTAGTCGGCCAGCCAGGCCCAGCGCTGGACCAGCGACTGGCTGCCGAACAGGCCCTCGGCTGTCAGGACGTTGTTGAGCGCCATCATAAGACCGCCGGCGATCAGGGCCGGCAGGATCGGGACGAAGATGTCCGCGATCGTCTTGATGAACCGGGAGACTGGGTTGCCGCCCTTGGCGGCCGCCTCCTTCGCCTCGTCCTTCGAGACCTCCTTGACACCGCCCTTGGTGATCATCTCGGAGAAGACATTGTCCACGTCACCGGGACCGACAATGATCTGGAACATGCCTCCCGCGATGAAGGTCCCCTTGAGGTCGGGGTCCTTGTCGAGAGCCTTCTGGTCCACCTTGTCCATGTCGTTCAGGACAAGACGCAACCTGGTTGCGCAGTGCGCCGCTGCACTGATGTTCTCTGCGCCGCCGACATACGTCAGGACGTCTTTCGCCACTCGGGCGTGGTCCATCGCCACCCGGGTTTCCTTTCTCTGGGGCCTGGGCGCTCGGCGGTGAGCTCAGAGGGGAGATGACGCGTGGGAAACAACCGTGAGACCCGGGCGTCCAGACCTTGTGTCAAACGATCGTCATAGTATCGTTGAACAGTGGTTCGTTGCAAGCGTAAGTGAGAAGTCAGTCTCATGCGGGTGCCGGACCCCAGGGGCGTCCGGCGTCCTCAGTCGAGTGTCCGCGCCCCGGCCCGCCGCAGCCTCAGGACGCCGTCGGTCCTCACGGTGGCGCCCGAGGCGTCGGGAGGCAGGAAGCTGCGCAGGGTGAAGGCGATATCACCGTCGCCGACCAGGACCTCGGTGATCGAGCGGTCGTGGAGCACCTCCAGGCGCGGGCGAACCCGCTCGGGCAGCGTGACCCGCCGCCTCGCGCCGTGGATGGCGTACCTCGACGTCGTCCGGTCCACCACCAGCTGCGCGCCGGAGGCGGAGGCCACCAGGTCGATATCGACGCAGCACGACTCCTCCCCGATGCGCAGGCCCCACCGGCCGGTCTCCCCCGTCGCCTCGAGACTCTCCGCCTCCATCTCAAGGTGCCAGGAGCGATGCCCCCGGAGCTCGGCGACCCGGGCCAGCCCCGTCACCGGCACCCCGCCCAGACCACTCACCCCAGGTGCCGCCGCGTCGTCGGGAGGCGGAAGCGCCAGACGCTGGATGAGGCGGCCCGCGCGCAGGGTGAGCGCGCGGGGAGCCGTCATGGCGTGGACCCAGCCCCCGGAGTCGACGCTGGGCTGGTCGTCCTCGTCGGCGTTGCCGGCCCACCCCATGAGGAGCGCCGGCCCCGGCCGCGAGGGGTGCCTTGCGAAGACCTGCGGCGCGTAGAACTCGAAGCCCCGATCGACCTCTCGGATCTGGCCGTCGCACTCCTGCAGCTCGTTGCCCACCAGGCGCCCGACCGCGTAGACGCAGGGGAAGACGTTCTCGTACCCCTCCTCCTGGGGCCGAATGCCCTGGGGGCAGAAGATGAGGACGTCGCGCTCGCCGCCGGTCGTCTCGTCGGCCAGGCGGACAATGCCCGGGCACTCCCACATGTAGCCCAGCGAGTCGAGGGCGCCGTGCGCGTCGGGGAAGCGCAGCTCGCCCTCGAAACGCCATGCGGCCAGATCGGTGGACCGGTACAGCAGGGCCGCCCCCGTTGCGTCCAGGCGCTGCGCGCCCACGATCATCCGGTAGGCGCCCGGCGCGTCGGGGTCGCGCCACACCTGCGGGTCGCGGAAGTGGGCCGTGTAGCCGTCGGGGCGCTCGATAATCGGGTTGCCGGGCCACTTGGTGAAGCGGACCAGATCAGGACTGGTCACCAGCGCCTGGGTGGAGGTGCGCACGCCGGTCACCGGGTCCTTGAGGTTGCCCGTGTAGAACAGCTGGAAGCGGGCGCCGGCCGGCGCGCGGGCGGCCTCGTCGTCGTCGAGCACGAGGGCGCCGCCCGAGTAGGCGCCGGAGCGGTCGTAGGCGGAGTCGGGGACGATCGCGGGACCGTGCTGGCTCCAGGTGAGCAGGTCGGGCGAGGAGGCGTGCCCCCAGTACACGAGCTTGCGGCCGGGGTGAAAGGGACCGAGCTGGTAGAAGACGTGGTAGGCGTCCCCGTCGACGAGCAGCCCGTTGGGGTCGTTGAGGCGCCCGATGGGCGGAGCCAGGTGGATCAGGGGGTAGTCCGGGTCCCGGCTCGCACGGGACGAGGCGATCGTCTCCCGGGCGAGCGCTGCGAGGTCCTCCGCCATGAGCGAAGGGTAGCAAGCCCCGCCGTCGGAATCGACGGCCGTTGGCCGCCTGCTCGGATCCGTCAGAAACCCGCGCGCGGCGGCCGCGCTGAGACCTCAGTGGTAGTAGGGGATCATGAGCCACAGGCCGAAGAGGACGATGCCCAGGGCCAGCGCCAGGAAGAAGCCGGCCGCCAGCTCGGCGGCGCGCAGGCCCCTGACCTGCCCGGCCGTGCGCTTGAGCCGGGCCTCGCCGAGCATGCGGGCCGCCGAGGAGGTGATGGCCAGGACGAGGCCCGTGCCGAGCACGGTCACCGCCGCGACCAGCCCGAGGGACGCCCAGTCGATGCTCATGCGACGCTCTCCCTCTGCTGCGGCGCGGCGGTGGTGACCGTGGCCGCGCCGACGAGCTCTTTCTTGACCTCGTTGAGGGTCTTGGGGGCGCGGCCGAGCTCGGGGTCGGGCTGCTTGGCCACGACGACGGAGTCGGCGTCGTTGACGTTGGAGAAGTCGACCCGGTTGTGGCCGGCCTGGCGGATAATGATCCAGGCCCCGGCCAGGAGCAGGACGATGACGGCGATAGTGCCCGGGACGCCGCCCCTGACGGCGATCAGGGACGTCACCGCGCCCACCACGGCGGCGCAGGGCAGGGTGACGAGCCAGGCGATGCCCATCTTCCCGAAGGTCCCCCAGGACACCTTGGCCCCTCTGCCCACTCCGGTGCCCAGGATCGAGCCCGTGCAGATGTGGGTGGTGGACAGGGCGAAGCCCAGGTGGGAGGAGGCGAGGATCGCCACTGTTGAGGCGGTCTCGGAGGCGAAGCCCTGCGGCGGGTCGATGTGGACCAGTCCCTTGCCCATCGTGCGCATAATGCGCCAGCCCCCCGAGTAGGTGCCCAGGCCGATGGCCAGCCCGGCCGCGCCGACCACCCACCACTGGGGGCCGGTCCCCGTCTCCTGGTAGCCGGCGGCGATCAGGACCAGGGTGATGACGCCCATGGTCTTCTGCCCGTCGGAGGTGCCGTGGGCGAGTGCCACCATTGATGCCGAGATCCGCTGCCCGTTGCGGAAGACCGTCTGACTGAAGCGGTCGGTGGGCCGGGCGATGCGGTAGGCGATCCAGGTGGCCAGCGCCGACGCCGTCCCGGCCACGCAGGGGGCGATGATCGCGGGCAGGATGATCTTGGAGATCACCGTGCCCCAGTGCACGCCCTGGATGCCCGCGGCCATGATGACGGCGCCGATCAGCCCGCCGAAGAGCGCGTGCGAGGAGGAGGACGGCAGTCCGAAGAGCCAGGTGGCCAGGTTCCACAGGATCGCGCCGGCGAGGCCGGCGAAGACCATTGCGGGCGCCGCCTCGATGAGCGCGTCGTTGAACATGCCGTGAGAGATCGTCTTGGCGACCTCCGTGGAGATCATGGCGCCGATGACGTTCAGCACGGCCGCGACCAGGACAGCGCGCCTGGGAGTGAAGGCCCCGGTGGCGACGGATGTCGCCATGGCGTTGGACGAGTCGTGGAATCCGTTGGTGAAGTCGAAGACCAGCGCGGTCGCGACGACGACCACCACGATGAACAAGGTTGCAGTCATACTATTCTCGGTCGGGTGAGCGGATCTGGGTCCCGGGTGCGGCTGACGCCGATCGGGCCGGGGATCCGGACCGCACGGACGCGGTCCGCCTTCATTGTTACCAGCGGCCGACCCCGCCCGACAGCGAGATTCTGACTGTTCACCAACTGTTCACCCGGTCCCCCGACGGTGCCGGAGACGGCACCGCGGCATCCGTCGCCGCCCGACCCGCGTGAGCGGCCGCTCGCCGTCGGCGAAGCAAGACGAGGCCGACTCCCCAGCGCGCCCTGAGCGTTATATCGGGACAGCAACGATAGGGTCGGACCATGGCAGCCCGAAGTGGAAGCACACGCTCTTCCAAGTCCCGGAAAGGCCGCACCGCGGCCCCTTCTCACCTGGACCTCGGAATCGACCTGGGCACGACCAGAACGGTCGTCGCCCGCGCCGACCGGGGCAACTACCCTGTTCTGTCCTTCACCGATACGAACGGCGACTCCCACGACTACTACCCGTCCCTGACGGCGCTGACCGATGACGGCCTGGTGCACGGCTTCCGCGCGCGCCAGGCCGCCCGCGAGGGCGCTCCGCTCCTGCGCAGCCTCAAACGCACCCTGGCGGCGCCGTCGGTCAGCGCGTCGAGCACAGTGACCCTCGGCGACCGCACGCTGAGCGTCGGCGAGGTACTCGTGTCCTTCCTGACCGACCTGCGCCGGCAGATGGCCACCTCCGGGGTGCTCGACGGCGCCGACCCCGGCAGCGAGGACGCGCACGTGGTGGTCGCCGTGCCCGCGCACGCCTACGGGGCGCAGCGCCTGCTCACGCTCGACGCCTTCCGGGCGGCGGGGTTCCACGTGACCGCCATGCTCAACGAGCCCAGCGCCGCCGGCTTCGAGTACACCCACCGCAAGGCGTCCACCGTGTCCTCCCGGCGCACGCGCGTCCTGGTCTACGACCTGGGGGGCGGAACCTTCGACACCTCCCTGGTGGACGTCAACGGGCCCTCGCACGAGGTGCTGGCCTCCCGCGGGCTGGGCGACCTAGGCGGCGACGACGTCGACCTCATCCTGGCCCAGCTGGTGCTGGCGCGCGCGTCCGTGGACGAGGCCTCCCTGAGCGGCACCCAGCTCGGCGACCTGCTCGACCAGTGCCGCGACGTCAAGGAGGCCCTGGCGCCGCAGTCGCGGCGCATGGTCGTCCGCGTGCGCGACAACGACGTGGTGCTGCCCGTGGCGGACCTCTACGAGGCCACGACGCCCCTGATCCAGCGCAGCGTGGACGTGATGGCGCCCCTGGTCGGCAGGCTGGAGGACGGCGGCCCGGACCTGACCGACATCGCCGGGATCTACCTCGTCGGCGGCGCCTCGGGCCTGCCGCTGGTGCCCAGGATGCTGCGCGAGCGGTTCGGACGCCGTGTCCACCGCTCCCCCTACCCGGGGGCCTCCACCGCCATCGGCCTGGCGATCGCCGCCGACCGTGACGCCAACGTCCGGCTGACGGACCGGCTCTCGCGCGGCTTCGGCGTCTTCCGGGAGGCCGACGGCGGCACGCGCACCTCCTTCGACGCGATCCTGACCGAGGACTCCATCCAGAAGGGCGGCGGGGTCAGCGCCACCGTGGCCACACGCCGCTACCAGGCGGTCCACAACATCGGGCGCTACCGCTTCGTGGAGTGCGCGGGGGTCGACGACGACGGCGAGCCCCGCGGGGAGCTCGCGCCCTACGAGGACGTCCTGTTCCCCTTCGACGCCTCATTGCGCGATATCGACGACCTGTCCTCGATACCTGTGACGCGCACGGGCGGCGGCCCGCAGATGGAGGAGCGCTACGAGGCCGACGAGTCCGGCCTGGTGCGGGTGACGCTGACCGACCTCAGCGACGGCCACAGCCGCACCTACGTCCTCGGGCACCGCACCGCCTGAGGACCCCGGCACCCGGAGCCATGAGGGCGGGGGCGGGCCGGCCCTCGGGCACGGCCCGCTCTCATCCGCGTAGACGGCCTGTTCAGATGGCGCCCGACAGCGAGGTGAGCCGGTCGGTCTCCTCCGGTGCGAGCCGAAGAGTGAGCGCCGTCAGGATCGGGGCGAGCTGTTCGGTGGTGCGGGCCGAGGCCAGCGGGGCCACCACGCCGGGGCGGTCGCGCAGCCAGGTCAGCGCCACCGCGGCCGGCTGCGTGCCGTGGGCCGCTGCGATCTCGCGCAGCGCGTCGACGACGGCGAAGCACTCCGGGCGCATGTAGTCCGCCACCATCGAGGAGCGCGCGGTGGTGGCCGCCTCGCCCCGGCGGTACTTCCCGGTCAGGAAGCCCGCGGCCAGCGAGAAGTACGGGACGAGCCCCATGTCGTGGGCGGCCGCCGTCTCCCCTCGGTTTCCGGGCCCCTCGACGTCGCCGCGGTGGAGGAGGTTGTAGTGCGGTTGGAGCGCGACGGGCGCCTGTGCCCCCATGGACTCGGCGATGGCGCACCACTGCTCGATGCGCCGGGGGTCGTAGTTGGACAGCGCCACGTAGCGGGTCTTGCCGGCGGCGCGGAGCTCCTCGAAGACCGCCACGGTCTCCTCCAGGGGCGTGTCCGGGTCGTCGAAGTGCGCGTAGTAGAGGTCGACGTAGTCGGTGCGCAGGCGCGCCAGGGACTCCCCGAGGGCGGCGCGGACGTTGTCGGGCGCGAGTCCGGCCCGGTCCGGCTTGGTGGAGACCTTGGTGGCGATGACGACGTCGTCGCGGCGTCCGCGCCTGCGCAGCCATGAGCCGATGATCGTCTCGGACTCTCCCCCGGCGTTGCCGTCCGCCCAGGCGGAGTAGCCGTCGGCCGTGTCGATGAAGTTGCCGCCCTCGCCGGTGTAGGCGTCCAGGACGCGGCGCGAGGCCTCCTCGTCGGCCGTCCAGCCGAAGACGTTGCCGCCCAGTCCCATGCGGCTGACATCAAGATCCGAGCTGCCAAGTTTCATTGCGGAGCCTTTCTGCTCAGGTCGTGTAGGAACTGTGAGGTGAGGGCGCGGGGCGATCGGCACCGCCCGCCGCCGACACGCGCTCGCTCAGCCGAGCCGGCACTTGGCGGCGCGACGCTTGGCCAGCTCGTCCTCAATCACCGGGGGCCGGTTCGCATGGTCGACCGGGAACTCGGACAGGGAGCCCTCGACCTCGTGCCATACGCGCCCCACGGCGATGCCGAAGACGCCCTGGCCCCCCTGGACGAGGTCGATGACCTCATCGGCGCTGGTGCACTCGTAGACGGAGGCGCCGTCGCTCATCAGCGTTATGGAGGTCAGGTCCTCCACGCCGTGCTGGTGAAGGGCGTTGACCGCGGTGCGGATCTGCTGGAGGGAGACGCCGGTGTCGAGCAGCCGCTTGACGATCTTGAGCAGCAGGATGTCGCGGAAGGAGTACAGACGCTGAGAGCCTGAGCCCCTGGCGCCTCGGATGGAGGGCTCGACCAGTCCGGTGCGGGCCCAGTAGTCCAGCTGCCGGTAGGTGATGCCGGCGGCGCGGCAGGCGATTGGTCCGCGGTAGCCCGTGTTGACATCAAGCTCGGGAAGCGGGTCGCCGAAGAGCATCCCCTGGCCGCGCTGAAGTGCTGGGGCATGAAGACTGGCCTCGTTCGCGCTCAACTGACCTGCTCCTGTCGGAATGGGGGCGTGCGCGCTGGGCGCGCCCCGTGGCGGTGGGGGTCGGGCGGGTGTCCCCGACCAGGACCCACGATAGGGCCACTGCCCGCGGTGCTCAATGAAGGGCGCGCCGCGTCCGCCTGTCGAGGATGTCTCAATCTCAGGGCGAGGTCAAGTTTTGCCGCATTCTGTTAGCGATTTGCGGCCTGATTGCAGGGCAAACGGGTGGGTCCCCTACGACAGAGCATGTGATTCACATCACATTATTCGTCACATGCGTCACTTCCGTCTCGCGTGTCGCGGAGTCAGGCTGACGACGCCGCCTCATCGACCGCCATCGCCTCCAGCTCCCGGCGCCACTGCGCGAAGCGCAGGCACAGCCCCTGAGCATCGAGGTCCAGCCCCCGCAGCCGCAGGAGCCCGGCGGTCGCCACCACGGGACGGCCCAACGACTGCGCCGCGACCAGCGCCTCCGCCGGCGAGCACGGGACCCGGTGCTCGATCTCGCCCTGAAGGAGCACCACGCAGGCGCACAGCGCCGCATCGGCGTCGACATCGAGCTCGACAGCACTGACGCGGCCGCCCAGCGCCCGGCACGTCTGCCCGAGCAGAGTCGTCCAGGTCAAGGTGCGCATTACCTCGCTGGCCTCACCAGAGCTGAGCAGCAGGCCCTCACGAGGGGTGACGGGGACTGCCACCATCGCAGGACCGCCGTCCTCAACGAGGATGGCGACCAGGCCGTTCTGGGACGTTGTGGAGCGGACGCTCACCAGTGTCATGGTGCTCACGGACCCAAATCTACGGGCGCGCGGGCGCCGTGTCCGGCGAACGGAGGCGGAACCTCGACCGGTTCGGTCCCTCCCCGGGGGCGCCTCTCAGCCCAGCGCCGAGACCGCCTGGTGGAGCAGAGCCGTGTGCAGGTCCGCGAGGACGCCGGCGAGCTCGGAGGCGGCGTCCTCGGCGGCCGTGCTCGACCGCAGCCGCTTGTACCGCACAGCCAGGTCGACGACGTCGGCCTCGCGCTCGGCCGCGGCTCGCACCGAGCGCAGGTTGCGCAGAGGAATGCCGAGCCGGTGCGCGCGCAGTGCAAGCGACACCGTCCGCAGGGAGCGCGCGTCGAAACGGCCGTGGGCGTCGGGCGCCACGACGCCGATCGCAACCAGCTCCTCCAGCTGGGCCACGGAGGCGCCGGCGTGGTGGGCCAGCGATGCGGCGTCCAGGCTGGTGCCCACCACCGCATGGCCGCCGGCCGCGACCACGCGCGGGACCGGGGAGGGCTCGGGCGCCTGAGGCGAGGCATCCAGCTCGGCGAGCCGCTGCCGGATGACCGACAGCGGCAGATACTCGTCGCGCTGGGCCGTCAGCGTGTAGCGGAGCCGCTCGACATCGGCCTGGGAGTAGCGCCGGTATCCGTTGCCGACCCGAAAGGGGGCGATGAGACCCTCCCCCTCGAGGTAGCGGACCTTCGACAGGGAAAGGGCCGGGAACTCCGCCTTGAGCCGGTCCACCACCTCGGAGATCTTCATCTCCGGCTTGCGGGAGACGTCTCGGGGCCAGGGCGGGACCTCGGCGTCGGCCGCATCGCGCTCAGCGGGACGACGGCGTGCGGGGACGGCGCTCACTGCGCAGCCGCGCCCGCGACCGGGCCGGGGTGGTAGGTCATTCGGTACTTGCCGATCTGGACCTCGTCGCCTCGACGCAGAGCGGCCTGCTCGACACGCTGGCGGTTGACGTAGGTGCCGTTGAGCGAGCCCGAGTCGCGCACGGCGAAGCCTCCCTCGGGCAGCGCGAAGAAGATCGCGTGCTTGCGCGAGACCGTCACGTCGTCGAGGAAGATGTCCGCGCGCGGGTGACGGCCCACGGTCGTCTCGGCCGCGTCGAGCAGGAAACGGGCGCCGGTGGTCGGGCCCTGCTGGACCAGCAGCAAAGCCGTTCCTGCGGGCAGGGCGGCGATCGCAGCGCGATCCTGCTGCGACAGTCCGATAAGCGACGCAGCCGAATCAGCACTGAAATCCATAGCACCGAAGGACTGGGTCGTGCTGGGATCCGGCTCGATCGGAGTGCTCGGCATCTGTTCCCCTCGGGTCGGGCGGCGCGGGTCGCGCCGGTGTGGTCACACCATACCGTCGCGGCGCGTGCCACTGACAATATAATCGCGTTCTCTACGCTCAGCGCGTTCCAGGCCGCCGCTGCTGCCGGCCGGGACGCCCCTCGCCCCGGCGCCCGGAGCAGCGGGCACGACGCGGATGCTGTATCAGAAATTGTATCTGGTGAGGGGGCGCACGGCTCACTATCCTGAGTGCCGTGTTGCGGTGCGCACGACCCGCTTCCCTATGTCATCCCACGGAGGTAGACGATGTCTGATCCCGCCGGTCCCCCCAGCCCCCCAGGCTTCTCCCCCGAGCAGGCCTCCGATCCCGGCACGAGTGCCCATGACATGGCCAGGATCGCCGCTGAGCGTCCCGACCTGTGGCCCGCTCTGGCGGCCAACCCGGCGCTCTACCCGGATCTGCGGCAGTGGCTCGGGCAGGTCGATGACCCGGCGGTCAAGGAGGCCCTGGCCGCTTCCGAGCTCCGGGCGGACTCGATGCGCGCCGAGCAGACTGAGACTCGGGCGGAGCCGGCCCCCGCTCCCATGCCCACGCCCCTTCCCCCGCCGCCTCCGCCCGCCGAAGGCCAGGGCGCCCCCACGCCGCTGCCGGCGTCGGCTGCGTCGGCCCCGGCTGTCGCCTTCAGTCAGGCTCCGCCCCCGCCCGTCTCGCCCGTCCGGGGCGGCCGCAAACGATGGACCAGAAAGACCCGGGGCATTGCGGCCGCGGTGCTCGCCGTCGCCCTGGTGCTCGGAGGCGGCGCCTACACCGTCTACTCCCACTTCTTCCAGCGCGGGGCCTCCTCCCCCGAGGCCGCCATGGACTACCTGTCCCAGGCCGTGCAGGACAAGGACGTCATGACCCTGTTCAAAATGGTGTCGCCCGCCGAGATCGACACCGTCTCCGACTCCGCCGAGGCGGTGCGGAAGAACGACGGCGGCGATACCGACAAGTCCTCCAAGACGGATCCCGACAAGCTCATGTCCAAGGACGCGCTCGACAGCTACCTGAAGGCCATCAATGTGACGTCTTCCAACATGGAGTACTCCATCGACAAGAAGTCCGACAGCCTGGCCATCGCGACCGTCTCCTCCTGGAAGCTCAAGGCCAATGTCGACCAGAGCCTGGCCACGACGCTGCGCACCCGCTACGAGTCGGCCAAGGGGGAGCCCCTGGACGGGGACGAGAAGGACTTCTTCAACGACCTGGATTTCTCGGACGCGTCCTACAACGGCGATGTCGCCAAGAGCTTCTCGGACGACATCCCGCTCGAGCTCGTCATGGTCCAGGAGGACGGGCGCTGGTTCGTCTCCCCGACGATGACCGTTGCGCAGTGGGCCTACCGGGAGCGGGCGCGCTATGACGATGACATCAAGACACCGAGCTACAAGGCCGACTTCACCTCGGCCAAGGGGGCGTCCTCGGCCGAGGACGCGGTCGAGAAGCTGACCGACGCCGTCCTGGACGCCCGCCGTCCCAGCGACCTGCTCGATGACAACGTCGTCGGCATGCTCTCTCTGCCAGAGCGCCGCCTGGCCATGGTCTACGGACCCACCATGATCGGCGAGGACCAGGAGTTCTCCGAGAGGGCCTCGAAGTCGGTGCAGATCGACTGGAACCTGACCTCGACGAGCATCGGCAGCGGCAAGACCGTCGTTCACCCCGGCAGCTCCACGGTGACCCTCCACCCCGATGACAGCAGCCGGAAGGTCACTCTGGCCTTCAACGACGGCAAGGTGGACGTGACCACATCCGCGTCCGAGAACAACACCGCATCTGTCGACTTCACCCGTCAGCTCGCCAATCCCGATCACCTCGGAGTGGTGGTGGAGAAGAGCGACGGAACCTGGCACGTGTCCTCCTCGGGGACGATTGTCAACATCTTCAACCTGCATCCCTCGCAGGGCGCTCTCAACAAGCTCGCCGACACCCTCACCGACTGGGGGGTGGACTCCGATGACGCCGACGACTTCGCCGAGGAGGTCACCCAGTCCGCCGCGATCGCCACGCCCATTCTCGTGGTCGCCGACGTCGCCCAGCAGCTCAAGGACCTGGAGTGGGAGGACCACTCGTACTCCTCCCCGAGTCGCCCGCCATACGGCTCGTCGTCGAACAGCAGCCTGAGGAGCTCGTGCTCCGCCGGGAACATGGCCGACTGCGACAGCCTCTACTACAGCTCCTCCTACGGAAGCGACGATGAGGCCTTCGGCAAGAGCTGCGGAGGACGCAGCTACTCCATGAGGTACGGGGGCGACTGCAGGTCGACATACGGCTCCCGCTACTGACTCACCGGCCGGCCCGGGCCCGGCCCGCACCCCTGGACGGGTGCGGGCCGGGCCCGGCGGCCGTCTCAGGCCGGTGAGGAGGAAACGGGCCCGGTCGCCCGGTCAGTCCCACTTCTCCTCGGGGCGGCCGTCCCGGGCCCACAGGACGTGGTAGACGCCGGCGGGGTCGTCGACCCGGTGGTAGGTGTGGGACCCGAAGAAGTCGCGCTGCCCCTGGATGAGGGCGGCGGGCAGCCGCGGTGCGCGGAGCTGGTCGACGTAGGCCAGCGAGGACGCGAAGGCCGGGGCGGGCACGCCCGTCAGGGCGGAGGTCGCCACCACCTCGCGCCACGCGGGCAGCACCGTCTCCAGGGCCCGGGCGAAAACAGGCGCCGTCAGCAGGCCGGCCGGCTCGCGGCCGTCCTCGTAGACGCGGGCGATATCGTCCAGGAAGCGGGCGCGGATAATGCAGCCGGCGCGCCAGATGCGCGCCATGGCGCCCAGGTCCACATTCCAGCCGTCCCGCGCGCTGGCGGTGGCGATCTCGTCGAAGCCCTGGGCGTAGGCGGCGATCTTCGAGCCGTACAGCGCCTGCTTGACCGCCTCGACGAAGGCCGCGGTGTCCTCATCGGAGTCGAAGGCGATCGTGCGGGCCCCGGCGTCCAGGTCGGCCTCGCGCACGGCGGCGCGGGCCGCGGCCGAGGAGGACACGGCGCGCGCGAAGGTCGCCTCGGCGATCGCCGGCACCGCGGTCCCGAGCTCCAGCGCGGTCTGGGTGGTCCACACGCCCGTGCCCTTCTGGCCGGCTGCGTCAACGATCACGTCGACGAACGGCTCGTCGGTCGCGGGGTCCGTGCGGTCGAGGACCTCCGCGGTGACGTCGATGAGGTAGGAGTCGAGCTCGGAGTCCTTCCAGGAGCGGAAGACCTCGGCGATGGCGGGCACGTCGAGCCCGGCGACGCGCCGCAGCAGGTCGTAGGCCTCGGCGATGAGCTGCATGTCGGCGTACTCGATGCCGTTGTGGACCATCTTGACGAAGTGGCCGGCGCCGTCGGGCCCCACGTGCGCGCAGCAGGGGGCGCCGTCCACGTGCGCGGAGATGGACTCGAGCATGGGGCCGAGCCGGTCGTAGGACTCCCTGGTGCCCCCGGGCATGATGGAGGGGCCGAGCAGAGCGCCCTCCTCCCCCCCGGACACGCCCACGCCCGCGAAGTGGATGCCGTCCCTCCTCAGCTCCGCCTCACGACGCTGGGTGTCCTTGTAGAAGGTGTTGCCGGCGTCGACGATGATATCGCCGGGCTCGAAGAGCTCGCGCAGCTGGCCGATCACCGCCTCGGTGGCCGCGCCCGCCTGGACCATGATGATGGCCACGCGCGGGCGGCGCAGAGAGGCCGCGAAATCGGCCAGCCGCGTCGCCGGCACGAAGTCGCCCTCGGTCGAGTAGCGCTCCATGAGACGCTCGGTGCGGGCCCGGGTGCGGTTGAACACGGCCACGGAGTGCCCGTGACGGGCCAGGTTGCGGGCGAGATTCGCCCCCATCACCCCCAGCCCGTAGACGCCGATGTCCGCGCTCGACGGGGCCGGGACAAAATCGCTCATGATGCTCCTCTCCCGCCCGCACTGAGATCGGCGGGCGACCATGGTGCGCAAAGGGCCTGCGGGGAGCCTACAGCAACAGCGGGCACGGGAAGCAGGGCGCGCCCGGGCCAGGCACGGTTCTTGTCCCGCCCGGGTGCTCGACGTCTAAGGTGGAACTCGTATCCTGTCCGGGACACACACCACCACAGGAAGGCACTCGTGGACGACTCCCCCGCCCCGACACCCGGCCGCAACGCACCGGCCACCGGTCTCAACCCCCTGCTGGACTCCCGCGATCTGCGCATGCCCCGGATCGCCGACCCGTGCGTGCTCGTCATGTTCGGCATCACCGGCGATCTGGCGCGCCACAAGCTGCTTCCGGCCATCTACGACCTGGCCAACCGCGGCCTGCTCTCGCCGAGCTTCTCCCTGGTCGGCGTGGGCCGGCGATCCTGGAGCGATGACGACCTGCGGGCCTACGTCGCGCAGGCGGCGCGCGCAGGTGCGCGCACCCCCTGGCACCAGGCCATCTGGGACCAGCTGGCCGCCGGCATGCGCTTCGTGGAGTTCTCCTCCTTCGAGGACGACGGCGCCTACTCCCGCCTGACCGCTGTCGTCGCGGATCTCGACGCGACGCGCGGCACCAGCGGCAACCGCGCCTTCTACCTGTCGATCCCGCCGGGCTGGTTCCCGGCGGTCACCCAGCGCATCGCCGCCTCCGGCCTCGTGGACGAGTCGCCGGGCTCCTGGCGGCGCGTGGTCATCGAGAAGCCCTTCGGCCACAACCGGGCCAGCGCGGCCGAGCTCGACGCCCTCGTGGGCCGGATCGTGCGGCCCGACGACGTCTTCCGCGTCGACCACTACCTGGGCAAGGAGACCGTCCAGAACATCCTGGCGCTGCGCTTCGCCAACACCATGCTCGAGCCGCTGTGGAACCATCGCTACGTCGACCACGTCCAGATCACCATGGCCGAGGACATCGGCATCGGCACGCGCGCTGGCTACTACGACACCATCGGCTCGGCCCGCGACGTCATCCAGAACCACCTTCTCCAGCTGCTGGCGCTGACGGCCATGGAGGAGCCGACCTCCATGACCGCTGCGGCCGTGCGCGCGGAGAAGGAGAAGGTTCTGGCCTCTGTGCGCCTGGAGCGCCGCGGCGAGCTGGACCTGGACGCCACGACCGCCCGTGGGCGCTACGACGCCGGGTTCCAGGGCGGCGTCCCCGTCAGGGGGTACCTCGAGGAGGACGGCGTCGCCCCCGGCTCGCGCACCGAGACCTTCGCGGCCATCCGCCTGGAGATCGCCAACCGCCGCTGGGCGGGTGTGCCCTTCTACCTGCGCACCGGCAAGCGCCTCGCCCGCCGCGTGACCGAGGTCGCCGTCGTCTTCGAGCGGCCGCCCTTCCTGCCCTTCGACGGCGCCGCCACCGCCGGGGTGGGCGCCAACACGATCGTCCTGCGGATCCAGCCCGACGAGGGCGTCACCATGCGCCTGGCCTCCAAGGTCCCCGGCTCCCACATGGAGCTGCGGGACGTGTCCATGGACTTCGGCTACGGCGGCACTTTCAACGAGGAGTCCCCCGAGGCCTACGAACGGCTGATTCTCGACGCCCTCCTCGGCGACGCCCCGCTGTTCCCCCACCAGCGGGAGGTGGACCTGTCCTGGCGGATCCTGGATCCGGTCATCGATCGGTGGGCCGCCGCAGGCGAGCCCGACGGATACCGGCCGGGCTCGTGGGGACCGGCGTCGGCCCACCAGCTCCTTGCCCGCGACGGCCGTACCTGGAGGCGCTCATGATCACCACCCTCACCGCCACGACCACCGACCGCATTGTCTCCGCCCTCCTGGCGGAGGGGGGCGCCTCCGGCGGCTCCCACGTGCTGACCCTCATGATCGACACCGACGCCGCCGGGCTGGAGGACGCCCTGGCCGCAGCGCACGGCGCGAGCCTGGACCACCCGTGCCGCATTGTCGCGGTGGTCCGCCCCGACCCCGAGGACGACGCGGCCACCGGGCCCCGGTCGCGCGACGGGCACGTCCCCTCCGACCTGCCCGGCCACCTCGACGCCGAGATCCGGGTGGGGCACGACGCCGGTGCCGGCGAGACCCTGGTCCTGCGGCCCTGGGGGGAGGCCGCCAAGCACACCGACACCCTCGTCGTCCCCTTCCTGCTGTCCGACGTCCCGGTGGTGACCTGGTGGCCGACGACTCCGCCCGTCTGCCCGTCGACGAGCCCCCTGGGACAGCTGGCCTCCACCCGCATCACCAACACCCCGGCGCTCGACGACCCGGTGACGGCGCTCAAGGCGCTCGCACCGTCCTTCACCCCGGGCGACATCGACCTGGCCTGGACCCGGACCACCCTGTGGCGGGCCATGGTCGCCTCGACTCTTGACCCGGTGCTGCGCGAGGGGGCCGTGCGCGGCATGGTCGTCGCCGGAGAGCCGGAGAACGCCTCCATCGCCCTCATGATCCAGTGGCTGGGGCTGCGCACCGGGGTGGGGGTGGAGCAGGTCGACGTCCCCGGCTTCAGCGGCATCGCCTCGATCACCGTGACCACGCCGGCGGGCGAGATCGTGATCGCCCGCACGGACCAGGAGCGCGCCACCATCACCCGCCCCGGGGGCGGCGCCCCGCAGCTCGTCACCATGCCCCGCCGCGAGCCGATCACCACCATGAACGAGGAGCTGCGCCGGCTCACCCCCGACCTCGTCTTCGGAGAGGTCCTGGCCTCCTTCGCCGCCGAGTGCTGCCACGAGCCCGGAGGGGGCCGTCGGTGAGCACCGCCGGCACGATCGAGCAGAGGGCCGCCGGCCTGCCCGCGGCGAGTATTGTGCGCCGCCCGTCCTTCGACGAGGCCTGCGCCCTGGCCGCCGGGCGGACCGCGGGCCTTCTCGCCGAGGCGGCGGCCGCGCGCGGCGCCGGCCACCTCGCCCTGACCGGCGGCTCGGCCGGGACCGCCCTGGCGCGCGCCCTGCCCGCGGCTCTCACCGCCGCCGGGATCGTCCCCTCACGGGGCCTGGAGAGCATTCACCTGTGGTTCGGCGACGAGCGCTTCGTGCCCGCCGGGCACGCCGACCGCAACGACCTGCTGGCCGCAGGACTGGTGGAGGCGGGCGTGCCCGAGACCAACGTCCACCGCCTGTGCGGCCCCGAGAGGGCCGCCGACGTCGAGGACGCCGCCGGACGCCTGGCCGCGGACCTGGCCGCGGCCGGCCCCGCGCAGGGGCGCTTCGACGTCGTGCACCTGGGGGTCGGGCCGGACGCGCACGTCTGCTCCCTCTTCCCCGGGCACCCGGCCGCACGGACCACCGGGACCGACGTCGTCGCGGTGCGCTCCTCCCCCAAGCCCCCGCCCGAGCGGGTCTCGCTGACCTTCGACGTCCTGCACCGCTCCCGGTGCCTGATGCTGGTCGCCGGCGGCAAGGGGAAGGCGGGGGCGGCCCGCGCCGGTCTGGGGGCCCCCGATGCGGAGGCCGCCCCGGCGTCGTGCGCCCGCGGCCTGGTCACGACCTGGTACCTCGACGACGCCGCCGCTGGCGCTCTGGGCGGTTGAGCGCGACGGTTGACGGGCCGGTCCGGCGCCGCGCGCGGCCCGGCCCGTGTGGACGGGCTCAGCGGGCGCGGGCCGCGTACCCTTGGCGCATGCGCCCCCAGCCGCCCGACCCGGCCGTCCCCGTCAACCGCTGACATGCTCGCTGTACCGAATGCGCTGCGCGCCGCAGCCGTCGCTCTCTCGGCGGCGCTGGTCGCCGCGGGCCCCACCGCGCCCGGGCAGTGGGACGACCGCGGGGACCAGGCTCTCAGCGCCGCCGACGCGCTGACGGCCCTGGACTCGCTTCCGGCCGATGCGCCGGCAGCCGTCTCCTGGGGCGAGGGAGGGTCGCGCACCGGCTGGTTCGGACAGGCCTGGGAGGACGTCGACGGCGACGGCTGCGACACACGCAACGAGATCCTGTCCCGGGACCTCACCGATGTGGACTACTCGCGCGCCAAGGGCATCCAGGGCCGCGACCAGGGGGTCGGGCAGGGGGCGGCCGTGTGCCCCGACGCCACGGTGTGGTCCGGCACGCTCCACGACCCCTACACGGGGTCCACCATCGAGTTCCAGCGCGGGCAGGGCACCTCCGAGGCTGTCCAGATCGACCACGTGGTGCCCCTGAACTATCTCTACGCGCACGGCGCCTGGGCGTGGGACCAGCGCACGCGCCTCCTGGTGGCCAACGACCCCCTCAACCTGCTGGCCGTCGACGGAAAGGCGAACCAGGCCAAGTCCGCCTGCGGCCCGGCGACCTGCCCGACGGGCTCGACCGAGACCGGCTCGTGGGAGACCGCGTCCGGTCGGGGATGGTGGCCCCCGAACGACTCCTACAGGTGCGCCTACGCCGCCCGGTTCGTCTCCGTGGCGGCCGCCTACGACCTCGGGCTCCCCCAGGCCGATGTCGATGCGCTGCGCACGACGCTGACGGACTGCGCGGCGGGGGGCGACGGGGCTCCCTCGGCCCTGGAGCGCGCGGCCGGCACCGCGCAGAGCACCGTCGAGGTTCTCAGGTCGACCCCCGCGTACCGGCTGGCGGCGATCATCGGGACCGCTCTGGTCGGAGCCGGCCTCATGGCGCGCTCCAAGCACGTCCTGGGGGCCGGCCGGCGAACTGGGAGGCGCCGCAGACGGCGCTCTCGCCGCCGGTAGGATCGGGCCATGAGCACCAGGCAGTCACGAGGCGCACGGCCGCCCGGCACGACCGGAGCCGGCGGCAGCGGGCCCGCCTCGGCGAGGATCGACGTGTGGCTGTGGAGCGTGCGCCAGGTCAAGACGCGCTCGGCGGCGACGGGGGCCTGCCGCGCCGGGCACGTGCGCGTCAACGGGGAGACGGCCAAGCCCGCCCAGCACGTGAGAGTCGGCGACGAGGTCCGCTACCGGGTCGACGGCTTCGACCGGCACCTCATTGTCGAGCGCATCCTGCTCAAGCGCGTCGGGGCGCCGATCGCGCGCGCCGCCTACACCGATGTCTCCGCACCGCGCCCCTCCCCCATGGACGTGCCGGCCGCCATTATCCGCGACCGGGGGGCGGGCCGCCCCACGAAGAAGGAGCGCCGCCGGCTCGACGCCCTGCGCGCCGCGCCGAGCGAGATCGACATCGAGCACATTCTCGACGGCGACCGCTGAGGGCGCGGCCACCGGAGAGGCGGCCGGGCCTCAGCGTCACGGCAGGCGGTCCAGAAGGGCCTCGATTGTGCGCAGCACCCCGTCCTCGGTGTTCGCCGGGGCGATGTAGCGGGCGCGGGAGATAATGCCCGGGTGGGCGTTGGCCATCGCGAAGGACAGGTCGGCGTGGTCGTACAGCTCGGCGTCATTGAGGTAGTCCCCGAAGACCGCGGTCTGGGCCGGAGCGACGCCCAGGCGCTCCTGCACGGCGACGAGCGCCCGGCCCTTGGAGGCCGAGCGGGCCATCATGTCGACCCAGTGCGCGCCTGAGACCACGGCCTGCACCTCGGGCACGGCGGCTGCCAGGGGGCCCCGGCACTCGGACTCGGCGTCGCCGAAGGTGTAGACGGCGATCTTGATGACATTGCCCAGGGGAAGATCCAGGAGATCCCGAACCGGGTCGAGGGCCGTGTAGTAGAGAGCGCACTGGCGGACGAAGCGCTCGTCAATGCGGTCGACGTAGGCACGGTTCCTGGTGGCGACCACGACCCCGACGTCGAGCCCCTGCTCGCCCAGCGCACGTGTCGTGCGCACCGCGGCGGCGGCCTGGGCGCGGGTGACCGTCTCGCAGTGGATCTCGGCGGCGCCCTGGACGACGACCGTGCCGTTCTCCGCGATCACCGGGCTGTCGGCGATCGCGGCGCCGAAGGTCGCCCTGAGGTTGTCGAGCTGGCGGCCCGAGGCCGGCACGAGGACGACGCCGCGCTCGCGCATGCGCGCCAGGACGGCGTCGAAGCGGGGCGGGAGACGGCCCTCGCCGTCGAGCAGGGAGCCGTCCATGTCGGTGACCACCAGCCTGAGGTCCACGGGATCGGGAAGAGCGCTGAGCGGGGTCGGAGCGGGAGGGGTCATGACCCGATCCTTCCAGATCCGGCTCGCCGCGCGGCGCCGGGTGCGGTGAGACACTGGACCCATGGCCGACTCGCCCAGGACACTCCGCTCCCCCGGTGGCCCTGTCGGCCCTGGGGTCGCGCCCGCCGAGCGGAAGCAGGCGTCCGCCGACCTGGTCGTGGGCGCGGACGGACTCGCCCGGCCCGCCTGGGCGGCCTCGGACCCGCTCCTGCGGGAGTACTACGACACCGAGTGGGGCATGCCGGTGCGCGACGAGCGCGGCGTCTTCGAGCGCGTGAGCCTGGAGGCCTTCCAGTCCGGGCTGTCGTGGGCCACGATCCTGCGCAGGCGGCCCGCCTTCCGGGAGGCCTTCGCCGGCTTCAGCCCGGACGCCGTCGCCGCCTTCGACGACGATGACATCGCCCGGCTCATGGCCGACTCCTCCATCGTGCGCAACCGCGCCAAGATCCTGGCGACGCTGACCAACGCGCGCGCCACCGTCGCGCTGCGCGAGGACACCGCCGTCGGCGGGCTGGCCGGCCTGGTGTGGTCCTACCGGCCGGAGCGCACCCCCGAGCCGCGCCGGGTGGCCGACATCCCCATGCGGTCGGCCGAGTCGGCCGCCCTGGCGGGGGAGCTCAAGCGGCGGGGCTTCCGCTTCGTGGGGCCGACGACCTGCTTCGCGCTCATGGAGGCCATCGGGATCGTCGACACCCACCTGCTCGGCTCCCACCGCCGCGGCTCGTCGGGAGTGTGGGGCTGAGGGCCGGGGAGGACTGCGGCGCGGACCGGGCGCACCGCGCGGGAGACTCTCAGACCACCAGCTGCGCCAGGAGGAATCCGAGCACGACGCAGACGACGATCGAGACCGTTCCCGGCAGGACGAAGGGGTGGGCGAAGACGTTCCTGCCCACGCGCGTGGAGCCGGTGTCGTCCATCTCCATGGCCGCGACCGTCGTCGGGTAGTTCGGCAGCAGGTAGTAGTTGGCGACGGCGGGGTAGCTCGCCAGCAGCGCCACTGCGGGCAGGCCGAGGCTCACCATGAGCGGCATGAAGGCCGTCGTCGTCGCCGCGTGGGAGAACATGAGCGGAGCCGTGAAGTAGAAGAACACCGCGGCCAGCCACGGCTGGGACTGCAGGGGCGCCGACAGCGCGCTGGAGATGGTGTCCGTGTAGTGGTTGACGAAGGTGTTGCCGAGCCAGGCCAGGCCCATAATGCAGATGGCGGCGGTCATACCGGCGCGGAAGGTGTCCTGGGTCGCGATCGCGGCGGTGTGCTTCTTGGCAGCAAGGCAGATCACGATGGCGGTGACCAGCATGATCGTCATAATGGCCGCCGTCGAGTCCATTGGCGGGTTCTCGACAATGCCGAGCTCCTTGGAGGTCACCGTCGCATAGGCGACGACCAGGACGAGGGAGACGAGGAAGATGATCAGGCCGGACACTGCGCCGGGCGCCGCCCTGTAGTCGTCGGAGCCCGCCGCGCTCGTCTTGAGGAGCCCCTTCGCCCTGCGCTCCTGGTAGACCGGGTCGTCCTCGAGCTCCGATCCCTGGCGCGCGGCGACGACGGCGCCGACCGCCAGGCCGATGAAGGTGGTGGGCAGGACGACGGCGAGGCAGGCCAGGTAGCCGACGTCCAGGGGCGCCAGGGCGACGACGAGGGCGACCATGGCCGCCGAGATGGGCGAGGCCGCAACGCCCACCTGCGAGGCGACGACCGCGATGGACAGCGGGCGGGAGGGGCGGATCCCGTGCTCCTTGGCCACATCGACGATGACGGGGATGACCGAGTAGGCGGTATGACCGGTACCGCACATGACGGACATGAGGAAGGTGACGAAGGGCGCCAGGAAGACGACCTGCCGGGGGTGCCTGCGCAGCAGGAGCTCGGTGAGGTGGACGAGGTGGTCCATGGCGCCGACCACCTGGAGGGCGGCCACGGTGCAGATCACCGACATAATGATCCCGATGACCTCCCAGGGGACGCCGTCGGTCGAGATCTGCACGCCGGTCGCGGCGAGGACCAGGATGCCGGCCGCACCGGCCAGACCGATGCCGATGCCGCCGAGCCTGGCGCCGACGACGATGAATAGCAGGACGACGAGTAGGTGGAACCAGATCATGGGCGGTCTCCCTCCGCTCTGGGGCAGCGGTTGCCCCGCTGATCATGCGCCGGCCTCGCGCCAGGGCGTCCGGAGCCGCTGGGCCGGCGGAACATGACCGCACAGTGGCGGCGCAAGACTCATTTTATGCGGCGTTCTGTCATCTCGCCGGCTTTTGACACGGAAGGAAGCGGCTTTTCGGTCGCAGGCCCCGGGGCGCTCCTATGGTAAGCGTGTGCCGGACAGCACGAGCTCCACGGAAGGGCGATTCAATGAGGACGGGCACCAGTCTGGTCGACCTGGGCAAGTACAACGAGAACGTCGTCATCCACGCTTTCCGCCGCCTGGGCGCCTCCAGCCAGCGGGACGTCGCCGCCTCGACGGGGCTGTCGGTGCAGGCGGTGTCCACGATCGTTCGCGGCCTGGTCAGGCAGGGGCTGTTGACGGAGGTGGGGACCAGGATCAGCGGGCCGGGGCGCCCGCACACGATCCTCAACATCGTCGGCTCGGCGCGCATCGCCGTCGGGGTGCACATCGACCCCTCCCTGATCACGGCCGTCGCGCTGGACCTCAACGGTGAGGTGGCGGCATCCGCCTCCTCCACCGACGTCGACTCCGACGACCCGCGCTCGGCAATGGCGAATGTCGCCGCAATGGTGCAGCGGCTCATCCAAGAGAGCTCCATCGACGACCAGCAGCTGGCGGGCACCTGTCTCGCGCTGCCGGGACCGGTGGACCCCTCGACCGGCGCCCCTGGCAGCGCCGTATGGCTGCCGGGCTGGGCCAAGGTGCCCCTGGGCGAGGTCCTGGGAGAGCGCCTGGGGAGGATGCCCGTGCCAGTGGTCAAGGACACGCTGGCGGCCGTCATCGGGGAGAACTGGGTCCGGGGCGGCGAGTCGCTGGAGTCGACCATGGTGTTCGTCTACATCGGGACCGGAACCGGGCTCGGGCTGTCCGTCAACGGCGAGGCCGTGCGCGGGTTCTCGGGCAACAGCGGCGAGGTCGGCACCATGATGACGGCCCTCGGCTCGAACGCGCCCGGGGAGCCCCCGGGCATGGCCAACGACCCCGCCGTCCTCGTCGCGCGCGCCCACGGTCTGGGACTCCAGCCCGAGCCCCTCCCGGCACGGTCGGACTTCGTGGCCATTGAGCGCCGTTTCGCCGGCCTGTGCGCCATGGCCGCCCAGGGGGCGGACCGCGCGGACCGGCTCCTGACAACGGCGGCGGAGCGGATAGCCGAGCTGGTCATGATGGCCACCGAGCTTCTCGACGCCGACACGGTGGTGTTCGGCGGTCCGTACTGGCACCTGCTCGAGCCGTGGTACGCCCCCGCCGTCAAGCGCGCGGTGAGGCGCCCCTCCGCCCGAGGACCGCATCCTGTATCGGTGCTCTCCACGGCGATGGGCGACCATGTCGGCGCCATCGGCGCCGCATCGGTCGTGCACGACAACCTCTACGTACCGCGCGCGCCGAACTCGACCGACCGCTGAGCGCGGGCACGCATCCGGCTTCGCGCCGGAGGGAGCCACGGCTGGTAACGGCCTGGGAGGAGCCTTGACACGAATTAATCCATACTTCAGACTAATCCGTGACGGCGTCACGACGACGTGCCGCCCCTCGCGCCCGTGGGAGAGTCATGATCACTGTTGCCAACGCCCCCGTGTCGTACGGGGTCTTCGACCTCGCCAGGCCGGACCTCGTCCCTCCTCCAACAGGCGGCGAGCTGCTCGACGCCGTCGGCGCCGCCGGCTACGACGGCATCGACCTGGGGCCCCGCGGCCTGCTCGGCACGGGAGGCGACCTGGTCGAGGCGCTCGCCGCCCGCGACCTGCTGCTGTGCGGGGGATGGATCGACCTCCCGTTCGCCGGGAGCGACGCCGAGTTCGAGTCCGCACTCGCCCTGGCGCTGCCCGTGCTGGAGGATCTCGCCCTCGTCGCGCGCACCCAGGACGGACCGGCTCCCAGGCCGACGCTGGCCGACGCCGGGGACGCCCTTCGCCGCGCCCCGCCCGGCGGAGGCCCGGCGCTGGAGGCCGACGCGCGGATGTGGGCGGCCCTCGTCAAGCGCGTCGAGCGCGTGTGCGCGCTCGCGCGGGGCCTCGGACTGACGCCGACGTTCCACCACCACGCGGCGACCTACGTGGAGACTCCCGCCGAGATCGACAGGCTGCTGAACGACACGTCGGTGGACCTCACCTTCGACTCCGGTCACCTCCTCCTCGCCGGAGGCGATGCTCTGGCCGACTTCGACCGGTGGCGCGCCCGCATCAACCACATCCACCTCAAGGACGTTGACACCGCCGTCCTCCCCCGGGTCGCGGGACGACCGGACGCCCTGCGCCAGGTGTGGGAGAGGCGCGCGTTCACGGCCCTGGGAGACGGCGACCTCGACGTGGCCGGGCTGATGGAGCGCCTCCTCGCAGACGGCTACGACGGGTACCTCGTCGTCGAGCAGGACGTGGTCCTCCTCGACCGGCGGGACGTCGAGCGAGCCGTGTCCGACCAGGTGCGCAACCGCGACCTCCTGCGCAGGTGGATCCCGTGAGCACCACCCCGATACGCGCCGCGCTGGTCGGCCTGGGCTGCATCTCCCAGGCCGTGCACCTGCCCGTCCTGCGCCGCAACCACCGGCTCGTCGCCATCGAGGCCCTCGTCGAGCTCTCCCCCGCCCGCCGGGCGCGCCACGCCGAGCTCAACGGGGTGCCCGCCCAGAACCGCTTCGGCGACGTCGGGGCCCTGGTCGGGGCCATCGGGGAGGGACGCGTCCACATCGATATCGCGATCCTCGCCACCAGCGGCAGCCACGTCGATGACGCCCTGGCCCTGGTCGGCGCCGGGGTGCGCGTTCTGGTGGAGAAGCCGCTGGCGCTGTCGCACTCCGAGCTCGACAGGCTCGAGACCGGCCTCGCCCGCCTGGGGGCCGATCCCGACGAGTGGATTCGCGTCGGGTACATGAAGGAGTACGACCCCGCGACGGCCCGGGCCCGCCACCTCATCGACGGGGTGCGTCCCCGCCACCTCTGCGTCGAGGTCCTCCACCCCGCCGACGCCAGCCAGCTCCGCTTCGCGCGCCTCGACCCGCCGGACGAGGACGTGGCGCCTGCGGTGACCGCGGCGCTCGCCGCGCGCACGGACGAGGCCGTGCGAGACGCTATCGGCGGCATCGCCTCCGACGACACCATGCGCCGCCTGTACACGAACGTCATCCTCGGCTCGGTCATCCACGACATCGCCCTGACGCGCGTGCTCGGGCTCCCCATCGAGGAGGTCCTCACCGCGGTGCGCGCAGGGGGCTCCTTCCCCGGGAGCATTGTCGCGCAGGGGATGATCCGCCCCTCGACGACCGAGGACGGGCCCTGCGGAAGGGCGGTTCCCTGGCACCTCGGGTGGCACTTCATCGCGGGCTACCCCGAGTACCGCGAGCGCGTCGTCGTCCACCACGACAAGGGGACCATCGAGATCGAGTTCGCGACCCCGTACCTGCTCAACGCCCCCACAACCCTGCGGATCCGCTCAGCGGCCTCGCCTCTGGGGAGCGCCACCAGCCAGTCCGTCTGGCCCCAGGAGGAGGCGTTCGAGCGCGAGCTGTACGAGATGGTCGCGCTCGCCCGCGGCGAGGGGCGCGCCGGATCCGTGCTGCCCGCCTCCCGCGCCGACCTGGCGGCCGCCCAGCGGCTGTGGAGGGCGTGCGCGACCAGCGCGGGAGTCATACCCGACCCCGACTCCGAGGCCGCCTGGAGCTGAGGCCCCGTTCACGACCCGCCCCGCCCGGGCCCGCTCGCAGGCCGCGGGCGGACCGCGGCTGGACCAACAACACTACGGAGGTAACGACAATGACAGCGATGACAGCGATGACACCGATGACACCGATGACACGGCGCACCGCGCTCACGGGCGCGGCAATGGCGTCGGCATCGCTCCTGCTGGGGGCGTGCGGCTCGAAGAAGCAGTCCGGCCCGGGCTCCGGGACGCTGACCATTATGACCAACGCCATTGCCGGCGGGAAGAACGCGGCGGAGGCCACGTGGATCGAGGAGTGGGTCATCCCGGGTTTCAAGGAGGCCCAGCAGAGCGCCGGGAAGGACGTCGACGTCGTCTTCGAGGCCCAGGGCGTCGACGACAAGGACTACAAGACGAAAGCCGCTCTCGACTTCCAGTCGGGCAAGGGGGCCGACATCGTCGCCCTGGACGGCATCTGGATCGGGGAGTTCGCTCAGGCCGGGTACATCAAGCCCCTCGACGACGTCGCCGGGGAGGCGGCGTCCTCCTGGGACGGGTGGGCGCAGATCCCCGAGACCATCCAGAAGGCCGCCTCCTTCGACGGCAGGCGCTTCGGCGTGCCGCAGGGCGCGGACGGACGGGTGATCTACTACAACAAGAGCATCTTCTCCAGGGCCGGGCTCCCCGCCGCGTGGCAGCCGACGTCGTGGGAGGACATCCTCAGCGCGGCCCGCGCCATCAAGGACAAGGCCGACGGCGTCGTCCCCGTGCAGCTCAACGCGGGCACCGCCATGACCGAGGCCTCCACCATGCAGGGCTTCCTGCCCATGCTCATGGGCACCGGCCAGCCCCTGTGGTCCGACGGCGCCTGGGCCGGTGACACCCAGGGCATGAGGAAGGTCCTCGACCTCTACAAGACGATCTACGTCGACGAGGCGCTCGGGGACCCGGTCCTCCAGCAGGAGGCGTCCGGGCGGGACACCTCCTTCCAGGAGTTCGCGGCCGGACGCATCGCCATGCTCTTCGAGGGCGACTACTTCTGGCGCTCGGTGATCAACCCGGCCGAGGGTGTGGGAACCGCCCCGATGACGGACCGGGACACCGCGGTCGGATACGCGAAGATCCCCGCCGTCAAGCCCGGCGCGGGCGTCAACGGGCAGGACTTCGTCTCCATGTCCGGCGGCACCGCCAGGGTGCTCAACCCGGGCTCGTCGAACCCGGGGCTCGCATGGGAGCTGCTCGCCTTCATGAGCTCCGCCGAGGCCTTCGAGGCCCGTGCGGCCGGCACCCTGTCGATCTCGCCGCGAAACGACGTCAATGCGGAGCTGCTCGCCTCCGACCCGATGCTCTCCTTCGTGTCCGAGCAGGTCCTGCCCATCACGTCCTACCGGCCCGGCCTGGCCGAGTACCCGGAGGTGTCCTCCCTCCTGCAGCAGGCGACCCTCGACGTCGTCATGGGCACCGCGGTCGATGACGCCGTGAAGACCTATGTGTCGGGCCTGCAGGGGATTGTCGGCTCCGACGCGGTCAAGAGCGGGAGCTGATCCGCGGTGGCCTCTACAGCGACCGCGGCTGCGGGTGCGCCAAGGCGGGCCCGCAGCCGCGCCGAGGACGTCGCCGGCCTGGGCAGCGTGCGGGCGCTGCTCTTCGTGGCCCCGGCTCTGACCGTCATCGCGCTGTTCCTCCTCTTCCCGGCGGTGTGGACGATCTACCTGGGGCTGACCAGCTACAGGCTGACCGGCCTGGCCGCCTCCAGCACCGACTTCGTGGGGGTCGACAACTACCTGGCGACCCTGCGCGACCCCGCCTTCTGGAGCTCCCTGCGCCTGACGGTGCTGTTCGTGGCCCTGTCGGGAGTCGTCGGGCAGTCCGTCATGGGCTTCGCCCTGGCGTGGTCGACCCGGCGCATCACCGGGTGGGCGCGCACCCTCCTGGAGTCGGTGGTGCTCTCGGCATGGGTGATTCCCGGTTCGGTCGTCTCCTTCCTGTGGATCGCCCTGCTCGACCGGCGCGGGGGGACGCTCAACGCGCTGCTCCACCTTCCGGGCAAGGCATGGCTCATCGAGCACCCGCTGGCGGTCATCATCGTCTTCAACATCTGGTGCGGCACCGCCTTCTCCATGCAGCTGTTCTCCTCGGCCCTGTCCGCGGTGCCGCCCTCTCAGCTGGAGAGCGCGCGCATGGCCGGGGCCTCCGGCTTACAGCAGCTGCGCGACGTCGTCCTGCCCACGATCAGGGGCCACATCCTGACCAACACCCTGATGATCACGTTGTGGACCTTCAACACGTTCACCCCCTACCTGCTCACCGCCGGCGGGCCGGGGCACCGCACGGAGATCATGTCGGTGTACATCTACAAGACGGCGATTCCCGGCGGACAGCTGGGCCGCGGGGCGGCGCTGTCCGTGCTCATGCTCGTCATCAACCTGGTCATCGCCCTGGCCTGCATGAGGGTCGGAAGGAGCCGACGATGAGCTCATCCGCACCCCGCGGCAGGCCCGCGGGCACACTGGCGGGCGCGCTGCGCAGGACCGCCGGGCGGATCGTCTTCGCCGTCGCGGTCGCCGTGATCGGGGTCGTCTTCGCTCTTCCCCTGGCGTGGCTGCTGGTCGCCCCCTTCGACGCGAGCCCGACCATGTCGGTGAAGTGGCCGCGCTGGACGCTGTCGAGCTTCCACCGCCTGATGGACAACCCCTATGCTCTCGGGTCGATCGTCAACTCCCTGATCATCGCCCTGGGTACGATGGCGGTCGTCATCGCGCTGGGCACACTCGCCTCCTACGCGCTGTCCCGCGTGCGCGTCCCCGGGCGCGACGCGCTCCTGTACGCCATGCTCCTGCTGTCCTCGATCGTCACGGGGACCGCGGCCATGGTGCCCACCTTCCAGCTGATGAACCTCATCGGCCTGATCAACACCCATACCGGGGTGATCCTGGTGCTGGCCGGGGGCCTGCTGCCCACGGTGGTGTTCATCCTCAAGGACTTCATGGACTCGGTCCCCAGGTCCTACGAGGAGTCCGCCCGCCTGTACGGGGCGGGGCCGGGCAGGATCCTCGCCGACGTCGTCATCCCCGTGGCCCGTCCCGGGATCGCCTTCGTGGCGATCTGGTCGGTCGTCCAGGTCTGGGGCAACTTCCTCGTCCCCTACCTGCTGCTGCGCGACCCGGCCGGTCAGCCCGCGGCGGTCCTCATGTACACCTTCTACACCGAGTCCGGGCAGGCAGATCTCAGGCTGATCTCGGTGTTCGCCCTCGTCTTCGCCCTGCCCGTCCTCGTCATCTACTTCGTCGTCAACAGGAAGCTCGGCTTCCGCTTCTATGGAGGTATCAAGTCATGACCGCCACGATCGTCATGGAGGGCCTCGTGAAGCAGTACCCTAACGGGGTGCGCGGAGTCGACGGGGTGGACCTGTCCATCGCCGAGGGCGAGTTCTTCGCGCTGCTGGGCCCCTCGGGCTGCGGCAAGACGACGCTCCTGAGGTCCGTCGCCGGCCTGGAGAGCATCACCGAGGGGACCCTTCATATCGGCGGGGTCGATATGACCGGCGCCGAGCCCGGGCGGCGGGGCGTGGCCATGGTGTTCCAGGACTACGCCCTCTTCCCCCACATGAATGTGTCTGACAATATCGCCTACCCGCTGCGCGTGCGCAGGGTCGCCAGGGCCGAGCGCCGGCGGAGCGCCGCCGACACGGCGAGCAGGCTCTCCCTGGCCGAGCTGCTGGAGCGCAGGCCGGGCCAGCTCTCCGGCGGGCAGCAGCAGCGCGTCGCCCTCGCCCGGGCGATCGCCACCGGGCCCGACGTGCTCCTTCTCGACGAGCCCCTGTCCAACCTGGACGCCCGGCTGCGCCTGGAGGCGCGCACCTTCCTCAAGGAGCTGCAGCGCGACCTCGGCGTCACCTCGGTCTTCGTCACCCACGATCAGGCGGAGGCCCTCGCGCTGGCCGACCGCATCGCCGTCATGCGGGACGGCAGGATCCAGCAGGTCGGCACTCCCCGGGAGGTCTTCCACCGGCCCGCCAACGAGTTCGTCGCCTCCTTCATCGGGTCGCACCCCATGAACCTCAACAGCGGCGTCGTCCGCGAGGGGGCGATCGAGTCCATGGAGGCGCGGATCCCCCTGCCCGAGAACACGAGGCGCGAGCTGCCCGATGGGATGAGAGTGACCTGGGGCGTGCGACCCGAGTACGTCGAGTGGTCCGCCGACGCCGTCGCGCACGCCGTGGGCGGCCGGGTGCAGACGGTGGAGAACCTCGGGGCCCAGAACCTGCTCACCATGCGCTCCGGGGAGGGCCGTCTGCAGGCCGTCGTCGGCGAGGACCCGCTGCCCGAGCGGGGCCAGCGGTGCTGGTTCACGTTCCCGAAGGCCAAGACCCTGGTGTTCGGGTCCGATGGCGGCGAGCTCATTGCGGGAGGGCGCCGGTGAGGGCGACGGAAGCAACGGGAGACAGCAGCGCCGGTGCAGCCGACGCCCCCACCGCCATGTGGATCATCCCCCACACCCACTGGGACCGGGAGTGGTACGAGCCCCACGACATCTTCCGCGCCAGGCTGGTGAGGATGATCGACGGCCTGCTGGACCTCCTGGAGCGCGAGGGGGACTACCGCTTCACCCTGGACGGGCAGGCGGCCGCGTTCGAGGACTATCTCGCCATCCGCCCGGAGAGCGCGGGGCGGCTGCGCGCGGCGGTCGCCCGCGGGCAGCTGGGTATCGGCCCCTTCCTCATCCTCCTGGACGAGTTCTGCTGCGACGGGGAGACCACGGTGCGCAACCTCGAGCTGGGCATCCGCTCCTGCCGCGCCGTGGGGACGGAGATGCGGGTCGGCTACCTGCCGGACATGTTCGGCCACGCCGCCCAGATGCCGCAGGTGCTGCGGGGCTTCGGCCTGGCCGATGCCGCACTGTGGCGCGGCGCGCCGGCCGGGGTGGACCGCGACGCCTTCCGCTGGCGAGCCCTGGACGGCTCCGAGGTCCGGGTGGAGTACCTGTGGGACGGCTACGGGTCCGCCCTGAAGCTCCTGGATCCTCCGGGGAAGCTCGACCGGCTCGTCTCGGACTACCTGGAGGCCAACGCCGGGCGGCTGCGCGGGCGCCCGCCCGCAGGCATGTACGGGACGGACCACATGAGTCCTCGGGAGGACCTGGTCGACCTCGTTCGCGCCCACAACGCCCGCCGCCCCGGGGCGCGGCTGACGGTGGCCACGCTGGGCGAGGTCGTGGCCTCGCGCGCGCACGACCGGGCGAGCCTGGAGGCGCTCCCCCTGGTCGTCGGCGAGATGCGCTCCCACGCGCTGGGCAACATCCTGCCGGGGGTCCTGTCCATCCGGACGAATATCAAGGCGGCGATGGCGGGCGCCGAGCGCGCCCTGACCGCCGCTGAGCGCCTCGACGCCGTCGTCGGGGGCCCCTCCCGACGGGCCCTGCTCGAACGGGGCTGGAGGCTGGTCGTGGAGTCCTCGGCGCACGACTCGGTGACCGGCTGCGGCGTCGATGCGACAGCGGAGGAGGTCGAGACGCGCCTGCACGTCGCCGCCCACACGGCCGGGGGCGCCATCGACATCGCCCTGCCGCGCCTGACGGCAACGGCCCGGCAGGGGGAGCTCGTGGCCTTCAACCAGTCGGGGTGGGCGCGCCGCGTCCAGGGCGAGATTGTGCTCGACGGCGCGCCCGACGCCCTGCCCGGAGGCGCCCAGCTCCTCGAGGAGCTTCCCACCGTCATCGGGGACGAGTGGATGCCGGCCTCGGCCGTGCGCCGGGTCCTGCGCAGGATCCACGGCCAGGAGCTCTTCGGCAGGCGCATCCGCGGGTGGTCCTTCCCCGGGGCCGCCGAGCTCGTCTTCGAGGTCGGCCGGGTCAGCGACGAGGACTTCGACCTCGACGACTTCACCGGGGAGCTCGACCGCCGGCTGGCCGACGCCGATCCGCAGCGGCCCTGGCACGTCCGGACCCTGGTCGCCCCATCGTGCAGGGTGCTGGTCGCCGGCCGGGCGGAGGGCACCGCGGCAACGGTGCTGGGCGGGGACGGCGCCGCCGTCGACCATCCGGTCCGCGTGCGCGGGCGGAGCGTGTCCAACGGCCTGGTGCGCATCGACGTCGACGACGACGGCCTGGTGCGCATCGAGGACGTCCCCAGCGGCCGGGCCATCAGCCGGGCCCTGGCCGTCGTCGACGAGGGCGACCGGGGGGACTCCTACAACTTCGGGCCCGTCGGCTCCGGGGCGGTCGCCGCGCCGGTGAGAACGCGGGTGGTGGTCGATGAGCCGGGGCCCCTGCGGGCGCGCGTCCTCGTCCGGCGCACCTACCGCCTGCCGGAGGGGCTGGACGCCACTCGCTCGGCCCGCTCCGGGGCCCTGCGCGACCAGGTGGTCGACCTGCGACTGGAGGTCCGGGAGGGCGAACGGTTCGTGCGCGTGCGCGCGTCCCTGGTCAACGAGGTCGGCAACCACCGGCTCAGGCTCCATGTGCCCACCCTCGCACAGGATCTGGACGGCTCGGTGTCCGCAGGACAGTACGGCGCGACCCGGCGCGGGCGCACCGGCGAGGGCGGGTGGGGGGAGTACCCCCTGCCGACCTTCCCCGCCACGCGCTTCGTCCACGCCGGCGGGGTCGCGGTCCACACCCGCCGGCTCATGGAGTACGAGGTCGTCACCCCCCCGGGCCCCACGGCGTCGGACGGCGCGGGGCGGCCCGACGAGATCGCCCTGACGCTGCTGCGCGCCGTCGACCTGATGAGCGTCAACGTGCACCCGCTGCGCGAGGAGCCCGCCGGGTCCGAGTGCCCCGTGCCGGGCGCCCAGTACCTGGGGACGAGGGTCGAGACCGACCTCGCCGTCGACCTGTCGTGCCCGGCGTGGGACGACTCCAAGATCGTCCGGCACTCCGACATCTTCCGCTTCGAGCCCGTCGTCGCGCACGGTGCCGCACGGGACGGGGAGGAGGCCGCTGAGGCTGTCGGGCCTGTGGTGGCCACCCTCGGGCGCGTCGCGCTGGAGTCCCTGCGACGCCTCGACGACGGCGCCCTGGAGGCCCGTTTCGTCAACTACCACCACCACGCCGAGCTGCTGCGGGCCCGGATGGCGGGAGAATGGGACAGGACGGACCTGACAGGGGCGGTCCTCCAGAAGAGGATCGACCCGTGGGACCTGCCCGTCCCGGCGTCGTCGATCCTCACCCTGCGCCGCCCCGGGACGGCGGCGGCCCCGAACAACATTCCGAAAGACGCTCCGACGGGCAAGGAGGACCAATGACAGTTCTGCGGCGCATGACCGCGCACCTGGGTCTGGTCGACCAGGCCGAGGACCGCTACCCCCGTCTCCCCTTCGAGGTGCCGGCCGGCGCCGAGTCCATTGGCGTGACCATGGATGTCGCGGAGCCGGGCGCGGCCGGCGAGAGCGCCGTGATCGACCTGGGCCTGCTGGGCCCCGACGGCCTGCGCGGCTGGTCCGGAGGGGCGAGGGCCTCCTACGTGGTCGAGCGCGACGACGCCACTCCCGGCTACCGCCCGGGCCTGGAGGAGGGGGCCTGGGCGGTGCTGCTGGGGCTGCACCAGGTGCCCGCGCAGGGCGTGGACGTCACCGTCACGGTGGTCTCCCCCGCCCCGGAGCACCCGGACCACGGCCCGCGGGAGGCCCCCGCCCCGCGCCTCCTGCGGGGCTCCGACCGGGGCCTGCCCGCCCCCGGGGGCCTGACCTGGTACGCAGGCGATCTCCACAATCACAGCCTCCACTCCGACGGGGACCTGTCGCTGTGGGAGCTGGCGAACGAGGGCGTCAGGTCCGGGCTGGACTACCTGGGCTGCACCGACCACAACACCACCAGCCACCACCCCCATCTCGCCTCCGTCTCGCGCCGCCACGGCATCACCCTGGTGCCGGGGCAGGAGATCACCACCCACCGCGGGCACGCCAACGCCTGGGGCGAGATCGGCGTCATCGACTTCCGCGACGACGCCCGGACGTGGGTGGAGGAGGTCGAGCGGCGCGGCGGCCTCATGTCGATCAACCACCCCGTCTCAGACGACTGCTCGTGGCTGCACCCCCTGGAGCGCATGCCGCCCGGGGCGGAGCTCTTCCACGGCACCTGGTACCGGAACCTCACGGACACCTCGGTCCTGGCCTGGGCGGCGATGCTGGGCAGGAGTGTCGTGGTCCTCGGCGGCGGGGACTTCCACAACCGCTCGACTCCCCTGCGCCCGGGAATGCCCACAACGTGGGTCGCGGCCGAGGAGTGCAGTCCGGGGGCCCTCCTCGAGGCAATGGCCGCGGGCCGGACCACGGTGACCGCAAGCGCCCGCCGCATCCACGACGGCGAGGCCCGTCCCGTCCTGCTCGAGGCTCCCGCCCTCGTGCGCCTCGGCGGCGTGGACGGGCACGACGAGGATGATCTCATGGCCGTGGACGCGGCGGGGACCGTGCTCGTGGACCGGCTCGGTGGGCGCCTGGTGATCCGGGAGGAGAACCAGGTGGTCCGGGCGCCGGGAGGCCGGGGGCCCTACCGGCTGGAGACCGCCGAGCGGTGGGTCGTCGCCCTGTCCGCCTGAGGCGGGTCTCCCGGCCGCGCCGCCGCGTCGAGGGCCTGCAGCAGGTTCGGGATGTGCGGCGCGTGCCGGGCTCCGGGGGCGGGCGGGCCGCCGGTCCTCACAGACCCGCGCGGTCGAGCTCGTCGCGCACGGTCGGGCGGTGCCGGTAGGTCTCCCGCAGGTCGTCGACCCAGGCGTTGAAGGCTCTCAGGTGCCGGCCGGCGTGCTGGTCGTCCGCCGTGACGGCGATCCGCCGCATGCAGGAGGCCATGGCGACCGCCTGCTGGGCCGAGGGCCGACCGGTCTTCCGCAGGACCTCTTTGACGCGGTGACGGTACAGGTCGATGGCGTCGTCGGGGCGGGGCTGGGGCTCGGCGTCGGCGAGGGCCTGCCAGGTGCAGTCCGCGCCCCAGCGGTCCGCGGCCGCCCAGGCGCGGTCGACGTCGTCGATGTGCAGGGCGAGGGCGATGACCGTGTCCCCGGTCCGCCAGTCCTGGCTCTCGGCCCACTCGAGGGCGGCCCTCTGCTCCTCCTCCCGGCGGTCGAGCCGCTCGGCTGTGGCAAGGAGGAAGTCGAGGGTCTCCGGCGTCGGGCTGGAGCGGAACAGGCCGCGGGCGAGGGCGAGGGCGTCCTCGCTGCGCCCGTCCTCCAGGTAGAGGTCGACAGCGCGAGCGGGGTCGACCTCGTAGGAGGTGCCAGCTGCGGCCCAGTAGCGGAGGTTGGCGCCGATGACCTGGGAGTCGGCGACGGCGCAATCGAGGCAGGCCATGGCCTCGCGGCGCCGGCCGGCGGCCAGGAGCCGCTCGATCATGGCCGCGTACCGGGGGCGTGCGCCCCCTGAGAGCAGGTCGATGGCGCGGTCGACGTCGTCATCATGGTCGGCCAGCTCGAGGAGCATGCCGGTCAGCTCGTAGTCCCGGGCCCGGCCCTCGTCGCCGGCCTGCCTTGCGGCGGCGTTGACAATGCGGCGATACTCGGCCAGTCCCTCCTCCCCGAGCGCGGGGAGGAAGTCGTTCAGGGCGACGTTGGGCCATCCCGGTGAGGTGAGCCGGAAGTCGGCGAGCCAGAGGCCGAGCTCGACGCCGTCGGGGTTCCCCTCGCAGCAGGCCCGCGCATAGAGGTCGATGGCACTCTGGCACGTGTTCGACACCGCGCCGCTGGAGTCGTCGATGCTGTTCTCGAGCTGCGCGCGCAGGCGGGTCGCGATGTGCAGGAGGGCGGGGGCCGCGCTGTCGGCTCCCTCGGGGTCGTCCAGAAGGGGCTCGAGCTCGTCGAGGAAATCGTTGATCTCACCGGCGTAGGCGTCGGCCTCGTAGTAGTCGAGGACATCGTGTATGGAGGTCAGGGACCGGGCGGTTGCCATAAGCTCGATGTCGTCGGCATCGGCGGCGTCGGCGCCGTCCAGGGCGAGACCGGCCGCGTTCTCCAGGGCGCGAAGCGCGTTGGGGCTGGCTGAGGCGAGGGTGAGGACGAGGTCGCGCAGCTCCTCGTCGTACAGGCCTTCCAGGTAGGTCTCGACGGCGGTGGCGGACTCGGGCGTCAGGGCCGTTGCGGCCGGGCGGTCGGGGACGATGATGGTGTCGCGCGCATGGCTGAGGGCGGTCAGTCCGACCGCGACCATGTGCTCGCAGAATCCGTGGTCGGGGAAGTACGGGCACGTACAGGTGCCGTCGATGCCGTCGCCGCGCCAGGTCAGCCGCACGTCGTGGGAAACGGTGCTGGTGACCGTTGCGGTCGTGCCGCCGGTGGAGGTGCTGGTGATGGAGACCTCGTCGATGCAGTCCTCGCCGCGCTCGTACACGGCGTCGCCGGCGGCGTCGAGCAGCGCCGTCTCGCTCAGGACCCCGTCCAGAATGATTGCCATGCGTCAAGCGTCGCAGGCCGGCGGTGGGCGGGCAAGGAGCGGCTCCGTGTCAGGGCGCCCCGGAGTGCCGGGGCCGGTGGGCCCTCGGCTGGCTCTCGGCCGGCTGGATCGCCGCCGAGCCGGGTCGCGGCGGCCGGCAGGAGCCCTCAGCCCAGGCGCTCCAGGGCGGCCCGGGCGCTGTCGGCCTCGATGTACTCCTGCCCCTCAGGCACCCATCCGAGCGAGTCCCAGGTAGAAGGCCCCCGACCGCAGGACCGCCACGAGGTTCAGGGCCTGTCGTTCGCGAAGGGCCCGGTCCCCTATGCTCCCATTCAGTGAGCGCAGCCGACGGTGGCGCTCCGGCGAAGTGCCCAGGCGAAAGCGGTCGGGCCAGTTCGTTGCGAGCATCCGTGAGGTTGCGGCACTTTACCGCCTACCTCCCGCTATTTGGGGCGGTCACCCGGAAACTTCGTACAGCTGTCAGCAGTTCCGGCTCGCCGAACATGCGGTTTTCGCCCAGTTGATGTATTCCTTTCGGACACGCGGCCACTCCGTCCGCCACGTCAGTTCACGGTGAGCCGGCGAGACTGGCTCATCACAGAGAATCTGATTGGTCACCCAGCCGAAGCGCGTGTCCGCGTACACCTCGACGCAATCGCGGAGGTCAGACCACTCGGCAGCTTCGTCGAGCGGCAACCCAGTCAGTAACGCGGCGCGCCATGCTGATTGGAGCGCTCTCGTCTCGGGACCAAAATCAACCGCGCCGTTGCCGTCTCTTGTCAAGTCGTCGGGGATCGGACCGCGAGGCTTCGCCTCATGGCAATGACGGCAAAGGCCTCGCAGGTTCTCGGGAGCGGATGAACCTCCTCTGATGTGATCAACCTCGGCAGCCGGAGCAGAGTTGCAGATAGCACACCTCCCATTATTACGTGCCAGCACTGACTTCCGCAGGTCGGCAGGCAACTGTGGGCGCACGTAGGCCAGGTCAAGAGCCAGGAAAACGATCATGTTTTTGTAAATGACGTCACGAGTCATCGGAACACTGATTCTGCCATCCCGAATCACGGCTCGAACGTACCGAACCTTTTCGGCCTGCTTGCGACAATGAAGCGAGCAAAAAGCCGCATTTTTCGAGGTAACATGTTCCGGATTCAACGACACGAGACAATTAGAACATGCGCCAATACGCCACGTAGGAACAACCGTAGATGTGTCATCGCTCATAAACTGAGCCTAACACTCGCCGCCGACATGAAGAGACCAATGTTAGCAACAGTATTGTTGCAGTACCCATGACAGGTGCCGACCAGGAGCTCTGGGCAGCCGGGCGTGTCTCGGACAGCTCTGAAAGCGGTCTTTCAGGCTGCTTGTCTTACTGCTCGGTGCTCCTGGTGGACCTCGCCCTGCGTCCTGTGCCCCAGGGCGGAATGGAATCGTTTCTGATTGTGTGTACCGGGCTCGACCTGGGAGGCAGTATCCCGGATGGCCTTGCTTCTTGTGGGATACACCATCTGATAGATCCTCTCGTTCCTTCAGGGCGGCGCCCGCCGACTTCCGCCCGGGCACCCGCCCAGCACACCCCGGTCCTGCCCACCGAAGGGCGAGCTCTATAACTCTCCAGGTGCCCGGCGAGCTGCTCGGATCGGATGTGTACTGGCAGCCCCGGTCGGAGTGGAATACCGTCTCCCCCCTGTCGTGTACGGGCGCCTGCGGGCCGCCATGTCGATAGCCTCGCACAACGGAGTCGGTGCCGCGTGCTGTCGCCCCAGTCGCGTACCCGACTGCTTTCCTCGTGCAGCAGCCCGGGGGGGGGCGGTCGCCAGGTACACGAACCCCTCCCAGGTGATGATGTAGGTGGGTGTCGCCCACCCACCTGCTCTCCCGGCCTGTTGGCGGTGAATTTCCGCCGGACCAGGTCGGGACGCGAGCCCCAGGCCCAGCAGCCCAGGGCGGTGGCGCCGGGTCCCTCTCGGCGTGGCCGCGGCCTGGCGGGCCCCGAGCGGGCGGGTGCACGCCGTGTCCGGGCTCGTCTCAACGCCTCTGCGGGCCCCGGCGACATGGGATGCGGCGGCAGCCCGCAGGGTGGTGCGGGAGCTGTTGAGGACCCACTCGACCAAGGCGCTGAGCTCTTTCCTGCGTCGCACGGTTCTTGATGGCTCCCGGCCCAGCCAGGCGTAACAGCCTGATCGAGACACTTTCAGACAGCGGCACACCAATAGTGATCGGGTAGCTTCCTGTCTACCGCGGTGGACGCAGGCGCGCGCCCGGGCGCCTACCGGGACCCTCTGGGCGAAGTCGGGTGGCCCGGGGGCCGTGGCCCCCGGGCTCCCACAGAACCGTACGTGACGGTCTCCCGTCATACGGCTCTTGTCGCTCTACTGTCACCACAGAGGGCCTGGACCAGTGATCCAGGCCCAGTGCACGAAGTAACCCGGTGCGGCCTTGATGCCGCCGTACCACTTGCGCATGGTTGCCCTCCAGCTGCGCCGCAGCCGTCGGTACTTCCCCCGCAGCCAGCGGATCAGGTAGGAGCTGACCCGCTTGAGCAGTGGGTAGAGGGCCGATGGGTGGAAAGCACCGTAATAGCTCATCCAGCCACGCATGATCGGGTTGATGTGCTCAGCCAGATCACGGGCGGTAGCCCGGACCCATCGGTGAAGCCTCCAGGAGCGCAGCCGCGCACTCATCGTCTTAAGGGCCGTTTTGGACGCTGCCGGGCTAAAGCTCCTGAACAGCCCGTGGCGGCCTTTGACAGTGCGCTCCGTGAACTCATACCCCAGGAACGTGAAACCGGTGTGCTCATAGCAGCCCGGCCGGTTGGCGTCCTTGCAGTACACAATCCGCGTCCTGCGCGGGTGCAGGCGCAGTCCTACCTGCTTCATGCGCGCCTCAAGCGCGGCCAGCACGCCCCGGGCCTGAGTCAGGCTGCGGCAGTGGATGACCGCATCATCGGCGTAGCGCTCGAAGACCACCCCGGGGAAGGCCCGGGCCAGCCATGCATCGAACGCGTAGTGCATGAACAGGTTGGCCAGCACAGGGGAGACGGCCGAGCCCTGCGGGGTTCCCCGCACACGCTCGACCACCGCGCCGTCGGGATGCTGCAACGGGGCGGCCAGCCAGCGCTTGACGTAGAGCATCACCCAACCAGGGGCGCCTACCGCACCCACCGCCTTGCACACCAGATCCCACGGAACGCTGTCGAAGAACGCCTCGATATCCAGGTCTATCACCCAGCTCCTGCTCCAGCACCGCCTCCGGCAGGCCGCGACCGCATCGATCGCGCCACGACCAGGGCGATAACCGTAGGAGTCAGGGTGAAAGACCGGCTCGGCCGCTTTCTCCAGCACCATGGCAGCTGCCGTCTGGGCCACACGATCAGCGACCGTGGGCACGCCCAGGACCCTGGTGCCTGCCTGCGGTCTGGGGATCTCAACCATTCTCACCGCCGGCGGGAAGCAGCTCCCCGAGAACATCCGATTCCAGATCTTGTACAGGTTGCCTGCCAGGTCTTCCTCGAATTCCTCCACCGAGCACTCATCCACCCCCAGCGCTCCCCTATCGCTCTTGACCCGCTGCCACGCATCCATCACCAGCTGCTTGGAGATATCGAAGGACTTGCCTCCTGGTACCTCCGACAGCGACCTGCTCATATCCAGCTCCTCCCAGAGACCTGGTTGACCGACACGAACACACCACGAACGACCCAGCCCCCTGGCTCCACTCCCATTACAGGAGTCTCGACGCTACTACGAGCCGGTCCGCCAGCACCCCACAACCAGGGCGCCTTCTCCTGCTTCGCACAGACCCAGCAGACCGGGATCACGCCGCCAACACAGACGGACACCGCCTGGCCAGCACTGCGGACACACCGCCAGACTCATCCCAGGGACACCTTCAAACCCCGGTCCTGATGTCATCCAAGCATCTCGACGCATCAACAGCGGTTCACTCACGTTCGTCTTCCCGATCCCCACCTGACACCCGCCCACGGACGCCTTTTCCTTGAACGCTCACCACGACGGTCTTCAGCCAACGCAGCACAAGGCGGTTTGAAGTCACTGTCCGCACAACGACTCCAAGGGGCCACACCCTCATCGTCTATGCAACACCATCCCCAGGCCACTGATCCACACCAGCACCCCACTTCCGTTCAGGACACACGAAGGAAACCGCTTCTGCCCAGGAGCCCGCCTCCCAGCTCCTGGCCTCTCGCAGCCAGGCACGCAGCCTCCTGCTCCCCGCCGACCGCTCCGCACCGACCTCAGCATCCACGGACTCCGGATGGTCCCTTCCACCATCTCCTGACCCAGCCCCCCCACCGCCCCAAGGAACCACGTAGGACCCCGCCACCTCCGCGATAGTCCGGCCCCTTCACCCGCGACCTCAAAGACCACCTGCTCCTTAAGCTCACTACTGAGCCCCTGCGCCGACATGAGCCGATTCAACCTCATCTCTCAAAACAGCACTCTTTCCACCACTGCCCAAGAAACACCAGGCACCTCAATCCTCCACGCGCGCCGCCATCGAGCACACCATCGCCACACTGAAGAAATGGAAGATCCTGTCCACCGGCTACCGCCACCGCCTGACAGAGCTCCCCGACATCATCATCCTGACCACCAAACTCGACCTCTACAGAACAGGCTGGTAACACCCCACATGAATAACACCTTGAGGCGGAGAATACGGCGTGAGGGAGAAGTGGATTGCAGGCTGTTCAAATGCGTCATATTCTAATAAACTATACCGAAATCATTGTGTATTTGCTACAAGTATAGGTATGGCTGAAATTAAACAAGATCGGTGTGTGGGTGTGTGACTGGTAGGTGCTCGAAGTCGTAGTCGAAGGTGCGGCTGGTGATGTAGGCGGTGAAGGCCGCGAAGGTGTTCTCCGGGGCGAGCGCGCGGGGGTTGGCGATATTGTTCTTGGCGGCGTTCCACACGTGTTCTGTGGGACCCAAGGTCTGGGGCGTAGGGGGGCATGTAGATGGGCGTGATGCGCTCCAGAGCCCGACCAGGGGCATAAAGATCGTTCAAGGCCTTGGCGTGGTGGAACCTGGCGTTGTCCAGGACGACCGCGATCTTCTTTCCCTCATCGGTCTCGCGCTGAAGACGATCCATCATGAGGGCGGGTCTGCTCGGCGTTCTGGTTTCCCTCGATCGGGTAGATCCTCATCTTCTTGGTCGTCAGGCTCAGTGCCCCGAGGAACGACCGGCTCGCCTTCTCGCGGTCCACGTACAGCTTTGTTCTCTTTCCCTTGGGAAGCCACATGCGCCTCGTCTCGGCCTCGTGCTCGACGCGGACCTCGTCGACGGTGCAGACCTCCCAGCCTTCTTCCGGCAGATCGTTGACCTGGCGCCGGATCTCGGCCATCCGCCTGGCGATGGCCTCCTCGTCGCGACGCCCCACGAACGGGTCGGGCAGCAGAGGCTCGTGCCCAGAAAGCGCATGAGCAGCCGATAGGAGGAGTCCGACCTGTACTCGACTCCGAACTTGATGGACACGACGTCCTCAAGGGGCCGGGACGTCCCAGAAACCGGCTTTGACGCCTGCCTCCGAGGGCGGTCTACTGAGAATCTCCTCCAGCTCCTCCTTCTGCACCCTCTTGAGCTTCGCCGCGTTCTCACCTCCGGCGTGACCGGTTACCACGGAGCTCAACCTGGTCTGCCGCCACTGCGAAAGCCACTCGCGTACCGTCCCCTCGGCCCGCTCGACCATCTCCGCGATAATATCCAGGCCGACGCCGCGGGCAGCGTACACAATCGCCTCCGCCTTCATTCTCACCAGCTTGTAGGTGTCCGAGCGCTTCTTCCACCTGATAAGGATGTCCCGCTCCTCGTCCGTCATATCGACCCGCATGAAGCAATCCTATACGAGATGCTCCGCAAACACCAATCAGGAATCCCGCAGCAGCCGCCCCAGAATGCCATTTTGTTTAATTCCGGCCATATGAGCCTCTGCTGCCCGACCCGTTCGTGGGGCGTCGCGACGAGGAGGCCATCGCCAGGCGGATGGCCGAGATCCGGCGCCAGGTCAACGATCTGCCGGAAGAAGGCTGGGAGGTCTGCACCGTCGACGAGGTCCGCGTCGAGCACGAGGCCGAGACGAGGCGCATGTGGCTTCCCAAGGGAAAGAGAACAAAGCCTGTACGTGGACCGCGAGAAGGCGAGCCGGTCGTTCCTCGGGGCACTGAGCCTGACGACCAAGAAGATGAGGATCTACCCGATCGAGGGAAACCAGAACGCCGAGCAGACCCGCCCTCATGATGGATCGTCTTCAGCGCGAGACCGATGAGGGAAAGAAGATCGCGGTCGTCCTGGACAACGCCAGGTTCCACCACGCCAAGGCCTTGAACGATCTTTATGCCCCTGGTCGGGCTCTGGAGCGCATCACGCCCATCTACATGCCCCCCTACGCCCCAGACCTTGGGTCCCACAGAACACGTGTGGAACGCCGCCAAGAACAATATCGCCAACCCCCGCGCGCTCGCCCCGGAGAACACCTTCGCGGCCTTCACCGCCTACATCACCAGCCGCACCTTCGACTACGACTTCGAGCACCTACCAGTCACACCATCACACACCGATCTTGTTTAATTCCAGCCATACCTAGAAAACGCATAAGCAGCCGGTCAGGAGGACTCAGACCTGTACTCGACGCCGAACTTGATGGACACGACGTCCTCAAGGGGCCGGGACGCCCCAGAAACCGGCCTTGACTCCCGACTCCGAGGGTAGCTTACCAAGAATCTCCTCCAGCTCCTCCTTCTGCACCCTCTTGAGCTTCGCCGCGTTCTCACCTCCGGCGTGACCGGTTACCACAGAGCTCAACCTGGTCTGCCGCCACTGCGAAAGCCACTCGCGTACCGTCCCCTCGGCCCGCTCGACCATCTCCGCGATAATATCCAGGCAGACACCACGGGCAGCGTACACAATCGCCTCCGCCTTCATTCTCACCAGCTTGTAGGTGTCCGAGCGCTTCTTCCACCTGATAAGGATGTCCCGCTCCTCGTCCGTCATATCGATCCGCATGAAGCAATCCTATACGAGATGCTCCGCAAACACCAATCAGGAATCCCGCAGCAGTTGCCCCAGAATGCCATTTTGTTTAATTCCAGCCATAGATCCTACTCCACCACCCCAGCCTCACCCTCCAGCCGGTCAAAGTCGCTGGTGTAGAGGCGGTCTTGGGTGATGCGGTATTTCTGGAACTCGCTCAGGGCGTGGTCGTCGGCCTGGGACTTGGAGATGCGCCCGGTGCCCTCAAGGATCTGGCGGTCGTCAAGGTCGAGGAAGGCGTCCAAGCGGGTGGCCCAGTCCTGCATGGTCATGGGGATGTGGCGGCGGGCGCGGGATTCGGCCAGGTCGAGGAAGGCGTTGACCAGTCTGCCCAGGTCCTCCAGCTCGGCGCGAGTGAGGTAGTTCTTGCCGATGATGACGTCGCTGGGCAGGATCTTGCCGTCTGGACTACTCGCCCAGGTGGTCAGGCCCATGTGGGGCTGGTCGGCGTCAGCCCGGGAGCGGATGAGCTCGGCAGCGGTCTGGCCGTGGACAGCGTAGTGCAACTTGTTCTGGACGGTGGCGAAGAAGCGCCTGGTGGTCGGGGCGTCACGGTTGTAGTCGATGCTGGTGGCGTAGATGTCGGTGACCTTCTGGTAGAAGCGCCGCTCGGACAGGCGGATCTCTCGGATCTCCTCCAGCAGGCGCTCGAAGTAGTCCTGGCCCAGGAAGCTGCCGTTCTCCATGCGCTCCCGGTCGATGACGTAGCCCCTGATGGCAAAGTCGCGCAGCACTTGAGTGGCCCATTGGCGGAACTGAGTGGCCCGCACCGAGTTGACCCGGTAACCAACCGAGATGATGGCATCGAGGTTGTAGTGGTCGATGCTGCGCGTCACCTGCCGGGTGCCCTCGGTTCGAACTATCCGGAATCTCCGGATAGTTGCCTGCCGCTCCAGCTCGCCGGAGGAAAAAACGTTGCCCAGGTGCTCGCTGACGGTGCGCACATCGACATCGAACAACTCAGCCATCAGCTTCTGCGTCAACCAGACCGTCTCGTCCTCGTACCGCGCCTCAATGCTGCCGCTCCCGTCCTGCGCCGTGAAGATCAGGAACTCAGCCGTGGAGTTACGAATCAGCCTGCGACGAGGATCGGGTTGAGAGTTGGAAGGTGAGGCGTGGTTAGACATGCTCTTATTATACGCTACCTCTATTTCGGACAGTTGGGTTGCTATGACCGGTGCCCTCGGTGCACTGGCGCGCTAACGCCAGCAAATCGTCAACAGAAATCTTCCCTTGAGAAAACGCCTCAAGGACTTGCCTCATACGAACGTCCATGGGCATGCCTTCAAACTCTTGCGATACGATCACAATGCGGGCAGTCTGCTGTCTTCTAGATAACTCTTCTGCCGTCATATATAAAATATATATAACAAGTTGAGGAAAAATTGGTAAATATTACCTAAGACACGTAACTCGTTGGGGCACAGCCAGGGGGTCGGCGTTGTTATGGGGTGGGTTGTTGTGTGAGTTGTTGGAGGGTTTGGTGGGGGTGGGTTGCCCAGTAGCGGCAGGTGGAGGCGATGCTGCTTTTTCGGCGTTGTCGGCTGGGGTGGTCGGGGCTGGTGAGGCGGATGAGGCTGATGGCGGTGTTCCTGAGTGTGGCCATGGCTCGGGCGGTGGTGGTTGTGGGCAGCTGGTGGCGGTCCTCGTCGAAGGTGACGTCGCGGACCCAGTGGAGGCGGTTCTCTATTCCCCAGTGGCCTTGGATCCAGGCTGCTACGTGATCGGGCGGGGCGGCGATCATGTCCAGGGAGCAGATGGCGTAGACGGTCTCGGTGGTGCGTTTGTTGCTTGCGTCCTTGGTCCTGGTGGTGCGGGTGCGCCGGATCTGGAGGACCTGGGCGGCGTTGGGGAAGTCGATCCATTGAGGTGCCTGGAGTGCTTTGATGGTCCTGCGCACGTATCGGCCGTGGGAGCGCTCGGCTGCGGTGGTGGCGGGAGTGTCCTTCCAGGGCAGGGCCTTGAGCTGGGCCAGCAGCCTGGGCTGGTTGGCCTTGACGGTCAGGACCCAGTGGCCCCCGCGGGCCGTGATCGCCTCGGCGGTGGCCCGTTGGGTGTGCATGGCGTCGGCGGTGGTCACCGCGCCGTCCAGGCCCGGCAGGCGGGCCACGAGATCGTCGATCATGTCCCGCAGGGCGGGGATCTCGTTGGTCTTGGGCCCGACTTCCTGCTGGGCCACGACCGCGCCGGTGGCGTGATCCAGAACGGCCAGCAGGTGGGTTGCGGTGGCCCGCATGGTTTTGCCGTCCACCGCCAGCACGCGTCTGCCCGCGACGGTGGCGGCGGTGCGCGACCACATCCACGCTCCCACGGCCGCGTCCAGGGCGGCTCCGTCGACGCTGGACAGGACGCGGCGGATCGTGGTCTCCTCGGGCAGGCGCGCCGAGGCGGGCAGGCCCAGCCTTGTGCGCGCCTCGGCGTCCAGGCCGGCGGCCCACTGCCCGATGGCCAGCAGGCTGCGCGCTCCGGACAGCACGGCCCCCACCGCCACGGCCAGGATCACCTCCAGCCGGTGCCTCATTCCCCGGGCGCACCTGGGACCGGGCACGGTGGACAAGACCTGCATCAGGCTCGGCTGGCGCCCAGCAATGTTGATAGGGGAAGATGGCATAGCGGCGCGGCTCCTGACGACGAAAGGGTGCGTAGGACACACCCATCGTCACCCCAGGAACCGCGCCGCACCCCCACCAACACACCCACGACTACGCCGACCCCCTGGGGGCACAGCTGATCTGGACTTCCGGGCGTGTCTCGGACAACTCACCACCACCGCCACCCGCCTACCGCCCTTCAACAGCATCCTAGGCCTGAGCAGGGGCGGGAGCCCGACGGATAGCGAGCAGATCCTGCCCGAGGGCGAGGAGAGTATGAAGCCTCTCGCCACGAACCCGCAGGAACCAGACGAGGACCAGAACCCACACAGCACTGATGAGGCTATCGCCAGCACGACCGGAACCACCCAGCACAGCCGGCCCAGGGTAGCAGCGACAGCGCCCCAGCCGGCCGACTACCTGAAGACAGACCAGGCAGCAGCCCCTGCCACCACACCCAGCAACCCACCCCACACACCGCAGCCGCCAGACGCAGCACAGACCCTGCAGGCACCACGGAATCACCAGGTCGCAGGGGGTCACGAGGTCGCAAACACCAGCCCCACCACGCAGCCGCCGAACCGACCTCGTGGCCCCAAACCACCAAAAACAGTCCAGAACACGCCGCTTTCAACCCAAAAACCCACGTCCGAGGTCTCTCAGGACGTGGGTTTGAGTGTCGAGTGTTTGGTCGGGCTGGCGGGATTTGAACCCACGACCCCTTGACCCCCAGTCAAGTGCGCTACCAAGCTGCGCCACAGCCCGTCGCCTCGCGGCCCAGCACCGCTCGCAACGGGTAGAACTCTAGCCCATGAGTCCCCCGGTCTCGAAATCTGCGGGCGGTGACGCCACTCACCGCCCGCTCCGATGACCCGGTCGAGGCGGCCCCGGCTCAGGCGCTCTCGTTCCAGGCCTTCATGCCGCCGGCGAGGTTGGTGAGCGCCCCCGTGTAGCCGGCCGCCGTCAACGCCTCGATGGCCCGCGCCGAGCGCACCCCGGCGGCGCAGTGGACGACCGTCTCCCGGCCCGGGTCCAGCTCGCCCATGCGCTCCACGACCTCCCCCAGCGGGATCCGCAGGGAGCCCTCTATGGCATCGATCGCGACCTCGCTGGGCTCGCGCACGTCCAGCAGCGTGTACGTGCTTCCGGGCGCCCGGCCCGCGGCGACTCGCGCGCGCAGCTCGGTGGCGGTGATCTCGTTCATGGTGCGTCCTCTCAGCTCGTTGGCGCTTCCGTCATCAGTATCCCCCGGCGTCCGCACACCGCAGAAGGCCTCGTAGTCGCCGAGCTCGGTGATGGTGGGTTCGGCCCCGCACACGGGGCAGGCCGGGTTCTTGGCGATCGGCAGCTCGCCGCTCCGCCCCCTCCAGGCGTTGAGCAGCACCATGCGCCCGATGAGCGGCTGCGCCCCGCCGACAATGAGCTTGAGCGCCTCGGCGGCCTGCATGGTCCCGATAATCCCCGGCATGACTCCCAGCACCCCGCCCTCGGCGCACGAGGGCACCGCCCCCGGCTCGGGCGGCGTCGGGTGAAGGCAGCGGTAGCACGGGCCGCGCCGGGCGTCGAAGACGGCCACCTGCCCGTCAGAGCGGAACACGGCCCCGTGCACGAGCGGAATCCCGAGCATGACGCAGGCGTCGTTGAGCAGGTAGCGCGTCGGAAAGTTGTCCGTCCCGTCGACGACGACGTCCCACCCGGCCAGCAGCTCCAGCGCGTTCGCGCTCGTCAGCGCGGTCCGGTGCGCGACGACTTCGACGTCGGGGTTGAGGGCCTCCACGGCGCGCCGTGCCGACTCCGCCTTCGCCTGCCCCACTCCCGGCGTCGTGTGGACGACCTGGCGCTGCAGGTTGGAGATGGCCACGACGTCGTCGTCGACAATGCCGAGGCCCCCCACCCCCGCGGCCGCCAGGTAGAGGGCCACGGGCGAGCCGAGCCCGCCCGCCCCCACGATCAGGACACGGGCTGCCCGGATGCGCTGCTGCCCGGCCACGCCCACCTCGGGGACGAGCATGTTGCGGCAGTAGCGGCGCCTCTGCGCCGCCGACAGCGGCCGCAGGCGCCCGGCCGCGATGATCGGCTCCTCCGGCCTGAGGCCGGGAGCACCGGCCCCGCCGGGAGCGCCCGCGGCGGCCCGATCGGGTCCTGCGCTCAGTGCCGCAGCTCCCGGTAGCGGCGGATGAGCTGCTGGGTGGAGGCGTCCTGGGCCTCCAGAGCGGCGGCGTCGCCCTGGACGGCGGGGGCGATCTGAAGAGCGAGCTTCTTGCCGAGCTCCACGCCCCACTGGTCGAAGGAGTCGATGCCCCACACGATGCCCTCGGTGAAGGTGATGTGCTCGTACAGGGCGATGAGCTGGCCCACCACCGACGGCGTGAGAGCGGGAGCCAGGATCGACGTCGTCGGCCTGTTGCCGGCGAAGACGCGCGCCGGGACAATGGCCTCGGCCGTGCCCTCGGCGCGCACCTCCTCGGCGGTCTTGCCGAAGGCGAGGGCGGCCGTCTGGGCCAGGTAGTTGGACAGGAAGAGCTCGTGGACGTCTGTCCCCCCGTCCTTGGTCGGGTGGGCGGGGTTGGCCACGGCGATGAAGTCGGCGGGGATGAGCCGGGTGCCCTGGTGGATGAGCTGGTAGAAGGCGTGCTGGCCGTTGGTGCCGGGCTCGCCCCAGAAGATCTCACCGGTCTCGGTGGTCACCGGGCTGCCGTCCCAGCGCACTGACTTGCCGTTGGACTCCATGGTGAGCTGCTGGAGGTAGGCGGGGAAGCGGTGCAGGTACTGGGCGTAGGGCAGGACGGCGTGCGAGTCCGCCTTGTAGAAGTTGACGTACCAGACGTTGAGCAGGCCCATGAGCATGGGGACGTTCTGCACTGGGGGCCTGGTGGCGAAGTGCTCGTCGACGGCGTGGAAGCCGCCCAGGAAGTCGCGAAAGCTCTCCGGGCCGATGGCCACGGCCAGGACGGTGCCGACGGCGGAGTCCACCGAGTAGCGTCCGCCCACCCAGCTCCAGAAGCCGAAGGCGTTGGCGGGGTCGATGCCGAAGGCCTCGACCTTGTCCAGGGCGGTGGACACGGCCACGAAGTGCCTGGCGATGGCGCCGTCGGTGCTGATGCCCCGCTCGGCGAGCGCGCCGAGGAACCAGTCGCGGGCCATGCGGGCGTTGGTGAGGGTCTCCAGGGTGGTGAAGGTCTTGGAGGCGATAATGAACAGGGTCGTCTCCGGGTCGAGGTCGGCGACCTTCTCGGCGCAGTCGGTGGGGTCGATGTTGGAGATGAAGCGGGCGCTCAGGCCGTCCTGGACGTAGGGCCTCAAGGCCTCGTAGACCATGACCGGGCCCAGGTCGGACCCGCCGATCCCGATGTTGACGACCGTCTTAATGCGCTTGCCGGTCACTCCGGTCCACTCCCCCGAGCGCACGCGCCGGGCGAAGGCGTAGATCCTCTCCAGGACGTCGTGGACATCGACGACGACGTCCTGGCCGTCCACGGTCAGGGAGTCGGTCGCCGGGCGGCGCAGCGCGGTGTGGAGGACGGCGCGGTCCTCGGTGATGTTGATGTGCTCGCCGGCGAACATGGCGTCGCGGCGGCCCGGGACGTCGACGGCCTCGGCCAGCCGGGCCAGGGCGTCGCGCACCTCGTCGGTGAGGAAGTTCTTGGACAGGTCGACGAAGAGGTCGCCCACCTCGTAGGAGTAGCGCTCAGCGCGGCCGGGGTCCTCGGCGAACCAGGCGCGCAGGTCGGGGTGAAGGTTCTTGTGGAGCTCGGTGAGCTGTTTCCAGGCGGGCGTGGTGGTGGCATCGACGGGCTTCAGCATGAGATCAGTGTAGGGGGCGTGCGCCCCGGCGCCCTGGGCCGAGGTCCCGTGTCTGCCCGTGCTCAGTCATCGTAGGCCTCCCTCTCATGGCTTCCATCTTGTTCGCGAGAGACGTCCGCCACCGTGACCCTCACCGGGCAGTCGCCAGGATCGACGTCGAAAATGGTCCGGCCTCGGGGCCTCGGAACCGCGCCGTCGTCGAGAGCGTAGAAGTTCGGGACCGCTCATGCTCGAAGAATAGGTGTCCGACGGCGGTCCCCGCAGCGGCGGCCTCGTCGGCGGCCGCGGCGATGTCGCACAACCGCGCGGCGATCTGCGCGGTCGAGCCGGCCCAGGGCCTCTCGGCCCTGTCCCGCCGCCAGCAGCTGCTTGATTATCCTTGCGTACCGGGGGCGCTCCCCCGCGCCAACAGCTCGACGGCCCGATCGACGGCCCGATCGACGGCCCCTTCCGAGTCGGCCAGTTCCCGCTCGAGCCTGAGCCTCTCCCGGCCGGCTGGAGCATCCGCGACGGCCCGCCGGTAGGCGGCGAGTCCCTCCTCCCCCAGCGCAGCCAGGAAATCGGCAAGGGCGAGGGTCGGGCAGTTCGGGAACGCCAACCGATGCTGGACCAGCCACACCGCCAGCGCCTCGACGTCGGGGCTGCCCTCGCGGCACGCGCGCGCATACAGGTCCGCGGCCCGCTCGCAGACCGCCTCCGTCAGGCCCTCGAGATCGCCCAGGCCCTCCTCCAGGTCCGGGCTCAGGCGCGTCATGATCATGCGCAGCGGGAGGGCGGCGGCGTCGGCCCCGCCACTGCGCATCAGGGCTTCCAGCTCGTCCAGGAAGGCGCCGATGTCGGCGGCATAGCCGTTGTCGTTATAACCGTCGAAGTAGTCGTCATAGGGGTCGTAGCCCTCGTAGCCATTGGGCGCGGACAGCAGGGCGTCCGCTCTTCGAACCAGGTCGTTCTCCGCCGGATCCCGCCGGCCCTCGGCGAGCCCGGCTGCAGTCTCCAGCGCCTGGCGCGCCGTCTCGGAGCGGCCGGCCAGCGTCAGCACCAGCTCGCGCAGCCCGGGGCGGTCCAGCTCGTCCAGGTGGGCCTTCACCGCGGGGCTCGGCTCGTATCCGTCGGTTCCGCCGGTCGTGGTATCCATCCGCGCCACCCTATCGTCGTCAACCGCCGGGCTCAGGCGGTCGCCGCCAGGTGCGCGAGCTCCTCGTGCTCGGGCACGCCCGCGCTGCGCGGGGCGAGGGTCTCCCAGGCGCACTCGGCCACGGCGACGGCCGCGAGGAGGGCGACCAGGAGCAGCCCGCTCATGCGGGTCCCCGCCGGGATGAGGGCCAGGCACAGCAGGCACGCCACGACCCGGGACCGGTAGATCCGCCGGGCGTTGCGCAGACGCACGACGGCGAACATGGCGAGGAAGACGACGACGCCTCCGCACAGCAGGGCGGTCGACTCCGCCGGGACGCGGTGGTTCGGCTCCTCCATCACGTGGTGGAGCCCCGCCGCCAGGGCGATGAGCCCGGCGGCAAGGGCCAGGTGGCCGTAGGCCAGGAGGCTGCGCACTGCGAAGAAGGTGATGCGCGCCCGGCCGATGTAGTGCTCCATGAGGCTGAGGCTGTGGTGGAAGTAGGCCCACCACAGCCCGCCCACGAGAATGAAGGCGGCGACGAGCCCGCCCAGGCCGGCCCAGGACAGGTGCTCGAGATCGGCCTGGGGGGTCACGATCGAGACGATGGTCTCCCCCAGTGCCACGATAATGAGGAGGCTGAAGCGCTCGACCACGTTGCCGACGTCGTAGCGCTGGGCGCTCATGGCCCGACTGTGCAGGAAGGGGCCGGTGATCTCCCACAGCGCGGCCAGGCTCCACAGCGCCAGCTGCCCGGCGCCTCCCAGAGCGGCCCCGCCGAGAAGAAGCGGTCCCTGGATGAGGCTGGAGGTCAGGTCCATGCGGAAGGCCTTGCTGTTCTCGCTGCGGGCGAGCAGGAAGGTGATGACCAGGCGGGACGTCCAGCAGGTGACGGCGAACAGGAGCGCCCGGTTTCCGAAGGCCTGGGGCAGTGCCACCGCGCTGACCATGGCGATGAGCATGAGGAGCATAATGACGAAGCGGTGGCGGCCGGTGGAGGCGTCGCGAATGCTCGACTGCACGGTCACCAGCACCCACTGCCAGTAGATGAGGGCCAGCAGGACGGCGCAGTGGACAATCCCCCGCCATCCCTCCCCGGCGCGCAGCACGCCGTTGAGCTCGGTGATGAGGAAGACGTAGACGAGGTCGAAGAACAGCATGACCGGGTCCACGGCCCGGTGCGGCATGACCGTCTTGGCGGCGGGCGACTGGCTGGCGTCTGGGCGGCTCACTGTTGCTTCTCCTTAAGCTTCTCGTGTGATGGATGGCCGGCTGATGGCCCTCAGGCCAGGGCTGGGAAGAGCGCGGCCGTGGTCGATGCGATGCGCCCGATGTCCACCACCTGGTCCAGCTCTCCGGCCAGGATCCGCGAGATGCTCTCGGTGACGACCTGTGGCGGGGCATAGGGGGTATCGGTGCCCAGGACCAGCTGCTCGGCGCCGACCAGGTCGGCGATGCTCCGCGCGGCCCGGGGGAAGGGCGCGGAGGAGCCGATCTCGAAGAACATGGAGCGCAGCTGCGCCAGCGGCTCCGCCTCGGCCCCGAGGATCACCTCGGCGAACATGGCGACCCGGTCGATCACGGACGGGATCGCCGCGCCGTTGTGGAGCACGACCCACCGGATGCGCGGGTGGCGGGCCACCGCGCCGGCGAGGAGGAGATCGGTGACGGCGCGGGTGGTCTCGAAGAGGTACTCGATGACGGGGCTCGGCCTCCCGCAGGTCAGGTGCTCGGCGCCCCGGGGCGAGGTCGGGTGGATGACGACCGTCGCCGCGCGGGCATCGAGGATCTCGAGCAGCGGCTCGAGCTCGGGGGCGCCCGGATAGATCCCGTCGTAGCTGGTCAGAAGACCGATTCCCGCGGCGCCTCCGTCGGTGAGCGCCCATGCGGCCTCGGCGCAGGACGCGGGAACATCGGGAAGCGGGAGGCAGGCGAGATAGGCGAATGCGTCGGGGTGCCTGCGCGCGATCTCATGACCTCGCTCATTGACGCGCCGCGCCATTGCCGCTGGATCGGGCAGTCCGCTCACCCCGGGGCTGGACAGGGACAGGACCGCTGCGTCCAGGCGCAGCTCCTCCAGGCGCGCCAGGTGCGTCTCCTCGTCCCATGCGGGGATGGGCGAGCCTCAACGCTCCCTTATCCGACTGGTATCTCGTTGCCTCGTCCCATGCGGGGATGGGCGAGCCGTCGGGAGTGCTGCTGCCTGAGTCGATAAGCGCCTGACGGTAGAAGTCCGGAACATAGTGGGCATGGACATCGATGAGGCGGGACATGCGCGCGATTCTCGCACGATGGCAGAAGGGCGCAAGCCGCCTGATCCCCTCTCAGCGCCGTTTGCGCTTCTCGCGCACACGCACCCCGATCTGGATGGGCGTGCCGACGAAGCCGAACTCCTCGCGCAGGCGCCGCTCGATGAAGCGGCGGTAGCCGGCCTCCAGGAAACCGGTGGCGAAGATGACAATGCGCGGCGGCGCGGTCTGCACCTGGGTTGCGAACAGGATCCGGGGCTGCTTGCCGCCGCGCAGCGGGTGCGGGGTCGCGGACTGCAGCTCCCCGAGGAAGGCGTTGAGGCGGCCGGTCGGGATGCGCGTCGTCCATCCCTCGAGGGCGGCGTCCAGGGCCCGCACGAGCCGGTTGGTGTGCCAGCCGGTGCGCGCCGACAGGTTGATGTGCGGCGCCCAGGCCACGTGTGCCAGGTCGCGCCCGGCCTCCCGGGCGAGCATCCGGCGGCGCTCCTCGCCGACCAGGTCCCACTTGTTGTTGACCAGTACGAGGGCCCTCCCGGCGTCGATCGTCTGCTGGATGACGCGCACGTCCTGGTCGGTGACCGGCTCGGAGGCGTCCAGGAGGACGACTGCGACCTCGGCCTTCTCAATGGCGCCCTGGGTGCGCAGGACCGCGTAGTAGTCGGCGCCGCGGGCCTGCCTCACACGACGGCGGATCCCGGCGGTGTCCACGAAGACCCACTGGCGCCCGTCGAGCTCGAGGACCTCATCGACCGGGTCGCGGGTGGTGCCCGCCGCCTCATTGACCACCACGCGGGTGGCTCTGGCGATGGAGTTGAGCAGGGAGGACTTGCCGACGTTCGGCCGTCCCACCAGGGCGATGCGGTGCAGGCCGTCGTCGGGCCCCGGTCCGGCGACGGCGGAGACCTCGGGCAGGATCGCCATGGCGGCGTCCAGGACCTCGCCGCTGCCGCGCCCGTGCAGGGCGGAGAGCGCGTAGGGCTCGCCGAGCCCCAGGCTCCACAGGGCGGCGGCGTCTCCCTCCTGGGCCGGTGAGTCCACCTTGTTGGCGGCCAGCACGACGGGCCTGCCCGACCCGCGCAGCATGCGCACGATGCGCGCGTCGGTCTCGGTGATGCCGACCTGGGCGTCGACGACGAGCAGCACGGCGTCGGACATCTCGACGGCGACCTCGGCCTGGGCGGCGACGGCGGCTTCCAGCCCTGCGACGTCGACCTCCCAGCCGCCGGTGTCCACGATGGTGAAGTGGCGCCCGGCCCACTCCGCCGGGTAGGAGACGCGGTCGCGGGTGACGCCGGGGACGTCCTGGACCACGGCCGCCCGGCGCCCCAGGACGCGGTTGACCAGGGTCGACTTGCCGACGTTGGGCCTGCCGATGACGGCCAGGACGGGCAGTCCTGCCTCCGGGCCGGAGCCGTCGGCCGGAGCGTCCCGGCCGTCCAGCAGGGCGAGGTCGTCCTCGTCGAGCTCGTAGTCGGCCAGCCCCTGGCGCAGCGCCTGGGCCCGCAGGATGTCCTGGCGGTCGTGCTCGGCGGCCCGGTCGAGGGACGCCTCGATCAGGGAGATGACGTGCTCGACGGTCTCGGGCAGGTCCATCTCGGAGGTGTCCACGAGAGTGACGCCCTCCGGGGCGGTGAGGAACTGGGAGACGGTGGCGTCGTCCCGGTCGCGGCGGACCACCTGGTCGCGCAGGGCGGCGGCGTCGACGCTTTTGCCGGCGGCCTCCAGGTCGGCGGCGCGGCGGGCGAGCCGGGCCTCCTCGCTGGCGGTGATGAGCAGGCGGACATCCGCGTCGGGCGCGATGACGGTGGTGATGTCGCGGCCCTCGGCGACGACGCCGGCGCCGTCGGAGAAGGTGCCGGGCCCACCGGAGGCCTCGGCGCGGATGAGCCCGCGCTGGAGGCGGGCCAGCTCGGCGCGGACCTCGAGGTTGGTGGCGACCCTGGAGACGATGGTGGCGATGTGGGGGTCGCGGATGGCGGTGGCGATGTCCTCGCCGTCGCACACGACGCCGGGCGCCTCGGGGTCCATGCCCATGACGAGGGGCATGGCCTCGACCGCGCGCACCACGGCGCCCGAGTCATCAAGGTCCACGCCCTCGTGCTCGCACCACCAGGCGGCCGCCCGGTACATGGCGCCGGTGTCGAGATAGGCCAGGCCGAGCCTGGAGGCGACGCGCCTGGAAACGGTCGACTTGCCCGATCCGCTCGGCCCGTCGATCGCGACGACGATTCCCATGTGCTTCCTCCAGAACTCGATGAACCCGTCCAAGGGTCCCACAGGCGGCGCGCCTCCTCGGTGCGCGACCGCCATGAGATCGCGCACGGCGGGGGCCGCAGCACCCTCGCCCGGCTGCCGTCATCCACAGCGGCACGTCGCGGCCCGAGCCCGTAGATCCTGTGAAGGGCCACCCACGCTCCCGCACGCGGGACCTCTCCCGCCAGAGAACCGGAGCGGAGTCCTAGCCGGCGACGACCCGCCAGTCCTTCGCGTCCAGCGCCTCCTGGAGGCCCTGGGCCGCCGCGGGCAGCACGGAGAGCATGGCGAGGCCGGCGCTCTGCCCGGCGGAGTGCTCCATAGAGAAGTCCTCGACATTGACCCCGGCCGCCCCCACGTCGGACAAGAGCCTGCCGAGCTCGCCGGCCGAGTCCGGCACGAGGACCTGGACCACGGCGTAGCGGCGCGGCGCACCGCCGTGCTTGCCGGGAATGCGGGCCCGCCCGGTGTTGCCGCGGCTCATGACGTCGGTGACGGCGCCCACCGCTCCCGGGGCGATCGTCTCCGCGCCTCCCGGGGCGGCGTACTCGGGCGAGTCGGGCGGCAGCGCGGCGGGGCCGACGCCTGTGATGAGAATGTCGAGGTCGTCGCGCACGGCGCGCAGCAGCTCGGCCACCGGCCCGGCGTTGCCGACCACGATCGCCGACCACAGGCGCGGGTCGGAGGCGGCGATACGGGTGGTGTCGCGCAGACCCTGGCCAGCCAGGGCCAGCGCCGACTCGGGCAGGTCCTCCAGCCGTGCGGCCATCAGCGAGCTGAGCAGCTGGGGGACGTGCGAGACGGCCGCGACCGCGGCGTCGTGCTCGGCGGCGCCCATGGCCACCGGGGTGGCGCCGACGTCGACGGCAAGGTTGCGGACCCGGAGCACCGCCTCCGGGTCGGCCCCCTCCCCCACGACCACCCAGGGGCGCCCGGCGAACAGGTCGGAGTCCGCGGCTGCGGCCCCGGAGCGCTCACGGCCCGCCATGGGGTGGGAGCCGACGTAGCGGCGCGCGCCCTCGCCCCCGCGGGCGCGGACCTCTGCGGCGACGCGGTTCTTGACGGAGGCGACGTCGGTGACCACGGCGCCCGGGTGAGCGTCCAGCTCGCGCACCACGACGCTCGCGGCGACGTCGGGGGGCGTGGCGACTACGATCATGCGCGGCTCGGCGTCGCCGCTGGCGCGCACCCGCCCGGCGCCCATGTCGCGGGCCAGGGCCAGGGAGGTGGGCGAGGTGTCGGACAGCTGCACCTGGACTCCGGCGGCGGTCAGGGCCAGGGCGAGCGAGGTGCCCAGCAGGCCGGTTCCCACGACGAGCACCGGCCCCCGGGTCGAGAACGCCGGCGAGGAGGAGCCGTTCACAGCCCGACCTCGTTCTGGAGGGCTGCGACCTCGTCGCCGGTGAGCCGCCGCATCTTCCCGGGGCTCAGAGACCCGAGCGTCAGCGGTCCCAGCCTGGTGCGGACCAGGCGCGCCACCGGGTGGTCGACCGCGGCCAGCATGCGCCGCACAATGCGGTTCCGGCCGGAGTGCAGCGTGATCTCGACGATGGAGCCGCGCGGCCCGGAGTCCTTGATCGTGACGCGGTCCGCCCGGGCCTCGCCATCGTCCAGCTCGATGCCTCGCCTGAGCTTGCGCGGCACCCAGTGCTCCACCCTGCCCTCGACAATCGCCACATAGGTCTTGGCGATCTCATAGCTGGGGTGAGTGAGGCGGTGCGCGAGCTCGCCGTCGTTGGACAGCAGCAGCAGTCCCTCGGTCTCGGTGTCCAGGCGCCCCACGTGCACGAGGCGGATGGAGCCGGGGCTCTCCAGCTCGGCGGCGTGCTCGGCCACCCACCGGGCCCCGAGCTCGGCGACGGTGGGGCGGCCCTCCGGGTCCTCCATGGTGGTGACCACCCCGGCGGGCTTGTGCAGCATGACGGTGATGACGTCGGGGTCGGTCAGGACGCGGGCGCCGTCAACCCGGATCTCCTGCGCCACGGGGTCGACCCTCACGCCGGGCCCGGTCACGGTCACCCCGTCCACGCTGACCCGTCCCGAGGCGATGAGCGCCTCGCAGGCGCGCCGGGAGGCCACGCCGGCGTGGGCCAGGACCTTCTGAAGGCGCTCGCCGCCGGCGACGTGCGGGTCGTCGATCCCGCCGCGGGCGGCGCGGCGGCGGGCGGCGAGGAGCTCGGCCTCCTCGTCCTCGCCCAGCGCCTCGGCGTCGAAGGCGGCCAGCTGGCCGGAGTCGGCGGTCTCGTCCAGCTCCTCCAGGTCGTCCTCGTCGTAGAACTCCTGACCGGTCAGGTCGAGCTCGTCGCCGCTCATCGGTGGTTCCTCTCGGTCATCTCGTCCTCAATGTCGTCCAGGGCCGTGGTGTCGGGCAGGTAGGGGGCCAGGGGCGGCAGGTCCTCCAGGGAGTCCAGGCCCAGGTACTCCAGGAACTCGGCGGTCGTGCGGTACAGGATCGCGCCGCTGGGCTCGGTGCCGGTCTCCTCGATGAGGCCGCGCGCGTGCAGGGTGCGCACGACGCCGTCGACGTTGACGCCGCGGATCGCGGCGATGCGCCCGCGGGTGACGGGCTGGCGGTAGGCGACGACGGCGAGGGTCTCCAGGGCCGCCTGGGACAGGCGGGCCGTCGCCCCGCCGACGACGAAGCGCTCGACGAGGTCTGAGAACTCCGGCGCAGAGGCGAGCCTCCACCCCCCGGCGGCGCGGCGCAGCACGAATCCGCGGGGGCGCCCGGCGTCGTCGCGGCCGGCGTACTCGGCGGCCAGGGACTCCAGGAGCGCCTCGGTGGCGGCCTCCCCCAGCCCGAGGGCCTCGGACAGCGCCGCGGTGGTGACCGGCTCGTCGGCGACGACGAGCACCGCCTCGGCCGCGGACCGCAGGCGGTCCCCGGGCACGGCGCTCAGCTCCCCCTGGCGGGCGGGCGGGTTCTGCCTCATTCGAACTCCTCCTCGACATCCGGGGTCATAATGCCCGCCAGGTCCCCCTCGCCGCCGCACCACGCCACGGTGATCTCCCCCATCGGCTCGCTCTGATCAAGGTCGACGCTGCCCTGGCGGTGCAGGATGAGCAGGGCCAGGAATCGGGCCACGACGACGGCGGAGCGCCCGGCGTCGTCGATGAGCCGGCTGAAGGTCAGGGTGCCGTGGCGCCGCAGGCGCAGGGCGATCAGGCTCAGCTGCTCTCCGACGGCCACCCGCTCGTGCAGGTGGACGGTCTGGACGCCGGGGTCCGCGGGCCTGGTGAAGGCCCGCACCGCCAGCCGGGCGAGCTCGGCGGCGTCGACGGTGGCCACGAGCCGGGGCAGCAGCGCGGCGAGCTCGGGGGTCAGGCCGACGACGCGGGGGTGGCTGCGCGAGGCGGCGGCGGCCATGTCGGCCAGCCACCGGGAGGCCTGCTTGTAGGCGCGGTACTGCAGGAGACGGGCGAACAGGAGGTCCTGGGCCTCGAGGAGCTCCAGGTCCTCCTCCTCGTCGCCGTCCTCGTGCGGAAGAAGGCGATGGGCCTTGAGGGCGAGCAGGGTGGAGGCGACGACGACGAACTCGCTGGCCCGCCCCAGATCCCAGTCGGCGCGCATATGGGCGATGAACTCGTCGGTGACCTCCGCCAGGGCGAGCTCGGTGACGTCCAGGCGGCGACGCGCAATGAGGGCCAGGAGCAGGTCGAAGGGGCCCTCGAACTGGGGCAGGCTGACGGAGAAGCCGGGGAGGCGCGCCGCCGCCTCCTCCTCGCCGCCCGCCGACGCAGCCAGGGGGGCCGGGGCGCTCTCAGGGGCCGCCTCAGGCGACATTGCCGCGGGCGATAACCTCCCGGGCGAGCCGACGGTAGGCCTCCGCGCCGGGGTGGGTCGGGGCGTAGCTGGTGATCGGCTCGTTGGCGACGGTGGCGTCGGGGAACTTGATGGTCCTGCGGATCTGCGTGTCGTAGAGCTGCTCGCCGAAGGCGTCGTCGAGGCGCTCGAGGACCTCGCGGGCGTGCAGGGTGCGGTGGTCGACCATGGTGGCCAGGATGCCGTCGATCTGCAGGCGGGGGTTGAGGCGGTCGCGGACCCGGTCGACGGTCTCCACCAGCAGGGCGACGCCGCGCAGTGCGAAGAACTCGGTCTCCAGCGGGATGATGACGCCGTGGGAGGCGGTCAGGGCGTTAATGGTCAGCAGCCCCAGCGAGGGCTGGCAGTCGACCAGGATGGCGTCGTACTCATCCAGCACCGGGCGGATGACCCGGGTCAGGGCCTGCTCGCGGGCGACCTCGTTGACCAGCTGGACCTCGGCCGCGGACAGGTCGATATTGGCCGGGACAATGTCAAGCCCCTCGGCGGGCGTGGAGTGGATCACTGGGCGCACGTCCGGACTGGTGGAGACCAGCAGGCTGTAGATGGTGGACTCCAGCTCGTGGGCGTTGACGCCCAGGCCCGCGCTGGCGGCTCCCTGCGGGTCGAAATCGACAATGAGGACCTTGCGCCCGTACTCGGCCAGGGCCGCTCCGAGGTTGATGGTGGTGGTTGTCTTCCCGACGCCGCCCTTCTGGTTGCACATGGAGATGACGCGTGCGGGACCATGCGACTCCAGTGGGGCGGGCTCAGGGAAAACCTTCTCCTCGGGCTCTTCCGTGGAGGAGTTCAGGTCGATCAGGCCGGACTGGTTGGACTCACTCACATTGGCAGCCTAGTCGATAACCGCTCACAGGCCGTGGTAGGCGCGTCTATAGCCATGTCGTGTTCATGCTCCGCGATGCGCCCGCTCAGCCGCGGGCGCGCGGATGACTGGTGGCGTAGACCTCCCGGAGGTGGTCCACGGTGACCTTCGTGTAGATCTGGGTGGTCGTCACCGAGGCGTGGCCAAGCATCTCCTGGACCACGCGGACGTCGGCGCCCCCGGCGAGCAGGTGGGTGGCGAAGGAGTGACGCAGGGTGTGGGGCGAGATATGCCGTTCCTCCACCTCGGCGTCGTCCACGCCGACCAGACCGGCGCGCTCGGCGGCGCGCTGGAGCACGGCCCAGGCGGACTGCCGCGACAGCGGCCTGCCCAGGGTGTTGAGGAAGACCTGCGGCACTCCCCTGCCCCGGGCGGCCAGCTCGGGGCGCCCCTGCACCAGGTAGGCCTCCAGGGCGTTCCAGGCGTACTGGCCCATGGGCACGACCCGTTCCTTGCGCCCCTTGCCGAGCAGACGCAGGCACCCCGAGTCCGCGTCGAGATCGTCCACGACCAGGCCCACAGCCTCCGAGATCCGTGCGCCTGTGGCGTACAGGACCTCCAGAAGCGCCCGGTCGCGCAGGCCCACCGCGTCGTCGCCGGCTGAGGCGGCGTCGAGCAGGCGGGACACCTCGTCGATGCTCAGGGCCTTGGGCAGCCGCCGTGCCACCTGGGGCGGGCGGACCCGGGCCGCGGGGTCGGACCCGGCCAGGCCCTCGTCCAGAAGGAAGCGGTGGAAGCCGCGCACGGCGGCGACGGTGCGCGCCGCCGACGAGGCCGCCAGGGGCCGCCCCCCGTCCGAGCCGGTGCGCAGCGCCTCGAGAAAGGCCGCCACATCCGCCTCCTCGACATCGGCGAGGGCGCGGGCGCCGCGCGCGCGCAGGAAGTCGGCGTAGCGGCTCAGGTCCCGCTCGTAGGCCGCCAGGGTGTTCCGGCTCAGGCCGCGCTCGACGCGCAGATGAGCGAAGTACCCGCGCAGGGACCGCTGGAGCGCGTCCCCGCGCGGGTCCGTCTCGGTTCCGGTGCCCGCGAAGGTGGTCGTGGTCGTCTACCGGCAGTGCTCAGGAGGAGAACCGGGCGACGAGCCCGAGGCCCACGATCGTGACGGTCCACAGCAGGGCGACGCCGACCGTGATGCGGTCGAGGTTGCGCTCGGCCACGCCCGAGGAGCCGGCGGACGAGGAGATGCCTCCGCCGAACATGTCGGACAGTCCGCCCCCCTTGCCCTTGTGCAGGAGGATCGACATGATCAAGAAGAAGCTCGACAGGACCAGGAGCACCTGGAGGATGATTCTCAGCGCCGTCACGCTGCGTTCCCTTCGTGTGTATCGCGCCTCCGCAGGCCGGTAGGCGCTCGTGTGGGGCAGCCGTCTGCCCGATCCGTGCCGGACTCTACCCGATCCGCGGCTGATTCACGCCACCGGGCTCGGCGGTCCTGTGCGGGACCGCCGAGCCCGGGCTGCAGCCTCCGACCAGCCGGCGCTCGCCGGCGGGATCGGGGTCGCGGGGCTGTCAGGCGTAGAAGTTCGCCATGGCGGCGAAGGAGTCCGCCTTGAGCGAGGCGCCGCCGACGAGGGCGCCGTCGACATCCGGCTGGGCCATGAGCTCCTTGATGTTGCCGGGCTTGGCGGACCCGCCGTACAGGATGCGCGCGGCGTCGGCGGTGTCGTCGCCGAAGTCGGTGCGCAGGGCCTGGCGGATCGCGTGGCAGACCTCCTGGGCGTCGGCGGCGGTGGCGGTCTCGCCGGTGCCAATGGCCCAGATGGGCTCGTAGGCGATGACGATCTTGGCGACGTCGGCGGGGCTCCAGCCCTTGAGGGCCGCACGGATCTGACCGATCACGAACTCCACGTGCGTGCCGGCCTTGCGGATCTCCAGGGCCTCCCCGCAGCACAGGATCGGGGTCATGCCGGCGTCGAGCACCTTGCGCGCCTTGGCGCCCACGAGCTCGTCGGACTCGCTGTGGTACTCGCGGCGCTCGGAGTGGCCCATGACCACGTAGGTGCAGCCGAGCTTGGTGAGCATCGCGGTGGAGACCTCACCGGTGTAGGCGCCGTTGTCGTGCACGGACACGTCCTGGGCGCCGTACTTGATGTCGAGGTTGTCGGCGTCGACGATCGTCTGCACGGTGCGGATGTCGGTGAAGGGCGGGATGACCAGGACCTCGCACTTGGCGTAGTCGTGGTCGTCATCCTCCAGGGCCATGGCCAGGCCCTGGACCAGGTGGTTGGCCTCGAGGTGGTCGAGGTTCATCTTCCAGTTGCCCGCCATGAGCGGGATGCGGTTCGTCATAGTGGATCAGCCTTCCAGGACAGCGATTCCGGGCAGGGTCTTGCCCTCGAGGAGCTCGAGGGAGGCGCCACCACCGGTGGAGATGTGGGAGAAGGTGGACACGTCGAATCCGAGCGTGCGCACGGCTGCGGCGGAGTCGCCCCCGCCGATGACGCTGAAGGCGTCGGAGGCGGAGATCGCCTCGGCCACGGCCTTGGTGCCCGCGGCGAAGGCGGGGAACTCGAAGACGCCCATGGGGCCGTTCCACACGACGGTCTTGGACGACGCGATGGCCTGCGCGAAGAGCTCGCGGGTCTTCGGGCCGATGTCCAGGCCCATCTGGTCGTCCGGGATGGCGTCGGAGGGCACGACGGTGGCGGGGGCGTCAGCCTTGAACTCGGGGGCGACGACGGTGTCGACGGGCAGGAGGAGCTCGACGCCGCGCTCCTTGGCGGTGGCCAGGTATCCCTTGACGGTGTCGACCTGGTCCTTCTCCAGCAGCGAGGTACCCACCCCGTGCCCCTGGGCGACCATGAAGGTGTAGGCCATGCCGCCGCCGATGAGCAGGCGGTCGGCCTTGCCCAGGAGGTTGGCGATCACGCCGAGCTTGTCGGAGACCTTCGAGCCGCCCAGCACCACCGTGTAGGGGCGCTCAGGGTCGTTGACGGCCCGGCCCAGGGACTCGATCTCCTTGCGCACGAGCAGGCCCGCGGCGGCCGGCAGGAGCTTGGCGACGTCGTAGACGGAGGCCTGCTTGCGGTGGACCACGCCGAAGCCGTCGGAGACGAAGACGTCACCCAGGGCGGCCAGCTCGGCCGCGAAGGCGGCACGCTCGGCGTCGTCCTTGGAGGTCTCAGCGGCGTTGAAGCGGACGTTCTCCAGCAGGACGATCTCGCCGTCCTTCAGGTCGGCGACCGCGGCCTTGGCGGAGGGGCCGACGGTGTCCTCGGCCAGCGTGACGTTCACGCCGGTGACCTCGGCGAGGCGCTTGGCGACGGGGGCCAGCGAGAAGTCGGGGTTGACCTTGCCCTTGGGGCGACCGAGGTGCGCGACGATAATGACCTTGGCGCCGGCGCCCAGGAGGGTCTTGAGGGTGGGCAGTGCGGCCTGGATGCGGCCGTCGTCGGTGATGTTCTTGTCGGCGTCGAGCGGGACGTTGAAGTCGGAGCGGACCAGGACGCGCTTGCCCTTCAGGTCGCCCAGGGACTCGATGGTTTTCATGAGAAACCTCTTATCGGTGGTGGTGGCTGGTAAAAGGGAGCCGGCTCGACGCGCTCGCCGGAACCGGGGGCCCTGCCGCCGGCGGTGGCACCGGCGGCGGGCCCGACGGACTGCGCCCGCGCACGCAAGTGGCGTGCGCGGGCGCAGTCTCAGGGGAGCATCATGCTCTCGGGCGTCGTGCTCAGAGGCGCTCGGCGACGTACTCGGTCAGGTCGACGAGGCGGTTGGAGTAGCCCCACTCGTTGTCGTACCAGGACAGGACCTTGACGAGGTCGCCAATGACCTTGGTCTCGGTGGCGTCGAAGATCGAGGAGTGCGAGTCGCCCACGATGTCCGCGGAGACGATCGGGTCCTCGGTGTAGGCCAGGATGCCCTTGAGCGGGCCCTCGGCGGCCTCCTTGACGGCGGCCTTGACGGACTCGACGGAGACCTCCTTCTCGGCCTGGAAGGTGAGGTCCGTCAGGGAGCCGGTCGGGGTGGGCACGCGCACGGCCAGGCCGTCGAACTTGCCCTTGAGCTCGGGGATGACCAGGGCGACGGCCTGGGCCGCGCCCGTCTTGGTCGGGATCATGGACAGGGCGGCGGCGCGGGCGCGGCGCAGGTCCTTGTGGGGGGCGTCGAGAATGCGCTGGTCGCCGGTGTAGGAGTGCACCGTGGTCATGATGCCGCGGACGATCCCGAACTTGTCGTTGAGGACCTTGGCCAGCGGGGCGAGGCAGTTAGTGGTGCAGGAGGCGTTGGACACGATGTTCATCGTGGCCGGGTCGTACTTCTCCTCGTTGACGCCGATGACGAAGGTGCCGTCGACGTTCTTGGCGGGGGCGGAGATGACGACCTTCTTGGCGCCGCCGTCGATGTGGGCCTTCGCCTTCTGGCCGTCGGTGAAGAAGCCGGTGGACTCGACGACCACCTCGACGCCCAGGTCGCCCCAGGGCAGCTCGGCCGGGTCGCGGTGGGCGAGGACCTTGATGTGCTTGCCGTCGACGACGATGCCCTCGTCGTCGTAGGAGACCTCACCATCGAAACGGCCGAGGATGGAGTCGTACTTGAGCAGGTGAGCGAGGGTCTTGTTGTCCGTCAGGTCGTTGACCGCTACAACCTCGAGGTCCGCCTTCTGCTTGAGGGCGGCGCGGAAGAAGTTGCGGCCGATACGACCGAAGCCGTTGATACCAACGCGGGTGGTCACTTTAGGTCCTCCTAGTACGCCGGTACGGCGCACGCTGTTCGTGTCTTCGCACACCGGAGTGTGCCCCGGACCGCGGGGGCTGCGCCTCTGCGCTCCGGCACTCGGGAGTCTAGCGTTTGCGACTCGTCTCACGCGAGGATCGGCCACGCCAAGGGCGAACAGCGGCGGGAGAAAAGGCCTCGCACGTGATCTGGCATACGTTTGACATCCTGAACCGGGACCGATGTCCCATGAGCGGGTCCCACCGGGTCGGCGCGCCGGGGTCCGGCGGCGAGACCGGGAGCCCGCGATCGGGCCCCGCCGCATCGCGCGTCGAGATCACATGTCGAGCATGTCCTGGGTGAGGGCGGACTCGGTGTCCGGCACGCCCAGCTCGCGGGCCCGCTTGTCCGCCATGGCGAGCAGGCGCCGGATACGGCCCGCGACGGCGTCCTTGGTCAGCTGGGGGTCGGAGAGCCGGCCGAGCTCCTCCAGGCTCGCCTGCTTGTGCTCCATGCGCAGGCGCCCGGCCTGCACCAGGTGCTCGGGAACGTCGTCGCCCAGGATCTCGAAGGCCCGCTCCACGCGCGCGCCCGAGGCCACGGCCGCACGGGCGGAGCGGCGCAGGTTGGCGTCGTCGAAGTTGGCCAGCCGGTTGGCAGTGCCGCGCGTCTCCCGGCGGGAGCGCCGCTCGCCCCAGGTCGCGAAGGTCTCCACGGCGCCCATCCGCTCCAGCAGGATGCCGATGGCCTCGCCGTCGCGCACGACGACGCGATCGGCCCCGCGCACCTCGCGGGCCTTGGCGGCGATGTCGAAGCGCCGGGCCGCGCCGACCAGGGCCAGGGCCGCCTCGCTGCCGGGGCAGGTGACCTCCAGGGACGAGGAGCGCCCGGGCTCGGTCAGCGACCCGCGGGCCAGGAAGGCCCCGCGCCAGGCGGCGGCCGAGGCGTTGCGCCCGCCCTGGACGACGGCGACCGGCATGCCGCGCACCGGCCGCCCCCGCCCGTCGACGAGCCCGGTCAGGCGCGCCAGGTCCTTGCCGCGGTCGGTCACGCGCAGCACGTAGTGGTTGCCGCGGTGCAGGGAGCCGGACTGGACCACGACGACCTCGGGCTCCATGGAGAACAGGTCGCGCAGCTCGCGGTGGAGGCGGCGCACCGCCCCCCCGTGATCGAGCTCGGCCTCGACGACGATCCTGCCGGAGACGATGTGCAGCCCGCCGGAGAAGCGGAGCATGGAGGCGACCTCCGCGCGCCGCTGGGCGGCGTTCTGAGCGGTGACGTGCGCGAGCTCGTCCTTGACGGCCACTGTCAGTGACATGGCGGGGAACCTCCTCGGTCGGTGAAGGCGGACGGTCAGTCCGCTTGGGTCCAGGCGACGTCACCCATGACGCCGTCAAAGGCGTCGCGGAAAGCGGCGGCCAGACGCAGGGGGTCGTGGTTGCACAGGGTCTCGCCCGTGCGCACCTGACGCAGGACGACGACGGCGCCGAGCTGTCCCGCGACAGCCTCCAGGTCGTCGATGTCCTCCACGACGCTCGGATCGGCAATAATAACGTCTAATTGCAGATCCGGTGCGTACTCATTGAGGACGCGCAGGTGGTCCGCGGAGGTCATCCCGTCGGTCTCCCCGCGCTGGGAGGACAGGTTGAGCACGACGGCCTTGAGGGCCTTCGTGCTCTCCAGGGCCCGCCGCATGGAGGGCAGGATCAGGTGGGGCAGGACCGAGGTGTACCAGGAGCCGGGCCCCAGGACCACCCAGTCGGCCTCGTCGATGGCCTGCACCGCCTCGGGGTGGGCGTCCGCGTCGGCGGGGACGATGCCCACATTCTCCATCTGGCCCCGCTCGGTGGCCACGGCCACCTGTCCGCGCACCCGCCTGCGGCGGGCGCCGTCGACGATGTCGGCCTCGATGACCAGGGGCGAGGCGCTCATGGGGATCACGCGCCCGTGGATCGCCAGAAGCCGTCCGACCCAGTCCAGGCCCTCGACCTCGTCGCCGAGGAGCTGCCACAGCGCGAGGATGAGCAGATTGCCCAGGGCGTGGTTGTCGAGCTCGCCCTGGCCGGCGAAGCGGTGCTGGAGCACGTCGCGCCAGGTCAGCCCCCACTCGGAGTCGTCGGTCAGCGCGGCCAGGGCCATGCGCAGGTCCCCGGGCGGCAGGCAGTCGAACTCGCGGCGCAGGCGCCCGGAGGACCCGCCGTCGTCGGCGACGGTGACCACCGCCGTGAGGCGATGGGTGACGTGCCGCAGCGCCCGCAGTGTCGCTGACAGGCCGTGCCCCCCGCCGAGCGCCACAACCGCCGGCCCGTCCTCGCCGCGTCGCGGCCAGCCCGCGGGGTCAAGCATCGAGTGCGCATTCACGGGCTCTCACTCCCGCCCCAGGTCGCGGTGCTGGGTGGAGACCTTGAAGCCGGCGGCGCGCAGATGGGCGGAGATCCGCTCGGCCGAGGCCACCGAGCGGTGCTTGCCGCCGGTGCAGCCCACCGCGATCGTCACATTCGGCTTGAGCTCCTCGAGGTAGGCGGGCAGGGCGGGGGCCAGCAGGGCGGCGTAGCCGTCGACGAAGGCGGCGGCGCCCTTCTGCCGGAAGACGTACTCGGCCACCGGCGCGTCGCGCCCGGTGAGGTGGCGCAGCTCGGTGACCCAGTAGGGGTTGGGGATGAAGCGCACGTCCAGGACGTGATCGGCGTCCATGGGCAGGCCGTACTTGAAGCCGAAGGACATGACCGTCACCTGGAGCGCCAGCTCGGACTCGGTGGCGACCAGCTCCCGCACGCGCCGCGCCAGGTCGTGGACCGAGTAGTCGGTGGTGTCGATGACGTGGTCGGCCTGGGCCTTCAGGCCCGCCAGCAGGGTGCGCTCGTGCCTGATGCCGTCCAGGATCGAGCCCGTGCCCTGCAGCGGGTGGGGGCGCCGGGAGGACTCGAAGCGCCGGATGAGGACGGAGTCGGAGGCGTCCAGGAAGATCAGGCGCAGGCTGACCCCGGACTTGCGCAGCTGGCCGAGGTACTGCATGAAGGAGGCGAAGAACTCGCGGGTGCGCACATCGACCACGGCCGCCAGGCGGTGGACCCCCGCGCCGACCGTCGTCATCATGCCCGCCATCGCGGGCAGCAGCTGGGGCGGGAGGTTGTCGACGACGTACCAGTCCAGGTCCTCCAGCGCATTGGCGGCACGGGAGCGGCCGGCCCCCGACATCCCGGTGACGATGATCATCTCGGGCCGCTGGGCCGGCGGGACGGGCGGAGTCGCGTCATCGATGACGGGGATGAAAGGAGGCACGGTGTCCCGCAGAGGGTCGCGGCCCTGACTCGGGTCGCGGGCGGAACTGGCGGCAGAGCGGTGGGCGTCCATGCGTCTAGCATGGCACGCTTCGCGCGGGCATCCGGGGCGCGCCATGGGTAGCGTTGCGGGTGACACGCCCCGACACCGCCGCTGGAGACGCCCATGGCCACTGAACCCGACGACGCCGCCGAGACCGCTGAGGACGCCGACGCCGTGAAGGCCGCCGGAACCGCCGGGGGCGCCGGCTGCCGTACCGCCCCGCCCCTCATCGGAACGCCGTGGACGCGGTCGGCCACCCGCGTGGCGCTGCTCGGCTCGGGGGAGCTCGGCAAGGAGATCGCCATCGCCCTCATGCGGCTCGGAGCGGAGGTCACCGCCATCGACCGCTACGACGGCGCTCCCGCCCAGCAGGTGGCGCACAACGCCCTGACGGCGGATATGGGCGACCCGGAGGCGCTCACCGCCGCGATCCGCTCCAGCGGCGCGAGCATCGTGGTCCCGGAGATCGAGGCGCTGGCGACGGATGCCCTGGTGGCCCTGGAGGACGCCGGCGGGGCGCGCGTCGTGCCGACCGCGAGGGCCGCCCGCCTGACCATGAACCGGGAGTGGATCCGGCGCCTGGCGGCCGAGGAGCTGGGCATTCCCACCAGCCCCTATGTCTTCGCCTCCAGCCCCTCCGAGCTCGCGACCGGCGCCGAGCGAGTCGGCCTCCCCTGCGTCGTCAAGCCGGTCACCTCCTCCTCCGGCCACGGGCAGTCGGTGGTGCGCTCCCCCGACGAGCTCGCCGCGGCCTGGCGCCGCGCGGGGGCGGACGGGCGGGTGGACCGCGGGCGGGTGATCGTCGAGGGCTTCGTCGACTTCGACGCCGAGGTCACGCTGCTGACCGTGCGCTCCCGCGACCCGCGCACCGGAGGGACGGTGACGAGCTTCTGCGCCCCCATCGGGCACCGCCAGGTCGATGGCGACTACGTGGAGTCCTGGCAGCCCCAGGCCCTGGCGCCGGCGGTCCTGGAGCGCGCCCGGCGCACGGCGGCCACGGTCACGGGGGCGCTCGGCGGCTGGGGCCTGTTCGGGGTGGAGCTGTTCATCTGCGGCGACGAGGTCCTCTTCTCCGAGGTCTCCCCCAGGCCCCACGACACCGGCCTGGTCACGCTGGCCAGTCAGCGCCTGAGCGAGTTCGAGCTGCACGCCCGGGCCCTGCTGGGCCTGCCGGTGGACACCGCCCTGCGCTCCCCCGGCGCCTCGGCCGTGATCAAGGCCGCCGGCGACTCGGCTCCCGGCGAGGGCGTGAGCTTCACCGGGACCGATGCCGCGCTGGCAGTCCAGGGCGCCGACCTGCACCTGTTCGGCAAGCCCGTGGCCCACCCGGGCCGCCGGCTGGGCGTGGCCGTGGCCTGCGCCGACGACGTCGCCACCGCCCGGCGGCGGGTCCGCGCCGCGGCCCAGGCGGTTCGGCCCAGCGTCTGAGACGGACGGGGCCGGACCGGGGTCGCAGTGCGACTGCGCGGGTCCCGAGCCGACTCGCGGCCTCCCGGCGCACCGGGCCCGGCCGGGACCCGTCGTCCCGGCCGGGCCAGAGCGGGACTGCTCAGTCCTGCGAGTGACCGGAGCGGTCGACGAGAGTGCCCCCGTTGGAGGCGATGAGGTCCCTGTACCAGCCGAAGGACCTCTTGCGGTAACGGGCCAGGGTCCCGGCGCCGTCGTCGTCGCGATCGACGTAGATGAAGCCGTAGCGCTTGGACATCTGGGCGGTGGAGGCCGAGACCAGGTCGATGCACCCCCAGGATGTGTAGCCCAGGACCTGCACGCCGTCGGCGATGGCCTCGCGGACCTCGACGAGATGGTCGTTCATGTAGTCGATGCGGTAGTCGTCCTCGACGGTGGGGCCGTCGGGGCCCTGAACGAGGACGTCCTTGGCGCCCAGGCCGTTCTCCACGATGAACAGCGGCTTGCCCCAGCGGTCCCAGTAGTCGTTCAGGATCGTGCGCAGGCCCGCCGGGTCGATGGCCCAGCCCCACTGCGAGACCTCGAGGGTGGGGTTGACGACGCCGCCCATGAGATTGCCTCCCCCGGCCTCGCGCTCCTGTGTGGCGGTCTCGCAGGAGGACATGTAGTAGGAGAAGGAGACGAAGTCCACCGTGTGCTCGGCCAGCAGCTCGCGGTCCTCGGCGGTGATGTTCAGCTCCACTCCCCTCTCGGCGAGCTTGCGCAGGTAGTATCCGGGGTAGGCGCCGCGCGCGTGGACGTCCCCGAAGGCGTAGTTGTCGCGCTCGGCCTGCTTGGCGGCCCACACGTCGCGCGGGTCGGGGGTCAGCGGGTAGAAGGGGATCGCCAGGATCATGCAGCCCACCCGGATGTCGGGGTTGACCTCGTGGGCGATGCGGGTGGCGGCCGCGGAGGCGACGAGCTCGTGGTGGATCGCCTGGTAGAGGTCCTGGTCGCTGAGCTCCTCCTTGGGGGTGTTGATGCCCCCGGACATGAAGGGCTCATGGAGCACTGAGTTGATCTCGTTGAAGGTCAGCCAGTACCTCACCCGCCGCCCGTAGCGCTCGAAGAGGGTGCGGGCGTAGCGCTCGAAGAACCCGATCGTGCGCCGGTCGGCCCAGCCGTCGTAGGCGCGGGCCAGGTGCAGCGGGGTCTCGTAGTGGCTGATGGTCACCAGTGGCTCGATGCCGTGCTTCTCGAGCTCGTCCAGGACCCGGTCGTAGAAGGCCAGGCCCTCCTCGTTCGGCTCGGCCTCGTCCCCGCGCGGGAAGATCCGCGACCAGGCGATGGAGAAGCGGAAGACCTTGAAGCCCATCTCCGCGAAGAGGGCGATGTCCTGCTCGTAGCGGTGGTAGAAGTCGATGGCCTCGAGCTTGAGGTTGTCCGGCGTGGGCTCCTGCGTGCGGGGTCTGACAATGCCCCCGGGCATGACGTCCTGGACGCTCAGGCCCTTGCCGCCCTCGTCCCAGGCGCCCTCGATCTGGTTGGCGGCGGTGGCCCCGCCCCACAGGAAGCCGTCGGGGAAGACGGGGGGTGAAGTGATAGCAGCGGTCATGGTCGTGTCATTCCTTCTGTGCTGTGCTGTGCTGTTCTGTGAGGTTCTGCACCACGGCACCACGGCGCCGCGGCTCTGCGCGGCCCGGTCCGGATGCGCTCGCGCCGTCAGTGACTGATCTCAATCACGGTGTCGTCGGTGGTGACCTCGCCGTCGACCACGGGGACGACGGCGGCCAGGGAGGCGGTGTTGGTGACCACGAGGATGGTCGTGGGATCGTATCCGGCGTCCCGTACCGCAGCCAGGTCCACATCTACCAGGGGGTCCCCGCGATCCACCCGTTGCCCCGCGCTCACCCTGGGGTTGAAGCCCTCGCCCTTGAGGTTGACGGTGTCGAGCCCGACGTGGATGAGGATCTCGACGCCGTCGTCGGTCTTGATGCCGTAGGCGTGGCCGGAGTCCATGGCGGTGACGACGGTGCCCGCCACCGGGGCCACGACGCGCCCCTCAGCGGGGAGGATGCCGACACCGCTGCCGAGCGCCCCGGAGGAGAAGACGGGGTCGGCGACCTTCTCCAGCGGCATGGCGGTGCCCGCCACCGGCGCGAGCGCAGCGGTGGTGGGCTCGGCGGGGGCGGTGTCGTCCTCGGCGGCCCCGGGCGCCTCCTGGGCGGTGGCCTCGGCAGGCTCGGTGAAGCCGAGAACGAGGGTGAGGGTCAGGGAGACGACGACGGCCACGGCCGTTCCGACGAAGAACAGCAAGATGCTGCCGTGCTGCAGGAAGGCAGGGATCGCGATGAGAGAGGGGAAGACGAAGGCCGAGCTGGCCACGCCGCCCATCGCGACGATGGCACCGCCTATGGCACCGCCGACGCAACCGAAGACGAAAGGACGCTTCAGCGGGAGATTGACGCCGTAGATGAGGGGCTCGGTGATGCCAGCCAGGAAACCGGACACCGTGGCGGGACCGGCCACGCCCCGCAGCCTGGCGTTGCGAGCACGTATGAAGACTCCCAATGTTGCCGCGGCCTGAGCGAGGACCGCGGGCACGAGCGGCCCCGCCATGACGATGTAGCCGACCTGGTCGAGGTCCGAGAGCATGATCGGCACGAACCCCCAGTGAACGCCGAACATGACGAAGATCTGCCAGCAGGCGCCCATAATGGCGCCCGCGAGCCAGGGCACGGTGTCGAAGAGCATGACGATGCCTCTGGACAGGCCCCGCGAGGCATAGGTGGTCAGGGGGCCGAAGGTCAGAAGCGTGAGGGGCACGATAACCAGCATGGAGACCATCGGGACCGTGAAGTTGCGGATAGCGCTCGGAAGCACCTTCTTGACCTGCCGCTCAAGGTGGCCCTGGATCCATACCGCGACAATGATCGGCAGCAGGGAGGACGTGTAGCTGGCCATGACCACGGGGATGCCCAGGAAGGTGACGTGGGTGGCGCTGGCCAGTTCGACGATGCCCGGATAGACCAGCGCGCCGGCGATGGCGACGGAGGTGATCTCGTTGGCCTTGAAGTGGCGGGCGGCCGTGATCGCCAAGACGATGGGCAGGAAATAGAATATGGCATCATCGACTGCGCCCAGGATCGTGTAGGTCGTACTTGCCGGGTCGATCCAGCCCAGCGTCTCGAACAGGGCGACGAACGCCTTGATCAGACCTGCTCCTGCCAGCGGCCAGATAATGGGGTTGAGGATGGCCGACACGAGCTTGACGAACCCGTCCATGATACTGCCGCTCGGGCCGTCACCAGCACCATCCGTGCCGTCCATGCCACTGGTCAGGCTCTGGAGCTCCTCGTAGAGGATGGGCACGTCATTGCCGATGACGACCTGGTACTGGCCGCCCGCCTGGACCACGGTGACGACACCCTCGAGCTGTTTGATGCTCTCGGTCGCGGCCTTGGACTCGTCCCTGAGGACGAAGCGCATGCGGGTGGCGCAGTGCGACATCGTGGAGATATTGTCCTCACCCCCCACCTGCTCCAGCAGGCGCGGCGCCAGCGCCGCATAGTCTGTCTTCGCCATGAAGATCCTCCTTGATCCGGGACCCGCGGGGAACAAAAAAGACCCGAGACTCCTCCTCGCGCTCACCGCGCGAAAAGCGTCTCAGGTCTTGCCCCGGTCGGGTCACAATCCTGTGGGCCGCTCCGGGCCCGGAAGAAGTTTACGACAGCCGGTCCGCGATCGGGCAAGCCTCCGCCGGCATGAGGTGTCTCTCAAAGGCGCCCAAAGACCTCGTCGCGGTCGTTGGGGCCGGTCAGCGCGCGGCGACCGCGTTCTCGAAGCGGGCCACGTGCATTGTGAGGTAAGCGGTCTCGTCGTCGGAGACGGCGGTGCCGAGCCTCAGCTCGAGGAGGTCCTTGATGCGCAGGGCGATCTGGTAGGCGTGCGGCCGGGCCTCGCGCAGTGCGATACCGACGATGGACGCTGCGCCGTCGGCGACCTGGATCCCGCTGCGGGCGCGGGCGAGAAAGTAGCGCAGGTGCGCCGCGAAGCGGGCCGTGTCGATGGAACCGGGGTCGAAGTCGTCGCCGTAGGCGGCCTGGAGGGTGTCGATGACCTGGGCGATGAGCCGCGACTGGCGGGCGGCCTCCCGGGTCGAGCGCGCCCCGACAGCGGCGGTGAACAGGTGAAGGGCCAGGGCGACCGCCTCCCCCGCGGGCAGCTGCACCTCCTGGGCCGCGTTGAGCTCGACCACCATGGCCTCGGCCAGGCGCAGCTCCTCGGGGTGCAGGTGGGCCGCCTCCGCGCGCAGCGGGTAGTCCATGACCAGCCCCCGACGGACTCGCTCCATGGCCTGGTTGACGTGGTCGACGACCGCGACAATGGTCGAGGAGGGCACTCCTGCGCCCAGCTCTCGGGCCGCGCGCCGGAAGACGCGCTCGATGAGCGCCAGGCGCTCCAGCGGGATCCCCGCGATCACCTCGGCGACGGACTCGGCGTTGTCGGCCGGGATGTAGCGGCGGGCGACGAGCGAGGCGTCCACCTCCTGACCGGCCCTGCGCCGGAAGCCGAGGCCGCGGCCGGTAAGGACCGCCTCGCGCCCGATCTCGTCGCGGGCCAGCACGACGTTGTTATTGAAGACCCGTAGGATCACCATGGCCCGATTGTGCCACGGGTCACTTCTTATTGGCCTCAGGGAGCAGCCGGCCCCGGCGGGGCCGGCCCAGCCTCCTCGGCCTTCTCAGTCCTCCACGCCCACCATGACCGAGGAGGCCTTGATGACCGCGACGGCCTTGGCGCCCTCGGTCAGGCCGAGCTCCTCGATGGCGGCGTTGGTGATGGAGGAGGTGATGACGACCCCGGGAGCCACCTCAATGGTGACAATGCCGTTGACGGCGCCCTTCTCGATCGCGATGACGGTGCCGGGCAGCTGGTTGCGCGCGGAGAGCCTCATGCGGGTTCCTTCCGGTCGTGCCGGCCGTCGGAGCCCGCGGGGTCCCGGACCGGCGTGAGGTTTTTGAGAATCGTAGCGGCCAGGGCCGGGCCGATGCCCTTGACCGAGGCGATCTCCTCCGCGCTGGCGGCGCGGATCCGCTTGACGGAGCCGAACTTCTTGAGCAGGGCGGCCTGTCGTGCAGGGCCGAGCCCGGGCACGTCGTCGAGCACGGAGCGGGTCATGCCCGCCGAGCGCTTCTTGCGGTGGTGGGTGACGGCGAAGCGGTGCGACTCGTCGCGCAGGTACTGCAGCAGGTAGAGGGCGGGGGAGGTTCGCGGCAGCACCACGGGGAACTCCTCGCCCGGAACCCATACCTCCTCCAGGCGCTTGGCCAGGCCCACCAGGGGCACGTCGATGCCGAGCTCGTCCAGGACGGCGCGGGCGGCGCCCACCTGCGGCGGGCCGCCGTCGACGACGACGAGGCTGGGGGCGTAGGAGAAGCGTCGGGCGCGACCGGTCTCGGGGTCGATGGGCCCCGAGGCGATGGGGACGCCGTCGCCGTCGGCCCCGACGAGCTCCCGGATGGACCCGGCGCCCGCCTCCCCGGGGCCGGCGCCCTGCTCGGCCAGCAGCCGCTTGAAGCGGCGGGTGAGGACCTCGCCCATGGCGGCGGTGTCGTCGGCCGCCCCGCCGCCGTCCTGGCCACGAACGATGAAGCGCCGGTAGTCGGCCTTCCGGGGCGCGCCGTCCTCGAAGACGACCATGGATCCGACCTGGTGGGTGCCCTGGGTGTGGGAGATGTCGTAGCACTCGATGCGCAGCGGCGCCTCGGGCAGGTCGAGGGCCTCGGCGAGCTCCTCCAGGGCGGCCGAGCGCTGGGTGAGGTCGCCAGCACGGCGGGTCTTGTGCAGGCGCAGCGCCTCCTCCGCGTTCTTGCGTACGGTATCCATAAGGGCGGCCTTGTCGCCGCGGGCCGGCACGCGCAGGTCGACCCTCGCGCCTCGCAGGCCGGCCAGCCACTGGCGCACGGCACCGGCGTCGGCGGGCACGGCGGGGACGAGGACCTCGCGCGGGACGGCTGTGGTGGCCGCGTGGGCGACGTCGTCGACGCTGGTTGCCGCAGCGGCTCCGGAGCGCCGCGCCCGGGCGCCCTGGGGCCCGGAGCGCGCCAGCGGCGCAGCGGGGGCGCGCTCCCCCACCCCCAACGAGGTCGTGGGGCCCGAGCGCTCGGGCGCGCCCGCCCCGGAGGGGTCGAGCAGGTCGCCGTAGACCTGCTGGAGAAGGCGCTCGACAAGCTCGGCGTCGGCGGCGTCCTCGACCAGGTCGATGACCCAGCCGCGCTGACCGCGCACGCGCCCGCCGCGCACGTGGAAGACCTGCACGGCGGCGGTGAGCTCGTCGCGGGCCAGGGCGAAGACGTCGGCATCGGTGGCGTCGGGCAGGACCACGGCGTTGCGCTCGATGACCTTGCGCAGGGCCTCGGCGTCGTCGCGCAGTCGGGCTGCCCTCTCGAAGTCCAGGGCCGCGGCGGCCAGGCGCATGCGGTCCTCGAGCTCGCGCAGGTAGGGGCCGGTGCGCCCGGCCATGAAGGAGCAGAAGTCCTCGGCGAGCTCCCGGTGGTCGGCCTCGCCTATGCGGCCCACGCAGGGCGCGGAGCACTTGTCGATGTAGCCCAGCAGGCAGGGGCGGCCCGAGGCGCGGGCGCGCTTGAACACCCCTGGCGAGCAGGAGCGGACGGGGAAGACGCGCAGAAGCTGGTCGAGGGTCTCGCGGATGGACCACGCCTGCACGAAGGGGCCGAAGTAGCGGGTCCCGGGCCTGCGGGCGCCGCGCACCACCTGGGCGCGCGGGTAGGTCTCGGACATGGTGACGGCCAGGTACGGGTAGGACTTGTCGTCCTTGTACATGACGTTGAAGCGCGGGTGGAACTCCTTGATCCAGGAGTACTCCAGGGCCAGGGACTCCACCTCGGTGCCCACGACCGTCCACTCCACGGCGCAGGCGGTGGTCACCATCGTCTGGGTGCGCGGGTGCAGGGCCGCCGGGTCCTGGAAGTAGCTGGACAGGCGGGAGCGCAGGTTCTTGGCCTTGCCGACGTAGATGACGCGGCCCTCGCCGTCGAGGAACCGGTAGACGCCGGGCGAGGTGGGGATCTCGCCGGGGGCGGGGCGGTACGTCGAGGGGTCGGCCATACAGGGCAGACTAGAGGAGTCGGATCAGAGCCCTGTTGCGGACGCCCGTCCGCCGGTAGGTTGCCGGTTATGAGCAGCGCCACTCATGCCGCCCCTCCGCCCGCGACCGGCGTCCGCCCCCCAGGCCTGCGCCTGGTGGCCGTTGACATGGACGGCACCTTCCTCGGCCCCGGCCTGCCCGGAACCTACGACCGCGCTCGCTTCGCCCCGCTGCGGGCCCGCATGCGCGAGCAGGGCGTGCGCTTCGTGGTGGCCTCCGGCAACCAGGAGCACCAGATCGCCGGGTACTTCGAGGGCAAGGAGGGCGGGGTGGCCCTGCGGCCCGACGGCATCGTCTCGGACAACGGCGCCATTGTCACCGCCTTTGACGCTGCCGGGCATCAGCGGCTCCTGGAGTCCTCCATGCCCGCGGAGGCGCTCGCAGCGGCCCTGTCCGTCCTGGAGGACTACCCGGGCATCGGCGTTCTCGGTTCCGGGCCGGAGGGGGCCATCGTCCCCGAGGACCAGGACCCGGAGCTGAGTCAGCTGCTGGTGCGCTACCACACGCGCTTCCGGTTCGTACCCGACCGTGCGAGCATCGCCGCCCACCGGGTGTCCAAGCTCGCGATCGTGGACCTGCGGGGGATCGACCCGGATCTGCCCGCCCGTCTGGACGAGGCGCTGGGCGCAGCGGTGAGGGCGGTGACCTCGGGGCACGAGTCGGTCGACCTGATCGTCGCGGGCCGTCACAAGGCCTCCGGGCTCGATCTTCTGCTCGACCACTGGGGGCTGCGCCGCGACGAGGCGGCCGCCTTCGGCGACTCGGCCAACGATGCGGAGATGCTGCGGCACGTGGGGGTGGGCGTGGCCATGGGCAACGCCTCGCCACAGGCCGCGGCGGCCGCGCACCACCGCGCACCCGCGAACACCGAGGCGGGTGTGCTTGCCGTTCTCGAGTCCTGGTTCCCTGAGCGCTGAGAGACCGAGACCAAGGAGACGTCCCGTGTGCGCAGGCTCTCAGCTTCCCTTCGCCGCCGCGCCGGACCGCCGGCGGGTCGTCCTGATCGACGTCGACGGCACCCTGGTCACCTACACCGGTGCCCTGCCCGACTCCGCCGCCAGCGCGGTGCGGCGGGCGCGCGCCGCCGGGCACCGCGTCTACCCCGCCACCGGCCGCTCCAAGGCCGAGATGCCCGCATGGTTCGACGAGGTCGGCTTCGACGGGATGATCGGCGCCAACGGCTCCTACATCGAGTCCGACGGCGAGGTGGTGGCCCACCGGCGCATGGCGCCCGTGGATGTGGCTGCCGTCGTCAACTGGCTGACCCGGCGCGGTCTGCCCTTCTACCTCGAGGCCAACTCCGGCCTGTACGCCTCCCCCGGGTTCCGTCAGGCCGCCCTGCCGGCCGTGCGCGCCTATGTCGCGGGCAAGGGCCGGGCCGACGCCGGGGCGGTGAGCGTCGATGAGGTCCTGCACGGGCTCGTGGAGACCGCCGACCTCGCCCGCGACGACGTCAACAAGATCAGCTATGTGCTCTCGGGCCCCGCAGACCTGGAGGCGGCGCGTGCGGCCTTCCCCGCGCTCGCGCACAGATCGTGGGGCGGGCGGGGGCACGCCGCGCTCTTCGGCGACACGGGCGTCAAGGGGATCGCGAAGTCCCGCGCGATCGATCTCCTGCTCGCCCGCATCGGCGCGGAGCTCGCCGACACGGTGGCCCTCGGCGACGCGATGGTCGACATCGACATGCTCGGCCACTGCGGCGTGGGCGTGGCCATGGGCAACGCCTCGCAGGCGGTCAAGGATGTCGCGGACCTGGTGACCGACGACGTCGAGGACGACGGCCTGGCGAAGGCCCTCGCGCGTCTGGGCCTGCTGGGCTGACGGCGGGCGCGCCGCGAGTCGGGACGGCGGCGGGCGCACCTGGCGCGGGGCCGGGCTCAGGGCGCGCCCGGGTCGCCCTCCCGGCCCTCGCGCTCGGGCGTCTGCTCGGCCGGCAGCTCCAGGCGCGCGCCCCGGCGGGTCTCGGGGACGAGGTCGGTGGTGAATGCGTACCGGGTGAAGGGCGTGCCGGGCTCGGCGCTGTCGCGGGCGGCGTCGGCCGCTCGCCGCATCTCGGTGGCCAGGTCCGCCAGGCGCCGGGCATAGGTGCGGGCCAAGTCCTTCGGCATCCAGATCATGCCGTCGATGTGGACCAGCGGCCCCTCTTCCGCCGCCTGCGCACGGATGACGTGCTCGGCCACCTGGCTGAAGCGAGTCCGCAGCACGGAGCCGAAGGCGTCATTCAGGTCATCGGCGTCGGTCGCCTCGCCGGAGTCCGTGATCCCGCGCCGGGGCGAGGTGTACCAGTGGTCGCGCGCCGTGCCGCCCTCGGGCCCCTCGGCGTCCAGAACGTACCCGGCGTCCCGCAGCCTGCGGACGTGGTAGCTGATGGAGTTGGCGGGCTCACCGAGGATCTCAGCGAGGTCGGCCGCCCGCAGCGGCCTGTTGGCGTCCCACATCTCGGTGAGGATCGCCAGGCGAAGCGGGTGGGCGACGGCTCTCATCACGGCGGGGCCGGCGACTTTGCGGACCATAGGGAGACCCTAGACAGCGCGAGAATCCTGCGCAAGACTCAATGTTCAGCAATTGTTGCACATGATTCGCCGCGCATGTGCGGTTGCAGTATGTCCGCTGCGCTACGACCGTTGCGCACGCCTTCTCTGCGTTCCCGTACCGCGCAGCGGCACCCGCTCCGGACAGCCCCGCCCCTTTCGGATCTCAGGTTCGCAGGCTCCTCGCGGCCATCCCGGACTTCGCCGCGCACGCCTTGTTGCTCATGCCGCGCGTCGTCTCCGGAGCCGCCCGCCTGCCCTACCGAGCCGCCCCGGCGGCCCTATCGACGTCCCCAAGACCCGAGGATCTTCATCCGTACCGACATCGTGCTTGCAGGGGCAGGCGATCTTGCGTCATAAGACGCCCGCCGACACGGCCGCCGCCGTTGGGGCGAGCGAGCCGCTCATCGTCCTCTGCCGGTCGCTCGCAGACGCGACTCTGGTGGTGGGCGATACTGGGATCGAACCAGTGACCTCTTCCGTGTCAGGGAAGCGCGCTCCCGCTGCGCCAATCGCCCGAGGTGGGTACCGGATTCGAACCGGTGTAAACGGCTTTGCAGGCCGGTGCCTAGCCTCTCGGCCAACCCACCAGTGAGATGCCGGGGGCTGGGAGGCCTCCCTGCTCCTCGGAGCGGATGACGGGACTCGAACCCGCGACCCTCACCTTGGCAAGGTGATGCTCTACCAACTGAGCCACATCCGCGTGCATTCCACTGACCCGTACCGGGGCGCGTGGCGCTGGAAAACCATAACATCCTCACGACCGCCGAGAGCAAACGACAGCGCGGTGATCCACCTCACCAGGGCCTCGTTTGCCCGACGGCACCGGCGGTGGATAGCCTGTCCCCCGCATCGGGCGATTGGCTCAGGGGTTAGAGCGCCTCGTTCACACCGAGGAGGTCACTGGTTCGATTCCAGTATCGCCCACCACGATGCCCCGACATGAGTCTGCGCCGTGAGCAGCACGGGTGGCGTCGGGGTCGGGGCCGTGTGAGCCGGCGGGCGTCCACCAGGTAGCCCTTGAGGGTCCGTGCGACTGCGTTCAGCTTGTGAGTCAGCCGGTCCCGCTCGAGCTTTGAGCAGGTCCGGCGGCATCGCTCCGGCGTAGCGATCCCGAAGCAGGCTGCGCCGCCGTCCCTCGCCTGGATGACCGGCTCCGATGCGGCCGACCCGACGTGCCGAGAGCAGGCGTTGCCGCCTGCCGTGACCTGACGAGCGCCCAAGGGCGAGTCTGGGACCGCTGTCGCCCTACCGTCTTGTCCAGCCAGGCTCCATGAGCAGTCAAGCAGCCACTGCGGGCCTTGGCCGACTGGGCGCGGCACCAGATGAGGGGCCGCCCGTGGCGGGCGGCCCCCGGACCTGTACGCACAACAGCACCGTCCCACCTATCGACGGCCCGCAGGCTCTGCGTGACGCTCCGGTCGCCGTGCTATGAAGACTCCATCGTTGACGATTGAGCGGATCATGCTCTCGTCTCATGTCAACGAAAGCGAACAAAAAATGTCACCACCGGTTGGTTGTCGCTGGCACGAGGCCTCACTACACTGCAATCATGAATAATACTCAGGCGCAGCCGCCCGCTCGCACCCTCCGGCTGAATGAGAATCTGATCTTTCTGCGAAGAAGCCGTGGCTGGTCTCTTGAAGCGGCGGCGGAGAGAGTCGGCGTGTCTCGTCAAGCAGTTTCCCGGTGGGAAGCCGGCAGCGCGACGCCAGATATTTTCCATTGCGATGCTCTGGCGAAGCTCTACGATGTGTCAATTGACAATCTCCTACATTTTGACAGGGCTCAATCCGAAGTGCCCATACCGCCTGCGGGCAAGCACGCCCTCGGTGTAGTACGGCTCGATGACGAGGGTCGGGTGGAGATCCCACATCGAGCGAGAGAGATTCTTCAATGGACAAGCAGAACAGAGCTGGTCGTACTTGTTGACGAGAACCCGCAGACAGCCGGTGTCGCGCTGGCGCCAGCCGATCAGTTCTTCGCCGTAGCGCGAAGGCTGATGGATCAATTCTACCCGCAGGAAGGCGCAGACGCACAAAGCGGCCTCATGCAGCCGCACAGAAGAAGAGACGAATCATGACCGTCCTAGGCCGAATCTGCATCAGCCTCATTGTCATTGCGGCGCTGGCCGGAATCTACGCCTATCGTAACATGACCTACGACCGGCGGGCGCTGCAACAGATTCAGAAGGCGAGGGTCACAGAGAAGCAGGCAGTGCTGCCGGACGGGTCGGTACTTAATTTCGGCGAGGGGCCGGACGGGGCAAAGAAACCACCGCTCTTACTGCTGCACGGACAAAATGTTTCATGGGAGGACTACGCGCCGGTTCTGCCTGCGCTGGTCAGGGAGTACCACGTGTACGCTGTTGATTGCTACGGGCACGGCGGCTCCAGCAAAAACCCAGACAAATACTCGGCGGAGGCTATCGGCGCGGACCTCATCTGGTTCTTAAAAAATGTCATCGGCCAACCAGCGGTCGTGTCGGGGCACTCCTCGGGCGGATTACTCGCAGCATGGCTGGCGGCCAACGCGCCCGACCAGGTCCGCGGCGCGGTCATCGAAGACGCGCCCTTCTTCTCGACGGAACCCGGACGGGCCGAAAGCACTTTTGCCGGAAAAACATTCAAGATCGTTCACGATTTCCTGAACCAGACAGACGAGCCCAGCTACACCGCATACAACCTGGAGCACAATTACATGCAGACACTCTTCAACAAGGGCGGCACCGACAACTGGGCCAGAATCGTGAAGAATCCTGCGCTTCACTACATGCAGAAGCATCCCGGAGAGCTCCCCCGCATCTGGTACTACCCCCGGTCGCTCGGAGTGAACAGCATCTACGACTTGACCGCAAACATGCAAGACGGTACCGGCGACTACGATTTGAGGTTCGGTGAAACCTTCTACAATTACTCGTGGTTCAAGAACTTCAACCAGTCCGAAACCCTGGCGCGCATCACAGTGCCAACCACAATTCTGCATGTAGCGGCCCCAAAAACTACCGCGCCGAGCTACTACGACAGCAACGGGGTGCTACTGGCGGCAATGGACGAAGAAGACGCGGCCAAAGCCACGAGCCTCATCAGAGGAGCCGAGCTCATTGACGGCTTTGAATCACAGCACGATATTCATCAGGACCAGCCGGAGGCGTTCACAAAGGCTCTGACTGATTTTAAATGGCGGGTCTGGCCGTAGCTTGTGCACGAGCGGCGACCACCACCCGCATCACCACGCCTCCCCGGCCGAGGACGGGGCGCTCCGGGGCGGGGCTCACGGCGATGGTCCGCCCGTCAGCAGGATGGGAATGCAGCGGGCGCACATGCTAGACTGAGCCGGTGAGGCACAACATAGTTTTTCGCATATTTTTCGGACTGTCGATCATTCTCATAGGCACTATTGTCCTGCTGCAGAATCTCAAGGTCATTCAATTCCAGTACTGGCCCGAGCTGTGGGGCGGTCTGTGGGCGCTGCTGCTCGTCGTGGCGGGCGTGACGGCCATGGCCGGGCGGCGGAAGATATGGGGCGCGCTGCTGCTGGTGGCCGGTGTTGCGATAGCGCTATGGAACTTTCACGTGGTCGACGTCGATCTGTGGGACGTCTTCTGGCCGGTCCTGCTGGTCGCCGGCGGCATCGCGGTGCTGTTCCCGTCGCTCAGGAGAGGCGGGCCGAGGCGATCCGGTGCCGCCGAGTCTGTGACCACGGTGTTCAGCGGCGACAACCGGAGAGTCAGCGGCGATTACGCGGGCAGCGCCATCACGGCGGTCTTCGGCGGTGCCGAACTCGATCTGCGCCGGGCTCAGATCAAGGACGGCGCGGTGATCGAGGTGTTCGCCCTGTTCGGCGGCGTCAACATCATCGTGCCGAGCGATGTCGTGGTGGAGAACCAGATCACCAGCCTCCTGGGCGGCGTCGACAATAAGACGAGTCCGGTGGCCGCCGAAAAAAGGCTGTACCTGCGTGGCCAGTGCATGCTCGGCGGCGTTGACGTGAAATAGCCTCGCCGTCGTCGCCGGCCGCCCGGCAGGGCGGAGGTGCCCGAGCGCGCACGGACCGGGGCCCGGACCGGCATGGTCCGGGCCCCGGTGCACCGGCCGGTGCGTCTGGACGGCGGTCAGAGCCGGGTGCCGGAGGCCACGTCCCCCGGCGAACCGGCCTCGGCAACATGAGCGTCACCGGTGGCGACGACGTCGGCCCCGAAGGTCCAGTCGCCCTCCACCGTGAAGCGCTCAGCGCCCCGCAGCGACGGCGCCCCCGCCGGGAAGCGCGCGTCGAAGTCCTTGATCTTCTTGTAGTAGCGCGGATCGAGGCTCACGGTGCAGGCCCGCTCGGGAACCATCCGGAGCAGGCCGTTCTCATCGACCTCGTAGACGTCCGAGCGCAGCAGAAGCAGGTCATTGGTCGTCTTGACCGGCAGGAAGCGGCTGCGCGGCACCTCCACGGCGGTGGCGCCCTCGAAGGCCTCGACGGCGGCGCCCATCGCGGTCTCGAGCTGGATGACCGGCGTCGAGGAGGAGTCCGCCGGGTCGACCGTCTTGGCGTTCTTGATCAGCGGCAGACCGAGGATGCCCTTGCGCTCGGTGAGCGTGTCGCGCAGGACCCGCAGGTCGAACCAGAGGTTGTTGGTGTGGAAGAAGGGGTGGCGGTACTGGTCGGTGAAGAAGTGCATCTCGTCGGCCGGCGTCTGGGCGGTGTCGCGCAGAATGATCCGGCCGTCGCTCTTGCGCACCGCCAGGTGCCCGCCCTTGACGTCGGCGGGCGTGCGCCGGCACATCTCGGGGGCGTACGGTGCGCCGGAGGCCGCGAACCAGCCGGCGATGCGGGCGCTCGGCGCGGCACCCAGGTTGTCAGAGTTGGAGGTCATGGCGTACCTGTAACCGTGCTCCAGCAGCGTATCGAGGACGCCGGAGGCGACCAGGGCGGTGTAGATGTCGCCGTGCCCGGGCGGGCACCACTCGAGGTCGGGATCCGCCTCCCACGTCACGGGGGTGAGGTCGTCGGCACGAAGCTTGGGCTCCCGGTTCTGCAGGAAATCCAGGGGAATCCCGTCGACCGCGACGCCGGGGTGCTCGGCGAGGGCCGCGAGCGTGTCGTCCCGGGTGCGGAAGGAGTCCATGAAGATCAGCGGCAGGGAGACGCCGTGGGTCCGGCGCGCCGCCATCACCTGGTCGACCAGGATGTCGAGGAAGGACTTGCCGTCGCGCACGGGCAGCAGCGACTTGGCCCTGTCCATGCCCATGGACGTGCCCAGGCCCCCGTTGAGCTTGATCATCACGGTGCGCGACAGCGCCTCGCGGGCACCGGCCTCGCTGATCTCGACGTCCTCGATGGAGTCGATATGCGTCAGAGGCTCGATGGTCTCCTCGGGGATCAGACCGGTGGCGCCGTCCTCCAGGGCCCGGTAGTAGTGGCTGAAGACGTCGATGGCCTGCTGCGCGACGCCGGCGTCGCGCATCTTGCGCTGGGCGGCGTTGAGTCCGTTCTCGCTCATGGCGCGAGCCTAACGGGTCGCCTGCGCATCTGCGCACCATCCGCCGCAGCGCCTCTCCCCTCGGTTCACGCCGCCCGGGAGACGAGTTATCCACAGGGCTGCACTTCCCTTTTCTCCGGTGCAGCCCATCTTCTACCCTCAATGAGTCACACCTCTTATTCTGGAGGCAATCATGTCAGCGCCCTACTATCCCGGCGTCCAGCCCCCGTTCGGCGGCGAGCTCCGGGAGATCCTGCTCAGGCTCGACCTCATGGAGCGCAAGATCGACTGGATCGCGCAACGCGTGACCGCCCCCGAGCGCTCTGCGGCGGCACCCGAGCCCGCGGCCCGGCCCTGTGCGCGCTCTGAGACTACCGCGCCCGTGCAGCCGGAGCGGCCGAAGAAGCCCGCGCCGGAGACCGCCGCGGAGCCCCACGGGCCCGCGACACCCGAACCGGCGTCGGCGATCGCAGAGCCTCCCGCGGCGCAGGGCCCCGCCGTCCCCCGTCCTGCCGATGTCCCCCGGCCCGCCGCCGTGCCGCCGGCCGCGCAGCATCCGGCCCACGCGCCCCGGCCTCAGCCCACCGCTGCCGCGGCAACGTCGGTGTTCGGTGTGTACGGGCCCCCGCCCGCCGGGGCCCAGCGGCCGCCGTCCCCGATCGCCCCCTCCACCGGCTGGGACCGCGCGCGTTCGGAGGGCAATATCGGCCGCTACCTGCTGTCCGGCGCCGCCGCGATCCTGGTGGTGCTGGCGGCCGTCAGCCTCATCGCGCTGGTCTGGAGCTCCATCCCCGACACGATCAAGGTCGGCTTCCTCATGGCGGTCGCGGCCAGCCTGGTCGTCTCGGGCACCGCTGTGGCACGACGCAGCAAACGCCTGCAGGTCGCCGCCGCGACCCTGACCGGCACCGGCGGGGCGCTCGGTTTCGTCGCGGTCATCGGCGCCGTCCTGCTGGAGACGGGCCTGCCGGTCTTCGCGGCCTTCGGGCTCATGACCCTCTGGAGCATCGTCCTCCTGATCACCGCCAGGGCGACGAGCCAGATCTTCACGGCGGTCGTCTCGGGCCTGGGCACGCTGGTGACCATCGGCTTCGCGGCGTGGCACGCGGGCGCCCACCCGGACACGGCCTCGCTCATCTGGCCGCTCGTGTGCCTGGACGTCCTCGCCCTCGCCGCCATCACCGCCTACCTGGCGCGCTCCTCGACGTCCATGCGGCTGGCCCCCTGGTTCCCCGCCACCGCGGTCCCCGCCGCCATCGCCGCGCTCCTGCTCACTCCGGCCCGCACGCTGGCCGCGGAGAACGAGCCCCTGTGCGCCCTGCTCATGCTGTTCCCCGCCGCACTCCTGGGCGCACAGGTCCTCGATGCCGGTCCTCGGATCCACCGCGCGGGATGGCAGTGGGTCGCGGGCATCGACTGGGCCCTGGTGGGACTGGTCGCGGTGAGCGCGCAGCTCCGGCTCGTGGGCCTTCAGAGCCTCCTCCACGGGGGCTCGGGGCTCTCCGCCCCGGGCGGCGCCGAGCACCGCGTCCTGCTCGACGCCGGAGCCCTGGGCGTGCCCCTGCTGGTGGCCGTCGCCAGTGTCCTTCTCCTGACAGTGAGGACCCCGCAGGCGTGGCGCACGCAGGTGACGTCGGTGCACCTGGCCATCGCCGTCGTCGTGGGGCTCGCCTCATGCTTCACGCAGATCCGTTTCTTCCCCGTCGTCGTCATCATGCTCGCGGCGGCCCTGGCGCTCTACGCGCGCCAGGGCCAGCCCACCGCCGTTCCCGTCATGGCGGCCTCCGGCGCCGCGGTGCTGGCGGGCGCGCTGCAGACCGACACCGTCAGCCGCGTCTGCGCCCTGGCCGGGCTCGTTCTCGTCCCGGCAGGAACGGCTGTGCTCGAGCAGGTGCTCGGCCGGGCGCCCCGGGCGCTCCCCGACAGCGGACCGCCGCATGAGGCCGGTACCGGAAGCATGAACGCGCGGCGCGACAACCTGGCCTCCGCGTCGTGGCTCCTGGCGGCCGACCTGGTTGTCCTTCTCCCCGTGCTCCTCTTCCAGGCCATGCCCTCCTCAGAGACGACGACGGCGGTCAGCGCGCTCGCCGCGGGCGTGATCGCCATTGCCCTGGTGCGCCTGGGCCTGGTCTGGTCCGCGCCCACTCCCACCGCGCTGCTGACCGCCGCCCTGGCCGGTCAGCGCGCAGGCGTCGACGGGACGACGCCGACGGCTCCCACGCCCCCGGCGCCCCTGTGGGGCGGCTACCTCGCTCTGGCCGTCATGGGACTGGTCCAGCTCCTCTGCGCAATAACGGTCAGTGCTCTCATATGGCAGTTGCTGCTGGTCGCCGTCGCCCTGGGCGCCGGGACGACGGCGGCCTGGTTGCTGTGGCCGTGGCTGCGCCGCCCCGCCGAGGCGCTGGCCACGGCGGGGCTCATGTCAGTCCTGGTGTGGTGGTCCATCCGGGTTCTCGCGGGCGAGCGCATGTCGGGCATCATCCTGACGGTCGTGCTGCTGGCGACCGGCGCGGCGTGCATCGCCGCCGGCTTCCGGCTGCGGGCCACGATGCTGCGCCACTACGGCCTCGTGCTGGTGCTCGTCTCGGTGCTCAAGCTGGCGGTCATGGACATCGGCGACCAGAGCTCCGTCACCCGCATTATCGCCCTGGGAGCCGCCGGCCTCGTCTGTTTCGGCCTGTCACTGGCCTACAACCGCATTGCCGCCGACGGGAACGGGAGCGCGCCGCCTGCGCGGCCCGCGCCTCCTGCCGGGGGTCCTGCCGCGCCCCCTTCCGTGTCACCGGGGTCCTACGGCATCGCACCCCAGACGGGCCGGCCGGCCGCGGCCGAGTACGGGCACGCCGGCGGGCCCACCGGACCCGCCGGTGGTGCCGGCCGTGCCGATGACAGCCGGTTCCAGCCGCCGCGGTAGGGGCCGGCGCCCCGCCCGGACGCGCTCAGGCGAGCAGGAGCCGGTGCAGGGTCGCGTCCCCCGTCAGCTCGGGGTGGTAGGAGACGGCCATGACGGAGCCGGCCTCCACCCCGACGACGCGCGGGGGCCGGCCCGGGCGGGCGGGGTCGGCGTAGGTCGAGCACACGCTCACCCCCGCACCCACGCGCGTGACGGCCGGGGCGCGGATGAAGGCCGCCGTCAGCGGGGCGCCCTTCCACTCCAGGTCGGCGCTGGCGGAGTCGACCTGGGGTCCGAAGGCGTTGCGCTCGACGTCGACGTCGAGCACTCCCAGGGCCGCCAGGACGATGAGTCCCGCGCAGGTGCCCAGGGTCGGCAGGCGCGAGGCCGCCTCGGTCAGGGGTTCGCGCAGCCCGACCAGGTCCACCAGCCGCAGCAGGGTGGTCGACTCCCCGCCGGGCAAGATGAGGGCGTCCAGGCCGCGCAGGCTCTCGGGGCGCCGCACGAGCACAACGTCGTGGCCCAGGGCCTCCACGAGGCGGGCGTGCTCGACGACGCCTCCCTGGAGCGCGAGGATCCCGACCCTCACCAGCCGCGCTCCGCCAGGCGGTGGGGCGCGGGCAGGTCCGCCACATTAATGCCGACCATGGCCTCGCCCAGGCCGCGCGAGGCCTCCAGAACGGCGGCGGGGTCGTCGTGCCAGGCGGTCGCGCGCACGATCGCGGCCGCCCGGCGGGCCGGATCCCCGGACTTGAAGATCCCCGAGCCCACGAAGACGCCGTCGGCGCCGAGCTGCATCATCATGGCGGCGTCGGCGGGCGTGGCCACGCCGCCGGCCGTGAACAGCACGACGGGCAGCGCCCCGGCCTCGGCGACCTCGCGCACCAGCTCGTAGGGGGCGCCGAGCTCCTTGGCGGCGACGTAGAGCTCGTCCGCGCCCAGCCCCCGCAGCGCCGCGATCTCCTTGGTGATGGTGCGGATGTGGCGGGTGGCCTCGGAGACGTCGCCGGTGCCGGCCTCTCCCTTGGAGCGGATCATGGCCGCGCCCTCGCTCACGCGTCGCAGGGCCTCGCCGAGGCTGGTGGCCCCGCACACGAAGGGGACGGTGAAGCGGTGCTTGTCGATGTGGTGGACGTAGTCGGCCGGCGAGAGGACCTCGGACTCGTCGATGAAGTCGACCCTGAGCTCCTGGAGGACCTGGGCCTCGACGAAGTGCCCGATGCGGGCCTTGGCCATGACGGGGATGGAGACCGCCTCGATAATGCCGGCGATGAGGTCGGGGTCGCTCATGCGGGCCACGCCGCCCTGCGCGCGGATGTCGGCCGGCACGCGCTCGAGGGCCATGACCGCGACGGCCCCGGCGTCCTCGGCGATGCGGGCCTGCTCGGGCGTGACGACGTCCATAATGACGCCGCCCTTGAGCATGTCCGCCAACCCGCGCTTGACGAGCGGGGTTCCGGTTGACGGGGTCGGTGCGGGGCCGGTGCTCTCGGCGTTGTCGTTCATGGCCGCGATGCTGCCCCGAGAGGTGGACTACCCTGAAGTCCAGTTCCGGGCCGTTCCTTTGGACCACTCGCGGGCAGGCGTCCGCACGGCCCGCCCGAGGGAGGCAACAGCCGTGCAGATTGAACGCGGCCGCCCCGTCCCCGTCCAGATCGTCGAGGACATCCGCGGCCGCATCACCGACTCCCGTCTCGCGCCGGGGGACCCGCTGCCCTCCACGCGCGTCCTGGCGCGCCAGCTGGGGATCTCGCGGGGCAGCGTCGTCAGCGCCTACGAGCAGCTGGCGGGCGAGGGCTTCCTTGTGGCGGGCCCCGGCGGCACCCGGGTGGACCCCTCGCTGCGGGTGCCCGCCGCGCCGACCGCGGACCCGGGCCCCGGTGTGCGCAGCACCCCCCTCCGAGGCGACCTGCGGCCGGGCGCCCCGGCCACGGGCCCGCTGACGACGGCCCTGTGGCGCAGCGCCTGGCGGGCGGCGGCCGCCCACCCTACCGCGTACCCGCCCCTGGGCTCGGAACGCCTGCGCGCCCTCATCGCCGAGCACGTGCGCCTGACCCGGTCCATACGCGTCGATCCGCGCGACGTCGTCGTCACCTCCGGCGCCCGCGACGGCCTGCGGCTGGTCCTGGCCGCCCACGGCCGCCCCGGCCGCCTCGCCGTGGAGGATCCCGGGTACCACTCCCTGCGGCAGGTGCCCCGCGCCATGGGGTGGAGGCTTCAGCCGGTGGGCGCCGACGCCGCGGGCATGAGCGCCCGTCCCACAGGCACCCCGGCCGATATTCTCCTGGTCACACCCAACCACCAGTTCCCCACCGGGACCCAGATGCCCGCCTCGCGCCGTTTCGCCCTGCTGGAGGCGGCCTCCCGCACCGGAGCCCTCGTCGTCGAGGACGACTACGACTCCGAGCTGCGCTCGACCCACCCGCCCCTGCTCGCCCTGGACTCCGAGGGGCGGGTCGCCATGCTCGGCTCCTTCTCCAAGACCCTCACCCCGGCGCTGGCCCTGGGCTACCTCATTGTGCCGCCGAGTCTGCGCGAGCGGGTGGCCGACCTGTGCCTTCCGGTCTCCGGGCTGGTGCAGGACGCCGTGGCCCGCTACATGGAGGCCGGCGGGCTGCGGCGCCACACCGCGCGCATGCGCAGGGAGTACCGGGCCAGGCGGGCTGCCTTCGTCGGCCTCTTCCCCGAGGGCGTCCCCATGGAGGGCGGGCTGCACGCCGTCATCCCGCTGCCCGCCGGCGCCGACGAGGACCGCATCGTCGCCCGGTGCCGCAGGCGGGGCCTCGCGGTCGAGGGCATGGCCGGCTACTGGTCGGCCCGGCGTCCGCGGGCCTCAGGCGTCGTCCTGGGGCTGGGGACCGGGTCGCTGGAGCGCCTGCGGGAGCGGCTCGCCGTGCTGCGGCGCACCATTGACAGCGCCGACGGCGGCTGAGGACGCCGGGCCCGCGAGTGAGAGCCGGCGCCCCGGCCCTCACCCGCGGGCGCGCCCCAGCACGGGGGCCAGGAAGCGGCCGGTGTAGGAGGCCTCGGTCCGGGCGATCTTCTCCGGTGTGCCCGTGGCGACAATGGTGCCGCCGCCCCTGCCGCCCTCCGGCCCCATGTCGATGACCCAGTCGGCGTTGGCGATGACGTCGAGGTTGTGCTCGATGACGACCACCGAGTTGCCCTTGGCGACCAGCCCCTGGAGCACCGACAGCAGCTTGCGGATGTCCTCGAAGTGCAGGCCGGTCGTCGGCTCGTCCAGCACGTAGATGGTCCTCCCGGTGGAGCGGCGCTGGAGCTCGGTGGCGAGCTTGACGCGCTGCGCCTCCCCGCCCGACAGGGTGGTGGCGGCCTGGCCGAGGCGCACATAGCCCAGGCCGACCTCCACCAGGGTGTTGAGGTGGCGGGCGATGATCGGGGTGGCGGCGAAGAAGTCGGCGGCCTGGCGGATGGTCATGTCCAGCACGTCGGCCACGGTCCTGTCCTTGTAGCGCACCTCCAGGGTCTCCCGGTTGTAGCGGGCCCCGTGGCAGACCTCGCAGGGGACGTAGACGTCGGGCAGGAAGTTCATCTCGATCTTCAGGGTGCCGTCGCCCTTGCAGGCCTCGCAGCGCCCGCCCTTGACGTTGAAGGAGAAGCGGCCGGGAGTGTAGCCGCGGACCTTGGACTCGGGGACCGCGGCGAAGATCTTGCGGATGTGGTCCCACACGCCCGTGTAGGTCGCGGGGTTGGAGCGCGGCGTGCGGCCGATGGGCGACTGGTCGACGTGGACGACCTTGTCGAGGTTGTCCAGGCCGCGCACCGTCTTGTGGCGTCCGGGCACGCCGCGGGCGCCGTTGAGCCGGTTGGCGAGCACCTGGTAGAGGATGGAGTTGATCAGGGAGGACTTGCCCGAGCCGGAGACCCCGGTGACGGCGGTGAACACCCCCAGCGGGATGGTGGCGGTAATGTCCTTGAGGTTGTTCTCGTGGGCTCCGACGACGGTCAGCTCGCGGCCCCTGACCGGCTTGCGGCGGGTGGCGGGGACCTGGATGGCGCGGCGCCCGGCCAGGTAGTCGCCGGTGACCGAGCCGGGCGCGTCGGACAGGCCGCCCACGGCCCCGGAGTAGACGATCTCGCCGCCCCTCTCCCCCGCGCCGGGGCCGATGTCCACCACCCAGTCGGCGGAGCGGATGGTGTCCTCGTCGTGCTCGACGACGATGAGAGTGTTGCCCAGGTCGCGCAGGCGCTCCAGGGTCTCGATGAGGCGGGCGTTGTCGCGCTGGTGCAGCCCGATGCTCGGCTCGTCCAGGACGTAGAGGACGCCGACCAGGCCGGAGCCGATCTGGGTGGCCAGGCGGATGCGCTGGGCCTCGCCGCCCGACAGCGTGGCGGCGCCGCGCGACAGGCTCAGGTAGTCCAGGCCGACGTCCACCAGGAAGCCGAGGCGGGCGTTGATCTCCGCCAGGACGCTGCCGGCGATCCTCGCCGCCTGCCCGGTCAGCTCCAGGTCCCGCAGGGCGTCGCGCGCCTCCCCGACGGGCAGGTCGCACAGCTGGGCGATCGAGCGGCCCCCCACTCGCACCGCCAGCACCTCGGGCTTGAGACGGGAGCCGTGGCAGGCCGGGCAGGGCACCTCGCGCATGTACCCCTGGTAGCGCTCCTTGGACCACTCGGACTCAGTCTCGTCGTGCTTGCGCATGACGTAGTCGAGCACGCCCTCGAAGCCGGTGGAGTAGATGCGCTCGCGCCCCCACCGGTTGCGGTACCTGACCTGGACCTCATAGTCCTTGCCGCGCAGGATGGCGTCCCTGGCGCGCCGGGGCAGGGCCCGCCAAGGGGTGTTGACGTCGAAGGACAACTCCTCGCCCAGGGCCTTGAGCTGGCGGGTGAAGTACTTCTGGTGGCCGGCCCACGGGGCGATGGCGCCCTCGGCCAGGGTGAGCTCCTCGTCGGGGACGACGAGCTCGGGGTCGACCTCCAGCCGGGAGCCGATGCCCGTGCACACCGGGCAGGCGCCGTAGGGGGCGTTGAAGGAGAAGGTGCGAGGCTCCATCTCGTCGAGCTGGAGGGGGTGCTCGTTGGGGCAGGCGCGCTTCTCTGAGAAGCGGCGCAGCCGCGCCGGGTCGTCCGCCTCGAGATCGACCAGGTCGATGAGTACCAGCCCGTCGGCCAGGCCCAGGGCGGTCTCGATGGAGTCGGTCAGGCGCTGGCGCATGCCCTCGCGCACGACGAGCCGGTCGACGACGACCTCGATGTCGTGCTTGAGCCTCTTGCTGAGCTCGGGCACCTCGCCCAGCCGGTGGGTCTCGCCGTCGACGCGCACGCGGGAGAAGCCGCGCCCCTGCAGCTCGGCGAGCAGCTCGGAGTACTCCCCCTTGCGTCCGCGCACCACCGGGGCCAGGACCTGGAAGCGGGTGCCCTCGTCCATGGAGCGGACCTGGTCGACGATCTGCTGGGGCGTCTGGGAGGCGACGACGGCGTCGCACACGGGGCAGTGCTGGACGCCGGCGCGGGCGTAGAGCAGACGCAGGTAGTCGTAGACCTCGGTGACGGTGCCCACCGTCGAGCGGGGGTTGCGGGAGGTGGACTTCTGGTCGATGGAGACCGCGGGCGACAGGCCCTCGATGAAGTCGACGTCGGGCTTGTCCATCTGGCCGAGGAACTGGCGGGCGTAGGAGGACAGGGACTCGACGTAGCGGCGCTGGCCCTCGGCGAAGATCGTGTCGAAGGCCAGCGAGGACTTCCCGGATCCGGACAGGCCGGTGAAGACGATCATCTGGTTGCGCGGAAGGTCGAGACTGACCCCCTTGAGATTGTGCTCGCGGGCGCCACGGATGATGAGGGAGTCGTTCACGGGAATCGAGTCTAGGGGGCCGAGAGGCTTCGTACACGCGTTCGACACGTCTCATCGGTCTCATGCGGGTCGTCCCGGGCCCTCCTCGCGGGCCCGCCCGGCGGCCCTGCCGGAACGCTCCAGCCGGCGGTCTGCCCGCCCTCGGCCCGCGCTGTGCGTAGGCTGGGGCCATGAGCAAGATCTACGCCGTCGAGTACCGCTACGTCACCGACCGCGACGAGGAGATGGCCGAGGTCCGCCCCTCCCACCGCGCCTTCAACGGCTCCCTGGCCGACAGGGGCCTGCTGCTCGCCGCGGGCCCTTACGTGGGCACGCACGACGCGCTCATCGTGGTGCGCGCCGAGGACGGGGCGGGGGCGCTGGAGCTGCTCGACGACGACCCGTTCAACAGGGCCGGCTTCATCGCCGAGCGGGTCCCCCGCGAGTGGAACCCCGTCATCGGCCTCCTGGCCTGAGCGGGCGCCAGGGCTGCTCGCGCTCAAGAGCGCGCCGGACACAGCGCCGTCAGTCGCGAGCCCGGGAGCCCGCCAGGCGGCGGCGCACGAGGTGGACCGTCTCGATCCCGACCACCGCAGCCCCTCCGACTACCGCGATGACCAGCCAGGTGGCCGGGGTCGGCCACGCCAGGACGAAGAACTCCCTCACCGCCGGCACGAGCACCCCCAGCACCGCCGCTCCCGCCATGAGGACGACCAGGCCGAGCCGCCAGCCCAGCAGGGGCCTGGCGGTCAGGGTGAGAAGCGACAGGCCCGAGACGACCAGGACCAGTGTGGCGCCGGTGGTGACCTGGTCCTGCCCGGCTCGCTCGACGGCGAGCCACTGGCGCGCCGCAAGGGTCGCGGCCCCGGCGATGACGCCGGCCGGGACGGCCAGGGTGAGCACCCGGCGCAGGAAGCCGGACCGGTAGCGCCGGCTGTTGGGGGCCAGGGCCAGCACGAAGGCGGGGACGCCGATGGTCAGGGAGGACACGATGGTCAGCTGGCGGGGCAGGAACGGGTAGCCGATCGCCGTGATGGCCACGACGACGGCGATGAGCGAGGCGTAGACCGTCTTGGCCAGGAACAGCGAGGCGATCCGCTCGGTGTTGGCCATGACCCGGCGGCCCTCGGCGACGACGCCGGGAAGCACGGAGAACTCGCCGGACAGCAGGACCATGCGGGCGACTGCCTTGGTGGCGGGGGCGCCGTTGCCCATGGCAATGCCCAGGTCGGCGTCCTTCAGGGCGAGGGAGTCGTTGACGCCGTCGCCGGTCATGGCCACGGTGCGCCCGCGGCTTTGCAGCGCCTGGACGAGGGCGCGCTTCTGCTCCGGGACCACGCGGCCGAGCACCTGCGCCCCCTCGGCCGCCTCGGCGAGCTCATCCAGCGCCGCCGGGCCGGCGGCCTCGGCGGGAAGCTCTCGGGCGTCGAGGGCCGCCGGCGCGCCGCCGTCGGGGGCGGCGACCCCGGCCTTGGCGGCGACCGCGGCCACGGTCGTGGGGTTGTCGCCGCTGATGATCTTGACGTCGACGCCCTGGGTGCGGAAGTAGTCCAGGGTCTGTGCGGCGTCGGGGCGGATCTGCTCGGAGAGCACCACCAGCCCGGCCGCCCGCCTGGTCTCGGGCAGCCGGGCCTCACCGTCGTCGCCCCGGGTGCAGGGCCGCTGCGCGCTGGCGAGGGCGACAACGCGCACGCCGCCGGTGCTCAGGTCCTGGACGTGGGCGAGCAGCTCTGGCCCGCCGTCGGCCCCGGTCAGGACGATCTCGGGGGCGCCCATGAGCCAGGTCTGCCCGTCCAGCACGGCCGCTGACCACTTGCGCCGCGAGGAGAAGGCGATGGCGCCCTGGACGCGGGAGGCGACCTGCCCGGCGCCGGGCGGGGTGTCCCCGTCGGCGGGCGTCTCCGCGCTCCGCCGCGCGAGCCCCTCGAGCACCGCCTTGGCGGTGGCGTTGGGGTCGGCGACGGCGGTCAGGGCCAGCAGCGGCTCGCAAAGCACGGCGGTGGCGTCGGCCAGCCCGCCCGCGCCGTCGTCGGCCAGCACGTCCGTCAAGGCGATCCGGCCGGTGGTGAGCGTACCGGTCTTGTCCAGGCAGAGGGTGTCGACGCGCGCGAGGACCTCGACGGCGGGCAGCTCCTGGACGAGCACCCGGCGGCGGGCCAGGGTCAGGGAGGCGGTGGCGAAGTTGACGCTGGTGAGCAGGACGAGCCCCTGGGGCACCATGCCGACCACTCCGGCGACGGCGGCCACCAGGGCGGTTCGCCACTGGCCCGTGGGCGCGCCGGCGGCGCTGATGGCCGTGCCGCGCATCTGCGACCAGAGCAGCAGCAGCGCCACGGGCACGATCACCCAGGAGATCCACCGCAGGACCCGGTTGGTGCCCACCTGGAGCTCGGAGGTCACCACCGAGTAGCGGCGGGCCTCGCGCGCCAGCCGGTTGGCGTAGGCGTCGGCGCCCACGGCGGTCGCCCGCACCAGGGCGGTGCCGGCGGTCACGGTGGTCCCGGACAGCACCCGGTCCCCGGCACGGGGCCGGACGGGGTCGGACTCGCCGGTGAGGATGGACTCGTCGACCTCCAGGCCGTCCGCCGTCAGGACGGCGGCATCGGCCGGCACCTGCTCCCCGCTGCGCAGACGCAGCACGTCGTCCAGGACGACGTCGGCCACGTCGAGCTCGACCTCGCGCCCGTCGCGCACGGCGCAGGCGGTCGGGGCCTCCAGGAAGGCGAGGCGGTCGAGCGCGCGCTTGGCGCGCACCTCGGCGACGGTGCCCGTGGCGGTGTTGAGGATCAGGACGATGCCGAACAGGGCGTCGGCCCAGTGCCCCACTGCGAGCACCACGACGAGCGCGGTGGCCAGGATGGCGTTGAACATGGTGAAGACGTTGGCGCGCAGGATCGCGGTCACGGAGCGGGACGTGCGCACCCGGTAGGCGTTGGTGCGCCCCTCCCGCACGCGCTCGGCGACCTCGGCGGCCGACAGGCCCCGGCGGTCCTCGGAGACGGGGTGCGACGTGCTCGTCTGGCTCATCGGGTCAGCATGCCCGGCCCGGCCGCCGGATCCCAGCCGGGCGCTCACGCCCGCCTCCGCGCGTGGATGAGACTGGTCACGGCCACGAGGGCCAGGGTGATGACGATCAGCCCCAGCGAGACCTCGGTGGACGGCTCCGGGAGGGCCGTGACGGGCTCGCCGCCGTTGATGAAGGGCAGCGTGTTCTCGTGCAGGGCGTGGTTGACGAGCTTGAGGCCGATGAAGCCCAGGATGACGGTCAGTCCGTAGGGCAGGTACACCAGGTGGGACAGGAGCCCGTCGATGAGGAAGAAGAGCTGGCGCAGGCCGAGCAGGGAGAAGGCGGTGGCGCTGAAGACGAGGAAGGGCTCGGAGGTCAGGCCGAAGATGGCCGGGATGGAGTCGAAGGCGAACATGAGGTCGGCGGTGCCCAGGGCGATCACCACGATGAGCAGGGGCGTGATCATGGTGCGCCCGGCGTGGCGGTGGATGAGCTTGTTCCCGACGAAGCCGTCGGTGGTGGGCAGCAGGCGCCGCACGAAGCGGGTCACCGAGTTGTCCACGTACGCGGTGGCGTCCTCCTCGGTGTCGTCGTCCTTGCGGGCGTCGAGGAGCTGCTTGACGGCCGTGTAGACGAGGAAGGCGCCGAAGAGGTAGAAGACCCAGCTGAAGTGCCGGATGAGGGCGGCGCCCGCCAGGATGAAGACCAGGCGCAGCACCAGGGCGGTGGCGATGCCCAGCAGCAGCGCCTTCTGCTGGAAGTCGCGCGGTACGCGGAAGGCGGACAGGATGAGGATGAAGACGAAGAGGTTGTCCACGCTCAGTGACCACTCGGTGAGCCAGCCGGCGTAGAACTGCCCCGCGTAGGTCCTGCCGTCGCTGCCCCACACGGCCAGCCCGTAGACGACGGCCAGGCAGATGTAGCCGATGGTCCATCCGGTCGCCTCGCGCATCGACGGCGGGTGGGGCTTGCGGGCATGACCGATGAAGTCGACCATCAGCAGGCCGGTGACAATGACGGCCAGGGCGAACCAGGCCATGGGGCTGACGCTCATGCGCTGATGCTCCTCGCAGATCGCCACGCGCTCAGGCGTCGGTGGACTCGGGGACCCGGGCCGGCCTCGATGCGTCTCGCGCGCGTCTGGAGGCCAGGACGGAGGCGGCGACGGTAATGATGACGACGACGACGATATAGCCCAGCGACACCCCGATGGACGGCTCGGTGACGGCATCCCACGGCTGCCCGCCGTTGATGAAGGGCACCTCGTTGGTGTGCAGGGCGTGGTTGACGAGCTTGAGGCCGATGAAGCCCAGGATCGCGGCCAGGCCGTAGTGCAGGTAGACGAGGCGGTCCAGCAGGCCGTCGATGAGGAAGTAGAGCTGGCGCAGCCCGAGCAGGGAGAAGGCGTTGGCTGCGAAGACGAGGTAGGGCTCGGCGGTCAGCGAGTAGATCGCCGGGATGGAGTCGACGGCGAACACGACGTCGGCGGTGCCGATGGCGATAATGCACAGGAGCAGGGGCGTGATCATGGTGCGCCCGGCATGGCGGTGGAGGAGCCTTCCCCCCACGAAGCCGTCGGTCATGGGGACGATCCGGGAGACCAGCTTGACGAGTCCCGAGAGCCGGTAGCCATCGGCGTCGGGCTCCTCGGGCTTCTCAATGCCCTCCCGCGCCTGGGCGACGGCGGTCCACAGCAGCCAGGCGCCGAAGAGGTAGAACACCCAGGAGAAGCTCTCGATGAGGGCGGCGCCCGCCAGGATGAAGACCAGGCGCAGCACCAGGGCGATGACGATGCCGGCGAGCAGGACCTCCTGCTGGTACCTCCGGGGCACCCGGAAGCTGGAGATCATAATGACGAAGACGAAGAGGTTGTCGATGCTCAGGGACTTCTCGGTGATGTACCCCGCGAAGTACTCCTCGCCGTAGTCGGCCCCCCACACGGCCGCGACGATCGCGCCGAAGACGACGGCGACAGCGATGTATCCGGCCGACCACCAGGCGGCCTCCCTCACGGTGGGCTCGTGAGGGGTCCTGACGTGGCCGACGATGTCGACCGCGATCATGGTCAGGATAATGGCGGCCAGGGCCAGCCACCCGAGGGCGTGGACGTCCACTAATAGTACCTCCGGTACAGCTCGAGTACCGGAGGTCTCCTCCCGCCATGGGCTCGGGCCGCCGGGGCCGTCGCGCTGGCCTGCGACGCCGGGGGCCGGCGCCTCGTCCGGACGAGGACCGGTCCGCCGTGATGACGACGTCGCCGTTGGTGGGAGTACTCCCCTCCGTATGCAGGTGCGTGATGCGAGTCTAGCCTCCCAGACCTGTCTCGGGCCTCACCGCGGGTCCCCAGCGCTGTGTCATCGGCTACGTCGGGGCGCGCCATCGAGCTGTGCGACCACGGTGGCGTCACCCGTCGGCGCAGCGCCGCACCGGCCCCAGACCGGCGGTGAGGCCCGCCTCGAGGAGGAAGGCGGGGGCCGGACGGGCGTAGGCCTCGGACGCGGGCAGGTCGCAGACCTCCCTGCGGACCGCGATCCACTCGATCCTCCCGAAGCTGAGCGTCAAGCGGCCCGTCGCCGTGGCGTTCCGGCAGGTGCGATGGCGCCGTCGGCACCCGAGGCCGATGACCGGTCCGGCGAAGGCGGCCATGGACACCCAGCTCTTGGGGGCCAGGTCGGTCGCCCCGTCCCGGCCGGTGGTGGTCGCGTAGACGATCTGCCCCGCCACCGGCGAGGGACGCCACCGCCACTTGTCGAGGGGCAGGGTCCGAAAGGTGCCGTCGCTCATGCGCTCGCCCCGTCTCACCGCCTCAGCTCGCCGCCCGCATGTCGCGCAGCTCCTTCTTCAGGTCGCGGATCTCGTCACGCAGACGGGCGGCCAGCTCGAACTGGAGGTCCTCGGCCGCGGCGTGCATCTGCTGAGTGAGCTCGTTGATGAGCCCCGTCAGGTCGCTCTGCGCCGCTCCGGCGAGCCTCTCGCGCACCGTGGCCTCGGCGGCCCTCTTGCGGCGCCCGACGACGGCCCGTTCCTCGTGCCCCCGGTAGCCGCCGGCCAGCAGCTCGGCGGTGTCCACGTCCTCGCGGGCGAGCATGTCGGTCACGTCCGCGATCTTCTTGCGCAGGGGCTGCGGGTCGATCCCGTGGGCGTCGTTGTAGGCCAGCTGCTTGGCGCGGCGCCGCTCGGTCTCCTCGATGGCCTCGGCCATGGCGGGGGTGACCTGGTCGGCGTACATGTGCACCTCGCCGGAGACGTTGCGTGCGGCGCGCCCGACGGTCTGGATGAGCGAGCGCGTCGAGCGCAGGAAGCCCTCCTTGTCGGCGTCGAGGATGGACACCAGGGAGACCTCCGGCAGGTCCAGACCCTCGCGCAGCAGGTTGATGCCGACCAGCACGTCGAACTTGCCGAGTCGCAGCTCGCGCAGCAGCTCGACGCGGCGCAGGGTGTCGACGTCGGAGTGGAGGTACTCCACGCGCACGCCGCGGTCCGCCAGGTAGGTGGCCAGGTCCTCGGCCATGCGCTTGGTCAGGGTGGTGACCAGCACGCGCTCGTCCCGCTCCACCCGGGTGCGCACCTCCTCCAGCAGGTCGTCGATCTGCCCCTGCGTGGGCTTGACGACGATCTTGGGGTCCACCAGGCCGGTGGGGCGGATGATCTGCTCGACGACGCCGTCGCCGCGCTGCGTCTCGTAGTCGCCGGGGGTGGCGGACAGGTAGACGGTCTGCCCGATGCGGTCCTCGAACTCGGCGAAGGTGAGCGGCCTGTTGTCCAGGGCGCTGGGCAGGCGGAAGCCGTGGTCGACCAGCGTGCGCTTGCGGGAGGCGTCGCCCTCGTGCATGGCCCCGATCTGGGGGACGGTGACGTGGGACTCGTCGATGACCAGGAGGAAGTCCTCCGGGAAGTAGTCCAGCAGCGTGTTGGGCGGGGTGCCCGGGGAGCGGCCGTCGATGTGCATGGAGTAGTTCTCCACGCCCGAGCAGGTGCCGATCTGGCCGAGCATCTCCAGGTCGTAGGTGGTGCGCATGCGCAGACGCTGGGCCTCCAGGAGCCTGCCGTCGCGCTCCAGGACGGCCAGGCGGTCGGCCAGCTCGGCCTCGATGCCCTCGATCGCGCGCTGCAGGCGCTCGGGCCCGGCGACGTAGTGGGAGGCGGGAAAGACGAAGACCTGGTCGGTGGAGGCGATGACGTCCCCGGTGACCGGGTGGAGGGTGGCCAGGGACTCGATCTCGTCGCCGAAGAACTCGATGCGGATGGCGAGCTCCTCGTACATGGGGATGATCTCGACGGTGTCCCCGCGCACCCGGAAGGTGCCGCGGGTGAAGTCGACGTCGTTGCGCGTGTACTGCATGGTCACGAAGCGGCGCAGGAGCTCGTCGCGGTCGATCTGCTCGCCCACGGCCAGGGGCGTCATGCGGTCCACGTACTCCTGGGGCGTGCCCAGGCCGTAGATGCAGGACACGGAGGAGACGACGACGACGTCGCGGCGGGTCAGCAGGGAGTTGGTGGCGCTGTGGCGCAGCCGCTCGACCTCGTCGTTGATGGAGGAGTCCTTCTCGATGAAGGTGTCGGTCTGGGGGACGTAGGCCTCGGGCTGGTAGTAGTCGTAGTAGGACACGAAGTACTCCACCGCGTTGTTCGGCAGCAGCTCGCGGAACTCGGCGGCCATCTGGGCGGCCAGGGTCTTGTTGGGCTCCATGATGAGGGTGGGGCGCTGGACCTGCTCGACCAGCCAGGCGGTGGTGGCCGACTTGCCGGTACCGGTGGCGCCGAGCAGGACGATGTCCTTCTCGCCGGCGCCCAGCCGCTCGGCGAGCTCGGCGATGGCGGCGGGCTGGTCGCCGCTGGGCGAGTAGGGGCTGACGACCTCGAAGGGCTTGGCGGCGCGCTGGAGCTCGGTGACGGGACGCATGGGCCCAGGCTACGCGGCCGCGGCGGCGTCATCCGCCGTCCCCTATCGGCCTCCAGGGGTCGCGGGGTCTCGTCGCACCCGATCCGGCCCTGCGATCCGCGGCCTCCAGAAGGTGATGACAACGGCTCGCCGCCCCTGACCGGGCGGACTGCGTCGGCGCTGGAACGGCGGGATACCCGCCCTGGCCGACAAGGGCTACGCGGGTGCCGGCATCGGCATCAAGCCCCCCATCAAGGGCCGCAAGCCCTCAGGAGAGACACCCTCGCCCCATCAACCATCACCAAAATCGTTGCCACCGCCCTCGTCATTCTCAACCTGAACAACACCACCCCCTGATGAGAAAGGCTCAGTACATCGAAGGAGTAGAAACCGCCGCGCCCGGCGCCCATTTGGACCAGCCAGGGCCATACGTCAGCCACGGGTGCCTGCAGCACCGTCTCGTGCGTCTCGACAATCTCGGCGTCGGGCAGGAGGTCATCCTCGGGGAGAGGCTCCGCATTATCGCCGCGCGGACGCAGGCAGCTGTTCACATAGGCGACCCCGGCACCCCCGAGGGCGATGGGCGCGATCCAGCGGCTGCGCTCGCTCATGCACCCTTCCTACGGGCGCTCAGCGCCCAGTCAAGCGATCGACGAGACTCATCTTGTATGCCCGCGAAAGAGGTTCGGTGCCTCATCTGGAACTGCCCGCGAAAGTCGCGGATCGTGGTGAGCATGGGGAGTGGATTGTCAATCGAGCCAGGGTGGAGATCACCAGGAAGTACGCGAGGGCGTATGCCAGGGCGTCGAAGAAGGACAAGGGGCGGATGCTGGACAAGGTGCGCGCGGTGACCGGTTGGAGCCGGGAGGGCGCCAGGCGGCTCCTGAGGACGGTGGCCAAGCGCCCTCCCGGTGTAGGAAAGCCCATGCCCCGGGCCAGGATGCGCAAGTACTCCTACGAAGAACGACCAGGCCACTATGGAGTCTAAGAACAACCACTTGGTGCGTCACTACGCCTTCTACCACCGCTATGACACCGCTATGACACCGACGCCGAGCGGGAGGTGGCGGAGCCGGCTGTGGGCCCTGGCCACGTGCAGGTCAGCTCCCCTAGACCCCCACCAAGAAGCCCAACGGGTGGGGCACCGACAAGGCTGGCAAACGCAAACGCCTGTACGACGCTCCCCGCATCCCGCTGGACCGCCTGCTGGACACCGACGTCCTGACCGGCAAGCAGAAGCAGGAGCTGATCGCCTACCGCAACCAGCTGAACCCGGCTGCCATCACCCGCCGCGCTGCACGGGCTCCAGGACGTGCTCATCGCGCTGGCCAAGGACAAGACCGACCAGCACCCGCCTCGCCCGGTTCCCAAGCGTCCTGCCCGACGTCCACAAGGGCATCCGAGTTAGACCCTCACAGCTTCGCGGGCAGTCCCAGGTGAGGCACCGATGAGTTTTCGCGGGCACCTTGACATGAGGCACTCCGGCGATCCGAACCAGCGGCCGTGACGCGGCGACCTACTCGGACACCAGCTCGGATGACGCCGCACGCGGCAGTGTCTTCGCTGCGAACCATGCGACGGCGCCGCAGAGGATCCCGAAGCCCAGGCACACGATCGTCATCTCCACCGCGTCGCCGCCCAGGTCGACCGTGCTCAGCCCGACTCGACCGAGCAGCACCGTGAGCAGCGGTTCCGCCAGGACATTCGAGGTGAGGGCCCCCAGCGCCGCCGCAGCAGCAGCCGTCACCGCGAAACTCAGCGCGAGCTGGCGGCGCAGCTGGCCGCGCGCGTAACCGAGCACGGTCATGATGGCGTAGGTCCGTCTGTCGACGGCCGCGGCCGACAGCGCAAGGAAGGTCGCCACCACGCCCGCGAGGAGCGCGCCGAGGGCCGAGACCAGGGCGATGACTCCCCGCAGCGCGAGCTGAACCGTCGAGACGGTGGACGCCACCTGCGCACGGCCCCCCGATGCGGAGATGCCAGTGCTGGCATTGAGCCGCTCCAGGAGGTCGCTCAGCTGGTCGCTGTCGAGCTCGTGGTCGAAGGTCACGTAGTAGTAAGGGCTGGGCGCGCTGGGCTCCAGGCGCTGAAACGCTTCCTCGGTGAGCCACACCGTCATGCCCGCCTGGTTGACGGTGTCGTACACGCCACTGACCTCGTAGGTCGTGGCGTCGTCGCCGCCGAGCGCCACCCGGTCACCGACTCCGACGCCGATGGACCGGGCCAGGCCCCGGGCGAGGAGCACCTCGTCCGCGGAGGCCGGCAACCGGCCCCTGGTGACCCTGAGCGAGTCCGGGAAGCCGGTCGAGACAGTGCCGACCACGGTCCGTCCCTCGACCCTGACGTTGACCGAGCGGTGGGCGGCGACGTAGACGGGCTCGGGCAGGCCGGTCTCCTCCACGGCCCGGTCCAGCGCGGCATCGAAGACGGCTCCCGGGTCCTCGGTCCGGGTCAGGACCAGCGCCGTCACGTCGTACGAGTCCAGGCCGAGGGTCTGGATCGTCCGGTCCCGGGTGGCGAAAGAGGCCCCGAGCGGCAGGAGGGTTCCCATGAGGAAGGAGAAGGCCAGCGCCGTGACGAACAGGCTCACGTACCTGCCGGGGGAGCGGACCAGGTCCTTGAACACTAGCGCCCAGCCCGTGGGCAGGCGAGTCAGGCGCGCGAGTGAGGGTCCGGCCCGCCTCGCGGGCCCCGACCCGGTCTGATTCGCCAGGGCGGCGCGCGGGCTGAGAGAAGACAGAACCCGGGTCGCCGCAAGCGCAGTCGCGCACACGAGCGCCATGACGCCCACGGCGGCGACGACCCCGGGCCATCGGACCACCGCGGGCACGGAGGACAGGCCGTTGGCGGACAGGTAGAGGCCCCCCAGCGCCGGGATCGTCCAGATCGAGGCGACGGCGCCCACGAGGCACCCGGCGCCGCTAAGGACCGCCAGCCTCGCCCCGAGCCTCAGCCTGATCTGGGCCGAGCTGAGCCCGAGCACCTTGAGGACCCCGGAGCTGCGCCACTCGCGGCGGATGAGCACGCCACTGATGTGCCGGAGCACGAGCACGAGCACGATCCCCAGGACGACAGTCGTCATGAGCAGGACGGCGCTGACGATGCCGGGAATGATGGCGAAGCTGCGCATGAGGAAGGAGCGGTCGTAGGCGAAGTCGGCGTCGGAGACCCAGTCGAGGTCGGCGAGGAGCCCTGCCGGGGTCGTCACGGCGCTGTCGGCCCGCAGGGCGACGAGCGTCACGAGGGCTCCGTCGCCCTGCGACGCCCGCACCGTGTCGAGGACCGCGTCGTAGGTCTCTTCGCTGACGACGGCGCGCTTGTAGCCCATCATCGGTGAGCCGAAGACCGGGTCGTCGAACGTGCCCGCCAGGGTCAGCTCGTGCTGGCCGACCCCGGTGTCGACGGTGAGGGCGTCGCCCTCGTGCAGGCCCAGGGCCTGTGCGGTCGCCACGGGCAGGATGACGTTCCCCCGCGGCGCCAGGCTTTGGCCGTCGATGTCGATGCCCGGCTCCAGGTCGGCGGCGCGCGTCAGGTTGAAGGACGCCTCCTCCCCCGCGACCCTCGCCGTCACGGTGATGCTGACCGTGCGGTCGACCCCGCTCACACCCTCCATTCGGGCGGTCCGCTCCAGCTCGTCGTCGATGGCCGGCTCCCCGGTGAAGCGGATGACGACGTCGGGTGACTGCGCCTCGTCGTAGAGCCGCCCCTGCGACCGGCTGGAGGTGAGCATCCCGCCGACCGTGGTCGACAGCAGGGCCGTCACCAAGAGGGAGACGAGCACGATCACCGTGGAGAACACGCGGTCCCGCCCCAGGTCCCGCCTGAGGAGGAGCCCGAGCGCGGTCGGAGGCCGCCTCACCAGCCCATCTCCTCGAGCCAGTCGCGCACCCGGATCTCGCGCTCCGCGAGGGGCACGTCGCGGGACCCGGAGTCCAGCTCGGCGACGACGCGCCCGTCACGCAGGTAGATGACGCGGTTGCCGCGGGCCGCGGCCCGGGGGTCATGCGTCACCATGACCGTGGTCTGCCCCGACGCGTTGGTCTGCTCAAGCAGGTCAAGAATCGTTGTTCCTGCGGCGGAGTGGAGGGCGCCGGTCGGCTCGTCCGCGAAGAGCACGACCGGATCGGTCAGAAGGGCGCGGGCGATGGCGGCCCGCTGCTGCTCGCCGCCCGAGGCCTGCTGCGGGCCCCGCTGCATGGCCTCGGCCAGGCCGACGGCGGTCAGCAGCTCCTCCGCCTGTTGGACGGCGCGCCGTCGTCCGGCGGCTCCTCGGCCGTTCAGCCCGGGCAGCGCCACGTTCTCCAGCAGGGACAGGTGCGGCAGGAGGTTGATCTGCTGGAAGACGAATCCGACCCGGCGCCGGATCGTCGTCAGCTCCTTCTCCCTGAGACGGTCGATCCGTGACCCGCCCAGCTCGATGCAGCCCTCCGTGGGTCTGTCGACGCCGCTCAGGCAGTACAGCAGCGTGGACTTCCCCGCGCCGGAGCTGCCCATGATGGTGACGAACTCGCCGGCGTCGACCCGCAGGTCGATGCCGTCGAGGACGGTCGCCCCTTCCCGGCCGTAGCGCTTGACCAGTCCCGTGGCCCTGATCGTCGCGGTCATGAGTACCTCCCTGTTCCAGTGGGTGTATCGGCCGTCTCACGGAGGCGGCGGGTCGGGTCGAGTTCGGCGTCACGAATCGTGCCGGCACCGGTGCGCGGGTCATGGGCGGCCCCTCCCGGGGCGGGGGAACTGGCCGGTCCGGATGAAGAACTCCACTGTGCGCGCGAGCATCTCATCGGTCACGGGCCTCAGGCCTGCGTCGACCTCGTTCAAAGCCCTGCGGGTCGACTCCGAGGATAGCGGGACGTCGAGCGCCCCCTGCCAGTCCAGCAGCGGCACCAAGGACGCGGCCGCGTTGCCCGGCTCGCCCTTGAGTCTCCCGAGCCACCGGTCCATCGTCGTCCGTCCGAGTCGGTAGCCCAGACCCCGAAGGACGCGGACAACTGCGTCCAGCGAGGTTCCGGCGCCGTGGCTCAGGTGGTAGGTCTCTCCGACGTATCCCCCGACCGACAGGCTCACGATCGCCGCCGCGACCTCGTCGACCGCGACCAGGTCGGCAGGGTACCCGTTTGCGCGGATCGACGATCCGAAGCGACAGCCCGTTAACGGGCCGACCGCAGCCCACAAGCGTCACGCTGCCGGGCCCCTCGGGGGCGCGTTCCGCCCTGTCCCGTCGAAGGGCGTCGGCATCGAGAGTGTAGGTCCTTACGCCCCGATCGCCCGAGACGAGCACGACGTTCTCGGCCAGGCCGTAGGACAGCATGAGCGCGTCGGGTCTCAGGCCGACCCGCCCGAGCTCGGCCTCAACCAGCCCCATTACCGCGCCGTTGATCGGTTCCGAGCCGACGACGACCCCGTGCAGCCCGCTGAGGTCGATCCCCTCCAGGTCCGCCGGCTGCATCCGGCGCATGATGAGCTCGAAGGCGAAGCTCGGCGCGGCCGAATACGCGCGGGGAACCTCGCGAGGGCGCCGATCCACGCCCCTGGCTGCCCTATGCACGCTGTCGGCTCCATGAAGACCGCCCGGCACCCAGGGGGTCGGCGTTGTTATGGGGTGGGTTGTTGTGTAAGTTGTTGGAGGGTTTGGTGGGGGTGGGTTGCCCAGTAGCGGCAGGTGGAGGCGATGCTGCTTTTTCGGCGTTGTCGGCTGGGGTGGTCGGGGCTGGTGAGGCGGATGAGGCTGATGGCGGTGTTCCTGAGTGTGGCCATGGCTCGGGCGGTGGTGGTTGTGGGCAGCTGGTGGCGGTCCTCGTCGAAGGTGACGTCGCGGACCCAGTGGAGGCGGTTCTCTATTCCCCAGTGGCCTTGGATCCAGGCTGCTACGTGATCGGGCGGGGCGGCGATCATGTCCAGGGAGCAGATGGCGTAGACGGTCTCGGTGGTGCGTTTGTTGCTTGCGTCCTTGGTCCTGGTGGTGCGGGTGCGCCGGATCTGGAGGACCTGGGCGGCGTTGGGGAAGTCGATCCATTGAGGTGCCTGGAGTGCTTTGATGGTCCTGCGCACGTATCGGCCGTGGGAGCGCTCGGCTGCGGTGGTGGCGGGAGTGTCCTTCCAGGGCAGGGCCTTGAGCTGGGCCAGCAGCCTGGGCTGGTTGGCCTTGACGGTCAGGACCCAGTGGCCCCCGCGGGCCGTGATCGCCTCGGCGGTGGCCCGTTGGGTGTGCATGGCGTCGGCGGTGGTCACCGCGCCGTCCAGGCCCGGCAGGCGGGCCACGAGATCGTCGATCATGTCCCGCAGGGCGGGGATCTCGTTGGTCTTGGGCCCGACTTCCTGCTGGGCCACGACCGCGCCGGTGGCGTGATCCAGAACGGCCAGCAGGTGGGTTGCGGTGGCCCGCATGGTTTTGCCGTCCACCGCCAGCACGCGTCTGCCCGCGACGGTGGCGGCGGTGCGCGACCACATCCACGCTCCCACGGCCGCGTCCAGGGCGGCTCCGTCGACGCTGGACAGGACGCGGCGGATCGTGGTCTCCTCGGGCAGGCGCGCCGAGGCGGGCAGGCCCAGCCTTGTGCGCGCCTCGGCGTCCAGGCCGGCGGCCCACTGCCCGATGGCCAGCAGGCTGCGCGCTCCGGACAGCACGGCCCCCACCGCCACGGCCAGGATCACCTCCAGCCGGTGCCTCATTCCCCGGGCGCACCTGGGACCGGGCACGGTGGACAAGACCTGCATCAGGCTCGGCTGGCGCCCAGCAATGTTGATAGGGGAAGATGGCATAGCGGCGCGGCTCCTGACGACGAAAGGGTGCGTAGGACACACCCATCGTCACCCCAGGAACCGCGCCGCACCCCCACCAACACACCCACGACTACGCCGACCCCCTGGCCCGGCACCCAACTCGGACCGGCACAAGCAGGCCATTGAGCAGATCCATGTCATGGAAGAACGGCAGCCAGGAGACCGACGTGCACCCGGCGTCAGGAGCGAACCTCTCCACGATCTGGTCGAGGTTCTTGTGCAGGGCGCTGTGCGTCACGACAACCCCCGCCGGTGTGCTGGTGGAGCCTGACGTGTACTGAAGGTACGCGACATCCTCGGCACCGATATCCTCGGCGGGCACCGGACGCTCCTCTGGATCCCGGCTGTCGTCGACCGCGATGACCCGCGGGGCTCGAGCCCGGTCGAGATCGCAACTGAGCCGCCCGACCAGCCCGCGCACGACATCCAGGTGCTCCTCCGTGGTCAGGACGACCGCGGGGTCGCAGTCCGCGATCACTGATCGAAGTCTTATCTCGTGACCGGGGCTCTCAACTGTCGAGACCGGCACGGCCACGAGCGCTGCGCGCAGGCAGGCGAAGAAGGCGACGGGGTAATACAGAGTCTGGGGCAGGGCGAGGACCACTCTGTCCTGGCGGTCGCACACCACGGTGAGCCTACGGGCCAAGATGGCGATCCGCAGGTCGAGCTGCTCCCACGTCAGTGTCTCGAGCGTAGAGTTCCCGTGCCCGTCCGGGCGCAGGTGTGTGTAAGCGGCGGCCTCGGGCCTCGTTCGCCGCCAGCCGCGCAACGCCGAGTACAACGGAGCGGGAGTTCCCATGCAGCGCCTCCATCAGGGTGAGAGGAACAGGGCTTGCGCCTGCAGCAACTTGTGTAGCACAACGACCGTCTGGCGTCAATGCTCCGACGAGACTCATCTTGTATGCCCGCGAAAGAGGTCTGGTGCCTCATCTGGAACTGCCCGCGAAAGTCGCGGATCGTGGTGGGCATGCGGGGGGTGGGTTGTCGATGCGGGCCAGGGCGGAGATCACTAGGAAGTACGCAGGGGCGTATGCCAGGGCGGCACAGGAAGGACAAGGGAGGATGCCGGGGCGAGGAAGCAGCCGTCACGCGATATCCTGACATCAGCGTCATCGAAATCTACCCATGCCCGCACAAGCGGGAACCAAGCTTTATAAGTGCTTTCCTTAATGCTGAAGAGCAGGCGGTCGAACGCGATGTCGGATTGTTCGAGAGCCAGCCGTCGAAGATGCCGTCGCTCCGACACCGTTGCCACTAGCGCAAGCGTATCTGCAGGCAGCGCAGCGTTCGGCTCTGCATCGATGCCTAGGAGCTCACCGCCGCGCTCGACGCGACCGCAGCCGCACGGTAGCCTTTGCAGTGCGTCATCGAACCGGCGATTCCTTCAGGCCAGGAGGGTTCTTCATGGCTACCAGGAACCTGGGCAGGACGGCCAGCGCCGAACCGTCCCAGGGCCAGCGCAACACATCGCCGCACTGTCATGAGCCCCAGGCGACGGCGATCGACAGCGCGTGCGATATTATGCCTCTTCGACAGGGTATAGTTGCTCGACGAGGTCTTCACGCGTCTCGACAACCACTACACCCGCAGGAGCGATAGTAGACATTGAGGTGCTCGGTGTTTCTCGGACAGTGGTGGAAAAGATCCGTATTTCGAAAAGCGAGGTAGAATCGGCTCATGGCAGTGCAGAGGTTCAGCAGTGAGTTCAAAGAGCAGGTGGTCCGCGAGGTAGTCGAGAAGGACCGTACTATCGCGGAGGTCGCGAGGTCCTACGACCTGGTTCTGCAAACAGTGGGGAACTGGGTCAAGAAATGGAGAAAAGACCACCCCGAATCCGTGGACGCGGAGGCGAGCACTGAGCAGGCGGCGGAGAACAGGAGGCTGCGCGCCGAGCTGCGAGAGGCCAGGATGGAGATCGAGCTCCTGAAAAAAGCGACGGCCTTCTTCGCCAAGGAGTCCCAGTAGCAGCCCGCTACGCATTCATCCACCACGAATAAGGCCACTATCCCATCACTATGATGTGCCGCTGCCTAAAAGCATCCAGGTCGGGACACTACGCCCGGCTGAGCCGGGAGCCATCAAGAACCGCGCGACGAAGGAAAGAGCTCAGCGCTTTGATCGAATGGATCTTCAACGATTCCCACGGCACCTACGGGCACCGAAGGGTCCACGCCGCCCTGCAACGCCGAGGCGTCAGCGTCCACTCCGGCACGGTCCGTCTCCTCGTGGGGGCTTTAGGCCTGGAAGCCGTCCAGCCCCGGACGAAAGTCCGTACCACGGTCCCCGTCGCCGACCTGGAATCCCGCCCGGACCTGGTCAACAGGGACTTCACCGCCGATAAGCCGGGAGTGAAGTGGGTTGACAATATCACCTACATCAGAACCTGGGAGGGGTTCGCCTATCTGGCCACGGTCCTGGACTGCTGCACCAAGAAAGCGGTCGGGTATGCGATGGCCGACCATATGCGCACCTGCCTGATCTGCGATGCCATCGATATGGCTGCGCGCAACTGCCCTCCCAGCGAGAGTGAGTGTGAGACGATATTTTATTCGGATCGGGGCTGCCAGTACACGTCGGAGCAGCTCTACCAGCACCTCAAGGCCCATGGTATTCTCGATCCGTGGACAGGACTGGGGTGTGCTGGGATAATGCCTGGGCGGAGTCATTCAACGCCACTCTGAAGAAGGAGAGGGTCTATCAGATGGTATACCTCACCCGAGCCAAAGCCATTCGGGATATTGCTTCCTGGATCGAGCTGGAACACAATCACAAGCGGCTCCACTCATCCCCGGGCTACCGCACCCCCAATGAGGTAGAGAAGGAGCACCGCCGCACAAGACAAGCAGCCTGAAACCCGACTTTCAACCCTGTCCGCAAAACACCAAGCAGTCCACCCGCCGAGAGGGTCAACTCCCTCATCAAGGGCTTCAAAGCCCTCAGGAGAGTCACCCTCGCCCCATCAACCGTCACCAAAGTCGTTGCCACCGCCCTCGTCATCCTTAACCTAAGCAACACCACCCCTGATGAGAAAAATTCATTCTGTAGGTGATTTTATTTTGTGATGAGCCAAGATGGGCGGTTGCGGCAATGGCGCACATGTCAGGGGCGAGGTAGGCCGGCCGGCGGGTGACGCCGTCTGTTTTGGTCCTGCTCCTGAGCGGGACCACGATCGTCGTTCCAGCGCCGACGCAGCCTCTACCCGTCAGGGACGGCGAGCCATTGACGGCGACACCATACAAGGACCAGTCCACGCCCATGACCCACGACCGTGGGCAGGACAGCACCGAGGGGACGGTTCTCGCTGATGGCCGGCAGCGGGCGGGCCAGTCGGGCTAATTGGGCTAATTGGGCCAATGGTTCACTGCCGGGCGGGAACTGTCGAGCTCACCCCGCAGCGGCAGCCAGCCGGTGCTCCCACAGCCAGTCGACGCCGTCGGCGAGGTCCTCCCGGGTGCCGTTGTTGAGCAGCAGGACATCAGCTATACGACGGCGCTCCTCGTCGTCGGCCTGGCTGGCCATGCGGCTCATGGCCTCCTCTCGCGACAGGCCCCGTTCCTCCAGGCGCGCGATCCTCAGTGCGAGGGGCGCCTCAACGACCACGACGCAGTCGAAGAGGTCGTCCATCCCCCGCTCCACCAGGAGGGGGACGTCGTACACGGCCACGCCGCCGGGCCCTGCGTCCTCCATGCGCTGGGCCGCCGTCTGGGCGATGTACGGCAGCGTGATCGCCTCGAGCACGCCGCGGGCGCCGGGGTCGGTGAAGACGCGCCCGGCCAGCGCCGCCCGGTCCAGGGCGCCGTCGGCGGTCAGGACCGTCGTCCCGAATGCTGACACGACCGCGGTGAGCGCCGGGGAGCCCGGCTCCACCACCTCCCGGGCGATGGCGTCGGCGTCCACGACGCAGGCGCCGCGCGCGGCGAGCAGGCTCGCCACCGTCGACTTGCCCGAGCCGATGCCGCCGGTGAGCCCCACGCGCAGCGTCCGGCCGCCGCGCGGCACCCTGAGCCTGCCGACGCCCGCCATCGCGGTGCGACGACGGCGGATCAGGTCGGCGAGCTCGACGATGAGCAGACGGAGCACCTCCGCGACCGCCCGGGGGGCCATGACCTTCGAGGGCGGCACGTGGACGAAGCCGATGACGGGCCGCTCCGCCTCGGGCAGGTGGGAGGCGGCGTCGAGCGCCGCGTAGAGCGTGGCGTTGCAGACATACCGTCCGGCGTCGTCCGAACGGGCCGCCAGCAGGCCGGCCGCGCTCAGCCGCCCCACCAGCGCCGCCGCCGGCCATGTCGCGCGCCGCAGCGGTGCGCCGCCGGGGACGAGCTCCTCGCCGGTGGGCCGGATCCCGGTGTTGTCGGGGATGCGCGCCGTCGCCTCGTTGTAGGCGGTGGTCTCCAGCACCACCGTCCGGGCTCCCGCCTGCTCTCCGACGTGCACGACGACGTCGGGGCGCAGACGCCCGATGACGCTGCGAGCGGCGGCCATCGCCGCGGTGAAGGCGACCGGGAGGACGTCCCGGGTCAGGGCGGCGCTGCCTCCTGCCAGCTCGATGGTCTCCGGCAGGAGCCGCACGGCCTCCCACGAGGCGTTGGAGCCGGCTCCGCCAAAGGGCTCGAACCCGGTGATATGGACCGTCACCGGTCTACTGGCCACGTCTGGGACCACCGTGGCGCAGCTCTGAGGGCCGGGGGCGTCCTGCGTCTGCGTCATGCGGTGAGATTAACGGTATGGGCGCCTGTGAGTCACCTGGATGGCGAGTGAGCATGGTCCGATCGTCGGCGGGAGCGCGAGCGGAACGAGCGCCTCGCACAACACCCGCTCATCCGCCGGCGCCCTCCCGCACCCGGCTCGCCCGGCCGGGCGTCGCCGTCGTCCCCTCGCCGCCGCGGTGCCGGCCGGATCGGCCCCGCCCGTAGGGGGCGACGGCCCGCTCAACCGCAGCGATCCGCTCGGCCACACCGCTGGGGACGGTCTTGCACCGCTCGAGCTCGGCACGCGCACGCCGGCACACGTCTCTCGCGCCCGAGGCGCGGGCGGGCTCCGCCTCGACGCCGGCGGCGGTGACCTCGGCCAGCAGCACCAGGGCGATGCTGCTCGTCTCCGGGCTGCCGATGGCGTCGGTCAGGACGGTGAGCCGCTCCTTCATGCGCGAGGTGCCCCAGTCCCCCATCTGCTCGTGCACGCGCCGCCAGTGAGTCCGCGCGGCCCGCGTGTCGTTGCGGGCGCCCGCCGCCCAGGCGGCGATGGCCAGGCTCGCGCACGCCAGCTCGATCCATCCCTGAGACAGGCACAGCTCGCCGGTGTCGAGGGACTCCCGCTCGGCCCGCTCACTCGCGCCCAGGGCCAGCAGCAGCCTGGCGAAGGCGATCCGCAGGGCGACGACGGTCTCGAGCTGGCTGTCGTCGGTGACGAGCTCCAGGGACCTGCTGACCGTCTCCGCCGTCTTCATGGCGCGCTCGTGCACCGAGCCCAGGCCGTACCCCCGGGCGAGAACCAGCAGCTCGTTGACATCCTTCAGCAGCGCGCCCCGGTGCTGCAGACGGTGCTCATCGACGGCGGTGCCGGTCACCGTGCCGTAGGACCGGGCCGCCAGCCCGGAGGCCTCCCCGGCCATGCGCGACTCCACCCGGTAGGACACGCCGTTGTTGCCGTTGCGCTCATCGAAGCGCACGGCGACCGTGCGGGCGAAGGTCGTCAGGGCGTCATAGGCGTGCACCACGGTGTCCCAGCCGGTGACCTTCAGGGAGGGCCCCCAGGACATGGTCCAGCTGATCGACGAGCCCAGCGCGTTCGAGCCGTAGCCGGCGCGATTGGCCTCGCGCAGGACGAGGCTGGCTCCGACCGCCGCGTTGAGCAGCCCCCAGGCGGTGGTGTCGCGGGTGTCGCTGAGGTTCGTGTGCCGCAGCAGGGCCAGACCCCGCTCCCACTGCCCCGACAGGCCGAGGTACTCCATCTGGTCGCCGAGGAGCGGGATGCGCAGCGAGACGGGCGCCTCGACCTGCCCCAGAGCCATCAGGGCGTCCTCGGCCTCGACCTTGCGCCGCTGCGCGAGGTAGGGCAGCAGCGACGCGGCCAGGCTGCGGGCGGTCCCGGCCGGATCGGCGTCCGGTCGCTTGGACGCCCCGGACGTGGTCCGGATGACACCGGAGAAGTCGTCGTGCATGCGGGCGGCCGCCAGCGTCGCTCCGGCGTCGGCGTCGTCGAAGGAGAACAGGCGCGCCACACGCAGCTGCTCGAGCGCGTCGGCTCTCTCGCCGAAGAACGTGCACAGCTCCACACGCGCGTACCGCAGGGGCAGCGCGGAGCGGCCCCCCGCCCGACGCAGGTCGCCGCACCGCTCGACGGCCCTGTCGATGTCCGCCCGGGATCGGGTCGGGTCCTCCCCCAGCGCGGCGAGCCAGGTCCTGTCGACCTCCGCCAGGGCGGTGGCCAGGCGCTGGGCGCCCTCCCCCTGCGGGGGCTGCTCCGGGGCGGCGTGCAGAAGCGCGTCGTAGAGGCCCGCCTGCACGGCGGGTGAGCGGACGTCTCCTGGATCGTCAAGCAGATCCGTGAGGTCGTCCCAGGTTGTCATCATCTTCCCCTGCTCGTGGGTCGTGCCCGCGCCGCGGCGCGGACGGGTTCCGGTGTCAGCCTCACACACCGCGAATGATCGCGCGATGGGGAGCTGGGCCCGTCGCGCCCGAGGGCCCGCCCACTCGCTGGTGGGCGGGCCCTCGGCGCGTGCAAGGACTGCTGCAAATCCCGAGCGGTCAGTTCCCGGTCAGCTTCTCGCGCAGAGCGGCCAGCGCCTCGTCGGAGGCCAGGGTGCCGGTCGACTCCGACGCCGCCGAGGAGTAGGACGTAGCGCCGGCCGGAGCCGCCGCGCCGCTGGTGTCCGTGTCCTCCTCCATGGCCCTGGCGACCTGCGCCTTGTGAGCCTCCCAACGCGCGTGGGCGGCCGCGTACTCGGCCTCCCAGGCCTCACGCTGAGCGTCGAAGCCCTCCAGCCACTCGTTGGTCTCCGGGTCGAAGCCCTCCGGGTACTTGTAGTTGCCATTCTCGTCGTACTCGGCGGCCATGCCGTACAGCGAGGGGTCGAAGTCCTCCGAGCTGGGGTCCACGCCCTCGTTGGCCTGCTTGAGCGACAGGGAGATGCGGCGGCGCTCCAGGTCGATGTCGATGACCTTGACGAAGACCTCGTCACCGACCTTGGCGACCTGCTCGGGCACCTCGACGTGGCGCTGAGCCAGCTCGGAGATGTGGACGAGGCCCTCGATGCCGTCCTCGACGCGGACGAAGGCACCGAATGGGACCAGCTTGGTGACCTTGCCGGGCACGACCTGGCCGATGGCGTGCGTGCGGGCGAACGCCTGCCAGGGGTCCTCCTGGGTCTTCTTGAGCGACAGGGAGACGCGCTCGCGGTCGAAGTCGACCTCGAGGACCTCGACGGTGACCTCGTTGCCGACCTCCACGACCTCCGAGGGGTGGTCGATGTGCTTCCAGGACAGCTCGGAGACGTGGACGAGGCCGTCCACACCGCCCAGGTCCACGAAGGCGCCGAAGTTGACGATGGAGGAGACCACACCGGTGCGGACCTGGCCCTTCTGCAGGGTCTGGAGGAAGTTGGTGCGGACCTCGGACTGGGTCTGCTCGAGATAGGCGCGGCGGGACAGGACCACATTGTTGCGGTTCTTGTCCAGCTCGATGATCTTGGCCTCGAGCTCACGGCCCACATAGGGCTGGAGATCGCGGACACGACGCATCTCGACCAGAGAGGCGGGCAGGAAACCGCGCAAGCCGATATCGAGGATGAGGCCGCCCTTGACGACCTCGATGACGGAGCCGGTGACGACGCCGTCCTCCTCCTTGACCCGCTCGATGGTGCCCCAGGCGCGCTCGTACTGGGCGCGCTTCTTGCTCAGGAGCAGACGACCCTCCTTGTCCTCCTTCTGGAGGACCAGGGCCTCGATCTCGTCGCCGACCGAGACGATCTCATCGGGGTCGACGTCGTGCTTGATGGACAATTCGCGAGCGAGAATGACGCCCTCGGTCTTGTAGCCGATGTCCAACAGGACCTCGTCTCGGTCGACCTTGACGACGGTGCCCTCGACGATGTCGCCGTCATCGAAGTACTTGATGGTCTCGTCGACGGCGGCGAGGATCTCCTCGGTCGAGCCGATGTCGTTGACGGCGACCGGGGCAGGGCTGGGCGTGGTGGTGGTCATTGAGTGGTTGCTCCGAATACGGACAGATAGATCGGGCTGATAGGAACCATGCACCCCCCGTCCCCCGAGCCAGCCCGGACTGACCTCGCGGTACGGCGGCGCGTCTTGACGACACCCAGGGGCGCACAACTCGGACTCTATCAGGACATGCCCAGCGCGTAACCTGTTCGAGATCACCAAAGAAGCCCATAGGTGCCGTGCGATCCCTCACTCCCGCATGACCCGCGGCGCGCGCCTCAGTGAGCGGCGTCCCGCCAGGTCCCGCCCCGACCGATCGATACGTCCAGGGGCACCGACAGCTCGGCGGCGCCCCCCATGCACCGGCGCAGAACGTCCTCGACGGCGTCCGCCTCGCCCGGCGCGACCTCGGCGAGCAGCTCGTCGTGGATCTGCAGGAGCAGCCGCGAGCCCAGCTCCGCGGCCTGAAGGGACTGGGCCACGTCGATCATCGCCTTCTTGACGATGTCGGCCGCGCTGCCCTGAATGGGGGCGTTGAGCGCGGCGCGCTCCGCCATCTCCCGGCGCTGCCGGGTGTCGCTGGTCAGGTCCGGCAGGTAGCGGCGCCGCCCGAACATGGTCTGGGTGTAGCCGTCGCGCCGGGCCTGCTCGACGACGCCCTCGAGGTAGTCGTGGACCCGGCCGAAGCGGGCGAAGTAGGCGTCCCGGAGGGTCGCCGCCTCGGCGTTGTCGATCCCCAGCTGCTTGGCCAGCCCGTAGGTGGACAGCCCGTAGGCGAGCCCGTAGCTCATGGCCTTGACGTGGCTGCGCTGCTCGGCGGTGACATCGGCCACGTCGATGTCGTGGACCAGGGCGGCCACGTAGCGGTGCAGGTCCTCCCCGCTGCGGAAGGCCTCGATGAGCGCCTCGTCCCCCGACAGGTGGGCCATGATGCGCATCTCGATCTGGGAGTAGTCGGCGGTCATCAGGCACTCGTACCCCTTGCCGACGGTGAACGCCTCCCGGATGCGCATGCCCTCCTCGGTGCGCGCGGGAATGTTCTGCAGGTTCGGGTCCGTCGAGGACAGCCGCCCGGTGGCGGTGATCGTCTGCTGGAAGGTGGTGCGGATGCGCCCATCGGCCTGGACGGCCTTACGCAGGCCCTCGACGGTCTGACGCAGCTTGATGGCGTCGCGGTGCTCCAGCAGGCCCGCCAGGAAGGGATGGCCGGTCTTGGCGTACAGCGCGGCGAGGGCGCCGGCGTCGGTGGTGTAGCCGGTCTTGGTCCTGCGGGTCTTGGGCATGTCGAGCTCATCGAACAGGACCGCCTGGAGCTGCTTGGGGCTGGAGAGGTTGAGCTCGTGGCCCGCGGCGGTGTAGGCGGCCTCGGCGGCGTGGTTGACGCGGGCGTCGAGCTCGGTCTCGCGAGCGAGGAGCACGGCGTCGTCCACGGCGATGCCCGCGTCCTCCATCTCAGCCAGGGTCGCGGCCACGGGCATCTCCAGCTCGGTGAAGAGCACCTCGGCCTCCCGCCGGCGCAGCTCGCGCCCCAGGGCGGCGGCGAGGTCCCCCTGGACGGCGGCGCGCCGGGCGGCGGCCAGCACCTGGGCCGGGACGGCGTCCGAGTCCTCCGATGCGGTCAGGGCCTCCAGGTCGAAGGAGGTCTGCGCCTGGCCGTCCTCGTTGTCCCCGAGCGCCTCCAGGTCGATGCCCAGCCAGCGCTGCGCCAGGGAGCCGACGTCGTAGCCGCGCTGCTCAGGACGGCACAGGTAGCCGGCCAGCGCCGGGTCGAAGACGACGCCGTCCAGGGGCAGGCCGCGGGCGTGCAGGGCGTGCCAGGCGCCCTTGGCGTCGGTGACCACCAGGGGCGTCTCGGTGCCGCCGAGCAGCCCGGCCAGCGCCGACTCGTCCTCGGGCGCGGCCAGCGCCGGGTCGACGACGACGGCGGCGCGGGAGTCGGACAGTGCGATCGCGGCGGCGTCGGCCTGGCCGGGGCGCAGCGTGCCGGCGACGTCGAGACCGAGGAGACGGGGCCCTCCGTCGTCGTCCGTCAGGTGAGCCGAGAGCCACTCCCCCAGCGCGCCGGGGGCGAGGTCGCGGCCGAGCACGGCGACCTCGAGGGCGTCGAGGCGGGCCGACGGCGAGTTCTCGCCGTCGGCCGTGACCGCGCCGTCGATGCCACCAGCGGCATCGGAGAAGGTCAGGATCCGCTGGGCCCGCTGGTGGAGGGTGCGGAACTCCAGGACCTCCATGACGCGGGCCAGCGCGCCGCGGTCGGCCGGGCGCAGGGTCAGGTCGGCGGCGGGCGCCACGCCCAGGTCGAGGTCGGTCACCAGGCGGTTGAGGCGGCGGTTGCGCACGACGTCGGCCATGTGGTCGCGCAGGGACTGGCCCGCCTTGCCCTTGATCTGGTCGGCGCTGGAGATCACGCCATCGAGTCCGTCGTACAGGGTGATCCACTTCGCCGCGGTCTTGGGGCCGACCCCGGGCACGCCCGGCAGGTTGTCGCTGGACTCGCCCACCAGGGCGGCCAGCTGGGGGTAGCGCTGCGGCGGGACCCCATAGCGCTTCTCGACCTCCGCCGGAGTCATGCGCCGCAGGGTGGACACGCCCTTGACGGGGTAGAGCACGGTGCAGCGGTCGGTCACGGTCTGGAAGGAGTCGCGGTCGCCGGAGCAGACGAGGACCTCCATCCCCTCGGCCTGGGCCAAGGCGGCCAGGGTGGCGAGGATGTCGTCCGCCTCGTAGCCGGAGGCGGTCAGGGCTCGCACGTTCATCGCCTCCAGCACCTCCTCGATGAGCTCGACCTGCCCGACGAAGGGCTCCGGGGTCTCGTCGCGGGTGCCCTTGTACTCGGCGTACTCCTCGGTGCGGAAGGTCCCGCCGGGCAGGTCGAAGGCGACGGCGACGTGAGTCGGCTCCTCGCGCTCGAGCAGGGACAGGAACATGGAGACGAAGCCGTGCACGGCGTTCGTACTCTGCCCGGTGGAGGTTGTGAAACTGTCCACAGGCAGGGCGTAGAAGGCCCGGAAGGCCATGGAGTGGCCGTCGATGAGGAGAAGACGTCCGGCGGGCTCGGCGGCGGGACTGGTCGTGGTGGTGCTCACCGTGCCAGCCTACGGGCATGAGCAGCGACCAGTTCCCGACCTCCCGCTCCGCCGACGTGCCCGTGGCCTTCCCCGCCAAGGCGGTACGGCCCTTCCCCGACCCGCGCCCCGCCGGTTCCGCGGTCAGCGCGGTCAGCGCCGTCGGCGCGTCGGGCCTGTCGGACTCCGAGCGGGGGACTCTCATGGCGACGCTGCGCATGGAGGTGCTGGAGCGCTCCGCGGAGCGCACGGTCGTGCGCATGCCCGTCGACGGCGCCCGCCAGGTCCTCGGTATCCTGCACGGGGGCGCGAGCGCGGCCCTTGTCGAGACGGCCGCCTCGGTGGCGGCGCACGAGGCCGCCCCGGACGACATGGCGCCGCTGGGCACCGAGCTCCAGGTCAGCCACCTGCGCCCCGCCCAGCGCGGCTGGGTGACGGCGGTGGCGACCCCCGTTCACCGGGGCCGGCGCACCGCCGTCTACGAGGTGAGGGTCAGCGACGAGGACGGCCGCGCAATCGCCCGGGGCACGCTGCGCAGCCTCTTCACCGCCACCGCCGTCCAGGAGGGCTGAGGCGCGGTCAGTCGCTCACCGACCGCTCACCGACTCGGCGTGCGCTCAGCTCCCGTTCTTGGCGCCGACCTGTTCAATAACGGCGTCGGCGACCTCGCGCATGGTCAGGCGGCGGTTCATGGAGGTCTTCTGCAGCCAGCGGAAGGCCTCGGGCTCGCTCAGGCCCATCTTCTCCATGAGCAGCCCCTTGGCGCGGTCGACGCGCTTGCGGGTCTCGAAGCGCTCCTGCAGATCGGAGATCTCGCTCTCCAGGGACTGGATCTCCTCGTGGCGCGACAGGGCGATCTCCAGGGCGGGGATCAGGTCGGCCGGGGTGAAGGGCTTGACGACGTATGCCATGGCGCCGGCCGCGGAGGCCCGATCGACGAGCTCGGTCTGCGAGAAGGCGGTGAGCATGACCACGGCACAGCTGTGCTTGTCCAGAATGCGCTCGGCCGCGGTGATGCCGTCCAGGACCGGCATCTTGACGTCCATGACGCACAGGTCGGGCTCGTGCTCGTAGGCCAGGCGCACGGCCTCCTCGCCGTCGGCGGCCTCGGCGACGACCTCGTATCCGGCCTCGGTGAGGGTCTCGACGATGTCCAGGCGGATCAGGGTCTCATCCTCTGCGACAAGAACCCTGCGGGTTCGGGAGGTGCTTGACTCGTTGCTCACGGGGGTGATCCTAGTATGGTGTACCACGATGCCGCGCGAGCAAGGCGCGTCCCTGTGAGCGCGACCACTTATGCTGCGCCTCCATAGCCCAACTGGCAGAGGCATCCGACTCAAAATCGGAGTGTTGTGGGTTCGAGTCCCACTGGAGGTACCGATGCGCGGCGGGCCCCGCACCCAGAAGGTGCGGGGCCTCACCATGCCTCTCGGCGTCCCTCGGCCCGCTGCCTGCGGGCCGACGGGTCAGTCGAACTCGCCGACCGTGTGGACGCGGATCGAGTTCGTCGACCCGGGCGTGCCCGGGGGCATGCCCGCCACAATGATGACGGTGTCGCCGGCCTGCGCGAAGTGCCTGCGCTGGAGCAGGTCATCGACCTGGGCCACCATCGCATCGGTGTGCTCGACCTCCGGCACCTCGTAGCACTGCACGCCCCAGGACACCGCCAGCTGGTTGCGCGTGGAGCGCAGCGGGGTGAAGGCCAGCAGCGGGAGGGGCGAGCGCAGCCGCGACAGGCGCCGGGCCGTGTCGCCGGACTGGGTGAAGGTCACCAGGTGGGTGACGTCGAGCTGCTCGCCCATCTCGGCGGCCGCGCGCGTCAGGGCGCCGCCGCGAGTCTGGGGGTAGGAGCCCAGACCGGGGATGCGGTCCCCGCCGTTCTCCTCTACGTTCTCAATGATGCTGGCCATCGTGCGCACGGCCTCGATCGGGTAGGCGCCCACCGAGGTCTCGCCGGAGAGCATGACGGCGTCGGCGCCGTCGAGGATGGCGTTGGCGCAGTCGGAGGCCTCGGCCCGGGTGGGGCGCGGGTTCTGGATCATGGACTCCAGCACCTGGGTGGCGACGATGACCGGCTTGGCCTGGCGCCGGGCCAGCTCGATGGCCCGCTTCTGGACCAGCGGCACGGCCTCCAGCGGCATCTCGACGCCCAGGTCGCCGCGGGCGACCATAATGCCGTCGAAGGCGGAGACGATGTCGAAGAGGTTGTCCACCGCCTGGGGCTTCTCGATCTTGGCGATGACGGGGATACGCACCCCGGCTTCGTCCATAATGTCGTGGACGTCCTTGATGTCGTCGGCGCTGCGGACGAAGGACAGGGCGATGAGGTCGGCGCCGATCTTGATGGCCCAGCGCAGGTCATCGCGGTCCTTCTCGCTCAGGGCCGGCACCGAGACGGCGACGCCGGGAAGGTTGAGGCCCTTGTGGTTGGAGACGTAGCCGGGCACCTCGACCTTGGTGACGACGTCGGTGTCGGTGACCGTGATGACGCGCACGGCGACGTTGCCGTCGTCGATGAGGAGGCGGTCGCCGGGGCGGCAGTCCCCCGGCAGGCCCTTGAAGGTCGTCGAGACGCGCTTGACGGTGCCCAGGATGTCGTCGGTGGTGATTGTGAACTCGTCGCCCTTGTTGAGCATGACCTTCTGGTCGTTGACGAAGGTGCCCAGGCGGATCTTGGGGCCCTGAAGATCGACGAGGATGGCTACGGGGCGCCCGGAGGTCTCGGCGGCGTCCCGCACGCGGGCGATGACGTCCTCCTGGTCCTCGGCGCGTCCGTGGGAGCGGTTGATGCGTGCGACGTTCATGCCGGCGTCTACAAGCGCCTGCACGTGCTCGGGAGAATCGGTGGCTGGTCCCAGGGTGCATACGATCTTTGCTCTGCGCATGAGGCCTAGCCTACACGCCCCGCGTGCCGCGGCTCCGGCCGAATTCGGCCAAATCTTGACGGGTGCGGGGCGGGCCGCGCCCCGCACCGAGGCGCCCAGCACCGGTTCCCGTACCGGCGCCGCCCGAGCGTGCCGCCGGTCCCGGGCGGACCGGAAGGCGGACAAGGGCCGGTCCCTGCGCTCCGGCGTCGACGGGGACAGGTGCCACCGTGGCCGGTCAGGATGAGTCCGTCTTCGTCAGGGCCCATGACGCCGAGTACATCCGAGCTTCCAAGCGGCCCCCCATGACGGCGACCCCGCGCGTCTGCGCCCCTGACGTCAAGGACAACGCCCAGCGCAAGGATCTCGTCCTGGCCTCGATGGATGATGAATCCGTCTACGGCTCCGACCTCTACGGGCTCGAGTTCGGCAGGGCCGTGGAGCACGGACTGCTCACCAACTACAAGGCCCTGGTGCTCACGGTCTCCGAGGCCCAGGTGAGCCGCGCCCTTCAGAGCTCCTTCGCCGCCAACGGCGACCTTGCACTGGATGATGCCGCCAGGATCGTCGGCTGTTGGAACGCCTTGGCCAAGCAGACCCAGGACCCCGCCGACTACGAGGCGGATCCGGGAGTCATGCGCACAGCGGTCGCCTTCGCCAGCGATATCAGGACCTCCGAGCGCTTCGCCGGGGCAGACGACGGAGTGGCGGATATGAACCTGGAGCGGACCCGTCAGGCCAGCGAGGCCCCCGGCAATGCTCTGTCCCTTGGGCCCGTCATGTGGACGGCACCGTGAACGCCATGGAGCGCAACGAGGCAAGCGCGCGCCGATGGAGGGGGGCTCCTGCCGCACCCCCACCAATGCGCGCTGCCTGAGTGAGGGCGTGGACGTGCCCGCGCTGATGGTAATAAGTTGAACGAGCTGCACGCCAGCGAGATCCTCCTGCTCGCCTACTACATCGCCTGCGCCAGCATCGAAGTGGCATACCGCAACCTGGCTGTGGAGGCCGGGATCCTCGAGGCGGAGCAACAGATGGCTCCGGAGGGAGGGGTGGAAGAGCGTGTCCTCTTCCGCCCTTCGAGGGGCTCGTCCTGGCGGACACCTTCCAGATGACAGAGGACGGCGATGTCCTGGACCGCACCGTCTTCGCCCGCAACAACGAGCGTGCCGAGGCCCAGTCGGGCCTGGACATCCTCCTACATCCGTGCGATCCGCTGGGCCACTGACCGACTGGGTGAGGCTGGCCCGCCGTCCGTCGTCGGGTCGAAAACGCCCGGCTCCTTACGGCCCGGCCAGCCGCACCCACTTCCATGGGGACGCCTAAACACCGGAGGCCGGCTGGCCAGCTCATCGAGTCATCGATCAATAGGTTCATCCACACACTCAAACCCCTCCAAGAGGTCATCGTCAGCATCAACAGCCACAAGCCCCCCTGCCACTGGCGTACTAACCGTCAGGAGTCGGGCAAGACGACTCCCGCAACAAGGCCTAGAAGACTGTCGCCGCAGAAAAATAGCAGAATCATAGTCATCGCACGCCTTGGCGGGCTGCTGAAAATATGATCGACCGCAATGACTGGCCGGACTACAGATAAGCGGCTTCTGAAGGGTTGACGTCCTTGGCACTGGCCATCGAAGGGCGGCCGGAGTCATCGGTGAAGATCATTGCGGATCGATAGGGCCGAGATCTCCACCAGATCTCCACCAGGTCCCATGACGACGTGATGAGCCCCGAGGCACACAATCGTTGCGGCACTCTTGGCCATGTCCGGAACCAGGATCGTGAGTTCACGGCATCGTGCCTGCATGGAGCGAACCGTGCGGAGCGCCGTCTCGCCATCACCGCCCGGAGAGCACAGCAAGAGGTGCAGGTCCTTAGCGGAACCACAGTCGACCAGGAGCGCCTCGAGGATCGTCATGCCGGTAGCGGTGATCTGGTCAATGACCACGATCAGATTTGCCCCACTGAGTTCTTGATATTGCGCAGTCAGCTCCCGGCGGACATAACGACCCGTGTGCTCGGCGTGCGGGCGGACATCAGATCCTGCCGACCACGGGGCGGAAGCTCTTGATCTTGCCACTGCGCAGCTCGGCGCCCGGGCTGCGAGCCTCCTTCGCACGTTGTACCTGAGCCGCCCAGCCCTGTTCCTGTTTCTCCGTCGAGGGGCGGAGCGCCGGCGTCGTGGGAGGATGCCCAGCAGGTGTTGCAGAAGACGTCGTCGTCATCATGCACCTCCTGGAGCAGTAAGGACTTCGTCCATGATATGGGCCCAAGGGCCTAGTCTGCAGTGACCCAGTCACCCAACCACCCGGGCAGAGGTGCTGGGCGCCGGGGAACCGCGGCCCTGCCGTGCGATCCGAAGCCTGGATGCTGAACCGCTCCTCCCGCTGCTGCGAGCGCAGCGTCCCGCTACTCGGCCCCGCGGTCGTCGTCGTGCGTGTCCGCCGCCGCGGGCCTCTCACCAGGCTCCTCGGCATTTGCGTCAGCCTCCGCGCCCGCAGCCCCGGACGGCGCATCCGCCTGACCGGGCGCACCTGCCTCGGCACATGCATCGTCTGCCCCATCGGGCGAGTCCGCAGCAGGCTTCTCGTCCGGCTTCTCGGGATCAGGATCCCCCGCCTCATCCGCCTCGCCCGGCCCGTCCGCCGTCTCGGGCCCGGCTTCGGCCGCCTCGGCCTCAGAAGCACCGCCCTCCCCGGCACCCTCGGTGACCGCGTCGTCGAGGTGGCGGCGCGAGACCATGATGTAGCCGACCAGGCCGAGCAGGAAGACGAGTATCGAGGTCCACACGTTCAGGCGCATCCCGAGCACGCGGTGGGCCTCATCGACGCGCAGGACCTCGATCCACACGCGCCCCGAGGTGTAGACCATGAGGTAGGCCCACATGAGCCGGCCGCCCACCGCCCCGTCGCGGCGCGCCAGGTAGCGCCCGAGCCAGACGAGGAGGGCGGCGCCCGCCGCGTTCCACAGCGCCTCGTACAGGAATGTCGGGTGGAACAGGGTGCCCGGGGCGTACCCGACCGGCAGGTGGGCCCTGTCGATCTCCAGGCCCCAGGGCAGGGTGGTGGGCCCGCCGAACAGCTCCTGGTTGAAGTAGTTGCCGAAACGCCCCAGCGCCTGGGCGATCAGGATCGTCGGGGCGGCGGCGTCGAAGAAGGGCCCCAGCCGCAGCCCGCGCCGGCGGAGCATCCAGACGCCGGCGGCCACCCCGAAGGCCACGCCTCCCCAGATGCCCAGCCCACCGTGCCAGATCTGCGGGATGAGGGCCGGGTCCCCACCCGGACCGAGGTAGGCGTCCGGCGAGGTGACCACATGGTAGAGCCGCGCGCCGACAATGCCGACCGGCACCGCGACCAGGGCGACGTCCAGGGCCGTGTCGCGCGGCCCGCCCAGCGCCCGGTAGCGGCGGTCGGTCCACCACACCGCCACGAAGACGCCGGCGAGGATGCACAGGGCGTAGGCGCGCAGCGGGAGCGGCCCGATATGCCACACGCCCTGGGCGGGGCTCGGAATGGAAGCGGTGAGCACTCAGAGAACCTCTCTATGGGCTGAGGGGAGGAGCGCCGGGTGGCTGCCTGCGGCGACCAGCTCGGCGACGAACTGCTGGGGGTCGGCCGAGCGGATGACGGCCTCCCCCACGACGACGATATCGGCCCCCGCACGCGCGTAGCTCATGACATCGTGCGGCCCGGAGACGCCGCCGGTGGCCATGCGGGTCACCGACGCGGGCAGCACCTCGGCAACCTGCTCGAAGCGGGAGCGGTCGATAGCCCGGGTGTCCGGATCGCGCGCATCGACCGACACGTAGCGCGCGCCCGCCGACACCGCCGTCAGCGCCTCGCGCCGGGAGTGGGCCTCAACGACCGCCGCCATGCCCAGGGAGTGCGTGCGCTCAATGAGCGACTCCAGGACGAGCGGGGCGAGGCGGGCGTCCAGGACGAGCATGTCGGCCCCGTGGGCACGCGCCTCATGAACCTGGTAGGGGGTGACGATGACGTCGTTGGCGAGCACGGGCACGTCCACGGCCCCGCGCACCGCGTCCAGGTCCGCCAAGCGCCCGCGGGAGCGGATCGGCTCGGTGACCACGGACACGCAGGCGGCCCCGCCGGCCTCGTAGAAGCGGGCGAGGACGGCCACGTCGCCGACCCCGGACAGGTCGGCGAAGGTCGCGGTGGCGCGCTTGACCTCGGCGATCACGGACACGACCCGCCCGGGGGCTCGCAGCGCCGAGGCGACATCGCGCGCGGTGGGGCCCGATCGGGTCCTCTCGCGCAGCTCCTTCAGCGGGGTGGATCTCTGCCGGGATGCGGCGGCGGACCGTGCGGCTGCGACCAGGTCGGCGAAGGCCATCACGGGGCGCCACCTCCTACACGCGTGATACAGGAACCGCGCGGGCGCGCCCAGCAGATGTGCCGGCGGCGCCCGCCGGGGCCATCGTCCCCGGCGGGCGCCGCCGAGGCAAATCCGCTCAACCGGTGGGACGCTCCCCCACCACCGCCGCGAGATCTCCACCGGCCCCGAAGCAGGTGCGCTCACCGGTGTGGCAGGCGGCCCCGACCTGATCGACCTCGACCAGCAGGGCATCGCCGTCGCAGTCGATGCGGACGGCCTTGACGTACTGGTGGTGACCCGAGGTGTCGCCCTTGCGCCAGTACTCCTGACGGGAGCGGGACCAGAAGGTGACTCGGCCCTCACTCAGGGTGCGGGCCAGCGCCTCGTCGTCCATCCACCCGACCATGAGGACCTCGCGGGTGTCGTACTGCTGGACGACGGCGGCGACGAGCCCCGCCGCGTCGCGCTTGAGCCGGGATGCGATTGAGCGAGGAAGAGTCACGACGGCGATTCTTCCACGCCGGGCGCCCACGAGCCGCCGGTCGGGCGCTCGCGCCGGCTCCGGGCACTGCGTTCGGCCCGATCCCGCGGGCAGGAGCCGACTCCGCCGTGTCGTCCGGCAGCCGCGCTCAGCCCGCCGGGCCCAGGAGCGGGCCCAGGTAGACCCACATGCCCGGCAGGTTGCGCACGACGGCGAACACCGCGGCGACGGCGAAGAGCGCCACTGCCTCGTGCGCGGACACGAAGGGGCGGGTGCCGCCGGCGCGGCGACTGACCAGCCAGCGCACCACGAGGAGGACGGCGAGCACCTCAAACCCCAGGGCGAAGGGGTTGTAGCCGATCGCCTCGGTCAGGTTGCCGTGGAGGAGCGCCCGAGTCGCCCGCGTGCCGCCGCACAGGGGGCACCACATGCCGGTCGTGCGGTGCAAGAAGCACAGGTCCGGGCCGGCCGCGGAGGGGCGCAGGCCGCCGATAACGACCAGTGCGCCGGGGAGACAGGCCGCGGCCACCATGACGCCCACGCGGGAGCGATGATGACCGCGACCATGCCCGTCGAAGGGGGAGCCGCAGGCTCCGGTCATCATGAAGCGTTGCCGACGATCTGGCCCAGGATGCCGGTGCTCAGGGCAATAATGGTCCACACGATCGACAGCGACCCCATAATGAGGCCGGCGATGGCCATGCCCTTATTGGAGGCGCGCCCCTCCTTGGCGGCCTGCATCCCGAGGTAGCCCAGGATGATTGCGGGAATACCGGTGAAGAGCCCGCAGCAAACCAGGCTGGCGATACCCAGTCCCAGCGCCCAGCCGCCCAGGTTGTTCTTCTCCGTCGATGCCCCAAAGGGGCTCATTCCCGGGGCGTACCCCCCCCCACCGGGCTGCGCCTGGCCCGGGTACTGCTGATAACCGGGCTGACCACTCGGATAGGCGCTCGGGTCGTTCGAGCCGCCGTAAGGGTTCTGATTCGGGTCGTAGTTCGTCATGGATGCACTCTTCGCTTGGGAACAACATTGCGGAAACTCGTGGAGCATACCTCAAGAAGGGAACTCGTCGAGCATACCGGGGACGAGACTACATGTTCTGACCGATCTGCGCCCACCCCTCACGAGCGCGGGCAGATCACCTCACCGGGTGGCCCGCATCGCGCAGGGCCCTCTTGGCCGCCCCGATGGTCAGCGTGCCGTAGTGGAAGACGCTCGCCGCCAGCACCGCGTCCGCGCCGTGGTCCGCGGCCGCAGCGAAGTCCTCGGCCCGGCCCGCACCGCCGGAGGCGATCAGCGGGACACTCACCTCGCCCCGGACGTCGTCGAGCATCTGCAGGTCGAAGCCGCCGGTCACGCCGTCGGCGTCCATGGAGTTCAGCAGGATCTCGCCCACCCCCAGGTCGACTGCCCGCACCGCCCAGCGGACGGCGTCGATGCCGGTGGAGCGGCGCCCGCCATGGGTGGTGACCTCGTACCCCGACGGGGTGCTCACGCCCTCCGGGCAGCGCCGCGCGTCCACCGACAGCACCAGCACCTGGTTGCCGAAGCGCTCGGCGACCTCGGACAGCAGCCCGGGCCGGTTGATGGCGGCGGTGTTGATGCCGACCTTGTCCGCCCCGGCACGCAGGAGGCGGTCGACGTCCTCGACGCTGCGAACCCCTCCACCCACGGTCAGTGGCACGAAGACCTGCTCCGCGGCGGCCGAGACGACCTCCAGCATGGTGGACCGGCCCTCTGCGGAGGCGGACACGTCCAGGAAGGTGATCTCGTCGGCGCCCTGGGCGTCGTAGCGCTTGGCGAGCTCCACCGGGTCGCCCGCGTCCCGCAGGCCCGTGAAGTTCACTCCCTTGACCACGCGCCCGTCCTTGACGTCAAGGCACGGGATGACGCGGACGGCGACGCTCATAGCAGCTCCTGAACGGATGAGGGGTGCGGATCGTATCAGGGCGGCGCGCGGGCGCCGCCTACTGGTTGGTGGCGCCCGGACTGGCCCCCGGAGTCACGTGCACGGTTCCGGGGCCGGGATCGGGGCTCTCGCTGGGTAAGGCGGCGGTGTCGGCTCCCCCGTCGTCGTCGATGGCCAGGACGTCGATGACAACGGCGACCGCCCCCTCGCCGGCTGCCTGGTCCGCGGGGATGGCGATGACGACCCGACTGCCCACCTGGATGTCAACCAGGTGCTCCTTGACTCCCGCCAGGGCGTTGTTCATGTTGATCGTGCCCGGCGGGGTGGTCGTGCCGTAGGTGGTGGCGTGCTGCACGCCGTCGGCCCAGCTCACGGTGGAGTACCTGGCCAGGACGGTGCAGTCGGCCTGGACCTGGGGTCCGTCGCCCTGCACGAGGACGGCGGCGGTCGAGCGCGTGGGCGCCGGAAGCCCCTGCACGGACAGCCCCGCCGTGCCATCGGCGTTCATCGTCACCGTCGGCATGCCCTCCGCAGGCTCTTGAGCCGTTCCGGTCGCGGTGGTGGGCAGGATGTCGATCACCGTGATCTCAGTGGTCTTGGTCTGGTCGTCCCTTGTCTGCGGAGCGCGCACGACAATGCGTGAGCCCTCGGTGACCCCCGTAACCGCATTGGCGAGATCGGTTCCGATCTTGTCGGCGTCGAGCGTGCCGGGATACAGACGCGTCCCCGTCGCGGTACCGGTGACGTTCGTGCCGTCGTTGCCGTCGAAGACCGCCACGGACAGCAGGACGGCGTCGCCGGCGCCCAGGACACGGCCCTCGCCCATGACGACCTGATCGGTACTCATGACCGTGGCGGGGGTGAGATGGCCCTTGAGCGACAGGACGGGAAGGGCTCCCACGCGTCCGGCGACCTCTAGCACCGTATCGAGCGGGCCGTCCGCACTGACGCTTCCACCGGGATTCGTGCCCGAGGACCCGAGGGAACCCGCCAGCCCCCCCCACACGCGCGCCACGACCAGGGGCGCGGCAACAATGGCCACCGTCGCCACGACCGCCAGGATGACGGCGACGCGTCCTCGCGGCCGGGGGCGTCCCAGCGCGGCGCCGATCGCGCGCTGGGCGCCCGTGGAGGTGGGGGGCTCGGCCGGTGAGGGCGCCGACGGCGGCGCCTCTGCAGGCCCGGTCCCGGGCGACGCGGCCATCGGGGCGGAGGCGGCGCGACGGGGCGCCCCGGCCGCCGGCTGCTCGGCGCGCCCCGCCGGGCCGTACTGCGCCCAGGGCGCCCCCGGGGCGGGCGGCGCGGCGCGGTGGGGGTCTGCGACCTGACGGGCACGCTCCAGCTCACGCTTTTGGCGACGCGTCAACGGCTGGCCGTCCTGCCCCACCTGGGGCAGTCGTGTCGTTTCGCGGGGGGAGGGTGAGAAGGTAGCCATCGGACTTTCCAGTCTGCCAGATGTTGTCGTGCCGCGTCTCAGACGCCGGCGGGTGAATCGGCGGCGGGGGTCCCGTCAGGCGCGTCCATGGCCCTCATGAGTGCGTCGACCCGCTCATCGACGGCGCTGAAGGGGTCGCGCAGGGCGACGGGCCGGGTGCGGCCGTCGTCGAGGCGCAGGTTCACCCAGTCGGCCGACAGGTCCCGGCGCAGGTCCTGCGCCCGCCCGATCGCCGTGCCCCGCAGGTGCGCGCGCGTGGTGGCCGGCGGGGTGTCGACGGCGGCGCGGCACGCCTCCTCGCCGACGAAGCGCCGCAGCAGCCCAGCCCGCTCCAGCTTCAGGCGCAGTCCGTCGCTCGGGCTCACGTCGTGGTAGGCCAGGGCGAGCCGCGCCAGGCGCGGGTCGTCGAGCCCGACGCCGGTGCGCTCGGCGTAGCGGGTCAGGAGCTGGTGCTTGGCCGCCCAGTCCAGGTCCTCGGCCACGTCCTGGGGCCTGCCCGAGCCCACGGCCTCAAGCCCCCGCTCCCACAGGTTGAGGACGTGGCGCTGCAGACCTGTCAGGTCCAGGTTCCGGGCGTGCTCGCTCACCCTGGCCAGGTGCTCGGTCTGCAGGTCCACCGGCGTCATGGTGCGTCCGTCGGCGAGCTCCAGGGCGACCGAGCCGGTCAGGTCGTGGCAGGTGTCGCGAATGGCCCTCATGGGGATGGCGAGCTGGAGGTCCGCCAGGCTCCCGCCCTCCTCGAGGTAGTCCAGCAGCAGGTCCATGGCCCCGACCTTGAGGAGGGTGGAGCCCTGGGCGATATTGGAGTCGCCGACGATCACGTGCATGCGCCGGTAGAGCTCGGCGTCGGCGTGGGGCTCGTCGCGGGTGTTGATCAGGGGGCGGGCGCGAGTGGTCGCCGAGGAGACGGCGTCCTCCATCTGGTCGGCCCGCTGGGAGAAGACGTAGCGTGCGGGGGCCCGGCCGCCGCCGGGCAGGATGTGCCCGGCGCCGACGAGGATCTGGCGGGTGACCAGGTGGGGCACGAGGGTGCGGGCGTCGTTCCAGAAGCTGCCGCGGCGGTGCACGAGGTAGTTCTCGTGGCAGCCGAAGCCGGCGCCCTCGGCGTCGAGGTTGTTCTTGAGCAGGTGGATGCGGCCGGGTACGCCCCGCCGGGCCAGGCTGGCGCTGGCCTGCTCGGCCAGGTCGGCCATGGTGATCTCCCCGGCCCGGTCCTGGGCGAGCAGGTCCTCCAGGCGGTCGCACTCCGCGGTGGCGAACTCGGGGTGGGAGCCGACGTCGAGGTAGAGGCGGGCCCCGCCGCGGGTGAAGACGTTGGAGGAGCGGCCCAGGCGCACGACGGGCTCGAAGAGCTCGCGTGCGGCGTGGTCGGCGTCCAGGGGCGGAGGGCCTCCCGTCGTCGAGGCGCAGGTGATGCCGTACTCGGTCTCCACGCCGATGATCCGCCGCGCCGGTCTGTGCGGGCGCGGCACTCCTATTCGCCGCCCTTCTGGACGAATCCCTGCACGAAGGCCGCGGCGTTGGTCTCCAGGACGGAGTCGATCTCGTCGAGGATGTCGTCGACGCCGGCCACCTGGGCCTGGCCGACCGCCTCGGAGGCCTCGTCGCCGCCGTGGCCCCCGGTGGGCTGGATCTGCTCGTGGGTGCTCATGGTGCCTCCTGCCTGACTCGGGGCGCCGCCCGGCGCTCCTGTGGGTTCAGTCTGCCCCCAGGCCCCGGTGTGGCCCAATTGTGACCTGGACCTGGCCCAGCACGTCGGCGACCCGCTGCGCATCGGCCCGCACGTCGTCCGGCAGGGCGAGCCGCAGCAGGCGCTCGTGGTCGGGCAGGTCCAGCACCAGGCTCGTCCAGGAGGCCGCGACGACCTCGGCGTGACGGGCCACGGCCGGCCCGCGGATGGCGGCGCGCGTTCCGGACGGCGGGGAGCCAGCGGCGGCCTCGACCTCGGCGTCGGTGGTCAGGCGGCGGGTGTGGCCCGCCGCAATGAGCCGCTCCGCCACGCCGTGGCCGGTGCGCAGGTCGGCCCACTGGATGTCGAGGGCCGCCAGGCGCGGGTCGTCCCAGCCCGCGCCGGTCCTGGCGCGCATGGCGTCGCACAGCTGCTTCTTGGCGACCCACTCCACGAGCGCGGCGGCGCGTGTGGTGGCCCCGGGCTCTCCGGAAGCACCCTGCGCCGCCGCGTAGCACTCCAGCGCGGTGAGGGTCTCCTCCCACAGGGCGACGGCGAAGGCCGTCTCCTCGCCGACGTGCTCGCGACCGGTGCCGCCGTAGTCCTCCTTCAGGGCGTCCGCGACCGCCTCCAGGTGCGCCCGCTGGATCTCCAGGGCCGTCATCGGGCCGGAGACCGTGACCAGGGGGCGGGTCAGGGCGGTGTCGTGGGAGGTCGCCCAGTGCTCCTCCACCGGGTCGTGGACCAGGCGCAGGGGCGCCAGGGAGCCCAGCCGGTCCCGGCGGGCCGCCGCCCGCTCGAGGTACCACAGGAGCAGGTCGGTGGTGGCGACCTTGAGGTAGATGGGGGCGTCGAAGCGGTTGGCGTCGCCGTTGATAATGTGCAGGCGGCGGAAGCGCGCGGCGTCCGCGTGCGGCTCGTCGCGGGTGTTGACGATCGGACGGTTGAAGGTGGTCTGCAGGCCGACGTCGCTCTCGACGTAGTCGGCGCGCTGGCTCATCTGGAAGCCGGGGCGCTGGGAGCGCTGGCCGATGCCCACGCGCCCGGCCCCCGCGATGACGGGGCGGGTGACGAGGAAGGGGATGAGGGCCGGGACGAGGTCGCTGAAGGCGAGGTCGCGGCGCACCAGGTAGTTCTCGTGGGAGCCGTAGGTCGCGCCCTTGCCGTCGACGTTGTTCTTGTACAGGACGACCTCGCCGGGCACCACTCCCCCGGCGCCCTCGGCCAGCGCGATCATGGCCCGCCGGGCGACCAGCTCGCCGGCGCGGTCCCACACGACGGCGTCGTGGGGCGTGAGGACCTCCGGGGAGGAGTACTCGGGGTGGGCGTGGTCGACGTACAGGCGGGCGCCGTTGGTCAGCACCACGGTGGAGGCGCGCGGAAGCGCGGCCTCAGCCGCGTTGGGGCGCGGCCTGGTCCCCCACGGGGCGGGCGGCGGGTCCGCCTCCGTGGGCTCTCCCAGGCCGTCGCGAAGCGGCGACCGGGACGCCGGCCGCCCCACCGGGGCGCCGTCCGCCGGGGCACGACCGGGATGCGCGCCGGGCCCGCGGCCGGGGGCATCGCCGGAGGGCGCGGGGCGGGCGGGGTCGTCGGTGAGCAGACTGGGGTGGGCGGCGGCCCGGTCGAGGTGCCCGCCGCGCAGGTCGGCGAGAGGGTCCTCGCCCTCGTAGTCCCAGCGCACGGCCCGCGCCGGGGCGCCGTCCGGGCCGCTCACGCCCGGACGCGAGACCATGCCGTAGGCCTCCACGACCCGGCTGGCCATGACGACGGCGCCAGCGTAGGGGTTGCCCGGCTGAAGGACCCCGAACTCGGTCTCAATGCCGACGGGCCGCGTCACCGGGCCGAAGGCTGGTGCGGGCTGGCTCATGCGCCCTCCCTCGACGTCTCGGCCGGTGCGGCGGTCAGGCGCCGCACTAGGCGGATGGGCTCGCCGCGGCGGCCGACGAGGCGGGCCCAGTCCTCCGGGCCGGCGGCGCCGGTGATCTCCTCGTTCTGGCGGGACTCGGCCGCGACGGCCTCCAGGACGCGGGCGGTGGACAGCCCGCCGCTTCCGCCGTCCAGCTCGTCCTTGATGGCGGCGGTCTTGGCGCGCGCGACGATGGCGGCGAGCATGGCGCCGCTGGCGAGGTCGGCGAGGTGGAGGGTCTCCCGCGCGCCGGAGGCGTAGGTGATCTCGAGCGCCTCGGTGTCGGGGGAGCGGGCGTACAGGGCGCGGACGGCGGCCCGGCGCATGGAGACGGCGGCCGCCTCCCGGTCGCCGCCGGCGGCGGCGAGCTCCGCCGGGTCGAGCGGCAGGTCGGCAGTGAGGTACTTCGACAGGATCTCCAGGGCGCCGTCGGCGTCGGGCCGTCCGACGCGGATCTTCACGTCGAGGCGTCCCGGGCGCAGGATGGCGGGGTCGATCATGTCCTCCCGGTTGGAGGCCCCGATAATGACGACGTTGCGCAGGGACTCCACGCCGTCGATCTCCGCCAGGACCTGCGGGACGATCATGGTCTCGACATCGGAGGACACCCCGGTGCCGCGGGTGCGGAACAGGGCCTCCATCTCGTCGAAGAAGATGACGACGGGCCGGTCCTCGGCGGCGACCTTGCGGGCCTGAACGAAGATGGCGCGGATCTGCCGCTCGGTCTCGCCGACGAACTTGCTCAGCAGCTCGGGGCCCTTGATGTTGAGGAACGCGGCGGGAGGCCTGCTCGCCTCCGGGCCTCCGGCCGGGGTCGCCGAGCCCGCCAGGGACGTGGCCACGGCCTTGGCGATGAGCGTCTTGCCGCAGCCGGGCGGGCCGTACAGGAGCAGCCCCTTGGGAGCGCGCAAGCCGTAGGCGCGGTACAGGTCGGGGTGGGTGAAGGGCAGCTCGAGGGCGTCGCGGATCTGGTCGATCTGGGGGCCGAGGCCCCCGATGTCGTCCCAGGAGACGTCGGGGGTCTCGGTGACCACGAGATCCTCGACGCTGGTGCGCTCGATCAGGGCGGTGGCGATGCCGGCGCGCGGGTCCGCGGCCAGGGTGTCGCCGGGTTTGAGGGTGTCGGGGCGCAGGTGGCCCGCCAGGTGGACGACGCGGGTGGCGCCCGACCCGGTGGCAACCAGGGCGCGGGACGCGCCGGAGGCGGAGGGGGTCAGGACCTCCTCCAGGGTGACGGCCTCGCCGGTGTCGGGGGCCGGCAGGGCGTCGACGACGAGCATCTGGTCGTTGACGGCGACTAGCTGCCCGACGGCCAGGTCGTCGGCGTCGAGGCGCGTATGCAGGCCCAGGCGCATGGGCCGCCCGCCGAGCACGACGTCGACCTCCCCCGGCGGCTCGGGGTGCGCGGCGGTCTCCTGCCGCCCGGCACCCGGGGCGGGAGGCCGGGCGGAGACACCGGTGAGCAGCGCGAGGGTGACCGGCGGCCGGGTGACGGTGTCGAGCTGGGCGCCCAGCTCGGTGATGCGCTCGCGGGCGGCGGTGAGCGCCGCGACGAGGCGCTCGTTCTTCGCGGCCAGGCTGACGGCCTCGGTGCGGGCCTCGCGCAGCTGGTGGCTGGCGAAGCCGGGCGAGGGCATGCCCAGGGGCCGGACGTCAGGCACGGTGCTGCACCTCCTCGGCCTCCTCACCGACGGCCGCCGGGCCGCCGGACAGGACGGGGGTGGCGTCCTCGGGCTGCTTGGCGATGCAGTCGCGCAGGACGCGGCGGACCTTGCGGTCGCTGCTCACGCGCTCCCCCACGTCCTGCGGCGCCCAGTAGCCGCCGTCGTCGTAGGCGCCGCGGGCGGGCGGGCGCTTGCGGCTCAGGGGGCGCGAGCCGGCGGCCAGGCGCCGGGCGGTGATGAGGAAGCCGGTGTGGGCGACCATGCGGTGGTCGGGGCGCACGGACAGGCCGTCGACGTTCCAGGTGCGCACCATGGACTCCCAGGACTCGGGCTCGGTGAACAGGCCGCAGTGGCGCAGGGCCTCGACGGCCCGGGAGAGCTGGGTGGTGGTGGCGACGTAGGCCAGGAGGAGGCCGCCGGGGGCGAGCGCGCGGGCGCAGGCGGCGACGTTCTCCCAGGGGGCCAGCATGTCCAGGACGATGCGGTCGATGGAGGCCGCCTCTATGCGGGTGTCGACCACCTCGGCGAAGTCGCCGGTGCGCAGCTCCCAGGCCGGGTGGTGGCCGCCGAACCAGGAGTCGACGTTGGAGGCGGCGATCCGGGCGAAGTCGGGGCGCCGCTCGATGGAGACCAGGCGCCCGTCCTCGCCGATGGCGGACAGCAGGCTCATGGTCAGCGCCCCCGAGCCGACGCCGGCCTCCAGGACGCGCGCGCCGGGGAAGATGTCGCCCATGGCGACGACCTGGCCGGAGTCCTTGGGGTAGACGACCTGGGCGCCGCGGGGCATGGACAGGACATAGTCGGTGAGCAGGGGGCGCAGCAGGAGGAGCTCGTGGCCGGTCTCGGTGGTCAGCACGGTGCCCTCCTCCAGGCCGACGACGTCGCGGTGGCGGAAGCTGCCGCGTCGGGACTGGAAGCAGCCGCGGGGGTCGAGCCGGAAGGTGTTCCTGGCGCCCTTGGTGTCGGTGACCTGAATGCGCTCGCCGTAGCGGAAGGGGCCGCGGCGTCCGGCCTGGCCAAGGGTCTCCTGGGTGACGGACCGCGCGGGGGGCGCGGGCACCGGCTGCGCGGCCCGGCGGGGCTCGCGCGCGCCGTCGGGGCCGCCGGCCTCGCCCGCGTCGCCGTGCCGGCCGGCGCGGGAGACGACGGCGTCCCCGCTCGGCTCATGGTCCCCGGAGTTCTGCTCGCTCATCGAGGACGAGTCTAGTAAGTGCCGTGCGCCCGCCACCCAGTGGTCCGCAGGGCGGTACGCGGCGGCGGACGACGACCGCGTCACGGCCCTCGCGATCGTCCCGGCCGGGCCCTGGAACCGGCCCTCAGGAGCGTGCGGGCCGGTGCGCGACGACGAGCAGCTGGAGCGGGAGCCTGTTGCCCATCACCGGGTCGGTGAAGCGGTAGCCCTCCTCGCAGGGCTCCATGAGGTCCGGCCACCGGCACCAGGCGGAGATGCGGGTCTCGACGACCTCGGCAACCGCGCTGCGGGCGTCGTAGACATTGGCCCCGACCAGCTCGACGGCGGAGGCGGCGCGCGCGGCCAGGGCGCGGGCCCGCCTCAGCGACTGCGGCAAGAAGTCGAGGCCCGGTCGTCCCAGTTGGCGCGGTTGTCCGCGAAGTGACCGGCGTGGTCCGTCTGCGGTCTCATGGAGGAAGCCCATCCGGGCGCCCGCGGCCCCCGGGCCGGTCGTCCGCGCGGGCTCGAAGGCCGCTGTCAGGCGCCGCCGCCCGAGTCGGCCTTGCCGTCCTTGCCGTCCTTGCCGTCCTTGCCGTCCTCCCGGTCGCCGGCCAGCAGGCGGCCGGCGGTCACGAGGGTCAGGCCCCGGGTCTGCAGCGCGGCGATCGACTCCCCCATGGCGCGCAGCAGCTCCTCGCTGGGCTGGGTGCGGCCGTCGTGGCACAGGATCACCGAGCCTGCGTGAGCCGTGCCGGTCACGTCCGCCGCCAGCTGCGCCGTCGGCGTGTGCTCGCTCCACAGCAGGATGTCCAGCCCCCGCTCCGCGGCCACCATGAGGGCGGGCGCGTCGATGCGGCCATAGGGCGGGCGCCACAGCGCGGGCCTCGGCGCACCGGCGTCCTGGATCGCCGTGATCGTGCGATCCACCGAGTCCCGCAGCTCGTCGACCTCCACCCCGTAGACGTCAGTGTGGACCCAGTTGTGGATGGCGACCTCGTGCCCGGCCTCCGCCTCGCGGGCGACGAGCTCGGGGTGGGCCGCAACCGCCTCGCCCAGCACGAAGAAGGTCGCGGGAGCGCCCAGCTCGGCGAGGATGTCGAGGACGAGCGGCGTCCAGCGCGGATCCGGCCCGTCGTCGAAGGTGACGCAGACCTCGCCGCGGTCGGACGATCCCTGGAAGAGCACGCGAGTCGCGTACCGGCCCGGCTTCGCGGGCCGCGGCGCCACGCGCGCCGTGGGCGGCAGGTGCGTGCCGGCATAGCGCACGGCGCCCGCACCGGCCCCGCCGCCGACGGCGAGGGCCGCGGCGCCCGCGAGCCCGGCGCGCAGGACGCCTCGTCGACCGGGGCGATCCGGCCAGCCGGGAGCGGGCGTACGTTCGGGCACCGCGTAAGCGTAGACCAGCGCGGCCGCAAGGTCCCGGCGGAGCCGTCCTTCCCTCGAAATCAGTCGTCGGGCAGGTGCCGCGCGCCCGGCACGCGCCCCACCAGGAGGTAGGCGCACCACGCCCCCGCGATCCCTGCGAGCATGACGACGACCATGGGCGCGGCGCTGCGTCCGCCGCCCGAGCTCGCCAGCGGGGCCGAGGTCGCGTTGGCCAGCGCCTGGGCGACGCCCAGCAGCGCGCTCGCGGTCCCGGCGACGTGCCGCACCTCTCCCAGGGCGAGCGCGCTGGAGTTGCCGAAGACGAAGGCCTGAGCGACCATGACGAGCACGAAGCCGGCGCACAGCGGGACCAGGGCGACGTCGAGGAGGAGGACGCTGACCGCCACCGACGTCACGCCGACCGCGGAGACGGACAGGCCCAGGGCGATGAGGCGCCGGGGGCCGGCGCGGCGCACCAGGCGGGCGTTGAGGATGCTCAGCAGCATCTGGGCCCCGGCCGTGCAGGCGAAGAAGACGGAGAAGGCCATGGGGCTCAGCCCTTTGATCTCCTGGAGCACAAAGGACGAGGAGGAGATGTAGGCGAACATGGCGAAGCCGGAGAAGGCGGAGGTCAGCATGTACCCCAGGTAGCGGCGGTGGGCGAGGATGTCGCGGCTCCCCGATGCGAATCGCCCCCAGCCGCCGCTCAGCCGGCGCTCGGGAGGCAGGGACTCGGGCACCAGCGCAGCCGCCATGGCCGTCATGAACAGGCCGAATCCGACCAGGCACCAGAACACCGCCCGCCAGGTGGATACCGAGAGCACCGCGCCGCCGGCCACCGGGGCGATCATGGGCGCCAGGGCGCTGACGGCCATGAGGACCGACATCATGGAGGCCAGCCGGTCGCCGTGGGCGAGATCGACCAGGACCGCGCGCCCCACCACGGCCGCGACGCCGCCGCCCAGGCCCTGCAGGAGGCGCCCGGCCACGAGCACGCCGATGCCGGGGGCCAGCGCGCACACGACGGCGCCCAGGGTGCACAGCAGGCCGCCGACGACCACGGGCACCCGCCGTCCGCACCGGTCCGAGACCGTGCCGCCCACGACCTGCCCGGCCCCCATGCCGATGAAGAAGGCGGTCAGCGTCAGGCCCACCGCGGTCGCGCTCGTGGCCAGGTCGGCGGCCACGAGCGGGAAGGCGGGGCTGTACATGTCGGTGGCGAAGGGCGGCACCGCGTTCTGGACCGCCAGGGCGGCTATGAGTCCGACCGATACGGCCGCGGCGGGCCGGCGTGGCGGCGGCGCGTCCATCAGCGGGCCCCTGTGGGCACGGCGCCGGCCATGCGCCCGCCCTCGACGACGATGAGCCAGCGCGACAGGGTGCGCGCCCGTTTGAGGGCGTCGGCCGCGGCCCGCCCGGTCAGCTCGCTGCTCACGGCGGCTGTGGGCAGCACGGTGCAGATCTCGCCCGCGGTGACGGCGGGCTGCTCGGGCAAGGCCAGCTCGTCCAGGGCGGCGTCGTCGATCACGCCCAGCGGTGCGGGGCCGTCCGCCACCAGGACGACGGCGGCCCCCTCGCTGAGCGCGAAGCGGACCTGGGCGATGGTGGCGCTCGCCGGGAGCGTCGCCACCGGGCGCATGAGGGGGCGCAGGTCGACCCGTGCGGCAGCCCGCTCCCCGCGGCCGAGTCCGAGGACCCGCCACGACGTCGAGACGATCGGCCAGGCGACCATGACGGCCAGGATCAGGGAGAAGGAGTCCGGGCGCGAGCCGCGCAGCGCCAGCGGCTCCAGGACCCAGCGCCAGGCGATGGCGGCGACGACCACCAGCCCGCCGGCGGCGGCGACCCGCTCGCCCGCCTGCCTCCGTCCGGTGACCTGGGTGACCAGAGAGGCCAGGGCGTGCCCCCCGTCCAGCGGCAGGCCGGGCAGGGCGTTGAAGATCGCCAGGGCCAGATTCACCCAGGTCAGCGCCAGCACGACCACGCCGACCGGGACCGAGGTGACGGCGCCGCCGCGGAGCAGCGCGCCTCCCGCCGCCCACAGCGCGAGGTTCGCGGCCGGGCCCGCCAGGGAGGTGATGACGTCCTTCCAGGGCGCCCAGGCGCGGGCGGGACCGAAGCTCGTGCGGCCGCCCCACAGGTAGAGCTCGTAGTGCACGGGCCGTCGTCCCAGCAGGGTGCCCGCCAGGCCGTGGGAGAGCTCGTGGATGAGGATGCTCGCGCCCACACCCGCGACCGTGCCCACCACGGTCGCAAGTACCGTGACGAGGCCGGAGCCGGGCAGCGTGGAGGCCACCAGCGGGTACCAGGAGCCGGCGATGAGCAGGCCCAGCAGGAGCGAGGTCGGGGAGACGACGACGGGCGCGGCGCCGATCCGTCCGAGCACCCAGCCCTGGGGCGTGGAAGCAGATGACATGTGGGCGAGCCTATCCGCGATCGCCCGTGAACGGCCGTGTGTACATGTCGGCGCGACGCGGTAGGTTCCTCTCGTGAGCGAGCACGCCGTGTCATTAACCATGATGCCTTCCTCGGCGCCCGCGGGCTCCGAGTCCTCCGAACCGCTGGCGCAGGCCCGCGCGACCGGGCCCGGCGCGAGCCGCCCCCGTCGGGGCGGGCGGGCGGCGCTGTCGCCGTCGCGCGCCAAGGACTTCATGCAGTGCCCGCTCATGTTCCGCCTGCGCACGGTGGACCGGCTTCCCGACCCGGGCTCGCTGGCCACGCACAAGGGGACCCTCGTCCACGGCGTCCTGGAGCGCCTGTACGACCTGCCCGCGCGCGAGCGCACCCGCGAGGCGGCCCTCGCCATGCTGCCCTCCCAGTGGGAGGCGCACCGGGAGAAGAGCCCCGCCGTCATGGACCTGTTCGCCGACCCCGCCCAGATCGCCCCGTGGCTGGGCGAGGCCGAGGACCTCATCGGCGCCTACTTCCGCATGGAGAACCCCGTGCGCCTGGAGCCGGCCGAGCGCGAGCTCTTCGTCCAGGCCGAGACCCGGGACGGCCTGCTGCTGCGCGGCTTCGTGGACCGTCTCGACGTCGCCCCCGACGGGGCCATGCGCGTGGTGGACTACAAGACGGGCCGCTCCCCCGGGCCGCGCTTCCAGGCCGAGGCGCTGTTCCAGATGCGCTTCTACGCCCTGGTGCTGTGGCGCCTGCGCGGTCGGGCTCCGCGGCGCCTGCAGATGCTCTTCCTCAAGGACGGCCGCACCTTGACCCACGACCCCCACCTGGCCGAGCTGGAGACGGTCGAGACCAGGATCGCCCGCATCTGGGACGAGGTCGAGGGCTGCGCCACCGCCGGCGAGTTCGCCCCGAGGCGCTCCCGGCTGTGCGACTGGTGCGCCTTCCAGGCGCAGTGCCCGCTCTTCGGCGGGACCACTCCGCCGGTTCCCGAGGAGGGCCTGGCCCGGCTGCTCACCGCCCGTCGGCGGCCGGCGGGCTGAGACGACGCCACCTGGCCCATCACCGTGCGGAAATAACGCGACCGGCCGCGCGAGCGCTTACGGTTGTCCCTATGGAACACAGGAGGCTCGGCAGCACCGGGCTGCGAGTGTCATCGGTGGGGCTCGGCACGATGACCTGGGGCCGGGACACCGACGAGCTCGAGGCCAAGGAGCAGCTCGACGTCTTCCTCGACGCCGGCGGCACGCTCCTGGACACCGCCGCCTCCTTCTGCGAGGGGGTCTCCGAGGAGGTGATCGGCGGGCTGCTGGCCGAGCACGTCGACCGGCGCGACCTGGTCATCGTCTCCAAGGCCGGCGTGCGCAACTGGCGGACAGGGGCGCGCGGCACGGTCGCGGACGCCTCGCGCGGCACGCTGCTGGACACCCTCGACGACTCCCTGATCCGTCTGGGTACCGACCACCTCGACCTGTGGCTCGTCCAGCTCCCCGACACCACGACGCCGCTGGAGGAGACGGTCGACGCGCTGCGCACCGCCGTGGCCTCCGGTCGCACCCGCTACGTCGGGGTGTCGAACCACCCGGCCTGGGCGTCGGTGCACGCCGCCGACCTGCTGGCCTCGGGCGCGGCGGCCGCCGGCCCGGGCATGGCCGCGGTCGAGGTCGAGCACTCCCTGCTGTGCCGCGGCATCGAGCGCGAGCTCCTCCCGGCCTCCCGCGCGCTCGGCTTCGGCGTGCTCGGCTACGCCCCGCTGGGCCGCGGGGTCCTCACGGGCCGGTACCGGGCCGCCACCCCCCCGGACTCGCGCGGCGCGTCGCCGCACCTGAGGTCCTATGTGGCGCCCTATCTCGGCGAGTCCTGCGTCGGCGTGGTCGAGGCGGTGGCGACGGCCGCCACAGGGCTGGATCGCAAGCCGGTGGAGGTGGCCCTGGCGTGGGCCCGGGACGCGCCCGGAATCGCGGGCGCGATCGTGGGCGCGCGCACGCCCTCACAGCTGCGCGGGGCCCTGGCGAGCGAGGACCTCGTGCTGCCAACGCAGATCCGCCACGCCCTGGACGAGATCACCGCTATCAGCATGGGCTACCCCGAGCAGTTCTGAGCACGCCCGGGGCCGGCCCCGGGCCTCAGCCCCGCACCATGGACACGCGCCGGCCGTCCAGGTCCACCCAGCCCAGGGCCGGCGTGACGACGGCGTCGTCGCCCTCGGTGGGGCGCCCGCGGTTGTGCGGGCAGCGGCCGGCGCCTTTGGCCCCCACGAGGCCGATGAGCCCCCGGCGGGCAGGACGAGATCGTTGTCGGTCAGGACCGGCCCCGTTACCTTGCTGGTGGTCCTGGAGCACCAGGTAGGCGTTGGGGTCGAGCAGGCGCGAGACCATGACAAGGCGCAGGGACTGCCCCTGAGACCCGCCGCGCAGGAGGTCGCCGAAGCGGCCCGTGTCAGGCCGGGGGTCATACGGGCAGCTCGGTCTTGATCTCCTCGGCCATCCGCGGGCTGACCCCGAAACCGCCGCTCGGCGTCGCACCGGCGGTGGCGTCGTCGGCCTCGACGGTCATGTCGGTCGTCGTGAAGCTCTTCGGCAGAGCCTCGTAGAGCCTGGCGGTCCGCTTGGCGACGATGACACGGTCGGGGGCGGGCCCGGCGATCGCCTTGTCATCCGGCTCCTTCACGTTTCCCACGTCGGCGTACTTGTCGCTCTTGTACCGGGAGAGCGAGTCGGGGTAGGCCGAGTCCTGACGGCCAAGGCGCTTCTCGACCAATGCGCCCCCGAGAGAAAGAGCACACCCCGACGGCTCCGGCCGGCGGCGACGCGCACCGGACCCAGGACTGGACGCCGGTGCGCAAACGTTTGTATAGTCTCTGCGTCGCGACGCCCCGTGCGGACCATTCCGCCCCATCCCAACCCACGACGAGGTGGCCCATGTCCATGACGGACAGATTGTTCAGAATCGATGCCCGGCCAACCGGCACCATCCCCCTTCCCACGCAGCGCAAGCGCTGGCTGATGGAGTTCCTCAAGGTCTACTCGGTCCTCATCATCGTCTACGGCGGTTTCTACCTGCTGCGCACCAACTTCAAGTCCGCCCAGCCCTTCCTCGTCGATCAGATCGGCCTGACCACCACCCAGCTGGGCACCATCGGGTTCGCCTTCTCCCTGACCTACGGCTTCGGCGGCCTCATCCTCGGCTTCTTCATCGACGGGAGGAACACCAAGCGCGTCATCTCGGCCCTGCTCGTCGCCTCGGGAATCGCCTCGATCGGCATCGGCGCCGCCCTGGCCGCCATGCACAACCCGTACGGCGTCCTCATCCTCCTGTGGTCCCTCAACGGACTCTTCCAGGCGCCCGGCGGCCCCTGCTGCAACTCGACCATGAACCGCTGGACGCCGCGCCACCTGCGCGGCCGCTTCATCGGCTGGTGGAACAGCTCCCACAACCTCGGCGCCATGGCCGCCGGGGCGCTGGCCCTGTGGGGCGCGAACACCCTCTTCCACGGCAACGTCATCGGCATGTTCATCGTGCCCGCTGCCGTCGCCATCCCACTCGGCGTCTGGGGCTACTACTTCGGCAAGGACGATCCGAGCGAGCTGGGCTGGGAGCGCCCCGAGACCATCTTCGACGAGCCCGTCGCCAAGGCCGACGTCGTCACCGAGGACATCTCCAAGGGGCGGGTCCTCATGCAGTACGTCGTGAAGAACCCGGCCGTCTGGTTCCTGTGCGTCGCCAACGTCGCCGCCTACTGCGTGCGCATCGGCATCGACAACTGGAACGTCCTGTACACCCATGACGTCCTCGGCTTCTCCGACTACACCGCTGTCAACACCACCATCGCCCTGGAGATGGGCGGCCTGGCCGGCTCGCTGTGCTGGGGCTTCTTCTCCGACAAGCTCGGCGGCCGCCGCGCCGTCACCGCCGCGATCGGCATCGCCCTGGTCATCATCCCGATCATGATCTACGCCCACGCCACGAGCGAGGTCGTGGTCTACGGCGCCCTGTTCTGCATCGGCTTCCTCATCTTCGGCCCGGTCACGCTCATCGGCATCTGCGTCATCGGCTTCGCCCCGAAGACGGCCACCGTCGTCGTCAACGCCGTGCCGCGGGCCTTCGGCTACGTCTTCGGCGACTCCATGGCCAAGGTCCTGCTCGGCCGCATCGCCGATCCCACCAAGGACGGCCTGGTCATCGGCGGCTACACTCTTCACGGCTGGGGCTCGACCTTCACGGTGCTCATCGCCTCCGCCTGCGTCGGCCTCGCCTGCCTGATCGCCGTGGCGGTCCTGGAGGAGCGGATGCTGCGCGGCGACCGCGCATTCAACGAGCAGATGGCCGGCAACGCAGACAACGCAGACAGCATCGACAACGCCGAGGAGACTCCCGCATGAGCACCCCGCGCCTGACGGACCACGAGCTCGACACCCTGCTGAAGACCGCCCTGGAGGTCGTGAGGCAGGCCGCCGACATCGCCCGCCGCTCCGCGACCGACCTGGACGTGCAGGCCAAGTCGAGCCGCAACGACCTGGTGACCGCCGTCGACAAGTCCGTCGAGGCCCATGTCGCCCACGCGCTGCGGGAGGCCACGGGCTACCCCCTGCTCGGCGAGGAGGGGCACGCGGTCGAGTCCTTCTCCGGGCTCGTGTGGGTGCTCGACCCCATCGACGGCACCATGAACTACGTCGAGACCCACCGCGACTACGCCGTCTCACTGGCCCTGTGCGAGGACGGCGCCCCCGTCCTCGGTGTCGTCGCCGACGTCGAGGCGCGGCGCGTCTACACCGCCGTGGCGGGGGGCGGTGCGGCCTGCGACGGCGTGCCGCTCGCACCCGTCGGGGAGGGCCCCTCGCGCCACGACTGCGTCATCATCACCGACCTGAAGGAGATGCAGGCGCTGCCCCGTCTGGCCCAGTGCCTCCGGGAGTCCCGGGGTCATCGCCGGTACGGCTCGGCGGCCCTGGAGTGCGTCGAGGTCGCCGCCGGGCGCGCGGGCGCCTTCGTCCACATGTGGGTCTCCCCCTGGGACGTCGCGGCGGCGGCCCTCGTGTGCTCCGAGGCCGGCGTACGCTTCACCCGCCTGGACGGGACCCCGCTGGACGTGCGCCACAAGGGCTCCGTCCTGGTGGCGCCGCCGCGCACCCACGGCGAGCTGCTCCAGCGCCTCATGATCGACCCCGCCTGAGGACTCGGTCCGAGGCGCGGGTGGGGGCCGGGGCGCGCCGGCCCCCACCCGCGCGGCCGTCAGCGCCCGCCCCCGACCGCTCCGGTGGATCCTCTGACGACCATCCTGGTGGCGACCGAGCGGCGCTCGGGCTCCGCGCCGGAGGCGTCGTCCAGGCGCCGGGAGGCGTCGTCCAGGCGCCGGGAGGCGTCGTCCAGGCGCCGGGAGGCGAGCTCGACGGCGATGCGGGCGACCTCGGCGGGCCCTCTGTCGATGGAGGTCATGTTGAAGGCGCGCGAGGAGGCGATACGGGAGTTGTCGCACCCGGTCAGGGAGATGTCCCGGCCGGGCGTCCTGCCCGAGCGCAGGATCGCGACCATCGCCCCCTGGGCGCACTGGTCGTTGTAGCAGATCATGGCGGAGACGGACCCGTCGTGGGCCGATCCCCCCGGATCGAGCAGCCTGGAGGCGGCCCCGTAGCCGTCGTCGGCCCGTGCGCCCGCCGCGACGATCTCGTACTCCAGGGAGGCCCCGCCCGCCGCCTCGCGGAAGGCGGACCGGCGCTCGGCCGCCGACCGCCCCTCGGGTCCGTCGAGGTAGATGACGCGCCGGTGCCCGAGAGCGGCCAGGTGCTCCGCGATCTCGCGCATCCCACGGCGGTTGTCGCTCGTGACGAGATCGGCCCCGGCGACCGGGGCCTCCTGGCCGATGATCACCAGGTGCATGCCGATGTCGGCTCCGGCGACGCCGTCGATCGAGCCGGGGTCCACGACGATGGCGGCGCAGCAGCGCAGCTGGTTCAGGGCGCGGACGGCCCGCCTCGCGGACAGGCTCTCCCCGATGCTCTGAACGATCACGCGCAGCTCGCGCTCGTCCGCCTCCGCAAGAATCTTGTTGTGGTAGGTGAAGTGCAGCTCCTGGTCGAGCCGGCAGATGAGCCCGATGTTCCTGGGCCGGGCGGCCCGCAGGAGCGACCCGGCGAGATCGGCCTGGTAGCCGAGCCGGGCGGCCTCGCGCTCAATCCGCTCGCGGGTCCGCCTGCCGATGCGGGGGCTGCCGTTGAGCGCCCGCGACACGGTGCTCATCGACAGCCCCGTGACGCCGGCGATGTCCTTCAGCGTCGGGCGGCGCGCCGCCCCGTCGGCCATCACCGCGTCCTGCCCGTGCGACGGCGGGGCTCAGTCCTCGTCGTAGTCGTCGTACTCGTCGTCATCCTCGTCGTAGTCGTCCTCGTCCCCCTCGGAGTCGACGATGTCGAAGGGGAGCTCGATGCCGTAGGCGGTGAACAGCGCGTCGTCGTAGGTGAAGAAGGCGTCCTGGAGGGCGTTTTCGGCGGCGACTACGGCCGGCGACTCCTCGTCGCCGGTGACGGCCGCATCCAGATGCGCCTCGAAAGCGGCGATGAGTCGGTTGAGCGCGGACCGCGGGTCGTTCGTCATGAACTCATGCTACCGGCTCGCCAACCGAACGCGCACCGATCGGCCCTTCTCAGCCCTTCACCCCGAGGGCCTTGGCGATGTAGCCGAGGAAGAGGTCCTCGCCCTTCATACGGGCGGTCTCCTCCGGGCCGATGACGACGCGCACGCCGTCGCGCAGCACCTGGGAGGCGCCGCCGTCGGGGCCCAGCGGCAGGACCACGTGCTCCGGCTTGGGGGTGTAGACGGCCTCGGCGGCCCCGCCGGCGATGAGCGAGCGGATGTTGGCGGCGACGACCCCCGCGTGGGCCCGGGCGGCGTCGGCGCGCTTGGTCTCGCGCACGTCGGTGATGTCGCCGATGGCCCACACGCCTGGGTGGTCTACGACGCGCAGGTGGCTGTCGACGCGGATGGTGCCGTCGTAGTGGCGGATCTCGTCGTAGTCCTCGCCGAGGAAGCCGGTGGCGGCCGCCGAGCCGTAGGCGCGGAACCACATGTCGGCCTCCAGGCGCCGACCGGCCCTGGTCGTCACGCGGAACGGGGAGAGCACCCCCGGATCGACCGGCGGCAGGGCGACGAGCCGGTCCCCGGCGATGATCTCGACGTCGCGCTGCTTGAGCTGGAGGCGGATCGCCTCGCGCAGCTCCGGCTTGTAGTCGCGGGAGTGCAGGATGTCGGGCCCGGCCTCGAGGAGGACGACCTCCATCGCGGGGAAGGCGGAGGTGATCTCCCCGGTCAGCTCGATGCCGACCTCCCCGGCGCCGGCGACGAGGACCCGCCCGGCCTGCTCCAGGTTGGTGTGGGCGCGCTCGATGCGGGCCTTGGCGATGACCGAGGAGGACTCCAGGTGCTTGGCGGGGAAGGGGTAGGCGGTGCCGGTGGCCAGGACCAGGTGGTCGGCCTCGATGTCCCCCGCGCCCGCCACCGACACGGTGGTGCCCCTGACCGCCAGGACGGTGCCGTGGACGACCCGCCCGCGGGCCAGGAGACGGTCGTAGGGCAGGAAGATCCTCTCGGCCCACCTCCGGTCGACGGCGGCGCGCAGTGCGGCGGCGTGGTTGACGAAGGTGTCCTTCTGCTCGACGAGGGTGACCTCGGCGACGTCGTCGAGGGCCTTGGCGATGGCGATGCCGCCGTACCCGCCCCCGACAATGGTGACGCGCGTCATATTCGTCCTTCCGGTTCGCAGTGTTAACAGGTGGGATTGTCGGTCTGCTGGGCCGATGCGCCGAAACCGCCCACAGGCTGGTCCCGGGCCAGGCCGCGGCGCTTCAGGAGCGGCTCGATGCGCGGGTCGCGACCGCGGTACGCCCGGTAGGACACCAGCGGGTCGCGCGAGTCCCCGCGGGAGAGGAACTCGCGGCGCAGCCGCTCCCCGGCCCGGCGGTTCAGTCCCAGGTCGCCGTCGAGCGCCCCCTCGCCGTCCGTACGGAGCCACTCGGTGGTGTCGGCGTCCATGACCTCGCTCCAGATGTAGGAGTAGTAGCCCGCAGCGTAGCCGCCGGCGAAGATGTGGCTGAAGTAGGTGCTGCGGTAGCGCGGGGGGACGAGGGCGTCGTCGATGCCCTGCTCGGCCAGGGCGGCGTGCTCGAAGGCCGCGACCTGCTCGGCCTCGGCGGGACCCTGCCCGGGGCCCAGCGTGTGCCAGGCCTGGTCGAGCAGGGCCGCTCCGAGGTACTCGGTGGTGGCATAGCCCTCGCCGAAGGACCCCTGGCCCCGCAGCTGCTCGACGAGCTCGGCGGGCAGCGCCTCGCCGGTGTCCGCATGACGGGCGTAGGAGGCCAGGACCTCGGGGTGGAGCGCCCACTTCTCGTTGACCTGGCTGGGGAACTCGACGACGTCGCGGGGCACGGAGGTGCCCGAGGCGCTGGGCCACCGGGTGTCGGACAGCAGGCCGTGCAGGGCGTGGCCGAACTCGTGGAAGCAGGTGATGACCTCCTCCCAGGTCAGCAGCGTCGGCCCGCGGTCGGGCTTGTCGATGTTGGCGCAGTTGATGACGACGGGCCGCCGGCCCGTCAGGCGGGACTGGTCGACCAGGCTGTCCATCCAGGCGCCGCCCTGCTTGCCCTCCCGGGCGTAGTAGTCGCCCACGAACAGGCCCAGCAGCGGGGCGTCGGGACCGGCGCCGTCGTGCACCTCCCACACGCGCACGTCCGGGTCGTACATGCGGGCGGCGAGGTCGGGCCGCTCGCAGAAGGTGAGGCCGTACAGGCGGGCGGCGGCGTAGAAGACGCCCCGCTCGACAACGCTCCACAGCTCCAGGTAGGGGGCGAGGGTGGCGTCGTCCACTCCGAAGCGCTCCTTGCGCTCGGCCTCCTCGTAGCGGGGCCAGTCGGCCGGCCCGAAGGTCTCGCCGGGGCGGGTCGCCGGGTCGGCGGCCATGCGGGCCGCGTAGGTCTCGGCGTCGCGGCGGGCGTTCGCCATGGCGACGGGAGTCAGCCGGTGCAGCATCCCGGTCACCGCCTCGGTGGTGCCGGCCGCGGACTCGGCGGCGACGATGGCGGCGTGGTGGGGGTAGCCGAGCAGGGCGGCACGCTCGGCGCGCAGGCGGGCGATCTCGACGACCAGGGCGCGGGTGTCGTACTCGCCGCCCAGCCCGCGGCCCATGGCCCTGGCCAGCAGCGCGACGCGCGCGGCGTGCGGCTCGGTGGTCGCCAGCTCGGGGGTGGCGGTGAAGCCGGCGACGCCCGCGGCGTGCATGGCGTTGGCCGCCAGGGTTGCGAAGCGGGTCGTCAGGGTCGTCAGCCGGGAGTTGATCTCGCGCAGCCGGTCGGCGTCGGCGCCGGCCAGGGCGACGCCGTCGCGCTCGAAGGCCTCGACGGTCAGGCGGATGAGGCGGGCGGTCTCCTGGTCGATGGGCGCGCCGTCGGCGTTGACCGGCTCGGCGCCGGCCCGGTGCGCGGCGCGGACGATGTCGTCGAGGGCCCTGAAGCGCCGGTACAGGCGGGGGTCGAGGTCGTAGGCGTCGTTGTGCGCCGACAGCTCGGGGGCGAGGGCCTCCTCCAGCGCATCGAGGTCGGGGCAGTGCGTGGCCGAGGTGAGCGTCACCAGCACGGTGCTGACTCGGTCGAGCAGCTCCCCGGAGCGCTCGAGGGGCTCGATGGTGTTGGCGACCGTGGGCTCGGCCTCGTCGGCTGCCACGGCCTCCCACTCGGCGCGCTGGGCGGCCATGCCCGCGCGCATGGCCGGCTCGATGTCCTCGTGACGCACGGCGGCGAAGTCCGGCAGGCCGAGGTCGAGCGCCCAGGGGCGGGCGAAGGTGCTGGTGGCGGGCAGCGCGTCCGTCGCGGTGCCGGGGGGCTCAGTCATGAGCCCATCGTGCCATGAACCCGCGGGCCTCCCGCCCGCAGCGGGCCGCCGCCGGCCGGATCAGCGGCTCTCTCACGTCCCGCGCTCGTCGGAGACGAGGGAGACGATGAGCGCGCGCGTCGCGGCGTCCATCGCCCCGGTGCACTCCGTCCCGGAGGCGAGCTCGGTCCACCAGCCGTCGACGGCGAGCAGGCCGACGCGCTGGGCGGGGGTGAGGGTGAGGGGGTCGCCGATCCACTGGCGCTGGAACGAGCCCCAGGCGCGGTTCAGGCCGGCGGCCTCGGGGCGGCCCGAGATGAGGAAGGCGAGCTCGCCCGGCAGGAGGGCGCCCTCGAGGACGGAGACCGCCAGGGCGGTGACGCGCTCGGCGCGCGTGGCCGTCTCGAAGGGCTTGCCCAGGGCCTCCAGCGCCTCTGCCTTCCAGCGCGCCAGCAGGTCGGCGGCGATGCCCGCGATGAGGGCCTCGCGCGTGCGGAAGTGGTAGACGATCCCGCTCCGGGTGAGCCCGACCTGCTCGGCGAGGGCGTCGAAGGTGAGCCCGTCGACGCCCTTGCGCCCGATGATCGTCAGCGCGGCGGCGATGATGCGGGCGCGGTTGGACTGCCGCACGGCGCTCAGCGCTCCGCCGCCCGCTCGGCCGCCTCCCCGGCGGGCACGTGCCGCCAGGCCATGACGGCCGCGAACAGGAGGATCGCCGCGGCGACGACCGCCGTTGCCTGCATGGCGTGAGTGAAGGCGTGCTGAGCCTGAAGGAAGAACTCCGCCTGGGCGGCGTCGGCGCGGTCAATGGCGCCGGCCAGGGTGGCCAGGGACTGACGCGAGGCCCCGACGACGGACTCAGGCAGGGCGGAGCCGGCGTCGCCGGCGAGCGGCTCCAGGAGCAGGCGGTAGCCGACGTCCTGGACAGTGCCGAGCACGGCGATGCCCAGGGCGGCCCCGAGCTCCAGGCCGGTCTCGGAGATGGCGGAGGCCGCCCCCGCGCGGTCCGCGGGCACCGATCCCAGCACGGCGCCGGTGGCCACGGAGGCGGCGACGCCGATGCCCGCGCCGATCAGTACCAGCGCCCCGGCCAGGGCGAGGTACCCGGAGACGGACTCGGCGGTGGCCAGGGCCAGGAGCCCCGCGGCGGTGGCCGTCAGGCCGCCGGCACCGGCCCTCCCCTGGCCGAAGCGGGTCACGAGCCGCCCGACGACGGTGATGACGGCGATCGCGGCGATGGAGCCGGGCAGCTCCGCCAGGCCCGCCTGGAGGGCGGAGTACTCGCGCACGAGCTGGAGGTACTGGCTGAAGAAGTAGACCAGCCCGGACAGGGAGAAGATCGCTATGACGGAGATCAGGACCGCCCAGGTGAAGGCGGGGCGGGTGAAGAGCCCGACGTCGATGAGCGGGGTGGTCAGGAAGCGCTGGCGGCGCATGAAGACCCAGCCGAGGGCGAGCCCGACGACCAGGCTCACCAGCCCCGTAATGGTGAGCCCGTCATGGGCGAAAGACTTGACGGCGTAGACGATCGGGACGATGGAGCCCACGGACAGGGCGGCCGACAGCAGATCGACGGGCCCGCCGCGCTCGTTGCGGGACTCGGGCAGCAGCCACGCCCCGGTGGCGACCACGAGCACCATGACGGGGACGTTGATGAGGAAGACGCTGCCCCACCAGAAGTGCTCCAGCAACGCCCCGCCCACCAGGGGCCCCAGGGCCGTGCCGCCGGCGGTGCCCGCGGACCATATGGCGATGGCGGTGGTGCGGTGGCGGGCGTCGGGGAAGATGTTGCGCACCAGGGAGAGGGTCGAGGGCATGATGGCCGCCCCGCCGATGCCCAGGAGCGCGCGGACGGCGATGAGGGCGACGGCGCTGGGCGCGCAGGCCGCCAGGACGCTGGAGACGCCGAAGCCCGCGCTGCCGATGAGCAGGAGGCGGCGCCGCCCGATGCGGTCGGCGACATTGCCCATGGTCACCAGCAGCCCCGCCAGGGTGAAGGAGTAGACGTCGCCGATCCACAGCAGCTCACTGGCGCTGGGCGCAAGATCGGCGCTCAGCGAGGGGACGGCCAGGGACAGGACCGTGGAGTCGATGGCGAGCAGGACGACCGCCAGGGTGAGAACCGCCAGGGCGGCCCAGTCGCGGGCGCGGGGCGCGGACGCCGCATGCGGTGGACGCACGGTGGTGCCGAGGTCGCTCGTCATGCCCGCAATTTTACTGTACGTCAAGTACAGTTGCGGGTGTGGGACTCATCGCCCCTCCCGTGAGGCGGCCCGTCCCGGGCGCCCCCGGGAGGCGGGACGGTCAGCCGCCCCCGGGGCGCGGCCCGCGGCCGATCCCCAGCGCCCCGGCCACGTCCGGGGGGACGTAGCCGGGGCCCTTGAGGACCTTGCCGTCCTCGCGGTAGACGGGCCGCCCGTCCGGGCCCAGCTTGGACATGTTGGAGCGCTGCACCTCGGCCAGCACGGCGGCCAGGTCGATGCCCGTCTCCAGGGCCATGCCGTAGACGACGTAGACGAGGTCCGCCAAGGCGTCGGCGGCCTCGACGGTGCTGCGCCGACCGTCGTCGGCGGCCACGGCCCGGGCGTAGGCGGCCTCCGCCTCGGCGCGGGCGGCCGACCCGTAGACGGCCCCGGTCAGCTCGGCGAACTCCTCGGCGATCAGGCTCATGCGCATGTGGAGGCTCTCGCGCTCCAGGGACGGCCCGTCGGTGCGGATCGGCAGGCCGTAGAGGCGGTGGAAGCGGCGCACGAGGGCCTCGGGGTCGTCGCCCTCCCGCTCGCCGACGCCGTCGGCGGGCACGAGCGGGGTAACGGCACCATGGCTGTGGGAAGAGCCGGCCGCCCGCCCCTCGACGACGGGCCCGTCCCAGGGGGCGCGCGGCTCGCGCGGGTCGTCGGGCAGGAGAGTGGCGATCCAGCCGTCGTGGAGGGCACCGTCGTTGGCCAGGAGGGAGCGCACCCGCCCCTCCCGGCGGAAGCCCAGCCCCCAGGCCACGCGCCAGGACGCCCAGTTGGGGACGCCGTCGTGGATGTCGCAGCGCCACCGCAGGGCGCGGGCGCGCAGCGGCCCGTCCGCCTCGAAGGCCGCCCCGATGAGGGCGCGGGCGGCCCGGGAGACGGTGCCCCGCCCGCGGGCCGCAGGGTCCAGCCAGTAGCCGATCTCCCAGACGCCGCCCGCCCCGCCGGCCAGGCCCATCATGCCCACGAGGACGGGGGCGCCCTCCCCCCGGTCCTCGCGCACGGCCCAGCTGAGGTCCTTCCCGCTCTCCCAGCCGGAGGCGACCGTCCCGGTCACGAAGCTCTCGGCGTCGGCGCGGGTGTAGCCGCGCGGGACGGTGGTCCACTCCTGGATGTCGGCGTCCCGGCAGATCTCGGCGATCCTGTCGATGTCGGCCCCGGTGGGCGCGGACAGCAGGAGCGCGGGCAGGCGGGCGCCGCCTCGCTCGACGGCGGGGACGCGGATCTCGAAGGGCCTCACGCCGGGCGATCATAGCCGCCCCGTCCGGACGCCGGCCGGGCGCGGCGCAGCGAACCGCTGTGCAACCGGCCTGCCGCGCCTCCTACTATGGCGGGGCGCCGACTGATCCGCTCGCCTGACAGACCTGACAGAGAGGACCCGATTCATGCCCCGTCCTGAGCACCCCGAGTCCTCTGCCGCTGGATTCCAGAGCCCCGGTGCCGCAGGAGGGCGGCCCGCGCAGCCCCCCATGCCGAGGTGGCTGCACCCCGGCGTCCGGGTGCGTCGGCGCTCGGGGGTGGTGTGCGTCGAGCAGCGCGTCCCCGCCCGCGTCGCCCGGGCCGGGGTCGAGAGGCAGGACCTCGACGGGCGCGCGGGCGGGCTCAAGCGCACACGCGCCATTCGGCGCTACGAGTCCGGGCTGACCGGCGCCCCGAGCAGTCTGCCGCTCGTCCGCGAGCGCCTGACCGTCCCGCTGCCCGCGGTCGGGTCCGCAGGCGCCGTGACCCGGGCCGTCCACGAGGCGCTGGCGGCCTTCCGGCCGCCCCGAGGCGCCTCGCGGACCGCCGCCCTGCCCCCGCTGGGATTCTTCGTCCGCCTCCTGCAAGCGGTCATGCTGGCCGGCTTCGTCATCATCGCGTGCGCGTTCACCGTCAGGGCATGGCAGGAGTGGCGGGACCCGTCGGGCTCCCCCGGGGCGGGCGACGCGCTCGCATCGACCGCGATCACCGCGATGCTGCTGGTCGTAGCGGGCCTGGCCGCGCTGGCGGCCGTCATGGGGCGGCGCGCCTGGCTGGTGCGCACGCCCCCGTGGCTGGCCGAGGACCAGTGGCAGCTCCTGCGCGGGAGGCTCGCGCGGCTCGCCGGCCAGGAGCCGGGGTCCTCCCGGCCGCTCGACATCGAGATGGGGTGGCGGCGCGACCTCATCACCCACCCGGGCGGGGAGCGGGTCGTGCGCGGCCTGACCCGCAGCGGGCTGCCGGGCCCGGCCTGGCCGGACCGTGTCGAGGTGGCGCGGGCCGCGCGCCGCGCCAGGCGGGGTACGGCGGGACTCGCCGTCGTCCTGGTCGCCGGGCTCGCCCTCGCCGGGCTCGCCCTCGTCATCCCGGTGTCCATGGGGCTGTTCTCCCCCGCGCCCGCGCCGCTGCTCGCCTACGGGATCCTGGGCGCATTCGTCTGCGTGCGCCTCAGGCGCTCCGACCCGGTGGTCCTGAGCCGTCCGCGCACGGCGCCCGGGGACCGCGAGCCCGTCAGGATCGACCTGGACCGCGTCGACGTGGCCGCCCTGCCCTCGTGGTGCCGGGCCCGCCGCCGGGAGGACCGGTGGAACGCCCTGGCTCTTCTGCACGGCGGCCTCGCGGGGGCTGTGCTGGCCTGCCAGGTCCTGGTCGCCGTCGTCCTGAACGGCGAGTCGCGGGTCGCCGGCGGGCCGGGGATCGGGCCGGCGGCCACGGCGGTCCCGCTGGCGGCCTTCGCGCTGACGGGAGCGGTGGGCGCGTGGTGGTGCGCGGCCCGGGTGCGTCGCCGGGACGCCGCGCGGCGGGCCGCCGCCGGGGTGCCCTGAGCGCTCACCGGCCCGCGCGTGCGCCCGTGCGCAGCACCGGCCAGCTCGCCATGAGGATCGCGCCGCCCAGCAGGCCGTAGACCAGGGCCACCCAGGTTCCGTGGGCGTCGGCGAACCAGCCGACGACCGGCGGCGAGACGAGCATGATGACCCGGGCGAGCCAGGACACGATCGTCAGGCCGGCTCCCGGCCTCATGCCGGGCACGTCGTCGGCGGCGGCGTAGGCCACGGGCACGGCGACGGCGCAGCCGGCTCCGGCGACCACCATGCCGGCCAGGGTGCCGGGCACCGACCCGGCCGCGAGGGCCGTCCCCATGCCCGCGGCCACGAGCGCGCCGCCCCCGGCGATCACCGCGCGCGCCCCGAAGCGGTCGATGACGGCGTCGCCCACCAGCCGCCCCACGATCATGGTCGTCTGCAGGCAGACCAGCCCCATGCCCACCGTGCCGGGAGCGGCGCCCTGCTCGGCGAGCAGGAGCGAGGACCAGCTGGCGGTGACGTCCTCGGGGAACATGGCGGCGGCGCACATGAGGCCCAGCACGACGACGGCGCCGACTGTCAGCAGGCGGGCTCGGCCCCCCGGCCGCCCCGGCCGCCCCGGCCGCGCGCCGGCGGGGCCCTGGGAGCCGGCCGGGCCGCCCTCGGGCGCCGTCTCGGGCCGGTCGTCGGAGTCGGGCCCCTTGATCGTCCACGGCGCCGCCGCCGCGGAGACCACGGTCAGCACCACGAGAACGCCCGCCATGTGCAGCCCGATGGGAACGCCCGCGCCGGCCATGGCCTGCCCCGCGACGGCCCCGAGCACCGCGCCCAGGCTCCAGGCGGCGTGGAAGCTGGTGATGATGCTGGACCCCCAGCGGCGCTCCACGCGCAGGGCGTGCGCGTTCTGGGCCACGTCGATAACGGCGTCGGTGCCGCCGACCCAGGCCATGCACAGCGCGAAGACGAGCCAGGAGCCGGCCGCTCCGGCGCCGAGCAGCCCGAGCCCGAGCACGATCATCCCCACCGAGGCCACCCGCGCCGAGGTGAAGCGGGTGATGCACCAGGAGGCCGCCAGCCCGGCTGCGAGCGCGCCGACCGAGGAGAACATGACGGCCTGGCCGAAGGCGGCCTTGGTGATGCCCAGGTGGGCGAGCACCTCGGGGTAGCGGGGCACCAGGTTGGAGAAGCCCAGGCCGTTGGCCAGGAAGGTGAGGTAGACGGCGATGCGGGCCTTGATGACGGGAGCAGGGTGTCTCGTGGGAGGGGCGGCGGGGCCGGTGTCCGGGCTGGTCACAGAGGTGTGTCCTTGCGAGTCGTGACGAGTCGTGACGAGTCGTGAGCAGAGGCGGTGCTGGCGGTGGGCACGAGCATACGAGACCAAACGACCGAAGGGACAATAAAAGGCGGTGTCGGGCTCTCGCGGGCTCCGGCGCACCGGGCGCGTCGCGGGCCCCGGTCCTTCGACCGGGGCCCGCGCTCCTGGTGTCCGAGGGGGGACTTGAACCCCCACGCCCGTTTAATAAGGCACTAGCACCTCAAGCTAGCGCGTCTACCTATTCCGCCACTCGGACGCTGTCGTCACCGCGTCTCCGCCGTCGGGAGGCGCACCTCCCGCAGCGACGGAGAGAAACTTAGCACGCCTCCCGCGAGGCGGGGCAACTCCGCCCCGGTGCGCTCGGTCACAGGGGTGCGGCGGGCTCGGTGGCGATGACGGAGCTCATCGACCATGACGCCCCGGGGTCGATCACGGGCGCGTCCTGGCGCGCCGCGGCGGTCTCGACGCACACGAAGGAGGCGAACTCGTCGTCGGCGAGATCGTCGATCTGCGAGGCGCCCCGGGACCAGGGGTTCCACACGATGGTCGTCGGCGACCCCGTCCCCCGCACCACGATCGCGCGGCCGTTGCCCGGGTCGCTCACGCGCACCGGCGCCTCGGAGCGGTAGATGCGGTCGATGGGTCCGGTGAGCCTGAGCGGCCCGGCCTGCACCTGCCCGGAGACGCCGTCCTCGGTGTACTCGGCGCCCTCCAGGCCGGTCAGGACGCTGGCCGTGACGTCGTGCACCGCCAGGTAGGCGTGCAGGGCGGCCTCGACCAGGCGCGGCTCGGCCCCCGTGTTGCGCAGCGACAGGCCCATGGTCAGCGTCTCCCCCACCGTCACCTCGTAGAGCGCCGAGACGGCGTCGTGCTCCAGGGTCAGCAGGGCGCGCACCCCGCCCTCGGGCGTGGGCTCGACCGAGCGCAGCTCCCATCTCATGATCCGCGCCCAGCCGTGCTTGGGCCGGGATGTGCCCTGAGGCCCCACGCTGAACCACGGCAGGCACAGGGGGACCCCGCCGCGGATGGCGGTCTCGCCGTCGAATCGGGCCTGTCGGGACAGGAACAGGACCGGCCTGCCGCCGCGTGGCGTCCAGGCCGTCAGGTGCGCCCCGAAGAGGTAGATCTCGGCGCTGCCGGCGGGCGCGTCGATCAGCAGGCGGGGCTGGCCCCCCCGGCCGGCGCTCAGGGCTGCGGTGTGCGGAAGACGGGGGCGGGTGGCGTCGGCGCTCATGAGGCCACGCTAGTAGGCTGGCCGGGTCCTGTCCGAGTTTTCCGGCCGAGAGCGAGCATCCTTGAGCACGAGATCATCATTCCGTCCCGCACGAGGCTCAGCGGGCGAGTTCTCGGCCGTCCTGCTGGACCTGGACGGCACCGTCACGGACTCGGCCCCCGTCATCCTGGCGTCCTTCTGCGCGGCCTTCGACGACCTGGGCATCGCGGTTCCCGACCGGGCGAGGCTCATGAGCTTCGTCGGGCCGCCGCTGGCGGAGACCTTCGCGCGCTACGCGGGGCTCACCGGCCGGGCCAATGCCCGCGCCGTGGCGGCCTACAGATCGCACTACCGCGAGCTCATGTACCGGGCCCCGGTCTATAAGGGGGTGCCCGCTCTCGTGCGCTCCCTGCACGAGAGCGGGGTGCCGCTGGCCCTGGCGACATCCAAGCGGGAGTCCCTGGCCCGGCTGATCATCGAGCACACCGGCCTGGGCCCGTGCTTCGACGCCGTGACGGGAGCCGCCGACGACGACCGGGGCGGGGAGAAGGCCGTGGTCATCGCCCGTGCGCTGGTGCTGCTGTCCGCGGCCGGAGCGGACACGAGCCGAGTAGTGCACGTCGGCGACCGCAGCTACGACGTCGAGGGCGCCCGGCAGGCGGGCGTGGAGTGCATCGGCGCGCTGTGGGGCTACGGCGATGCGGACGAGCTGGCGGGGGCGCAGTGGCTGGCCGCCGACGTCCCCGAGCTGGCCTCGCTGCTGGGAGCGGAGGTCTGAGGCATGGCGCAGGAGGAGCAGGAGCGGGAGGCCCGCCCGCAGGCCGCCTCCGCCGAGGCCCGCGAGCGGCCCGCGAGCGCGCACGAGGAGACGCCGACGAGGACGGCCGACGGGGCGGCGAGCCCCCACCAGCCCCACTGGCGGGGGCTCGGGGCCCGACTGCACGACGGGCGCGACGCCCTGTCGCGCGCCATCGACCGGGCCGAAGAGGCCAGGCGGACCGCGCGAGCCGAGCAGCTGCGCTACGAGGACAGCACCACGACGCGTACCGAGACCGCGGGCGCGACGGAGGCCGGCGACGCACCGGCCTCGACGACGGTGGTCCCCGTGGTCCCCTCCACCGTGACCACGCGCGCCACGGTCTTCGAGGCACTGCCCTCCTGGATGGTGCACGGAGGCGTCGGCGCCTGGCTGCTGCTGGGGATCCTCATCGTCATCGCCCTGGTCTTCTACATCACCTCCCAGATCGTCCCGGTGTTCATCGGGCTGTTCATAGCCCTGGTCTTCACCTCGCTCCTCCAGCCCCTGGTCAACCTGTTCGCCCGGATCATGCCGCGCTACCCCGCGACCTTCCTGGCGCTGCTGACCACGGTGGGCGTCGTGGCCGGGCTCGTCTTCTACGTGGTCACCTCGGTCACCAGCCAGTGGGCCACCCTGGGCACGCAGTTCTCCAACGGCGTGGACACGATCCTGGACTTCGTGGAGCACGGGCCCCTGCCCATGCACCTGACCGAGGCCGAGGTCATGGGGCAGGTCCAGCTCCTGGTCGAGCAGGGCCAGGCCTACGTGCAGTCCAACGCCCCGACCCTGGCCACCGAGGTGCTGTCGAACGCGGGCACCGTCGCCGACGTCTTCGCGGTACTGGCACTGGCTCTTTTCTCCACGATCTTCTTCCTCGCCTCGGGCGGGCGCATGTGGCGCTGGTTCCTCAACGAGCTGCCGGCCACCATGCGCGAGTCGGTGCACCGGGCGGCCGGCGCGGGCTGGTACACCTTCGCCGGCTACGCGCGCGGCACGGTCATTGTGGCGCTGACCGACGCCATGATGGCGGGCGTCTTCCTCCAGGTCGTGGGCGTCCCGCTCGCCGCGCCGCTGGCCGTGCTGGTGTTCATCGGCGCCTTCATCCCCATGATCGGCGCGCCGATCGCCATGGGCATCGCCATGGTGGTGGCACTGGCCTCCAAGGGCTTCATCACCATGATCGTGGTGGGGCTGGGTGTGGCGGGGATCGGCCAGATCGAGGGGCACATCCTGCAGCCGCTCATTATGGGGCGCCAGGTCTCCATGCACCCGGTCGTCGTCATTATCGCCGTGGCCGTGGGCACCTACTCCGCGGGGCTGCTGGGCGCGATCGTCGCCGTCCCGCTGGTCAGCGTGCTGTGGTCGGTCTACTCCGAGCTGCACGTCAAGGACGCCCCGGTGGTGGGCGACCTGCCCTCCTACTCCAACGGGAAGGGCGACTGAGCGGCTCGAGGCGGTCAGCACCAGTCGCGGCTGCCGAGCGCCTCAACGCCCTCCAGGGCCTCGAGGCGCTCGGCGATCAGGGAGGTGGCGCCGTCGGACGACTCGACCCGGCCGCGCACGACCAGTGCGCTCGCACGCCGGCCGACGCGGCGGTAGCGCCTCCACAGGCCCACCGAGCACACGACGTTGAGCAGACCGGTCTCGTCCTCAAGGTTGAGGAAGACGGTGCCGGATGCCGTGCCGGGCCGCTGGCGGTGGGTGACGACTCCGGCGACGCGCACGCGCTCACCGGCGCCGCGACGGGCGGCCTCGGCGATGGGCAGGACCCCGGAACGCGCCAGGTCCGGGCGCACGAAGACGGTCGGGAAGCCGCGGGTGGACGTGCCCGTCAGCCGCAGGTCGGCCGCCTGCCGCTCGCGGTCGGTCATGGGGGGCAGGCGCGGGGCGCGCGCGCCGACGGCGGTCCCGGGCAGTGGCGGCTGGTACCACCGGCCGCCTGCCTGGCCGGCCGGGCGGCGGGGCCCTGGTCGGCCGTGCTCCTCGGAGAGCGCCCCGGCGGCCCACAGGGCCTGCCGCCTTCCGACCCCCAGGGAGGCCAGGGCCCCGGCGGCGGCGAGGGTCTCCAGGCGGCGGCGGCTCAGGCGCACGCGCCTGGCGAGGTCGGCGACGTCAGCATAGGGGCCGTGGGCGAGGCGCTCGGAGACGATGGCGGAGGCGCCCCGCCCTCCCAGCCCCTTGAGCCGGGCCAGGCCGAGGCGGACCGCGAGGTCGGGGTGGGTCTCCAGGGGGCTCAGGGCGCTCGGCGACGGGCGCAGCGGCCCCCAGCCGGCGCCCCCGTCCCCTTCCTCGCAAGGCCTCTTCCCGGCCTCCTGCCCGCGCGTGCGCACGCGGGCCTCCTCTCGCGAGGCGTTGACGTCGGCGGGCAGGACGCGCACGCCGTGGCGCCGGGCGTCGGCGACCAGGGTCTGGGGGGACCAGAAGCCCATGGGCTGGGACGCCAGCAGCCCCGCGTAGAAGTCCTCGGGACGCCGGGCCTTGAGCCAGGCCGAGGCGTAGACCAGGTGGGCGAAGGAGAGGGCGTGGGACTCGGGGAAGCCGAAGCCGGCGAAGGCCCGCAGCTTGTCGAAGACGGTCTCGGCGGTGCCGGCGTCGATCCCCCGGGCGGTCATCCCCTCCACCAGGCGCAGGTGCAGGGCCTCCATGCGCTCCGCCGAGCGCTTGGAGCCCATGGCCTGGCGCAGGGCGTCGGCCTCGGCGGGGCTGAAGCCGGCGGCGTCGACGGCGATCTGCATGAGCTGCTCCTGGAAGAGGGGGATCCCGAGGGTCTTGGCCAGGGCCGGTCTGAGGGAGTCGTGGAGGTAGTCGACCTCCTCCCGGCCGAGCCTGCGGCGGATGTAGGGGGTGACGGCGTCTCCCTGGATGGGGCCGGGGCGCACCAGGGCGACCTCGACGACGATGTCGTAGAAGGTCTGCGGGCGCAGGCGCGGCAGGGTGGCCATCTGGGCGCGGGACTCGACCTGGAAGACGCCGACCGTGTCCGCGGCGCTCAGCAGCCGGTAGACCGCGGGGTCCTCCTCAGGGAGGGTGTGCAGCCCCCAGGCCCTGCCGGCCTGGGCGCGGCGCAGGGCGCCGGCCTCTCCGGCGCCCGGCCCGGGCACTCGCTCGCCGCGCTCGGCCAGGCCGGTGAAGGCCAGGCGCAGCGCCGTGAGCACGCCCAGGCCCAGCAGGTCGAACTTGACCAGGCCCGCGCTCGCGCAGTCGTCCTTGTCCCACTGCAGGACCGTGCGCCCCTCCGTGGCGGCCCACCGCACCGGGCAGACCTCGGTGACGGGGCGGTCCGCCAGGACCATGCCGCCGGGGTGGATGCCGAGATGGCGCGGGAGCCTCAGCAGGCGCTCGGCGATGCCGAGGACCTGCTCCGGAGGCTCGGCCGGCGGGTGCGGGCAGCGGTCGGCCGACACGGAGCCGGCGCCGTCGGTGCGCACGCTCCCCCACCGGTCCGTCTGGGCGGCCCAGGCGTCCTGCAGGCCGGGGGGATGGCCGAGGGCCCGGGCGGCGTCGCGCACGGCGGAGCGGGGCCGGTAGGAGATGACGTTGGCGACCTGGGCGGCGCGCTCGCGCCCGTAGCGGGCGTAGACGTGCTGGATGACCTCCTCGCGGCGGCAGGTCTCGATGTCGAGGTCGATGTCGGGGTAGCCGGCCCGTCCGGGCGACAGGAAGCGCTCGAAGAGCATCCTGCGGCGCACGGCGTCGACGGCGGTGATGCCCAGCGCGTAGCAGACGGCGGAGTTGGCGGCGCTCCCCCGCCCCTGGCACAGGATCCCCGAGGCCTGGCAGAAGTCGACGATGGAGCGCACGATGAGGAAGTAGCCGGGGAATCCCAGGGACTCGATGACGTCGAGCTCGTGGGCGAGAGCCCTCCAGGCCTCGGGGTCCTCCTCGGGCGGGCCGTAGCGCTCCAGCGCCCCGCGGCGGGTGAGCTCGCGCAGCCAGGTGGCGGAGGTGTGTCCGGGCGGCACATCGACGGCGGGCAGGTCGGGGGCGACCAGCGACAGGTCGAAGGCGAGGTCCTGGGCGATCTCGGCCGCGGCGTCGACGGCGCGGGGCGCGCGCCGGTGGAGGCGGGCCATGTCCGTCGGCCCGCGCAGCCAGCGCCCGAGCGCGGGCAGGTGCCCGCGGGCGCCCTCCAGGTCGGTGCGCAGCCGGGTGGCGGTCAGCACGTCGGCCAGGCGGGAGTCGGCGGGGCGCGCGCAGCGGACCGCACCGGTGGCCAGCAGCGGGAGCCGGTGGGCGGCGGCCAGGGCGCCGAGGGCGTCGGTGACGGCGGCGTCGGTGGGACCGCCGTCGAGGACGAGCTCGACGGCGAGGGAGTCGGGGCCGAGGGCGTCCACGAGCCCGCCCAGGGCGGCGTCGGCGGCGCGGCGGTCCCAGGCGGCCGGGCGGCGCGGGTCGCCCAGGGAGCGGCGCAGGGGCCCGTTGACCGTGCCGGTCAGGACCAGGCAGGAGCAGCCGGCGCCGGTGCCGCGCAGGGCGGCGGCGAGCTCGGGGAGCCGGTGGGCGGGCTCTGCGCGGCGGCCGGCGTCGAGGTTGTGGCGGGAGATGGCGGCGCTCAGGCGGCGGTAGCCGCGCGGGTCGCGGGCCAGGACGGGCAGGCGGGCGCCGTCGTCCAGGGTGAGCTCGGCGCCGTGGACGGTGGGCAGGCCGTGGGCGCGCCCGGCCTCGGCGTGCTTGACGATGCCGGGCAGGCCGTCGTGGTCGGTCAGGGCGAGTGCCTCCAGGCCCAGCTCGGCGGCGGCGCCGATGAGGTCCTCCGGCTCGTTGGCGCCGTCGAGGAAGGAGTAGGCGGAGTGGGCGTGGAGCTCGGCGTAGCGGTGGGTGCGGCCCGCGGCTGCGCGCCCCACATTATCGAACATATGTACATACTACGGCATTTCTCTGCTCGGCGCTCGGACCGCCGTACCGCCCCGCCGCCGATCACGGCTAGGGTGAGGCCGCCGCGTGCGCGAGTCGCGTCCATGCGACCAGCCCTTGCCCCCGATCCCGGAACGCATCATGACCACATCAACTGCTCAGAAGGACCGTCCCGCGCCCCCGAGCCCCGCCTCCGACGAGGGCCTGCGCCGCTCGTTGCGCAGCCGCCACCTGACGATGATCTCCATCGGCGGGGCGATCGGCACCGGCCTGTTCGTGGCCTCGGGCGCCACGATCTCCACGGCCGGCCCCGGCGGCGCGCTGGTGGCCTACGCGGCCATCGGCGTTATGGTGTGGCTCATTATGCAGTCGCTGGGCGAGATGGCGGCCTACCTGCCGGTGGCCGGCTCCTTCGGCGAGTACGGGACCCGCTTCGTCTCGCCGTCCTTCGGATTCGCCATCGGCTGGAACTACTGGTTCAACTGGGCGATCACGGTGGCGGCCGAGCTGGTGGCGGCGGCGCTGGTGATGAAGTACTGGCTGCCGGAGGTGCCCTCGATCGTGTGGTCGGGCCTGTTCCTGCTCATCCTGTTCGGCATCAACGCGCTGTCCACGCGCGCCTACGGCGAGAGCGAGTTCTGGTTCGCAGCCATCAAGGTCATGACGGTGATCGTCTTCCTCGCGCTGGGCGTGATCATGATCGTCGGGATCCTGGGGACGTCTCCGGGCACCAGCAACTGGACGGGGGGCGAGGCGCCCTTCGTGGGCGGCGGCAAGGGGGTCCTGCTGGTGCTCCTGGTGGCCGGCTACTCCTTCCAGGGCACCGAGCTCATCGGCACCGCCGCCGGCGAGGCCGAGCACCCGGAGGTCACGATCCCCCGGGCGATCCGCACGATCTTCTGGCGCATCCTGCTGTTCTACATCGGGGCGATCGCCGTCATCGGCTTCCTCATCCCCTACACCGACCCGAACCTGCTCAACACCTCGGAGGAGAACGTCTCGATCAGCCCCTTCACGCTGATCTTCGAACGCGCCGGCGTGCTGGGCGCGGCCAGCCTCATGAACGCCGTCATCCTCACCTCGGTGCTCTCGGCGGGGACCTCGGGCCTGTACTCCTCGACCCGCATGCTCTTCGCCCTGGCCGAGCGCGGCCACGCCCCGCGCTTCCTCACCCGGCTGAGCCGCCACCAGGTGCCGCTCAACGCCCTGCTGGCCACCACCCTCGTGGGCCTGGCCGGCTTCCTGACGTCCCTGGTGGGCGACGGGCGGGCATACGAGCTGCTGCTGACGGTCTCGGCCCTGGCGGGCTTCATCACCTGGGCGGGGATCTCCTGGTGCCACTGGAAGTTCCGCATGGCCATGCGCGCCCAGGGGAGGAGCCTGGATGAGCTGCCGTACCGGGCGAGCCTCTTCCCCGCTGGCGCCGTCGTCGCCCTGGTCGCCTGTGCGGCGATCATCGTGGGTCAGGCCTACGAGCCGGCGACCTCCGGGGAGCCGCTGGGCGGCATCCTCATGTCCTACGTGGGCGTGCCGGTGTTTTTCGCCCTGTGGTGGGGCCACAAGCTGGCCACGCGGGCCCCGAAGGTGGATCCGGCGACGGCGGACCTCGGACGGGGCTGAGAGGCTCCGGGGAGAGGACCGGCGACGCCGAGAGCCGCCGGGAGCCTCAGATGGCTGGTTCCGGGCGGGGCGCGTCGGAACGTGAACATACCCTCGCAGTCGATGTCGAGGCCCCGCCCGACGTCGGCGCCGGCCCGCCTCGAACCGATCTCCACGAGGGAAGAGGCCACAGACCCCAGACTTCGATCATCTCAGCGTGCTCAGGGGCGGGTCAGGAGCATGGCGGCCAGCACGGCGAGGGCCCACGAGGCGAGGGACCCGATGAGGAACTCCTCGGCCTTGTCGCCGCGCTCGTCCCTGCTGATCTCAGGGAAGCGGATGACGCCCTTAGCGGCGATGACTGCGGCAACGGCGGCGTGTACGCCCATGGAGGCGAGCAGGAGCAGGAGGAGCCGCTCCAGCGGCCCGATCCACCGCCCGCCGCGCAGGGGCGCCCAGTCGGGCCGCGTCTCGCCGTCCCGGCCGGGTCGCGTCTCGCCGTCAGGCCGCACCCGCCCGCGGGCGATGGCCAGCAGGTCGGTGACGGCGCGGTTGGCCGGCGTCGTCAGCAGGAGGAGGCAGCCTGCGCCCTGGCACAGCCGGGCGGCGCGGCCCGCCGCGGCCTGCGGCTCACCCTGAAGCACCGCGCACAGGGCGATCACCGCGATTGCCGCGCCCCAGCGCCAGAGAGTCGCGCGAGGAGCGGGGGCCAGCCGGGTCGCGGCGGTCCACAGGCCGGCCAGCCCCGCCGCGGCGGCGGCCTGCCACCACGGCAGGCCGAGGACGGGAGCGCCGAGCAGCGCCCCGAGGACCAGGACGACGACCTGCGCGACCCCCAGCCGACCGCCGGCGCCGCGCCAGGCGGCGGGACGGCCGCCCGCGGGGAAGAGAGCAGCCGTGACGCCGAGCAGAAGAACCAGAGCAGCAGTCACCGTAGGACCCTCCTTCCGCGCCTGTCGTCCGTCACCGCGGCGAGCAGGGCCTGCGCCTCGAGCAGCCCCGCGCCCGTGCCCCGCACCAGCGCCGAGACGGCCGACTGGGTGACGCCCTCGGCACCGGCCGCCTCCACCTGCGTGGCCCCCATGAGAAGGCGCCCCATCAGTCGGCGCGGCCGCTCGCGCATGCGCTGAACGGCCTGGTCCCTGAGCGTGAGCATCGCATTGGTGACCCGCTCGTGCTCCCGGACGTTCTCGCAGGCCGCGGGCCCTGCCGGGCCCTCGGGGGCCCCAGCGCCCAGGCGCACCCGGGTGCGCACGAAGCCGAGCCCCGCGTCCTGGGCGGCGTGCGCGCAGTCGATGGCCTCCCGCGCCAGCCACCAGGCGGGGCCGTCCTGAACGGGGGCGCCGTCGTTAGCGCCCACGTCCCGGGCCTCGCCCGCGCCCACGCCGAAGCGCAGCGACAGGACCCCGGGGAGGAGCAGCTGGGTGCGCAGGGTGAGGGTGAGGGCCGCGCCGAGGCTGTCCGCGACCGCCTGGAACTCATCGCCGACAGTCGCGTACGGGCTCCGAGGCAGGTTGAGCCCTTCACCGGCGCGGACGAGGACGTCGGTGAAGGTCCGCTGGGCCTGAACGCGGTCGGGCAGAGCACGCGAGCCCACGATGTCGGCGATGACGGCATAACGGATGAGCATACTCAAGAATATTCCTCATAACCCAGCAAATACAAGTATTAAATTTGACCAACACCGCCTCTTTAACAAGTCATATACTTGTATTCCAGCGGGTAGAAGGCGGAGACTGCTATGGCCGACGCACCTGCCGCCGCCGTCCGGCTGCCCCGCGCACCTGCCCGTTCCCGCCGCCTGGCGCACCCGGGATACCCTCGGCCTCCTCCGCACCGGGGCCTCGCCGGGGCCCGCGCCGCCCGGGCCTCTGCCTCACCTCAGTCGTAGACCGCGTCGAGCCACCAGCGCCCCGCGCGCACGAGCAGCAGCGGCGGGCCGGGATCCGCGACCACCTGGAGGTAGGCCCGGCGCGACGCCCCCTCGGGGCGCCACCAGCCCTCGTCAACGGGCCAGGGTCCGGCCCATGACACGACCCGCCGGTGCCCCTCCCACCGGCCGCCGCCCCAGCCGCCGTCCTGGGGCCGGTCCACCTCCAGGCGCGCGGGCACGCCCTCGAGCTGCCCCTGCCGGTCGACGAGGACGTCCCGGCCCTCGGCGTCCACCAGCACGGCGGGGGCGGGACGCTCCGGCACGACCGACGGGGACGGCGCAGGCAGCGACCCCGCCCAGGGCGCGCCGGTCCCGGTGGCGCCCGCGGCCGACGGCGCCCGCTCCCCCCAGAGGGCCGGCCGCGAGCGCGAGCGCGGGTCGCGTCCGGCCGCGAGACCGGGCACCTGGAGCGCGCCGGCGCCCAGGAGCGACTCGACGCGCTCGGCCGCCCGGTGGGCGCGCCTCTCCCCCTGCTCCCCGGGCGCGGTCCACAGGCCGGCCCGGCCGGCCCCCTCGGGGGCCGGCTCGAGGGCGCTCAGGCGCAGGTGCTCCAGCGGAGCGGCGGGCGGACGCCCCGCGCGCCCCGACAGCCACCCCTCCAGCTGCCAGCGCACCCGGTCGGTCAGCTCGGCGGGGGTGGGGACGGCCCGGAGCATCCAGGAGCGGGCGAGGCCGGTGCCGTCCTCGCAGCGGGCCTCCACGAGCAGCCGTCCCGGGGCCAGGCCGTGCGCCGCGAGCCGGGCCGCGAGGTCCTCGGCCGCCGCGCGCGCGGCGAAGGCGGCGGCATCCGCCCGCGAGACGGGCGGGTCCAGGGGAGCCTCCACGGTGAGCTCGGCCTCCGGCCGCCGCGTCTCCGGCACCCGCCAGGAGGCGCCGGATGCGAGGCCGTGCAGCCGCTCCCCCGCCGCCCCGAAGCGGGCGGCGACGTCGCGAGCCGGCAGGGCCGCCAGGTCCCCGAGGCTGCGCAGGCCCAGACGCGCGAGGATCTCCAGCAGCCCGCGCGCCTCGTGGCGCAGCCGGTGCGTGGGCAGGGCCGCCAGGACGGCCTCCAGAGGCCAGGGGGACAGGAAGGCGGGCGCCCGCCCGGCGGGGACGATGATCCCCTCGTGCGCCGCGAGCACCGCCCCGAGCAGCGAGTCGGCGATTCCGACCTGGCACTCCGCCCCCGGCGCCTCGGCCACGGCCTCGACGAGGGCCGCGGCGAGCGCCTCCTCGCCCCCGGCCCAGGAGGCGGGGCCGCGGGCGCCGGACAGGGCCAGGCCGGGCCGGGCGACGAGCGGATCGGCCAGCAGGGAGCCCAGGGCCTCCATGACGGCCTCGAAGCCGCGGGCCTCGTGGCCGGGGCGGGAGGGGACCGCGACGAGGCCGGGGCACAGGGCGCGGGCGACCCGCAGGCGCATCCCGGTGGCGACGCCGGCGGCGCGCGCGGGCGCGGAGGCGGCGACCACGCCGCGTCCGCCGACGACGGCGACAGGGGCCAGGGCCGGGTCCGGGGCCGCCTCCCGAGCCCGGTCTGCCGGAGCCCGCCGACGCCCGCGCGCCTCGAGGGCGAGGGCGACGACGGGCCAGTCGGGGACCCAGACGGCGACAAGGCGCGGGGCCCGGGGAGTCATGCGCCCCGCCCGGACACGACGGCGGGCCCGGGGCGGGGCTCCGCGCCCGCGGCCCGCGGACCGGCCCCCGCGGCGTCGAGGAGGAGCTGGAAGGAGCCCGCTCCGGCGGGGTCCCGCAGCGACCAGGCGAGGCGGTGCAGGTAGCCTTCGGGCATCTCGCTGGCGGGCCGCCCCGGGAGGGCCGGGTCGGCGGCCCGACAGCGGGGGTGCAGGGCGACGACGGCGCCGGGCCCGCCCGGCGGCGGACCCGTCTGCGGCACGGCGTCCAGGACCCGCGCCCCCTCCCAGGGGGTCGGGGCGAGGAGGAGGGCGCCGCGCTCGCGGGCGCGGGCGGTCAGGTGGCGGCGGTCCCGGGCGCGCAGGGCGGCGGAGCACCGCGGGGAGACGAGAAGGACGTCGACGCCGTCGAGAAGGGCCTCGACGACGGCGAGGAGGGTGCGGGAGTCGACGTCGGAGGCCGAGACGGCCAGGACGCGGTCGAGGGCGAGCCCGCTCTCCGCGGCGGCGCACCAGCCGATGCCCTCGGCGCCGACGACGGCGCACCAGCCGTGAGGCCCCTGCCGGTGGGCGGCGGCGGCCAGCAGGACGCTCGTCGAGCCGGTAATGCTGAGCGCCCCCGGCGCATCCGCGATCGCAGCGGGCCAGGGGTCCGACCGGGCGTCCTCCTGACGGAGCGCGCGGGCCCGGACCATGGTGCGCCGGACGCCCCGGGAGACCTGGTCCGCCAGGCCGGTGCGCTGCTCGGCGCGCCTCAGGGCGGCGCGGGCCGCGGCGAGCCGGCCGGCGGCCGGCGTCCGCGGTGCCTGCGGCGTCCGCGGCGTCCGCGGCGTCTGCGGTGCCTGCATGGCAGCTCCTCCTGGTTCCTGCTCTCGAGCGCACTCGAACGCGCGTTCGACTCATGGGCAAGGATAGCGCCGCCCTCCGACACGCAGCCCGGGCGCGGGTCTCTCCGGGGACTCTCGGGTTCCTGCCAGGTGCGGCGGATAGAGTGACCATGCTCTACTTCTCGTGCCCCATCACGATCCTGAACAGACACCGGAGGTCCGCTGTGAGTACCGACCTGACACGTCCGCGTCCGCCCTTCCCCTACGATCTGCTGCCGCCCCTGCCGGCCTTCACGCTGGAGTCCGAGGACATCGCCGAGGGCGAGCGCATCGCGGATCGTTTCACCGCGCCTGGCGAGAACATCTCCCCCGAGCTGCACTGGTCGGGCTTCCCGCAGGCCACGCGCTCCTTCGTCGTGTCCTGCTTCGACCCCGACGCCCCGACGCCCTCGGGGTGGTGGCACTGGACGGTGCAGGACCTCGACGCCTCGGTCACCTCCCTGCCCCGGGGGGTGGGAGAGTCCGACCTCCGGCTCGAGGGCGCCGCCTTCCACGCCGCCAATGACTCGGGCTCGCACGCCTGGTTCGGCCCCTACCCGCCCGGGGGAGACGGCGACCACCGCTACGTCTTCGCCGTGCACGCCCTGGACGTGGACACCCTGGGCCTGGACGACGAGGCCACCGCGGCGGCGGTCGCCTTCCACTGCGCGGCGCACAGCATCGCCCGCGCCACGCTCACCGCGACCTACTCGCTGCCCGGCGCCCCCGGCGCGGCGCCCTTCCTGCAGGAGTCCCAGTGAGCCCTGCTGGCGTCGCCCGCAATGAGTCCGGCCGGCACCAGCGCCGCCCTGTGGCACTGATCACCGGCGCAACCTCGGGCATCGGGCTGGCGGTGGCGCGGGACCTCGCCGCCGACCACGACCTCGTCCTCCTGGCGCGCACGACCACGGATCTGGACGAGCTCGCCTCGGTCCTGGGGGAGGAGACCGGCGCGCGGGTGCGCACCTGCGCCGTGGATCTCACCGACGACGAGGCGCTGGCCGTCGCCGTCGGCGAGCTCAACCTCACCCAGCTCGACGTTCTGGTCAACTCCGCGGGCGTCGAGGCCTCCGGCACCCTGGAGGAGCTCTCCCCCGCGCGGTGGCGCAGCGTGCTGGACCTGGACCTGGTCGCCGTCGCCCACCTGACCGGCCTGCTGCTGCCCGCGCTGCGCGAGACGCGCGGGCTGGTCGTGATGATCAACTCCGGCTCGGGGCTGCGGACCTGGCCGCGGCAGGCGCTGTACTGCGCGGCGAAGGCCGGGCTCAAGGCGCTGGCGGACGCGCTGCGCGAGGAGGAGCGCAGCCGGGTGCGGGTGACGTCGATCTACCCCGGACGGGTGGACACGCCCATGCAGAAGCGCCTTCAGCGGGACAGGGCCCGTCGTCTGCGCGCCGAGGGGTCGGCGTCCCGCCGCTACCGGGCGGCGGACCACATGGCGACGACGTCGGTGGCGGCCGCGGTCCGGCTGGCGGTGGACACGCCGATCGACGCGGTGGTCGAGGACCTGTCGATCAGGCCCGCGGACATGCTCTAGCCCGGGGCCCTCCCGCCGCGGCTCCCCCTCGCGCTCCTCGGAGCCTTTCAGCGGGCGCCGGGGAAGCCGAGTGCGCGCCACGCCTCGTACAGGCCGACGGCGGCGGAGTTCGCCAGGTTCAGGGAGCGGCTGCCCTCGACCATGGGGATGCGGACCCGCTCGGTGACGCGGGGGTGGGACATGACCCCCTCGGGCAGGCCGGTGGGCTCGGGCCCGAGCAGGAGGGCGTCGTCGCCGCGCCAGCTGACGTCGGTGTAGAGGCGCTCGGCGCGGGAGGTGAAGGCGAGTACGCGCCCGGGCACCTGCTCCAGGCACTCCTCGAAGTCGGCGTGGACGCGGGTGCTGGCCAGGTCGTGGTAGTCCAGGCCGGCGCGGCGCAGCTTGGCGTCGTCCATGTCGAACAGGGGGTCGACCAGGTGCAGCATCGAGCCGGTGTTGGCGCTCAGGCGGATGGCGGCCCCGGTGTTGCCGGGGATCCGGGGGGAGAAGAAGATGACGTGCAGCACAGGCACATCCTGCCACCGCGCGCCGCCCGCGGAGGCGCTCAGCGGGCGGCGCCCATCAGCGGACGCGCGGGGGTCTCCGAGCGCGCCGGGCGGCCCCGTGCGGCGCGTCCGGGGCCGCCCGCGCCGCACGGGCCCGGTCCCTGGCTGCCTTCCCCGGTGCCTCGCCCGTCGTGCCGCACGGGACTCGGAGGAGTCGAGGCCCTCCGCCGGTCGCCTCAGCCCAGGGAGTCCAGGACGATGTTGAGGCCCTCGCCCATGGTGGGGTGGGTGATGACGGCGTCGCGCACCTGGCGCCAGGTCAGGCCGCCCAGCATCGCCATCTGCACGCTGGTGACGACCTCACTGGCCTCGGCGCCGATAATGGCGGCGCCGAGGATCTCGTCGGTGTCGGCGTCGATCACGATCTTGTAGAAGCCCTCGGTTCGTCCCAGAGTCTTGGCTCGCGGCACCGCGGCTGTGGGGGTCTTGGCGATGCGGATGCTGTGGCCGGCCGCGCGGGCCTGCGCCTCGGTGAGCCCGACGTGCCCGAGCTCGGGGGTGGTGAACACGGCCCAGGGGATCAGGCGCCCGGAGGTGGAGGCCTCCTCGCCCGCCAGCAGGTCGCGCAGGACGCGGAAGTCGTTCCAGGAGGCGTGGGTGAACTGCGGGCTCCCGGCCACGTCGCCGGCGGCGTAGACGCCCTCGGCGCTGGTGCGCAGGTGGTCGTCCACCTTGATAAAGCCGCGCTCGGTGGTCTCCACCCCGGCGGCCTCCAGGCCGAGGCCCGCGGTCACGGGGGTGCGCCCCAGGGCGACGAGCAGGTGGGAGCCGGCCGCCTCGCGACCGTCCCGGGCGGTCACGACGACGCCTCCGTCCTCGCCGGCGCCCACCCGCGCGGCGCGGGCTCCGGTGAGGATCGTGACGCCGAGGGCCTCCAGGCCGGCGGCGACCTCGGCGGCGACATCGTCGTCCTCGCGGTCCAGGATGTGCTCGCCCGCGTGCAGGAGCGTGACCGGGACGCCGAGCAGCCCCATGAGCGAGGCCATCTCGACGCCGATGACCCCGCCGCCGAGCACCACCAGGCGGTCGGGCAGCCCGGGCAGGGCCAGCAGGTCCTCGCTGGTCCAGCGGGGCACGTCGGCCAGCCCCTCAATCGGGGGGAGGGACGGCGTGGTGCCGGTGTTGATGAGCACCTTGGCGCCGCGCACGCGCCGGGCGGTGCCGTCGGCCAGGGCGATCTCCACGGTGCGCTCGGCGACGAAGCGGGCCGTGCCCTTGACGAAGTCCATGCCGGAGGCGGGGAACATCGTCTCGTGGGCGGCCACCATGGCGCCCACGACGCCCTCCTTGCGCGCCCGCAGGGCGGCCAGGTCGATGCGGGCCCGCCCCAGGGCGGGGGCGCCGCCGTCGCTCTCGGGCAGGGCGACGCCGTGGGCGGCCGAGCCCTGGACCTCTCTCAGGACGCGGGCGGCGGAGATGAGGGTCTTGGTGGGGATGCAGGCCACGTTGATGCAGGTGCCGCCGACCTTGTCGCGCTCGACCATGACGACGCGGTCGCCCTTCTTGGCGCGCAGCATGGCCAGGGACTTTCCCGCCTTGCCCCCGCCGACGACGAGCAGGTCGACGTCCTCGGTCGGCGCGCTGCCGGTGAAGCCGGTTGTGATGGTGTGGGTCATGGATGCGTCTCCTCACGCAGGGCTGCGGCCGGCGGACTCGGTGTCGGCCGGCACTGGACGGACGGCCGGGCGGCCGCTGTCGGCAGGGCGAACAGGCCGCGACCGACTTCTATTCCATCCGCTTATCTTTCCGCTCCCGCGCGCATGTGGTCTTTATTGACTCCCGGTCGCTCGCGCCGTCACGCACCGTGCGCGTCAAGATGCACCCCGGACACCGGCGCCATTGGTGCGAGGATCTCCCCATGACCCCCGCAGCAGCCCCGGGCTCAGCGCCCGCCCTGTCGTCGGGCCCGCTGACCGGCGACGTCGTCCGGCTCGAGCCCCTGGAGCCCGGGCACGTGCCCGGGCTGCGCGAGGCCGCCGTCGGCGCGGGGACGAGCGCCTTCGCGACCGTGCCCGCCCCCGAGGACGTTGCGGCCTACGTGACCGGCTCGATCGCGCGCCGCCAGGCCGGCTCCTACGCGCCTTTCGCGCAGGTCGAGGCCGCCACCGGCCGCGTCGTCGGGCACACCGCCTACCTGACGCCGCGGTGGATGCCGGGCGGGCGGCTCTTCGCCGTCGAGGTCGGCTCCTCGTGGCTGTCCCCCGCCGCCCGCGGCACGGCGGTCAACCCGGCCGCCAAGCTCCTGCTCATGACCCGGGCCTTCGAGGACTGGGGCGTGGACCGCCTCGACATCAAGACCGACGCCCGCAACGACGTCGCCCGGCGCGCCATCGCCGGCACCGGCGCCCGCTTCGAGGCCGTTCTGCACGCCTGGCAGCCCTCCCTGGCGCCCGGCGAGGAGGGGCGCGTGCGCGACACGGCCATGTTCTGCGTGACGGCGGACGACTGGCCCCGGGTGAGGGCCCATCTGGAGGAGCGCGTCGCCCGGCGCCTGGCCCGCGCCCGCTGAGCGGACCGGCGCGCTGTCGTCGTCCCGGCCCCATAGACTCCTGCCCGTCACGCCGGCGGCCGGCCCGCGCCACCGGCCGCGTCGTCGGAAGGATGCATGATGAGTGAGCTGCTCGATCCCGCCGAGGTCCTCGCCGAGGAGACCGGCTGGCAGCCGGCGCTGGAGCGCACCGACCTGCTCGCCCACCCGGTGGCCGCGGCCCTGAAGGCGCTGGGAGGCTCCTCCGAGGGCGCGCGGCTGGCCCGCCGGGCCCAGGTGGTTCAGATCGACCCGCGGTACTCCGACACCGGTGCTCTCAACGAGCGCTACCGCCTGGATCCCGCGGCCACCGGCAACTGCGTCCTGGTGGCGGGCAAGCGCGCCGGCGAGCAGCGGGTCGCCGCCTGCGTCGTGCGCGCGACTGACTTCGCCGACGTCAACCACGTGGTGAAGAGGCTCATCGACGTCCACAAGGCCTCCTTCCTGCCGGTGGAGCGGGCCGTGGAGATGAGCGGCATGGAGTACGGCGGCATCACGCCGGTGGGCGTGCCCGCCGCCTGGCGGCTCCTTATCGACGCCGGGGTCGCGGCGCGCGCCACGGTGCTCATCGGCTCCGGCGTGCGCCGCTCCAAGCTCCTCGTGCCCGGGGCGCTGCTGGCGGCGCTGCCCGGCGCGGAGGTGATCCGGGGGCTCGGCGTCACCCCGGCCTGACCCGGGGCGCACCCCGCCCCCTCGGCAACGACTGGCCCCTGGGCATGTGTTCTTCGGCATGCCGCGCCTCCTCGCGCGATGCGAGCAGGGCGCGCGCAGCCCACGGAGGCGGCGAAGGCGTCCAGCCGGCGGGATCCGCGCGACTCCGACCCGCGCCGCCTCCAAACAGATGTTCCCGGCCACCGCATCCGCCAGCGCCGTCGGCGGAGACACGGGTCGAAGCGCGCTATCCGTCCCGCCCGCCGCCTCCCGGCCCGTCCGCGCCCCGCTCAGCCCCTGACGGCCAGCTGGCGCAGCACGTACTGCAGGATGCCGCCGTTGCGGAAGTAGTCGGCCTCCCCGGGGGTGTCGATGCGCACGACGGCGTCGAAGGAGACCGCGCTCCCATCGGGCCTGACCGCCTCGACCGCGACCGTGCGCGGCGTGACGCCGTCGTTGAGGGCCGTCAGGCCCGTGATGGAGAAGGTCTCGGTGCCGTCCAGGCCCAGGCTCGCCGCCGACTCGCCGGCCGGGAACTGCAGGGGGGCGACCCCCATGCCGATGAGGTTGGAGCGGTGGATGCGCTCGAAGGACTCGGTGATGACGGCGCGCACGCCCAGCAGGGCGGTGCCCTTGGCGGCCCAGTCGCGCGAGGAGCCGGACCCGTACTCCTTGCCGCCGAGCACCACCAGCGGGACGCCGGCCGCCCGGTAGGCCCGGGAGGCGTCGAAGATCGACTCCTGCCCGCCGGTGAGGAAGTTGCGGGTGTATCCGCCCTCCACGCCGTCGAGGAGCTGGTTGCGCAGCCGGATGTTGGCGAAGGTGCCGCGGATCATGACCTCGTGGTTGCCGCGGCGCGAGCCGTAGGAGTTGAAGTCGCGGCGGGCCACCCCGTGGTCGGCCAGGTACCGGCCGGCCGGGGAGTCGGCCTTGATGGCGCCGGCCGGGGAGATGTGGTCGGTGGTCACCGAGTCGCCCAGCAGCGCCAGCACGCGGGCGCCGGCGATGTCCGTCACGGGGGTGAGCTCCATGGTGAGACCGTCGAAGAAGGGGGCCTTGCGCACGTAGGTGGACTCCTCGTCCCAGGCGAAGGTCTTGCCCTCGGGGGTGGGCAGGCCCCGCCAGCGCTCGTCCCCGGCGAAGACGTCGGCGTAGTCGGACACGAACATGTCCCGGTCGACGGTGGCGTCGATGGTGGCCTGCACCTCGGCGGGGTCGGGCCAGATGTCGGCCAGGAAGACGTCGCGGCCCTGGGCGTCGCGCCCGAGCGGCTGGGTGTCGAAGTCGAAGTCCATGGTGCCGGCCAGGGCGTAGGCGATGACCAGCGGCGGGGAGGCCAGGTAGTTCATCTTGACGTCGGGGTTGATGCGCCCCTCGAAGTTGCGGTTGCCGCTGAGCACCGAGACGACCGCCAGGTCGGCGTCGTTGACGACCGCCGAGACCTCGGCGGGCAGCGGCCCGGAGTTGCCGATGCAGGTGGCGCAGCCGTAGCCGACGACGTTGAAGCCGAGCTCGTCGAGGGCGGGCCACAGCCCCGCCTTGGCGTAGTAGTCGGTGACCACCTGGCTGCCGGGGGCCGTGGAGGTCTTGACCCACGGCTTGCTCCGCAGCCCCCTGGCGACGGCGTTGCGGGCCAGGAGGCCGGCGGCCACCATGACCGACGGGTTGGAGGTGTTGGTGCACGAGGTGATCGAGGCGATGGCCACGTGCCCGTGGTCGAGGACGGTATCGGTGCCGTCGGCCAGGGTGACCGGGGTGGGCCTGGATGCCTCGGCGGCGTAGGCGGGCAGGGCGGCCTCGAAGGCCTCCCTGGCGCGGGAGAGCTCGATGCGGTCCTGGGGGCGCTTGGGGCCGGCGATGGAGGGCACGACCGTGGCGAGGTCCAGCTCCAGGTACTCGGAGTAGACCGGCTCGCGGGCCGGGTCGTGCCACAGCCCCTGGGCCCTGGCGTAGGCCTCGACCAGGGCGATCCGCTCCTCGTCCCGGCCGGTCAGGCGCAGGTAGTCCACGGTGACGTCGTCGATGGGGAAGATGGCGGCGGTGGAGCCGAACTCGGGGCTCATGTTGCCGATGGTGGCGCGGTTGGCCAGCGGCACGGCGGCCACGCCCTCCCCGTAGAACTCGACGAACTTGCCCACCGCCCCGTGGGCGCGCAGCATCTGGGTGATGGTGAGCACGACGTCGGTGGCGGTGGCGCCGGCCGGGATGGAGCCGGTGAGCTTGAAGCCGACCACGCGCGGGATGAGCATGGACACGCTCTGGCCCAGCATGGCCGCCTCGGCCTCGATGCCGCCCACGCCCCAGCCCAGCACGCCCATGCCGTTGACCGTGGTCGTGTGGGAGTCGGTGCCCACGCAGGTGTCCGGGTAGGCCTGGGTGACGACCGTCCCGCCGGGCCCGGCGACCTGCCTGGTGAACACGGTGCGGGCCAGGTACTCGATATTGACCTGGTGGACGATACCTGTGCCGGGCGGCACCACCCGGAAGTTGGAGAAGGCGCCCTGGCCCCAGCGCAGGAACTGGTAGCGCTCGGCGTTGCGCCGGTACTCCAGCTCCTTGTTGCGCTCCAGGGAGGAGGACAGGCCGAAGGAGTCGATCTGGACGGAGTGGTCGATGACCATCTCGGCGGGGGCCAGGGGGTTGATCCTCTCGGGGTCGCCCCCCAGGTCCGCCACGGCCTCGCGCATGGTGGCCAGGTCCACGATGCAGGGCACCCCGGTGAAGTCCTGCATAATGACGCGGGCGGGGGTGAACTGGATCTCCGTGTCCGGCTCGGCCGCGGGGTCCCAGGCCGCCAGCGCCCTCACGTGGTCGGCGGTGACGTTGGCCCCGTCCTCGGTGCGCAGCAGGTTCTCGGCCAGGACCTTGAGGCTGTAGGGCAGGCGCTCCAGGCCGGGGACGGCGTCCAGGCGGAAGATCTCGTAGGAGCGGCCGTCCACGTCGAGGGTGGCGCGCGAGTCGAAGGTGTCGATACTGGCCAAGACGTCACTCCTGTTCTGCGGCTCCCGTCGTCTTACTGGGGATGCGCGACGGTTACGGCGCACACCGTATCCGCCACCGCGTTATCTCGCGTCAACATGGCGCTTCTGGCGCCCGCTTTACGCAAGACGGCCCGCGTGCATTCGGCCAGCGGGCCAGGAGCCCGCCCCCTGAGGGCGCCCACCGTCAGCCCCCGGCCCTCCAAAGGGTCAGGGTCATAAGAGGGTCAGGGTCATGGAGTCCTCGGAGTAGGTGACCGTGGTGAGGTGGTTCTTCGACAGGAGCGAGGAGAGCCCCTCTGCGGGTGAGACGACGACGGTGCCCGTGGGCGCGCTGCGATCGGCGGAGCCGGTGGAGTCGTCGTCGACGGGGGCCTCCCCCAGGTCCTGGCTCCAGGCCTCCGGCAGGCGCCGCTTGCCGGCCGGGGCGGAGGCGACCTCGACCGCCTTGCCGCCGTCGGCGCGGTGCACGAAGTCGGGCCGCGCGGTGCTCGTGGTGACGTCCTTGAGGACGCTCCCGTCCGGACCGAGCACCATGGCCGGGATGCTGATGGTGCCGGGGGCCGTGCCGCCGGTGAAGGACGGCTCGAACATCACCGCCACGGAGCCGTCGGCGAGGGGCGACAGGACCGGGCTGAGGCTGTCGCCCGGGTCCGCGTCCGGCGCCGTGAAGGTGGACAGCCGCGTGCCGGTGGCCGCCTCGGGGACCCGGTTGCCGGACACGACGAGGTTCGTGAGCGGCGAGAGCCCCATCGGCCTCGTGTCGGAGCGGCCGCTCCACTGCCCCGCTCCGCTGACCGGGTCCTACCCGGTCACGTAGTCGTCGCCGTCCCCTTGGGAGACGACGAGGACGCCGGTGCTGGTCGCCCGTGCGCAGATGTTAGGAGCCGTGCCGGGCGGGCGGGTCGCCGACCTGCCCTGCGGTCAGGTCGATGCTCCACGCCTGTGTGACGCCCCGCGCCCAGGCGCTGGAGGCGGGCGGCGGGGAGACGGCGGAGAAGCCTCGGCCCGAGCAGCCGCCCAGGGCCAGCGCGACCGCGGCGAGCAGGGCGAACCCGCGGATCGGCGTCAGGGGGTGACGGGGCCTCACTGCTCTCATGGTGCCGGACTCGCACCTCAAGGCGGCCGGGGCCATGGGTACCGCGCCCCTCGACGCCGAGCCCGGACGGGCGCCCCGACGCCGAGCGCGGCGCCCGTCCGGCCGCACCGGGTTCGGCCCGTCCCCCTCAGGGCCTGTCGAGCACGACGATCGTCTCGAGGTGATGGGTGTGGGGGAACATGTCCAGGGCGCTCATGGCCGCCAGCCGGTAGCCGGCCCCCATGAAGGTCCTCAGGTCCCGCGCCAGGGCCGCGGGATCGCAGGCCACCATGACCACGCGCCCCGCGCCGAGAGCGGCGACGGCCTCCACGACCTCGCGCCCGGCCCCCTGGCGCGGCGGGTCGAGGACGACGACGTCGGCCCCCGGCTCGCCGTCGGGCGCGAAGCGGCCCAGCCTCGCCACGGAGGCGGCGGTGACCCTGCCGGTGAGGAGGCGGGCCCCCTCCAGGGAGTGAAGGGTCCGGCGGGCGTCGCCCACCGCCTGCTCCCTGCCCTCCAGTGAGCGCACCGCCCCGGTCAGCACCGCCAGCGGCAGCGTGAACAGGCCCGCGCCGGCGTACAGCTCGACCACGCGCACGCCCGCCGTCCCGGCGGGGTCCAGGGGGCCGTCGCCGGCCCGCGTGCCGGCCGCCGTCGGCGCACCGGACAGGGCGGCGCGCACCACCCGGTCCACGAGCACCCCCGGCGCGTCGCGGTGCACCTGCCAGAAGCCGCCGGCGTGCACGCTGTAGCGCAGCCGTCCCAGCCCGAGGCCGGCGGCGTCGACGGTCTCCTCCACGCGCCGGCGCCCCGTGGGGCGCCCCGATGCGGTCAGGACCTGGTGACGGTCCCCGTCCGACAGGAGCACCACCGGCTCGCCGGCGCTGGGGGCGACGGCCCGCACACGCATGCCCGGTCGGTAGCGCCTGCGCCACAGGGCGCGCTCGGTCAGGCCGAGGTCCCGGATCGCCGAGACGGCCAGCGGCAGGGACGTCACCGGCAGGACCCGTCCCGAGCGGAAGCCGTGCATGCCGGCCAGGCCGTCGTCGGTGACGCTCAGGGCGACCCTGGTCCGGGTGCCGGCGCCGGCCCAGCGGCTCGCCCGCGGCTCGCCGCCCGCCTCCGCGTCGCCCGGCATGGGCTCGACGGGCACCGTGGCGGCCCCCCGGGCCTCGGGCAGGGAGGCGGCCGCGGCCGCGACCTCCTCGCCGCCGATGCGCCGCAGGCAGTCGGCCAGCACCCACCGCTTCCAGGTGCGCTGGGCAGGCAGGGCGACGTGGCAGAGCTCCCCGCCGCCCACTCCCCCCGGGCCGGCCTCGGGCCACACGGGCCGCACCCGGTCCGGCGAGGCCGACAGGATCTCGACGGCGTCGGCGCGCCAGATCTTGGCGTTCTTCTCGGTCAGCACGGCGCGCACCGTCTCACCGGGCAGGGCGTGGCGCACGAAGACGACATGGCCGGCGGGGTCGTCGTCGGGGCGGGCCACGCAGTGCCCGCCGTGAGCGGGCGGGCCCACCCGCAGGATCATTGTCTCGACGGCGCCGGAGGCCTGCGGCCTGCCGGGCGCGCTGGAGTGCGGACTGCGGGTGCTCATACGGTCTCTCCTGGGCCGGGCGCGCCGGCGGGCCGGCGGCGGTAGCGGTCTTCCCTGCGGACGGCGGCGTCGGCGTCGGCGATTCCCTTGGCGGTGCGGGCGCGCAGGCCGTGGTGGATGTGGGTCTCCCCGGGCAGTCCGAGCTGCCAGGGCACCGACGCCATGACGACCCCGGGCGTGAACAGCAGCGCGGTCTTGAGCCGCAGCGCGGTCTGATTGTGAAGGATCTGCTCCCACCAGCGGCGCACGAGGTACTCGGGCAGGAAGACGACGACCAGGTCTCGCGGGGACTCGCGGCGCACGGAGCGCACGTAGCTGACGATGGGGCGGGTGATGTCGCGGAAGGGCGAGTCCAGGACGGTCAGGGGCACAGCCAGCTCCGCCTCCTCCCAGGCGTCCAGGAGCCTGTCGGCACCGCCGTCGCCGGTGTCCACGGTGACGGCCTCGATGGAGGTCGGGTGGGTGGACTGGGCGTAGGTCAGGGCCCGCAGGGTGGGCTGGTGGAGGCGCGAGGCCAGGACGATGGCGTGGACGTGGGCGGGCAGCACGCGCGCGTCGTGCAGGTCGGAGATCGCCAGCTCCTCGCTCACGCGCCGGTAGTGGCGCCGGATCCGGCTCATCACCAGGCACAGGAGCGCCATAATGGTCAGGGTGATCCAGGCGCCGCGGGTGAGCTTGGTCGCCAGCACGATGAGCAGCACCAGGCCGGTGCCCGCCACGCCGATGGTGTTGATGACCCGGGAGCGGTGCATGCGGCGGCGCGCCCTGGGGTCGGTGGCGGTGGTCAGCTCGCGCGTCCAGTGGCGGACCATGCCGATCTGGGAGAGCGTGAAGGAGATGAACACGCCGACGATGTAGAGCTGGATGAGCCGGTTGGTGCTGGCGTCGAAGCCGACGATGAAGGCGACCGCACCCAGCCACAGCACGATAATGCCGTTGGAGTAGGCCAGGCGGTCGCCGCGCTGGGAGAGCTGGCGGGGCAGGAACTCGTCGCGGCCGAGTACGCTGGCCAGGACCGGGAAGCCGCTGAAGGCGGTGTTGGCGGCCAGCACCAGGATGAGCCCGGTCACCGCGGTGATGAGGTAGAACATCGGCTTGAAGCCGGCGAACACTGCTGCGGCGATCTGCCCGATGACCGGGGCCTGGTGGTAGCCCGCGCCCAGCGGCCGGCCGTGGCTGAGCAGCTCGGTGGCCGGGTCCTCGACCATGCGGACGCCGACGGCGCCGGCCAGGTGGATGATGCTCATGAGCATGAGCGCGGCGATCGTGCCCAGCATGAGCAGGGTGGTGGCGGCGTTGCGGGACTTGGGGCGCTGGAAGCTGGGCACGCCGTTGGAGATCGCCTCGACGCCGGTCAGGGCCGCGCACCCCGAGGAGAAGGCCCGCAGGATGAGGAAGGCTCCGGCCAGGCCGGTCAGGCCCTGCTCCCACCCGCTGTGGGTGACGACCTCGTAGGAGGCGCTCTCGGCCCGCCCGAGCGCGCCGGTGGCCTCCTGTATGAGGCCGACGACGGCGAGGGCCCCGATGGCCGCCATGTACAGGTAGGTGGGGATGGCGAAGGCGCCGCCCGACTCGCGGCTCCCGCGCAGGTTGAGCAGCGCCAGGCCGGTGGCGATGCCGACGGCGATCTCAACCTTGTGGTCCTCCGCCCAGGGCACGGCCGTGGCCAGGTAGGAGGTCCCCGAGGACACCGAGACGGCAACGGTCAGGACGTAGTCGCTCAGCAGCGCGGAGGCCACCAGCAGGCCGGCGTGCGGCCCCAGGTTGGTCGAGACGACCTCGTAGTCGCCGCCGCCGGAGGGATAGGCGTGAACGGTCTGCCGGTAGGAGGCGACCACCACCACGAGCACGCCGACGACCGCCAGCGCGACCCACGGCGCGATCGCCGTGGCCGCGACCCCCGCCACCGCCAGGGTGATGAGCACCTCGTCGGGCGCGTACCCGACCGAGGACAGGGCGTCGGAGGCGAAGACCGGCAGGGCGATCCGTTTGGGCAGGAGGGTCTCGCCAAGCGCTCGGCTGGGCACCGGGCGCCCGACGAGAAGCCGCTTGACACGGTCTGCGAAATCACGCACGACACCGAATCGTACGTCCGCGTTCCCCGGCGTCCAAGGTCCGGGGTACGGTTTTCCCGTGCACTTCGTCATTATGGGCTGCGGCCGCGTGGGGGCCTCCATGGCCACCCAGCTCGACCGCATGGGCCACTCCGTGTCCATTATCGACCAGCTCTCCGACGCTTTCCGCCGCCTGCCCGCCGAGTTCAACGGCCGCAAGGTCAAGGGTGTGGGCTTCGACCGGGACGCCCTGGAGCAGGCGGGCATCGACGAGGCCTACGCCTTCGCCGCGGTGTCCAATGGCGACAACTCCAACATCGTGGCCGCGCGGGTGGCTCGGGAGCTGTACGGCGTCGAGCACGTCGTGGCCCGCATCTACGACGCCCGTCGCGCCGACGTCTACGAGCGCCTGGGCATCCCCACGGTGGCGACGGTGCGGCAGACCGCCGAGCAGATGATGCGGCGGATCCTGCCCGGCGGCACGGCGCGGGAGATCGTCGACGTCTCCGGGGCCGTGGGCCTGGTTCAGCCCGACGTGTCCAACGCCTGGGTCGGCATGACCACCAGCGCGATCGAGGAGCGCCTGGATGTGCGGGTCGCGTGGATCTCCCGCGGGTCGACGGCGCTCGTGCCGCGGTCCACCACGGTGCTCCAGGAGCACGACCGCCTTCACCTCGCGGTCGCCACCGAGAGGCTCGTCACCGTCCAGCGCGCACTGTCCCGTGCACCCGTCGAGGAGGTCTGAGCAGTGAAGATCGTCATCACCGGCGCCGGTTCCGTGGGTCGTTCCATCGCCCGCGAGCTCATCAGCCACGGCCATGAGGTCACGCTCGTGGACCGCTCCCCCGACGCCATGCGCATCGCCTCGGTGCCCGAGGCCGACTGGCAGCTGGCCGACGCGTGCGACGTCGACGCCCTGGCCGAGGCGGGGGCGGGCGAGTGCGACGTCGTCGTCGCCGCGACCGGTGACGACAAGTCCAACCTCGTGACCTCGCTGCTGTCCAAGACCGAGTACGGCGTGCCCCGGACCGTGGCGCGCGTCAACAACCCGAAGAACGAGTGGCTCTTCGACGAGACCTGGGGGGTGGACGTGGCCGTCTCGACGCCCCGCATTATGACGGCGCTGGTGGAGGAGGCGGTCAGCGTCGGCTCGCTGGTGTCCGTGTTCACCTTCCACCAGTCCGGCGCCTTCATGCACGAGCTCACCCTGCCCGACGACTCCCCGGTCATCGGAGAGCTCGTCAGCGAGGTGGAGCTGCCTCCCCACACGGTCCTGGCGGCCATCCTGCGCGACTACCGTCCGATCAACCCCGACCGGGACGAGCGCTTCGAGCGCGGGGACGAGCTGCTGTTCCTCACCGCCCGCGAGGGGGAGGAGTCGCTGTCCGAGATACCCGAGCTGTTCACCTCCGCGGAGGGCCCCGGGCCCGAGCTCACGCCCGACACCGACCCGGCGCCCATGCTGGGCTGAGCCCGCCTCCCGGCCCGCCGCCCAGCGGCCTCAGCGGCCGGGGCGCCGGGAGGCGGGCCGCACGATCAGCCACACGAACCAGACGCACAGGGCGAACAGCGGCAGCCCCAGCACGATCCGGGCCACCCCCAGGGCCCCGACGGAGGCCTCCCCCGCCAGGTAGAGCGGCGCCTCCACGAGCAGGCGCAGGGCGAACATGGCCGTGAGCACTCCGGTGCCGGTGACGTAGCGGCGCCGGATCCCGGCCCGGGCCGGGTCGGTGCGCCAGGAGCCCCGGGCCGCGGGGCTCCCGCCGTCCTCGGCCGACGTCGCGCCGCCCGGGCCCGTGGGGCGCCACAGCTCCATGAGCACCCCGACGACCGGCCGGCGCGCCAGCAGGGAGCCCAGGCAGGCGGCCAGCCACGCGGCGTTGACGGCCAGGCCGGTGGCGTAGAAGTTGGACGCCCGCCCGCTGTGCCAGGCCCACGCGGCGCTCACCAGGGCCACCAGTGCGCCGCCGGCCACCTGCCTGAGGCCCTGACGCTGGGCGAGCCGCGCGATGAGGGCGACGGCGCTCACGGCCAGCGAGGCGACCAGGGCCGCGGCCAGCGCGGTCGGCGCCACCGCCATAATGATGACGAAGACGAGCGTGGGGACGGCGGACTCCAGCACGCCGCGCCAGCCCCCGACCGCGGCCGCGACGTCGAAGCGGTCGGCGTCGAGGGCGCCCAGCCCTGTGGCCGTGCGGGGGGCGTCAGTGGTTCTCACGGTGTCGGTCTCCAGTCAGTCTCCGGGGGCGAGGATCTCGTAGCTCGGGTTGTAGATCGTAGGGCGGGGCCGGCCGGCGACGACCATGCCCTCGGCCCGCAGGTGCACGCCGGGGCGGATCCCGACGATCGCCCGGCGCCCGATCCACACCAGGTCCACCGAGCCGGTGCCGTCGTAGAGCTGGCCGACCAGGACGGGCTTGTCCGTGGACGGCCTGAAGGTGACGGCGCGCAGCACGCCGGAGACCTCCGAGCGTCGGCGCGCCCGCAGCTCGCCGACGGGCATGGTCCCCCGCCTGCGCGCGGAGGTCGCCTCGTCGAGGGCGTCGATGTCCTCGCGGCTGGAGCGCAGCCGGGAGAAGCGGTCCCTCAGAGCGCGCAGTGCACGGCTCATCGCACCTCGGCGATGGTCGGCCCGGGCTCGAGGGGGTCGAGGCCAGGCAGGTCCTCGGCGGCCGGGGCGTTGACGATCCCGGGGGCGTGAAGCGGGAGGATCTCCCGCGGCGGCCTGGCGGCGCCGTCGCGCACGACGACGATGTCGGCGAAGACGCCGCGCAGCACCTGTGAGGCCGCCTCGTCGGTGGCGGCGGGGCCCTGGAGCACGCCGCGCAGGAACCAGCGGGGGCCGTCCACCCCGATGAAGCGGGCCGCGACCGTCCCCTCCCGGCCGTCCGGGGTGCGCACGGGCACGTGCGCGAGGAGCTCCGGGCCGTGCTCGCCGTCCTCGACCTCGAAGCGGGCGCCGGCACGGGTCAGCTCGGCGGTGATGTCCTCGCGCAGCTCGTCCCAGATGCCGATGGTGCGCGGCGCCGCGAAGGCGCGGAGCTCGAGCGTGGAGCCGGACAGGACCAGGACGGCGGCCGATATCTCCTGGCCCGCCCCTCCTGGGTTCTCCAGGCGTATCTGCATCCCGTCCACGGCCGGTACGCGCAGGGAGCCCAGGTCGATCCGGCCCACGGATCCCGGGCGGTCGGGCGCATCGGCGGCGTCCCAGGGGCCGGTGCCGGTCTCGGCGGACGCCCGGGGTGCGACGTCATCGGAGTTGGTGCTCGATTCGCTCGCGTCGTCGTCTCGACGACGGGAGAACAGTCCCATGAGGGTCTCCTTGTCGGGGTGTGGTGCTCCACGGGGGAGCGGGTGCTCGAGCCTGTGGTCAGCCCGCGCAGTCGGTGCACACCGGCTGTCCGGTGGCCTCGTCGATATAGGCCAACGAGCCGCGGTGGTGGACCAGGAAGCACTCGGAGCAGGTGAACTCGTCCTCCAGCTGGGGGACGACGTGAACGCTCAGCTCCTCGCGGGACAGATCCGCCCCCGGCAGCTCGAAGCCCTCGGCGACCTCGTTCTCGTCCTCCTCGATGGCCTCCGAGGACTGGTCCTTCTGCCGGGCGGTAAGCTCCTCGATGGAGTCGGACTCGGGCTCGTCGTCGTTCTTGCGCGGGGCGTCGTAGTCGGTCGCCATGGCCTGTCACTCTCTCTCGTCGACGGCACTCGATCGGACTCTCGGGCGGTCCGCAGCTCCGCCGGAACCGGCTATAACACCGAAGACCAGCTGCTGTCGACCCCTCCGAGCAGGGCACGCGCACCATAGCACCACGAACTGGTCACGTGAACCATGCTCAACGGCGATGCAATAGGGCTCAGGGCGAACAGACTCACACGCCGGCCGCATGGCACACCGGGCGACATCCCGCGGCCCGAGCGGCCGGGATGGCACGCTGAGCCTGTACGACGGATACGAGGAGGCATATCCCCCATGATCGAGCTCGAGCTGCTGGGCGCCAACGGTGACACCGTCGTCATGACCGACGGCAAGGGTGAACGCTACAGCATCGTCGTCGATGATGCCCTGCGCGCCGCGGTGCGCCGCGCACGTCCGGCCGCGCTGTCACGGGCCATCGCGCCGCCGACCCCCGGCTCGGCCGTCCGCCCCCGCGAGCTGCAGGCCTTCATGCGCGCCGGCGCCAGCGCCGAGGAGGTCGCCACCACCACCGGCATGGACGTCGAGCACGTGCGCCGCTTCGAGGGCCCGGTCCTGGCGGAGCGGGCGTGGGCGGTCCGCCAGGCTCAGGCGTGCCGCATCGGCTGGGAGAAGGACTCCCCCGTTCTGGGCGAGCTCGTCGTGGACCGCCTGGCCACTCGCGGGGTGGAGCCGACGAGCCTGCAGTGGGACGCGCTGCGCGAGGGCCGCGACCCCTGGCAGGTGACCCTCGCCTTCGTCCAGGGGGCGCAGGCCAAGCTCGCCCGCTGGGAGCTGGACATGACCGCCCGCTCCGTCAGCGCGCTGGACGAGGAGGCCCGCTGGCTCACGGAGGCCGCCGCCGCTGCTCAGCGCCCGCCGGTCTTCGACCAGGACTCCCCCGTCTCCGGCGCCTCGGCGTCCTCGGCGCCGACGGCGGCGAGCCCGGTGGCGCCGGCCGCGGAGTCGGCGGCCTCCCCCGTCTCCCCTCCCGCGGCCGCGGAGGCGGGAGAGCCTGAGCAGTCCGCGTGGAACGAGGTGCGGGCGGGCCTCGAGGACTCCTCGACCGACGCGCTGCTGGCGGACCTGGCCTCCAGCCGCGGGCGCAGGCTGGAGGTCGAGCCCCCGGCGGACGAGGAGGAGCCCGCGGAGCCGATGACCTCGCCGCGCGGGCAGGCCCAGATCGTCTCGATGTCCGACCGCCGCAGGGTCGCCGTGGGCCAGGGCGGGCACTATCCGGCCGCTGCGAGGCGCCGCGCCTCGGCCCCCAGCGCGCCGTCCCCCGCACCGCCCGCTCCGGCGTCGGCCTCGCCCCAGGCCGCGGCCTCGGCCCACAGTGCTCCGACCGTGCCGCTGGCCCAGGTGGAGAGGCGGACCGAGCAGGACGAGTCCGATCGGGCACCGGCCGTGCCCGCCCCCAGGCCCAAGCGGCGCTCGCGCCGCTCCGTCCCCTCCTGGGACGAGATCGTCTTCGGGGCCAAGCCCGAGTAGCCCTCCGGAGGGCCCGGCCCCGCCGCCCCAGGCCCCGGGGCGACCAGTCAGGTCAGGACCGTCAGCAGGGGGACGGTCGTCTCGGCCCGCGTGAGGGACCCGTGCACGCCGGGCATGGCCATGGCGGACTCGCTGTGGACGCGCGGGTCGACCGCCACCCACTCCCGGCTCATCGCCACCAGGACATCGCCCACGACGCCGGCCGCCCGCTGCCCGACCGGGCCCAGGTGCCGGTCCGCCTCGGCCCGGGTGCCGATCCACAGGGCCCGCTCCCCCAGCTCGTCGCGCCACCGCTGGGCGACCTCGGAGGCGACGTCCTGGTCCGACCCGGGCACGTAGAGGTGGGTGAAGCGCGGCTCGCCCGCCACGGCGACGACGTCGCGGCTCAGGGCGGGGCGCGCCGAGACGTCGATGCGCCGGTCGGGCCCGGTGTCGACCATGCCGTGGTCGGCGGTGAGGATGATGCGGGTGCCGGCGGGGACGCGGCGCGCGAGCCCTGCCAGGGCGGCGTCGAGGCGCTCGAGCTGCTCGAGCCACCGCACGGACCGCCAGCCGTGGGCGTGGCCGGTGTGATCGAGCTCGCCGACGTAGAGGTAGACCAGGGGGATGCCCCGCCGCAGCGCCTCGACGGCGAGTCCCGGACGGGCCTCGAGGCAGTCGGCGCCCAGGTGGGGTGCGCCGCGCAGGCCGGCCACGGTCAGCCCCGAGCCGGCGAAGCGGGCGGGGCCGATCGTCACGGCCAGGGGCGCGCCGGGCTCGCCGCGGGGGCGGGGACGGCCCGGGTCGCGCTCGAGCCGCTCGAAGATGGTGGGCACGTCCTGCCAGGCCCGCGGGTCGGGGGCGCGCCCCTCCCAGGTGATCAGGCACAGGTTCTGCTCGGGGTGCGGGGCCGTGTCCACGAGCAGGGTCCGGTCCAGCAGCGGGTTGAGCACGCTGTAGCCGACCATGCCGGTGACTCCGGGCAGGGCGCCGGTGCCCAGGGTCGTCAGCGCGGCCGCCGTCGTCGAGGGGGTGCAGGTCCGCGCGGCGGGCCCGGGACCGGAGGCCGCTCGGGCCGCCGGCCCCGTGGACGAGGACGAGGCGGACAGCCAGGACCGCAGCGTGGGCGCGTGCCCCAGGCGCTCGCGCAGCATCTCCAGGCCCAGCCCGTCGACGAGCACGACGACGGTCGGGGTGGTCCCGGAGTCCTCGGCCAGCAGGCTCCAGGCGGCGGCGGCCTCGCGCGCCTGCGCGTCGGAGAGCACGTCGGGCAGATCGACGTCGCGCAGGCGCAGCCCCGCTCCGGCCGCGGCGGCGCCCAGGACCTGGCGCAGGTGCGGCGCGCTCATGCGCGCGCCGCGGCCCGGACGGTCGCCTCGGACAGCGCCCGGGCGAAGCGGTCGGCGCGGGCCAGCGCGGCGTCGCCCTCAACCCCGGCGGCGACCCGTATGACGATGTCGTCGGGCATGGAGATCCCCGTCAGCCCGTGCTCGGCCTCGCAGGACGGGTCGCCGCAGGTCGCCGGCTCGAGCTCCAGGCGGCGCACCGCGCCCCAGCAGACCGAGATCGTCACCTCGGTCAGCTGTCCGCCGCCGGCGGCGGGCTCGCGCACGCCCCGGGTCAGCGACACCGAGGAGATGCGGGCGATGGGCACGGCCTCGCTGGTGGCCACCGCGCCCGGCCTGCCGTCCTCGCGCGGGACGTCATCGACGTGGACGATAATGAGCCGGCTGGTGGTCAGAGCGAGCACGGTCAGGTGGCGGTGCACCGCGTCATCGAAGGTGGTCTCGGCCTGGACGAGGTCGACGACGATCTCCTCGCCCGCCACGGCGACGTCGAGCGTGCCCAGAACGAGCTCGGGGTAGTAGCCGGCGTGCCGCACCTCCTCGGCCAGGGGCGTCGAGGATGCGGCGTCGTCGGGTCGGCCCTGCGCAGTCCACTTCATGGGCCGATCATGCCACCAACCTGCGACAGGCCCGCGGGCCGGGGCCACTGGGCGCGGCCGGTCCCGCACTCGACGGCCGATGCGGCCGCCTCCGGGTGTCGTCTTCCCATTCCGGGCCCTCATCGCGCATGATGCGGGGCATGCCGAAGTCCGCTACGCAGCCGCCTCCCCCCGTCGACGGCCTCATTGTCGACCAGGACCTGCCCACGGAGATGCGCACGTCCTTCCTGGAGTACGCCTACTCCGTGATCTACGCCCGCGCCCTGCCGGACGCCCGCGACGGCCTCAAGCCCGTCCAGCGCCGCATCCTGTTCCAGATGGACCGCATGGGGCTGCGCCCCGACCGGCCGCACGTGAAGTGCTCGCGCGTCGTCGGCGACGTCATGGGGCGGCTCCACCCGCACGGCGACGTCGCCATCTACGAGGCCCTGGTGCGCCTGGCCCAGCCCTTCACCATGCGCCTGCCGCTGGTCGACGGGCACGGCAACTTCGGCTCCCTGGACGACGGCCCGGCCGCGGCCCGCTACACCGAGGCGAGGCTGGCCAGCAGCGCCCTGGCGCTGACGGCGGACATCGACGAGGACACCGTCGACTTCTCCCCCAACTACGACTACACCCTCACCGAGCCGGGTGTCCTGCCGGCGGCCTTCCCCAACCTGCTGGTCAACGGCGCCTCGGGCATCGCGGTGGGGATGGCGACCAATATGCCGCCGCACAACCTCGTCGAGGTCGCTGCCGCCGCCCGCCACCTCATCGAGCACCCCCAGGCCACCCTGGAGGACCTCATGGCCTTCGTGCCCGGCCCGGACCTGCCGGCCGGCGGCATGATCGTCGGCCTGAACGGCATCCGCGAGGCCTACCGCACCGGGCGCGGCAAGTTCCTCACCCGTGCGACCGCCCGCATCGAGAACGTGACCGCCCGCAAGAAGGGCATCGTGATCACCGAGCTGCCCTACCTGGTCGGCCCGGAGAAGGTCATCACCCGCATCAAGGAGACGGTGGCCTCCAAGAAGCTCCAGGGCATCACCGACGTCGCCGACCTCACCGACCGCAAGAACGGCACGCGCCTGGTCATCACGGTCAAGAACGGCTACAACCCCGAGGCGGTGCTCGCCCAGCTCTACAAGCACACGCCGCTGGAGGACTCCTTCGGGATCAACAACGTGTGCCTGGTGGACGGCCAGCCGCGCACGCTGGGCCTGCGCGAGCTGCTCGAGGTCTTCGTCCGCCACCGCCTGACGGTCGTGGAGCGCCGCACCCGCTTCCGCCTGGGCAGGCGCAGGGAGCGCCGGCACCTGGTCGAGGGCCTGCTCATCGCGATCCTCGACATCGATGAGGTCATCCAGGTGGTGCGCTCCAGCGAGGACGCCGCCACCGCCCGCACCCGTCTCATGCGGGTCTTCGACCTCACCGAGCCGCAGGCGAGCTACATCCTGGAGCTGCAGCTGCGGCGCCTGACCAAGTTCTCGGTCATCGAGCTGGAGAAGGAGCGCGACTCCCTGGCCCGGGAGATCGCCGAGCTCGAGGCCGTCCTGAACGACGAGGCGCTGCTGCGGGGCGTGGTCTCCCGCGAGCTGGCCGCGGTGGCCGAGGAGTTCGGCACGCCGCGGCGAACGGTGCTCCTCGAGGCCCCCGGGGCCGGGGCCCCGGGCTCGGGACCGCAGGCGCCCGACGGCGCGGGAGCGAACGCCCCGGGCGCCACGAAGCAGGCGGCCATGAGCCTCATGGCCGGCGCCTCCGACGTCCCGCTGACCGTCCCGGACGACCCGTGCCGGGTGCTCCTGTCGGCCACGGGCCTGGTGGCGCGCACGGCCGGGGCGGAGCCCGTCTCGCGCGCGGGCGGGCGCCGGCGCCACGACGCGATCACGAGCCAGGTCGCCGCGACCGCGCGCGGCCGGGTCGGGGCCGTCACCGACACGGGCCGCCTGGTGCGCCTGGACGTCGTGGCGACCCCGGAGATCCCGCGCCCGGAGGGGGCGCCCTCGCTCGCCGGCGGGCAGCCCGCGCGCCTGCTGGTCGACATCGAGCCGGAGGAGAGGGTCGTCGGCCTGGTACCCATCGGCTCGCAGACGACTCCGCCGATCGTGCTGGCCACCGCCGCGGGCGTCATCAAGCGCGTCAGACCGGGCGACGAGCCCGGCCGCGGCGACTCCTGGGAGGTGATCGCGCTGGCCGACGGCGACCGCGTCGTCTTCGCCGGCACCGCCGCCGACTCCGACATCCTCGCCCTGGTGACCTCGGACGCCCAGCTGCTGCGCTTCGAGGCGTCCAGGGTGCGCCCCCAGGGGCGGGGCGCGGGCGGCATGGCGGGCATCTCCCTGCACGAGGGGGCGCGCGTCATCGCCGGCTCCGCGGTGCCCGCCGACCTGCTGGCCGAGGCCGTCGTCGTCACGATCGCCGACGCCGAGGGGGCGCTGCCGGGCACCGGGACGGGCTCGGTCAAGGTGACCCCGCTGGACCGCTACCCCGCCAAGGGGCGGGCCACCGGGGGTGTGCGCGCCCAGCGCTTCCTGCGCGGGGAGGACGAGCTCGTCCTCGCCTGGGTCGGGGTGGGCCCGGCCCGGGCGGTCGGGCCGGGCGGCCAGAGCGTAGGGCTGCCCGAGACCGACGAGCGCCGCGACGGCTCCGGCTCGCCGCTGTCCGCCCCGGTGGCCGGGATCGGGTGACGCGCTCCCGGCCCGAACGGTGGGCGGACCGCGCGCTACGCCGCTGGATCCGCTGGGTCCACCACTGAGCCCGCCGGCCCGCTCCGGTGGGTCCACAGCCGCATGACCGTGGCGGTCGCCCGCTCGGTGCTCTGCGGCGCGGCGCGGAGCACCTCGGCGAGCGGGACGACATCCCCCTGCGAGCTCGACATGAGGGCCACGCAGCCGGTGGTCAGCAGCACCTCCGCGCCGGGGCGCACCCGCCCCGCCACAATGACGGTGGGCACTCCCTGGGCGGCGGCGACCCGGGCGACGCCGGCGGGGGTCTTGCCGGCCAGGGTCTGGGCGTCGACCGAGCCCTCGCCGGTCAGGACGAGGTCCGCCCCGCTGACCGCCTCGGCCAGGCCGACCGCGCGGGCGACCAGCTCGACCCCGGGCTCGAGCCTGGCCCCCAGGAAGGCCATGAGGGCGAAGCCCAGACCCCCGGCCGCCCCGGCCCCCGGCAGGTCCGCGAGCCCGGCGCGCCCGCTCAGGCGGGCCCAGCGGGCCAGCACCGAGTCGAGGTAGTCGACGTCCTCCGGGCTCGCACCCTTCTGCGGGCCGAAGACGGCGCTGGCGCCGCGCTCCCCCAGCAGGGGGTTGTCGACGTCGCAGGCGGCCTCGATCCTCAGGCCGGCCAGCCTCGCATCGAGGCCGGAGGCGTCGACGGACGCGAGCCCCTCCACCTCCCTGGGCGTCGTCCCGACGGCCTGCCCCTCGCCGTCGAGGAAGCGGACGCCGAGCTCGGCCAGCATGCCGGCGCCCCCGTCGTTGGTGGCCGAGCCGCCGATGCCCAGGAGCAGGCGGTCGGCTCCGGCGTCCAGGGCCGCGCGGATCATCCGGCCCACGCCCCGGGTGTCCGAGCCGAGCACGTCGCGCTCCTCCTCGGGGACCAGCTCGAGTCCTGCGGCCGTGGCCATCTCGAGCACGGCGGTGCCGCCGCCGACCGCCAGGCGGCCCTCGACCGGGCGGCCCAGGGCGTCGACGGTCTCGACCGTGCGGACCCGGGCGCCCAGCGCCGCCGCCACGGCGTCGGTGAATCCCTCGCCGCCGTCGGACATGGGCACCTGGACGACCTCGGCGTCCGGGACGACGGCGAGCACGCCGCGGGCCATGGCGGCCGCCGCCTCAGCGGCCGTCATGGCCTCCTTGAAGGAGTCGGGGGCGAGGACGACCTTCACGGCCGCCCCCCGGCGGCGGGCTCGCGCACGAGCGCGGGCCGCTTGGGGTCGAAGGCCCACCCGGGGATGAGGTACTGCATGCCGATCGAGTCGTCCCGGGCGCCGCCTCCACCGATCTTCTCCAGGAACAGCGCGTGGGCCGCCTCCAGCCGGTCGCGGTCGACCTCGACGCCCAGGCCCGGGACGTCCGGGTCCACGGCGACCTCGCCGTCGATGATCTGCGGGCTCCTGGTGGTCAGGCGCTCGAGGCCCTCCTGCCAGATCCAGTGGGTGTCCAGGGCGTTGTACTCCCCCGGCGCCGAGGCGCCGCAGTGGGCGATCATCGCCAGGCTGATGTCGAAGTGGTTGTTGGAGTGGCAGCCCCAGGTCAGGCCCATGTCGTGGCAGAGCTGGGCCACGCGCACCGAGCCCTCCATCGTCCAGAAGTGCGGGTCTGCCAGGGGGATGCTGACCGAGCCCAGGGCCAGGGAGTGGGTCATCTGCCGCCAGTCCGTGGCGACCATGTTGGTGGCCGTCGGCAGCCCCGTGGCGCGGCGGAACTCCGCGAGGATCTCCCGGCCGGAGTAGCCCTGCTCCGCGCCGCAGGGGTCCTCGGCGTAGGCCAGGACGCCCACCTTGTCCCTGCACAGCTCGACGGCCTCGGCCAGTGACCAGGCGCCGTTGGGGTCGAGCGTGATGCGGGCGTCGGGGAAGCGCCGCTTGAGCGCGAGGACCGACCTCATCTCCTCGGCGCCGGGCAGGACCCCGCCCTTGAGCTTGAAGTCCTGGAAGCCGTAGCGCTCGTAGGCGGCCTCGGCCAGGCGCACGACGGCGTCCGGGGTCAGCGCCTCCTCGTGGCGCAGGCGGTACCACTCGACGTCGGAGCCGGGCTCACGCACGTACTCCAGGTCGGTCCTGCCCGGGTCCCCCACGAAGAAGAGGTAGCCCAGGGTCCTGACCCGCGACCGCTGCTGGCCGTCGCCCAGCAGGGCCGACACCGGCAGGTCCTCGTACTTGCCCAGCAGGTCCAGCATGGCCGCCTCGATGGCGGTCACCGCGTGGACGGTCGTGCGCAGGTCGAAGGTCTGCAGCCCGCGCCCGCCCGCGTCCCGGTCGGCGAAGGCCGTGCGCACCCGGCGCAGCACGTTCTTGCGGTCGGCGATCGACCTGCCGACCACGAGGGGCCCGGCGTCCCGGAGGGTCCGGGTGATCTTGTCCCCTCCGGGGACCTCGCCGACGCCGGTCGCCCCGGTGGAGTCGGTGAGCACCACGACGTTGCGGGTGAAGTAGGGGCCGTGGGCCCCGGACAGGTTGAGCTCCATGCAGTCGCGCCCGGCGACTGGGTAGACCTCGATCTTCTCGATCCTCGGTGCAGTCATCGGCGACTCTCCTTAGCTCGGCCCCGGTCCGCCTCAGTCCGCCAGCGCGGTGCCGGCGAGCCCCTCGTAGAAGGCGAGCAGGCTCGAGTGGTCGTGGAGGAGGTGGCCGTCGTTGGCGATCGCGGTCATCATCTCACGCACGGCGGCGGTCAGGGGCAGGCTCGCCCCGACCGCGTGGCCGGTCTCGAGGGCGTTGTTGAGGTCCTTGATGTGCAGGTTGATGCGGAAGCCGGGGGCGAACTCGTCGGCGAGCATCTTCTCGGCCTTCTGCTCCAGGACCTTGGATCCGGCCAGGCCGCCTCGGATGGCGTCGACGACGCCGCGCGGGTCGACGCCGGCCCGCTTGGCCAGGACGAGGGCCTCGCCCAGGACGGCGATGTTGACGGCGACAATGGCCTGGTTCGCGAGCTTGGCGGTGTTGCCGGCGCCGAGGTCGCCGACGCGGGTGACCGAGCCGCCCATGACCTCGAGCACGGGCCTGTAGGTGTTGAAGACGTCCTCGGGGCCGCCGACCATGAAGGCGAGAGAGCCCTCGATGGCGCCGGGCTCCCCGCCGGAGACGGGGGCGTCGAGCATGGGCACGCCCTTGGCGGCGAGGAGCTCGCCGACGTGCTGGGACACGCCCGGGGCGATGGAGCTCATGTCGATGAAGGCCATGCCCTCGTGGGCGCCCGCGAGCACGCCGTCCTCGCCGTTGTCGCCCTCGACGACCTCGAGGACCTGCGGGCCGTTGGGGACCATGGTCAGGACGAGCTCGACCTGCTCGGCGACCTCGCGGGCGGTGCCGGCCCCCCGGGCGCCGTGGGAGACGAGCTCGGCGACGGGCTCGGGCGAGCGGTTGCTCACGACGAGCTCGTGTCCCGCCTTGAGCAGGTTGATGGCCATGGGCCTGCCCATGATCCCAAGGCCGATGAATCCGATCCTCATGATATTTCCTTCTGTTGCGTGTGGTGTGCGGTGGTCGTTGCGGGTGCGTGGTGGACGGTGGGGTGCCGCTCAGACGAAGGCGCCCAGGATGAGGCAGCCGCCGAGGCCGAGGACGGAGAGCACCGTGGTGTAGGTGGTGCGGACCTTGATCGCCTCGGTGACGGTGAGGTTGAAGTACTCCTTGAACATCCAGAAGCCCGGGTCGTTGACGTGGCTGAAGGCGACCGAGCCGCATGCGGTCGCCAGCACCATGACCTCGGGCGAGACGCCGCTGTCGGCGACGAGCGGTGCGGCGATGCCCGCGGCGGTGGCGACGGCGACGGACGCCGAGCCCAGGGCGATGCGCAGGATGACCGCGATGAGCCAGGCGAGGATGATCGGGCTGACGTCCCAGCCGGAGGTCATCGCCTTGATGTAGTCGGCGATGCCCGCGGCGGTGAGGACCTCCTTGAAGGCTCCGCCGGCGGCGATGACGAGCAGGATCATGGCCATGGACCTCGCACCGCCGGCCATGGAGTCGGCCACCTCGCGCATCGGCCGCCCGTTGAAGGGTCCGAAGACGCACACGGATACGAGCAGGGCGATGAGCAGGGCGATGGCGGGGGACCCGACGAAGCCGATCACGCCGGTCAGGGCGTTGTCGGCCGGCTCAGTCATGTCGTAGACGGCGGCCCCGGCGATCAGGACGACGGGCAGGAGCGCGACCGTCAGCGAGATGCCCATGCCCGGGAGCTCGTCGTCGCTGAACTCCCGCTCGGAGACGAGGCCCGCGGGGATCTCGGGGGTCACGGTCCTGACGAAGCGGAGCCGCGGCCAGGTCATGGACACAAGGATGCCGACGGGGACGGCGATAATGAGGCCGAGGGCCAGTGTGTGACCGATGGAGGCGTCGTAGAGGCCGGCGACGGCGGTGGGTCCCGGGTGCGGCGGCAGGAAGGAGTGCATCGTCGACAGCGTGATGGACATGGGCAGGCCGATCCACAGCAGCGAGTTCCTCGTGGCCCGCACAAGGGTGAAGGCGACCGGGACGATAATGACGAAGGCGACCTCGTAGAACATGGTGATGCCGATGACCACCGAGGTGATGACCATGGCCCACTGGACGCCCCTCTCGCCGAACTTCTCGACGATCTTGAGGGCGATGCGCTGGGCGGCGCCGGCGTCGCCCATGACGCGGCCGATCATGGCGCCCAGGCCGATCACGACGAGCGTGGACGACATCTGCCCGCCGATCCCCTTCTCCATGAGCTCGGGGACGGCCGGCAGCCCCGCCGGCTCGTCCTTGTAGGTCAGGACGCCGGCGGCGGCGGCCCACACGCCGACGAGCGCGGCGACGGTGAGCAGCGCGAGGAAGCCGTTGAGCTTCGTCTTGGTCATGAGGAGGATCAGCAGCGCGACAGCGAGCGCGACGACGACGAGAGGCATTGTTCCGTTCCTTTCCGCGTGATGCCCCGGTCAGGCGCCCGCAGCGCCCGCAACGTGCTCGGCCACGTACTCGGCGAGCCGGGTGCGGTACGGCTCGGTGAGCTCGCTGGCGGGCTGGAGGCAGTAGCCGGCCTCCACGCCGGCCATGCGCAGCCCCTCCTTGAGGACCACCGGGAAGGTCGCCTTGTCCAGCAGGGCGCGCAGCGGCACCAGCTCCTCCTGACGGCGCCGGGCCTCATCCAGGTCGCCGGCGGCGAAGGCGCTGTAGATCCCCACCGAGATCGCCGGCGCGATGTTCGCGGTCGAGGCGATGGCCCCCGCGGCGCCCGCCCGGAGCGCGTCGAGGATGAGGTTGTCCCGGCCGATGAGGACGCTGAAGTCCTCCGGCGTCTCCTGGATGACCCTGCGGGTGAACGCCAGGTCGCCGGCGGAGTCCTTCAGGCCGATGATGTTGTCGACCTTGGACAGCGCCACGATGGTCTCCAGGGTGAGCTCGACATGGGCGCGCGCGGGGTTGGTGTAGAGGATGATCGGCAGCTCGGTGCCGGCGGCGACGGCGGTGAAGTGGCGCACCAGCTCGCTCTGGGTGGGCGACATGAAGTAGGGGGTGAGCACGGACAGCGCGCTCACCCCGCCGATCTCCTGGGCCGTGCGCGCGACCTCGACCGCGCTGCGGGTGGTGATCTCCGAGGCACCCGCGTAGACGGGCACCCGGCCCGCGGCGTGCTCGACCGCGATCTCGATGACGCGGCGCTTGGTCTCCTTCGACAGGCCGTAGAACTCGCCGGCGCTGCCGAGCACGAACACGCCGTGCACGCCTGCGGCGATCGTGTAGTCGATGACGTCGCGCAGTCCCTGCTCCAGCAGGTCGCCTTCACGGGACAAGGGGGTGACGAGCGCCGGGATGACGCCGCGGGGAGTGAGCATCGGGTACCTCCATCGGTCCGGGCGAAGACAGCCTCGTCTCCACCACTGTCATGAAGTCTACATACTTAGACGGCTGTACGCTATAGAAGACAGCATTCTCGTCGTCCGGCTTCGTGACGGCGCGTCCGGGTATGCTCGGACCCTTGACGGCGAGCGGCGAGGGAGTGGTCAGGAGTGGTCATGGGCGCGTTGGGCGCCGGAGTGCGCGAGGTCAAGTCCGCGGCCCGCACGATCGAGCTGCTGGAGTTCCTCGCCGCGCGGTACGGCACCGCGACGAGGCTCCGCGACGTCGCCGAGGGGCTGGGGACTCCGCGCTCGTCGGCCTACGCCCTGCTGCAGACCCTCGTCGCGCGCGGCTGGGTGGAGACCGATCCCACCGGCGCCGACTACTCGATCGGCATTCGCGCCCTGCTGGCCGGAACCAGCTACATCGACCGGGACCCCTGCGTCCGCCTGGTCCAGCCCGTCCTCGCGGACGCCGCCCACGAGCTGCGCGAGACCATGCACATGGGACGCCTGGACGGCACCCAGATCGTCTACCTGCTCACCGTCGAGTCCCACGAGTACCGCCGCTCCAACCACCGGGTGGGCCGGCGCCTGGAGGCCATCCACACCGCGCTGGGCAAGGCGGTGCTCGCCGCCCGGCCGGGCACCGTCCTCGACTCGCTTCCCGACCCGCTGACCCCCGGCTCGCTGACCTCCCTCAAGGCGGCCCGGGCCGACCTGGATCTGACGCGCACGCGCGGCTACGCCGTCGACAATGAGGAGAACACCCCCGGCCTGCGGTGCTTCGGCGTCGCCCTGCGCTACTCGACCCCGGTGCGGGACTCCATCAGCTGCTCGATCCCGATCGAGCGCCTGACGCCCGCCCGGGAGAAGACCATCATCGACACGCTCCTCGCCGTCCGCGAGCGCATTGAGTGGTCGGCGCCCGTGGACGCCGTCCGCTAGGGCCCGCGGCCCGGCGCCGTCGCCGGACCCCGCGGGGTCGGAGGCGCCGCTCAGGGGCGCGGCAGCGAGGCCAGCGAGCGCCCCAGGTGGACCCTCACGGCGGAGCGGGCCGCGTCGGCGTCGCCGCGCACGACGGCGTCGCGGATCGCCGCGTGCTCGTGGACCAGCAGCGCCCCGTGCTCGGGGTCGACCAGGTCGACGTCGTCGAGGCTGGCCCGGTGGCGCAGCACCGACTGCGCGCCCAGGCCCTCCATGACCCCGATCAGCAGCGGGTTGCCGCTGGCGACCGCGACCGCCATGTGGATCGCCCAGTCGGGGCCGACGACGCTGCCCCCGGTGCGAACGGCCCGCCGCAGGTCGGCCAGCGCCCGGTCGAGGACCTCGATCTGGGCGCGGGTGCGCCGCCGGGCGGCGAGCGCCGCCGCCTCGCACTCGATGGCGAGCCTGAGCTCCATGACGTCGCGGGCGCTGCGGCGGGCCGGCAGGACGATCCCGCCGCCGTCGGCCCGCCCGCCCGCCGCCCCGGGCGTGGCCGCGATGAAGGAGCCGCGCCCCTGGAAGGTCTCCACCAGGCCCTCGGCGCGCAGCTGGGAGACGGCCTCGCGCACGACGGTGCGGGAGACCTCGTAGCCGCGGGACAGCTGCGCCTCGGAGGGCACCTTGGCCCCCGGGGTCAGGGCCCCGTCGGCGATGGCGGTCCTCAGGCGCGCGGCGACGGCGTGGGCCAGTCCGCGCGGGTCGTCGCGGCGGAGGGGGCCGCCCGGCTCCCAGGCGTCCGGCGCCGGGCTCATCTCTCGCCCGCCCGTCCGTCGCCCGGCCCCGGACGGGAGCTGCTGGCTCTCACCGGTGCATCGTAGCGAATCGGGACGGCCGGCCCCCGTCCGGCCGCGCCGCGGGGGCTCAGGGCCGGCCGGAGAGCCGGCAGGCGTCCACGGTCCAGGCGCGCAGCTGGTCTGAGGGCGTGACCCCCAGCCCGGGGCGCCCGGAGACCAGCATGCGGCCGTCGGCGATCTCCATGTGCTCGTTGAACAGCGGGTCGAGCCAGTCGAAGTGCTCGACCCAGGGCTCGATGGGGTAGGTGGCGGCCAGGTGCGAGTGGATCTCCATGGCGAAGTGGGGCGCCAGCTGCAGGCCGGCGTCCTCGGCGAGGATGGCGAGCCTGCGGAACTGCGAGATCCCGCCGATGCGCGGGGCGTCGGGCTGGATGACGTCGCAGGAGCGGCACTCGATGAGCCGCTTGTGCTCGGCGACGGAGGCGAGCATCTCGCCGGTGGCGATGGGCGTGGCGATCTCGCGCGCGAGCTCGGCGTGGCCGGCGTTGTCGTAGGCGTCCAGGGGCTCCTCGATCCACACGAGGTTGAACTCCTCCATGGCCCTGCACATGCGCATGGCGGTGGGGCGGTCCCACTGCTGGTTGGCGTCGACCATGAGCGGGAAGTCCTCGCCGAGGTGCTCGCGCATGGCGGTCAGGCGCTCGAAGTCGACCCTGTGGTCGGGGTGGCCCACCTTGATCTTGATGCCCCCGATGCCGGCCTCGACCGACCTGGTGGCGTTGTCCAGGACCTCGGGCAGCGGGGAGCTGAGGAAGCCGCCGGAGGTGTTGTAGCAGCGGATGGAGTCGCGGTGGGCGCCGATCAGCTTGGACAGCGGCAGCCCGGCGCGCTTGGACTTCAGGTCCCACAGGGCGACGTCGATGGCGGCGATCGCCTGGACGGCGACGCCGGAGCGGCCCACGGAGGCGCCGGCCCACAGCAGCTTGACGCGCAGGCGGTCGATGTCGCTGGGGTCCTCGCCGAGGAGGTTGTCCGCGACCTCTCTGGCGTGCGCGAACTGGGCGGGGCCGCCGGCGCGCTTGGAGTAGCTGAAGCCGACGCCGGAGAGGCCGTCGGCGGTCTCCAGCTCGCAGAAGAGGAAATTGACCTCGGTCATGGGCTTCTGGCGGCCGGTGAAGACCTTGGCGTCGGAGATCTCGTGCGCGAGCGGGAGCACGACGTGGGACAGCGCGATGCTCGTGATCCGGTCCGAGCTCCGGCCTGGGCTCTGGTCTGACATGGAATGGCTCCTTCGACGTTCCGCGGCAGTCAGTCCACAGCATATCATACAAGTAACCATACTTATATGATAAGTAGGCGCTCCGGTTCCTTCCGCCTCCGGGCGGGACATGTCCATCCGTCGAGGCCCATAATCGCCCATGGCCTCGCTCCTCCTGCGTCACGTCCGCCCCGTCCGCTTCCGCAGCCGCCGCCGGCTCGGCCGCCTGCGCGCGAGCGCGCGGGGACTGCCCGCGCCCGGGCGCGGCCGGGCGCGGCCTGCGCCCGCGCCCGTCGACATCCGGGTGGACGACGGCGTGGTCACGGAGATCGGCCCCGGCCTGGAGCCGAGGGGCGAGCACGTCCTGGACGCCGAGGGCGCCTTCGTCATCCCCGGCCTGTGGGACGCCCACGCCCACCTGGACCTGGAGGCGGCGCGGCGCTCGCGGATCGACACGGCGGGGACCCGGTGCGCCGAGGACGCCCTGGCCCTGGTCGCCCAGGCCGTCGCCGCCCTGCCCGCGGGCGGCTCCGGCCCCGTGGCCCCCACGGTGCAGGGCTTCGGGCACCGGCTGTCGAACTGGCCGCGCGTCCCCACCGTGGCCGAGCTCGACGCCGTCACCGGCGCGGTCCCCACCGTCCTGATCTCGGGCGACGTCCACTCCGGGTGGCTCAACTCGGCGGCGCTGGCCGCCCTGGGGCTGAGCGCCGCGAGCGCGGGCGAACCGGGCGCGCCCATGCGGGAGGACCCCTGGTTCGCCGTCCTGGACCGGCTCGACGAGATCCCGGGGACCCGCGAGCGACGGGAGGCGGGCTACGGCGAGGTCCTCGCCGACATGCTCGCCCGCGGCGTGACCGGGGTGGTGGACATGGCCTGGGGCGATGATCCCGAGGACTGGCCCCGGCGCCTGGCGGCCATGGGGGCGCGGGGCGCCCTGCCCGGGGTCCTCCCCCGCATCCGGGCGGCCGTCTACCGCGACAAGCTGGAGCGGTGGATCGCCGCGGGCCTGCGCACCGGGGAGGCGCTGCCGGGCTCGCCGGTCGGCGGCGACGGCGCCGCCGTGCTCACGCAGGGGCCGCTCAAGGTGATCGCCGACGGCTCCATGGGCACGGCCAGCGCCCACATGCGCGAGCCCTACCCTACCGGGCTCGGCGCGGAGCACCCTTTCGGCGTGGCCAATATCGGGCGGGCGGAGCTCACCGCCCTCATGGTGCGCGCCCGCGGCGCCGGCTACGAGGCGGCGATCCACGCCATCGGGGACGCCGCGGTGGAGGACGTCGCGGCGGCCTTCGCCGCCTCCGGGGCCGCCGGGCGCCTCGAGCACGCCCAGCTGCTCCCCCGCGACTCGCTGACCCGGGCCGACAGCGCGCTGGCGGCCCTGGTGTCCTGCGGCGTGGAGCTGTCGGTCCAGCCGGCCCATCTCCTGGACGACTGGGAGGCTGTGGGGAGGGTGTGGCCGGGCCTGGAGGGGCGCGCCTACGCCTTCGCGGACATGGTGACCGCCGGCGCCCTGCTGCACCTGGGCTCGGACGCGCCGGTCGCGCCGCTGGACCCGTGGCTGGCCATGTCGGCGGCGGTCGGCAGGCGCACGCCCGACGGCGGAGCGTGGTCGCCCTCCCAGCGGCTGAGCGCCGAGGAGGCCCTGGCGGCCTCCCTCGACGGCGCCGGGCCGGTGGCGGTCGGCTCGCGCGCCGACCTGGCGGTGCTGCCGGCCGACCCGCTGGCGCTGGGCGCTAAGGAGCTGGGGCGTCTGCGGCCCGTGGCGACCGTCGTGGCGGGCGCGGTCGCGCACACCGGCTGAGGGCGCGGCCCTCACACATCCAGGGCGTAGAGGATGGTGCCCCGGGTGGGCGTGTACCCCAGGTTGCGGTACAGGTCGACGACGCCGGTGGGGTTGTCGGAGTCGACGCCGGCCGCGGCGTAGTCCATGCCGTCGCGCCGGTAGGCTCGCATGGCGGCGGTCAGGAGCGCCGGGGCCACCCGCCGGGTCCGGTACTCGGCGAGCACCCCCAGCATGTCCGTGTACCCCTCGCGCCACCCCAGCGCCGCCCAGTCCTGCTCGTAGCGGCCCGAGCGCAGGAAGCCGGCGACGCGCGCCCGGTCCCCCGAGCGGTCCATGGCGACGAAGCTCCACCCGGGGGCGAAGTAGGCGCGGCCGGCCCTCCACTCCTCCCGCGTCATCTCGCTCGCCTCGTACTCGCCGTCGGCGACCCGGTTGTGCGCGATGCGGACGAGCTCGTCGAGCTCCTCGCTCCACGGCTCAATGGCGATGAAGCCGTCGGTGTCCACATCCGGGATGTCGTCGCTCAGGCTGCGGCGCACCTCGCGGAACCACCGGCTGGGCTCGAAGCCCAGGTCGCCCAGGTGCTCCTTCATGCGCTCGTCGTCCTCCAGGACGGTGGTCACGACATGGGCCGGTGTCGTGGCGGCCTTCGATCCCGGTGCCGCCCCGGCGCGCTCGGTGCCGATGAGGTGGCGGGCGCGCTCGGTCTGCCAGTGCAGGAGCGCCCCGCCGATGCCGCGCCTGCGGAAGTCGGGGTCGACGACGCCGATCAGCGAGGCGTAGATCTCCCCGGCGGGCCGCAGGCGCACCAGGGCGAAGGCGCGCATGACGCCCAGGGCGTCCCTCCCGGCCACGCCGGAGTAGGTCGGGTCGACGAAGTACTCCGCCGTCTCCTCGGCGGTGGTCCGGTAGGGCGGGTCGTCCACGGACTCTGCGCGGGCGATGAGCGCCGCCAGCGCCCCGTTGTCCAGGGGGCTCAGCGGGGCCCAGAACAGGTCCCGGGGAAGCGCCGAGCGCGGGCCGGGGCGCAGCATGGACCAGGGGCCGGTGACTCCTGCGCGACGCGAGGATCCGTAGACGGGGGCCATAGGCGCCTCCTTGCGCGGTTACCGGGAGGGCGCCCCGGCGGTGACGAGCGGACTATGCGGCACCATACCCGATGCGTCTGACATCAGGCGTCGATGCGCTCCCGGTCGACGTCGGCGGCGCCCTCGATGATGAAGCCGCGGCGCGGCTCGACGGCCGCGCCCATGAGGAGCTCGAAGACGTTCTCTGCCTCCAGCAGCTCGGCCTCGTCGCCCAGGGTGATGCGCCGCAGGGTGCGGTGCTCGGGCTCCATGGTGGTCTCGGCGAGCTGGTGGGCATCCATCTCCCCCAGGCCCTTGTAGCGCTGGGGCTCCTTGAAGCCGCGCCCGGCCCTCTCCAGCCTGCGCAGGGTGCGCACCAGCTCGTCGTCGGAGTAGGTGTAGATGACCTCCTTCCTGCGCCGCCCAGAGCCGGAGACCTCGATGCGGTGCAGCGGGGGGACGGCGGCGAAGACGCGGCCGGCCTCGATCATGGGCCGCATGTAGCGGAAGAAGAGGGTCAGCAGGAGGGTGCGGATGTGGGCGCCGTCGACGTCGGCATCGGTCATGAGGATGACCTTGCCGTAGCGGGCCGCCTGGAGGTCGAAGGTGCGCCCGCTGCCGGCCCCCACCACCTGGATGATGGCGGAGCACTCGGCGTTGCGCAGCATGTCGGCCTGGGAGGCCTTCTGGACGTTGAGGATCTTGCCGCGGATGGGCAGCAGCGCCTGGAACTCGGAGTTGCGGGCGTTCTTGGCGGTGCCCAGGGCCGAGTCGCCCTCGACGATGAACAGCTCGGAGGCGCGCACGTCGTCGCTGCGGCAGTCGGCGAGCTTGGCCGGCAGGGTCGAGGACTCCAGGGCGGTCTTGCGGCGGGTGATCTCCTTGTGCATGCGCGCGCTGACGCGGGCGCGCATCTCGCCGACGATCTTCTCCTGCAGGGCCCGCGACTGGGTCTTGAGGTCGCGCTTGGAGGAGGTCAGCAGGGCGGTGAGCTCGGTGTCCACGACCCTGGCGACGATCTGGCGCACGGGGGCGGTGCCCAGGACCTCCTTGGTCTGCCCCTCGAACTGGGGCTCGGGCACGCGCACGCTGACCACCGCGGTCATGCCCGCCAGGATGTCGTCCTTCTCGATGCGCCCGTCGCGGCTGGTGACCTTCAGGGCGCGCGCGTTGGAGTCGATCTGCCTGCGCAGGACCCTGGTGACGGCCTGCTCGAAGCCGGCCAGATGGGTGCCGCCCATGGGGGTGGCGATAATGTTGACGAAGGAGCGCTCGGTGGTGTCGTAGCCGATGCCCCAGCGCAGGGCGACGTCGACGGCGCAGGTGCGCTCCACCTCGACAGGCCGCAGGTGCCCGCTGGCGCGATCGAGCTGCTGGATGGTCTCGGTGTAAGCGCCCTGGCCGGTCAGGCGGAAGGTGTCGGTCACCGAGCCGTCGGTGGCCAGGAAGTCGACGAAGTCCGCGGTGCCGCCCCTGGCCCGGAACACCTCGGCGCCCCCGGCCGTCTCCCCGCCCGGGGCCGCGGCCTCCAGCAGGTCCCCCGCGGTCCCTGCGGTCTCGGTGGCGCTCCTGGCCGCAGCCCGCATCGCCAGATCATCGGTGGTCCTCGAGCCCGAGGAGGCCGCGCGCTCGGATCGCGCGGCCTCCTCGGCGCTGCGCTCGTCGGTCAGGGACAGGGCCAGCCCGGGCACGAGGAAGCTCGTCTGCCGCAGGCGGGCGCGCAGGGCCGCGGCGTCGTAGTCGGCCGGGGAGGGGAAGATCTGGGGGTCGGCCCAGTAGCGCACGCGCGTGCCGGTCACGCCCCGCCCGACCCTGCCGATCACCCGCAGCTCGGAGGCCTCGGTGTACTCCTCGAAGGGCGAGGCCGGGCCGGGGCCGCCGGGCGGGTCGGTGAAGACGCCGGGCACGCCGCGGCGGAAGCTCATGGCGTAGGTCCGCCCCGCCCGGTCGACCTCGACGTCCATGCGGGCGCTCAGGGCGTTGACGACGCTCGCGCCCACCCCGTGCAGGCCGCCGGCCGCGCCATAGGATCCCCCGCCGAACTTCCCCCCGGCGTGGAGCTTGGTGTAGACGAGCTCGACGCCGGTCAGCCCGGAGGACGGCTCGACGTCGACGGGCACGCCGCGGCCGGTGTCGCGCACCTCGATGGAGCCGTCAGCGTGGACGAGGACGTCGATGCGGTCCCCGTATCCCTCGAGGGCCTCGTCCACGCCGTTGTCCACGATCTCCCACACGCAGTGCATGAGGCCCCGCTGGTCGGTGGAGCCGATGTACATGCCGGGGCGCTTGCGCACCGCTTCCAGCCCCTCCAGCACGGAGAGGTGGCGGGCGGAGTAGTCGCCGCGGCTGGTCTTGTTCTCAGAAGCGGGCACGACCGGACTTTACCGGACCGGGGTCGAACAGGTGTTCCTGCGCGCCGCGGCCGAGCCTGTGGTCTTCGTCGTCGGGCGACGGCGGCCCGCGACCGGTGCACGACGGCCCCCGGTGCGCCCTGGGCGAAAGCGCGTGCGCCTGGGGCGGAAACGGGCGCCCGAGAAGGATGAGGTGCTCCGGGGCGTGGTGGAATGCGGGTCATGAGCACCATCAGCACATCCGCCGCCCCCCAGACGGCGACATCCCTGGGCGAGCAGCGCGCCCCCGGCGCCGGCGCCTCCACCGAGCGGCCCCTGACCGCCGCCGACCGCTGCGACGTGTGCGCGGCGCAGGCCTACGTCCGCGTGGTGCTGCTGACCGGAGAGCTCTTCTTCTGCGCCCACCACGCGCGCGAGCACGGCAGCAGGCTCAGGGAGGTCGCCCTGCTCTTCCAGGACGAGACCGCGACCCTGACAGCGGGCGACTGACGCGCAGGCGCTGCGATGTCACAGGCGGAGCCGTCGTGAGCCGCCCCTCCCGTCCTCCGAGGCCCATCCGGGCCCTGCCGGTCCTCGCGGCCTGCGCCCTGGCGCTGGCCGCCTGCTCGGGCCCCCCGCCGCAGGCCGGCGCCACGGCCGGCCCGGCGCGTGCCTCCCAGGCCGGCGACGGGAGCACCGAGAGCGCAGCGGCCCCGGTCACCATTGACGTGCGCACCCCCCGGGAGTACCAGCAGGGGCACCTCAGGGGCGCCGTCAACATGGACGCCTCCTCCGGGAGCTTCGCCGAGCAGATCGGCGGCCTCGACCCGAACGCCCCCTACCGGGTGTACTGCAGGTCGGGGAACCGCTCCGCGAGGGCCGTCGCCACCATGCGCGACGCCGGGTTCACCAACGTCACCGACCTGGGGGGAATCGAGGACGCCGCGGCCGGCACCGGCCTGGAGGTCGTCACCGACTGAGCCGGTCTGAGCCGGCCCCGGGCCGGCCCCGGGCCATGTCGTCGCGCCGCCCAGGCGATCCCGTGGCCGCCGTCGGCGCGCACAGCGCCCCGCAGGCCGGTCAGTCCAGGTAGTCGCGCAGCACCTGGGAGCGTGAGGGGTGGCGCAGCTTGGACATGGTCTTGGACTCTATCTGCCGTATGCGCTCACGGGTGACCCCGTAGACCTTCCCGATCTCGTCGAGGGTCTTGGGCTGGCCGTCGGTCAGGCCGAAGCGCATGGAGACCACGCCGGCCTCGCGCTCGGAGAGCGTGTCCAGCACGGCGTGGAGCTGCTCCTGCAGGAGGGTGAAGCTCACCGCGTCGGCCGGGACCACGGCCTCGGAGTCCTCGATGAGGTCGCCGAACTCGCTGTCCCCGTCCTCGCCCAGCGGCGTGTGCAGGCTGATGGGCTCTCGACCGTACTTCTGGACCTCGACGACCTTCTCCGGGGTCATGTCCAGCTCGACCGCCAGCTCCTCAGGAGTGGGCTCGCGGCCCAGGTCCTGAAGCATCTGGCGCTGGACCCGGGCGAGCTTGTTGATGACCTCGACCATGTGGACGGGGATGCGGATGGTGCGGGCCTGGTCCGCCATGGCGCGGGTGATGGCCTGGCGGATCCACCAGGTCGCGTAGGTGGAGAACTTGTACCCCTTGGTGTAGTCGAACTTCTCCACCGCGCGGATCAGCCCCAGGTTGCCCTCCTGGATAAGGTCCAGGAAGAGCATGCCGCGCCCGGTGTAGCGCTTGGCCAGGGAGACCACCAGGCGCAGGTTGGCCTCCAGGAGGTGGTTCTTGGCGCGCTGGCCGTCCTGGGCGATCCAGTGCAGCTCGCGGCGGTACTTTGCCTCCAGGTCGTTGCCCCGCGTGCCCAGCAGGTGCTCGGCGTACAGGCCGGCCTCGATGCGCTTGGCGAGCTCGACCTCCTGGGCGGCGTTGAGCAGCGCCACCTTGCCGATCTGCTTGAGGTAGTCCTTGACCGGGTCCGCCGTGGCACCGGCGGTGACGACCTTCTGGGCCGGCTCATCGGCCTCATCGGAGTCGGAGACCGTGAAGGAGCCGTCCTTGCCCTTCTCGGAGCGGGACTTGCGCCCGGACCGCTTGCCCGCCGCCTTCTCCGCCTGCTCGCGCCGGATGCGGTCGAGCTCGCCGGTCAGGGCCGCGATGGAGGGCTGCATCTTGATGCCCTTGATGATCCAGCCGCGGAAGATGAAGCCGTTGCTCGTCAGGAACTCGCGGGCGACGACGGGACGCTCCTCCTCGGGGATCACGAAGCGGGGCACCGGGCCGTGGCCGTAGGGGGCCAGGGTGATCGGGTTCTCGAGCGTGCCGTTGCCCGTGAGCTCGAGCCCCTCGACGACGGTGCGGCTGCGCACGTACAGGGTCGCGCCGGGGGCGAGCCTGACCCCCTTGAGGGCGGCGGTGGTGTTGAAGGGCTTGCGCTTGGTCCCGTCGCCGTTCTCCTCCAGGCTCACATCGAGGTAGTAGTCGCGCAGCTCGGGAGCGGGCTCGTCCTCCTGCTCCCCGGAGTCGTCCGAGCCCTCATCGAGGGGGGCGTCCTCCTCCGCATCGCCCGAGTCGCCTGAGTCGTCGTCCTCTGCGCCATCATCGAGATCGTTGAGATCGAGAGCCTCGCTATCCTCAGGGGTCTCGTCGATGTCATCAGCGCGCTGGATGCGCTTCCGCGTAGCTGTGGAAGTAGCCACGGAGTTCCTTTCGCGTGGGCGGACTGATCGGGGTGGGGCAGGGCCTGCTGGCGGCATGCTCACGGCCGACGCAGCAGACAACCCTCCGACTATAGCGTTTATTCCCGCTGCCTCAGCACGGCGGCCGGGGGCGGCACGCAGGTAGGCCGGGTTCCGCCCCATTACGCTGATTCGCATGACTGCTCTTCCCCCCGCGCTCCGAGCTGTGCGCGCCGCCGTCGACGCCAGACTCGCTCAGGTACTGGACGCCCACCGGACCCGGTGGGCCGGCCCGGCACCCGCCTGCGGGGAGCTGCTCGACGCCGCCGAGGCACTGACGTCCTCGGGAAAGCGGATGCGCGCGGTGCTCGGCGCCGTCGGGCTCGCGCTGGGCGCACCGGGCGCGGCGCCCGAGGAGCGCAGCCGGCTCATGACCGGCGCCACCGCCGCCCGCCTCGGAACGGCGCTCGAGCTGTACCAGGCCAGCGCCCTGGTCCACGACGACGTCATCGACGCCGCCCTGACCCGCCGCGGCCGTCCCACGGCCCACCGCCGGTACGCCGCCCAGCACGCCGCCTCGCACTGGCTCGGCGACGCCGCGACCTACGGGAGCAGCGCTGCGATACTGCTGGGCGACCTGCTCATGTCGCTAGCCGGCGCCGAGATGGGCGCCGCCGTCGCCCCGCCCGTCGACGGCGCGCACGCCGCGTCCGCCCGGGCCGCCTTCGACGCTATGACCGCGGAGGTCGCCGTCGGGCAGTTCCTCGACGTGCGCGGCGGGGTGACCGCCCTGCCCGCCCCCGACGCCGATCCCACCGCCACGGGCCGGGCGATGCTCGACTCGGCACTGGCCGTAGTGCGGTGCAAGTCCGCGCGCTACTCGGTCATGCACCCCCTGCTCATCGGCGCTCTCCTCGGGGGTGTGGCGATGGACGCGCCCCTGTACGCGGCGCTGCGGGTCTTCGGCGAGCAGGTCGGCATCGCCTTCCAGCTGCGCGACGACGTCCTCGGCGTCTACGGGGACCCCGACCTGACCGGCAAGCCGGCCGGCGACGACCTGCGCGAGGGCAAGCGGACCGTCCTGCTGGCCATGGCGTGGCGGCGGACCGACCGGGCCGGCCGGACCCTGCTGTCCCGGGTCCTGGCGAACCGGGGCGCGGATGCCGGCCTGATCGCCGTCGCGTCCGCCCTCATCCGCGACTGCGGCGCCCTGGCCGAGCACGAGGAGGAGATCGCCGCTCACGCCCGGGCCGGGATCCGCGCCCTGGGCGGCGCCCCTCCGGGGTCGCTCGACGAGGCCGGCCGCAGCGACCTTCTGGCCCTGGCCCAGGCGCTGACGGCGCGCAGCGCCTGAGGCGCCCCCCGGCGGGAGGAGCCGATCCGCACCGCCCTGCGCAATGCCGGCCGATGCTGGTCCCCCGCGCCCCTTCCGCGCCTTAGAATCTGGCCGTGGTCAAGGATCCCCTCACCGGTCGCCTGGTCGACTCTCGCTACGAGATCGTCGACCTCGTGGCGCGCGGCGGCATGGCAACCGTCTACCGGGCGTTCGATCGCCGGCTCGACCGCGTCGTCGGCCTCAAGCTCATGCACGCCCACCTGGCCGACTCCCCCGACTTCGTCGCCCGCTTCCGGCGCGAGGCGCGCGCGGCGGCGCGCCTGTCGAACCCGGGGGTGGTGGCCGTCTACGACCAGGGCAGCCTCGACGGCATCGCCTACCTGGTCATGGAGTACGTCGAGGGGCCGAACCTGCGCGACCTCATGGCCGCCGGCCCCCTGTCGGTGCGCGAGGCCCTGGGGCTGACCGCCCAGATCCTGCGTCCGCTGGGCGCTGCGCACCGCGCGGGCCTGGTCCACCGGGACATCAAGCCCGAGAACGTCCTGCTGCCCGCGGACGGCTCGGTCGCCAAGGTCGCCGACTTCGGGCTGGCCCGCGCCGTCACCGAGGCGACGCAGACCACGACCGGCAACGTCCTGGGGACCGTGGCCTACCTCGCGCCCGAGCTCATCACCTCGGGCACGTCCAGTCCCCGCGCCGACCTGTTCTCCGTGGGCATCATCGTCTACGAGCTGCTCACCGGCGAGCAGCCCTTCGCAGCCGACGCCCCCATCCAGATCGCCTTCCGCAACGTGCACGAGGACATCCCTTCTCCCTCGGCCCTGGTCCCGGACCTGCCCGCCGAGGTCGACGAGCTCGTGTCCGCCCTGACGCAGCGCGATCCGGAGCTGCGTCCCCGCAACGCCGACGAGGCGCTGGCCCTGCTGCGCAGGACCGCCGCCTCCCTGCCCGAGGCCGATCTGCTGGTCAAGCGCGGCGGCGGGACCGGCTCGGTGCGCACGCAGGAGGTCCTCGCCGCCAACGCCGAGGCCGCCCGGGCGGCCATGAGCGCCCAGTCCCCCGAGGAGCCCGTCGCGGAGAGCTCCAGGCCCGCGCCGGGGGCAGGCCTGCGCACGGTCTCGCTGCCGATCGGCTCGATCGGGCCTGACGCCCAGGACGCCGGAGACGGCCGCACCCAGCACCTGGCGCGCGAGGAGCTGCTGCGCGCCGACGACCAGGCCACGACCGCGGTACCGCGCAAGGGCCTGCGGCCCGTCCGGCGCCGCACCGTCGTCATCGGGGCCGCGGCCGCGCTCCTGGTGGGCGGCGGCGCCGGCGGCTGGTACGCCTGGTACGTCCTCAAGGGGCCCGGGCGCTCCGTCCCCGTCCCCGAGATCATCGGCCAGAGCGCCGAGGATGCCCAGAAGGCGGTCGAGGACGCGGGACTGACCTGGGGGACGCCCAGCCGCGACTTCTCCGACACGATCCCCGAGGGCTCCGTCATCTCCTGCAGGCCGGGGCCGGGCGACGGCGCGCGCCTCAAGCAGGCGGTCACCGCCGTCGTCTCGCGCGGCGTGGAGCAGAAGAAGGTCCCCGACGTCGCGGGCAAGACCCAGGACGAGGCCACCAAGGCCATCACGGACGCCGGCCTGACCGTGGGCCCGATCACCCAGGAGTACTCCGGCACCGTGGAGTCCGGCAGGGTCGTCTCCACCGATCCGAAGGCGGGGACGAGCATCAACCACTCCTCGGCGGTGGCGATCGCCGTCTCCAGGGGGCGTCAGAGCGCGACCGTGCCCGACGTGACCGGCATGACCGTGGACCAGGCCAAGACGACCCTGGAGGCCGCCGGCCTCAAGCTCGGCACCCAGACGCAGGCGTTCTCCGACACCGTGGCCTCCGGCCAGATCATCTCCACCAGCCCGGCGGCGGGCGCCAGCGGCGTCTATAACGGGGACACGGTCGCCGTGACGGTCTCCAAGGGGCCGGAGAACGTCACGGTCCCCGACGTGAACGGGAAGAGCGAGGAGGAGGCCAAGAAGGCCCTGGAGGACCTGGGGCTCAAGGTGGAGGTCAACAAGCGCCTGGGCGCCCCCTTCGGCACCGTCCGCTCCACCGAGCCGGCCGCCGGCACCAGCGTCAAGACGGGCTCCACCGTCAAGATCAATATCTTCTGACGGCTGCCCGCCGAGGCGGAGGCCGGCCCGGTGCCTGCGCAGGGCGCGCAGCCGATCCCGCCACGGCTCGGTCCATCCGCTGGCGGCGCCCTGGTGGCCGACGATCGCCAGTGCCAGGGCCCCGGCGGCGGCGTCCCCGCGCTCCAGCAGGGAGTCGACCGGCCCGGCCCCGGGACCGCCCGACGGCAGGATGCGGGCGCGCTCGGCCGGCGAGGCGGCCGCGTCCGCCAGCAGGCTCGCCAGGCGCAGGTGGGGCCCCAGTCGGGGGCGATGGCGCGGTGGGCAGGGCGTCGAGGAGTTCGGCGGACCACACACGCGTGTCGGTTCTCGCGCCCTTGCAGGCGGCGAAGACCTCGGCGCGCTCTCCGGGCGGCAGTGCCGTCAGCAGCGCCGCGAGCCGGACCTCGTCGCGCCGGGCACGGGCCAGCGCCGCGCGCTGACGGGCCGCGAGCAGGGGGATTCGGTCGCGCAGGCCGCCCACCGGGCCGGCGCGCCCGCGGCGCATGCCCGCGCGCCACGGGCAGTCCGCGAGCAGGTCGGTGACCGCCTGCGGGTCGTGCCGCAGGAGCAGGCCGGGGCGGCCCTCCACGGCCCGCGAGATGATGCTCGTGGGGCCCGCCGCCCTCAGGAGGTCCACCAGCGCCCCGGGACGGCTCACGGCCAGGGCGGGCAGGGCGGGCGCGGCCCAGGCCCCGTCCCGGACGGCCGGGGCCGCTCCCGTGAGCCGACGGCGCGGGCGGGCCTGCCGGGGCCGGCCCTCCAGGGCGGACCGGGCTCAGCCGCGCAGCATCTCGGCGACCTCGAAGGCCATCTCCAGGGACTGCTGGTGGTTCAGGCGCGGGTCGACCAGCGTCTCGTAGCGCCGGGCCAGGGCGGCCTCGTCGATGTGCTCCCCCCCGCCGAGGACCTCGGTGACGTCGTCGCCGGTGAGCTCGACGTGGATGCCGCCGGGCACCGTGCCGAACGCGCGGTGGACCTCGAAGAAGCCGCGGAGCTCGTCCATGACGGTGTCGAAGCGGCGGGTCTTGTAGCCGTTGTCGGAGGTGATGGTGTTGCCGTGCATGGGGTCGGTGACCCAGGTGACCGGGCGGCCGTCCTCGGCGACGGCCTCGATGAGGGCGGGCAGGGCCTCGCGGACCCGGTCGGCGCCCATACGGGTGATGACCGTCAGGCGCCCGGCGTCGCCGCGGGGGTTGAGGTGGTCGATGAGCGCCAGGAGCTCTGCGGGCGTCGTCGTCGGGCCCACCTTGACGCCCACCGGGTTGTGGACGCCCTCCAGGAGGGCGACGTGGGCGTCCTCCGCCCCGCGGGTGCGCTCCCCCACCCACAGGAAGTGGGCGGAGGTGTCGTACAGGCGGCCCGAGCGCGAGTCCTCGCGGATCATGGCGTCCTCGTACTCCAGGAGCAGGGCCTCGTGGGCGGCGTAGAAGTCGACCTGCCGCAGGGCCTCGAAGTCGACCCCGGCGGCCTCCATGAAGCGCATGGCGCGGTCGATCTCCCCGGCGAAGGACTCGAAGCGCGCGTAGGCCGGGTTGGCGGTGAAGCCGCGGTTCCAGGAGTGGACCTCGCGCAGGTCCGCGTACCCGCCCATGGTGAAGGAGCGAATGAGGTTGAGGGTGGTGCCGGCGCGCAGATAGGCGTCGAGCATGCGCCCGGGGTCGGGGACGCGGGCGGCCCGGGTGAAGGCGTGGTCGTTGACGGAGTCCCCGCGGTAGGAGGGCAGGGTGACGCCGTCGCGCGTCTCGACGTCCGCGCTGCGCGGCTTGGCGTACTGGCCGGCCATCCGCCCCATCTTGACCACGGGGGTCGAGGCGCCGTAGGTCAGCACGGCCGCCATCTGCAGGATGGTCTGGAGCTTGAGGCGGATGTTGTCGGCCGTGTTGTCCGCGAAGGACTCGGCGCAGTCGCCGCCCATGAGCACGAAGGCGCGCCCTCCGGCGGCCGCGGCCAGCTTGGTGCGCAGGGAGTCGACCTCGCCGGCGAAGACGAGCGGGGGCCGGGTGCGCAGGTCCGCGGTCACCGCCCGCAGAGCGGCCGCGTCCGGGTAGGCCGGCTGCTGGGCTGCGCGGCGCGAGCGCCAGCCGACGGCGTCGCGGGGGGCGGTCGGGTCGGTCATCACATGGGTCAGCATAGAGTCGCGCGCCGGGCCCCGGTGCCACGCCTCAAGGTGTGGAAGGCGTGGCGCCGGGGTCCGGCGCGCAGACGGCGAACGCCGGGCCCGGGGCTCCCTGAGGCGCTCAGTGCGCTCAGTGCTCGGGCGCGGCGGGCTCGACGCTCTGGCCGAGCTCGCCCATGAGGGCGGTGAACCAGGGCTGGGTGATGTCGAAGGGCTTGCCGCCGGCGATGCGCGGGAAGGCGATCGCGGCGAGCGCGTCGTCGTTCTCCTCGTCCTGGCCGATGACGCCGGACTCGCCGCGCAGGGCGCACTCGACGCCGTAGTCGCACATCCTCTTGATCAGGGCCAGGTCCTCGGCGTTGGCGGCCGAGGCGCGCGAGTAGTAGCCGGACTTCTGGACCATGACCTTCTCGGCGCCGATCAGCTCGGCGAACTGCTTGGCGAACCACTGGCCGGGGTTGATGGTGTCGAGCTTGACGTGGCCGAAGGGGTCGCGCTGGACCTCCTGGCCGGCCGCCTCCAGCTCGGCGATGATCTCGGGGACGCCGGCGCCCTCGGACAGGAAGATGTTGACGTTGCCCTGGGAGTCCATCAGGGCCTTGAGGCGCTCGGCCTCGGCGGCCAGGTCCAGCTTCATCTCGGGCAGGAAGACGGCGTGGACATCCCAGCGCTCGCGGGTCAGGCCGAGCGAGGGGGCCCACTGCCTGGTGGCCAGCAGCTCGTGATAGCGGCGGGCCGTCTCGGCGGTGAGGTAGCCGCAGTTGCGGCCCATGCACTCGTGGACGATGAGCATGCGCGGGTTGGAGCGGTGCTCGCCGATGACGTTGAAGGCGAACCCGGCGCCCTGCTCGGCCGCGGTCCAGGCGCCCAGCGACTGGCGGATGGGGATGATGTCGTTGTCGATGGTCTTGGGCAGGCCGACGACGGTGAGCTCGTAGTCGTTCTCGTGCAGGTAGGCGGCCAGGTCGGCGGCGGTGGTGTTGGTGTCGTCCCCGCCGATGGTGTGCAGGACGTCCACGCCGTCCTTGCGCAGCTGCTCGGCGGCGAACTCCAGGGGGTTGACGCCCTCGGCGACCAGGCCGCGCTCGACCAGGTTCTTGGCGTTGGTGAGCTTGACGCGCGAGTTGCCGATCGGGGAGCCGCCGAAGTCGCGCAGGATGCCTGCGTTCTTGCGGGCTTCGTCGTCGATGACGACGTAGTTCCCGGTCAGCAGGCCGTGGTAGCCGTACTGGTAGGCGATGATCTCGACGTCGGGAGCGACCTCGGTGTAGCGCTCGATGAGGTCGCCGACGGCGGCGGACAGGCAGGGGGCGAAGCCGCCCGCGGTGAGCAGGGCGACACGACGGATCGACATCGTGGACCTTTCGTTGAATGCGAGAAGTGACAGGCATCATCCTAGATGATTGACTCCGGGCGGGGCGCGGGTCGGGCCGTCAATGCCGGAGCCGGCCCGCGGAGCCCGCCGGGCGCCGCGACCCACCCGCACCCGCCTTGAGGCCAGGACGAGGCCGATGACCGCCAGGCGGCCGACCGGGAAGATCACGTCGAGCACGAGGACGGCATCGAGGCTCCTCTCCCACTCGTGATAGACCCACTGGCTGGCGGTGGTGTGGCGCACGTAGTCGTGGGAGCGCCGCTCGGGGCGCCGGGCGTCACGGGGAAGGCCGGCCGGCAGCGCGACAGGGCCTGGATCCGGGACCTCTCGTCCACGCACAGGACTACTGCGGTCTCAGGAGGACCCGAGGTGCAGGGGCGATAATGTCGCAGAGCACTAGCCGATCGCCGAGCCCGGACGCTCAGCCCCGCTGATCCGTCCCCACGCCGTCGTCACCGGCCGACGCATCCTCCGCGGCGTCCTCGCCGTCGCCGTCCTCGTCGGGCGGCTCGGGGACGCTCACGTCGGGGGCGGGCCGGCCGCCGGGGGCCGCGACCGGGGCGGCGGCGGGGCGGCGCAGCGCCTGGGCCTGGAGCATCTCGGTCACGACCTCGTCGGCGGACTTCTTGTCGGCGTCCATGGCCTTCTTGACGTCGGCGGCGTAGAGGTCCACGTACTCCTGGCCGGACAGGCACATGAGGGAGTACATGATCTCGTCGGTGATGGAGCGCAGCACGAAGCGGTCGTTCTCCAGCCCCTTGTACCGGGAGAAGTCGAGCGGCTCGCCGACGACGATGCCCACCCGGTGGCGCGTGGAGGGGATGGCCTGGCCGATGGGCTGGGCCAGGTTCGAGCCGATCATGGCCACCGGGATGACCGGGGCGCCCGTGGCCAGGGCGATGCGCGCCACTCCGGTCTTGCCGCGGTAGAGGCGGCCGTCGGGGCTGCGGGTGCCCTCGGGGTAGATGCCGAAGAGCTCGCCGGAGCTCAGGCGGGCTATTCCCGCCTGCAGGGCGGCCAGTGAGGCCTGTCCGCCGGAGCGGTCCACCGGGATGGTACCCACGGCCGTCATGAAGTTCTTGACGACCCAGCCCTTGACGCCCTTGCCGGTGAAGTAGTCGGACTTGCCGATGAAGGCGACCTCGCGGTCCACCAGCAGCGGCAGGAAGAAGGAGTCGATGACGGCCAGGTGGTTGGAGGCGAGGATCGCGGCACCCTCGGCCGGGATGTTCTCCTCCCCCCGGATCCACGGCTGGTAGAGCATCTCCAGCGCAGGCCCGACAGCGGTCTTGATGCCTCGGTACCCCACGGGACCTCCTGTGCTCGGCGACTGGCTGGGCTCCTCGCCGGGTCCGCACCCCGCCCGCGCGGGGAGGCACGGGCACGGCTGGATCGGCGCCGTGATGAAGTCTAGCCTCGCACCGTGGCCGACCATGCACCTGCGAGACGTCTGAGTGAGGAATCCGGCCCTTCCCCGGCCGGCGCCCCGGCGCTCTCCGCCGCCCCCGCCGGACTGCAGGCATCCTTCGAGGACATGGGCACGCCCCTGCGGGAGGTGACCTTCGTCGTGGTCGACCTGGAGACCACCGGCGGCGCACCGGGCGCCCGTGCGATCACCGAGATCGGCGCAGTACGGGTCCAGGGCGGCGTCATTGACGGGGCAGACGGCGCCTTCTCCACCCTGGTCAATCCCGGCACCGCCATTCCCGCGCAGATCACGGTCCTGACGGGCATCACCAACGCGATGGTGGCCGGTGCCCCGCCGGTGGGCGAGGCCATGGCCTCCTTCCTGCGGTGGGCGGGCTTGTCGGCTCCCGGGACGGTCCTGGTGGCGCACAACGCGCGCTTCGACGTCGGCCACCTGCGCGGTGCGGCGCGCGCCCTGGCCCTGGGGTGGGAGGAGCCGCTGGTGCTGGACACCCTCGCCCTGGCGCGCAGGGTCTGGGGGCGCTCGGACGTCCCCAACCACCGGCTGGGGACGCTGGCGTCCTTCGTGGGCTCTCCCACCAGGCCGACGCACCGCGCCCTGGACGACGCGCGCGCCACCGTCGACGTCCTGCACGCCGTCCTGGAGGCCCTGGCCCCGCTGGGCGTCACCCACCTGGAGGACCTGGCCACCGCCGCCGACCCGGTGCCCCCGCGGCGCCGGGCCAAGAGCCGCATGGCCGACGGCCTACCCGCTGCCAGCGGCGTCTACCAGTTCCTCTCTCCCGCCGGCCAGGTCCTCTACGTCGGCTCGGCGGTCAACCTGCGCCGCCGCGTGCGCTCCTACTTCACCGCCGCGGAGAAGCGGACGACGGTCGCGCGCATGCTCGACGCCGCCGCGAGGGTCCGGATCATTGAGACGGCCACCGAGGTCGAGGCCCGGGTGCGCGAGCTGCGGCTGATCGCCGAGCTCGACCCTCCGGCGAACCGCCGCTCCCGGGCGCCGTGCCGTCAGCCCTGGATCCGCCTGGTGGACTCCCCCGAGCCGCACCTGGCGACGACGACGGCGCTGCCGACCGACGAGGTGGGCTCCGCCGTCGGCCCCTTCCCCTCGCGCTCCGCCGCCCGGGAGGCAATACGCGCGGCGGAGTCGGTGCTGCGGCTGCGCGCCTGGGACGGTGGAAGCCTGAGGGCGGTCACCCGCGACGATGCGCCCGCCGACGCCGCCACCGCGGTGCGCGCCCTGTCGGGGCAGGTGGATCTGGTCGCCGCACCGGTGCTGGAGCGCGTGTCGTCCCTCGCGGCCCAGGAGCGCTATGAGGAGGCCGGGGCGTGGACCGCCCGGCTGCGCCACCTTTTGCTGGGGGTGCGCCGTGCGGAGCGGGCGCGCCCGCTGCTGGCCTGCCCGCACCTGATCGCGGCGCGGCGCAGGCGGGGCGGCGGCTGGGAGCTGGTGGCCGTGCGCTGGGGGCGGCTGGCCGGCAGTATGGCCACGCCCGCGGGCGCCGATCCACGCCCGGCCGTCGAGACGCTGCGGGCGACGGCGCAGGTGGTGGAGCGGCCCGAGCGCGTGGGGGCGGACACCAGCGTGGAGGAGACGCTGCTGCTGTCGGACTGGGTACTGGAGGCAGGAGCGCGCCTGGTGGAGGTGCACGGCGCCGACGGCGTCAGTGGTACGGGGCCGAACGTCTGCGCCGCCCTGAGCTGGCCTGTCGGTGCGGCCGCCCGGTACCGCCGGGTCATCGACTCCTCCTGAGGCGACTCTCGTCGAGATCGGTCGTACTCCGTACCGAGATCGGTCGAGTTCCGGCTCGAGATCGGTTCACCTCCGCGTCGAGATCAGTCCGGGACGCCGACCTGAGGCCCGCCTGGCGCAACCGCCCCGGTCGGGCCGGGTCAGCCGGCGGGGACGACCGTGCCGGGGCGCGCCTGAAGGGCCCTGGTCACGCCCTCCTGGAGGGCCATCGGATCGAGCGGACGGGGCACGACGACCTCGGCCTTGGACCAGGCGGCGAGCCAGTCGTCCTGGGGGCGGGCGGTCAGGAGAACCACCGGCGGGCGTCTGTCGAGCTCTGTGAACAGCTCGTGGGCCAGCCCCATGCCGCCGAGCTTCTTCGTCTCGGCGTCGAGCACCAGGGCGTCGAAGGGGGCCCTGCCCTCCTTGGCCCGGTCCTTCAGCGCCATGCGCACGCCCTCGGCGGTGGCGGCCTCCGTCCAGCTCACCAGCGGCAGGCCCTTGGCGGGGCGGCGGCCGACCCCCTCCCTCACCTGGCGGCGCACCGCGGCGTCGTCGGAGAAGACGAGGATCTCGAGGCGGGCGGTCGCGACCTGGTCGGCCATGCTGTCCTCCATGATGGGGCGGGACGGTTCCACGGTCAGTGTAATCACAGAACAGCGCCTGTTGGAGCCGGAGATCAGTCTGTACAATGAATTCTGAGCACTGTTGCAGTACTTGTCTATGGAAACGTCTGCGCAGTGGACCGCGACCGACCCACGAAAGGCATTACCATGGCCGTGTACACCCTCCCCGAGCTCCCCTACGACTACGCAGCCCTTGAGCCCCACATCTCCGGGCGGATCATGGAGCTCCACCACGACAAGCACCACGCCGCCTACGTCGCCGGCGCCAACGCCGCCCTGGAGAAGCTTCAGGCCGCCCGCGACGCCGACGACTTCGCCGCAGTGAACCTGTGGGAGAAGAACCTGGCCTTCAACCTGGGCGGCCACATCAACCACTCGATCTTCTGGAAGAACCTCGCCCCGGGCGCCGGCGGCGAGCCCGAGGGCGACCTGGCCGAGGCCATCAAGGACTCCTTCGGCTCCTTCGGCTCCTTCAAGAAGCACTTCGCCGCCACGGCCCTGGGCATCCAGGGCTCCGGCTGGGCGGTGCTCGCCTACGACTCCGTGTCGGGCGGGCTCGTCATCTTCCAGCTCTTCGACCAGCAGGGCAACGTGCCGGTCGGCACTATCCCGCTCTTCCAGGTCGACATGTGGGAGCACGCCTTCTACCTGGACTACCTCAACGTCAAGGCCGACTACGTCAAGGCCGTCTGGAGCATCGCCAACTGGCAGGACGTGGCCGAGCGCCTGGCCGCGGCGGTGGCCCGCGCCGAGGGCCTCATCGTGCGCTGACGCCGCCCGCCCCGTCGCAGCGGATCGCCCCGCAGCCGCACGGCTGCGGGGCGATCGCGCGGAGGCCCACGTGAGCCTACACGGCCGGGCTCACACGGCGGCCTCGATATCCATCACGTGGACGTAGGCGGGCAGCGGCTGGCCGTTCTGGCCCTTGCCTCCCCCCGGAACCAGAACGACGACGCGCGAGCCCACCGGCACGTCCACGAGCCCGGCGAGGTTGGTGGCCGAGGACATGGGGATGAGCTGAGGCTGCTTGCGGGTCCACGAGGAGTCGCCGGCCGAGCCGTCCCAGGATGAGAAGGCCACGTTGACCAGCAGCGTCGAGTCCTTGGTGATCGGCTCGCCCGTGCCCCTGGCCAGGACGATCACCTCGGTCTGGGTCGGCTCGGCGGCGCCGGAGCCGACCGCGACGGACGGCGCAGAGCCGAGCTCGCCGGTCACGCTCACGCCCCGGTCGGCCACGGCCTGCCCGCCCTCGGGCGCCGCGTCGGCGGTCCCCGCCGCTATCTCCTCGAGCGTGCCCGCGTACCTGATCTCGACCACGAAGACGAGCGGCCCGGAGGGCTTGCCCTCGCCCGGGTTGTCGCCGTAGGCCTGGTCGGCGGGGATGGCCATCTCCAGCCGGTCGCCGACCCTGTGCCCGGGAAGGCCCTGGCGCCACCCGTCGATGACGCCGGAGAGCGGGAACAGGGCGGGAACGCCCCTGGTGTAGGAGGAGTCGAAGGGCTGGTCCGAGCCCCACTGCCAGCCCGTGTACGACACGGCGACGAGGTCGTCGGCGGAGACCTCCTCGCCCTGCCCCTCGGACAGGGTCTTCACGGTGAGCTCGGCGGGCGCGTCGCTTCCGCTCCAGGTGAGTGTCGGCTGGGCGCCTGCGTCACCGGAGACCCCGGGGAGTATCTCGGAGTCGGCCCGGCTCCCCGTGCAGCCCGCGAGGGCGAGCGCAGCGGCGAGGATGAGCGAGGTCAGGGCGACGAAGGGGGTGCGGCGCACGGGGTCTCCTTGGGTGCGGGTGGGTGATGCCGGCGGGCGCCCGGCACCCGGTGGGAGGCGCCGCGTTCCCGGCAGCGAGCGCGGGCTCCTTCTGGCGGACGGGTCAGCTGAAGGACTCGCCGCAGGCGCAGGTCCCGGCGGCGTTGGGGTTGTCGATCGTGAAGCCCTGCTTCTCGATCGTGTCGGCGAAGTCGATGGTGGCCCCCGACAGGTAGGGCACGCTCATGCGGTCCACGACGACCTCCACGCTGTCCATCTCGCCGCCGCCGGTCGAGAAGGAGCGGACGGCGTCGCCGTCGAGCAGGCGCTCGTCGAAGTAGAGCTGGTAGACCAGCCCGGAGCAGCCGCCGGGCTGCACGGCCACGCGCAGGCGCAGGTCGTCGCGGCCCTCCTGGATCAGGAGGCTGGCGACCTTGGCGGCGGCGGTCTCGGTGAGCAGGACCTCGTGCTCGGGGACCTCGGCGGTCGTGTCGGTCGAGGTCAGCGTCGTCTCTGCCATGTCATTCTCCTCGTAGGGGACAATCGGGCGCTCATGTGAACTCATGGTCCCGAACGCCCCGGTGGGACGTCTTGTTCCCCCACCCTACGTCGTCCGCCCGGCGATGCCCGCGTGACGGCACTCACCCGGGTCGGGCGTGTTCCCTCCCGGAGGGGCGCGTCGGGCCCTGGCGGGCCCGGTCAGGCGAGCGTGACCAGCTCGAGGTAGTCCGGGCTCCACAGGTCCTCGTCGCCGTCGGGCAGCAGGAGGACCCGGTCGGGCGCGAGCGCCTCGACGGCGCCCTCGTCGTGGGTGACCAGGACGACGGCGCCGGCGAAGGTCGCCAGCGCCCGCAGGATCTCCTCGCGGCTGGCCGGGTCGAGGTTGTTGGTGGGCTCGTCCAGGAGCAGGACGTTGGCGCTGGAGACCACCAGGATGGCCAGCGCCAGGCGGGTCTTCTCCCCGCCGGACAGGACGCGCGCCGGCTTGTCGGCGTCGGCCCCGGAGAACAGGAAGGAGCCCAGCACGCTGCGCACCTCGGTGTCGTTCATGCCGGGGGCGGCGGCGCGCAGGTTCTCCACGACCGTGCGCCCGGTGTCGATGGTCTCGTGCTCCTGGGCGTAGTAGCCGATCTTGAGGCCGTGGCCGCTGAGGACCTCCCCGGAGTCGGGGTCCTCGACCCCGGCCAGGAGCCGCAGCAGGGTCGTCTTGCCCGCGCCGTTGAGGCCCAGGACGACCACGCGGCTGCCGCGGTCGACGGCCAGGTCGACTCCGGCGAAGACCTCCAGGGAGCCGTAGGCCTTGGACAGCCCGGTGGCGCGCAGCGGCGTCCTGCCGCACGGCGCGGGGTCGGGGAAGCGCAGGTGGGCGACCTTGTCGGCGACCTGCTCGGCCTCCAGGTCCTCCATGAGCCGGTCGGCGCGCTTAAGCATCTGCTGGGCGGCCACGGCCTTGGTGGCCTTGGCCCGCATCTTCTCGCCCTGGGCGCGCAGGGCGGCGGCCTTCTTCTCGGCGTTGGCGCGCTCTCGACGACGCCGGTGCTCGTCGTCAGCGCGCTGCTTGAGGTAGGCGTCCCAGCCCAGGCGGTAGACGTCCAGGACGCCGCGGGTGGCGTCCAGGTGCATGACCTGGTTGACGGTGTCGCGCAGGAGGTCGACGTCGTGGCTGATGACGATGAAGCCGCCGGAGTAGGCGCGCAGGTGGTCGCGCAGCCACAGGACCGAGTCGTGGTCGAGGTGGTTGGTGGGCTCGTCCAGCAGGAGCGTGTCGGGCTTCTGGAACAGGACGCGGGCCAGCTCGACGCGCCTGCGCTGGCCGCCCGACAGCGTGCCGATGGCCTGGTCCAGCACCCGGTCGGGCAGGCCGAGCGCGGCGGCGATGCGGGCCGCCTCGCCGGCTGCGGCGTAGCCGCCGGCCATGGTGAACTCGTGGTCCAGGCGCGCGTAGCGGTCCATGGCCTTGGCCTGGGCCGCCCCCTCGGTGGTGGCGATCCGCTCCTCGGCCCTGCGGATGCGGGTGAGCAGGGCGTCGATGCCGCGGGCGGACAGGATCCTGTCCCGGGCGATCTCGGTGAGGTCGCCGACCTTGGTGTCCTGGGGCAGGTAGCCGACCGAGCCGTTGCAGGCGATAGTGCCCTCGTGCTCGACGGCCTCCAGGCCGTGGCGCTCATCGGCGTCGGCGACGGCCTGGCCGGAGCCCTGGGAGACCGAGGCGGCGGCCAGGAGCTTGGTCATCGTGGTCTTGCCGGCCCCGTTGCGCCCGACCAGCCCGATGCGCATGCCCTTGCCCACCTGGAAGGTGGCTCCCGCGACGAGCCGGCGGGCGCCGATGCGCATAGTGAGGTCCTGGACGTTGATCACGCGCGCCATGGTACGGGCACCGGGGCGCTCCCCCGCACGCCGGCGGCGGGGAGCGCCCGGTGATCGGTCACACCGAGGGGCGCCCGGCGCCGACTCAGTCCCACCAGAGCCAGGTCCCCAGGGGCTCGTGCTCCCAGTGCCGGTGCACGAACCGGACCTCATCGGGTACCGACTCCGCGTCCAGGTCGTAGCGGGTCCGGACGGTCTCCCACAGGGCGAGGCACGCGCAGTACTCGTCATGGGCCTCACTGATCTCCAGCTCGAGCAGGTCCGCATCCGCGATCCACAGGCCCTCGACGGTGACCCGCTCATCGGGGCGCTGCGGGCCGATGCCGTAGCCGGACAGGCGCACGCGCCCTGCGGCCCGCGCGCACGCCCGCAGGAGCGCGCCCAGGGTGGGGGCGAGGTTCTGGCGGTCCTGGAGCTGGGCGGCCGGAAGGATCTCCAGGAGGCGTCGCGCGACGCGCGGGCCGAGGTCGTGGAAGGGCGTGTAGTCCTCCTGGGGCGCGCCGTCGGCGGCTATGAGGCCCTCCGGGCCGTGGCCGTACTCGGCGGGGATGACGGTGGAGCGCAGGTCGTCGCGGCAGCAGGCGAGCTCGTGCCACACGCCGGCCCGCACGCTCCAGCCGCGCGGCCCGTACAGGCCCGCGTCCTCCTGGTCCCAGCGGTCCTCCCCCGGCGGGGGGACCGGGGCAGGGACGACGTCGGCCGCCTCGCAGTCGGGTCGGTCCTGGCCGATCCGGTCGAACTGGCTGATCCGGTCGATGTCGGGAATGGTCTCTGTCGTCGCTGTCATGGCGGTGGCTCCTCGAAGTGTGCGGCCGGGCTCTTCCGGCTGCTGCTAAGGCCGGCGGCGCCGTCGCCGCCTGATCCGAGTGTGAGGGCACGGCCACCCGCCCCGCTGACCGCCTGTGAGTGTGTTTCTTCGGCCCGTCACAGGTGAAGGCTGTGGAGCCCCGCAGCTCCTCCGCCGCCCCGCGCGGCCGATACGGGGTCGCGACCGCAGGTCCGGCGCCCGATCTGACCACGTGCTGTGATCCACGCGCTATCCTGTTCGCTAGTCCCAGCTGCCTGGGACGGTCCCAACTCTTGGTCCTGCGCTCCTTACGTACCGTCGCGGAGAGCGCAGCGGCCTACGAAAGGCCCTCGATGACAACAACAACCTCTACCCCGGAGGCGATCCTCGCCGCGGTCGGTGGACCTGGCAATATCACCAGCTTCACCCACTGCGCGACGCGTCTCCGTTTCGAACTGCACGACGCCTCCGTCGTGGACAAGGCGACCGTGGAGGCCATCCCCGGTGTTCTCGGCGCTGTCCCGCAGGGTGGCGACCGCTACCAGATCGTCATCGGCGGAGCGGTCGCCAGCGTCTACGAGCAGATCAACAGCCTGCCGGCCATGAAGGCGGGGGGGGGAGCCTCCGGCTCCGGAGCGAAGACCGACGCCGAGGTCAAGGCCGAGGCCCGTGCGAAGACCCGCGGCAAGAACGCCCTCGTCGACGCCTTCTTCGAGTACCTCTCGGACTCCTTCCGCCCGCTGCTGCCGGTCCTGCTGGGAGCCTCGCTCATTATCGCCGGCGAGGCCATCTGCGAGGCCTTCGGCCTCATCGACACCCACCTGCCCAATGACCAGAAGCCCGCCACGCTGCTGTTCGTGGACGCCATGTTCCGCAGCGTCTTCTACTTCCTGCCGATCATGGTGGCCTACAACGCCTCCAAGAAGCTGAAGATCGACCCGTGGGTGGGGACCGCCATTATGACGGCGCTCCTCACGCCGGAGTTCCTGGACCTGACCAACCACCCGAGCACCACCTGCGTCCACAACGACACCATTAACTCCGACCTGTGCACCGCCCACATTCTCGGCCTGCCCATGCAGCTCAACGCCTATGGCGGCCAGGTCTTCGTCCCGCTCATGATGGTGGCGGTGCTCGCCCTGGTCTACAAGGGCCTGGTCAAGGTCGTTCCGGACAATGTCCAGATGGTCTTCGTGCCCTTCCTGTCCTTCTGCATTATGATGCCGGTCACGGCCTTCCTCATCGGCCCTCTGGGCGTGTGGATCGGCACCGGCCTGGGCACCGCCCTCTTCTGGCTCAACAGCCACGCCCCCATCGTGTTCGCCATTATCATCCCCATGGTCTACCCCTTCCTGGTGCCGCTGGGCCTGCACTGGCCGCTCAACGCCCTCATGCTGGCGAACATCGCCTCGGACTCCACCGGCCACACCGACTTCATCCAGGGCCCCATGGGCGCCTGGAACTTCGCCTGCTTCGGCGCCACGGCCGCCGTCCTCGTCTGGTCCTTCCGCGACAAGGACAATGAGATGCGCCAGACCGCCACCGGTGCGCTCTTCGCCGGTCTGCTCGGCGGTATCTCCGAGCCGTCCCTCTACGGTATCCACCTGCGATTCAAGCGCATCTACCCGTTCATGCTCGTCGGCTGCGCCGTCGGCGGCATCATCGAGGGCATCGGCGGCGGCGTCAAGACCGGCACCTTCGCCTTCACCTCGCTGCTCACCATCCCGGTCTTCAACCCGATGGCCCTCTACGCGATCGCCGTCGCCGCGGCCTTCGCCACGGCCTTCTTCCTCATTGTCACCTTCGGCTACCGCACCAAGGAGGAGAGGGCCGAGGCGCTCGCCGCGGCCGGCGTCGTCGATGCCGACCCGTCCCAGGCCGCCGCGGACCTCGCCCTGGAGTCCTCCGCGTCCTCCGCGTCCTCCGCGGCCGCCAACGAGGCGGCCGCAGCGGACGCCGCCGAGGCGCCGACCGAGGAGGTCAAGCCGGCGCTCGCACCGGGTGCCGTCACCGAGGTGGCCGCCCCGCTGACCGGCTCGGTCATGGCCCTGGAGGACGTCTCCGACCCGGTGTTCTCCTCCGGCGCCGTCGGCAAGGGCGCAGGACTGACCCCCACCGGCGACATCGTGGTGACCGCCCCCGCGGACGGCACCGTCGTCGTCGCCCCCGCCTCCGGCCACGCCTTCGGCATCAACCTGGACAACGGCATCGAGCTGCTCATCCACGTCGGCCTGGACACCGTCAACCTCGAGGGCAAGGGCTTCGACGTCAAGGTCAAGCAGGGCGACCGCGTCACCGCCGGACAGGAGCTCGTCCGCGTCGACCGCGCCGTTATCGAGGAGGCCGGCTACCCTCTGACCACGCCGGTCCTGATCACCAACACCGCCAAGTTCACCTCCGTCGAGGTCATCCCCGACGGCGACGTCACCGCCGGCGCCCCCCTCATCCGCGTCACCGCACCGGCCGAGGAGGGCTGAGCCCCTGGCAGCAGTCCCGGGGCCGCCGGGACGCAACGCCGGTTCCCCCGGCCCGCGATCATCTCGCGGGCCGGGGGAACCGGTGTTGCAGGCCTGTCAGCCGATGCCCTCGTCCTCGACGTCCACGTAGCGCTCGGCGGGAGCCTTGTCGGCGCTCAGCGTCGCGGCGTAGTCGGGGACCTCCAGCTGCAGGGAGCGATCGGTGCGCTGGTAGCCGGTGGACGGCGGCCGCTTCGGGAACTTCATCTTGGGCCGGTCGACGTGGTGGTAGGGGATGGCATTGAGCATGTGGTGGATCACGTTGATGCGCGCCTTGCGCTTGTCCTCGGACTCCACCACGTGCCAGCGCGCGGACTCGATGTCGGTGTGGACGAACATGTCGTCCTTGGCCCGCGAGTAGTCCTCCCAGCGGGTGACGGACTCCAGGTCGGTGGGAGAGAGCTTCCAGCGCCGCATAGGGTCGGTCAGGCGCGACTTGAACCTCTTGTACTGCTCCTTGTCGGACACGGAGAACCAGTACTTGAGCAGCAGAATGCCGTCGTCGACGAGCATCCGCTCGAAGATCGGGCACTGCTGCAGGAAGCGCCGGTGCTCCTCGGGGGTGCAGTAGCCCATCACGTGCTCCACGCCGCCCCGGTTGTACCAGGAGCGGTCGAACAGCCGGATCTCCCCCGCCGCGGGCAGGTGCTCGATGTAGCGCTGGAAGTACCACTGGGTCTGCTCGCGCTCGGTGGGCGCGGGAAGCGCGACCACCCGCGCAATACGGGGGTTGAGGTACTCGGTGATCCGTTTGATCGCCCCGCCCTTGCCCGCGGCGTCGCGGCCCTCGAATACCACGACGACCCGGGCTCCGGTGGACTTGACCCATTCTTGCATCTCGACCAGTTCCGCCTGCAGCCGCAGCAGCTCCGCCTCGTACAGGGAACGATCCATCTTGTGGTGCTTCTTCGCCATGTGCCCGAGTATGGCACGGATCACGTCACCGCACAGGCTCTTCGCCGTCCTTTCCATGGCGGCATCCGGGCGGAAGGCCCGCAGGAGGGCCCCGCCCGTCAGTCGCGGATGCGCAGCGCCCAGAAGGCGACCGCGGCCGCGGCGGCCACATTGAGGGAGTCCACTCCCCCGGCCATGGGGATGCGCACGACCTCATCGGCCGCGGCCAGGGCGCGCCGGGACAGCCCGTCGCCCTCGGTCCCCAGCACGACGGCGACCTTCGAGCCGGCCGCCGTGCACGCCGGCGAGGAGGCGAAGTCGTCCAGGCTCACCGAGTCCTCGCCCAGGGCCAGGGCCGCCACCGCGAAGCCGGCATCGTGCAGCTCGTCCACAGCGGGCCAGCGGGCGATCCGCGTCCACGGCACCTGAAAGACGGCGCCCATGGACACCCGCACGCTGCGCCGGTACAGGGGGTCGGCGCACCGGGGGGTGACCAGGACGGCGTCGATGCCCAGCGCCGCCGCCGAACGGAAGGCGGCGCCGACATTGGTGTGGTCGACCAGGTCCTCCAGCACGGCCACGCGCCGGGCGCCGCGCGAGCCGCGGGCGGAGGCGAGCAGCGCGCCGACGTCGGCCGGCGCGGGCCGGTTCATGGCCGCCAGGGCGCCGCGGTGCAGGTGGAAGCCGGTGATGGACTCCAGTACCTCCTCCGGCGCCAGGAACACGGGCACGTCCCCGCCGTCGTCCGCTCCCCCGCAGCCCACGGCGGCGGCAATGAGGGGCCGCATCTGCCGGTAGTGGCGCTCGGCCATGAGGAAGGAGCGGGGCGCGTGGCCGGCCTCGACGGCGCGGGCGATGACCTTGGTGGACTCGGCCATGTACAGGCCCCGCTCGGTCTCCAGGCGGCGGCGCAGGGCGACGTCGGTCAGGCTCGTGTAGTCCGCGAGCAGGGCGGCCGGCCCAGGGCCGTCTCCGGCCGGCCCGGGACCGTCGGCCCCATCAGGGCTGTCGAGGCGGATGATCACGAGCGGCGCGCGCCCCTGGAGTCGCGGCCGACGTCGGCGAGCAGCGGGTTGCGCTCGGCCGCGGGGGCCTCGGCGACGGCGGGACCGTGGAACTGGCTCTGGTAGAGCTCGTAGTAGGCGCCGCGAGCGGCGATGAGCTCGTCGTGGCCGCCCTGCTCGACAATGTCGCCGTGCTCCATGACCAGGATGATGTCCGCGTCGCGGATGGTGGACAGGCGGTGGGCGATGACGAAGCTCGTGCGGCCCTCGCGCAGCCCCACCATGGCCTTCTGGACGAGCAGCTCGGTGCGGGTGTCCACCGAGCTGGTCGCCTCGTCCAGCACCAGGATCTGCCGGTCGGCCAGGAAGGCGCGCGCGATCGTGATGAGCTGCTTCTCCCCTGCGGAGACGCCCGCGCCGGAGTCGTCGATGACGGTGTCGTAGCCCTCGGGCAGGGCCCGCACAATGTGGTCGACGCTGGCGGCCCTCGCGGCGGCGAGGACCTGGTCCCGGGTGGCGCCGTCGGCGCCGAAGGCGATGTTCTGGCCGATCGTGCCCTCGAAGAGCCACGTGTCCTGGAGGACCATGCCGATCTGCCCGCGCAGCTCGTCGCGCGACAGCTCGCGCGTGTCGACGCCGTCGAGGGTGATGGCGCCGGACTGGGGGTCGTAGAAGCGCAGCAGGAGGTTGACCAGGGTCGTCTTGCCGGCGCCGGTGGGGCCGACGATGGCGACGGTCTGCCCAGGCTCGACCACGAGGTTCAGGTCCGTGATGAGCTCGGTGCCGGGGCTGTAGGAGAAGCGGACGTGGTCGAAGACGACGCGGCCGGCGACCCGCTCCGGGAGGGAGGCGGCGGCCGTGTCGGTCTCCTCGGGCGCGTCCATGATCTCGAAGACGCGCTCGGCGCTGGCGGCCCCGGACTGCAGGAGGTTCGTCATGGAGGCGAGCTGGGTGATGGGCTGGGTGTACTGCTGGGAGTACTGGATGAAGGCCTGGACGTCGCCGAGCGTCATGGTGCCGCTGGTGATCTTGATGCCGCCGACGACGGCGATGATCACGAAGTTGAGGTTGGCCACCACGCGCATGGCCGGCTGGATGGTGCCGGAGATCCACTGGGCCCTGTAGGAGCCCTCGTAGAGGCGGGCGTTCTCCGTCTCGAAGAGGCGGTTGAAAGTCTCCTCGGAGCTGAACAGGGCGACGGCCTCGCGTCCGGTGAAGGCCTCCTCGACAACGCCGGACACCTTCCCGGTGGCGTCCCACTGCTCGGTGAAGTGGGGCCGGGCCCTGCGGGCGATCAGGAGGGTGATGGCCGCGGCGACCGGGAGGGTCACCAGGGCGACCAGGGAGAGCTGCACGGAGACGGTGAGCATCATGGCGAAGACGCCGACGACCGTGATGACCGAGTTGAGCGCCTGGGAGAGGGTCTGCTGGAGCGTCTGGGTGACGTTGTCGACGTCGTTGGTCACGCGCGAGAGCATGTCGCCGCGCGAGCCGCGGTCGATGTAGGACAGGGGCATGCGGGTGAGCTTGTCCTCGACCTCGGCGCGCATGCGCCTGCCGGTGCGCTGGACGACGCCGGCCAGGATCCGCCCCTGGATCCACAGGAAGACCGCGGAGGCGAGGTAGAGGGCGAGAACCTGCAGGAGGACGACCATGAGGGCGCGGGTGTCGAGCCCGCGGCCGACGACGACGTCGTAGGCGGAGAGCATGTCGGCGTAGCCGTCCTGCCCGCCGTCTCGCAGCACCTGGGCGAGCTGGTCGCCGGCCAGGCCGTCGGGCAGGCCGCGTGCGCCCAGGAGCGTGCCGAGGACGCCCTCGAAGATGATATTGGTGGCGCGGGCCAGCACCCTGGGGGCGACGACGTTGAGGACGACCGCCACGGCGGTGAGGGTGACGACGGCGGCGATGCGCCACCGCTCGGGGCTCAGCTCGCGCAGGAGCCGCCTCCAGGTGCCGGTGAAGTTCTTGGCCTTCTCGGTGGGGGCCGCGGCGGGCCCGGGTCCCTGGCTCATGCCGCCTCCTGCGCGCTGATCTGGGACAGGACGATCTCGGCGTAGGTCGGGCAGCCGGTCATGAGCTCGTCATGGGTGCCGATGCCGACGACGTGCCCCTCGTCGAGGACGACGATCTGGTCGGCGCCCCGGATGGAGGCCACGCGCTGGGCGACGATCACGACCGTGGCCCCGCCGGTGGCCCCGGGCAGGCCGGCGCGCAGGCGCGCGTCGGTGGCGTAGTCCAGGGCGGAGAAGGCGTCGTCGAAGATGTAGACGCCCGCCTCGCGCACGAGGGCGCGGGCGATGGCGAGGCGCTGGCGCTGCCCGCCGGAGAAGTTGACGCCCCCGGAGTCGACCTCGTGGTCGAGGCCGTCGTCGAGGCCCTGGACGAAGCCCGCGGCCTGGGCGGCCTCGAGGGCGCTCCACAGCTCGGCGTCGGTGGCGTCCTGCCTGCCGTGCCGGAGGGTGGAGCGGATGGTGCCGGAGAACAGGTAGGCCTTCTGGGGCACGGTGGCGACGGCCCGGCGCAGCTCGACGGGGTCGAGGTCGCGCACGTCGACGCCGTCGAGACTCACCGCCCCCTCGGTGACGTCGAGCAGGCGGGGCAGGAGGTTGACCAGCGTCGTCTTGCCCGAGCCGGTGGAGCCGATGAAGGCGGTCGTGGTGCCCGGGGCCATGTCGAGGGTGATGTCGGCCAGGACGCGGGAGGCGGCGCCCGGGTAGCGGAAGGTGACGCCGTCCAGGCGGACGCGGCGCCCGCGGCCCGGCCCGGCGGCGACAGGCAGGTGCGCGGGCTCGGCCGGTGCCCTGATGGCGGGTTCGACGGCGAGGACCTCCTGGAAGCGGTCGGCCGCGACCTGGGCGCGCGGCAGGAGCGTCACGAGCATGACGGCGATAATGACCGAGAAGAGGATCTGCATCATGTAGTTGAGGAAGGCCGTGAGGTCGCCGACCTCCATCTGGCCGTCGCCGATGCGCAGCCCGCCGAACCACATGACGCCCAGGGAGGCGAGATTCATAATGATCGTGACCGAGGGGAAGAGCAGGGCGAAGAGGTAGCCGATACGCAGGGACGTGTCGGTCAGCTCGTCGTTGGCGCGGGCGAAGACCTCGCCGCGCTCCTTCTGGCGCACGAAGGCGCGGATGACGCGCACGCCCTGGATCTGCTCGCGCATGACCAGGTTGACGCGGTCGATGCGGTCCTGCATGGTGCGGAAGCGCGGCAGAAGGCGGCCGGCGAGGACGCCGACGACGGCGAGCAGCAGGGGGATGAGCACGAGCAGCAGGGAGGACAGGGGCACGTCCACGCGCAGGGCCATCACCGTGCCGCCCACGAGGATGATCGGCGCCATGAGCATCATGGTCGCGACCATGAAGACGACCATCTGGATCTGCTGGATGTCGTTGGTGGAGCGCGTGATGAGTGAGGGGGCGCCGAAGCGCGAGACCTCCTCGAGGTTGAAGCGCTGGACGTGGCCGAAGATGTCCTTGCGCATCTGCCTGCCGAGCCCCATGGAGGCCCTGGCCGCGAGGTAGGCCCCGACAATGGCGACGCTCCCCTGGACGACCGTGATGGCGAGCATCTGGGCGCCGAGGCTCCAGATCTTGTTCGTGTCACCGGCCACGACGCCGTCGTTGATAATGCCGGCGTTCAGGGTCGGCAGGGACAGCGCCGCGATCGTCTCGACGATCTTGAGCAGCAGGATCGTCAGCAGAAAACCCCTGTAGGGGCCCAGGTAGCGACGAAGGGTCGTGAGCAGCACACCAGGGAGACTAAGACCGTTCATCGAGCACTGTCCTGGTCTCCCCGGCGGCGGAGGCGTTTTGGGACGCGGTTCACGCCGTTGATCAATGCGACCGGCGCGAGCAGCGTGAGCGAGGCGGCTCAGCCGCGGTGGCTGGTGGGCGGCATCGACGGGGGGTAGCCGTCGCCCGGCCGGGAGCCGTAGCGGCCGCGAGCGCCCTCCGAGGGGCGGTCGTCGGACGCCTCCTGGGAGGCGGACTCGGCCTCGCCGCGGGCCTGCGCCAGCGCCTCCTCGGGCGTCTGGAGGTTGGTGGCCGCCAGGTCGGAGGCGATGTCGAGGCCGGAGCTCATGCCGGACAGGTCGACCCTGACGTTGTCCGACCCGGAGCTGAAGGCGCTCGAGCCCGGGCCCGACGGCGGCCTGCCGCCCAGCGCGCCGGCGATGCCGTCCAGGGCGGCGGTGAACTCGGTGGGGACGATCCACATCTTGGAGCTGTTGCCGTTGGCGATCTTGGGCAGGGTCTGCAGGTACTGGTAGGCCAGCAGCTTGGGGTCGGCGTTGCCGCGGTGGATGGCGTCGAAGACCTGGAGGATGGCGCGGGACTCGCCCTGGGCCTTGAGGATCGCGGACTGGGCCTGGCCCTCGGCTCGCAGGATGGCGGACTGCTTGTCGCCCTCGGCGGTCAGGATCTGGGACTGCTTGACGCCCTCGGCGGTCAGGATCGCGGCACGGCGGTCGCGCTCGGCGCGCATCTGCTGCTCCATGGCGCCCTGGATGGAAGCGGGCGGGTCGATGGACTTCAGCTCGACATTGCCCACGCGGATGCCCCAGCGGCCGGTCGCCTGGTCCAGGACGCCGCGCAGCTGTCCGTTGATCTGGTCGCGGCTGGTCAGCGTCTGCTCCAGGTCCATGGCGCCGATGACGTTGCGCAGCGTGGTGACGGTCAGCTGCTCGATGGCCTGCAGGTAGTTGGAGATCTCGTAGGTGGCGCGCATGGGGTCGGTCACCTGGTAGTAGATGACCGAGTCGATGGACACCACGAGGTTGTCGGAGGTGATCACCGGCTGCGGCGGGAAGGAGACCACCTGCTCGCGCAGGTCCACCGTATTGCGCACGCGGTCGATGAAGGGCATGAGGAAGTGCATGCCGGCGCCGTACTCGGCCTGGAACTTCCCCAGCCGCTCCACAATGATCGCGTAGGACTGCGGGACGATCCGCACCGCGCGGAAGATGGCGATGACGATGAACAGCGCCAGCAGCAGAAGGATGATGATCGGGACAATGGCGAAGTCGTTCACGCGAGATGTCTCCTGACGTGGTTGGAATGGTCTGTCATGCTGATCGGGTCCGAGTCGGACCGGGAGGCCGGCGCCCGCGCACGACGGCCCGCCCGCCCCGGGGCGTCCGGCGCACCGTTCACCCGGTGTCCCTGGCTCACGCCGGCTGCGCGCCTGCGGGGGCTCCCGCCGGAGCCACCACGGCGATGGCGCCGTCGATGTCGGTCACGCGCACGGGATCGCCCACGCTCAGGCGCGAGACCCCGCCGTTCTCCTTGGACAGGCGGGCGCTCCACTCCTCGCCGCCCAGGCGGACGCGCCCCCCGTGGGCGTCCACGGCCGTCAGCGCGACGGCCTCGCGCCCGATGAGGCCCTCGGCGTTGGTCCGCGCGTCGGGTGACCCCCTGGTCAGGCGGCGCCTCGCCCAGGGCCTGACGGCCACCAGGAGGAGCACCGAGACGACGGCGAAGACGAGGGCCTGGACCCACAGGGGGCCGCCGAGGGCGGCCGCGGCGGCGCCCCCGAGCGCTCCGCCTGCGAGCATGAGGAACGTCAGGTCAACGGTGAGCGTCTCAACGACGCCCATCACCAGGGATGCGCCAAGCCACCAGAGCCAAGCCATTGGATTCCTCCTAGTGTGAGATGCGACGCCCGAGCCGTGGCTCAGGCGGTGTGCCGGCCCGTGGGGCCGGCGGGGACCCCGCGCGCGGTGTAGCGGCCGCGGTCCTGGCCGATCTCCAGCGGCAGGCCGAAGGTCGCCGACATGACGGGGCCGGTGAGGACCTCGCGGAGGGGGCCGGCGGCCACCACCTGGCCGCCGCGCAGCGCGAGGGCGTGGGTGAAGCCGGTCGGGATCTCCTCGAGGTGGTGGGTCGCCATGAGCATCAGCGGCGCCCCCGGTCCGGAGATGATATCGGTCAGGGCGGCCAGCAGCTGCTCGCGGCCGCCGACGTCGAGGCCCGCGGCGGGCTCGTCCAGGATGAGGAGCTCGGGGTCGGGCATGAGCGCGCGGGCGATCTCGACCCGCTTGCGCTCCCCGGAGGACAGGGTGGCCCAGGCGCGCCCGGCCAGCTCGCCGGCGCCGAGCGCATCCAGCAGGGCGCGTGCGCGCTCGATGTCGAACTCGTCGTACGCCTCGCGCCACACGCCGATGCGCCCGTAGGAGGCGGACAGCACGATGCTCAGCACGGGCTCTCCCCCCAGGACCCGGCCGGCCAGGGCCGAGGAGCACAGGCCGATGCGGGGATGGAGCTCGGAGACGTCCACGCGCCCCATCCGCTCGCCCAGGACCTCGACCGTCCCCGAGGAGGGGAACAGGCGCGCCGCGGCGATGCGGCAGACGGTGGTCTTCCCGGCCCCGTTGGGCCCCAGCAGCACCCAGTGCTGCCCCTCCTCGACGCCCCAGCTCATGTGGGCGAGGATCTGCGTGGTCCCACGGTGGAGCGAGACGTCGTCGAGGCGGAGCACGGTGGTCATGGGCCCTACCCTATCGTGCAAGGGTGACTTGAGTCCCACGTCCACGGCCGCAGACTGTCGCGGGGCACGGTCGCCGCCGCAGCGGCTAGGGTGCAGCGCCGTGAGCCTCTTCGACCTGCCCGCATCCGTCGTCCTGGCCCTGTGGGCGCCTCTGCCCTCCTCCCGCGGCACCGCCGTCGTCGAGGGCCCCGACGGCGCTCATGAGGTCGATGACTCGGCCTCCCCGTGGGGGCTGGGGCGGCTGCCGCTGGAGCGGTGGCTGACGGCCTTCGGCTCGCTGGGGCGGGCCTGCGCGGCGCTCGTCTCCCCCGCCGATCCGCTGCCCGGCCTGGCCGCCGCCGTCGACGCCGGCGAGTGCGCCCTGCTCGAGGCGACCACCGGCCGCAGGGTGCTGCTCATCCCGGAGGGGGCCGGCACGAGCGCAGTGTGGCGGGCCGAGGAGCTGCTGACTCCTCCGCCTCCGCTCGACGCCGGGCAGGCCCGCCGGGACGTCCACGCGGCCACGCAGGAGGCGATCGACGCCCTCACCGAGCTGGACCTCGCCCGCGAGCGCCCCGACCTCGCCGACACCCTCACCGACCTGGTGACCGCGGTGATCGACCCGCGCCTCCTCCCGCCGTCCCTGGACGCCAGGCGCCGCACCCTGCTGGAGCGCTCGCTGCGGCTGGCGGCGATCTGCGAGCTGGCCCTGGCCGACGACGGCGCCTCGGCGACGGCCCTCCAGGCCGGGCGCCGCGCGCAGGTGCTGCGCCCGCTGCTGACGACGGCGCGCCGCGGGGTCGCGGCCGCGACCGAGTGGTGGGGGCCGCGGCAGTCGTGACGACGGCGGCGGCCCCCTGCCGCGGGACCGGGCTCAGCCGTTGTCCAGGGCCCAGCGGTAGACCTCCATGGTCCGCTCGGCGATCGCCGTCCAGGCGAAGTGCTCCTCCACCCGCTTGCGGGAGGCGGCCCCCATCTTCTTGGCCTTGGCCTCGTCGGTGGCCACCGCGGCCAGGCGCTCGGCGAGGTCGGTCACGAAGCGCTCGGGGTCGATCGGCGTGCCGGTTCCGTCCTGCACCTGGTCGATGGGGACCAGCAGGCCGGTCTCGCCGTCGACGATGACGTCCGGGATGCCGCCGGTGGCCGAGCCGACCACGGGCAGCCCCATGGCCATGGCCTCCAGGTTGACGATGCCCAGGGGCTCGTAGACCGACGGGCACACGAAGACGTCGGAGGCGCCCAGGATGGCCTGGAGCTGGCGGTGCGGGAGCATCTCCTCAATGAGGATGACGCCGGTGCGCTTGGCTTGGAGGCCGGCCACGAGGGAGTCGACCTCGGCCTTGATCTCCGCGGTGTCGGGGGCGCCGGCGCACAGGACGACCTGGATCTCGGCGGGCAGCTTCTCGACGGCCCGCAGCAGGTGGGGCAGGCCCTTCTGGCGGGTGATGCGCCCGACGAAGACCACCGTGGGCCGGGAGGTGTCGATGCCGTAGTGCTCCAGGACCTTCTGGCTGTCCGCCTCCCAGTCGGCGTCGGTGGGCCGGGCCCAGGCGTCCAGGTCGATGCCGTTGTGGACGACCTTGACCCGCTCGGGGTCGACCTGCGGGTAGGAGCGCAGGATGTCCTCGCGCATGCCGCGGGAGACGGCGATGACGGCGGTCGCCCCTTCGTAGGCCTGGCGCTCCGCCCAGGAGGACAGGGCGTAGCCGCCGCCGAGCTGCTCGGCCTTCCACGGGCGCATCGGCTCCAGGGAGTGGGCGGACAGGATGTGCGGGATGCTGTAGAGCAGACCGGACAGGTGCCCGGCCAGGTTGGCGTACCAGGTGTGGGAGTGGACGATGTCGGCGCCCTCGACGCCGGGGACCATCTCCAGGTCGACGCCGAAGGTCTTCAGGGCCGCGTTGGCGCCGTCGAGCTCGGCGACCTCCGGGTAGCCGGTCACGCCCGGGTCCGCGCCCTCGGTGCCGGGCTCGCGGGGTCCGCCGAAGGCGTGCACGCGCACGTCGGCCAGCGGGCGGAGCACCTTGGCCAGCTCGTTGACGTGGACTCCGGCCCCGCCGTAGATGAAGGGTGGGTATTCCTTGGTCAGCAGGTCGACCCTCATGGGTTGCGTCTCCTCGCTCGCGCCCCTGCGCGCTGTGTGAATCTGGTGGCTGGTCCGGGGTGGGGCGGGCTCGCGGAACGTGAGCCGTCCCACGTCCGACGGTATCGGCTTTGCGCTGCCGATGGGGCGGTTTGCGCCATTCGATACCCGTGCCGCGCCGCGTCGGCCGCCGGGCAGGGCCTTCGACCGCCGCTCGGCCCCCGGCGGCTCCCGGCCCGGGCCCGCGGTCCGCTCCTCGGGAAACATGTGAGGAACATCGTGCGATTCGCCCCACAGGGTGGCTCGGGTCACGTAAGGTGGCCCCATGGCTTCCCCTCGTGTTCTTGCAATCATTCTCGCCGGCGGCGAAGGCAAGCGCCTCATGCCCTTGACGGTCGACCGCGCCAAACCGGCCGTGCCCTTCGGCGGGATCTATCGCCTCATCGACTTCTCACTGTCGAACATGATCAACTCCGGCTTCCTCAAGGCCGTGGTGCTGACCCAGTACAAGTCGCACTCGCTGGACCGCCACATCTCCAAGACGTGGCGCATGTCGGACATGCTGGGCAACTACATCGCCCCGGTGCCCGCCCAGCAGCGTGTGGGCAAGCACTGGTTCCTGGGGTCCGCCGACGCCATCTACCAGTCGCTGAACCTGCTCGACGACGAGCGGCCCGACTACGTCGTCATCACCGGCGCGGACAACATCTACCGCATGGACTTCTCCCAGATGCTGGACCACCACATCGCCTCGGGCCTGCCGTGCACCGTGGCGGGCATCCGCCAGCCGCGCTCCCTGGCGGACCAGTTCGGCGTGATCGAGACCGACCCTGAGGACCGCAGGAAGATCAAGGCCTTCGTCGAGAAGCCCAAGGACACCCCGGGCCTGCCCGACTCCCCCGACGAGATCCTGGCCTCCATGGGCAACTACATCATGGACGCCGACGCCCTCTCGCAGGCCGTGACGGTCGACGCCGCCGACGAGGACTCCAAGCATGACATGGGCGGCAACATCGTCCCGTGGTTCGTGGGCCAGGGCTCCGCCGGCGTCTACGACTTCAAGGACAACGACGTCCCCGGCGCCACCGACCGGGACCGCGACTACTGGCGCGACGTGGGCACGGTGGACGCCTTCTACGAGGCCCACCAGGACCTGATCTCGGTCACCCCGGTGTTCAACCTGTACAACGACCGGTGGCCGCTGTTCGCCGGCTACACGAACTCCATGCCTCCGGCCAAGTTCGTCTACGGGCACCACGAGCGCCTCGGCCACGCGGTCGACTCGATCGTCTCCCCCGGCGTCATCGTGTCCGGCGGCGAGGTCATCTCCTCGGTGCTGTCCCCGGGCGTGCGGGTGAACTCCTGGTCCTCGGTGCGCGAGTCCGTCCTCATGGACGGAGTCAACGTCGGGCGCAACACGGTTGTCAGCCGCGCCATCCTCGACAAGTACGTGGTCGTCGAGGAGGGCGCCATGGTCGGCATCGACGCCGAGCGCGACCGCGAGCGCGGCTTCACCGTGACCGAGTCCGGCATCACCGTCGTGGCCAAGGGGCAGAAGGTCGCCCGCTGACCGGCCCGCGAACCCGCCTGCGCAGCCGCCCGGGGCCGTCCCCGGGCCGTCCCCGGGCCGTCTCGGTACCGGGGCGGCGTTCTGGCCACCGCCCCCCTCCACTCAGCCGGCCCCGCACCCCGCTGGAATCGGTCGTCTAGCATCGGCCCATGGCTGATGAGCAGACCGACAGGCAGCACGCTGCCGGCCCGCGGGTCTCCGGCGCCCGGGCCGCGGGCCCCCTGGTCGGGCCCGGGCCCGGCCTGCTGGTCATGGACGTGGACTCCACGCTCATCGAGCAGGAGGTCATCGAGCTCATCGCCGAGCACGCGGGCACCCGCGGGCAGGTCGCCGAAATCACCGCGCGGGCGATGCGCGGGGAGCTGGACTTCGCCGCGTCCCTGCGCGAGCGCGTGGCCACCCTGGCCGGGCTTCCGCAGAAGGTCCTGTCTCAGGTCCAGGCCGAGGCGAGGCCGACCCGGGGGGCGAGGACGCTCATCAGTGCGCTGCACGCCCGCGGCTGCCGGGTGGGGGTCGTCTCGGGCGGCTTCGAGGAGGTCGTGGCGCCCCTGGCCGACCGCCTGGGGATCGATCACGTGGCGGCCAACCGTCTGGAGGCCTGCGACGGCGTGCTGACAGGCCGGGTGCTGGGACGGATCGTGGACCGGGAGGAGAAGGTTCGCCGCCTGCGCGCCTGGGCCGAGGCCGATGGCGTGCCCATGGAACGCGTCGTCGCCGTGGGGGACGGCGCCAATGACCTGGGCATGATCGCCGCGGCGGGCCTGGGGATCGCCTTCTGCGCCAAGCCGGTCGTCGTCGAGCAGGCCGACGCCGCCGTGCACGTGCGCGACCTGGCGGCCGTGCTCGACCTGCTGCCCTGAAAAACCGGTGCCGCGGCGTCCGATCCTCGGCGCCTGTCAGCGCGGCGCGGTGACGATCTCGGTCAGGTGGGCCCCCTGGGGGGCGAGGTCCGTCCAGGGGCCCAGGACGGTGAGCATCAGCGCCGTGGCCGTGGGCACCCCGAAGGAGGCCTGGGCGGCCAGGTCGTCGTCGGCGTCGTGAAGCATGTGGGCCAGGATCGAGACCGTGGGCTCGTGGCCGACGAGGACCACCGTGCTCGTGGCCTCGGGCAGCGGAGTCAGCAGATCGAGGATCTTCAGGGCTCCGTTGTGGTAGATCTCCGGCTCGACGCGGATCTCGGCCGGTTCAAGACGCTGCTGCACGGGGCGGGCGGTCTGCCTGGCGCGCGCGGCGGGCGACACGAGCAGGAGGTCGAGATGGCCCAGGCGCCTGCCCAGTGAGCGGGCCAGCCTGTCCGCCAGCGTGCGGCCCTTGGAGGTCAGCGGGCGCTCGAGGTCGGTGGGCGCGTCATGGGACGCCTTGGAGTGGCGGACCAGGACCAGGGTCTTCCCGAGCTTCTCAGTCGTCACACCGCAACCCTACGGCACGCACGCGGCCCGTGCGACGTCAGCCGGCGTGCCCCGCGCCTCACAACCGTCTTGCGAGCGCGGCCCGTCCCGCGGCGGACGGGAGCGGCGCCCTCCCGCGGGCGCCTCGGCGCTCAGCGCCCCATGCCCATGCCGCCGTCGACGCCCAGGACGGTGCCGGTGACGTAGGAGGCCTCCGACGAGGCCAGGAAGAGGATGGGGGCGACAACCTCCCGGGGCGCCGCCAGACGCCCCATGGGGATGGCGGCCAGGTGCGCGGCGCGCGCCTCCTGGGACAGTCCCGCGGTCATGCCGGTGTCCACGAAGCCGGGCGCGACGGCGTTGACGCTCACCCCGCGGGAGGCGACCTCGCGGGCGAGGGCGCGCGTCAGCCCCTCGACCCCGCCCTTGGAGGCGGCGTAGGCGGCCTGCCCCGTCCCGCCGCGGGCCGCGACGACGGAGGAGACCAGCACGATGCGGCCGCGCCGGGCGCGCAGCATGTCCGGCAGGACGGCGGAGGCGGAGGTGAAGGCGGCGGTGAGGTTGACCGCGATCGTGTCGGCCCACACCGGTTCAGGGGTGCGGATGGCCAGGGCGTCGCGGCTGACTCCGGCGCACGCCACGAGGACCTCGATCGGGCCGTGCAGCATGCGGGCTCGCGCCACCGCCCGCCGCAGGGCGGAGGTATCGGTCACATCGACGCTCATGCCCACGACGCCGTCGGGCGCGTCGCCGGAGCGGGACAGGCCGACCACCCGCTCCCCGGCAGCGTCGAAGGCGGCCGCGACGGCGCGGCCGATTCCCTGCGACGCCCCGGTGACCAGGACCGATCGGGCGCTCGACGGCGAGGCGTGCGGGATGCTCACGGGCGCAGCCTACGAGACGCCCCACGGCCCGCGGCGCGCGCCGTCCCGCGCCGGCCGTGTGCCAGCATGGCCCGGTGACCCTCGAGACCTCCGCCGCCCCGCCCCCCGCGCCGTCCGACGGGGGCCGGGCGGGCGCTGCGCCGCTGCGCATCGGTCCGATCGAGGTCGCCACGCCCGTCGAGCTCGCCCCGATGGCGGGGGTGACCAACGCGTCCTTCCGGCGCCTGTGCCGCCTGGCGGGAGAGTCCGCGCTGCCCGCCGCGCTGCGCCCTGCGCACGACGGCGCGGTGCCGGCTGCGGGCGGGGGCCTGATCGCGCCCGCGGGCCTGTACGTCACCGAGATGGTCACGACGCGCGCCCTGGTGGAGCGCAACGAGAAGACCCTGGCCATGGTGCGCTCCGACCCCGGCGAGCGGGTGCGCTCCATCCAGCTCTACGGGGTCGACCCGGCGGTCGCGGGCGCAGCGGTGCGGATCCTGGTCGAGGAGGACCTGGCCGACCACATCGACCTGAACTTCGGCTGCCCTGCGCCCAAGGTGACGCGCAGGGGCGGGGGCGCGGCCCTGCCGTGGAAGAGGGACCTGCTGGCGGCGATCCTGCGCGAGACCGTGCGCGCCGGCGAGCGGGCCGTGCGGGCGGCGCGCCGCGAGCGCGCCGTGCCGGTGACCGTCAAGACCCGCATCGGCATCGACGAGGACCACGAGACCTTCCTGGATGTCGCGCGCGCGGCGGAGGACGCCGGCGTGGCGGCGATCGCCCTGCACGGCCGCACGGCCCGCCAGCACTACGCGGGCAGGGCGAGGTGGGAGGCGATCGCCAGGCTCAAGGAGGCCACGAGCCTGCCGGTGCTCGGCAACGGGGACATCTGGACCGGGGACGATGCGCTGGAGATGATGCGCGCCACCGGCTGCGACGGCGTCGTGGTGGGGCGCGGCTGCCAGGGGCGCCCGTGGCTCTTCGCGGACATTGTGGCCGCCCTCCACGGCTCGACGGCGCGCACCCGCCCCGACCTGGACGAGGTCATCGCCGTCGTCGAGGAGCACGGGCGGCTGCTGGCCGCCGAGATGGGCGAGGAGCGGGGCGTGCGGGACCTGCGCAAGCACGTGGGCTGGTACCTCAGGGGCTACCCCGTGGGCGGGCGGGCGCGCGACGAGCTCGTGCACGTGAGCACACTGGCGGGCCTGCACGAGGCGCTGGCGGCGATGCGCGCCCGGCTGCCCGAGGCGGTGCCCTACCCGGGCGAGACGGTCGAGGGGCCCCGCGGCCGGGCCGGCTCGCCCAGGCGCCCGCACCTGCCCGACGGCTGGCTCGACTCCCCCTGTCTCAGCGAGGAGCACAGGCGGCTCCTGCTGGATGCGGAGTCGGACGCCTCCGGGGGCTGAGCCCCCGTCCCCGGCGCCCTCCCGGCGTCCTGTCAGCGCCCGGCCCCGGGGTACGGGGAGCGCGCCCGGTGGCGGGCCCGCCGCGGGGCGGGCTCGACGACCTCGACGACGTCGTCCACCGGGGTCGTGCGGCACAGGAGCGCGGCGACCGCCGTGGTCGCCGGGATCGCCAGCACCAGTCCGATGGAGGACACCAGCGTGCGGACGATCTCCTCGGCGATCTCGCCCGAGAGCACGGTGTCGATCATGGAGCGGTCGATGAGCGAGGCCGCCAGGATGAGCGGCAGCGCGGTCCCCGCGTAGGCGAAGGCGAGGGTGTAGACGGTCGAGGCGATGTGGTCGCGCCCGATGCGCATGCCGCCGGTGAACAGGCGCACCCGGCTGAGCGCCGGGTTGGCGGCGTGCAGCTCCCACACGGCCGAGGCCTGGGTGATGGTGACGTCGTTGAGCACGCCGAGGCCGGCGATGACCATGCCGCAGGTCAGCAGCGCCCGCAGGCTCAGCCCCGGCACGGCCGCGGCCAGGGTCATCGAGGTCTCCTCGGTCGCCCCCGTCAGGTTGGCCGCCCCCACGCCCCACAGGGACAGCGCGACGGTGATGACCACGCCCACGATCGTGCCCAGCAGGGCGGTGGTCGTGCGCACCGAGACGCCGTGGGCGATGTAGACCGCCAGCAGCATCATGGCGCTGGCGCCCACCAGCGTCACCCACATGGGCGAGGCGAGGTCCAGCAGGGCGGGGATCATGAAGAACACGAGCACCGCCGTCGCCAGGACCAGGCCCAGGGCGCTGAGGATGCCCTTGCGGCCGGCCACGGCCACCACCAGCACGAGGTAGACGACCGCCAGCCCCAGCACGGGGGTCTGGCGCTGGTAGTCCACGAACACGTAGGGCGTGCCCGAGGTCACGGCGGCCGGGGTGTACATGACGCGCATCCCGTCGCCGACGTCGGCGGCGCTCATGGACTCGGCGGGCACGTGGACCGGCAGGACGAGGCCCTTGCCCTTGCCCGAGGTGATGCGGGCGCACACCGCGTCGGTGAGCAGCCCTCCCGTGGAGGCGTCGCCCAGCGACTGGATCGCCCCCTGGCAGTCGGCGACCGACTTGGAGGTGATGGTGGCGGTCTCCAGGCTGGTCCCCTCCGCCCCGAAGGGCTGGGAGCCGACCAGCGAGCTCTTCCCGGGCCACAGCGCCACCAGGCCGACGAGGGTGGCGATAATGATGGGGACGACGATCGCGGTCAGCACGATCCGCGCACGCCGCCGCTCGTGCGCGGGCACGGCCACGTCGCCGTGGCTGTGGCCATGGGAAGACGTGGAGGAATGGGGGTGATGGGCCGGGGTCGTGTGCGCTGAGGATGGGGGCACGGGAGTCTCCTCGCTCGTCATGGGTCCATGATGGTCCGAACCGCGGGCGCGCACGCGGAGCAACGCGGAGGCGGGACGGAGGCGCAGCGGCGAAGCGGGTCAGCGGGCGGCGCCGTGGCCCTGCGGCGACCGGGGCGCCAGGGCCGCGGACGGGTCGGCGCCGTCCCGGGCCGGCGTCAGCAGCCGATGAGGCGCTCGGCGAGGTAGCGCTCCACGCCGTCGAGCGGGACGCGGTCCTGGGTCATGGTGTCGCGGTCGCGCACCGTGACGGCGCCGTCGTCCGGGGAGTCGAAGTCGTAGGTGAGGCAGAAGGGCGTCCCCACCTCGTCCTGGCGGCGGTAGCGGCGTCCGATGGCGCCGGCGTCGTCGTAGTCCACGTTCCAGCTGCGGCGCAGGCGCGCGGCCAGCTCCCGGGCGGGGCCGGTGAGCTCCTCCTTGCGGCTCAGCGGCAGCACGGCGGCCTTGACGGGGGCCAGGCGCGGGTCGAGCCTGAGGACAATGCGCTTGTCCACCCCGCCCTTGGTGTTGGGGGCCTCGTCCTCGGTGTAGGCCTCCACCAGGAAGGCCATGAGCGAGCGGGTCAGGCCCGCGGCGGGCTCGATGACGTAGGGCACCCATCGCTCGTTCCTCGTCTGGTCGAAGTAGGACAGGTCCTTGCCGGAGTGCTTCGCGTGGGTGGTCAGGTCGAAGTCGGTGCGGTTGGCGATGCCCTCCAGCTCGCCCCACTCGCCGCCGGAGAAGCCGAAGCGGTACTCCAGGTCCACGGTGCGCTTGGAGTAGTGGGAGAGCTTCTCCTTGGGGTGCTCGTACAGGCGCAGGTTGTCCTCGCTGATGCCCAGGTCCACGTACCAGGCCCTGCGGTGGTCGATCCAGTACTGGTGCCACTGCTCGTCCGTGCCCGGCTCGCAGAAGAACTCCATCTCCATCTGCTCGAACTCGCGGGTGCGGAAGATGAAGTTGCCCGGCGTGATCTCGTTGCGGAAGGACTTGCCGACCTGGCCGATGCCGAAGGGGGGCTTCTTGCGGGCGGCGCTCATGACGTTGACGAAGTTGATGAAGATGCCCTGGGCGGTCTCGGGGCGCAGGTAGTGCAGGCCGGCCTCGTCGTCGACGGGGCCGAGGTAGGTCTTGAGCAGGCCGGAGAAGGCGCGCGGCTCGGTCCACGCCCCGTTCTGGCCGGTGACCGGGTCGGGCACGTCGTCCAGCCGGACGGCGTCGGGGTCCAGGCCCTTGCGCTCGGCGTAGGCCTCGATGAGCTCGTCGGCGCGGTAGCGCCTGTGGGTGTGGAGGGACTCCACGAGCGGGTCGGTGAAGGCGCTCACGTGCCCGGAGGCGACCCACGCCTCGCGCGGCAGGATGACCGAGGAGTCCAGGCCGACGACGTCGTCGCGGGAGCGGACCATGTACTGCCACCACTGGCGCTTGATGTTCTCCTTGAGCTCGACGCCGAGCGGCCCGTAGTCCCAGGCCGAGCGGGTCCCGCCGTAGATCTCCCCGCAGGGGAAGACGAAGCCGCGGCGCTTGGCCAGGTTGATCACGCGCTCGAGCGCGGAGGGGGTCTGTGCCACCGTAGTGTCTCCTGATGTCGTCGTTGTCCGCACCTGGTTGGTGGGAACGAGTCGGGAACGAACTGGGAAAGAATACGGCCATCCTACGGCCGCGGCCGCCCCGCTCCTCGGACGGGCGGCCGGAGGCGTCTTCGAGTCTGACGCGTCACACTCGGATCCGCGGCGACAGCACAGCTTGACGAGAATCATTATCGCCTTGACAATGGCGCTCATGAACGTTCCCGTCGCCCGCCGCGTCCTGTCCGCTGTCGCCGCAGCAGCACTGGGCCTGTCCCTGACCGCCTGCTCGGCCCTGTCCCCGGAGTCCTCCGGCTCCGGCGCCCCGAAGGACGCCTCGGGCGCCCTGTCGGTGTCGGTCTCCTTCTACCCGATCCAGTACCTGACCGAGACCATCGGCGGCGACCACGTCAGCGTCACCAGCCTGACGCCCACCAACGCCGAGCCCCACGACTACGACCTGTCCGGCAAGGAGGTCATCTCCACCCTGGAGGGCTCCTCCCTGGTCGCCTACGTCGCGGGCTTCCAGCCCTCGCTCGACAAGGCGGTCAGCCAGGTCAACGGCCCGACGGTGGTCGACCTGTCCGACAAGGTCGACCTCCGGCACCACGAGGGCGTCGAGGACGAGGACGAGCACGGAGACGAGGCCACCGGCGGCGCCACCGGCGAGGCCGGCCACGAGGGCCACGACCACGATGCGGGATCCCTCGACCCGCACTTCTGGCTCGACCCGGTCCGCATGAAGTCCGCCGCCACCGCCATCGAGGAGGCCCTGGCCGCCGCCGACCCCGACAACGCCGACGACTACAAGACCAACCTCGACTCCCTGACCTCCACCCTCGACGGGCTGGACTCCTCCTACCAGGGCGGCCTCACCCAGTGCGAGCGCAAGACCTTCATCACCTCCCACGCCGCCTTCGGCTACCTCGCCGACCGCTACGGGCTCACCCAGGTCTCCATCTCCGGCATCGATCCCGAGTCCGAGCCGAGCGCCGCCGAGATCGCCGCGGCCAAGAAGGCTGTCAAGGACACCGGCTCCACCACGATCTTCACCGAGGAGCTCCTGTCCACCGAGGTCGCCGACACGGTCGCCGGCGAGACCGGCGCCACCACCGCCGTCCTCAGCCCGATCGAGTCCGCTCCGGAAGGCGCTGACTACGCCGGCGCCATGTCCAACAACCTTGAGGCGCTGCGCACGGCGCTGGCCTGCAAGTGACGTCTCCGCGCAGGGCAGGGAACCCATGACCTCCGATCCTCCCCCCGCCTCTGGCGGGGATGAGCGGACGACGCCGTCCGGGCGGGGCCGGGCGGCGTCGTCCGCGCGCCCGGGCGGGGCCCCGACGGCGGGCGGCGCCGGGGGCCGGCCCACCGGCTCCGCCCCGGCGCCGCCCGTCGTCGTGACCGGCCTGTCGGTCGTGCTCGGCTCGGCCCTCATCCTCTCCGGCATCGACCTGACCGTGGCCGGCGGCGAGTCGGTGGCGCTCCTGGGCGCCAACGGCTCGGGCAAGTCGACCCTGGTCAAGGCGATCCTCGGCCTCAACCCGATCCGCACGGGCAGCGTGCGCCTGTTCGGCCACGACGTCGAGCACCGCTCGCGCGTGCCCTGGAACCGGATCGGCTACGTGCCTCAGCGCGTCGCAGCCGCCTCCGGCGTGCCCGCAACCGCCCTGGAGGTCGTGCGCTCAGGACTGCTGGGCCCGCGCCGCCCCTTCGCCGACCGCGGCCGGCGCGCCCACGAGCGGGCGATAGCTGCTCTGGAGTCCGTCGGGCTGGCCCACCGCGCCCGCGACCACGTCCAGGTCTTCTCCGGGGGCCAGGCCCAGCGCGTCCTCATCGCCCGCGCCCTCGTGCGGGACCCGGAGCTGCTCGTCCTCGACGAGCCCCTGGCCGGCATCGACCGCGATTCGCGCCGGGCCCTCGCCGAGATCCTCACCTCACTGCACGAGACGGGACTCACGCTCATCACCGTGCTGCACGAGATGGGCGAGCTGAGCGACGTCGTCAGGCGCGCCGTCGTCCTGGACGAGGGGCGGGTCTCCTTCGACGGCCCCGCCCGCGACCTCGCCCCCCTGCGGCACGACCCCGCCCGGCACGACGTCGTGGGCCACGACCGCCTCGACGACTGCGAGCACGGGCACCCGCACGGCCGGGCCGCGCCCGTGGTCCACCACGCGCCGACGCTCACCACCCGCGTCCCCTCGCCCCCCGGATCCGAACGCCGCGGAGAGCGCCCATGAGCGACCTGTTCGCCGCCTACAGCGAGATGCTCCAGAGCCCGCTCATGCAGCGCGCGCTCATCGTCGCCGTCCTCGTGGGGCTGTCCGCCCCCGTCATCGGCACCTACCTCGTCCAGCGCGGGCTCGCCCTCCTGGGCGACGGCATCGGCCACATCGCGCTGACCGGCGTGGCCCTGGGCTGGATCGCCGGCGCAGCGGCCAATGTCTCCCCGCACGACGCCTGGGCGGTCCCCGGCGCGATCGTCGTCAGCGTCCTCGGCGCGATCCTCATCGAGCTCATCCGCTCCTACGGGCGGACCCGCGGCGATGTCGCCCTGGCCATCCTGTTCTACGGCGGCATCGCCGGCGGCGTCATCCTCATCAAGATCGCGGGAGGCACGACCACCAACCTCACCAGCTACCTCTTCGGGTCGATCGTCACCGTCTCCGTGTCCGACGCCTGGTTCACCATTGTTCTGGCCGCCGTCATCCTGCTCGTGGGGCTCGGCCTGCGGGGCCCCCTGTTCGCCCTGTGCCACGACGAGGAGTTCACCCGCTCCATCGGCCTGCCCACCGGCGTGCTCAATGTGACCATCGCCGTGGTCGCCGCCCTGACCGTCTCGGTGTCCATGCGGGTGGTGGGCGCGCTGCTGGTCTCCGCGGTCATGATCGTGCCGGTCGCCACCGCCCAGCTGCTGTCCCGCTCCTTCGTCGTGACCATGCGGCTGTCCATGGGGATCGGCGTCGTCGTCTGCGTGACCGGCCTGCTGATCACCTACGTGGTGTCGGCGTCCTCGGGCGCCATGATCGTGGTCCTGCTCGTCGGCCTGTACGCTGTGGTGGCGGTGACGACCGCCCTGGTCCACCTGCTGGTGCGCCTGTGGGCACGCCTGCGGCCCGCGCCGGCACGCCCGCTGCCGCCATCGGCCCCGCCCGCCCCGGCCCGGGGGCCGTCCGGCGCAGACCGCCCGACCAACCGATGAGGCCCCGGCACAGGAGGCACAGTCATGACCATGACCCGCAGCACCGCAGGCTCCACCGCGGCGCGCCCCAGGGCGACCTGGCAGCGCGCGGCGGTGGCCGACATCCTTCAGCGCACGGAGGAGTTCCGCTCCGCCCAGCAGATACACGCCGCCCTGGAGGCCGAGGGCACCAGGGTGGGGCTGGCCACGGTCTACCGTAACCTGACGGCCATGGCCGAGGCCGGCGAGGTGGACCAGGTGCGCAACGCCGAGGGCGAGACGCTCTACCGGCGCTGCCACAGGCCCGAGCACCACCACCACATCGTGTGCCGCTCCTGCGGCCGCACGGTCGAGGTCAGCGGGGGCGAGCTGGAGGACTGGATCACCTCCGTCTCCGCCGCCCACGGCTTCACCCAGATGGAGCACACGGCGGAGTTCTTCGGGCTGTGCTCCAGCTGCTCGACCGAGCCCGGCGCCGGCCGGGCCGAGAAGTAGGCCGCCGCCCCGCGAGCCGCGGTCGAGGCCGCGTCGCCGCGCGTCAGGCGCCGGCGACCCGGTCGACGGCGCCGCCGAAGCGCCGGTCGCGGCTCGCGTAGGCCTGGCAGGCCCGCCACAGCTGGGTCCGGTCGAACTCCGGCCAGGGCAGGGGCGAGAAGTACAGCTCGGCGTAGGCCGCCTCCCACATGAGGAAGTTGCTCGTGCGCTGCTCCCCGCCGGTGCGGATCAGCAGGTCCACGTCGCGCATGGCGGGCGAGTAGAGGTGGCGCTGGACGGTGCGCTCGCTCACCGCCGAGGCCTTGAGGCGCCCGGCGGCCGCCTCCTCGGCAATGGCGCGGGCGGCGTCGGCGATCTCGGCCCTCCCGCCGTAGTTCAGGCACATGTTGAGCACGAGGGCCTCGTTGCCCGCGGTGATGCGCTCGGAGCGGCGCACCTCGGACAGGACCGACTTCCACAGGCGGGGCTCGCGCCCCACCCAGTTGACGCGCACGCCCCAGGCGAGCAGGTCGTCGGTCTGTGCGCGCAGCACCTGCCGGGTGAAGCCCATGAGGAAGCGGACCTCGGCCGGCGAGCGCCTCCAGTTCTCGGTGGAGAAGGCGTAGACGCTCAGCTCCTCGATCCCGATCTCGACGGCGCCGGCGATGACGTCCATCATGGTCGTCTCCCCCACGCGGTGCCCCTCGGTGCGGGCCAGGCCGCGCGCGTTGGCCCAGCGCCCGTTGCCGTCCATGACGCAGGCGACGTGGGCGGGAACCGCCTGGGCCGGCAGGTCCGGCGGGGTCAGGCCCGGCCGGTGCAGGGCGACACGGCCGCCGGAGGGCGCCGGGTCCGGCGCGGTGGAAGGCTGATCGGTCACATCAGGCCCTTTCGACGAGGGAGAGGGAGCGCAGACGGCGCTCCAGGTGCCAGGTCAAGTATGCCGACACGATCCCGGAGGCCTGGGCGCGCTCCCGCCCGCCGGAGGCGTCGGCCACGCCCCAGTCGCCGCTCAGCAGCGCGCCGAGCAGCGCCATGGCGGCGGGCTCGACGTCGACGGAGCCCGCGGGCCGGCAGACGGCGCACACCGCCCCGCCCGTCTGGACGTGGAAGGCGGCGTGCGGCCCGGGGGCGCCGCAGCGGGCGCAGTCGTAGCACGACGGCGCCCACCCGGCCAGGGCCAGGGCGCGCAGCAGGTAGGAGTCCAGGACGAGCCCCGGCGCGTGGCGCCTGCGGGCGAGGGCGGACAGGGCCCCGTAGAGCAGGAGGTGCTGCTGGGGGGAGTCGGTGGTGCCCAGGTCGCCGTCGTCCTGCGTGAGCCGCTCGGCCGTCTCGACCATGGTGGAGGCGCAGGTGAACACGGCGTAGTCGCCCATGATGGCGCGCGCGAAGGGGTGCAGCGTCTCGACCTGGGCGACCACGTCCAGGCCGCGCCCGCGGTGGAGCTGGACGTCGATCATGGAGAAGGGCTCCAGGCGCGCGCCGAAGCGCGAGGTCGTGCGGCGCACTCCCCTGGCGACGGCGCGCACCTGCCCGTGGGAGCGGGTGAGCATGACGACGATGCGGTCGGCCTCCCCCAGCCTGTAGGTGCGCAGGACGACGGCCTCGTCCCGGTAGAGCCTGCTCGTCATCGGGCGCCCCCGCCCCGCACCCCGGTCGAGCCCCCTCAGCGCAGCGCGCGGTTGACCGCGGAGATGACGGCCTTGAAGGAGGACGTGGTGATCGACGGGTCGATGCCCACGCCCCACAGGACCTGCCCGTCGACCTCGCACTCGACGTAGGAGGCGGCCCTGGCGTCGCGCCCCTCGCTGAGCGCGTGCTCGACGTAGTCGAGGATGCGCACGCGTACGCCGGTCTGCTCCAGGGCCGCGACGAAGGCGTCGAGCGGGCCGTTGCCGGAGGCGGTCAGGAGCCTGCGCTCCGGCCCGTCGGCGATCGTCACGGTGAGGATCGCCTCGCCCTCGCTGGCGGCGGTCAGCGTGGCGCCCTTGAGCGAGAAGCGCCCCCAGGCGGGCAGCTCGGCGTCGGGCGCGGCGGCCGCCGGCAGGTACTCGTCGGTGAAGATCGACCACATGCTGCGGGCGTCCACCTCGCCGCCGTAGGTGTCGGCGTGGCGCTGGACGATCCTGGAGAACTCGATCTGGAGGCGGCGCGGCAGGTCGAGGTTGTGGACCTGCTTGAGCAGGTAGGCGACCCCGCCCTTGCCGGACTGGGAGTTGACGCGCACGACCGCCTCGTAGGAGCGGCCGACGTCGTGCGGGTCGATGGGCAGGTAGGGCATGGACCAGGGCACGGCGGCCTCCGCGGCCTCGGCGTCGAGTCCCTCGGCCATCTTGGCCTCGACCTGCTTGGCCCGGGCCAGGAAGCCCTTCTTGATGGCGTCCTGGTGGGAGCCGGAGAAGGATGTGTAGACGAGCTCGCCGACGTAGGGGGTGCGCGGGGGCACGTCCATGCCGGTAGCGCGCTCGACGGTGCGGCGGATCTCGTCGATGTCGGAGATGTCGAGCATGGGGTCCACGCCCTGGCTGAAGAGGTTGAGGGCCAGGGTGACCAGGTCGACGTTGCCGGTGCGCTCGCCGTGGCCGAACAGGCAGCCCTCGACGCGGTCGGCCCCGGCCAGCAGGCCGAGCTCGGCGGCGGCCACGCCGGAGCCGCGGTCGTTGTGGTTGTGCAGGGACAGGCACACGTGCTCCCGGTGGGGCAGGTTGCGGCTCATCCACTCGATCTGGTCGGCGTAGACGTTGGGGGTGGCGCGCTCGACGGTGGCGGGCAGGTTGATAATGATCTCGCGGTCGTCCTCGGGCTGCCACACGCCCATGACGGCCTCGCAGACCTCCAGGGCGTACTCGCGCTCGGTGTCCACGAAGATCTCCGGGGAGTACTCGAAGCCGAAGACCGTCTCCTCGGTGAGGACCTTCTCGGCCCGGGCCATGACCTGGCGGGTGCCGTCCACGGCGAGCTCGCGGATGTCGTCGCGGCCCATGCGGAAGACGATCTCGCGGAACAGCGGCGACAGGGCGTTGTAGAGGTGGACGGTGGCGCGCGGCATGCCGACGCAGGCGTCCAGCGTGCGGTCGATGAGGTCGCCGCGGGACTGGGTGAGCACTGAGATGGTGACGTCGGCGGGGATGGCGTCGTCGTCCACCAGCGAGCGCACGAAGTCGTAGTCGGTCTGGGAGGCGGCGGGGAAGCCGACCTCGATCTCCTTGAAGCCCATGGCCACCAGCAGGTCGAAGATCGCGCGCTTGGCGTCCGGGTCCATGGGCTCGATGAGGCTCTGGTTGCCGTCGCGCAGGTCGGTGGTCAGCCAGCGGGGGGCGCGGGTGATGCGCCTGGTGGGCCAGGTGCGGTCGGGCAGGTCGGTGTCGACCGTGTCGAGGAAGGGGACGTACTTGCCGAAGGGCATTCCGGAGGGCTGCTGGGGTGCGGGGCGGGCGGTGCGCATGATCTTCTCCTAGGGGTGGCGCTCTGCTCGGGAGGCGCCGCAGGGTGGGCGCGTCCCCCGTCGGCTGGCAACGCGAATGAGCCGCGGTCGGGGTGCCGGCCTCGGTCAGGCCCCGCCGCGGCGACTAAGCAGGAGGCTCGCCTCCGGGCGCGTGGTCGCTCGCACGAGGACGACACTACCGCACGACGCGGCGCGCGTCAGGACGCGCCGCCCCGCGGGCCGGTGCCCGCCGACCGGGCGGGCGCACGGACGAGGGGCGGGCGCGGTGCGGATGAGCACAAGAAGTAGCGAACCTCTTCGCCAACTTGTAGCATAAGTACTATATATAATGGCAGGACTACTGAGGAGGTACAGAGGAGGTACAGATTGCCCGTCATCACTACGGAGAACCTCGAGTTCTCCCACGGGGCGGAGCCGGTCCTGCGGGGCCTGACCCTGTCGGTCGAGGCCGGCGAGGTCGTCTGCCTGCTGGGCCCCAACGGGGTCGGCAAGACGACCCTGGTGGAGAACCTGCTGGGCTCCCTGGCCCCCACCGCCGGCTCGGTCCGGGTCCTGGGGACCGACCCGCGCCGGGCGGGCGCAGCCTTCTGGGCGCGCGTGGGCCTGGTCCAGCAGAACTGGACCGACCACGCCAAGTGGCGGGTCGCCGACCAGCTGGAGTGGATCCGCGCCATGCAGCTGACCGCCTCCCCCGGCGCCATGAGCGTCGCCGAGGCGCTCGACGCCGTCGGGCTGGCCGGCAAGGCGGCCTCCCGCCTGTCCCGCCTGTCGGGCGGGCAGCGGCGCACCATCGACTTCGCGGCGGCATTCATGGCCCGCCCCGAGCTCCTCGTCCTCGACGAGCCGACGACGGGCCTGGACCCGGCCTCCAAGGCCCACCTGCACGACCTCATCCTCCAGCACGTCGACGACGACAACGCCACCGTCCTCATGACCACCCACGACCTGGCCGAGGCCGAGCGCATCGCCTCGCGCGTGCTCATTATGAGCCGGGGGCGCGTCGTCGCCGACGGCTCGGTGACCGAGCTGCGCGAGCGCCTGAGCCGCGACGCCGAGGTCACCTGGGTCCAGGACGGCGAGCACCACGTCCACGCCACCGCCGCCCCCGAGCGCTTCCTGGCCCAGCTCGACCTGGGCGCCATCACCGGTCTCACCGTCACCCGCCCCACCCTGGAGGAGACCTACCTCGCCCTGGTGAGCAAGGAGGAGCAGTCATGAGTATGCGCACCGTCCCCGCGATCCTGCGTGCGGCCGCCCGTCAGGCGGCCGGCGACCTGCGGCCGGTCATCCTGGGGACGGGGGCCGTCTCGCTGCTGCTCGCAATCGTCCCCGTCATCCTGGTCGGCAGGCTCAGCGACGGGGCCGTCGACGCGCGCACGGCGTTCGGCCCCATGCTCGTCGCCGGCAGCATCGGCGCGTTCGGCTGCTTCGCCACCATGCAGATCCTCGGGGAGACCTACACCGACCGCGTCGGCGGCGCCCTGCTGCGGGTGCGGATCCTGCCCCACGGCCCCCTGACGTGGGCGATCGGCAAAGCCGCCTCCACCATTGTGCAGACCATTGTGATCCAGGCGGCCATGCTCGTCGGAATGATGGTCTTCGTCACCGCCCTGCCCGTGAGCGCGCCCCAGGTCCTGACCTGCCTGCCGCTCATCGCACTGTCCGCGGTCGCCGCGGCCCCCCTGGGCTTCCTCGCGGGCGCCCTGGTCCGGGGCGTCTACAGCATGATGGTCGCCTACCTGGTCGTCTTCGCCCTCGTCGTCACCAGCGGCTCCTTCTTCCCCCTGGCCTGGCTGCCGGGCTGGGCCCGGGGGGTCCAGCCCGTCCTGCCCACGTACTGGTCGGGGCACCTGACCCGGTGGGCGCTGGCGGGCGACCCCGCCTGGGAGGTCGGCGGCGCCTTCGCCCCGGCCCTGGCCGCAGGAGTCCTGGCGGCCTGGGCCGTCGTCGGCTTCGCGGCGGCGCCCGCGGTCATCCGCCGCTCCTTCCGCAGGGAGAGCATCGGCGCCCTGTCCCGCATGCAGTCCACCATCCGCTCGCAGTCGGGCCTGTGATGGCCGGGGAGAGCGTCCACAACCGGATCGCCGTCCTGCGCGCCGACCGCAGGGTCAGCCGCCGCGAGCTGGCCGAGGCCCTGGGCGTGCACTACCAGACGGTGGGCTACCTGGAGCGCGGCGAGTACGCCCCCTCCCTCCACCTGGCGCTGCGCATCGCCCGGTACTTCGACGTGCCCGTGGAGTCGGTGTTCTCCCTGGAGGAGTTCCCCCGCCTGAGGTGAGACGGGGGCCGGGGCTCGCACCGGCCCGACGGTCAGGCCGGGTGCCGGCGGCCCGCCGTCAGCCCAGGTGCGCGTTCCCCCAGTGCCGCAGTCGCCGTTCCACGGGATGCTCGACGAAGCGGTAGAGGGCCCACGCCGTCGCCAGGGCCGCCGCGAAGACCACCGGGTACCACCAGAGGTTCTCCACGGACATGGGCCGGAGCCCGACAGCGCCGCTCACCGCGTACATGACGGTGGCGTGCACGAGGTAGAAGGCGAAGGACCACGTCCCCAGGGTCACCAGGACCCGGTGGCGCAGCCAGGACCGCCTCCGGGCGAGGTCGTTGTTGGCGACCCCGAGGATGGTCAGCGCGAAGAGGACCGCGAGAATCTGCAGCTCCAGGTTCCGGGCCCAGACGGACCAGGGATCCGCCCACCCGTAGCGGCGGGAGAGCGCGGACCAGGTGACGAAGACGGCAATGGTCGTGTACCCCATCCAGGGGCGGATCCGCCTGCCGGCGCCGAGCTGGACGAGGCGGGCCACCACCATGCCCATGACGAACTCCTCAAGGCGGGCCACGGGGATGGGCAGGTCGGCCAGGACGCCCGAGGGGTCGCGGATCACGACGACGCGATGGAGCACGACGACGGCGGTGACGGCGCCCAGGGCGAGCAGAGCCCCGCGCCGCGAGACCCGGGCCAGCAGGCGGCTCAGCCAGGGGTGAAGGGCGTAGAAGAAGGCCTCGACGCCGAGCGTCCAGGCGGCCGGGTTGCCGGCGAAGCGGATGCTCGGCTCCTTGAACCAGCTCTGGAGCAGCGTCAGGGACAGCAGCAGCGGCACGACGGCGAAGGGCTTGACCCAGAACCGGCTGGGATCCGGCGTCACTGACGTCGCCGAGTAGAACACGGGGACCGCCACGAGCAGGGCGAGGACGTGGGCCGGGTAGATGCGGGCGAAGCGCCGCCAGTAGAAGTTGGCGACCGTCGTGCCCGAGATGCCGGCGGACCAGGTGAGCACGAAGCCGGAGAGCAGGAAGAAGAAGGCGACGCCGTGGTTGCCGAAACGTGCGACGGCTCCGAGGCCGGGCACGGGCGCGAAGCTCATCATGTGGTAGCAGAAGACGGCGAACGCCGCCCACCAGCGCAAGCCGGTCAGCGAGTCCAGGCGCATCACACCGGCCTGACGGGGAGGCAGGCAGGGGACCACGCGGGAAGAGCAGCCATGCCCCAGAGACTACACAGCCGGCACCCATGGGCTGACTCGACCGGGAGGCGTGGCCTATGGGCGCAGACTCCAGATGGCTGGTCCCGGGCGGTGCCGGTTCTGTCCGGCCCTCGTGGCCGCGCCGCCGGGGCGCGCCTGCGGCGCCCGGCAGGTACCCCGAACCGGTCTGGAGCCGGTGACCTACCCGATCTCGGCGAAGGGGGCTGCGGGCGCGGGGCCGGGCGGCGCGGGCCGGCCCCGCGCCGCCCTCAGAGCAGCCCGGCGGCCAGGTCGAGCGGCGTGCCGAAGCGGTGGTTGGTGACCGCGACCGCCTGCTCGCGCAGGAAGGGCAGCAGCTCGGAGTGCGGGCAGGTCGTCACGGCCCCCGTGTACAGGGCGACGTCGGGGCTGCCGCCGGTGAGGCGACTCGCCTCCCGCCACCGGCAGGCAGCGGTCTGCTCACGCGGCCCCAGCACGCGCACGCGCAGCCCGAGCGCCTCGGAGGCCGCCAGGTCCGCCAGGCGCGCGCTCCACACGCCCGGCGCCTCGACATCCACCTCGACATTGGCGGCGGCCAGCGCGCTCGCCAGCTCGGCCGGGAGCCTGTCCGCCACGGACAGGCTCACGAAGGCGCCCGCACGCACGCCGGCCGCCACGACGCGCACCAGGTCGGCGGGGTGGGTGCCGCCCGCGGCCCGCACGACGACGGGCGTGGGCCGGTAGCGCAGCACGTTGCGCTCGCAGACCAGGCCCGTGACGTCCCGGCTCGCGCCGTACTGGGACCGCCACGCCTCGGCGTCGGCCACGAGCGCGCGGCGCAGCTCGGTCATGTCGCGACGCTCCAGGTGGGTGCGCACGGCGTCGTAGAGGGCGGACACGCGCGCGTCCAGGGTGGACACCAGGTCGTGGTGGCCCTCGTAGGCCTCCTCGTGGTTCCGGCCGGCGGCCGGAACGACCTCGCCCAGCCCGAGCAGGTAGGACGGCCCGCCGGCCTTGGTCGTCGACCCGATCGCCGAGCGCTTCCAGCCCCCGAAGGGCTGGCGTCGCACGATCGCGCCGGTGATGCCGCGGTTGACGTAGAGGTTCCCGGCCTCGACCGAGTCCAGCCAGACCGCGAGCTCGTCGGCGTCAAGCGTGTGCAGCCCCGAGGTCAGGCCGTAGTCGACGGCGTTGACGGCGTCGATGGCCTCCTGGAGAGTCTCCACCCGCATGACGCCCAGCACCGGGGCGAAGTACTCGGTCAGGTGGAACTCACTGCCGGGGACGACACCGGCGCGGATGCCGGGGCGCCACAGGCCGTCGCCCAGATCCCGCGGAGTCAGCACCCAGTGCTCGCCGGCTCCCAGCGTCGTCAGGCCGTGCAGCGCCTTCTCGTCGTCGGGGACGACGACGGGGCCGACCTGGGAGTCCAGGTGCTCGGGGCCGCGCACCCGCAGGGAGGAGGTCGCGTCCACCAGCTGGCGGGCGATGCGCTCCGAGGTCCCGGCCGAGCCGACCAGGATGAGCAGGGAGCTCGCCGAGCACTTCTGTCCGGCGTGGGCGAAGGCGGAGGCCACCACGTCGCGCACGGCGAGATCCGGATCGGCCGAAGGCGTGACAATAATGGCGTTCTTGCCGCTGGTCTCCCCCAGCAGGCGCATGTCCGGCCTCCAGGAGCGGAAGAGCCGCGCGGTGTCGTAGGAGCCGGTGAGCACCACGCGGTCCACCTGCTCGTGGGTCACCAGGTGGCGCGAGACCTCGCCGTCGTCCAGCGGGGCGAGGACCACGAGGTCCTCCGGAAGGCCGGCGTCGTGGAAGGCGCGCACGAGCTCGGCGGCGCAGCGCTTGGCGGGCGGAGCCGGCTTGAGGATGACGGCGCTGCCCGCGGCCAGGGCGGCCGCCACTCCCCCGGTGGGGATCGCCAGGGGGAAGTTCCACGGCGAGGCGACCACGGTCAGGTCCACCGGCGCGAAGCGGGCGCCGGCCATGTGCTCCGGGTCGTGCAGCAGCAGGGAGGCCTCGGCGTAGTGGCGGCAGAAGTCGATGGCCTCGCTGACCTCGGGATCGGACTGGTCGATGGTCTTGCCCGCCTCGGAGGCGGCGACCTCGATGAGCTCGTGGCGGCGGGCCTCCAGGACGTCCCCGACCCGGTTCAGGACGACGGCGCGCTCGTCGGGGTCGCGCCCCTGCCAGGCCGCGGCGGCGGCCGCGGTCGCCCTCACGACCGCGTCGCACCTCGCGACGGTTCCCATGCGGGCGGCGCCCGCCTCGACCTGGGCGGCGCCCCTCTCGGAGGCCGGCACGGCGGCGGCGATGTCGCGGGCCCACCGGCGGTTGGCGGCCAGCGAGGGGTCCGAGTCCGGTGTCGAGACGAAAGGACGCCGAATGCGCTCGGCCGAGGCGGTGGCGGTCGGGACGCCCGCCTCGCGCTCGGCGAGCCGGTCCTGGGAGCGGTTGGGGGCCGGCGCGGGCGCGGCGGGGTCGAGGTCGGCCAGAGCGGCCAGGAACCGGTCGCGCTCGCGGTCGAAGACGGCCGGGTCGGAGGCGATGTCGAAGACCCCGGACATGAAGTTCTCCGGCGCCGCGTTCTCCTCCAGGCGGCGCACCAGGTAGGAGATGGCGACGTCGAACTCGCCCGGGTCGACCACGGGCACGTACAGCAGAAGGTGGCCCGTCTCATGGCGCACGACCTCCTGCAGGCCGGTGGCCATGCCCGCGAGCATCTCGAACTCGACGTCGTCCGCCACGCCCCGGGCCTCCCGCAGCTCGTGGGCGAAGGCGATGTCGAACAGGTTCTGCCCCGCCACCCCCAGACGGATGGCGCGGGTGCGCTCGGGGGTCATGGCCCAGGAGAGGATGCGCTTGTAGCTCGTGTCCGTGGCTTGCTTGGTCGGCCAGGTGGTCAGCTCCCAGCCGTGGATCTCGGCGTCCACCCGCTCCATGGACAGGTTGGCGCCCTTGACCACGCGCACCTTGATGCGCGACCCGCCGGCGTCCACGCGGGCGGTCGCCCAGGCCTGGAGACGCTCCATGGCGGCCAGGGAGTCCGGCAGGTAGGCCTGCAGCACGATGCCGGCCTCGTAGCCGGTCAGGTCCTCCTGGTCGAGGATGGCGGTGAACACCGCGATGGTCAGGTCGAGGTCCTTGTAGTCCTCCATGTCGAGGTTGAGGAAGGTGCCGTGGTCGCGGGCCAGGCGGTACAGCGGGGAGAGCACCTCCACGCCGTGGGCGACGACCTCCTCGAAGCCCCAGGGGTTGTGCGGGCCGGTGACGGCCGAGACCTTGACCGACACGTAGTCGACGTCCTCGCGGGCCACGAGGCGGGAGACCTCCGCCAGCCGGCGGGAGGCCTCCCTGTCCCCCAGGACGGCCTCGCCCAGAAGGTTGACATTGAGACGGTTGCCGCCGGTGCGCAGCCGGGCCAGGGCGGGGCCCAGCCCCCGGTCGGTGGCGTCCACGACGAGGTCGCCGACGATCTCGCGGAAGACGCGCCGGGCCACGGTGGTCACCGAGCGGGGCGCCAGGCGGGTCGCCCGGCCTCCCAGGCCCATGGCCGCGGCCAGGGAGCGCGGCAGGAAGTCGGTGCGCCCAGCGGCCAGCCGCGCCAGAGCATGACTGGCGACGTCGAGGTCGATGGGTCGCACGACGTCATCGACGAAGCGGGTTGTGAACCCCAGACCGTCCGGATCCGACAGGATGCGCGCCAGAAGCCGCGCTGTGCGGGGAACGGGCTGGGAGGCCGACTCGTCGGCCCAGCGGCGCGCGCGTGCGGCCGCCTTCTCACCGAGCTCCCACAGCTCCGCGGGGCAACGGCGCTCAGCGTCGCCGGGCAGGGGGTGATCGACGGTGGTTAACATGCGTAGTGCTCCTGGCTCGGGGTACGAAACGCCTCTAAGTGTGCCCCATCCCGCACGCCCCGTGGGCGAAAAGTCCCAACTGGATGTCTGGTGCCGCGCTGCGGGGAGGCTGTGCGGGGAGTGCGCGCCGGCACGGACGACGGCGGTCCCGTACTGGTTCCGTACCGGTCCCGTACTGGTTCCGCCCGCCGGAGACGGGTCGGCGCGGGGGCGGGGACTCAGTACAGGAGCGGGAACAGGCCCCAGTACGCCAGGGCCGTCAGAAGAACGGCCGTCCCGCACAGGGCGGAGCCGAGGACGCAGCCCGCGGGCACCGTGAGCCAGCGGCCGCCCTCCTCGCAGTCGTGCCGCATGTGCCCGCGCATGAGCCAGACGCGCTGGACGAGCCTGACGTACAGGACGACGGCGCCCAGGGCGACGACCTGGGCGAGCATCCAGCCGCCGTAGGAGACCAGGTAGTTGGTGCGGTAGCTCGTCGCCAGCGAGACCACCCCTGCGATGTAGGCGAGGTACAGCACCCAGGCCGCCACAATGCTCAGGCTCAGCGAGACCGTCCAGCGCCCGATCGGATCGGGCAGGTGGAGGCCGCGCCGGTCGCGCAGCCTGGGCGCCTGGCCGGCCGCCCACAGGAGCCCGGCCAGGGCGAGCAGGCCGAAGCCCACGACGAAGGCGGCGAGCATGAGATCGCCCGAGGCGTACCAGCGGGTCGGGTCGGGAGTGCGCGCCCAGTAGGCCTGGCTCGGGGCGGCTCCGGCGACGTGCGGGGCCGCGTCGGCGGTGGCGGGCAGCCCGGTCACCCAGCGGGCGAGGTCGCGGGCGACGCCGGGGGCGAGGTCGCCGTCGGTGCTGCTGCCGAGCTTGAGCCCGTGGTTGGCGCCGTCGTAGTAGCGCACGGTCAGCGCGGCGCCGCCGGAGTGCAGGGCCTGCCGCGCCGTCGTCGGCCCCTGGACCAGCGGCATGGAGGCGTCGGCCGTTCCGTAGAGCATGAGGACGGGGACGGTGATCCTCTCCAGGTAGGGCACGGAGTCGAAATCGGCGTACTCGAAGCCGCCCCCCGGAACCCGGGTGGAGCCCAGCAGCCGCGGGATGAGGACGAGCATGGGCTCGGGCACGCCGACATTGCGCATGTAGGAGTCCATGGCCAGCGCCATCTGCTCGCGCAGCGGCACCACCGGGGCGCTGGCCATCACGAGGAAGGCGATGCGTTCGTCGTCGGCGGTGAGCACCGCCCCGGGGATGGCGCCCTCGGACTCGGCGTAGAGGCCCACCCGCGTCGGGTCCACGCCGTTAAGCGCGATCAGGTAGTCCACGCTGCGCTGGTAGTCGGCGGCCATGGCCTGGTAGTCGCGGGAGGTCAGCGAGTAGTCCTCCATGGGCTTGGAGGGCACGAGGGTCGTGACGCCGGCGGAGGACAGCGCCTCCGCCTGACCGGCGAAGCCCCGGAGGTCATGGGTTCCCGCGCCGTGCAGGAAGACCACGCCGGGCGTGGTGGCGGTGACGCCGACGGGGCGGCGCAGGAGGGCGGGGACCTGCTCGCCGTCGGCCTGGGTGATGGTCACCGTGGAGGCCTCGATGCGATAGGTGCCGGTCGCGGGCGTGGCCGCCTCACCACCGATGGCGGTGTCGGCGGTGGGGAGGGCCGGCGGCTCGGTGAGGGGCTCGGGCGACCAGCGCGGACCCGCGAGGGTGCCCACGAGGCTCAGGGCCAGCACGGTCACGACGACGGTCCCCGAGGTGCGGTGGTCGGCCGAGACGGCCACGACCAGGGCGCCCAGGCCCAGGGTCGCCAGGATCTCCCAGATCGTCTGGCCGTCCGCGCCCAGGAGGGCCAGGGCGAGCGCGGCCGCCAGCACCGCCAGAAGGCCCAGGGCGGTGCGCCGCCGCTCGGTGCGCCACAGGCGCGACCCGAGCGCGAGCGAGCGCCGCGGGAGGGCGCGCGCCCAGGCCCAGCCCGACCGCACCTGGGCGAGGGTCGGGTGGGCCGGCTCCCCCCTGGGACGAGGACGAGGAGGCACGGGTCAGAAGCCCAGCTTGGCCAGGGCCTTGGGGTCGGACTGCCAGTCCTTGGCGGTCCGCACATGCAGGTCGAGGTAGACCTTCCGCCCCACCAGCTTCTCAATGCCCCGGCGCGCCGTGATACCGATCTCCTTGAGGCGGGATCCTCCCCTGCCGATGATGATGGCCTTCTGGGAGTCGCGCTCGACGACGAGGCTCACCCGCACCTGGAGGCGAGCGCCCGCGCCCTTGACGCGTGAACCGGTGGTGTCCGTGGTCGGGTCCAGAATCTCGTCGACGACGACGGCCAGGGAGTGGGGCAGCTCCTCGCGCACGCCCTCCAGGGCGGCCTCGCGGACGAGCTCGCCGATCATGACCGCCTGCGGCTCGTCGGTGATCTCGCCGGTGGGGTACAGCGGCGGGGAGGGCGGCAGGTGGGAGACGAGGACACCGGTCAGGACGTCGACCTGCTCGCCGCGCCTGGCGGAGACGGGGACGATGTCGGCCCACTCGCCGAGCCGGTCGACGGCCAGGAGCTGGGCGGCGACCGCGGCCCTGGAGACGGTGTCGGTCTTGGTGACCACGACGACGACGGGGGTGCGCGTCTCGGCCAGGTCGCGGGCGATGAAACGGTCGCCGGGGCCGATCTTCTCGTTGGCCGGGACGCAGAAGGCGATGACATCGACGTCGGCGAGGGTCTCGCGCACCAGGTTGTTGAGGCGCTTGCCGAGCAGGGTCCGGGGGCGGTGCAGGCCGGGGGTGTCGACCAGCACCAGCTGGGAGTCGTCGCGGTGGACGACGCCGCGCACATTGTGGCGGGTGGTCTGGGGGCGCCCGGAGGTGATGGCGACCTTGGCGCCGACCAGGGCGTTGGTCAGCGTGGACTTGCCGGCGTTGGGGCGCCCGACCAGGCAGGCGAAGCCCGCGCGGAAGCCCTCGGGGATCTCGGGGGCGACGATCTCGGCGCGGGCCTCGCCGTCGGGGCCCGCGAGGCCCCCCGGGGCGCCGGGGCCGTCCGTGGGCTCGGCGTCGCCGGGGAAGCGGAAGGGCGTGTCGGGCGTGTCGGGCGTGTCGGACGTGTCGGATGTGTCGGATGTGTCGGATGTGTTGGTCATGGGCGGTCCTCACTCGTGGTGGTCGGCGGGCTCGGGGGTGCGGCTGGCGATGAGGGTGGCGACCTGGCGGCGCCTGCCGACGGCCTCCTCGGCGACCAGGTCGACGCCCTGGGCGCTGCCGCGGGCGCCGGGCAGGGGGACGCGGCCGATGGCCTTGGTGAGCAGGCCGCCCGCGGTGTCGACGTCGTCGTCATCGATCTCCAGGTCGAACAGCTCGCCGAGCGCGTCCAGGCCCAGGCGCACGGGCACGCGGTAGCGCCCCTGCCCCAGGTCCTCGACCTCGGGCTCGGCGTGGTCGTGCTCGTCGGTGAGATCGCCGACGACCTCCTCCAGGAGGTCCTCCATGGTGACCAGCCCGGCCGTGCCCCCGTACTCGTCGACGGCCAGGACCATGTGGACGTGGTCGGTCTGCATCTCGCGCAGCAGGTCGTCGGCGAGCTTGGTCTCGGGGATCCAGAGGGCCTCGCGGGTGAAGGAGGACACGGGGCGCATCTCGTGCTCGGGGTGGTCGGACAGGCGCCGCAGGACGTCCTTGAGGTAGAGGATGCCACGCACGTCGTCGGCGTCCTCCCCCACCACGGGCACGCGCGAGTAGCCGGAGCGCACGAACAGGCGCATTGCCGCGGAGGCCGTCTTGTCGGCGTCGATCGTCACCATGTCGGGGCGGGGCACCATGACCTCGCGCACGAGGGTCTGGCCGAGCTCGACGACGCTGCGCATCATCTCGCGGTCCTCGTCCTCAATGGTCTCGGCCTCGCCGATCTCGTCGATCATCTCGCGCAGGTCCTCAGTGACCTCGGCGCGCGCCTCGGCGTCGGTCAGGGCGGACGAGCGACCGTAGTGGGACTCGATCCAGCGCCACGGGGCGCCCAGGGCGTCGACCTTGAGCAGCGCCCCGGCCAGGATGAGAAGGGTGCCGTCGGGGTTGCGGCGCCCCACCGAGCGCGGCGAGAAGCCGACGACCAGGCCGAGCAGGACGATATTGAGCACGACGGCGACCACCAGCACCTGCCACCACCGGCTCAGCAGGCCGGAGACGGCCAGGGTCAGCAGGACGGCGGCGAGCATGTCGACGGCGACGCGGATGGGGGCGACGGAGCCGAGCACCTGGCCGCGCCTCTCGGCCAGGGCCAGGACCCTGCCCGCCCCGCGGCGCCCGTCCTCGACGAGGTCCTCTGCGGCGGCGCGGGTCATGCGCGTCAGGGCCGCCTCCCCGGCGGACAGCAGGGCGCCGAAGACGAGGACGACGACGGCCAGGACGACCAGGAGGGCGACGGGCGTGCCGGTCACTGTCCCCGCTCCGCGAGGAAGGTCAGGAGCAGGGTGCGCTGCAGGTCGAACATCTCCTTCTTCTCCTGCGGCTCGGCGTGGTCGTAGCCCAGGAGGTGGAGGATCCCGTGGGTGGTCAGCAGGAGCATCTCCTCGACGGCGGAGTGGCCCGCCTCGATGGCCTGCTTGGCGGCGACCTGCGGGCACAGCACGATGTCGCCCAGGGTCCCGGCCGGCGTCTCGTTGTCCACGGTGCCGGGACGCAGCTCGTCCATGGGGAAGCTCATGACGTCGGTGGGGCCGGGCAGCTCGAGCCAGCGCATGTGCAGCTCTGCCATGGGCTCGGGGTCCACGAACAGGATGTTCAGCTCGGCCAGCGGGTTGACGTGCAGGGCGCGCAGGACGTGGTCGGCCAGCGCGGCGAACTCGGTGCCGTCGATGACGGTCTGGGTCTCGTTGAGGACCTCGGTGCTCACAGGCGGTTCCTCCCGCGGAATTCTGAGGGCGTGCGGCCGCGGCGGCTTCCGCGCCCGTGGTTGTGGCCGTCGGCGCGGGCGGCGGGCGCCGTCGGCCCGGTGGATCCAACGGCCTCGGCGTCCCCGGCGGCCCGCGCCTCGTAGCGGGCGTAGGCCTCGACGATGCGGCCCACGAGCCGGTGCCGCACGACGTCGTCGGCCCCCAGCTCGCAGAAGGCGATGCCGTCCACGCCGTCGAGGATCCGGCGCACGACGAGCAGGCCGGACTCGCGCCCGCCGGGCAGGTCGATCTGGGAGACATCGCCGGTGACGACCATGCGCGAGCCGAAGCCGAGACGGGTGAGGAACATCTTCATCTGCTCGGGGCTGGTGTTCTGGGCCTCGTCGAGGATGACGAAGGCGTCGCTGAGCGTGCGCCCGCGCATGTAGGCCAGGGGCGCCACCTCGATGGTGCCGGCCGCCATGAGGCGGGGCAGGGCCTCGGGGGCGAGCATGTCGTGCAGGGCGTCGTAGAGGGGCCGCAGGTAGGGGTCGATCTTGTCGGTCAGGCTTCCGGGCAGGAAGCCGAGGTTCTCACCCGCCTCGACGGCGGGGCGGGTGAGGATGATGCGGGAGACCCGCTTGCGGGTCAGCGCGTCCACGGCCTTGGCCATGGCCAGGTAGGTCTTGCCGGTTCCGGCGGGGCCGATGCCGAAGGTGATGGTGGATTCCTCGATGGCGTCGGTGTAGGCCTTCTGGCCGAGCGACTTGGGGCGGATGGTGCGGCCGTGGGCGGTCAGGACGTCGTCGGCCAGGACCTCGGCGGGGCACGCGGCGGTCTCCAGCAGGCCGATGGCGCGCTCGACGGCGTCCGCGGTCAGGGGCGTGTCCGCGCGGGCGACGTCGATGAGCTCGGACAGGAGCAGGACGACGACGTCGACGCGGGACTGCTCGCCGGTCGCGGTGATGGTGCTGCCGCGCACGTAGAGGTCGACGTCCGGGAAGCCCTTCTCAACGGCGCGCAGGACCTCGTCGCGGACGCCGAGAAGGGCCACAGGGGCGAGCCCAGCGGGCAGGACGAGGCTGCGCGTGACGTCGTCGTGCGCACCGGGTGAGCGCGCGGGCCCGGAGGCCGCGGGGCCGGCGGAGGTGATCGCCGGCGGTGCGGCTGGTGAACTGATCGGCATGCTCGTCATTGCCCTTGATCCTAGATGATTGATTCCGGGCGTCCGGGCCCGCGGCTCCCTTTCGCCGAGATCGGTGGAGACCCGCGCCGAGATCGGTTCACTTCCGGCTCGAGACCGGTTCGAGGCACCCGCAGGGCGCCGGGGTCCTGCGGCCCGCCCTGTTCAGAGGGCGAGGGCGACTGTTCCCGCCACGAGGACGGCCAGGCCGAGCAGCGCCCGGACGCCCACGTGCTCGCGCAGGACGAGGACCGAGAAGGCCACGGAGACCAGGACGCTGAGCTTGTCGATGGGGACGACGACGCTGGCGGGCCCGTCCTGGAGGGCGCGGAAGTAGCACAGCCAGGAGGCGCAGGTGGCCAGGCCCGACAGCAGGATCCAGGTCATCTCGCCGCGCGGCACGCGGGTGGCGCTCCCGAGCCGTCCGGCGACGCCGACCATGGCCCAGGCCATGACCAGGACGACTCCTGTGCGGATGGCGGTGCCGAGGTCGGAGGGCACCGCGGCGATACCGATCTTGCCGAGGATCGCGGTGAGGGCCGCGAACAGGGCGGCACCGAGCGCGTACAGCAGCCACCCGCCGCCTCCGGCCAGCGCCCGCGGCAGGGCGCGCAGGTCCTCGGCGCGCAGCATGAGGAGCGTGCCGATGGTGACCAGGACCAGCCCGACGGCGCCGAGGGCGCTCAGGCCCTCCCCCAGGAGCAGCACGGCCATGATCACCGTGAGGACCGTGCTCATCTTGTCGACGGGGGCGACCCTGCTGACGTCCCCGAGCTGGAGCGCCTTGAAGTAGCACAGCCAGGAGGCGCCGGTGGCCAGGCCCGACAGAACCAGGTAGGCGAGGCTGCGGGCGTCGACCTGCCCGAGCTCGCGGATCGAGCCGCTGAGCAGGGTCATGCCCCAGGCGCCGACGAGGACGACGGGCGTGCGCAGGGCGGTGGCGAGGGTGGAGTCGGTGGTGCGCACGCCCTGCTTGGCCAGGACGGCGGTCAGCCCGGCGAACAGGGCGGAGGCGCAGGCGAACAGGAGCCACACGGATGCGACGGTAGTCGTGAGGGGCCACCGCGACCAGGGGTGTCAGATCGAGGCGCCTGGGAGGCCGCCCATGTTCGCCGAGATCGGTCGTATTCGGTCGTATTCCGCGTCGAGATCGGTTCACTTCCGGCTCAAGACCGGTTCGCGGGGTCGGACGGCCGCCGGGTGGCCTCCCAGCCGGTTCTCCATGATCTCCTGGAGACCGGCCCCGGCAGCACCCAACACACAGCCCGACCCCCTCGCTGTGGCGTCCCAGAGCACGAGACACCGCCTGCCCTCCATGGGCGGGGGTTCCGGGATCGAACCCGGGGCTCGAGCTCAGGAGGCCTCGGCGGCCCTGGGAGCCTCACGCTGCGCTTGTGATCGCCGCATCGACCCTGCCCGTCAGCCTGTACATGAGGTTCAGGTTCGCAAGCAGCCCCGCGCCGATCACGATCGTGAGGACCGCCAGCAGCGGCCAGCTGACGGTGAACATCATGAGCATGGCGCCCAGCACCACGATGACCAGCGGAGACGTCAACACGGCGGTCCGGCTGCCCGGCGCCCACCCGGGGAAGACGAGCGCCTCGCGGATATGGGCGAGCAGATGCAGCGCGTAGGCGATGAACGTGGCCGCCACCACCTCGATCGAGCCCAGAAGAGTCCCGGCCAGCAGGATGAGGCTCGAGACGATGAGCTCCTCGCAGATCATCGCCGATATGAGCTCGGTGGACGGATAGCGGTGCGCTCCCGCGACGAACATCTCCGACCTGTAGCGGTCGTCGCCCGAGTGCTTGTCGATATATCGGCGGATGAAGACGATCTCGTCGAACTCGTGCACCATGAACAGCACGATCGTGACAAACGCGAATCCGCCAACACCCATCGCGCCCCCCCTGCCCCGGCGCCGCCGCAGGATGCCGACTCGCGGCGGAGCCGATGGCCACGGTACCACGCCGGGCAGGGGCCCGGCCTCAGCGGGCTCTGCGCGGCACGGTAAGGGCCGCTACGGCGAGGACCGCGAGCCCGGCGGCCGCCAGAAGGGCCAGGTCCGCGGAGAAGTCCGCCGTCGGCGTCTCGTTGGCGGCCAGCTCGCCCACGGCGTCGACGGCCCAGCTCATGGGCAGGACGTTGCTGCACAGCTCCAGGACGCGGGGCAGCTGGTCTCGGGCGACGAGCAGCCCGCACAGGAAGATCTGCGGGCCGACGACCACAGGCATGAACTGGACGGCCTGGAACTCGGTGCGGGCGAAGGCCGAGACGAACAGGCCCATGGCCACCCCCAGGAAGCCGTCAATAAGGGCGGTCAGAATGACCCAGGCCCAGGAGGCGGCGATCTCGACGTCGAGGAACCAGGCGGCCACCGCGCACAGGATGAGGGACTGCCCCACGACGGTGACGGTGAAGGCGGTGGCGTAGCCGAGGAGGAGGTCCGCGCGGTGCAGGGGCGTGGTCCACAGGCGCTCCAGGGTGCCGGAGCCGCGCTCGCGCAGCATGGTGACGCTGGTGACGAGGAACATGACGATCATGGGGAGGACCGCCATCATGGACACGGCAATGCGGTTGAACAGCGCGCCGGCGCCGGGGTAGTCGTAGTAGACGAAGTACAGCAGGGTGAGCAGGGCGGTGGGCACGGCCATGATCAGGGCGAGGGTCCGCCGGTCGGCGACCAGCTGTGCCAGCACGCGGCGGACGGTGGCGGCGTAGGTGCGGGCGTTCATCGGGCGCCCTCCTTCTCGGACTCGCGGATGACGGTGAGGAAGGCCTCGTCGAGGGTCTCGGCCCCGGTGCGCTCCAGGAGCGCGGAGGCGGTGGTCGTGTCGAGCAGGTTCCCGTCCCTCATGAGCAGGACGCAGTCGCAGCGGAAGGCCTCGTCCATGACGTGGCTGGAGACCAGGAGCGTGGCGCCCTGGGAGGCCAGGGCGTGGAAGGTGGCCCACAGGTCCTCGCGGGTCAGGGGGTCCAGGCCGACGGTGGGCTCGTCGAGGACGAGGAGCTCGGGCCCGGCCACCAGGGCGCAGGCCAGCGACACCCGGTTGGCCTCGCCGCCCGAGTAGGTGCCGACCGCACGATCGGCGAGGGACGCGAGTCCCACCGTCTCCAGGACCTCGTCGATGTCTCGGGCGCGGGAGCCGGCCAGCGAGGCGAAGTAGCGCAGGTTCTGCCGGGCGGTGAGGTCCTTGTAGACGGCGGCCTCCTGGGTGACGTAGCCGATGCGGTCCCGCACCGCCGGGGCACCGGGCTCGGCGCCGAGAACGGCGGCCTCGCCGTCGTAGCGCTGGACGCCGACGAGCACGCGCATGAGGGTGGTCTTGCCGCAGCCGGAGGGGCCGAGCAGGCCGGTGATGGTGCCGGTGGGCAGGGCGAAGGCCAGCCCGTGCAGGATCTCGCTGCCGCTGCGCCTCACACGCAGGTCGCAGACACGGACCGCCGGGTCTGCCGGGGAGGCGGGGCCGCGATCGGCCGACGACGACATGATGGAGAGCGGGGAGCCGCTCACGTTTTTCATCATGTGATGAATATAGGGCGCGGGCGTCGCCACGTTCAAGGCCATCGCGGAAGATCACTCAGCCGGCCAGGTCGCCGGTCATGTAGCGCTGGACGGTCGGGCCGACGGCGGCGGCCAGCACCTCCGCGTCCGCAGTGCGCACGGCTTCCAGCCGCGCCACCCATCGTGCGACTCCGAGGCCGACCAGCTGGCTCACGACCAGCTGAGCGCGCAGGTCCGCCTGGTCGGGCGCCGCACGCGCCACCACCGGGGTCACCAGGCCGGCCAGGAGCATGGCACGGATCCGGGCCATGATCGCCTCGTCCCCCAGCGCGGCACGGACGACCGCGGCGAAGCGCTCCCCTCCCAGGTCGTCCCACTGGATGACGAACAGCCTGACCAGGGCCTCGCCCTGCTTGGAGTCGGGAAGGTTGCGCACGCCGTCGATCAGCGCGGCCGCGTCCAGCTCCTGACCCTCCGGACTCGCCAGGATCGCGGCGGTGAAGAGCTGGGCGCGCCCGGGGAAGTAGTGGTGCACCAGGGCGGGGTCGACGCCGGCGTCGCGGGCGATCCCGCGCAGGGACGTGGAGTACCCGTCGCGGGCGAAGGCGGTGCGGGCCACCGCAAGGATCGCCTCGCGCGCGTCCGGGCTGCCGGCGGGCCGGCGTCCGCGCGGAGTCATGCCGCACCTCCTGGTCCGAGGAGAGCAGCAGAAGAGCCAGCTGCTGGGATCGCCCGCATTATCAGGCCGTTGGGGGCATGCCGGGCGCCTCGGACAGCTCCGGGCGGCGCCGGCGACGCTGCTCCAGCAGCATGAGGGCGAGCTGCGGGCCCGTCACCTTGAGCATGTCCGCACTGATCGGGCCGACGGGCGTGCCCATGCCGTGGTTGAGCCGATTCATCCGACGAGCCGTCGGCTTCATATGGTCCCAGGCCCACTGCTCATCGGCCCAGAGAACCGCAACAAGGTCATTGAGCGCCACTCTGACCGGCTGGAAGCCCAAAGTCTGCTCCCACGGGATGAGGCCGACCGACAGACCCGAGGTGTTGTCCCAGATGCCGCGGTCGTCGACGACCAGGGCCGGACGAGTCAGCATGCGCGCGCCCAGGAACCCGAAGAAGCCGAAGACGAGGATCGCCACGACTCCTATGACCGTGAGCTCAAGGGACCTGAGGCCGGTGGACTGGGACGTCAGGCCCATGATGAGCAGAACGATGCCGGCGATCACGAAGCAGGCAGACCCGACGACCTGGAAGACTGCGCGCCCCTTCTTGCGGGGTAGACGAAGAGCAGGAAGACTCGACATGCCCGCATTCTCCCCCACCCTGGGACCACCCCACCACAGGATGGTGGGATCGAACACATTCTGAAGGGCCCCGGAGCCCAGGGGACGGGGCGCCTCTGGCAGCGCCAGCGCAGAGCGGCAGCGGGACCACGGGACCCTGTCGGGACTATGGTGGACGACGATGGCCCGGCCCCGACTGGAGGTACTCCGCCCATGGATGCGACCGCCCCTGGCACCGTGCAATGGCGAGCGGTCGGCCTGTTCGTCATGGTGGCGATGGGGGCCGCCTTCGTGCTGGACGCGGCCTGCGCAGCAACAGGCGGCCTGGGGACGCCCCTGGCGCAGGCCCTCATGTCCGTCCGCATGTTCTCCCCCGCGCTGGCCTCATGGGTCGTCTGCCGCTTCGTCACCGGCCGGCCCTGGCCGCGAGCCGTGGCTCTGCGGCGCGACTCGTCGAGCAGGGACGGCTGGGGCCGCGTGCTGACTTCGGCGCTCATAGGGGTGGCCGTGGTCCTGGTCGCGACTGCGGTCTGCCTGACGGTGGCGATTATGGCGGGGTGGCTGGAGGTCGACTGGTCAATGGACGGCCTCATGGCGCAGACGTCGGCGAAGGCCCCGGAAAGGCCGTTGCCGCCGGCAGGAGTCCTCCTGCCGGCCCTGGCTGTCCAGACCGTCGTCGGCGGGTGCACGATCAATGCCGCCCTGGCCCTCGGCGAGGAGACGGGATGGCGCGGGTGGCTCCTCGGCGCACTGGCCCCGCTGGGGCCGTGGCGGGCCGTGGCGCTCACGGGTGCGGTGTGGGGCCTGTGGCACGCGCCGCTGATCGTCATGGGCTATGAGTACGCGTCCCAGATCCCGGCGGTCGCAGGCATCGGATTGTTCACTCTCTTCTGCATGGGACTCGGCACGCTGCTGGCCTGGCTGCGGACGAGATCGGGGAGCATCCTGCCCGCGGCGATCACGCACGGAACACTCAACGCCTGCGCGCTCTTCCCCATGAATCTGCTTGCCCCGGGGCACACCTGGCGCACGGTCACATCGAGCATTGCGGGGCTGCCCGGGGTTCTTCTCTTCGCCATCGTGGCAATAGCGCTGCTGAGCACCGGGCGCGTCAATGTGGCGCCGAGGGGGAAGGCCGCCGAGAGCTGACGCGTCCGCGCACCGGCGCGCAGAGCGTCCCGCCCGAGCTCGCCATCGAGCGCGGCCTGCGGGCCCGGGCGCGCCCGGGGACTACTTGTCACCGGCCCGCCGTGGACTAGTGGACTAAGAGTCTCAGAAGTCTCAGCCCCTGCCGCCTCGAAGTCGTCGACACCGCGGGTGGCCAGAGCACAGCGCCGTGAGCGGGCGGCAGCAGCGACGGGAGAGCCCGTAAGACGACGGACGGCAACGCCGGCCGTAGCCCTCTCCTCCGATATCAGTTACAGCAAACGATATCGTCGGCTTCGACGCGGGGAACGCGGGAAGATGAGAGTGACATGGCCCGCGGTGCCGGGTTGTCTCTCCCGGCCCGCGGGCCCTTGTCGTCGAGGGGCTCCGCTCCCGTGTTCCCAGTCGGGGGAGCCCCCTCCTTCGCCAGAGCGATCGACCCCGGGCTCCCTTAGACCCCGGGCCATCTCGGAGGAGGGCCGGTCACCGGGTTCCCCAACCCTCGTGACCCTCTCCGTCCGGCGGCACGCACTATGCAACCTGCTGGACCTGGACATCCGCCCCCGCTCAGCCTGTGAAGATGATGAGAGCGCCGAGAGCCGGCCCCGGGCCGGGGACAGCGCCCCGTCGGCGCATTCGCGGAAAGCCGGGCGCGGCCGGTACCGTGAGCGCGCCAACGTCCTCCCCCGCGCCCGGGAGGGCCTGCATCTCACCACCGATCCGAAAGGCCGCCATGACGACCACGCCCGACTTCATCCGCCTGCTCGACTTCGAGGACGGGATCACCTCCTGCTTCTTCTACGCCGCCGAGCCCGTCACGGCCGGCGTCGTCGAGTCCCTCGGTCATGAGCCCAACGGGTACTTCTGGGAGGGGGTCGTGCGCAGGCTCGTCGAGAAGGGCGAGCTCGACGAGCCGGACGCCGATCCCGAGGGCGGCATGTTCTGCGCCCGCGGGCCGCGCCCCGCCATGGAGCGGCTCGCCCAGGCCCTCACCCCCTACCTCACCGACTCGCGGGCCATCACCGCCCTGGTGACGGAGGCCGACGCCGAAGGGTTCGACTTCGACGACTGAGACCGGCGGGGACGGGCGCCGTCCGCTCCCGCTGGAACCTGGGAAGAGTCAGGGCCCGTGGTCCATGGGCATCTCTGAGCATCTCCAGCGTCTCTGTGCGGGGCTCGGCCCCGGCGCCAGGCTCAGCGCTCGTCCTCGTCGTCCTCGTCATCGTCCCCGGCGAACACGCCGACCACGCCGAGGTCGATGTGCAGTCCCACGGGAGCGCCCTCGGCGTCGCGGGTGAGCAGGACCGGGTAGGCGCCGTCGCCCCAGCCCGAGTGCGACAGGACGACGTTCTCTCCGTCCCCAGCCAGCGGCATGACGATATTGGCTGCCCCCGCCCGGTAGTGCTCGGAGGAGTCCATGAGGCTGAACCAGGACCCGGGCTCCCCGGAGTCGAAGATGTCGTCGTACCAGTCGGCGCCGTCCTCCTTCGCGGGCATGGCGGCGGGGACGGCCTCGTGATCGACGAAGGCGACTGTGCCCGAGTCGACGCCCACGCCCCAGTCCGGCCCAGAGGCCACCTGCGCCTCCTCCACGGCGACCGGCTCGCCATCACCCAGCACGAGGGACAGGTACGCCTCGCGCTCATGGGAGCCGTCCTGCTCCTTGGAGACGTCAGCAATCGTGACCCCGACAGGGTAGTCGCCGGGCTCGACGTCGAAGACCGGGCCGTCCCCCAAGCAGCAGAAGGGGTCGCAGGCCTCAATGCGCCCCGAGGGCGCGTGCAGCACCCCGAGGTCGACAACTGTCAGGCCCACCGTGTCCGGGGGAAAGGAGTCGGCGTCCTCCGCAGCGAAGGGACTGGGGACCGGCCCGGAGACAAGGGCGAAGAAGTCGCCCTCATTGGCGCCGTTGTTGGTGTCGATATCACTCATGCGCGTCATCCTAGACAGGGCGCGCAGACGCATGCGGCGAAACGGTCTCGGCGCCTATGCTGACGGCACGCGCCGCCGTCCCGAAAGGTCCTGCATGCCAATGCCGCACCCGCCCGCCGGAGTCCCGCCCACGGCCGACGGCGCCGCGCCGCCGTCCGTGCGGCGCCGCACCGGCTCCTTCACCGCCGAGGACCTCGACGGCCTGTGGTCCGACGACGTGCGCGACGCACAGACGCGGCCCGAGCCGGCCCCTTCCGACGAGCTCGTCGCCGAGGTGGAGGAGGTCCTCGGCTACCGCCTGCCCGACGCCTACGTCGAGCTGTGCCGCCTGCACAACGGCGGCGGCCTGCGACGCGGCTGCTTCCCCGTCGAGGCGCCGACCTCCTGGGCCGAGGACCACGTCGCCGTCTCCCGGATCGCCCCGATCGGGATGTCCCTGGAGGACTCTCTCGCCGGGGAGAGCGGCTCGCGCTTCATGATCGAGCAGTGGGGGTACCCGCAGATCGGCGTCGTGTTCGGCGCCTGCCCCAGCGCGGGCCACGACGTCGTTATGCTCGACTACTCCGAGTGCGGCCCCCGGGGCGAGCCGCGCGTGGTCCACGTCGACCAGGAGCGCGACTACCGCGCAACCGTGCTCGCCCCCGACTTCGCGACCTTCATCAGGGGACTGCTTACCGCCGAGGCCCTTGAGGCCTCCTGACGGACGCCAGCGGCCGCCCCGGCGCAGCCCGCGCCGCCCTCGCCGTCGGCGAGTGTGCCGCCCGCCACGCCGAGGCCGACGGCTGTCAGCCCCACAGGCCGGCGCGCTGCGCCAGGACCGCGAGGGCGAGCGGCCCGGCTGAGGCGGTGCGCAGAATGTGCGGGCCCAGCCGCACCGCGACCGCGCCGGCGTCCCGGAGCGCCGTCGTCTCCGCCTCGCTGATGCCGCCCTCAGGGCCGACGACGACGGCCGCCACCGGCCGTCCGCCCGCGCCCGGCTCGGGCAGGCCCGCCCCGCCGATGGGCGTCGTCGCCGCCTCGTGGAGGACGAGCACCGCTCCCCCGGCCAGCGTCGTCTCGCGCACCCATCGGGTGAGAGCGCGCGTGGAGCGCGGCTCCCCCACCTGCGGCACACGGGCGCGGCGGGCCTGCTTGGCGGCCTCGCGGGCGGTCGCCTGCCACCGGGCCCGCCCCTTGGCGGCCTTCGGGCCCCTCCACACCGACACGCACCGCTCGGCCTGCCAGGGCACTACCGTCTCGACCCCGACCCCGGTGGCGGTCTGGACGGCCTGCTCGTCGCGGCCCCCCTTGGCCAGGGCCTGCACCAGGGTCAGGCGCAGTGGCGGCGGCGTCTCGGCAATGCGCTCGATCACCCTTACCGCCAGGCGATCCCTGTGCCCGCCCTCGCCAACCGCGGACGCCGCCTCGCACACCAGCCGCAGCCCGGCGCCGTCGACCAGGTCCACCCGCTCCCCTGCCCGCAGCCGTCGCACCGTCACGGCGTGGCGGGCCTCGGGGCCGGTCAGGGTCAGCGTCTCGCCGGGGCGGGCCGCGTCCGCGCCGCCGGCGGGCTCAAGCGTGTCGGGGGTCAGGATGAAGACGGGGGCGCTCACCCGGTCAGCCTACGGTCGCCGCGAGACCCGCAGGAACCGGCACAGCCGCCGGCGCGCCGGTGCTAGCGTCGAGGGCATGACCGAGCCGCAGCCGCTTCCCGACCGGGCGCCCTCCCCCGCGCCGTCCGAGCCCGCACCCGGGTTCACCACCGCCGTCACCGTGGAGGACTTCCGCCGCAACCTGGCGGCCGTGCGCGCCCGGCTCGCCTCCGCCGCCGAGCGCGCCGGGCGCGACGCCGCCGAGATCCGCCTGCTGCCGGTGTCCAAGACCGTCCCCGAGGAGCGGCTGCGCGTCGCCCACGCCGCCGGCATCACCCAGATGGGCGAGAACAAGGTCCAGGAGGCCAGGCGCAAGGCCGCGGCCCTGGCGGACCTGGGCATCCACTGGGCCGTCATCGGGCACCTGCAGACCAACAAGGCGAAGGACGTGGCGGCCTTCGCCGACGAGTTCCAGGCCCTGGACTCCCTGCGCGTGGCCGAGACCCTCGACCGGCGCCTGCAGGCGGCGGGGCGGGGCCTGGACGTCTACGTGCAGGTCAACTCCTCGGGCGAGGCCTCCAAGTTCGGCCTCGAGCCCGCCGATGTGCCCGCCTTCCTTCAGGCGCTGCCCGCCTTCTCCTCGCTGCGGGTGCGCGGGCTCATGACGCTGGCCGCCCACACCGGGGACCGGGCGCGCATACGCGAGTGCTTCCGGACCATGCGCGACCTGCGCGACGCCGGGCTCCAGGCCGGCACTATCGGCGACGGGCAGCTGTCCATGGGCATGAGCGGGGACTTCGAGCTCGCCATCGAGGGCGGCTCGACCTGCGTGCGCGTCGGCCAGGCGATCTTCGGGCCGCGCCCGACCCCCGACTCCCACTACTGGCCCGAGGGCGGTGCCGCGGAGGCGGCTCCGGGGGCCTGAGGGCCGTCCGGCCCAGACGACTTCACGGGCACGACGCCCAGTGCGACTGTGGCCGCTCCCATCACGAGCCCGCGGACCCTGCCGGAAGAGCCGACGGGAGCCGCCAGCAGGGCGCCCACGACGCAGGTCCCGACGCTGGTGCCGAGCTGCCGGGCGGAGGTCATGACGGCGCCGACGCGGCCGGGCGGGACGCCCGGGACCGCCGTCGTGGTGAGCGTCGCCGCCGTGCTCGCCGAGACCGCGGCGACGCCGAAGGCGGCCATGAGCGCCAGGCTCGCGGGGGCGGCCGCGGCGGCCGCCTCGACCTGACGATCGTGGACACCGCCCGCCCCTCGGACCCTGCGCTCGAGTCGGTGACGGTCTGCGAGGAGGCCTTCTGCCTCACCGGCCCGGCGCTGCCGCCCGGGCCCGTCGCACCGGCCGAGGTCGACAGGCGCGCCTGGGTCGCGCTGCGCCGCGGAACCCGGCTCCGCGGGGTCTTCGACCGGCTCATGGCGGATCAGCACCTGGTCCCCGTGGTCGCTGCGGAGGTCGGCGACATCCGGCTGCTGGCCCGGCTGAGCGCGGCCGGCTTCGGCAACGCCGCGCTGAGCACCTGCCTGAGCGCCCCCGAGCGACAGCGCGGCCCTGGCCGGCTGAGCGCCGCGACCGCGGCTCCCCGGGGCCTGCTCCCCGGGCGAGGGTGCCGACCGGGGCGCGGGGAGGCCTGCGCCCCTCCCCGCCCTCAGCGGCGCCTGGACTTGCCCTTGAGCTTGCCCAGCAGGGTCTCGTCGCGGGCGGGCGCGTATCCGTCCTCGCCGCGCAGGGAGGCGAGCTCGGCGAGCAGCCGACGCTGGCGGTCGTCGAGCCTGGTGGGCGTCTCCACGACGATCTGCACGTGCAGGTCGCCGCGGCCGGAGCGCCGCAGACGCCCGACGCCCAGGCCCGAGAGGACCACCTCGTCCCCGTTCTGGGTGCCGGGCTTGACCGACACGGTGCGCTCGCCGTCCAGGGTGGACAGCGGGAAGCTCGCCCCCAGCGCCGCCGCGGTCATGGGCACGCGCAGCTCGGTGTACAGGTCGTCGCCGCTGCGCGAGAGGGCCTCGTCGCGCGTCTCGTGGATCTCGACGTACAGGTCGCCGTTGGGCCCGCCGGCCGGACCGGCCTCCCCGCGCCCGGACATGCGGATGCGGGTGCCCGTGGACACCCCGGCCGGGACGTTGACGTCGATGGTGGTGCGCACGCGCCTGCGGCCCTCGCCGTCGCAGTCGCGGCACGGGGAGGCGATGACGGTGCCGAAGCCCTGGCAGCGCGGGCACGGCGAGGAGGTCACGACATCGCCCAGGAAGGAGCGCTGCACGCGCTGGACGGAGCCCCGCCCGTTGCACTCCGGGCAGGTCACGGGCCCGGTGCCCTCGGCGCAGCACGTGCCGCCGCAGGTCTCGCAGGTGACGTAGGTGTTGACGGCCAGGGTCTTGGTCGCCCCGAAGGCGATATCGGCCAGGTCCACCTCGAGGGCCACGAGGGAGTCCTGGCCCCGGCGCGCCCGGGAGGCCGGGCCGCGCGAGGCTCCGCCGCCGAAGAAGGCCTGCTGGAGGAAGTCCCCGAAGCCGCCCAGGTCCGAGGCGGTGAAGCCGCCCGGCCCGAAGCCGCCGCCCCCGTGCACGGCGTCCTCTCCGCCGAGGTCGTACATCTGGCGCTTGTCGGAGTCCGAGAGGACCTCGTAGGCGGCGTTGACGGCCTTGAACTCGTCCTCGTGGCCGGGGCCGGCCACATCGGGGTGCAGCTTGCGGGCCTTCTTCTTGTAGGCGCGCTTGATCTCGTCGGTGGTGGCCTGACGGCTCACGCCGAGAACCTTGTAGTAGTCGCTCACGCTTGGTCGTGCTCTCTGGTCGGTGGTGGAACAGGTGCCGGACGGTCTCCGGCCGGGGCGGGGGCCGCGGCCGGAGGAAGGTACGGGCAGCGCTCTGGGACGCGTCTCATGGGGCTGTCATGCAGAGTCGTCGTTGTCGGTCAGGAACCGGGACAGGTAGCGGGCCACGGCCCGCACTGCCGCCATGGCGGCCGGGTAGTCCATGCGGGTGGGGCCGATGACGCCCAGGTGCGCGACGACCTCCCCGTCCCCCGCCCCGTAGGAGGCGGTCACGACCGAGGCCTCGGCCAGGGCGTCGTCGTGGTTCTCGCTGCCGATGGACACCCGCATGCCTGCATTCGCCCGCGGGCGCGACAGCCCCGAGGCGGCGTCCTCGGCGAACAGGCGCAGCAGCACCACCTGCTCCTCGACGGCGTCCAGCAGCGGGCCGAGCGAGGAGAAGTCGAGGGTGGAGCGGGCCAGGTTGGCGGTCCCGGCCACGACAATGCGCTCCTCGCCGTCGGGACGCAGCGCCTCGATGAGCTCGTCGGCCACGGCGGTGAGCAGGAGCCGCTCCTCCTCGGGCGCACGCTCGGCCAGCGAGGTCAGGATGGGGACGACGTCGGCGGCGATGCGGCCCGCCAGGGCGGCGTTGACGCGGGTGCGCAGGGACTCCAGGACCAGCGGGTCGACCAGGCGCCCGGCGGGCACGGAGACCGTGCGCTGCTCGACGCGCCCGGTATCGGTGATGATAACCAGCAGCACGCGCGTGGGCCCCAGGGCGACGAGCTCGAGGTGGCGCAGGGCGGTGCGCCGCAGGCTGGGGTACTCCACGACGGCGAGCTGGCCGGTGAGCTGGGCGAGCGCCCGCACGGTGCGGGCCACGACCTGCTCCAGGTCGACGGCGCCCGACAGCAGGGCGGTGATGGCGCGGCGCTCGGGTCCGGACAGGGGCTTGACGCGGGCGACCTCGTCGACGAAGAGCCGGTAGCCCTTCTCGGTGGGGACGCGTCCAGCGCTCGTGTGCGGCTGGTGGATGTAGCCCTCGTCCTCCAGGGCGGCCATGTCGTTGCGGATCGTGGCCGGGGAGACGCCGAGCCGGTAGCGCTCGGCCAGGGCCCGCGAGCCGACGGGCTCACGGGTGCGCACGTAGTCGGTGACGATGGCGGAGAGGACCCTCAGGCGGCGGTCGTCGGCCATGGTCGTGCTCCTTTCCTCGTCGGCGGCCGCGGTGCTGGTAGGTGCTGGTGACCGGCTGGTTAGCACTCACGGGGTGTGAGTGCCATCCTACGCCGGGGCCCGGCGGGTCAGTCGCCCCGTTGGCGTGAGGTTCCCCTACCGTGCCCAGGGTGAACGCAATGCCCTACCGCTCCCGCCCCGCCCCCGGCTCGACCGTCGAGCGCCGCAAGGCCCTGCGCGCCCAGGCGGCCGCCGCCGGACGGGCCGGGAAGCGGCTCCCGGCGGCCGCGGAGCCCGCCACTCCGCCCTCGGGGCCCTCGCGGCCGTCGAGCACGGACCGCTACGGGGGCGACGTGCTGGCCGCCGACCCGCACCGGGTGGGGCCGCACGCGACGCGCCCCGAGTCGGCGCACGTGGCCGTCGAGCGCGGCATGGTCCTGGAGGACCGGGAGAGCGGGTTCGTGGGGGCGGCGGTGTCCGTGGAGAGGTCCGGGGGACGCCACGTCGTCGTCCTGGAGGACCGCAGGGGCGTGCGCCGCGGCTTCCCCCTGGGCGGCGGCTTCTGGCTGGAGGGGCGCCCCGTGATCCTCGATCCGCCGCGACCGCGCCCCCGGGCCCCCCGGGGGCCGGTCAGCGCCGGCGGGCGCAGGCTCACGGCGTCGGGTTCATACGCCGTGGAGGGCGACAGGGCGAGAGTGGCCCGGGCCTCGCGCATCTGGGTGGAGGGCAGGCACGACGCCGAGCTGGTCGAGAAGGTGTGGGGAGACGACCTGCGCCACGAGGGCGTCGTCGTCCTCATGCTCGACGGCGTGGACAACCTCCAGGAGGTCATGGCCGGCTTCGGCCCCGGCCCTGAGCGGCGCGCCGGCGTGCTCGTGGACCACCTCGTGGCCGGGTCCAAGGAGTCGCGGATCGCCCAGCGCGTGCGGGCCATGCCCGGCGGCGAGAACGTGCTGGTGCTGGGCCACCCGTACGTGGACGTGTGGCAGGCGGTCAAGCCCGAGCGCGTGGGGCTGAAGGCGTGGCCCCGGGTGCCGCGGGGAACCGACATCAAGCGCGGCACCCTCGAGACGCTCGGCTGGCCGCACGCCACCCAGGCGGACGTGGCCCGCGGCTGGCAGCGGATCCTGGCGACGGTGCGCACCTACAAGGACCTCGAGCCGAACCTGCTGGGGCGCATGGAGGAGCTCATCGACTTCGTCACCGCGCCGGGTACCCGCTGACGCCCCGCCCCGAGCCCGGCACACAGCCGGCCGCCCCCTCTTGCCGAGATCGGTTCACTTTCACAGGAGATGCACAAGAACCTCATCGGCAGCCCATGTGGAGCCGCGCGACGCTTCTCGCATCCGAGAACCACCCGGCTCGCGGAAAGGATCGATCATGCTCGTGTCACGCCGTCTTCTCCTGCGCGCCGCCCCCCTGGCCGCGGCCCTCGGGCCGCTGGCCGCCTGCTCCTCCGGCACCGCGTCGGACCCGCATTCATCGGCCGGACCGGCGCCCGCCTCGCTCGTGCTCGACACCGCCGCCTGGAGCCACGACGCCGACAACGACGTCTACTACCAGCTCGGCCTGAGCTACGTGACGGCGCCGCAGGACACGGCCCACGAGACGCTCGGCATCTTCGTCCCGGGCGCCTACTTGTCGGCCGTCGACAACGGGGACGGCACCTTCACCGCGTCGGTCTCCGACGGCTCGGTCGGCAGCTGGACGGCGACGACGGCTCCTGTCGTCATGCCGGTCAACACTCCCGGCTACGCGGCCCAGAAGCCCCTGACCGACTACTCCTACGACACCGTCTCGGCCTATATGCGGGCGGGCATCGTCTACGTCCACGCCGGGCTGCGCGGCAGGGACTCGACGACCGACGCCGCGGCGGGCAACGCGCCGTGGGGCGTTGTGGACCTCAAGGCCGCGGTGCGCTACCTGCGGTACAACGCCGCCGGCCTGCCGGGGGACGTGGAACGGGTCTTCGTCTTCGGGCACTCCGGGGGCGGCGCCCAGTCCGCCGTCATGGGCGCCTCGGGCGACTCCGCGCTGTACACGCCCTACCTGGAGGCCCTCGGGGCGGCGACGGCGGGCGCCGACGGCGGGCCCCTGTCCGACGCGATCGCCGGCGCCATGTGCTGGTGCCCCATCACCAGCCTGAACGAGGCCAACGCCGCCTACGAGTGGAACATGGGCCAGTTCTCCTCCGAGGGCGCTCGAGCCCCGGGCACCTGGACCGAGGCCTACTCCAAGGACCTGGCCGCCGCCTACGCCGGGCACGTCAACACCATGGGCCTGACCGACGCCGCGGGAACCGCACTGAGCCTGGAGGCCTCCGGAACCGGCGTCTACCTCAAGGGCAGCTACTACGACCACCTCGTCGGAGTCGTCACCGACTCCCTCAACGCCTTCCTCGCGGCCACCGAGTTCCCCTACACGCCCGACGCGACCCAGATGGCCGGCATGGGCGGCGGGGCGCCGGGCGGCCCCGACGGCGGAGCCCCGCCCAGCGGCGGCGGGCCCTCGGGCGGCCAGGGCCCCGGCTCGTCGCAGTCGGCCGACGCCACGACCTACGCCACCGTCGAGGACTACATCGCCTCGCTCAACGCCGGCACCCAGTGGGTCGCCTACGACTCGACGACGAAGACGGCGACGATCACCGGGCTGGCGGACTTCGTGACCAGCCAGAAGAGCCCGAGCAAGGACGTGGGCGCCCTGGACGGCGTCGACCGCGGGCAGACCGAGAACACGGTGCTCGGCGTCGGGCAGGAGACCCGGCACTTCTCGCGGGTCTCGCGCGACGTCCTGGCCGCCAAGGAGTCGGGGTACGCGTCCCTGACGGGATGGTCGTCGGACTACGGCTCGGCCTCCTACGACTCGGACTTCACCACGGCCGACGGTCTCGGCGTCGATGTGCTGACCCGCGAGCAGATGTACAACCCCATGCACTTCCTGGGCTCCGGCGCGGGCGCCGGAAGCTCGACCGTGGCCCCCAGCTGGCGCATCCGCACCGGCATCCAGCAGGGCGACACGGCCAGCACCGTCGAGGTCAACCTGGCGCTCGCCCTTGCCGCCGCCGGGCACGACGTCGACTTCGCGACGGTGTGGGGGCGGGGCCACACCATGGCGGAGGTCACCGGCTCGGGCGAGGCCAGCTTCATCGCCTGGCTGGGCGAGGCCGCGGCCGGCTGAGGCGGGACGAGGTGAAGGGGAACCGGCTTCCACCCCGGGCCCGGCATGTCCAGCTCCGGGACGAACGCCGCGATCACGCCCCGAGGCGCCGGCGCCCCCCTTCGCCCCGGCAGGCGCCTCAGCTGTCGACGAGCGCCAGGCGCCGCCCGGCGAGGGCCAGACGCACGTCGTTGGCCAGCAGCGCCACCGCCCCGAGCCCGCCGATCGCCTTGACCCACACGGGCTCGGCGATGAACAGGCACACCATCACCGCCAGGACCGGCACGAGATGGGTCAGGGCCCGCACCACGTACCCGCCGAAGGAGGGCATCTCGACGCCCCGGGAGTCGGCCACCGACTTGACCATGAAGTTCGGGCCGTTGCCGATGTAGGTGATCGCCCCGCACAGCACCGCGCCCAACGAGATCGACACGAGGTAGGCCTCGGGCACTCCGGCAATCGTGGCGCCGCCGGGGTGGGCCACCCGCCCGGCCATCTCGAAGAAGGTCACGTAGGTCGGGGCGTTGTCCAGCACGGAGGACAGGCCCCCGGTGAAGACGAAGAACGTGATCCGGTTCAGGGGCAGAGAGCCGGCAACGTCGTCGAGGTAGTGCAAGGCCGGGATCATGGTCAGGAAGATGCCGATGAACAGGGTGGCGACCTCGGCGATCGGCCCCCACTCGAACTGATTGTCCTCGAAGCGCGCCCGCTTGTCGCCCAGGGCGTAGGAGGCTCCGGCCGCCGCGAGCATAATGATCTCGCGCAGCGGCACCCAGTCCATGGCGGTGGCGTGCCCGGCCTCGATGGCCTCTGCGTCGACGGAGGGGACGAAGGCCACGGCCAGGATGATGACGAGGAACCAGATGAAGTTGGTGGCGCCGCGCAGGCCCAGCGGCTCGATCGCGGTGCGGTCCAGGCGGACGGAGGCGGCGGGCTCCTGCGCGTGGTAGTAGGTGTCCAGGGCGAAGTAGCCGGCCAGCAGCATCGCGTTGACGAACAGCCACTCGGGCAGCAGGTGGAAGGTCCAGGTGAAGGGTACGCCTCGCAGGAACCCGAGGAAGAGGGGAGGGTCGCCCAGGGGCGTGAGTAGGCCGCCGCAGTTGGCGACGACGAAGATCGTGAACAGCACCGTGTGGACCCGGTAGCGGCGCTCGGCGTTGGTGTTGAGCAGCGGGCGGATCAGCAGCATGGCCGCCCCGGTGGTCCCCACGAAGCTGGCCAGGACAGCGCCGATGGCCAGGAACATCGTGTTGTTGCGCGGGGTGGCCTCGATGTCGCCCTTGAGGAAGATTCCGCCGGAGACGATGAACAGGGCCAGGAGCAGGGCGATGAACTGCCCGTACTCGACGGCGGCGGCGAACACGATCTCCCAGCCCCCGGCGATCCACATCCATGCGGCCACGGGCAGGCCGAGCACCAGGGCGATGGTGAGCTGGCTGGAGCGCCTCTCCCACCAGTGCGTCGTGGCGGGCACGAGCGGAAGCACCGCGATGCTGGCGAGCATCATGGCGAAGGGCAGAACGGACCACCACTGCAGATGCACGGTGAACTCCTCATGTCGGGGGCGCTGTGCCCACTCACCTTACGTCGGCCGGCGCTGCGCCGCCCGGGTCGTCCGGCCGGCACCGGTGCGCTCAGGGCTCAACGGGCCCAGCGCGCCGCATCTCGGCCCTGGATGCGCAGATAGGCGTAGCCGCTCATCAAGAACACCAGGGGGACAGTCACGACCCACCCGATGATGGTGGCCAACGCGCTCAGGAAGGAGGTCAGGAGAGCCTGACCGAAATTCGGGAAGGTCACGAAGTCCGCGAAGGCGGCGCGCCTGCCCGAGGCGACGACCAGGCAGACATGAGCCACGACAATCGGGGCTAGCAGATTGGCGATAATGCCGACGGGCGTGCCCCAGGTGAAGCCATAGCCGTGCTCCTCGCCATTCACCGTGTACTCGAAGTGCGCGCCGGCTCCCCGCAGGACCGTCCAGATGCCGAAACCCGCCAGCAGCACGACCGGGTCCGTCTTGACGGCGTCCCACGCCCAGGACAGGGCGCCGCCGATCGACAGTGGCAGGCGCGCCGGACCGCCCGGCGCGGTGCCGTAAGCGCCATCGCCGGGGACTCCGTAGACGGCGCCGGGGTACGGCGGCATCCCGCCACCGGCACCCGGCTGCTGACCGTAGCCCGGCTGCTGACCGTAGCCGCCACCGGGCTGCTGCGAACCGTCGTCGAACTGCGGGTTGCCTGGAATGTCGGTGGCCATGGGGCTCATACTGAGTCATAGGGGGACTCATCTCAATGTCAAACGCCGATAGCGCTGCGGTCCACCCGATACCGGCAGGCCCTCACAACCGGCGCAGCCGTTCAGAACTCGCCGGCCATCCTGATCAGGCGCACCCCGGAGTCGTTGATCTGCGCATCGTGGATCACGCGGAAGCCGGCGCGCTCGTAGAAGGGGATATTGCGCGGATTCGTCGTCTCCAGCCAGCGGGTCCCCGGGCCTCTGCCGAGCGCGGGCGCCAGGAGCCGGGATCCCACCCCACGGCCCTGCATGTCGGGCACGACCGCGAGCATGGCCAGATAGTCCCCCTCGACCCGGGGAGCGCCGTCCCGTGCGGCGCGCATTCCGCTGCGGGAGGCCCGAGCCGTCGGCCCGTCCATGAGGATCTCGGCAAGGTCGTCCATGGCGGGCAGCGTGTCCGGACGGGTCAGGTCGGGATCCAGCCACAGGGCGGCGCCGACGACGTCGCCGCCCGTGAGCGCGACATGAGCGGTCGAGGCTGCGACCATCCAGTCGATCTGGGGCGCGAGGTAGAGCGCGATCCGGCTCAGGCGCCGCTCCTCGGGCTCGCGTCCGCGGGGGAAGAACCAGGCGAAGAGCGGGTCTCCGGCCAAGGCGCGTGCCAGCACGGTCCGAATGGCCGGGACCTGCGCCGGCCCGGCGCGCCGAACGTCCATGGGCTCACGCTACCGGGGCGCGCGGCCCTGCTCCGGGATCACCGAGCCAGGACAGCCGGGGCGTCGTCCTGCTCCCGGGCGATTGAGCCCGGGAGCTCGTCTCCGTCTCCCAAGGTCAGCGCCATACCGACCGACAGACAAGTGTGAATTACATCACTTCGATTGTATGCCGCGGCGGGCGCTGTTCACTCCGGGACGACGCTGACCAGCTTCGGCGCCTTGACGATCACCTTGCGCACGCCGCGCCCGTTCAGGGCGCGCACGACGCCGGGGGCCGCCAGGGCGAGCCTCTCCAGCTCCGCCCCGGAGATGTCCGGGACGACCTCCAGCCGGTCGCGGACCTTGCCCTTGACCTGGACCACGCAGGTGACGGCCTCGGCGGCCAGCAGGGACTCGTCCTCGACCGCGGGGAAGGCCTCATGGGCGAGCGAGCGCTCGTGGCCCAGGCGCGCCCAGATCTCCTCGGCGATGTGCGGGGCGACCGGCGCCGTCATGAGGGTGAGGGCCTCGACGGCCTCGCGCGGCACCCGCGCCAGTCCCGTCAGGTGGTTGTTCAGCACGATGAGCTTGGCGATGGCGGTGTTGAGGCGCATGGCCTCGTAGTCGCCGCGCACGCCCACGACCGTGCGGGCCACCAGGCGGGCCGTGGCACGGTCGGCCGGGTCGTCCACCACCGTGACCTCACCGGTGGCCTCATCGACCACGTTGCGCCACAGGCGCTGCAGGAAGCGCTGGGCCCCGGCCACGGCGCGGGTGTCCCAGGGGCGATCCTGGTCGAGCGGCCCCATGCTCATCTCGTAGACGCGGAAGGTGTCCGCGCCATAGGCGGAGTACATGTCGTCGGGGGTGACGATGTTCTTCAGGGACTTGCCCATCTTGCCGTACTCGCGCCGGACGCCGCGCCCCCGCCAGGTGAAGGTCGGCTCGCCGCCGGCGTCGTCCGGCCCCTCCTCGACCTCCTCGGCGGGCACGTACTGGCCGCGCTCGTCCTTGTAGGCGTAGGCCTGGATGTAGCCCTGGTTGAACAGGCGGTGGTAGGGCTCGGAGGAGGACACCACGCCCAGGTCGAACAGGACCTTGTGCCAGAACCGGGAGTACAGCAGGTGCAGGACCGCGTGCTCCACGCCGCCCACGTACAGGTCGGTGCCGCCGGAGGTGTTGCCGTTCTCGGGGCGCGGCCCCATCCAGTAGGCCTCGTTGACCGGATCGACCAGGGCGTCCCGGTCGGCGGGGTCGATGTAGCGCAGCTCGTACCAGCACGAGCCCGCCCAGTTGGGCATCGTGTTGGTCTCGCGGCGGTACGTCTTGAGGCCCTCCCCCAGGTCGAGCTCGACCTCCACCCAGTCGGCGGCCCCGCCCAGGGGCGGCTCGGGGCTGGAGGCGGCGTCGTCGGGGTCGTAGGAGCGCGGCGAGTAGTCCGTGACCTCCGGCAGCTCGACCGGCAGCATGGACTCCGGCAGCGCGTGGACGCCGCCGGCCTCGTCCCACACGACGGGGAAGGGCTCGCCCCAGTAGCGCTGGCGGCTGAAGAGCCAGTCGCGCAGGCGGTAGGTGACCGCGGCGCGTCCGGCGCCCTTGGACTCCAGCCAGGCGGTCATGGCGGCCGTGGCCTCGCCCTTGGACTTCCCGTCCAGGCTGATCTCGTCGTTGGCGCAGTCCACGGCGACGCCGTCACCCGTGTAGGCGCCCCTGGACAGGTCCACGCCGCGGGGGTCGTCCGCGGGGCCGATCGTCTGGACGATGTCGAGGTCGTACTTCCGGGCGAAGGCCCAGTCGCGCTCGTCGTGAGCGGGCACCGCCATAATGGCGCCGGTGCCGTAGCCCATGAGGACGTAGTCGGCCACGAAGATCGGCACCCGCCGCCCGTTGACCGGATTGATGCCGAACAGGCCCGTGAACACGCCGGTCTTGGCGCGGTCCTCGGCGGTGCGCTCGGCCTCGGTGGCCGCCGCGGCCCGGGCGCGGTAGGCGGCCACGGCCCCGGCGGGCGTGGCGCGGCCGCCCGTCCACGCCTCGCGGGCGCCCTCGGGCCAGGCGGCGGGGACGGTCAGGGCGGCCGCGTCGTCGTCGACCGGGGCGCCGAGCCGCCCGCCCAGCAGCGGGTGCTCGGGGGCCACCACCATGAAGGTCGCGCCGAAGAGCGTGTCAGGGCGCGTGGTGTACACGCTCAGGTCCGCCACGGCGCAGCCGGCCTCCCGGGCGCCCTCGACGGCGAAGGTGACCTCCGCGCCCTCGGAGCGGCCGATCCAGTTGCGCTGCATGAGCTTGACCTTCTCGGGCCAGTCGACCGTGTCCAGGTCCTCGGCCAGGCGGTCGGCGTAGGCGGTGATGCGCATCATCCACTGGCGCAGGTTGCGCTTGAAGACCGGGTAGTTGCCCCTCTCGGAGCGGCCCTCGGCGGTGACCTCCTCGTTGGCCAGCACCGTGCCCAGGCCCGGGCACCAGTTGACCGGCGCGTCGGACACGTAGGCCAGGCGGAAGGAGTCGACGACGTCGGCCCGCTCGGCCTCGCCCAGGGAGGCCCAGTCGCGGCCGCCGGGGACGGCGACCTCGCCGGAGGCGAGCTTGTCGCGCAGCTCGTCAATGGGCCGGGCCGCCCCCGTGCCGCGCCCGTCGCGGCGCGGGGCGGCGGGGTCGAACCAGGAGCCGAAGATCTTCAGGAAGATCCACTGGGTCCACCGCACGTAGTCCGGGTCGATGGTCTGGATGGAGCGGCGCGGGTCGTGGGACAGGCCCAGGCGCCGCAGCTGGCGGCGCATGGTGGCGATATTGGCCTCGGTGGAGACGCGCGGGTGCTGGCCGGTGGCGACGGCGTACTGCTCGGCGGGCAGGCCGAAGGCGTCGTAGCCCATGGTGTACAGGACGTTGCGCCCGGTCATGCGGGTGAAGCGGGCCACGACGTCGGTGGCGATGTAGCCCAGGGGGTGGCCCACGTGCAGGCCCTTGCCGCTGGGGTAGGGGAACATGTCGAGCAGGAAGAACTTCTCCTCCTCGGCGTCCGGCCCCGCCAGCGCTCCCACGGGGTTGTCGGAGTGGAAGACGCCCTCGGCCTCCCAGCGGTCCTGCCAGGAGGTCTCGATGGTCTCGGCCAGGGCCGCCGTGTAGCGGAACGGCGTCGCGGACTCGCCCTGGGGGGTCTGGTTCTCCGTCATCGAAGGAGCGCTCTCTTCCGTGGTGGTGCTTGGGTGCCTGCGGGTGCGCCGCCCCCGCCATGGAGAGGGCGGAGGCGGCCCGGCTGCCGCTCAGCCTATCGCTGGTTCTCGCCGCTTCTCCGCGCCGTCCGGGTGGCGGGCGCGAGGCGCCGGTCACTGTGATCCCGGCCGGCCGCGCACCGGCGGCGGGCGGCACGGGCCGGGCGAGATCAGGCGAGGGAGGGCGAGTCCATCCGCGCCGGCACGAACGCCCCCCACCCGTCCTCGCCCAGCCCCTGGCGCAAGCGGCCCATCGTCTCGTCGAGCTCGGCGCCGTCGGCGGGACGCGCCGAGGACGGGGCGATGTCTGCGGCCCGGTGCAGGGGGAGCACGTGGATGTGCAGGTGGGGCACGTCCAGCCCGAGGACGACGATGCCCGGGCGCACGGCGTCGAAGACCCGCACCTGGGCGGCGGCGATGCGCTTGGCCACCACCGACAGGTGGGCGATGGTGGGCTCGCTGGCGTCTATGTAGGACTCGTGCGCAATGCGCGGCACGACCAGGACGTGGCCGGGGGTCTGCGGCTCGATGGTGGCGAAGGCGACGCACACGTCGTCGGCCCACACGAAGCGCCCGGGGATGTCGCCGTTGATGATCTTGGTGAAGACCGAGGTCTCAGTGGTCTCAGTGTTCTTGGGGGCGGTCATGGCGCCAGCCTAGATGATTGGTCTCGCAGCCCCGGCAGCGCTCCCGTCATCGATCTCGGCGCGGATGCCCACCGATCTCGGTGAGCGGCCGCGGGTTCTCCGCGCCGCCGGGGCCGGCCGCCGAGGCCAGCACCCACAGGTGGCCCACCGGCACGACCGCCTCGGCGCGCTCACGGGGAGGCTCCTCGTCCGCGCGCACGGCGCGCACCACCGTCGCCCTGCGGCGCTTCTCCCCCGCCGCGAAGGCCGACACGGTGCCCCGATCGATCACAGTCACCGTCGTGTCCAGGCCGATGCCGGCCAGAGCGAGATCGCGCAGGGTCTTGGAGCAGTCCTTGATACGGCCCACGACGACGGTCCGCCCCACGGGCACGGTGTCGATGCTGCACAGCTCCGGCTGGACGACGCACCCGTCCGGGGCGGGGATCGGGTCGCCGTGCGGGTCCCGCGCAGGATGCCCCAGTGCGTCGTCGAGCGCCTCCAGGAGCCTGTCGGACACGGCGTGCTCGAGAACCTCGGCCTCGGCGTGGACCTCGTCCCAGCTCAGTCCCAGGCGCTCGACCAGGTAGGTCTCCAGAAGGCGGTGGCGGCGCACCATGCCGGTGGCCAGGCGCTGCCCGTCGGCCGACAGCGTGACGGCCTTGTAGGGCTCGTGCTCGAGCAGGCCCGCCTCGACCAGGCGCCCCACGTTCTCCGACGCCGTGGAGGGGGCGACCTTCATCCGCCGCGCCAGACCGGTGATCGAGGCGCCCTTGCCGCCCCACTCCATGGCGGCCCACACCGCCTTGAGGTAGTCCTGGGTCACGGCGGAGGCCTCGGCCGGGGCATCGGCCTGGTTGACGGGGCTCATGACAGCATCGCCATCCAGCCGTCCCAGAAGGCGACCACGACGGTGGCGATGACGGCCAGGTACATGGCGGCCGCGACCGGCCAGCGGGCCCTGTGCAGGCGCTCGGCCGCTGCGGGCGACAGGCCCAGGTGCCCGCGACGGGCGGCCTCGCCCCAGGTGCCGGCGGCGATCGGGATCGTCACGGCCCAGATGAGCATGCAGAAGGGGCACAGCCTGCCGAAGACGGTGATCGAGATGATCAGGAACCACACGACGAACCCGACGCCGCCGACGGTCCCCGCGGTCATGCCCCACCACACCCAGCGGGGCAGCCGCCCGCCGGAGGCGAGCAGGACTCCGGCGAACAGGAGCACCGCGAAGGCCATCGCCCCGATGAAGGAGTTGGGAACCCCCAGCAGGTTGCCCTGCCACACGTCCAGGGAGGCGCCGCAGGACACCAGCGGGCTGACATCGCACGACAGGCTCGCCAGCGGCTCCCTGATGAGCGCCAGCTCGCTGGACATGAGCTCCCAGGACGCCGCGATGCCGACGAGGGAGCCGACAACGAGCAGCCAGGCGTAGGAGCGCGAGGCCCCGGTGGCGGTGAGCCACGCCGGCGCGCCGTCCTGGCCGGGACCCGCGGCGTCGGCGGCGCCGGGACCGCCGGGCTCCGCGGCAAGGTAGACCTCGAGCTCCTCCTCGCTCATGGCGTCGATCTCTGCCTCGGTGGGCACGTGCGTCATCGGTGCCTCCTCGTGATCGGGTTCGTCTCTGTGGGTGCGTAGGTGCAGTGGAACGATGACCGCCTATTGTGCACCATCGTCCCGGCGGCGACTCATCCCGTCGCGGGCGCGGGCTGCCAGGCCCCCACGGTCACCGAGGCGTCGGGGTGAAGCACCACCACGCGCCAGGCGACCAGGCCGCCGTCGGAGTCGAAGGACAGCACGTGCAGGTAGGCGTCCTCGGTCACCCGCCCCACGGACGTGCCGCCCTTGCCGGCCCCGGAGACGAGCTGGGCGACGTCGAGATTCGCGCCCCGGGTCACGCTCATCCCCTGCTCCTGGTGAACGTGCCCGCCGATGAGCAGCGGGACGCAGCCGCCGTCGATGAGCGGGCCGAAGGTCGCCGGCTGGTGGATGAGGACGACGTCGGCCCCCTCGCCCCTGCCCGCGGCCTCGCAGGAGACGGTCGCCAGGCGCCGCCCGATGTCGGTGGCGCTCTCCTCGCCGCGCTGGAAGGTGCCCCCGGCCGGGGTGCGGTCCGGGTCGACGTCGCCGAGGACCCGCAGCCCGCCGACGTCCCGGACGCTGCCGTCGGTCACCGTCCAGCCGAGCGCCCGCAGGCGCTCAGCCGTGTAGGACGAGTCGTGGTTCCCGATCGTGGCCACCCGGGCGACGCCGCCCGGCACCGCGTTGTCCAGGGCGTCGACGCAGAACTGCTCGGGCTCCGAGCCGGTCATGGTCAGGTCGCCGTCGTCCATGTGGACGGTGGCGCCCGCCAGGGCGTCGAGCAGCCCGGCGAAGGCGGTGACGTCGAGGTTGCAGTGCAGGTCGGTCGTCAGGACCGCCGTGACGGCGTCCCGGCCGCGGGCGGGCCCGACCGTCGCGGTCGGCTGCGCGGAGGAGCCGGGCGCCGCGCCCGTCGACGGGGCCCGGGACGACGGCGTCCCGGCCGCCCCCGGGGACGCGGCGGCGGAGGCCGCCCGGGCGACCTCGTCGGCATCGACGGCGCCGCCGGCGGCCGTCACGTCCGCGACCCCATCGACCCGCTCGGAGGCGGCCCACGCGGCCCAGAGGTTGGCGTGGGCGGCGGCGTAGAAGGAGGTGTTGTCGGCCAGGAAGGCCGTGACCCGGCCGCCGTAGGCCTGGACGATGTCGCCGATGCGCCCGGAGACGCGCGCCTGCTCCAACGGGGTGCCCGCCAGGACCGGCAGACGGTTGCCGGTCACCGCCTGCGAGCGCAGGCCGGGCAGGAGCAGCGCCACGACGGTGACCGCGCCGGTGGCCGCCAGCAGGCTGGAGGCGGTGGCGTGGGCGAGGCCCCGGTGCACGGCGTCGCGCAGGCGCCCCCCGGTGGCCAGACGGCCGGCGGCCACCAGGCACAGCATGACCGACTCCAGCAGCCCCGCCCGTCTCAGGGCGTCGTCGACCAGGGCCCGCAGGCCGCGCTCGATGGTGAGCTCGGGATGGGTGATCAGGGACATGTAGGCGGCGCCGTCGGAGCTCAGGGCCTCGCCGAGGGCGTCCTGTGAGCCGACGACGGGCTCTGCCTGTCCCGCGACCTCCCCCAGCACCACCCGCACCCCCAGGATCCCGGCAGGCGAGTCGAGGGCGACCTGCCCCAGGGGCCCCAGGTCGAGGCTGACGGTGGAGTCGAGGGTCGTCGACCACTGCGCCTGGTGGGGGCCGACGGGGCTGGAGGCCTCGGCCGTGACCACGCCGACGCACAGCGAGACCAGGCAGGTGACGGCGAGCAGCACAAGGGTGCGCGTGACCTTGCGGAAGCGGACCGTGCGGGCCGTCCACCACCGCGAGCAGGCCGCACGGCAGCCGCGCAGCAGCACCCGGGGCCCGCCGGGCGCCGTCGGCCGGCCGCGGTCCCGACTCCGCGCCCACCGGGCCTCCGTCATGGCTCAGGCCCGAGAGGAGCCGGCGATCCGGGCCGCCAGCGCGATGACGTAGTCGACGGTGTCCTCCCAGCCGGTCACGGCCCGGCAGGGCACGCCCAGGGCCTTGACGGGGTGGTCGTTGCCCTCGGCGTCGAGGCGATCGCCCACGAAGAGCATGTCGCCCAGGGGGATGCCGGTCTGCTCGGCCAGGTGGACCATGCCGTAGGCCTTGTCGACGCCCTTGGGGGTGATGTCCACGCTCGTGGACCCGCCCGAGCGGACCTCGAGCTCGGGCAGGCGCGCAGCGACGGCGTCCCGCAGCCGCCCCTTCTTCTCCCCCGTGGGGTCCCAGGCCTTCTTGGCGTCCAGCGGCGCCTCCTGACCGAGCGCCGAGAAGGTGATCTGAGAGCCGCGGTTCTCGAGGATCTCGCCCCAGGTCCGCTCCTCCCACAGGCCCAGCCTGCGGGCCTCGGCCTCGACGATCGCGAAGCCCCTGTCGACCTGCGCGGGCGTGAAGTCGTGGGCGTAGACGAGCCTCCAGCCGTCGCTGCTGATGCCGTCGGCCGCAGCGGCCTGCGGAACATGGACGTAGTAGCGGGTGCCGCAGGTGGGCATGAGGTGGAGGCGGGAGAGCTGGTCGCCGGTAGCGTCCAGGTGGGCCAGGACCTGGTCGTGGAACTGGGTGAATCGCCCGCCGGAGATGACGCACACGGGTACGACGTCGAGCAGGGCGCGCAGCGCGGCGGCCATGGCGGCGGGCAGGGGCGACTTGGATGGGGCCAGGGTCTCGTCGAGGTCGAAGGCGACCAGCCGGGGGACGATGTCGTCCGGTGCGGTGGACAGGGCGTCGGGGGTGACGGCGTCGCGGGTGTCTGTCATGGCGGCATTGTCTCGCACGGGCGCGGCGGCGGGGAAGCCGTCGCGCCCGTGCCCGCCGGAGCGGGCCGGATGCGTGTCTGGACGACGCCGGTCGGCTCAGTCCTGGGCCTGCGGCGGGGCCCCGGGGTGGCGCAGGTGCTCGCGGGCGGCTGCGCGTGCCTGGGCGCGAGCGTCCCTGTCCTCGCGGCGCCCGCGCACGACCAGGGCGGTGACTGAGACGGCGAGACCGCCCCAGATGACAACGATGGCGACGAGCATGAGGGTGATCGCGGGACCGGTCATCTCACTTCACCTCCTCGTAGGCGTCCAGGGCGATGGGGGTGAAGTCGTCCACGGGCGTCCTCCAGGGGATCGCGGTCAGCACGGCGGTGACCACCGCCCCCGCGAAGAGCATGCCCCAGCCGAACACGGCCTCGAAGCCGCGGGAGTAGGTGTAGCCGTCGTGCGCGTAGGACCACACGGTCTGGATGAACATGTACCCCAGGAGCGCGGGCACGACGACCGCGGCCGTCACCCGCCACCACTCCCCCACCGCGCGGGTCTCGGAGACGACGTTGAGGTGACGCCGAAGGATCTTGAAACGGCGCAGGACCAGCCCCAGCCCGACGCACATGGTGATCGCGGAGGCCACGACGCCGATGTTGTTGATGTAGGCGTCCACGACGTCGAGGTCGTACAGGCCCGAGGACGTGCCGAACAGCACGAAGGACAGGGCCGCGCTGGGCAGGCCGCAGGCGAGGGTCGCCGTCACATTGGACCAGCCGAACTTCTCGGCGACTGCGGGCGCGACGACCTGGATGATGGAGATGAAGGAGGTCAGGCCCGCCAGCGTGAAGGAGGCGAAGAAGAGGAACCCGAAGAGCGGCCCGCCCGGCATCTGGGAGATGACGGTCGGGAAGGTCACGAAGGCGAGGGCCGGTCCCGTGATGCCCTCGAGCTCGCCGACCGAGACGTTCTGGACGTGCGCCATGAAGCCGAGGGTCGCGAACACGCCGATGCCGGCGAGCAGCTCGAAGGAGGAGTTGGCGAAGGCCGCCGTCAGCCCCGTGCCCACGAGGTTGGAACGGCGCTTGAGGTAGGAGGCGTAGGTCAGCATGATGCCGAAGCCGATGGACAGGGAGAAGAAGATCTGCCCGAAGGCGGCCATCCAGACCCGGTAGTCGCCCAGCTTGCCCCAGTCGGGGGTGAACAGGGTGTTGAGGCCGTCCGTGGCGCCGGGCAGGAGCATGGCGCGCACGACGAGTATGAGGAACATGACGACCAGGACGGGCAGGAAGATCCGGTTGGCGCGCTCGACGCCCTTGGACACGCCGCGCGCCACGACGTAGATCCCGTAGGCCCACACGAGCAGCAGCGGGATGATGACGCCGACGACCGGCTCGGCGGAGTAGGCGGGGGTACCGGCGTCGGAGATCTTGCCCAGGCCGATGTAGCTGCTGAAGAAGCCGGAGGCGTCATCGCCCCAGGCGGTCGTCAGGGCGAAGACCGTGTAGCGCAGGGCCCAGGCGACGACGACGACGTAGTAGGTCATGATGATGAAGCAGACGACGACGTGCCACCAGCCCAGCCACTCGAACCGCCTGGATATGCGCCGGAAGACGGCCGGCGAGGATCCCCGGTAGCGGTGCCCCAGGGCGTAGTCGAGGAGGAGGACGGGCACGCCCACGGCCAGGAGGGCGACGATGTAGGGAATCATGAAGGCGCCGCCGCCGTTGGAGTAGGCGACGCCGGGGAAGCGCCAGATGTTTCCCAGGCCGATGGCCGAGCCGATGGCGGCCATGAGGAAGCCGAACTGGCCGCTCCACTGCTCGCGCGCGGGCGTCGAGGGCGTGGATGTGGAGGACATGGTGAAGCCCCTGTGCGTAATGGGTGGTCGTCTTGGGGGCGGCGCCGCGGGAACGGCGCCGCCGACCTGCGAGGCTGACGCAGAGACGCTGAACCAGCGAACCGTAACCCCGCTCACTGGCTGGTTCCCCGTCGTTCCACAATCCGGGACATCGGGCTGTGCCACACTGATGCGCAGGGCGCCCGCAGCGGCGCGCCTTCCGCCCGTCTGACCGCCCCGGAGGACCCCATGGCCACCGCCCACATCGCCGCCGAGCCCGGCGACTTCGCCCCCGCCGTCCTCATGCCCGGCGACCCCAGGCGCGCCCAGCGCATCGCCGAGTCTCTTCTTACCGAGCCGCGCCTGGTCACCGACGTGCGCGGGATGCTCGGCTTCACCGGCACCGTGGACGGCGAGCCATTGAGTGTCATGGGCTCGGGCATGGGCCAGCCCTCCCTGGCCATCTACGCCACCGAGCTGTTCGCCCGCTTCGGCGTCGAGCGCATCATCCGCGTGGGCACTGCGGGCGGCATCAGCGAGCGGGTCGGGGTGGGCGACGTCGTCATCGCCACCGGTGCGCACACCGACTCCGCCATGAACCAGCTGCGCGTCCCGGGCATCAGCTTCTCGGCCGTCGCGGACTTCCACCTGGCCATGGCGGCCTACCGGGAGGCCGTCGCAGCCGGCATCGCCGAGCGGACCCACGTCGGCACGATCGCCTCCCGCGACCACTTCTACTTCACTCCCGAGGGCCAGACCGAGCGCCTGGCCGCCTACGGGACGCTGTGCGTGGAGATGGAGTCCGCGGTCCTGTACGCGGTGGCGGCCGAGTACAGCAGGCGGGCCCTGACGGTGCTCACCGTCTCGGACCACCTGCTCGACCACCGCGGCGACATGAGCGCCGCCGAGCGGGAGACGCGCTTCCAGGACTCCCTGCGCCTGGCCGTCGCAGCCGCGCTGAGCTGAGGGCGCCGGCCCGCGTCAGCGGGCGCGGGGCCGCTACTCGGCCCGGGAGGCCTGCCAGGCGGCGCCGACGATACCCGCGGTGTTGAGCAGGGCGGCGGGCACGATCGGGGCGCGCAGGTCGAGCAGCGGCAGGAACTTCTCGTGCTTCTTCGATACTCCCCCGCCGACGACGAACAGGTCCGGGCTGAAGAGCATCTCGACGTGGGAGTAGTAGCGCTGCAGCCGCTTGGCCCACTTCTTCCAGCTCAGGTCGTGGACCTCCTTCTGGTGGGAGGAGGCGCGGGTCTCGGCGTCGTGGCCGTCGATCTCCAGGTGCCCGAACTCGGTGTTGGGCACGAGCGTGCCGTCCACGATGACGGCCGAGCCGATGCCGGTGCCCAGCGTGGTGACGATGACGGTACCGCGCACCCCCTTGGCCGCGCCGTAGGCGACCTCGGCCAGGCCGGCGGCGTCGGCGTCGTTGAGCGCGTATGAGCGCCTGCCCAGGACGTGCGTCATGAGCTCATTGACGTCGACGCCCTTCCAGGACTTGTCGAGGTTGGCGATGAAGGGGATGGTCCCGTGCACGATCGGAGCCGGGAAGGTGATGCCCACGGGCACGTCCTCCTCGACACCGAGCCTGTCGATGATCGTGCGGCAGACCTTCGCGACCGCCTTGGGCGTGGAGGGCCGGGGGGTGTCGATGCGGACGCGCTCGCCCGCGAACTCGCCGGTCTCCAGGTCGACGAGGGCGCCCTTGATACCCGATCCGCCGATGTCGATCCCGCATGCCATCCGGTTCGTCTGACTCATGACAGCCTCCTGAAGGTCTTCTGATCAGTGCGGTCCGAGGATATAGGAGGAGTCGGTGAGCCGGGGCCGGTTGGAGGCGGCTTCCGGGCTCTTACGGTGCGGTCGTGAACACCGTGGAGGGCACCCCGAGGCGGGCGTAGGTCTCCTCGCAGGCGTGGCAGGGGCCGATGGGCTCGCCCTGGGGGGAGTGGATCTTCACCCGCGTGACGGTCTCGGGCAGCTTGTCGACGCCCTCCCTCTGCGCGGCGTCGGCGAGCATCTTGTAGGCGGCGTCGACCCTGTACTCCCAGCGGGCGAAGGGGCCGGCCCCGCAGATCGCATTGTCCAGCCAGGCCTCGTACCAGGCCAGGAAGCCGGGGGCCGCGAGCTGGAAGCCGTCGTCGCAGGCGCGCGAATCCAGCCACACGGTGCTGTCGGCGAGATTGAGGACCCACTGGGCCCCGCAGCCGGCGTCGGCCAGGTACCACCACTCCTCGGCGAGGGGCCGGGGCTCGAGGCCGTAGCCGGGCCCCGCCCCGCCGGCGGCGACCGTGCTCAGGAACCAGGCCATGTCCTCCGGCAGCCCGAGGCTCGCGGCGCCGGGGTCCGTCTCTCCCAGCCGCATGCCGTGATGGCGGGCGCCGCACCAGCCGGCCTCGCTGGTCGGGTTGTCGGCGCAGGCGCGCAGCAGGTCGAGGGTGCGCTGCAGGCCGCCGCGGGTGAGGGTGGGGGCCAGCTCGATCGGAGTCAGCAGTGCCCACTCGCGCAGCATCCGCGTGCCGCCGGACTCCGGCGGGATGGTGTCGAGCACGGCACGGGCGGGCGGCCAGTCGGCCGCCCCGAGCTTGACCTCGGCCAGCGGCGTCGGGCCCGCCTCGAGGAAGCAGCCGAGCGCAACGACTTGGCCGGACCGCAGGGCGGGGACGGTTCCGCTGTCCAGCACCCGTGTTGTCAGGGCCCGGGGACCGCCCAGGCGCTGCCGGTAGACCGCCGCCTCCTCCGCCGAGCCGGTCCAGCGGTCGAGGTGGCCAACCGCGACGCGGTACCGCCGTCCGTCCAGGGCAGTCTCGAGCTGCTCGACATCCGGATCCTGAGTGCTGATGAGGTCGGGGCGGCCGATCCCGGTGAGCAGGACGGGTCCGAAGGCGCAGGCCCAGTTGCACCCGGCCAGTACGAGCGCGGACTGCGTGCTCGAGCCGTATCCGCTGGCGGTGACCAGGGCTCCCGACTCGCCGAGCGCGCCGCCTCTGATGGTCAAGAAGATGAACACCCCGTAGGGCGGAGCGTCCTGGCACTCGTCGATGGAGCACTCGATGACGGGCAGCCCCTCCCCGAGCTCCACGACCTGGGCGCCGTCGGCCTCCACCACCCGGGCACCGATGAAGTGCCCGGCGACCACCTCGGCGAGCATGCGCTCAGGCGTGGAACCAGATGCGAGGGACGGCTGATCGGACTCGCTCATGCGCCCATCACATCACATACGCGCTGGGGCGCGCGGAGGCCGGCTCGCAACGGCTTCAGAACACCCCGGGCCGGCTCAGGGGGTCTCAGGTAGGTCAACAACGAGCTTGCCGCGCACGTGGCCGCCGCGCAGCTCGGTGTAGGCCTGCCGCACCGAGTCGACATCGAAGGGGTAGACGCGGGCGATCGTCACCGTCATGGTTCCGTCGGCCACGAGGGCGGCCGCCCGCCTCAGGTCCTCGGGGCGGGCGTCGCGCGAGCCGGTGACCCGCACCCCCTTGGCGATGGACGGCGGCGCGGGCACAATGGTGGCGATGGCCTCGGGGGCCAGGCCGAGCGCCAGCGCGAGATCGACGTACTGCGGGCCGTGGCAGTCCAGCAGCCTGGTCACCGGCGACGGCGCCGCCGCGCGGACGCGGTCCTCCAGGTCCTCGCCGTAGGCGACCGCGACGGCGCCCAGGGAGCGGATGCGGTCCAGGCTGTCCTCGCCGGCGATACCGATGACGGCGGCGCCGGCGCGCCCGGCGAGCTGGACCGCCATCGAGCCGACGCCGCCCGAGGCGGCGCTGACCACGAGCACGTCGCCGTCGTGGACCCCCAACGCGCGCAGCGCCCCCGCCGCCGCCTCGACGGCGACCCCGAGCGCGGCCGCCTGGGCGAAGCTCAGGGCCGCGGGCTTGAGCACGACGTCGCCGGCGTCGACGACGAGCCGCTCGGCCAGCGTCCCGGCCCCCGACCCGCTTCCCGGAGCGGCGTGCACGGTCCCCAGGACCTCGTCCCCGACTGCCACGGAGGCGACGCCCTCGCCGACGGCGTCGACGACACCCGCGTAGTCGCGCCCCACACCCCGGGGCCGCCGCGGACCATCGCCGCCCATCATGCCGGAGACGATCTTCCAGTCCACGGGGTTGAGGCCCGCCGCCCTGACCGCCACGCGCACCTGCCCGGGGCCGGGAACGGGCTCGGGGACCTCGGCCATCTCCAGGACCTCGGGGCCGCCGAAGCTCCTGTACTCAATCGCTCGCACCATACTGCAACATCCTCGTTCCGTCGCCGCGGGTCGGCGGGCCTTCCATCCCGCCGACCGCCCACTATGATTCTCATAGAATATACAACTTATAGAAACGGAGTGTCATGATAACGGCGTCCGACTCACCGCAGCTGCGGACGATCCTCGCCCTGCGCCGGCTGGGCAGCGCCCTGGCCATGACCAACCGCGCCGCCGGGGTCGTGCTCGGCATCAAGGGCGCGGACCTCGCCGTGCTCGACGTCCTCCACCGGGAGGGGCCGCTGACCCCCACCGAGCTCGCCCGGCGCACCCGCACCCACCTGGCCACCATGACGGGCGTGCTCAGGCGGCTGGAGAGGGGCGGGTGGGTGGAGCGCCGGCCCGATGCGGCCGACCGGCGCTCGGTGCACATCCACGCCGCGGGGGCGGATCGCCTGGCCTCCGTCTTCGCCCGGGCGGACGAGGAACTGTCGGAGGTCGTGTCGGGCTGGTCCGAGGAGCAGGTCGCGATGCTCATCAACTTCCTCAACGACGCCAGCGAGGTCGCCGGCCGTCTGGCCGACGACCTCGTGGCGGACGCCCCCGCCCGGCGTCCCTGACGCCGGTTGACGAGCCCGGCCGAGCCGGTCGGGATCAGGCCCCTGTGCGGGTCATCGCCCTGACCGACAGCCTCTTGACCCACAGGTAGAGTCCGAGCCCCACCCCGGCGAACACCAGGGCGCCGAGCGCCTCGGAGGCGGTCTCGAACCCGGGGCCGACGACGGCGAGGGGCTCCTCCTGCCCGCTCGCGGCCACGATGCCCGCCAGGACCACGCCGAACAGGCTCTCGCCGACGATCAGCCCGGTCGCGGCCAGGGTGCTCAGCCGCTTGGTGCTCTCCGGGTCCGCGGTCCCCGCCGCCCAGCGGTCGTAGAGCAGGCCCGCCACGGCGCCGACGGGGATGATGAGCGTCAGGCCCATCGGCAGGTACATGCCCATGCCCACGGCCAGCGGCGGCAGGTGCATCCGGTTCTTCGTGGCCAGGCCGAGCACCTCGTCAACGACGACCACGACCACCCCGATCGCGGCGCCCAGGCCCAGGAGCCCCCAGCTCAGGTCACCGCCGAACACGCCCTTGGCCAGGGAGGACAGCAGGGCCGCCTGGGGCGCGGCCAGGGCGTTGTCGGTCGCCTCGGGCGCGCCGGCGAAGCCGAAGCTGGTGTTGAGCAGCTGGAGGACCGGCGGGATGATGAGCGAGCCGAAGGCGACGCCGACAACCAGGGCGACCTGCTGCTTCCACGGGGTCGCCCCCACGAGCTGGCCGGTCTTGAGGTCCTGCAGGTTGTCGTTGGAGATGGTGGCCACGCCGAAGACGACCGCGGCGGTGAACAGGGTGTAGGCGATCAGCGCGTCGCCCTGACCGGGGGCCTGGGCGCCGTGCACCACCTTGATGAGCAGGGCGGCGGCGATCACAATGAGGATGCCGACCCCGGAGATGGGGCTGTTGGACGCGCCGATCAGGCCCGCCATGTAGCCGCACACGCCCGCGACGGCCAGGCCGATCAGCAGCACGAAGAGGATGCTGACCACGACCATGCCGACCGTGTGGTGACCGATGGGCGTGTCCCGCACGAACAACCACAGGAGGAGCCCGATAGGCAGCATCGAGGCCAGGGTCACCCCGGCCACCACGCGCATGGACAGGTCGCGCTCCTGGACGGGCACGTCCGTCCCCTCGTCGCGGGCGCGGGTGGCCGCCAGGGCCTCCTTGACGCCTCGGGCGATGGGCAGGGCGATCTTGGCGAGCGTCCACACGGCGGCGACCGCCATGGCCCCCGCTCCGACGAAGCGCACGTCGGAGGTGAAGATCCCCGACACGATCTCGCCAAGGTCGCCGCCGGCAGGGATCTGGCCGGCGGTGCGCAGCGGCAGCATGACGCCGAAGGAGATCAACAGCCCGACGATCATGGCGATGCCGACGGTGATGCCGACGAGGTGGCCCACACCGATGAGGGCCAGGGAGAGGCTGGCGCTGACCATGCTGCCGCCGGAGCCGACGCGGAAGGCCCGCTCAATGCTGCCGGCCACGACCTTCATCGCCGCCAGCGCGGCGAAGCCGGCCGACGCCAGCCCGCCCACAACGATGACCAGCAGGCCGCGCCTGTTCTCCTCCGCGCCCTCGGCGCTGTCCCCCACGCGCAGCACCTCCGCCGCGGCCACGCCCTCGGGGAAGGGCAGGTCCGATCCGGTGACGAGGGCGCGGCGCAGCGGGATGGAGTACATGACGCCCAGCACGCCGCCCAGGGCGGTCACCAGCGCGGTCTCCCAGTACGGGAAGCCGGTCCACCACCCGATCATGACCAGACCGGGCAGCACGAAGATAATGGCCGACAGCGTGCCGGCTGCGGATGCGATTGTCTGGACGATATTGTTCTCCACCACGGAGTGGTCCCGGAAGGAGCGCAGGATGGCCATGGAGATGACCGCGGCCGGGATCGAGGTGGCGAAGGTGAGGCCGACCTTCAGACCCAGGTAGACGTTGGCGGCTGTGAACACCAGGGTAATGAGGCCGCCGATGACGACGCCCCGTACTGTAAGCTCGCGCACACCTGATGTGGCGGGAGCGGTATTACCGGACATGGTCCTCCTCAGACATGGGACACCGGACAGCAGATCGTGTCCATCACGCACAATACGCCTCGACGTCACAGCGCATGCGAGTCTGTTGGACCGGAACGGTTGCTGAGTGGCGGACTTGGGCCAGTGGGCGGGCAGAGCGACTGATTCCGGAGGCCCGCGGGCGCCTCGGACCGATCTCGGTGCGGAACTGAACCGATCTCGGCGAAACAGCGCTCTCACCGCGCTTGCCGCCCGGCAGCAATACGACGGGGTCCTCGCCCGTGCGGGCGAGGACCTCCGCCTCCTGGTGGAGCTAGAAGGAATCGAACCCCCGTCTCCTCCACAAAGTGGAAGCGCGCTACCAACTGCGCCATAGCCCCGTGACATATCGTCGCGCTTCAATTGATTGACACCGAACGGTGCATGGTGGAGCTAGGGGGATTCGAACCCCCGACCTCTTCCATGCCATGGAAGCGCGCTACCAACTGCGCCATAGCCCCTTTCGGGCGCCGCCCGCCGGGCGACGGAGATAATCCTATGGAGTCCGCACCCCGCGGGCAAATCCTTCCCGCGTGCGGTACCTCACCCCCGGCCCGGCCCTCCCGCCGCGGCCGGGCATCAGGACAGGAACCCGCCGATCGCCCCGCCGGTCCCCGAGCCCGTCCGCTCCTCACCGCTGTTCCAGTGCTCGAGCCTCCATCCCGGCGACCGCCCGGTGCTGCTGAGCACCGCGTAGTGGCAGTTGTCCAGGCCGCGCAGCCCGAACCACGCGGAGGGATCGAGGCCCAGGAGGCGGGTCGTGCCCAGGGTGATGGCCGCACCGTGCGCGACGACAACGACGGTCGCCTCACCGGCCGCCGCGGCGATCCGCCCCAGCGCCGCCCCCACCCGGGCGGCAGCATCGCCGCGGGTCTCGACCCCGACGCCCGCCGGGTCCCCGCCGGCCCGCCACACGGCGAACTGCTCCGGCCAGCCCGCCTCGATCCGGGCGCGCTCCAGTCCCTCCCACATGCCGAAGGACCGCTCCACAAGACCCTGATCGACACGCACGTCCACACCGGTCGCCGCGGACAGCGCCTCGGCGGTCTGCCGTGCGCGCTGCAGGGGCGAGGAGACGATCACGCTCGGCCTCAGGGCCGCCAGCCTCGGGGCCGCCGACACGGCCTGGGCTCGTCCGACCTCGTTGAGGGGGATGTCGACGCGCCCCTGGACCCTGCCCGCGACGTTGTGATCGGTCTGGCCGTGCCGCCACAAGACGAGATGCGCCATGGAGGGCCCCTCAGCTCACGGCGCCGGCCGGGGCCAGAACATCCTCAGGCAGATCGATGAGCGGGCAGTCCTTCCACAGGCGCTCCAGCGAGTAGTACTCGCGGTCCTCGGCCTGCAGGACGTGGACGATAATGTCGGAGTAGTCGATGAGCACCCAGTGGGACTCCTCCAGCCCCTCGCGCTGCCTGCGCTTGACTCCGGCCTTGAGCACGGCCTCATCGATCGCGTCGACGAGGGCGCGCACCTGACGGTCGTTGTCGCCCGAGAGGATGAGGAAGACGTCGGTCAGGGCGAGCCGCCCGGAGACGTCGATCGCAATAATGTTGTCCGCCTTCTTCTGCGCGGCGGCGCGAGCGGCGACACGGGTCAGGGCGACGGCATGGTCGGTGGCGGGCACGGAACTCCTTGAAGACGGGCGACGGGCTTCAGCCCGTCAGCCTAGCAATCCAGCAGCGGTGTCCAGGCGGAAATGGAGTCGAAAGCACCTGCCGAGCCAGCGCCCTCGCGGTTGAGGAAGAACCACACCACGGCGAGCACCACGAGCGCGACGACGGCGACGAGCAGGGCGATGAGCAGGATCTTGCCCATCTTCGACGTCTTCGGCGGCTCGGCAACCGGTCGCATCGGGGACGTCGCCGGGCCGGGCGCGCTCCAGCTCGCCTCGGAGTCGGCAGGCGCCGCCGCGCCGGGCCCGGAGAGCTGAGGCTCGGGGGCCGCAGGCTCGGGCATGGACTCGTACGGGGTGAAGGCGGGCCCAGGCGCGGGCGCGGGTGCGGGCGCGGGTGCGGGCTCCTCGACGGCGGCCTCGGACGCGCCGGGGACATCCGGTTGAGCGCCCTCGGGCCGCAGAATGCGCCACTGGGGATTGTCGATGCCGTCGAACTCGTCGTCGATGGGGCGCACCTCGCTGAGCTCGCCGGTGCTGGTGTCGACCGTGCGCACACCCTGGGCGGCGTTGGGGATCCTCACGGTGGGGCGACGCGGCGGCCCGCCGGCGGCCGGCTGCGTGGCCCACTCGGGCAGGCTTCCGGCATCGGCGCTCCCGGGCACGCCGTACCCGTCTGTGCCCGAGGGGGCCGGAGCCGGCCCACCCGACCCGTACCCGTCGGCGCCCGAAGGGGCCGGAGCCGGCCCACCCGACCCGTACCCGTCGGCGCCCGAAGGGGCCGGAGCGGAGTCCCCCGTCCTGCTGTCCGCTGAGGCGTCGCGGTTGAAAAGAGAGCGTCGTTCGGGCAGACCGGCCGGCTCATCCGTCCGTGAGGCCGAAGGGAGGGGTGAGAGCGCCGAGGTCTCCACAGCATTCATCACACCGGTCGGCTGGGCGGAGATGTCCTCGATGTCGTCATCGGACAGTGAGGCGTTGGCGACCTGCGGCGCCGGCTCGGTGAAGGTCCTCTCCGTCCCGGGCACGGCCCCGGTGCCGGAGGTGAAGGGCGCAGCCTCGCCGCCCGGGCCGCCGGGGGCCGTCCCCTGCCCGAACGCGGCCTCGCCAACAGGGCTGGGGGCCGACGGCGCTGACGTCCGCATCGCAGGCTCGGGCGCGTAGGGGCGCGCCCGCCAGGTATCCGCTCCGCCCTCCTCGGAGTGCGGAGCCGACGACGTCGCCGGGCTCACGGGCGAGGCCCCGGGCTCGCCGCCGACCATCCGGGCGCCGGGCAAGGCCGTCGCGCCGTCCGGGCCCTCCACCCCGGAGGCCCCGGACGTCAGAGGCCGGCCGGGGGACTGCAGGACGCGGGCCGCCTCCGCCTCGTCGTACGACGCCGGGGCGACCGGACCGCTCGGGGCGAGCCGTCCCGGAGCATCGAGCAGGCCATCGCCGCGGAAGGCGGACCCGGGCACCGCGGGCTCGCCGGCTCCGGTGCCGGACGGGCCGGAGGGGGCCGCGTGGCTCCCCGCGGCCTCCAGGCTGGGGGACCCGATCATGGGCTGCTCGGCCAGCGGGTCCTGCAGCGCTCTGGCCTGCTCGGGGGTGATCTCCCCCGAGGCGACAGCCGCGCGCAGCGCCGCAGCCTCCTGACGCAGGCGCTTGAGCTCGCGTCGGGTCAGAAGAGGCTGCTGCCCGGTCAGGATGGCCTCGCGCTCGGCAGCGCGCTCGGCCTGCCGCATCGCCCGGCGGCTGCGACGAGTGCCGGTGCGATCATCTGCGGCGTCAGGCTGGCTCTGGTTGACGTCGGTGGGATCACTCACCGTCGTTCTCCTTCCTCAGGGACTGCTCCCGTGCGACGCGAGCGGTCATCGACGTCGTCGATGCCGAACGCTCAACCGTGCGGTAAAGACCGTACTTGCGGATGTACTGGACGACGCCGTCGGGTACGAGATACCAGACGGGAATACCTTGGGCCACCCGACTGCGGCAGTCCGTGGACGAGATCGTCATCGCGGGCACTTCCACCAACGACACAGTATCCCCAGGCAGGCCCGTATCCGTTAAGACATGCCCGGGACGCGTGACACCAACCAGGTGGGCCAGGTCGAAGATCTTCTGGTTGTCCTTCCACGTCAGGATCTGCGCCAGGGCGTCGGCTCCGGTGATGAAGTAGAACTCGGCACCGGGATACTCGGCAATAACGTCGTGGAGCGTGTCGATCGTGTAGGTCGTGCCGCCCCGGTCAATATCCACCCGGGAGACAGTGAAATGCGGATTCGGGGCGGTAGCGATGACCGTCATGAGGTAGCGGTGCTCCGCCGGGGTGACGTGCCGGTCCTTCTTGAAGGGCTGATTCCAGGTCGGCACGAAGACGACCTCGTGGAGCCCGAAGGCGTGCTGGACCTCGGAGGCCGCAACGAGATGCCCGTGGTGAATCGGGTCGAAGGTGCCGCCCATAATGCCGATGCGCAGCTGGCGCGAGACGTCGCTCATCGGCACCACCCCCTGTTGCTCTTCGGCACTGCTGCTCCTCCGGTCACTGCGAGCCGTGTGCGCGGACGCGCCCATACTGCCACGGACAAGGCGCGGCGCGACGCGTGCCACGCCAGCCATGCGCACAAGCGTGATCGGTGTCGCCCGGCTCCTCCTCGTTCCGGCAGGTCCCGTCCCCGGGCCGCCGTCCGCCGGTCAGTCCCGTCGGCGCGACCGGTACGCGGGCGTGCCCTATGCTGCCTACCGCCACAATACCGCGCACTACCGCGACCGCCTCGTCGACGCCCCTCCTGCGCGGTCTCAGGGAGCCGCGCGAAGGAGACCCGATGAGCCGCCACGAGCGTCTGTCCGCCATCCTGGCCATCGTCGTCGAGGAGGGCGGAGTCCGCATCGACGACATTGTCGAACGGCTCGGCGTCTCGGCCGCCACGGCGCGCCGCGACCTCGACCTGCTCGCCGAGCAGCAGCTCGTCACCCGCACCCGGGGCGGCGCCTCCGCCAACCCGACATCCGCCCAGCTCCCGCTGCGCTACCGCACCACCCGCATGGGCGCCCAGAAGATCCGCATCGCGCGGGCTGCCGCCCGGATGGTGCGCCCCGGCGACGTCATCGGCCTGGGCGGCGGCACGACGACGACCGAGGTCGCCCGGGAGATCGTGCTCCTGCCCGGCCTCACCGACCCGGACAGCCCCGTGACGGTCGTGACCAACGCCGTCAATATCGCCGGCGAGCTGATCGTGCGCCAGGCGGTGCGCGTCATCGTCATCGGCGGCGCGGCCAGGGCCCGCTCCTTCGAGCTGACCGGACCCCTGGCCGGTCTCATCCTGCCCCAGATCGCGGTGAGGACCCTCTTCCTGGGCGTCGAGGGACTCGACCGCGACGGCGCCTACGCCTCGCACGAGGACGAGGCCGCCGTCAGTGCGGCCCTTGTCAGGACGGCGCGGCGCACCGTCGTCGTCGCCGACCACACGAAGCTCGCCGGACCGGCCTTCGCCCTGATCTGCAGGACGCCCGACATCGACCTGCTCATCACCGACACCGACGCCGCGCCGGAGGACGTCGCCGCCGTGCGCGAGTCGGGCATCGACGTCCGGCTCGCCTGAGCCGAGCCGCGCCGCGGCCGCAGGCGTTCCTGAGAACTCTCTCATGATCGTCTCATCACCATCTCCTGGCGCCCGCCGATCCTGATCCCACAGGCCACGAACGGGGCCGGGAGAGGAGAGGCGCATGAGGCAGGACACCACCCGCATCGTGCTCTACAGCCACGACGCGCTGGGCCTCGGCCACCTGCGGCGCAACCTCGCGCTCGCCCACCGGCTCGCCCACGACCTGCCCCACCTGACCGGTGCGAGCGTCACCGGCCTGCTGGTCGCGGGCCTGGCGCCCCCCGCCGCCTTCCGCCTGCCCCCGGGCTTCGACTGGCTCATCCTGCCGGGCTTCACCAAGGATCCCGACGGCTACCGCCCCAGGCGCCTGCGCGACACCCCCCAGTCGCTGGCCGATCTGCGCTCCGCGCTCGTAGCCACCGCCCTGGCGGACTTCGTCCCCGACCTGGTCATCATCGACCGCCACCTGTACGGGGTGCGCCGCGAGCTGCGCGCCCCGCTGCGCCGCCTGCGCGAGGACCGCCCCGCGACCCGCATCGTCCTGGGTCTGCGCGAGGTCCTCGACGCCCCCGACGCGGCCGCCGCGGAGTGGCGGGCCCTGGAGGAGCCAGGCGCCCTGCGCGCACTCATCGACGAGGTGTGGGTCTACGGCGACCGGCGCGTCCACGACGCCGTCGCCACCGGGGAGGTCCCGGCCGTCCTGCACGACCGCGCCGTCTTCACCGGCTACCTCGCCAAAGGACGCGCGCTGCTGGACCCCGAGCACCGCGCAGGCGGCCCGCCGTTCATCCTGACCACCGCCGGCGGGGGGTCCGACGGCCCCCGGCTGCTGCGGGCCGCCGCCGCCCTGGCCCCCCCGCCCGGCCACCGGCACGTGCTCGTCACCGGCCCCCAGCTCGCCGAGACCGACCTGGAGGCCGTGCGCGCCGGGGCCCGGCCGGGCACCGAGATCCACCGGTGCCTGCCGGGACTGAGCCGCCGCATCGACCGGGCCGCCGCCGTGGTGGCCATGGGCGGCTACAACACGGCCTGCGAGGTCCTGGCCTCCTCCACTCCGGCCCTCATCGTGCCCCGCGAGGAGCCGAGGCGCGAGCAGCTCATCCGGGCCCGCGCCCTGATGCGCGCCGGGGCCGTGGACGTCATGCGCTCGGCCGACCTCGACACCGGCGCCCTGACCCGCTGGGCCGCCCAGGCGGTCGGCCGCCGGGTCCTGCGCACCCGCCTGCGGCGCGACGGCCTGCGAGCTGCGGCCGCCCGGGCCGCCGCGCTCCTCCGCCCCGACCGCACCACCGCCCGCCGAGCCCCCGAGGAGCAGCCCTCATGAACCGCACCGGATACGTCCTCAAGGTCTACCCGCGTTTCTCGGAGACCTTCATCGTCACCGAGATCCTGGCCCGCGAGACGCTGGGCGACGACCTGAGCATCTACGCCCTGCGCCCCACCGGCGACTCGCGCTTCCACCCCGAGATCGCCCGGGTCCGCGCACCGGTGACCTGGGTGCCCCGCCCCCTGAGGGCGTCCGGGCTGTGGGAGCTGCTGACCGCCTCGCTTCCCGACGCCGCTGCCCGCGCGCGCCTGGCGCGGATCATGCCCGAGCTGACGGGCCTGCCGGGGGACGAGGTCGCCCAGGGCGTCGCCCTGGCGGCGGCAGCCCGCGCCGACGCCGTCACCCACCTGCACGCGCACTTCGCCTCCCTGGCGGGGCGCACCGCCTGGATCGCCTCGCGCCTGACCGGCATCCCCTACACGGTCACCACCCACGCCAAGGACATCTACCACCGGGACGTCGACCCGGTGTGGCTGCGGCGCGTGTGCTCCGACGCCGACCGCGTCATCGCCATCAGCCGGTTCAACGAGCGCCACCTGCGCGCGACGCTGGAAGGGAGCGGGGCGCGCATCACCCTGCGCTACAACGCCCTGGAGCTCGACCGCTTCCCCTACCGGCCTCCCGCTCCCGTCGGGCCGGGGACCGCCCTGCGGGTGGCCGCGGTGGGCCGGCTCGTGCCCAAGAAGGGATTCGACGTGCTCCTTCAGGCGCTCGCGGCCCTGGCCGGCGCCGGCGTCCCGGTCACGGCGGTGATCGCCGGGGAGGGGGAGCTACGCGACGCCCTGACGGCGCGCGCCCGCGCGCTGGGGCTGACGGAGCGCGTGCGGCTTCCCGGGGCCCTGACCCAGAGCGAGGTGCGCGCCCTGCTGCGCGGCTCCCACGTCCTGGCCGTCCCCTGCGTGCCCGCCGAGGACGGCAACATCGACGGCCTGCCCACGGTCGTCCTGGAGGCCATGGCCTGCGGGACGCCCGTGGTCGCCACCGACGTCACCGGCGTGCCGGAGGTGGTGCGCGACGGCGAGACCGGGATCCTGCTGCCGGCGGGCGAGCCCGAGGCGCTCGCCCGCGCCCTGCGGGACCTCGCCTCCGGCCTGGTCGACACCGCCGGCCTGGCGGCCAGGGCCCGCGCCCTCATCGAGGAGGAGTTCGACTCCCGCGAGCAGGCGGCGGTGCTGTCCGCCTGGCAGTCCGAGCGCGGGGAGGCCCGCTGATGCGCGTGTCCTACATCTGCGCCGATCCCGGCGTGCCCGTCTTCGGCTCCAAGGGCGCCAGCGTGCACGTCCAGGAGGTGGTGCGCGCCCTGCGCCGCGCCGGCCACGAGGTGGTCGTCCACGCGGCCCGCCGCGGGAGCCTCGTCCCCGCCGACCTGGCGGACCTGGAGGTGGTCGAGGCGCCGGTGCGCGCGAGCGACCCCGCCCGCCGGGAGCGGGAGCAGGCCGGGATCTCCCGGCGCATCGCCCACGACGTCCTGGCCGGCGGGACCGACCTCGTCTACGAGCGCTACTCCCTGTTCTCCACGGCGCTGGCCGCCGTCACGCGCTCCAGCCCGGCCCGCGGCGTGCTGGAGGTCAACGCCCCCCTCATCGACGAGCAGCGCGAGCACCGGGTGCTGGTCAACGAGCGGGCCGCGCTGCGCGCCCTGCGCGCCCAGGCCGGCTGCGCGCGCCTGACCGCGTGCGTCTCCGACCCGGTGCGTCGGTGGGTGGAGCGCCTGGTCCCCGGCGCCCGCGCCCTGACCGTCCCCAACGGAGTGTCCCTGGAGCGCATCGGCCCCTTCCCCGAGGACCCCCGCGGCGTCGTCGTCGCCTTCGTCGGGACTCTTAAGCCCTGGCACGGCGTGGACGACCTGCTGCGGGCCGCGGCGACGGCCCGCGCGCCGTGGAGGGTGCGCGTCATCGGAGACGGCCCGCAGATGCCCGCGCTGCGCGCCCTGGCCGACGAGCTCGGGCTCGACGTCGACTTCCGCGGGGCCGTGCCCCCCGAGGATGTGCCCGCGCACCTGGCCGGGGCCGCCCTCGGCGTGGCCCCCTACCCGGACCTGGGCAGGGCGGACGAGCAGTACTTCTCCCCTCTGAAGGTCCTGGAGTACCTCGCAGCGGGCCTGCCGGTGGTCGCCTCCGCCGTCGGGCAGCTGCCGCGGATGCTTCAGGGCGTCGGCGTGCTGGTGCCGCCCGGAGACCCGGCTCGGCTGGCCGGGGCGATCGACGCCCTGGCGGCCGACGCGGACGAGCGCGCCCGCCTGGGCGCCCTGGGCCGCCGACGCGCCGAGGAGCGCCACGGCTGGGAGCGGGTCGTCGCCACGGTGCTGGACCGGGTGCGCCAGGACGAGGGGGTCGAGCCATGACCGCGCACGTCCGCCGCTCGGCGCTGGCGCGCACCCTGCGGCTGGTCGGCCCCGACCTGCGCCCTCACGCGCTGCTGGTGGCGGGCGGGACCCTCGCCCTGCTGGCCGAGGTCGTCTTCCGGGTGCTCGAGCCCTGGCCGCTGAAGATCGTCCTCGACTCCGTCCTGTCCTCGCTGGGGACCCGCACCGGCTACGCGCCCGCGAGCGTCCTGGGCCTGGTGGCCTGCGGGATCGTGCTCATCGGGATCGTGGCCATGCGCGCGCTGTGCAACTACCTGGCGACCGTGTCCTTCGCGCTGGCCGGGTCCCGTACGGCGGTCGCGCTGCGGGCGCGGGTCTTCCGGCACGTGGCGGGCCTGTCCCAGCAGTTCCACGCCCGCAACCGCAGCGCCGACACCGTCCAGCGCCTGGTCTCCGACATCGCCCGGATGCAGGACGTCGCCGTCACCGCGGGCCTGCCGCTGGCCGCCAACGTCCTGACGCTGCTGGTCATGCTCGGCGTCATGGTCGTCCTGGACCCGCTCCTGGCGGTCGTCGTCGTGGCGGCCGTGGTCGCCTTCCTCCTCACCTCCTCGGGGAGCTCACGGCGGATCACGTCGGCGTCGCGCCGCACCCGCAAGAGCGAGGGGCAGCTCGCCAACACCGCCCAGGAGGCGCTGGCCACCATCAAGGTCGTGCAGGCCTACGGCCTGGAGGAGCTGATCCTGGAGCGATTCGTGGGCGCCAACCGCACCTCGCTGCGCACCGGGGTGCGCTCCCTGCGGCTGGCGGCGCGCCTGGAGCGCTCCACCGACGTGCTGGTCGGTCTGGCCACGGCCCTGGTCATGGTCGGCGGCGGGCTGCGGGTGCTCCAGGGGGCGATGACCCCCGGGGACCTCGTCCTGTTCACCACCTACCTGCGCACGACCATGAAGCCCCTGCGGGACATGGCCAAGTACACCGGGCGCATCTCCCGGGCCACCGCCTCGGGCGAGCGCGTCGCCGACCTCATGGCGGTGCGCCCCGACATCGTCTCGCCCGCGGCCCCTGCGCCGCTGGGGCGCGCCCGGGGCGGGCTCGACTTCCGAGATGTCGTCGCCCAGTACGACGGCACCGAGGTGCTGCACGGGGTGAGCCTCAGGATCGCCCCGGGCGAGCACGTCGCCCTCGTGGGCCCCTCGGGATCGGGCAAGTCGACGTTGGTCTCCCTGGTGGTGCGCGCCCTCGACCCGGTGGCGGGCGCGGTCCGTCTCGACGGTCGCCCCCTGCCCGAGCTCGACCTGGGCGAGCTGCGCGCCAATGTCGCCGTGCTCCACCAGGACGCGGTCCTGCTGACCGGAACGGTGCGCGACAACATCCGCATGGGGCGCCCCGGCGCGAGCGACGCCGAGACCGAGGCCGCCGCACGCCGGGCGGGCGCGCACGACTTCATCCTCGCCCTGCCCCGGGGCTACGACACGGCCGTCGGGGAGCGGGGCGACACCCTGTCCGGGGGGCAGCGCCAGCGCATCGCCATCGCCCGGGCGCTGCTGCGCGACACCCCGATCGTCGTCCTCGACGAGGCCACCACGGGGCTGGATCCCGCCGCCTGCGCCCTCGTGCTCGACGCCGTCGACCGCCTCGCCCGCGGGAGGACCACGCTGGTCGTCACCCACGACGCCGACGTCGCCCTGCGGGCGGACCGGGTCGTGTGGATCGAGGACGGCCGGATCGGGCTCGACGGCTCCCCCGGGCGCCTGCTCGAGCGCTCCGACGCCTTCCGCGCCTGGGCGAGCGCGGGCACGGCCCGACGCGGGCCCGCCTACCAGGAGGTCAGATGAACGCCCCCACCACGCTCACGGCCGTCGAGTCCGTGCTCGACGAGGGCCGGCTGTCCGCCCTCATCGGCCATCCGGTCCGCGCGGCGCGCCTGCGCATCAAGCCGGACGTGTCGCTGACGGTCGGCCTGGAGGATGCGGGCGACTCCCGGCCCGTGGGCTGGGCGCGGCTGCTGTGGCCCGTCAGCCGCGTCAAGGCCGACAACGCCGCCAGGCGCGCCCGCCGCCGCGGCCGGTGCACCGAGCAGCGCGAGCTCGGCGACGGGATGACCCTGCAGGTCGGCCGCCTCGCAGCCGACCCGGCGCTGGCCGAGCACGTGGGCGCGGCCGTGCGCCGCGGGCTCCTGGAGCCCGACGACGCGCAGGTGCTGCGCTACAACCCGCTGCGGCGCCTGGTCATGCGGACCGCCGTCGGAGTGGTGCGCATCACCTCGACGCCCCAGGACGACGAGATCCTCCTGCGGGACTTCCTCGAGGGCCGCGTCCCGGTTCCCGAGCGCGTGAGTCTCCCGGGGGCCGAGGCGGGCCCGCCCGTGCACGTCAGCGCCCTGAGGCTCGTGGGCGACTGCGACCTGGAGCAGGCGTCCCGTCTCGAGGCGACCGCCGCGGCCGGAGCGGGGCTGGCGGCCCTGCACGCCCTGACCGGCCGTCTGCCCGACGAGGCGGCCCGGCGGCTGCCCGGCGGCAGGCCCGCCGGGCGCCCGGGGGCCGCTCACGCCTCGGTCCTGCGGGCGCTGGCGCCGCCGCTGGCCGCACGGGTGGAGGCCCTCGGCCGCAGGCTCCCCGGCCTGACCCGGGACCGGCGGGTCCTCGCGCACGGTGACTTCACCCCCGACCAGGTCCTCGTCCGGCTCGATGACGACGCCGTGTGGCTCACCGACTTCGACAGGTCCCGACTCGCGCCCGCCGAGCTCGACCTGGGCTCCTGCCTCGCCGTCGTCGGCCCCGAGGCCGGGGCCGCACTCCTGAAGGGCTACGCCGACGCCGGCGGGGACCTGCCGGACGGCGCCCGCCTGCGGGCGGGCATCGCCCACGCCCGGATGGCCCGCCTGGTCGAGCCCCTGCGACACGCCGATCCGCTGTGGCGCACCCGCATCGGCCAGAGGCTGGACGAGCTGGAGGAGACATGCGCAGCGCACTGACGGCACTGACCCCGCCGCGGCGGAGCCCGGCGTCGGTCCTCCCCCGGGTTCCCGGCCTGCGCCGGGCCTGGCCGCGGGAGGACGGCAGCATCGCCTTCGAGGCCGTGGACGGGAAGGGCCTGCTGCGGGCCGGGCGCATCGGCCCCGCCGGCCGGTGGACCCTCGCGCCCTACGCCACGGACCCCGCCCTGCCCGCCCTGTCCCCCGAGGCCGACGGCGACCTGGTCGTCCACAGGCTCGGGCGCCGCGCGGTCGTCGTCGGCGCCTCCCGGGTGCGCAAGCTCGTGCGCCTCGGGCGCGCCCGCCGCCTGGCGCCCCCCGAGGCGCTGAGCCCCTTCCGGCGGGCCGGCCTGCGCACCGCCGAGGTCGTCGAGCGCGGGGCGTCCCGCATCGACCTCGAGCTCCTGCCCGGACGCCCCCTGCACGATCTGGGCGAGGAGGGGATGGCGGGCTGGGAGCGGCTGGCCCGGGCGTGGCCGGCCGCCGTCCGCGCCACGGCCTCCCTGCCCGAGCACACCGCCGCGCACGAGGCGGCCGTGCTGCGGACCTGGCTCGACCGGACGCGCGCGGCGGGGGCCCTCGACGTCCTCGACGCCCTCGCCGGCCGCGGCCGGATCGAGCGGGAGGTCGAGCGCGCGTGCGCCGCCCTGGGGCAGGCCGGCGGCCCCCCCGTCGTCTCGCACCGCGACCTGCACGACGGCCAGCTCCTGTGGGACGGGCGCGACCTGTCCCTCCTCGACCTGGACACGGCCGCCACCGCGGAGGCGGCCCTGGACCTGGGCAACCTCGTCGCGCACGTCGACCTCATGCGCGTCCAGGGCCGCCTGGGCGCCGCCGCCCACGACCGCGTCCTCGGTCTTCTCGACGGCGTGGCGGCGCGGCTGCCCACCAACTCCCGGCGGCTGCGCGCCTACCGGGACGCGTCGCTCCTGCGCCTGGCCCTCGTCCACGTCTTCCGCCCCGGCGCAGGAGCGTGGCTGGCCGCCTGGACGCACCACGCCCTGCACACCACTACCACCCATACCACCTGATGGAGGCCACGATGAGACTGACAGTGATCGGCTGCGGATATCTTGGGGCCGTCCACGCCGCGGCCATGGCCGAGCTCGGCCACCACGTCCTCGGCGTCGAGACCGACCCTGCGCGGCTGGCGCCGCTCGCCCGCGGCGAGTCGCCCTTCTACGAGCCCGGCCTGGAGGAGCTGCTGCGCCGGGGCGCGCGGGAGGGGCGGCTGCGGTACACCGATGATCCCGCCCGCGCAGAGCTCGCCGGCGCCGCGGTCCACTTCCTGGCCGTCGGCACGCCCCAGTCCCCGTCCGGCCGCGGCACAGACCTCAGCTGCCTGTGGGAGGCGGTCGATGCCCTGGCCGCGGCACTGCCGCGGCGCCGGCACCTGGCCGGGCTGCCGCTGGTGGTCGGCAAGTCGACCGTGCCCGTGGGAACCGCGGCCCGGGTCGCCGACCGCCTGGCCGGGCGCGCCCTGGTCGTGTGGAACCCCGAGTTCCTGCGCGAGGGCACGGCAGTGGCCGACACCCTGCGGCCCGATCGCCTCGTCTACGGGCTGCCGGCCCGGGCCGCGCAGGCCGCGAGGGCCCGATCCCTGCTGGACGAGGTGTACATCGAGCTCCTCGTCGCCGGCGTGCCCCGCCTGGAGATGGACTACCAGACCGCCGAGCTGGTCAAGACGGCGGCGAACTCCTTCCTCGCCACGAAGATCAGCTTCATCAACGCGATGTCCTCGGTGTGCGCCGCCGCGGAGGCCGACGTCGCCGTGCTGGCGGACGCGATCGGGCGCGACGAGCGGATCGGCGGGCAGTTCCTGCGGGCGGGAATCGGCTTCGGCGGCGGCTGCCTGCCCAAGGACCTGCGGGGCCTGGGGGCGCGCGCCGCCGAGCTGGGCGTGACGGAGCTGGCCTCGTTCCTGGAGCAGGTCGACGCCATCAACCGGGGACAGCGCGACCTGGTGACGCGGATGGCCCTGGACGCCCTGGGAGGTGATCCCGCCGGACGGGCGGTGACGGTCCTGGGCATCACCTTCAAGCCCGCCAGCGACGACCTGCGGGACTCCCCCGCCCTCGATGTGGCGCTGCGCCTGGCGGACGCCGGCGCCGACGTCACCGTCCACGACCCCGAGGGCCTGCCCGGCCTGTCCGGCCTCCGCCCCGCCCTGCGAGCGCAGCCGGACGCGCTGGTGGCGCTGGAGGGCGCCGACCTGGTCATCCTGGGCACGGAGTGGGAGGAGCTGACCGGCCTGGATCCCGCGGCGGCGGCCCGGCGGGTGGCGCGCCGCGTCATCATCGACGCGCGCAACGCCCTGGTCCCCTCCCGGTGGACGGGGGCCGGGTGGGACTACCGGGGGATCGGCCGCCCGCGCCCGCCCCAGCAGCGGAGGGTGCCGACGCCCCGGCGCTGCGCGGGCACAATAGTCGGATGAAGCTCGTCGCCGCGGTCTCCCGAGCCACGATCCGCACCCGGCTGATCTGGACGGTCGTCCTGGTCTCCTCCGTCGCGCTGCTCACCTCCGGGGCGGCGGTGTGGGTCCTGGGCCTGCGCAGCCTCCACGGCGAGATCGACACGCGCCTGGCGCTGACCCGCACCGAGCTGCGCCGCCTGGCGGACAAGGGCGTCGACCCGGCCACGGGGCACGCCCTCGCCGGCCCCTCGCAGGTCGTCCTGGCGCACCTGGAGCGCTCCTCCCTGCCCCCCTCCGAGGAGGAGCTCGGCATCGTCGACGGCAGCCTGCGGTGGGTCTCCGCCCAGGGCGGTGAGCCGTCCCCTCAGGCGGATCCTGCGCTCCTGGAGCGGCTGCTCGCGCTGTCGGCCTCGGAGGAGTCGGTCATCGAGACCGTCGAGACCGTCTCGGGACGCCACCGGGTGCTGGTCGTGCCGCTCGACGACGGGACCCACAGGGCCGCCCTGGCGCGCCTGGTGGACCTGGGCGCCGCGGAGGCCGAGCTGCGGCGCACCATGGGCCTGTACGCGTGCGCCGCCGCCGTCACGGTCGCCCTGGTCACGGCGCTGTCGTGGTTCGGCGTCGCCCGGCTGCTGCGCCCCATCGAGGAGCTGCGCCGGGCCACCGAGGCGATTGACGAGCGCGACCTGACCACCCGCGTCCCGGTGCGCGGGCGCGACGACCTGTCCGCCCTGGCCGGCGCCGTCAACCGGATGCTGGACCGGGTCCAGCGCTCCGTCGAGGCGCAGCGCGAGCTCCTGGACGACGTCGGCCACCAGCTGCGCACCCCGATCACGGTCGTGCGCGGCCACCTGGAGCTCATCGACGCCGCCGACCCCGACGACGTCGTCCAGACCAGGGACCTGACCATCGACGAGCTCGACCGCATGGGGACGCTGGTCGCCGGGCTCCTGGAGGTCGCCCGCAGCTCGAGCAGCGACTTCGTCTCCCCCGCGCCCACCGACGTGGCCGCGCTGACGACACAGGTCCTCGACAAGGCCCGCGCGCTGGGGCCGCGGAAGTGGACCCTGGCGTCCAGCGCCGCGGCGACGGCGCTGCTCGATCCGACCCGGGTCACCGAGGCGTGGCTGGAGCTGGCGGGCAACGCGGTCAAGTACTCCCCCGAGGGCTCCGAGATCCGCCTGGGCTCGCAGACGGAGGACGGCAGCCTGCTCCTGCGGGTGGAGGACCAGGGCATCGGCATCGCCCCGGAGGACCTGGCCAGGGTGCGGCGCCGCCTGACCCGCCTCCCGGAGGCCGCGGCCATGGCGCAGGGGACGGGCCTGGGGCTGAGCGTCGTGGAGAACATCGCCGCCGCCCACGGCGGGAGGCTCGACATCGCCTCCCGGCCCGGGCGAGGATCCGTGTTCACGCTGCGCCTGCCGATACGGGAGCCCGGCGCCGGGAACGCTCACCAGGACGCGCACCACGAGTCAGGAGGACTCCCATGAGCACTGTGCTGATCGTCGAGGACGAGGCCCGCATCGCCTCCTTCCTCACCAAGGGACTCAGGGCGGCGGGCTTCACGCCCCGGGTCGTGGCGCGAGGCGGCGAGGCCGTGGAGACGGCCCTCCAGGGAGGCGTCGACCTCATCCTGCTGGACGTGGGCCTGCCCGACATCGACGGCTTCGAGGTCCTGGAGCGCCTGCGCGGACAGGGCGTGAGGACGCCCATCATTATGCTCACGGCCCGCTCCTCGGTGTCGGACCGCGTGGCGGGCCTGGAGAACGGGGCCGACGACTACATGCCCAAGCCCTTCTCCTTCGAGGAGCTCGTCGCCAGGATCCGTCTGCGCCTGCACCCGCCGACGGCGGAGAGCGCCGCAGACCGCACCCTGCTCGAGCACGGCGGGCTGGCCCTGGACCTGCGCACCCGGCGCGTGAGTGTTGACGGGCGCTGGGTGGACCTGTCGGCGCGGGAGTTCTCGCTGGCGGAGACCTTCATGCGCCACCCGGGCCAGGTCCTCAGCCGCGAGCAGCTGCTGGCCCGGGTGTGGGGGCTGGACTTCGACCCGGGGTCCAATGTCGTCGACGTGTACGTCTCCTACCTGCGGGGCAAGCTCGGCAGGGACCGGCTGGAGACGGTCAGGGGCGTCGGCTACCGGCTCGTGTAGGCGCCCGTCGGCCGCCCCCGCGCGCCGGCGGGTCAGTCGCCGTCGCCGTCGTCGCGGTCCTCGGGCTCCTTCCCGAGGTCGTCGTCGTTGTCGGGCTCGTCCGGGGACAGGTCCTGGGGAGGCGGGGGCGGGACGACGACGGGGGAGGCCGGCGCCGCCCCCGGGGAGTCCGCCGTCCCCAGGGTGTCCGCCGCGCCGGAGGCCGCCGCCCTGAGGGACGCCGTCGTCTCCGGGACCGAGGACGAGGAGGCCCGCGCGTCCGGGGGCGCCGGCGTCATGGTGATCCCCGGCTCGCCGGCCGGCTCGGAGGGTCCGCGCAGCACGAGCGCGGCCAGGCCGGCGAGGGCGACGGCGGCGGTCACCGTCACGGCCGCCGCGATCACCCGGCCGCGATCGCGTCTCACCAGCCGCTCACGGGCGCACATGCCCGTCCCCCTCGACGATCCACTGCGTCGTCGTCAGGGCCGCCAGTCCCATCGGGCCGCGGGCGTGGAGCTTCTGGGTGGAGATGCCGAGCTCGGCGCCCAGGCCCAGCTGGCCGCCGTCGGTGAAGCGGGTCGAGGCGTTGACCATGACGACGGCGGAGTCGACGGCCCCGGTGAAGCGGTTCACGGCGGTGACGTCCTGGGTGAGGATCGCCTCGGTGTGCCCGGTGGACCAGCGCGCGATGTGGTCGACGGCCTCCTCCAGGTCCGCCACGACGCGCACGGCCAGGTCGGGGCTGCCGTACTCGGTGGCCCAGTCCTCCTCGGTGGCGGGCACCAGCAGATCCCCGCGGCCGGCCCGCGCGGCCGGGGCGCGCAGCACGGCCTCGGCGGCCGCGTCCACGTGGAGGGTGACGCCCCCCTCCCACAGCGCCGCCGCCGCGGCCGGCAGGAGGCGGTCGGCGACGTCGCGGTGCACCAGGAGCGTCTCGGCGGCGTTGCACACGCCCACGCGCTGGGTCTTGGCGTTGACGATAATCGGTACGGCGGCCCCGAGGTCGGCACGGGCGTCGGCGTAGATGTGGCAGTTGCCGCTGCCGGTCTCGATGACAGGCACCGCGGACTGCTCCACGACGGCCCTGATGAGCCCGGCCCCGCCGCGCGGGACGAGCACGTCGATGAGGCCGCGGGCCCGCATGAGCGCCTCGGCCCCCGGCCTGCCGGCGGCGTCGACGGTCGCGACCAGGTCCGCGGGCAGGCCGGCGGAGGCCAGGGCGTCGCGCAGGACGCCCACAATGGCGGCGTTGGTCCGCTCGGCGGCGCTGCCGCCGCGCAGCACGACGGCGTTGCCGGACTTCAGCGTCAGGGCGGCGACGTCCACGGTGACGTTGGGCCGCGCCTCGTAGATCATGCCGACCACGCCCACGGGGACCCGCACGCGGCGCACCCGCAGGCCGTTGGGCAGGGTGCGGCCGTCGACGACCTCGCCGACCGGGTCGGGCAGGGCGGCGATCTCGCGCAGGGAGCCGGCGATGGCGGCGATGCGCTCAGGGGTCAGGGTCAGACGGTCGATCAGGCCCGCCCGCATGCCCGCTGTGCGGGCGCGCTCCAGGTCGGCCGTGTTGGCCGCCAGGACGCCCGGGGCGGCCTCCCCGAGACGATCGGCCATGGCGTGCAGCCCGGCGTCCTTGACCTCGCGGCGGGCCCCGGCCACGGTCCGCTGCGCGCAGCGGGCGGCTCGGGCCGCGCGCGCGACCAGGTCGGTCGCGTCCTGCCGGCGGGGGCTGCTGGGAGTAGCGCTCATGGCAGCACCATACGTGCCGGGCCCGCGCCGCGGGAGGGCGTGCGCCGCACGCCCTGAGCGGGATCTTCGCTCTCGCTTCGGACAAGGACTGCGTTCCGGCTACCATGCCGCGGAAAGACGCGGTAGGATTCATCGGGCGAGGGCGCTTGGCCGTTCCGCCCATGGCTTGAGCATCCGCATCGCTCGCCGTGGGTCGACACCACCACCACCCGCGGTCGAGTGCCCTCGCCCCTGTCCGTGGAGCTGAGGGGCGCGCAGTGGCGCCCGCGGGTCCTGCGCCGCTGCACCCACCGTCATCCGCCGTAGGATTCTTCTGAGCATCGAGCAGGGAGGGCGAGCACCGTCCATGAGGATCACGCACCTGGCAGCAAGCAACTGGCGGAACTTCAAGAATGTGGAGTTCGACGTCGGGGAGCGCCTCTTCGTCGTGGGCCCCAACGCGGCCGGCAAGTCCAACCTCCTCGATGTCTTCCGTTTTCTGGCGGACATCGTCGGCCAGGGGGCGGGCTCGCCTCCGCGATCGAGCGCCGAGGCGGGCTGGGGAAGGTCCGCAGCCTGTTCTCCCGGACCAATGCGAAAGGCCGCCTTGTCGTTGACGTGAGGCTGCAGGACGGCCAGGACTCATGGCGGTACAGGCTCTCCGTCAAGGGTGAGGGGAAAGGGCGAAACCGTCCCGTCGTCGACTACTTCGACCGGGTCCAGTACTTCCACCTCGTCCCGCAGATCATCCGTGACCCCTCACGCGCCCTCGTCGCCAACGACGATCCCTTCGGAAGCGACTTCATCGTCCAGATGAATGCGACCGCGCCTCGAACCCGCGACGCGTGGCTCAGACGCATGCAGGAGGCTCTGCGCGCGGCTGTCCCCGGTTTCGTCTCCCTGACCATCGAGAGTGACCCCGCCGGCAGACCTCACCTGATCGCGGGCTACAAGAACTGGCGCTCAGCGCCATCGAGACAGAACGAGGCGGACTTCTCCGACGGCACGCTAAGGCTCATCGGACTTCTGTGGGCCATTATCAAGACACCGACAAGCCCCGGGATCCTGCTGCTGGAGGAGCCCGAGCTCTCGCTCAACAGCGCAATCGTGAGGATCCTGCCCTCGATGCTCGCCCAGGCACGGCGCTCCTCGGACCTTCAGGTCATCCTGTCCACCCATGCCCCTGAGATCCTCGACGACGAGGGCATCAGTCCGAGTGAGGTCCTCGTCCTTCGCGTCACGGACGACGGCTCACGCGCGGCTCTCCTGTCCTCTTCGCAAGAGGCGATGGACGATCTCGCTCTGGGACTGACCGCATCTGACGTCGTCAACGGCCTGATCGCTCCCGAGGACCTCACCGGGCTGGTCCGGGCAGTACGGAACCGCCGATGACCGAAGACCTCCGTGTCTACGTCGCCGTTGCCGTTGAAGGAGAGTCGGACACGGGGATGGTCCAGGCTCTGCTCAGGCACGTCCACCTCACGCTTTCGCGCCCCTGCCTCGTCAGGAAGGTTCCCGGGTCGCCAGACGAGCTGCCCCACGCCAAGCGGGAGCTGCTCCGTCTATGCGCGTCGTCTCGTTCGCATCACGTGCGCGACAGCATGGTCCGCATCGACGGCGCCCCTGGACCACTCTACGTGTCCTGTCTCAATGAGTTCGCCCGTGAGCGCTGGAACGTGGTCAAGGCGCAGGAGCGCAGCCCCAGCCTCCGCCGCACCGTGGCACGACTGGAGTCAGTTCGCCGCCGGCTCCTCACCGTCTCGGCGGGAGGCTGACCGGCGCGCCGGGCGTCCGGAGGCGCCCGCCGGAGCCTATGCGCCCGCGGTGCGCGGGAGCTCGGCGAGGTCGTCGCGGTGGACGACGGGGGCGACGTGGTCGAGGGCGTCGGCGCCCCCCTCCCGGCGCGCCTGCAGGACCTCCTCGAGCTCGGAGGCGCAGTAGCGGCAGATGCCCCGGGCCACGGCTCCCACGGGGCCCACGATCTCCACGACCGCGCCGGACTCGAAGTCCCCGCTGACGCCGGTCACCCCCGGCAGGAGGAGGGACTTCTTGCCGACGGTAATCGCCTGCTGCGCGCCGGCGTCGATGACGACCCGCCCCTCGGGGATGGAGGCGTGCGCCATCCACAGCCGCCTGCTGGGGCGGTGGGGGCCGGTGGGCGCGAACCAGGTGCCCAGGTCGGCGGGCACCTCCCGGCCCCCCAGCAGACGCGGGGCGTCGTCGGCCGAGGCGATGATCGTGGCGGTTCCCGAGGCGCAGGCGATCGTCGCCGCCTGGACCTTGGTGCGCATCCCGCCCGTGCCGAGCGAGCCGCCGCGCCCGGCGACGTCGACCGCGCCGAGCTCGTCGGGGGCCTCGACGTAGCGCACTGGCCCGGCCCCGGGCGTGCCCGGCCTGGCCGTCCACATGCCATCGACGTCGGTGAGCAGCACGAGCGCGTCGGCGGTGACCAGGTGGGCCGCGAGCGCGGCCAGGCGGTCGTTGTCCCCGAGGTGGAACTCGGCGGTCGCCACCGCGTCGTTCTCGTTGACGATGGGCACCGCCCCCATCGACAGCAGGGCGTCGAAGGTGGCGCGCACGGTCCGGTAGTGGCTGCGCACGGCGACGTCCTGAGCGGTGAGCAGCACCTGGGCGGTCACCACGCCGTAGGCGCTCATCGCGGTCTGCCACCGGGAGACCAGGCGCCCCTGGCCCACGGAGGCCGCGGCCTGCAGCAGCCGCAGCTCGCCGGGGCGCCGGGCCATGCCCAGGGGAACCAGCCCCGCGGCCACCGCCCCGGAGGACACCAGGACCACGTCGTGGCCGCGCCCGCGCAGAGCGGCGACGAGGCCGGCGACGATGTCGATGCGATTCAGGTCGAGGCCGCCGTCGGAGCGGGTCAGGGAGGACGAGCCGACCTTGATCACGAGGCGCGCCCCGTCAGCCAGGCGCGTGGGCCGGGAGCCCGCCGGGCTCATGCGTCGTCCTCGCCGCCGGAGTAGTCGGCGGCGTCGGTCCAGATGCCCTCGGCGGCCTCGTCGCGCAGCTCCCGGCGGGCGGCCTCCTTGGCGTCCATGCGCGCGTGGTACTGGGTGCGGCGCTCGACATTGGTGCGCCGGTGGCGGTCCTCCAGACGCGCATCGGTGCCCCTGGCCCCGAGCAGCTCGGCCCCGGTCGTCATGGTCGGCTCCCAGGTGAACAGCACTCCGCCGTCCGCCGGCCCGATGAGGACGGTGTCCCCGGCGTGCGCGCCGGCGGCCACCAGCTCGTCCTCGACGCCGCCGGCGGCCAGGCGGTCGGCCAGGTAGCCGACGGCCTCGTCGTTGGCGAAGTCGGTCTGCCTCACCCAGCGCTCGGGCCTGTCCCCTCGGACCTGGTAGACATCGCCCTCGTGAGGGTGACGGATGAGACGCACCGTCGCCAGGGGCTCCCGGCCCCGGCGTCCGACGGCCGCCGGGCGGATGACGGGCCGGTGCGCCTCGGCGCCGGCGGCGCCCCCGGAGGCCGGGGCGGCGGACCGCGCCCGGGTCACGAGCTCGGCCAGCGCGAAGGACAGGGGGCGCAGGCCCCTGCGTGCGACGGCGGAGACCTCGAAGACCGGCAGGCCGCGGGCCTCGACGTCGGAGCGCACGAAGTCGGCGAGCTCGGCGGCCTCGGGAACGTCGATCTTGTTCAGGACCGCGACGCGCGGGCGCTCCATGAGCGGCGCGCGGCCGGTGAGGGCCCGGTCGTCCTCCTCCTGGGCCAGGCGGGCCGCGTAGACGGCGAGCTCGCCCTCGATGGTGTCCAGGTCGGACAGCGGGTCGCGGCCGGGCTCGAGCGTCGCGCAGTCCAGGACGTGGACGATGACCGCGCAGCGCTCGATGTGGCGCAGGAACTCCAGGCCGAGGCCCTTGCCCTGGCCGGCTCCCGGGACGAGGCCGGGGACGTCGGCGATCGTGTAGCGGGACTCGCCGGCCTCGACGACGCCCAGGTTCGGCGCCAGCGTCGTGAAGGGGTAGTCGGCGATCTTGGGCCGGGCGGCGCTCAGCGCGGCGATGAGGGAGGACTTGCCGGCGCTCGGATAGCCGACGAGGGCGACGTCGGCGATGGTCTTGAGCTCCAGAACGACGTCCCGGGCCTGGCCGGGCTCGCCCAGCAGGTGAAAACCCGGCGCCTTGCGCCTGGAGGAGGCCAGGGAGAAGTTGCCGCGCCCCCCGACGCCGCCCGCGGCCACGACGACGCTGGCGCCCTCCCCGACGAGGTCGGCGATGAGGCGGCCGTCGGAGTCCTTGACCACGGTCCCATCGGGGACGGCCAGCACCAGGTCCTCGCCGTCCGTCCCGCGCCGCCGGCCGCCCATGCCGGGGGTGCCGTTGCCCGCGGACCGGTGGGGGGAGCGGTGGTAGGTCAGCAGGGTCGTGACCCGCGGGTCCACGACGAGCACGACGTCGCCGCCGTGCCCGCCGTCGCCGCCGTCGGGCCCGGCCAGGGGCTTGTACTTCTCGCGGTGGATCGATGTGCAGCCGTGCCCGCCGTCGCCGCCCGAGGCGTGGAGAATCACTCGGTCGATGAAGCTGGGCATGCGGTTCTCCTCAAAGGCGCGGGGCGAGCTGGGGGCGGGCGGGGCACATGCCGCGAGGGCGGACGGCAGCAGCCGTTCGCCCTCGCGGAACCGAGTGGTGGGAGGCTCAGGCCTCGGGAAGCACGACGTTGACGACCCTGCGGTCGCGGTGGGTGCCGAACTGGACGTGGCCGGCGGCCTTGGCGAACAGGGTGTCGTCATTGCCGCGGCCCACGTTCTTGCCGGGGTGGAAGTGGGTGCCGCGCTGACGGACGAGGATCTCGCCGGCCTTGACGAGCTGACCGCCGAAGCGCTTGACGCCCAGGCGCTGGGCGTTCGAGTCGCGGCCGTTGCGGGAGGAACCAAGACCCTTCTTGTGTGCCATGGTGAGGCTTCTTTCTCTTAAGGCCGGCGCGCCGGCCCCGGAGGGGCGGCGCGCCACGGCAGTGGTCACTTGATCGCGGTGATCCTGATCTCCGTGAGCTTGGCGCGGTGCCCCTGACGCTTGCGGAACCCCGTCTTGTTCTTGAACTTGAGGATATTGATCTTCGGCCCCTTCTTCTCGCCGACGATCTCGGCGGTGACGGAGGACGCGGCGAGGTCGGCGGCGGCAGTGGTCACCTTGTCGCCGTCCACCAGCATGACGGGGGCGAGGGAGATCTCGTCGCCGATCTCGCCGGCAAGCCTGTCGACAACCACGACGTCGCCGACGGAGACCTTCTCCTGACGGCCGCCGGCCTTGACGATCGCGTAGACCACTTGAATGCTCATCTCTGTCGGAACTTCGGACCGTACCCGGGGAGCCTGTGCTCCATCACCGGAAGACGATCTCCTTGGCAGGGCGCATGACGCACCGGCGAACAACTTTATGCGATCGGCCCTGCCCGACCAACTCGCGACGACCGCACATGTCTGTGTTCTTGGGCACGGAGTCCCGCGCAGAGCCGTCGGAGGCCACGGCGGGCCCTCAGCCGGCCTCCTCGGCGCCGGCGTGCTCGCCGGCCTGCTCATGGGCCTGCTCCGCGGCGGCGGCGATCTGGGCCAGCGCCCCGCGCACGGCGGCGCGCGCCGCGTTATCGTGCTCGGGCGCCTCGGCCTGCGCCTCCGCGGAATCGCCGGAGCGCGCAGAAGCGGACCCCTCGCGGCTCCTGCGGCCGCGGCGGCCCGACCCCGAGCCCTTGCGCCCGGAGGCCGACGTGTCCGCCGCCTGGTTCTCGACGGGGTTGTCGTGGACGATGAAGCCGCGCCCGCCGCAGCACTCGCACGGGGTGGAGAAGGCCTCGACCAGCCCCTGCCCCACGCGCTTGCGGGTCATCTGCACCAGGCCCAGGGAGGTCACCTCGGTGACCTGGTGGCGGGTGCGGTCGCGCCCGAGGCACTCGACCAGGCGGCGCAGGACGAGGTCGCGGTTGGACTCCAGGACCATGTCCACGAAGTCGATGACGACCATGCCGCCGATGTCGCGCAGCCGCAGCTGGCGGACGATCTCCTCGGCCGCCTCGAGGTTGTTGCGCGTGACCGTCTCCTCCAGGGTTCCGCCGGCGCCGCCGGTGAAGCGGCCGGTGTTGACGTCGATGACCGTCATGGCCTCGGTGCGGTCGATAATGAGCGTGCCGCCGCTGGGCAGCCAGACCTTGCGGTCGAAGCCCTTGGCGAGCTGCTCGTCGATCCGGTGGGCGGTGAAGACGTCCTCGGGGCCCACCCAGTGCTCGAGGCGGTCGGCCAGGTCGGGGCTCAGATCGCCCACGTACCGGCTGATCGTCTTCCAGGCGCCGGGCCCCTGCACCACCAGGCGCCGGAAGTCCTCGTTGAAGACGTCGCGCACGACGCGCACGGCCAGCTCCGGCTCTCCCTTGAGCAGGACGGGGGCCTTGGCAGAGCCCCTGAAGACGGAGGAGGCCTTCTTGTCGATGGTCTTCCACTGCTTGAGGAGCCGCTCGACGTCGGCCTCCAGCTGCTCCTCGCTGGCGCCCTCGGCGGCAGTGCGCACGATGACGCCGGCGTCGTCGGGGACGATGCGCTTGAGGATCTTCTTCAGGCGCGCGCGCTCGGTGTCGGGGAGCTTGCGGGAGATGCCGGTCATGGTGCCGCCGGGCACGAGCACGAGGTAGCGGCCCGCCAGGGTGATCTGGCTGGTCAGGCGCGCGCCCTTGTGCCCGATGGGGTCCTTGGTGACCTGCACCAGGACCGTGTCGCCGCTGGAGAGGGCGTCCTCGATGCGGCGCGGCCTGCCCTCCATGCCGGCGGCGTCCCAGTTGACCTCGCCGGCGTACAGGACGGCGTTGCGGCCCTTGCCCAGGTCCACGAAGGCCGCCTCCATGGAGGGCAGCACGTTCTGGACCCGGCCCACGTAGACGTTGCCGACCATGGAGGTCTGCGTGTGGCGGGCGACGTAGTGCTCGACGAGCAGACCGTCCTCGAGCAGGGCGATCTGGTTGAGGCCGTCCTGCTCGCGCACGATCATCTGGCGGTCCACGCTCTCGCGGCGGGCCAGGAACTCCGCCTCGGTGACGATGGGGCGGCGGCGCCCGGCCGCCCGGCCCTCGCGGCGCCGCTGGCGCTTGGCCTCCAGGCGGGTGGAGCCCTTCAGGGCGGTGACCTCGTCGCGCGGGTCCCGACCGGCGTCGGAGCGGGTGCGGGAGCGCGACCGGCGGCGGCGACGGCGGGCCGGGGGCGCCCCCTCCTCGGCGGCCTCCGCGGCCTCCGCAGCCTCCTCGGAGCCCTCTGCGCCGCAGGCCCGGGAGCCGGCCGAGTCCGCCTCCGGGGCGCTCCGGTCGTCCTGCTGCGCCTCGGTGCGGGAGCGCGACCGGCGACCGCGGCCTCCGCGCCGGCGCTTGCGCCGCCCCGCGCCGTCGCGCTCATCGGAGCGGAAGCCGTCGTCGGCGCCCTCCCGGGAGTCGGGCTCGGGAGCCTCCTCCGAGTCGCCGGCGGGCGTCTCGACGTGCTCGGGCGCCGCCTGGGCGGCGGTGGCCCTGCGGCGGCGCCTCCCGGTGCCCCTCGAGGGGGCCGCGGCGCCGTCGTCGGCCTGCGCGCCCGAGTCGGGCCCCTGCCCGCGGGCGGCCGCCGGCTGCTCGGCGGCGGGCGCCTGCGCGGGCGCGGTGGCGGCGGCGGTCGCCCTGCGACGACGACGGGCGCGCGCCGGGTCGGGGGCCTGGAAGAGCAGGGACGCGGCGGGGAGGTAGGGCGCCTGCGCACCGGGCCCGCCGGCCTGCGCGGCACCGTCCCGCGGCGCCTCATCGGCCCCGGCATCTGCGGCGCCCTCAGCGTCGTCCGCCCGCGCGCCGTCGGCATCGACATCAGCGGCCTCGTCGGCCCGGGCGTCCTCGACGACGTCCTCCTGGGCGGGCTCCGTCGCCCCGGCGCCGCCGTCCTCGGGCCGGACGGCCCGCGAGGGGTCTTCGTCACCGCCGTCGCCACGGGAGCCGTCGGGCGCGGCCAGGACCGGCTGCTCCGCGGCGGGGACCCGCGTGGGAGTGGTGGCGGCGGCGGTCGCCCTGCGGCGACGACGGGCCGGGGCTCCGCCGGTCGTCTCGTCGGCGGGCGCTCCGGACGCCTGGGAATCGCGGTGGGGATCAGATGATGGGTTCGATGTGGACACGGTGGTGTGCACTCTCCGGGCATTCCGGCCCCCGCCGTACCCACGGTGCCGGGACGCAAGTCACGCTCCCAACGAGGGAGCCGAAAAGCCTGTGTTCTCGCCTGGCGGCGCCGGCCTGCGGAGGGAGTCGCACGATCCGGGAGTGCGGCGGCGCATTGTGCGGCGCACTTCTCCGGGGCGGTCTCAACCGAGGTTCGGAAACCGGGTGCCGGTACGTGGCACCCGGAGCCGACGACAGTATTCCACACCGGGCGCCGCAGCAGCGGACGGGCCGCCCGGGGCCTATCTCACGCCGGGGTTCTGGCATCCGCGGTGCCGGGGACGCCCGCGCACCCGACGCTTTCGTGACAAGTCGTCACCGCTTGCCCTACACTGCGCCTATAACTCCGCGACGACTGCGGAATATTCACTTATCACTCTCATCAACCGTCCCGAAAGGTGGCGCTGATGGTTCACGCACCGATGGCGCTGGACTCCCTCGACCTGGCTCGATGGCAGTTCGGCATCACGACCGTCTACCACTTCATCCTGGTCCCGCTCACGATCGGCCTGTCCCCGCTCGTGGCGCTCATGGAGACCAACTACCTGCGCACCGGCAACGAGCAGTGGCGCGTCGCCACGAAGTTCTTCGGCAAGATCCTGCTGATCAACTTCGCCCTGGGCGTGGCCACCGGCATCGTCCAGGAGTTCCAGTTCGGCATGAACTGGTCGGAGTACTCCCGCTACGTCGGCAACATCTTCGGCGCGCCGCTGGCGTTCGAGGCGCTTCTCGCCTTCTTCATGGAGTCGACCTTCCTCGGCCTGTGGATCTTCGGCTGGGACCGCCTGTCCCCCAGGCTGCACAACCTGTGCATGTGGATGGTCGCCCTGGGCACGAACGTGTCCGCCTTCTTCATCCTGGCCGCCAACTCCTGGATGCAGCACCCGGTCGGCGCGGTCGTCAACCCTGAGACCGGCCGCGCCGAGCTCGACGGCGTCGGCGGCTTCTTCCAGGTCCTGGGCAACCCCATCCTGTGGACCACGATCCTCCATGTCATCGCCACGTCCTTCCTCGTCGCCGGGACGATCGTCTTCGGCGTGTCCGTGTGGTGGATGGTCAAGGCCGCCCGTGCCGGACAGGACTACGAGGCCCGTGAGCTGTGGCGCCGCCTGACCCGCTTCGGCGCCGTCGCCGTCGTCGTCGCGGGCCTGCTCACCGCCGGCAGCGGGCACGTCCAGGGACAGCTCGTCGCCGAGGAGCAGCCCGCCAAGATGGCCGCCGCCGAGGCCCTGTGCTCCACCGAGTCCGGCGCCGGCTTCACCGTGGCCGCCTTCGGCGACTGCGACAGCGGCGTCACCCGCATCGCCTCCGTGCCCAACGTCTACTCCTTCATGGCGACCAATGACCCGAACGCCAGGGTCATGGGCCTGGACGACGCGCAGGCCATGTACGAGCAGCGCTACGGCGCCGGCGTGGACTACACCCCCGACGTCGCCACGACCTTCTGGTCCTTCCGCCTCATGATCGGGCTCGGCGTGCTGTCCCTCCTCATCGGCGCCGTCGGGCTGTGGCTCATCCGCAAGGACCGCCTCATCACCAGCCCGCGGCTGGGCAGGATCGCCCTGTGGACCCTGCCGCTGCCCTTCCTCGCCTCCACCTTCGGCTGGATCTTCACCGAGATCGGCCGCCAGCCGTGGGTGGTCGCCCCCAACCTGGCCGACCCCGTCGCCCAGGTCTACATGCTCACCAGCGACGGCGTGTCCACCGTCGTCTCCTCCCCGACGGTGCTCGCCTCCATGGTCCTGTTCACGCTCCTGTACGCCGCCCTCGGCGTCATCTGGTTCGTGCTGGTGCGCCGCTACGTGCGCGAGGGCGTGCGCACCCAGACCGAGGAGTCCGTCGAGCTGGTCGGCAGGGCCGCCTCCCGCAGGGCCCCGGTCCCCGTCCTGTCCTTCGAGTACTGAGCCGGAAGAAGGAAGCACACCCATGACACCTCTGTCCATTCTCTGGTTCGTCCTCATCGCCGTCCTGTGGATCGGCTACCTGACCCTGGAGGGATTCGACTTCGGCGTCGGCATGCTGCTGAGGATCCTCGGGCGCGACGAGAGGGAGCGCCGGGCCATGCTCGGCACCATCGGTCCCCACTGGGACGGCAACGAGGTCTGGCTGCTGACCGCCGGCGGCGCCACCTTCGCCGCCTTCCCGGAGTGGTACGGCACCCTGTTCTCGGGCGCCTACCTCGTCCTGCTCCTCATCCTCCTGTGCCTCATCGTACGCATCTGCGCCATCGAGTGGCGCGAGAAGATCAACGACCAGGTCTGGCGGGACCGCTGGGACTGGGCGCACACGGTCAGCGCCTGGATCCCCTCGATCCTGTGGGGCGCCGCCTTCGCCAACCTCGTCCAGGGCATGAGGATCGAGGTGATCGACACCGCCTCGGACGCTCCCGTGCCCGCGGGCCAGGTCTCCCCCGACGCCCTGGTCCACGGCGCCTCCCACCAGATCACCGGCGGGTTCCTCAGCCTGCTGACCCCCTTCACGCTGCTGGGCGGGGCGGTCACCTGCCTGCTGTTCCTCACCCACGGGGCGCTCTTCGTCTCCCTCAAGACCGCCGGGGAGCTCTCCGAGCGGGCCCTGGCCCTCGCCAGGCGGTCCGCCCCCGCCTCCACCGCCGTCACCGCCGTGTGGGCGCTGTGGGCCCAGCTCGCCCACTCCCCCAACGCGCTGTCCTGGATCCCGCTCGTCCTGGCCGCGCTGGCGCTCATAGGCTCCCTGGCCCTGACCCGCCGGGGCAGCGAGGGCAGGGCCTTCGCCCTGCACTTCGCCGGCATCGCCTTCGCCGTCGTCTTCATCTTCGCGGCCATGGCCCCCGACGTCATGCGCTCCTCGGTCGACGCGGCCTACTCCCTGACGATCGCCCAGGCCGCGAGCGCGGACACGACGCTCCTCATTATGACCGTGGCCGCCGTCGTCTTCGTCCCGGTCGTGCTCTTCTACACGATCTGGGGGTACAAGGTCTTCTCCAGGCGCATTCGCGCCGAGGCGATCGACCCCCACGAGGGAGGCCTGCACCCGACCAGGGTGCGCGACTCCGCCCAGCCGGAGGCCGCCATCGGCTACTGACACCGCTGACACCGCTGACACAGCCGGCCATCGGCCCAGCCCGGACGCGCCGGCACGTCGGGGTCGCGGGGCACCGTCCTCGCGACCCCGACGGCCTGCCCGCCCGGTGCCGTGGCAGGCCAACGAGTCGACGGGCCGGCAGGCCAACAGGGCAACAGGCCAACAGGGACCGCACAGAGTCAGGACCACAGTCCCAGGACGACTATCCTGGAGCGGTGAAGCCTCTGGACCCCCGGCTCATGCGCTACGCGCACGCCGCCCGGCGCTATATCGTCGTCACCGCCCTGGCCGGCGGGACGACCGCGCTGCTCGTCGTCGTGCAGGCCGTCCTCATCTCCAGGTCCGTGTCCCCCGTCGTGGCCTCCCGCGCCGCCCCGGGCACGGTGGCGCCCCTGGTCGGGGCGCTGGCTCTCGTCATGGCGGCGCGCACGGTCATCACCTACGCCCAGGAGGCCCTCGCCCACCGCGCCGCCACGCGCACGATCATCGAGCTGCGCCGCCGGGTCCTGGAGCACGTCGCGGCGCTGGGCCCGCGCTGGGCGGCCGAGCACGGCCCCGAGACCGCCACCCTGCTCACCCGGGGCCTGAACGACCTCGAGCCGTACTTCACGCGCTATCTCCCCCAGCTCCTCCTCGCCGCGACGGTCACGCCCCTGACCGGCCTGGTCATGCTCGTGGAGGACCCGCCCTCGGCCATCGCCGTGGCGTGCACCATCCCGCTCATCCCCGCCTTCATGATCCTCATCGGACGGCTCACCCAGCACCACTCCGAGGAGCGCCTGGAGGCCATGGAGCGCCTGGGGGGCCAGGTGCTCGACCTGCTCGCCGGGCTCCCCACCCTGAAGGCCCTGGGACGCGAGGCCGGCCCGGCCAGGCGCGTGCGGGCGCTGGGCCGGGCCTACAACACGGCCACCATGCACACCCTCAGGGTCGCCTTCCTGTCCGGGGCGGTCCTGGAGTTCATCACGACGCTGTCGGTCGCGATCGTGGCCGTGCAGGTGGGCTTCCGGCTGCTGTTCGGCCACATGGACCTGGCGACCGCCCTCCTGGTCATCATGATCGCCCCCGAGGTCTACCAGCCGCTGCGGCAGGTCGGGTTCCACTTCCACGCCTCGGCCAACGGGCTCGCCGCCGCCGGCGCCGTCTTCGAGGTCCTCGATGCGCCCCCGCCCGAGCGAGGCGCGCTCCCGGCGCCCGACCTGTCCTCCGCCGTCATCGAGATCGAGGACCTCGGCGTCGCGGCGCGCGGCTCCTGGGCCCCGGCCGGACTGACCGCGAGAATCCGGCCCGGGCGCCTGGTGGCGCTCGCCGGCCCCTCGGGCGCCGGAAAGACCACGACCTGCCAGGTGCTGCTGTCCCTGCTGCCCGCCGACCGCGGCGCCGTGCGCGTGGTCGGCCCCGCCGGCGACGCCGCCGACCTGTCCCGGATCGATCCGGCCACATGGTGGGCGCAGATCGCCTGGGTCCCCCAGCGGCCGGTCATCGTGCCGGGCACGGTGCTGGCCAACGTGATAGGCCCCGACCGGGCGGCCGGGCTCGACGGCGCCCGGCTCGAGGAGCGCCTTCCCCGCCTGGGGGCCGCCGCCCGCGCCACGGGCCTGGACGAGGTCGTCGCCGCCCTCCCCCGCGGCTGGCGCACGCGGGTCGGGCAGGGCGGCGTCGGGCTGTCGGTGGGGCAGCGCCAGCGCCTGAGCCTGACCCGGGCGCTCATGTCGGACGCCCCGCTCGTCGTCCTGGACGAGCCGACCGCGCACCTGGACGCGGCCAGTGAGGCGCACGTCCTGGACGGCGTCGAGATGCTGCGCTCCCAGGGGCGCACCGTCGTGGTGATCGCGCACCGGGCGGCGCTGCTGGCCAGGGCCGACGACGTGATCGAGGTCTTCTCGCAGCCAGCGTCCGCCGACGACCCGCAGGCCCCCCCGGGGGCGGCCGCCGCGCAGCCCTCCGGCGCCGGAAAGAGGGCGGCCCGATGAGCGTCCTCCTGTCCCCGCCGGAGCGCAGGGCGCTGCGGCGCGCCGTCGGGCTGCTCGACCTCGACCCGGTCCGCTTCGCGGCCTCCGTGGCCGCCGGCGCGCTGGGCCTGGGCAGCGCGATCGGGCTGTCCGCCGTCGCGGCGTGGATGATCGCCCGCGCCTCCCAGGTGCCCGACGTCGTGGCCCTGGGCGTGGCGCCCGTGGCGGTGCGCCTGTTCGGCATCTCCCGCTCGGTGCTGCGCTACTGCGAGCGGCTCCTGTCCCACGGCACGGCGCTGCGCGGCATGAGCGCCCTGCGCACGCACCTGTACGAGATCCTGGCGGCCTCGCGGACCGACACCGTGGCGGGGCTGCGCCGCGGCGACGTGCTCGCCCGCGTGGGCGCCGACGTCGACGCCGTGGGCGACCTGGTCGTGCGCGGCTACCTGCCCATGGCGGTGGCGGCGAGCGTCGGCGCCGTCACGTCCATCGGGCTGGTCCTCATCCACCCCGCAGCCGGGCTCGTCCTGGCGGCGTGCCTGCTGCTGGCGGGGGTCGTCGGCCCCCTGGTGACGATCCGGGCGGCCCGTACCGCCGAGCTGGCCCGCCAGGAGCAGGCCACCGACCTGTCGGCGACCGTCCTGACCGCGCTGGAGGGCGGCGACGAGCTGAGCGTGTCCGGACGCCTGCCCCGCCTCATGGACGAGCTCGCCGCCCTGGAGGCGCGCCTGGCCTCGACCCGCGACCGCGGCGCCCGCCCTGCGGCCCTGGCGGCCGCCGTCGACACGGCCGCCCTGGGCCTGGCGGTCGTGGGCGCCCTCCTGATCGGCGTCCCGGCGGTGGCCGGCGGCGGTCTCGCCCCGGTGTGGCTCCCGGTCGTCGTCCTGGTGCCGCTGGCCGCCTTCGAGCTCACCTCTGCGCTGGGGCCCGCCAGCGTCCAGCTGGTCGTCTCCGCCGGGGCGGCCAGGCGCGTCGTCGCCCTCATCGACCGGGCCGAGGCGCCGCGCATCGAGGCGCCCTCCCCTGCGCCGCTGCCGGCCGTCGGCGACGGCGGCCCCCGCCTGCGGGCCCGGGGCCTGGCCGTCGGCTGGCCGGGCGGCCCGGTCGTGGCCGAGGGCATCGACCTCGACCTGGCGCCCGGCGACCACCTGGCCGTCGTCGGGCCGTCGGGAATCGGCAAGACGACCCTCCTGCTGACCCTGGCCGGACTGCTGGAGCCCAGGGACGGCGAGCTCAGCCTGGACGGGGCCGCGCTGTGGCCGGCGAGGCGGGCGGACGCGGCGAGCCGGATCAGCCTGACCGCGGAGGACGCCCACGTCTTCGGCACCACCGTCCTGGAGAACCTGCGGGTGGCCGACGGCTCCCTGACCGCGGAGAGGGCCCGCGCCCTGCTGCGAGAGGCGGGCCTGGGAGACTGGCTGGCGGGCCTGCCCGAGGGGCTGGACACCATGATCAGCCCCAACGCCACGACCCTGTCCGGGGGCGAGCGCCGCCGCCTGCTGCTGGCCCGCGCGCTGGCCGCCCCGGCGCCGCTCATGCTGCTCGACGAGCCCGGCGAGCACCTGGACGCGGCCGCGGCCGACCGGCTCGTGGCCGACCTGCTGGGCGCCGGCGAGGGAGTGCGCGGCGTCCTGCTGGTCACCCACCGCCTGAGCGCCCTGGAGGGCGCCGACGAGGTCCTGGTCCTGGGCGCCCCCGGGCCGGGCCGCCCGGCCACCGTCGCGCGCCGCGGCACGCACGCCCGGCTGACCGCGCGCGACGAGTCCTACCGCTGGTCCCTTGAGCAGGAGCGCGACTGACATGAGCGAACCGACTACGCCCGGACCGGCCGTCTTCCCCGGCATGCCGGACGACGACCTGGTCCTGGCGCTGCCCAGCGGCCCGAGCCCGGAGGACCCCGCCGGCATCGGCTCCCTGGCCCACGCGATCCACACCGATCGGCTGGCCTCCACGCGCGGACGCCCGGCCCGCGGGGTCGCGCTGGACGACGGCGCCGTCGAGCTCTTCCGCGCGGCCCTGCGGCTGACCGGATCCCTCAACATGCCCGACGCGCTGCGGCGCCTGGTGGACTCCGCCTGCTCGATCACGGGCGCGGCCTGGGGCACCATCGGCGTGCTCGGCGCCGCGGACGCCCCGGCCCTGGCCACGGCGCGGGCGACGGCCTCGCCCGGCGAGCTCGACTCGATGCTGGCGGGCGCCCACGGAGCCGGACCCGCCGACAACGGCGTCGTCATCGACAACGACCTGGCGCACGCCTCCGCCTTCACCGGCGAGATCGAGGGGGAGACGACGGGCTCGGTCCTGTCGGCGCCCCTGCGGGTGCACGGGCGGGTCTACGGACGCCTGTACCTGTGCGACAAGGACGGCGGATTCGACGACGGGGACGCCGCCATCGTCCTCACGCTGGCCGAGGCCGCCGCCGTCGCGGTGGAGAACGCCCGCCTGTACCGCGAGGCCCGGGACCGCGAGCGCTGGATGGCCGTGTCCCAGGAGCTGACGACGCTGCTGCTGTCGGGCGCCGAGGAGGACGACGCCCTGACTCTGATCGCCCGCCGTGTCCGCGAGGTCGCGCACGCGGACACGGCCGCCCTGGTCCTTCCCGGCGTCGGTCGGACGTGGGTGTGCGAGATCGCCGCCGGCGCTCACTCCACCGACCTGATCGGGGCGGCCTTCCCGCCGGGCGGCAGGGCGCTGACGACGCTGGCCCACCGGACCGGGCTGACGGTGGGCTCGCTGGCCGAGGCGTGGGGTGCGCACGACCTGCTCGTGCCCGAGCTGGCGTCCTTCGGGCCGGCCCTGTACGCCCCCATGATCCACCGCGGCCGCGGGGTGGGGGTCATGCTGCTGCTGCGCGCCCAGGGTGCGGCCCCCTTCACCGAGCGGGACCTGGAGATCGCCGAGCTGGTGGCGGGCCAGGCGACCGTGGCCTTCGAGCTGGCCGACGCCCAGCACGCCGAGGAGATGGCGGCCCTGCTCAACGAGCGGGCGCGCATTGGACGCGATCTGCACGACCTGGCCATCCAGCAGCTCTTCGCCACCGGGATGCAGATCTCCGCGGCCCGCGACCGCCTGCGCGCCAAGGACTCCGACGGCCCCGGCGGCTGCGCCGACCTGGAGGCGGTGTGCGGGGCGCTGGAGTCCTCGCTGGAGGCGGTCGACGACTCGGTGCGTCAGATCCGCTCCATCGTGCGCTCGCTGCGCGACCGCGACGAGGAGGCGGGCGTCGTCGAGCGGCTGCGGCGCGAGGCGTCCCTGGCGCGCACCTCGCTGGGCTTCGCCCCCTCCTTGATCCTCACCGTCGACGGGCGCGGGCTGGCGCAGGCGGGCCGCGAGGAGGCGGACGAGCTCATCGACGCCGTGGACGCGGCCGTCGAGGAGGACGTCGCCGACGACATGGTGGCGGTGGTGCGCGAGGGCCTGTCGAACGTGGCCCGGCACGCCAGGGCGTCCTCGGTGACGGTGGACGTCAAGATCGAGGGCGTCCTGCCCGGCGGCTCCAGCCTGCTGGCCGGGGGCGGGCCGGCCTCCGGGGACGCCGAGCCCTTCAGCGGCGTGCCGGTGGTCGAGGTGGTGTGCCGCGACGACGGCGTGGGGGTGGACCCCTCGGTGACGCGCCGCTCGGGCACGGCGAACATGGCCGAGCGCGCCCGCCGCCACGGCGGCGTCTTCGCCATCGGGCCGCGGGCCCGCTCCGACGGCGAGCGCCGCGGCACCTGCTTCACCTGGCGGGTGCCGCTGGAGCCGGGGGCCGGCTGAGCCGGTCACCCGGCGGCGGGCCCGCGGCGCCGGAGCGCGGTCAGCCGCGGCGCCAGCCCGAGGCTCGCTGGCCGGCGACCCAGGCGGCCACCTGGGTGCGGCGCTGCAGGCCCATCTTGGCCAGCAGGGAGGTGATGTGGTTCTTCACGGTCTTCTCCGCCACGCCGAGCCTCTCGCCGATCTCGCGGTTGGACAGGCCGTCGCCGATGAGGTCGAGGACCTTGCGCTCGGCGTTGGTCAGGTCCGCCGTCGGGTCGTCGTGGTCGGCGCGGCGGCGCGTGACCGTGCGCTCGTCGAGCAGCACGCGCCCCGAGGCCACGGCCCGCACGACGTCGCTGATCTCGGCGCCGTGGACGGTCTTGAGCAGGTAGGCGCGGGCTCCCGCGTCGAGGGCCTCGGCCAGGGCCTCGTCGTCGTCGAAGGAGGTCAGGACGATGGGCAGGGCGTCGGGGACGGAGTCGCGCAGCTCGCGCATGAGCTCGATGCCGGTGCCGTCGGGAAGCTGCAGGTCGACCAGCACGACGTCGGGGCGCATGAGCTCGGCCCGGCGCAGGGCCTCGGCGCAGGACCCCGCCTCGGCCACGACGTCCAGGCCGTCGGCACGGTCTATGATCTCGGCGATCCCACGACGGACGATCTCGTGATCGTCCACGATCATGACGCGGACGGTCTCGGCGGCAACGGCTCTCGGCATGGGAACGAGCCTATCAGCGCCGGGGACCTACGTCACAAACACGGCCTCGTCCTGGGAAAATCCGCCGGGCCCATGGGCCGCCGGGCCGCGGCGGCCTCAGCGGCCTCAGCGGCGTCGGCGCCGCGGGCGCGTCTGGCACCTCGGGCAGGACGTGTGGCTGCGCCCGCCGACGCTCTCCACGCGCATGGCCGCCCCGCACCGCCTGCAGGGCAGCCCGGCGCGCCCGTAGGCCGCGAGCTCGCGGGCGAAGAAGCCGGCGGCGCCGTCGGCGTCGACGTACAGGGCGTCGAAGCTCGTGCCCCCGGCGGCCAGCGCCCGCTCCATGACGGCCGCGGTCCGCTCCAGCAGGCGCGCGGCCACGCGCGGGCCCAACCGGCTGCCGGGCCGCAGGCCGTGGAGGCGGGCGGCCCACAGGCCCTCGTCGGCGTAGATGTTGCCGATGCCCGACACGACCCGCTGGTCCAGCAGAATGGTCTTGACGGCGCGGCCCGAGGAGCGCACCCGGGCCACGACACCGCTCCGGTCGAGCGCGGGGTCGAGCAGGTCGCGGGCGATGTGGGCGGCGTCGGCGGGCAGGAGGGCGTCCGGGCTGCCCGCCCCGCCCGGCGCCCCGTCGGGCGTCGGCACCAGATCGGTCACGCGCAGGCCGCCGAACATGCGCTGGTCGACCAGGTCGACGGCGGCGCCGCCGGGGACGTCACCGTCGACGGGCGCCAGGCGCAGGCGCACGCGCAGGTGGCGCGGCCGGGCGGACAGCCCGCGCACGAGGCTCGGGGCGCGCAGCGCCGTCAGGTCGGCGCGCCGGCCGCCGCGGGTGTCCGCTGCGCCCGGGCGGCGGGCGGGACCGGTGCCGGGAGGCCGCCCCGCGGCGGTGCCGCGCACGAGGACCTGGCCGCTCATGCCGAGGTGGGCGGACAGCGCGCGGCCGTCGTCCAGCGCCAGCCACAGGAACTTGCCCCGGCGCACGGCCGCGGTCACCGTCCTCCCGGTGAGCAGGCTCGCGAAGGCCTCGGGGCCGCCGTCCTGCCGGCGCACGGAGCGCGCGTCGAGGACCTCGACGTCGCCGATCGTGCGGCCGGTCAGGTGGCGGGCGAGCCCGGCGCGCACGGACTCGACCTCCGGAAGCTCGGGCACACCCGCTCAGTCCCCGCCGGCCGTCTCGGCCCGTGTCGTCGCCGGGAGAGCCATCTCCGCCATGTCGGCGCGCAGGGCGTCGTTGACGCCGGGCAGGTCCAGCCCGCCGTCGCCGCGGCTGGCCAGGATCGAGGCGTAGGCGGCCTCCGCGGCCTCGTGCTCGGCGAGCTTCTTGGAGGTGCCGGTGCCCTCGCCCAGCACCTCGCCGTCGATAATGGCCTGCGCGGTGAAGACGCGCTCGTGGTCGGGCCCCACGCCCTCGACCTCGTAGTGCGGATTGCCCAGGCCGTGGGCCGCGGCCAGCTCCTGGAGGCTGGTCTTCCAGTCCAGGCCCGCGCCGCGCGTGCGGGCCTGGCGGAGGAAGCGGGACACGAGGCGCTCGATCACGGCGCGGGTGGGCTCCAGGCCCTGAGTGAGGTAGCTGGCGCCGATGAGCGCCTCGACCGTGTCGGCCAGGATCGAGTCCTTGTCGCGGCCGCCGGACAGGGCCTCCCCCTTGCCCAGCTTGATGAACTCCCCCAGGCCCAGGTCCCGGGCCACGGCCGCCAGCGCGGGCTCCGAGACCGTCGCGGCGCGCATCTTGGCGAGCTGGCCCTCGGGGACGTCCGGGTGGGCGCGGTAGAGGTACTCGGTCACCACGATGCCCAGCACGGAGTCGCCCAGGAACTCCAGGCGCTCGTTGGTGGGCAGCCCGCCGTGCTCGTGGGCGAAGGAGCGGTGGGTCAGCGACAGGTCGAGCAGGTCCGGATCGATCCTCGAGCCCCACCGGTAGACGAGGGCCTCGACATCAGCGCGAGCCGGGGAGGCGACGCGGCGGGAGCTCCTGCCGCCCCTGCGGGATGAACGGGCCATCAGGCCCGCCCCCTCTCGCTCGTGCCGGGCTCGCCCTGATCGGGCAGGAGCGCCGCCAGCGCCGACCAGCGCGGATCGGGCTGGTCGTGGTGATGGTGGTCGGGGGGCAGGTCGTCGAGCCTCTCCCCGCACTGGGGACACAGGCCCGCGCAGTCCTGCCGGCACAGAGGCTGGAAGGGCAGGGCGAGCGCGAGGGCGTCGCGCAGCGCCGGCTCCAGGTCGAGGTCGGTCTCGCCGACCAGGAACAGGTCGGCGGCCTCCTCGTCGCCCTCGGCCGCCTGGGCCTGGGCGGCCGGGGGCAGGTAGTAGAGCTCGTCGAAGACGATGGCGCGGTCCTCGTCGAGGTCCCGCAGGCAGCGCACGCACCTGCCGTGGATGTGGACGCCGGCGCGACCGCGGGCGAGCACGCCGTCCTCCATGCTGGTCAGCTGCGCGTCCAGGACGATGGGGCTGCCCTCGGGCACGCCGATGATGTCGGTGCCCAGGTCCGCGGGCGCGGCCGTCTCGACACGGACGTCCTTGACGGACCCGATCTGGCGCGGCAGATCGACGATGTCGACGACCAGGGCGGCCGTGGTGGTCATGGTGCTCCTCCGGTTGTCCGGTACGTGGACGGGTCGGGGCGACTCCCGGGCCCGCAGGGGCTCAGAGTACTCGGGCGCCGGCGGCACGATCCTGCGTCGTCCCGCGGCCGCGGGTCACACTTTGAATCGTGATCTTCCGGCGCGACGGCGCCGCACGCCTTCTGCACGGCTCGGGCCGGCCCCTCACAGGCCGCCGGGGATCAGCGGCCAGCCGGGCCGACGGCGACCGCCCGGCGCCTCCTCCTGCTCGGCGTCGTCGAGCTCGCCGAGCCGGGCGGCCAGGACGTCGCGTCCTGCGCGCACCTGCTCGGTGATCTTGACGAGCTCGTCCTCCAGGGCCGCCAGCGAGCGGTCCGAGTAGACATCGGCGCCGTGGCGCAGGTCGGCGGCCCGGTCCTCGGCGACGGCGATGATCTCGTCGGCGCGCTCGTGGGCCATGCGCACCACGCTCTCGCCCGCAACCAGGCGCTCGGCCTCCTCCTGGGCGCGCAGCACGATCCGCTCGGACTCCTCCTGCCCCTGGGCCAGGACCTCGTCCGCGTCAGCGACGATCTCCTCGGCGCGGCGCACGGCGGTGGGGACGGCGTGGCGGGCGCGCTCGATCAGCGTGAGGGCGTCCTCGCGGTTGACAATGGCGGAGCCGCTCATGGGGACGGAGCGCGCACCGGTGATGAGCTGATCGAGCTCGTCGAGAATGCGCAGCAGGTCGTCTCCGGCGTCGGGGCTAGTGGTCACGAGTGGCTCCTTCCGGTCAGGCATTTCAGGGACTGCGGCACCAGCAGGGCGTCCCGAAGCGCTTCCGGGACGCCGTCGGGCACCAGGCGGGAGACATCGCCGCCATGACGCGCCACGTCCTTGACCAGAGACGACGAGACGTGGGCGTACGCGGGGGCGGCGGCGAGGAAAACGGTCTCGGGCGCGCCGAGATCGCGGTTGAGCAGGGCCATGGGCGCCTCGGCGTCCAGGTCGGTGCCATTGCGCAGCCCCTTGACGATGGCGTCGGCCCCGCGGTCGCGGCAGTAGTCGGCCAGGAGCCCGGGCACGACGTCGACCTCCGCCCCGGGCAGGCCCGCAAGGGCCCGCCGGGCCAGCGCCACGCGGGTGTCGGGACCGAGCAGGTGGCCGGAGGCCTTGGCGGCGTTCTGGGCGACTCCCAGGACGATCCGGTCGAACACGGTCAGGGCGCGGCGTACGACATCGACGTGCCCCAGGGTGATGGGGTCGAAGGTTCCGGGATAGACGGCCAGTGACATGCCCCGAGGCTAACGGCACGCCCGGCTCAGCGGTGGACGCGCGCCGCGGGCGACGGCACCGATCCACGTACTGCCGCCGCCCTGCCGTAGGCTCCGGACGTGACCAGGATCGTGGCCGGGACGGCCGGCGGACGCAGGATCGAGGTGCCCGGCGCGGGCACCCGCCCGACCTCCGAGCGGGTGCGGGAGGCCCTGTTCTCCCGCCTGGAGCACTACGGGCTCGTCGAGGGCGCCAGCGTGCTGGACCTGTGCGCGGGCTCGGGGGCGCTGGGGCTGGAGGCGGCGAGCCGGGGCGCCGGGGAGGTGACCCTGGTGGACTCCTCGCGGAGCGCCACGACGGTCTGCCGGCGCAATGCCCGCTCCCTGGGGCTGGCGGGCGTGCGCGTGGCGACGGCCACGGCGGCGGCCTTTCTGGCGGGTGCGGCCGGGGCGCCGATGGATCTGGTGCTCGTCGACCCGCCCTACGGGCTGGGCCGGGAGGGGCTGGCGGCCATGCTCGCCCCCCTGGCCCGCGGTGGCGATCCGTGGCTGGCGCCCGGCGCCGTCGTGGTGGTGGAGCGCTCGACCCGCTCTCCCGAGCCCGCCTGGCCCACCGGCCTGGAGCGCTTCGCGCACAGGCGCTACGGGGAGACCGCCCTGTGGTTCGCCGAGCCCGCTGCCGCCCGGGGCGGCTGAGGCGCATTCATCAGGACCGCTCCAGGAAGGCCTGGGACTCCTCGTCCAGGCGGTCGGCGATGGCGGCCGCCAGGACGCGGTGCCTGCTCAGCCGGGGATCGGCGTCGACGATCGCCTCGGCCTCGCCGCGGGCATCCTCGATCACCTTCCTGTCCCGCGTCACCCGCAGCAGGTCGAGGTCGGAGCGCCGCCCGGACTGGGCCGCCCCCAGCACGTTGCCCTCGCTGCGCAGCGCCAGGTCTGCCTCGGCCAGGGCGAAGCCGTCGGTGATGTCGCCGAAGGCCTTGAGCCGGTGGTAGGCGGCCGAGCCGATCTCGACCCCGGTGGTCGCCACGCACACCGACGGCCGGCCCCCACGGCCCACGCGCCCGCGCAGCTGGTGGAGCTGGGAGAGCCCGAAGCGGTCGGCGTCGAGGATGACCATCATGGTCGCCTCGGGCACGTCCACCCCGACCTCGATGACGGTGGTGGCCACGAGCACCGGGGCCGCGCCGCTCGCGAAGGCCCCCATGGCGGCGCCCTTCTCGGCGCTGGTCATCCGCCCGGTCAGCGTGCCGATGCCGATCCCCGCGAGCGCGGGCTCGTCGGCCAGGCGCTGCGCCCACTGGGCGACCGCGGCCGGCGGGCGCGCCGACGCCCCACGGCCCGGCTCCCGGGAGCCGGGGCCCTCCAGAAGACCGTCGTCGAAGCCCTCGGGGCGGTCCGGGTCGTCGTGCGCCTGCTCGGCCGCCCCGGCCTGCTCGTCGGCGTCGATGCGCGGGCAGACGACGTAGACCCGCCCCCCGGCGGCGACCTCGCGGGCCGCCCGCCTCCAGATCCTCTCTACCCACAGCCGCCGCTCCCAGGGCACCAGGTGGGTGGCCACGGGGCGCCGGCCGGCCGGGAGCCCGTCGAGGACCGCCGTGTCGAGGTCGCCGAAGATTGTCATGGCGATCGTGCGCGGAATGGGGGTGGCTGTCATGACCAGCAGGTGCGGGGTGCGCTCGGCCCCTGTGGCGGGGTCGGTCACGCCGCGGCGCCCGCGCAGGGCGTCGCGCTGGGCGACCCCGAAGCGGTGCTGCTCGTCGACCACCACCAGCCCCAGGAAGGGGATCTGGACGGTCTCGGACAGCAGGGCGTGCGTGCCCACGACGATGGCGGGCTCGCCGGAGGCCAGGGCGGCGAGGATCTCGCGGCGCCGCGGGGCCGGGGTGGATCCGGTCAGCAGCAGGACGCGGGTGGCGCGCTGCGCGCCGCCGAGCTCGCCCGCCCGTCCCAGAGGCCCCAGGAGCGCCTCGAGACTGGTCTGGTGCTGGGCCGCCAGGACCTCGGTGGGGGCCAGCAGGGCGGCCTGCCCGCCGGCGCCGACGACCTGGGTCATGGCGCGCAGGGCGACGACGGTCTTGCCGCTGCCCACGTCGCCCTGCAGGAGGACCTGCATGGGCACGGTCGACTCCAGGGCGCGGGCGAGGTCCTCCCCCACGCGCGCCTGCCCGGCGGTGAGCTCGTAAGGCAGGGTGGCGTCCAGGTCGGCGCGCAGGGAGTCGGGTCCGGGGGCCGGCCAGGCCACGGCGGTGCGCGTGGCCCGGTGGCGGGCGCGCCGCTGGGCCAGGGCGGTCTGGAGGACGAGCGCCTCCTCGTGGCGCAGCCGCCGTCGCGCGACCCGCCACTGCTCGTCGTCCTGGGGCTCGTGGACCCACCGGTAGGCGGTGAAGGCGTCGATGAGGCGGTGGGCCCGGCGCACATCCGCGGGCAGCGGGTCGGGGACGTCGGCGGCGCCGACCTGGTCCAGGACCGTGCTCACGGCCTTGGCCACCTGCCAGGTCGGCAGGGCCTCGGTCGCCGGGTAGATGGGCAGGGGGCGGGCCAGGATCGCCTCGCGCTCGGCCTCGCTGAGGTCGTCGAGGACCTGGTAGCGCGGATTCGCCAGCTGCAGGCGCCCCCGGCGGCGCCCCACCCTGCCCGTCATCAGCGCCGTGGTGCCCGGCGAGAGCTGGTTCGCGCGCTGCTTCATCAGGCCGATGGTGCCGAACATGACGACGGGCATGGCGGTGGTCCCGTCGGTGACGGTGGCCTCCATCATGGCGGGGGGGCGGGCGCTGCGGGTGCGGCGGACCGAGGAGCGCACGACCTGGACCTGGACGGTCGCCTGCTCGCCGTCGGTCAGGGTGCGCAGATCGGTCAGCTCGCCCCAGGTGTCGTAGCGGCGCGGCAGGAGCCGCAGCAGGTCCCCGGCCGTCCGGGCCCCCTGCTTGGCGAGCTGGTCCGCGGTCCGCCTGCCCACCAGCCCGTCCAGGGGGCGGTCCAGCAGGGGCACCGCCGCGCGGGCGGGCGTGGGTGAGGTGGTCATGCGCGCCCCTACTCCAGGGCCAGCAGGACGTCGGGGCGCGCCTGGCCGCCGGCGTGGATGACGACCTCGATGGCGTCGGGGTCCCCCAGGGCCCGCTCGCCGTAGCGGGCGACGGCCTCGGCCGCCAGGGCGCCGGCGTCGGGCATGGCGTCGCGGCCGAGGATCACGGTGGCCAGCTCGTCGTCGGGACGCAGCGCGGCGTTCAGGGCGGCTGTGACCGCATCGGCCTCGGCGTCCGGGCCGCTGAGCGCCAGGGTGCGCAGCTCGACGGCGGCGCGGCCGGCCCTCATGGCCAGGGCGGTGAGGTCCTCGTCACGCCCGGCGACGGCGACGGCCGCCGCCAGGACGCGGGCCTCGTCATCCGTGTCGCACACGAGGAGGCGAACGCCGTCGCCGGGCTCCAAGGCGTCCTCGACGGCGCCGCGCACATGGGAGGCGGCCGATCGGGCCGCCAGGAAGCGCGCCGCCTCGTGGGCGTGGGCGGCGCACTCGGCGTCGCAGGGCAGCACAACCGCCCGGTCCCGGCCGAGGTCGACGGCCGCGCGGACGATTCCGTCGCGCTCGGGGTCCAGGACGACGACGGCGCCGGTGCGGGCGAGCTGCTCAATGAGCCCCGGGGCGCGGGTGCAGGTGATGACGCCCGTGCGCTCGCCGGCCGGCGTGGGGGAGCCGAGCCGCGAAGGGTGCTGGCGCATGGAGCGGTCGCGCTGGGCGGCCCGGTTCCGCGCCCGACGGGCCGCCAGGCGCTCGAAGGACACGACGTGGGAGTCCTCGATCTGGCCGCCGGGCAGGGGAGGCTCATCGGCCTCCCAGCCGGTGGCCACCGCCAGGGCCGTGGGGTGGAGGTGGTGGACGCACACCTGACGCGCCCGGCCGGCGCGCGGCAGCGCCGCACGGGGGGTGTCGGTGTGGACGTGGACCTGGTACAGGCCCACACCCAGGGCGTCGGGGGTGCCGACGACGCCCACGGAGTCCCCGACGCGTTCGAGGTCGCGGCGCAGGGCGCACGCCTGGGCGGTGGTCGCCTCGAACAGGTACATGACCTCGAACTCTCCGGTCGAGGCCGCCTGCACGGCGCCGCCCGGACCGGCGACCCCGTGCGCGGCGCCGGTGAGGAGGTCGACGAGCATCTGGTGGGCGACCTCGGTGCAGGGCGTCGGGACATCCCCCGTCCCGTCGCCCACCGTGGCCCGTCCCCCGGCCGCGACCGTGTCCGACAGGCAGGTGAGCATGAGCATGAGGGCCGCGCCCCCGGCATCGACGGGGCCGTGACCGAGCCCGGCGGTCTCCACGACGCTCTCCTGGGCGCCGAAGGCGGCGGCCGCGCAGATCGCCAGGACGCTCGCGGGCGAGGCGGGGCGGGACTCCTCCAGGGCGGCACGCGCGGCCGCGGCGGCGTCCTGGGCAACCGTCAGCAGGGTGCCCGTCACCGGGCGCGACACGGCGGCCCAGGTGGTGTCAGCGATGCGCTCGTAGACGCGGACGACCTCGACCGGCCGCAGGGCCGCGGGGTCGGGTGCCTCAGCGCAGACGTCGGCGAGCGCGGCCAGGGCCTGGGAGATCAGGAGACCGGAGTTCCCGCGCGCGCCGCGCACCGCGCCGTCGGCCGCCGCCCGGGAGACCTGGACGAGATCGGCGCCGGCCGGCAGGAGGCGCATGGCGTCGCAGGCGGCGCGCACGGTGAGCAGGACGTTGGTGCCGGTGTCGGAGTCCGGGACCGGGAAGACGTTGAAGGAGTCGACGAGCCCGCGCGTGACCTCCCCCGTTCTGCGGGCCAGGTGCAGCCAGTCCCGCAGTGCGGGGGCGGTCAGAGCGTGCGCGGGGAGCGGCTTGGGCGACTGGCTGCTCATCTGCCGTGTCACGCCGCGCTCTCCTTGGCTGCTGGTGGGCGATCCGACCGCCCGACCGGGCGGCACGCTGACCCTGTTATGCTCCCAGGCTACCGGTCCGCGCCACTGCGCGCGTCCTGGGAGCGCGCCGGATGCACCGCGAGAGGGCGGGGCGTGTGCCTCACCCCACGCACTGCCCGCTTGGGACGCGCGCCCGCCGTCCGATAAGGTTTCCTGGTTGCCCGAGCGCGAGCTCTCGGGCGGTCGATCCAGCACCGGGCCCTCGCCCGGCGTTCAAGCAAGAAGATTCAGGAGTGAGACCGTGGCTGCTGTGTGCGACGTCTGCGGCAAGGGGCCCATCTTCGGCAAGAGCGTCTCGCACTCCCACGTGCGGACCAACCGCCGGTGGAACCCGAACATCCAGCGCGTGCGCGCGCTCGTGAAGGGCGCCCCCAAGCGCCTCAACGTGTGCACCTCCTGCCTCAAGGCCGGCAGGGTGACGCGCAACATCTGAGGCCGCCGAGATCGGCCGTGCTCCGGCTCGGGATCGGTCCGGGACCGGGTCAGTCGGCGGCGCCGTCGACCGCGCCCCGGCCGCGGAAGTGGTCCCACCCGGCCCCGACGTCGGGCGCCCTGCCGTCGAGCGTGACGCGCGGGCCGTCTCCCGGCTCGAGCACCCGCCCGATGACGCGGCCGCCCGCCGGGAGCCCGGCCCCGGCCGGGACGGCGGCCAGCAGGCCGTGGTCCTCTCCCCCGGTCAGCACCCACCGGCGCGCCAGCGCGCGGGCGCCGGCGGGCGAGTCCTCCAGCAGGCGCGCCACGGGCTCCAGGGCGGCCAGATCCTCACCGGCGCCGTCACGGGCGCCCGCAGGGTCCCCGACGTCGATCCGCACCCGGGAGGCCGCGGCCACGCGCCCGGCGTCGCGCAGCAGGCCGTCGGAGACGTCCATCATCGCGGTCGCGCCGGCACCGGCCAGGGCGGGGCCGGCCGCCAGCGGCGGGGCGGGGACGCGGAAGACGGACAGCGCCCGGCGCGCCGCAGCGCGCGTCCCCTCCGCGAGGCCGCTCCAGGGCGGGGCGCCCGAGCGCGTGCCGGCCCGGTCGGGGTCGTCAATGCCGGCGGAGAGCAGGGCGAGCCCGGCGGCGCTGCGGCCGAGCGTCCCGACGTGGACGAGCAGGTCGCCCGGGCGGGCGCCCGAGCGCAGGACGGGCGCGCGGCCCCCCAGGTCGCCGTGGACGGTGACGGCGACCACGAGGCTCTCCCCCGCGCTCAGGTCGCCGCCGACGATGCCGGCCCCGGCCCGCTCGCAGACCCGCGCCATTCCGCGCGCCAGGTCCTGGACCCAGGCCAGCGGCGTCGCCGGCGGCAGGACGAGGCCGACGACCAGCGCAACCGGGCGGGCCCCCATCGCCGCGACGTCGGCGAGGTTCTGGGCCGCGGCGCGCGCCCCGATCTCCTGCGGGCCCGACCAGCCGGTGGAGAAGTGACGGCCCTCGACCAGCAGGTCCGTGCTCACGCAGTAGCGGGCGTCCGGGGCCGCCAGGACGGCGCAGTCGTCGCCGGCGCCGACCAGCTCGCGTCGCCCGCGCGGCAGCAGGGGCGTGAGGGCGGCCAGGAGCCCGTCCTCCGTCAGGTCCGCGACGGCGAGCGGGGCGGCGCCCTCAGCGGTTGACATCGGCCGGCCGCTCCAGGGCCAGCTCAATGAGCTCGCCGACGAGCGCCGGGTAGTCCATGCCGGAGACCCTCCACATGTAGGGGTACATGGAGAAGGGGGTGAAGCCGGGCATGGTGTTGACCTCGTTGACGATGGCGCGCCCGTCGTCGGTGACGAAGAAGTCGACCCGGGTCAGGCCCTCAGCCCCGATGGCCAGGAAGGCCCCGGCGGCGGCGGTCATGACCAGCTCGCGCTCGGCGGGGGTCAGGCGGGCGGGGCAGACCATCTGGACGGCGTCGTGGGCCAGGTACTTGGTCTGGTAGTCGTAGAACTCGCCTGCCCCGTGGGCGGCGTCCATGACGATCTCGCCGGGCTCGGCCACGCGCGGGGCGTCGTCGCCGCGGCCGCCCAGGACCGCGACCTCGATCTCGCGCCCGACGATCCCGGTCTCCACGAGCACCTTGGGATCCACCTCGCGGGCGGCCTCGATGGCGGCGGGCAGGTCCGCCCGCCGCTCGACCCTGGTGATGCCCAGCGAGGACCCGGCCCGCGCCGGCTTGACGAACAGCGGGTAGTCCAGCGCCTCGCAGGCCCGCAGGACGGCGACGCGGTCCCGGTTCCACCGGTGGGGCTCGACGACCACGTGCGGGGCGGTGGCGATCCCGGCGGCGCTCAGCAGCACCTTGGTCACCTGCTTGTCCATGCCCGCGGCGCTGGCCAGCACGCCGCATCCCGCGTAGCGGACGCCCAGCATCTCCAGCATCCCCTGGATGGTGCCGTCCTCCCCGTAGGGGCCGTGCAGCAGGGGCAGGACGACGTCGACGCCGCCCAGGGCGCTCGGCCCGGCGGGCGTCAGGGCGGTCAGCGCCCCGCTCCCGGGCCGTACGGCGAGCTCGCCGCGCCCCAGCCCCTCGGCGGTGATCTCCACCGGCGGGCGGGAGTCGTCCAGGGCCAGGGCGGCGGGGTCGTCGTCGACGAGCACCCACTGGCCGCTCGGCGTGATGCCGATGGGCAGGACCTCGTAGCGGTCGCGGTCGATGGCCGACAGCACCCCGGCGGCGGTGGCGCACGAGATGGTGTGCTCGCCGCTGCGCCCTCCGAAGACGACGGCGACACGCGGCTTGCGGCCAGTGGGGCGGGATGCGGGGGAGGAAGCGGGCTCCTGCAAGTCATCTGCCATGGGTCCCACGCTACCGCGCCCGACCTCATATCCTGGAAACGCACTCGGATCTCGGCACCCGGACCTTCGCACCGCCCGACATCAGGAGACACCATGAAACACCGCTCACCCGCACTGCTCGCCACCGTGCTCCTCGGCGGGGCCCTGACGCTGAGCGCCTGCAGCAGGGGGGCTCCGACCTCGGACCCGACGGATGAGGGGGGTGCCCCCGCGGGCGACGCCTCAGCGTCCGCCGCTCCCGCTGCGGACAGCACCGACGCCGGCCGGCCCTCCCCCTCCCAGACCGCCGGCCCCGGGCCCCTGAGCGAGGAGGAGCAGGACGCCTCCGGCGCCCCGGCCTGGGGCACCGGCAGCGACGGACAGGAGGCGTCCGAGGGCAGCACGCTCACCGTCGCCGAGGTGCGCGTGGGGTCCCACGACGACTACAGCCGCATCGTCCTGGAGCTCGACGGTGAGGGGACGCCGGGCTGGAAGGCCCCGCAGTGGGACACCGACGTCAGCACCATGGGCAAGGGCGACCCGGTCACCCTCGAGGGGGACCACACGCTCGTCGTCCACGGCACCGGCCTGGCCGCGGTGCCGCCCTCGGGGCAGCGGACCACTAGCCAGCAGCGCCTCGACCTGGACAAGGGGGACAACGACGAGGGCATTGAGGAGGCCTTCGTCGACCCGGGCTTCGAGGGCGAGTTCCAGGTCGCCCTGGGCACCGACTCCCAGACCTACCGGGTCTTCACCCTGTCCAACCCCACGCGTCTGGTCATCGACGTGGCCGATGACGACCAGGGCCACGACGACCAGGGGGACGACAGCCATGACGACGACGGCTGATCGGTCCTCCCGGCCGCGGGCGCTCACCGCGCGCAGCGGGACACGGCGGTCCTCACGGGGCTAACCCGCGTGGCCCGGCCCGCCCGCGTCGGCAGCGGGGGCGGCGTAGACGCCCTCGGCCTTGCGGGGCCGCGCCAGCAGCGCGTCATTGACCTCGGTGACGGTGGCCCTGCCCTCGACGACGGCGACCACGCCCGCGGTGATCGGCATCTCGACGCCGTGGGAGGCCGCCAGGTCGAGGACGGCGCGGGCCGACTTCGCGCCCTCGGCCACGCCGCGCGAGGCCCGTCCCGCCTGGGCCACGCTCATGCCCTCGCCCAGGCGCCGGCCGAAGGTCTGGTTGCGCGACAGGGGGCTGGAGCAGGTCGCCACCAGGTCCCCCATGCCCGCCAGCCCCGAGAAGGTCTCCGGCCTGGCCCCCAGGGCCAGGCCCAGGCGGGTGATCTCCACCAGGCCGCGGGTGATGATGGTCGCCTTGGAGTTGTCGCCGAAGCCGCACCCGGCCGCGGCCCCGACGGCCAGGGCGATGACGTTCTTGACCGCGCCGCACAGCTCGACGCCGAGCACGTCGGTGTTCGTGTACGGCCTGAAGGTGCTGGTGGCGCACAGCGCGGCCACGCGTGAGGCGACGTGCTCGTCGGCGGCGGCGACCACGGTGGCGGTGGGCTGGCGCGCCGCGATCTCGTCGGCGAGGTTGGGCCCCGAGATGACCGCGACCCGCTCGGCGGGCAGGTCGAGGGCCTCGGCGAGCACCTGGCTCATGCGCAGCCCCGTGCCGACCTCGACCCCCTTCATCAGCGAGACCGTCACGGCGCCGTCCTCCAGCCCGCCGTGCAGCGGGGACAGCACGTCGCGGGCGCTCTGGGAGGGCACGGCGGCGACGACGAGCCCCGCCCCCCGGACGGCCCGGACCAGGTCGCTCGTGGCCGACACCCCCTCGGGCAGGCGCCGGCCCGGGACGTAGCGCTCATTGGTGCCCGCGTTGATCTCGGCGGCGACCTCCTCGCGGCGCGCCCACACCGTCGTGGGAGTGCCCGCCTCGGCGAGCAGGCAGGCGAAGGTGGTGCCCCAGGCGCCCGCGCCGACGACGGCCGCCCTGCGCACGGCTGCGTCGCTCACGGCTGCGCCTCCGTGCCGGTCTGGGCGCCGGTGCCGCCGGGAGCCTCGGAGCCGGCCCCGCCCGGCCCGGTCCCGCCGTCGTCGCCGGACTCGGCCTGCGCGCCGGGCGCCGGGTCGGGCCTGCGCACCCCGTGGCGCTTCCTGCCGGGATCGCCGTCGTAGTGCACGTCGTAGGGGCGCGGGGCCTTCTCCCCGCGCAGCTCCTCGACCAGGACGGTGATGCGGCGCATGATCTTCGCCGTCGCGGCGCGCACCGCCGCGCGGTCCTCGGTGTCCGAGCCGAAGGACTCCAGGGTGAAGGTCTCGCCGATGAGGACCCGCACGTCCTTGCGCGGGAAGGGGTGGAAGCCGCCGCCGAAGGAGTCCAGGATGTCCTGCGCCCCCCACTGCCCCATGGGCAGCACGGGCGCGCCGGTGCGCATGGCCAGGCGCGCCGCCCCGGTCTTGCCGGTCATGGGCCACAGGAGCGGGTCGCGCGAGAGCGTGCCCTCGGGGAAGATCATAATGACGTCCCCGGCGAGCAGCCGCCTCTCCGCCTCGATGAGGGAGCTGCCGGCCTCCTTCGTGCCCCGGTAGACGGGGATCTGGCCGCCGGCCTTGAAGACGTGCCCGATGATCGGCGCCTCGAAGATCGTGGACTTGGCCAGCGAGTACACGGGCACGTCCTCATCGACCAGGCACCGCATGGCCGTCAGGGAGTCCAGGTCAGACAGGTGGTTGCACACCGCGACGAAGCCCCCCTCGCGGGGGATGTTCTCCGTACCGCTGACGTGCTGGCGGGAGACCAGCCTGAGGAACGGGATGATCGCCCCCCGGGAGGCGAACCGGTAGAAGGGGGTCATGCGTCGGGTCGTGGGCACGATGCGACTCTAGCCGGTGCCCGCGCCTCGGCGCACGACTGCGGACGGGCGCATGGAGCCAGACGCGTCTCAGACCTGTGGCGCCTCAGGCCAGGCGGGTGACGTCGGCGTCGAGGGCGGAGAGCTTGCTCATGAAGTGCTCGTAGCCGCGATCGATGAGATTGATGCCCTCGACCCGGCTGGTGCCCTCGGCCGCCAGGGCGGCGATGAGGTGGGAGAAGCCGCCGCGCAGGTCGGGCACGACGATGTCGGCGCCGTGCAGCGGGGAGGGGCCCGAGACGACGGCCGAGTGGTTGAAGTTGCGCTGGCCGAAGCGGCACGCGGTACCGCCCAGGCACTCGCGGTAGACCTGGATGGTGGCGCCCATCTTGCGCAGGGCGCCGGTGAAGCCGAAGCGGTTCTCGTAGACGGTCTCGTGGACGATGGACAGGCCCTGCGCCTGGGTGAGGGCCACCACCAGGGGCTGCTGCCAGTCGGTCATGAAGCCGGGGTGGACGTTGGTCTCCACCACGATGCTTCTCAGGTCCCCGCCGGAGTGGTAGAAGCGGATGCCGTCGTCGCGCACGTCGAAGGCGCCGCCGACCTTGCGGAAGGTGTTGAGGAAGGTCGTCATGTCGCTCTGGCGGGCGCCGCGCACGAAGATGTCCCCGCGGGTGGCCAGGGCGGCCGACGCCCAGGAGGCCGCCTCGATGCGGTCCGGCAGGGCGGCGTGGTTGTACCCGGAGAGCTCGCCCGTGCCCTCGACGTGGATGGTGCGGTCGGTGTCGACCGAGATGATGGCGCCCATCTTCTGCAGGACGTCGACCAGGTCGAGGATCTCGGGCTCGACGGCGGCGCCGCGCAGCTCGGTCAGCCCCTCGGCGCGCACCGCGGTCAGCAGCGTCTGCTCGGTCGCGCCGACGGAGGGGTAGGGCAGGTCGATGACGGTGCCACGCAGGCCGTCGGGGGCGGTGATGCGGATGCCGCCCTCGAGCTTGTCGACGACCGCCCCGTACTGGCGCAGGATCTCCAGGTGGAAGTCGATCGGCCGGTCCCCGATGCGGCAGCCGCCCAGGTCGGGGATGAAGGCCTCCCCCAGCCGGTGCAGGAGCGGGCCGCAGAACAGGATGGGGATGCGCGAGCTGCCGGCGTGGGCGTCGATGTCGGCCATGTGGGCGGTCCCGACGCGTGAGGAGTCCAGCCGCAGGACGCCCTCGGTCTGGTCGTAGTCGATGGACACGCCGTGAAGGGACAGCAGCCCCGAGACGACGTCGACGTCGCGGATGAGCGGGACGTTGCGCAGGACGGACGGCGTCGCGCCCAGCAGGGCGGCGACCATCGCCTTGGGCACGAGGTTCTTCGCCCCGCGCACCGTGATCTCGCCGTTGAGCGGGCGTCCGCCCCGGACCTGGAGCAATCCGTCGACCATCAAGTACCTCCGAAATGATGAAGTGGTCGCGGGCACCGCGTATTCCTACGAGCGCGCCCGGTGAGCGCAGAGCCGTTTCAGCATAGGCGAGACGGGAGGCGCCGCGGACGCCTATGAGCGCGCCATCGGCGAACAGCCCGTGGCATGCGCCTCAGCCCTCGGCGCGCGCGCCCGGCAGCCCGACGACGGCGGGCATGTCGGCGGCGCGCGCGGGCACGACCTCCTCCTCGGGCAGGTGGCGGGCCGGCAGCGTGGCCGGCTTGAAGGCCGGGCGCGCCCGCTCGTAGGCGACGATCTCGTCCTCGTGCTGGAGGGTCAGCGAGATGTCGTCCAGGCCCTCCATGAGGGTCCAGCGCACGTAGTCGTCGATCTGGAAGGTGGTGCGGAAGCCGCCGGCGACGACGGTGCGCTCACGAAGGTCCACCGTGATCTCGGTGCCGGGCTCGGTCTCCAGGATCTTCCACAGCTGCTCGGCGTCGTCCTGGCTGATGACGCCGGCGACCAGGCCCTGCTTACCCGCGTTGCCCCGGAAGATGTCCGCGAAGCGCGGGGCCAGCACCACCTTGAAGCCGTAGTCCTTCAGCGCCCACACGGCGTGCTCGCGCGAGGACCCGGTGCCGAAGTCGGAGCCGGCCACCAGGATGCTGGCGCGCCTGTAGGCCTCCTGGTTGAGGATGAAGTCGGCCTCGTTCGCCCTCCACGCCGCGAAGAGCGCGTCCTCGAAGCCGGTGCGGGTGATGCGCTTGAGGTAGACGGCGGGGATGATCTGGTCGGTGTCCACGGCGCTGCGGCGCAGGGGGGCGCCGATGCCGGTGTGCCGGATGAACTTCTCCATCGTGGGTCTCCTTAAGTCCGGCTGGTCCGGCTCAGGCCGCGGTGGACGCGGGCAGCCCCACCGGGGTGGAGCGGGGCGGAAGGTCAGCGGGGGTCGACAGCGTGCCGCGCACGGCGGTGGCGGCCGCGACGACGGGCGAGACCAGGTGGGTGCGTCCGCCCTTGCCCTGACGGCCCTCGAAGTTGCGGTTCGATGTGGAGGCCGAGCGCTCGCCGGGGGCGAGCTGGTCGGGGTTCATGCCCAGGCACATGGAGCAGCCGGCGTTGCGCCACTCGGCGCTGAAGTCCTTGAAGACCCGGTCCAGGCCCTCGGCCTCCGCCTGGATGCGGATGCGGGCGGAGGCGGGGACGACGAGCATGCGCACGCCCGGCGCTTTGGTCCGCCCGCGCACGACCTCGGCGGCGGCGCGCAGGTCCTCGATGCGCCCGTTGGTGCAGCTGCCGAGGAAGACGGTATCGACCCTGATGTCGCGCAGCGGCATGCCCGGAGTCAGGCTCATGTACTCCAGGGCGCGCCGGGCGGCGCGGCGCCGGGTCTCGTCCGCGATGGACTCGGGGTCGGGGACGGTCGCCGAGATGGGCAGGCCCTGGCCGGGGTTGGTGCCCCACGTGACGAAGGGCTCGATGTCGGCGGCCGCCAGGACGACCTCGGTGTCGAAGACGGCGTCGTCGTCGGTGCGCAGGCCTCCCCAGTACTCCACGGCAGCGTCCCAGTCCTCGCCGACGGGGGCGTGGGGACGGCCGGCGAGATAGTCGAAGGTGGTCTGGTCGGGTGCGATCATGCCGGCCCGGGCGCCGGCCTCGATGCTCATGTTGCAGACCGTCATGCGGGCCTCCATCGAGAGCTGCTCGATGGCGCGGCCGCGGTACTCGATGACGTGGCCCTGGGCGCCGTTGGTGCCGATCCTGGCGATTATGGCCAGAATGATGTCCTTGGCGCCGCTGCCGGCCGGCAGGTCGCCGTCGACGGTCACGCTCATGGTCTTGAATGGGGCGATGGGCAGGGTCTGGGTTGCCAGGACGTGCTCGACCTGGCTGGTGCCGATCCCGAAGGCCAGCGCCCCGAAGGCGCCGTGGGTGGATGTGTGGGAGTCCCCGCACACCACCGTCATGCCCGGCTGGGTCAGGCCCAGCTGGGGGCCGACGGCGTGGACGATGCCCTGGTCGGCGTCGCCCAGGGGGTGCAGGCGCACGCCGAACTCGGCGCAGTTGGCGCGCAGCGTCTCGATCTGGGTGCGGGAGGTGGCGTCGGCGATCGGCAGGTCGATGTCGAGCGTGGGGGTGTTGTGGTCCTCGGTGGCCAGGGTCAGGTCGGGGCGGCGCACCTGCCGCCCGGCCAGGCGCAGCCCCTCGAATGCCTGGGGGCTGGTGACCTCGTGAATGAGGTGGAGGTCGATGTAGAGCAGGTCGGGGGCTCCGTCCACGCCCTGCGAGACGACGTGGTCGCGCCAGACCTTCTGGGCGAGGGTCATTCCCATCGCTGCACATCCTTTCCGTGAAGAAGAGGTTCCCTCGGGGCTGTCAGGGGCGCCGCCCGCGGCGGCGCCGGGCGCCGTCGGCGTGAGGATTCTGACACGGCGCCACTTCTATGCGGCAGCATACTTGAAGTCTCATCCCTCGGAATGGCAATATCAGATTATGGACGCGTTAAGCGACAGTGAGAGCAGCAGCGGCGTTGGAGTCATAGACAAGGCCGCTCTCGTCATGAGTGCGCTGGAGGCGGGGCCCGCCACCCTGGCGCAGCTCGTCACCTCCACCCACCTGGCGCGGCCCACCGCCCACCGCATCGCCGTGGCGCTGGAGTACCACCGCCTCGTCTCCCGCGACTCCCAGGGCCGCTTCATCCTCGGTCCGCGTCTGAGCGAGCTCGCCTCGGCCGCCGGGGAGGACCATCTCCTGGCGGCGGCGGGCCCCGTGCTGGCGGCGCTGCGCGACAAGACCCACGAGTCCTCCCAGCTCTACCGCCGCCAGGGCGACGTGCGCATCTGCGTGGCCAACGCCGAGCGCCCCATCGGCCTGCGCGACTCCATCCCCGTGGGCGCCACCATGTCCATGCAGGGGGGATCGGCCGCCCAGGTGCTCCTGGCCTGGGAGGAGCCCGACCGCCTGCACCGGGGCCTGATGGGCGCCCGCTTCAACGCCACCATGCTCTCGGCCGTCCGGCGGCGGGGCTGGGCCCAGTCCGTGGGCGAGCGGGAGCCCGGCGTCGCCAGCGTGTCGGCCCCCGTGCGCGGCTCCAGCGGAAAGGTGATCGCCGCCGTGTCGATCTCCGGGCCGATCGAGCGGATGGGCCGTCAGCCCGGCCGCGTCCACGGCGGGGTCGTCATGGCCGCCGCGCGCCGCCTGTCCGAGGTGCTGCGCAACAACGACGAGGGCTGACCCGCCGGCGCCGTGCGCCCGGGCGCGGGAACGCGCAATAGACTCCCGGCATGCGCCGCACCCTGCTCGTCACCAACGACTTCCCCCCCGTCGTGGGAGGTATTCAGTCCTACCTCGACGACTACACCCGGCGCCTGCCCGCCCGGGACCTCGTGGTCCTGGCCTCGACGCCGCCCGAGGGCCCGCAGGCGGCGGACGGGTTCGACTCCGCCCGCGACTTCGAGGTCGTGCGGGCCCCCGCCCGCGTGCTGCTGCCCACGCCGGGGGCGCGCGCACGGATGCAGCACCTGATCCGCGCCCGCGGCATCGAGACCGTCTGGTTCGGTGCCGCCGCGCCGCTGGGCCTGCTCGGCCCGGCGGCCAGGAGGGCCGGAGCCACGCGCATTATCGCGACCACCCACGGCCACGAGGTCGGGTGGGGCATGCTCCCGGGGGGCCGGCAGGCGCTGCGCAGGATCTTCCGCGGCGCCGACGTCGTCACCTGCATCTCGGACTACACGCTGAGCGGGCTCCGCCCCCACATGCCGGCCGGTCAGCGGGTGCTCCGGCTCCCCAGCGGCATCGACGTCGAGCGCTTCCGCCCCGACGCCGCCGCCCGCGCCGCCCTGCGCGCCCGCTACGGCCTGGGCGGGGCCCCGACCGTCGTGTGCGTCTCGCGGCTCGTGGCCCGCAAGGGCCAGGACTCGCTCATCGAGGCCTGGCCCCGCGTGGTCGAGCGGATCCCCGGGGCCCGGCTGGTCATTGTCGGCTGGGGCTCCTACGCCAGGCGGCTGGCCGAGCTGCGCCGCGCCTCGCCGGTGCGCGAGTCGATCGTCCTGACCGGCGAGGTGCCCGCCGCCGAGCTGCCCGGTCACGTCGCGATGGGCGACGTCTTCGCCATGCCGTGCCGCACGCGCGGCGGCGGTCTCGACGTCGAGGGGCTGGGTATCGTCTTCCTCGAGGCCTCCGCGACGGGGCTGCCCGTTATCGCCGGCACCAGCGGCGGCGCGCCCGAGACGGTGGTCGAGGGGGCGACCGGCGACGTCGTCGACGGCCGCGACCGGGACGCCCTGGTCGCCGCCCTGGTCGCCCAGCTGGCGGACCCGGCGCTGCGGGCCCGGATGGGGGCGGCGGGGCGGGCGCTCATGGAGGAGAGGTGGACCTGGCCCTCCCTGGTGGCCGGGCTGATCGACGCGATCGACGCGCGGTAGGGGCGGGACGATGCCGTCGATCCGGGAAGCAGGAATGGCCCGGCGGGAGCCGGCCGACCCCGGCCTGCCAGCCGGCGCCGCCACGAGCCCCGTCGTGCGGCTCGAGCTCGCCCTGCCGTCCCCCCTGCGCCCGGACGCGGCCCTGGCGCGGCGGGTGGCGCTGGAGGTCGAGGACGGCGACGACGACAGCGACGGCGCCATCGCCCGCTACCTCCGGCTGGGACTCCGGACGCACCACCGGCATCGTTATCATCTGCTTGCCCACGCCGACGCGGGACCTCCGGACCGACAGGGGCCGTCCGGCGCCGAAGAGCCCGGCACGGACCCGGCGCCAGCCGGGGTTCAGTCGTCGTGGCGGGAGGCGCGCAGCTGAGCGATGGCGGCCTCGAAGTCCTCCACGGAGTCGAAGGAGGAGTACACCGAGGCGAAGCGCAGGTAGGCGACCTCGTCGAGCTCGCGGAGCGGCCCCAGGATCGCCAGGCCGACCTCGTGGGAGTCCACGATCGCCTGGCCGGTGCCCCGGATCGTCTCCTCGACCTTGTAGGCCAGCAGCGCCAGGTCGTCGTCGGACACGGGCCGCCCCTGGCAGGCGCGGCGCACCCCCCCGATCACCTTGGCGCGCGAGAAGGGCTCGACGGCGCCCGAGCGCTTGCGCACCGACAGGCTGGCGGTCTCCACCGTGGTGAAGCGGCGCCCGCACCGGGTGCACTCGCGCCGACGGCGGATCGACATCCCGTCCTCAGCGGTGCGGGAGTCCACCACGCGCGAGCCGTCGTGTCGGCAGAAGGGACAGTGCACGCCGACCTCCTCCGGCTGGTCACCACTGGCGTGCAAACGAGACTAAACGCACAGGCCGGGCCGCCGCAACCGGCATCGGCGTCGAGCTCACCCGGCTGGGACCACGAGAACCTGACCGGGCTCGAGCACGGAGGACTCCAGGGCATTGAGATCGACGATCCGGGCCACGGTCCCCCCGATGTCGCCCGTGCCCGTGGCCGCCGCGATATCCCACAGGGACTGCCCGGCCCGCACGGTCGCCGTCGTCGTCCGGCCGGGGGCGCCCGCGAGCCCGGCGTCCGCGAGTCCGGAGACCACGATCCCCAGGGAGACGAGAAGAGCGAGCACGAGCGCCACGGCGCTCGCCACTGCCAGGCGGCGCAGCCCGACCGGCAGCGAGCCCGCCGGCCCGCCGGCGCGCCGGGGCGGGGCCTCGGCACGCTCGACCTCCCGCCGCCGCGCCTCGAGCTCGCGTCGGCGAGAGGCGCGCACGGCCGGGTGCCTCGGCGCCAGGTCCGCCGGGCGCGCTCCTGCGGCGCCCGCCGGCCGTCCGGCCCGCTCGCGCCGGGTGCGCCCGGCCCGCGGGACGGCGGGGCGACGGGTCAGCTCCGCGGGGGGCTCGATGGCCGCCTCCGCCCGGGAGCCGTCGGACGCAGGGCCATCGGCACCGCCGCCAACCACCAGGCGAAGGTGAGGACGGGAGCCGGCAGCCGCCTTCCCGCGCATCGCCCGCCGCGTGGGGAGGGCCGAGACGCCACTCGGGCCGAGGGAAGGGAGAAGCGTACGGGCACTCACAAGGACCTCCTGGAACACACGTTCGACGAACATCTGTTCGATACGATAGCGGGAAACGGGAGCCGTGTCCAGGACATTTCGAACACATGTTTGAACTTACGGTGATTCCACCGTAAACTGGATGCGTCAAGACCACCACAGGCCACCGACACGAATTCGACCCCCTCACCGACCGCGCTGTCCGCACCGGCCCCGTCCCGGCCGCCGCGGACAGCGCCCGGGACGGGGCCGAGGAAGGACCGCCCGGCCATGAAAGCCCCCAGCCCCACAGCCACGGCCGCTCCGGCCCCCGTGGACGCGGCCCTCGCAGCCCTCGACACACGCGCCCGCGCCGTCTACGAGGCCGTCCGGGAGGCCGTCAGCGCGCACGGCTACCCGCCCTCCATGCGGGAGATCGGCGCCACGGTCGGTCTGACCAGCCCGTCGTCGGTCAAGCACCAGCTCGACAAGCTCGAGCGCCTCGGCCTGGTGCGGCGCGACCCGAACCGACCGCGCGCCCTCGAGATCATCATGCCCGACCATCGCGACGACGAGCCGAGGACCCCCGCCCCCGCACAGCGCGCAGAACCCGGCGAGCCGCCCCCGCCGCCGCCTCTTCCGGGCGTGGCCGAGGACGAGGCCGTCGCCGTGCCCCTCGTCGGCCGGATCGCGGCGGGCCGCCCCATCCTCGCCGAGCAGAGCATCGAGGACGTCGTGGCGCTGCCCCGGCGCCTGACCGGCGACGGCGAGCTCTTCATGCTCGAGGTCCACGGCGACTCCATGATCGAGGCCGCCATATGCGACGGCGACTGGGTCGTGGTGCGAGCCCAGGCGGACGCCTCGAACGGGGACATCGTCGCAGCCATGCTCGACGACGTCGACGGCGCCACCGCCACGGTCAAGGTCCTCTCCCGCAAGGACGGCCACCAGTGGCTGCTGCCCCGCAACCCCGACTACACGCCGATCCCGGGAGACCAGGCTGCGATCATGGGCAAGGTCGTGACGGTGCTGCGCTCCCTCTAGACGGGCGGCTCCGGGACCTGCGGCCCCTTTCTCGTCGAGATCGGTTCAAGGGAGCCCGGCGGGGCCCGCCGCCGGGCCTCCACCAGCCCTCGGGTCTCTCCGAGGCCCCGGGAGGCCGACACCGACCGGAAAAAGGCGGCTCCCCACCGCGCCGCACCGCCCAGCCCCGGAGTCACTCATCTAGCGTGGCCGCATGAGCCAGTCCTCCGCTCCCGACACCGACGACCCGGCCGCCCGCTCCCCCGACACCGACGACCCGGCCGCCCGCTCCCCCGACACCGACGACCCGGCCGCCCGCTCCCCCGACACCGACGACCCGGCCGCCCGCTCCCCCGACACCGACGACCCGGCCGCCCGCTCCCCCGGCGCCGCCGAATCCGCCGTCCGCGAGCGCGCCGAGGCGGTCCTGCGCGAGCTCGTCGGGCGCGAGGACGCCCGCCTGCGGGAGGACCAGTGGCGCGCCATCCGCGCCCTGGTGGTCGACCGCCGTCGGGCCCTGGTGGTCCAGCGCACCGGCTGGGGCAAGTCGGCCGTCTACTTCGTGGCCACGGTCCTGCTGCGCACCGGCTGGGGCGCCCCGCGGCCCACCTCCCCCGGGCCCGGCTCGCCCGCCCCGGCGGGCGGCGAGGGCGCGGCGTCCGGCGCGACGGTCATCATCTCCCCGCTGCTGGCCCTCATGCGTGACCAGGTCGCGGCCGCCCGCCGCGCCGGCATCAGCGCCGTCACCATGAACTCCGCCAACGTCGCGCAGTGGCCGGACATCGAGGCCCGGGTGCGCTCCGGCGCCGTCGACGTCCTGCTGGTGTCCCCCGAGCGCCTCAACAACCCGGTCTTCCGCGACGAGGTCCTCCCCCACCTGGCCGCCGACGCCGGCCTGGTCGTCATCGACGAGGCGCACTGCATCTCGGACTGGGGCCACGACTTCCGCCCCGACTACCGGCGCATCCGCACCCTGCTGGCGGACCTGCCGGCGCGCACGCCGGTCCTGGCCACCACGGCGACCGCCAACGCCCGCGTCACCGCCGACGTCGCCGAGCAGCTCGCCGGCGGGGAGCCGGGGTCGCGGGCCGAGCAGGTCCTCGTCCTGAGGGGGACCCTGGAGCGGGCCTCCCTCCACCTGGGCGTGCGCCACCTGCCCGACGCGGCCTCGCGCCTGGCCTGGCTGACCGCCTACCTGCGCGGCGCCCCCGGCTCGGGGATCGTCTACTGCCTGACGGTCTCGGCGGCCGGCGAGGTCGCCGAGCGTCTGCGCGAGGCGGGCCTGGAGGCCGCCACCTACACCGGCCAGACCGACGCGGCCGAGCGCGAGCGGCTCGAGGAGGATCTCAAGGCGAACCGGGTCAAGGCGCTCGTGGCCACCTCCGCCCTGGGCATGGGCTTCGACAAGCCCGACCTGGCCTTCGTCATCCACATGGGGGCGCCGAGCTCGCCGGTGTCCTACTACCAGCAGGTCGGGCGCGCCGGCCGGGGGGTCGATCGCGCCGAGGTGGTGCTCCTGCCGGGCGCCGAGGACCGCTCCATCTGGGACTGGTTCGGCTCCCAGGGGTTCCCGCCCGAGCCCGCCGTCCGCGAGGTCCTGGCCGCCCTGGACGAGGCGGCCGGAGCGGGCGAGGGGCCGCTGAGCACGAACGTGCTGGAGACCGCCACGAGCCTGCGCCGCACCCGCCTGGAGTCCATGCTCAAGGTCCTGGACGTCGACGGCGCGGCGCGGCGCGTGCGCGGCGGCTGGCAGTCCACCGGACGTCCCTGGACCTACGACGCCGAGCGGTACGCGCGCGTGGAGGCCGCCCGCGTCCGCGAGCGGGAGGCGATGCTGCGCTATGAGGCGCTGGAGGCGCCCGAGTGCCGCATGGCCTTCCTGCGCGCCGCCCTGGACGACCCGGTCATGCCCGCGCACTGGCGCTGCGGGGCCTGCGACCTGTGCGGCGGGCTGGCCCTGGCCCAGGACGCGCAGGCCCGGGAGGTGGAGGCGGCCCGGGCCTCGCTGGCCCGGGTGGGGGCCGCCCTGACGCCGCGCAGGCAGTGGCCCACCGGCATGGACCGGCTGGGGCTGCCCGGCCTGCGCGGCCGGATCAAGAAGCCCGAGCGCGCCGGGGCGGGCATGGCCGTCGGGAGGCTGGACGGCCTGGGGGTGGCCGGGGCGCTGCGCGAGCTGATCGAGCCGGGCTCCGACGCCGAGGTCCCCCGCGCGCTGCGGGCCCCGGTGCTCCAGGTCGCCGACCGCCTGGCGGCCCTCATCGGGGCCCCTCCGACAGGCGCCGGGGACGAGACCGGCCCAGCCGCCGCGCCGCCGCAGGGGGAGGACGCGCCACTGGGCGTCGTCATCGTCGACTCGCGGCGCCGGCCCCGGCTCGTGCGCCAGCTGGGCCGGGCGCTGGCCCGCCACCTGGGCGCCAGGCCCCTGGGAGTCGTCGGGGTGCGCGGCGAGCCGGGCCGCCACGACGTCGGCGGCGCCTACCGGCTCGCCGAGGTGGCGCGCTCCTTGACCCTGGAGGAGTGGTCCGACGACGCCCGGACCCGGCTTACCGGGGCGCGGGTGATCCTGGTCGACGACTGGACCGGCTCGGGCTGGACGCTCACGGTCGCGGCCCGCCTGCTGCTGTGCGCGGGCGCCGCCTCGGTCCACCCCTTCGTGCTGGCTCAGCGCTGAGACCCTGTCCGACCCCGCCGGACCCGTGCGATGGCCGGTTCCGGGAGGGTGCAGACGGGCAGCGCAGCCTGCGTCCCGCGCGTCAACCGAGCCATCCCAACGTCAACGCACCTTCCCGGCGCACCGCGGGCCTGGGCGGGCGCGGCCGCGCCGTCGTCCGAGCCCCGTCATGGCCGGGACGGTCGGCTGGTCCGGCTCCGGCCCGCACCCCTCGGGCAGCACCCGGCCGCACCAACCGTCCACCGCAGGAGCCGGCACCACAGCAGGGGACCCACCCGGCACCCGCCTGCGCCCGAGAGCGGAGAAAAGGTGGTTCCCACGCACTTTTAAGGCGATCGACACCGATGCGCTCAACAAGAATCGTTGCAATTTCGCGGTTCTACGACACAGGCGGAGCAAGGCCCAGCGTTAAAAGTGCGTAGGAGCCACCTTTCCCTACCGCAACCGGCCCCCACAAGGTCCCGAGGAACCGGGCGAGACCGCTCCCGACGAGCACCTCAGACCGATCTCGGCAAAATCTCGGCAAAGGAGACGACCGGGAGCGGCCGAGGGAGGAGCCGGGCGCTCCGGGCGCCGACCCGCCCAACGCCCCGGACCGGTCGCCTAGTGGTCCGACGAGCCCGTGGCGGCCTCGGCGAGCACCTCGCCGACGGGGCCTCCCGGCGCCCCGGGCTGCTCGTCCCGGAGGTAGTACCACCAGAAGGGGGCGCCCCAGGACCTCTCGCGGCCCAGCGCCGCGCTGGTCAGGTGGCGGGCGGTGGCGGTGCGGGCGGCGGCCGCGTCCTGCCGGGAGCCGAACCACCAGGGGCCGGGATCGAGGTCGTCCCCGCCGTAGCCGAGCTCGGTCAGGGCCAGGCGCTGGTCCGGGAAAGCCTCCGCCAGAGCGGTCAGGACCCGGTCGGCGCCCGTGCCCAGCGGGTGCAGCTGGGGGTAGACGGACAGGCCCAGCACGTCGGTGAGCCCGAGCAGCTCAGGGGTGAGCTCGCTGCCCGCCCAGGTGAGGACCGAGGTCTCCCCCGACTCCTGGCCGAGCTGGTAGTAGAGGGTGACCACGGTGGTGGCGGCGGCCGTGGCCGGGTCGGCGCGCACGGCCCGCGCCGCCCGCAGGGTCCTGTCGACGGCGCCGTCCCCCAGCCAGGAGCCGCCGAGCTCGTTGCCGACCTCCCAGGCGTCGGCCCCGGGCAGGCCGGCCACCAGAGCCCCCACCCGCTGGTCCCAGGCCTCGTCGCTGAAGTCCGCCATCACCTGGGAGTCGCAGACCTGCACCAGGGCGAGCGCCCCGGCGTCGTGCAGGGCGGTGACGGTCCGCCGCCAGGCGTCCAGCTCGTCGGAGTCAGAGGCGTCGTCGACGACGATCCTGGCCGCCGTGCGCCGCCGCCCCTCGCCGATGCCGGCGGCCCGGGAGACCTGGGAGGCGTCGGGCGGCTGGGTGAAGGTGACGCCGATGAGCGCGTCGGCCGGCGCGAGCGCCCGGCCGGCCTCGTCGAGGGCCAGCTGGGCGCCGGCCGCCGCCTCCAGGGCCTCAGCCCCGCGCGAGGCGCGCTCGGCAGGGTCGGAGGCCGACGAGCAGGCCTCCAGGGCGGCGGCGGCGCCCTCCCGCAGGGACTGCACCCCGGCGCGCGCCGCCGCACCAAGGGCGTCCAGGCGCGTCCCCTGGCGCTCGTACAGGGCGCGGGCGGCGAGCTCGGCCAGGGAGTAGCGGCCCGGGCCGGGGATGTCCGCCATGAGGGCGGAGTAGCCGTGGCTCGTGGGCCACGACAGCGTCAGGGTCGCGGGGCCGCCCCCCGGCAGGTCGACGGCAGCGCTGGCCTCGTCGTCCTCGTACAGGGGCGCGTGGGCCAGGACCTCCAGGGTGCCGGTGTCCAGGAGCTGGTCGTCCCAGCCGTCCTCCCCCGCCCCGTTGGACTGGATGCGGCGCAGGCCGTCGAGGTCGAGCAGGGAGCCGGCCGGATCGACGACGTCGAGGCGCGCGACGCCTGAGCCCGGCTCGTCCTCGTCGGGCGCGCACGCCGCCATGACGGCGGCAGCCGCGGTGGTGACGCCGGCCGTCCAGGCCAGGGCCCGGCGCCTGCTGATCCCGCCCGCGTGGTGCGCCGGGTGCACCGGGTGCGCCATAGCTCCTCCTGCCCGTGTCCGGGTGGGCGGTCCCACTCACCCGGATGCTCGCTCAACCCAGGTCGGTCGCCGGCACGAAGGTGTATCCGGCCCCCCTGATACCGGCGACAATATCCTTCAGCGCGTTGATGTCGTAGAAGGGGTGGAAGAAGAAGGAGGCGTTGGCGTGGGTGACTACCGTGTTCGCCTGCGCCGCCGCGATAATGTCCTGCGCCGTTCGGGCCGGGTGCTGGCTGTAGGCCTCGGGCTCGTAGTTGCCCAGGTTCTCCGGCAGGACGTTCATCCCGTAGGGGTCGGTGACCGTGTAGGGGAAGAGCTGCCCGACGTAGTCGTAGGGGCCGCCGCTGCGGCCGGTGAGCGTGCCCGCGTAGAACAGGGAGCGCTCGTAGCGGGTGGAGTAGACCTGCGAGATCCCCCGGTAGGCGGCGTCGGTGGCCGCGTAGTGGGGGGCCTCGAAGATGGCCGGGGTTGGCAGGCCCGCCTCGGCGAAGAGGTCGCGGCCGCGGGTGACGCGGTCGGCGGTCTGAGCGGCAGACATGTTCGCCAGCTCGCCGCCGATCTGCACGTAGGTCGTCTTCGTGCACGGCACCGCCTCGGCGCCCCGGTCGGGGGTGGCGGTGCACCAGGAGCGGATGAACTCGAAGTCGTCGGTGCTCACGGCCGAGTACGGGTTGGTCAGCTCGCCGTACTGGTGGGTGGTGCCGTGCTGCACGAGGGTCCCGCCGTTGTCGACCGCGTACTTGAGCACAGCGACGAGCTCGGGCCGGTCGGCCAGCGTGGTGGGGCCCTCGGGCGCGCCGTCGTTGTCCACGCCCAGGGGGTCGGTGTAGATGGGGACGACGGCCATCTGGAAGGGGACCTGCTCGCCCACGAGGTAGTCGACCTGGGCGCGCAGCTGGGCCGGGTCGGTCTCCGGGCTGACGTCCTCGATGCGGACGGCCGCGGTGCGGGTGGCGGCCGCCCCGGGCTGGAGGGTGTCGAGGACGATGTCGGCGGCCGCCAGGTAGCGGTCGGACTCGTTCATGTAGGTCATGGGGATCTCGCCGATGTAGGTCAGGTTGCCCGACTTCACCGCCCACGGGAAGGCCGACCCGGAGGACTGCGCCACGGAGGCGCAGGCGGCCTCCGCGCCGTCGGCCCCTGAGCACCGCGCCTGGCCGAGCACGCTGACGGCGGCGGCGTCGGTGATGTGGGGCGAGAGGATGCCGCTGGTGTTCAGGGCGTTGCGGCTCAGGTCCCGGCCGTTGTAGCTCACCTTCGTCACGGTGTCGGTGGCGTCGATGTAGGACGTGGCCGCGTCCCACCCGTACCGGGCCGCGAAGGCCGTCCTGCCCTCCTGGGTGGAGGTCAGCTGCCAGATGTTGAAGCCCATCCACAGCACGGGCACGTCCCCGGTCAGCACGTCGTCCCGGAAGGCCTGGGGCAGCTCGCCGTCGTAGGTGGAGCCCACGTACATCACCGCGGTGTACCGGCCCGCGAGACCGGCGACGTAGTCGGTCACCGGCAGGGTCGTCACGGCCCCGCTGTGGGATGCGAGCATGCCGGCCTCGATCGCGTAGTACTCCCCGAGCCGGCCCCACTGGCCGCCGGTGTCGAACAGGACCAGGGTGCTGGCCGGGCCGTTGGCCTGGCTGGAGAAGCTGCGGGCGCTGGCGGGCGTCTCCGGCGCCTGCGCGGCGAGGTCGCGGGGCTGCGCGGGCGCACCGGCCGCGTCGGCGGGGGCGGCGAGGTCGACCTGGGCGTCCGGGTCGAGTGCGAGCGGCAGGGTCTCCTGCCTGGCGGCCTCGGGGGCCGGTACTCCGGCGGCGGCCTGGTCGGCGACCTCGGCGGCGAGGTCCGCGGGGGCGCCCGCCGGCGCCGCCGCGGCCCCGGCGGGCGAGTCGGGCAAGTCGGCGGGTGCCGCGCTCGAGCCCGGCACCGCCAGGGCGAGGGCCGCGACGCACATCGCCAGCAGAGGGAGCCCGTATCGGGTCCGGCGTTGTCCGCCGGGGAAGGGACGGGACATGGTGCACCTCCGTCAGGGGCCGTTCTCGGTTGGAAGGAGCCTGCGTCTCGAAGGCGCTCCGAAGACGATCGCCCCGTCGGGGAGCGACGAGCGCCGGAAGCACCTGCTAAAGCGATCAGTGACGCAGTCAAAGTTACGATCCGGTAACGACACTAGCATTCATAGGGGCCTCTTGTATATGTCGTTGCTCACGCGGAGGCCCGCGGAACTCACGGGGAGGGCCGACGGGAGGGGCGTCGCGAGCCTGCCCGAGGCGGAGGGACGTGCTCCTGCGGTCCGGCGGGGGCCGGCCCCACTGCAGGGTCCGACGTGCAGGCGAACGGCGAGACCGGCCCCGGCGGGCCCGGGCGTCCCTGTGGAGCCGGGGACGACGAGCGCCGGGGAGGTCAGCCCCGGCGGGCCCGGACGGCCTCGGCGTGCGCCGGCAGGTCCTCGCAGTGCGCCAGCGCGCTCAGCGGGCCGCTCAGGGACTCCAGGGCGGCGGCGTCGTACTCGATGAGCTGGACGGGCCTGAGGTAGGCCATGACGCTCAGCCCGGAGCTGAAGCGGGCCGTGCCGCCGGTGGGCAGGACGTGGTTGGAGCCCGCCAGGTAGTCCCCCAGCGGCACGGGGCTGCAGGGGCCCACGAAGATCGCCCCGGCGTTGCGGATGCGGCGCGCGACCTCGGGGGCGCCGGCGGTGTGGATCTCCAGGTGCTCGGCGGCGTAGGCGTCGGCGACGGCGATGCCCTGCTCAAGGTCGCGCACCAGCACGGTTCCCGACTGCCTTCCGCGCAGGGCGGTGCCGGCCCGCTCGGCGTGCCTGGTGGCGGCCAGGCGGCGCGCCAGCGCCTGGTCGACGGCGTCGGCCAGGGCCGGGGAGTCGGTGATCAGGACGCTTGCGGCGCTCGGGTCGTGCTCGGCCTGGGAGAGCAGGTCGGCGGCCGCGTACTCCGGGTCGGCGGTCCCGTCGGCCAGGACGGCGATCTCGGTGGGCCCGGCCTCGGCGTCGATGCCCACCGCGCCGCGCACGGCGCGCTTGGCGGCCGCCACGTAGATGTTGCCGGGGCCGGTGACGACGTCGACGGGATCGCACAGCATCGCCCCCGGCTCGCCGGGACCGCCCGCGGCCGCGAGGTCGGCCCGGTCGACGTCGTCGTCGGCCCGGGCGCCGTAGGCGAGCATGGCGACGGCCTGGGCGCCGCCGGCGGCGTAGACCTCAGTGAGGCCCAGCAGGGCGCAGGCGGCCAGGATCGTGGGGTGGGGCAGGCCGTTGAAGGCGGCCTGCGGCGGCGAGGTGAGCGCGATCTGCTCGACGCCGGCGACTTGGGCGGCCACCGCGTTCATGACCACCGAGCTCGGGTAGACGGCGAGGCCTCCGGGGACGTAGAGCCCGACCCTGCCCACCGGGATCCACCGCTGGACGATCCGCCCCCCGGGAACGATCTGGGTGACGGCCTCGACGGGGAGCTGGGCGGCGTGACCGGCACGGTTGTGGGCGATGCACAGCTCGAGGCCCTCGCGCACCGCCGGGTCGAGGCCGGCCAGGGCGGTCCGGAGGGCCTGCGCGGGCACGCGCAGGTGCTCGGGGCGCACGGCGTCGAAGCGCTCGGAGGCGTCGCGCACGGCGGCGGCGCCGCGCGCGCGCACGTCCTGGATGACGGGCGCCACCCGGTCCAGGGCGGTGGCGACGTCCAGGCGGGCGCGGGGCAGCGCCTCGGCGAGGTCGCGGGCGGACAGGTCCTGGTCGCGCAGGTCGATTCGGGTCAGCACACGCACATGCTAGCCACCGGACGGTCCGGCGCGGGCGGCCCTCAGCGGGGCCCGGACCCCGAGGACGCCCGCTCAGGCCCCAGGTGCCGGATCGAAGTCGGGCAGGCGCTCGCCGAGGCCGAAGGTGGCGGCGAGCGCCGCCAGGACGCGGGCGGCGGCCCTCCCGTCGCCGTAGGGGTTGACGGCGCGGGCCATGGCCGCGTGGGCCTCCGGGTCGTCCAGCAGGCAGGAGACCTCCGCCACGATCCGCTCCTCGTCGGTGCCCACGAGCCGGGCCACCCCGAAGGCGATCGCCTCGGGACGCTCGGTGTTCTCGCGCATGACCAGGACGGGCTTGGACAGTGCCGGCGCCTCCTCCTGGACGCCGCCGGAGTCGGTGAGCACGACGTCGGCCCGGTTCATGAGGGTGCAGAACTGGCCGTACTCCAGGGGCTCGGTGACCACGACGTTGCCACGGCCGGCGATGCGCGGCAGGAGGGCCTGGCGCACGCGCGGATTGCGGTGGGCCGGCAGGACGAAGAGCGTGTCGGGGTGGGCCCGGGCCAGGCGCGCGACGGCCTGTCCGATGCGCTCCATGGGCTCGCCCCAGGACTCCCGCCGGTGCGCGGTGACCAGGACGACGCGGCGGGCCGAGTCGGACAGGGCGTCGGCCAGCGCCGGGTCGGCAGGCGGCACCGGCCGGGTGACGGCGTCCAGGAGGGCGTCGATGACGGTGTTGCCGGTGACCAGGACCGTGGTCGGGTCGAAGGTCTCCCGCAGGAGGTTGTCCCGGCTGCGCCCGGTCGGGCACAGGTGCAGGGAGGTGATCTGGCTGAGCAGGCGCCGGTTGGCCTCCTCGGGGTAGGGCGAGGCGATCGAGCCCGTGCGCAGGCCCGCCTCGACGTGCGCGACGGGCACCTCGTGGTAGAAGGCGGCCAGGCCCGCGGCGAAGGCGGAGGTGGTGTCGCCCTGGACGAGGACGACGTCGGGGGCCAGTGCCTCGATCTGCTCGCCCGCGCCGGTCAGCGTCCGGGTGGTGACCTGGGTCAGGGACTGGCCGGGGGCGTGGATGTCGAGGTCCACGTCGGGGGCGATGGAGAAGAAGCCGTTGACCTGGTCGAGCATCTCGCGGTGCTGGCCGGTCACGACGACGACGGGGCGGAACCGCCGGTCCTCCCCCATGGCCTTGACCAGCGGGGCCATCTTGATGGCCTCGGGGCGGGTGCCGTAGATGAGCATGGCGGTCAGGGGCGGCTCAGGCGCGGTCATGGGTTTCGTCCCTGTCTCCGGGTCTTGTGCGATTGCTTGGGCTACTCAGGCTACTCGGCGCGGCCCCGGTCGTCAGCGAGACCGGGCCGACGGTGATGACGGCGTCCTCGGTGTAGGCCGCTACGGCCCCTGACGGGTAGGGGCTCTCCTCGTCGGTGACGGTGGCGAGCTCGGCGCCGTCCACGCTCACCGTCATGGTGACGGCGTCGCCGGCCGTGGTCGTGGTCACGGTGACGTCGAAGGCGGTGCCGATCGGGTAGGTGGGCGCGTCCCCGGAGGCGAGGAAGCGCTGGGCCCCGGGGTAGGCGGGGTCCTCCTTGCTGACCTCCCAGCCGTTGGGCTTCAGGGCCAGGGCGTAGAAGTGCTGGTCGTCGGTGTAGCTCCACAGCAGCCAGGCGACCTCCCAGGGATTGGGGTCGCTCCCGGTGCGCAGCTGGGCGACGGTGCGCACGGTCGCCGTGATCGTCTGCGTCGCGCCCGCCTCGACCGCCATGCCGTCGACCGTCGCCAGGGCGGCGTGCGTCTCGTCGGAGCGGGTGGCGGCCTTCGGGCTCAGGCGGATGGTCTCCCGGGAGCAGGTGACCCTCCCGTACCCGTGGTGGACGGTCGTCCACCCGCAGCGGTTGGCCATGGTGTACACGGTGGTCACCACACCGCCCAGGACGAGCACCCCGACCAGGGCCACGACGACGTGCCGCCGGGCGAGCCGCAGGAACCACCTGGCCCCCTCCCCGATCCTCTCCGCCACACGGATGCTCATCCGGCCGTCCCCGCAGCGACCCTCCGCCACACCGGAGCCGGGGCGCCCGCGGCGTCGGGGCGGGGGCCGGTCCCCGTCGGCGGGCCCGGTGCGGCGCCGGGCCGCCGCGGCGCCCCCTGGACCGGCACCAGGGCGGCCTGCTCCTCCTCCGGGTCCGCCTCGCGGGCCGTCTTGGCCCAGCCGGTGCGGCCGGTGGCCTGACGGGCCAGGGCGCGCCAGCCGACGAGGCAGGGCATGAGCCCGTACAGGACGAACAGGTGGGAGTATGCCAGGGCGCGCAGCAGCCCCAGGCCCTCGCTGCGCTCGACGCGCCAGTAGAGCCACCCGAAGATCAGGCCCGGGCCGAAGGCCAGCAGGTAGGCGCCGGCGGCCCACCGCCACGACCGGGGCATGCCCTGAACCGCGGCGGCGGCCGTCAGGATGAGGGCGGACAGGAACGAGGCGACCAGGAATGACCCCGCCAGGAGCAGCGAGGGGGTGAGGATCTGCCACAGGGAGTCCGCCCTGGACAGGCCCCGCTGCTCGCGGGCGACCCTCCCCAGGAGGCGGGCCGACTGGAGGTTGCCCTGGAACCAGCGGGTGCGCTGGCGCAGCAGGCGGCGGCCGCTGGTGACGCCCTGCTGGTGGACGGCCGCCCGGCCCCAGTACTCATTCGTCCAGCCGGCACCGTTGAGGCGCACGCCCAGGTCGAAGTCCTCCGTCAGCGAGCGCGTCCACGGCCTGCGCCCCAGGGAGTTGAGCGCGGACAGGCGGGCGAACTGGGCGTTCCCGCCCATGCCGACGCTGCCCAGGCGGCGGCGCCCCTCCTGGAAGACGGAGGTGAAGACCACGAACTCCATGTCCTGCATGCGGGCCAGCAGCGAGCTGAACCGGTTGTTGATCCGCACCCCCATCTGCACGGCGCCGACCTCCGCCGAGGCGAAGGCCCGGCGCGCCTCGGCGATCGCGTGGGGGTCCAGGCGGCCGTCGGCGTCGACCACGCCGACGATCACCGAGCTCGGGTCGCAGCCGGAGAAGCGCTCGCGGACGACGGCGAGGGCGCTGTTGAGGGCCTCGCCCTTGCCCCTGCGGGCGTTGGGCAGGACGCGCCGCAGGACCTCGGCGCGCGGGTCGCCGAGGGCCTGGACGACGTCCCCGGTCCCGTCGTCGCTGCCGTCGTCGATGACCATGACGTGCAGACCGGGGTCGCGGATGTCGAGCAGGCGCCGGACGGAGGCCGCGATGACCTCGGCCTCGTTGAGGCAGGGCATGAGGACCACGACGCGCATGCCGGGGTCAAGGGCCGGCGGCCGTCCGTCCGCCGAGCGGCGGGGCGGGCGCCCGGAGACGACGAGAAGGGCCAGGGCGTAGCCGAGGGCCACGATGACCATTCCCAGCGCACCGCCCCAGACGATGCGGTCGATCAGAAGGAGGATGCTCATGCTTCACCCCGTCGTCAGGTCATGGAGGCCGGTTCTGGGGCGGCGGCTGGAGGAGCCGGCGCCGCGGTAGGAGCGGGGCCGCGCGTGGCGCGGCCGGTAGGCGCCGCCGGCGGAGCGCGCGCTGTGGGCGGCGCCGTAGACGTTGAGCCCGATGAAGAGCAGGACGACGGCGAGGAACACCGCCCCGGCGACGTCCACGAGCAGCCGGGGTACCAGGTCGAGACGCTGCTGAGCGAAGAAGGCGGAGGCGACGAGGACGTGCTCCGCGTCTGTGAGATCAAGAATGTGCATGATCGTTGCCGATCGACACTTGGTGAGGTGGCGGAGCGCCGCGCCCCTGGGGGACGGCGCGTCTCTTGCACGGGGCGCCGGGCCGCTCTCAGGACAGCCGGACACCACGTGCACCCAGGCTAATCGGAAGCATGCATGAATGTAACAAAATGATCACGTTCGATTCATGGAGTATCTCACAGGTTGCGCACAGCCGCCCGGGGGGCGCTCGCGGTCCGTCCCGGTACCGGCGCGTGCGGCCGTCCCCGACGGCCCCGCCCCGACCGGTGCGGGCCGGCCGGCGCCCAAGGCGGGCACGCCCCCGCCGAGCGCCCCCGTGCGCCGTCGGCCGCCGCGCCCGACACCTACACTCCGCCCGCGGGTACCGATGAAGCCTCCCCCCTGTCCGCCTCCCAGCTCGACCGCGCCGAGGGAGTCCTGCCGGCCCAGGCCTGCGGCGACGCCCTCGGGGCGCCGTGGGAGCTCGACCGCCGCCCCGCCGATCCCGGCTGCGGGGCCGAGCCGGGAGAGGGCTTCATGCAGGGCGGGGGCCTGGGCCCCTACGCGCCGGGCGAGTGGAGCGACGACACCCAGGTGGCGGTGGTGATCGCCCGCGTCGCGGCCACCGGCGCCGACCTGATGAGCCGGGTCGCCCTGGACGCCATTGCGAACGGCTTCATCGACTGGCTCGCCTCAGCGGCCTCCGACGTCGGCGCGCAGACCCACGCGGTCCTGACGTCCGTCGCCCGCCACCGCGGTGAGCCGGGCGTCTCGGAGAGGATGCGCCGCGCTGGACTACCACAGGGCCTCCGGCGGGCGCAGCACCGGGAACGGCGCTCATGCGCAACGGCGTCGTCGGCCTGACCCGTTTGCATGACCCGCGCGCCACGGCGGCAGCGGCTCGGGCCGCGGCGTCGCTGACGCACGCCGATCCCCTGGCCGCCGGCTCCTGCGTCATCCAGGCCGAGATGATCCGCGCCCACGTCGTCTCGCCGGCGTGAGGGGCCTGCCGTTCAGCGGGGCCGACACGGTGGCCGCGATCGCCGGCGCGGTGACGGGCGGCTACCTGGGCGCCGCCGTCCCGGACGGGTGGGAGGCGAAGGTCCACGGGCTGCCGGCCGGTCCCGGCTCCGCACCGCCGCGCGCCGCCGACCTGCGGGACCTGGCGCGCCGGACGGCGCTGGCGGGAATCGGACGGCCGGCGGCCTGACCAGCGTCGCGCCGTCCGGGCGGACGACGGCGGACGCTCCAGCCGCTCAGGCGGACCCCTCCTGGGTGAGGACGACCTTGACGGTCCTGAGCAGGATCTTCAAGTCCATCAGGAGGGTCCAGTTCTCCACGTAGAACAGGTCGAGGCGCAGGGCCTCCTCCCAGCTCAGGGCGGACCTTCCGCTGACCTGCCACAGTCCCGTCATCCCCGGCTTGACCAGCAGCCGGCGTGCGGCGGTCTCGTCGTAGAGCTCGACCTCCTTGGGGACCTGGGGCCTGGGCCCCACCAGGCTCATCGATCCCTCGAGAACGTTGAACAGCTGGGGGAACTCGTCCAGGGACGTGCGCCGGAGCACCCGTCCGATCCTGGTGATGCGGGGGTCGCCCGCCACCTTGAACAAGGGCTTGTCGCCCGTCCCCTGCTCGGTCAGCAGGGTGCCCAGCTCGGTGTCGGCGTTGACGCGCATGGTGCGGAACTTCCAGATCCTGAACGTCTGCCCGTCCCTGCCGACCCTGGTCTGGCGGAAGAAGGCCGGTCCGCGGTCGTCGTGCCGGATGAGCGCGGGCACCACGACCCACATGGGGGCCAGGGCAATGATCAGGATGACCGACGCCACGATGTCGATCGCCCTCTTGACCGCGAGCCTGGTTCTGGCGAATGAGCCGAAGCTGATCTCGTGCAGACGGATGCCGCCGGCCGAGTGCGGGCCGGAGACCTCGAGGGCGGCGCGCACCAGCATGAGCCGGCTCGTCGTCCCCAGCGCCCGTCCGATCCTGCGTACCGCCAGCGGGGTCAGGCCGGAGGTCGGGGCGATCAGCAGGGTGATCCCGTCGGCCCCGTCAACGGCCCGGCCGATGTCCTCGACGCCCCCGACGACCGGCACGGGCAGGTGCGCGACGTCTGCGGCGTCGCAGTCCGCCGGGCCGTCGTCGGACAGGAAGGCGCCGCAGGGCCTCAGGCCGAGCTCGGGCCGCCGACTGATCGTGGCGATCACCGCCGAGGTCGACTCGTGGGAGCCGACGACGAACGCCGGGCGGGTGAAGGCCCCCCGTCTCCTGGCCTGCACGAAGAACTGACGGGCCGCCCAGCGCCAGATAAGGAGCAGGGCGATGCCGCCGGGCAGGGCCACCAGGAAGTAGACGCGGGGCAGCTGGGCCCCGCTGAGGGCGGACAGGAGGGCCAGGCCCCCGAACTCGGCCGCCGAGGCCTGAAGCACGCGGTGGTACTCGTCGAGCCCGTGACCGAGAATGCGCTCCTGGTAGGCGTTCATGACCGTCAGGAGGAACCACCAGCTGGCGGCCACGCAGACGTCCAGGAGGATGTCGTTGGGCATGAGCCGACCGGCGTGCGCGGCGAAGGCCCGTTCGTCGGCAAGGCCCACGAACCGGCCGAAGAGGACGGCGCAGAAGATGGCGGCGAGATCGCCGGCGCGTAGTGAGTGCTGGAATCCCGCCGTCACGCGGGGACCAGGGACCTTCGATGTGGTGTAGGGGGCGATCTGTGTGCGGGACATGGTCTCTGGTCTCTCCAGGGTCGTAAGGGCATCGAGGCGGCGCGGACAACTGCAACCTCAGGGGGAAACTGCTGTGATATGGGGACGAGTAGCGGACGTACGACGCAGTTGTGCTTGCTGGAGCCGTGCACTCACCTGGCCCTGGCAGGCAGGTTGGGCCCCGGAGCCGGGGCGCCGCCCAGCCCCTCCACCGTGCGCCGTCCCGCCCCGTGGGCCTGCTCACGGGGCGCGAACGCCGGCGCCTCGCCGGCGCCGGTGAACCGGCGCGGCTTGGGCTGCGGTGTCTGGTTGAGAACGACGCCGAAGACAGAGCCGCCGCCCTGTCGGATCACCTCGACCGTCTGCTCGAGCTGGTCGTTCGTCGTCCGTCCCGAGCGCGCCACCAGCAGGACGCCGTCCGTGTGGGCGCCGAGCGCGGCGGCGTCGGTGACCGGCAGCGCGGCCGGCGCGTCGATCACCACGACATGCTTCGACGACAGGTAGGTCACCAGATCCGACATGCGCTCGGAGCCGAGGAGCTCGGACGGGTTCGGCGGAGGGTCGCCGGCCGGAATGACCCGCAGGCCGGGCACCGCGCTCTGGACCAGCACCGCGTCCAGGGACGTGGAGCCGACCAGCAGCTGGGTCAGCCCGGGACGGCGCCGCCCGCCCCCGTCATGGGGCCGGTGACGGCGCAGGTCGCCGTCGATGAGCACGACCGACTGGCCGGCCAGCGCCATGACGCGGGCCAGGTTGCTGGCGACGGTGGACTTCCCGTCGCCCTGCATGCCCGAGGTCACCACGAAGGACTGCACGCCCTTGTCGACATTGGCGTAGCGCATGTTGGTGCGCAGCTTGCGGAAGGCCTCCTCGGCGCCGGCGCCGGCGCCTGTTCCCACCCGCCCGTGCGCAATGGCGTCCGACACGGGGATGACGCCGAGGACGGGGCCGTCCACGACGGCGGCCAGGTCCGCGGCGGAGCGGACGCGCCTGTCCCACACCTCGCGCGCGAAGGCCAGGGCGTATCCGAGCAGGACGCCGCCCACCAGGCCGACGCCGAGATACTTGAACCCGGACGGCGAGCGGGTCGTGGGCGCCAGGGCGGACGGGGACATGAGCACGACCTCGATCGGCGAGTCCTCGCCCTCCAGCTGCTTGACCTGCTCGGCGGACTGGCGCACGACCTCGTCGGCGATGCGGCGGGCCCGGTCCTCCGACGACGCGGTCGCGGTGACGGTGATCGTCAGGGTGTTGTTCTTGTTGGTCGCCGACAGCGAGCGCGACAGCTGGGCCGGCGTCATGTCGAGCCCCAGGGAGTCGATGACGCCCTGCGCGACGGCCTCGGAGGTGAACACGGGCACGAAGGCCTTGACCTTCTGGTTGGCGAGCTGGGAGGCCGCGTACTGCTGCGCCGCCTCCCCGTCCGGCGACACGTTGACGCGGATGTAGGCCTCCGCGGAGGCCTGATACGACACCGGCGTCAGCAGGATCACCGTGAGGGCCACGAAGAGCCCCGCGAGGAGACCGACGGCGATGGCGACGACCTGCCGGCGAGTGAGCTTGAGAAGATCCTCGAATGTCATACCGCCGTCACCAATCGAGATTCACAACTGAGCATGCCGTGTATCTCCTACAGGGAAAGATGGATAGAGAAAGCACGAGGACGTTACCACAGTACGCGGATGAGCACCAGGGCCTGCGCCAGTTCGTTTCACAGTCGTTAGGACGCCGCGGCATATCAGTGCCCCGTGCCACTTCCGAGGCCCCAGCGCAGCCAGCACGCCCTGCGGGCGGGCGCCGCCCAGGCGCCGTCGGAGGTGCCGACCTCGCCCGTGGCTGCACTGACGACGAGCGCGGGAAGGGACGGCTCGTCGCGCAGTCGGCAGTCGTGGCCGAGCATGTGGAGCAGCGGTCCCATGTGCCGGGGCAGGACCAGGCCGCCGATCGCCTCGCTGAGCTCGCCGTAGGTGATGACCTCGCGGTGGGCCGCCACGTCGAGCAGGACCGCCCGGGCCCGGCCGGCGGCCTCCGCCAGAGCGGGGGTGAGGGTGAGCATGCGCTCGCCCACCGGGTAGCGCTCGCCGACGTCCAGAGCCAGGGCCCCCGGCTCCTCGGCGAGCTCACGGCCCTCCGAGGACGCCGGCTGCGGACCGCCGTCTGAGATCATGACCACCGTCCTCGCCCCCTTCCGCCTGCGCCGCAGCACAGCCCGTTGTTCAGAACAGCCGTGCCCGGAAGAGGTAGAGGACGGCGCCCAGGACCGTGGCGGTCGCCCCCAGGCCGGCGATGGTGCGGCCGACGAACTTCTGCAGCGTCGTGGACTGAGCACCGGTGGCGGGGTGATCGACGGCGTCGATCTGGCCGCCCGGTGCCGCCACGCCGACGCCCTCGGCCCCGGAGGCGGCGAGCACGCCCGGCGTCGTCGGATCATCAGCGGCGGCCTGGGCCGCCTGGGTCTGGGCCGTCGCGTCCTCGCCGCCCTCCCCCTGGGGCTGGGCCGAGGGGGAGGCGGTCTGCTCCGCCGCGGGCGCGGCGGCGGGAGCCTTGGGAGTCTGTGCACCGCCCTGCCAGGCGGCGTTGACCAGGGCCCCGCGGTCGACAGCGCCGCCCGCGCTCACCCCCAGGGCGTCGGCGATGTCCTGCGGCAGCGGCGTGCCGGTGCCCGCGGCGGGACCGCCCGGCTTGGCGTGCAGGTCGGAGGTCTTCCACGCGGTGGGGTCGGCCGACTCGCTGACCAGGACGGGGTTGGCGTCCCGGCCGCCCTGCAGGTCCAGCCCGTTGGCCTCCTTGCCCGCCGTCGTCACGTTCGGGCTGCTGGAGAAGTCGGACAGGGAGGCGGCGTTGACGGCCTGGGAGCCGCGGTCCTCCCCGTACTGCCACAGGACGGTGGTCGAGGGCTGGCTCGTGGGCTGCCGGTAGTAGACGTTGTAGTCGATGCCGGAGACCATGTCGTTGGCGTACAAGGCGCTCGAGCCGTCGGCGTCCTTGGCGCCGGTGACCTGCACCATGGCGGAGTACCGCCAGGTGTCCGCGTTCGCGGGGACCATCTGCTCGGAGGACAGGATGTTGTTGTAGATGCTCGTGTCCGTGGCGTCCCATGTCAGGCCGTGCTCCTTGGACCAGCTCTCGTTGGAGGTGCAGGTGCCGTCGCTGCCGCGCGCGTTGCAGCCGTCGGAGCGCTCGTCCTCGTAGACCGAGACGCTCGTCAGCGCGTGCGTCACCGTGTTGTTCCACACCTTGGTGCTCTCCGAGCCCGCGACCTGGATGCCGATGCCGGCGCCCTCGATGAGGTTGGAGGCGACCGTGTTGCCCTTGGAGACCTCCACGGAGACCCCCGTGGGCACGTTGACGAAGTACGAGGCCAGGACGGAGGAGTCCAGGACGCCCTCGTCGAACCAGACGCCGGACTGCCGGTTGGTCTCCCACGAGGACAGCTCGGAGTGGTCGGTGCCCGACTGCGAGTAGTCCACGGTGTTGTAGGCGTAGCGCACCTTCTCGGAGTGCGTGACCTTCGTGTCCGCGATGGTGCAGTAGCCCCCGCAGGCGGTCGTGATGAAGCCGGCGCTGTTGTTCCCCGACCACAGGTTGTTCTCGATGGTGACGTTGGAGGAGCGGTTGACGCCCATCCCGACGCCGGCGTTGTCGGTAATGCTGTTGCTGGTCACGGTCGCGTTCTGCGCGTTGGCGACGCCCAGCGCCGTGCCTCCCCCGGAGTACCTGAAGGCGCTGCCGGTGATGGTCAGACCGGTGCCGGAGGCGAAGACCATGACGCCCCCCGTGCTGGTGCCGATCTCAGGGTCCATGTAGTCCCACTCCTGGACCGGGGAGTACTTCTCCACGGTCAGGCCGCTGAGGGTGATGTTGTCGGCTGACAGGGTCAGGGCCCGCGAGTGCTGGGCGACCTCGACCGTGTGCTGGTTGGGGTCCACGCCGATGACGTAGGAGGTCCCCCGGTGCGGCTTGGTGTTGTAGCCCGCCCGGCTGTTGGACGGGTTCTTGGCGGTGATCGGGTCGTCGTCCTGGACGTAGAAGGTGGACTCCGTGACCTCCCCGCGCGTGGCGACCTGGGTCAGCGGCTTGCCGTCGACGAAGACCTGCTCGGGGTGGGCCGCCATGCCCTCGGCGGAGGGGTCGGCGTTGGTGGTGCACACCGTGCAGAAGCGCACCATGTCCGCCGCGGTGGACCAGGTGGAGCCGGAGGCCGACCAGGATGTGGGGACCTCGGCTCCCGACAGGACCGGGGCCGCGCCCTCGGCGGCGCGAATGGTCAGGCTCTTGTCGACCGAGATCTCGCCCTCCCGGTAGGTGCCGTCCCCGACCTCGATCGTGGCTCCGGACGGGGCGGCGGCAATCGCCTCGGTGATGGTGGTGTAGGGCTTGTCCGCCGAGCCGTCGCCGCCCTGACCGGCCGATGCCGAGACATGGACGACACCAGCAGCGGGAGCGGCTGCGGCGCTGGACGCCGTCAGTGGAAGTGTCAGTGGAAGCATGATGAGGGCGAGCACGGCAATGATGGTGGCTGCGCTGCGACGCACGCTGATTCTCCTCCTGCAGACTGCACGGAATCGCGTTTACCGTACCGTTATCCCTGCCCGAGCGCGAGCACATGTGCCTCACAGTGCGATAAGCGCGCCGCTGCGCGACGCGCTCCTCCTCACACGGGGCGGCCCGACGGCGGGCCTGGAAGAATGGGGGCGTGCAGCCCCGGACGCCTCCTCACACGCCTTCGAGCCGCTACCCGTACGTGCCCGTGCGCGGACGGATCAGGCTCGGCCAGTTCCTCAAGCTCGCCGGCCTCGTCGAGGACGGCGCCGAGGCCCGCATGGCGGTCCAGTGCGGCGATGTCACCGTCAACGGCGAGACCGACACCCGTCGCGGGCACGCGCTCGCCGACGGCGACGTCGTCGTGGTGGACCTGCCGACCGGTGCCGCGGGCGCCGTCGTCGAGGTGGTCTGAGCCGGGCGGCGGGGGCCGCCTGCTCGCAGCCGGCCGCGAGGCGGCGGCGGGCGTCCCCGCCCGGCGCCGGGTTACGCGTAGAGCCGAAAGCGCCCTGCGGCTCCTCAGCGCCTCAGGCAGCCCGGCCCGAGCAGCGCCTTGATGTCGGAGTAGAAGGCGGCGCTGGCCTCGACCCGCAGCGAGGAGTCCAGCTGGGTGCGCACCTCCCGGCCGGGGCTGGTGAGGTTGAGCCGCACCGTGGACATGCCCGGGTGGTTCTCGAGGACCGCCTTGAACCTCTCCACCAGCGGGGCGGTGCACCGGTTGGTCGGCAGGGTGATGGTGACCGCCTCGTGGGCGGCGCTGGAGACGTCCGGGAGGGTCATCTCCTGGGCGTACAGGGCCACCTGCCCGTCGCGCCGGTTGAGGCGCCCGCGCACGGTGACCACCGTGTCCGGGGCCAGCATGGTGGAGACGGTCTGGTAGGTGCTGGGGAAGAACAGCGCCTCGATGCTGCCGCCCAGGTCCTCGATCTGGGCGATGGCCCACAGGTTGCCCTGCTTGGTGGTCTTGCGGGTCAGGCCCGTGATGAGCCCGGCGATCGTCACCATGGCGCCGTCGGGGCGCTCCTCGTCCTCGACCAGGTCGGCGATCTCGGTGTCGGCGAGCTTGCCCAGCACGCCCTCCAGGCCCAGCAGCGGGTGGTCGGAGACGTAGAGGCCGAGCATGTCGCGCTCGTAGGCGAGCTTGTCCTTCTTGTCCCACTCGGGCAGGTCGGGCACCTCGGAGGAGAAGACGGGGCCCGAGCCGAAGGGCGACGGCGCGCCTCCGGCCCCCTCCATGGCGTCGCCGCCCATGAGGGAGGCGAACAGGTCGAACTGGCCGGCGGCCTCGTTGCGCTTGACGCCGATGATCTCGTCGACGAAGTCCTCGTGGCAGGCCTGCAGGGCGCGCCGGGTCCTGCCCAGGGTGTCGAAGGCGCCGGCCTTGATCAGGGAGTCGATGGTGCGCTTGTTGCACACCACCGCCGGGACCTTGTCGAGGAAGTCCTCGAAGCTGGTGAACTCGCCCTTGTCCTCGCGCGCCGCCACGATCGCGTCGACGACGTTGAGGCCCACGTTGCGCACGGCCGCCAGGCCGAAGCGGATGCTCTCGCCGTCGGCGGAGAACTGGGCGCGCGAGGCGTTGACGTCGGGGGGCAGGACGGTGATGCCCATGTGGCGGCACTCCCCCAGGTAGACGGCCAGCTTGTCCTTGTTGTCCTTCTGGGAGGTCAGCAGCGCCGCCATGTACTCGGTCGGGTAGTGGGTCTTGAGGTAGGCGGTCCAGTAGGACACGACCCCGTAGGCCGCCGAGTGCGCCTTGTTGAACGCGTACTTGGCGAAGGGGACCACGACGTCCCACAGGGTCTTGACGCTCTCCTTGGAGAAGCCGCCCTCCACCATGCCAGCCTCGAACTCGACGAACATCTTGGCCAGGATGTCCATCTTCTTCTTGCCCATGGCCTTGCGCAGCGCATCGGCCTTGCCCATGGAGAAGCCCGCCAGGTCGGTGGCGATCTTCATGACCTGCTCCTGGTAGACGATCAGGCCGTGGGTGGTTCCCAGGATCGGCTCCAGGGCCTCCTTGAGCTCGGGGTGGATGGGCGTGATCTCCTGCAGGCCGTTCTTGCGCAGGGCGTAGTTGGTGTGGGACTCCGCGCCCATGGGGCCGGGGCGGTACAGGGCGCCGACGGCGGAGATGTCCTCGAAGTTGTCCGGCTTCATCAGCCGCAGCAGGGTGCGCATGCCGCCGCCGTCGAGCTGGAAGACGCCCAGGGTCTCGCCGCGCGAGAGCAGCTCGTAGGTGGCCCGGTCGTCCAGCTCGACGTGGTCGATGTCCAGCGGCTCCTTGCCGTTGGCGACGATGCCCTCCAGGGCGTCGGAGATGACGGTCAGGTTGCGCAGCCCCAGGAAGTCCATCTTGAGCAGGCCCAGGTGCTCGCAGGTGGGGTAGTCGAACTGGGTGATGTAGGCGCCGTCCTGGAGGCGCTGCATCATGGGGATGATGTCGGTCAGGGTCGCCGAGGACATGATGACGGCGCAGGCGTGCACGCCCCACTGGCGGGTCATGCCCTCCAGGCCGCCGGCGAGCTCGACGATCTTCTGGGCGTCGGGGTCCTCGGCGTGCAGCTCGCGGAACTGCTGGGCCTCCCCGTAGCGCTCGTCGGCGGGGTTGAACATGCCCTTGATGGAGATGTCCTTGCCCATAATGGTCGGTGGCATGGCCTTGGTGAGCCGGTCGCCCACCGCGTAGGGGTAGCCCATGACGCGGCTGGAGTCCTTCAGGGACTGCTTGGCCTTGATGACGCCGTAGGTGACGACCTGGCTGACCTTGTCCGAGCCGTACTTGCGCTTGACGTACTCGATGACCTCGTCGCGCCGGCGCTCGTCGAAGTCGACGTCGATGTCGGGCATGGAGATGCGCTCGGGGTTGAGGAAGCGCTCGAAGATGAGCCCGTGGCGCAGGGGGTTGAGCTCGGTGATGCCCATGGCGTAGGCGACCATGGACCCGGCGCCGGACCCGCGCCCGGGCCCCACGCGGATGCCCTGGGCCTTGGCCCAGTTGATGTAGTCGGCGACCACCAGGAAGTAGCCGGGGAACCCCATCTGCACGATGACGCCGATCTCGTACTCGGCCTGCTTGCGGCAGTCCTCGGGGATGTCGCCGCCGAAGCGGCGCTCCATGCCCCGCCAGCACTCGGCGATGAACCAGGACTCCATGGTCTCGCCCTCGGGGACGGGGAAGACCGGCATGAAGGAGGCGCCCTCATCGACGGTGGCGAAGTGGACGTCGCACTGCTCGGCCACCAGGAGGGTGTTGTCGCAGGCGCCCGGCATCTCGGAGAAGAGCTCGCGCATCTCCCGCCCGGGCCGCAGGTAGTAGGTGTCCCCGTCGAACTTGAAGCGGTCGGGGTCGGTGAGCACCGAGCCGGAGTTGATGCACAGCATGGCGTCCTGGATGGTGCGGTCCTCGGGGCGCACGTAGTGGGAGTCGTTGGTCGCCAGCAGCGGGGCGCCGAGCGTCTCGGCCAGGCGCAGCAGGTCCTTGGTGACCCGCCGCTCGATCTCCAGGCCGTGGTCCATGAGCTCGACGTAGAAGAACTCCTTGCCGAAGATGTCCTGCAGCTCCCCGGCGGCGCGCAGCGCCTCGTCCCACTGGCCCAGGCGCAGGCGCGTCTGGACCTCGGAGGAGGGGCAGCCGGTGGAGCCGATCAGGCCCGCCGAGTAGCGGGAGAGCAGCTCGCGGTCGATGCGCGGGGCCTTGCCCCACTGGCCCTCCAGGGAGGCGTAGGAGTCCATGCGCATGAGGTTGTGCAGGCCCTCGTTGGTGCGCGAGAGCAGCGTCATGTGGGTGTAGGAGCCGCGGGCGGACACGTCGTCGCCGCGCTGGGACTCCTCCCCCCAGAAGACTCTGGTCTTGTCGAAGCGGGAGGTGCCCGGGGTCATGTAGGCCTCCACGCCGATGATCGGCTTGATGCCGGCGGCCGTGGCGGCCGCGTAGAACTCGTAGGCGCCGAACATGTAGCCGTGGTCGGTGATCGCCAGGGCCGGCTGGCCCAGCCGCTTGGCCTCGGCGACGTAGTCCTTGATCTTGCCCGCGCCGTCGAGCATGGAGTAGTCGGTGTGGACGTGAAGGTGGACGAAGTCGTCCCTGGGTGCGTCCTGGGTGCCCTCGCTGCTCTTGTCCGCCATGGGCCCATCCTAGAGGAACGGCTCCGGGGCCCAGGTGCGGGTGGGGTGCGGGGCGCCACGCCGTCCCCGTCTCCTCCCGCATCTTCCCGCCAGCCCCTGTCGCCGAGATCGGTCCGGTTCCGGCTCGAGATCGGTCCGGGACGCCCGCCGGGAGCCGCGCTCTCGGGAAAGCGATCATCCCACGCACTTTCAGCACCGCGCTTCGCGCCGCCCGTATCGCAGAACTGTGGAATCACGACGATCCGCACCGCGCCCGAGACCGCCGATCGTCCTGAAAGCGCGTGGGGTGATTGCTCCCGGCTGAGGGCGACCCGTTCGGGGCCCTTCGGGACTCCGGCGGACTCCGAGGGACCAGCGCCGGGACCTCCCCGGCGGGCGGCACGGGACGCACCCCAGACGCCGACGGCGGTTGACGACGTGAACGTACCTTCGTCGCATGAACGTACCTTTCTCGCATCCTTCTGACCTCCACCCTCAGAAGGATGCGAGAAAGGTACGTTGAGGCTGGAAAGGTACGTTGATGTTCCCGCCTTCCAGCCGCCCCGCCCGGGCACGGCAGGCAGGGGGTCGGCTAGGTTGGTGGAGTTAGGCGGTGGTGGTGTTGAGCGCTGTGGTGTGGGTGGGCGTCTGGTGTGTTGGCGCGGGTGAGGTGCTCGGTCTCCAAGCCCCACTCCGGGCCGCCTCGAGCACCCCCAGCAACAGGCCATCACCCCATCCCGGCCCCCGGGGCACAAAGCGCGGGGCAAAACCGAGAAGGAGCATGGAAAAACAACAAGACGAGCGGCCTGAAATACGGCTTTAAACCACCCAAAACACGCCGGACCTCCACCCGCAGCCCAACATTAATTTTCGGCCTATTACATTATTACAACCATCCGCGCACAAAGAAAACTAATTTTACAAAAATCAACACAATCGACACAATCACAAAAATGTAATACACGAACGCCGGTCGACTCGCCGCAAACAATGAATGCGGTCTAAAAAAATTCATCAGCACTAATCGCCGCAGATCATAGACCTGAAAGATCTCTCGAAGAATATTAAATCCATCAGTGAAAAGTAAAGGATACAAATTAAGCATTACAATCAAAAAATTAAATCGATACGAAAAACTCAAAAAATATGCATGCTCCCAAAATCGCAACCAACATTTGAAGGCGATGAAGCAAGTCCACCCAATAGCAGAATTCATCAAAACTCCACCACTGTAATAGAATATTCTCTCAATGCGGGTGCGCTCATAGATCCTTCTATTAGAAATGTAAAGAATCGGAATCACACCATACTGCAGCTTAGCTCCAAAAAAAAGATCTGACTCTTTCTCAAGAAACGCCACACTCATATGTCCAAGCTCATGCAGGACCAGGCTCCATACAACAATGAAAGTCAATGGGGCCATCGCTCCGAAAATTACCGTGCTCACACCAAGGGCGCCAAAGAACCACAGCAGTCTGCCCAAAGTGACATCAAACCCAAGCTTAGGACCGCTATAGACACTGAGTCTCGCCTCGCCCTTCGGAATACCGCGCACGCGCATCCCAATCAGGTCCTGGGGATCCGCGACTCGCGTAGAATCGATAAGTGAATAGTTGCCGTCACTAGTCCGCAAGTAGGTGTATCGACTGCTGAACCTGCCTGATTTTACAACTTGGCGCATCACTTAATACTCTCTATCAGCTCGTTGACCCCAAAAAAATAGTTGTTCTGCAGAAACTCGCACATAGATCTACTCGGACGCGAAACGGAGCCATTCTCAATAACGCTCGCTCCGATGCAGGATTTACATACGTCCTTGATAGGACACCGCGAGCACACCGTCGAGCACGACTTTCGATTCGCTTCAAGATCAGCCACAAGAGCCGAGTTGGTCACTCCATCCCGAATCGTGCCCAGTCGATAACCGCTCCTGTTTATAAGCATAAAGCAAGGGTACAGATCTCCATTGACATCAATGGTGATTTCATCCAACCCAGCACCGCAGTAACCCGGATTGCATTGACGCTTAGTCAAAAAATTATACGCCTCTGCCACGGCATTATTCCGCAGACCTCTGGCATGAGCCGCAGCAATCATACGTGACTGAAGATCGCCAAGGCCTGCGAACTGCTCTTGAGAAAAAGCAAACTTTCCGCCGTGAATGTCGATGACCGGAGATAGGTGCAAATACTTCACTCCGACACTGACGAGTTGATCCATAAACGCCTCAACGTTGAGCCGTTCTTCTAAGTACGCTTCTACAGTCGCCGGACTGACGGTCAGCTGAACCGCGAGGTTCAGCCCACCGGATGCCATCCGCTCGGCATTCTTGATGATTGACTCGAAAGAGCCGCGGCCGCCTTTCTTAAACACCCGATACCGATCATGAAGCTCTGCAGGTCCATCAAGACTCACAGTGACCGAAATATTGTTTGAGACCAGCACCTCGAGGATCGATTCATTGAGAACAGTCCCATTCGTAACAATTGACCTTGCAGACTCTCGCATGGAAAAAGAATTCGAAGCACGTTCGCACAGCTCACCAATTGCCCTGATTTCAAGAAGCGGTTCACCTCCGAAAAACTGGAGATGCTCGATTCCTAAAGGAAAAGTCCGTTCTAAAAATGAAACCTCGTCATCAATTTGCTGCGCTTGGATTCTGTTCAGAGAACTCTTACCGTAAGCACCCTTACCAGCATAGCAATACGAGCAGCCGAGATTACAGCGTTCTGTTAGGATCAGGACCACGCGTCGAGCCTTTCCTGACCCCAGGGAGTAGGAGCGATCGCGCATGTTTTTTGCACAAGCATCATCAGAATTCTTCTTAGGAGAAGGCCCAGAGGGCAACTCCCTGTAGATACGATGGCTCCCCGAATCGTACAGCATTCCGTTCTTGAGGAGAATCATGCCACAGCCTCTCTTGCAATATCACTGATCTTATGTTCACATAAATAGCGCTTGCACATCGTTTGAAGGAACTGATAACGAAACAGCTCTAACCTGAGACCCCCGATATAGAGACTGAGGAAAATGAGCCAATGCGACCTAGTGATCTCGAATTTTTTGACATACATCAAACTGAAAACTTTGAACAAGAGACGATAGTAACTGATCACACCATTCTCGATCACCGCAGAAACTGGCATGTTATGATGCATAAAAAACTCCCGATTCTCCAAACGGCCATTTCGCGCGTTAAAGTCCGAGTAACTCATCCCACCGAGCGCGAGTTTCAAGAAGAATCGCAGAGCCCTCGTCGAGCTCACGCTGTGATGCCGAAAACCACGTATCGTCTGAATCGTCGAGCGTATCAATTCGATTCGACGGGCAAGAATCGAGCTAAAAGAGAGCTCCTCCGCAGATGAAGAATATGAGCAGCCAACTGAAGAATCGACAAACAACACGACATATCCCATGTATTGGACTGCCGGCTGAAATGGCGCCGTCCACAATTTGAGATCGCTGACAGTCATGACATGCTCTTGCTGGTCAAATGGATCAAAATACTTCAATTCGGCATCAAGGACATCATGGATGACGATGTAATGTGCTCCCATATGACGCCTAGGAGTTATGTAACTGAGATGATAACGATCAACAGCTGTGACGACAGGGCCCTCTTTCACGCGTTGCCGAATCAGCGCAATATATTCACAAAACGTGTCCGTCTTCACGCGTTGAAGTTGTGGATAGAGCGTCTGAACCTCGCTTACGTTAGGAAACCAGCTCGGATAGATAACTGGTACGTCAAAAGTCGTCGCAGCTGCTGTATCAATCCACGCTCGTGTCACCGTGTAGTTGGTCATGAAGGCTAGCTCAGCAGGCGTGATCTGTTCATCACCAACGATTTTATGGATGCTCATAATGTAACAGTCCATAGTCGTCACTCATGCCCTAGGATTAGTACGCAGGAACTGCCGGTAAATCGATTCACGGGTGATCCTGCGGTGGGCGAGCACAGAGAGAAGGACGATCAGAATAACGTGCTCAGCCGCAACCGCCACGATCGTTGTCGGCTCGATCGCGATGTCAACATAGGAGTCAGTACTATCGAGGATCCACTGAGTCAGATGGCTGGAGAGCTGGCCGGAGAAAATGAGGTTGACCAATAAGGCACCCAGGGCGACGGCCGCGAACAGTATAATCACGCTGCGCATGAACTCGCCCCTCGACATCCCGAACCCCCGCATGAGATTGATCTTCCACTCTATGAAGTCGATGAACGCGGAGAAGAGCTTGTAGGCAATATACGCGCTGACCAGGAGGATGACGGCGGTCAGTCCGTAGACAAGCGACAAGGTCCCTGCGGCCGAGTTCTGATAGAATTTTCTATAGTCCGCTTTGGACATGATCGTCGTACCGTCAGGAAATGTATTCTCAACCTCCCCCTTCGGACGATCGGTCGCATAGTAGGTCGTCCCTTTCCCTTTGTACAATTCTTCGAACTCAGCGTTAGACATGTAGATCATCATGCCTGCATACTGTTCCGTACCCACGACGTTCGTTATCGTCACTATCTTGCCATTGATGTTCACGGTATTCCCGACCCCGATATTGTACTTCGTGGCCAGAGCGCGCCCGATAGCAACAGAATCGTCATTGAGCGTCGAGCCGGACACCACATAGCCCTCATACCGGGAGAGATCGGTCGCATAAATCAGCGGATAGGCTCGCTCGCCGTTGACCTCAATTCCACTGACGGGATTGATGTACGCAAATCGATGAAGGTCATGCTTATCCTCTATAGAGTCCGGGAGACTGGCGGCTACGATCTGCGTCTCAAAGGGCATCGTCGTGTCTACCGATAGGTTCTCCTTCCGCACTACATCAATCCCGATGGATATGGTGCCGACATTGAGACCCGTGAGCACGGTCAGGATAACCAGCAGGCTCGCCAGGGTCGCTCCCATGCTCCTGTAGAGGGATGACACCATCAGATGACGCTGAATCACGATCTCCATAATAACGAGCAGAACCGCGGCGATGATGACGAGACCGTTCCTCGTGCACATGTATCCGGCCGCCCCTGCGGCAACACTAAGAATATAGAATAAAATCGACGGCGGCGCCTGGAATCTGGCAGTATTTCCCAGGCGAATTTTGACAAGAACTACCAGGATCAATGAGGCGATCAGCAGCGCAAATGTTGCCATCCATGCGGCAGCGAGAAGCAGAATCCAGTACCAGTGCGTCACGAGGGCCGAGACGATACCCGCGAGAAGAAAAACCGAGCCGGTTTCCCATGCCACCCGTCTGAGCTCTTTCCGGTGGATCGTCACATAGTTGGTCGCTATCTCCCAGGGACTCGCGCCGAAACCGGCCAGGGCCTGCAGCTGCCGTGACGAATCGATGACTTGACGAAGGATCAGAGTAATCCAGGCGACACCGCCCATGATCAACAGGGTGGCCGAGAAGATCCTGAGTATCAACTCGATGAGTGAATAGGTCTCGGCATTGATCTTCTGGTCGATGTTCTCGCCGGTCAACCGCACGAAGCCCGCGTCGGCGAGACGATCCGCGACGACTTTGTCCGGCTCCCGGTCGCATCGGATCTCACGCAGCGTCACCTTCGCTCCCGGTTCCATGAGGTAGATGTCGCCCAGACCATTGAGGGTCAGCGTCTCCGCGTACGTTCCAACGCACTGGCTGTCGCCGTCTGCATTGGAGGAATCGCAATCCGAGCCACCGCCGTCGGGAGCGACATACTCGTCCGCGCGTGCGGGGGCGCGCCCTCGAACCAGAGACAGCGTTGAGAAACTCGACATGAGCATATGGCCATCCTGGTCGGTACCGATGATGGTGGCCGATGAGTCGGCGAGCTGCTCTATGAGGTCTCCGGGATCTGCGAGAACCCCACTTCGGTTATTGCTGACGTAGTACGCGCCGGTATGAGCGTAGACGGATTTTTTAGATTCCTGAAAACCCTGCAAAGCAATCGTGCTGACAGCATGAATGAGAACAATCAGAAGAATAAAACGGATGACGGTCTTCACTGCTCCTCGCCTTCATGATGGAGCTCTCCGCCTCGGAGCCAGAACCGATGCTCGAACTGGCTGGCCACGAGCGTCGAGTGGGTGACGAGCAGTATCGTGCAGCTCTCCCGCTCATTAATATCTCGAATGAGGTCGATGACCGATTGGGAGTTGTCCTCGTCAAGAGCCCCCGTCGGCTCGTCCGCGAGAATGAGCTTCTTGTTCGCGACCAGCGCGCGTGCGATCGCGATGCGCTGCTTCTCTCCACCGCTCAGCTCTTTCGCGGTTCTGGGCTGGAACCCGTCGAGTCCGACCCTCACGAGCATGGAGTCGATCACGCCTCGATGCTCCTGTTTGGGGACTTGAGAGAATCTCAGGGCGAGTCGGAGATTCTCATCGACGGTGAGATCCTCGAAGATTCGAATGTCCTGGTAGATATAGGCGACGTACGAGCGGATGAGCTGCCGGGTTTTATTCTTCGAGAGCCCGGAGACCGGCTCGCCGTCATAGCTCACGACTCCGGCATCGGCTCGTTCGAACAGTCCAATGATATTGAGTAGAGTTGTCTTTCCGGACCCGCTCTCGCCCAATATAATATTGACCTCATCGGGCACGAACTCACAATCGATGCTCTCGAACAGAACCCGATCACCGAACGATTTCCCCAGCCTGTCAACCCTGACTCTCATAATACCTCTATCTGATCTAACCATTTAGAGTCGTGGTCGGCGGAGCCCACCAACTCCACCGACCACGACCACCGCTCCCGTCAGCAGAGGCCGCCGCAGCCACCGCCGGTCGCCGGGGACACGTCCTCCTCAAGCTCAACGAGCTCATCAAGGTTGATCTCGTTGCTCTTCTCCTGCTCCATTAGACTCACCTCCTTTACTTCAGCACACGAACCCAAGTTCCTTCGCTGGGGTGAAGACTATCACCTTTTCGAGCCGCACGCATCCGTTCGAGCGCTTTACTTGTCCGCGAATTTGCTTATAGCAGTGTTACGAAAGCCCCTTGAGTCAGTGGTCGATGCTGGCGAAGTTACTGGATGTGCGTCACTACCCGGTTCGTTGCAGTCTCCTCACCATAATGTGTCGTGAGAAGCGGCAGCCGTATAGATGCTAGGGGCGGGGGCCGAGCCGTTTGCGAGGGGCGTCAGGCTCCGGGTTTTCCGCAGAGTCGACCGTCTGGTTGTGGCGGCAGCTTCCAGGAGTCCTGGTTGCGGACGGCGTCAGCTCATGCAGGAAGCCTGTGTCCTCGGCCAGGACGCCGTCCAGGAGTCTTTCGGGCCCCTAGGTGACGGCCGGCAGTCGGCGTGGGCCTGGCCGTGCGCCAACATCCCGGCGCTGCGTCCCTCGACCCGGTGCGGCGCGAACGGGCCGGTCAGGTCAGCCCCGTCGGCGCGCCGCTGGTGGATCGCCATCGCCCAGGGCGTCGGCGCAGGCTCCGGGCGGCGTGGACCAAGAGGCCTGATGCTCCCGGCAGCGCAGTGCTTCAGGCGTTGCCTCCCGGCTCACCGCTCACGCGTCCCACCACCCCACGAGGCCACACGACCTACTGCGTCCGGGACGCGCGCTCCCGGCCAACCAGGGCGGCCAGGACCAGGTCGTGGATCGGGGTGGGCACGCCGGCCTCGTCCCCCGCGCGGCACACGGCGCCTACCTGGGCGTCGAGCTCGCTGGGCAGACCGGCGGCGATGTCCCGCTGCATCGAGGTCGTGGCGTGCTCGGGCTGCTGGTCGGCGAGCGCGAGAACCCGCTCCACGTACGCGGCCGGGTCCTCGGCCACCGGGTGCCCCAGGGCCGCAGCCACCTCGACGGTCTCACGGACCATGGCCCGATAGCTGTCGCGCAGCGCAGTCCGCAGGACGCCGATCGGGGCTCCCGCGACCGCCCCGAGGCCCCCCTGGGGCACGACGAAGGCGGCCTTGCGCCACAGCTCGGCCCAGATGTCCTCCGAGGCCCGCGCGCTCACCCCGGCCGAGCGCAGGGCCGCCACGAGCTCGCGGACCCGGGGGCTCGTCCCGCCGTCCCACTCCCCCACCTGCATGGCGCCCAGGTCGCTCATGGTCTCGACACGGCCGCGCTCCACCACCCGGGCGTAGACCCGGGCGACGCCGGGCAGGACCCGCTCCCGCCCCACGGCCCGGGCCACGAGCCGGGGCGCCTCCACCCCGTTCTGGGTGGTGACGACGGCGGTGCGCGGCCCGGCGAGGGCCCGCAGCGCCGGGGCCAGCCCGTGGATGGCCCCCACCTTGGTGGCCAGGAGGACCGTCTGCGGCCGCCGGCCGAGGGCCCGGAGGAGCTCGGCCGGGTCCGCCGCGGCCACGGGCGTCTCGATCCGGGCGCGCACCGAGCCTCCGGGCCCGGTCAGGGTGAGCCCGCGGCGGCCCAGGGCCTCCAGCGTCGCGCCGTGGACGAGGAAGCCGACGCGGTGACCGGCGCCGGCAAGCCGCGTCCCGAGCCAGCCGCCGATCCCTCCGGCGCCGATGACCACGATGTCCATGCCGTCTCCCGTCGTCGACCGGGGCCCGTCACCGGGCCCGGCGCCGCCCCGGGACTGCGGGGGCGAAGACGGTCCGCGCCATGTCCTGGTGCCAGATCCCCGCGTCCAGGTACCGTTCGCCGCCCACGACGGTGTAGCCGCAGCGCTCGTAGAAGCCCATGGCCTGCTCCTGGGCGGACAGCATGACGGTGACGGCGGCTCCGCCGTCCTCCTGGGCCACTGCGGCCCGCCGCCGGGCCGCGTCCTCGATGGCGGCGACCATCCGGACGCCGAGGCCCGTGCCCCGGCAGACGCGCCGCACGGCCAGCCGCCCCAGGTGGACCAGGCCGGGGCGCCCCGGGTCGGCCAGCAGCCGCCCGGCCGCCAGCGGCGCCCCGTCCGCCCCGCGGGCCAGCACGTGGATGGTGGTGGGCTCATCGTCGCGGGCGTCGATCTCCAGGGCCAGGGGGACGTCCTGCTCGGCCACGAAGACCTCCAGGCGGACGTCGGCGATGCCGGCGCGGACGGACTGCGCAGCCGGGTCCGCCGCGTCGCCCGCGCAGGTCTCGAACCGGTAGGGCTCGACGGCGGCGCTCACGGGCGGGATCAGCAGGTCGGGGAACCCGGGGTGCGTGGTGGACAAGGTCATCGGTTCCTCCAAGGCCGGTCGGTGTGCGGTTCGATCTATGAATGATCACGGCACGCGCAGCACGTCAAGGGCGTGGGCGAGGTCGTCGGGGTAGCCGGCGCGGAAGGTCATCCGCTCCCCCGTGATCGGGTGGGCGATGCCGAGCTCGCGGGCGTGCAGCCACTGGCGCGCCAGGCCGGTGCGGGCGGCCAGGGCCGGGTCGGCGCCGTAGGTGAGATCCCCCACGCAGGGGTGGCTGACAGCGGCCATGTGCACCCGGATCTGGTGGGTGCGCCCGGTCTCGAGACGGACCCGCGCCAGGCAGGCCGCGGGCATGGCCTCGATGACGTCGTAGTGGGTGACGGACTCGCGCCCGCCGTCAAGGATCGCCATCCTCCACTCCCGGCCCGGGTGCCGGCCGATGGGGGCGTCGATGGTGCCGCTGATGGGGTCGAGGTGCCCCTGGAGGAGGGCGTGGTAGACCTTAGAGACCTCGTGCTCCCGGAAGGCGCGCTTGAGGACCGAGTAGGCCCGTTCCCCCTTGGCCACGATCATGACACCGGAGGTGCCCACGTCCAGGCGGGAGACGATGCCCTGGCGCTCGGCCGCCCCGGAGGTCGCCACCCGTACCCGCATCGCCTTCAGGGCGCCGAGCACGTCGGGGCCGTCCCAGCCCATGGTGGGGTGGGCGGCCACGCCGGCGGGCTTGTCGACGACGACGATGTCCTCGTCCTCGTAGAGCAGCCCCATGCCGTCCACCGGGGTGGCCGCGGGGCCGGCGGGCCTCGGCTCGGGCATGTCCGCCTCGATCATGGCGCCGGCGGCCACCCGCCCGGACTTGCCGGCCGGGGCGCCGTCGAGGCGGACCGCCCCGGCCGCGCACAGCTCGCCCACCTTGGAGCGGGACAGGCCGGTCATCCGGGACAGGGCGACGTCGACCCTCTCCCCCGCCAGCCCGTCGGGCACCGGCAGCAGCCGCAGGCTCATGGCCGCTCGTCCCGGGCGGCCTCGTCCTCCGGCCCGGCGGCGCCCACCGTCGTCGGGGCACCGTCCGCGGCGGTGCCGGCGGAGGCGTCCGCGGCGGTGGCGGCGGAGGGGGGCCCGTCCCGCCCGTCTCCGCCTGCGGGAGCGTCGTCCACCTCCTGCTCATCGGTGCCGTCGGGGTCGTGGTCCCCCGCCCGGCTGCCGTCGATCTCGAAGCCCGCGGCGGACAGGGCCATAATGGCCGCGGCCGCGCCGACGATGGCGATGTCGGCGACGTTGCCGACGAACAGGCCCCCGTAGTCGATGAAGTCGACGACGTGCCCGCGGAAGATCCCGGGCTCGCGGGCGAGCCGGTCGATGAGGTTGCCGACGGCGCCGCCCAGGACGAGGCCGAGCGTGACCGCCCACCACATGGACCCCAGCCGCCTCGACACCCGCAGCACGATGACGGTCACGACCACGGCGACCGCGGTGAAGACCCAGGTCTGGCCCGTGGCGAAGGAGAAGGCCGCACCGGGGTTGCGGACGAGCACGAGGCCCAACCAGTGGCCCAGCAGGTCGATGCGCCCCGCGCCCCTCAGGACGGTCACCGCCCACGCCTTCGTCAGCTGGTCGACCACGACGACGCCCAGCGCGAGGCACCACAGCACGACGATCCAGCGGCTGGGGCGGGGCAGGCGCGCCGTCGCCGGTCTGGAGAAGAGTCGCCCGCGGGTGCCGCCGCGGGCGGCGGAGGCGCGCGGCGCAGGGATGTCGGCGGGTGCGGGGTCGGGCATCTGGCTCATGGTTCCTTGAAGTCGTCATGCGCGGCCGAGGGCGGCGGCCCGGGAAGGGCCGCCGCCCTCGGCCGACGGGTGCGGCCCGTCCGCACCGCGCCCGGCAGTGGCGCGCCGCGGAGGCCGGGCTCACAGGCCCGCGGCGGTCGCCTCCTCCCCGTCCTCGACGTTGGACAGCAGACCCTGCAGGTAGCTCTTGAGCCGAGTGCGGTAGTCGGACTCGAAGCGGCGCAGCTCGTCGATCTTGTGCTCCAGACCGGAGCGCTCCTTCTCGAGCTGGGCCAGGGTGCGGTTGCGCTGGTCCTCCGCCTCGCGGACGATCTGCTCGCCGGTGGCGCGGGCCTCGCCGATGATGCGCTCGCCCTCGGCGCGGCCGTTGGCGACGTGCTCGTCGTGCAGGCGCTGCGCCAGCTCGAGCATGCCGGAGGCGGCACTGGGCTCCTCGCCGCCACCGGGACCGCCGCCCTGGAACATGGTGGGCGGCGTCATCACCGGTGCGACCGGGGCGACCGGGGGCTGGGGCTCCTGCACGACCGGCTCGACGACGGTGGTCTCCGAGATCCCGCGAGCGGCAGTGTCGCCGAGCTCGGCCACGCGCCTGTTGGCGGCCTCGAGCTTGGCCTTGAGGTCGGCGTTCTCAGCCTCCAGCTGGCGCATCGCCTCGACGACCTCGTCGAGGAACTCGTCGACCTCGTCCTGCTCGTAGCCCTCGCGGAACTTGGTCGCCTGGAACTTCTTGTTGAGGACGTCGTCTGCCGTCAGCAGCGTCATGGTCGTCACCTCGGTGTCGTTACGGAAGATGTCACGGTCACCGGTTCAACCGGTCACTCATGCAACTAGGGTACCTGAACTCGAGGTTCAGGCCACTTTGGATGCACCCGCTCATGTCACGGTGCGATATCGATAGCCCGCGCAAAGCGCCCGATTCTCGGCCTGACGCCCATTACTCCGCTGCTGGAAAAGCCTGACGAGGAGCGTGTCACGGCAGTTCAGCGGCCAGCGGAGCGCCGTCAGCGCAAGAGCGCAAGCAGGCGCTGGAGGATGACGATCGCGACGACCAGCACCAGAAAGCTCAGGTCGATGCCCATGCCGCCCAGCCGCAGCGCCGGGATCATCCGGCGCAGTCGCCGCAGGGGCGGGTCGGTCAGCCCGTAGACCAGGTTCGCCACCACGAGCACCACGCCGGTGGGACGCCAGTCCCGGGCGAACATCTGCACCCAGTCGATCACGACGCGCACGAGCAGGACCAGCATGTAGAGGCTGAGCAGGCTCGAGAGGATCGAGGCCGTCGCGGCGATCATCGTCGCCCTCCTCCTCAGCTCTGGTTGAAGAAGCGGCCGTTGGCGGCGGTGGCGATGGCGCCCCCGTCGATGTCGACCGACGCGGGCGTCAGCAGGAAGACGCGCGGCGTGACCCGCTCGATGGCGCCGTGGAGGCCGAAGACCAGGCCGGCGGAGAAGTCGACCATGCGGCGGGCGTCGGACTCGCTCATGTTGGTCAGGTTGACGATGACGGGCACGCCGTCGCGGAAGGACTCGCCGATGACCCGCGCCTCGTTGTAGGTGGAGGGGTGGACCGTGACGATCCGGCGAAGATCCGGGGCGGCCGCCGGCTCGGGAGCATCGGCCTCCTCATAGGCGCGGTCGTAGGGCTCGTCGTACTCCTCCTCCTCAGCGGGCGCGTACTCCTCGTCGTCATAGGCGGCCTCGGCCTGGTAGCCGCCCTCATAGGCGTTCTCAACGGGCTCGGAGTAACCGAGGAAGTTCGTCATCTTGCGCAACGCGCTCATGGTGTGCTCCTTCTCCGTCCGGATCCCTGAGCAGCCCGGACGTGCTGACGGTATCGGCGTTTAGGAGGGGGGCTGCTGATTCGTCGCGGCGTGTCCCGGCCCGGTAGCGCCGGACCGGTCACGCTTCGGTGACGGCTTGACAAGCCCGGGTGACGACGATTCCCGCAATACGGCCGGTTGTCCCATCGCGCCGATAGGAGAAAAAGCGCCGGTCCTCCGCCGTGCACCACGGGCCGCCGGCGATGCGGGTCACGCCTGCCCGTCCCAGCTGGGCGCGCACCCCCGCGGCGACGTCGAGCCCGGGCGTGCCCCAGCGCGTCGTGGCGGCGCACTCGGGCTCGATCTCGGCCGCGGCCCGGCGCATCTCCTCGGGGACCGCGTAGCAGGCGCCGCACACCGCCGGGCCGATGGCGGCCCACACGTCGCCCGCACGCGCTCCGCGGGCAGCGAACGCCGCCAGCGCCCGGGGCACGACGCCGTCGAGCATGCCGCGCCTGCCGGCGTGGACGGCGGCGACGAGGGCGCCGTCGTCTGTGGCGAGCAGCACCGGGACGCAGTCGGCCACGAGCACCCCTGCGGCGCGCGGCGCCCACGGGTCCCGGCACTCGACCACCAGGGCGTCCGCCGTCGGGGTCCGGCCGCGCCGCGCCGTGGCGACGACGGCGGAGTGGACCTGGGCCATCCAGCCGATGTCGTCGGCGGCGAGCTCCAGCGCGCCCGCGAGGAGGCGCCGGTGGCGCTCCACCCTCTTGGGGTCGTCGCCGACATGGGCGGCGAGATTGAAGCCGGCGTAGGGATCGGCCGGCGTCACGGGCGGCGCCCCCGCGCCGCGGGTGGTGAAGCACCCGCGCGCACCAGGGCCCAGAGCAACCCGCAGGAGGTCGTCGGGCCCCATGGCTCAGCGCAGGAAGTCGGGCAGCTCGATCTCTTCCTTCTCGGCGTCCACGCCGATGACGCGCGGGACGTCCAGCTCGGGCCCGGCCTCGGACAGCGGGTCGTCGACGTAGGTGGGAACCTCGTTGGTGGGGGCCGTCGTAGGCGTCGGGGCGGGAGCGGGCGGCTGCATGCTGGCGACCGGCAGCGAGGGGCGCACCACGGGACGGACGACGGGGTTCTCGGCGGCGTGGGCGCCTCCGCGCGAGGCGAACACGGACGCGGCGGGCTCCGGCGGGGCCGACGGGGCCGGCGACGGCGGCGCCTTGGTCAGGTTCTGGGCCGGCTTCTGGACCGGCGCGGCCTTGCTGGCGGGCAGGGGCTCCTCGTCGAAGCCCGCGGCGATGACGGTCACCCGCACCTCGTCGCCCAGGGCCCCGTCGACCACGTTGCCGAAGATGATGTTGGCCTCGGGGTGGACGGCCTCGCGCACGAGGTTGGCCGCCTCGGAGATCTCGAACAGGCCGAGGTCGGAGCCCCCCTGGAAGAACAGCAGGACGCCATGGGCGCCCTCGATGGAGGACTCCAGCAGCGGGGAGGCGATGGCCTGCTCGGTGGCGGACAGCGCCCGACCCTCGCCGGTGGCCGAGCCGATGCCCATCAGGGCGCTTCCCGCGTCCTGCATGACGGACTTGACGTCGTTGAAGTCGACGTTGATCAGGCCGGGAGTGGTGATGAGCTCGGTGATGCCCTGAACGCCCTGGAGGAGCACTTGGTCCGCCTGCTTGAAGGCGTCGACGACGCTGATGTTCCGGTCCGCGATCTGGAGAAGACGGTCGTTGGGGATGACGATGAGGGTGTCAACCTCGGCACGCAGGTTGGCGACACCGTCCTCGGCCTGGGCGGCGCGACGGCGCCCCTCGAAGATGAAGGGCCGGGTGACCACGCCGATGGTCAGAGCCCCCAGCTCGCGGGCGACCCTGGCGACGACGGGCGCCGCGCCGGTGCCGGTGCCGCCGCCCTCGCCGGCGGTGACGAAGACCATGTCGGCCCCCTCGAGGGCCTCGCGGATGTCGTCCTCGTGGTCCTCGGCCGCCTTGCGGCCGATGGAGGGGTCGGCTCCGGCGCCCAGCCCTCTGGTCAGGTCCCTGCCGATGTCGAGCTTGGTGTCGGCGTCCGACATGAGCAGGGCCTGGGCATCGGTATTGACGGCGATGAACTCGACGCCGCGCAGTCCGGCCTCGATCATGCGGTTGACGGCGTTGACGCCGCCACCGCCAACGCCCACCACCTTAATGACTGCCTGGTAGTGCTGCGATTCCGCCACTGTCTGCCTCCGCGAGTTCGTGCCGAGCCCCGTGGGACTCCCTCAACCCTCAACCTCAAGTTAAGGTTTATACTTATGTCATTCTGACGATGACATGGGCAACGCTATGGGGCTCTCGCGCGGCGCCGTCGCATTTGCGCTCGGCGTGTTTCTGCGCGAGTCCCACGACTCGTGCCCCGGACACTCAGCCCCCTCCCGACGTCGTCGGACTGTGCGGGCTCGAGACGTCGTAGGTGGAGGCCGGCTGCCCCAGCAGGACGGCGAGAACCTCCGCCTTGAGGGCCGAGTCCGCGCTGTCCCCCCACACGACCCGGGCGCCCGAGCTGAGCACCAGGGTGACCTGCCCGGTGGTCGTGGCGCTGCCCGAGGCCACCTGCTGGCGGGTCTGCGTGTCCAGGCTGCCCACGGCCTCGGCGACGGCGCCGACCTGCTCCTGCGTCAGCGCCGCTTCGCTGTCGGCCGTGATCTCGGCCAGGCCCGACTGGGACTGCTCGGCGGTCCCCAGGACGACGGCCTCCCCGTCGAGGATCTCGTAGCCCGTCTCGGTCCTGTGCTGCGCCACCGGCACCCGCATGGTCAGCGCGACGGCGAGCCCGTGGGGCCACGACCGCGTCACGGCGGCCGACTTCACACGCACCAGGTCGCCGGCGACCTCGTCGCCGAGCTCGGTCACGTCCAGGCGCACCAGCGACGTCCCCGCGTGCCCGGACAGCGCCTCCTGCACGTCGGCGGCCTCGACGCTCCCGTCGGACCCGGAGACCGTGACGTCGCCGGTGCGCAGGGCGAGCAGGGGGGAGTAGGCGAGCGCCCACACCAGCACGGCCGCGCCGGCCGCAGCAGCGAGAGTCCACGCCAGACGGCGCAGGAGCAGGGCGCGGTCGGCGCGGCGGCGCTCGGCGAGCCGGTCGGTCAACCCGGTGGACACCACGCGGTCGCGCCGGTCGGCGCGCGCCGCCCCGGCGCGCCGACCGAAGACGTCCAGGGCGCCCTCGGAGCGCGCCCCGGGGACGGGCCTGGCTACGAGGTCGCGGCCAGGCGTCGGGGCGCCGTCCGCGCCGGAGGCGGCCTCGGGGACCTCCTGCGGGTCGGGGACCTCGGGGCGCGGGGCCCTCGGCTTCCTCATGCCGGACCGTCCTGACGGGCGCCGAGCCGCTCCAGGATCACGGGGCCGAGCCGGGTGACGTCCCCGGCGCCGATGGTCAGCGCCACGTCGCCGGGCCGGGCGGCATCGGCCAGGGCGCGGGCGGCCCGGTCGTGGTCCGCTATGTACCGGGCGCCCTCGACCCGGTCGGCGACGGTGGCGCCGGTGACGTCCGGAAAGTCCTCCTGGGTCTCGCGCGCGGGGTAGATGGAGGTCACGACGACGACGTCGGCGTGTCCCAGGGCGACGCCGAAGCGGTCGGCGAAGGCGCGGGTGCGGGAGAACAGGTGCGGCTGGAACAGCGCCAGGACGCGGCCGCCGCGGGCGTCGGCGACCTCGCGGGCGGCGGTCAGCAGCGCCTCGATCTCGGTGGGGTGGTGGGCGTAGTCGTCGATGACGCGCACCCCGGCCGCCTCCCCGCGCACCTCGAAGCGGCGCCCGGTCCCGCCGAAGGCGCCCAGGGCGCGGGCCATGGCCTCAGGGGCCACGCCCAGCTCGATCCCGGCGGCCCAGGCGCCGGCGGCGTCCAGGGCGACGTGGTCGCCGGGTAGGGCGAGCTCCAGGCGGATCGGACCGGTGACCGTGCGCTCCTCCGGGCGCGCCGGGCCCTGCCGCGTCGCCGGGCCCGCCTCGCCGCTCCACAGGGTCAGCCGCGCGCTGGTGCCGCCGGCGCGGCGCTCGGTGATCTCCACGCGCGCGTGGACACGATGGGCCCCGCCGCAGAGGCCCCCCGACTCCCCCGGGCAGGCGCCGTCGGTGCCGTAGGTCGTCGTCAGCACGCCCCGGTCGACCGCGGCGCGCGCCAGGCGCGCACCGCCGGGGTCGTCGGTGCACACGATGAGCCTGCCGCCGGGCCGGATGCTGCACGCGAAGTCGAGGAAGGCCCGCTCGAAGGCCTCGGGGGTGCCGTAGCTGTCGAGGTGGTCGGGCTCGACGTTGGTGACGACCGCCAGGTAGGGGTCGTAGTTGAGGAAGGAGCGGTCGGACTCGTCGGCCTCGGCCACGAAGGCGCGGCCGGCGCCGAGGCGGGCGCCGGTGCCCAGGTCGCGCACGACGCCGCCGACGGCGAAGGAGGGGTCCTCCCCCGCCACCGACAGGGCCTGGGCGAGCATGCCGGAGGTGGTCGTCTTACCGTGGGCCCCGGCCACGGCCACGAAGTCGCGCCCCCGGGCCGCCAGGGCGAGCGCCTGGGAGCGGTGGATGACCTCCTGCCCGCGCTCGCGGGCGGCCGCCAGCTCGGGGTTGGTCTCCTTGATGGCGGTCGAGACCACGACCGTGGCCCCGGGCGGCACGTGAGCGGCATCGTGGCCCAGCACGACCGCCAGGCCCAGCTCTCGCAGGTGGTCGAAGGCGTCGCCGCCGACGGCGTCCGAGCCGGTGACGGTGGCGCCGCGCTCGGTCAGGAGCTGGGCGAGCACGCTCATGCCGGCGCCGCCGACGCCGATGAGGTGGAAGGCGCGCCCGCTGAGGTCGGTCGGCTCGTCCGTCGTCATCACTCGCATCAATCGGCCTCCTGGTCCGCCGACTCTCCGGTGGAATCGGCCTCGGGTCTCGTCTCGGGCTGCGGACCGGCCCCTGGTCCGGCGGCGACGGAGCGGACGAGCGCCGCCAGGCGGGCGGCGGCGTCGCGCACCCCGGTGGAGGCGGCGGCCTCGGCGGCCTCGGCGCGGGCCTCGGCGTCGGCCAGCAGGTCGGTGAAGGACACGATGTCGTCGGCGGCCAGGTCGCCGTCGGGCACGAGGCGGCCCCCGCCGGCGGCGACGGTGTCGGCGGCATTGAGCCTCTGCTCGCCGTTGCCGATGGGCAGCGGCACGTAGAGGGCGGGCAGGCCCAGGGCGGTCAGCTCGGCCACGGTGCCCGCGCCGGAGCGGCAGATGACGCCGTCGGCGCACGCGTAGGCCTGCTCCATGGCGGACAGGTAGTCCAGCACGTGGTAGCGGTCGGTCAGGTCGGGGGCGCACTCGCCCTCGGCGGCGGCCCGCTCCAGGGCGGCGCGCACGGGCGCGTCCTTGTCGCGCCCCGTCAGGTGGAGGATCTGGAGGTCGGCGGGCAGGCGCGCCAGGGAGGAGGCGATGACCTCGTTGAGGTGCTGGGCGCCCAGGGAGCCGCCGGTGATGAGAAGGGTCGGGGCCAGAGGATCCAGGCCCAGGGCGGCCGCGCCCCGGCTGCGGGCGCGCGCGGCCCCCTCGGCGTCGGCCCGTTCGGCCACCAGGGCTCCGATGGCGGGCCGTAGGGGCAGGCCGGTGACCTCGGTGCGCCCCTTGGAGGCCTTCAGGCGGGTCGAGGCGAAGGTCAGGGCCACCGCCGCCGCCCAGCCGGCGCCCAGGCGGTTGGCCAGGCCCGGCCGGGCGTTCTGCTCGTGGATGACCACGGGCACGCCCGCCTGCCGGGCGGCCAGGTAGGCGGGCGTCGACACGAAGCCCCCGAAGCCGACGACGACCTGCGCACCCACGCGCCCGATGGCCCCCCCGGCGGCGGCCACGGCCTTCTGCAGCCGCCGCGGCAGCATGAACAGGTCCCCGGTGGGGCGGCGCGGCATCGGCACCCGGGGCACGTAGGCGAGCTCGTAGCCGGCCTCGGGCACGAGGCGGTCCTCCAGCCCCTCCCGGGTGCCCAGCACGAGGAGCTCGGCGCGCTCGTCCCCGCCGATCGCCGGGTCGCGCAGGGCGGCGGCCGTGGCCAGGAGCGGGTTGACGTGTCCGGCGGTGCCGCCGCCCGCGAGCAGCACGCGCAGCGGGCGGCGGGCCGCGGATGCGGGGGCGTCCTCGGGCGCACCGGTGAGATGGGTGTCAGGCACGGTTCCTCCTGCGGGGGGCGATCACGGCAAGAGTACGGCGAACGGCCGCTCCGCTGGCGCGCAGGGCCTCGGGCGCGCCGGGTTCATTGCGGGCCAGGGCGAGCAGCACGCCTATGCCCATGAGCACCGAGACCAGGGCGGAGCCGCCCTTGGAGATCAGCGGCAGGGGCACGCCGAGCACGGGCAGCAGGCCGACCACGACGCTCATGTTGATCAGGGCCTGCCCGACGATCCAGGCCATGAGGCCGCCGGTGACCACCGAGACGTACAGGGAGCGGGAGCGCCTGATAATGCGCGCGCAGCACCAGCCGATGACGGCGAACAGGGCGATGACGATGAGCGTGCCGATCAGGCCGAACTCCTCGCCCAGGACGGCGAAGATGTAGTCGGAGTCGGCCTGGGTGAGATAGCCCCACTTCTGGCGCGACGAGCCCGGGCCCACGCCCCACAGGTTCCCGGTGCCCAGCGCCCAGCGCCCGTGCTTGGGCTGGTAGCCGACGTCGTACATGTCTCCGTCGTCGGGGCGCCACCAGGCGAGGATGCGGGCGCGGCGGTTGGAGGAGAGCGCGGACAGCAGCGCGAAGGCGCCCAGCCCGAGGCCGCCGAGCCCCACGAACCAGCGCCGGCCCAGTCCTCCCATCCACAGGGCCCCGGCCACCAGCAGCGCCAGCACGACGACCGTGCCCAGGTCCCCGCCGCCCAGGACGAGGACCACCGCCAGCGCCACCGGGGCGAAGATCCATCCGGCCAGGCGCCCGAGCTTGCGCCACGTATCGACCCCCGGCAGGAAGATGTCCTGACGGGTGGTGACCATGGCCCCCAGGTAGAGGCACAGGGCGAGCTTGATGAACTCCGAGGGCTGGATGGTGCCGATGCCGGGGACGCGCACCCAGTTGCAGTTGCCCCCCACGCAGCTGCCCACGCCCGGGGCGTAGACGAGGACCTGTCCGAGGATGGCGAGGATCAGGGCGGGGACGGCGATCCGCTTCAGGAGGCGCACGGGGGCGTGGGCGACGGCGGTCATGCCCGCCAGGCCGACCACGGCGAAGATGAGGTACTTCGCGAACTCGGTGAACGCGTCCTGGCCCTGGGCCGCCACGGTCACCGACTGGACCGAGAAGACCATGACCAGGCCGAACAGGAGCAGGAAGAGAGTGGACAGCAGCAGGGCGTAGTAGGTCAGCGTGGCGGGCTCGCCCGGCCGGGGTCCGTCGCCGCCCATCACCCGGTGCCACCACTGCCGCGGCCCGCGGGGCGCCGGGGCCTCCGAGGTCCTCGGCGTCGTCGAGGCCTCGGGGCTCCCGGCGGACGGCTCAGCCGGCCTGCGGGCCGGCTTGCGGGCAGGCTCAGAGCGCTGGCGCGGGGTCGTCTCGGCCGAGGGCGGAGTCACCGGCCTGCGGGCGCGCCCGAGCCGCGCCACGCCGGTGCGATGGGCTCTGCCGCGCGTGGACCGGCCGTGCGAGCGCGCCATCATGGCCTGTCCCCCGTCCGCTCGCCGCCGAGGAGGGCGCGCGCCGAGGCCGCGAAGAGGTCGCCCCTGTGGGCGTAGGAGCTGAACTGGTCCCACGAGGCGCAGGCCGGGGCGAGCATGACGGTGTCCCCGGGGCGCGCCAGGGCGGCGGCCGCCGCGACGGCCCCGTCCATGACTGAGGCGCTGTCGCCGTCGGCGACGCGGGTCACCGCCAGCCCGGGCGCCCGGGCGCGCAGGGCGGCCAGCACGTCGGCCTGGTCCTTGCCGATCACGACGGCGCCGCGCAGGGCGGGGCGCACCGCGCGCACGAGGTCGTCGAAGGAGGCGCCCTTGGTGTCGCCCCCGACGATCCACACGCCGGTGCCCGCGGGCAGGGAGGTCAGGGCCGCGCTCGCGGAGTGGGGGTTGGTGGCCTTGGAGTCGTCGACCCAGGTGACGCCCCCGCCCTGGGCCACGGTGACGATGCGGTGGGCGCCGGGGGTGAAGGCGCGCAGGCCGCGGGCGACCGCGCCGGGGTCGCGGGCGACCGCCCAGTGGGCCAGGGCCAGGGCGGCGGCGGCCAGGGCGTCGGCGACCATGTGGGCGGGCAGGCGGCCCGCCTCCCCGCCCGGCGCCAGGTGCGCCAGGTCCTCCAAGGTGCCCAGCTCGCGTCCGTGGTGCGGGCGGTCGGCGCACCAGGCCCGGTCGACGAGCACGTCGTCGACCAGGCCGACCTGGCCCGCGTCCGGCGGTCCGGGCGAGAAGCTGATCCTCCAGCAGCCCTCGGCGACGTCGGCCTGCTCGACCATGGCCCGGGTCGCGGGATCGGCGGCGTTGTACACGGCCGCCTGCCGGGCGCGCGCATACACGCGGGCCTTGTCCGCCCTGTAGGCCTCCATGCCGCCGTGCCAGTCGAGGTGGTCGGGCGCGAGGTTGAGGCAGGCGGCGGCCAGCGGGCTGAGCGTGCGGGTGGTGTGGAGCTGGAAGCTCGACAGCTCGACGGCCATGGCGTCGGCCCGGCCCTCAAGGACGGTGGTGATGGTGGGGGAGCCGATATTGCCCACGGCCGGGGCATCGAGCCCGGCCGCGGTCAGGATGGCGGCCAGCATGCCGACGGTGGTGGTCTTGCCGTCGGTCCCCGTCACGACGATCCACGGCACCTCGGGGCGGGTGGCCTGCTGGAAGCGCCAGGCGAGCTCGATCTCGCTCCACACCCGGATGCCGTCCCGGCGTGCGCGGGCGAGGACCGGACCGGTCGCCGGCACCCCCGGGGAGACGATGAGCAGGTCGGGGCGGGCCCGGTCCAGGGCGTCGGCCTGGGCGCGGTCGTCGCCGAGGGTGACCCGCTCGAGCGGCGCCGTCACGGCGTCGGCCGCGTCCCGGCGGGCGTCGAGCAGGTGGATGCGCGCGCCGAGGCCGGTCAGCGCCTCGATGACGGCGAGCCCGGTGCGGCCGGCGCCGACGACGCCGACACGCGCCCCGGCCAGGTCCTTAAGCGTGATGGCGTCGGCGGTGGTCACTGGCGGTCTCGATCCTGGGGTCGTGCGAAGCGGTTGTGAGGAAGACGGTGTGCGCGGCGCCCCGGTCACGACACGAGGTACTCGGTGTAGAACAGGCCCAGCCCCACCACGACGCAGACCCCGGCGACGATCCAGAAGCGGATGACGACGTTGACCTCGGTCCATCCGCCGAGCTCGAAGTGGTGGTGGAGCGGCGCCATGCGGAAGACGCGCCTGCCCGTGGACTTGAAGGACGCCACCTGGATGACGTCGCTGAGCACCTCGGCCAGGAAGAGCCCGCCGAGGATGACGGCCAGGAACTCCGTGCGGCTCAGGATCGACAGGCCCGCCAGCGCCCCGCCCAGGGCCAGGGAGCCGGTGTCGCCCATGAAGATCTTGGCCGGGGAGGCGTTCCACCACAGGAAGCCGAAGCAGGCGCCCATGAGGGCGGCGGCGATCATGGCCAGGTCGCGCGGGTCGCGGATCTGGTAGCACAGCGTGGCCACGACGTCGGGGTGGCCGTAGGCGCACGACTGGTTGGTCTGCCACACGCCGATGAGGGTGTAGGCGGCGAAGACCATGGCCGAGGAGCCGGCCGCGAGCCCGTCAAGGCCGTCGGTGAGGTTGACGGCGTTGGACCAGGCGGTGATGAGGAAGTTCGCCCACAGGACGAACAGGGCCAGGCCCGCCGCCGCCCCGGCGAAGGCCAGGTCCAGGTTCGTGTCGCGCGCGAAGGAGATGCGGGTGGAGGCGGGGGTCAGCCCGTAGCGGTCGGCGAAGCACAGGGCCACCACGGCGAAGGTGATGCCGATGAGCGCCTGCCCCAGCATCTTCTGCCAGGCGCGCAGCCCCAGCGAGCGCTCCTTGGAGATCTTCTCGAAGTCGTCGAGGAACCCGATCAGGCCCAGTCCCACGACGAGGAAGAGCAGCAGCACCCCGCTGGCGCGAGGGGGGCGCAGCTCGATGAGGTTGGCGACCGCGTAGCCGAGCACGGTGGCCAGGATAATGACCAGGCCGCCCATGGTGGGGGTGCCGCGCTTGGTGAAGTGGCCCTGGGGGCCGTCCTCGCGGATGAACTGGCCGTACTGGCGCCGGTGGAGGAAGCGGATCAGCAAGGGGGTGCCGAGCAGCGTGACGAGCATGCCGACGGCGGCAGCGGCGAGGATCGCGGTCATCGGGCGTCCATCTCCTTGAGGCGGTCGGCGATGCGCCAGGCGCCGGAGTCGTGGGACCCCTTGACCAGAACGGCGTCCGCGTCGCGCAGCGGGCAGTCGGGTGAGTCGAGCAGGGCGAGTGCCGCGTCGGCGTCGGGCAGCTCCACGGTGGGCACGCCGTCGGCGGCGGCGGCGCGCGCGGCGGGAGCGGCGCCGCCGCCGACGGTGATCAGCAGGGCCGCCCCCGCCCGGGCCGCGAGCTCGCCGGTGCGGGCGTGGTCCGCCGCCGCGGACGCCCCCAGCTCGAGCATCTCGGAGACGACGACGACGCGGCGCCGGTCGGCGGCCAGGGCGGGCAGGGAGGCCAGCGAGGCCGTCATGGAGTCGATGTTGGCGTTGTAGGAGTCGTCGATCAGCAGGATGCCGCCGCCGTCGAAGGGGACCTCGCGCACGTCCATGCGGTGCGGGCTCTCGATGCGTGCGCTGCCAAGCGCCTCGGCGACGGCCCCGGCGGGCGCCCCGGCCGCGAGCGCGAGGCCCGCGGCGGCCAGCGCGTTGACGATGTTGTGGGCGCCGGGCAGCGCCAGGCGCACGCGGCGGGACCCGGTCAGGCCGGGGGCGTGCAGGTCGAAGGCCGCCCTGGCGTCGTCCCCCAGGCGCACGCCGGTGGCCCGCAGGTCGGCCGGGGCGCCCGTGGCCGAGAAGGTCAGGACGTCGTCCGGAGCGAGCCGGGCCATGGCCGCGGCCCGCGGGTCGTCGGCGTTGAGCACCGCGGTCCCGGTGGCCACCAGGCCGGAGACGATCTCGCTCTTGGCGGCCGCCACGCCGTCGATCGAGCCGAATCCCTCCAGGTGGGCGTGGCCGATCACGAGGACGGCGGCGGCGTCCGGCGGGGCGATCCGGGTGAGGTAGGCGATGTGCCCGGGGGCGGAGGCGCCCATCTCCAGCACGAGGTAGCGGGTGGACTCGTCGGTCTCCAGCACGGTCAGGGGCAGGCCGACCTCGTTGTTGAACGAGGCGACGGGAGCGACGGTGGGCCCCTGCGCGGCCAGGAGCTGGCGGGCCAGGTCCTTGGTGGTGGTCTTGCCCACCGAGCCGGTCACGGCCACGACCGTGAGCGCCTCGCCCCGCGCGGCGGCGCGCTCGCGCAGGTCCACCAGGTGGCCGCGGGCGAGCTCGCCGAGGGCCTCGACGGTGTCGGGGACGACCAGGAGCGGGAAGGCGTCCGGGTCGTGGCCCGCGGCGGCCAGGGAGGCGCGGGCGGCGCCGGGGTCGCTCACCAGGGCGGCCGCGCCCCCGGCCGAGGCGACCTGGCCGACGTGGGCGTGGCCGTCGGTTCGCTCACCGGCGATGGCCACGAACAGGGCGCCCGGGCCGGCCCTGCGCGAGTCGGTGACGACATCGGTGACCGTCCGGGCGGCGGCGCCGTCGTCGGCGCCGGCGAGACTGCCGGCGGGGGCGCCGGCGAGGGAGGCGATGCGGGGCAGGGGGCGGGGGATCATGCGGGCGTCACCGGCCCCCACGTGGCCTCGGCGGCCGCGCGCATGACGGGCGCGTCGTTGTAGCGGATGAACTTCCCGGCGACCTCCTGGAAGGGCTCGTGGCCCTTGCCGGTGACGATGACGGTGTCCTCGGGCCCGCATATCTCGACGCCGCGGCGCACGGCGTCGCCGCGGCAGGTGGTGATCTCCTCGACGTCGGCCAGGTCGGGGCGCACCGAGCGCACGCCGGCCAGGACGGCGTCGCGGATCGACTGGGGGTCCTCGCTGCGGGGGTTCTCGTCGGTGACGACCAGGACGTCGGCCAGGCGGGCGGCGACCTCGCCGAGCATGGGCCGCTTGCCCCTGTCCCGGTCGCCGTCGGAGCCGAAGACGACGATGAGGCGGCCCGGGGTGATCTGGCGGACGGCCTTGAGGGCGAGCTCCAGGGCGTCGGGCGTGTGGGCGAAGTCCACGATGCACAGCCCGCGCACGCCGTCGCGGTGGGTGATGCGCTGCATGCGCCCGGGGATGTTGTGGGCCCTCGCCAGGGCGGCCACGGCGGTGTCGGCGGGGACGCCCGCGCGCATGGTCATCACCAGGGCCAGGGCGGCGTTCTGGACGTTGACCAGACCGGGCAGCGGGCAGGATGCCTCGACGCGCTCGGAGTCCGGGCCGTGCAGGACGAAGGTGGTGGCGGAGTCGGTCATGGACACGGCGGCGTCGCTGACCCACCAGTCGGCGGGGGCCGCCTTCGATCCATCGGCGCCATCGGCGGGGTAGGCTCGCAGGCGGTCCACGGGGATCAGGCCGGCCCCCTCGATGCGGTCGGCGAGCCGGCGCCCCCACTGGTCGTCGACGCAGACGACGCCGCGCCGGGCGTGCTCGGGGGTGAACAGCAGGGCCTTGGCGTCGAGATAGGCCTCCATGGTCTTGTGGAAGTCGAGGTGGTCGCGCTGCAGGTTGGTGAAGCCGGCGACGTCTACGACTGTGCCTCCCAGGCGGTGCAGGACGATCGCGTGGCTGGAGGCCTCCAGGCTGGCGGCCCCCACGCCCTCCTCCACGGCCAGCGCCATCATGCGCTGGAGGACGGGGGCCTCCACGGTGGTGCGGGGGGACTCGATCGACAGGCCGCCCACGCGCAGCTCCACCGTGCCCGCGACCATGCACCCGCCCAGGTGGGCCGTCAGGATCGCGTCGTTGAAGTAGGAGGTCGTGGTCTTGCCGTTGGTGCCCGTGACCGCGGTGACCGTCAGGCGCTCGGCGGGGTGGTGGTAGACCTCGGCCGCCAGGGGGCCGGCGACGGCGCGCGGGTCGTCGGCGATCAGCACGGGCACCTGCGGGAGCGAGGCGCGGACCGCGGCCGCACCGGCCTCGTCGGTGAGCACCGCGACCGCGCCGGCCGCGACCGCCTCGGGGGCGAACTGCGCGCCGTGGTGGGTGAATCCGGGCAGAGCGACGAATATCTCGCCGCGGGCGACGTCCGCGGAGTCGACGCTGACGCCGGTGACGGCCAGGCCGTCGGGCGCCTCCGCCCCGGAGGCGGGGCGCAGCGCGAAGCGCGTAGCGAGGTCCTTCACCGTAACCGGAGCGCTGTGGTGCGGACGCAGCGCGGCAGCCGACTCGTACGCGTGGTTGCTCATGGTTCCTCAATCTATCGTGGCCGGAAGGTGACGGCTCGCGCCGCCGGAACGTGCAGGGGACCGCGCAGGTCGAAGGCTACGCCCTGGTCACGGCCCAGGTGACCGTCACGGGGTGCGCTCCCCCACACCGAGCGGCCCGCGCGCCGGGGCTCGGCTAGCCGTGGTCGCCGGCGGCCTGGGCGGCCTGGGCGGCCTCGGCGTCGGCCTGCTCGGCGGCCTGGGTCGCCGCGATGGACGGATCGGGCGCAATGCCCAGGGAGTGCATGGTGGCGAGCGCGATCTTGCGGAACACCGGGGCCGAGACCGTGCCGCCGTAGGTGTCCCGGGGTCGGTAGACGATGACGGCCACGGCGATGGCGGGGTCGCGGGCGGGCGTGAAGCCCACGAAGGAGGCGACCGTGCCGTCCTCGGTGAGGATCTCGGTGGTGCCGGTCTTGCCCGCCACCAGGTAGCCGTTGATCGAGGCGGCCTCCGCGGTGCCCCCCTCCTGGGTGACGCCGATGAGCATCTCCGTGAGCGCGTTTGCGGCGGGCTCGGAGATGACGCGCTCCCCCTCCGGAGCGGTCTGAGGAGTCTCCTTTCCCTTGGGGTCGATCCAGGCGTCGATAATGCGCGGGGCGACGCGCACGCCCTTGTTGGCGACGGTCGCCAGCACCTGGACGGCCTGGAGCGCGGTCCCGGCGATCCCCTGGCCGAACATGGTGGTGTAGCTGGTCCGGTCGTCCCAGTCCTCGGCGGCGCCGAGCATCCCGGCGGACTCGGCGGGCATCTCGATGCCGGTGAGGCTGCCGAAGCCGAAGCGCTCGATGTAGGAGTGGCGCACCTGTGCCGACAGCTTCTCGCCGATCTGCACGGTGCCGACGTTGGAGGACTCGGCCAGCACCTGGGCGGTGGTCAGGCTCTGGGTCGGGTGCTCGTGGGAGTCGCGGAAGGTCTGCCCGTTGGCGGCCGTCCACGTGTAGGGCACGGTCCACGAGTCCTCGGGGGTGATCGCCCCCTCCTCCAGCGCGGCGGCGAAGGTCATGACCTTGCCGACGCTGCCGGGCTCGAAGATCGCCTGGACGCTGCGGGCGGTGCGGTCCTCCTCGGCGGTGGCCTGGAAGTCGGCCGGGTTGACCGCGTTGGAGTCGGCCAGCACGAGCACCTTGCCGGTGGAGGGCTCCATGACCACCGCGCACCCCCAGTCGGCTCCCTGGGCCTTGACGACCTCGTCGATGGCGTCCTGCGCGATGGCCTGCAGGTCCGGGTTGACGGTGGTGCGCACCGTCGTCCCCGGCACCGCCTCGACCTCCTCCTGCTCGCCGGTGGGGATGATGGCCCCGGTCTTGCCGATCTCGACGCTGCCCTCGCCGTCGACACCCGTGAGCTGCTCGTTCTGGGTCAGCTCGAGGCCGGCGGTGCCGATGAGGACGCGGCCGTCCCCCTCATAGGTGTATCCGAGCACGTTGCCGGCCACCTTCCCCGCCGGGTAGGTGCGGCGGGTGCGCTGGTCGGGCTCGACGCCGGGGATGGCCAGCGCCTTGATCTGGCGCCAGGTGTCCGGCGAGACGGCCTCGGCGATGACCGTGTAGGGGGACTCCCCGACCATCTGGGCGCCGAGCTCCTGGGCGTCCACGCCCAGGATGTCGGCCATCTGCCTGGCGGCGGCCGCCGCCCCGTGCCCGACGACGGCCTGCGACTCCTGGCCGGTGGCCGGGTCGACGCGGTCCTCGGTCTGCTCGTACTGGGCGATCTTGAGCTGGTTGACGCCGATGTCGTACGAGACGGCGGAGGAGGCGAGGACCGTGCCGTCACGTCCCAGGATCTCCCCGCGGGGAGCGCGGTTGACCCAGGTGACGGTGCGCTCGTCCTTGGCCCTGGCGGCGAGCTCCGGGCCGGCGACCACCTGGAGCCAGGCGGTGCGGCCGGCCAGGGCGGTGAACCCGGCCAGGCCCATGACCTGAAGGGCCCGACGGCGGCTGGGGTTCACGGGGTCCCTACTTGGAGTCCGCCGTGGCGGCGGTGCCGCCGGACAGGGTCGAGCTGGACAGGTCGATGACGCCGGGGGCCGCGGCCGGGACCATGCCCAGCGCGGCCGCCCGCGACGCGAGCGCGTCGGGCGAGGAGGCCTCCTGGACGTCCGAGCGGACCGTCTCGATGTGGTCGTTCAGGACGTTGAGCTCGGCCTGCGCCGCCTTCATCTTGTAGGCGGTGTCCGCCATCTTGGCGTTCAGGAGCATGGATGCCGCCAGTGCTCCCACCAGGATCGCGACGACCACCAGCAGAAACGGCAGGGTGGATCGCGCCGGGGCGACCCCCCGGACGACGCGGAGCCGGGGCTGCTCCCTGACCTGCTTGACCTGGTCGCGCGCCGTGGAGCGCCGACCGGATGGGGCGATGTCGTCGGTACGTGGACGGCGGACTCGGGCCGCGGCTGTACTCATCTGCCTCTCCTTCCTTGTGCGGGCGTTCGGGCGGGATGGGGGCGGGGTCTGGGGGCGGGCTCCGGCGCGGGGGCCTCGGCGGCGGGGCGGATGCGGGTGGCGGCCCGCAGCCGCACGGACGCGCTGCGGGGGTTGGCGGCGAGCTCGTCGTCGTCGGCCCTGACCGCCCCGCGGGTGGCCGGCTCGAGATAGGGCAGGGCGTCCCGGGGCACGACGGGCAGTCCCGGGGGCGCCGACGGCGAGGCCCCCGCGGTGAGGGCCCGCTTGACGATGCGGTCCTCCAGGCTCTGGTAGGACTCGACGACGACGCGCCCGCCGACCCGCACGGAGTTCAGCGCCCGGGGCACGGCGCGCTCGAGCAGCTCCAGCTCGTCGTTGACCGCCACGCGCAGCGCCTGGAAGGTCCGCTTGGCCGGGTGGCCGCCGGTGCGGCGCGCGGCGGCGGGCACGCAGGCGCGCACCAGGTCCGCCAGGGCGTCGGTGGACCTGACCGGGTCGCCCGCCTCGCGCCGTCGCACAATGCCGGCGGCGATGCGCGAGGCGAAGCGCTCCTCGCCGTAGGCCCTCAGGATGCGGGCCAGCTCGCGCTCCCCGGCCGTGTCGAGGAGGTCCTGGGCGGTGGGCCCGCCGGACTGGTCCATGCGCATGTCCAGGGGAGCGCTGCGGGCGTAGGAGAAGCCCCGCTCGGCGCGATCGAGCTGGAGGGAGGAGGCTCCGAGGTCCATGAGGACCGCGTCGACGACGCCGTCCCACCGTCCGGCCGCTCCCGCGGCCTCGCGCGCGACGACGTCGACGCGGTCGTAGGTGGTGCGCACCGCGCGGAAGCGCTCGCCGAAGCGGTCCAGCCGCGAGCACGCCAGCGCGATGGCCTCGGGGTCGCGGTCGATCCCGACGACCGCGAGGGTACCGAAGCGCTCCAGAGCGGCCTCGGCGTGCCCGCCCATGCCGAGCGTGCAGTCGATGAGGACGGGGCGCTCGGGCGCCCCCGCCCCGGTCAGGGCCGGTGCGAGCAGGTCGAGGCAGCGGTCCAGGAGGACGGGCGCATGGAGCTCGGCTGCCCGCCCGGCGCCGGGTCGAGCCGCCGGGGCGGCCCCGGGGCGACCGGCGGAACCGGAGTCGACGGCTGCTCCGATCTCGTTCACCGCCTCCTCCTTCCTGGTCGGTCCTGCGGGTCTGGATGGTGCGCGAGCGGGCGCGAGCCACTGGGCGGGCCCGGCCCTGTCCCACCAGGACTCCTCCCGCGTGTTCCGGCGCCGGGGAAGTGGCGTCGGATGCTGCGGCGGGCGGAGACCTCACGGGACGGGGCCGCGGGTGCTCGGCACGGGTATCGGGTATGCGGTTGTGCTCGCGGCGCGCGGCCGCGGAGCGATGGTCAGAAGAAGCCGGGGATGACCTCCTCGGCGGTGTCGGCGAAGACCTGCTCCTGCGCAGCCAGGTAGGTCTTCCAGGCCTCGGCGTCCCAGATCTCCACGCGGGCTCCGGCGCCGATAACGGCCAGGTCCCGGCTCAGCCCCGCGTAGGCCCGCAGGGAGGCGGGCAGGGTGATGCGCCCCTGCTTGTCCGGGATCTGAGAGTCCGCGCCCGACAGCATGACGCGCACGTAGTCGCGCGCCTGCTTCTGGGCGAGCGGAGCCTCGCGCAGCTGGGCGTACATGCGCTCGAACTCCGCGGCGGTGAAGACGTAGAGGCAGTGTTCCTGTCCTCGGGTGAGAACCACTCCCCCGGCCAGCTCGTCCCGGAACTTCGCCGGGAGGATGAGTCGTCCTTTCTGATCGAGGCGGGGGGCGTGGGTGCCCAGGAACATTGAGCATCCCTCCTTCCCCACCTCGACGATCCAATGGGCCCCACAGTACTCCACTTCCCTCCCTTTTCTCCCACACCAGGCGTCGCATCCGCGTCACGCTCCCGTCTCAGAAGGCACGAAGTCGCCGTTTTCCGCGGTGGAGCGAAGTGGAGGGGAGCCGGTCGGCGGTCGTCCTCCGGCGTGGCGCCGCCACCGGCCGCGGACGTGATGTCAAGCACAAGAAGCCCCGTCACCGGGGGTGACGGGGCTCGAAGAGCTGCGGGTGGAGGGAAGTGGAGGGATTCAGGACCGGGTCGGGGCCCGGCCGGGCCTCAAGTCAGTCCTCGCGGCTGCGGCGCCGGTCCCAGCGCTCGGACTGGCGGCCCATGAACGATGATCCGGCGGAGCGCCCGCCGGGAGCCCCTTTGCGCCGCGAGCCCCGGGAACCGGGGGAATCGACCCGGGTGAGCATGAGGGTCACGCCCCACACCGCGAGCCCGAAGCCCGCCACGCCCAGGAAGATGGAGGCCACCGAGTGACCCACGGCCACTCCCGTGATCACGAGGGCCAGCCCCACCAGCACCAGGGCGGCGCCCGCGCCCACGTGGCGCGGCGAGACCCGCCCCGCGGGGACCTCCGCGCTGTCCATCGTATGAGCCAACGACGGGTCCTCGACGTGAAGCTGCTCCTCCAGATCGCGCAGCACCTGTTGCTCACGCTCTGACAACGCCACAGCGCACCTCGCTTTCCCGAGTCTCGTGCTCCGGTGGCGGCGCCGCGACAGGTCGGCCCGCGCCGGCGCGGTTCCGGACACTTCCAGGATAATCGGTGAGCGTCGCATCTGGGAAACTCATGGCGCCGATCCTGGGGCCGCGGCCCCCGGGGGCGGACCGGCAGGCGGGTCCAGGAGGCTCGCGGGGGCCAGGGCCCCGGCGCCCCAGCGCCGGCGCACGGCGTCGGCGGCGCGCTCGGGCGCCCCGCGCCGGGGGTCGTCGTCCAGCAGGAGCTGGACGCCGTCGTCGGGGCGGGCCAGGTCCTCGACCCTGACGCCCAGCAGCCGGAAGCCGCCCCCCGGGGTGGGCAGGGCGTCGAAGAGGCGCTCGACGACGGCGAACAGGTCGCGGGCCAGGTCCGTGGGAGCCGACAGGGTGCGCGAGCGGGTGACGGTGACGAAGTCGGCGCCGCGCGCCTTGAGCACGACGACGCGGCCGCGCAGCTCGCCCGCGCGCAGGCGGGCGGCGCACTGGTGGGTCTGGTCGAGCAGGACGCGGCGGGCGTGGGCGCGGTCGGTGATGGTCTCGAAGAAGGTCGACTCGGTCCCCACGGACTTCTCCTCGCGCCCCGGGCTCACGGGCCGCGGGTCGATGCCGTGGGCGAGGTCGTGCAGGTGACGGCCGGCGGCGGGCCCGAGGATCTTCTCCAGGCGCCGCACGTCGGTGGCGGCCAGGGCCCGCACGTCGCGGATCCCCCAGCGCTGAAGGGCCCGGGCGCTCTTGTCCCCCACCCCCCACAGCGCCCCCACCGGCAGGACGTCGAGGAAGTCCTGGGTGGCGTCGGCCGGCACGAGCAGCATCCCGTCGGGCTTGGCGTGGGAGGAGGCGAGCTTGGCGACGAACTTGGTGGCGGCCACGCCCACCGAGGCGGGCACGCCGATGCGATCGCGGACCTCGGCGCGGATCCAGCGGGCGATCGCGACCGGCGGGCCCATGCGCCGGCGCGCTCCGGAGACGTCGAGGAAGGCCTCGTCGACGCTGACCTTCTCCGTCAGCGGCGTGACCTGCTCCAGGATGTCCATCACCCGGCGCGAGACCCGGGAGTACAGGCCGTGGCGCACGGGCAGGACGACCGCCTGGGGGCAGCGCCGGTGCGCCTCGGTCATCGACATGGCCGAGGCCACGCCGTAGACACGGGCCTCGTAGGAGGCGGCCGAGACGACGCCCCGCCCCGCGGTCCCTCCCACAATGACGGGGCGCCCGGCGAGCTCGGGGTGCTCGAGGAGCTCGACCGAGGCGAAGAAGGCGTCCATGTCGACGTGGAGGATCGGCGTGGCGGAGTCGTCGTCGCCCCAGGAGCGGCGCGCCGCCTGCGCGCGAGGGGACCGGCTCATGACCGCCTCCCGTCCTGCGCGCCCTGCGAAGCCTGCACGGCCGCCCCGGCCGCGCGGCCGGGGGGCCACCGGCCCGCCCGGTCGCATCCACGATAGCGTGGGCCTGTGGCACCCAGGCGGTCGGCTAGAGGATCCGCCGGCCGGCCTGGCGGGCGCACCCGCCAGGCCGGCCGGGCGGCAGGGGCGTCGCTGCCGCTGCGGGCGCTTCCCTCGTCCCCGGTGCGCACATCTGCGGCGACCGCCGAGCTCCAGGTGCGCGACCGCGGGGTCCTGCTCCTGCTGGACGGCGCGGAGTCGTCGTGGATCGACCTGCACGACCCCGCGCACCTGGACTTCGAGTACCTTCAGCAGATGGACGCGGCACTCACGGCGCTGCGCGGCGAGCGCGAGCCGGTGCGGGCCGTCCACCTGGGCGCGGCGGGGTGCGCGCTGGCGCGGGCCTGGGACGCCACGCGCCCCGGCTCGACCCAGCTCGCGGTGGAGATCGACGCCGTCCTGGCGCGGCGGGTGCGGGAGTGGTTCGACCTGCCGCGCGCCCCGCGGCTGCGCATCCGCGTGGGGGACGCGGCCCGGGTGGCGGCGGACCTGCGCGCGGGCGAGTGGGACGTCGTCGTGCGAGACGTGTTCCGCGACGGCGAGGTGCCGGCCGCCTGCCGCGCCCCAGAGCTCGCCGCCGCCTGCCGCCGCGCGCTGGCGCCCGGTGGCCTCTACCTCGCCAACACGGCCAGTGCGCCCGGCGGGCCGCGTCGGACGGTCGCCGGCGAGCTCGCCGTCGCGCAGCGGGTCTTCGGCGGGGTGCTGGCGGTGGCCGACGCCGCGGTCGCCCGGGGCCGACGACGGGGCAACCTCGTGATCGTGGCCCGCGACGCGCCCTTCACGGCCCGCGAGGCCGACGCCGTCGAGCGGGCGGTGCGCCGCCTGCCGCTGCCCGCGCGCACCTGGCGCGCCGCCGATCCGGCCCTGTCCTGACCGCTGCCGGCCTCCTCGCCGTCGGCCGCGCCGGGCGACCGCTCCCCGCCCGCGAGATGCCCCGAGGCCGAACCCTGAGATCTCGCTGGAGCGGACAAGCACGAAGCCCCTCTTCGCGCAGGTCGCCCAGTCCCTGAGTGCCGCCATCGCGTCGGGCGACTTCCGGCCGGGACAGCAGATCCCCACCGAGCCGGAGCCGGCCACCACCTATGGAGTGATCCGAATCATGTTCCGTCGCGCCATTGAGGAGCTCTGCCAGCACGGCCTGCTGATCAAGCGGCAGGGCAAGGGCGCCTTCGTCCGCGAGAGCAAGACGGCCAGGAAGATCGCCGCACATCTCCAGCTTCTCCGAGTCCTGCCGCGCCAGCAGCATGGTCCCGTCCGCGGGGGTGCTCAGGAGGGAGCTGCTCGACTCGCCGCCGCCGGACGCCCCGCCCCGCCGCGGCGGGCTCACCCGATGCGCCCGGCGTACTCCCGCATCCACGGCGCGTCCTGCTCGGACAGGTCGATCGCGAGGGCCCGGACGTCCCGCCCCGGCGGTCCCGAAGACCACGTCCGCGCCGTAGCGCCCGACGATCTGGCGGATGCGCCCGGCGACGTCGGCCTCCCGCGCGTTGACGGCGGCGCCGGCCCCGAGCCGGAGGGCCTTGTCCAGGCGCCGCTGCTGGAGGTCGACGGCCACCACGCAGCGGGCCCCGGCCATTCTCGCCACCACCGGCACCATGAGCCCGGCCGCTCCCGAGCCGAGGACCACGACGGTGCGGCCCGGCAGCGAGCCAGCCATCTCCACGGCGTGCGTCGCCACGGAGGCGGGCTCGACCAGCGCGCCCTCGTCCAGGCTGAGCGCGTCGGGCAGGCGGAAGTCGAGGTTGGCGGGATGGACGAGGTGCTCCGTCAGGGCGCCCCGGTAGCCGGGGGCCGTCGCCGTGAAGTCCACGTCCGGGCAGGTGCTGTAGTGGCCCGACAGGCAGAACTCGCAGGCGCAGAAGGGCCGCCCCGGCTCGATACAGACGCGGTCGCCGGCCTTGAGGCCGGCCCCCGCCCGACCTCGACGACGACGCCGGAGGGCTCATGGCCCAGCCCGGCGCTCCGGCCGGGCTCCGGCGGGACGCAGGGCCCGAAGCCGTGGATGTCGGAGCCGCGCACGCCGACCCGGGCGATCTTGATCACCGCCTCGTCCGGTCCCGGCGCGGGGCGCTCGCACGCCTCGATCACCATGCGTCCGGGCTCCCCGAGCAGGGCCCGCATGCTCTCGGTCGTTCTTCCTGGTTGGGCTCTCGGTCATGTCGTTCTCCTGACTGCGAGCGGGCGGGGGCCGCGCCGCCCGGGGCAGGGCCGTCAGAGGCGGGCGGCGGGCCCGCCGGCGCCGCCTCACCGGCCTGTGGGCCAGGGCGAGACCGGTCTGCCGGTCAGCCACGGCGCGAGCATCGCGGCGGGCAGGGCCGGGCCGGCGCACCACGCGCCCAGGGCCGCGGTGGTCGTCGAGGCGATCATGGCGGACCGGCGCGCCGGCAGCCGTCCGGACAGCGCCCCGACCGGCTCACGACCGGCGCGCGACCGCAGCCTGCCAGGGCGTGTCTCAGTCCTCCCGGCGGTCGTCGAGGTGCCAGGCGTCCGGATCGGCCTCGGCCGCCTGGAGGAAGGCCTCCAGGCGCGCACCGATCTCGTCCGCGGAGGGGACCTCCACGGCCCGCGCCAGGTCGGCGCCGCTCACCGGCGCGACGGCGTCGTACTGGGCCTCCAGCGCGCTGACGACGGCGGCGACCTCGGGCTGCCCGGCCGCCTCGGCGTCGATCTCGGCGCGGTTGATGCTGGCGGCCGCCTCGAGGTCGCCGACCGGCAGGGCCAGGCCCGTGGCCTCCGAGACGGCGGCAAGCAGGGCCGCCGCCCCGGCGGGGTAGTCGTCGCGGGCCACGTAGTGCGGGATCCCGGCCGACAGGCCGCGCGAGTCGAGCCCGGCCTGCCCGAGCCGGAGCTCGAGGAAGGCGCCCATGGAGCCCGGGACCTCGACCCGGCCGAAGAAGTCGGGCTGGTCCGGCAGCAGCTCGGGCCGGTTGCCGTGGTGGTGGACGTAGGTGGGGCGCGTGTGCGGGGTCGCCAGGGGGAGCCCGGTCATGCCCACGGCCTGGGACACGCCCATGGAGACCACCAGGTGCGTGACCGCGCCGACGAACTCGTTCCACCGGAAGTCGGGCTCGGCCCCGTGGAGGACGAGCAGGTCCTCGCCCTCGTCGTCCTGGAAGAGGTCCAGGACGAGCTCGGGCACGACCGCGCTCTCATAGGTGTGGGTGGCGTATGTCATGACGGGCCGTCGGGCCCGGTAGTCGACCAGCGTGTCGACGTCGAAGGTGACCATGCGCTCGTGGGGCAGGGTCATGAGCAGCTGCTCAATGGCGAGGGCGCCGGCGTGCCCGGCGTCCATGGCGCCGTCGAAATGGTGCAGGAGCACGCGCGGGGACGCCGGGTCCCCGGCCGGGTGCTCGACGGTGTACAGCGATCCCACTGCTCCTCCTCTCGCGCTCGAGGCGCCTAACCACGATGACGGTCATCACGGGTGCGCTGGGCGCACCGGCGACAGCCGCACCACCAACGGGTGCAACGCCCGGCGCCCGCGGCCTGTTCCCTCGGCCCGGGGGGCCGCGCCGCATCCGATACCGCGATCGTGTCACATCTTGGATGTCTTCGTCGTCGACGTCGTTGAACACGCCCGGCCAGGAGAATAATGAGTCGCCCTGCGAACCGCGGCGAGCCCGACGGCTCGCCGGCACAGCCCCGGCGCATCCGCGCCCGCCCGCCGTCCTCAGTGAGGTCATGTGACTCAGCCCCGCCACACGCACGTCTCCCCCGCCGAAGCCTTCACGCCCGCCCAGCCGGAGGGGGCCGCCGTCGGGGCCTCCCGCGAGCGCGAGATCGCCTCCGAGCAGAGGGTCGTCGACCTGGCCTACCGCGAGCTCGACCGCCAGCTGGCCGAGGCCAGGCGCTCCCTGGCGGCCACGGAGGCCCGCGGGGGCAGCGGCACCCACCAGTCCCGCGGGGAGAGGGACGCCTACGCCGTGCACTACACGAACCTGATCTCCTCCCTGGAGGGGGTCGAGGACCGGCTCGTGTTCGGCAGGATGGACCTGGACCCGCGGGCCGTCGCCGCCCCGGCCTCCGCCGGACCGGTCACGGACGCCGGGAGGCGGCACTACGTGGGGCGCACCGGGCTGCGGGACGCCCAGCACCGCGAGGTGGTCCTGGACTGGCGCGCCCCGCTGGCGCGGGCGTTCTACCAGGCAACCGCCTCCGACCCGATGGGCCTGGTGCGCCGCCGGCACATCGAGACCCGGCAGCGCGCGGTCCTGGGGGTGGAGGACGAGCTCATCGACGTCGGCGGCCTGGACACGGCCTCGACGAGCGGCGGGCGGGCGGCGGCGACGGGCCTGCAGGGCGAGGGCGCCCTCATCGCCGCCATGAGCACGGCCCGCGACGGGCGCATGAGCGACATCGTGGCGACGATCCAGGCCGAGCAGGACCGGATCGTCACCTCCGACGGCACGGGGGTGCTCGTCGTCCAGGGAGGACCCGGCACGGGCAAGACGGCGGTGGCGCTGCACCGGGTCGCCTACCTGTTCTACTCCGAGCGCGAGCGCCTGGAGCGCTCCGGCGTGCTCCTGGTGGGGCCCTCGCGCACCTTCCTGCGCTACGTGGAGCAGGTCCTGCCCTCGCTGGGCGAGACCGGCGTGGTCTCCACCACGCCGGCGGACCTGGTTCCCGGGGTTCGTGCCCGCGGTGCGGAGACGGCGGCGGCGGCCGAGGTGAAGTCCCGGCGGGTGTGGGTCAAGATCCTGCGCCGGGCGGTGCGGGACCTGCAGCGCGTGCCCGACTCGCCGCGCCCCATTGTCGTGGACGGCACGCGCTTAGAGCTCGATCCCGAGGACGTGCGCGAGGCGATCGGTCGGGCCCGCCGGTCCGGCAGGCCCCACAACCTGGCGCGCGAGACCTTCGTGCTGTGGCTGCTGGAGCGCCTGACCGACCAGCTCGCCGCCGCCACCCACCGGGACGCCTCGGACGCCGACACGCGCGCGTGGATCCGCGAGGACGTCCGCACCGCCCGCGACGCCCGCCGCGAGATCAACCTGTGCTGGATGCCCACGACGCCGGTGGGCCTCCTGGAGCGGCTGTGGGCGCGCCCGGCCCTGCTGGAGCGCCTGGCGCCCGAGCTCACGGCGGCGGACCGGGCGCTGCTGGAGCGCGCCGCCGGCGCCGAGCCGACCCCGGCCGACGTGCCGCTGATCGACGAGCTGGCCGAGCTGCTGGGCCCGAGCCAGGACGCCCAGGCGCACCGGGCGCGCCTGGAGGCGCGCCGCCGCCAGGAGCTGGTCTCCTATGCGGCCCACGCGATCGCGGCCCAGGACCTGGGCGAGGGCATGGTGAGCGCCGAGATGCTGGCGGACCGCGTGGAGGCCCCCGGCCCCTCACTGACCCTGGCGGAGCGGGCACGGGCCGACCGGACGTGGACCTACGGGCACATCGTGGTCGATGAGGCGCAGGAGCTCGGCGCCATGGCGTGGCGGGCCCTGGCGAGGCGGTGCCCGGTGCGCTCCTTCACGGTGGTCGGCGACCTGGCGCAGTACTCGGGGCCGAGCGCCCCGGGCTCGTGGGCCGACGTGCTGGCCGCGCTGGGAACGCGGGCGGCCACGCCCGGCGCAGCCGGCGGGGACAGCGGAGCCGGCGGGGTCGCGGAGGATACGGCAGACACGGCGGAGGCGGACGGCGGGCCGGCCGGCTCCACGCCCCTGCGCCAGGAGGCGCTGACCGTGTGCTACCGCACGCCGGCCACCATTGTGGCCGCGGCGGAGGATGTGGCGGCCGCCCTGGGGCAGCCGCCGGTCTTCCCGGTCCGCTCGGTGCGCGACCTGCCCGACTGCCTGGCGGTCGACGACCCGCTCGACCGGCCCGGCGCCGACGGCGCACGGGACGAGCAGGCCTGGGCCCGGGCCCTGCGCGCCGCGGTGCGCGAGGAGTCCGCCGCCCTGGACCGGGCCGTGGGCGCCGACGGCGGTCGGATCGCCGTCATCACCCCGCGGCCCGAGGAGGACACCGCGATCCTGGAGGACGACCCGGAGCTGGCGCGGGCGCTGGCGGCCCCCGGCGGGGACGTGCTGCGCAGCCGCCTGGCGGTGATGGCGCCGCGGCTGAGCAAGGGGCTGGAGTTCGACGTCGTCGTGCTGGTGGAGCCCGCCGTCGTGGGCGGGGCGAGCCCCGGCGACCTGTACGTGGCCATGACGCGGCCCACCCGCCGGCTGCGGGTGGTCTCCCGCGGTCCCCTGCCCGAGGGCCTGCGGCGCCCATGGGCGCCCGCCGACCGTGAGCGGGACGACACAGGCGCCTCCGCCGCCCCCGCCTGCAGACCTACGCAACCGTAGGTTACGGTTGCGTACGGTCGCACTATCAACGCCCCCGGCCATGGCCGGAGCACCTTCGAGGAAAGGGGAGCCCGTGAGCAGGTCCGACGCCGCTTCTGCGCCCGAGCCCCGGTCCACCGGCAGCGCCGCCGTCCCCGACGCCCCCGCGCGCCCCCACTACGCCCCGGGTGTTCCCGGCGTCGTCTCCCCGGTCACCGAGCCGCTGTCCCGCATGCTCGACGACGCCGTCCGGCGCTTCCCCGACCGGGTCGCCCTGGACTTCCTCGGGCAGGCCACCACCTACCGCCGGCTCGGCGAGCAGGTGGCGTGCGCCGCCGAGGCCCTGCGGCGCCTGGGCGTGGGCCGCGGGGACGTCGTGGGCGTCATCCTGCCCAACTGCCCCCAGCACGTCGTCATCGCCTACGCCGCCTGGCGCATCGGCGCCATCGTCGCCGAGCACAACCCGCTGGCCCCCGCGGCGCAGATCCGCGAGCAGATCGAGCTCCACCACGGGCGGGTCCTGATCGCCTGGGAGAAGTCCCTGGCCCGCCTGGTCCAGACCACCGGCTCGCTCGAGGGCGCCGGCATGGCCGGCCTGAGGGTCCTGGCGGTCGACCTGTCGCGCGGGCTGCCGTGGACCAGCCGCCTGGCCCTGAGGCTCCCGGTGGCCGCGGCCCGCTCCCGGCGCAGCGAGCTGCGCGGGAGGGTCCCGGCCGGGGTGGCCTCCTTCGACGACCTGGTGGCGACCGCCACGCCGCTGCCCGTCGGGCACCCGCTGCCCGGCGTCGACGCGGTCGCCGTCCTGCTCTACACCGGGGGCACCACCGGGGTGCCCAAGGCGGTCAAGCTCACCCACGCCAACGCCCGGTCGAACGCGGAGATGTCCCTGGCGTGGGCCTCCCGGACCTGCGAGGCCGGCGAGGAGACCTTCTACGCCGTCCTGCCCTTCTTCCACGCCTTCGGGCTGAGCCTGTCGCTGCTGTGCGCCGTGGGCCTGGCCGCCACCCAGGTGGTCCTGCCCAAGTTCGGCGCCGACATGGTCCTGTCCGCCTGGAAGCGGCACCCGGCGACCTTCTTCCCCGGCGTGCCCGTCATGTTCGACCGCATCGTCTCGCGCGCCCGGGCGACCGGGGCCGACCTGTCGAGCTGCAAGATCGCCGTGTGCGGCGCCGCCCCCAACCCCAGGGCGGTCGCCGAGGCCTGGGAGCGGGCCACCGGCGGGGTCATTATCGAGGGCTACGGCATGACCGAGACCTCCCCCATCATCCTGGGCAACCCCATCTCCCCCGAGCGGCGCGCCGGCACCCTGGGGGTGCCCTACCCCTCGACCGAGGTGCGCGTCGTCGACCCCGAGGACCCCGAGCGGGAGGTCGCCCCCGGCGACATCGGCGAGCTCATCGTCCGCGGCCCCCAGGTCTTCGCCGGCTACTGGGAGAACCCAGAGGAGACCGGGGCCGTCATGCTGCCCGGCGGGTGGCTGCGCACCGGGGACCTGGTGCGCCAGGAGGACGACGGCTTCTACGTCATCGCCGACCGCCGCAAGGAGCTGATCATCTCCGGGGGCTTCAACGTCTACCCCACCGAGGTCGAGGCGGCCGTGCGCTCCATGCCGCAGGTCGAGGAGGTCGCCGTCGTCGGGCTGCCCGCCGAGAGCGGCAACGAGTCGGTGGTGGCGGCCATCCTGCCCAAGGAGGGCCAGACCGTCACCCTGGAGCAGGTGCGCGCGTGGGCCGAGAAGACCCTGTCGCACTACGCCCTGCCCCGCCAGATCGCCATCCTGAGCGAGATGCCGCGCTCCCAGATCGGCAAGGTGCTGCGCCGGGTGGTGCGCGAGGAGCTGCTGGCGGCCCGCGAGGCGGCCTCCGGGGCGGCCAGCGCGGCCGCCACGGCGTCGGCCAGCGCCGCCAGCGCCATCGTCGAGCGCCTCGGGGAGGCGGGAGCACGCTCCGAGGGCAGGCGCGGCGCCGGGACGGCCTCCAGGCCCGCGCCGCCCGACCGCCGGGCCCGCGGGGACGCCGGGTGAGGGCCCCCGCCGGCGAGGACGCGCGGCCGGGGCAGGCCTCCCGCGCGTCCGGGGCCGGGGGCGCGCCGGAGGCCACGGGCCCCGCGGTTCCAGCCGGCCCGACGGGCCCGGTGGCCCCGGCTGACCCGGCTGACTCAGACGCCTACCGGCGCCCCCACTACCAGCCGAACATCCCCGCCGTCATCGAGGTGCCCGACGCCCCGCTGAGCGAGCTGCTGGAGACGGCCGCGCGGTTCTACGGCGAGCGCTGCGCCGTGGACTTCCTGGGGGCGGGGCTGACCTACGCCGAGCTCCTGGAGGCCTCCGAGCGCGCCGCCCAGCTGCTGCGCGAGTCGGGCGTCGAGGCGGGCGACCGGGTGTCCATGATCATGCCCAACTGCCCCCAGCACATGATCGCCGTCTACGGGGCCCTGCGCCTGGGGGCGATCGTGGCCGAGCACAACCCGCTCGCCCCCTCCCGAGAGGTGCGCGCCCAGCTCGACCACCACGGGGCGCGAGTCGTCATCGTCTGGGAGAAGGGCCTCGACCTGCTCCTCGACCCGGCCCCGGCGGCCGACGGCCAGGAGGGGACGGACCCGCTGTCGGGCCGCACGGTGTTCTCGGTGGACCTGTCGGCGGCCATGCCGGTCCGGCTGCGCGCCGCCCTGCGCCTGCCGGTGGCGCGGGCCCGCGAGACGCGCGCCTCGATGAAGGCCGACCGGCTGCCCACCGGCGTGCGCTCCTGGGACCGGGAGGTCGCCCGGGCCCCACGGCTGCCGGCGTCGTGGCCGTACCCGGACGGCGGCGACGTCGCGGTCCTGCTGCACACCGGCGGCACCACGGGGGCGCCCAAGGCCGCCATGCTCACCCACACCAACCTGCGGGCCAACACCAACCAGGCCATCGCCTGGGTCCCCATGCTGCACGAGGGCGCGGAGACCTTCCTGGCCCTGCTGCCCTTCTTCCACGCCTTCGGGCTGACCTTCAACCTGTTCTGCGCGGTGCAGAAGGCGGCCACGCAGGTGATGCTGCCGAAGTTCTCCGTCAGCCAGGTGCTGGAGGCCCACCGGCGCCGGCCGATCACCTTCTTCGTGGGGGTGCCGGTCATGTTCGAGCGGATCCTGCGGGGCGCGCAGAAGAAGGGTGTGGCCCTGGACACGCTGCGCTACGGGGTGTGCGGCGCCGCCCCGATGCCGCCGGCCGTGGGCGCCGAGTGGGAGTCGGCCACTGGCGGGTTCTTCGTCGAGGGCTACGGCATGACCGAGACGAGCCCGATCGTGGCCGGCACGCCCATGGGGCCGAGCCAGCGCCTGGGGGCGCTGGGCCTGCCCTTCCCCTCCACGGACGTGCGCGTGGTGGACCCCGACGACCCGGACCCGGACCGGGAGGTGCCCGACGGCGAGCCGGGAGAGCTCCTCGTGCGCGGGCCGCAGGTCTTCGCCGGCTACTGGGGCGACCGGGAGGCGACGGCGGCTGCCGTGCTGCCCGGCGGGTGGCTGCGCACCGGGGACATGGTGCGCCGGGAGGACTCCTTCCTGTGGATGGCCGACCGCAGGCGCGAGCTGATCCTGACCGGCGGGTTCAACGTCTACCCCTCCCAGGTGGAGGCGGCCATCCGGGACATGGACGCGGTGGCGGACGTGGCCGTCGTGGGGCTGGACGGCGGGGCCGGGGGCGAGCTCGTGTGCGCCGCGGTCGTCCTGGAGGACGGGGCTCCCGCGGGCGCCGTCACCCTGGAGGCGGTGCGCGCCCACGCCGAGCGGGCGCTCCCCCACTACGCCCTGCCCCGCTACCTGGAGATCATCGACGAGATGCCCCGCAGCGCGATCGGCAAGGTGCTGCGCCGGGTCGTGCGCGAGCGGATCACACGATCTCAGAGCCTATCGGCCAGGTGATGCCCACGGGCGGCGCAGCCCCTTTTTCACCGAGATCGGCCGTACTCCGGCTCGAGATCGGTCCAGTTCCGCGCCGAGATCGGTCCGGGGAATCCGGCCAGGCGCCAGCCGGATGCCGGCCCCTGGCCCTGCGCTCCTCTCACCACCGGCTACCGCGGCCCGCGGTTGTCACCACCTGCACCGCGAGGCGGTGTGCCGGAGGGCACGACTCGCAGTGCTGCGCCCAGGGCCACGACCTGGGGGACGACGAGGGCGACAGCGGTGCTGGCGATCAGGAGCGTCCAGGGGACGGCGGGCGGTGCGGTGAGGTCGTCGTAGTAGGGGACCAGGGCCCAGGCGAGCCAGGCCCAGGTGGTGGCGACGGTGACGGCTGCGATGGCCAGGCCGAGGAGCTGGAGGCCGGCGGTCTCGGTCAGGACGCTGAGGACGATGGTGGTGCGGGAGGCGCCGGTGCGTCGCAGTACCCGGCTCTCGTCCCGGCGCGATCGGATCAGGGCCAGGGTCTGCTGGATGATGACGGCGGCCGCCAGCAGGCAGACACCGCCGACGAGGGTCGCGTCGTTGGAGGCTCCGCGCCTGCTCTCGGCGGCGATGACGTCGTCGGTCCACCCCTGGCCGGTGGTGACGGCGGCGCCGGTCGGAGCGACGTGAGCCAGGGACGCCAGGAGCCGGTCCTGGCCGCCAGGGGCGGCGGTGAGGAACCAGTCCTCGGTGACCGGCTCGCCCGCAGCCGGAGGCAGGACAGTGTCGTCGGCCAGCAGGCGGGTGCTCACAAAGGGATAGCCGTACTCGAACAGGGCCGCCACCCGCAGGGTGACCTCGCCCCCGTCGGCGCCCAGCAGGGTGATGGAGTCCCCCACCCGGTAGGCGCTGCCGTCCTCCCGGGTGGCATCGGTGCGCAGCGCGACTCCGGTGCCGTGGACGTCGTCGGCCTCGCCCTCCACCAGCCGGGGCCCGGCGGCCGCCACCAGGGCGGTCGGGTCACTGGCAGCGGTCACGGTCGCCTGATAGCGGGCCAGGGTGGTCAGGGGGAAGGACTCCTGGCGGGCGCGGTCGAGGATCTGGGCGCCGGTCGCCCCGGCGGGGGCGACCATCCAGGAGGTGGAGCTGGTTCTGGCGCGCACGGCACCGGTGGCCTGGGGCAGGGCGGAGGCGTCCCGCCAGGCGGTCTCCAGGTCATCCCGGGGGCGGTCGGACCGGGCGTGGAGGGCGGCGTCGACCTGGCTGGACAGGGCGTAGTCGGCCCTGTAGTCGCGCCCGGAGCCGAGGTTCGAAGCCATCACCGGGACGGTGGCCAGGACCGCCACGGCGGTGATGGGGACGACGACGGCACCGGCGCGGCGGGCGGCGGTGCGGGCATGGGCCCAGGCGGTCAGGCCCGCTCCCGGGTCCAGGGCGCGCACCGGCAGGCGGGCCAGGCCCACCGCGGGCCCGGCCAGCAGGGGAGCCAGCGCGCACAGGGCCACCGCCACACCACCACCGACCCACAGGGCGACCCCGTCGTCGGCCTCCCAGGGCAGGCGGGCGGGCCCGGCCGCCCAGACCCAGGCGGTCAGGGCGGCGCCTGTGGCGGCCACCGCCCACCGGGCCGGGGTCATGCCCCGCCGCTGCTCGGCGGCGGACTCGCGCACCGCCTCCACTGCGGCCGCCCGCGCCGCCCCGCGGACTCCGACCAGGGCCCCGACCGCGGCCACCGCGGTCATGAGCGCCACCGTGAGCACCAGGCCGGAGGGCGTGACCGCCGGGACGTGACCAGGAGCCCAGTTGTCCTGGGAGGCCAGCAGGCCCGCTAGGGGCCGCAGGCACGGTACCGCGGCCAGGGCGCCCGCGGTGGAGGCGGCCAGCCCCAGCAGGAGGGCCTCGCGGGCGACCATGACGCGCACCCGGGCCGGGCTCGCCCCGGCCAGCCGCAGCAGCGCCAGCTCACGGCGCCGCCCCTGGACCGCCACGCTCATGGCCTGGGCCACCAGGACCAGGGCCGCCAGCGCCCCGCCTGCCAGCATGAGCACCGACGTCAGGTGACCGGCGTAGACCCGCCCCAGGAACCAGACGGCCCGGGGCGCGCTCATGCCGGTCGTGTCCACCCCCGACAGGCGCGAGGCCTGGAAGAGCAGCACCTGGGAGCCCACCAGCGCCGAGGCCATGGCCACCACCACCGCCACCCCCGCATAGGGCACCCGGTGGTCGCACAGCATCGACCGGGCCACCGCCCACCGGGCCCGGGAACGCCCGACCCGCCCGCGCAGACCCCCGTTCCGCTCGCTCCGCCGGGCCCGCCGCTGAGGACTGGAGGGCCGACCGTCCGCGTCTCGGCCGTCCCGCCGCCTCCTGGGGGCTCGGCGGTCCCGGCTCTCCCGGTGGCTGTTCCTGCTCATGCGGGTCATGGCCGTGTCTCCCCTTCAGCCCCGGGACTGTGCCTCGACGCGGGCCTGGAGGTCGGCCAGGTGCCCGGCGATCTGGGCGGCACCCGCCCCGGAGACCCCGCCCGCCGCGCACCCGTCCACCAGCCACACCACCCGGTCGGCCCACGCGGCCACGCGAGGGTCGTGAGTGACCACCAGCAGCCCGCCGCCGGCATCGGACAGCAGGTCAAGCTGCCCCAGCACCGCAGCGCCCGCCCGCACGTCCAGCGCCCCCGTCGGCTCGTCGGCGAACACCATCGCCGGACGCGACACCAGGGCCCGGGCCACCGCCACCCGCTGCCGCTGACCCCCCGACAGCCGGGACGGCAGACGATCCTCAAGGCCGGCCAGTCCGACACGCTCCAGCACGCCCGTCACGTCCCCGGGTGAGCGCATCCGCCCGCCCATCAGCCCGGGCAGGGCCACATTCTGGGCCGCCGTCAGCGACTCCACCAGGTTCAGGTCCTGGAATATGAAGGCCACCCGGTCGCGGCGCATGGCCGTCAGCATCCTCTCCGAAGCGGATACCACATCCACCCCGTCGAGCAGCACCCGCCCCGCGCCGGCACGCAACAGGCCCGCCGCGCACAGCAGCAGGGTCGATTTGCCCGACCCCGACGGCCCCATCACCGCCACGCGCTCGCCGGCGCCCACGCTCAGGTCCACGCCCCGGAGGACCAGCGAGCCGTGCGCCGAGTAACGGAACTCCAGTCCGGACACCTCGAGCACACCGGGCAAGGACTCAGAGGACTCAGAGAACTCAGTCACCATGGGAAAGCTCCAGAGGCGTCAGCCGGCAGGGAGCGATGAAGAAGGCCGAGGAACGACGAGGGGGAAGACGTGGAGCGCCCGTGCGACGGACCCTGCTCCCGGCCGCCGGCTCACAGCAGCCCCGAGGCGTCCAGGACCTCGCGCAGGGCGGCGACGTCGTCGGCCTCGGCGCGCACGAGCGGCAGGCGGACGGCGGCGCAGGGGACGCGCCCCTGCAGCAGCAGGGCCTCCTTGGCCATGACGGCGCCCTGGCCGCCGCCCATGATCGCCTGCACCAGCGGGCGGATGCGGCGGGCGACCGCCCGGGCCCCGGCCAGGTCCCCGGCGTCGACCTCGGTGAGCATCTGCCGCCAGGAGTGGGCGTCGGCGTGCGCCACGACCGAGACCACGCCCGAGGCGCCGTGGGTCAGCCAGGCGAAGTTCAGCCCGTCGTCGCCCGAGTAGTAGGCCAGGCCGGTGGCCTCCATGCGCCGGAAGCCCTGCTCGACGTCGCCGGTGGCGTCCTTGACCGCCAGGACCCGCTCGTGCTCGGCCAGCCGGGCCAGGGTGGCGTCGGTGATCCTCACGCCCGTGCGCCCGGGGATGTCGTAGATCATGACGGGCAGGTCGGTGGCCTCCACGACCGCCATAATGTGCCGGTAGACGCCCTCGGCGCTGGGGCGGTTGTAGTAGGGGGCGTTGATGAGCAGGCCCTGGGCGCCGGCGGCCTGGCTGCCCGCGCCGATGCGCACCGCGTGGGCGGTGTCGTTGGAGCCCGCCCCGGCCACGAGCATGGCGCGGCCGGCGAGGGCGTCCTTCACCTCGCGCAGCAGCGTCTGCTTCTCGGGCAGGTGGGTGGTGGGGGCCTCGCCGGTGGTGCCGGCCAGCAGGATCATGTCCGCGCCGTCCTCGACGAGGGTGACGGCCAGGGCCTGGGCGGCCTCGACGTCGATCTCCCCCTCGGGGGTGAAGGGCGTGACCATGGCGACGCCGACGGAGCCGAAGGGACGAGTCGGAAGAGCGCTCATGCCAGCAGTGTAACGGGGCTCCGTCGGGAGCATCGGCCGTAGGCCCCGACGAATTCGGGAGCTGGATGCCCGGCGCATCGGGCACAGGTCCACCGGTTGCGGTGATGGCGTGCTTGTGCGGCCCACGGCCCGTCCCTCCCAACGATAGGCTCGCGGCCATGACGCCTCCCGACTCCGTCTTCGACGCCGACCCCTCCTCCGGCCTGCCGGCCGGCGCGCGCGGCGGGCTCCGCGCGCGCACCGACGGGGGCCGCCCGCACGCCGCCTCCTGCCGGTGCGGCGGGGCCGACCGCGACGGCCTGGGGGCGCCGGAGGCCGGTTCGCGCCCGTCCGAGGCGGGCGGCTTCGTGCGCGCAGCCGCGCAGGCCGATCTACCGGCCATGGGCCGGGTCCACGCGGCGTCCATGCTCGCCTCGCTGGCCGCCGGCCACGACGGGCCGCTGCCCGAGGGCGTGCGGGCCATGGTGTCCGCCCCGGTCATCGCCGCCGGCTGGGAGTCCGCGGTCGTCGCTCCCCCGACCCGGGCCCACCACGCCCTGGTCGCCACCGCGGAGGGCGCCGTCGTCGGGCTGCTGGGGCTCGCGCCCACGGAGGCGGTCACCACCGAAGGCCCTGACGGCGTCTGCGACAGCGATCCCTCCCGCACAGCCGAACGGCCGGCCGCGGCCGCCGAGGTCACAGCACTCGGTGTCGCGCCGGCCCACCAGCGCCGCGGGCACGGCTCCCGGCTGCTCGCGGCGGCCGTGGACCTGGCCCGGGACGACGGCGCCGCCATGCTCACGGTGTGGGCCGTGCGCGGGGACGAGTCGCTGGCGCGGCTGCTCGCCGGCGCGGGCCTGGAGCCGACCGGCTCCCACCGCGCGCTGCCGGTGGGCGACGGCATCACCGAGGACTGCTGGGCCGCCGCACTATGAGCGCTGAAGAACCCGAGGAGATCACGCTCCAGGACCGGCTGTCTGGGCTGCGCGCGGCGTCAAGAACCTGGCGAGCTCCTCGCAGGGTCACCGCTGCGGAGCTCTTCGGCTCCCGCACCGGCCCATCCCCGGGTGGGACCGACTGGGGAGAGGACGCGGGCGCCGAGGCTCTTCCGTGACCCGCTCCCGGGGAGACCTCGCTGAGGTCTCCCTCCTCACAGGTCGAGCAGGGCGTCCAGGCCGACGGTCAGGCCCTTCCGCTCGCCCACTCGCCGGACGGCGAGGATGACGCCGGGCATGAAGCTGGCGCGGTCGAAGGAGTCTGTGCGGATGGTCAGCTGCTCGCCGGGGTTGCCCAGCACGATCTCCTCGTGGGCGGTCAGCCCGCGCAGGCGGACGGCGTGGACGTGGACGCCGTCGACGACGGCGCCGCGCGCGCCGAGCGGATCGGCCTGCGTGGCGTCGGGCACGGGCCCCAGGCCGGCCTCGGCGCGGGCGGCCGCGATGCCCCGGGCGGTGGCGATGGCGGTGCCGGAGGGGGCGTCGACCTTGTTCGGGTGGTGGAGCTCGACGACCTCGGCGGACTCGAAGTAGCGGGCCGCCCTGGCCGCGAGGCTCATGGCCAGGACCGCCGAGAGGGCGAAGTTGGGGGCGATGAGGACGCTGCGGCCCGCGGCGCCGGGCTCGGCGAGGTGCTCGCGGACGCGGGCGTAGGACTCCTCGGTCCAGCCGGTGGTGCCGACGACGGCGTCCACGCCGGCGTCGATGAGGGCGTGGACATTGGCCTCGGCGACGGCCGGGACGGTGAAGTCCACGGCCACGTCGGCGCCGCCCAGGTGCGCGGCGGTGATCTCGTCACCCACGTCGAGGCGGGCGACGAGCTCGAGGCCCTCGGCCTCCTCGACGGCCCGGCAGACAGTGGAACCCATGCGCCCGGCGGCGCCCGTGACAGCAACGCGAATCGTCATGCCGCCAGCCTAGCCGCCCCGCCCGCCGAGATCGGTCCGGCTCCGCACCGAGATCGGTTCACCTCCGGCTCGAGATCGGTCCGGCGGCCCGCCTCTCAGAGGGCCGGCCCCACCAGGGCCCGGGCGCGCTCCTGCCTCACGAGCCACTCGGCGAGCCGGCGCACATCCTCGCCGGTGACGGCGCCCAGCAGCCGCAGGTTCTCCTCCATGCTGCGCAGCCGGCCGGTGACCACCTCGCTGCGCCCCAGGCGCCCCATGCGGGCCAGCGAGTCCTCCCCGCCCAGCACCATGGCGCCGCGGATCTGCCCGCGGGCGCGGGCCAGCTCGCGGTCGGTGACGCCGTCGGCGGCGAGTCTCTCGAACTCGCCGACCATGACGGCGCACACCTCGTCCACCGCCTGCGGGGCGCAGCCGGCGTACAGGCCCAGCGCTCCCGTCCCGGCGTAGGAGGCGTCGAAGGCGTAGGTGGTGTAGGCCAGCCCCCGCTTCTCGCGGACCTCCTGGAACAGGCGCGAGGACATTCCCCCGCCCAGGATCGTGATGAGGACGCTCATGGCCCAGCGCCGCTCGTCGCGTACGGGAATGCCCTGGCAGGTCAGGTACACGTGGGACTGCTCGCAGTCCCGCTCGATGCGCACGTCGTGGACGGCCAGGGCGATATCGGGCTCGGTCTCGAAGCGGCGCGGGCGCGGCGGGACTGCGCTGGTGGTGTCCCAGCCGGCGGAGGCGAGGTCGGCGGCGACGCGCTCGACGACCTGGTCGTGGTCGACGGCGCCGGCGACGGCCACCACCAGCGAGTCGGAGGCGTAGGTCCGCTGGTAGTGCTCCCACACCGCGTCGCGCGGCACGGCGGCGACGGTCTCGTAGGTGCCGCCGATGGGCCGCCCGAGCGGGGTGTCGTCGCCGAAGGCGGCGCGGGCGAAGGCCTCCTGGGCGATGTCCGCGGGGTCGTCGGCGGCGTCGGCCAGCTCGGAGATGATGACGCCGCGCTCGGTCTCGACCTCTGCGGGATCGAGTGAGGAGGAGGTCACCATGTCGGTCAGGACGTCGAGGGCTCCCATGGCGTCCGAGCCCTGCACGCGCGCGTAGTAGGAGGTGTGCTCCTTGGCTGTCGCGGCGTTGGACTCGCCGCCGATGAAGTCGAAGGCCTCGGCGATCTCGCGGGCGGAGCGCGTGGCGGTGCCCTTGAACATGAGGTGCTCCAGGAAGTGGGTCGATCCCTCCTGCCCGGCGGCCTCGTCGCGGGACCCGACGCCGAACCACATGCCCAGGCTCGCCGACCGCAGCCCGGGCACGGACTCGGTGATGACGCGCACCCCGCCGGGCAGGATCGAGCGGCGCAGCACGGCGCCGTCGTCGGTCAGGTGCAGCTCGGTGCCGGGATCGCCTGCGGCGCCGCGCGCCAGATCGACCTCGGAGTAGCTGGTGGCGCCGCTCCGGAAGGCGCTGGCGGCTGAGGGGGCTGGGTTGGTCACCCGGCGAGCCTAACGGGCCCGGCGGTGGCGCTGTCCACCGGACTGGTTCTCCTCGCCGACGGCGTAGCGCGGCGTCGCGGGGCACGCGGGCTCACCGCGCCGGACCGATCTCGAGCCGGAACCGGACCGATCTCGGCGAAAGAAGGGATGGGGGCGGGGGCCGGGCCGCCTCGCGCCGCCCGGCCCCCGCCGTCGTCAGTGCGCGGCTACCGGCCGCCCACGCTCACTCCTCCTCGTCGGAGGTCTCGATGGTGCGGGTGCGGCGCCGGCGCGGACGGCGCTCACGGCGCTCGCCGTCACCCTCGGTGCGCTCGCGGCGCGGACGGCGCTCGCGCCGCTCCCCGCCGGCGTGCGCCGCCTTGTTCTCCGCCTCGGCGGCCAGCTGCTCGTCGGACAGGACGGCGTGCAGGCTCAGCTTGCCGCGCTGGTCGATCTCGGCGAGCTCGACCTGGACCTTGTCGCCGACGTTCAGAACGTCCTCGACGTTCTCCACGCGCTTGCCGCCCACCAGGCGGCGGATCTGCGAGACGTGCAGGAGGCCGTCCTTGCCGGGGGTCAGGGAGACGAAGGCGCCGAAGGTCGTGGTCTTGACCACGGTGCCGACGAAGCGCTCGCCGATCTCGGGCATCTGCGGGTTGGCGATGGCGTTGACGGCGTCGCGGGCGGCCTCGGCGCTCGGGCCGTCGGAGGCGCCGATGTAGACGGTGCCGTCGTCCTCGACCGTCAGGTCCGCCCCGGTGTCCTCCTGGATCTGGTTGATCATCTTGCCCTTGGGGCCGATGACCTCGCCGATCTTGTCCACCGGGATGCGCACGGACAGGACGCGCGGGGCCGTGGGGGCCATCTCGTCGGGGCCGTCGATGGCCTGGGCCAGGACGTCGAGGATGAAGATGCGGGCGTCGCGGGCCTGGCCGAGCGCCCCGGCCAGGATGTCGCTGGGCAGGCCGTCGAGCTTGGTGTCGAGCTGGAGGGCCGTGATGAAGTCGCGGGTGCCGGCGACCTTGAAGTCCATGTCGCCGAAGGCGTCCTCGGCCCCGAGGATGTCGGTCAGGGTGGCCCACCTGGTCTCGCCGTCGATCTCCTCGTGCATCAGGCCCATGGCGATGCCCGCCACGGGGGCGCGCAGTGGCACGCCGGCGTTGAGCAGGGACAGCGTGGAGGCGCACACCGAGCCCATCGACGTCGAGCCGTTGGAGCCGAGCGCCTCGGAGACCTGGCGGATGGCGTAGGGGAACTCCTCGCGGCCGGGCAGCACGGGCACGAGCGCGCGCTCGGCCAGGGCCCCGTGGCCGATCTCGCGGCGCTTGGGGGCGCCCACGCGGCCGGTCTCGCCGGTGGAGAAGGGCGGGAAGACGTACTGGTGCATGTAGCGCTTGTGCGTGATCGGCGACAGGTCGTCGATCTGCTGCTCCATGCGCAGCATGTTGAGGGTGGTCACCCCCAGGATCTGGGTCTCGCCGCGCTCGAAGACGGCCGAGCCGTGCACGCGGGGAAGGACCTCGACCTCGGCGGCCAGGGTGCGGATGTCCTTCGGGCCGCGGCCGTCCATGCGCACGCCCTCGGTCAGGGTGCGGTGGCGCACGAGCTTCTTGGTGACGGACCTGAAGGCGGCCCTGAGGGCCTTGAGGTCCTCCTCTGTGCCGAAGCGCTCGGCGAGGTCGGCCAGGACCTCCTCGCGCACCTTGTCAGTGGCCTGGTCGCGGGCCTGCTTGCCCTCGGTGGCGATGGCGCCGGCCAGGTCGCGGGCCTGGGCCGCCTTCTCGACGGCGTCGTACTGCTCGTCGGAGTAGTCCAGGAAGAGCGGGAACTCGGCGGTGGGCTTCGCGGCGCGGGCGGCGACCTCCATCTGGGCCTCGCACAGCGCCTTGATGTGCGGCTTGGCGGCCTCCAGGGCCCCGGCGACGACGGCCTCGGTGGGGGCGGTGGCGCCGGCGGCGATCAGTCCCCAGGCGTTCTCGGTGGCGCCGGCCTCGACCATCATGATGGCGACGTCGCCGTCCTCCAGGACGCGGCCGGCCACCACCATGTTGAAGGTGGCGCGCTCGAGCTCGGAGTAGCGCGGGAAGGCCACCCACTGGCCGTCGATGAGGGCCAGGCGGGCGCCCGCGACGGGGCCGGCGAAGGGCAGGCCGGCGATCTGGGTGGACATGGAGGCCGCGTTGATGGCCAGGACGTCGTAGGCGTCGTCGGGGTCGATGGCCAGGATCGTCTCGACGACCTGGACCTCGTTGCGCAGCCCCTTGACGAAGGAGGGGCGCAGCGGGCGGTCGATGAGCCGGCAGGCGAGGATGGCGGAGGTCCCGGCGCGTCCCTCCCGGCGGAAGAAGGAGCCGGGGATGCGCCCGGCGGCGTACTGGCGCTCCTCCACGTCGACGGTGAGCGGGAAGAAGTCGAACTGGTCCTTGGGGTGCTTGCCCACGGTGGTGGCGGACAGGATGGCCGTCTCGCCGTCGAGGTAGGCCATGGCGCTTCCGGCGGCCTGCTTGGCCAGGCGCCCGGTCTCGAAGCGGACCACGCGCCTGCCGAATGAGCCGTTGTCGATCACTGCCTCGGCGGCGGTGACCTCGGGGTCGTCAATGAACATCTGCGATGCGTCTCTTTCTCAGGTTTCCTCTGGGGCGGGAGCGCGGTCTTCGATCGAGGCCCACGGAGCAGCCGCGCCGCGACCGACGCGACCCGATCCGGAGGCCACCACCGAAAACCGACGGCTCCTGCCGTCCGGGGCCATGGCTTGTTCCCGGGTCCCGGGCCCGCACCGGAGGGGCGGCGCCACATCGACGTCGGCCCTCACCGGTCCTCGGCGCGTGCGGCCCTGATATCCCTGATATCGCAGTCACGCGCACACATACGGGCACGGCGATCCTACCGTGGCGGTACCGGTATCGGCGTGAAGGCGCCGCCGTGACGGCGTGATATGGGACGCGAACCGGGCCGGGCCCGGCGCTCCGCCCCCGTCGGGCCCCGCGGCCGCGACAGCCAGGGACCTTCGGGCCTGCCCCGCGGGCCGCCCCGCATGTGATGGTGGGCATACCACACCGTCCGGATCGGGCCGGAGGCGCCGTCCCCGCCCGAGAGACGACGAGCCGCAGAGGCTGCAGACGCTCAAAAGACACGTTAAGGAGACCGTCATGACCCACCGCATGATCTTCAACCAGACCGGTCACTTCGGCCGCGGCGCCATCTCCGCCATCCCCGCGGAGATCACCGGCCGCGGCCTGACCAGGGCCTTCGTCGTCACCGACCCGGTCCTGGCCGGCAACGGGACGGCGGCCCGCGTCACCGACCTGCTCGACGCCGCCGGCATCGCCTGGGAGATCTTCTCTGACGTCGTCCCCAACCCGCCCATTGAGAAGGTCCAGGCGGGCCTGGCCGCCTTCCGCGCCTCGGGCGCCCAGATCCTCATCGGCCTGGGCGGCGGCTCCCCGCAGGACACCTGCAAGGCCATCTCGGTGATCGCCACCAACCCCGGGTTCGAGGACGTGCTGAGCCTGGAGGGCCTGTCCCCCACGAAGAACCCGGGCGTGCCGATCATCGGCGTGCCCACGACCGCCGGGACCGCGTCGGAGACGACGATCAACTACGTCATCACCGACACCGCCGCCAAGCGCAAGTTCGTGTGCGTGGACCCGCACGACATCCCGGTGGTCGCCGTCGTCGACCCCGACCTCATGGACGCCATGCCCCGCTCCCTGAAGGTCGCCACCGGCCTGGACGCCCTGACCCACGCCATCGAGGGGTACATCACCCCCGGCGCCTGGGAACTGAGCGACGCCCTGTGCCTGCGCTCCATCCAGATGATCGCGAGGAGCCTGCGCGCCGCGGCCGACGGCGACCCCGACGCCGTCGAGGCGATGGGTCTGGCCGCCTACATCAACGGCATGGCCTACTCCAACGTCGGCCTGGGCCTCGTCCACGGCATGGCCCACCCCCTGGGCGGGCGCTACGGCGCCCCGCACGGGGTGGCCAACGGCATCCTGCTCGCACCCGTCATGGCCTACAACGCCGAGTTCACCGGGGAGAAGTACCGCGACATCGCCGAGGCCTTCGGCGTGGCGGGGGCCCGCGCCATGGAGCTGGCCGACGCCCGAGCCGCCGCCGTGGCGGCCGTCGCGGCGCTGACGGCCGACCTGGGCAACCCCACGCGGATCTCCGAGGTCGGCGTGGACGCCTCCGGCGTCGCGGCCCTGACCGAGGACGCCTTCAACGACGTGTGCACGCCGGGCAACCCGCGCCCGGCGACCCGCGAGGACATCGAGGCCCTCTACCGCTCGCTGCTGTGAGGCCTGCGCCGTGAGCCCGGCCGGGCTCGGCCGGAGGACGGGCCCGGCCCCCTCAGGCGGTCGCGATCCGCGTCAGGCGCCCGGATTCGTCGAACTCGATGACCATCTCGGCGGGGAAGCGGGCGATGACCCGCCGCCCCTCCCAACGGTAGGCGGTGCCGTTCCAGGCCAGGAAGCTCTCGGTGAGGATCCGGTGGTCGCAGGGGACCTGGAGGCAGTCGGCGAGGATGCGGGCGAAGCGGACCGCGTCGACCGGCGCGAAGACGCTCTTCGGGAGGCCGGAGAAGGCCAGGAGCACGGCCCCGCCGTCGTGCGGGCCCCGGTAGTAGCACAGGGACCCGGGGGCCAGCACGGTGGCGACCGCGGCGAGCCCGGGGCCGCTGAGCCCCTCTGTCAGCGGGAAGCAGTCGGTGGTCAGCTCCTTCAGGCCCCACTCGCGGCCCAGGCCCCGGACCCACTCGGCCACCTTCAGGACGGATGCGGGGAAGCCGTTGATATTGTTCCACCCCCACATCCACGTGCCGTCGGCCAAGGACTCGCTGCCCAGGAGCTGCACCGGGTAGGAGTCCTCGCCGAAGGACAGGGTGCCGGCGTCGAAGTCGACGAACCACCGGGGGGCGTCCAGGACGATCTGCGCGCACGCGTCCTGGATCGCCGCAGACGGGCCGAGGCAGGCGGACAGGACGTCCGCGAACCGGCTGCGGTCGAGCCGGATCCCGGCCTGCGCGAACGAGCGCCGCGGCGTCGTGGACCCCTCGGCGGCGGTCTGCGGGGCGGTCGTCCCGGACCCGCCGCCGGAGGCCCGCGCCCCGGGGCGGTCCGCTCCCGCCGCCTGCGCGCCGTCGCGGCGCCCGTCGACAATGTCCATGGTCATCCTCCTCATCCGGGGTGCTGGCGCGCGCCAGTCCCGCCCGGCCCGTCGTCGCCGTCCGCGTGGCCGCAGGCAAGGCGCCCGCAGAACTCCTGAACCGGCCTCGACGAGGAAACGACCGGTCTCGGCCGAGGGCGGGGAGGCAGCGGGCGGCGCGGGCGCGTCAGCGGCGGATGCCGAGGCGGGCGATCAGCGCGCGGTAGCGCTCGATGTCCTCCTTCATGAGGTAGTCCAGGAGGCGACGGCGCTTACCGATGAGCAGGTAGAGGCCCCGGCGCGAGTGGTGGTCGTGCGTGTGGGTCTTGAAGTGCTCGGTGAGGTTGGCGATGCGCTCGGACAGGACGGCGACCTGCACCTCCGGGGAGCCCGTGTCGCCCTCGTGGGTGGCGTACTCGGCGATGAGCTCCTGCTTGCGCTTGGCGGAAATCGACACTGCGGCTCCTGACTCTCGTTGCGCGGAGCGCCGGGGCTGGTCCTCCCGGGCATGACACGTCCGCGGCCGATCGACGGCGCGGCAACTTTACCAGTGCCCGCGCCCGCCTCGCGCCGCCGGGTCCGTGGGCTCGCGCACATGTGCTGGCGCGGCCCGTCACGGCCGCAGAGACCCCGTCGTTATAATCTCGACGTGCCCCTGGGACGGGTTCGTCCACTGGAAGGTGGGTCTGCACGGACCGTCCCCCGCCCATTCTCGAGCCGTAGCCAGGAGCCCCGGCGGACAAGGAAGACCTCATGTCACGTCGTCCCTTCCTCATCGGAGGCCTCGCCCTCGTCATCATCGCCGCGCTCCTCGCCGCGACGACGTTCCTGCAGCGCACCACCACGCAGCCCGCGGCCTCCACCCCCAGCCCCGAGCCGCCGGAGAGCAGCGAGTCCCAGGCCCCGCCGGCCGCCACGGCCCCGGCCACGACGCAGTGCAGCCGCGTGCTCAGCGGGACCCAGACCGTCGATGTCGACTTCGACGGCATTTCCTACCCGGTGCGGGTGCACGTTCCCGAGACGGCCGACCCCGCCACGCCGCTGCCCCTGGTCATGGACCTGCACGGCTCGGACTCCAACGGCGTCTTCCAGGCCACCATCTCCGAGCTGGACGCCGTCGCCGACGCCGACGAGACCGGTTTCATCGTGGCGCAGCCGTCCGCCGCGATCGCCATGACGACCAGCAGTCCGCTGGCGGACGGGAACTGGGCCTGGAACGTCCCGGGCGTCCCCACCACCACCGGCCAGCTCCCGCCCGACGACGCGCGCGACGACGTCGCCTTCCTGTCCGCAGTCATCGAGGAGCTCACCTCTGAGAGCTGCGCGGACCCGCAGCGCGTCTATGTCACCGGCTTCTCCGGCGGCGGCCGCATGGCCTCCGCCCTGGCCTGCGCCCGGCCCGACCTGATCGCCGCCATCGCCCCGGTGGCGGGCCTGCGCGCGGGCCGCCCCAGCGCCGAGGACCCCGCCGCCGTCGACACGACCGAGTGCGCCGCGGCTCAGGGCGTGTCAGTCATGACCTTCCACGGGACGGCCGACCTGGTCAACCCCTACAACGGCAACAGCGATCCGCGCTGGGGCTACGACGTCGCCACCGCCGTCCAGAGCTGGGCCGATCTCGACCAGTGCACCGAGACGGCGACCGAGCAGGTCACCGAGCACGTCCAGCGCACGACCCACCAGGGCTGCGCCCAGGGCGCGGAGGTCGTCTCCTACACGATCACCGACGGCGGGCACACCTGGCCGGGCACCTCGGCCGACATCAGCGCGCTGGGAGCCACGACCCAGGAGATCAGCGCCTCCCAGCTCATGTGGGAGTTCTTCACCGCGCACCCCAAGGGCTGACGGCGCGCGGCGCTCCCGGCCCGCGCCGCCCGCCGCGCTCGGCCGGCCCTCATCGGCCGGCCGTGACGTCCTCGGGGCGGATCGGCCCGGGAACCGGCACCGCCAGCACGTGAGCGGCATCGACGACGTCCTGACGCATCTGGGTCATGAGCGGCTCTCGGCCGTCGAATGCGCGCATGGGGCGCAGCAGCTCGACGAGCTCGATGGCGACGACCTCCCCGTACAGGTCGAGGTCGGCTCGCCCCAGCACGTGCGCCTCGACGGTGCGCCGAGGCACGTCGTCGAACGTGGGGTTGGTGCCGATGGAGATCGCGGCCGGCAGCCGCCGCTCGCGCCGCGCCCGGTCCCGTGAGCCGGGCGGGGCCGCGGCGCTCGGCGAGCGCACGAGCCAGCCGGCGTAGACGCCGTCGGGCGGGACCACGCCCGCGCTGGCCGCATCCAGGTTGGCGGTGGGGAAGCCCAGCTCGCGGCCGCGCCACCGCCCGCGGACGACGGTGCCGCGCAGGCGGTGGGCGCGCCCGAGGACCTCGGCGGCGCCGCGCATGTCCCCCGCCTCGAGGAGCTCGCGCACCCAGGTGGACGACCAGCGGCGCCCCGAGGGCGAGCGCACGTCGTCGAGGATCTCCGCCTCGAGGCCGTCGGCGCGGCAGATCCGCTCCAGCAGCGCCGCGTCGCCGCTGTTGCCGCGCCCGAAGCGCACGTCGTCACCGACGACGACCGCCCGCGCCCCGAGCAGCCCCTCCAGCCAGGTGCGCACGAACTCCTCGGGGCTCTGGTCGGCGAAGCTGAGGGTGTAGTAGACCACGAGGACCGCGTCCAGGCCGGTGGCGGCCAGGGCCGCGAGCCGGTCCGTCAGGGAGGCGACCATGGGCAGGTGGGTCTCGGGCCGGTGAACCAGCACCGGGTGCGGGTCGAAGGTGACGGCCACCGCCAGCGGGCGCTCGCCGCCGGGGCGGGTCATCTGTCTGGCGCGTTCGACGACGCGGGCGAGGATGGCCTGGTGCCCGCGGTGGACGCCGTCGAATATGCCGACGGTGACAACCGTCCCGGGTCCCTGCGGATCCCTCAGCCTCGCGGGCACCTGCCCGGAGCCGTACCAGATCTCCACTGCGGACAATCCTGTTCTCGATCCACTCGGCGGGCGCGGCCGCCGCTCTTGCGGGTCAACCCTGCCACGATCGGGTCGCGCCGCGCGAGCCGCCCGCCGCGGGCGAGCCGGATCGCACCGGAGGCCGGGCCGGAGGGAACCGGCGGAGGGGCCGGGCGGTGCGCGCCACGGGCGCGCACAGACGGAGTTGACCGCGCTCTGGGGAGGCGCTAGCCTCATACCAGACCGACGGTCGGTCTAGAACTTGGAGAGTGAGTCATGGAGCATCTTCGACTGCTGCTGATCGGCGCCCTCGTCAACTCGGTGGGCAGCGGGCTGACCGCCTTCGGCCTGGCGATCTTCGCCTACGCCGTCTACGGCAGCGCCTCGGCCGTGGCTCTGGTCCAGCTGTGCGCCTTCGCCCCGATCGTCCTGCTGGCCCCGGTGGCCGGCGCCCTGGCCGACCGGTTCGACCGCAGGCTCATCATGGTGATCGGCGACGGCGGCTCCGTGCTCGGGCTGGGAGCCGTCGTCGTCGCCCTGAGCGCGCCCGCGCCTCGGCTCGGCCACGTCCTGGCGGGCGTGGCGGCCTCCTCCTGCCTGGCCGCCCTGACCGAGCCCGCCCTGCGCGCCTCCGTGAGCGACCTGGTCGACGAGGAGGACTACGTGCGCAGCGCCGGCCTGCTGCAGGCCGCCTCCTCCGCCCGCTACCTGCTGTCCCCGCTGCTGGCCGGTCTTCTCCTGCCCCTGGTGGGACTGCGGGGGCTGCTGGTCCTGGACGCCTCGACCTGCCTGGTGACCGTGGCCTGCTCGGTCGTCGTTATGCGCGCCGTGGGGCGTCGGGGCTCCGGCGACCGGGATGCCGAGGCTCCGGTCGCCCACCTCCTGGGCGGCTGGCGGGCGGTGACGGCGCGGCCCGCCGTGCGCGGCCTGGTGGCGCACATGACCTTCGTGACCCTGGCCATCGGGACGCTGCAGGTGCTGCTCAAGCCCATCATGCTGCCCCACGTGGGCACGGCGGCCATGGGCCGCCTGGAGACCGTGGCCGCCGTCGGGATCCTGGCCGGCGCAGGCCTGGTCACCGTCCTGGCGCGCCTGCGGCCCACGACGCTGCTGAGCCTGGGGACGGCGGGCGCGGGCGTCGCCATGGTGCTCCTGTCCCTGCGCACCTGGCCCTGGTGGGCGGCGGTCACCGGCTTCGCCGTCTTCGCCTGCCTGGCGCTGTGCAACGCCGGGGCGGAGACCCTCGTGCGCCTGAGCATCGACGACGACCACCAGGCCCGGGCCTGGGGGACGATCAGCCTGGTCTCCCAGCTGGGGTACCTCCTGGCCTACATGAGCGCCGGCCCCCTGGCCGACCGCGTCCTCCAGCCCCTCCTGACACCCGACGGGGCCCTGGCTCCGAGCCTGGGGGCGGTGATCGGCACCGGGGCGGGGCGGGGCGCCGCCGCGCTGGTGGCCCTGGCGGGCGCGGCCACCGTGTGCCTGGCGGCCCTCATCCACGTCCGGCGCCGGGCCCTGGCCCCCTCCGCCCTCTCCGACGGGCGGCAGACCCCGCAGACGCCCGACGCCGCCGGGGCGGGGACCGGGGGCGACGCCGCGGGGACGGCGGCCCGCTCCCGGAAGGAGGTCCCGTGCTGACCCGGCTCCTGAAGGCGGACCTGGCGCGCAGCGCCGTCGTGGCCGCGACCCTCACCGCCCTGATCGCCCTGGCCGCCACGCTGGTGTCGGCCAGCACCTCCCTCATCGTGGACACCACATCCGCGACGAACCGGCTCTCGCAGCGGGCCAAGGCGCCGGACCTGATTCAGATGCACACCGGCCAGGTCAGCCCCCGGGAGATCGACGGCTGGGCGGCCACTCGCAGCGAGATCACCGACCACGAGGTCATCAAGACCCTGCCGGCGCCGCGCCAGGAGCTGTGGATCAACGGTGCCAGCCAGGCCGACTCCTACCAGGAGCCCGCCTTCGTCACTGCCCCGCAGCGCATCGACCTGCTGCTGGACGAGGACGGCAACCCGATCCACCCGGGCCCGGGCCAGGTGGCGCTGCCGATCCACTACCGGGCGGCGGGCACGGCCGACGTCGGTGACACGATCACCGTGGACGCCGGCGACTGGCAGATGGATCTGGAGGTGATGGGCTTCCTGCGGGACTCGCAGATGAACGCGCCCATGGTCCCCTCCAAGCGCCTGGTGGTCAGCCCGGAGGACTTCGCCTCCCTGGAGGAGCACATCAGCGATCCCGAGTACCTCATCGAGTTCACCCTGGCCGACTCGGCCCGTCCGCGCGCCGTCATCGACGCCTACAAGGAGGCGGGCCTGCCCAGCACGGGCATCAGTGTGGACTCCTCCATGGTCCTGCTCATGAACGCCCTGAGCACCATGCTCATCGCGGCGGTCGCCCTGATCGTGGCGCTCATGCTGGCGGTGGTGGCCATGCTCGCCCTGCGCTACACGGTACTCGCCGCCATCGAGGCCGACCTGGCCCAGATCGCGATGCTCAAGGCGATCGGCGCCCCGCAGCACCGGATACGCCGCCTCTACCTGCTCAAGTACCTGGCGCTGACTCTGGCGGGGGCGGCGGTGGGCTACGCGGCCGGACTGCCCCTGGCCTCAGCGCTGGGGGCCCCGGCCCTGCTCTACCTGGGCACGCCCCCCACCACCGTCTGGAGCGTGGGCCTGCCCATCGTCATGGTGGTGGGGCTGGCCGGGACCATTGTCGGCTTCACCTGGGCCACACTGCGGCGCCTGGACAGGATCTCCGCCGTCCAGGCCCTGCGGGCCGGGACCAGCGGCGCCCTGCGCAGGCGCCGCCACCGGTGGCGCCTGGCAGCCTCCCGGCGCATGCCCGTCCAGCAGTGGCTCGGGGTGCGCGAGGCGCTGCGCCCCTCCAACGCCCTGCTGCTCGGCATCCTTGCGCTGTGCACCTTCACCATGGTGCTGCCGGTCAACGTCGCCACCACCCTGGAGGACCCCCGTATCGCCACCTATCTGGGCGTGGGCGAGACGGACCTGCGCATCGACGTGCGCACCGGCACCCAGGACCTGGCCGCCGCGGAGAGCGCCCTGACCGCCGATGACCGCATCGCCAAGTACGCCACCGTGCTGCGCCGCAGCTACAAGATGCGCGCGCCCGGCGGGGACTGGGAGTCGGTGCTCATCGACATCGGCGACCACGGCGCCTTCCCCATGAAGTACATGTCCGGACGCGCCCCCACCGGACAGGACGAGGTCTCCCTGTCCTACAACCAGGCCAGGGCGACGGGCTCCGAGGTGGGCTCGACCGTCACCGTGAGCACCTCCCAGGGGGACAGGGACCTGACGGTCACGGGCGTCTACCAGGACGTCACCAACAACGGGAGCACCGCCAAGGCCACCTTCGACGACGGCGCCCCCGCCCTGTGGCAGATCATCTACGCCGACATGCAGGACAAGAGCCAGGAGGCCGCCGTCGCCAATGATCTGCACCGGGGTCTTCCGGGCGTCCAGGTCACCGCCATGAGCGACTACACCTCCCAGTTCTTCGGGGCCACCACCTCCCAGGTCCGCACCATCGCCGCCATGGCCTGCACCGTCGCGCTGGGGCTGTCCTTCCTCATCACCGTCCTCTTCGCGGTCCTGGTCCTGTCCCGGCAGAGGCGCCAGGTGGGCGTGCTGCGGGCCCTGGGATGCACGCGGCGCGCCGTCGCCGGGCAGTACCTCACACGCTTCGGCGTCCTCGCCCTGGCAGGGACCGCCCTGGGCCTCCTGCTGGCATCCACCCTGGGCGAGACGGCCATCGGGGCGGTCCTGGGCTCGCGCGGAGCACCGAACATGGTGCTCCTGCCGCGCCCGTGGCTGGTGGGGCTGGTCCTGCCCGCCGCGCTGGTCGCCACCGTCACCGGCGCCGTCGCCCTGGCCCTGCGCCGTCTGCCCGCCACGCCCCCGGGCACCCCAGAGTAGACCGAGCAGCCCACGAGCAGCCCACGAGCAGTTAAGGAGACTCCCATGACCTCTAGCAGCGCTGCCGCCGCACCATCCGCAACATCCGCAGCGGCCTCCGCCGGCGCTCGCCCCGCCCTGCGGGCCCGCTCCCTGGCCAAGAGCTACGACGCCCCTGTCCTGGAGGGCCTCGACCTCGATATCGAGGACGGCCAGTTCGTCGCCATCATGGGGCCCTCCGGCTCGGGCAAGTCCACGCTCCTGCACTGCCTGAGCGGCATGGACCGGCCCTCCGGCGGCTCAGTGCTCCTGGGAGACACCGACATCGCCGCCCTGAGCGAGCGCGAGCTGGCCGCACTGCGCCTGTCGCGCTTCGGCTTCGTCTTCCAGCAGGCCCACCTTCTGGCCACGCTGTGCCTGCTGGACAACATCGTCCTGCCGGGCTTCCTGGCCGGACTGCGCCCGCGCCGGGAGGTGGAGGCCCAGGGCCGGGGGCTCATGGAGCGAATGGGCATCTCCGAGCTGGCCGGCAGCGATATCACCGAGGTCTCCGGCGGTCAGCTCCAGCGGGCCGGGATCTGCCGCGCCCTCATCAACGAGCCCGGCATCGTCTTCGCCGACGAGCCCACCGGGGCGCTCAACTCCGCCACCGCCGCCCAGATCCTCGACCTGCTCGGGGAGGTCCACGCCTCGGGCACGACCCTGGTGGTGGTCACCCACGACGCCCAGGTCGCGGCCCGCGCCGACCGGGTGCTGCTGCTCGTCGACGGCGGCGTCGTGGAGGACCTCGCGCTGGGCGGGTACCGGGAGGCACAGGCCTCCCAGCGTCTGGCCACGGTCTCCCAGGCCCTTCAGCGCCGGTCGGTCTGACGGCGCCCTCTGCCGGCGCCCCGGCCCGGGCCCGTGACGACTGCGTCGCGGTGCGGCTCAGTGCTGTTTCAGTACCGGCTCAGTGCTGATCGAGCGCTGTTTCAGTGCTGGTGGCCGCCGCAGCCGCAGCCTCCGGGCGCCGGGGCCGAGACGTCCCTCAGCCCCAGCAGGTTGCCGGTCCTGCGGCCCGGCACGACTCCCGAGGAGGCTCCGCCCTCCCGGCCCCGGGCGGCCGGGTTCTGCTCCCGGGGACCGCCGGCGTCGTGGCCGTCGCAGCCGCATCCGCTCGCGGTCCGGCTCGTGATCTGGTCCATCGCGTCTCGTGTCTCCTGCAGGGGTTGCGGTCCGTCCTCATCGCGGCCCTCGGGCCGGGGCGAGCACGAGGACGGGACGCGCGCGTCCGCCCTCGCGGGCCAACAGTGCCACGACGTCCCCGCCCGGGGCGAACCCGGCGGTCACGGCGCCGTGGCCGCCGGAGCCCCCGGCAGCATCCGCCCGCGGCTCGGCGCCGTCTCCCGACGGTCGGGGCGCGCGTACGGCGCGATCGAGGACGCCGGCGGGCAGGGTCTGCCCGTGGCCGAGCGCGACGGACTCGGCCTCGTCGAGCTCGACGGCGGGGAAGCAGCGCCTGGCCACCGAGCTCAGCGACAGCGTGGTCAGGCCCACGGGCTGCGGGCGGCAGGAGTCCGCGGTCACCTCGGCGGCCAGGGCGTCGAGGCCGCGGGCCTGCTCGACGCGGAACGGGCCCACGCGCGTGCGGCGCAGCGCGGTCAGGTGGGCCCCGGTGCCCAGCGCGGCGCCGAGGTCCCTGGCCAGCGCGCGCACGTAGGTGCCCGAGGAGCACGACACGCGCAGGGGCAGGTCGACGACCCTGGTGCCGTCGTCGGCGCACGCGCCCGCCGGGGCGCCGGTGAGCGTCAGGGCGCGGATAGTGACGCTGCGGGCGGGCAGGGCGACGTCCTCGCCCCCGCGCACCCGCCTGTAGGAGCGCACGCCGTCCACCCTGATGGCGGACACGGCGCTGGGCACCTGCATGATCTCCCCCGTCAGGGCGCGCAGCGCGTCCTCCAGGCTCCGGGCGAAGGCGGCCCGGCCCCCGGGCCAGGAGTCGGGGGCCGGGCACCCGCGGGCGGCGGTCACCTCCCCCTCGGCGTCCTCGGTGAGGGTGTCCTGGCCCAGGCGCACGGTCGCCTCATAGGTCTTGTCGGCGCCGACGAGGTGGGTCAGCAGCCTGGTGGCGCGGCCGACCCCCAGGACGAGCAGCCCCGTGGCCATGGGGTCGAGGGTGCCGGCGTGGCCGACCTTGCGGGTGGCGGCCAGGCGCCGGGTCAGGGCGACGACGTCGTGGCTGGTCGGGCCCGCCGGCTTGTCGACCAGGAGGATGCCGTCGCGGGCCGTCACGGAGCCCCGGGGCGCGTCGGGACGCGGCGGCCTCACGCCCCCGCCCCATCGGGTGCCGCGGGCCCGGCCTGCTCGGCCGCGGGCGCCTCGGCGCTGCGGTCCTCGCCGTCGGGCTCGGTGCCGCGCCTGTAGGGGTCGGCGCCGGCGGCGTAGGCGGCGCCGGCGTGGGCGCGGGCGATCTCCTCGTCCCTGGCGCGGGCCCGGGCCAGGGCGTCGTCGAAGGACCTGGCCTGCGTGGGCAGGGCGTCGAGCTGGAAGGCGATCGAGGGCGTCAGGCGGATGCCGAGGGCCCTGCCCACCTCGGAGCGGATCAGCCCCTTGGCCGAGCTCAGGGCGGCGGCGCTGTCCCGACGGTCCTTGTCGCTGCCGTAGACGGTGTAGAAGATCGTGGCCTGCTGGAGGTCGCCGGTGACGCGCACGTCGGTAATGGTGACGAATCCCAGGCGCGGGTCCTTGATGCGCCCCTGCAGGAGACGGGCGACGGTCTCGTGGATGCGGTCGGCGACCTTGCGGGCGCGGGCGGCGTCGGCCATGGCGGGCTCCTCTGCGTGAGATCGATCGGAATCGTCGAGATTCCCGGAATTCGGCAGTGCGGGCGAAGGTGATGAGAAAGAGACCTCTCGCGCCGCAAGCCGTCCGAGCGCGCGGCAACGCGCCTCACTATGCTACGCGGTGCGGCCGACCGGGGCAGAACCGGTGCCGCCGTCATCCCCGACCGCGAACGGATCACGCCATGGCCCCCTCCCCCGACGCGCCCGAGCCCGCCCCGGCGTCGGCGCGCGCAGCGGTGCAGCAGCCGTCGGGTGCCGGGATCGCACTGGTTCTGGGCTGCTACACGCTGTGGGGCGTCTTCCCCCTGTACTTCCGCCTGCTGGCGGACGCGGGAAGCGTGGAGATCATCGGGCACCGCATCGTGTGGACCCTGGTCACCTGCCTGGGGCTCGTGACCGTACGACGCCGATGGGGGCGCCTGCGCCGCATCCTGCGCTCGGCCCGGCTGCTGGGGGCGCTGACGGTCTCGGGCCTGCTGGTGTCGGTCAACTGGCTCATCTACGTCTACGGCATCAACACCGGCCGGACCGCCGACGCCGCCCTGGGCTACTTCATCAACCCGCTGGTGACGGTGGCCCTGGCCGCCCTGGTGCTGCGCGAGCGACTGCGCCCCGTCCACCGCGTCTCCATCGGCCTGGCGACGACCGCCGTCGCGCTGCTGGTGGTGCTGCAGGGCTCCCTGCCGTGGGTCTCCCTGGCCCTGGCGCTGTCCTTCGGCCTGTACGGCCTGGTCAAGAAGCGGATCGGGCCGCAGGTCGATGCGCTGACCGGGCTGACGGCGGAGAGCGCCGTGGTGTGCCCCGCGGCGGTGGCCTACCTGGGCCGGCTGGCCTGGCAGGGGCAGTCCGCCTGGCAGGGCCCGCACGCCGGGGCGCTGCTGGGCGCCCTGCTCCTCGCAGCCGGACCGGTCACGGCGGTGCCGCTGCTGCTGTTCGCCGCCGGGACGCGCCGGGTGCCGCTGAACGTGGTGGGGATGAGCCAGTACATCGCCCCGATCATCCAGTTCATCCTGGCGTGGGCGGTCTTCCGCGAGGCCATCCCACCGGCCCGTTGGGCGGCCATGGCGCTGGTGTGGGCGGCCGTGGTCATCTTCGTGGCCGACGCCGTGCACCAGACGGCCCGCCGCCCTCGCACCCGGGGTCCCGCCCGGGCCGAGTCCCAGACGTAAGCACACGGGCACGGCCGCACAAAGGCACGAAGCGGCTGTGACGCCGCCCTCGTGCGGCGGTTTCCTCGGCGACGCCGGAGTCGCCCAGATCGAATGAGTATCTGAGTATCTGAGTATCAAGGAGTTGAGATGGACGCCGTCCTTCCAGACTGGTTCTCCGAGTCGGCGGTGAGGGCAGCAGTCGCCTCAGTTGTCGGCCTCGTTGCCGTCGGGGTGATCGTCAAGGCCCTCACGTGGCTCTATCGGGCGCTCCTGCGCAGGTGCGTCGGCAAGGAGCTCGGGGTGCGGATCCACAGAGGCTTCCGTGTGAGGCGCGCGAAGACGCATCGCGACATCGGCGCGTTCCTGCTGGCATATCCCACGTGGAGATACGCCAAGAAGGACGGGACGCGGGACCGGCGCCGGTCGGACAATGCGGTGATCAACCACTGGTCCGTCCTGGAGGTGGGCCGATGGAGAATCAGCTGCCAGGACGTCTTCGCCCTCTACGACCTGGTGCTCGCCGTGCGCGGCGCCGGGGTGGTCGTCGCCGAGTCCGCTCATGAGCAGCGCAAGAGGGAGGCCACGAGCTCCAGCCGCCGGGCGCGGCACAACGCCGTGAGCATTGACAGTCTGATCTCTGCATTCGCCTCCCGCCCCACCGACTTCGAGCGCTTCTGCGCCGACCTGTTCCGGTCCTTCGGCTTCCGGGTGGAGACCACTCCCCCCGTGCGCGACGGCGGTGTCGACCTGCGGATGAGCCGGGAGGGGTGGACCTACATCGTGGAGTGCAAGTGCTACGACCGCTCCCACCGCGTGGGAAGGCCTGTGATCCAGAAGCTTCAGGGCGCCAACGCGGTCGAGAGGGCGGACAGGATGGTGGTGGTCACGACGAGTGCGTTCTCCCAGGACGCGATCGATTACGCGGGCCAGGTGGGTGCCGAGCTCATCGACGGCGACCGCCTCATCGCCATGTGCAGCAGGGCCTGGGGCAACGCCCTGCCGCCAAGCATCATGCCGGACCGGACGGTCGCGCTCTCAGCCGACGACCTGCTGACGGGATTCCCGGCGGACCTGCGTCACAGCTACTCCTAGCGGCTCCTGGCGGCTCCTGGCGGCTCCTGGCAGCAGGGCGCATGCCGGGCCGGGCGGGGAGCGCGCCCGCCCCCTGCCCCTCACGGCCCCGGCAGTCCCCTTCCCCGAGTTCGGTCGTATTCCGGCTCGAGATCGGTTCGGGGCGCCGGCCTGGCACCGCTGTGCCCCGGACAGTGATCACCCCGCGCGTCTTCAGCCTTCCGCACCGCCCTCCGGCGGCTCAACGACGTCCTCATCGACACCGCCGTCGTCATCCGCCACCGGCGCTGTGGGGTGCTCGTCGGAGCCCCGCACCGGAGACTCCGAGGTTCCAGGGCACGGCAGCCCGCTGAACCGGTCCATGAGCGGGCCGATGAGATCCATGGGCAGAGGAAAGACGACCGTGGAGTTCTGGTCGGCCCCAAGCTCGAGCAGGGTCTGGAGGTAGCGCAGCTGGAGGGAGGCGGGCGACCTCGACAGGGTGTCCGCGGCCTGGCGAAGCTCCTCGGAGGCCTGAAGCTCGCCGCGGGCATTGATCACCTTGGCGCGCCGCTCGCGCTCGGCTTCGGCGCCGCGGGCCATGGCGCGCTGCATCTGCTCGGGGATCTCAACGTCCTTGATCTCCACGACGCCCACGTCCACGCCCCAGGGCCTGGTCTGGTCCTCGATAATGTCGCGCAGGTCGGCGTTCAGGGCGCTGCGGTGGGCCAGAACCGTGTCGAGATCGACACGCCCCAGCACGCTGCGCAGGGTCGTCTGGGCGATCTGGGAGGTGGCGATCGCATAGTTCTCCACCGCCATGACGGCCTTGACCGGGTCCACGACGTTGAACAGGACGACGGCGTTGACACGGGCCGGGACATTGTCCTCGGTGATGACCTCCTGGGGCGGGATGGTCAGGGTGACCACGCGGGTGTCCACCTTGACCATGCGCTCGACAAGGGGCACGACCAGGTGCAGGCCCGGCCCGTAGACGGGCCGTAGGCGCCCCAGGCGGAAGACGATGCCGCGCTCGTACTGGCTGACGATCCTGGCGGAGAGCAGGACCACGAGCAGCAGAAGGATCGCGGTCGCGGAAACGAGAACGGTCAGGCTCATCGGCTGCCTTTCGTGGAGGTGGCGGAGGCGGTCCGGGTATCGGGAGCGGTGGTGTCGCGCCAGGCTGACGCCCGGGTGCGCCGTGCTCCGCCGCGCGCGGGGAGCCCGTCCGCGGCGCCGGACGGATCGTCGCGAGAGGGGCCAGGGCCATCGGGCCTGAGGCGCTTGCGCGTGCGCAGTGCCGCCACCCGCCGCAGCGGGGGCTCGTCGGGCACGGGGGCGACAGCGTCGGGCGAGGCGCCGGCGGGATTTCCGCTTCTCGCGGGCGCGCCGGCCCCTGCCGAGGCGGCGGCCCGGGCCCGGGCGATCGCCTCGGCGGCCTCACGCACGGAACGGTAGCCGGCGGAGCCGGTCGGCCCGGTGCCGATCGCCACCGGGGCCCGACCGGCGGCGCGCCGGGCGGCGTCGGGGGCCTCGTGCTCGGCGGAGCCGAGGTGCGCCAGCGCATCGGGGGCGTTGTCGGGAGTGGTCCACAGGTGACGGGCCAGCGGACAGGCGCCGGCGACGACGATCGCGAGAGTGGTGCCCAGGACCATCAGGTCGTCGGGACTGTGGAACAGGACCATCATGAGGATCGACAGGAAGGCGCCTACACAGGCGATCACCAGGGCCAGGCCGCGGTGGAAGCGGCCCGTCTCCGAGTAGGGCCAGGGATCCACCGGCCTGGTGATCTCCCGGGGCCCGGGCACGGGTGAGCAGGTGCTCTTCGAGGGGCACCGCCCGCAGACGGCGTGAGCCCCCTCGTAGCGGATGACGCGCTTGTCCGGGTCGAAGGCCGCGGGCCACAACCACTGGTCCTCGTGGCAGCGCCAGCCGTCGACGTCGTCGTGATAGACGAAGTCGGCGTGGCGCCAGCTCATCGAGCGCCGGGCGCTGCGCGAGCCGAGGACGTCCACGGTCCACGCGGCGCCCAGCAGGACCAGCGCGTAGGCGGCCACCAGCCACACATCGACGTCGTCGGGCATCAGTCGTCCAGCACCGTGCGCTCGCCGCGCCAGGCGGCCCTGGGCGTGGCGGAGATCTCCTCGTAGAGCGCGTCCTCGCCGAAGGTCTCCACCGTCCTGCCACGCCGCCAGCTCCTGGCCCCCAGGAAGGCGATGTACAGGTAGGGCAGCGCGCCGCCGAGAATGAAGATGAGGTCGCCGGGCAAGCGCCCCCACTCGATGAGCGTGTTGACGGTATTGGTCACATAGGTCAGCTCGCGCGCCTCGTAGTAGCCGGTGCCCACGGAGTAGCGCAGCTGGAGGATGCCCAGGGGCAGCAGGGTCGCGAAGCACATCCACGCCAGGCCGATGTTCAGGCTCCAGAAGGAGGTCTTGGCGAGCCTCTCGGGCCACATGTCGGCCGGGACCAGGTAGCGCAGCGCGAACATGCCCAGGCCCAACGCCATGAAGCCGTAGACGCCCATCATGGAGGCGTGGGCGTGGTTGGCGGTCAGCGCGGTGCCGATCTCGTAGTAGGAGACGATCGGCAGATTGACCAGGAAGCCGAAGACGCCCGCGCCCAGGAAGTTCCAGAAGCCCACGGCGACCAGGTGCATCACCGCCCACCGGTGCGGGAAGGGCTTGGCCTCCCTGCCGTGGCGGTTGGCGCCCAGCTGCATGAAGGCCCACGCCTCGACCGTCAGGAAGGTCAGCGGGATGACCTCGGCCGCGGAGAAGAAGGCGCCCAGCGCCATGTGCTCCACCGGGGTGCCGGAGAAGTACAGGTGGTGCATGGTGCCGATGACGCCGCCGGCGGAGTACAGGATGACGTCCATGAAGATAATGCCGAGCGCGATCCTCTCCTTGACCACGCCGAGCAGCACGAAGACGTAGGCCACCATGACGGTGGTGAACAGCTCGAGGAAGTCCTCGACCCACAGGTGCACCACCCAGAAGCGCCAGAACTCGGCGACCGTGACGTGGGTGCTGGCGCGCGCCAGCATGCCCACGGCGTAGAAGGCCGGGATGGCCAGGGCCGCGAACATGAACAGCCACGGCATGTTGGCGACGTGCTCGTTGCGCAGGCGCCCGCGCATGGCCCGCCAGATGATGAAGGCCCATACGAACAGGGCGGCGGTCAGCAGGACCTGGAAGACGAAGGGCAGGTCGAGGTACTCCCACCGCTGGGCGAACAGGGGCCCCTTGGCCCAGCTCAGGCCGTGCTGGCTGGCCGCCTCGGCCAGGCAGGACAGCACGACGACGGCGGCCGCGGCGACCAGGAGGATCCACACCAGGACATGCTGTCCGCGGGGCTCGCGCCGCGCGATGAAGGGCGTGAGGAACAAGCCGGCTCCCAGCAGGCCCAGAGCGGTCCAGAACAGGGAGAGCTGGACGTGCCAGGTGCGCGCCAGCGAGTAGGGCAGGATCCTGCCCAGGTCGAATCCGAAGAAGGACAGGACGTCGGCGCGGTAGTGCTCGGCCAGCGCCCCGACGAGCGTCTGGACGACGAACAGCGCCGCGATGGTGAGGACGAACCAGGCGATGACGCGCTGGGAGCGGGTCAGGCCGATCTCGCCGGGCTGGCGGAAGGACAGCCCGGGAGCCTCCTCTGAGCGCCAGCCGATCTTGCGGCTCCAGCGCCCGTAGATGGCGAACATGCCGCCGGTACCGCCGATGAGGACGACGAGAGAAAGGACCGACCAGATCATGAGGTCGCCGGTGGGGGCGTTGCCCACCAGGGACTCCGGGGGCCAGTTGTTCGTGTAGGAGTAGTCCAGGCCCGGGCGCCGGGCGGCTGAGCCCCAGGCGGTCCAGCCGAAGAAGGCGGTCACCTGCCTGACCTCGGTGGGATCGGTGATGAGATCGGGCTTCAGGCCGTGGTTGTGCGCCTCGGGCCCGAAGAGCCGGGTGTAGTGGGCGACCGCCTCGTTGTAGGCGGTCACCTGCTCGTCGGTCCAGGTGAGCACCCCGGTGGACGGGTCGTAGCGGTTGGTCCGGAGCATGTCCCTGGTGGCGGTCGCCGGGTCGGCGACGCCCTCTGCTGCCAGCTGATCCCCGACGCTGGTGGCCTCTAGGCGCAGGTACTCGGCGGTGAAGTCCTGGCCGAGGTAGCCGCCGTGACCGAGGATTGAGCCGTACTCCATGAGGCCGCGGGCCTGGAAGAGCCTCTGCCCCGCGGTGATGTCCTCGGTGGTGAAGAGGGTCTCGCCGCTGGAGGTGACGACCCTGTCTGGCTGGGGCATGGAGTCGGTGTAGGTGCGGTAGGCCAGCAGGCCCATCACGGTGAACCCGAAGAGCATGACCAGGGCGACGCCCTGGATCCAGCCCTTGCCAATGAGCCGCCCGCGTTTTACGACAGCCGTTTCGGCGGAGCCGTCTGAGCCGGACGATGTCATAGGAAACCTCCAAAAGCAGAGTGGGGTGGAGGGGCCTCCCCTCCGAGCCGCCGCGAGACAGTCGCGAGTGCGGGGCAGCGACCACACCGGAAGACCCATCGACGACCGGACGCGCACCCCCATCAGCACATATGTCGCTTAACCACTCGTGTTTCGCATCGCGCGACAGCCACGGGACGAACGAGACCCGGCTCTTCTGACGACCAGAAGCAGCTTGGCCGTTAATCACGACACGTCGTCACCATACTCCTAAAATCCCCTGTTGTCTTCGGTAAAATTGAAGTAGTCACAGTTCTTGGTGAGGAGGGCCCACTGCCCCCTTTCGCCGGGATCGGTCGTAGTCCGGCTTGAGATCGGTTCTGAGCACCAGGCGCCCCCTGAGCCCCTTCGGCCATAGCGACCCCGTCGCGGGCTGCCTCAGCGCACCGCGGCCGATCGTCGTCGAGCAGCACCCGGTGTCGGACGGCGAGCAGGGCGCTGCGCGTGGCGGGGCCGCGGTGGTGCCCGATGGTGATTGAGGGCGCGTTCGACGGCGCCCGGGGTAGCGGTGGGCGACGGCGCCCGGAGGCCGGTGGCCTTCCGCCGCGGGTTCCCTTGCCCCGGCAGCTGCTGACCCGGTTGCCGGGGCGGGGTAACGGGTGGTGGCGCGGACGTGATGGGCGCGCGGCCATGCCCTGTCGAGTCCGGGAGGAGCAGGGTCTTGTCGGCCAAGGGCCCGGCCGGGGCGCCTTCGCCGGGGGCGCCGACGGGCCGAGGAAGCCCGCTGGACCAGGGCACCAGGGGACCGCTCTGCGGACGCTCGCCCCTGAGCGGGGGTGAGCGCGATGGGACATCACGCCGCGCCCGGCCTCCACAGCGGCGCGGGGTCCTGACGCCGCCGCCCGCCCCACGCGCCCCAGGGGGCCGTCCCTCCGGGCGCCGGGGGGCGGAGCGCGGGCCCGGCAGATACTCTTCGAGTTCGTGAGGTCGTATCATCCTCCGCGCGGTCGTACCTCAGGGAGCGAGGGTACGACCGCGAGAACAGGGCAGAACCGGTCTCTTCTCGGAATCAATCATCTGGGCACGGCGCTCCGCCTGGGCTTCGGTGCCGGGCATGGGCGGCGCCCAGGAGGACTCCGGCCACCAGGACGTCGACGCCCGCATCTGGAAGCGCGCGGGGTCGCCCGCCTACGGCGGGCGACCCCGCGCTGCCCCGCTCGAGCAGGGCGCCGCTCTCACCGTGGCCGCTGGTCAGTCGCGCGGCTTCTCGCGCATCTCCCAGGTCTCGATGACATCGCCCTCGGCGATGTCCTTGAAGGCCAGGTTGATACCGCACTCGTAGCCCTCGCGGACCTCGGTGACGTCATCCTTCTCGCGGCGCAGCGTCTCGATGGACAGCTCCCCGGCGACGACGACGCCGTCGCGCACGAGCCGCGCCTTCGCGCCGCGCCGGATCGTCCCGGAGCGGACGATCGAGCCGGCGATGGAGCCGAACTTCGAGGAGCGGAAGATCTGGCGGATCTCCGCGGTGCCGAGCCCGACCTCCTCGTAGATGGGCTTGAGCATGCCCCGCATGGCGGACTCGACATCCTCGATCGCGTTGTAGATGACCGAGTAGAACTTCATGTCGACGCCCTCGTGGTCGGCCAGGTCGGCCACCCGCTCGGCGGGCCGCACGTTGAAGCCGATGATGACGGCGGAGTCGACCGTGGCGAGGTTGACGTCGTTCTGCGTGATGGCGCCCACCCCGCGGTGGATGACGCGCAGCGCGACCTCGTCGCCGACGTCAATCTTGAGCAGGGAGTCCTCCAGCGCCTCGACCGCACCCGAGCTGTCGCCCTTGAGGATGAGGTTGAGGGTGTCGACCTTGCCCTCCTTGAGGACGTCGGTGAGGTTCTCCAGGGACACGCGCTTGCGGCGCTTGGCCAGCAGCGCGGCCCGCTCGGCGGCCTCGCGCTTGTCGGCGATCTGGCGGGCGGTGCGGTCGTCGGGGGCCACGATGAAGGAGTCCCCGGCGCTGGGCACGCTGGTCAGGCCCAGGACGAGGGCCGGGCGCGCCGGGCCCGCCTCGTCCAGGTTCCCGCCGTGCTCGTCGAACATGGCTCGCACGCGCCCGTAGGCGCTCCCGGCGACGATCGGGTCGCCGACGTGCAGCGTGCCGCGCTGGACCAGGACGGTGGTGACGGCGCCGCGGCCCCTGTCGAGCTTGGCCTCGATGGTGACGCCGCGGGCGTCCGTGTCCGGGTTGGCGCGCAGGTCCAGAGCGGCGTCCGCGGTCAGCAGGACCGCCTCGAGGAGCTCGTCGATGTGGAGGCGCTGCTTGGCGGAGATCTCGACGAACATGGTGTCGCCGCCGTACTCCTCGGGCACCAGACCGTACTCGGTGAGCTGGCCGCGGACCTTCTCCGGGTTGGCGCCCTCCTTGTCGATCTTGTTGATGGCCACCACGATCGGCACGTTCGCGGCCTGGGCGTGGTTGAGCGCCTCGATGGTCTGCGGCATGACGCCGTCGTCGGCGGCCACCACGAGGATCGCGATGTCGGTCACCTCGGCGCCGCGGGCGCGCATGGCCGTGAAGGCCTCGTGACCGGGGGTGTCGATGAAGGTGATCGGGCGCATCTCGTCGTTCAGGTGCACGCGCACCTGGTAGGCGCCGATGGACTGGGTGATGCCGCCGGCCTCGGCCGCGACCACGTCGGTGGAGCGGATGGCGTCCAGCAGCTTGGTCTTGCCGTGGTCCACGTGGCCCATGACGGTGACCACCGGTGGGCGCGGCAGCAGGTCGGCGTCGTCCTCCCCGGCCTCCTCTGCCTCCAGGTCGATGTCGAAGGACTCCAGCAGCTCGCGGTCCTCGTCCTCGGGCGAGACGATCTGGACGTTGTAGCCCAGCTCGGCGCCCAGCAGGGCGAAGGTGTCCTCGTCGAGGGACTGGGTGGCCGTGGCCATCTCGCCCAGGTGGAAGAGCACGGTGACCAGGGCCGCGGGGTTGGCGTCGATCTTCTCCGCCAGATCCGTCAGTGTCGCGCCCTGGCGCACGCGGATCGGGGTCGTTCCGTCGCCGCGCGGGACGATCACGCCGCCGATCGACGGCGCGCTCTGCTGCTCGAACTCCTGGCGCTTGGCGCGCCTGGACTTGCGCCCGCGAGGAGCGCCGCCACCGCGCCCGAAGGCGCCCTGCGTGGAGCCGCGCCCACCGCGCCCACCGCGCGGGCCGCCGAAGCCGCCGCCGCGCGGACCGCCGCCACCGGCACCGCCGCGCCCGCCCCCGCCGGGGCGGCCGCCGCGGGTGCTCTGCCCGCCGCGCGCGGGGGCGCCCGGACGTCCGACAGAGGAGTGCCCCGGCATCATGCCCGGGTTGGGCCGCGGCCCGCCCGGACGCGGAGCGCCCTGAGGACCCTGAGGACGGGGACCGCCGCCCTGGGAGCGCCCGCCGCCCGGACGCGGCCCCGGGCTGGGCCGACCGCCCTGGGGGCGCGGACCGCCCGACCCGCCGGGACGGGGCATGCCCTGGGACGTGGCGTAGGGGTTGTTACCCGGACGCGGGCCGCCGGAGCGGCCGCCGCCCTGCCCGCCACGGCCGCGGCCGCCGGGACGGGGCATGCCCTGAGACGTGGCGTAGGGGTTGTTACCCGGACGCGGCGCACCGGGACGCGGGCCGGGAGTCGGCGCCGAGCCGCGGCGCGGGCCGGGAGTGGGGGCGGAGCCCCTGCGCTCGGCCGACTTGGGCTTGGGCTTGGGGGGTTTCGGGGTCGGCGCGCCGCCAGCGCCGGGACGGGGCGCCGGCTTGGGAGGCTTCGGGGTCGGCGCGGCCGGGCGGGGCGTCCGGCCCTCCGGCTTCGGCGGGGTCGGAACAGCGCCGCCGGATGCGCCGCGGCGCGGTGCATCCGGCCGTGCGCCACCGGGCTTGGGAGCCTGGGGCCTGCCCGGGCGGTGCTTGGGCGCCGTCGGCACGGGCTTGGGCGAGCCTCCCCGGGCCGAAGCGCCATGGGAGGCGAAGTGCTCGCGGACCCTGCGAGCGACGGGGGGCTCCACCGCCGAGGAGGCCGCCTTGACGAACTCTCCTTGATCCTTGAGCCAGGCCAGAATCATCTTCGAGGTGATCTTCTTGCCAGAGGGGTCGAGCTCTTTCGCGAGCTCGTGAACGCGTGGTTTAGCCACTTTTCTCCTGTCCGGTTGCCCACCCCGGATCAGGGTGGGCGCTTCTAGAGGCAGCTCATCGCTGGGTACTCATCGGGTGCCCATCGGCTTCCTACCCGCCTTTGCTATCGGTCCGGCCGGTTCCGCGAGGAACCGGTGCGTCGTGCACGGCCCGGTCCGCCTCGTGGGAGGCGATCCAGTCGCGCACGGGGGCCACATCGGGTGACCCACTGGCCCGCAGAGCACGCCCGAAGGCGCGCTTGCGCTCTGCGAGAACGAGGCACGCGGAGTCGGGGTGGATCCACGCGCCGCGTCCGGGCATGACCGCCCGGGCGTCGACCAGCAGCCGACCGCCAGCGCCCCCGACCAGGCGCAAGAGCTGCGCCCGGGGGGCCTTCCCCCTGCAGCCGATACAACTGCGCTCGGGCACGTGTATCGTACTTGGCACCGGCTCGCCGTGTCCTTCCGCGTCTTCTGCTCGGGTGCCGCCGTCGGAGCGCACCGGCTCGCAGAGAGACGGGCGGCCCGCGGACAGACCCGTCCAGAGTGTACCGTCGTCGGCCGCCCCGCGGCCTCAGTCCTGGGCGTCCGGCGCTGAGGGACCAGTCACGTCGTCCGCGCGCGAGCCGTGACCGGGAGTGACCTCGCCCGACTCTGCGTCGGCGTGGATGTCGATCTTCCACCCGGTCAGGCGGGCCGCCAGGCGGGCGTTCTGCCCCTCCTTGCCGATGGCCAGGGAGAGCTGGAAGTCGGGGACGACGGCGCGCGCCGTGCGCTCCTCGGCGTCGAGCACCGTCACCGAGGCCACCCGCGCCGGGGACAGGGCGTTGGCGACGAAGCGCGCCGGGTCCTCGGAGTAGTCCACGATGTCGATCTTCTCCCCGCCCAGCTCGGCCATGACGGCGCGCACCCGCTGGCCCATCGGCCCGATGCAGGCGCCCTTGGCGCCCACGCCGCGCGCCCGCGAGCGCACCGCCATCTTGGAGCGGTGCCCCGCCTCCCGGGCGACCGAGACGATCTCGACGTCACCGGAGGCGAGCTCGGGGACCTCGCGCTCGAAGAGCTTGCGCACCAGGCCGGGGTGGGTGCGCGAGAGAATGATCTGGGCGCCCTTGGAGCCGCGGGAGACCTCGGTGACGTAGGCGCGGATGCGGTCGCCGTGCCGGTACCTCTCCCCGGGCACCTGCTCGTGGGGGGGCATGATGCCCTCGTGCTCCTCGTCCAGCCGCACGTAGACGACACGGGGGTCGCGCCCCTGCTCGACCACCCCGGAGATGAGCTCGCCGGACTTGTCCTTGAAGGTGCCCAGCACCTCGAAGTCGCGCCGGTCCTGGATGCGCTGGACGATGACGGAGCGGGCCGTGGCCTGGGCGATGCGCCCGAAGTCGTCGGGGGTGTCGTCGAAGTACTCGCCGGTGGGCTGGTCCTCCTCGTCGACCTCGGGAGCCAGGACGGTCATGTGGCCGGTGCGCCTGTCGATCTCGACATGGGCGCCGCGGATCGCGCCGGGGACCTTGGCGTAGGCGCCCAGGATGGCGTCCTCGATGGCGGGCAGAAGGGAGTCCAGGTCGATGCCGAGCTCGTCGGCGGCGCCTCGCAGCTCCGGCATGTTGATGTCCATGGTTCCTCGGGTCCTCTCTCGTGCGGTGTGTCGGGCGGAGCGCCCGTGGCCGCGGTCGGGACCGGGCCGATGGTTCGTGGGTCAGAAGATGACGACCATACGCGCCTGCCGAACGTCGTCGAGCGCCAGGACGCGCTCGCGCCCGTCGGCCTGAAGGGTGACGGAGTCCTCATCAGCCGCGGTGACGGTTCCGGTGAGGACGGCGTCCACGCCGTCGTCCTTAACCATCAGCTCGACGTCGCGCCCCACCGCGCGGCGGAAGTGGCGCGGGGTGCTCAGCTCGCGTTCTGCACCGGGAGTCGAGACCTCCAGGGTGTACTGGCCCCTGACCGGGTCCGCCTCATCGACGGCGGCCGACACGGCCCGGGAGACCGTGGTCAGCGCGTCGAGGTCCAGGTCCCCGGGGCCGTCGGGAAGATCGACCAGGACTCGTACGGTGGAGTACCTGCCGGCCCGGGTCGTCTCGACGCCCTCCAGGAACGCCCCGGCGTCCTCGACGACGGGGGTGAGCAGCTCGGTGAGGCTGCGTGCGAGCGCGTCGGCCATGGGCGGATCCTCCCGGTCGTGCTTCTCCCACGAGGCCGATCGGGCCTCTGCGGGACTCTCGGTGAACTATGGTTAATGAGCCTCATGCTACCTGTCCATGGAAGGATCACTGCGTGATGCGATCGACCTTGCCCTTCCCAGGCCCCGGGCCGGCCCGCATGGATGCCGGCCGGCCCCTGTCCCGGCGGTGGGTGCTGCGCGGCGGAGCGGGCGCCGCGGCGGCGGCGCTGGCGCTGGCCGCCGGCTGCGAGATCCGCTTGGGCTCCGGCGCGCCCGACTCGCTGCCCACGCCGTCGCCGGCCGAGGCGACTCGCGACGCGCTGGCGCGACGGGCCTCCTTGATCGCCTCGACTGCCGACGTGGTCGCCGGCTCCGGCGCGTCCGGCGCCGACACCGCCCAGCGTCTGGCCGACGCAGCGCGCACCCAGCTCGACGCCCTCGGCGGCGTGTGGCAGCCGTGGGTGAGCGCCGCCCCCTCCGGCTACCCGACGGCCTCGCCGGTTCCCACGGCGCCGTCCACCGCCACCGCGGGAGAGCTGGTGACCATGCTGACCGAGGGCGCCACCCAGGCGTCGACAGCCGCCTCCCAGGCCTCCGAGACCGCCGCCGCGCACCTGTACGCCTCTTTGGCCGTCGCGTGGCTGCTGGGGGCGATCTCGCTCGACTCCGGGGCGGTCGAGACCCCCGGGCGCTCCGCCTCGGCGAGCGCGCCCGTGCCGGGACCGGTGCTGCAGGCCTACGACGGCGCGCGCTACGCGCTCCAGGAGGTGGCGGCGCGCTCGGCCGACGACCAGCGCACCCACGCGACCGCGGACGCGGCCTACGCCGGCGGCGTCGTCTCGGCCTCGCTGATGCTGGGGGGGCAGGACACGCGCCTGTCCGCCTACGCGCCCCCGACGCAGGCGGCCGACGACGCCTCGCTCGACGTGACCTGGGCGCGCCAGGCCTGGAGGACCGTCATGGAGGCGGAGGTCGCCGGCGTGGAGGCCGAGGGCGGCGAGGCGACCGCCGGGGCCATCAACGCGGCCGCCAACGCGGCCCGCCGGGCGCAGGCGTGGGGCACGACGGTCGAAGAGTCCCTGCCCGGCTACGCCTCGTCCTGACCGGCCCGGCCGCCCCGGCCGGGCGGGCCCGCCGGACCTGCTGGGCCGGGCGGTTCGGCCGGGCCGCCGGGGGTCTCGATCCAGCGGCGGGCGCGTCGCACGGTGACGCGTCGGTGCGCGCCTGCGCCGCGGCCGGCCAGGAGCGCCTCGGCATCGCCGCCGTCGCGCACCAGGCGCACCCGGCAGGGGCCGACGTGACGTCTCCAGGCCTCCGCGAAGAACCTCATGGCGGCCCGCGAGGCCGCCAGCGCCGTGGGCACGGGAAGGTGCAGGCTGCGCCCCGCGCCCCAGGCGCCACGGGCGGCCAGGCGCCCGAGCGCCCGCCGCACGGGCCCCAGGCGGTCGGGCCGTCCGGACCGGGCGAGCGTCAGGGGCGCGGCCTCCAGCACGAATCGGGGCCGGCGCCGCGGCGGGGCCAGCAGCTCGGCCAGGGCGTCGGCGAAGCGGGCGCTCGCCGCGCCGTCGACGCCGTCCAGGCCGAGGACCACGTCGTCCGCGGTGCTCGCAGCGGGGCCGCTGCCGGCGCCCATCCGCTCGTTCCCGGTCAGGACGAGCAGGTCGCCCGCCCCCGCGGGCGCCCCGTCGCGCGCGCCCAGAGCGGTCAGGACCGCCCTCGCGGCGCCGGTCCAGAAGACCGTGGGGGTGCCGCGGCGCAGCAGGCCGGCGCGGGCACGGATGTGGACGACCTCCAGGGCGCGCCCCGTCCTGCTCGGCGTCCCGGGTGTCGGACTGCTCGGCGCGCCGAGTGCCCAGCGGCGCCGCTCCGCCTGCCGGTCGCCGAGCCCGGCCAGGGTCGCGGTGTTGAGGGCGGCGACCTCGTCGGGCGCGGCGCCAGCGGCGAGGCGGTCCAGGGCGCGGCGCTGGGACGGGCTCAGGACGCCGGCCAGGCCGGTCTCGATCACCGGCGCCGCCCGCTCGGGCTCCCCGGCCGCCTGCTGGGGCTCGGGCTCCGGCAGGGCGACCGCCCAGATGCGGTCGGCCTTGCGGCGCAGGCGGTCGAGGTCGGTGGTGGAGCGCAGCCGGGAGCCGGCCGGCATCAGGCAGGCGACGGACCAGTTGTGGGCGACCTTGCCGGGCCAGGCCGTATCCAGGCGGATGGTGCGTCCGCGCAGCTGCTGGACGGCCGCGGCGGTGGTGACGGTGGTCAGGTCCACCAGGGTGTTGACGGCGGGGCAGTCCCACCCCTCCCCCAGCAGGCCGCGGGTACCGACGACGAGGCGCACGGCGCCGGAGGCGACGAGCCCGCCCACCGCGAGCACGAGGTCGGCGCTGCGCGCTGCGCTGCCGTCCACGGTCAGGGACCAGCCGTCGTCGTGGTCGGGCAGCTCCAGGCCGGTGCGGGCGCGCAGGCGTTCCAGGAGCTCCTCGTCGCCGTGGGCCAGGCGCAGGTGGGAGGCGGTGAGCAGGACGGGGTGCAGGCCGCGCAGAGCCGTATCGGTCAGGATCGCGCTGAAGCAGCGCACGGCTCCGCCCGCCGCGCCGGGGCCGTCTGCACCATCGGAACCGCCGGCGCCCACCAGGACGTCGAGGGCCCGGTGGGGCGCGGAGTGCTCGGCGGCGTCGGTGACGACCACGGCGCGCAGCCGCTCCCCCAGCGCGTCCAGCTCGTGGCGCAGGATGTTGATGACGGCGACGTCCTTGGCCCGGGAGGCGGCGGTGATGACGTCGAGGGGCGAACGGCCGGTGCGGATCCCGGAGTCGGTCAGGTGCAGCCCGAAGCCGCGCAGGGTCTGGCGCATGTCGTCCCACTCGTCGCGGCGGGCGGGGTCGGGCAGGAGGCGGTCCAGGGCGTAGCGGGCCAGCAGCCGCAGCTCCTCTGCGGCGTCGAGGGTGTCGAGCTCGGGCAGGAGCGGGGCGAGGAGCACGCTGAGGGGGGTGGGGGTGTAGTCGCGCGTGCGGCGCAGGAGGGCCCCGGCCGACGCGGCGAGATCTGGGTCGGTCTCGAAGCCGGCGGCCAGGGCGCGCATCAAGAGCGGGTCGTCGGGGGCGAGCGGCCTCCCGGGGCGTCCGGCGCCTTCGGCCGGGTCGTCGGGCGCGAGGGCGTCGGCGCCCAGGCCCGGGGCGACGACTCCGAGGAGGTAGTCGATACCATCGGGCGCGAGGAGGTACTGGGCGGTGCGGTGGCGCAGTTCGGCACCGGCGGTGGTCAGGAAGGAGGTCTCCTCGGGCGTGGGCAGGGTGAACCAGGCCAGGGGCCGGTAGGGGGCCAGGTGCCCGGATCGTACGACGGCGGGCACGGGCACCTCGGCGTCGACCTCGCCCAGCAGGGCGTGGTAGCGCCGCCAGGAGCGGTCCTCGCTGCTGGGCTCGGTGGCGGTCAGGCCGATGAGGGTGGGCGCGGCGCCCGCGGCTGCGAGACGGCGACGCAGGTAGTGGACGACGACGGCCCAGTGGGCGCGCAGGTGGTGGCACTCGTCCAGGACGATCGTGGCCACGCCTGCGGCGACGAGCGCGTCCAGGCGCTCGCGCGCCCCGGAGGCCAGCAGCGCGGCGACGGCGTCGTCGTCGAGCTCGTCAACGCGGGCGCGGACGGCGGCGGCGCGCGAGCGCAGGCCGCGCGCGTAGGCGGCGGGGTTGCCCGCGGCGAGGGCGTCGAGCCAGGCGCCGGCCCGGGCCGGGGTGCGCCCGTCGCGCATGAGGTCGTCCAGCCACCGCTCCCGGGCGGCCGCCTCCCAGGGGCCGGCGGCGTCGACCACCGACAGGGCCTGGTAGGTCAGGACGGTCAGGTCCGCGGGCTCCTCCCCCGCCTCGGGGGCGCGGTCGGCGACGGCGGGCGCGCCGCCGCCGGGGGTGCGCAGGAACCGGGCGGCCTGCTCGGCCCACTGGGCGCGGATGACGGTGGTGGGCGCCAGGACCAGGGCGCGGCGCCCGTTGCGGACTGCCAAGGCCAGGCCGAGCACGGTCTTGCCGGCGCCGGGCGGGGCGACCAGGTGGAGGGCGGCGCCGTCGTCGGGGGTCACGCGAGCCAGGAGGTCGGCCTGGTAGCCGCGCAGCGGGACGACCAGGCGCCAGGGGGTGAGCGGACGCTCAGCGGTCATGGCGGCGGCACCGCTCGGCCCCCGGCTCGGCCGGCCCGGCATCGGGAGCGACGTCGATGAGGAGCTCCTCGCTCTGGCGCTGGGCGACCGTGTGCACGTGGGCGGGGTTGAAGACGTCCTCGACGGCGCCCAGGACGGCGCCGCGGGGGTCGGGCCTGCGACGGCGCCAGTAGATCCAGCCGCGGCCCTCCATCCACAGGCAGAGCCGGTCCACCGCCAGGAGGACGGCGGCGACGGCCGTCGCCGCGAGAAGCAGTCGCACAGCCGCAGTATGCCAGGGCGGCGGGACCGGGGCGGGGCCGCCGCACGGCTCCGGCTCAGGGGCGGGCGAGGGCCTCGCGCACGACGGCGACGATCTCGCCGGCGGCCTCGGCGGCGGGCACGCTGCGCCTCTCGCCGCTGCGGCGGTCGCGGACCTCGACCGTGCCCTGCCTGGCCAGGTCGCGCCCGACGACGACGGTGTAGGGCACGCCCAGCAGCTCGGAGTCGGCGAACTTCACGCCCGCGGAGACCCTGCGGCGGTCGTCGTAGAGGACCTCGATGCCTGCGGTGTCGAGCTCCTCCCCCAGGGCGGCGGCGGTGTCGAAGATGGCGTCGTCCTTGCCGGTGGCCAGGACCTGGACGTGGTAGGGGGCGACCCGTATGGGCCAGGCGAGCCCCCGCTCGTCGTGGTTGGCCTCGGCCAGGGCGGCCATGACCCGGCTGACCCCGATGCCGTAGGAGCCCATGGTGACCACGCGCGCCTTGCCGTTCTCATCCAGGACGCTCAGCCCCAGCGCCTCGGAGTACTTCCGGCCCAGGGCGAAGATGTGGCCGATCTCAATGCCTCGGGCCAGCTCCAGGGGGCCCGAGCCGTCAGGGGCCGGGTCGCCGGCGCGGATCTCGGCGGCCTCGATGGTGCCGTCGGCGCTGAAGTCGCGGCCCTTGACCAGGTGGAGGACGTGCTTCCTGGGCTCGTTGGCGCCGGTGACCCAGCTGGTGCCGTCCACGACGCGGGGGTCGAGCAGGTAGCGCACAGAACCGGTGAGGCGCTCGACGCCGTCCTCATCGGTCTCGATGCGCCGAAGGGGCGAGTTGGGGCCGATGGCGGTGGGGCCGATGTAGCCGCGCACGAGCTCGGGGTGGCCGGCGAAGTCCTCCTCGGCGGCCATGTCGACCTCGGCGGGGGCGACGGCGGCCTCGAGCCGCCTCATGTCGACCTCGCGGTCCCCGGGCAGGCCCACGACGAGCAGCTCCTTGGAGCCGTCCGGATGGGTCAGGGCGACCACGACGTTCTTGAGCGTGTCGGCGGCGGTCCACGCCCGGCCGTCGGGGCGGGGGTAGCGCTCGTTGCACAGCGCCACGAGGGTCTCGATGGTGGGGGTGTCGGGGGTGTCGACCACGCGGGCGGGCGGCTCGGCGCTCGCGTCCACGGGCTCGGGGGCGAGGGTGACGACGGCCTCGGCGTTGGCGGCGTAGCCGCCGGCGGAGCGCACGAAGGTGTCCTCGCCGATCGGCGAGGGGTGGAGGAACTCCTCGGAGTGGGATCCGCCCATGGCGCCGGCCATGGCGTTGACCGGGACGTAGTCCAGGCCCAGGCGGGCGAAGATCCGCTCGTAGGCGTCGCGGTGCAGGCGGTAGGAGGCCTCCAGCCCGGCGTCGTCCATGTCGAAGGAGTAGGAGTCCTTCATGACGAACTCGCGGCCGCGGATGAGGCCGGCGCGCGGGCGGGCCTCGTCGCGGTACTTGGTCTGGATCTGGTAGATGACCGCGGGCAGGTCCTTGTAGGAGGAGTACATGTCCTTGACCAGGAGGGTGAACATCTCCTCGTGGGTGGGCGCCAGGAGGTAGTCGTTGTCCCTGCGGTCGGTCAGGGTGAACAGGGTGGGGCCGTACTGCTGCCAGCGCCCGCTCGCCTTGTAGGGGTCGGCGGACAGCAGCGCGGGGAAGTGGACCTCCTGGGCGCCGATGGCGTCCATCTCCTCGCGCACGATCCCCTCGATCTTGCGCAGGGTGCGCAGGCCCAGCGGCAGCCAGGTGTAGATGCCGGGGGCGGCGCGGCGTATGTAGCAGGCGCGCACGAGGAGCCTGTGGCCGGCGACCTCGGCGTCGGCCGGGTCCTCGCGCAGCGTCCGGATGAAGGAGGTGGAGAGTCGGTGCAGCACGGGCACATGGTACGTGCTGCGCATGCGCCTGACAGCCGCGTGCGCGGCGGCCGGGCCCGTGGTCGGGCCGCACCGCGTGGCCCCAGCCGTCACCGGGCCATGGTCCGGCGCGGACGCGATGCGAAACTGGTGCATCATATGTTGATGCGCTAGTCTAGCATCATGCGCACCACGGTTGATCTTCCTCCGGCGCTCCACCACCGGATCTCCCGGGCCGCCGCAGCGCACGGAGTATCGCTGTCGGCCATGATCAGCGAGCTGACCGCCCTAGGACTCGAGCAGTCCGGGGCCGAGGAGGAGATCGGCACGAGCCCCGTCACCGGTCTTCCCCAGCTGCGTGCGGGACGGCCCGTCACCGCCGAGGAGATCAATGACTTCCTCGCGGAGAGCGAATGAGCATCCATCTCGTCGACGCCAATGTCCTCATCGCTCTGCTCGTCCCCGACCACCAGCACCACAGTGCGGCGGAGTCCTGGATGGACGGGCTGGAGGACGCGGACCTGATCGCCTCGGATCCGGCGGTGGAGGGTGCTCTCACCCGGTACGCGGTGCGGATCGGGCACTCCGCCGCTCAGGTGCAGCGCACGCTGCGCCGGGTGCACGAGATCGCCCGATGGCGGTTCTGGCCCGATGACCTTCCCTATGCGGACTCCGACCTGAGCACGGTGCGCGGGCACCGGCAGGTCACCGATTCCTATCTCGCCTCCCTGGCCCGCCATCACGGCGGACGCCTGGTCACCTTCGACCGGGCCCTGGCAGCCCGGTTCCCCGACGTCGTCGATCTGATCGGGTCGGGACATCCCGGGAAGTAGGGATGGGGAGGGCTGGTCATTCATGGCCTGCCGCCGACCGCACCCAGGGCGCCTCACGGCGAAGGCCGGAGGGGCAGGGATTTCGGCCAGATGCAGGAGCTTCGGTCGGGCGCAGGGGTCGTGCGCCCGATGCGGGACTCCCGCCACCCGCCTGAGGCACGGAACCTCTGCTTCAGGACGAGCCCCCGATTCGGGCCGCGCGGGCTCGGCAACGGCCCGGCGTCAACCAGTGCCGGCCCGCGGAAACGCGAGAAGCGAGCAACCCATGAGGCTTATTCAGCAACAGGCCGCCCTGGGCCACTGCCTGGGCTGCCTCAGCCTGAGAATCGAGTGTGATAATCCAATTCTCTCGCGAGACGGCCGATGCTCTTACTAACGACACGAACAACCCATCATGAATAACACCCTTACATCTGCACCTGCGCCAGCACCACGATGAGCGCGCCGACGAAACCGATCACCCCGCAGATAATTCCTGCCGTACCCATGCCCCGATTCTTGGCAAGCCCCTGGTCAGCAGCCGCCTGGGCCTGAAGCCCCAGGACGATGGCGATAATCCCGAAGATCATCCCGCAGCACAGGAGGCTGACCACCCCCAGGCCCAGCGCCCAGTTCCCGAGGTAGTTCTTCTCGTCGCTCGGATAATACCGATCCGAGCGATAGCCCCCGGGATAGCTCACTGGACCCCCATCATGCCCTCCATCAGGAACAGGCTCCTCGTCGATCCCCGTACCGTATCTCCATGTCGGTCATCAGGAGCGCCCTGGCGGTACTGTATTGCCACAATCCACAGAAACGGACCGGGGAAGAGAGCCGCCGCCGTTGCGGAAAGCCCACTACAGCCCCTAGTCGCAACGCTACCCGGATGAGAGCATAGGCGAGCAGTCATTCCGGATGATGGAACAACCCATCGCCGGCGCAGCCTCGTCGAGGCTTGCCCACAGAAATCTTTCCGCCTCGTGCCTGCGCATCTCAGACCCCGTTGCTGCTGGGCAGTGAATAGCGGCCACCGCCATGAAGGCGCCATCACGCCAGGCACCCGGACCACGACCGTGCGTGAGCGCGAGGTGGCGATCCTGGCGGCGCAGGGCCTGGTCAACAGCGAGATCGCGGACCGCCTGGGGATCGGGGCGGCCACGGTCAAGACCCATGTCTCGGCACTGCCGGAGAAGTTCCAGGTCAGGAACCGGGCGCAGCTCGCAGTAGCTGCGGCAGACCGGCTGACGCCCCTCCTGAACCGGGTCCCGTCCGTCGTCGGGCTCGTATCGGACTCATCGCGCCCTGCTGGTACATCCCTGCCGCAGCACCGGGCGACAGGTGACCGACGCCTGATTGCAGAGCCGGAAGCGAGCCATTTAACCTGACCCGGATCATCACAGCCCACTGGGCCGCAACCAAGGAAGCGTATGGACAGGCACTCCCCCACCCACGAGGGCCACGGCCGCACCTGGGCGAAGGCCATCCTCCTGGGTGAGCACTCCGTCGTCTACGGGCACCCCGCCGTGGCCATGCCGCTGCACGACCTTCAGATGCGGGCAACCGCCGCACCGGTGACTGGGCCCTCGATGCTGCGCGGCCTGGACTACTCCGGTCCCATGGACGCCAGCGGGCCGGGCTTCGCCTGCGTCGTGCGCGCCTTCGAGGCGGCCCGCGAGCTCTCGGGCTGCCTGGAGCAGCCCTTTGAGGTGACCACCAGAAGCGACTTCCCCCATGAGCGCGGGATGGGGTCGTCGGCCGCTGCTGCGGGCGCCGTCATCCGCGCCGTCCTGGACGCCTGCGGGCGTGCGGCCTCCACGGATGAGCTGTTCGCCCTGACTCAGATGGCCGAGCAGGTCGCCCATGGCAGGCCCTCCGGGCTGGATGCCGCGGCCACCAGCTCCCCCTGCCCCATCCGCTTCCAGGGCGGCCAGATGCAGCCGCTCACCCAGCGCATCCAGGACGCCCGCCTCGTCATCGCCGACTCCGGCGTCCACGGCAGCACCCGCGAGGCCGTCGGAGGCCTGCGCGAGCGCTACGAGGAGGATCCCGACGGCGTCGGCCCGCTCATCGCCGCTCTCGGCAGGCTCGCGCAGGTCGGCATCGCGGCGCTGGACGGCGGCGACGCGCAGGCCCTGGGATCGGCGATGAACCGTGCCCATGAGGTGCTGGCGCAGCTGGAGCTGAGCCTGCCGGTCCTGGACCGGCTCACGGCAGCCGCCCGCGACGCCGGGGCCCTCGGCGCCAAGCTCACCGGCGGCGGGCTCGGCGGGTGCGTGATCGCGCTCGCCGACGGCGAGGAGGCGGCAGGCCGCATCCGCGGCGCCTTGGAGAGTGCGGGAGCGCCGGCCGCATGGATCTACCAGATGCGCACCAGTGAGGTGAGTCAGTGACGTCCCCGCAATCCCCGGCAATGCCATCGAGGCCCGCAGCATCCACCGCGACGGCGAGCGCGAACACGAACATCGCGCTCATCAAGTACTGGGGCAAGGCGGACGAGTCGCTGATGATCCCCACCACCTCGAGCCTGTCCCTGACCCTCGATGACACCTGGACCACCACCACGGTCTCCTTCGACGGAGGCTCGGGCGACGCTGACGCGGTGAGGATCAACGGCTCCGCCCCCAACGGGACGGCGCTGGCCCGGGTGACCCGCTTCCTCGACCTCGTGCGCGAGCGCTCCGGCATCGCGCAGCGGGCGAGCGTGGACTCCACCAGCACGGTGCCGTTGGCGGCCGGCCTGGCCAGCTCCGCGGCCGGCTTCGCGGCGCTGGCCGCGGCGGCCTCGCGGGCAGCTGGGATGGACCTGGACGGCCGCGCCCTGTCCCGGCTCGCCCGACGCGGCTCCGGCTCGGCGGCGCGCTCCGTGTTCGGCGGGCTGGTGCTGTGGAACGCCGGGGGTGACGACGCCGCCTCCTACGCCGAGCCCATCAAGGGCGCCATCGAGGGCGCCGACGAGGAGACCGCTGGGAGCGGCCTGGACCCGGCCATGGTCGTCGTCGTGCTCTCCGGGGCGCGCAAGACGATCTCCAGCACGCAGGCCATGCGCCGGACCATGGCCGCCTCGCCGCTCTACCCCGCCTGGGTGGAGGCGAGCCGCGAGGACCTGCGCGCCGCCCTGGAGGCGGTTCGCTCAGGGGACCTTGCGCGCCTGGGCGAGGTGGCCGAGGCCAACGCCCTGGGCATGCACGCCTCGATGATGGCCGCGCGCCCCGCGATCATGTACTGGCTGCCGCGGACGGTCGAGGTGCTGCACACGATCCGCGCCATGCGCCAGGACGGCCTGCCCGCCTGGGCCACCATTGATGCCGGCCCGAACGTGAAGGTCCTGACCCGGGGCAGCAGCGCCGAGCAGGTCGCGACCGCGCTGCGCGAGAGCGTCCCCGGCGCAGCGGTGTCGGTCAGGCGCCCCGGCGCCGGTGTGCGATTCGAGGAGGCCTCCCGGTGATCTCGCAGAGCGCCCCCGGGAAGCTGTATATCGCCGGAGAGTACGCCGTCGTCGAGCCCGGGCACCAGGCGGTGCTGGTGGCCGTCGACCGCTTCATCACGGTGCGGATCACGGAGGCAGAGGATGGCGGCTCCGCCGACCCCACCGGCCATATCAGCTCCACCCTGTACGAGACGCAGTCCCTGACCTGGTACCGGCGCCCCGAGGACGGGGTGGTGATGGTCGACAAGCAGTTCGACGACTACGTGGTCTCCGCGATCCGCATGGTGGAGCAGATGGTGCGCGAGGCCGGGGGCCCGCTGCGCTACTTCGACCTGTACGTCTCCAGCGAGCTCGACGACGGCAGCGGGCGCAAGCTCGGCCTGGGCTCCTCCTCGGCGGTCACCGTCGCCACGGTGCGCGCCGTGGCCAGGTTCTACGGCCTCGTCCTGGATGACATGGCCGTCTACAAGCTGGCGCTGCTGGCCACGGATGCCGTCCAGCCCATCGGCTCCGGGGGCGATATCGCGGCCAGCTCCTTCACCGGATGGGTCGCCTACACCTCCCCCGACCGCGCGTGGCTGCACCAGGTGAGCGGGGCCCCGGGTACGGGCAGTAGCCCAGGGGGGTCAGCGGGGCTGAGCGAGCTGGTGCGGATGGACTGGCCGCTGCTCAGCATCCGGCGCCTGCCCGCCCCAGGCCTGCGCCTGAGCGTGGGATGGACCGGCAGCCCCGCCTCCACCCCGCGGCTGGTGGCCGACGTCCAGGCCCACACGCGCGGGGCGCAGGACGCCGCCTACACCGCGTTCCTCCGGGAGAGCGAGGCCTGCCTGAGCGCCCTGACCCTGGCGCTCCGAGAGGACGACGCCCAGGAGACCGGGCTCCGAATCCAGGAGGGGCGCCGTCTCCTGTCGGGTCTGAGCCGCACCAGCGGGATCACCATCGAGACCTCGCAGCTGCGCCGCCTGGTGGAGATCGCCCAGGAGCACGGAGCAGTGGCCAAGAGTTCGGGTGCCGGCGGCGGGGACTGCGGCATCGCGCTGTGCCCGCCCGGGACCGATGTGGCCGCCATGCACGCGGCCTGGGAGTCGGCGGGTATCCAGCCTCTGGACTTGCGCGTCCACTCCCACAGCGGAGACGACTCATGAGCAGCACGGGCATGAGCGCCGCAGGGCCCGCCGAGGAGCAAGCTCGCGCCTCGCGCAAGGACGAGCACCTGGACCTGGCCGTGCGCCTTCATGGCACGGACCGGCCCAACGCCTTCGACGACGTCTCTTTCATGCACCACGGCCTGCCTGGAACGTCCGCCGACTCGACCGACATCAGCACGAGCGTGTGCGGCGCACGCTGGCCGGTCCCCTTTTACATCAACGCGATGACCGGGGGCACGAGCGCCACTGCGGCGATCAACACGGACCTGGCGCGCGCTGCCGCCGACGCGAGCGTCGCGATCGCCTGCGGCTCCCAGCACATCGCCCTTCGGGAGGCCGAGCGCGCCGACGGCTTTAAGGTCATCCGCCGCGAGGCGCCGGACGCCTTCGTACTGGCGAACGTGGGCCCCACGGTGTCCCCGGACCTGGCGCTGCGGGCCGTGGAGATGATCGGAGCCAACGCCCTGCAGGTGCACGTGAATGCCGCCCAGGAGCTGGTCATGCCCGAGGGCGACCGGGACTTCCGGGACTGGGACGAGCGCATCGCCTCCATCACCGCTGCCGTGCCCGTACCGGTGATCGTCAAGGAGGTCGGCTTCGGGCTCTCACGGCGCACGATCGCGACCCTCGTGCGCACCGGCGTCGCCGCCGTCGACGTGGCCGGCGCCGGGGGCACCGACTTCATCACGATCGAGAACGAGCGGCGTGCTGGCCGGGAGTACTCCTACCTGACCGGCTGGGGGCAGTCGGCGGTGCTGTGCCTCCTGGAGTCACTGAGCGGCCGTCTGGACGGCCGAGAGCCCATCGGGCTGCCGGTACTGGCCTCCGGGGGCGTGCGCCACCCGCTCGACGTCGTGCGAGCGCTCGCCCTGGGGGCCCGCGCCGTCGGCATCTCGGGACACTTCCTGCGCACCCTGGTCGACCACGGCACGAGCGGGCTGCGGCGCGAGCTGAGGACGTGGACCGACCACGTGCGCACCCTCATGACCCTGCTGGGCGCACCCGACGTCGAGCAGCTGCGCCGCACCGACGTGCTGGTCACAGGAGACACGGCGGAGAAGGCGCGCCTGCTCGGCGTGGAGCTGGAGGCTCTCTCCCGCCGCTCGGAGCGGTAGGCGGACAACCAGCTGCATATCGCCTACTACGCCGGTCTGCCTCTTACCGTACGAGCACGAGGAGCGTAGTAAGGGGAAAAGGAGCGTAGCAAGAGGATGGCGCACGGACCGATCCGGCTGCGGCTCAGGCCGGGGCGGCCAGCGTCGCCAGCGCCTTGACGATGCCGGGTGCGGCGTACAGCGTCATGAACTGCACGCCGTAGTTGACCCCGAGGCGGTTGAGCGCCCCGCACACCACGCCGATGAGCAGCACGCCGAAGATATTCGGGACGCCGGCGTCGATGTAGGCCAGCAGCAGGACGAATGCCACGAACAGCGCCAGCACCGCCTCGTGCGGGATGCGCCGCACGACGAAGTAGGTGATCTGCGAGGACCAGCGCACGGCGATGATGTAGGTGATCGCAACGGAGACCAGCGCGCCCAGGGCGACGGCCGCGATGAAGCCGGGCACCTGCAGCTGGTAGTGCAGGTTGTTGTGGTTATCCAGGTCGTAAACGGGTGGCGCCTCGAACAGCGGCATCGCGGGCCCGGCGGACACGCCCGAGACGGGGAAGCCCAGCGCGACCAGCGGGATGATGACGCCGGCCAGGTAGGTCGAGTGCGTCAGCGCGCTCATGACGGTGACGGCGCGCTGGGAGCGGCGCACCCGGTCCTCCTTCTGGCGCGACGCCGTGGCCTCCCCCAGCAGGAATGTCAGGCCCACAGGGCTGAGCATGAACAGGGGCGTGGAGAGCGCCGCCATGGCGGCGCTCCACCATCCCTCGGACCGGGTGATCAGGCGGCCCGGCATCAGCCTGTGGGACTCGAACCCGGAGCGCAGGAGCGCAGTCCTCGTGCGTCCTCCGTGAGGCAGAGCCGCACGGCGCCCGGGGTTGAGCAGCTCCAGGAGAGTGACGAGCATGGGGCCCACCGTGATCCCCAGGAAGAAGGAGATGCTCACCTTCTTGTCATCGGTAATGATGTGGGTCATGCGGTAGAGCGCGGGCAGGGCCTCGAACATGAGAGCCAGCGGGATGATCGACACCAGTGCGAGGACCCGGTTCTTCCCGAGCAGCGCCAGGAGCACCGCGCAGGCCGCCAGGATCACGGGGGTATGGGCCTTGATCGGCTCGGCGAAGCGTGCGAGCAGCCCCGCCAGGGCGAAGCTCAGGGGGATGGAGATCGCGGTGCCGATGGTCGAGCCGACCGCCATCTTGCGGATCGTGTCCGAGGCCAGGCCCTTGCCGCGCAGGAGCACGGAGTGATCCATCAGCGGGGCCGACATCACCCCGCCGGGCAGCCCGACCAGCGCCGTGGGTATGCCGTTCATGAGGTTGAGCGTGACGACCGCCGAGACGAAGAAGGCGAGCACCACCTGCGGCGGGGCGCCGGCCAGCACCAGGGCCAGGGTGACGGGAGCGAGCACGCTCGTCTCGTCGGTGCCCGGGATGAAGCCGATGAAGGTGTACAGGACGACGGCGCCGAGCACCGCCGTCAGCATCATGAGAATAAGCTCGGGAGTCACTCGGCACCGCCCTCACCGGAGGCGGCGCAGTCCTTCCTGCCGGCCTCATCGACGATATCGACCTCGCGCTTGGGAGCCACCAGGAAGCAGTTCACAATGAATCCGACGACGGACGCCCCCAGCCCCCAGAAAAGTGTTTGCCCGCCGACTCTCGAGGAAATCATGACCGCTGCGACGGCGCATGCCACCGCCACCAGTAAGCAGATCACAAGGTCCTTGGGCGAGACGAGGTCATTCCAGACCTCAACATTCTGACGCTCCGTGCCCTCGGAGCCGGCTTCGGGTACATCACGCACGGTCGGTGATGCTATGCGAGTCCCCTTGCACGCACTATATGCTGTTCGCCATGGCCCCGCCGACGCCCGAAGGCGTGGCGGCGCGCCGCGACGTCGTCGAGCGCCTCAGCACTCCCCGTCCGGGTCCGCGCCCGCGGGGGCCTGGTCGCCGGGAGGGGGCAGTAGCCCCGCCTCCCTGGATCTCCGGAGGTACTCCACGTGCAGGCCGTCCAGCGCCTCGGGCACGCCGCCCCTCTCCATCTCCGTCAGGGCGTGCTGCCCGGTCGAGGGGTCGGGCACCGGTCCCACGGCCACATGAAGTCGGCGAAAAGGATGAAGACATAGTCGTGTACGGAGTTCTTGACCCTCGTCCGCATCGGGAGAAAAGCGAGCGTCTGCTCCCAGGGGATGAAGCCCACGGAGCTGAGAGTCGTACGGACGACAATGCCGTCGTCATCGATCACCAGGGCGGGGCCTCGGCTCAGGCGGACGATCCCGGCAATGACGGCCACCGCGAGAAGGAGCAGAGCCGCGCACAGCGCACCGAGAGCCAGGGTGATCACCGCTGAGACCGGGTTCGAGCGGTCGTAGAAGAGCCAGAGGTACACGCCGCCGAGGGCGCCGAGAGCACTGACCAGGATCATGGCGGCGGCCGTCTGGCAGAGCCTCCACGGCCTGTGCCGGATGACGAGCGCTTCCACGTCCCCATGCTGCCACGCAGTCGCCCGCAGCAGGGCCCGATACGGCGAAGAGGACCGCTCCGGGTTTGCGGACGGGGCCGGCCGGCATAGAATGAGCCCGCAAGTTTGTTACACAAACTACTTTGGTTATGGAGGACCTTATATGAGCGCCGGCACCCCCCTCGATCCGCGCGCCGCCCTCGAGACGATCAGCGAGCAGCAGGCCGCCCTCCGGCGGCGCGTCCTCATCCGCTCCTCCCCTCTGCTGGCCGCCGGCCTGGCCTGGCTCATCGGCTACGGCGCCGGGTGGCTCAGCATCCGCCCCGACTACACCATGCCGACGCCCGTGTGGGTGGTCTACTTCGGCTGCCTCGCCGCAGCCGGCGCCTACACCTGCACCTATATCGTCCGCCGTGCGCGCGGGGTGCGCGGCGCCTCCAACCGGGCCGGCGTCCGCTACGCCATCGCCTGGGCGGGGGGATTCGTCCTCGGCCTGGTCGTCATGGGCCGGACCGGGGCCTTCCTCGCCTCCCTGGGGACGCCGGAGGCGGCGGAGACGGGCATGATCCTGGGCAACGCCGTGCCCTGCCTCATTATCGGCACCCTCTTCGTGGCCTGCGCCGCCATCTGGGACGAGCCCGTCATGGCGTGGGTCGGCGGCTGGCTCCTCGCGGTCACCACCGCGGCCACCCTCGTCGGCGGGACCGGCCTGTGGGCGATCATGTCCCTGGCGGGCGGCGGCGGCGCGCTCGTCGCGGCGGCCGTTGACGCGCTCCGCACCCGGGCCGTGGGGAGGGCGGCGCGATGAGCACCGACGCCCCGCTCGACCCGGTCATCCACGCCCAGGCCAGGCTCCGCATTATGGCGACCCTGGCGGGCCTGCCCCGGGGCGATGAGATGGTCTTCCCCCGACTGCGCGAGCTGCTCGGCATGACGGCCGGGAACCTGTCCACCCACCTGAGCAGGCTGGAGCAGGCCGGGTACGTGTCCCAGTCCAAGGCCTTCGCGGGGCGCACCCCTGCCACCTACCTCGCACTCACCTCCAGGGGGCGCGCGGCCTTCGAGGAGTACACCCGTGCGCTGCGGGCCGTGCTCGAGGCCGCCGGGCAGTGAGCTCGGGGCGGCGCCCGGACCGCCCCCGCCCCTTGCGCCGCGATCGGCAGTGCTAGAGCAGGATGGTCGCGAAGGTCCCGGTCCGCTCGAAGCCCAGCCGACCGTACAGGCGCAGGGCGGCGGCGTTGAAGTCGTTGACGTACAGGCTCACGGCGCCCTCGGCGCGCATGTGGTCCCGACGCACGGCATCGACGGCGGCAGCCAGCGCCGCTGTGGCGATGCCCCGGCCGCGCAGGTCATCGCGGGTCCACACCCCGGTCAGTTGGACAACCGTGCCCGTGGGGGCGTCCCACACCGCGCCGACGTCGGTCTTGAAGGCCACCAGCGCCGGTCCTCCCGGACGTGCAGGCCGCCCCTCGCCGTCGTCGAGGAGCACGTAGCTGCGTCCGGTGGCCACCAGCCAGGCCACGTGCCGCGCGTAGGATCCGCCCGCCGCCGTCGGGTCGTAGCCGAGCTCGCCGGAGAACATGGCCACCGACGCGGGCAGCACCAGGTCCGTCTCGGTCGAGCTCGCGGCGTGCAGGCCCTCGACCGCCCACCGCAGGGCGGGACGGCGCCCGAGGACCGCCTCGGCCAGGCCGCCGGCGGGCGTCGGCGCCACGAGCAGCGGCTGTATCCACCGCTCCTCGCGGGCGTGCAGGCCGTCGGCCGCCAGCGGCCCCCAGACCGCCTCGACGTCCTGGGCCGGTCCCGTCAGCGAGCCGTGGCGGACCAGGCGCAGCCGCGCATGGTCGGCCACGGCGCGGGCCCCGGCCGACCCGACGCCGTCGTGCCCGAGTCCGGGGCGCGCCGCCAGGCCGAAGGGCATGAGCGAGCCGGTCGCCCACGCCCCGGCCGCAGGCCGGCCCGGGCGCCCCAGGACCACGACGTCGCCGTTGCCCCACCGGTCCCACCGGCACAGCTGGTGGGCCAGGGCCACGGCTCCGACGGGGTCGAGGGCGCACAGACGCAGCAGCCCGTCACGCTGGTGCGGGCCGATGGCGCTCAGGCGGTGGCCGAAGAAGCTCACGGTGGCATCGCAGCGGGCCGGCGGGCCCCGGTAGCGGCATCAGGCACTGGTGACGACGCTGGGAGACGTCCCCGCCAGGGCGGCCTCACCGAGCTCGGCGCGCATCTGGTCGGCCATTGTCTGGGCGTGCTCGAGGAGGGTCTCGACGACCCGGCTCTCCGGGACGGTCTCGACGACCTTGCCGCGCACGAAGATCTGCCCCTTGCCGTTGCCGGATGCGCAGCCGAGATCGGCCTCGCGGGCCTCGCCGGGGCCGTTGACCACGCAGCCCATGACGGCCACCCGCAGGGGGGCGGTGATCTGCTTGAGCCCGCTCTCGACCTCCTCGGCGAGCGTCCACACATCCACCTGGGCGCGCCCGCACGAGGGGCACGAGACGATCTCGAGCCTGCGCTCGCGCAGCCCCATGAACTCCAGCAGCTTGGTGCCGACCTTGACCTCCTCCACCGGCGGGGCGGACAGGGAGACGCGTATGGTGTCGCCGATGCCCTGGGCGAGCAGGGTGCCGAAGGCCGCGCAGGACTTGATGGTGCCCTGGAAGGCGGGGCCGGCCTCGGTCACCCCCAGGTGCAGGGGCCAGTCGCCCTTCTCCGAGAGCAGCTGGTAGGCCTGGACCATGGTGACCACGTCGTGGTGCTTGACGGAGATCTTGAAGTCGTGGAAGCCGCACTCCTCGAACAGGCTCGCCTCCCAGGTCGCGGACTCCACGAGGGCCTCCGGCGTGGCCCTGCCGTACTTCTTGAGCAGGCGCCGGTCCAGGGAGCCCGCGTTGACGCCGATGCGCAGGGAGACGCCGTGGTCGGAGGCGGCCCTGCAGATCTCGGCGACCTGGTCGTCGAACTTGCGGATGTTGCCCGGGTTGACGCGCACGGCGCCGCAGCCGGCCTCGATGGCGGCGAAGACGTACTTGGGCTTGAAGTGGATGTCCGCGATCACGGGGATGCGGGACTGCTTGGCGATGACGGGCAGCGCGTCGGCGTCCTTGTCGGTGGGACAGGCCACGCGCACGATGTCGCAGCCGGAGGCCGTCAGCTCGGCGATCTGCTGGAGGGTCGCGCCGATGTCGTGGGTCTTGGTCGTGGTCATCGACTGGACCGTGATGGGGGCGTCCCCCCCGACGTGGAGATCCCCCACCCTGATCTTGCGGGTGGGCCTGCGAGGCGCCAGGACGGGTCTCTCCTCGCGGACGGTGGGGATACCAAGGGCGATGGCGTCAGTCACGCGCTCAAGTATGGACCCGATGACAGTCCGTCAGCCACACGTGGAGGGCCCCTGTGGCACGGGTCCCGCGGCAGTGGGCGCCGCCTCAGCGCCCTCGTCATCCTGTGCCGAGGCGGGCGGCGACGGCGGCCGGCGGGCGCCCCGGACCGATCTGGACGCGGAAGTGAACCGATCTCGGCGAAGGGGGCTGCCGCCGCGGCGGGACTCAGAACGGCGCGACGATATCGACCCAGATGAGCACCAGCGCCATCATGATGAGGGCGACCAGCACGACCTGCCCCACCGGCAGCATGCGGGCGGTGTCCACCGGGCCGGGGTCGGGGCGCCCGCGCCGGCGCGCCCAGGCGCGCCTGAGGCCCTCCCAGCAGGCGCCCGCGACGTGCCCGCCGTCCAGAGGCAGCAGCGGCACCAGGTTGAAGGCGAACAGGGCGAGGTTCAGCGAGCCCAGCAGGCTCAGCATGGAGGACAGGCGCGCCGAGAAGGGGACCTCGCCGGTGCCCACGCCCGCGCTGGAGACCTCGCCCGCGATCCGGCCCACGCCCACCAGGGAGACCAGGCCGTCGGCGCTGCGCTGCTCCGCCCCCAGGCCCGCGGCCACGGAGTGGTAGAGGCCGACCGGCAGGGTGAAGATCGCCTTGAGGGTCTGCCCCACCGCGAGGGCGACCGCCCCGGGGACCCGACTGAGCGGCACCCGCACCATGCCCAGTGCCGGACCGATGCCGACGTAGGGCCGCAGCTCGGTGGAGGTGCTCCCGTCGGAGGCGGTGACGGTGCGCTCGACCTCGACGGGGGTCACGCTCAGGGTCACCGTGGCCCCGTCCCGGCGCACGACGACGTCGGCCGGCCCGGTGCCGCCGGAGCGGATGGCCCTCTGGACGTCCTCCCAGGCGGGGGTGGGGGCGCCGTCCCAGGAGACGATCTCGTCGCCCGCCTCCAGGCCCGCGGCCACCGCGGGCGAGGCGGCGTCCGTGGCGCACTCGGGGCCGCCGGAGGCGTCGGCGTCGATACTGGCCGGGACGCAGGGCGCCACCGAGGAGACCGTGGAGGTGTAGGTGTACTGCCCGACCGCGCCCAGGGCCAGCACGAGGCAGACGACACCCAGGGCCAGGTTGGTCAGGATGCCGCCCGCCATCACCACGAGCTTGCGCGGCACGCTCAACCGGTAGAAGGCCCGGTGCTGCTCGTCGGGGCCCAGCTCCTCGAGGGACTCCTGGCGGGCGTCGGCCACCATGGAGCCGGGCCTGTCCGGGTGGCCGGGGCGGGCCGGGGGCAGCATGCCCAGCAGCCTGACGTAGCCGCCCAGCCAGATCGCCTTGACGCCGTACTCGGTCTCGCCGCGGCGGATGGACCACACGCGCGGCCCGAAGCCGATGAAGTACTCGGGCACCTTCACGCCGAATCGTTTGGCGGGGATCATGTGCCCCAGCTCGTGGAGGGCGACCGACACAGCGACCCCCGCGATGAGGACGATAATGCCGAGGATGTAGGCGAGGGTCTGGCTCACGGGCGGCTCCTGGTGCGTTAGGTACGGGCGAGGTCGGTGGGTGTCGGGCGGCGGCTCGGCGCGAGCGCCTCAGCGGTCCGAGCGGGAGGCGATGAGCTCGTCGGCACGCCGGCGCGCCCAGGTCTCGGCGGCCAGGACGTCCTCCAGGCCCGGGGGAGCGCCGGGGGCGCCGTCGTGCTCCTCCACGACGGCGGCGTCGATCTGGACGATGTCGGCCCATCTCAGCCGGCCGGCCAGGAAGGCGTCCACGGCCTGCTCGTTGGCGGCGTTGAGGACGGCCGGGTGGGTCGCGGAGGACGCCACCGCGCTGCGGGCCAGGTCGACGGCGGGGAAGGTCCCGGCGTCCAGAGGCTCGAAGGTCCAGGCGGTCGGCTCGTCCCACCGGTTGGGGGCCACCAGCCCGGACAGGTCGGGGCGCGCCGGCCAGGTCAGGCCCAGGGCGATGGGCAGGCGCATGTCGGGCGGCGAGGCCTGGGCGATGGTGGCGCCGTCAACGAACTCGACCATGGAGTGGACGACGGACTGCGGGTGGACGACGACGGCGATGTCGGCGGGGGCGACGTCGAACAGGAGGTGGGCCTCAATGAGCTCCAGGCCCTTGTTGACCAGGGTGGAGGAGTTGACGGTGACGACGGGCCCCATCGCCCAGGTGGGGTGCGCCAGGGCCTGCTCGGCGGTGACGCCGGCGAGGTCGGCGCGCGTGCGGCCGCGGAAGGGGCCGCCGGAGGCGGTGAGCACCAGGCGGCGGACCTCGCTGCGCCCGGTGACCACGGGGCTGGTCAGCCCCCTCTCGTGGCGGCCGGAGGCCAGGGCCTGGGCGATGGCGGAGTGCTCGGAGTCCACCGGGACGACCTGCCCGGGCCGGCGCGCGGCGCTCCTGACCAGGGCGCCGCCCACGACGAGGGACTCCTTGTTGGCCAGGGCCAGGCGCGCGCCGCTCTCCAGCGCGGCCAGGGTCGGGCGCAGGCCGACCGAGCCGGTGATCCCGTTCAGGACGGTGTCGTGGGGCCCCAGCCCCGCCCGGGCGACGAGCTCGACCGGGGCGTCGGGGCCGGTGAGGATCTCGGTGACTGGGTCGGGCCGGCCCAGGCGGTCGGCCGCCGCGGACAGGGCCGTGCGCACGCGCGCGCCCAGGCCCGCCTCGCGGGCGGAGACCGCGAGGCGCGGCACCGCGAAGGTCACGGCCTGCTCGGCCAGCTCGGCCAGGCGGGCGCCCCCGGCCGCCAGCCCCGCGACCCGGGGCGCCGGCCCCGCGGCGCCCAGGCGGGTGACGACATCCAGGGCCTGGGTCCCGATGGAGCCGGTGGACCCCAGCACGACGACCCGGGCGGGTTCGTGGCTCATGCGTACTCCTTCCTGGTCGCGGCGGCCGCGGAGGGCCCTCGCGTCGTAGCGGGCTCGCGCCCCGTCTCCCGGCGCCTCACTCGACGGACAGCAGGACCTCGACGACGCGGGCGAGGTAGCGGTCCACGCTCCTCTCGTCGTAGGCGGCGTCCCGCTTGGCCGCGGAGAAGGTGGCCGTGCGTACCTCGGTGGAGGACAGGGCGGTGGCCGCGTCGAAGTAGGTGGCGACGCGGTCCATGAGCCGATCGACCTCGACCTTGGAGTACCCGTGCTTGTGGGCGGGGGCGAAGCGCGACCCGTGGGGCCGCAGCAGCCGCGGGTAGAGGGTGGTGGCCAGCTGGGCGACCTCCTCCATCCAGGCCTTGCGGCCCCGCTCGGCCACGAAGTCGGCCCGGCGGCGCTGCAGGAAGGCGGCCTCGAGCCGGTCCAGGGCGGCGTCGACGGCGGCCGGCTTGTAGCCGCCGCGCACAATGTCGAAGGCGACGGTGCGCACGCCCTCGGAGTCCATCTCGTCGAGCTCGCCGGCATCGTAGATCTCGTGAGCGGTGGCGAAGTACCCCTCAACCTGCTCGCGGCGGTAGCCCTGCCGGAACAAGCCCACTCTCGGGAACATGTCGCTCATGTCCTGGCCCTTTCCTGGTGGAGCACCTCAGTGGCCAACTGGCCGCAGGCGCCGTCAATATCACTGCCACGAGTATCGCGCACCGTCGTCGTGATACCGGAGCGCCGCAGCGTGTCAACGAAGAGATCCTGCACGTCCGCCTCCGAGCAGGTCCAGATGGACCCCGGCGTCGGGTTGAGCGGAATGGGGTTGACGTGCGCCCATCCGCGGCCGCGCGCGTTCAGCTCGTCGGCCAGGAGGCGGGCGCGCCAGGCGTGGTCGTTCATGTCCTTGATGAGGGCGTACTCGATGGATACGCGCCGTCCGGTCGCCCGGAAGTAGCCGTGGGCGGCGTCGAGCAGCTCGCCGACCTTCCACCTGGAGTTGACGGGGATGAGCTCGTCGCGCAGCTCGTCGTCGGGGGCGTGCAGGGACACCGCCAGCGTCACGGGCACCCCCTCGGTCGCAAGCCTGCGGATCAGGGGCACCAGGCCGACCGTGGAGACGGTGATCGCGCGGGCGGACAGCCCGAACCCCTCGGGTGAGGGGTCGATGAGCCGGTGCAGGGCGGCGACGACGTTCCTGTAGTTGATCATCGGCTCGCCCATGCCCATGAAGACGACGTTGGACAGGCGTGCGGGGCCGCCGGTGAGCGTCCCGGCCGCCGAGGCCTGCGCGGCGTGGCGCACCTGCTCGACGATCTCGGCCGCCGACAGGTTGCGTGTCAGCCCCATCTGGCCGGTGGCGCAGAAGGGGCAGGCCATGCCGCAGCCGGCCTGCGAGGACACGCACAGGGTGGTGCGGTCCCTGTACCGCATGAGGACGGACTCCACGCGCACCCCGTCGTGCAGCTCCCACAGGTGCTTGATGGTGCGTCCGCCGTCGGCGCGCAGGGCACGGACCCTGTGGATGAGGTCGGGCAGGAGCTCGGCGGCCAGCTGGTCGCGCTGCCCGGCGGGCAGGTCGGTCATGTCGGAGGCCTCGCGCGTGAAGCGGGTGAAGTAGTGACGCGAGAGCTGGTCGGCGCGGAAGGCGGGCAGGCCCGCCCGCCTCAGGACGTCCCTGCGGCCCGCCAGGTCGAGGTCGGCCAGGTGCCGGGGGGCCCTGCCCCGCGCCGGGGGCACCGCGAAGGACAGGCGGGGGCGCGCGTCGGGGCTGGCGGCGCCCTCCGGCGGCTGGTCGGTGGGCCGCACCTGAGCCCGCCCCGCCTCGGGGGCCGTCGGCCCGCGTCCGATCGCCACGGGCGTGGGCCGGGGCCTGCGGCCGCGGTCGTGTAGGGGGCTCACGGGTTGGGGACTCCTCTCAAGGACGGACGGTGCGGATGGGATCGGAACAGGGTGGGTCAGGATGGGCTCAGAACACATCATGCGGACGGGCTCTAGCGGGCCGGCCAATGGACGATCAGGGAGAAGACGTAGACGACGGGGGCGGCCACGAGGATCGAGTCGAGGCGGTCCATGATCCCGCCGTGACCCGGCAGCAGGGTGCCCATGTCCTTCAGGCCGAGGTCCCGCTTGAGCAGGGACTCACCCAGGTCCCCCAGGGTGGACACGACGACGATCGTGGCGCCCAGGACGGCGCCCGCCCACCAGGGTCCGCCCAGGGCCCACAGGCAGAGCGCACCGGCGCACACGGCGGCGATCAGGGAGCCGGCGAAGCCCTCCCAGGACTTCTTGGGCGACACGCTCGGCGCCATGGGGTGCCTGCCGAAGGTGATGCCCGCCAGCCATCCGCCGGTGTCGTTGGCCACGGGCAGGGCGATGAGCGTGAGGACCTTGCCGACGCCCTGGTCCTGGGCGGCGACCAGGACGGCGAAGCTGGCGAGGAACGGCAGGTAGGTCGCGGCGAACACGGAGGCGGAGGCCTCCACCGAGCGGGAGCGCCGCACGGCGTCGTGCTCGTCGGTGCGCGGGACCAGCTGGTCGGGGGCCTCCAGGTCGGTCCCCGACTCGGCCTCCGCCTGGTCCATGAAGCACCACAGCACGCAGGCGCCCGCGGTGGCGAGGTAGGCGCCGAGGGCGGCCTCGGCGCCGATGGTCCAGGCGCACACGACCATCCCCAGGGAGCCGAGCCACAGGGGCGCCAGGGGCAGGCGGATGCCCTTGCGGGCGAAGGCGCCGGCGAGCTCCCACAGGGCGCCGCAGACGGCGATGACCACGACCCCGGTGAACACGACCTTGTAGAAGAGCAGAGAGGCCAGAACGGCGCCGATCAGGACGGCCGCCACCCCGATGGCGGCGGGGAGGTTGCGCCCTGCCCGCCCGGTGGCGGGCAGAGGGGGGCGGTTGCGCGTCGGCGGCGGGGTCAGCAGCGTGCTCAGCAAGGTCACAGAAGATGGTCTCGTCGATCTCCGAAAAGCGGTCGGTGCGGGCGGCGGCTCAGACGTCGAGAAGCTCGGCCTCCTTGGCGGTCAGCGCGCTGTCGATGGCCTCGACGAAGCGCTTGGTCAGGGCGTCGAGCTCGGACTCGGCGCGCATGACATCGTCCTCGCCGGCCTCCCCGGCCCTCTTGATGGCCTCGAGCTCCTTCTTGGACCTGCCGCGGACGCCGCGCACCTGGACGCGGGACTCCTCGGCGCGGCTGCGGGCGAGCTTGACGTAGTCCCTGCGCCGCTCCTCGGTCAGGGCGGGCAGGGTCACACGGATGATCGTGCCGTCGTCGGTCGGGTTGACGCCGAGGTCGGACTCGCGGATGGCGGTGGTGATGGCCTTCATCGCGGAGCGGTCGAAGGGGCTGACGATGACGGTGCGCGCCTCGGGGATGGTGATCGAGGCGAGCTGCTGGAGCGGGGTGGGGGCCCCGTAGTAGTCGACCAGGATCGGGGTGAACATGGCGGGGTTGGCGCGACCGGTGCGGATGGAGGCGAGCTCGTGCTTGGCGGCCTCGAGAGCCTTGTCCATCTTGTCCTCGGCCTCGAGCATGACGTCGTCGATCATGGTTCTTCCTTCGGTGGTGGGCTGGTGGTGGTCGGTTCGTGGGGCGGGTGCGGCCTCAGTCCCGTGTGACGAGAGTACCGATGTGCTCACCCAGCAGGGCGCGGGTGATATTGCCGCCCTCGCCCATGCCGAAGACGCGCATGGTCAGGCCGTTGTCGCGGCACAGGGCGAAGGCGGAGGCGTCGACGACCTTGAGCCCCTCGGCCAGGGCGCGCTCGTAGGTCAGGTGGCTGAGCAGCCGCGCCGACGGGTTCTTGCGCGGGTCCGCGGTGTAGACGCCGTCGACGCCGTTCTTGCCCACCAGGAGCTCGTCGCAGCGGGTCTCCAGCGCCCGCTGGGCCGAGACGGTGTCGGTGGAGAAGTAGGGCAGGCCCGCTCCAGCGCCGAAGATGACGACCCGCCCCTTCTCCAGATGGCGGATGGCGCGCAGCGGGACGTAGGCCTCGGCGACCTGGGTCATGGCGATCGCCGACTGGACGCGCGCGGGCACCCCGGCCTTCTCGATGAAGTCCTGCAGCGCCAGGGCGTTCATGACGGTGCCGAGCATGCCCATGTAGTCGGCGCGGTCGCGGGCCATGCCGCTCTGGGAGAGCTCGGCTCCGCGGAAGAAGTTGCCCCCGCCGACGACGACCGCCACCTGGACACCGGTGAGCACCGCCTCGGCGATCTGGCGGGCGGCGTCGGAGACGACGTCGGGGTCCAGGCCCACCGCGCCCCCGCCGAACACCTCTCCGGAGAGCTTCAGCAGGACGCGGCGCGGGGCGGCCGGGGGCTCGGAGGGCGTCGGCTGAACGGTCATAAGTGATGTCTCCTGGTTGTGCGTCCGATGATCATGCTGGGGCGTGCGGGAGTACTGAGGGCGAGCCTACCCGGTGTCACGGGACCGCCTCCCGCTCGCGCGAGGTCTGCTCGATAACGAAAGCGCCATCGGGCCCGACTTCCGCATTGAGTATGCCCGCGCCTCTCGGGCGCGTCCATGGGCGCTCCTCCCCGGCGGCCCGGCGGGGCACCGGGCGGGACGGCGCCGGGGCGCTGCAGGCGCCAGCCGGGCGGGATGCCGGTATGCACGGGTCCGGCCGGCCCACCGCGGGCGCGGCGGGCCGGCCGGACCCGAATGGCTCAGGCGCCGACGCGGAAGCGGACGAAGCCGGTGAGAGAGCCGCCGGCTGCCTTGGTATCCACGGTATCCACGGCATCCATCACCTCCATGCGCCGCCTGGCCCACACGCTCACCGACGACACCGCCTGGCCCACACGCTCACCGACGACACCGACTGCCCGGCCCTGGACGACGCCGCCTAAAAGAACACCGCGCCACAGGACTTGACCCTCACAGCGCGGAGAGGTATGGTCTATATCATACCTTCGGCGTCTGGACAACAACACTGGAAAGGAGGTATAGGCTGCGGTCGCCCCAGAGTACCAGGGAACAGCATTCGCATACATGAACGTGGTGCCGATCTAACGCCCACGCAATTCTTCACCGCCAGCCCAGCGCGGGCTACTATTACATTCCCGATTCCGAAACGTCCACGGAGCGCGTCAACCGCACAGGGGAAGAGATTCTCGACCTCTGCACCGGAGACAACTCCCCCGAAGACATCTGCCAGATCATGTCCAAGCGGTACAATGAAGGCATAGACACCGTCCGATCGCTCGTCTACCCCTTTCTCGCAGAGTCTGCGGCCCGTAAGACAATCACTATCCAGAACGAGCAGGAGACCATTGAGGATCGAGCATCGGTCACCGGCTCTTACGATATGCGGATCCCCTTGATCGTCTCACTAGAGCTGACATCGGGATGCAATCTCGCCTGCACCCACTGCTACGCCTCCGCGAGCCTGGGCCGCGGAGAGCATCTCGCGGAGTCTCACGCCATCGCGACCTTGCAGTACTTAGCGAGCAACGGAACGTACTCTGTTCTCCTCACCGGCGGCGAGCCCACGATGCACCCCGCGTTTTCGCACATCCTGTCCACGGCGTCCGAATTGATGCGACTCGTTCGCGTGGCAACGAATCTGTATTCGCTTCCGGAACCGTCGCTCCGTGCGATCACCGACAACGACAAGGTTTCCGTCCAGACCAGCATTGACGGTCTTTCTGACACCCACAATCTCATTCGCGGCGGCAACTGCGCATTCGAAAAAACTATGCACAACGTAAGGCTCCTCGCAGCCGCGGGGAAGACCGTGATAGTAGCCATGACTGCCAATCGACTAAATTGGCGCGAGGTCGAGCAGGTCGTCGAACGGTGCGTAGACTCCGGGGCGGCCGCCTTCCGCCTCGGTCTCACCTTTCCCGTAGGAAGGGCCGCATTCTCAGGACTAGCGCTGGACCCCGTCGAGATCGAGACGCTTCAGCGCGACTGGGAGGGGATTGTCTCCAGATACTCCTCACCAACCTTTTCCCTCAATCGCTCCGAGGAGGCGCAGGACTACCAGGAGATCAGCGTGTCGAACAATGACATTCCTTCGTGCGGCGCAGGACATCTCATCGCTCACATCTGCGCCAACGGCGACATCAACCCCTGCCCCATGCTGCGCGTTCGCCTGGGAAACATCGTCACGAGCGCCCTCGACGATGCCTTCTCGGGTCCGCTCTACCCATTGCCCGACGATGCCGCTTCTCCCGGAGGCTCGCATTGTGCCGGCTGCGAGCTCGCAAGCATGTGCGGCCGTTGTCATGCGGTTGCCGCAGCCTGGTCTGATGGCGACGACTGCTGGTGGCGCGAAACTGACCTGGGTCGTCACCTCCTGGGCGTGAGGCACTGACCATGACGCCGGAGCCGTCGGCCAGATCTTCGCTCACGAGCCGGGTACGGGCGACAGTGCCGATGCTCTTCGGCGCTGTCGCCATCCTCATGGGCATCGCCGTCTACTCTACCGCCTCGATCAGCGCATACCCGCGCGTTCCTGATGGCGTGAGCCCCACCTCAGCGACCGCTTCCGCGTCGGCATTCGCCGAGGCCGTCGGGATCGGGGCGCTGGGGAACACACGGGTCACTGCATCATCAGACTCGATGGCCGCGACGTGGTTCACCCTCAATGGTCTTTCCGCCTCAGAGGCAGCTGGTCTGCCCATTTACTACTGGACCGTGAACGACGAGTCAAGCGATTGCTCCATCGACGTGTTCCTCGACGGGTCGGTAGGCGGCTTCAGATGCCCGGCCGACGCAGTGTCCAGCATCTCGGCGGAAACGCTGGTCTCCTGGGCGGGCGCCCGCACCACGACTGCGGGCGTTGAGGAGAGCGACGTGGATTCCATCCTGAATGGTTCGGGGTCCGGACGAACGCTCGTATGGTCGGACGCGGCTTACGGCGAAGCGGTCGTCGAATACACACTCGCACGTGAGAACGATACCGTCGTCATGCGGGACTCCCTTGTCCCGCCGGCCTCCGAGCAGTCCGCGATCGAGCGATCATCCTTCATCGGCGAGGCTACATCGACGGTCGGCTTCGTGTCGTGCCTGATACTCCTAGTCCTCGCCGTCGGCTCCTCGCTCCGGTCTTCTGTCGGCAGAGTCTCCTCTCGTCCGCTCACAGTCATCACTCTGGTTCTCGCGACCCTCGTTATGTGCTCCGCAGCCAACAGCCTCACGAGCACCACCATCGTCCCGCCGCCCGGCGTGTCGGAGAGCACATACATCCAGGCGCTGTTCCTTTCCAACGGCTTTGCCGCTGCGCTGCTCTTCCTCACCGTGAAAATATGCGGAGAGGCCGGTGCGGCCCTCACTCCGCCCTCGGGAGGATGCCTGCTCGGCCGGGTGACATGCCTCCCCCGTCGACAGGTCGGGCTCGGCCTTGTCACCGCGGCGGTTTGGCTGGCGGTGTGCTCCGTCGTCTATGCGTGGACCAACGAGAACGGACTGACTTCGGTCAGTCTGAGCCAACCGGACGACTTCGCCGCTGCAAGCGCCTTTCCTCTTGCAGCCCCATTACTGTCCTCGCTGGTCGCAGCGTTCCAGGAGGAGATCCTCTTCCGCTGGTTCGCCCTACGATACATCGCCTCCAGGACGAGGAGCCTTGCTCTGGCCATCACGGTCACAGCCGTCCTCTGGGCGCTCATCCATGCAAACTACAGGATCATCCCACCAGCTTCGCGCGTCATCGAGCTCGTCCCCCTAGGGATAATCCTTTCCGTCCTGAGCCTGCGTTATGGAGTCATCACTGCGATCGTCGCGCACTTCACGATCGACTACATCACCGAGGCGCTGCCTCTTGCACGCATTGCATCGCCACCTGAGACCGTCATCCTACTGGTTCTGCTCGCACTACCGGCCTCCATCTGCTTCATCCGTTGGACGCGCACGCCGATCGACCGCCTCGAGAAGATCGAGATGACCGGGTCCGGCTCGGAGCCGGCGAAGACAGATGCGCACCGCAGGCAGCTGGCAACACGCCTTCCTCGATCCAGTGAGCCCACCGAGAGAGGAACAAGTGCCATCACGGTCCGAGCAGCATGCAAGGTATTCGACGACATCACCGCGCTGCATAACGTCAGCTGCACAATGCAGTACGGGAAGATCAACTGCCTCCTCGGGCCGAACGGCGCCGGAAAGACTACCCTCATTCACGTCGTCATCGGGCAGGAGACGCTCACCGACGGCAGTGTCGAGCTAAGAGTCCAGCGCACCTCGCCACACCATGCGTGCGCGATCGGGTACGTCCCGGACGCGTCATTGGTGTACCCGCTGCTCACCGTTCGCGAGCACTTACGACTGATCGAAGCCGTATACCAGCTGTCCAGGTTCGACGTGTCGAACGAGAACGATCTTCTCAAGCGATTCGGATTGGAGAGGCATGCGAACCACCTTGCAAGCAAATTGTCTAGAGGACTCAAGAAGAGGCTGATGCTGGCGTGCGCCGTCCGCCAAGGAGCATCGATCATCATCCTGGACGAGCCCTTCGACGGCCTCGACCCAGCAGGCCAGGACACGCTGATGAAACTATTGGTTGACCTGCGGGACACCGGACGCTGCGTCCTCGTCTCGACGCATCGGCTGGATATCGCAGAGCGGATCGCTGACGCTCTTCTCGTCCTTAGCGACGGCGAGGTCGTGTTCTCCGGCACAGGAGCACAGTTTGCGCGCACAGGCCTCCCGTCACCGGGCAAAACGGCCTTCGAGGCGGCTTTCGCGGCCGTGAGCACGGCTGGCGGCCGTGCTCCCATGGCGGAGTGGGACGGAACGAGCACATGACACAGGCCGTTCACGCCCTGCTCAGTGCCCGCTGGAGGGGCGTGAGGAACAGAATAGCGGCGCTCCTGTCTCATTGGCCGGGCAGGGTCGGAGGTCTTGTCGCCGTTATCATCATTCTGCGGCTCATCCATGGCTTGGCCCGCATACCCGCATCGGCCTCGGGCACCGGCAACACGAACATCGCGACGACCGTGTACGCCAGCACCACCCTCCTTATCGTCTGCGGGTACGGAACACGATCAGTCGTTCGACCTCCTTTCGTCCTCGCGCTCGGCGACTTCGGTGTACTCGACGCGCACGCCCTGATCAGGCCCGCCCTGGTCGCCGGTCTCCTCGCTCGTGTCCCGATGGCCGCTTTGGTGTCGCTGCTTGCAACATCAGTGCTCGTGAACCTCACCCCTGAGGTCTGGCCGACAACGCGTTCACGCGCTGGGGCTATTCTTTTTCTCCTAGCAGGCCAGCTCGCGCTGACGTCGCTGCGGCTCGCCTCCGGGTGCGCGGCATGGGCGTGGCCGCGATGGAGGCTCGTGCTGGCGGGTGTGTGGATCATCCCCGCCGCCGGCTGTATCGCCCTGATACTCCTACGCCTCCCGTCCCAGGGAACGGATGCATTCTTGACCTGCGCCGGACTGTTCGCCCTCGTAGACGATCATGTCGGCTGTGCCGTCGCTATTTGCCTCCTCTTTTTCGCGATCTCCTCCTCAGCCGTCATCCGAGTCGCTCCGCGCCTAGTCCCGATATGGGCATCCACCAGTCGGCAGATCGCCACCATCATCGATCTTGCTCATGAGGCTGACGCGGCGGCGGCGCTTGCGTTAACGCAGTCCTCGCGAGCCAGGAGCAGATCTATTCCACGTTCTCTCGCCGGCCCCAAGGGCTTCCTCGGACGACAACTTATGGAAGCGCATCGCAGAAAGATCGGCAGGGCACTGGCCGCGCAGGTCGTATGCGCCTGCGCGCAGAGCTGGCTCGTGGCCCGTTTTCTGCCGTCCTGGTGGTTTTTTGCGTTCCTCGTCATCGGCTCTTTCGTCGTCCCGCAAGCGGTCCTTGACGGCGCGCTGAGTGAGGTTCGATATCCGGTCTTCGTTATGGCAGGCGTGCACGACAGACGGCGCGCGCTCGCTGCCTGTCTGTGGTCGTGCGTCCTACCGGCGAGCAGGGTGGTGCTGCTCCTCCTCTTGACGTCACTCAGTGCCATCACAGCGGGGATCAGCCCGCGCTTCGGGCTCATCGCAGTCGGTTGCGCCATCACCTGGGCGTCCTTCGCCGCGTGCTGCTCCAGTGCCGGTGCCCTCACTCGACTCTTCAGAAGCCGGACACGCGCGCCACGGGGATCAGCCGCAGTGGCCTCCTTGGGCGGGCCGGTGCTTCTGGCTGTCGGGCAGGCGGCGGCCCATCTCCCGGTATCGCACATCACGGTATCCGGAGTCCTCGTACTCGTCGTGCAGGCGGCGGTGGCCTTCGTCCTCTCGTGGGCCTTGCTGTACATCGCCATTTCTGCCGGAACTGATAAACGCTACACGATTCTGAGCGACGCTACCCTGTCGGCGCTCACGAATGACCTCGTCGCAGACACAGGCACCAAAAGGGAAGAAAGGAACGATGTGCAATGAGTGGCTTCACCCAGAGTGCGAAGACGGTGCTCAAGGACTCGAGAAACGCGGCCAGGCAACGGGGCGCGTCGCAGGCGACGGCTCTCGATGTCCTCATCGCCGCCATCCGCAGCTCGCCGTCTGTCGCCGCCGTCGCCGACGGCATCCACCTGGACTGGCACGACCTCCTGGCCGCCGGCGCCCAGTCCGATCGTCAGGGCCAGGGGCTGTTCCGTCTGCTGAAGAGGCCGGTGGGGTTCGACGACGAGACCAAGACGGTCCTTGTCAGGGCGACGGCGCTGGCGTCTGGTGGGGACGTATCCGCCCACCACCTTGCGGCGGCGGCGCTCGAGGTCGACGACGACCGCGTGTCCGAGCTGCTCGCGGTGAGGGGAACGGACCGCGCCTCACTGCGCGCCGCGCTCCTGTCCTGACCCGTCAACGCCGGGCCGGCCTATCGCTCGGGGCCGTCGTCGCGCGCGCCGGGCCCCGGCCCTGTGAGGGGTCGGGGCCCGGCGCGCGCGGCGGTCCGGGGCCCGGCGCGCGCGGCGGTCCGGCACCCGGCGCGTACGGCGGTCCGGCGCCCGTGGCGGCCGGGTTCCGGGTGGGTCAGGCGCCGACGCGGAAGCGGACGAAGCCGGTGAGAGAGCCGCCGGTGGCCTTGACGACCTTGCCGACCGTGGTCTTGGGGTCCTTGGCGTAGGGCTGGTCCACCAGGCAGTTCTCCTTGAAGTAGCCGTTCAGGCGGCCCTCGACGATCCTGGGGACGGCCTTCTCGGGCTTGCCCTCGGCGCGGGTGGTCTCCTCGGCGATGGCGCGCTCCTTGGCGATCGTCTCGGCGGGGACGTCCTCGCGGGTGAGGTAGAGCGGGGAGTAGGCGGCGACGTGCATCGCGACGTCGTGGGCGACCTCGGCCGCCGCCTCGTCGGTGCCGACGAGGACCGCGACCTGCGCCGGCAGGTCGGGGTTGGTGCGGTGCAGGTAGGTCTCGACCCTGGGGGCCGCCAGGCGGCCCACGCGGCGCACGACGATCTTCTCGCCGATGACGGCCTGCATGGAGTCGGTCAGCTCCTTGACGGTGGAGCCGCCTGTGGCGACCCCGGCGAGCTCCTCGACGGTCTCGGCGCCGGAGTCGACGGCCGCGTCGAGGACCTTGGCGGCGAAGTCGATGAACTTCTGGTTCTTGGCCACGAAGTCGGTCTCGGCATTGACCTCGACCAGGACGCCGACCTGACCGCCAGTGCCATCAGTGGCCTCGACGACCTTGGCGGCGATGAGGCCCGCGGTGGCGGAGCGGCCCTCGCGCTTGGCGATGCCCTTCAGGCCCTTGACGCGGATGATCTCAATGGCCTTCTCGGCGTCACCGTCGGCCTCCTCGAGGGCCTTCTTGACGTCGAGCATGCCGGCGCCGGTCTTCTCGCGCAGCGCCTTGATGTCAGCAGTGGTGTACTTCGCCATTAAATTCTCCTGGTTGTGCTGGAGTGTGTCTGTGACCGGCTGTGCTCGCCGGCAGGCGGGGCGCTCAGGCCTGCCCGCTCGGCTCGGCGACCGGCTGCTCGGGGGCGGCGGCCTGCTCAGCCTGCTCGGGCTGCCCGGCCTCGGCGCCGGCCAGGAGGGCGGCCTCCCACTCGGGCAGCGGCTCGGCGTCGGGCGCAGGGACCTCGGCCTCGGCACCCGTGCGGGCGCGGCCGGCGGAACGGGCGACGAGGCCCTCGGCGGCGGCGTCGGCGATGACGCGGGTCAGCAGGCTGACGGCGCGAATGGCGTCGTCGTTGCCGGGGACGCCGTAGGTGACCTCATCGGGGTCGCAGTTGGTGTCAAGAATAGCGACGATGGGGATGTTCAGCTTCCGGGCCTCCGAGACCGCCAGGTGCTCCTTCTTGGTGTCCACCACCCACACCGCGGCCGGCAGCCTGGACATGTCGCGGATACCGCCGAGGGTCTTGACGAGCTTGTCCTTCTCACGGCGCATCATGAGCAGCTCCTTCTTGGTGCGGCCGGAGCCGGCCACGTCGTCGAAGTCGATCTGCTCGAGCTCCTTCATGCGGTCCAGGCGGGTGCGCACGGTGGAGAAGTTGGTGAGCATGCCGCCGAGCCAGCGCTGGCTCACGTACGGCATGCCGACGCGCTGGGCCTGCTCGGCCACGGCGGCCTGAGCCTGCTTCTTGGTACCGACGAACAGGATGGTGCCACCGCGGGCGACGGTCTCCTTGACAAAGTCATAGGCGGTGTTGATGCCCTCGACGGTCTGCTGGAGGTCGATGACGTAGATGCCGTTGCGCTCGGTGAGGATGAAGCGCTTCATCTTGGGGTTCCAGCGGCGGGTCTGGTGGCCGAAGTGGACACCGCTCTCAAGGAGCTGACGCATGGTGACGATCGCCATGTCGGTCCTTTCGCGCGCAGTCCGGAGGTTGCCGGGTGCGCTGTGGGTCGTGGGGCGGTTGCCCACCGGTCTCGGCGGCGCCCCGGTATTAATGGTTCCTCCCCGTTGACCGGAGGGCCCGCGCGGCGGGCCGCGGCTCCGTCCCGGCGGAGGCCGGGAGGATGGGGCCTGGTGCCCGCGACGCGCTGCCACCCTCGCCGCCCGGATGCTCATCCAGACGGTTCAGGACCTCGGCCGCGACGCCCGAAAGGAATCCCCGCGCCCGAGTCGGACTGAGCCGGTGGGCGCGGGCGCGAGCACGCGAAGTCAGCCGCCCCCGGTCGGCGCCGAACCCGTTCAGGGCCGCTCCAGGCCGATCCAGAACCGATCCAGAACCGGTTCGCGCAGACCACAGGCGACTGCGACGGTGAGACTACCACAGCACTTATGACGATTCCGCACCGATCCGGGAGAATCTCGGGAGCGCGGGGATGTCGTTCCCATCACCTCACCGGGCTCCACAGGCGCCCGGGGCGCACCGCCCTCCACGGGGCTCGACGCCGTCGGGTGCGCCGTCCGGGACCCCCGGGGCAGCCTGATGGGCATGAGCACCGCGCACGCCTCCGCGCCGTCGTCGTCGGCCCGGCGCCGCCGGCCGCCACCGGGCCGCCGCGCCCGCCGTCTCGCGGCGGGCCTGGCCCTCGGCCTGCTGCCGCTGTCCGCCACCGGACCGCCGCCCGGCACCGCGCCGGCGCAGAGCCCGGGCCTCCCCGCGGCGGTCGTCGCGCGGGCGCCGGCTCCCGCACCGCGCCCCCGCTACGGGTGGCCGACCGGCGCCCCCGCGGAGGTGGTTCAGGGCTTCGATCCGCCCGCGGTGGTCTGGGGCTCGGGGCACAGGGGCGTGGACCTGTCCCTCGCGGCCGGGTCGCCGGTGCTCGCGGCAGGCGCCGGGACCGTGGCCTTCGCGGGCGCGGTCGCGGGCCGCCTGGTGGTCTCCATCGACCACGCCGACGGGATCCGCACCACCTACGAGCCGGTCGAGCCCTCGGTGGCGGCCGGGGACGCTGTCGCGCGCGGGCAGGTCATCGGCACGCTCGTCGCGGGGCACCGCTCCGACGGGGTGGACGCGCTCCACTGGGGGGCGCGCACCGGACCGAAGAGCTACGTCAACCCGCTGCGCCTTCTGCGGCCCGCCGTCATCCGCCTCAAGCCGCTGGAGGCCGGGCGGTGAGCGCGGCCGGGCCGGCGGGCCGGGCGTCGGCAGGCGGTCAGAGCCGTCAGGAAGAGCCGGCTCAGGCCCGCGGAAAGGCCTGGGCGTACACCGACCGCAGGCGCTCGGCCGACACGTGGGTGTAGCGCTGGGTGGTGGCCAGGGAGGCGTGGCCGAGCAGCTCCTGGACGCTGCGCAGGTCCGCCCCCCCGTTCAGGACGTGGGTGGCGGCGCTGTGCCGCAGCCCGTGCGGCCCGAGGTCGGGCACGCCCGCGAGCGCGGCCGCGCGGTGAACGACGTCGCGCACCGCGCGCGGGTCGAGGCGCCGTCCGCGCGCCCCGACGAAGAGCGCCCCGCCTGCCGCCCTGAGGGCGATACGCCCGCGCACCGCCAGCCAGTCCTCCAGCGCCCTGGACGCGGGCGCCCCGTAGGGCACGGTGCGCTCCTTGTCCCCCTTGCCCAGCACGCGCATGGTGCGGCGGGAGCGGTCCAGGTCGGCGACGTCGAGGCCGCACAGCTCCGAGACGCGCACCCCGGTGGCGTAGAGGAGCTCCAGGAGGGCGACGTCGCGCAGCGCCACAGCCCGTGCAGCGCCCTGCCCGCCCTCCTTCGAGGCGCCCTCCGCCGGGAGCGCGACCTCCTCTGCGCGGCGCGCGGCAGCCGCCAGCAGCGCCCGGGCCTGCTCCTCGGTCAGGACCGCCGGCAGCCGGCCGTCGGCCCGGGACGAGCGCAGCCGGGCGGCGACGTCGGCGGCGAGCAGGCCGCCGTGGTGCGCCCAGGCGGAGAAGGTCCTCGCCGCGGCCGAGCGGCGCGCGATCGTGGCCCGGGAGCCGCCGGAGGCCGACATCTGCGCCAGCCAGGCGCGCAGGTCGGCCAGGTCGAGGCTGGCCAGGGCCAGGGCGACCGGCTCCTCGGGGCCCTCCCCGACGCCGAGGAAGGTCAGCAGGTCCGCGAGGTCGCCGAGGTAGGCGCGCACGGTGTGTTCGGACAGGCCCCGCTGCAGCGACAGGTGACGGGCCCACGCCTCGCTCAGCTCGCCGCGGGTGCGCGGCCGGACCGGATCGCTCATGGGGGCAGGCTATCCCGGGTTCTGCGACGGTAAGGCCGGGCCCCGGGGCGAGTAGTGCGCCGTCTACCCGTTGAGCGCCTTGTAGAGGGTGAGTGCGAGCGCAGTACGATCACGCGCATCGAGCTTGCGGAGGAGCGCTGAGACGTGATTCTTCACCGTGCCCTCGGCCAGCACGAGCCTGGTCGCGATCTCGGTGTTCGTCAGGCCCTTGGCGACGAGCTCCGCAACGACGCGCTCGGTGCGGGTGAGGATTGCCAGCGCATTGTTCGTCGGCGTAGTGGCGTGCAGAGCCGCACGGGCGACACGCGGGTCGATGACCATTCCGCCGCGAACGACGGCGCGCAGAGCGATGGCGACTTCCTCCACAGACGTGTTCTTGAGCAGGAAACCAGAGGCGCCGGCGGACAGTGACGCCTGCACGAGCGCATCGTCGTCAAAGGTCGTGAGGATGAGGACCGGGATCTGGGGATACGTGCGCGCGCAGTGGGCGGCGAGCTCGACTCCGTCCATGCGCGGCATGCGCGCATCGGCGAGGATGACGTCGACCTCTGTGTCGGCAAGTGCGTCGAGGGCCGCGTACCCGTCCTTCGCCTGAGCGGTTACCTCGATGCCGTCGACGGTTAACAACAGCATGACCAGCCCTCGTCGAATCAGCTGCTGGTCCTCAACCAGTAGGACACGCACGGACTCCGCGTCATTCATAATGTGATGTCCTGCCGCTCGCCCGCTGCCTGGTTGCTCAACGGTACGCTGATCTCGAGCCGGAAGAGCTCTCCTACTCGGTGCGCCCGAAGTCGTCCTCCGCGCTGTGCTGCGCGATCGGAGAGTCCTCTGAGCCCGAAACCGAAGTCCGGTACTCCGTCGGGCGCGTCCGCGCCGGCGTCGCGGCCGAAGTCGTTGGTGATACTCAGATCGATTCGGCGATCGCGGCTGGTGAGCTCGATGTGGACGCTTCGCGCCCGGCCGTGCCGGAGCGCATTCGTCAGCCCTTCCTGGACAGCGCGATACATCAGGAGAGCGGTTCCATTATCGTTGGCGAGCTCGTGATCCGCCGTCTCATCCCCGCTGACGTCAACGGTCAGTCCGGTGCCCCGGAACGATTCCGCGATGAGCTCGAATGCGGCGAGCCCGCGCGCTGCGGCGTCTCGGACGGGGCTCAGGGCCCTGACCCAGGTCCTCATCTCGGCAAGCACCTCGTCTGCCGTGTTCTTCGCGGTGCGGATCTCCTCCCAGGCCTGATCCTCATCGGTTGATCGCACGCGTTCGGCCAGCTCAAGACTCATCGAGACGAGTGTCAGCCGGTGACCGAGCCCGTCGTGCAGCTCGCGGGCGCTGCGTGAACGTTCGTCCGACAGGAGGAGCTCCTTCTCAACCTCGGAGGCGTGCTGCAGGCGGTTGATGATTCTTCGGTCGGCCTCCCGCCGCTGCTCGAACCCGCGCAGGGCGATGCCCAGCACGATTCCGAAGCACAGGGCGACTGCCGCCGGTACGACGTTGACCAGCGCCCGGCCCGCGGCCGCGGCGAGTGTATGCCTTGGTCCGAGCCGCTCCGAGACCAGGAGGATGAAGCCCACTGCGGAGATCCAGATCGTGGCGTGGACTCCCGCGCGCGGCGAGACATCGACGACGGCGAACGCCACGACGAGCAGGAGGACCGGCAGGGTGAAGCCCAGGGTCCCGAACACCGCAACGGGGGTGGCCAGCATGACTGCAACGGCAGTCGCGGCGATCCCGTGGCCGGACTGGACCAGCCTGGGGCGCAAGAGCCACAGCGCCCCGATGATCGGCACCAGCGCAAGCCAGGTGACCGCGATGAACAGTCGCTCGCCCGTGCGCGTGTAGTCGATGATGCGCAAGATGGCGGCCAGGGCGAGGCAGCACAGGGCGACAGCCTGGAGCGCCACCAGGGTGCGATCGATGTTCCTGCGCCCAGAGCCCATGCCTCGCAGTATAGGGCTGTACGCGCCCGGAAACCCGTGACCGGGGTCATGACTCAACTCGTGACCACAGCGGGTAGAGACGGCTCCGCCGTCTGCATCAAAATCATGGCCGGCAGACGAAAACGTAGAGGAAATAATGAGGACCGTTTCAATGCCCACGCTCAGCGCCCATGCAGTACAGCGGGTGGTCACAACGGGCCAGACCAGGACAGAGGTGCTTCAATGCTGCGACCTTGAGCTGCGTGGTACCGGCCTGACAGCCGTGGTAGGCCATTCCGGCTCGGGAAAATCATCGTTTCTCATGTGCCTCAGCGGGCTGGACAAGCCAACGTCGGGCACCGTTGCGCTCAACGGCCGCGATATCTACCGGCAATCCCGAGCCCAGCGGGCGCGCATGCTCCGTCAGGAGATCGGATTCGTCTTCCAGCAGTACAACCTTGTTCCGTTTTTGAGCGTCGAGGAGAATATCTCACTGCCGTTTCGACTCAACCATGTAGCCATCCCCCGCGACGCGATAGATCAGCTGATCGACGCCTTCGGGCTGGGGCGCCGGCGGAAGGCCCCTGCGAGAACACTCTCGGGCGGCGAGCAGCAACGCACTGCCCTGTGCCGCGCTCTCGCACTGCGCCCCAGCATCGTCTTCGCCGACGAACCGACCGGCGCCCTGGATTCGCAGAGCTCCCAGCTCGTCCTGTCAACGCTGCGTCGTATGGCCAATGAGGGGCAGATGATCGTCATGGTCACCCATGACCTCTCGGCTGCCGCCCTGGCCGATTCCATTGTCATCATGCACGACGGTCGGACCGTTAAACGCTTAGGTGCAACCAACAGCCGGCAGCTGTTGGGCCTGATGACCGGGCTGAGGGCGTGAACGGTGCAGCGCTACGTCTTCCGCATGTTCGCTGACGAGTGGCGGCAGTGGACGCCTGCCATCGCAGTCGTCACGGTGATCACGGCGATGATCGGCCTGTGCGTCCATCAGCTCGCCTGGACAGGCGATCCGCGGTTCCGTGCCGCTGTCACGGCCGCAGGTGTACCTGTCGAAGAATTTCAGATCCTCTCAGTCACGATTTACATCGTCGTTGCACTCATCGCCTGGGTAAGTCTGACGATCGTCGGCAGAGCCTCGGTTCACTCGACCCAACACACCTATGCGCTGTGGCTGCTGCTCGGGGCATCTCCCTCGACCGTGTTCACAGCAACGCTTATCGTCCTGCTCGTCGTTGCCGCATGCGGGGCGGTCCTGGGGACGGTGGTCTCGACAATCGCTGGCTTCTGGGCGATCCCAGCATTTAATAAAGCATTTGCGAGCGGCCTCGATCTGCCTTCTTTCACATTATCAGTCTGGGCTCCGCCGGTAACAGTCGCCGTCGCTGTCGCCACGACGCTCGTCGGCGGCCTTCTCCCGGCACGTCGCGCCTCGCAGACACCACCGAGCGCAGCCCTTCGTCATCTCGACAGCGCCGCCAGCCGCAAACCCGCTGGGCGGTTCCTCCGTATCAGCGGCGGTGTCGTCTTCCTCCTCCTCAGCATTGGTCTTGTCGTCGCCGCCCGGTTCTCTGAGACGCTTGGACCCATCGGCCCGGGCCCCATGTTCAATCTCTCCGTCGATGCCGGCGGCTGTACCCTTATTGCGGTGTACCTCTTGTGCCCTGAGATCGTCTCCTCCGTCTTGCGGGTCATTCATACGGTGCTCGATCACGCCAGGCTTCCCGTGCCGGCCCTGGGCGCGCGGTCGGCGGCGGACCGCGTCTCGCAGAGCGTGACGACAATTGCCCCACTTGCCGCTGGGATGGGAGGCATCGGGCTGCTTCTATGCGCCATTAAATCTGTAACGTCATACATCGAGACCGTACAGCCGGGGACCCCGACCGATCTCACCGACGTCTGGACCATCGTTGCCGTCATCGCGGTATCCATGCTCGCCACAAGCGCAGCGGTGATCGCACTCTCTGCGCGCGGACGAGGACACGAGATCGCCCTACTTCAGGCAAGCGGCATGCAGGAGCAGCAGGTCTACGCAATGATCGCGGCAGAGACCCTCACCATGTCGATCACCGCTATCTTGACAGCATTGATCCCAGTTGCAGCTGGCGGTGTCGTTTGCGCACTCGTGACACACGCTGCAACGGGCAAGTATATCGTCGTATGGCCGCTTGAGATGCTGGTTTCCGGCTTGTTCGTCTCCTGGGCTGTGCTCTTCGCCATTGTCGCCGCACCGGCTATGGCACCACTTCGCAACGGGCCGGCAACGTATCTCCGTGAGCAGGGTGTCTGACATACCGCCGTCAAGCGAGTCGCAAGGGGCCGGCTCGGAGGAGGCCTGCCTCGTCGGCGCAGATTCTGCCGCTCGTCCCTTTCTCCTCGTGACAGTGTCCGGGGCGCGCCACCGGCGAAGGCCCAGGTCCTTCATCGGTGCGAGTCGGGCGGGCCCTCTCCTGCGGACGAGCGCAGTCCCTCACCGGCAGGCGGACGTGGCTGCGACCCTCACCGGTCGGTGCGTCGGCGCCAGCGCAGCCCGTCGCGCCTCACGTGCCCGGACAGCTCGAGCAGTCCGAGCGCGGAGATCACCTCCTGCTCCGATCGGCCCGCCGCCCGCGCCAGCGCCTCGACACCCGCCGAGCCGTGCGCGGGCAGGGCGTCCATGACCACTGAGGCATCCCCCGTCAGCCCGTCGAGCAGCCCGGCGCCGGCGTTGCCGGGGGCGGCCGCGCGGGTGGCCTCAGGATCGACTCCGCCCAGGGGGACGACGAGCTCGAGGGCGTCCTCGGCGTCGGTGACGCACACCGCGCCGTCGCGCAGCAGCCGGTGGCAGCCGACGGACTCCATGGAGGTTACCGGACCGGGCACCGCGCCGAGTCCGCGGCCCAGGTCGCGGGCGTGCCGGGCGGTGGACAGGGCCCCGGAGCGCCAGGCCGCCTCGACGACGACTGTGGCCCCGCCCATGGCCGCAATGAGGCGGTTGCGCGTCAGGAAGCGGTGGCGGCCGGGCTGGCAGCCCGGAGGGACCTCGGCGACGAGGGCGCCGGTGTCGATGACGGCGCGCAGCAGGTCGGCGTTGCCCGCCGGGTAGAGCCGGTCCACTCCCCCGGCGCTCACCGACAGCGTCGGGCCGGCGCGCAGGGCGCCGCGGTGGACCGCGGCGTCGATGCCGAAGGCGCCCCCGGAGATGACGACGACGCCCTGGGCCGTCAGCTCGGAGGCGATCTGGGCGGCGACGCGCTCCCCGTACTCGGTGGAGGCCCTCGACCCCACCAGGGCCAGGGCCCTCCCGGTGCCGGGGCCCGCGGCGACCAGGTCGGCTCGGGTGCGCGGCGCGCCGGCGTCGGGCCAGGAGGCCGGCGCCGTCCCGCCGGTCGCGCCGTCCGCCCCGCTGACCGCGTCGCCGTCGCCCGGCACCAGCAGGGCCGGGTCTCCGCGGACCCACAGGCAGTGGGGCGGGTGCTCCAGGTCGTCCAGGCCGGTGGGCCACCACGGGTCGCCGGGCAGGACGAGGCTTCCGCCGAGCCGCTCCAGGGTCTCGAGCTCGCGGCGGATGTCCAGGCCGGTCAGCCTGGGCGCCCAGCGCGCGGCCGCCCTGCTCCATGCGGCACTGGCCCTGGCGGCGTCGCCGCGCGGCGCAATGGGCGGGCGCGGCGCGGGGCGCGGCCGGCCCTCGCGGTCCAGGGCCTCGTCCAGGAGCCAGGCGAGCCCCGCTCCGGCGCCCAGGGCCCCGACCAGGGCGCAGGCGGCGTGGTCGGCGGGCTCGGCCAGCCGGGACCAGGTGGCACGCGCCAGGGTCTCGTCCCGGACGGGGTAGGGCAGCCCGCGGCGCCGCGGGCGCGGCCCGCTCGTCCCCGGCGCCGGGTCGGGGACGACGGCGGCGCGGGCGGGCTCGGCCGCACCGGACGGCTCGTCCGGGGCGGCAGCGGGCTCCGCGGCGGCCAGGGCGGTGGCTGTCTCTGCGGAGTCGGCCGGGACGGCCGGATCGGCTGGGCTCGCTGGGCCGGCGGGGTCAGCGGTGCCTGCCGGGCCTGCCGGATCGGTCGGGATCATGGGCGCGCTCCTCTCATGCGCAGGGCCAGGGCGCCCCCGAGGTCGGAGGCGGAGGGGGCGGGGCGGGCGGCGAGGTCCGCCAGGGTCCAGGCCAGGCGGAGCACCCTGTCCACGCCGCGCAGGGTGAGGTCGCCGCGGTCCAGGGCGGCCATGAGCGGCGCCAGCAGGGCGGGGTCCATCCCGCAGGCGGGCGAGCGCAGCCAGGAGCCCGGCACCTGGCCTGTGAGCCGCCAGGGCGTGTCCGTGAGCCGGCGGGATGCGCGCGAACGGGCCCGCGCCACGCGCGCGGCGACGGCCGCGCTGGAGTCGCCTGCGCCGCCCGAGGACAGGTCCTGGGCGGTGACGGCGGCGACCTCGACCTGGATGTCGATGCGGTCCAGGAGCGGGCCCGACAGGCGCGAGAAGTAGCGCCTGCGCTGCAGGGACGTGCAGGTGCACTCCAGTCCGCGTCCCCCGCCCTTGCCGCAGGGGCAGGGGTTGGCCGCCAGGACCAGCTGGAAGGCGGCGGGGAAGGCCGCCCGCCCGCCAACCCTGTCGATGGTCACCGAGCCGGTCTCCAGGGGCTGGCGCAGGCAGTCCAGGACACCGCCTGGGAACTCCGGCGCCTCGTCGAGGAAGAGCACCCCGCGGTGGGCCAGCGAGACGTCGCCCGGCCTGGGCGTGCCGCTGCCGCCCCCGATGACCGCTGCCCTGGTCGCGGTGTGGTGCGGGGCCCGCAGGGGCGGGGCGGTCAGCAGGCCGGTCTCGGGGTCGAAGGTGCCCGCCAGGGAGTGCAGGGAGGTGACGGTCACGGCGTCCTCGTCGCTCAGCGGGGGCAGGATCGAGGGCAGGCGCTCGGCCAGCATGGTCTTGCCGGCGCCGGGCGGGCCCACCAGGAGGATGTGGTGGCCGCCCGCGGCGGCGACCTCCAGGGCGTGGCGGGCCTCGGCCTGCCCGACGACGTCGGCCAGGTCGAGGACGCGGTCGCCCTCCGGGCGGGGCTGCGGGGCGCGGGGCTGCTCGCAGCGCCGGCGGGCCCGCTCGACGACGGCGCGGGCGCGCGGAGGCAGGGCGCCGCCGTAGTCTTCGACGAGCTCGCCAATGTGGTCGACCGCGCGCACTCGCGCCCCGGGGACGAGGGAGGCCTCGCGGGCGGCGGAGGCGGCCACGATGACGTCGGGCACGCCGGCCTCCACGGCCGTGCGCACGGCGGGCAGGATGCCGCGCACGGGGTGGACGGAGCCGTCCAGGCCGAGCTCGCCGATGTAGACGGTGCGGTCCAGCACCGCCAGGGCGCGCCCGGGCAGCAGGTCGCGCGCCCCGAGCACCGCCAGGGCCAGGGCCAGGTCGAATCCGGTGCCGGTCTTGCGCACGTCCGCCGGGGACAGGTTGACCGTCAGGCGCTGCTCGCCCCAGGTGACGCCGCAGACGGTCAGGGCGGCCCGCACGCGCTCGCGCGACTCGCGCACGGCGGCGTCGGGTAGTCCCACGAGGGTGAAGCCGGGCAGGCCCGGGCCCGAGTGGGCCTCGACGTCGACGAGGTGGCCCTCCAGGCCGGTGAGCGTCACGGCGAGGGTGCGCGCCAGGCTCATAATGCGCCCACCCCGCGGTGGTGGCGCAGGTCGGCGGGCCGGTCCGGGTGCAGGAGCACGGAGACGACGTCGAGCCGCAGGCCGCCGTGGGGGACGGGGTGGCGCGCCGCCCAGGCGGCCGCGAGGACGCGCAGGCGCGCGAGCTTGCCGGCGCCGACGGACGCGGCGGGCGGCCCGGCGCTCAGGGTCGTGCGGGTCTTGACCTCGACGACGACGAGGGCGGGCGCGCGCCCGGACACGGGCTCCAGGGCCACCAGGTCGAGCTCGCCGCGCAGCCCGGCCCCGGGGCGCCAGTTGCGGTCCAGGACCCGCCAGCCGCGGTCGTCGAGGTACCGGGTCGCGATGTCCTCGCCGCGTCGGCCGACGGCCGCGCGCCCGGAGGCCGCGACGGACCGAGCAGCGGGCCCGGGGGCGGGTGTCGTGGTCACGGGGATCACCTCCGCCACCAGGGTGCGCGGCGGGAGGGGGATCGCGCGAACGACGCCGTCGAGCCCGGTGGGCAGGACCCGCACGGGCAGCACCGTGCAGCCCTGAGACGTGCGCTGGGACACACCATGATCGCGGCGCGGTCAGGCCGTGCGGTCAGGAGGGGATATCCATCTCCGGCTTGGTGAGCTCCTCGACGTTGACGTCCTTGAAGGTGACGACGTGGACGGACTTCACGAAGCGGCTCGAGCGGTAGATGTCCCACACCCAGGCGTCCTCGAGGCTGAGCTCGAAGAAGACCTCGCCGCCGTTGGTGCGCACCTGGACGTCGACGGCGTTGGTCAGGTAGAAGCGGCGCTCGGTCTCCACGACATAGGAGAACAGTGAGACAACGTCCCTGTACTCGCGGTACAGGTCCAGCTCCAGGTCGTTCTCGTAGGACTCGAGGTCGTCAGCGCTCATTGACCCATCATGCCCGTCCAGGCTGTGCGGCCAGAGCAGGCACCGGTGGCGCGTCGCACTCAGCCGATGGCGTACCGATAACAAGCAGATCACAACCCGGCAGCAGGCTCATCGCGCTGCATCCGCGGAGGCGTCCAGCCCGGGAAGGCGCCAGGAGCGGCGGTGCTGGTCGCTCGCGCCGAGGCGGGCCAGGCCCGCGATGTGGGCCGCGGAGGCGTACCCCTTGTTGGCCGCCCAGCCGTAGCCCGGGTCGGGCAGGTCCGCCATGAGGCCGTCGCGCTCGACCTTCGCCAGGACGGAGGCCGCGGCGACGACGGCGCAGCGGGCGTCCCCCTTGACCTCCATGCGCACGGGAGGAGTCAGGCGAGCGGGCAGGGCAGGTGCGCCACCCGCCGCCGTGTCGCCCGCATCGGCGCTCCCGGCGAGGGAGCCGAGCAGGTCGGGGCCCGGTTCGGTGAGCCAGTCCGCCGTGCCGTCGAGGATGATCGCTCCGGGCAGGTGATTGCGCAGGGCCACCCGGGCGAGAGCCCGCCGTCCGGCAAGCCGCAGGGCTCCGACGATGCCGAGCGCATCGATCTCAGCGGGCGCGGCGTGGGCCACGGCCCAGTCGAGGAGCCAGGCGCAGCACGGCTCCACCAGGGCCTCTCGGCGGCGGGGGGTGAGCTGCTTGGAGTCGGCCAGGGTCGTGGGGAAGGCGTCCAGGGTCCGGCGTCCGACGACGGCCAGGCCGACGGTCACCGGACCGGCCAGGGAGCCGCGGCCGACCTCGTCCATGCCGCCGACCAGCTCGTGGCACGCGAGGAGCCCTGCCTCCACGGCGCGGTCGGGGCGGAGCCGCCGTGCGGTCAACTGGGATCGTCCGGGACGCCCTTGAAGACCGCCTCCCCGTCGTCGAGCGAGTCCCAGTGGCCCACCGGCCACACGACATTGGTGGCCACGCCGACGACGTCCGTCACCGGCACTGCGCCGCCGTGCGGGTCGTCCTGGTGGAAGCGGGAGTCCGAGGAGTTGGAGCGGTTGTCCCCCATCACCCAGACGCAGCCCTCGGGCACGACCACGTCGAAGGGCACCGAGGACGGGGCGGAGCCCTGCCTGACATAGGTCTCGTCCAGCGGGACGCCGTTGACGCTCAGGGCGCTGGTGCCGTCGGCCGTGATGTGGTCCCCGGCCACGCCGATGACCCGTTTGATGAGGTGGTGTCCCGAGTTCTTGGGCAGCAGTCCGGTCAGGATGAGGCCGTTGCGCACCAGCCCCTGGAGCCCGGTCGGGTCCTTGGCGTCGAGCCAGCCGCCCGGATCCGAGAAGACGACGACGTCTCCGCGGTGGATGCTGTGGGCGTCGTACATGCGCACGGCGACCTGGTCCCCGGTCTGCAGGGTGTCCTCCATCGAGCCGGACGGGATCTCGAAGGTCTGATAGATGTGGGTCTTGATGAAGGCGGACAGGGCGATGACGACCAGGACGACGACGATGGTGGACAGCCAGCTGCGGCGCGGCCGGGCCTCCGAGGCGCTGTCCTCCTCCTGCCCGGGGATCGGCAGGGGGCGGGGGCGCCGGGTGGGCGGGTAGGAGGGCGGCAGGTCGACAGGCTCCTCGGCCTCGGACCCCTCGCTGTCAGCGCCTTCATCCGCAGGCGCCTCGGCATCCGTCGTCACCTCCGCCCCGGCATCGTCAGGGCCCTCGGCCGCGTCGCCGGCCTCGGCGTCCTCGGCATCCGCAGTGGAGGCGGGCGTCGTCTTCACGGGCTCGGACTCGGCCGGGGCGACACCCGGCTCAGCCGACTCGGTCTCCCCCGGCCCGGGCTCGGCCGGCTCAACCGCACTCGTCTCAGGCTCGGCCTCGACCGGCCCGGACGCCTCGGGCTCGGCCTCGACCGGCCCGGACGCCTCGGGCTCCGGCCCGGGCTCAGCAGGAGTAGCCACCGAATCGGGCCCCGCCGGCTCGGCGGGAGCAGCCGCAGGCTCGGGCTTCACGGCCCCGGCCACCGACTCATCCCCGGAGCCGGCCGACCCGGCCTCCGCCGTCGCAGAAGACTCGTCCTCTTCGGCCGCGGGCTCGTCATCCACCGGCTCGGCGGGCGTCTGCGCCGTATCAGCCCCCGCGAATCCGACCGCGGACCCAGCAGGAGCAACAGCCTGCTCGGCCTCCACCAGCCCGGCCACCCCGGGCTCCGGCCCGGAATCCGGCTCCACCACCGCCTCAGGCTCGGCCTCGACCGGCCCAGCCTCCTCGGGCTCGGCCTCGACCGGCCCGGACGCCTCGGGCTCGGCCTCGACCGGCCCGGACGCCTCGGGCTCCGGCCCGGGCTCAGCAGGAGTAGCCACCGAATCGGGCCCCGCCGGCTCGGCGGGAGCAGCCGCAGGCTCGGGCTTCACGGCCCCGGCCACCGACTCATCCCCGGAGCCGGCCGACCCGGCCTCCGCCGTCGCAGAAGACTCGTCCTCTTCGGCCGCGGGCTCGTCATCCACCGGCTCGGCGGGCGTCTGCGCCGTATCAGCCCCCGCGAATCCGACCGCGGACCCAGCAGGAGCAACAGCCTGCTCGGCCTCCACCAGCCCGGCCACCCCGGGCTCCGGCCCGGAATCCGGCTCCACCACCGCCTCAGGCTCGGTCCCGACCGGCCCAGCCTCCTCAGGCTCGGCCTCGACCGGCCCGGACGCCTCGGGCTCCGGCCCGGGCTCAGCAGGAGTAGCCACCGAATCGGGCGCCTCGTGCCTCGCATCATCGGGCATCGCAGCCCTGCCGCCTTCCCGCACGCTCGGGCGCCGCACCGTCCCTTCCTCGGAAACAGTCGGCGCGGGTGCCTTGTCGGCCTGCTCCTTGCTGGGAGAGGTCGATGCTCCGCCGCCGTCGACGTCGGGCTCGAGCTCCTCGTGATCATCCTGCGGTGAGGTCACCGTGCTCCTGTTCCGAGGTGGTGCATGTGCATGACGAGGCCGTGACGCCCCGATGATAAGGATAGTGACGCCCGGGCCCGGAGGCCCCGGGCGTCACCAGAGAGCATAGCGGGCGCCCCTCAGTGCTCGCGGCGCTCCTTGATCTTGGCCGCCTTGCCGCGCAGCTTGCGCAGGTAGTACAACTTGGCGCGACGCACGGCACCGCGAGTGACGACCTCGATCTTCTCGACGGTGGGCGTGTGGACCGGGAAGGTCCGCTCGACTCCGACACCGAGGGAGATCTTGCGGACGGTGAAGGTCTCGGAGACGCCCTTGCCCTGGCGGGCGATGACGACACCCTGGAACACCTGGGTACGGGTACGGCTGCCCTCGACGACCTTGACGTGCACCTTGAGGGTGTCACCGGGCTGGAAGTCGGGCACATCGTCGCGCAGCGAGGCGGCGTCGATCTGGTCGATCAGGTTGGTCATTGTTCTCTCCACGCTCGTGCCACTGGTCATGGGCGCTTGGTCAGAGGTGCCGCGACTCGTCTCGGGACGGACCCGATGCAGTGGCCGCACCGTTCTCGATCGCCCGCGGATCCTGCGCGTGAACACCTTCCCCAGTGGCAGAGGGCGTCCGAGGCCCGGAGGCGGGGTCAGTCTGCCACAGCGCGTCGTCACGCTGCGAGACGGTCGGGGCGCAAGTGCCCGACCTCACTGGCCCCTGCGCCCTCGCGGCCCTGCGGGCGGCCTCCGCCTCACGGCCCGTTCAGCACAGCGGTGGGCGCTGCGGGTGGAATCGAGGTCGCCGCGGGCACGTGCGAGAAGGCGTCCCGCCCGTCTCCCAGGCCGGACCAGCGCCCGACGGGCCAGTACACGAATCTCGCGATGCCGACAATGTTGCCAGCCGGCACGAAGCCGCCGTGCGCGTCGGTCTGGTGCATCCGGGAGTCCGCCGAGTTCGACCTGTTGTCGCCCATGACCCACACGTAGCCGGCGGGGACGGTGACGTCGAAGGCGACGTCCGAGCCGGAGCGGCCCGGCTTGAGGTAGGGCTCGTCCAGGACGACCCCGTTGACGCTCACCGGCCCGGTGCCGTCGGCGACGACATGGTCGCCAGGCATCCCGATGACTCTCTTGACGAGGTGGTGCCCCGCCTCCCGCGGCAGGAGCCGCAGCAGCACCAGCACGTCCTGGACGACGCGGGCGAAACCTGTCGGCTCGGGGTCGGTCAGCCAGTGGTCGGGGTCGGTGAACACGACGACGTCGCCGCGCTGGACGGAGTCGGCGTCGTACAGGGTGACCATAATGCGGTCGCCCGAGTGGAGGGTGTCCTCCATGGACCCCGAGGGAATGGTGTAGCTCTGCACGATCAGGCTGCGCACGACCGCGATGATCGCCAGAATGACGATCAGGGTCAGCAGCCTGCGCAGGAACGGGTGGGACTCCCACGCGCTGAGGCTGTGCGACCGCCTGGAGCGGGTGCCCGGAGCGGCGTGCACGGGCGCGCCGACGCCCGCTGCGCCCGTCGTCTCAACGTCCTCAGTGCTCTCAGTGCTATCGATGCTCTCAGTGCTGCTCATAGTGGACCTCCTGCGGGTTAAGGCTCATGACCACGTCCCGGCAGGTCTGTCCGCCGACGTCGTAGGTGCGCGATCCGAGCAGTCGGAAGCCGCGCCGCCTGTAGGCCCTCTGCGCCCGGCGGTTGCGCTCGTGGGTGCCGAGCCACAAGGCCGTGGCGCCCAGGGCCGCGGCATCGCGGACGGCCCGCTCCAGCAGGGCCGCGACGACGCCGGAGGAGCGCAGACGGGCATCGACGTAGACCTTGGACAGCTCGGCGGCCAGGGCGGCGGAGCCGTTGGCGCGCGGAGGGGCCTCGACGACGGCGGGCCGCGGGTCCAGCCCGGCGACGGACTCGCCCGCGGGGCCGGGCAACTCGGCGAGCACGGCGCTGTAGCCGATGAGCTCTCCCGGGGCGACGGCGTCGGCGGGATCGGCGCCCGCCGCGAGCCTGCCCGGCGCCAGCCCGCCGGGCAGCTCGGCGACCGTCAGGACCGCGCGCGGGTCGGCCTGCCAGGCGGCGAAGCGCTCGGGGGTGAGGCTGGTCGCGATGTGGGCGGCGATCTGCTCCCCGGAGAGGAAGGGCGGGCAGGCGTCGGGGAAGGTGCGCGCCGCCAGTGCGGCCAGGGCCCGGGCGTCCTCGGCCCGGGCGGGCCGCAGGACCAGCTCGACCGGCCCGCAGGCGCTGACGGGCACCGCCCAGCCGTGACGCGCCAGGGCGGCGCGGTCCTCGGCGTCGAGGTCCCCGGGGCGCAGGCGGGCGATCATGTCGGGGCGGCGGGCGGCCGTGCGGGCGATGGCCTGGTCGCGGCGCGTGCGGGCGATGCGGGCGTGGTCGCCCGACAGCAGGTGCGGGTCGGAGGCGGCCAGGTCGAGGCCGCGCCAGGCGACCGGCCGGGTGTGGACGGGGTACTCCAGCAGGCCCGCCTCGGAGTGGGACTCCTCGACGACGGATGCGGGGTTGCCCACCACCCCCGGGCGCAGGCGGGCGATGGCCTCGATCATGACCAGGGCCGCGGCCTCGCCGCCGCTGAGCACGTAGTCGCCGATGGACAGCTCGTGCACCTCGATGCCGGCGGCCCGGTAGTGCTCGGCGACCCGGGCGTCGATGCCCTCGTAGCGTCCGCAGGCGAAGGCGATCCGGTCGGCGCGGGCCAGGTCCTCGGCGGTGCGCTGAGTGAACAGCCCGCCCGAGGGAGTGGGGACGACCAGAACCTGTCGGCCGGGTCGTCGATCCGGTACAGCCGGGGCGCCGGCGGGCAGACCGAGGACGGTGTCGAGGGCCTCGCCCCACACGTCGGGCCTCATCACCATGCCGGCGCCGCCGCCCAGCGGGGTGTCGTCGACGGTGCGGTGGCGGTCGTGGGTCCACTCGCGCAGGTCGTGGACGTGCAGGTCGATCAGGCCGGTGCCGGCGGCCCTGCCGATCAGGGACAGGTCCAGCGCCCTCAGGTAGTCGGGGAAGATGGTGACGACGTCGAGGCGCAGGGGGCGGGCGCCGGGTGCCGCGGGGGCCCGGGTCATCAGCGGGCCTCCTCGGTCTGGCCGACGCCGGGGAAGAGCCCGCCGGGAGGGTCCAGGGTGACCGTGCCGGCGTCGGGGTCGATCTCGGGGACGAGCGCCTCGACGAAGGGCACGGCGACCCTCTCGCCGTCCGGGGTGCGCACGACCAGGCGGTCCTGGGCGATGCCGGGCTCAAGGTCGACGACCTCGCCGAGGTGCTGGGGGGCGCTGTCCGGCGGGGTCTCGGAGGCAACTCGGATGGCCTGCAGGCCGATGAGCTCGTGGGCGTACCAGGCGTCATCGTCGGCCCCGCCGGTCCCGCCAGCGCCATCGGCGGCATCGGTGTCCACCATGAGGCGCGCGCCGCGCAGGGCCTCGGCGGCGGTGCGGTCGGGGACATCCTCGAAGCGGGCGAACCAGCGGGCGCCGTCGAAGCGCAGGCGCGCGACGGTCAGGTGATCAGGCACGGGGCCGGCGGAGCCGGTTGGGCCGGCGTGCCCCTGGGGCGCCTGCACCGGCAGGCTGGTGCCGGGGGCGAGCCGGCCCTCGGGGTCGTCGGTGCGGATGTCGAGGCGGACCTCGCCCTTGAGGGCGTGGGCGGGTCCGATGACGGCAACGGTGAGCAGCACGGGGCAAACCTACCGCGCGCGACCGCGAGGAGGGTCGGCCCGCCGGGTTGGCCCGCCCCTCTCTCGCCGAGATCGGTCGCAATCCGGCTCGAGATCGGTCCGTGTGGCCTGTTGGCTGCTCCGGTCGCCCCGGAGCCGGCCGCCTCAATGACCGGCTCCGGGGCGGGAGAAGCGATCGCCCCACGCGCCCTGGGACGACCGACGGTCCCGAACGCCGTGGGGAACCGGTGCAATCCCGCGGTTCTGCGGCGTGAGCCCGGCGGCTGGTGTGGTGACGACGACGGTGGGCGGCCGGGGGCTGGTGGCAGCCGGCGGCGCCCGGCGCCTCGAACCGGTCTCGGTGCGGAGGTGGGCCGGTGCCGGTGAGATGCGGGGGTGTCAGTGGCGGTCGGTGTCGATGACGTCGACGCGCACGGGTTCGTCGGCCAGGGCCCCGATGACGGCGCGCAGGGCCCGGGCGGTGCGGCCCGAGCGGCCGATCACCCGCCCCAGGTCGTCGGGGCTGACCCGCACCTCCAGCAGGTCCCCGCGGCGCAGGGACCGGGAGACCACCGTCACGTCCTCGGGGCGGTCCACGATCCCGCGCACCAGGTGCTCCAGCGCCTCGGCCAGCACCTGTCAGGCCCCCTCGGCGCCGTCGGCCCGCCCCGCGCTCCCGGCCTGCTCGACCCGGGCGGCCGAGGCGGCCTTGAGCCTCTCGGCCTCATCGGCCGCCTCGCGCACCGCCGCGTCCCGCGCCGCCGCCACCGCGGCCTCGTCCCTGACCCGCAGCCTGCCCTCGGGAACGGGCAGGCCCTTGAACGCCTGGTAGTCCCCGGTGATCCTCAGCAGGTTGTGCACCGTGTTCGACGGCTGGGCGCCCACACCCAGCCAGTAGCGCACCCGCTCCGAGCTGATGCGGATCAGCGAGGGCTCCTGCACCGGGTCGTACAGGCCGATCTCCTCGATCACCCGCCCGTCGCGCTTCTTGCGCGCATCGACCACCACCACCCGGTAGACGGGCGAGAACTTCTTGCCAATGCGCTTAAGACGAATCTTGACTGCCACTTGAGTACAGCTCCTGACTTCCAGACACGGTTTCCGGACACGGTAGACGACAGCGCGCGCCGACCTACCGGTGGGGTCAAGCAACAGTCCCTCGACGCACGCCTACCAGCACGACCACGCCCGGGAGAGGGACCGCACACGGCCGCACAACCACGCCATCATGCCAGACAATCACCACCGTCAACCACTGCGCCCCTTCCCAGTGCCCGTGCGCACCTGCGGGATCCACCACAGGCCTCGACCGGTCCGGCGCACGTGAAGGTGCTGAAAGACGCTGCAGTAGAAGGTGGCGAGCCGCCGGGCGAATGGATCATGCTTCTGTTTGTGAGACGCCCCTCTTTCGGCATCCGTCCCCCCGGCGCATCGTCCTCTGTCCGCCCGCCCCGGCCGGCGAGCGGCGTCTCCGGCTCATCCCCGTTCCACCGCCCGGGCAGGGTGGCGCGCACAGGCACGCTCGACCCGTCCGAACCGCCGTCGGGCACCGAACCGCCGCGGCGCCCGAACCGCGTGGAGACGTGGCTCGGGAGCCTCACTCGGAGATCTGCGTTCCTCATCGCCACCACCGTCGCCCTCGTCGTCGTGCTCGTCGCGGTCGGCGCACTCGCACGTCTCCGAAGAGACAGTGAGCAGAACGCAGCGGGAGACACGCGGTCGACGGGGGCCGCCGCCGCTCCTCAGCCCTCCGCATCCGCCTCCACCGCGTCCCCCGCACCCTCTGTCGGCCCGAGAGACTCGTGGAAGCAGGCATGGAGCACCGATCTCGACCTGGGCGCTGACGCCCAGGTCGAGATCTACGCCAACAGCGACTACGTCGTGGTCTATGACTGGGTTCCCGGGGAGCGGGCGAACGCACGGCTGCGCGGATACAGCCTCGCCGGCGGCCGACCCCAGGAACTGTGGTCGACAACATCCGCGGGCCAGCCGACAGCGCTGACCTCCTCGGCCCTCGTTCTGGGCGGTCAGCTCATTGATCCCGCCACCGGCGAGACCACGGATGCCCCTTGGGGCGCGTCGTCCTACGCATCCCTGGTCACGGATGACCTCATCATCACCTGCGCGACAAGGCCCTCCCCTGCCTGCACCGGCTGGGACCTCGACGGCGGAGCCCTCATCCAGCGCTGGGGACCGGTCGCCTTCCCCGGAACCGCCCGTCCTCGTTTCAACAGGACTGCCGTCACCGGGGACACCCACACCGGCTACGCCCTGGCAGAGGTCCATGGCTCATTCTCGTCCGAGGAATCCGTGGCTTTCGTGTCACTGGCAGACGGGAGCATTCAGACCCGGCCGGACGAGGAGGGCGGCGAGTACCTGCATTTTGTTCCTGCCGCGGACGGATGGCTCCAGCTCGGCGCCGCTCCCCGGTCGGTCACCGCCCTGGAGCCGGACGGCACCGAGATAGAGACCTATGGTTCTGTCCAGAACATGCTGACACTGCTGCTGACAGACTCCGACTCCGGGCTGCCCACCGTCGAGCAGTACAAAAGTACTTTCACCTTGGGAGGGACCTCCTGGGCCTCGATAGCCTTCAGCTGCCACAGTCGCTCCTGCACGCTCAACGGACAGCCGCTCACCGGCGCGGATGACGCCACGCGGTCCTCGCTCATGTACGAGTTCGACTTCACTGCGACGGCGAATGAGCGCTACCTCGTCCTGAGCCACGACTTCGGAGGCAAGGTGCGCATTATCGATCGTGACCGGGGAGGCGTCGTCCCCCAGGGGGACGCGCTGTACGGGTCCCGCACCCGCGTCAAGGTCGTGCGGGCGGACCTGCTTATCGCGGTCGAGGACGGCAGCCTCGTCGCCTACACGCCCCCCGAGTGAGCCGGCTGTCTTCAACCGGCTGCGCGGAGACGACCCGACGTCGGCGTAGATGATCGATTCCGTGGACGGCGAGCGGGGCCGGCGCCCCCCTCGGCACGGCCCGCGCAGCCCCTGCAGCCCTCTTCGCCGAGATCGGTTCACTTCCGACCGATCTCGACGAGAGAGGGGCCGCGGGGGACGGGGAGGCGCGCCCATGGGCGCGCCTCCCACCTGGCCCGGCCCACGCCCCGTTGGAACCGATCATCTGAAGAGGACGACCCGGGCATTCCGACCGGGCACTGGCGAGCCGCAAGACGCGTAGGTCATGCTTATGCGTATGAAGCGTCCCTTCTTCGGCATCCGTCCCCCCGGCGCGCCGACATCCATCCGTCCGCCCCGGTCGGCGCACGGCTCCGGCTCCTCCCTCTTCCGCCGCCCGGGCCGGGCAATGCCCCACCCGAGCCGGACAACGCCCACAAGCGAGCCGCCCCTCGTTGAACCAGTACCGGCCCCCGAGCCGTTGCGCCGCCCGACGCGCAGGCCCGCCCCCGCGGAACCATCGCCGGCCCGCGAGCCCCGGCATCGTCCGACAAGCAGGCCCGCCCCCTCCGAGCCGCCGCCGGCCCGCAAGCCCCCGCAGCGCCCGGACCATGCCAGCCATGCCAGGGGGAAGCCCCGAGACTTCGACTGGGGACCTGCGATCCTCACCGCCTCGGTCGCCCTCATTGTCGTCGGCCTTGTCCTGGTCGGCTCTCTCGACAACGACGGCGAGAGGAACGCGGCCCGGAGAGCACGGCCGACAAGGGCCACCTCCGCACCGCGGTTCTCGGCCTCCTCCCGCGCCACGACGCCCACATCGTCGAATACCGCCGACGACTCGTGGAAGCAGGCGTGGAGCATTGACCTCGAGCTCGACGACGATGCCGACATCCGCACCTACGTCAGCGGCGACCACCTCGTGGTCCACGACCGGGCTGCCGGGGCGAAGCAACAGCTGCGCGGATACAGTCTTGCCGGCGGCCGGCCCCAGGAGCTGTGGTCGATCACCCCCAGGGGACGGCCCCAGGCCATGACCCCCACGGTCCTCGTCTCCTCCAGAAGCCTCATCGACCCGGCCACCGGTGAGGCCACGGACGCGCCCTGGGGATCGTCCGAGCCGGTTCTGGTCACGGACGATTTCATCATCACGTGTACGAGCAGGCCTTCTCCCGCCTGCACCGGCTGGGACCTCGCAGACAAGACCCTCACCCAGCGCTGGGGACCTGTCGCCTTCCCCGGAACCGTCCAGCCCGGGTTTCTCGACTCCGCTGTTACCGGGGACACTCACACCGGCTACGCCCTGGCGATGACCGGGGACTCGGACTCGTCCAAGGAGAGGGGGACGGTGTCCTTCGTGTCGCTGGCGGACGGGAGCATCATGGCGACCCGCCCCCAGAAGGAGGCGGGGAAGGTCATAAGTCTCTTTCCCGCCGCGGACGGGTGGATCCTGCTCAAGGACGATGAGAAGCCGGTCACTGCCCTGGGTCCCGACGGAACCGAGCAGGAGACCTACACCGCTTCCCAGAGCACCTCCGCGCTGCTTCTGACGGACTCGGGCATTCCCACCCTCGACCAGTACAAGAAGGCATTCACTTCGGGGGACATATCCTGGGCCTCCATCGCTCTCAGCTGTCGGTCCCAGGAAGGCACCTGCACTCTCAACGGGCGCACGGTGACTGACGCGGACTACGGCACAAAATCCTCGCCCATGTACAAGCAAGGGTTCACCGCCACGGTGAGTGAGCGGTACCTGATCCTGAACCACAGCCGCAGCGGCCATGTGCGCATTATCGATCGCGACCGGGGAGGCCTTGTCCCCCGAAGGTACGGGCCACGGGACCACGTCGCCGTCGCGCGCGCCGACCTTCTCATCGCGGTCAAGGACAGCAGCCTCGTGGGCTACGCGCCCGCCGGCTGAACCGGCGGGCCGGGGCCGAACCGGACAGGAGCGCCCCCGGCCGTCCCCGGCTCACGCCTCGTCGAGGCTGGCCACCCGGGCGGCCGCGCGCTCGGCCGTCCACACGTGCCCGGGCAGCCCGCCCGGCAGCAGCGGGTTGTCCGGTGCCACGAAGGCCGGCTCAGCAACGCCCCGGGCCCGCTGCCCGTCGTAGTCGCGCAGGGCGGCGAGGACCCAGCGGCTCAGCCACAGGACGGCGATGAGGTTGAGGATCGTCATGAGCGCCAGGGCGATGTCCGCCATGACCCACGCCAGCTCCAGGGCGACGACGGCGCCCAGCCCGGTGGCGGCCGTCATGGCCAGGCGCAGGGCGATGCTCGCGGCGCGGCCTCCGCCGAGGTAGGAGACGTTGATCTCGGCGAAGGCGGAGTAGCCCAGCACGCTGGAGTAGGCGAAGGTGAAGACGACGAAGGTCATGAAGCCGACGACCCAGCCGCCCGGCAGGGCGTCCGCCAGCGCGTGCTGGACCAGCGTGGTCTCGGCCCACTCGGGCTCGACGCCGGGGGTGTAGACCTGCGGGGAGGCGAGCAGCACGGTCAGCCCCGTGGCCGTGCAGATGACGATCGTGTCGATGAAGACGCCGAGGGCCTGGATGAGCCCCTGGGTGACGGGGTGGGCGACGTCAGCGGTGGCGGCCCCGTTGGGCGAGGAGCCCTGGCCGGCCTCGTTGGAGAACAGGCCGCGCTTGGTGCCGTTGAGGAAGGTCGCGAAGAAGCCGCCGGCGGTGCCCGCCAGGCCCGCCCTGAGGTGGAGGGCGCCGGCGACGATATCGACGAGCACCCCGGGCACCCGCGGGGCCGAGACGATAATGACCACCAGGACGACGCCCAGGTAGGCCAGTGCCATGAGCGGCACGAGCCACTCGGTGACGCGGGCGACCACGCGCATGCCGGCGAGCAGGATCGGGGCGGTGATGGCCATGAGCCCGATGGCCGTCACGATCGTTCCGACGCCGTGGCCCTCCTGGAGGGTCAGGGCGATGGTGTTGGACTGCACCATGGGGAAGATGAGGCCGTAGGAGAAGACGAGCATGGCGGCGAAGACGACGCCCATGCCCCGGCCGAGCCGGCTCAGGCGGCGCCCGCCCCGCAGGCCCAGGCCGCGCTGCATGTAGTAGGCGGGGCCGCCGCGGAAGATGGCGTCAGAGCCGCGGACCTTGAAGACCTGGGCGAGCGTCGACTCCGCGAAGGAGGTCGCCATGCCGAGCAGGGCCACCACCCACATCCAGAACAGGGCGCCGGGGCCGCCGAGCGTGACCGCGAGCGCGACCCCGGCGATGTTGCCGGTGCCCACGCGCCCGCCCAGGCCGATGACGAAGGCCTGGAAGCTCGACAGGCTGCCGCGCTGGTGGCGCGAGCGCGCCACCAGGTGAACCGCGCGGGAGAACAGGCGCATCTGGACGCCGCGCGTGCGGATCGTCAGGTACAGGCCGGCGCCGAGCAGGACCCAGATGAGGATCTTCCCGGAGACGAGCTCCTCGAAGGCGGACAGGTCCTGCGTCAGGTCGGCGCCTGTCAGGGCGGGCAGCGCGATGGGCACGTGGGTCTCCGTCGGTCGGGAACGGGTCGCGCGCGACGCTACCGGACGACTCCCCCGGCCGCGCCGGGCGTCCGCATCCGGGGACGCGGGCCGGAAGGGCGCGCATGACGTGTATGACACCTGTCACGTCGAGCCGGTGACAGCGCTCAGTACCGCGCCGGGCCCGCCGGGGCGAGGGTCGGGTCATGAGCAGCACACCCTCCCCCACCTTGACGCGCCCCGCCGCCGGCCCGGTCGGCGCGGCCCCGGCCGCCCCCGCCGTGCGCGTGCGCGGCCTGCGCAAGACCTTCGGCCCCGTCGTCGCCGTCGACTCCCTCGACCTGACGGTGACGCCCGGTGAGGTCGTCGCCTTCCTGGGCCCCAACGGGGCCGGCAAGTCCACCACCCTCGACGTCCTCCTCGGCTTCACCCGGCCCGACTCGGGCACCGCCGCCGTCCTGGGCGTCGAGCCCCGGGAGGCGGTGCGGGCCGGGCGCGTGGGCGCGGTCCTCCAGACCGGGGGGATCCTGCCCTCCTACACGGTCCGCCAGACCCTCGACATCATCGCCTCCCTCCAGCTGCGCGCCCCCGACGTCGAGGCCATCATCGACCAGACCGACCTGCGCGGGATCCTGCGGCGGCGGGTCGCCCGCTGCTCCGGCGGGGAGGTCCAGCGCATCCGCCTGGCGATGGCCCTGATGGCCCAGCCCGAGCTGCTGATCCTGGACGAGCCGACCACCGGCCTGGACCCCAACGCCCGCGCCGCCTTCTGGGCCACCATGCGCGCCCAGACCGAGGCGGGCCGCTCCATCCTCTTCGCCACCCACTACCTGCAGGAGGCCGCCGACTTCGCCGACCGCATCGTCATCATCGACCGCGGCCGCCTGGTCGCCTCCGGCTCGGTGGACGAGGTGCGCGCCATGGGCGAGGGCACCACGGTGAGCGCGACCTGGCGGGGCCTGACCGGCCCGGCCGAGCTGCGCGCGGCCCTGGCCCCCGTGTCCGACTCCCTGCTGGCGGCGGCGGTCCACGGCGAGCACCTGGAGGTGCGCACCACCGCCCCCGACGACGTCGCCCGCCTCCTGCTGACCACCACCCCCGCCGCCCACCTGGGCATCACGGCGCTCAGCCTGGAGGAGATCTTCGCCGAACTCGTCGGCGAGGAGCACGACGGCGCCGGCCCCGCCCGCGCCGCCTGAGCCGCCGCCGGCCGCTCCCGCCCCGGGCCGCCGGCCCGGACCGTCCGCCCCGCGCCCCCGTCCACCCGTCACCAGAATCGAGGAACCAGCCATGGCCACCACCGCCTTCGCCGCTCGCGACAATGCCCGCCCCGCCCGCGACCCTGAGCGCCCCGCTCCGGCCGGTCGTCCCGCCCCGGCCGGGCGCCGCCCGCGCCCGTGGGTCTACACGCGCATCGACGCCCTGACCACCCTGCTCCGCCCCGACATGCTCTTCTTCACCCTCATCATGCCGCTGGGCATGTACCTGTTCTGGGGCGCCATGCAGGACTTCTCCGCCCACGACGCCGGCCGGGGCAATGTCGCCTCCACGATCATGATCAACATGTCGGTCTTCTCCGTGGCCATCGCCGCCACCTGCACGGCCGCCGGCGCCGCCGTCGAGCAGGCCGGCGGGTGGGGCCGCCAGCTGGCGCTCACGGCGGGCGGCCTGCGCGCCTACATCACCACCAAGCTGCTGACCGCCCTCATCGTCTCGGTCTTCCCGGTCACCGTCATCTTCATCGCCGGGGCCCTCACGGGCGCGCAGATGGACGCCCCCTGGGTGTGGGCCACCAGCTACGCCCTGGCCCTGCTGACCGCCGTCCCCTTCGCCTGCTACGGCCTGGCCGTGGGGCTGTGGGTCCCGGCGCAGGCGGCGGTCGGCATCGCGGGCGCCTCGATCAGCATCTTCGCCTTCCTCGGCAACCTGTTCATGCCGCTGAGCGGGAGCCTGTTCGACTTCGCCCACTTCACCCCCATGTACGGGGTCGGCAACCTGGCCCTGCGCGCCCTCCAGGGCGACGTCGTGGCCACCATGAGCGCCACCGGCGAGAACAGGATCGTCCACGAGGCCCTGTGGCTGCCCCTCACTAGTATCGCGCTGTGGACTCTCATCTTCGTCATCGCGTGCCTGACCGCGCGGCGCCGGACGACGCGCCGCTGACCGCCGGCCCCGCAGCGACTGCCGGTGAGTGCCACGTGAGCGCAGGCAGCACCCGGGCTGCGGCCGCGTCGAACGCAGCAGACGCGGCCGCGACCCGCCCCTGGTACCGGCGGATCGAGCCGAACTCCGTCTGGACCCTCCTCCTTCTCGTCCCCCTCTTCTTCGTCCTCACCGCCGACATGCCGGTGCCCCTCAAGACGCTGGGCGTCGCCGGGATCGTCGGGTTCGCCTGCCTCTACAGCTGGGCCGTCTCCACCATGCCGACCTGGCTCGCCCTCCCGGCGGGGGCGGGCGCCGTCGGGCAGCTGCGCCCCATCGCCGGCAGGCTCGCCCTGCTGGCCGGCGCCGCCGCCGTCTCCGGCCCGGGTCTGGACTGGTGGTACACGGTCTTCTACCTGCCCTACTTCTGCGCGATCATCATGTACGCGACGACGCTGCGCGTGGGCCTGACCGTCTCCGGGTGCCTGTGCGTCCTAACCGCCCTCTTCTTCCTCCTCCTCGCCCCGAGGGCGAACATCGCGGGGATGGCCGCCGGCTGCTCCTTCTCCTCCGTCGCCATTGCGCTCGGCCGCATCGGGGCCGATGTCCAGGAGCGCCGTCAGGTCAAGGAGCGCGAGCTCGCCGCCGCTGCGGAGCGCGAGGAGATCGGCCGCGACGTCCACGACCTGCTCGGGCACTCCCTGACCGTCCTGACCCTCAAGGCGGAGGTGGCCCACCGGCTCGTGCGCCGCAGCCCCGAGGCGGCCGAGCGCGAGATGGCCGAGATCGTCGAGCTCTCCCGCGCCGCCCTGGCGGACGTGCGCGCCACCGTCACCCGCCTGCGGGCGCCCGACCTGGCCGGCCAGATGGAGGCCTCCCGCGCCGCCTTCGCCGCCGCCGACGTCGCCGCGGTCTTCTCGGGGCGGGCCGCCGACGTCCCCCTGCCCCAGCGCGAGCTGCTCGCCTGGGCCCTGCGGGAGGCGACGACGAACGTCCTGCGCCACGCCGGCGCCACCCGCGTGAGCGTCGAGCTCGCCCGGGGCCGGGTGCGCGTGGAGGACGACGGCGCCGGCACCGCCGGGCGACCTCCCGGCAACGGGCTGACCGGCCTGCGCGAGCGCGTCGAGGCCACCGGCGGCGCCCTGACACTGACCAGCCCCGCACCGGGCGGCACCGCGGCGCGCCCGGGCACCGTCCTGGAGGTCGTCCTGTGAGCACCCCGATCCGCGTCCTCATCGCCGACGACCAGGCCCTCGTCCGCGGGGCGCTGGCCACGCTGCTGGGCCTGGAGCCGGACATTGACGTCGTCGCCCAGGCGGGCACCGGCCGCCAGGCGCTGTCCCTGGCCCGGGAGCGCGCCGTCGACGTCGCCCTGCTGGACATCGACATGCCGGACATGGACGGCCTGGCCGCCGCGGCGGCGCTGACCGCCGCGGGCACGGGCTGCCGCAGCCTCATTGTCACCACCTTCGGGCGCCCCGGCTACCTGTCCCGCGCCCTGGAGGCCGGCGCCTCGGGGTTCCTGGTCAAGGACACCCCGCCCGAGGAGCTAGCGGAGGCGATCCGCAAGATCGCGGCGGGGCTGCGCGTCATCGACCCCACCCTCGCCCAGGAGTCGGTGATCGTGGGGCCCAACCCGCTGACGGACCGGGAGAAGGACGTGCTGCGGCTGGCGGCGCGCGGCGCGGACGCCCGCGATATCGCCGACTGTCTGCACCTGGGCTCCGGGACGGTGCGCAACTACCTGTCCAGCGCGATCAGCAAGACGCACGCGCGCAACCGCACCGAGGCGGCGCGCACCGCCGAGACCAACGGCTGGCTGTGACCGGCTGGCCCTCAGGGGCGAAGGGCCCGACGGATCCGGATGGGCCCGCCCGGTGCGTCCTGCTCCGCCGCCCGACTCTGACATGATCGGCACAACCGAGAGGAGCCCAGACACCATGCCCACCACCGAGAGCCCCGCCGAGTTCCTGTCCGCCTGCACCGTGGATCCCGCGGTGCTCGAGCTGCGACCGGACTACCGCACCATGCTGGTCGTGATCGACGGCCTCGCCCCCGCGACGGGCCCTGAGACCGGCAGCAGAGCCGACGAGCTCATCGCGGCGGCAGAGGCTCATGCCCGGGCCCTGCTCGCCGAGTCGCCGGTGGCCGAGCTGGCGCACATCGCGGCGTGGCGGGAGGCGTACCGGGCCTTCGGCGCGAAGCCACAGCGCACCCGCAACAGTCTCGAGGCCCTCACCCGGCGCGCGGAGAAGGGACTACCGCGGGTCAACACGCTCACCGACATCTACAACGCGATCTCGGTGCTGCACCAGATCCCCCTGGGCGGGGAAGACCTCCACCGCTACAGGGGCCCTGCCCGCCTGGTCCGCGCGACCGGGGACGAGCCGTTCGACACCACCGCCAACGGTGAACCGGTGATCGAGCACCCGGAGCCCGGCGAGGTCGTCTGGTGCGACGGGGCGGGGGTGACCTGCCGGCGGTGGAACTGGCGGCAGGGTCGGCGCACCGGCCTGTCCGAGCAGACGCGCGCGGCGCTGTTCATTCTTGACGCGCTGGCCCCGGTCGGCGACGAGCAGCTGACGGCCGCCGCCGACGCGCTCGTCGGCGCGTGCACCGGGCTGGGCGCCGAGGTGAGCGCGTCGACGCGCCTGATCAGCGCGCCGTGATCGGCCGGCGCACCGGCCCGCTGCCCGACCCGCCCCGTCGGGTCCCCCTATCTCCATGCGCAAGCCGCCTCCACGTCCCGTCCGTCGGGCAGGGACCGCTCCTTGCGGATCGGCCGGGGGCTCGCGGCGTGAACCGGACGGAGACGAGCACCCCCGAGCCGGTCATCCAGAGGGCGATGAGTCACCCGCCGGGTCTCATGAACTGATCTCGATGAGCAAGGGGAGGGGGAGACGGTCACCGGGTGGGCCCCGCCCCCTGCCACCGCAGATCGCCGTTCTGGTGTGCGGGCCGGAGCCGGTCGGTTCGCAGGAGGTCGCCCGCACTGACGCCAGACTCCCCCAGTGCGACACGGCCGGCTCCGTCCAGGGGGCCGACACGCGTGCCGTTGCCGGTGGCCCGCACCGCGAAGAGCTCCGAGGGCGCCACGCCCCCGTCGAGAAGATCGGGGCTGTGGGTGATGACGAAGACCTGGCGGCGCTCGGAGGCGTCGTGAACCGCGTCGAGAAGAACTCCGGCCGCAGCCGGGTGCAGGGCCGTCTCCGGTTCCTCGATGCAGACGGGCCAGGATGCGCCATTGATCTCTGAGGGGAACAGAGCGGTAAGCACACCGAGGGCCCGGAGTGTGCCGTCGCTCATGACCGCGGCGGAGAATGATCGATTCCTATCGCCCTTGACGGGCTCCTGCTCGAACTCAAGAACCTCCCAGTCCTCAACGCGCCGCACCACCGTTGAGGCGATCCCGGGGACGATCAGCCGGAGATACTCGTCAATCCTCTCCTTGAGGGCGGGGTCCAGTGACTGGAGCCGGGCGAGGACCGAGGCGATGTTCGCCGCGTCCTGCCACAGAACGGCTCGAGACTGGTGGATACCGATGGAACGCATCGCGTCAGCGTCGGGGCTGCTCGCCGAGATCGAGGTCAGGGCCCTGCGAGCCGCCGAGAAGGGCTCGTACCCCGACAGCACCGCGAGGAGGGAGGAGGGCTCATGCGGCGCGGGCAGCGGAAAAGCCAGTGCTCCCACCTCCGCATACCTCAGCTTTGAGTCGAAGCGCGCCACAATGTCTCCGTCGCGGGAGCGCACCGCACAAGCCTCTTCCGAGTGCAGGTGCAGATTGTCGGAGCCGCCCGTGAAGGACAGCTCGTACTCGCAGCTCCGTCCACCCGTCAAGCCATCGACGTCAAGCCTCACGCTGACGGCCGGGTGCGACGACTTCGACGACCCCTGAAATACGATCTGCTCGCCTCCCCGCGATTCCACCGCATCGGCGAGGCCGCCCGTAATCGCCTCCCGGACGAACAGCAGCGCATCAACGATATTCGACTTCCCGGAGCCATTGGGGCCCACGAGCACCACGAGGTCGCCGAACGCCAGGTCACAGAGGGCGACGCTGCGGTAGTTCGTCAGCCGGAGGCGCCGGATCCGGATACCGTTGGAGGGATCCATATCAGGAGCCTAACGCCACGGGGAAGACTGTGGTGCCAGAAGAGACGCCGCAGGACGCGCGACCGGGCGCTCACAGCCCGAGCCGGCGCTTCAGGTCCTCGGGCAGGGCGCTCATGGCGTCGGCGACCTCGTCGCCGCTCCCGGAGCCGGCAGGCCTCGCGGCCGCATCCCGGCCGGGCGTCACGCCGTAACCGCGTGAGCGGTCCGCAGCGGGCGCGTCCGCGCCCCCGCCCAGGCCGAAGGCGGAGCCCGGGGCGGGCGCGGCCCCCCCGGCCCCGGGCGCACCGTCGTCGGCCCCGGCCTGGGCGGCGGCCCTCCTCTCCCTGGCCTGCCGGGCGGCCTTGGCGGGGTTGCCGGAGCGCCCCTTCTTGCCGCCCTTGCGCCGTTTGCCCTTGGGGGCCTGCCGGGCCTTGGAACGCCTGCCCACGGACGGCAGCGAGCCCATGCCGGGCATGCCGCCCGCCCCGCCGTCGGGACCTCCGGCGGCCATGGCCTCCATCATCTTCTTGGCCTGACCGAAACGGTCCACCAGCTCGTTGACCGCGCGCACGGTGGTGCCCGAGCCCTTGGCGATGCGCGAGCGGCGCGAGCCGTTGAGGATGGACAGGTCCCGTCGCTCCGCCGGCGTCATGGAGCAGACGATCGCCTCAATACGATCCACCTCGCGCTCGTCGAAGGCCTCCAGGGCCTCGCGCATCTGCCCCATGCCCGGCATCATGCCCAGGAGCTTCTTCATCGATCCCATCTTGCGGATCTGCCGCAGCTGGTTCAGGAAGTCGTCGAGGGTGAACTCGCCGGAGGCGAGCTTGGCGGCGGCGTCCTCGGCCTCCTTCTCGTCGAGGGCCTTCTGCGCCTGCTCGATGAGGGTGAGCAGGTCGCCCATGTCCAGGATGCGGCTGGCCATGCGGTCGGCGTGGAAGCGCTCGAAGTCCCCCAGGCCCTCGCCGGTGGAGGAGAACAGGACCGGGGCGCCGGTGACCCCGCGCACGGACAGGGCGGCGCCGCCGCGGGCGTCGCCGTCGAGCTTGGAGAGCACGACGCCGGTGAAGCCGACGCCGTCGCGGAAGGCCACCGAGGTGTTGACGGCGTCCTGACCGACCATGGCGTCCAGGACGAAGAGGATCTCGTGGGGGCTCACGGCGTCGCGGATGCGGATCGCCTGGTCCATCATCTCGGCGTCCACGCCCAGGCGGCCGGCGGTGTCGACGACGACGACGTCGTAGCCGTGGGTGCGCGCCTGCTCCACGCCGGTGCGGGCGACCTGGACGGGGTCGCCGACGCCGTTGCCGGGCTCGGGGGCCCACACGTCCACCCCGGCGCGCTCGGCGACGACGCTCAGCTGGGTGACGGCGTTGGGGCGCTGCAGGTCGGAGGCGACCAGCAGGACGCGCTTGTTCTCCTCGCGCAGCCAGCGGCCGAGCTTGCCGGCCAGCGTCGTCTTGCCGGCGCCCTGGAGGCCGGCGAGCATAATGATGGTGGGGCCTTGGGGGGCCCAGCTGATCTCGCGGGACTGGCCGCCGAGGATCTCGATGAGCTCGTCGTTGACGATTCCCACCACCTGCTGGGCGGGGTTGAGGGCCTGGGAGCGGGCGGCGTCCTTGGCCTTCTCGCGCACTGCCGCGGTGAAGGCGCGGACCACCGGCAGGGCGACGTCGGCCTCCAGCAGGGCGCGACGGATCTCGGAGACGGTGGCGTCGATGTCCGCCTCGGTCAGGCGGCCCTTGCCGCGCAGGGAGCTGAACGAGGCTGTGAGCCGGTCGGAGAGGTTGCCGAACACGCGAAGGTCCTTCCTGGCGCTGGTGGGCGCGTCGTACGGGCAGTACGGGCAGTACGGGCAGCACGGGCACTGCGCAGACCGCGGGTAGAGCCTGCGCGGCTGCTCGGGCTGCATGGCTGGGCCCCACGATACCGGCAAGGGCGGCCCGGCCTCTCCCCCCGAGCCCGGACTCGGCCCCGCACGCGCCCGACGTTCGTCACGGGCGGGTCATGGCCGATCGCCTGGGAGCCGCGGCGGGGCGGGGCTTCGAGCACCCGCCGATCACGCCGCCGGAACGTGATCTTGGCTGAAGGCCGCCATGGTGGGTCCGAGCAGCACGATGGAACGACGTCAGAAGGTCGGACCTTGCTCGTGCGGCGGCGCATACGGGTTAATGAGGGCGGAAGAGCGAGTCGGACTAGCCGATCGCCACTCGCGCTCCCAGGCCCAGCAGCACGCCGCCGAGGAGCCGCTGCGTCCAGGCGGCGGCCCGGCCGCGCGCGAGGACCCGCCTCGCGCAGGACGCGAGTGCGGCGTACGCGGACAGACAGACGATCGCGATGGCGAACTCGATCGTCATCAGCGCCATCGACCAGGCGAGCACCGGCCCGCCCCTGGGGATGAACTGCGGGATCACCGCGAGGTAGAAGACCCCCATCTTCGGGTTCAGGAGGTCGGCGGCCAGCCCGGTCCAGAACGCTGTCGACACCGGCGTCGTCGCCCCCTCGGGGCCCGCCGGGACGTCCCATGTGCCGGCCGTGACGATCGACTGCACGCCGAGGACTCCCAGGTAGATCGCGCCCGCCCAGCGCAGGATCTCGAAGGCCGCCGGGACCCGGGCGACGAAGGCGGCCACGCCCACGGCCGCCGCGATCCCCCAGGCGAGCGAGCCCGTCGCCGCCCCCAGCGCCACGACGGTCCCGTGCCGGACGCCGTGGGCCAGCGAGCTGCGCAGCGCGAGCGCGGCATCGGGCCCGGGGGTGATGCCGAAGACGAGAGCCACCGGAACGTACGCCCAGATCGTGGTCATGCCACGACGCTACAGCCGGAGTAGCATTAAATGAAATCGTTTCTGCTTCTCTACTATAAGGAGTCCTGATGTTCAAGACCTCGCACCTCGAGGCTCTGAGCGCCGTCTGCGAGTCGGGGTCCTTCGAGATCGCGGCATCGACGCTGGGGATCACCCAGTCCGCCTTGAGCCAACGGATCGGAGCGCTGGAGCGCGAGGCGGGCCTGGTCCTCGTGGAGCGGTCGCGTCCCGTCAGGCCGACACGACCCGGCGCGATCGTCTTGGGTCTCGCCCGCCAGGTCATGCTCCTGAGCTCGGACGCCCAGCGCCTCCTGGCGGCGGACGGCTCGTCGCCCGATGCCTCCGGGATGACTCGCGTCTCACTGGCCATCAACGCGGACTCCATCTCCACGTGGTTCCAGCCCGTGATCGCCCGGATCGCGGCGGAGCGATCGGTCCTCCTCGACCTCCACATCGAGGATCAGGACCACACCGCCGCCCTGCTCGGGGAGGGCCGCGTGATGGCGGCGGTCACGACCTCCAGCGCACCCGCCCCTGGCTGCACGGTCGAGAGGCTCGGGACGATGGTGTACTGGCCGGCCTGCGCCCCGTCCCTGATCAAGGGCCTCAAGGAGGAAGATGTCGATCCGGGGAGGCTGCCGATGCTGCGCTTCGACCTCAAGGACGACCTCCAGCACTCCTACCTGCGGCAGACCGCGGTGAAGAGCCGGCCCCCTGTCCACTACATCCCGTCGAACCGCGAGTTCCTCATGGCCGCCCGACTCGGGCTCGGATGGGGCGTGCTCCCGGAGGGCCAGATCGCCGGAGACCTCGAGACCGGCAGACTGGTCAAGCTGCACCCGGGTCGCAGCGTGCGGGTGCCGCTGTACTGGCAGCGGTGGAGGCTCGACTCCCCGACCCTCGACTCGCTGACGACGATCGTGCAGCGCGCGGCGGCGCTCGAGCTCGCCCCCTGAGCCGCCGGCGGTGCCGGCGCGGGACCGTGCGGGTGCAGGCCCGGACGCGGCCGGCCCCCGCCGACCTCCGCGAGCCGCCGCGGCCCAGGGCGGGAAGGCGGCCGGTCAGCCGAGCAGGGCGTCCACGAAGCCCTCGGGGTCGAAGGGCGCCAGGTCGTCCGCCCCCTCCCCGAGCCCGACGAGCTTGACGGGCACGCCCAGCTCCTTCTGGACGGTGACCACGATGCCGCCCTTGGCGGTGCCGTCCATCTTGGTCAGCACGATCCCGGTGATGCCCACAGCCTCGGAGAAGACCTGCGCCTGACGCATGCCGTTCTGGCCGGTGGTGGCGTCCAGGACCAGCAGGACCTCGCCCACGGGGGCGATCTTGCCCATGACGCGCTTGATCTTGCCCAGCTCGTCCATGAGCCCGGCCTTGTTCTGCAGGCGCCCGGCGGTGTCCACCAGGACGACGTCGACGCCGGTGCGCGCGGCCTCCTGGGCGGCGTCGTAGGCCACCGAGGCCGGGTCGGCGCCCTCCTTGTCGGAGCGCACCACCTCCACGCCCACGCGCCGGCCCCAGGTGGTCAGCTGGTCGGCGGCCGCGGCGCGGAAGGTGTCGGCCGCGCCCATGAGGACCGTGCGGTCCTGGGCGAGCAGGACGCGGGCGAGCTTGCCGCAGGTGGTGGTCTTGCCGGTCCCGTTGACGCCCACCATGAGGACGGCGGCGGCCGGCTCGCCCCTGGCCGCGTCCCAGCCCTCGGCGGGGGCGGGGCGGGTCAGGGTCAGGGTGCGGTCCATGTCCGGGTCGACCAGGGCGAGCAGCTCGGCGCGCAGGACGGCGCGGACGGCGGCGGGGTCGGAGGTGTCCAGGACCTTGGCCTGGGTGCGCAGCTCGTCCATGAGGGCGGTGGTGACCTCGATGCCGAGGTCCGAGGTCAGCAGGGTGTCCTCGATCTCCTCCCAGTCGGCCTCGGTCAGGTCGCCGCGCGACAGGACCGACAGGACAGCGCGCCCGAAGCCGCCGGAGCCGGCCAGGCGCGCCCGCAGGCGCTGCATGCGCCCGGGGATGGACTCGGGCCGCTCGAGCGTCGCCACCCGGGGGGCCTCGACGCCCTCCTCCTGCTCGTCCGGCGGGGCGGGGAGGACATCGTCGACCGTGGTGGGCTTGTGGGCGCTGATCTCGGGGGGCGCCGGCTCGTCGCCACGGCGGCCCGCGACGAACCAGATGCCGCCTATCACGGCGACCACGACGATGACGGCGAGAACGATCATCCAGGGTTCCATGGCCCCATCATGCCCGATCGCGTCGGCGCGGGCAGCGACTTGCGCCCCGTGAGCCCGCCGGCAGGACGCCGCCGGGCCGGCGGCGGCAGACAGCCGGTACGCACGGCGCTGCGCCGGTCCGGGTGCTCCGGACCGGCGCAGCGCCGGCCCTCAGGACACCGAGAGCCGCCCGTTGGGCGCGGTCGATGACGCGGGCTTGTGGCCGGCGGACGCCTCGGCGCGCGCACGGCGCACCACCGCGGTGGTCCCCTCGGCCTTGGTCATCGCCTTCTCAACGGCGCCGACCAGGCCGGGGAAGGCGTCGGTGCGGGTGTAGACCGAGGGCCCGTCACGAGTCATGAGGTCGTCCAGGTGCACGTCCTGGGGGACGATCTCGACGGGCTCCTCCTTCTCGCGGGCCACCTCGCTGAGGTCACGAAGTCCGGCCCGCCAGGTGGACACGGGGTAGCGACTGACAATGAAGAATCCGATAACCGCCAAGGCGGCGATGACGACGACGAGTAGAGGAACGATCAGGTCACCCATGCGTTTAATTGTCCCCTACATACGTCGTACCTACACTGAGGTACCCGACACGTGTCGCGGGCCGGCGCGGCCGCGAGCGCCGCCGGGGCGCGGGATGGCGCCGGGTAGCGGCCGCGCCGCGCGTTTGTTCTGACTTTCGTCACACGCTCAGGCCGGCTCCGCCTCGTGGGCGAGCCGCTGGGAGACGGCCTTGGTGATGCCGTCGCGCATGCTGATGCCGTACAGGGCGTCGGCCACCTCCATGGTGCGCTTCTGGTGGGTGATGATGATGAGCTGGCTGGAGGCCCGCAGCTCGGTGAAGATCTCCAGCAGGCGCCCCAGGTTCGTGTCGTCCAGGGCCGCCTCGACCTCGTCCATGACGTAGAACGGCGAGGGCCTCGCCTTGAAGATCGCGATGAGCAGCGCCACCGCGGCCAGCGACCGCTCGCCGCCGGACAGCAGCGAGAGCCGCTTGACCTTCTTGCCCGCGGGCCGCGCCTCGATCTCGATGCCCGTGGTCAGCATGTCGCCGGGGTCGGTGAGCACCAGGCGCCCCTCGCCCCCGGGGAAGAGGCGGTCGAAGACCTCGGCGAACTGGCGGGCCGTGTCCTCGTAGGCCCGGGCGAAGACCTCCTGGACTCGGGCGTCGATCTCCTCGACGATGCGCAGCAGGTCGTTGCGCGACGCCTTGAGGTCCGCCAGCTGCTCAGCCAGGAACTTGTGGCGCTGCTCCAGGGCGGCGTGCTCCTCCAGGGCCAGCGGGTTGACCCTGCCCAGGCGCTTCAGGTCCCGGCCGGCCCGCGCCAGCCGCCTCTCCTGCTCGGCGCGCACGTACGGGCGGCCCCGGGCGGCGGCCCCCTCCCCCGCGGCGGCGCCGTCCTCGCCGGCCCCGCCCGCGCCCTCCTCGGTCACGGCGGGCACGAGCACGTGCGGACCGTAGTCCTCCACGAGCGGCTCCAGCTCCAGCCCGAGCTCGTTCATGGCCCGCTCGGCCAGGGACTGCAGGCGCATGCGCTGCTCGGCGCGGGCGACCTCGTCGCGGTGGGCGGCGTCGGTCAGGCGGGTCATCTGCGCGCCCAGGTCGTCCAGCTCGGCGCGGACCTCGCCGGTCGCCGCGCTCGCCTCCGCCCGCTCGGCCTCGATGCGGGTGCGCTCGCCCTGGGCCTCGCCGATCCAGGCGCGGGCGGTCTCGACCGCGGCGCGCGCCTGGTCGCGCACGTGGGCCGCAATGGTCAGCTGGGCGGCGCGGCGCGCCCGGGCCCGCTCGGCGGCGGCGCGCGCCTCGCGCTCGCGGCGGGCGGCGGCGCGCAGGGAGTCCGCGCGCCCTCGCCCCGAGCGCTCGCGCTCCTCGGCGGTGCGCAGCGCCAGACGGGCCTCGGTCTCGTCGGCGCGCGCCCGCCGGGCCGCGGCGACCGCCTCCTCTCTCCGCCCCCGGGCCGTCTCCACGGCGGCGTCGAGGTCGTCCCCCTCGCCCCCGCCCGACCGACCGGGCTCGATCTCGGCCAGGGCGGCGGCGGCCGCGGCGAGCTCGGTGGTGCGCCGGGCCGACTCGTCCTCGGCGCGCTCCAGCACGCGGCGGGCGCGCCCGGCCTCCTCCTCCGCGGCGTGGGCGGCGGAGGTCAGGCGGGCCAGCGCCTCGGCGGCGCGGGCGGCCTCGGCATCGGCCGCGCGCAGGGCCGACAGGGCCTCGCCGACGGCCCGGCGGGCGGCCTCCTCGCGGACGCGGGCCGCCTCCAGGGCGGCGTCGGCCCCGGTCTCGGCCTGCGCGGCGGCGTCGGCCTCGGCGGAGGCCTCCTCGTGGGCGGCCGCCAGCTCCAGGACGGAGGAGGTGCCGCGCCCGGCCGACGTCGCCCAGGCGGGTGCGAGGACCTCCCCGCCCCGGGTGGCGACGACGGCGCCCGGCAGCGCCTCGCGCACGGCGCGGGCCGTCTCCAGGTCCGGGGCGACCCGGGCGCCGGCGAGGATCCGTCCCAGCGCGGCGCCGAGTCCCGGCCCGTCGGCGGACACCAGGTCCGTGGCGGCGCGCACGCCGTCCAGGGGCGGGGCCGGGTCCTCAGCGCCTCCGGAGCGCCCGGCGCTCCCGGAGCCCTCGACAGCGTCCCCGCCCGCCTCCGGGTCCTGGAGGAGCACCAGGCGCAGGGCGCCGCCGTCGGTCTCGCGCACGTGGGTCATGGCGGCCAGGGCAGCCTCGGTCCCCTCCACCAGGGCGGCCCCGGCCAGCTCCCCGAGGAGGGCGGCGACGGCGTTCTCCCAGCCGCGCTCAATGCTCACGGCCTCGCTGAGGGGGCCGAGCACGCCGGGCAGGCCCGCCTCGCTCAGGGCGTCGGTGGCGTCCTGAGCGCTCAGGGACAGGGCCAGGGTGTCGCGGCGCGCCGTCCAGGTGGCGCGGTCGGAGGCGGCCTCGCGGCGGGCGTCGGTGGCAGCGGCGACGGCGTGGCGGGCGTCGGCCAGAGCGGCGGTGGCCCTCTCGTGGGCCGCGGCGGCCCGGGCCTGCCGCTCGTCCAGCCTCCCGGCGGCGGCGCCGGGCCCGTCGGGGCGGGCGCACCCGGCGGACTCGGCCGACTCAGGGGACTCGGCCAGGGCGGCCCTCGCGGCGTCGGCGCGCTTCTCGGCGGCCGCCAGCGCGGCGCGGGCCTGCTCGCGGGCGGCCAGGGCGGCCTCGTGGCGGGAGCGGGCGGAGGCCACCCGGCCGCCGGCGCGGGCCAGGGACTCGCGGCGGTCGGCGGCGCGGCGCTGGAGATGGGACAGGGCCCGCTCGGCGGTGGTCTCGGCGGCCTCGGCGTCGGCGCGCCCCCGGGTCGCCTCGTCCAGGGCGGAGCGGGCGGCCTCAATGGCGGCGGCCAGCTCGGCCTCCTCGACCGCGGCGGTCTCGGCGCGGCGGTCGAGCTCGTCGGGGTCGGCGCCCCGGGCGGGCTCGGGGGCGGAGGCGAGGCCGCGGACGCGCTCGGCGGCGACGTCGGCCAGTGCGCTCAGCGACTGGGCGGCGGCGGTGAGCTCCTCCCAGACGTCGGTGGCGCGCGCCAGGCGCTGGGCGGAGGTGGTCTCCACGGCGGCGAGCTCGGCCGCTCGGGCGCGGGCGGCGCGCTCGGCCTCCTCCACGGCTGCCCGGCGGCGCTCCAGGAGGGCCTTGTCCTCGTCGCCGGCCTGGAGGAGGGCCTGGGTCTGGACGACGTCGTCGGCCAGGAGGCGGGCGGTGGCGTCGCGGACCTCGACCTGGATGGTGCGGGCGCGGCGCGCCACGGCGGCCTGGCGGGCGAGCGGCCCGAGCTGGCGGCGCAGCTCGGTTGTCAGGTCCGTCAGGCGGGCGAGGTCGGCGGCCATGGAGTCGAGCTTGCGCAGGGCGCGCTCCTTGCGGCGGCGGTGCTTGAGGACCCCGGCGGCCTCCTCGATGAACCCGCGCCGGTCCTCCGGGGTGGCGCTCAGGACGGCGTCGAGCCGGCCCTGCCCGACGATGACGTGCATCTGGCGGCCCAGGCCGGTGTCGGAGAGCAGCTCCTGGACGTCCAGGAGGCGGCAGGCGGTGCCGTTGATCCGGTACTCCGAGCCGCCGCCGCGGAACAGGGTTCGGGAGATGGTGACCTCGGTGTAGTCGATGGGCAGGGCGCCGTCGGCGTTGTCAATGGTCAGGGAGACCTCGGCGCGCCCCAGGGCCGGGCGGGAGCCGGCCCCGGCGAAGATGACGTCGGCCATGGAGCCGCCGCGCAGGTTCTTGGCGCCCTGCTCCCCCATGACCCAGGTCAGGGCGTCCACCACGTTGGACTTGCCGCTGCCGTTGGGGCCGACCACCGCGGTGATGCCGGGCTCCAGGCGCAGGGTCGTCGACGAGGCGAAGGACTTGAAGCCCTTGAGCGTCAACGTCTTGAGGTGCACGGCGCCCACGATAGCGCCGCCGCCGGGCCCACCGGGGGCGGCGCACCCGCGCCGGCGGTGGGTGTGGCGGGCCCGGTCAGCCGAACAGCCGCCGGTAGGCGCGCTCGGCCGTGCCGCGGCCCCCGGTGACGTCGACGGTCTCGACCATGCGGCCGCGATCGAGCAGGACGACCCGGCTGCAGGACTCGTCGACCAGGTCGAGGACGTGGCTGGACAGCAGGACGGCGGCGCCGCGCTCCCGGCACCTGCGCAGCTCCTCCTTCAGGGTGATGACGGTGGCGACATCCAGGGCGTTGAGGGGCTCGTCGAGGACGACGACGTCCGGCTCGCCCAGCAGGGCCCGGGCGATGGCGGAGCGCTTGGCCATGCCCTGGGACAGGCGGCGGGTGGGCGTGTCGGCGAAGCCCGCCGCGCCCAGGCGCCCGAGCTGGGCGTCGATCTGGGCGTCGGTGAGCTCCAGGCCCCTCAGGGCGGCGTCGAGGCGGCAGGCCTGGCGGGGCGTGAGGCGGGGCAGGTCGGCGGCCTCCTCGGGCAGGAAGCCGAGGTCGGCGGCGGGCACGCGGCCGCCCACGGCCCCGCCCACGCGCACCGTCCCCGCCTGGGGGCGCTCCAGGCCGGCCAGGACGCGGAAGAGGGTCGTCTTGCCTGCGCCGTTGGGGCCGACGACGGCGACCGCCTCGCCGGCCCCGACGCCGAGGTCGACCGGCCCGACGCCGCCGCGGCCGCGGTAGCGGCGGGTCAGGCCCGTGATCTGGAGCAGCTCACGCACGCCGGGCCCTCCTGTCGGGGCGCCACGAGGGCAGGGCCGGCATGATGAGGCCGACCAGCGGCGCAATGGGGACGAAGGCGAGGAGGGCCAGGAGGATCTCCTCGGCCGCGAGCAGCCGGCGGGTCCCGGTCAGGCGCACGACCACGGCCTCGACGGCGACCTGGAGGACGGCGGCGTACAGGGCCGCGGCACCGGCCGCGAGCGCCTGCGCGCCGCTGGGCCGCTGCGCGGCTCCCAGCGCAAGAAGCGTCAGAACCAGCAGGCACGCCGCGAGAATGCCGGTGGCGACGACGGTCCTGGCCCGCAGGCGGTCCGCCCGGCCCACCTGGCCGACGGCGGCGATCCGCGCCCAGCCGGGCCCCTCCTCCACGCGGCACAGCTCCAGGGCGACGCCTGCCGCGAGCCAGCAGCCGGTGAGCCAGACGGCGGGGGCGGGGCCCGCGCCGGCCCGGACGAGGGCCGCGCCGCAGAAGGTGATCGCCGCCGTCCCGCCCCACAGGCGCAGCGGGCTCGACCCGGCCGCGTAGGCGAAGGCGAGGGCGCCGGTGCGGCCGGTCGGGCAGCGAAGCCGAGCGGCAGACAGCACCGTGAGGGCCGCGGAAGCCCTGCCCGAGCGCCCGACGCGCACCAGCGCGCCGCCGCTACGGCGCACGGTCTCCAGCAGGACCGCGAGGGCGGGCACAAGCAGCAGCTGGGCCGCCGCGCAGGCCGTGACGGGTCCGCCCAGGACGGCAGCCGTGCAGGCGGCGCCGCTGATCGCGGTGGGCGCCGCGGCCAGGGCCAGCATCCCGGCCTCGCCGGCGCGCGTGAGCCCCAGGACCCGCAGGTGCTCGCGCTCGCCCGTCGGGTGGTCGCGCCCGAACGCCTCCAGGACCGCCAGCGCGAGCGCGACGCCGGTCAGGACAAGGGCCGGGACCGTCAGCGACGCCGGGACCGCTGGCAGGCGCCCGGTCAGGACCGTGGCGCCGAGAAGGCCGAGCGGCAGGGCGGCCGCGATCACCAGGCTCCGGCGGCCCAGCAGGTCGAGCGCCAGACCCTGCCCGAGCGTCCCGCGCAGGTAGGCGGGCCACCAGCGCCCCTCGCGGCGAGGGCGGGGCGGGGCCGCCGCGTCCTGCGAGCCCCGCAGTGACCGGTGCGCCGCGGGCATCCGCCCACCCCCGTTTCCTCAAGCTCCTGCCACAGTCCGGGACGAACGCGCCCCAGGCGCCCCCCGGGGCGCCGGAGAACCGCTGGAATCGCACGGCTCCTCCAGGGGCGCGAGCGCGCCGGCCTCGTTCGTCCCGGATTGTGGCACAGTCTCCCTACACTTGGGGCCGGAAGTGCGCAGGCGGCCGGACAGGAGGCAGAGTCATGACGGACGACCGCAGCGGACCGTCCGCCGCGCGCACGGCCGGGGCCCGGATCACGGCCGCGGCGACCGACTGGCGCGCGGCCGCCCGGATGCTCGGCCCGCGCGACGCCGCCTGGTCCCTGCCGCTGACCGACGTCCTGCTGGGCGCCGCCTGCCTCCTCATCGCCTGGTCGGACCTGTCCTTCATCGACCGTTTCGGACTCCACGCGGTCTACGTCGCGAACCTCGCCCTGGCGCTCGTCGTCACCGCGGCCCAGCCGCTGCGGCGGCGCATGGTGCGCGTCTCCTTCACCGTCACCGCCGTCGCACTGGCCCTCTACGCGCTGCTGACCTGCCTGTCCCCCGTGCTGCTCGGCCTCTCGCCCCTGACACTGACCGCCCTGACGAGCCTGCACGCCGTCGCCCGCTGGTGCCCGGACCGCCGCTGGGGGCGGGCGGCCCTGGGCGCGGCCCTCGTGGGAGCAGTCGTCAACCCCGTCACCATGACCATGATCGGCCGCAGCCGCTCCGCCTGGGAGGTGGTCGTGCAGCCCCGGGACCCCATGGCGGCCCTGGCCGTGTGCACCGCGATCACGGCCCTCATCGTGCTCGCCGTGCTGCTGGTGGTCGGCGACGCGTGGCGCCGCCGCCGCCTGGCCGAGGAGCGTCTGCGCCAGCTCGCCCGGGAGCGGGCGGCCGCGGCGGCGTCCGAGCGACTCGAGCTGGCGCGCGAGCTCCACGATCTCCTGGGCCACAGCCTGACGTCGATCAAGGTGCAGGCCGCCACCGCCCTGGCTGTGGGACAGGCGCAGGCGCTGGCCGCGACGCTCTGCGCGATCGAGCGGACGGCCGCGGCCAGCCTGGAGGAGGTGCGCGACCTGGTGCGGGCGCTGCGGGGCAGCACCGGCGACGCCGTGCCGCCCGCCGACCTGGACGGCATCGACCGGGCCGTGGGCGCGGCCGTGGCCGCCGGACTGGCCCTGGAGGCCGACCTCCCGAACCCCACCGAACTGGCGCGCGCCAACGGCTCCTGGTCCCTCCTCCAGCGGCTGACCGTGCTGCGCGCCGTCCAGGAGGGGCTGACCAACGCCCTGCGCCACGGGGCCGGCGCCGCCGCCCTGCGCATGGAGATTGCCCGCGGCCGGTGCACCGTCCTCATCACCAACCCGGTGGCGCGCTCCGGCCGGGAGGAGGCCGCCGGCAGCGGGCTGGCGGGCCTGGGCGAGCGCATCCGCCTGACGGGCGGCACCATGGAGGCCGGGTCGCGCGAGCTCGACGGCGCCCCCGGCTTCCGCCTGGCGGTGAGCCTGCCGGTCGCCGCCAGCAGTGACGTTGATGCCGCGAACGCCGCTGATGCCGCTGAGAGCGAGAGGCAGGAGGACCGCCGTGAGCACCTCTGACCCGGGCGGGCGGGCCCCGTGGCGCGCCGTCGTCGTGGACGACCAGGCGCTGCTCGTCTCCGCCTTCGAGATGCTCCTGGGCGCTCAGCCGGACCTGGAGGTCACCGGGACCGCCGCCGACGGCGCCGCAGCCCTGGAGCTGCTGCGCTCGCGGGCGCGCGGCGGCGCACCCGCTGACGTCGTCCTGATGGACATCCGCATGCCGGTCATGGACGGCGTCGCCGCCATCCGCGCCATGCGCGGCCAGGAGGCGCTGCGGCGCATCCCGGTGCTGGTGCTGACCACCTTCGACGACGACGAGCTCGTCCTGGCCGCGCTGCGAGCGGGCGCCAACGGCTTCCTCCTCAAGGACGCCTCGCCCCGGGTCCTGCTCGAGGCCGTGCGCACGGTGGCGCGCGGAGGGGCCTGGCTCGACCCGGCCGTCACCGGCACGGTCCTGTCGCATCTCAGCGCCGCCGAGGAACAGGCCACGCCCAGTACCACAGTCGCTCCCGCGACGGGCCGGGAGCCGGAGGCGGGCGCCCCCGACGACGGCGGGGGACGGACGAGCGGCCTGTTCGAGCCGCTGACCGGCCGCGAGCGCGACGTGCTGTCGCTGGTGTGCGACGGTCTGCCCAACGCCGAGATCGGCAAGCGGCTGCACCTGGCGGAGTCGACCGTCAAGACCCACGTCAAGGCGCTCCTGGCCAAGACCGGCTGCCGCAACCGGGTCGAGCTCATCGTCCACGCCTTCCGCCACCGCCTGGCGGCACCGCGCTGAGCCCTGGTCGTTCCCTGCAGCCCGGCCGGCCTGGCTCCCCCCTGGGGAGGAGGGACGTCCTGAGGGGGCCCGGAGAGTCGGCCCGGCGGTGTCCCTGCGGGGGAAGCGCCGCGCGCCGCCGCCGCGAATGCTGAGACCATGACACGCACAGTCTCAGCTGCTACCCCTGCTCCACCCGCCGCGTCTCCGACCGGCCTGCGCATGACGGGCATCGTCAAGTCCTTCGGCCCCCAGAGGGTCCTGAACGGCCTGAGCCTGGCCGCCCGCCCGGGGCGCGTCTACGCCCTGCTGGGCCCCAACGGCGCCGGCAAGTCCACCACGCTGGCGATCGCGCTCGGCCTGACGCGCCCGGACGCCGGCGACGTCCAGATCCTGGACCGGCCGTGGACGCGCCAGTCCCTGGAGCACGTGGGCGCCTCGCTCAACGGCCCGGCGCTCTTCCCCCATCTGTCGGCCCGCCGCAACCTGCTCGTGCACGCCCGCCTGACCGGCACCGACCCGACCGCGATCGCCCAGCTCCTGGAACGCGTGGGCCTGGGCGGGGCCGGGCGCAAGCGCGCCGGGTCCTTCTCGACCGGCATGAAGGTGCGCCTGGCCCTGGCGATGGCGCTGCTGACCGACCCGGAGGTCCTCATCCTCGACGAGCCGCACAGCGGCCTGGACCCCCAGGGCATTGTCGAGCTGCGCGACCTGCTGCGAGCGCTGGCCGACGCCGGGCGCACGGTCGTCGTCTCCAGCCACCAGCTGGGCGAGATGGCGCGCATGGCCGACGACGTCGGCGTCCTGGTGGCGGGGCGCCTGGCCTACGAGGGGCCGCTGTCCGGGCTCGCGCACCCCGACGACGGCCCCGGTCTTGAGGCCGCCTACCTGGCGCTGGTCACCGGGCGGAGGGCCGTCGCATGAGCCCCGCGAGCAGCATGGGCACCGCAGCCTCCCCCGCCGCGCCCTGGGCCCGCCGCGCGGGCCGCCGCCCCCAGGCCGCCCGGCCCGCCCTCCTGCGCGCCGAGCTGCTCCGGTCGCGCCGGACCTTCACCTGGGGCGCCACCGGCGTCACCCTGTTCATCGCGGCCTGGTCGATCAACCTGTCCCACTCCCTGACGTCCGCCGGGCTGGTCACGGACGACGGGAGGTGGGCCGGCAACATCCTGGCCTGGCTCTCCTTCTACCCGGACTTCCTCGCCCTGACCCTCGGGGCGCTCGTCGGCGCCATGGCGCAGTGGCGCGAGCAGCGCCTCCGCGAGGGCGGGACCGCCTGGCGCGCGGTGTCCCCGCGCCGGGTGGCGGCGGCGCGCGCTGCGGTGGCGGCCCTGTCGGCGCTGGCGTGCCAGGCGGGCCTGCTCGTGCCCGTCGTCGGCTACGGGCTGGCCTCCGGGGCGGGCTGGGGACCGGTCGCGGACTACCTCCGCTTCGCAGTCCTCATGTGGGTCTCGGTGACCGGGGCGAGCCTGTGGGGGCTGGCGCTGGCCCGCCTGGCCGGCGGGGCCGCCGTCGGCCTGGCCCCGGTGGCCGGCGTCATCTGGTCGGTCGCCGGCGCTGTGCGCGCCGAGGCGCCGACATGGCTGGTCGAGCCCTGGACCTGGATGATCCGCACGACGCTCCCGCTGCTCGGCGTCCACGGCAACTCCGTCAACCTGGAGCCGGGCGACGCCGCCTGGTCCTACCCCTTCTGGCCCGGGATGGTCCTGCAGACCCTCATCGCGGCCGCCGGGCTCGCCGTCGTCCTCGCCACGGCCGGCGTGCGCCCCCGCCTGGCCCGGTCCACCCGGCGCGCAGGCGCCGGGCACCGGGCCCCCGACGACGTCACCGGCACGCGCACCGGGACCGCCGCATCCCCCGAGGCGCTCCCGGCGGCGGCCCGGCAGGCTCCGGGCCAGACCGCCGCACCGGCACGGCCCGCCCCCGGCCGCGCCGTCCCCCGGCCGGCGCAGGTGACCGCGGCCGGGGGCGGGCTCCGCAGCGCCGCGGGCGCCCTGGCGTCCGTCCTGCCGTGGAGGCTCTGGGCGGCGCTGACTCTTCCGCTGCTGGCCCTGGTCGCCCTGACCCGGGCCGCGTACTCCCCGTCCGCCGCCGTCTGGCTGGTCGCTCTGGCCGGGGTGCCGGTCACGGCCACCGTCGTCGGCGTGGCCGCCTGGACGAGCCTGCGCGGGGCGTGGCGGGGCCTGCTGATGCGCACCACGCCGGCCCGGGCGACGTGCGCGGCGCTCCTGCCCGCCTGGGGGTTCCTGACCGGGGTGCTCCTTCTCGCCTGGGGCGCGGCCGCCGCCGGGTCGGAGCTGTTCCCCGCCGGGGCTGATTCGGACCTGCCGGCCGTGGCCGGGGAGGTCTACGTCGCCGCGACCATTCCGTTCGTGGCCCTCATGCTCATGGCCGCCGCCTACGCCCTCGCCCAGGTCGTCGGCGTGGCCGCCTCGATCGCCGTGGCGGCGATCGGCCTGCTCGCGGGCCTGACGATCGCGGGCAACGAGATTCTCGTGAGCGCGCCCGGGCTGTGGCTGTCCGCCCCCTGGGGGTGGGCCTCGGTCGCCGGCTCGTGCCCCGGCCGGTGGGTGGGCGTCGTCGGGCTCAGCATGGTCCTCGCGCTCGCGGCGCTGGGGGCGGGCGCCGCAATGGGGCGACGGGTGGCCGTGCGCGAGTGAGCCGTCACCCCGGTCGTCGCCACGTCCCCTCGACGCCCTGGGCGCCGAGGGGACGTGCGGCGTGGCGGTGGACCTGCGGGGGAACAACGGCGACGGCACTGGCCCGACGCTCGCCGGGCTGTCCCCGCCGCTGCCCGACGAAGTGGTCACCTCCTTCGTGACCCCGGGCGCACCGGCGACGTCACCGTCAAGGACAGTGCGGTCGAGGGCGGCGGCACACCCACCTCGGCGGGGGCCCGCGACAGGCTCGACGCGGCCGCGTGGATCGCCTCCCGGTTCTGAGGCACTCGCCGGGAGCGGCTCCGACGCACACATGGAAAGTCTGCTTGACAAGGATGGGGCAGTCAAGCAGACTTTCCATGTCAGGGGAGCCTCGCTCCCGCCCGTCGCCCCCGGAGCCACTCATGCTGGAGATCAGTCGCCTGTCCAAACGCTTCGGGAGCCTGCAGGCTCTCGACTCCCTGTCCTTCGCCGTCGGCGACCGCGAGCTCGTCGGCTTCGTGGGGGTCAATGGCGCGGGCAAGTCGACCGCCATGCGCATCATTATGGGCGTGCTCGCCCCCGACGCGGGCGCGGTGCGCTGGGACGGGGTGCCGCTCGATGCCGACATGCGCCGCCGCATCGGGTACATGCCCGAGGAGCGCGGCCTGTACCCCAGGATGAGGGTCGGCGAGCAGCTGACCTACCTCGCCCGCCTGCACGGCATCGAGGCCGACGCCGCCCGCCGGGCCGGCCGGGAGTGGACCGAGCGCCTGGGCATCGCCGAGCGTCGCGGGGAGGAGGTCCTCAGGCTCTCCCTGGGCAACCAGCAGCGCGTCCAGCTCGCCGCCGCCCTCGTCGGCTCCCCCGACCTGCTCATCCTCGACGAGCCCTTCTCCGGGCTGGACCCGGTGGCGGTCGACGTCATGAGCGAGGTGCTGCGCGAGCGCGCCGCCGCGGGGGTCTCGACGCTCTTCTCCTCCCACCAGCTCGACGTCGTCGAGCGCCTGTGCGACCGCGTCGTCATTATCCGCTCCGGGCGGCTCGTCGCCGCCGGCACCATCGAAGAGCTGCGGGCCACCGCCGAGCCGCGCTGGCGGGCCGTGGTCGAGGTGGACGGCTCCCCCGGCGCCGCCGCCGGCGCAGCCCGCGCCATGCTCGCCGGGGTCCTCGGCCTGCGGGCCACCGCCGAGCCACGGGCCGCGGGGACCCGTCTGGAGCTCGTGGCCGGCGGCGCGGACGAGCAGCGCCTGCTCGAGGCCGCCGGACGCCTGGGCCGTCTGCGCGAGCTGGGGCCGGTGCGCCGCCCGCTGACCGAGATCTTCCGGGAGGCCCTCGCCGCCCCCGCCGAAGCCCCCGGGGCCGAGACGGCCGCCGGGACGGCCGAGCCGACCGGGGGTCCCGCCGAGGCCGCCCGGACCGCCGTGACCGGGCGGGAGGCCTGAGACATGCCGAAGATGTCAGAGACGCCGGCGGCACCGAAGGCGCCGGCCCGCGCCGCCCTGTCCCGCGGCGCCGAGATCCGCCTGGTCGCCGCACGCGAGCTGCGCGCCCAGCTGCTGAAGAAGTCCTCGCTCATCGCCACGGCCGTCCTGCTTGTCATCGCCGTCGTCGGGATCCTCGCCTACGGTCACTTCACCAGGGGCAGGGACGCCCCCTACCGCCTGGGCGTGCTGGCAGCCGATGCGGCCACCGCGACCGCGCTGGTCCCTGCCCTGGAGCAGGTCAGGGGCTCCAACAACGTGCCCGTCGAGGTTGTCGATCTTTCGGGCGAGGAGGCCGCCACGGCCCTGGGCGCGGCCGGCAGCTCCTCCAAGACTTCTGAAACACCCGAAGCCAGGGCCGACATGGTGCTCGATCTGACCGCGGGCTCCCCCAGGCTCCTCGTGTCCGAGTCCAGGAAGGCCGACACCGCCGTCGTGACCGCCGTCACCGGCATTCTGCAGCAGGCGGCGCTGTCCGACCAGATCGCCGCGCTCGGCGGCGACCCGTCCGCGGCGGCCGAGGCACTGGACCGGGCGGCGCCCCGGGTCGTGGCGCTCGACCCGCTCCAGCACGACGCCGCGGAGCTCGGCGCCCGCTACACGATCCTGGCGTTCATCGACATCCTGCTGATGATCGCCATTATGGGCGGCGGCCAGGCCATCGCCATGGGCGTGGTCGAGGAGAAGGCGAGCCGCATTGTGGAGATCCTCCTGGCCTGCGTGCGCCCCACCTCACTCCTGGCGGGCAAGGTCCTGGGCACGGGCACCGCCGTCATCCTCAGCTACGGGCTCATCGGGGTCGTCGCGGCCGCGACCGCCGAGCTGGCCGGCGTCCTGCCGCAGACGTCGATCCGTATCGACGCCGTGGTCGTCGCCATGATCGTGTGGATGATCGTGGGCTACGCGATCGCGGCGGCGGCCTACGGGGCGGCCGGGTCGCTGGTGAGCCGGCAGGAGGACACCGCCAGCGTCACCGTGCCGCTGACCGCGATCCTCATGATCCCCTACATGCTGTCCTTCGTCATGGTCACCGACCCCACCGGACCGGTGTTCCGGGTGCTGGCCTACTTCCCGCCCTTCTCGCCCTTCCTCATGCCGGCCCGCCTCGTGCTGGGCGTCTCCGGCTGGGTCGAGCAGCTGGTGGCGCTGGCGCTCGCACTGGCCTTCATCCCGCTGCTGGTGCGCCTGGCGGCCATTGTCTACACTCGGGCCGTCACCCGCACCGGCAGCCGGGTGCCCCTGAGGGAGGTCCTGGCCCGCCGGGCCGCCTGAGCCCCCGCCACCCGAGCCCCTTTTCGCCGAGATCGGTCGTATTCCGGCCCGAGATCGGTTCACTTCCGCGCCGAGATCGATTCGGACCGGCCGGGGCCGGCCAGGCGGAGAGCCGGGCGGGCCACCCGTAATCACGTGCGGGCGGCCCGCCGGCACGGTGTGAGCCGGGCAGGCCTACGGCCGGGCTCAGGAGGCGAGGTGGGGGAACCAGATGGAGATCTCGCGCTCGGCGGACTCCGGTGAGTCCGAGCCGTGGACGAGGTTCATCATCGACTCCCCGCCCCAGTCACGGCCCAGGTCGCCGCGGATGGTCCCGGGGGCCGCGGCGGTCGGGTCGGTGGCCCCGATGAGGGAGCGCAGCCCCTCGACCACCCGGTGCCCCTCGACGACGACGGAGACCAGCGGCCCGCTGGTCATGTACTCCACGACACTGGGGTAGAAGGGCTTGCCGACATGCTCGGCGTAGTGCTCGGCGAGCACGTCGGGGGTGGCCACCAGGCGGTCGAGCGCGACGATGTCGTAGCCCTTGGCCTCGATCCGGCGCAGGATCTCGCCGGTCAGGCGGCGTCGGACGGCGTCGGGCTTGATGAGGATGAGAATGCGGCCGGGGGCGTCGGTCATGGCGGGTCCTTTCGGCGGATCATGCAGAGGGCACGGCTGCTCGCACGGGCCCAGAACGCCAGCGTGACGGGGATCGCCTCAATTGGCAACCCCCGGCGCCCTCCGTCGTCTCCGCCCCGCCCAGGCGGCTAGCCGGCCGCCCCGCCGCCGGCGGCCAGCACGGCGGCCCCGAGGATGAGGGCGGTCGAGCGCGCACCGGGATCGCAGTGGCTCACCGAGCGCGCGCCGAGGTAGGAGGCGCGGCCCCTGCGCGCCCGCATCGGGCAGGTCGAGTCGGCGCCGTCGGCGGCGGCGACGGCCGCGGCCTGCAGGACCGCCATGGGGCTCGCCCCGGCGTCGGCGGCCTCGCGGGCGGCCCGGGCGGCCGGGTGCCAGGCGTCCAGCATCGTCTTGTCGCCGATCTCGGCCCGGCCGCGCCCCTGCACGCCCGCCGCCGCCGCGCTCAGGAGCGTGGCGACGTCCTGGGAGGACAGCACGGGGACGTCGCAGACCCGCGACGCCTTCAGGAAAGCCGTTCCCAGCAGCGGGCCGGCCGCACCGCCGACCGTGGCCAGCAGGGTGGTCGCCGTCGCCTTGAGCACGCCCGCGAGCGCCAGCGACACGTCACCGGCGTTCTCCTGGACATCGAGCTTGGCCACCACCGCATGCATGCCGCGGTCGAGATTAATGCCATGGTCGCCATCACCAATGGCGGTGTCCAGCGCCGTGAGCTCGTCACGGTGCTCAGCAACAACCGCGGCCGCACCGCGAATCCAGGCGGTGCTCCACGCGGCGTCAAGCGGCTTCTCGTGAGTCACGGTCCTCCTCGTCATCGTGCGCCTGATCCTGTGCCGGTCAGCGCCCGTCAGCGCCGGCCCGGGCGCCGTATCAATTCTCGCACCCCGCGCGCCGGCACGCCTGTCAGACGCCCCGGGGCCGGTCGTCGCGAGACCCGTCACAGGGCCTCAGGCCCGGCCGAACAGGGCGCGGGCCTCGGCCGCCAGCACCACCGAGCCGACAATGAGGACGCCTGAGGCGGTCAGGGGGTCCTCGAAGCCCTCGGAGAGGGCGACGGCCGTCTCAACGCCGAGCGCCAGGGTGTCGGCCGCCTCGACGCGGTCGGCCCCGAAGACCTCGCGCGCGGTGACGGCCAGGTCCTCGGCCTCCAGCGCGCGCGGGGAATCGATGGGCACGCACACCACGGCGTCGCAGGCCGGCTCGAGGACCGACAGGATCCCCTCGGCGTCCTTGTCCGCCATGACGCCGACGACGGCCACCAGGTGGCGGAAGCCGAAGGTCTCCTCCACGGCGGGCACGAGCGCGGCCAGCCCGTGGGGGTTGTGCCCGGCGTCGAGGACCACGGTGGGGCTGGAGCGAAGCACCTCCAGGCGGCCGGGGCTGGTGACCGAGGCGAAGCCGTCCTCGACGATCTTGGCCGGCAGGGCCCTCCCCCCGAAGACGGCCTCGACGGCGGCCAGCGCCAGCAGGGCGTTGCGGACCTGGTAGGCGCCGTGCAGCGGGATGAAGACGTCCTCGTAGACGGCGGCGGCGGTGCGCAGCGTCGCCATCTGCCCGCCGACCGCCAGGGTGCGGTCGACCACGCGCAGCACCCCCGCGTCCGGGGAGTCCGGGTCGTCCTCCGGGTCCAGCTCGCGGCGCCAGACGACGCCGTGGGCCGCCGCGGCTGCGGCGATGACCTCCTGCGCCGCCGGGGGCTGGACGGCCGTGATAAGGGTGGCGCCGTCCTTGATGATGCCGGCCTTGTTGGCGGCGACCTCCTCGATCGTGTCCCCCAGCCAGGCGGCGTGGTCCAGGCCGATGGGCGCGATCACCTCGACGTCGCCGGGCACGACGTTGGTGCAGTCCCAGGTCCCGCCCATGCCGACCTCCAGGACGGCGACGTCGACGGGGTGGTCGGCGAAAGCGGCCAGGGCCATGACGGTGAGGACCTCGAAGAAGCTCATGCGCGGCCCGCCGGCGGCCGCCGAGCGCTCGTCGACGAGGCCGACGTAGGGGGCGACGTCCTCCCAGGCGGCGATGAAGCCCGCCTCGCTGATGGGCTCGCCGTCCAGGGCGATGCGCTCGCGGATGGTGGCCAGGTGGGGGCTGGTGAAGCGGCCGGTGCGCATGCCGGTGGCGGCCAGGAGCCGCTCGGCCATGCGGGCGGTGGAGGTCTTGCCGTTGGTGCCGGTGATGTGGACGGTCCGGTAGGCGCGCTCGGGGTTGCCGAGCAGGTCGAGGACGGCCTCCACGCGCTCCAGGCTCGGCTGGACGCGGTGCTCGGGGGCGCGCGAGAGGATCTCGGCCTCCACCTCGCGCATGCGCCCGGAGACCTCGACGGAGCGGGCGGCGGCGAGCAGGTCGGCCCGGTGGCGCTCGGCCTCGTCGCCCGAGCCGGCGTCCGGTACGACGGCGGGCGAGTCGGGCAGCCGGGGCTCCCACTCCTCCCAGTCGTCGGTCTCGTCCTCGTCGACCTCGGACAGGAGGGCGTCGAGGCGCTCCAGGTCGCCCTCCGGGATCATGCTGGCGGCCACGAGCTCGCGCAGGGCCTCCAGGTCCTCCTCCTCGGCGGCCCGGCGCGCGGCCTCGGCAGCCTCGGCGGCCTCGGCGGAGCGGGCGTCGGCCGGCGTACTGCCGGTGCCGCCGGCCTCGTCAGGCCCGCCGTCGGCGGCCTCCAGGTAGGGCAGCAGCCCGGGGTCGATACCGCCCGGGCCGGCAGCGCCGGTGCCGTCGGCGCCCATGACGGCGTCGACGACGTCCTCCCCCGTGGCGCCCTCGGGAATCCCGAAGGCCGCCCCGGGGCGGTCGTCCTCACTCTTGGAGCGAGGCCTGTTTCCGCTCATGACAACGCCTTTCTGCACGTTCGACCGGGCAACCGCAGCAGACCTTACCGCAACTGTCAATAGGCAGGAGCGAAGTTATCAGGATCACCTATCGAAGCGTCGTCCACCACCGAGGAGCGACTGACGCCGCGAACGCGCTCATGCTCGCCGTCCTCGCCGCCAACGGCTGCGCAATCGAGTGAGGCGGGTCCAGGATCGTCCCGCCCGGTCGCCCCGGGTCGCAGCCCACCGGCGCGCTGGCGCCAGTGCTGGAAGAGCTCACAGGCACGACATATCCTGATTCCGATCGCTTTCGTCCGCTGAGTCGAGGAGACTGGCCCGCTCTGGTCTCCGACGCGTCGGCCCACCGATCCCCAGGTGATGAAAGTGACGAGAAGAAGACCGATCCTCTACGTCACGGCGGCCGGGACGCTCGTCTTCAGCGTCCTGGCCATCATCCTCGGTTTAAGAGGCATCATTGTCTCACTCGAAGGAAGTTCTTCCAGAACGTGGACCTCGTTCGGCTGCACCGCGGCTACGTGCGGCCTCATCTGCCTGGGCTTTCACATCCGCCTGCGCAGGCCGCGGCGCGACGGCGACTTCTCGAGACGCGGTAGAAAACGCTGACCGGACCGATCCCCGCCCAAGCTCAGCGCGACCCCCTCCACGTGCGCGCCCGCTCGGGCCCGGGCGCGCCCTCGCGACTCGACGACATATCCTTGGAGGTCGCTGACAGTCGCCCTGAAATGGCCTCATAAATAGCGAAAAAGCCTTGACCCCGCCCTTGGCGGTCACCATACTTGTCAATGGCTAGCCGTAGTCGGCAAGCCGGTCGGCACTCGTACCGAGGCATCACGCAACGAGGAGGAGACCGATATGAGCATGTGCACCAGGCTCAAGGCCGGGTCGCTGGGAGCGAGCCTCGCGCTGCTCCTGTCGGCAGCGGCTCCGGCAGCATTCGCCGCGTCCGCACCACAAGGCCGGCCGACCTCCCACGCAACCCGCATCCACACAGGCCGCCCCCACTCCGGACGCATCCTCGCAGGTTGAGTCCGACCCTGAGATGCAGGCGCTGGAGAATCACATCGCTGACGGCACTCTGGACTACCAGGCGGCCAAGGCCGATCCGGCAATCACAGATGCCGCGCTCGACGACTTCACCGCGGGTTACATCGCCGCAGGGGGCCGGCTGTCAGCCCCGGACTCAGCACCTCCGGAAGTTCGGGATCGAGCAGCGGACCTTGCACCTTATGCGGAGGAATTCGCCTCCTGTGAGGGGAGATCGGGATGGCGTGCAGTCTGGCCGACCATCTTCCTGGACAGCTGCCAAGCAAACGCACTATCAGCGACCCTTGAAACTGGCGCAGGAGTCGCAGTCCTCGCAGGACTGATCACCGCAGAGACAGGAGCGGGCCCGGCAGTCGCAGGAGCCATTGCCGCAGCACTGACCGTTTATGGAGGACTGACTGGCCTATGCAATTCATGGGGTAATGGGATCCAGATTATTTATGTTCCCAATGTTCCCGGTTCGTTGATCTGCTGGTCCCAATGATGCGAAGAAGACCGATCCTCTACGTCACGGCGGCCGGGACGCTCGTCTTCAGCGTCCTGGCCATCATCCTCAGTTTAAGAGGCATCATTGTCTCACTCGAAGGAAGTTCTTCCAGAACGTGGACCTCGTTCGGCTGCACCGCGGCTACGTGCGGCCTCATCTGCCTGGGCTTTCACATCCGCCTGCGCAGGCCCCAGCGCAACGGTGATTCCTCGAGACGCGGCAGAAAACGCTGACCGGATCGCTCCGCAGACCGGTGCCGGGGGTCAGGGGCGGCCGTTCTCACTCGGCGGCCAGCGTCGGGCCGATCGGCGCCCGGTAGGCGTGGCGCACGGGTGCCAGGAGCACCGCGGTCAGAGCCGCGAAGGACGCCAGCGCCACGAGTGCCAGCGTCCCGACGGCCGGCCTGGGAAGGAACGGCAGCCCGGCCCTGGCGAGGAAGAGCGCCTCGCCGACCGCGGTGACCGCGGCCGGGACGATGGAGATGATCAGCGCCGTCCCGACGTACAGGCCCGCCTCAATGACGACCTGGGCGCGCACGCGGCCGATAGTGGTCCCGGCGCAGCGGAGCACCGCGAGCTCGCGCTGCCTGGAGCGGGAGGCCATGGCCACGACGGCGATGGCGCCGAGCAGCGCCATGGCCCCCAGGATCGAGGCCAGCACCAGGGAGTCGGTCTGGTTGAGCACGGCGTGCAGGTGCGCCGCCCTGATCACCGCCCACTCCACCTCGAGATTGGTCACCAGGACCGCGGCGAAGGAGAAGGCGAGGGACAGCAGGGCGATGGCGCTCGCCGCCAGCGAGCTGCGCCAGAGCGCGGAGCGGCGGGCGATCAGCCATGATCCGCCGAGTCCCCCGAGGCTCCCGATCCGTCCCAGCGGCGCCGACCACGCCCGCAGCAGCCCGGGGACCAGCACGGGCGCGACCAGCACGGCAAGGACCGCCAGCAGGAAGGACGCCAGCGCCGCCTGCCCGCCGCCGGTCGGCAGCCCGTCGATGATCTCCCCGGGACGGACCAGCAGCGCCACGAGCAGCTGGCCGGCGCACATCAGCGCCCACGCTCCGGCCAGGACCCACCGGACGACGCCCATGCGTCGTCGGACCGGCACCGGGGAGGTGGTGCGGACCGCCTCGGTCGCCGGGGTGCGCACGGCGCTGCGCGCCGGCCCGATCGCCCCGATGACGGCGATGCCGACGACGGAGACGACGGTGAGCGCCACGGTCGCCGGCGTCTGGGCCACCTCGATCCGCCCCATGCGCTGCGCGGCCATGCGGGTGAGCACCTCGGCGAAGGGCTGGTCCACCGCCAGCCCGACCAGGATGCCGGGCACACAGGCCACCGCCCCGAGCACGGCGACGGTCGCAACCACGCTCGCCAGCACCTGACGGGGCAGCGCCCCGGCCAGGCGCCACCTGGCCCAGCTCGTGCGCAGGGCCTGCACGCAGGACTGCCCGACGACGGCCACCACCGGGATCGCCACCATCGCCGAGTAGACGTACACCGAGACGCCGGGTACGGCCAGCTCCCGCGGGCTGACGCCCGCATCCCGGGCCGCGGCCACGACGTCCGGGCGGGTGACGGTCATCCGGTGCGCCAGGCACACATCGACCAGCACCGCCGCGAAGGCCAGCACCACCACGGTTCCCGACCAGGCCCGCCACTGGGCGGCGAGGGCCCGCAGCGTGTAGCGCGTCATGACTCCTCCCCCGTCCGGTTCACCACAGCCAGCAGCTCGTCGGGGCCGGCCCCGCGGCGGCGGCCGATGATCACCCCGTCGCGCATAATGAGCACCGTCTCCGCCAGCGCCGCGGCCCCCAGGTCGTGCGTGACGAGCACGACGGCGGCGCCCGCGTCCGCGAGCCCGCGCAGCTCGGCCAGGACGAAGGATGCCGAGCGCGTGTCCAGGGCCCCGGTGGGCTCGTCGGCGAACACCACCGGCGGGCGCCGGTAGAGCACCCTCCCCAGGGCGGCCCGCTGCTGCTCTCCGCCGGAGAGCGTCGCCGTGACCGCGTCGGCGCGCGCCTCAAGGCCGAGCCCGGCCAGGATCTGCCGCGCGCGCGCCCGGTCGGGCCTGCGGCCCGCCAGGGTGTCGGAGATCGTCAGGTTCTCCCGCACACTCAGGTAGGGCACGAGGTTGTAGGCCTGGAAGACGAAGCCGACCTGGTCGCGGTACAGCTCCGCGACGCGCGCCGGGGGCAGCGCCCCCAGGTCGCGCCCCATGAGGACCACCCGGCCCGAGGTCGCCGGCTCGAGCCCGGCCAGGCACAGCAGGGCGGTGGACTTGCCCGACCCGCTGGGGCCGACCAGGGCCGTCATCCTGCCCGCCTCAATGGCGCAGGTGACGCCGTGCAGGATCTCGATCGGCCTCCCGCCGGGAGTTGGGAAGGATTTGCGCAGCTCATGGGCCTCGATCGCCCGGGTCGGTCTCATGCCCCCATGTCAGCCCAGTGCGTCCGCGAGCGCAGTGGGCCTGACGGCCGGATCGTGGTGGGGAAAACCCCACCGCCGGCTCCGCCTCGCGTTGCGCGTCTCCGGTACCGGCCGGGTTCAGGGCGTCCGGGTCAGGGATGGTCGAGGAAGGCCAGTACCGCCAGGACCCGCCGGTTGCCCTCGCGCCGGGACAGGCCCAGCTTGTCGAAGATGGCGCCGATGTGCTTGACGACCGCGCCGTCGGACAGGTGCAGCGCCTCGGCGATCCCGTGGTTGGTCTCCCCCGCCGAGACGTGCCGGAGCACCTCCCGCTCCCGCGGCGTCAGGCGCTCCAGGCGGTCCTCGCGGCGGCGCATGAGCGCGGTGATGACCTTGCGGTCGACGACGACCCCGCCGCAGGCCACGGTCTGCAGCGCCTGAGTGAGCTCCTGGACGTGGGCCACCCGGTCCTTGAGCAGGTAGCCGACGCCGCCCGAGCGCGGGTCGTCCTCGGCGGAGTCCAGGAGCCGCCGCAGGTACTCGTTGCCCAGGTACTGGGACAGGAGCAGGATCGGCAGGCGCGGGTGGTCGCGACGCAGCTCGATGGCGGCGCGCAGCCCGTCGTCGCTCCGCCCCGGGGGCATGCGCACGTCGGTGATGACAATGTCGGGCGGCGCCGCGGGGTCGGCTCGCCGCACCGCGTGAAGCAGCTCGGTGGCGGTCGAGACCGAGGCGACGACGTCGTGCCCGGCGTGCTCGAGCAGCACGCGCAGCCCCTCGCGCAGGAGCGCCTCGTCCTCTGCCAGGACTATTCTCATCGCCGTCCTCCCGTCGGAATGCGGACCGTGATGGCGGTCGGGCCGCCGGCGGGGCTGTCCGCCTCGAAGTCGCCTCCCAGACGGCGGGTGCGGGCCTCCATCGCGAGGATACCCTGCCCGCTCGGGACGGCCCCGCCCGCACCGTCGTCGCGCACCGCCAGCACGACGGCGTCGTCCTCCGCATCGTCCCCCGCGTCGGCGTGCTCCACGCGCACCTCGATGCGGCTGCAGCCGCTGTGCCGGATCGCGTTGGTGATCGCCTCGGAGGCGATGAGGTACAGGTTCTCGGCGACCTCGCCGCGGGGCGACGGCGCCCGCGCGCCCGTCCCGCCGCCCCAGACCACCTCGGTGGTGACGGGCAGGCCCGCGGCGAGCTCCTCCAGGGCGGCCCGCAGCCCCCGCTCGGCGAGGGTCCTCGGGGCGAGCCCGTGAGCGGCCTCCCGCACCGCGTCGGCGGCGGCGTCGATCTGGTCCCGCAGCTCGCCGAGGGCCTCGCGCGCGGCGGCGCCCTCGGGCCCCTCGACGTCGGCGAGCCGCAGCTCCAGGAGCCCCAGGCGGACCCCGGCCGCGCTCAGGTGCAGCTGGGCGCCGTCGTGGAGGCGCTGCTCCAGGAGCCTGCGCTCCAGGATGAGGCGGTCCTCGGCGTTCACCGCCCTGTCGACGAGGGCGTCGACCTGCTCCGCCAGCTGCTCGGGCCGTGGGGAGAGCAGTGCCGTGGACAGGCGCGCCAGGCCCGACGCCGCCATGACGGCGAGCCGCGGGAGCAGGCACGCGCCGAGGACGCCGACGAGGAGGGCCAGGCAGCGCCCCGCCGTCGATGCCGGTGAGCCGCCGTCCGCGCCGGCCTGCGCCCTGAGCGGCTCGACGAGCGTGATCCGCGCCCCGGCGTACAGCATGCCCGCCGCGACCGTTCCCAGGACCGCCACCACGGCGAGGACCAGGGCGAAGGCCGTCTCGCGCGCGCGGCCGGTCCAGCCCGCCGCCCGCGACCGGATCGGCGGAAGTCCGGTCAGCGCCACCAGGCGCCGCTCGGCGCCCGCCCACGCCGCCGCCCACACCGGCAGCAGCACGAGGGTGCTCGCGAACAGCCAGGTGAGCCAGCCCGCGGCGATCTCCGCCGCCAGGTAGGCCGCCGACGCCCCGGAGCGGCGCACCCAGAGCGACCACGGCGCCCGCTGCCTCGTCACCATCACTTCATCGCGTTGATCGCCCTGAGCGAGGCCCTGAGCGGTTTGAGATTGAGAGCCAGCACGGCGGCCGACACGGCGCACATGACAAGCGCCGCGACCGCCGGAGCCGGCAGGCCGAGGGTCACCAGGCCCCACCGCAGCCCATAGCCCGCCGCGGCCGCCGCGAGCGTGGTGAGGGTGTACGTGCCGACCGCCCTGGGGTCGAAGGCCGTCGCCAGGTCGCCGTCTATCTCCCTCAGGCTGAGCCGCACGAGGACCGCCGCCATGCCGACGTTGACCACGACCGACGCCAGCGCCGGGCCGACGAACCCGATGAGCGAGTACAGGACGATGCACAGGACCGCGTTGACCGCCACGGCCGCGAGGGAGACGACCATGAGGGCCTTCGTCCGACCCGACGCGCTCAGGATGAGGGACAGGCTCGCGAACCTGACCATGGCCGTGACCAGGTAGAGGCAGAAGACGGTGTATCCCGGAAGGTAGCGCGCGCCGTAGAGCACCTGGATGACCTCGGGGGCCACGACGAGGCAGGCCACTGAGAAGGTGACGGTCGTGAGGTACCCCACCGCGAGGTAGTGCTTGAAGACGACGCGCACCTGCTCCTTCTGCCCGGCGCCGATGTGCCGCGTCACGATCGGGATGATGACCGTCAGGAAGGACATGGAGACGACGTCGAGGGGGAGCACGGTCGCGCTGTTGGCGTAGATCGCGTACCTGTCTGTGCTCTCGTTCATGCCGATGACCAGCTGGCCGACCTGTCTCATCAGGGAGGCCGTCAGGACGTAGACGGCCATGGGCAGGGAGAATCCCAGGATCTCCCGGATCCTCCCCCAGCGCGGCCGGGTGAGGCGGATCATGTACTTCCACCGGCGGAAGCAGTCCCAGAACCACAGGACGGACAGGAGGTCGAGCACGAGCAGCATGGCGAACAGCGTCGCAATGCTGGAGGTCAGCAGCGCCGTCACGAGGACGGCCATGAGCTTCAGGGCCGAGAAGACGACGTTCCTGACCGCGATGGCCCGTGCGCGGCCGATGGAGACGATCAGCACCTGGAGCACGCTCGTCATATTGGTCAGCATCGGCCTGAAGGCCAGGAAGACCACGAGGGCCGTGAGCGCGGGGTTGGAGAAGTAGTCGCCGATCGCGCCCCGCAGCGCCACAAGCGCCGCGGCCGTCGCCACGCCGATGACGATCTGCAGGACGAAGACCGAGTTCACGTACTCCCGGGTGGCGGACTCCCTGCTGTCCCGGTTGAAGAAGAAGTTGACGGCGTCCGCCAGACCGAGGATGGTCGCGTCCGCGCACAGGGTCACCAGTAGGACCCCCTGGGCGTAGGTGCCGTAGGCCTCCAGCGACAGGCTGTGGGAGAGGATCATGGTGTTGGCCATGGTCGAGCCGAGCGTCACGAGCTTGACGCTGGCCAGCAGGAGGGAGTCGACGGCGCTTCCCGACCTCGGCCTGAGTCCCCTCATCACCGGAGCCGCTTGACCGTCTTCGCCGGGTTCCCGGCCGCGATCGTGTACGGCGGGACGTCCTTGGTCACCACGGAGTGCGCCGCGACCACGGACCCCTCCCCCACCGTCACGCCCTTGAGGATCATGCAGAACTCGCCGATCCAGACATTGTCCTCGACCACGACCGGCGCCGAGGCCGCCTCGGTCCACTCCCACAGCGGCCCGGCGAGCTCGCCCCGGGTCATGCGCCGCCGCGCGTCGGGGTCGGTCGGGTGGTTGTTGTTGTCGTAGATGTGCACGTGGTTGGAGATAATGACGCCGGAGCCGATCGTGACCGACTCGATGGCGCCGATCGCCGTCGAGCCCGCTCCTCCGAACCAGCAGTCGGAGCCGATCGCTATGCGCCCGCCACCCCTGGTGATGAGCGAGCAGTCGAGGAACACGTGGGAGCCGATCACGATCGAGGGCGCCGCCGTGGAGCGCGCCGAGCACCGTGCGAAAGGTCCGATGGAGAACCTGTCGCCGGTTCGCAGCTGCCCGTCCTTCCTCGCCCGGCCGTACTCGTACCTGCTCATGGACATGCGCACGGCATTGACCAGTCGCGAGGGAATGCTCATTGCTCCTCACTCTTTCTGCGCTCGTCGTCGCCCACCAGCTCATCGGCCCTGCTCGCCAGGAACGGGATGAGATAGAAGAGCGCCATGTTGTAGACGTAGATCTCACTGATGGCCATGACCGACATGGCGGCGTAGACGGAGACGAAGGCGGCCCTCGCACGAGGGTTGCAGCGTGAGGCGTCGGCGCGGGTGCTCGCCGTCCACAGCAGGGCGATGAACAGGCCGACGGCCGCCAGGCCGCCGTCGTAGGCGATCTGAAGGTACTGGTTGTGGGCCTGCCACAGCAGTCCCTCGGGGCCGGGGATGAAGTTGCCGAAGTCGGAGTTGATGCCGTAGCCGAACAGCGGCGAGTCCGCCAGGATCGGGAAGGCGGCGTCCCACAGGTCGGTGCGCCCCGTCAGGCTGACCGACTTGCCGAGGAGTTCCTCGATCTGTTCGGCGAAGAAGACCTGCACCCGCGCGAAGACGACGAGCAGCGTGGCGGCCGCGCCCATGACGGTTGCCCCCCGCATGGAGAACAGGCCGCCCCTGTGCGGGCGCAGGGTGACGGCGAGGTAGAAGGCCGCGGTCACCGCGAGGCCGACCCATGCCGTGGCGACCTGCAGCGTGGCGATCTGCACGATCCCGCTGGCGACCGCCACCACTGTTCGCCAGCCCCAGCGCCGGTGCGAGCCGGAGTCGTACAGGAGGGCGAGGAGGATCGCCGGGAAGATGCAGTCGGTCACGCGGGTGCGGATGCCCAGGAGGTAGGAGGGCTGGGCGAAGGCGCCGTCCCCCCAGGCCGCCACCCTTCCCCAGTCCATGAGGATCATGACGTAGTTGATCAGCAGGTAGATGAGCAGCAGGTCCGTCATGACCCGCAGGAGCCTTCTGCGCTCCTCCTGCCCGGCCGTGGCGTGCAGCTCGATGAGCATGAGGACGGAGAGCAGGCTGAGCGTGACGTAGCCCCAGTTGAGGAGGTCGCCATCCCGGTAGACCGTCGGCAGCAGAGAGGACACCCGGTAGAGGACGAAGAGGATGACGGTTGCGGACAGCGTCACCCGCCGCAGGAAGTAGAGGTTCACCAGCCATGCGAAGATCGCGGCCGTGAGGACCTTCATAATGGGTGCCAGGGACTCGGTCTGGCCGACCATGATGGGCCTCATGAGCACGAAGCACACCGCCATGAGCCGCAGGTAGCGCAGCGGGTAGCTCCTTCTGAGGACCTCCCGGTCCAGTGCGGCGGGCAGCGTTCTGCGCATCCCGCCCATGGCGTGCTCAGCGATAGAGGTCAACGTAGTTCTCCATCATCGCTCTGGCCGAGTGGGCCGCCGACGCCTTCACCGCAGCGGCGCTCAGCCGCTGATAGAGGGCATGGTCGTCGCAGATGGCGGCGATGGCCGCGGCGGCCGCGCCCGCATCGGCCTTGACGAGAGCGCCGTTGACGCCGTCCTTCACGATCTCGGGGACGCCCCCGGCGCGGGTGGCCACCACGGGCAGCCCGGCAGCCATCGCCTCGAGAATGCTCATCGGCATGCCCTCGTAGGTCGACAGCAGCACGAAGATGTCGGCCCGCCGGTAGAAGGCGGCGGTATCCCTCTGCCGGCCGGCGAAGCGGACGCAGTCCGACACGCCCAGTGCCTGGGCGTGCTCGACCAGCTGGCTTCTGAGGGGCCCGTCGCCGACCAGGGTCAGCGAGACCTCCCGTCCCGCCCCTCTCAGCCGCGCCATCGCCTCAAGCAGCAGAGCGTGGTTCTTGACCACGGCCAGGCGAGCAACGCACAGGAGGCGCACCGGCCTGTCGCGCAGGTCCTCCGGGTCCCGGCGACAGAGGAAGGCGTCGAGATCGATGCCATTGCCGACGACGGGGACCGCGGAGGCGGGGAGGGCGTACTTGCGGCAGACCGAGGCCCTCACCTCCTCGTTGAGGGCGACGGGAACGATGCCGTGGGAGAAGGCGTAGCGGTTGAGGCTCCTCAGGACGGAGCGCTGCGTCTCCTTGTGCGCGAGGTTGTGGACCGTGTGGATGATCTTGACCCGCTTGCCGTAGAGCCGTGCCGCGGGCAGCACGTACTCCAGCACGGGCAGGTGCGTGTGCAGGACTGTCGGGCAGAAGCTTCTCATCGCCGTGCGCAGCCGGAGCACCGTGCGAGGATCGGGGCCCTTCGCCTTGTTGAGGGCCACGACGTCAATGCCGGCCCGCCTCATGAGCTCCGCCACGTCCGTCTGATCGCCATGGAGGGAGACCACCTGGACCGGGTGGCCGGCCCCGGCGAGCTCGCGGGCGAGGTTGAGCACCATCATCTCGGCGCCGCCGGTCCCCAGCCCGTGGATGACGATCATGACGCGCGGTCCGCGCTGCGCAGGCGCCGCGGCGCGGCGGGTGAGCGTGCGGGCGATCTCGCCGAAGACGGCCTGGGGCGAGTAGGCGCGCGAGCGCGCGAAGACCGCGCGTCTCATCGACTCGACCTCCGCCTCAGGCAGTGCGATGAGCCGGCGGATCGTGCCCTCCAGGAGCGCAGGGGAATCGAAGTCGTAGCTCAGCCCGGTGACCCCGTCCTCAAGCATCTCGGAGTAGTGGCGCCACCTGCTCGCCACCACCGGAAGGCTCGCGTGCATGGCGTCGATGATCGTTCCCGGCACGCCCTCCGTGGTGAACTCGGTCGGGAAGAGGAGCGCGAAGTAGCCGGTGATCGTGGCCGCGGCCCGCTCGGGGGGCACACGGCCCGCGTAGCGCACCTCCGGGACGGAGCCGATGAGGCGGCGGAAGCGTTCCTCGTAGGAGTCCTCGATCGGACCGAAGACGTCGAGTGTCACGGTCGGTGCGGCTGCGCCCTCGTTGATCGCCGCGACTGCCCGCACCGCGTTGTCAATTCCCTTCTCCGGCATGACCCGGCTGAAGGTGCACAGGCGCCAGGGAGGGCCCGACGGGACGCTCGGACTGACCACGGCCTCGCCCATGTCCTTGAAGTTCGGCAGGTAGGAGGCGTTGCGCACGCCCAGAGCCCTGAGTCTGTCCTCCAGGCTGCGGGTCTCCACCCAGTTGACCTCGAAGGAGTTGAGGTACTTCAGGAGGCGGCCCGAGGAGTCCTCCACGACATCATCAGCCAGGGTTCCTCCGATGAGATCGTGGTAGACGCGCACGTGGAGCACCGTGGACGCGAGCCACAGGACGGGGAAGAGCGCCCTGCGGCCGCCGTTGGACAGGAGCACGACGACGACGTCGCAGGCGTGCAGGCACCTGATCAGCTCCCGGGTCACCCGGGCCGCCTCATGATGGTAGTTCAGCGTGTCCACGGCGCAGATATTGGCCGCGCCGAAGCACTCGACCATGTAGCGGTACAGGGTTCTGGTCTTGACGGTCTGACCATCGACCATCGTCTCTCCGAGATCGATCCGGCCGATGAACCCGATTCTTCCTCTGCGCCCCCTCACGGCACGTCCCCTTCGCTCATATCCCATACCTCAATGACCCGACATCACCCGACCAGCCCGCCGCACCTCCTCACAGCCGCCAGTACCGGTAGGAGGAGAAGTCCTCCTTGGACAGGATGCTCTTGACGTCAATGAGGACCCGCTCCTCGTCCCGGGAGGGGCGGAAGAGCCGCTTGTAGTCCGCGCTGGTCATCCGCTGGAACTGGTCGTGGGCCACGGCCACGACCAGGCAGTCCAGGTCGCCGAGGTCCTCCAGGGCGACAAGATCGACACCGTAGACGCGCCTGGCGTCCGCGGCGTCGGCCGCCGGGTCGCAGACCCGCGGCACGATCCCGTACTGCCCCAGGCGGCGGATGATGTCGGCGACCTTGGAGTTGCGCACGTCCGGGCAGTTCTCCTTGAAGGTGATGCCGAGGATCGCGACATTGGCCCGGCTCGGGGCGTGCCCGGCGCGGACCATCTCCCTGATGGCGGCGTCGGCGACGAACTCCCCCATGGCGTCGTTGACCTTGCGCCCGGACAGAATGATCTGGCTGTGGTAGCCGAGCTTCTCCGCCTCGTAGGTGAAGTAGTACGGGTCGACACCGATGCAGTGCCCGCCCACGAGTCCCGGCCGGAATCCCAGGGCGTTCCACTTGGTGTTCATGGCCTCGACCACCTCGCTGGTGTCGATCCCCATGAGGTCGAAGACGACGGCGAGCTCGTTCATGAAGGCGATGTTGATGTCCCGCTGGCTGTTCTCGACCACCTTCGCGGCCTCGGCGACCTTGATGGAGGACGCGCGGTGAATGCCGGCGTCGATGACCAGCGAGTAGACGTCCGCGATCTCGTCCAGGGCCCGGGAGTCGATTCCGGACACGATCTTCTTAATGCTCTCCAGACGGTGCACCCTGTCCCCCGGGTTGATCCGCTCGGGGGAGTAGCCGACCTTGAAGTCCTGCGGGCACCGCAGGCCCGAGACCCGCTCGAGGATCGGGATGCACACGTCCTCGGTGACCCCCGGGTAGACGGTTGACTCGTAGACGACCGTGTCGCCCTCCTTGAGATGCCGGCCCACTGTCTCGCTGACCGAGGTGACGGGCGTCAGGTCCGGGGTCTTGTCGAGGTTGACCGGGGTGGGGACGGCGACCACGAAGAAGGACGCCTCGTCCAGGCGCGCCGCGTCGGAGGTGAAGTCTACCGCGCACGCCCGCAGCGCCTCGTCGCCGACCTCCGCGGTGGGGTCAAGTCCGGACCGGTAGGCGCTCACCTTCGCCTCGTTCGAGTCGTACCCGATCACACGGGCCCTCCGGGAGAAGGCGACGGCCAGGGGCAGCCCCACGTAGCCGAGGCCGACGACGGCCAGCGCGGCCCCGCCGTCGAGCAGGCGGTCCGCCCGACTCCGTACCATCATGCGTTCCTTCTCCTTTTCAAAGCGGCGTGGAACAGCTGCCAGAACAGGCAGTAGGCGGCGTAGGGACGAGACAGCCCCTCGACATTGCGGTAGAGGTTCCAGGTCCGGCGGATGGCCTTGACCTTGCTGCTGGACAGCGAGCCCGACGTCTTGCGGTACTTGGCGAGGCACTCGTCCAGGCCGTACAGGAGGTGCCCGGCCTTCATGACCCCCAGCCAGGTAGCCGCGTCCTGGCCCCGCCTGAGATCCGGCATCCTGAGAAGGGCGCGGTCGACGACCTGCGTGTCGAACAGCAGCGTGTGGCTGCACGTCACCGTGTTCTTCAGGAAGTCCTTGTACCCGATTGAGGCGGGAACCCGCACGAAGTTGCGGTGGGCGCCGTTCTCCTCGATGGTCTCGTAGGAGGTGAAGCAGGCCCCCGCCCCCTTCTCGGTCATAAAGGCGATCTGGCGCTCGAGCTTCTGGGGCATCCACAGGTCGTCGGAGTCGAGGTAGGCGACGTACCGGCCCCTGGCGTGCGCGAGCCCCCGGTTCCTGGCCAGGGCGACTCCCTGGTTGGTGGGCTGCACGAGCACCCGCACCCGCGGGTCCCGCTCCGCGAGCGCCTGGATGAGCGAGCGCGTCCGGTCCTGCGAGGCGTCGTCCACCGCGAGCACCTCCAGGTCGCGCATCGTCTGGGACAGCACGCTCTGAAGCGTCTGGAGAACATGCGTCTCGCTGTTGTAGGAGGGGACGATCACGGATACGAGGGGGCGGTCGCCGGGCGTCTGCTGGTCGGGCCCTGCTTCGGTCACCACCTGCCCGCCTTCCGGGACGGAGCCGGATCATTCCAGGGCGGGCCGCCCTTCCAGGGCCGGCCGGCCGCCGCTCGGCGCGCCGAGGGGAGCGCGCAGACAGACAGCCATCGATGTGGATTCATGTAAACCATCGCTATTCCCCATGAGGAAGTACGATCTCGACCAAGGGAAGTCCTGTCAAGCGCAAGGGACTCATACGGTCATACAGGACGTCGAGCTGAGGAGACCCCAGAGTCAAGCTCTCTTCCGCGCCACCTTTCTTCGATGCATTCTGCTCGTCGGTCAGACGCTACATCACCGGGGCCGCGCTGACCAGCGGGACGCTCCGAGGACGCGCCCTGCCGCGCGCGCCGCCCGGCGCCTCAGCCCTCCGCCCTGACGACGACGGCTCCGGCCTGCTCGGCGGCCGGGTCGGCCACGACACTGGCGGACACGCACCCGGTCTCGCTCTTGATCAGGTCCAGGTGCGCCCCCGTCCAGGCGCCCTTGTCGGCTGGAACCGTGAGGGTCAGCTCGATGCGGTCGCCCACGTGCAGCCCGGCGGCCTTGCGCTCGTCCTGGACGAGCCGGATCAGGTCGCGGGCCCAGCCCTCGGCCTCCAGGGCGTCGTCCAGCGCCGTGTCCAGGACGACGAAGGCGCCCGAGCCGATCATGGTGGCGGCCAGGGAGTCGTCGGCGACCTCGATGCGGCTGGTCAGGGTGAACGACCCCTCCTCGGCCTCGAGCACCACGGGCGCGCCGCCGACCAGGACGCCGTCGAAGCGCACGTCCCCGTCCTCGGTCAGCTCCCACTCCCCCGCCTTGACGGCGGCGAAGAGCCTGCTCGTCACCCGGCGGATCTCGGGGTCCAGGGCGCGGGGGTTGAGGGTCAGCTGCTCGGTCACCTCGTAGCCGGCGTCGGCGGCGTCGAGGACCCGAACCTCCTTGACGTTGACCTCCTCGGCGATCAGGGCGCGGAAGGGCGCCAGGGCGGCGGGGTCGATCGTGGCGACGGTGAGCGAGCGCAGCGGCTGGCGCACGCGCAGCTTCTCGGCCTTGCGCAGGCTCAGCGCCGCCGAGACGGCGTCGCGGGCCTCGTCCATGGCGGCCACGAGGGCGGAGTCGGCCGCGTGCGCGGGCAGGACGGGCCAGTCGGTCAGGTGCACGGATCGCTCCCCCGTCAGGCCGCGGTAGATCTCCTCGCTGGTCAGCGGCGCCAGCGGCGCCATCACCTGGGTGAGGACCCGCAGCACTGTGGCCAGGGTGTCGAAGGCCGGGCGGCAGTCCGAGGCGGTGGCGCCGTCGGTGAAGCGGCTCCGCGAGGTGCGCAGGTACCAGTTGGTGAGCACGTCGAGGAACTCGCGCACGGCGGCGGTGGCGCCGGTGACGTCGTAGGCGCTCATCTGCGCGCCCACCGTGGCGGCCAGGTCCTTGGTGCGGGCCAGGATGTAGCGGTCCATGACGTGCAGGGAGCCCTTCCGCCCGAACAGGCCCGCGTCGCCGAGGTCCACCCCGCCGGTGACGTAGCCGCGCCCGTCGTCGGCCTGCCCGGCGTACAGGGCGAAGAAGTACCAGACGTTCCACAGCGGCAGCAGCACCTGGCGCACCGTGTCGCGGATGGCCCTGTCGGTGACCACGAGGTTCCCGCCGCGCACCACGGGGCTGGACAGCAGGAACCAGCGCATGGCGTCGGCGCCGTCGCGGTTGAAGACCATGGACACGTCGGGGTAGTTGCGCCGGGACTTGCTCATCTTCGCCCCGTCGTTGCCCAGGAGGATCCCGTGGGACACGCAGCTGGTGAAGGCGGGCCGGTCGAACAGGGCCGTGGCCAGCACGTGGAGGGTGTAGAACCAGCCGCGGGTCTGGCCGATGTACTCCACGATGAAGTCCCCCGGGTAGTGGGACTCGAACCACTCGACGTTCTCGAAGGGGTAGTGCACCTGGGCGAAGGGCATGGAGCCGGACTCGAACCAGCAGTCCAGGACGTCGGGGATGCGCCGCATCATGGACCGCCCCGTGGGGTCGTCCGGGTTGGGCCGCACCAGGGAGTCGATGAAGGGCCGGTGCAGGTCGGTGACCCTCACCCCGAAGTCGCGCTCGAGCTCGGCGAAGGACCCGTAGACGTCCTCGCGCGGCCAGCGGGGGTCGTCCGAGCGCCACACCGGGATGGGGGCGCCCCAGAAGCGGTTGCGGGAGATGGACCAGTCGCGGGCGCCGGCCAGCCACTTGCCGAAGATGCCGTCCTTGATGTGGCCGGGGAACCACTCGATGTCCCGGTTGAGCTCCACCATGCGGTCGCGGATGGCGGTCACGCGCACGAACCAGGAGGAGACGGCCTTGTAGATGAGCGGGTTGCGGCAGCGCCAGCAGTGCGGGTAGGAGTGCACGTAGGAGGCCTGGCGCACCAGGACCGCCCGCTGAGAGGCGTCCCGGCGGGCGAGCGGCCCGGCGGCGTCGCGCAGGTCGGCCACGATCGGCTTGTTGGCCTCGAAGACCTGCATGCCGGCGTAGTCGCCGACCTCCTCGGTCAGGCGGCCGCCGTCGTCCACCGGCACGACGGTCTCGATGCCGGCCTCGGTGCAGGCGACCATGTCGTCCTCGCCGAAGGCCGGGGCCAGGTGGACCAGGCCGGTGCCGTCGGAGGTGGTGACGAAGTCGGCGGTGATGACGCTCCACGCCTTCGGCCCGGGGGCGGCGCCGGCGGCCCGGTGGGCGTCGTCGTCGAAGTAGTCGAAGATGGGGTGGTAGCGCGCCCCCGCCAGGTCGGCCCCGGTGCATGTGGCCACGACCCGTGGGGCCTCGCCGAGCTCGCGGGCGTAGGCGCCCAGGAGGTCGGCGGCGATGACGACGTCCTCGCCCGCTACCGGGGAGTCGAGGCCCTCATCGACGTGCACGGTGACGTACTCGACGTCGGCGCCCACGGCGATGGCCAGGTTGGAGGGCAGGGTCCACGGCGTCGTCGTCCAGATGAGCAGCAGCTCGGGCCGCTCCGCCCCGGTCCGCAGCGGCTCCTGAAGACGCAGGCCCACTGTGACGGTGTTGTCCTGGCGGTCCTGGTAGATGTCGTCGTCCATCTTGAGCTCGTGGTTGCTCAAGGGGGTGCGGTCGTGCCAGCAGTAGGGCAGGACGCGGTAGCCCTGGTAGGCCAGGCCCTTGTCGTACAGGGACTTGAAGGCCCAGATGACGGACTCCATGTAGGTGGGGTCGAGGGTCTTGTAGTCGCCCTCGAAGTCCACCCAGCGGGCCTGACGGGTGACGTAGTCCTCCCACTCCTTGGTGTAGCGCAGCACGGAGGAGCGGCACTCGGCGTTGAAGGCCTCGATGCCGATGCCGCCGGGTCGGGTGATCTCGGTGACGTCGTCGATGCCGAGCAGGCGCTGGGCCTCGAGCTCGGCGGGCAGGCCGTGGGTGTCCCAGCCGAAGCGGCGCTCGACGCGCTTGCCCATCTGGGTCTGGAAGCGCCCGACGGCGTCCTTGACGTAGCCGGTCAGCAGGTGCCCGTAGTGGGGCAGGCCGTTGGCGAAGGGCGGGCCGTCGTAGAAGACGAACTCGTCGCAGGGCTCGGCGCGGTTGTCGACGGAGGCGGCGAAGGTGCCGTCGGCCTTCCAGTAGGCGAGGACGTCCTCCTCGATGGCGGGGAAGGACGGCGAGGGGACGACCTCCTGCCCCGGCCGGTGCAGGGGGTAGAAGGCGGCGCCCGTGCGGGCGGTGGTCTGGTCGGCGGTGTCAGCCATCGGGGTGCCTCGCGTCTCGCTCGTGAACGTCTGCGTCTTACGAGGACGACGCCGGTCCCGCCCGCGGCTCATGGCCGACGGCGTGGGGAGCGGCACCGCGGTACCACCTCGCTTGCCGCGCCCGCCGCCCCGGGGGCGGCGGGCGCGACCGCTCGCGCGGGGCTGTGCGGGCCCCTCCCGCCCGGGTCTAGTGGGGCGCGCGCCGACCTGGGCCGGCTGGGGCCGTCCGGGCCGGACTGGGCCGGACTGGGCCGGTCAGCAAGCGCCTGTTCTTCCGGGAGGCTCGCCGGTGATGCCCGGGGCGCCGCGCGGGCGACGTCCCGGCCGGGTCAGTGCCTGGATGCGGTGGAGTGTAGCCACAGGCGCCCGGCCCGGGCCAGCCGGCATCGGCGCAGCACCCCGTTGCGCTCGCCACAGCGACGCGTCGCCGGGATCGGTCCAGCTCCGCACCGGGATCGGTCCGAGGCACCGGTCTGATGCCGGCCTGACGCCAACCTGACCCCGCTGCGCGCCGGACGGTGGTCACTGATCGCCCTTCTCGTCCTCGCCTCCCCGCGCCGCCCGGCCCGCACCGCAGAACCGCGGGATCGCGCCGATCCCCGTGGCGCCCCGGGGCCGTTGAGCGCCGCCCTCCTGATCGTCGTGTCCGTGCGTGGCGGCTCCGGCGCCAGACCCCCTCGCCGCGGCGCCGACGGCATGAGCCCCGTGACCGCCCCCGGTCTCCCGATGACCGTCACGACACGTGAGCCGGTTCCGGTCGCCGCCCACCGCTACCGTGCGGCGACCGGCCGGTCGTCCCTGACCGCCTCTCTCAAACGATAAACTCGGCCCCGAATGGTCCACCGGTCCGCCGACGGCTGACCGCCCGATGAGGACCGGACGGGAGGGACGAGGCACGTGGCGAAGTACGAGGAGATCTACTCCGCGCTGCGCACAGGGATCGAGCGGGGCGACTACCCCTTCCTGTCCTTCCTGCCCTCGGAGAACTCCCTGGCCGGCGACTTCGGGATCTCGCGCAACACGGTGCGCAAGGCGCTGCAGTACCTGGCGAGCCAGGGGTACGTCCAGGCGATGCAGGGCAAGGGCATCCAGGTCATCTTCCGCCAGCACCGCAACTCCCACTTCCTGCTGGCGGGCATCGAGTCGCTGGCCGAGGCCGGGCGGCGCCTGGGCATTGAGGTGCGCACCCGGTTGCTGGACTCCCGCACGGTGAGCGTCGACGCGGGCCTGGCCGAGCACTCCGGCCTCCCCGAGGGCGCGAGTGCGCTCGCCCTGACGCGTCTGCGCTTCCTGGACGGGCGCGCCGCCATCGTGGACCACAACATGTTCCTCACCGGGGTCGTCCCGCAGATACCCGCGGAGGCCGCCGAGTCCTCGATCTACGACTACCTGGAGAACGAGCTCGGGGTGAGCATCGTCTCCTCCTCCCGCCTGGCCACCATTGAGCCGGCCGACGAGGAGGACCTGCGCTACCTGGACCTGGGGGGGCAGAACTGCGTGGGCGTGGTCGAGTCCTTCTCCTTCGACTCCGCGGGCGTCCCCTTCGAGTACACCCGGTCCCATCACGCGGCCAGGACCTTCAGCTTCATCTCCACCGCCCAGCGCCTGCCGTCGCAGCGCTGAGGAGCGCGTCGGAGGACCCTGAGGCCCTCGCACTCCCCCGGACACGGCGGTCGGGGGGGCACGAGGGCCTGGCGGGCGGGGACCGTCCGGACGGCTCCCGCCCGGGGTCACGCGCCGGCGGGCTCCCGGCGCCCCAGCCGGACCTTCTTGACGGTCCTGCCGCCCTCGAAGTCGGCTTCCTTGAAGCCGAAGAAGTAGGTGCAGGCGAAGGAGACCGCCAGGGCCGCGGCGGAGGCGATCCAGTAGCCGGTGAAGCCCGCGTCGATGCCGTCGGGGTTGACGAACGAGGGGAAGCCGACGAAGGCGCCGGTGAAGCCGTACATGTTGACGTCGAGCAGGCCGGTGAGGAGCCCGCCCACGGCGCCGCCGATCGAGGCGGTGATGAAGATGCGGCCGTACTTGAGGTTGAGGCCGTACATGGCGGGCTCGGTCACTCCGCAGAAGGCGGAGATGGTGGCGGGCGCGGCCATGCTCCTGATGCGGGCGGCCCTGACCTTGAGCCACACGGCCAGGGCGCCGCCGCCCTGGGCGATCATGGTGGCCGAGACGATGGCGTTCAGGTGCGAGCTCCCGGCCGAGGCCAGCTCGGAGGAGATGAGCGGGATGACGGCCCAGTGCAGGCCGAAGATGACCAGGCACTGGTAGAGGCCGCCGATAGCCAGGCCTGCGATCGGGTAGTTGAAGCCCAGGACCGCGTTGATGAGCGAGGCGAGGCCTCCGGAGACGAACATGACCGCGGGGCCGAACACCAGCAGGATGAGGGCGGAGACCACGAAGATCTCGATGAGGGGGCCGAAGATGGGGCGGATGACCGCGGGCAGGGCCTTCTTGAGCCAGGGCTCGATCTTGGCCGCCAGCCAGGCGCCCACGATGATGGGGAAGATCGAGTAGGCGTAGGCGTTGCCCTGCGGCAGGGTGACGGGGATGCCGAAGAAGTCGGCGTTGAAGACCGTCTGCCCGACCTGCGCGACGACGTGGTAGGTCGACTCGTATCCTGCGGCGTTGTCAGCCTTGACGACGTGGTCCGGGTTGGACAGGGCCGTGATGGAGGGGTAGCACAGGACGCCGCCGATAATGGCCACGACGATGGGGTTCGCGCCCAGGCGCCGGGCAGCGGTGAAGCCGACGATGATCGGCAGGAAGTAGAACATCGACGAGCTCATGGCGTCGATGATCTGGTAGGTGTCCGAGGCCTCGGCGACCACCTTGAACTGGGCCAGCAGGGCCAGCAGGCCCTTGAGGATTCCGGAGGCGGCCAGCATGCCGACGATCGGGATCATGGAGCCGGTGATGACGCCGATGAGCGAGGAGAAGCCGAACTTGACCCAGCCGATCAGGGTGGTGGGCCTGTCGACCTCCTCGACCTCGCCGTCCGCCTCGCCCTGGGAGGATCCGGGCAGCAGCTTGACGACGGCGTCGTAGACGTCCTCCACCTCGGGGCCGATGATGACCTGGTACTGGCCGCCGGCCTTGGCCACGTCGATGACCCCCTCGGTGTCGGCCACGGCCGCGTCGTCGGCCAGCGACTGGTCCTTGAGGTAGAAGCGCACGCGGGTGATGCAGTGGAGCACCGAGCGGACGTTGTCGGGGCCGCCGATGTTCTTGACGATGTCGGCGGCGGTGGCGTCGAAGCCGGTCAGGCCGTCGGCGCGCTCACCGGTCGTGGGGGCCGCGCCGGAGCCGGCGGCCGAGCCGGTCTCGCTCCCGGAGTCCTCGCTCTTGAGGGCGGCGACGGCGACGGCGGCGCCCGCCTCGGCCCGGCCGGTGGTCACGGACAGGGACTCCAGGCGGGTGGCGGTGTTGGTGAGGACCACGATGGCGGTGGCGGCCTTGCCCGCGGCGCGGATGGCCTCCAGGTCCATGGTGCCCAGCGCGTCGCCGGCCTCGACGGTGTCGCCGACGCTGACGGTGAGGTCGAAGGGCCTGCCCTCCAGCTCCACGGTGTCCACGCCCAGGTGGAGGAGGACCTCCAGGCCGGTGCCGGTCTTGAAGCCGATGGCGTGCCCGGTGCCGGCCACCAGGGTGACGGTCGCGTCCACCGGGGAGACGAGAGCGCCGTCGTCGGGCTCGACGCCGAGGCCGTCGCCGACGGCCTTGGAGGAGAAGACGGGGTCGGGGACATCGGCGAGGTCCATGACCCTCCCCGCCACCGGGGAGGCGATCTGCATCTCGCGATCTGTTGCCGGTTGGGACATGAGGGATTCCTTTCGGAGCGTTGGGATGACAGCGGGTCGGGGAGAGGCCGCGCGGGTGGCGGTACTCCGGGGCGGACAGGGTTGTGAACCGGGTCTGGGCGGCGGGCCGATGGCCCTCCTCTCTCGGGGCGATCCGCCGCCTCAGGCGAGCAGGGCGAAGGCCTCGTAGGGGCGCAGGCTCGCCCACGGGCGCAGCGGCCGGGCCGGGTAGTTGGAGACGAGCGCCTCGCCGCCCAGGAGACTCACTGGCAGGTCGATGCTGGTCTCATGGCCGCGGAAGCTGCAGACGACCAGCAGGCGGCGGTCCCCGTGGCGGCGGATGTAGGCCAGGACGTCCGGGTGGTCGGGCGCGTAGGGCTCGTAGGTTCCCTCGGAGACGACCGGCATGTCCTTGCGCAGGGCGATGAGCCGCCTGTAGTAGGGCAGGATGCGCCCGGCCGCCTCCTCACAGGCGACATTGATCTCGGCCTGGTTGGTGGGCCGCAGCCACGGGGTGCCGTCGGTGAACCCGGCGCCCGCGCCGGCGTCCCACTGCATGGGGGTGCGGGAGTTGTCGCGCGCCTTGGAGCGGACGATCCGGAACGCCTCCGCCGGGTCGCGCCCGGCCTCGACGAGCTCGGCGAAGGCGTTGCGCGCCTCGACGTCCGCATAGTCCTCGATGGTCGTGTAGCCGGGGTCGCTCATGCCGATCTCCTCACCCATGTAGATGTAGGGGGTTCCGCGCATGAGGTGGATGGCGGTGGCGAGCATGGTGGCCGACTCGTAGCGGAAGCGCTCGGCGTCACCGAATCGGTCCAGGGCGCGGGGCTGGTCGTGGTTGTTCCAGAACAGGGCGCCCCAGCCGCCGCCGGCCTGGAGCCCGAGGGCCCAGTCGTTGAGGATCCGCTTGAGGGCGAGGATGTCGGGGGCCATGAGCGTCCACTTGCGGCCCCGGGCGTAGTCGACCTTGAGGTGGTGGAAGTTGAACACCATGGACAGCTCGTGGTTCTCCGGCCGCGTGTACTCCACGCACGCACCGATGCTGGTGGAGGACATCTCCCCCACGGTCACCGAGTCGGGGTCGCGCCCGAAGCTGGCCTCGTTGAACTCGCGCAGGTAGGCGTGGACCAGGGGCCCGTCGGTGTAGGTGGGCCGGTCATCGACCCCCACCGGCGCGTCGTGGAGCGGCTCGGTCTTGCCGATGAGGTTGACGACGTCGAAGCGGAAGGCCCGCACGCCCCGGTCGCGCCAGAAGTTGACGACCTCGGCGGCGCGGGCGCGCACCTCGGGGTTGTGCCAGTCGAGGTCCGCCTGCCCGGGGTCGAACAGGTGGAGGTAGTACTCGCCCGAGCGCGGGCGCCCGTCCCGCCCGACCGGGCCGAAGGGGGCCCAGGCGGGCCCGCCGAACTTGGAGACCCAGTTGGTGGGCAGGGAGCCGTCCGGCCTGGGAGGGCGGATGTAGAAGTAGTCGCGGTAGCGCCGCTGGCCGGCCAGGGCCCGCTGGAACCACTCGTGCTCGGTGGAGACGTGGTTGAGGACCATGTCGAGCATGACCCCGACGCCGTGGGCGTCCAGAGCGGCGACGAGGTCGTCGAAGTCCTCCAGGGTGCCCATGGCGGGATCGACGGCGCAGTAGTCGGACACGTCGTAGCCGTTGTCCCGCCCCGGCGAGGGGAAGAAGGGGTTGAGCCAGACGTAGTCGACGCCGAGGGAGGCGATGTAGGGGACCTTCTCGACAATGCCGCGCAGGTCGCCGACGCCGTCGCCCGTGGAGTCGCGGAAGGAGCGCGGGTAGATCTGATAGACGACAGCGTCTTTGAAGGACATGGCTTCCTAGGGATCGGGCGGCGCCGGGGCAGCGCCGGCAACTTGTGCACATGAGTACTTGTGCATATAAGTAGACCCCGGAGAGGACCTTGATGGCAAGGAGAGCCGCCTCACACGTCTCCCGGCGCCTGGCGGGCGGCCCCTCCCCCGCCGACGCGCAGCGCTCGGCGCCCGCCCCGGCCGCTGGCGGCGCGCAGGCGGGCACGGCGATACTGGGTGGCCGCTGCCTGCCGGCGGCGCGGGCGGCTCGCGTCGCAGGCAGGCAGCGGCTCGCCGGAAGCACAGGAGCACAGCCATGACAGTCGAACCGCGTCGTCGCACGGCACCGGTCGAGGAGTCCGCCGTGGAGGCCGCCGTGGAGTCCGGCGCCGGGGCCGCGGAGTCCGGCGAGGAGCTCGACATCGGACTCGTCAATGCGCTCATCGACCTGCTGACCGACCTGCGCCTGCTCAGGCCCCCGGCGGAGGAGCAGCTGGACCGGGTCGGCGCCCTGCTGGCCGCCGCCGGGCCGCGCTGGAGACGCGAGAACGCCGTCAGCGCCCGGGCGGCGAGCGTCCTGTCCGACGTCGAGGCCTGGGTCCTCGGCTCGCAGAACCTCTATCCGCCGGGCCGGCTCGCCCCCCTGCGCACCCGGCTGCGCGACGAGGCGCTCAGCGCCCTGACGGGCGCTCCGACGACGCTGGAGAGCACCTGCAGCCGGCTCATCCACTGCGACCCGCGAGAGGCGGGGCACGGACCGCTGCGGGGGCCGCTCATCTGCCTCCTGCGGCACCTGGAGGACCCCGGGAGAAACCCGGATCCCGGCGGCCTCCTGCTCGCCGAGCTCCTCGTCGGCATGGTCCGCGAGCACGCGGGGCGGTGGAGCCGCACCGGCACGGTGCCGCCGGAGCACGTGGTCCGGCTCATCTGCGTGCGCAGTCGGCTGGCCGAGTCCGTGACGGAGGAGGGCGCCCGCCGCCGGGCCGCCGTCGACGACCTGCTCGACGCGCTCCTGGACGACGGCGAACCGGCATGAGGAAGCCCGCGGGCGAGCTCATCACCATCGGCGCCCCGGGCCCCGCCGGGAGCGCTCATCGAGGCCTACGACCCGGTGCGCGGCAAGCGCACCGGCGCTGCCGGCAACGACCCCGAGGGGCGCCGGCTCGGCCTCCTGGTCGATCCTGGCCGAGGCACTGCGACGGCGCGGTCCCTGAGCGGCTCAGTCGTCGTCATCGCTGTCATCGCTGTCATCGCTGTCATCGTCATACGCAGGGGGAAAGTCGTAGCCGGGGTCGTCGTCGGCACCCGCCCGGGAGACGGACGGCGCCGGCCGGGAGCGGGGGTCGTCCTGCTGGGAGCCTGACCGGTCGAGCCGCGGGGAGCGACGGCCGTCATCGCGACCGCCGTCCTGCCGCGCCGAGCCGTCGCCGTCGGACTGCGGAGCACTGTCGCCCGGGCCGGCGGTCGCCCGCTGCGCGGTCGCCTGCGGCGCAGGGGCCGGCGCCGCGGTGGCGTCCGCAGCCGGCGCCGCGGTGGTGTCCGCGGCCGGGGCATGCGACGCCGTCGGCACGGTCGTGGCGGCGCCGCCCTGGCCGAGCCGTCCGGTGATCGCGCCTGCCCCGAAGGCGACGGCGGCCAGGGCAACCGCTCCCACGGCCAGTGCGGCGGCTCGTCTCCCGCCGCGCGAAGGCCTCCCGCCTCCCGGGGCCGAGCCGGCGGCCGCGGGAGGGATGGCGACCGCGGGCGCCTCCGGCGCCAGCATGGGGGTCGAGGCGGTCGGCGGCCCGCCCGTCGGAGCGGAGGCGCTCGGCGGCACGGCGGCGGGCAGGGCGGCCGTCCTCATCGGGTCGCCGGCAGCGATCTCGGCGGTCGCGGCAGAGGGCGCGGGAGCGGTGGCGGCTGGGAAGACGGCGGTCGCCGACACCGGGGCGGGGAGCACCGAGGTGTTGACGGCTTCGGCGGTGCCGGCCGGGCCCGAGGCCCCGTCGGCCGGCCGGCCGACGGGGCGCCCGCGGTACGGGCCGATCGGAAGCGGGCCGGACTCGTCCATGGATGTTCCTTTCAACGACTCGGCCGGGCGCAGCGCCGCGGAGGATGACCGCGCAACGGATCGGGCGGGGGGGTCGGCGCTCCGACCGGGAGGGCGCGGCCGCGCCCGGGGTCAGGACGCGCGGAGAGGGTACTCGACGGCGTCCAGGCTACCGCAGGAGGGGGCGGTCCGTCAGGACGGACCGCCGTCGGGGCGCCCGTCCTCGCCCGCGGCCTCAGCCGCGCGCGACCACCGTGTTGGAGGCCTGGGCGCGCGGGCGCACGATCATGGAGTCGATATTGACGTGGGCGGGGCGCTGAAGGGCCCAGGCGATGCACTCGGCGATGTCCTCGGCGCGCAGCGGGGCCTCGACCCCGGCGTAGACGGCCTCGGCCCGGGACTGGTCCCCGTGGAAGCGGTTGAGTGAGAACTCGCTGGTGGCGACCATGCCCGGCGCGATCTCGATGACGCGCACCGGCTCCCCGACGAGCTCCAGGCGCAGGGTGTTCGCGATGATCCGCTCGCCGTGCTTGGCCGCCACGTAGCCGGCTCCGCCGGGGTAGGTGTCGTGGGCCGCGGTGGAGGTCAGGAAGACGACGTCGCCGCCGCGCTCGCGCATGCCGGGCAGGAAGGCCTGGGTGACGCGCAGCGCCGCCAGGACATTGCGCTCGTACATGGTCAGCCACTCCCGGGGGCTGCCGTCGGCGACCGGGTCGGCGCCGAGCGCGCCGCCGGCGTTGTTGACCACAGCGTCCACGTGTCCGGTGTCGAGCACCTCGGCGGCGAGCCGCTCGACGTCGTCGTGGCGCTGAAGGTCCGCGGCGGCCCAGGCGCAGCCGGTCCCGGCGGCGAGGGCCTTGAGGCGCTCGGTCCGGCGCGCGGTGGCGACCACGTCCCACCCGTGGGACCGGAGAAGACGGACGGTGGCCTCGCCGATGCCGGTGGAGGCCCCGGTGACGAGGGCTCGACGGGCGACGGGGGACGCGGGCGACTGGCTCTGCGACTGGCTCATGGCGCCATCCTCCCCCGAGCGCCCGGGACGCTCCCGGTCCCGGGCCGGGAGTGTCGGCCCGCGGGCGCCCGTCGAACTCCCAGCGATCACGCCGCCGCCGCGGTAGGTTTGTGCCATGCACGCCGACGCCGCTGCACCTGACACCTCCGCCCTCAAGCCGGCCGGCCCGGGCGAGCCGGACTGGGTCCGTCACGCCATCGCCTGGCACGTCTTCCCCCTCGGGGCCGCGGGCGCCCCGGCGCTGTGCCCTCCCGGGGACCCCGACGACCCCTCCTCGCCCGCCGGGGCGATGGCGGCCGAGCACCGCCTGCGACGCCTCATCCCCTGGCTCGACCGCCTGATCGAGCTCGGTTGCAACGTGCTCATGCTCGGCCCCGTCTTCCACTCCATGTCGCACGGCTACGACACGATCGACCACATGCGGCTCGATCCCCGCCTGGGTGCGAACGAGGACCTGCTCGCCCTCATCGACGCCGCCCACGCCCGGGGCGTGCGCGTCATGCTCGACGGCGTCTTCAACCACGTCGGCATCGACCACCCGGTCTTCGCGGCCCTGCCGCAGGCCGGCCCCCGCTCCCGCGAGGCCTCCATGTTCCGCCTGACATGGCCAGGCGGGCCGGAGGCGTGGACCCCGGGCACCGCACCGGACTATGAGCGCTTCGAGGGCCAGGACTGGCTGCCCGAGCTCAACCACTCCTGCGAGGCGGTGGCCGACCTGGTCACCGATGTCATGAGCCACTGGTGCGAGTGCGGCGTGGACGGCTGGCGGCTGGACGCGGCCTACGCCGTCGAGCCCTCCTTCTGGACGCGGGTGCTGCCCCGGGTGCGCCGCGCCCACCCGGGGGTCTACGTCGTCGGCGAGGTCATCCACGGGGACTACGCCGCCATCGTGGCCGCCTCGGGCATGGACTCCGTGACCCAGTACGAGTTGTGGCAGGCGACCTGGCACTCCCTGGCCGAGGCCAACTTCTACGAGCTGAGCTGGACCCTGGGGCGCAACGCCGAGCTGCTGAAGACCTTCGTGCCGTGGACCTTCGTCGGCAACCACGACACCACCAGGATCGCCTCCCAGCTGCCCGACGCGCGCCGCCTGCCCCACGCGCTGGCCCTGCTCATGACCCTGCCGGGCACGCCGGCGATCTACTACGGCGACGAGGACGGCCTGCGCGCCGTCAAGGAGGACCGGCTCGGCGGGGACGACGCCATCCGCCCCGAGCTGCCCGCCTCGCCCGAGGACAGGCCCGCCGGGCCGGTGCGCGCCCTGCACCAGGAGCTCATCGGCGTGCGCCGCCGCCTGCCCTGGCTGCACGACGCCGAGGTGGAGGCGCTGCACCTGGACAACACGGTGCTGTCGCTGCGCATGCGCGCACGCTCGTCCGAGAGCGCCGAGGCGGTGCTCGTCCTCAGCCTGGAGGACAGCGAGGTCTGGCTGCCCACGGCCAGCCGCAGCCACGTCCTGGCCTCGACCCACGACGCCCCGCCCCCGCGACCCGAGCGCGACGGCGTCGTCCTGCCGCCGCTGGGCTGGGCCGTCCTGACCTGAGGTGCGGCCCCGCCCCTACCGCGCCGAGATCGGTCCAGCTCCGCACCGAGATCGGTCCATGCGGGGCCGCGGAGCGCGGATAGGGTGGGGGCATGAGGACCTACGGATTCATCGGTGCGGGCAACATGGCGGGAGCGATCGTGGACGGCCTGGTCGCCTCCGGGCGCGGCGCCGACACGACGGTGTGGAGCGCGCACGGCTCGGCCGCGGCACTGGCGGCGCGCACCGGTGTGCGCCTCGCCTCCGGCCCCGAGGAGCTCGTGCGCGCCGGCGACGTCGTCGTCCTGGCGGTCAAGCCTCACGTCATCCCCGTCGCGCTGGCACCGCTGCATGAGGTCCTGGCCGAGCGGGCGCCCCTGGTCGTCTCCATCGCGGCGGGACTGACGACGGCGGACCTGGAGGCCCTGCTGCCGGACGGCGCCCGGGTGGTGCGGGCCATGCCCAACATGGCGGCGTCCGTGCGCGAGTCCATGACAGCGCTGACGGCGGGCGCGGCGGCGAGCGAGAACGACCTGGAGGCCGCCGCCTCCCTCATGGGCCTGGTCGGGCGCACGGTGGTCCTGGCGGAGAGGGACTTCCCGGCCTTCACGGCCCTGGCCGGCTCCTCCCCCGCCTTCATCCTCACCTTCGTCGAGGCGCTCGCCCGGGGCGGGGTGGAGGCGGGGCTGCCCAAGGCGCAGGCGCTCGAGATCATCACCCAGGCGCTGCTCGGCTCTGCGGCCATGGTCCGCCGCGAGGCGGGGCGCCGGGCTGCGGGCGGGACCGGCCGCACGCCGGCGGACCTGATCGACGCCGTGTGCTCCCCCGGCGGGACGACGGTGGCGGGCCTGGTCGCCATGGAGCGGCACGGCTTCTCGCCCGCCGTCGTCGAGGCGGTGCGGGCCACCGTCGCCCGCGACCGCACGCTCGGGGCCTGAGCGCGCCCCGGGCCGCGCGGCCGGTCGGGCCGCCTGCGCAGCACCCACCGTCGTCCGGTATCAGCCCCGGGCGAGGTGCCAGCGGGAGGCGGCCGTGGACGCCTCGACGAAGTCGCGGAAGGGGCCGGGGGCGGCGGCCAGGTCGGCCGGCGCGCCCCGCTGCGCCACCCGCGCGCCGCCGTCGGCGGGCTCCAGGAAGACGACCTCGTCGGCCCGCCGGACCGTGGACAGGCGGTGGGCCACCACGATGACGGTGCGCCCGTGGGACAGCTCGCGCACGACCTCGGTGATCGCCGACTCATTCTCCCCGTCCAGGGCGGAGGTGATCTCGTCGAGCAGGAGGATCGGGGCGTCCTTGACGAAGGCGCGGGCGATGGCCACGCGCTGGCGCTCGCCGCCGGACAGGCTCAGGCCGCCGGGGCCCACCCTCGTGTCCCACCCGTGCGGGAGCGCCTCAATGACCCGGTCCAGGCGGGCGCGGCGGGCCGCCTCAGCCAGCTCGGCGTCGGTGGCCCCGGGCCGGGCGACGCGCAGGTTCTCCCGGATGGTCGTGTCGAAGAGGTAGACGTCCTGGAAGACCATGGAGGTCAAGGCCATGACCTCGGCGGTGGGCAGGGCGCGCACGTCGGCGCCGCCGATGGTCACGGCCCCGGAGCCGACGTCCCAGAAGCGGGCGGCCAGGCGCAGGATCGTGGACTTGCCGGCGCCGGAGGGGCCCACCAGCGCGGTGACGCGCCCCTGCGGTGCGGTCAGGGACACGTCCTTCAGGACGGGGCGGCCCTCGTCGTAGGAGAAGGAGACGCTCTCCAGGGCGATCGTGGTGCCCTCGGGGCGGGCCCGCTCCTCAGGGGCGGGCTCGGGCAGGGGCTCGGCGTCGAGGATGGAGCTCATGGCGGTCAGGGCGACCCGGGCGCCATCGGCCTCGGTGGAGAACAGGGCGGCCCTGGTCAGCGGCATGAGCATGCGCGAGGTGACGGCCATGATCGCCAGGTAGGCGACCACGTCGAGCCGGTGGCCGCTGACCAGCGACAGGCCGGTGGCCATGACCAGGGCGAAGGCCGTATTGACCACGAGGTTGAAGGCCTGGGCGGGCCGGCTCTTGATGCGCAGGCTGTTCAGGGTGGCCTCGGAGTCGGCCTCGAGGACCGCGCGCACCGGCTCCCAGCCGGTCTCGGTGACACCGCTGGCGCGCAGCACCGGCTGGAGGCGGGCGAACTCGACCAGGCGGCCGGCCGCCGCCGCCGAGGCGGAGTCCTCCAGCTCGTTGGCGCGGGTGGTCGCCGCGGCCATGCGCCGCCAGATGAGGGCCAGGGGGATGATCGTGAGCGCCATGATCAGGGCCAGCGGCCACTCGACGAAGGCCGTGGCCACGAGCATGACCACCGGCACGATGAAGGCGTTGCACAGGTGGGGGATGACCAGGGAGGTCAGGTGCGACAGGGTGTTGACCTCCTTGGAGGTCGCGTTGACCACGGCGGCCTGCCGCTGGGCGCTGAACCAGCCCAGCGGCAGGGCGAGGACGTGCTCGGCGACCCGGTCGATCATGGTGTCGCAGACCTCGTAGACGCTCACCCGGTAGGAGCGGAACATGGCGAAGGCGTCCACGGCGAAGGTGATGACCCCCAGCGCCACGACGGCGGCGAGCCAGGGGGCCAGGGAGCTCGAGCGCCCGTAGAGGGCGCGCAGGAAGGGGACCATGAGCGCCAGGGTCACTCCCTGGAGGACCGCCGAGGCGACGAACCAGGCGAGCACCATCCGCATCTCGCGCGCGTTGACCAGGCGCAGCAGCATCGTCCACATCGTCCGCACGGTCATTCCCCCTCTCCGGCGGTGGCCGCGGCGGCTCCGGCGCGATCGCGGCCCTCGGGGTCGTCATCGCCGTCATCATCATCTGAGCCGCCGGGGCCGCCGGGGTCCAGGTCCTGGCTGCGCCACATGGAGGCGTAGCGGCCGTCCGCCACCACGAGCTCGTCATGGCGGCCGCGCTCGACGATCCGCCCGTCGTCGACGACGAGGATCTGGTCGGCGTCGCGCACGGTGGACAGGCGGTGGGCGATGACGATGACGGTGCGGCCGGCGGTCAGGCGGGACAGGGCCAGGTGGATGTCGCGCTCGGAGGCGGGGTCGGCCTGGGCGGTGGCCTCGTCCAGGACGAGGACGGGGGCGTCCTGGAGGTAGGCGCGGGCGAGAGTCACCCGCTGGCGCTCGCCGCCCGACAGGAAGCCGCCCTCCTCACCCAGGACGGTGTCGTAGCCGCGGGGCAGGCGCATGATGCGTTCGTGGATGCAGGCGGCCCGCGCCGCGGCCTCGATCTGCTCGCGGGTGGCCCCGGGGCGGCCCAGGGCGATGTTGTCGGCCACGGAGTCGTGCGACAGGTCCACGTCCTGCAGCACGATCGCGACCCTGGAGAGCAGCCAGGGGAAGGTCGCCTCGCGCACGTCGATGCCGGCCACGCGCACGGCGCCGTCGTCGACGTCGTAGAAGCGGGCGATGAGGCGGGCCAGGGTGGACTTCCCGCCGCCGGAGGGGCCGACGAGGGCGGTGACGGTGCCCGGCTCGGCGGTGAAGGACACGCCCCGCAGCACCGGGGAGCCGGCCTCGTAGGAGAAGGTGACGCCGTCGGCCTCGACGCGCCCCGGGGCCGGCCCCTCCCCCTCGTTGCGGGCGCCCTCGGGCATGGGCGCCTGGGACAGGAGCTCGGCGGTGGTCTGGGCGGCCATGCGGGACTCGTACATCTGCTGCATCATGCCGACCAGCGTCTGCAGCCCCTCGGGCAGGCCCAGCGCCAGGAGGAAGAAGGGCAGGGTGGCGGACGGCTGCGTCCATCCCCGGGCCACGAAGAGGACCGCCAGGGGCGCGACGGTGGCGAAGACGGTGGCGGGGCGCAGGAAGGCGCCCATGAGACTGATGGTCCTCCCGGAGGCGGAGACCCACTCGTAGGAGATGTCGGAGAAGTGCTCGCGGGCGGCGTTGAAGCGGGTGCGGGTGGCGTCGGCGGCCTGGAAGCTCTTGATCTCCTTGACGCCCTCGAGCATCTCGACGGTGGCGGCCGCCAGCCGGGTCTGGGCGACGCCGAAGCGGTCGGTGATGTCACCGAAGCCGCGCACGACAGGGACCGCGGCGGCGACCAGCACCAGGCACCACACGCCGAGCAGCGCCAGGGCGAGCCGCCAGTCCGCCCACAGGAGGTAGGCCATGCCCGCAACCGTGCCGACCGCGGCGTTGGTGACGTCCCCGGGCACGTGGGCCACCAGGGTGTGGATGGAGGAGGTGTCGTCGGCGACCATCTTGCGTATGGCGCCGTGGGGGATGGCGGCCACGCGCCCCAGCGGCAGGTGGCCGAGGGCGTCGACCACCTGCGTGCGCAGCAGGTGGCGCAGCCTGGCCTCGGCCAGGTGAGTGACGCCCAGGCCCATGAGGTAGAGCACCTGCGCGGCGAGCAGGGAGACGACGGCGACGGCCGCCCATGCCCACGGGCTGGCGGCCCATCCGCCCCGCTCCGACTCGCCCAGCCAGATGGCCGCCATATTGTGCAGCGCCGCGTACGGCACGACGCCGAGAACGGCCCCGGCGGCCGTGAGCAGGCCGGAGGCGACCATGGCTCTGCGCGCGGGACTGATGAGCGTGCCGATGGTGACCGCCATCCTGTTCCTCCTCATCTACCAGCGCAGTCGGCCCGGAGCGGGGATGCACCGCGCTAGATCAGGCGATCCTAATTCTCAATAGGGGCAGGGGCCAGGGCCCTTGTTCCCAGTTCCCGGGGGCGGCCGGAGCGCTCGGCGTCGGCTCCCGGACGGGCATGACGGCGGCCGCAGCCGCTGCGCGGAGTACTACCGGTCGCGCGGTCAGGGGGTGGTGGCGGAATCGGACGGCTGCGCGGGCGCCGTCGGCTGCGGAACGCCGGTCTCGGAGGCCAAGGAGTGCTGAGAGTGCTGCGGGTGGGGCGGCGCGGGGTCCTCGGACTGCTTCTCCGTCTCTGCGTCGGGCCGCTCGTCCGGCTCACCGGACCTGTCGGAGTCCGCAGCCTCGGGCGCGTCAGCACCACCGTAATCACGGTCATCGGCGTCGTACTGGCCGGCGTCGGGCTGGGCCGCGTCCGACGCGGAGGCCTCGGGTGTCGGCAGGCCGGCCCCGGAGGCGCCCGGAGCGGCGGGTCGGGCCGTCCTGGCGGGGGCGGTCCTGGTGGTCTGCGCCGTCGGCGACGGCTGCCCGGCCTCGGCGGTGCTGGTGACCGTAGGACGAGCGGCCCCCTGGCCGCTCTCCCGCCCCCCGGAGCCGGGCACGATGATGGCCAGGGCGGCGACGACCCCGAGACCGGCGACCACGGCGACGCCGATCTGGGCGCGGGCCAGCGAGGACAGCCGCTTGGTCGTCGAGGCCTTCACCGCGGGAATCGGAGCGACGGGCGTGCTCGGCGCCCGCTCGTCGGCCAGCGAGCCGGCCGGCCTGGCAATATCGGCGCTGACGGGCTCGACGGAGCCGGTATCCTCCTGCAGGCGCCGCTGCGCCTCCAGCTCGGCGGCGCCCGCGGGCGCAGAGGACGCCGAAGATGAAGCATGTACACGACCGGGTGCCGGGCGGGGGTCAGGGGATGTCCCGGACGGAGCCGTCTGAGAGCGCTCGTCCACGGGCTCTCCTCTCAGTGGTTTCGGGAAGTCGGGTGCTGGGCGGGTTGCTGGTCAGTGGGTTGCCTGCAACAGAACGATAAACGTCCGTGGGCTCAGTTTCATCCCGTCCCCGCATCCGCGTGCGCGGCACGTGCCCCGCACGCACCGCCCGGACCGCCCCGTAGCCCACTTCACACAGCGGTGCAGGGCGCCCGTTCAAGGCGCGCCTGCGCCCCGTGACAGAATCGGGCTCATGTCTGGTTCCCCCGCCGAGCGCTCCCCCCGCCTCCTGCCCTCCGAACCGCACAGCCCCCGCGTTCCCGCCAGGGTGAGCGCCGACGGCCTGGAGGCCGCGTGGGGCGAGCGCTGGCAGGCCGAGGGCACCTACGCCTTCGACCGCGGTGCTGAGCGGGCCGAGGTCTTCTCCATCGACACCCCGCCGCCCACGGTCTCCGGCTCTCTCCACGTGGGGCACGTCTTCTCCTACACCCACACCGACGCCGTCGCCCGCTTCCAGCGCATGCGCGGGAGGGCCGTGTTCTACCCCATGGGCTGGGACGACAACGGCCTGCCCACCGAGCGCCGCGTCCAGAACTACTTCGGCGTGCGCTGCGACCCGACCCTGCCCTACGACCCCGGCTTCGAGCCGCCCTTCGCCGGCGGGCAGGGCAGGTCGGACAGGGCCAGGGACCAGGTGCCGATCTCGCGGCGCAACTTCGTCGAGCTGTGCGAGCGCCTGACCGTGGAGGACGAGGCCCAGTTCGAGGCCCTGTGGCGCCGCCTGGGCCTGAGCGTGGACTGGTCGCAGACCTACCAGACCATCGGGAAGCGGGCCCGCAGGGTCGCCCAGGCCGCCTTCCTGCGCAACCTGGCGCGCGGGGAGGCCTACCAGAGCGCCGCCCCGGGCCTGTGGGACGTGACATTCCAGACGGCGGTCGCCCAGGCGGAGCTGGAGTCCCGGGAGTACCCGGGCTTCTACCACCGCATCGCCTTCCACATCGTCGACGCCGATGCCGCCGCGGCGGCCCGGGCGGCCGGCGCCCCGGTCGAGACGGGGCCGGCCGGCACCGCCGACATCTGCGTGGAGACCACCCGCCCCGAGCTGCTGCCCGCCTGCGCGGCTCTGGTGGCCCACCCTGACGACGAGCGCTTCAAGCCGCTGTTCGGCATGACGGTCGCCTCCCCCGCCTTCGGCGTCGAGGTGCCTGTGCTGCCCCACCCCGAGGCCGAGATGGGCAAGGGCGCGGGCATCGCCATGTGCTGCACCTTCGGCGACACCACCGACATCGCCTGGTGGCGCGACCTCGACCTGCCGCTGCGCGCGGTGCTGCGCAAGGACGGGCGCCTGGAGACCCAGACCCCCGGGTGGATCACCGACGCCCACGGCCGCGAGGTCTACGGGGCCATGGCCGGCAAGACCACCTACTCCGCCCGCGAGGCGGTCGTGAGCGAGCTGACCGCCACCGGCGAGATGCGCGGCGAGCCCGTCAGGACGGTGCGCCAGACCAGCTTCTTCGAGAAGGGCGACAAGCCCCTGGAGATCGTCACCTCCCGCCAGTGGTACATCCGCAACGGCGGCAGGGAGTGGACCAACCCGGCGAGCGGCGCCGACCTGCGCGCCGAGCTGCTTCAGCGGGGCCGCGAGCTGGCCTTCCACCCCGACTTCATGCGGGTGCGCTACGAGAACTGGGTGGGGGGCCTGAACAACGACTGGCTCGTCTCCCGCCAGCGCTTCTTCGGCGTGCCCTTCCCCCTGTGGTACCGGGTCGGCGCCGACGGCGAGGTCGACTACGACGCGGTCATCACCCCCGACGAGTCGGACCTGCCGGTCGACCCCTCCTCGGACGCGCCCGCCGGCTACACCGAGGCCCAGCGCGGGGCGCCCGGCGGCTTCGTCGGCGAGCTGGACATTATGGACACCTGGGCGACATCCTCCCTGTCCCCCGAGCTGGCCTGCGGGTGGCTGACCGACGACGACCTGTTCGCCCGCACCTACCCCATGGACCTGCGGCCCCAGGGCCAGGACATCATCCGCACCTGGCTGTTCTCCACCGTGGTGCGCGCCGACCTGGAGTTCGGCGCGCTGCCGTGGGCGCACGCGGGCATCTCCGGGTGGATCCTGGACCCGGACCACAAGAAGATGTCCAAGTCCAAGGGGAACGTCGTCACCCCCATGGACCTGCTGGAGAAGTACGGCTCCGACGCCGTGCGCTACTGGGCGGTCTCGGCCCGCCTGGGCCTGGACGCAACCTTCGACGAGGCGCAGATCAAGGTCGGGCGGCGCCTGGCCATCAAGGTCCTCAACGCCTCCAAGTTCGCCCTGTCCATGGGCCTCCCCTTCAACGCCGATGAGGCGGCCCTGGCCGCGGCACCGCCGCCGAGCCTGGAGGCGGGCGCCGTCACCGAGCCCATCGACCGCGCGGTGCTGGCCGCCCTCGCCGACGTCGTGGACACCGCGACGACCGCCCTGGACGGCTACGAGCACGCCCGCGCGCTGGAGGTCACCGAGTCGCTGTTCTGGACCTTCTGCGACGACTACATCGAGCTCGTCAAGGACCGCGCCAACGACTTCGAGGGCATCCACGACGCCGCCGCGGTCCGCAGCGCCCGCACCGCGCTGGCGATCGCGGTGGACACCTTCGTGCGCCTGCTGGCCCCGTTCCTGCCCTTCGTCACTGAGGAGGTGTGGAGCTGGTACCGCACCGGCAGCGTCCACCGCTCCGCCTGGCCCGAGGCGGCGGGCCTGCGAGCGGCCGCGGGCGACGCCGACGCCGGTCTGGTCGAGCGCGCGGGAACGGCCCTGGCGGCCCTGCGCAAGGTGAAGTCGGAGGCCAGGACGAGCCAGAAGACGCCGATCCTGTCGGTCGCCCTGGCGGTGGCGCCAGAGACCGCACCCGCCATCGAGGCCGTGCGCGCGGACCTGCTGGAGGCCGCCAAGGTCACCGGTCCCTTCACGGTCGAGATCGCGGAGCCTGCGGCCGGACGCGCCGACGACGGCGCCGAGGCGGCTGGCGCCCCGGTGAGCGTGACCGCCGTCGAGCTCGGCCAGGCCCCGCCCAGGCGCAAGAGGCCCTGACGCCGTCGGCCGGTGCGGGCTCGGGCCCCGGCGGCGTGGCGCGCGTAGAACGCCGGAAGCCTGCGCGTCCCGACGGGCCCGCCGGCGCAGCCGTGAAGCGTGCTCCAGGCCACGAGGCGCAGCGTGTCCGCCCGCCCGGGGCTGACGAGCCCCAGGGCCCCGATGAGGACGGCACGACGGCGAGCGGGACGGTGCTGACCTTCGCCGGCCGCCCCAGGGCGCAGAAGGCGCAAGACCCCGCCAGGTGAGGACCTGCGGCCACTCCGCGCGCCACGCGCCCTCCTGCCCGGCCATCAGGCGGTCGACGCAGGGCTGCGCGAGATCGGCGCCGTGAATGGGATTGATCCGGGCCTCCGGGCGGAGGAGGGGGCTCGCCTTCTGCCTGGTGACGCCCGGGCCCTGTTGTAAAAGCCGTCGGGGCCGGCGCCGGTGGTGTGCGGTGGCCTGGCCGAAAGGTGGGGGCTGCACGTGGGAGCGGGGGAGCCCGCCGGGGCTGGGGGGCATGGGCGGAGTAAGGCGGAGGGCATGGGCGGGGTAAGGCGGGCGGGAAGTCTCGCGGGGTGAGACGGGCGGTGCGCCCGCGGCGATGCCGGTGTTCCATGCCGGCCGCCGGCCCGCAACGCCGACGGCGCCGGCGCGGGAGGAGGGACAATGCCGTCATGGCGAACCCGTCCTCCCCCTCCCCGTCCCCCTCCTCCGGCGCCCCCGCCGGGCGCGGCGCGCTGGAGTGGCACGCCCCCACCCTGGTGCGCACCGACGAGCGGACGACGATCCCCGCACTGCTGCGGGCGCGCGTCTCCCGCTCGGCGGACCGCCCGCTCATCGCCCGCAAGCAGGAGATGAGCGAGGTGTGGCGCACCGTGACCGCCCGCGACTTCTCCGAGGAGGTCGAGGCCGTCGCCTCCGGACTTATCGGCATGGGGCTGGGCCCCGGCGAGCGGGTCGCCATCATGTCGCGCACCCGGTACGAGTGGACGCTGCTCGACTTCGCCTGCTGGGCCGCGGCCCTGGTCCCGGTCCCCATCTACGAGACGAGCTCGGCCGAGCAGATCGCCCACGTCCTGACCGACGCCGATGTCAGCCTCGTCGTCACCGAGACGATCACCATGGCCGAGCTAGTCCGCGCGGCCGCCGCCTCGGCGGGGCGGGAGAGCACCCGGGTGCTGTCCCTGGACACCGAGGCGATCCGCGCCATCACCGAGGCCGGCCGCAGCGCGCCCGGCTCCTCCCTGGCCGAGCGCGCCGACTCCCTGACGACGTCCTCCATCGCCACCATCGTCTACACCTCGGGCACCACCGGCGCGCCCAAGGGCACCGTCCTGTCCCACGGCAACTTCACCGACCTGTGCGTCAACTCCCACCAGTGGATGCCGGAGATCGCCATGGGGCGGGGCTCCAGGCTCCTGCTCTTCCTGCCCCTGGCCCACGTGTTCGCGCGCTTCCTGGAGCTGTTCCAGATCTCCGGGGAGGGCGTCATCGGCCATGCGCCCGACACGAAGAACCTCCTGTCCGACCTCGCCTCATTCCGCCCGTCCTACCTGCTGGTGGTGCCGCGGGTGCTTGAGAAGATCTACAACTCCGCCGACGCCCGGGCCGGCTCAGCCAGCGCCCGGAGGGTGTTCCGCTGGGCCGCCAGGATCGCCGTCGCCTACTCCCGGGCGCTGGACACCCCGGCCGGACCGTCCCGCGCGCTGCGCGCCCAGCGGGCCGTGGCCGACCGCCTGGTCTACCAGCGCATCCGCACCCTCGTGGGCGGGAGGGCGGACTGGATCATCTCCGGCGGAGCGCCCCTGTCCCAGCGCCTGGCCCACTTCTACCGGGGGCTCGGCATCCCCGTCCTGGAGGGCTACGGCCTGACCGAGACCGTGGGCCCGGTCTCGGTCAACACGCCGCAGCTGACGAAGATCGGCACCGTGGGGCCGCCCCTGCCGCCCATGGCCGTGCGCGTGGCAGAGGACGGCGAGATCCTCCTCAAGGGCCCCTCGGTCTTCCAGGGATATCACAACGACCCCGAGACGACGGCGGCCTCCTTCACGCCGGACGGCTGGTTCCGCACCGGGGACATCGGCTCCCTGGACCGGGACGGCTACGTGAGCATCACGGGCAGGGCCAAGGAGATCATTGTGACCGCCGGCGGCAAGAACGTCGCCCCGGCCGCCCTCGAGGACGCCCTGCGCGGGCACCCGCTCATCAGCCAGATCATCGTCGTCGGCGAGCAGCGGCCCTTCATCGCCGCGCTCATCACGCTCGACGCCGAGATGCTGCCCGGCTGGCTGCGCTCCCACGGCCTGCCCCCGATGACCGCCTCCGAGGCCGCATCCGACCCCCAGGTCCTGGCCGCCCTCGACAGGGCGGTGGCACGGGCCAACAAGCACGTCTCGCGGGCGGAGTCGATCCGCAAGATCGCGGTCCTCAGCGGGGACTTCACGGAGGCCAACGGGCTGCTCACTCCCTCGCTCAAGGTCAAGCGCGCCGTGGCGGTGGAGCGCTTCTCCGTCCGGATCGACGAGATCTACGGCGGCCCGGTGCGCGCCGAGCACTCCTGAGCCCGCACCTGTGAGAGCGCACGATCAGCAGAGGCCTCTTTAGCGGATTTCTCCAAGACAGAGTGTCAGATCTTGCGCTCCACGCGGGCCGCCGGCACTGACCGGCCTGACACAATGAGGCGGTGAATCCTCGCCCCACCTCCGGCCAGCCCACTGTGTCCGTCGCAGGCAAGCCCTACATCCGAGACGGCGCCGCCACCAGCGACGCCATCACCGAGCCGGACTCGTCCTGGACGGTCCCGTGGCTGCTGGCCGACCGCATCGCCCGCACCCCGGACTCGACGCTCATCGAGCGCAAGGCCGCGCTGGGCCACGCCTGGGTCAAGGTCACGGCGCACAGCTTCGGGGAGGACGTCGCCCGGGTCGCCTCCGGCCTGGTGGGGATGGGTCTGGAGCCCGGCCAGAGCGTGAGCATCATGGCTCACACCTCGTACGAGTGGACGCTGCTCGACATGGCCATCGCCCGCGCGGGCCTGGTCTCGGTGCCGATCTACGAGACCGACTCCGCCTCCCAGGTGCAGTGGATCCTCCAGGACGCCGACGTGCGGCTGGTGGTCACCGAGTCGGCCGCGCTGGCCGAGCTGGTGCGGGGCGCCGCGGCGGCGCGGGCCGCTGCCCACCCCGACGCCGCCGAGGTGCAGGTGCTGTCCCTGGACCGCGATGCCATCACGACCATCTCCGCCAAGGGCAGGACGGTCTCCCGCGCCGCCCTGGACGAGCGCTCCGAGGCGCTGCGGGCCGACGACGTCTTCTCGATCATCTACACCTCGGGGACCACCGGCAACCCCAAGGGCGTCGAGGTCACCCACCGCATGGCAGCGGGTCTGGCCTGGAACGGCGTGAGGTGGATCCCCGACCTGCTCTTCTCCCCCGACACGCGCCTGCTGCTGTTCCTGCCGCTGGCCCACTCCTACGCCCGGTGCCTGGAGCCGCTGTCCATCGCCGGCAACGGCGTGCTCGGGCACACCCCTGACGTCGCCACCCTGCTGCCCGACCTCAAGGGCTTCGGCCCCTCCTACGTCCTGGCCGTGCCCCGCGTCCTGGAGAAGATCTACAACGCGGCGGACGCGAGGGCCGGCGGCGGCTTCAGGCTCAAGACCTTCCGCTGGGCCGCGAAGGTCGCCATCGAGTACTCCCGCGCCCTGGACGCCCCTGAGGGCCCCTCCCGCGGGCTGACCGCCGCGCACGCCGTGGCGGACCGGCTCGTCTACCGCACCATCCGCGACCTGCTGGGCCCCAACGCCCGCTACGCGATCTCCGGCGGCGGGCCGCTGGGCGCGCGCCTGGGCCACTTCTACCGCGGCCTGGGCCTGGTCATCCTCGAGGGCTACGGCCTTACCGAGACGATCGGTCCCCTGAGCGTCAACCTCGACTGGTGCAACAAGATCGACACCGTGGGCCCGCCGGTGTGCGGCGCCCAGGCCCGAGTGGGCGCCGACGGCGAGATCGAGGTCCGCGGAATGAGCGTCTTCTCCCGCTACCACAACAATCCCGATGCCGACGCCGAGGCCTTCACGCCCGACGGCTGGTTCCGCACCGGGGACATCGGCTCGATCGACTCCGAGGGCTGGATCAGGATCACGGGCCGCAAGAAGGAGCTCATTGTGACCGCCGGCGGCAAGAACGTCGCCCCCGCCGTCCTGGAGGACCGGCTGCGCGGGCACCCGCTGGTCAGCCAGGTCCTGGTCATCGGTGACGGCGAGCCCTTCGTCTCCGCCCTGATCACCCTGGACCGCGAGATGCTGCCCGGCTGGCTGCGCAACCACGGCCTGCCGGAGATGGACGTCGTCGAGGCCTCGACCAACCCGCGGGTCCTGGCGGCCCTCGACCGGGCGGTGGCGCGCACGAACCGGGCGGTCTCGCGGGCCGAGTCCATCCGCACCTACCGGGTGCTGACCACCGACTTCACGGAGGCCAACGGCCTGCTGACCCCCTCGCTGAAGGTCAAGCGCAACCGGGTGATGCAGGAGTACGCCGACACGATCGCCGGCATCTACTCCACCACGAGGAAGGGCCCCCGGGAGTGAGCGCCGCCCGCGAGATCTCGACCCCGCTGCTCACGCCCGTCCACGACGGCATGACGTGCCCGTGGGCGCTGGCCGAGCGCGTGCGGACCAATCCCGACGCCCCGCTGATCGCGCGCAAGTCCTCCGTGGGCGGGCGCTGGCGGGAGATGTCCGCCCGGGCCTTCCGCGACCAGGTCCGCCAGGTCGCCTCCGGGCTCGCTGCTCACGGCCTGGGGCCCGGGGACGCCCTCGCCATTATGGCGCACACGAGCTATGAGTGGACGCTGCTCGACTTCGCCGCCTGGGAGGCGGGCCTGGTCGTCGTGCCCATCTACGAGACCTCCTCGGCCGAGCAGGCACGGTGGATCCTCACCGACGCCGCCGTGCGCCTGGCCGTCGTCGAGGACGCGGCCATGGAGACCATGCTGACCTCGCTCACGGCCACCGCCCCCGAGCTGGGCGGGCTGCGGGTGCTGTCCATCGCCGGGGGCGCGGTCACCGACCTCATGGCGGCGGGCCGGCACGCCGTCGCCGATCTCGACGCCCGCTCCACGGGCCTGAGGAGCACCGACCTGGCCACGATCGTCTACACCTCGGGCACGACGGGCCGCCCCAAGGGCGTCGAGCTCACCCACGGCAACCTCATCCACCTGAGCGTCAACACGGTCGCCCACGTCCCGGAGGTGCTCCAGGCCCCCGAGGTGCGCGCACTGCTGTTCCTCCCCCTGGCGCACGTGCTGGGCCGCTTCGTCGAGATCGCGATCATCTGCTCGCCGGCAGGCATTCTGGGGCACACGCCGGACGTGAGGAACCTGGTGACCGACCTGGCCTCATTCCGCCCGACCTTCGTCATCGCCGTGCCGCGCGTGTTCGAGAAGATCTACAACGCCGCCGACGCCCGCTCCGCAGGCGCCAGGCAGAAGGTCTTCCGCCTGGCCGCCAAGACCGCGATCGCCTACTCGCGGGCCCTGGACACCCCGGACGGACCGAGCCGGGGCCTGCGGGCGCAGCGGGCCGTCTTCGACCGCCTGGTCTTCTCCACCCTGCGGGGCCTGCTGGGGGGCCGCGTCGCCCACGTCATCTCCGGCGGCGGACCGCTGGGCGAGCGCCTGGGGCACTTCTACCGCGGCGCCGGGGTCACGGTCCTGGAGGGCTACGGCCTGACCGAGACGGCCGCCCCGTGCACGGTCAACCTGCCGGCGGCCGCGCGCATCGGCTCGGTCGGGCGGCCCCTGCCGGGCACCTCGGTGAGGCTGGGCGAGGACGGCGAGATCCTCATCAGGGGCATCGGCCTGTTCCGCGGCTACCGCAACAACCCGGCGGCCACCGCAGAGGCGCTCGACGACGGGTGGCTGCGCAGCGGGGACCTCGGCTCGCTCGACGACGACGGCTTCCTGCGGATCACGGGACGCAAGAAGGAGCTCATTGTGACCGCCGGCGGCAAGAACGTCGCCCCCGCCGTCCTGGAGGACCGGCTGCGCGGGCACCCGCTGGTCAGCCAGGTCCTCGTGGTGGGTGACGGGCGCCCCTGCATCGGCGCCCTGATCACCCTGGACGCGGAGATGCTGCCGCTGTGGCTGGCCGGCCACGGCCTGGAGGACATGGACCCGGTCCAGGCCGCGTCCGACCCGCGGGTGCGGGCCGCCCTGGAGCGGGCGGTGGCCCGGGCGAACGAGGCGGTCTCGCGGGCCGAGTCCATCCGGACCTTCACGGTGCTGCCCGGGGACTTCACGGTCGCCAACGGGCTGCTCACGCCCTCGCTGAAGGTGCGGCGGGCGCAGGCCCAGGAGCGCTTCGCCAAGGAGATCGACGCGCTCTACACGCGCACCCTCAGGTGAGCCGGGTCCGGCCTCTCAGGCCCGGCCACCACTCAGCCGGCCAGCTCGTCGCGGATCGCCTCGTGGTGGCGGATCACCTCGGCGACGATGAAGGCGAAGAACTTCTCGGCGAAGACCGGGTCGAGGCCGGAGTCCTGGGCGAGGGCCCGCAGCCGCGCCACCTGGCGCCTCTCCCGGGCGGGGTCCGACGGCGGCAGGTCGAGCTCGGCCTTGAGGACGCCGACCTGCTGGGTGCAGCGAAAGCGCTCGGCCAGCAGGTGGACCAGGGCGGCGTCCAGGTTGTCGATGGTCGCCCGGTAGGCCGCCAGCCGGGGCGGGACGCCCGGCAGGCTCCGCTCGACGGCCTCCGGCCCCGTCGTCGGGGCGGCGCCGGCCGTGCCGGCGCTCCCGGCGGCGGAGGCGCTCATGCCGTCCGGCTCCGCTCCCCCTTGTAGGCGGCCGCCAGGGTCCCCGACCCCACCTCGTAGCGGGGGCGCCCCGTGCCGTGCACGGCGTCGGCGTCGACGACGACCCGGCCGACCTCCGGCATGGAGGGCACCTCGAACATGGCGTTGCCCAGGACCTCCTCGGCGATGCTGGTCAGGCCCCGGGCGCCGGTCTTGCGCTCCAGGGCGAGGGTGGCGATAGCCTTGATGGCCTCGTCGGTGAAGACGAGCTCGACGCCGTCGAGGCTGAAGAGGTACTCGTACTGGGACACGAGCGCGTTCTTGGGCTCGGTCATCACCCGCACCAGCTCGGGCACGCCCAGGTCCTGGACGGTGGCGATGACGGGCAGGCGCCCGATGAACTCGGGGATGAGGCCGAACTTGTGGAGGTCCTCGGGGCGCACCGGCGAGGCGAACACGTCCCGGGCGGAGTCCCTGGCCAGGGTCGCGCCGAAGCCGACCAGCTGGGCGCCGACCTCCTTGCGCTGGCGCTGGCGGACGATCTCCTCGATGCCCGCGAAGGCCCCGGCCGCGATGAACAGGATGTTGGTGGTGTCGATCTCCAGGAACTCCTGGTGGGGGTGCTTGCGCCCCCCGCCGGGCGGGACCGAGGCGGTGGTGCCCTCGATGATCTTCAGGAGGGCCTGCTGGACGCCCTCGCCGGAGACGTCGCGCGTGATCGACGGGTTCTCGGCCTTGCGCCCGATCTTGTCGATCTCGTCGATGTAGATGATGCCCTTCTCGGCGCGCTTGACGTCGCCGTCGGCGGCCTGGATGAGCTTGAGCAGGATATTCTCCACGTCCTCGCCCACGTACCCGGCCTCGGTCAGGGCGGTGGCGTCCACAATGGCGAAGGGGACGTCGAGGAGACGAGCCAGGGTGCGGGCCAGGTGGGTCTTGCCGGTGCCGGTGGGGCCGAGCAGGAGGATGTTCGACTTGCCGAGCTCCAGCCCGTCGCCCTCGGCGACCGCGCGCTCGCGCACCTGGACGCGCTTGTAGTGGTTGTAGACGGCCACGCTCATGGCGCGCTTGGCGCCCTCCTGGCCGATGACGTACTGGTTGAGGAAGTCGAAGATCTCCTGCGGCTTGGGCAGCTCCAGGGGAACACCCGCGCCGGAGTCGCCGAGCTCCTCATCGACGATCTCATTGCACAGCTCGATGCACTCGTCGCAGATGTAGACGCCCGGGCCTGCGATTAACTTCTTGACCTGCTTCTGGCTCTTGCCGCAGAAAGAGCACTTGAGAAGATCGACACTCTCGGCGCTGCGTGCCACGTTGGGGGTCCTCCGTCTTGTCAAGCCGCTGCGGGCGCGAGGCCCGACTCTTGCGCCAGCCTACGATGAAGGCCTCTCAGCGCGGTCGGACCGGTCGGCGTGTCCGCACAGCAGCGGGATGGGCGTTGGGGTGGGGGGTTGTCTTTCTCGTAGGCTAACGCGCCCACCCCGCGCTCGTCCGCTGATTCGTCGGATTTCAGAGCGAACTCAGGACATTCTCAGGCTGAGTGCGGTGAGGGGCGCGACTTCCGGGACGACAGGACCTGGTCGACGATGCCGTACTCCAGGGCCTGGGTGGCCGTGAGGATCTTGTCGCGCTCCAGGTCGGCGTGCACGAGGTCGCGGTCGCGGCCGGTGTGCGAGGCCAGCGTGTCCTCGAGCCAGGCGCGCATGCGGTCGATCTCGTCGGCGACGATCTCGATGTCGCTGGCCTGCCCCTGCACGCCCTCCATGGCGGGCTGGTGGATGAGGACCCGCACGTTGGGCAGGGCCAGGCGCTTGCCGGGGCTGCCCGCGGCCAGCAGCACCGCGGCGGCGGAGGCGGCCTGCCCCAGGCAGACCGTCTGCACCTGCGGCTTGATGTACTGCATGGTGTCGTAGATGGCCGTCAGGGCGGTGAAGGAGCCGCCGGGGCTGTTGATGTACATGGTGATCTGCCCGTCGGGGTCCTGGGACTCCAGGACGAGCAGCTGGGCCATGATGTCGTCGGCGCTGGCGTCGTCGATCTGCACGCCCATGAAGACGATGCGGTCCTCGAAGAGCTTGGCGTAGGGGTCCTGGCGCTTGAAGCCGTAGGCGGTGCGCTCCTCGAACTGGGGCAGCACGTAGCGGGACTGCGGCAGGGGGCCCGCCTGGGCCGCGGCGCCCATCTGGCGGGCGGCGGCGTCGAAGTAGGGACGAGAGCTCGTCATGTCAGTTCTCTCCGTTCTGGGCGCCGATCTCACGGCTCGAGGTCACGATGTGGTCGATGAAGCCGTAGTCGAGGGCCTCGGACGCGCTGAACCAGTGGTCGCGGTCGGAGTCGGCGATGATCTCCTCCACCGTGTGGCCGGTGTTGGACGCCGTGATCTGGGCCAGCTCCTGCTTCATTTTGATAATGAGGTCGGCGTTGATGCGGATGTCCGTGGCCGACCCGCCCGCCCCGCCGGAGGGCTGGTGCATGAGGACCCGGGCGTGCGGGGTGATGTAGCGCTTGTCCTTGGCGCCGGCGGTCAGCAGGAACTGCCCCATGGAGGCGGCCAGGCCCGTGGCGACCGTCGCGACGTCGGGGGCGACGTACTGCATGGTGTCGTAGATGGCCATGCCCGCGGTCACCGAGCCGCCGGGGCTGTTGATGTACAGGTAGATGTCCCGATCCGGGTCCTCGGCCGCCAGGAGCAGCATCTGGGCGCAGATGGCGTTGGCGTTGTCGTCGCGCACCTCGGAGCCCAGCCAGATGATCCGCTCCTTCAGGAGCCGGTTGTAGATGGAGTCGGTCAGGCCCAGCCCCGCGCCGGGCCCCTCGGCCGCCGCGGGCGTCACGGGTGAAGTCAGCTCGCTCACGTCAGTCCTCTCGTGTTCGGTATTGCCAACGCTAACGCGGGCCGAGGGCCCCTCATGCCCGTGATCGGGCGCTTTCGCTCACGGCACAGGGTCCGACGGCGGGCTGCGCCGACCGCACCGTGAGGCAGCGCACCCGCCCGAACGCGTACGGGTGCGTTAGGGTACCCTCAACTCATTTATAACGGTCCAGGGAGGGAAAATTGTTGCTCGCTTCCGGCCCCGCGCCGCAGGCCCATGGTGTCCGCCCCGCGGCCGTGCACCGGAGCCTCCGCCCCCAGGGAGAGATGCTCACCGCCGTCGGCGTCGTGGCGCGGAAGCCACCCGCATGAGCACTCAACCGCAGGATGCCGCCGCCCCGAGCACGGCCGCTGACCTCGTCCTGGAGCGCGTCACCATGGTGCGCCGGGGCCTCACGCTCGTGGAGGACCTCTCGCTCACGGTCCGCCCCGGCCAGACCCTGGCCGTCACCGGTCCTTCGGGCGCGGGCAAGACGACGCTCCTGCGCGCCGTCTCCGGCCTGTCCCCCACCGACGGCGGCGCCGTGGCGCGCCCCGACGGCCGCCTGTCCCAGGTGTTCCAGGAGCCCCGCCTGCTGCCCTGGTACTCCGCGCACCGCAACATCTCGCTCATCGTGGACGGGCCTGCCCCGGACCCGGTCGCCGCGCAGTGGCTGGAGCGCGTCGGGCTCGCGACCGCGGGCCGCCTGCCCCCGGCACGGCTGTCCGGCGGCATGCGCCAGCGCGTCGCCATCGCCCGGGCGCTGGCCGCCTCCCCGAGCCTGCTGCTCGTCGACGAGCCCTTCTCGGCTCTGGACCGCCCGCTGGCCGCCTCCCTGCGGGCCGACCTCATTGCGCTCCTCGCCGACCAGAACGTGGTGACCGTGTGGGTGACCCACGATCCGCAGGAGGCCGAGGAGGTCTCCCACCTCCACCTGCACCTGGACGGCCCGCCGGGCACCTGGCGGCTGGCCACCTGACCCGCAGCGTCACCGCCACGTCCCGCCGGCTACCGCGACATCCCCACCAGTACCCGTGAAAGGAACCGCACAATGAAGCGCCGCTCCCTCCTGACCCTGGCCGGACTCGGCCTGCTGGCCCCGGCGGCCCTGCCCGCCTGCTCCTCGAGGACCGGCTCGAAGGGCTCGGGCGGCACGGTCCTCGACGTCCTGCGCGTCCACACCCCCACCACCCTCGCCTACGCCGCCCCCATGACCTCCTTCGGCACCTACGGCAACCTCGACGGCGTCGTCGGGGACGTCCAGAAGGACAGCTGGGCGAGCGCCGACGCCCTCAAGTCGCTCCTCATCAACGGGGAGACGGACCTGGCGGCCGCCCCCTCCTACGCGGCCGCCAACCTGTTCACCAAGAGCGTGGCGCTGCGGCTGATCGCCATGCAGGTGTGGGGCATGCTCTACGTCATCGGCCCCGCCGGCTCCTCCGGCAAGGGCCTGGAGGCGCTGCGCGGCAGGAGCGTCGGCGTGCCCATGCCGAACAACATGCCCGACCTGGTCTTCCGCTATCTGCTGGGGCAGAAGGGGTGGAACGCCGAGACCGACCTGAGCATCACGCCCTACACCGACGGGCCGGGAGCAGCGCTCAACGCCCTGCTGACCGGGGATGTCGAGTACGCCGTCCTGCCCGAGCACCCGGCGAGCGTCTCCCTGGCCAGGGGCGAGCAGCAGGGGCTGAGCCTGGAGCGCACGGTCAACCTCCAGGAGCTGTGGGCCGAGGTCACCGGCGGCGAGGCGCGCTTCCCCATGGCGGGCCTGGTCATGCCGCAGGCCCTCACCGACGACCGCCCCGAGCTCGTCGGCGCCGTGCTGAACGAGCTCGAGGCCGCCGTCGCCGACGTCAACGGCGCGTCCGATGCGACGGTGCAGAAGGTCTCCGAGGCCAACGACGTGCCCGTCCCTGTGGTCAAGGAGGTCATCCCGCGTCTGCAGCTCGAGATCGTCCCCGCCAGGGCCGCCAAGGACGCGCTGGAGGACTTCTACACGAGAATGTCCACGCTCAACCCGGACATCGTCGGCGGGTCCCTGCCGGCCGACGACTTCTACGTCGCCGACCCGCGCTAATGCACGAGACGCGGTCCCGTGCCGAACGGCTGCGCTCGACCGTCCTGTGGTGGGTGGGCATCGCCCTGGCGGTCCTCATCTGGCACGCGGCCGCCCGCTCCCAGCCCGCCTACGTGCTGCCGAGCCCGCAGGCCACCTGGGCGGCCCTCCTCGACCTCATCCGCGGCGGGAGGCTCGGGGGCGCGCTCCTGCTGACCATCGGGCGCGGCGCCACCGGGCTCGCTATCTCCTGCCTGATCGGAATGCCGCTGGGCTGGGCGATGGGCACGTGGGCGTGGCTGCGCGAGCTGCTGGACTCGTGGGTGCAGGTGCTCCTGTCCGTACCGCCGATTGTCATCGTCGTGGTCGGCATGATCTGGCTGGGCCCGACCGCCGGGGTCGTCGTCCTCGTGGTCGCCCTGGTGACCCTGCCCCTGCTGACCACCACCGTGCGCGACGCCGTGGCGGGCGTGGACCCCGACCTGCTGGACATGGCGAGGGTGTTCGCCAGGGGCCGGACGTGGACGGTCCGCAGGATCATTCTGCCCGCGGTCGCTCCCCCGGTACTGTCGGCCCTGACCGTGGCCGTCGGCCAGAGCGTACGGGTCACCGTCATGTCCGAGCTGCTGAGCACCACCACGGGCCTGGGCGCCATGGTCCAGCTGGCGCGCACCAACCTGGACACCGACGACGTCTTCGCCCTGTCCGCCGTCATGGCGGCGCTCACGCTCGTCCTGGAGCTGTGCGTCCTGGGGCCGGCGCGCCGCAGACTCGCCCGCCCCTCGGGCTGAGGCCGCCCTCCGGCGCCCGCGCCCCCGCCCCGGCCATCGAGACCTCAACACAACACACGAAAGGAACATCATGGCCGTCACACCCGTGACCGAGTCCCTCTTCCGCCTGGGCCTGAACGAGGCCCTGCCCATCAGCGAGGAGGCCACCACCTCCCGCGTGGTCGTCAACAACGACGTGCTGCGCACCGTCGTCTTCACCTTCGACGCCGGCCAGCAGCTCACCGAGCACGCCTCGCCGCGGGCCGTGGTCGTCACCCTGCTGGAGGGCGAGATGGACTTCTCCATCGGCGGGCGCACCGAGCGAATGGGTGCCGGCGACGTCATCTACCTGGCGCCGGGGGACCGCCACGCCCTGGCCGCGGTGACCCCCTGCCGCATGCAGCTCGTCATGGTCGACGTCGACAACGACGCCGTCGGCGCGCACCAGGGCTGACCCGCCGCCGGGCCCGGCCGGCGGGGTGGGGGAACCGTCGCGGCCCCCGCCCCGCTCGCACGGCTCATGCGGCTGCTCGGGCGCCCCCCGGGCGCGCGGCGCCGCGCCCGACGCCTGCGACGGCGGCGCCCATGACCAGTAGGTTGACGACGATCGAGCCGAGCACGAGCAGGGGCCAGTGGAGACCATGGGCAGCGCAGCCCGTGCAGCCTCCGCCGCCCGCACCGCCCATGGCCTCCACCGCCCGCAGGACCCACCAGCTGGGCACGAGCACCAGCAGGTCCCGCCACGGAGCCGTCAGGGCGGGCGCGGCCGCGGGCAGGACCAGGACGACGAGGAGCAGCTTGACCGCGGCGAAGCCCTGGATCGTGTCCCGCGCCCATGCGGCCAGTCCCAGCGCCACCGCCCCGGCCAGGGGCGCGGCGCCCGCGGCCGCCCAGGCCGTCCGCCCGACGCCCAGCCCGGCCGGCCCGGCGATCCGCAGGCAGGCGAAGGTCACCAGCGCCGCCGCGGTCAGGCAGGTGGCCGCCCGCCACGCCAGGTAGCGCCGCAGGGACATCTCGGTGACCGCCAGGGCCGCCCAGACCCGGTCCTGCTTCTCCTCCAGGAGCATAAAGCCCACCACGACGCCGATCATGAGGGGCACGACGACGGCGAAGGCCACGGCCCGCAGCTGCGGGAGCCAGGGCCCGGCCACAATGCCGTGGCCTTCCAGCGCATCGGCCAGCCGCGGCAGGCCCGCCCGCACGGCCACGGCCATGACCAGTGGAAGAGCCGCCACCCACGCCAGGAGCCGGTCGCGCCCCAGCCGGCGGCGGTCGGCGTCCGTCAGGGCCAGTACGGTCCGCAGTGGCACTAGCGCCCTCCCCGGGTGATCATGCCCGTCAGCCGGCGGCGGGCCACGAGCAGGCCCCCGCACGCCCAGGCGCCCGACGCCGCGACGGCGGGAGCAGCCTCCCAGGCCGGGGCCTGGTCGAAGCCGATCTGGACCAGGGTGAAGGCGCCCTGAAGCGGGTGGAGCCAGAGCCACCACCCCTGCAGCCCCACCAGGGGCGCCACCGGGATGATGAGCACCAGCGTCCACACCCCCGACGGCAGCAGGAAGCCGCTCATGGAGTCGTACCCGGCCACCGCGATGACCCCGTAGAGCACCTCCAGACCGGCCAGGCAGGCGACGCCGGTCAAAAAGGGGCCCCACTGCATCTGAGTCCCGCGACCGATGAGCACCAGGACCGCGCTCTCGACGAGCGCCAGGAGCACCAGGGAGGCGACCAGGGCGGCCAGGTACTCCCCGCCCCACATGGGCGTGACCGCGCGCGCCACCAGAGTGCCCTCGCCGTGCTCGAGCAGGACGTGGACGGCGGCGAAGTAGAACCCGGTGACGGCCAGCTCGCCCAGGATGACGACGGGCCACCACTGGCCGGGCCCCTCCGGCCGGGGCAGTGCGCGCACCAGCGCAGCGACAAGGGCGCCCGCAATGAGGGCGACCAGCCAGAACCCGCTCCGGGCCTGGCGTCCCAGGTTCAGTCCCAGCGTGGCGGCCGTGCGCCTGAGGGCGGGCGTCATCCCAGGCTCCGTCCGGTGACCGCCAGGAACACGTCGGCCAGGTCGGCCTCCTGGCTGTGGAGGGCCTGGATGCGGTGGGTGCGCAGCGCGGTGCGGAAGTCCTCGTCGTCGGCGAGCCCGGCCAGGGGGAAGCGGGCGCTGCCGCTCTCCCACGTGACCAGGACCTCGGGGGTGCCGTGGCGGCGGCGCATGCCGGCGGGGTCCCCCGTCTCCAGCAGGCGCCCGTCGACGATGAAGCCGACGCGGTCGCAGGCGCGCTGGGCCAGGACCATGTCGTGGGTGGTCACCACGACGGTGCGTCCCCGCCGGCGCTGGTGGTCGATGATCTCCTCGACCTGCACCACCCTGGCCGGGTCTAGTCCCGAGGTCGGCTCGTCGAGGAAGAGGAGCTCGGGGTCGGGCAGCAGCGCCCTGGCGAGGTTGAGGCGCACCCCCATGCCCTTGCTCATGTGGGCTCCGGGCACGTCGGCGTCGCCGGACAGGCCCACGGCCTCCAGAAGCTCGTCGGCGTCGCGAGTGGCGCGGGTGTACATGGCCGCGAAGTAGCGCAGGTTCTCCCGCGCCGTGAGCCGTCCGAAGGAGATGGGTGTCTCGAAGGCGACCCCGATGCGCTCATACAGCGCCCGGCCCCAGGCCGAGACCTCTGCGCCCAGGACCCGGGCGGAGCCCCGGTAGCCCGGCAGGAGGCCGGTGAGGACGCGCTGCAGGGTGGACTTCCCGGCGCCGCTGGGGCCCAGCAGCCCCAGGACCTGGCCGGCGGGGACCTCCAGGCCGATGCCTTCGAGGGCGGGTGTCGCGGCTCCCCGGTAGGTGAATCCGAGCGCGCGCAGGCGCAGTGCCGGGGTGCTCATGACCGCTCCGGGGACAGGGCGGCGACGAGCAGGGCGACGACGTCGTCGACCATGCTGGCGACCTCGGGCCGGTCCATGGCCGAGCCGTCGGCAGCGACCCGCTCGGGGTCGATCCCGAAGCGGGCCATAATGCGCTGGGGCAGTCCCAGCAGCACGCGCTCGACCATCCAGGCCGCGGTGCCGGCATCGACGTCGTCGCGCAGCTCGCCGGCCTCCTGCCCGGCGGCGATGGCGGCCGCGGCCCAGCTGTGGACGGCGTCGGAGACCGACTCGCCGGAGCCGATGACCGGCGGGGCGTCGTCGGCGCAGGCGCGCGCCAGGACGGCCCACGCGAGCGGGTCGCGGATACGGAAGTCGTGGCTGCCGCGGACGACGGCGGTGAGCACCTCGGCGAAGGAGGCCTCCGGTACGGGGGTGCCCGCCAGGCCGATGCGCGCGCTCATGAGCTCGCCCACCAGGTGGGTGTAGGCGTCCCGCTTGTCCTGGAAGTACTGGTAGAAGCTCCCCTTGGAGACGCCGGCGGCGGCCGTGACGCGGTCCACGGAGGCCCGGGCGTAGGGGCGGGCGGCGAACTCGGCCTTGAGGGCGTCCATGAGCCGGGCGCGCTTGGCCTCGGGGAGGTTGAGGAAGGTCTGTCTGGGCACGGCACTCCGTATGACTCGTCGGTCATATGACTGGTGAGTCATACGGTAGCGCCGGCCTGCGACCCCCGCAAGACGAGGGCCCCGCACCGGCGAGGCGGTGCGGGGCCCGACACTATTGAGTGGACGACGGGTGAGGGGCCGAGGCGCGTGGGCGCTCAGCGGGCCCGGCTCACTCGGCGCTCGCAGCAGACGGCGCGGAGGCGGCCGACGGGGAGGAGGCGGAGGCCGCAGAGCCCCCGGAGGCGGCCGAGCCGGTCTCGGCATCGGCCGGGGAGGCGACGTCCTCGTCCTCGACCTCCGAGACCACGGCGGCCTCGTCGAGCTCGTCGGAGCCGATGAACTCGGTCAGGTCGACGACCTGGCCGTCGGAGTCCCTGACGGTCACCTGGCGCAGGGCCACGGCCAGGGACTTGTTGCGGCTGATCTCGGAGACGAAGGCCGGGATCTGGCCGGCCTTCTGGGCGCCCTGCATGAACTGGGCGGGCTCCATGCCGTACTGCTGGGCAGTCTGGACGAGGTAGTCGATGAGCTCGTCCTGGCCCACTCCCACCTCGAGGCTCTCCGCCAGGACGTCCAGGAGGATCTGGTCGCGCACGCTGGCGGTGACGTCCTCACGGATCTCCTCGGCGTGCTCGTCGTCCTCCTCCTTGCCCTCGGCGGTCAGGTGCTGCTTGATCTCGTTGTCGACGACGTCGGCGGGAACGTCGAAGGAGACCTGCGCGCGCAGGTTCTCCAGGAGGGCGTCGCGGGCGGCGATGGCCTGGTCGCCGGCCCTGCGCTCGGCGACCTGCCTCCTCAGGTCCTCGCGCAGCTCGTCAATGGTGTCGAACTCCGAGGCCTCCATGGCGAAGTCGTCGTCGGCCTCCGGCAGCTCGCGCTCCTTGACGGCCGTGGCGGTGACCGTGACCTCGGCCTCCTCGCCGGCGTGCTCACCGCCGGCGAGCCTGGTGGTGAAGGTGGTGGACTCGCCGGACCTCAGGCCGCTCAGGGCGTCGTCCAGGCCCTCGAGCATATTGCCCTTGCCGATCTCGTAGGAGACGCCGGAGACCGAGTCGACCTCCTCGTCGTCGATGACGGCCTTGAGGTCGATGGTGACGAAGTCGCCGGCGCCGGCCTCGCGCTCCACGGACTTCAGGGAGCCGAAACGGGCTCGGAGGCTGTCCAGCTCGCTGTTGATGTCCTCGTCGCCGACCTCGACGGCGTCGACGACGACCTCGGTGCCGCCCAGATCGGGCAGGTCGAACTCGGGGCGGACGGTGACCTCGGCGGTGAAGCCGAGCAGGCCGCCCTGGGCGCCGGTGACGTTGGGCAGGTCGGTGACCTCGACCTCGGGCTGGGCCATGGGCACGCGGGCGGCCTCGCTAATGGCGTCTCTGTAGAAGTCCGAGAGCTTGTTGTTGACCGCCTCCTGAATGACCGAGGCGCGCCCCACACGCTGGTCGATGACCTGGGCGGGGACGTGGCCGCGGCGGAAGCCGGGCACCTGGACCTGAGAGCCGATCTCCTTGTAGGCGGCGTCGAGGCTGGGCTTGAGCTCCTCGTAGGGGACCTCCACGATCAGCTTGATGCGCGTGGGGTCAAGGTTCTCGACAGTGCTCTTCACGAGGGTCTACTCCGATGCGGGGGTGCTGGTGGTGCGCGCGAGGGCGGAAGCGCCTCGTCACGGACGCCGATGGACGGCGTCAATCCGTGCCATCCTAGGGCACGGGCCGCGCCGGGCGAAAAATGACGCCGCCCACAGGCGCGCGGGGCGGACGCGGCCTGGGCACCGGGCGGGCGAGGCCGAGGCGCCGGGCGGGCGCTCACGGCGCCGCCGGCACTCGGCGTCGTCGGCGCCACCTCAGGCGACCGGGACGCTGCGGCCGGCCACGACCCTGGCCAGCAGGGCCCGGGGCGCGGTCGCGACGGCGCCGACCGCCTCGACAGTGCGGGCATGGACGGTGCGCGCCTCGGCGTCGTCGGCGCCCGTGAAGCGGACGGTGACGCGGGGCTCGCCGCGCACGACACCGACCTGGAAGGCCTCCAGCACGGTGGTCCTCCCGACGGCGGCGCGGGCGGCCGCCTCGACGTCGTCGGGGCCGCGGCCGGGGCGCAGGGCGGTGACGGTCAGGATCGTCCGGTAGGAGGGCACAGTCCGAAAGACTGCCAAAGACCTCGCGACGAAAACCAGCCGATGTGACGCAGTACGAGTACCATCGCAGTGACGCGCTGCACACACTCCGGCGCGGAACCGGCTTCCGCCTCGCCGGAACAGATCCACGGAGACTCCATGACGGCCCCGACAGCAACCAAAGACAAAGACACAGAATCCACCGACCCGCCCGCCGCATCCAAGCCCAAGATCCTCTTCCCCGGCACCGCCATGCTCCTGGTCGCGGTCATCGGGTGCTTCACCGCCTGGGGCATTGCCGCAGACCTGACGACTCCCATGGTCTCGGGCTTCAAGCGCATCTTCGACATGTCCTCGTTCCAGGCGTCCCTGGTCCAGATGGCGTACTACGGCGCATACTTCCTCCTCGCCATTCCCGCCGCCTTCATCAACTCCCGGTGGGGCTACAAGGCGGGAATGGTCTCCGGCCTCGCCCTGGCGGCGCTGGGCGCCTTCGGCTTCTGGCCCGCCTCCCAGGTGATGACCTACGGGGCGTTCCTGGCCGCCCTGTTCGCCATCGCCGCCGGCTGCTCCCTGCTGGAGACCTCCGCCAGCCCCTACGTGATCTCCCTGGGCCCGGAGGAGACCGCCACGCGGCGCCTGAATCTCGCCCAGGCGTTCAACCCGCTGGGGACCAACATCGGCGTCCTGATCGCCTCGACCCTCATCCTGCCCAAGCTCGACACCCCGGTGAACCTCGCCGACGTCACCCCCGAGGTGGAGCGGCAGATCCGCGCCGAGCAGCTGCGCGCCGTCACCGGCCCCTACATCGGGCTCGGGATCCTGCTGGCCGTCATCCTCGTGATCATCTTCGTCCAGAAGGCGCCGCCGTCGGCCCCGGCCGATGAGGCCGAGGCCGCGAAGCCCGCCAACCCGGCGGCCACCCTGTGGCGCTCGACGAGATACAGGTACGGCGTCGTCGCCCAGTTCTTCAACGTGGCCGCCCAGGTGTGCTGCTGGACGTACATCATCCAGTACACCCAGCAGGCGATCAACGGCTCCCTCCAGCTGGGCTCGCAGATGCTGCAGATCAGCCTCATCGTCTTCCTCATCGCCCGTTTCGTCATGACCGCCATCATCGCGCGCATCCGGGCGACCAAGGTCATGGCGGCCCTGGGCGCGCTCGCCGTCGCCCTGTGCATCTACGCCGCGCTCCGCCCGGACATCACCGGAGTCATCGCCGTCATCGCGATCTCCCTGTGCCTGTCCCTCATGTTCCCCACGATCTACGGCGTCGCCCTCGCGGGCCTCGGCGAGGCGACCAAGTTCGGCGCCGCGGGCCTCGTCATGGCGATCGTCGGCGGGGCGATCATGCCGATGATCCAGGGGAAGGTGATGGACTCTACGAGCGCGGCGACCTCGTTCATCGTCCCGGCGATCTGCTTCGCCATGGTCACGCTCTACGCGATCTACGACCTGCGCACGCCCACCCCGCGAGTAATCGCCACAACCTCGTCAGAGAGGAAGGCCAAGTGATGACCACTCTGAGACAACGCCTCGTCGCACTTCTCACCGCCGCGACAACCGCCCTCGCCCTGGCCGCCTGCTCGCCGCACCACTCGGCGAGCGGGTCCATCGACGTCCTGTCGTGGTGGACATCCGCCTCCGAGTCCTCCGCCCTCGACACCCTCATCGCCCAGCACAAGGAGCGCAACCCCGGAGCCTCCGTTGACGAGATCGCGGTCGTCGGCGGCGGGGGCTCCCAGGCCCACGTCACCCTGGCGACGCGCATCGCGCACGGGGACGCGCCCGACGTCTGGCAGAGCCTCGTGGGCGGGAACATTACCGCCTGGCACAACGCCAACGCCGTCGGCGACGTCTCCTCCCTGTTCACCGACGACGTCAAGGCCCAGCTCCCCGAGGACATCCTCTCCTCGGTCACGGCCGACGGGAAGCAGTACGCGGCCCCCCTGTCGGTGCACCGCGCGAACGTCCTCATGTACAACCGCGACGTCCTCCAGAGGGCCGGGGTCGCCGAGCCGGGCGAGGGCTACACCCTCACCCAGTTCCTCGCCGACCTGGACGCCCTGAAGGCCAAGGGGACGACGCCGATGTGCATCGGCGCGGCCGACTCCATCACCACGGCGGGGCTCTTCGAGTCCGTCCTGCTGGCCACCGTCGGCCAGGACGGCTGGGAGAAGATCGAGGCCGACCGCTTCGACTGGAACGGCCAGGAGGTCAAGACCGCCCTCGGCACATTCGGCCAGCTCATTGACCACAGCGACTACGCCGACCAGACCGACAAGCCCCGCACCTGGGACGAGGCCTCCGGCCGCCTGGCGGCTGGCGACTGCGGCTTCTACCAGATGAACGACAGCGCCCTCGGCGAGTCCCTCACCGTCGGCGACTCGATGGCCGGCTCCGCGACCAGCACAGCGGCCAGTACGGCAACCGGCACGGCCGGCGCCACGGGCGCGGCCGGCGCAACCGGCGGCTCCACCGCCAGTGCAACAGCGGCCTCGACCGACGGGCCGACGGCGGCCTCCACCGGTGAGGCCGCTGACGCCTCGCCGGTGTCCTCGACCGTCTTCCCGGGGACCGAGGGAAGCTTCCTCATGGTCGTCGACGCATTCGTCACCTCCTCCTCGACGGACAACCGCGAGGGCGCGGACGCCTTCCTGACCTCGGCCCTGGACCCGGGGGTGCAGACCGCCTTCTGCAAGGTCAAGGGGTGCGTCCCGACGCGCAACGACGCCGATGTCTCCTCCTTGTCCTCCTACCAGCAGCAGGCTGCGGGGGACCTGCGCAGCCAGAAGGTCCTCAGCTCGATCTCCTACGGGGAGGTGATCTCCCCGGCGATGCAGGACGGCTTCTTCCAGGCCGTCAAGAGCTACATCTCCACCCGGGACGCCTCGTCCTTCGGACGGGTTCTCACCGAACGCGTCAATGAGGGGGCGGGCGGGCCCGCCGACCGCTGACCGGGCCGGCCGCTGACCGGGCCGGCCGCTGACCGGGCCGACGACGGCGCGGCAGCGGGCACGGTCAGGGGCGGGGCCCGCCGACATGGTGACATGATCGGCGGGCCCCGCCCCTGCGCTCGATCAGGCGCCTGCGGCGGATGCCGTCAGGCGATCTGGTCGAGGAAGGTGAGGATCGAGTGGGGCTCCTCGATGATCTCCTCCAGGCGCGCGTTGAAGGGCCCGCCGTAGGGCATGCCCAGGTGGGTCTGGAAGGCGTCCTCGTCGACGTAGGCCTCCATGACGAAGAACTTCGCGGGGTTGTCGCTGTGGCGGTAGACGTCGAAGACGCGGTTGCCCGGCTCGGCGCGGACCTTGTCGGCAAAGCCGCAGATCATCTTGGCGACCTCGTCCTCGAAGCCGGGCTTGGCGGTGAACTGCGAGTGCAGGATCTTCATGGTTCCTCCTCCTGGCGTCACGTGCGACGCCGCCCCCATCTTATGGCGCGCATCACTGGCAGGTGCGGAGAACGGCGGCTGTTTACGGGGCCGCCGGGCGGGCCGGGGAGCGGTCCCCCGTCCCGGGGCCGACGCCGGCGGAACAGCGTGGGCCGGACGGCTGGTTCCGGACTGGTACCGGCGGGAGGCGCGGGCCGCACCCCGGCCGTCAACATGGGTTGACGGCAGTCGGCAACGTCAACGGAGGTTCGTTGATGCGGGAAAGGTACGTTCACGATTCAGTCGAGACCGTCGACGAGGTCGGTCAGTTCCTCCCCTTCGCCGAGATCAGTCCAGGCCGTATGAGAGCAGGGTCCGATGGCTTGCGGGCCGGGGTGAGGCGGGGCCGCACTCCTTCAGCCGGCAGATGCCCGAGGAGATCAACCGGGTCCCGACCGACCACGCCGCCGACCTGCTGCTCGCCCCTGCGCAGGTGGCCGCCGGGCTGGGCCTGGAAGCGGGCTCCTACTCGCCGGCCACGATCCACCGGGCGGAGAACACCGACGACGCCGACCGCCTGCGCCTGGTCCGGGACTCCCCGGCCGGGGTCAACCACCCGGTGGCGCTGCTGGCGCACCCGCGGCTGGTGGCCAGGTGCGCCGAGCACGAGAGCGAGCCGGCCGACCGCGGGGCGCTGCGCGCCCACCCGCTGCCGGCCTACCCGGGGTGGCGTCGTCTCGTGCTCATGCTGGCGGCAGGGCCATTGTGGGCGTAGAGTGTGACAGGTCACCCCGCTGTGGTGCGGGTGACTCTCGTCCTGTCCTGGTCTGGTCCCTGGGGGTTGTTGTGGGTTCGTGCAAGGATGATCTGGGGGCGTATAACGAGCCGGTGGTGTTTGACGACGCGACGGCCGATGCTCTGGTTACGGCGGCGTCGGGCTTGTCGTCGACGATCTCGACGATGGGGACGGATGTGGGGGTGTGGGCGTCGACGGCGTCGGCCGATTTCGAGGGTCATTACGGGGACGTGTTCGACTCTGGCGCCAAGGCGGGCCAGGAGGACTGTACGAATATCTCGGCCGCTCTGGATGACCTGGTCAGTGAGGTGCGGGCGCTGAAGAGTGCGGCCGCGACTGAGCGGAGGCGTCGGGCGGTGGCCAAGGAGTGGGCGGACCGTCAGGACGAGGAGAACCTGTTCAAGCAGGGGTGGGACTGGTTGACCGACGGGGACAAGGCGCCTGCCGGCCCGGCTCCGGTACCGTTGCCCGAGCCTCATGAGCCGGTGGTCTCGACGTGGACGGAGCCGGCGCCGGGGGCGGCTGGTGCGGTGTCGTCGGCCAGGCCGTCGGACCTGCGCACGTACGCCTCGAACCTGTCGGGGGCCAGCGAGAACGTGTCCACGGGCAAGGGGAGGCTGGAGTCGGCGCTGGACTCGTTCGCGTCGTTGTGCTCGTGGTGCTCCGTGGACGCCTCGGGGATCACCAGCGCCCTGGCGTCATTCATCTCGAACAACTCTGGCGAGGTGACGTGGGTGGGGGCGGTCGCCTCCGCCTTCGAGGCCGCTGGTGGCGATGGGATCGTGAGCGTGTCGGACGCCGCGATGGAGGCCTCCCTGACGGCCCAGGGGGTCGTGGGTGGTCGCAGGCCGCTGGATGTGGCGTCCCCGCGGATCGCGGGGGACCCGCAGACCTCGGGGTACGCCGATGACCCGGTGAACACCACGACGGGCAACTTCGTGGAGCGTGAGGTGGACCTGGGCTTCACCGGCGGCCTGGCCTCGCTGGGGTTTGCGCGCACCTACAACTCGGTGCTGGACAGTGTGGGGGCCCTGGGGCCGGGGTGGGCCTCGTGCGCTGACGAGCGCCTGGTCCTGGACGAGGAGGGGGCGAGGTAGGTGCGCCCCTCAGGGCGGCACGTGGTCTTCCCCCGCCTGGGAACAGGCTGGGAGCGGGCCACGGGTGACGCCCTGTGGCTCGAGCACCTGAAGCCGGCCGACGACGGCACCAGCGACGCCGGCCGCGCCGGCACCGGCACCGCTGCCGGCGCCGGCGGTGACGACGGCGGGCCAGGCGACGCCGCTGGGCCGGCCGGCGACGAGTGGCTGGTGGTGTCGGACAACGCCGGCGGCCGGTGGGTGTTCGACGCCTCGGGGCGCCTGGCATGGACGTGCACGGGGGCCGGGAGCCGGGTGGACTACGTCTGGCAGGCGGGGCGGCTGGTGGGCCTGGCCCATGAGCGCGGCGGGCGCGTCACCGTGGTGTGGGACCAGGAGGCCGACCGGATCGCGGGCCTGGAGACCTCCGACGGGCGGCAGGTGTCGTACCGTTATGACGCCTCGGGGCGGCTGGTGGGCGTGGAGCGCGAGGGCGGGCGCCGCAGCTATGAGTGGGACGAGGGCGGGCGGGTGCGCCGGGTGGTGGACGCCGACGGCGTGGTGGAGGTGGATAACACCTACAACCAGGCCGGCCAGGTCCTCACACAGCGCTCCCCCTTCGGGCGGGTCAGCCACTACACCTACCTGCCCGGCGGGGTCACGCAGGTCGCCGATGAGGACGGGGGCCGGGCCAACACGTGGATCTACGACCGGTGGGGCCGTCTGGTCGGCATGGTCGACGCCGACGGGGCACGCCAGTCGGTCATCTGGGACCGGTGGGGCAACAAGGTCATGGTCACCGCCCGCGACAAGCAGCGCACCATCAACCAGTACGACCAGCGGTCCCGCCTGACCATGCGGGTCGAGCCCACCGAGGCTCGGACCACCTATGACTACGACCAGGCCGACAGGGTCGTGCGAGTGACTGTCGCCCCCGAGCCGGACGCCGCCCCCAGCGTCACGACATTCGCCTACCAGGGGGCTGACCGCAACCCCACAACCATCACGGACCCGTGCGGCGGCCTGACCCACCTGGAATGGGACCACGGGCTGCTGGTGCGGGTCGTCGACCCGGTGGGCGTGAGCCTGGACCTGACCTACGACCACCACGGCGACCTGATCGCCACCACCAACGCCGACGGGGCTACCGCGCGCCTGGAACGCGACGCCCGGGGACGGATCACCGCCGCCACCACCCCCCTGGGCCACCGTACGCAGTACCGCTACGACCAGGCGGGCAACCTCACCCACCGCCGCGACCCCGACGGCGCCCTGTGGCGGTGGGAGTACACGCCCGGTGGGCGCCTGTGCACGCTGGTGGACCCGGCCGGGGGCCGTACCGAGGTCGCCTATGGAGACCACGGGGCCGAGGAGTCCACGACTGACGCGGTGGGCCGGGTGATCTCAACGGTCTATGACGACCTGGGGCTCAAGGCCGGTGCGACACTGCCGGACGGGTCGTCCTGGCAGTTCGGGTGGGACGCGCTGTCGCGGTTGCGTTCCGTGACGGACCCGACAGGAGCGCGGGCGGTCCTGGAGTACACGGCCAATGGGGACCTGGCCCGGACGGTGGACCCCACGGGTGTGGTCCAGGACTTCGAGTCCGGGCCGTTGGGCCTGCCCACGCTGGCGCGCGACGCCGACTCGCAGGTCGGTACCACCTGGGACGCCCTGGGTCGCATGGTGGGGGCGGTCAACGCGGACGGCACCACCTCGACGCTGGTGCATGACGCGTGCGGTCGTGTGGTCGAGCGCGTCGATGAGCACGGCGGGTGCACGCGCCTGGAGCGCGACGCCGCGGGTCGCGTGGTGCGCGTGACCCAGCCGTCGGGGGCGTCGTTCTCCTACGAGTACGACCACCTGGGCCGGTGGGTGGCGACGATCTCCACGGGTGGGCGCCGCTACGAGATGCATTACGACTCCGACTCCCGCCTGGTGGGTGAGACCTGGCCCGATGGGCAGGAGGTGTCCACGACCTTCGACGTGTGCGGGCGGATCACCCGCAGGGTGGAACCGGGCCGGGGCACCACCTGGTTCACCTACGACAAGTGCGGGCGCATCTCCTCGGTGCGCGACGCCTGGTACGGGCTGCGCAGGTTCACCTACGACGACGCCGGACAGCTCGTGTCGGTGACCAACGCCCTGGGGGCGGTCACGCGCTTCGAGTACGACCGGATGGGCCACCGGGTGGCGATGGTCGACGCGGCCGGGGGCAGGCGCACCTGCACCTATGACTCCATGGGCCGTGTGAGGGCGATGACGGACCAGGTGGGGCGCACCACCCGCTACACGTACGACGCGGCCGGCCGCGTGACCAGCCGCGCGGACGCCACCGGGATCCTGGGCTGGGCCTACGGGAGCGCCGGACGCCTGGAACGAGTCATCAGCAGACCAGCCGGCGGGCTGGAGGACCGGGGAGGCGACGCCGTCGGGCAGGACGCTGGGGCGGAGACCATCGCCAGCATCGTGCGGGACATAGCCGGGCGGACCTGGAGCGCCACGGGCCCCGGCGGCCGCACGGACACCCTGACCTGGGACGCCATGGGACACCTGGTCTCCCGCAGCCGCGGGGACCAGACCATCAGGTGGACCTATGACGCGGACGGGCTGCGCACGTCCATGACCCACCCGGACGGGTCCGTGACCCGCTACGTCTACGACGCCGACGAGATGCTGGCGGCGGTCGAGCACCCGGCCCTGGGGCGCCTGGACCTTCAGCGGGACTGGCTGGGGCGTGTGACGCGGGCGGTCGCGCCCGGGGTGGAGGCCACCTGGACCTGGGGGCCCCACGGCGTGGTCGCTCACAAGGTGGTGCGGGACGGGTTCGTGCGCACCACCGCCCTGGAGTACGACGAGCAGGGGCGCGTGACCGCCCAGAGCGTGGACGGGATCCGCACCGCCTTCGCCTACGACGCGGCCGGCCAGCTGACCCGTGCCGTCACCGACGAGGGCATCACCACCACCTACACCTGGGACGCCCTGGGCCGCCTGGAGGCCGGCGACAGCGACGGGATCGTCACCACCTACACCTATGACGCGGCCGGCCAGCTGCTGACCACCACGACCACCGACACCAAGAACCCCACCACCGACGCTGGGAACGACCCGGCGCACAATGCCGGCGCCACCGGTCGCGCCGGTGCGGGCGCCGACGGCGGTGGGGCGCGTCGACAGGTCCTGACCTACGACGCCGCGGGGCGACGGGTCAGCCAGGACGACGGGACCAGCAGGCGAGAGTTCACCTGGGACCCGCGCGGGTTCCTGGCCGCCTACACCGACACGACCGACGACGGCGGGGCGCCCGGGTCGACCCACACCCTGGACGTCGACACCCTGGGTGAGCTGGCCGGCGTCGATGGGCAGGGCGTCATGTGGGACACCGCCTGGGGTGAGTTGGCGCAGGTCGGGCACGTGCCCGTCACTGCCGTCGCCGGGGTCGGCACCGGCACCGGTGGGCCCGGCGGCGGGTGGCTGCTGCCCGAGCGCGCCGGTCACGACGCCGCCGCCTCCCCGTGGGGCACCGGTGCGCCGGGCCCCGGCCTGGGCGGCCTGGGGGTCACCAGTACCGGGACCCTGACCCTGCCCGGGGAGCCGGGCCCCGGCGGAGCTGGCGGCGGCCAGCCCGGTGGCGGGGCCGGCCTGTCGTGGCTGGGCGCACGCGTCTACGACCCGTCCACACACTCCCTGCTCTCGCCCGACCCGCTCGAGCCGGTCCTGGGGGCCGGCTGGGCGGGCAACCCGTACTCCTACGCCGGCAACGACCCGGTCAACCTGTCCGACCCCACCGGCCTGAGGCCGCTGAGCGACGCGGACCTGCAGGCGTGGAACGAGGCGCACACCACCGGCCTGGCCGCAGCCGGCAGCTGGCTGGCCAATAACTGGAAGTATGTCGCCGCCGGCATCGTCATCGGGAGCCTGGCGACTGCGTTCCTGGGACCGGTGGCGGGCGGGGCCATCGCCGGGGCCGTCATCGGCGCCTGGCAGAACTACGACCAGCAGGCCGCCTCCGGCCAGGGCGTCAACCCCTGGCAGGTCCTGGGAGCCGGGCTGGTGGGAGGCGCCGCAGGCGCCATCGGGGGCGGGATGGCCTCGTGGCTGGGAGGCGCTAACGGTGCCGGCGCCTACGCGTGGTTGCAGAACATGCCCGCCATAGGTCGTAACACTCTCATCGGCGGGGCCTCCGGGGCGGCCGGCGGGGCCTTCGATGGCGGCGCCGGCTACGTGCTGGGACCAGGCCCCCACACCGTCGACGGCCTCCTGGACGCCACCGGCCGGGGAGCCGCCATGGGCGGGACCATGGGAGCCGGCGTCGGAGTCGTCTCCTCAGTGGGCCGCGACCCGTGCTTCCCCGCCGGCACACCCGTCCTCATGGCCGACGGCACCACCAGGCCCATCGAGGACGTGGCCGTCGGCGACCACGTCGCCTGCACCGACCCCGACACCGGCCAACCCACCACCTCCACGGTCACCAGGACCTTCACCCACGAGCACGCGCCCACCATCCGGATCCGCACCGGCAATGGTGACCTGGAGACCACACCAGCCCACCCCCTGTACGTCCGCGGCAAGGGCTTCACCCCCGCCGGACACATCCAATCCGGCGACCGCCTGCGCGACAACCACGGGCACTCCGTCACCGTCCACACCGTTACCGCCACCGGCCAGGCGCCCACCGTCCACAACATCGAGGTCAACAACACCCACACCTACCACACCACCACAACCACCGGCACCCACATCCTGGCCCACAACGGATGCACCACGGACTTCGCTGAACCCGTCCTGGCGGAGCAGTACGTGCCACGCTCGAACTGGAGCCTCATGACCCCGAGGAATCGCCTTGACATGGCCCGCGACATGCGGGACCAGGCGGCACTGGAGGCCAAGCCCGGACCTTATGCCACGGTGACCTCCGGGTACACCAGCAGAGGACACATCGCCGTCGCCGGGAACCAGAGCGGAGTATGCGCCGAGCGCAACGCCCAGATACAGCTCGACGTCCCCGATTACCAGATGCACTTCACCGAGGCCGTGAGACCAAGACTCGTCCAAAAAGTCGCGAAAGGAGAACCCGTGCCGAATGGCGTCAATGTCAATATATGTCATACGTGCCAGCATGATTTTGGAAGATGGCAGTTCCCGCGGGGGACTGAGCAGAAACTAGGAGGTGAATGGGGTGAGTGAGATGAGGCTCGACTGGGGCGGTGTGCGCACCTTGGACGGGGTGGGGCTGGATCCCGGGCTTGTGGAGGCGGTGGTCTCGGCGCACGACATGGAGCAGGGGCATAGGGACCTGATGACCCTGGAAGGTGTCGTGTACTACAACCGCTGCCTGTCAGAGGCGGCGCTTCTGGTCACGAGCGAGCTGGTGGAGGCAGTGTGCACGGGGCGCTGTACCGTCCCTTGTGGGCTGACCATGGCCACCGACGCCCTGTACGAGATCAGCCTCGGCGAGACAGCCTCATCCGAGACGGCGCTGGGCAGCACGGGCGTGGCGGACAGGTGCCGCAGCATCATCCGCGACAACCTCCCCCGCCTCTACCAGACCGCCCAGAGCGTCACCGACGACGACACCCTGGCAAGCTTCGTGAGCATCACGGGTATGACCGACTCCGACGAGAACCGCTGGAACACCTTCACCCAGAAGCTCCTCGACCACGACCCCGAAGTACTGACTGTGAAAGAGGTGAAGGACACCCGGGACTGGCGCACGAAGATAGGAGGGCCCCTGTACGAAGGCTTCGACTGGTGGAAGTAGACACCACGGTCCTGCCTTGAAAGCAAATGGCAAATGGGGTGAGTGAGATGAGGCTCGACTGGGGCAGTGTGCGCACGAGGGACGGGGTGAAGCCGGACGCGGCGGTCCTTGATGTCTTTGTCACCAGCGAGGACATCGATACCGTCTACGATGCGTACTGCCGTATCGAGCACGCCGCGTTCTACAACCGGGACCTGGAGGAGGCGGCCCTGCCGCTGACGTCCGCGCTCATCGAGATGGTGTGCTCAGGACGCTGCACCCACTGGGGACTGACCATGGCCACCGACGCCCTGTACGAGATCAGCCTCGGCCAGACCATGCGGGAGGAAGAGACCGACGGCACGAGCCTGGCGGACCGGTGCCGTGAGGTGATTCGCGACAACCTCCCCCGCCTCTACCAGGCCGCCGGGAGCATCACCGACGACGACACCCTGGCAAGCTTCGTGAGCATCACGGGTATGACCGACCCCGACGAGAACCGCTGGAACACCTTCACCCAGAAGCTCCTCGACCACAACCCCGAAGTACTGACAGCCGACGAGGTGAAGAACACCCGGGCCTGGCGCACGAGGATAGGAGGGCCCCTGTACGAGGGCTTCGACTGGTGGAAGTAGACACAACGTCCTGGAACACGGCCAGACGGCCCCGGCGCTTCGCAGAGACAAAATGCTTCCACAGTGATCAGGGAGGCGCTCTCCCATCCTGCGCCGGCCCCCGCCCCGGAAGAGACCCCACTCCTTAGGCTGTCCCACGTGCGGTCATCCTGGCCGGCGGCGCCTCCGGGGCGGCCGACGGCACCATTAGGCCCATCGAGGACGTCTGGGCCGGCGACCAGTATGTACGAGCGCCCATAGTGAGGATCACCGCGATGACAGAGATTCCCTTCCTGGGGCTGCCCGATCTTGAGGGCCTGGACCATGCCGACCTCGCCGCGGCGGCTCTGGCCTGTGCGACGCGCCTGTCGCCGTTGTTCGCGGGGTTGGCGACGCGCAGCGACCCGCGGGGCTACGCCGACCTGCTGGCCGACATGTGGCAGCTGGTGGGGCAGGGTGCCCGGGATCTTCCCGAGCGGGCGGTCAACGACCTCGACTACTGCCTGGCCGCTTGCCCGGAGGCCTTCTGCGACAGCTCCTACCTTCTGGACTACGAGGCCTGCAGCGTCCTGGGAGTCGGGTACGCGGCGCTACAGGTCCTGACGACGGCGGGCCGGAAGCCGCCCTGGAGTGCTGAGAGACGGCGCTGGAGCTGCTGGGCGGCCTGGGCGAGGAGCTCGACGACGAGGAGGCGCGGCTGGTCCCAGAGGCCCAGGAGCAGCGCCAGGTCCTGGCGCAGACTCGCGCGGGCAGGCGCCCGACGATGGGCTCATCCCTGGCCTCACCGACCGTTGAAGCGTTCCGTCAGGCCCTACCCGAGCTCGTCGCCAGGTGTCGTGCGCGCCAGGAGGAGCACCTGGCGGGCCCGGCCAGGGCCGGCATCGTCCCCGGCCGACTCACCGTCCCGTGCCCTGGTGGGGCCGATATCGGTCCTGGGCTGCCCGGTGGCCGGCGGGCGCCACAGCGCCCACCTGGCGGCGGCACCGGTCCTGGTGGAGGTAGGCTGCGTGTTCGACGGTGAGGTCGAGACCGTGCCTCTGGGGGCGCCCACCAACCGGTTCGGGGCGGCACCCCGGGCGCGGGCGCTGCAGGCCGGGTCACCGGCCCAGGCGATCCAGGACGCGGCAGAGCGCGGGCTCGAAGTGGTCACAGCGTGGTACCCGGCCCGAGGTCCTCGGGCAGGTGCAAGTCACGACCGTGGACGCGCCGGAGGCGCGCGTTCTTCAGACCAGCGTAGAGGGCTTCCTCTGAAGCGCCCCCTCAACGCTCCCGGCCGCGACGACCGGGCCCGGGTCGAGCGCGCGCTGACGGCGGCCGAGGAGGTGGCGGTCGCCGTCAGGCAGGGCCTGGGTGCGCCGTACTGCACGCTGGGATCGGAGGCGCCGTCACCCACTCCGGGCGAGTACGCGCTGAGCACCAAGGAGGAGACCCGACTGCGGGACGCGGACACGCTCAGCTCAAAGGCAGCGGGCCCAGGGCTGTGGGGTGCGTACCTGGGACGTGCGAACGGGTCAGAGCGCCCCACCCCCGGTAGGCGGCGCCCAGATGTCCTCCAGCACCCGGGCGAGCATCGCCCCGTCGCCCCGCACGGAACGAGAGTATGACACCGAACGCCGACTCCCCACCGCAGAGCACGAGCTCACACACGCCGTCCACAACGCCCTCCAAGCCCTGCGCACCAGCCCGAACACAGCCAGACACGACCCCGAGTCGTCCGCTCCGTACGCACTCTCAAAGCCCCACAGGACGCGATCCGCATGTGCACAAAGACCAGCCCAGTGCGCAGCGGGAGGAGCCCCCATCATGTTTCAACCCGACCTCATCACCCTATGGAACAACTTTCTGGGATTTATAGAGTCGATCACCGGAGTCGACGGACTCTTCAAGATCCTCGCCTGCATAGGCCTTGTGGCCATCATCGCAGCGGTCGCAAAATGGGGACGGAACAAGAAGCGCGGTGGCCGCCTCATGACTGCTGGCCGCCATGTACGACCTCACGGATCTCACCGGGATGAGGGCCGAGAAGCCCAGGTCGACGTCCATGCCGACCTTCCAGATCCCCGCCGCATGGGTCGCACCTATCGGTGGGATCATCGCAGGAGCGTTCCTCGGGCTTGCCGCGTGACCACCGACGGGACCCATCTCCCTCCTGGTCACCCCGGCCATCGCCGTGCGACTGAGCTTAGCGCAGCGCGAGAGGAGGACGAGGCAGCGCTGGCCACCGCCAGGCTGCTCTATACGCTCCACCCCACCCACTGGGACCCGAGTCTCCTGCGCCCCCTCCGTCACCAGCTGTGCGCCCGGTTCTACGACTGGGCTGGGCAGTACCGGACCGTGGAGATCAGCAAGGGCACCTCACGCTTCGCCGCCGCCCAGCGCATCACCCAGCCTGGCCGAGGGAGGACCTACTCCCCCGGCGCCGGTAGTTCCCGCGCATTCACGTCGAGCTCCTCGGCGATGCGTTCCAGGGTTTGCAGGGTAAGGTTGCGTTCGCTGCGCTCGACGCTGCCCGTGTAGGTGCGGTGCACGCCCAGGACGTCGGCGGCGGGCCAGGCCAGCGTCGCGGCGCCGAGGGGCGGATCCTGGTCTAGGAGGCGGGGAAGACTGTGGTGGCGAAATCCTCCTTGCCCTGGTCATCGGTGACGACGGAGGTGACGGAGACCGCCTCATCGGCGGGGATCGTCACGCTGGCCCGAGTCCCGCTCAGCACCTCCTCAGTGCCATCGGCACGCTCGATGTACCAGTCGACGCCGACCACGGCCCCGTCGGAGTCGGTGGAGGCGGAGGCGTCCAGGGTGAGCTGGTCGCCGTCGCGAGTAATGACCGGGTCGGCCTCGGGTCGGGCATTGTCGGCTTGGGCGGTAGCGGCGGCGGCCATGACCGGGAGCGCGAACGCCCCCTGGGCCGCCCCTGTTCCCAGGGCGTCGACGACGGTGCCGGCCAGGGCTGTCTGCCCGTCGGCCGTGGGGTGGAAACGGCCATCGGAGAACAGCCCGTAGAACCAGGAGCCGCTTGGGCCGCACAGCTCGTGCCCGGCGAAGGAGCCGGCGGGGTCGGCGAAGGTATAGCCGTGGCGCAGGGCGGCGGCCTTGAGGGCGGTGTTGAGCTCGTTGGTCTTGGCTGTGATCCAGCGCTGGTCGACTTTCTTGACGCCCTCGCAGCGTCCGGGGATGATCCCGCCAACCCTTCCTTGGGAGGAGTAGAAGCTCGGGTAGCCCACGGCCACCACTGTCGCGTTGGAGGCGCGCGAGGCGATATCGCCCATGATCTGCTCGTAGCTGTGGATGCCGTCCTGCTCGCCGGTGCCGCCCAGGGCGTCGATGGCGGAATCAACCCGATCAGTTATCTGCTTGTCCCCGCTGCAGGTGATAAAGGGCAGGATCCTCCAACCGCCGATGCAGTCGCCGAGTACCTGGGCGAAACCGGCGTCGTTGCCGCCGATGGACAGGGTCACCACGCCAGTGGACTGGCTGAGGGCATCGAGCTGGGCGGGTTCGTCCCAGGCGGTCTTGGCCTGGTAGAGGTCACCCGTGCGGGCCCCGGAGCAGGCGTGGAAGGCCGGGGTGCGGCCGATTCTCTGGCCCACCAGCTGGGGGTAGGCGGCGGTGGAGCGCTTGCATTCGTTGCCGCCGTCGACGTCGGTGCCCGACTCATACGGGGAGACCCCGAAACCCGAGGCGTAGGAGTCCCCCAGCGCCACGTACTCACCACCGGGAAGCTCCGCCGAATACGCAGCAGGGCCCACATACAACGCGACCAGCAACACCATGATACTGCTCAGAAGTTTGATGCGGAGAGCTCGATGACACCGCAGTGGGCGGGAGCAGAGACGGGATAGACAGCTGAGCAGGTGGAGTGAACGAGACATACAGGGCTCCTCGGTGCTTCCTGGTTGTGCAGATATACGAATGAACTGCGTGGTGTTTCGCGGACAGGTCTGAAAGCCTGGTTGTCAGGCTGCTTGTCTTGTGCGGTGGTACTCCTCCTCGACCTCGTCGGGCGTTTTGCGCCCCAGGGCGAAGTGGGATCGTTTCTGATCGTGTGCCGGGCTCGATCCTGGGGGCGGCGTCGTTGATGGCCTTGCCTCTTGCGGTGGTGGAGCATCGGCGTGCGCCCTACTCGTTCTCGTTCCTTGAGGGCGGGCGCCCACGACTCGGCCCGGGTGCCCGCTCGGCACATCGCGGTTCTTCCCTCCTGGAGTGCGGATGCTGTGGTTCGCCAGGTGGTCGGCGGGACTGGGTGGAGGTGTGCTGGGGCGCCGTGGCCCGGGGGCGGGATGGATCGTCTTCTCTGTCGTGTGGGGGCGGTTGCGGGCTGCCATGTCGATTGCCTCGCGGATCAGGGATGTGCGCATGTTGTCCGCCATAGCATAACCCGCGACCTTCCTGGATGTGGAGCAGCCCGGGGACGGTGGCCAGACAGGTCGGGCCCCTTCCCGGGTGCGGGTGCAGGCGCAGGGTCGGTCGGCGGTGCTCTGCCTGTTGGGTGGGGTGGGTCTCCGCCGGCCGTCCTCCGAGCCTGGCGTGCCCGTTCCTGAGCGTCCGGCTCTCCGTCCGGTTCATGCTGTTGTGCTCGGCCCTCAGGGGCTGGGGAGGCGGGTCCCTCGGCAGCGGTAGCGGATCACGGGGGCACGTCTGGCTCGGAAGGGCCCGATCCCGTCGTCGCGGATCGCCGGCCGGGGAGGAACCGGCGTACGACGGTGCGTTTGTTCGCCCTGGGTGGGGCGTGCTCGCCCAGCCACGATCCGCCGGAAGACGAAGTGGGCGACGTAGGAGAACGTGCGCTTGGACGCCCCGTGGTGGAAGCAGGGCGCACCATTGGCTGATCGCGGGGTTGACCTGCTTGAGCAGGTCTGCTGATTGCGCGGTGCCGTGTTCTGCGGTTCAGTGTCCGGATCTTGTCCTTGATCGAGGACAGCGACTTCCTCGATGGGTGAGTGTGGACCCGGGTTCTGCCGCCGGTCCCCGTTCTTCTTACGGCGCCGGACGCGCCATCCGAGGAAGTCTCCCACCCCTCATCGATGCGGGTCGGACGGGTCTTCTCCTGCCGGCGGGCGCAGCCCCGTGGGGAAGAGCACCTGCGGCCTCGCAGCCGCAGTGCCCGGGCATCGCCGCGCAGCCCGTGCACGAGAATGACGAAGTCGTCCGCATGTCCGCATACGGACGAGCTTCATCACCGCGCCTGCGGCGCGCCGGTGCTCGGCGCGCTTCCAGTGCGGGCCCAGCGCGTCCCACCTGCGTTGGAAGTGCCGGGAGCCCTGGACTGCCGGGCTGCATGGGGTCACGAGGTCGCATGCACCAGCCCCGCCACGCAGCCACCGAGCCGACCTCATGACCCCAAACCACCAAAAACAGTCCAGAACAAGCCGTTTTCAACCCAAAAACCCACGTCCGAGGTCTCTCAGGACGTGGGTTTGAGTGTCGAGTGTTTGGTCGGCCTGGCCGTCGCCCGCCACCTGCAGGACACCACCGGCATGTCCATCAAGCGCATCATCCACGCGCTCCAGCCGCTGCAGAGCGTGGAGGTCACCATCGCCGGGCACACCATCACCGCCCAACCCCAGATCACCGCCGAAGCCGCCGACATCATCACAGCCGTCCAGCTCCCAGGGCACTAAAGTGGCACGAGTCAGGTATGTGGGTGGGCTTGACGGGCGTCATAAATATGCATATAGTTATGACCATGCCCAGTAGAAACGTGTATGTCGCGGAAGACGACGTGAGCCTGTTCACCGAAGCTAGCGAGATCGCTGGTGGGCTGTCGGCGGCTGTCGCGGAGGCGCTCCGCGACTACGTGAAGAAGCACCAACGAGCGGGCGCGGGCTACGAGGAGATCGAACTCGCGCTGCGCACTGACGGCGTAGACCACAGGGTCACCTTCATGGGGCGACGCCTGGTCCGCGTCAGTCAACCAGCCCCCGAGGGGACCCGCATCGACACCGTCTACCAGACCGCCAAGAACCAGCTGGCTGTCGCCACCAAGATCCAGCGGAAGCTGCCCGACTGGGCCGCAGGCCAGGAGAACCTGTGGTCCCACCCCGAGACGTGGGATCGTGACTTCTGGGTCGCGGGCGACAAGACGATGGTCGTGTACCCCGACATTGAGCACTTGGGCCAGGTCGATGGCGCCTTGGCTGAACGCGTCGAATCAGCCCTCGCCATTCCCCCCTTCGAAGTCCTGGACATCTGACATGCCATCGGCCATCCCAGAGCGCGTTCTACCAAGACCTGCACTGTCGATCGCACAGCTCACGAAGAAGTACGTCGTCCATGGCGGGTACGAGGTCCCGGCACTACGAGGGGTTTCCTTGGATCTCTACCCCGGCGAGATGGTGGGCCTGTTCGGACCAAATGGCGCCGGGAAGACCACTCTCGTCAGGATTTTAGCGGGTCTCTTGTCCGCCGACTCCGGTGACGTCGCATGGGGATCACCCGAAGGGCGTTCCTGTTTGGGATATGTGTCCCAGAAGGGCGGACTCCAGTACGGCCTGACCTGCCGGGAGGAGATGACCTTCCATGCCCAGTGTTTCGGCCAGTCAGCCCGTCAGGCACGGTCGGGGTGGCGGGATTTGAACCCACGATCTCCTGCACCCAAAGCAGGCGCGCTACCAAACTGCGCCACACCCCGTGAGAAACGAGCCGGGCCGCCGGAAGCCGGAGGCGGCCCGGCTCGATCAACGAGCGGGTGACGGGAATCGAACCCGCGCAATCTGCTTGGAAGGCAGAGGCTCTACCATTGAGCTACACCCGCATGAACAGGCCGACGACGGCTGACCGCGTCGGCCCGGTTAAAGGACCCCGGTAACCTCAGTACTCCAGGAGCCCGCTCTTGTAGGCCCTCACCAGCCGGCGGGGCACGGAGATCTCGCGCCCCGCGACGCGGATGGTGTTGAGCTCGGGCAGCTTGGCCTTCCACTGCGAGCGGCGGTTGCGGGTGTTGCTGCGGGACATCTTCCGCTTCGGCACTGCCATGAGCCCGCTCCTCTCAAAAGTCTGGGATCATCGGATCCGTCCAAAACTGGGCCAGAGGACACAATAACGGCATCGCCCGAGCCTGTTCCAGCCCGGGCGACCCGGCAGACGTGTGAGATCAGTCCCGGCCGCCCTCATCGGCCACGGGCGCCTCACGCGGCGCCCTGCGCGCCCCGTCCGCCCCGCATGTCAGGATGTCCTCATGCCCGCCACCACGCCCGCGGCCGACGGCGCCTCCGCAGGCGCCTCGGACTCGTCCCGCTCGTCCGGCTCGCCGCTCACCCTGGCTCGGGGCGAGCAGCCCGAGATCGACCTGGAGGTCAAGCGCTCCCACTTCCTGGCCCGCGCCCTGCGCGCGGACGACGAGGAGGAGGCGCGGGCCCTCATCGCCGCGGTGCGCAGCCGCTACCCGGACGCCCGGCACCACTGCTCGGCCTACACCGTCCCCAGCCCGGGCGCCCTGCCGGTCGAGCGGTCCAACGACGACGGCGAGCCCCCGGGCACGGCCGGCCGGCCCATGCTCGAGGCGCTGCGGGCCACGGGCCTGACCGCGACCGCCGTCGTCGTCACCAGGTACTTCGGCGGGACCCTCCTGGGCACCGGCGGCCTCGTGCGCGCCTACTCGGAGGCGACCGCGCGCGCCCTGGCCGCGGCCAGGCGGGTCCGCCTGGCGACCCGCCACCTGTGGGACGTGCGGATCCCGGTGGCCGACGCCGGTCGGATCGAGGCGGAGCTGCGCGCGGCCAGCACGCGCGGGGGGCACGACCTCACCGTCGAGGAGACCGTCTGGGGCGCGACTCACGCGGTCCTCCTCCTGGCCACCGGCTCCCCCGACTCCACCGGCCTCGCCGAGCTCCTGGCCGCGACGACGGCGGGGGCCGCCGCGCCCCACAGCGCCGGGGTCCGCGTCGTCGAGCTGCCCGCGTGACCCGCGCGGCCCGGGTCGCGCGCAGTGACGCCCGGACACCTTGACACCCATGGGCACCACCGCGATACTGTCTGCGCCGCAGGCGGCGAGCCCCTTGAGGCGGCCGGCCGGACACGAGAGGAGGACCCCATGATGGCCAACGGCATCATGCGCGAGATGTCCTCCTGCTGTCAGTGCTCCCAGTGTCTTCAGTGTCGATAGGGCGCCTGGCCACGACACTGTGCGCGCGTCGCTGCGCGCATGCCCGGCGCTATGAGGCGGCACCCCGGCGAGGCTCTTCGCGTGACCGGCGCGCCTGACGGGTCCCCCTCCTCCACCGACGGCCGCGAACCGTCAATCGACCTCGCGCCCCATCCGGCGCCCCGGGCCCGCCGGCCCGTCCACCAGTCTTATCGGCCGCAGCGCTCGCACACGGCCGGGCCCGCCCCGGCGGGACACCACGAGAAAGAAGCACCATGGCTTACCTGTCCAACATCACCGAGGCCGTCGGCGGCACCCCGCTGGTGCGCATCAACCGCGTCGTCTCCGGCCCCGCCACGGTTGTGGCCAAGGTCGAGGCCTTCGAGCCGGCCGGCAGCGTCAAGGACCGCATCGCCCTGTCGATCGTGCGCGCCGCCGAGGCCTCCGGCGACCTCAAGCCGGGCGGCACGATCATCGAGGCGACCAGCGGCAACACGGGCGTCGGCCTGGCCATGGTCGGCGCGGCCCTGGGCTACAAGGTCATCATCACCATGCCGGAGACCATGTCGAAGGAGCGCCGGGCGATTATGCGCGCCTTCGGCGCCGAGCTGGTGCTCACCACCGAGGGCGGCGTCGCCGGCGCGGTCAAGCGCGCCGAGGAGATCCAGGCCGCCACCCCCAACTCAGTCCTGGCCTCCCAGTTCACCAACCCGGCCAACCCCCGGGTCCACCGCGAGACCACGGCGCGCGAGCTCCTGGAGCAGGCCGGCGACTTCGACGCCTTCGTGGCCGGCATCGGCACCGGCGGCACCCTCACCGGCGTCGGCCAGGTCCTGCGCGAGGAGCGCCCCGGCGTCAAGATCTTCGGCGTGGAGCCCGCGGAGTCCCCGCTGCTGGGCGAGGGCCGCGCCGCCCCGCACAAGATCCAGGGGCTGGGCCCGAACGTCGTCCCCGAGGTTCTCGACCAGGGCATCTGGGACGAGCTGCTGCACGTCCCGTCGGACGACGCCATCGTCTACGCCCGCCGCGCCGCCGCCGAGGAGGGCCTCCTGGTGGGCATCTCCTCGGGCGCGGCCCTGGCCGCCGCGGACATCCTCGCCCGGCGCCCCGAGCTCGAGGGCAAGACGATCGTCGTCGTGCTGCCCGACACCGGTGAGCGCTACCTGTCGACCCCGCTGTACTCCGAGTACCTCAACTGAGCCTGCTGGGCCGACCGGCTGCGCGACGCGAGTCCCCGCCCGTCGGCCTCCGCCACCCCCTGAGGCGGGCCGACCGACGGCGGCGCCCCGGGAACAGGGGCGCCGCCGTCGGCGTTGCCCCGCCGGCGACGCCCGGGCCGCCGGCTCTCGACCGACTTCCGGGCAGTGCCGCCCGGCGCCGAGCCCAACACTGAGGAGCACCATGCACAAACCGAACCGTTCGCTGTGGACGCTGGCCAAGGAGGACCTGGCCACGGCCCGCAGACGAGACCCCGCCGCGCGCTCCAGCCTCGAGGTGGCTGTGCTCTACCCCGGCGTGCACGCCCTGTGGGCGCACCGCGCGGCGCACAGGCTGTGGCACTCGGGCCACAAGTTCGCCGCCCGCGCCCTGTCCCAGGCGGCGCGCAACGTCACCGGGATCGAGATCCACCCCGCGGCCAGGATCGGCAACCGGTTCTTCATCGACCACGGCATGGGCGTGGTCATCGGGGAGACCGCCGAGGTCGGCGACGACGTCCTCATGTTCCACGGGGTCACCCTGGGCGGGGTCTCGATGAACCCCGGCAAGCGGCACCCCACCATCGGCAACAACGTGCAGATCGGCGCGGGCGCCAAGGTGCTCGGCCCGGTGACGGTGCAGGACAACGCCAAGATCGGCGCCAACGCGGTCCTGGTGAAGAACCTGCCGGCCGATCACGTGGGCGTGGGCGTGCCCGCCCGCGTGCGCGACCCGCGCACCGACCCCGAGCTCATGATGGACCCGACCATCTACATCTGAGCCGGTCGGGCCCGCAGGGGGCCGCGAGGGGTCCCGGAGGGCTCAGCGCACGACGACGCCGTCGGCGAGGTCCCGCAGCCTGCGGAAGACGGCTCCCCCGCTGGCGCGCGAGCCGTCGTGCTCGTACTCGCTGGTCACCCAGGTCCGCAGCCGCGGCATGAGGGCGGCGGTGGCCAGTGAGGTCTCCATGGGGACGTAGACGTCGTGGACGTAGACGGCCGCGGCCCCGGGGACGTCCGCGGCGCGCAGGGCGTCGGCGTCGTAGAGGCTCCCCCACTCGTGGGCGGCGAGCGCCTCGGCGACCTCGAGCCACGGCCGCAGGGTGGGGTCCTCCTCGAAGACGGCGCGCCCGACGTGCTCGCCGGTCAGCAGGGTCGGGTCGTCGAAGTCCGCGGGGCGCGCCCGGTCCGCGGCCCAGGCGGTGACGCCGCCGTCGGCCCAGCAGGACTCGTGGACGACGGCGTACAGCGGGTTGCGGCCGCCGAACGGCAGGGCGTCGGCGAGGTCGCAGCAAAAGGCCCAGGAGCCCGGCTCGCGCTCCAGGAGGTGGTGCAGGCGGTCCAGTCCCCCGCCGGCCCCCAGCATCGAGCCGAGCCCGCGCAGCCGCTCGGGGCCGACGGCGTCGCCGCGGCTGGTGCGCACCTCGCCGCGCCCGGCGGCCCGCATGAGCGCGGCCATGCGATCGCGGTCGGCCGGGTAGCGGGCGTAGAAGTCCTCGCTGCGCCTCCTCATGGCCGCGTAGGTCAGGGCGTAGACCTCGTCGATGCTGCGGCCGACGGCGGGCAGGCCCCCGGTGAGGAAGGCGGTGTCGACCGACTCGGGGTGGGCGGACAGGTAGCGCGTGACGCAGAAGCCGCCGAAGGACTGCCCCAGCAGGCTCCACCGCTCAATGCCCAGTCCCCGGCGCAGGTCCTCGCAGTCCTCGACGATCTCGTCGGCGCGCACGTGCGTGAGCAGGCGGGCCGTGGCCGCCGGCCCTCCCCCGGCGTCGGGACGGTCGATGGGCGTGGACAGGCCCGTGCCGCGCTGGTCCACCAGAAGGACCCGGTGGTGCTCCAGGAGCGCGCCGAGCCAGCCCAGGCCGGCGTCGGCCGACGGGCGCGGGGCCTCACAGCCCGGTCCTCCCTGAAGGAAGACCAGCGGCGGCTTGGCCAGCGGGTCGACGGCGGCGGACTCGGCCAGGCAGATCTCCCGGGTGTAGACGGTGATGGCGGCGGCGCCGCCCGGCAGACGGTCGCCGGCGCCGGAGCGGTCGAGCGGGACCTCGAGGCGGTGGTCACGGGTGAGCAGCCCCGCGGTCGCGCGGGACCAGTGGCCGGAGACGAGGCAGGATCGGGCGGCGGCAGTCACGAGCACCACTCTAAGGTCATTCCCGCCCGCGCGGGGCGGCAGTGGAGCGGTTGGGCGCCGAGGCGGGCAGGGTCTGGGTCATTCCCTCTCGCGCGGGGCGGCAGTGCGAGCGGCGGTGGCGGCGCGGACCCCGCGCGCCCGGGACGACCGCGGCCCGTGGGCCGGGGTGGCATCCCGGCCCACGGGCCCTCGTCAGCGAGACCGCCGAGCCGGGTTCCCACTCCCGGCCGGTCGAGCCCCCTTCGCCGGAACGACCCACCAGGGCTCCCTTAGACCCCGGCGGCTCTCGCAAGCAGGCCCCTCACCGGGTTCCCCAACCCTCATGACCCGCCCCGTCCGGCGGCAGCAACCATGTAACCCGACCACCCTGGAGACTCACCCCCACCACACCTGGCAAAACCCTGAGAGCACCCCACCGCGCCGCACCGGCACAACCGACCCCACACCGGAGGCGAACCGATCCCGACAAGAGACGGCGGCGCAGGAAGCGCAGGAGGACGAGAAGCAGCGGGAGGGACGTCAGCGGGCCTGGCAGGTCGGGCACCAGAAGAGCCGCCGTCCGGCCGTCTCCCGCTCGCGCACCGGGGCGCCGCACCGCAGGCAGGGCCGCCCCGTGCGGTGGTAGACGTACCAGCGTCCGGCCTCCTGGTCGTCGTCGGGCAGCGGCTCGGGGACGTCGTCGGCCTCCACGGTGGTGATGAAGCCGGTGGCGACGCCGTGCTCCATGAGCGGGACGAGGTCGTCCCACACGGCCCGCAGGCGCGCCTCGCTGAGCCGGTTGCCGGCCCGGAAGGGGCTGATCGCGCAGCGCAGCAGCGTCTCGGCGCGGAAGATGTTGCCCACCCCCGAGATGACCGACTGGTCCATGAGCAGCTCTCCGACCGCCTTGCGGCGCCGACGCGCGCCCGCGACGAACTCCTGAGGGTCGGCGTCGGCGCGCAGCGGGTCGGGGCCCAGGCGCCGGTGCACGGCGGCGGCGCCTTCGGCGTCGAGGAGCTCGCAGGCGGCCGGGCCGGTCAGGTCGGCCACGCCGTGCTCGCCGAGCAGGCGCAGCCGCACTGCGCCGCGGGGCGCGGGAGGGCTCCACAGCCCCGGCGCGGGCGCGTCCTCGGCGCCGGGGCTCGCGCCGGACCCGCCGCCGCTCAGGCCCGCGAGCGCCGAGCCGCCCCCGCGGCGCAGCGCGTGCTCCCCGCGCTCGCCCACGCGCCGGCGCGGGGCGCCGATGGCGTGCGGCGCGGTGAAGGCGGAGTCGCCGTCGAAGGTCCACGAGCCGTACAGCCCCAGGTGGATGCGCAGCCAGGTCACGGCCTCGGCGTCCATCGGCATGTCGGGCTCCGGCCCGAAGGCCAGGAAGAGGTGCTTGCCGTGCGCCTCGGCCCCCAGGAGGACCTGGTTGTCGAGTCGGGCGGCGCCGTCGGCGAAGCGCCCCTGCGGGGAGCTCGTCCGCAGGCGCCGTCCGCCGTAGAGCTCCGTCAGGGCGCCGGCGAGCCGGTGGATGGTGTGTCCTTCTGGCATGAGCCGGACGTTACCCGAGCGGCCCGGGCCGCCGGCTCCGCGGCTCAGGCCCCCTCGCGGCGGGTGCGCTCGTAGTCGCGCACCTGGTCGATCCGTCCCTGGTGGCGCGCGTCCCCGGAGAAGGACTCGGCGATAAAGGCGTCCAGGATCGTCATCGCCTCCTCGGCGGAGTGCTGGCGCACGCCGAAGCCGGCGACATTGGCGTCATTGTGCTGGCGGGCCAGGCGCGCGGTCTCCACGGACCACACGAGGGCGGCTCGCACGCCGTCGACCTTGTTGGCGGCGATCTGCTCGCCGTTGCCGGAGCCGCCCAGGACGACGCCGAGGCTGCCGGGGTCGGCGACGACTCCCTCGGCGCAGGCGAAGCAGAAGCCGGGGTAGTCGTCAGCGGGGTCGTACTCGTAGGAGCCGTGATCGACGACCTCGTGACCGGCCCGCCTCCAGTGGTCCCTCAGGAGGTTCTTGAGCTCGAATCCGGCGTGGTCGGTACCAATGTGAATACGCATACCCGGATTGTGCCTCACGCGAACAGCAGCGGACAGCGGGCTGACCGCACAGATGTGCGGGTAGCGCCCACGTTAGCGTGAGCTCATGACGACTGACTCCTCTCACTCCTCCGCACCGGCGACGCGCGCCCCCTCCGAGATCCCTGCGGCCCCCGAGGCCCCCGAGGGCTCCGAGGGCACCGAGGCCCCCGAGGGCTCTGTGCGCGGCGGCGTGCTGGAGACCGCGGCCGTCGACCCCGCCGTCCGCCCGCAGGACGACCTCTTCCGCCACGTCAACGGCGCCTGGCTCGCCACGGCGCAGATCCCCGCCGACCGCCCGGGCACCGGGGCCTTCCTGGTCCTGCGCGACGCGGCGGAGGCGGCCTGCCGGGACATCCTCGACGAGCTCGTCGCCCGGGCCGACTCGACGCCCGCCACCCCGGCAGGGCCGACCGGCTCAGCCGAGCCCGCTGCCCAGGCCGGGTCCGCGGCCAAGATCGCCTCCCTGTACACATCCTTCCTCGACGAGGAGCACATCGAGGAGCTGGGCGCTTCCCCGCTGGAGGTCGAGCTCGCCCCCGTCCTGGAGGCGGGCGACAAGGCGGCCCTGGCCCGCGCCCTGGGAGCGGGGATCGCCGCCGGCTTCTCAGGCCCGGTCGCCGTCGCCGTCGAGGTCGACCTCAACGACCCCGACCACTACACGACCTGGATGGGACAGTCCGGGCTCGGCCTGCCCGACGAGTCGTACTACCGTCAGGAGGAGCGCGCGAGCATCCGCGAGGCCTACACGACGCACGTCGCGCGCATGCTGGAGCTGGCGGGGCTGCCGCAGCGGCTCGGGGCGGACGCGTCCGGGCTGGCCGCCCGCGTCATGGGGGTGGAGACCGCCCTGGCCGCCGGGCACTGGGACCGCGTCGCCTGCCGCGACGTGGAGAAGATGAACAACCCGCGCACCTGGGCCGAGCTCGCCGGCTCGGCGCCGGCCTTCGAGTGGGAGGCCTGGCGCTCCGGGATCAACCGGGCCGCCGCGGGCGCGGGGGCGGACTCCACGGCGCTGCTGGAGCGCACGATCGTCAAGCAGCCCGACTACCTGGCCCACCTGGCGCGGGTGTGGCGGGACGCGGACCTGGAGGACCTGCGCGCGTGGGCGGCGTGGCACGTCGTCCACGGCCGCGCGCCCCTGCTCTCGCGGGCCTTCGTGGAGGAGAGCTTCGCCTTCTACTCGCGCACCCTCCAGGGCGTCGACCAGCTGCGGGCGCGGTGGAAGCGCGCCGTCGGCCTGGTCGAGAGCACCATGGGCGAGGCCCTGGGGGAGCTGTACGCGGCCAGGCACTTCCCGCCCGCCCACAAGGAGCGGATGGAGGCCCTGGTGGGCCGCCTCATCGAGGCCTACCGGGAGTCGATCTCCTCCCTGGAGTGGATGAGCCGGGCCACGCGCGAGCGCGCCCTGGACAAGCTCGCCATGTTCACCCCCAAGATCGGCTACCCGGACACCTGGCGCGACTACTCCGCGGTCGTCGTCACCCCCGGGGACGTCATCGCCTCGGTGCGCTCGGTCGAGGACTTCGAGCTGGCCCGCGCCCTGCGCAAGCTGGACGGCCCCGTGGACCGGGGCGAGTGGCACATGACGCCGCAGACGGTCAACGCCTACTACAGCCCGACGATGAACGAGATCGTCTTCCCCGCGGCGATCCTCCAGCCCCCCTTCTTCGACCCGGCCGCCGACGACGCCGTCAACTACGGCGGCATCGGCGCGGTGATCGGTCACGAGATCGGGCACGGCTTCGACGACCAGGGCTCGACCTTCGACGGCACCGGCAAGGTCGTCGACTGGTGGACCTCCGCGGACCGCGAGGCCTTCACGGCGCGGACCAGGGCGCTGATCGACCAGTTCGACGCCTACCGGCCGGCCCTGCTCGTGGCTCGGGCCGAGGCCGCGGGCAAGGACGCCTCCGAGGTCCCGCACGTCAACGGCGCGCTGACGATCGGGGAGAACATCGGGGACCTGGGGGGCCTGGGGATCGCGCTCAAGGCCTACCGGCTGGCGCTGTCCGAGGCGGGCATCGACTCCTTCGAGGACGCCCCCGTCATCGACTCCCTGAGCGCGCTGGAGCGCTTCTTCTTCTCCTGGGCGCGCATCTGGCGGGGCCGGAACCGCGACGACTACGCCGAGCTGCTGCTCGCCATCGACCCGCACTCGCCGGGCGAGTTCCGCTGCAACGGCATCGTGCGCAACGTGGACGCCTTCTACGAGGCCTTCGGCGTGGGCAGCGACGACGCCCTCTGGCTCGCCCCCGAGGAGCGAGTCAACATTTGGTGACTATTATCACAACTGCCCCACATTTCTGTTGTCTCTGTTGCCAATGTGACTACTGAGGCGTCCGTCTGTCTCGCATCGTGGACATTGTGGCCTTGTGCCCGCATTGCGGGTGCGAGAGAGTTGATTCCAGATCGGTGCGATGCACCGTGATGGACAACCCGACCCGACCACCCTCTGGAGGACTCATGCGTCTCGGACGCTTCGTCGCCACCATCGGTGCTACTGCCACCCTCGCGGTCGTCGGTACTGCCGTTTCCGCCCCCGCCCTCGCCGCCGAGGAGGACGGTTTTGTCACGGACGGCAAGTACACGGGCGTCGCCGACCCGAGCTCGACCCTGACCGTCTCCGGCACCGGCTGCACCGACCCCGCCGGCCACCCGACCAGCCTGACCTGGGCCATCGGCAACGAGGACTCCACGGCCGCCGGCACCGGCGAGGTCAAGGAGGACGGCTCGTGGACCGCGACCATCGACCTGGCGCAGGCGGTCCCCGCCGCCGGGCTGAAGGACCAGCAGAGGACCGGCCTCTCCTTCGCCTGCGTCGACTACAACACGAACACCCTCAAGACGCTCTCGCTGTCGCTCCAGCTGGACTCCTCCAAGCTCAGCGGCGAGTACAAGCTGATCAATCAGGCCGACGGCACCCAGACCATTGCGCTCGACGTCAAGGGCTTCGCCCCCGGCGAGGAGGTCACCTTCCGCGTCGCGCCGGAGAGCGCCTACCAGAGCGAGCAGGGCCCGGTCGAGGGCGACTTCCACGCCCTGGGCACTTTCAACGCCGACGACGGCGGCGCCGTCGCCCAGAGCTTCACCCCCCCGACCGATCTGCCCGACGGGAGGTACAAGGCGGGTGTCTTCGGCGCCGCCTACGGCGAGCACGCCTGGTTCGAGAACATCCTGGTCAAGGACGGCAAGATCTACACCGTCGACAAGGGCGACGGCGGCCAGGGAGACGGCGGCCAGGGAGACGGCGACCAGGACAACAACGGGGGCGGCTTGCCCGAGCCGACCGAGGCCGCTGAGGCCCCCTCGCAGACCGCCGCCCCCGCAGCCGGCGGAGACCCGGCCGACCCGCCGGCTGCGGGCAACCCCGCCCCGGCCAGTCCCGCCCCGGCCAAGCCCGCGGCGCCCGCGGCCCAGACTCCTTCGAGTTCGAGGCAGCTCGCCAAGACCGGGGCCGACCTCGGCGCCGCGCTCGTCGGCGCCGGCCTCCTGGCCAGCGGCGCCGTCCTCCTGGCCTCCCGCCGCAAGGCCTGAGTGCCGCTAGTGTGCAGGCGATGACGCGCTCCGACTCACCTGCACACCGCACAGCCCCCGCCCGGGTGCGCGCAGCCCTCGCCGCTGCGCGCACCCGGGCGTCCGCGTTCGGGCGGCGCCGCCCGCTGGCGGCCGCCACCGCCCTGGTGCTCACCCTGACGCTGGTCCTCGTCCTGGGCGACATCGGCCTCATGAGCGCCAGGCTCCGCAGCACCGACATCCGCATGCCGCGCGCGACCGCCGAGGCAGGCGCTCCCGACGCGGAGACCTGGCTGCTCATCGGCACCGACTCGCGCGAGGACCTTCCCGAGGGCCCCGACCGCTACGGCACCGTGGAGGACACCGGAGAAGGCTCTCGCGCCGACGTGCTGGCCCTCGTGCAGCCCGGCAAGGCCGGGCTCACCGTCCTCACCCTGCCCCGGGACCTCACCATCGGCCCGACCTTCTTCACCAGCCAGAGGCTCGCCACCTCCTACCTCGACGGCGCGCAGAACACGATCGACCTGCTGTGCACCCAGCTCGGCATCACCACCACCCACCTGGTCACGGTCGACATGGCCCAGTTCGCCTCCATCATCGACTCCCTGGGGGGCCTGGAGGTCACGATCGACGAGCCCTTCCGGGACACCAACGCGGGCCTCGACATCGCCCAGGCGGGCCCTCAGACCCTGTCCGGCGTCGACGCGCTCGCCCTGGTCCGCTCCCGCCACCCCGAGGTCTACCGCGACGGCGCCTGGGTCGCCCTGTCCGAGACCGAGGGCGCGCACCGCCGCACCCGGTACTCCGGCGTCGTCATGAAGGCCCTGATCGACGCCGTGCGCGAGCGCGCCGGCAGCCCCCTGGCCGCGCACCAGCTGGTCTGGACGCTGACCGGCAACCTCGGGGTCGACGACCGCACCGGCCTGCTCGACCTCGCATCCCTGGGCGCCACCGCCGCCCGGAGCGGCGCCGACGCCGTCACGCTCGTCGATGTGCCCGCGCCCACGCGGGGGAGCTCCTTTATCGCCTTCCCCACCGAGGACACCTACGCAGTCCTCGCCGAGCACGGCTACGCGCCCGGCGCCTGCGCCCCGGCGGGCTGAGGGGCCCGGGCCCGGATCACCCCGGCGGGGCCGGCGGAGACCGTGGACGCGAACAGGGTGGGGAGCAGTCCCCATACAACCCGGTGCAGTCGTGACCAGGGATATCTGAAGTGACGCATGGGAGTCATGTGACAGCAAAATTCAGGGCACGGTCCTGGCAGGCGCTGTTAAAGCCTTGTAAATACCCTGCGTCAGGTGAAACACTGCGTAGCGGGCAGACAACATCCCCGACGCCCTCACTGACTCCCAGCTATTTGGAGGACTCCATGCGTTTTGGACGCTCCCTTGCCACCGTCGGCGCCACCGCCCTGGTCGCGGTCGGCGCCCTCGCAAGCCCCGCCGCTGCCGACGACGGGTCGGGCTTCGGCATCGACGACAGCTACGCCGGCCGCTACGCCTCCGGCCAGTCCGCGGCCGTCTCCGGCGTCGGCTGCAACCCGGTCAACGGCAACCGCTCCGCCCTCGTCTGGGGCCTCACCCGGGACGGCGTCGCCATCGAGGGCGCCAACGGCGCCGAGGCCGCCAATGCCGACGGCACCTGGAAGACCACCATCGACCTGCCGGCCATTGCCGCCGGCGCCGGCCTGAAGGACCCGTCGGCGCTCCGCCTGGGCGTTGCGTGCGTGGACTACAACGGCAACGTGGCGGGCACCGCCGAGGTGCCCCTGTACATCGACTCCACCGCCGTGGACGGCACCGCCACGATCGTCTCCTCGGACACCGACAGCGACGGCAAGTACGACACCCAGACCTTCGAGATCAACCTCACCGGCTTCACCCCGGGTGAGACCGTGAAGTTCTTCGTGACCGACGAGAACGGCAGCTCCGTCAAGGACATTCGAGAGGTCACCGCCGACGCCGAGGGCCGCTTCACCTACAACGGCCCCGTCCCCACCGACCTTCCTGACGGCAAGTACCGCATCGTGATCTGGAACGCCACCTACGACGAGGGCTTCATCAGCGAGGCCATCCAGGTGACGGGCGGCTGGTGGCAGGTCAAGGACGGGGCCATCCCCTCCGACCCGAACAACCCGACCCCCACCGCCGACCCGAGCGCCGCCGCTGACCCGGCGACCGACGGCGACCCGGGTGCCACCGCCCCGACCGCCCCGAAGTCCGGCCTGGCCAAGACCGGTGCGGGCCTCGGCGCCGCCGTCGTCGCCGCCGGCCTGCTCGCCGCGGGCGGCGTCCTCCTGGCCTACCGCCGCCGGGCCTGACCGGCGCCCCCTCTCCCGGCGGTGCTGCGGGCGGTCCCGCCCGCGGACACCCCGCTGAGGACCCGATCATCGAACCGCCCGGGTGCCCACGAGACCGTGCGCACCCGGGCGGCCGCATCCACCGCCCGCCCCCGCCGTCGCTCACAGCTCGGCGCGGCGCAGGAGGAGCACGGCCCCCGCCACGAGGAGCACCACGGCTGCGCCTCCCGTCCACACGGGCCCCCAGGACAGAGCGTCCCAGGAGGAGGCCAGCGAGGAGGCCATGGGGGCCAGGCCCAGGGGGCTCCAGCGGGCCAGGGGCTCCCACACGGCGGCGGTCGGCCCCAGCAGCGAGAGCACCACCCCCACGGCGGCGGGCAGCACGGTGGCCCGCGAGCAGGCCGAGACCAGGAGGGTCAGGCCGAGGGTGACCAGCGCGCCCAGGCCCCACAGGGCGGCGGCCGCGGCGCCGCGTCCCGCCTCCGGCCCGGTGACCCCCTCGAAGAGGGCCGCTGTCACCGCCGCGCAGGCGAGCGCGCTCAGCAGGACCGCCAGCGCTGCGCTCAGGCTCACCGCCACCGCCTTGGCCAGGACGTAGACGCTGCGGCCCCGCGGGCCCTGCCCGGCCAGCTCGGCCGGCGCCACGCCGCTGCCTCGCTCCCCCGCGATCGCCGAGGCGGCCACGACGACCAGGGCCACGAGCAGGAGCGAGGAGGCGTTCTTGACCCACTGGGCCCAGGCGTCGGCCACGACCGGGGGCGGGACGGCGCCCGCGGCGACCTCGCCCAGGGTGCCGGCCAGGAGCTCGGGCATGAGCCGGGCCACCACGGGAGAGCCGACCCCGGTCACCAGGGCCGCTCCGAGCAGGACCGGGCCGCGCCAGGTCCGCCTCACGCCGGTCAGCTCGATGCGGACGAGCTCGGTGAAGGCGTCGAGGAGACCCGCGCCACGGCCCCGGGCCCGCCCACTCATGTCACTCATGGTCCGCTCCCCGCCTCGCGCCGTCCGTCCTGGTGCCGTCCGTCTCGGCGGGGCGCTCGGGCGGCGCGCTCCCCACGGCTCGCAGGAAGGCCTCCTCCAGGCCGTGGCGGGTGGAGCCCAGGCGGACCAGCCCGCACCCCGCCCGGTCCACGACGCCCGCGAGCGCGTGGTGCGCGGCCTGCGGGTCCCGCGTGCGGATGCGGACACGGGTGTCCGCGCACTCGACGGCCTGCACCCAGGGCTGCCGCTCCAGGAGCGCGGCCAGGGGCGCGGCGTCGTCCACGGCCTCGATCTCCATGCTGGTGGCCCGCGCCCCGGCGACGAGCTCCGCCGTCGTCCCGGTCAGGAGCAGGCGCCCGCGGTCGATGATGGCGACGTCGTCGCAGACCCGCTCGGCGTCGTCGAGCAGGTGGGTGGACAGGAGGATGGTGGTGCGCCCGCGCAGGGCGGCGATGAGATCGAGGACCTCTTTGCGCCCCACGGGGTCGAGGGCGGAGGTCGGCTCGTCCAGAATGAGCAGGCGCGGGGCGGTCACGAGGGCCCGGGCCAGGCCGAGGCGCTGACGCATGCCGCGGGAGTAGGCGCCGACCGGCTGGTCCACGCCCCGCAGGCCCGCCAGCTCCAGGAGGGTGGCGCTGCGGCGCCGCAGCGCCGCGCCCCGCAGGCCCATCATGCGTCCGGCGTGGGCGAGGACCTCGTCGGCCCTCATCCAGGGGCGGAAGCCGGGGACGTCGGGCAGGTAGCCGACCAGACCGGGGGCGAGGGCCCCGCCGGCGTCGCGGCCCAGGATCCGCACGCTCCCGCCGGTGGGGCGGGCCAGGCCCAGGATCATGCGGATGGTCGTGGTCTTGCCCGCGCCGTTGCGGCCCAGGAAGCCGAAGACTCCGCCCTCGGGGACGCGCAGGTCCAGGTGGTCCACGACTGCGCGGTCCTTGTAGCGCTTGGTCAGGCCCCGGGTGGCCAGGGCCGTGAAGACGGCGGGGCTCACCGCCGGTCGTCTCCGTAGAGGGCGGCGACGACGTCGGCCGTCCCCGCGCCCGCTGCCGGGCGCTCACCCGGCGGGGGCTCCGTGACGGGAGCGGGACGGCGCCCGGCGGCGAGGAAGGCGACCGGGCCGATGAAGGAGAGCGCGACGACGAGGACCAGCCAGACCCAGCGGTTGGCGCTCAGGCGCTCGGCGGGCGTGCGCCACCAGCGCCACAGGGCTACGGCCGCCAGCCCCAGCTCGACGACGGCGAGGGCGGCGAGCACTACGAGCACAGGGCCGCTCGGCGGGTCTGCGACGGCGGACGGGAACGCGGATGACATGAGGGCTCCTCTCGGGTCAGTGGACGGTTGGCTGAGTGCGGTTCTGCGCGCGCACGGCGCGGCGCACGGCGACGCGCAGGGCCAGGACGGCGGCCCCTCCCGCCAGGACGGCGCTGGCCGCCACCGCGCCCGCCTGCGCGAGGCGGGAGACGGGCGCCGAGGGGCCCGGGCTGCGCTGGAGCGCCCCGGCGGCGCCGACGCCGGTCAGGAGCAGGGAGGTGACGGCGTGCCCGAGGCGCTGGGGCAGGGGCGCGCCGCGCAGGACGTCGGTCGCGCCCAGGGCGGTGGCGACGAGCACGGGCGGCAGGAGGGCGGCGGCCCGCCCCCTGCCGTTCGTCGGGCCCACCGCCGGGTCACCGCCGCTGCGCCCCGCCCGCGGTGCGCCCGCAGCGGCGACGCCCAGGGCGAGCAGGGCGGGAGCCGCGCTCAGGGCCGCGGTCTGGGCGGGGCCGAGGTTCAGGTCGTCGTCGAGGTCGTCGGGGTGGGCCAGGCCCGCCCGCACGGCCAGCGCCCCGAGGTTGAGGTCCCAGCCGATCCCGTAGGCGCGGGGCACCAGGACGGGGTCGGCGGGCGAGAAGCTCCGGGCGGCGCGCTCGGACAGCCCTCGCGGGCTGAGGGCGACGGGCACGCCGAGCACACGGCGCACCGGACGACACGGCCTCCCGGAGGGCTCGTCGGCCTGGTCGCCGGCGGCGCCGATGAGGGCGTCGGCGTAGTGGTCGGCGGGGCCGTGGGCGGCCAGAGCCGCCTCCTGCCCCTGAGCGGCCGCGGCCTCGTGCAGGGAGGCGGCGAGCTCGGCCAGGTCCTCCTCGAGGGCGGGCGCGGCATCCCCGAGGCGGGCGCGAACCCGAGCGACGTAGTCGGCCAGCGGGTCCGCCGCCTCGGCGCCAGGAGCGCCTGCACGGGATGCCCGCTGGTGCTGGTTGCGCAGTGCGGCAGTCATGACTGCACGTCCTTTCCGGCGGGGTCCTTCAGGACGTCCGCCATGTCCGAGACCAGGGCCCGCCAGGTGGCGCGCTGCTCGCTGAGGCGGCCGGCGCCGTCGGGCGTGAGGCGGTAGTAGCGGCGGGGAGGGCCGGCGGGCGACTCCCGCCAGGCCGTCTCGACGATCCCCTGCCGGCGCAGGCGGGACAGGAGCGGGTAGATGGTGCCCTGAGGCGCGGCGAGGGCGGGGCGGGCGGCGAGCCGACCGACGAGGGCGCCCCCGTAGACGCCGTCGGGCTCGGAGCGGGCGATGAGCGCCAGGACGGCGAGCTCCAGGGCTCCCTTGCGGAGCTGGGACTCCCGAGGACGCGCCATAGTCGATCTCCTTACCTTGCGACACCCGCTAGTGTGCATTACAAGCCATGCGGCGTCAACGCGTCGATGGTGGCCCCGTGAGGCGTGGGCGGGCCGCGGCGGGGCGGGCCGCGCGCCCCCAGCAGAGAACCGTGCGACCGCCGGCCCCGACGGACCGATCTCGAGCCGGAACCGGACCGATCTCGACGGAGGGGACGGGCACCGTGGGGCCCATCGGCCGGCGGGACCCCGTCCCGCCGCACCCACCGCGAGTCGCCGCCGCGCGAGATGAGAGGATGGCGCCCGATGTCCGCCGCGCCGTCATCATCAGCGCCACCGCGGACCGGCGGCCCCGCCGCCCGCCCGTTCCACCACATCAAGGAGCACTTATGCCCGGTCAGAACCTGACCCGCGAGGAGGCGAGCGCCCGCGCCGGCCTCGTCACCGCCACGAGCTACGACATCGCCCTGGATCTCAGCGGCGCCGCCGACCCGGCGCAGGAGACCTTCCGATCCACGACGACGGCGCGCTTCTCGGCCGCCTCGACCGGCCCCGGCGCAGTCACCTTCATCGACCTGATCGCCCCGCGGGTGCGCTCGATCGTCCTCAACGGCCGTGAGCTCGACCCGGCCGAGGCCTACGTCGACTCCCGCATCGTGCTGGCCGACCTGGCCGCCGACAACGAGCTCACCGTCGTCGCCGACTGCGCCTACATGCACACCGGGGAGGGACTGCACCGCTTCACCGACCCGGCGGACTGCGAGACCTACCTGTACACCCAGTTCGAGGTGCCCGACGCCCGCCGCGTCTTCGCCGTCTTCGAGCAGCCCGACATCAAGGCCTCCTTCGCCTTCACGGTGAGCGTGCCCGAGGGCTGGACCGTCCTGTCCAACTCCCCCACTCCCGAGCCGAGGGCCGTCGGCGGCGCGAGCGTCTTCGACTTCGCCCCCACCGAGCCGATCAGCTCCTACATCACGGCGATCGTCGCCGGCCCCTACCGGGGCGCCACCGACGAGTACCGGGCGGCCGACGGGCGCGTCGTCCCGCTGGGCGTCTACTGCCGCGCCTCGCTGGCCGCCCACATGGACGCGGGCGAGATCCTGGAGATGACCCGCAAGGGCTTCGCCTACTACGAGGAGCTCTTCGGCACCCCCTACGCCTTCGCCAAGTACGACCAGGTCTTCGTACCGGAGTTCAACGCGGGAGCCATGGAGAACGCCGGGTGCGTCACCCACCGCGACGACTACGTCTTCCGCTCCCGGCCCGTCGAGGCGCGCGTGGAACGCCGGGCCGTCACCATCCTCCACGAGCTCGCCCACATGTGGTTCGGAGACATGGTGACCATGAAGTGGTGGAACGACCTGTGGCTCAATGAGTCCTTCGCCGAGTACACCTCCACGCTCGCCGTGGCCGAGACCACGCGCTTCACCGACGCCTGGACCACCTTCCAGACCATTGAGAAGGGCTGGGCCTACAACCAGGACCAGCTCTCCTCCACCCACCCGGTGGCCGCCGAGATCAACGACCTGCACGACGTGGAGGTGAACTTCGACGGCATCACCTACGCCAAGGGCGCCTCCGTCCTGGCGGCCCTGGTGGGCTACGTGGGCCGGGAGAGCTTCTTCAAGGGCATTAAGAGCTACCTGGCCGCCCACGCCTACGCCAACGCCACCCTGGCCGACCTGCTGGCCGAGCTGGAGGCCACCAGCGGCCGCGACCTGGGCGCGTGGACGCGGGTGTGGCTCCAGGAGGCGGGCGTGACCACGCTGCGCATGGCCGTGGAGACCGACGCCGACGGCGTCATCACCTCCGCCGCCGTCCTCCAGGAGATCCCCGCCGGTTCGCTGGCCACCCTGCGCCCGCACCGCGTGGCCATCGGCTCCTACACGCTGACCGGCCGGGGCGAGCGGGCCCGCCTGGAGCGCACCGGCCGCGTCGAGCTCGACGTCGACGGGGCGAGCACGCCGGTGCCCGGGCTCGTCGGGACGCGCCGCGCCGACGTCCTCGTCCTCAACGACGACGACCTCACCTACGCCAAGGTGCGCCTGGACGAGGACTCGCTGGCCACGGGCCTGGAGAGGGTGGACGCCTTCGCCGAGTCGCTGCCCCGCTCGGTGCTGCTGGCCTCCGCGTGGGACCTGGTGCGCGACGGCGAGCTGCCGGCGTCCCGCTTCCTGGCTGCGGCGCTCGCCGCGCTGCGAGTGGAGACCCACTCCTCGGTCGTCCAGGGCCTGCTGAGCCGGGTCACCACCTGCCTGAGCCACTACCTGCCCCAGGCGGACCGCGCGCCGGCCGCCTCGGCGACGGCGGAGACGCTGCTCGCCCTCGCCCGCGCCGCCGAGGCCGGCGGCGACGCCCAGCTCCAGCTGGTGCGCGCCGTCGCCGAGCACGCCGTGACCGAGGAGCAGACCGCGGCGGTGGCCGCCTGGCTCGACGGCTCGGAGCCTCTCGAGGGGCTCGTCGTCGACCAGGACCTGCGCTGGGAGCTGCTCATCGGCCTGGTGGCCGCGGGCCGGGCGGGCGAGGCCGAGATCGCCGCCGAGGAGGGCCGGGACCGGACGACGACGGGCCGCGAGCGCGCCGCCCAGGCGCGGGCCTGCGTCCCGACGCCCGAGGCCAAGGCCGCCGCCTGGCGCAGGCTCGTGGAGGACTCCTCCATGCCCAACGAGACCCAGGTCAAGATGCTGCGCGGATTCCGCAGCGTCGAGCGCAACCCGGAGCTGCTCGCGCCCTTCGTCCAGGAGTACGTCCGCCAGGCGGACGCCATCTGGGACACGCGCACCTTCCACATGGCCGACAACCTGCTCACCGCGCTGTGGTCCCCGGCCACGGTCGGCCTGGAGGGAGCGGACCCGATCGGCGCCCTGGAGGGCTGGCTGGCCTCCCACCGGGAGGCGCCCGCGGCCCTCCGCCGGATCATCTCGGAGAACCTCGACAACACCCGCCGGGTGGCCGGTGCGCAGGCCTGCGAGACCGCCGCGCACTGAGGACCCGCACCCCCGCCCGCCGGGGCCCGGCGCTCCACGAGCGCCGGGCCCCGGCGCGTGCGCGCTACTTCTTCGCGGCCCCTGCGCTCCCGGCGCTCTTCTCACTCTCCGCGGCCTGGGCGCCCGGCGCCTCCTTGGCGCCGGCCCTGCCGGGCCTCCCGGCGACGGCGGCCTGGGCGTCCTTGAAGGCGTCGGCGTCGTCGTCCTCGCGGCCGGGCGTCCTGAAGCCGAACCGCGTAATGAGGAAGCGGAACAGGAAGTAGTAGATGACGGCGTATACCAGGCCGATCAGGACCAGCAGGACCGGGCCGGCGAGGGCGCCGCCGGACAGCTCGGCGGACTTGCCGAAGTTGATGAGGTAGTCGATGCCGCCGGCGGAGAAGGAGAAGCCGTCCTTGATGCCCAGGGCGTTGACCAGGGCCAGCGCGGTGCCCGTGAGCACCGCGTGGACCAGGTAGAGCGGGAAGGCGACGTAGGCGAAGGCGTACTCCAGGGGCTCGGTGATGCCGGTGAGGAAGGCCGTCAGCGCCACCGAGATCATGAGGGCGCCGGTGGCCCTGCGCCTGGAGGGCCTGGCCGTGCGCCACATGGCCAGGGCGGCCGCGGGCAGGGCGAACATCATGATCGGGAAGAAGCCCGTCATGAAGGTCCCGGTCCAGGTGTTGGTCCCCTCCACGCCGGAGAAGAAGCAGGTCAGGTCGCCGTGGGCGGTCTGACCGGTGGCGGTGGTGCAGTCGCCGAGCTGGAACCACGGGATGGAGTTGACCAGGTGGTGCAGGCCGAGGGGGATGAGCAGGCGGTTGACGGTGCCGAAGACGAAGGCGGCCAGGGCGGCGCCGGCGCCGCCCTGGGTGCCGGCGCGCATGAGCCAGCCGCCGACCTGCTCGTTGATGAGCCAGTTGAAGGCGGGGTAGAGGGCACCCATGACAATGGCGATGCCGACGGCGGCCACCGAGGTCACGATCGGCACGAAGCGGCGGCCGCCGAAGAAGGCCAGCCAGTCGGGCAGCTTGATCCGGTAGAACCGCTGCCACAGCAGCGCAGCGGTCAGGCCGATAATGATGCCGCCGAGCACGCCGTAGTTGATGGGGGTCTGGGTGGGCAGCTCGCAGACGCTCACGCCCTGGTTCCAGGGGCCGACCTGGGCGATGGCGTCCGACGCCGGGTCGAAGCCGTGGAGGCAGTCGAGCTGCTCCTGGGTGGGGGCGGGCGGCTTGCCCATGACCAGGGGCGCCATGACCCACAGGACGCCCTGGTACACCAGGTAGCCGAACAGTCCCGCCACTGCGGTGGACCCGTCGGACCTCCGGGCGAAGCCGACGGCCACGCCCACCGCGAAGATGAGGGCGAGGTTGCTGAAGACGGCGTTGCCGGCGGCCAGGAGCACGTCGGCGACCGGCTGCACCCAGCTCAGGTGCCCGGCGACGCCGTCCGCGCCGAGCATGTCGGCCTGCCCGAGGCGCAGCAGGAGGCCGGCGGCGGGCAGCGTCGCAATGGGCAGCATGAGGGAGCGCCCGAGCCGCTGGGCGGCTGCGAAGGCACCGCCCGACTTCTTCTTGTCAGACACGATGATCTCCAGTCTCGGGATGGCGGGGCGGCTGTGCCCCGCAGGGGGATCCGTCGCTCGCGGAAGCGACGCGGCCAGTCGCGCTCAGGCCGAACACGTCTGGACCAGTGGGTCCAGCAAAGTCCCGCGGGCGCCGGAAGTCAAGCGACGATCAAGCCAAAATTCGGGGAGCAGCTACGAGACCATCCACCACTGTGGAGCAGCACCGGTCCGCACCAGCTGCGGAGCCGTCCGCGAAACGGGCGGAAGGCGCCCCCGCGAAACACCACCGGGCCGCTGCCGAGAGGGCACAATGGCCCGTGTCCGGCGCCCACTGGCGGGCCGCCCGACTCCGCCCGGTTCCCGATCGACCTGTAAGTACCGCCATGCCCACCACGCCCAACGAGCCCGGCTCACCGACCCCCGCGAAGTACGTCGTCGTGCGCGACCATCTTCTCGAGCTCATCGCCCAGGGCCTCGCTCCGGGGGCCTCTGTGCCCTCCGAGCGCGAGCTGTGCGAGAGCTTCGGCGTGTCCCGCATGACCGTGCGCCAGGCGATCGACACCCTCGTCGTCGACGGCGTGCTGGAGCGCCAGCAGGGGCGCGGCACCTTCGTCGCGCCGCCCAAGCTCGACCTGCAGGTGCGGCTGACCTCCTTCTCCGAGGAGATGAGGCGGCGCGGCATGGAGCCGGGCGCCGTCTTCCTGACCGCCGAGACGGCCCCCGCCGACGCCGCCGTCGCCGAGGCGCTGGAGATCGGCGCCGGGGACGAGGTCCACCATCTGCATCGCCTGCTGACCGCGGACTCCGTCCCCATGGCGATCGAGGAGAGCTGGGTCCCGGCCGGCCTCCTGCCGGACCTGCTCGAGGGGCCCCTGCCCTTCTCCGTCTACGCCGAGCTGACCGAGCGGGGACTGGCCCCGCAGTGGGGCGAGGACGTGATCGAGGGACGGGCCGCCACCGCCGACGAGGCGGTCCTGCTCGGCGTGGCCGAGCGGGCCCCGTCCCTGGACATCACCCGGCGGACCTTCCACGACCATCTCGCCGTGGACTACTCGCGCACCCTGTACCGGGCCGACCGCTACACGCTGTGGGTGCCGGTCGCGGCGCCCGGTCCGCGCCGTCGTCGCCCCCGTCCCGCCCGGGACGCCTGAGACCGGGCCGGGATGGACATGCCGCCGAAGTCGAGTACGATAACCAGTGGTATGGACCACCGGCACGGGGTCCTGCCGGGCGACGGCGCCCGCCGGTCACCGCCCTCACCGCTGCCCGGCTGCGGCCGGCCGATCCAGGAGGACACATGTCCCAGGCCCAGAGCATCGTCGACGCCCTCGGGGGGCTCGACAACATTGTCGAGATCGAGCCCTGCATCACCCGTCTGCGGTGCGAGCTGGACGACGCCTCGATCGTCGACGAGGCCGGCCTCAGGGCCGCCGGCGCCCACGGCGTGCTCGCGCTCGGCAACAACGTCCAGGTCGTCGTCGGCCCCAACGCGGACGCCATCGCCGAGGACATCGAGGACCTGCGGTGATCCTGACCGTCCGGGCGCCCCTGTCCGGGACGGTCGTCGCCATCGAGGACGTTCCCGACCCGGTCTTCTCGGGCAGGCTCGTCGGGCCGGGCCTGGCCATCGACCCCGACCGCGAGGCGGGCGCCCCCGTCACCGCGGTCGCGCCGATCTCGGGCACCCTGTCCAAGATCCACCCGCACGCCTACGTCGTCGTCGCCCCCGGGGGGCGCGGCGTGCTCGTCCACCTCGGTCTGGACACGGTCCAGCTGGGCGGGAGGGGCTTCACGCTCCACGCCGCCGAGGGCGACCCGGTCGCCGTGGGCGACCCGGTCGTGACCTGGTCGCCCGCGGATGTCGAGGCCGGCGGACGCAGCCCGATCGTCCCGGTGGTCGCCCTCGACGCCGAGGAGGGGGCGCTCACGACGGCCCGCGCCGGCCAGACCCTGGCCAGCGGCGCCGTGGCCTGCACCTGGTCCTGACGGCGCCCCGGCCGGACCCGCGGGTCAGCGCCTCATCTCGTCGCGGACGGCCGCCAGCAGGCTGGCGAGCCGCATGTTGCCCGGCAGGTCCTCGAGCAGGACGGGGCTGCCCGAGCCGTCGGCGAGCGGGATCCTCCAGTTCGGGTACTCCTGGTCGGTGCCCGGCTGGTTCTGGGCGCGCCGCTCGCCGACGCCGTCGACGAGGGCCACGCCGACCAGCGCGGAGGGCGTGCGCACCACGTAGCGGTGCAGGGCCTCGACGATCTCGCGCTCGGAGGGGTCGTCGCCCAGCAGCCCGTGCTCGCGCAGCCGCGTGAGCATCCTCTCGCGCTCCAGGCGGGCCTCGGCGCGGACCTGCTCGGCGGGCTCGGTGAGCAGCCCCAGCCTCTCGCGCAGGGCCACGTGCTCATCAGCGAGGTAACCGGCGGTGGGGGGCAGGTCGTGGGTGTTGACGGTGGACAGGGCCAGGCGCCGGTAGGCGGCGGGCTGCAGCGGCCAGCCGTCGTGCTGCTTCTCGAACCACAGCACCGAGGTGCCGAGCACACCGCGGCTGGCGAGGTAGTCGCGCGCCCAGGGCTCGACGGTGCCCAGGTCCTCGCCGATGATGACGGCGCCGGCGCGGTGGGCCTCGAGCAGGGCGACGCCGACCATGGCCTCGTGGTCGTAGCGGACGTAGGCGCCCTGATCCGCCCCCATGCCCTGGGGGATCCACCACAGGCGGAACAGCCCGACGACGTGGTCCACGCGCAGCGCGCCGGCGTGGCGCAGCACCGTGCGCACCATGTCGCGCAGCGGCGCATAGGCGGTCTGCGCCAGGTGGGCGGGGCTCCACGGCGGCTGGGACCAGTTCTGGCCGAGCTGGTTGTACATGTCCGGCGGGGCGCCGACCTCGATGCCCGGGGCGAAGGAGTCCGGGTCGCTCCACACGTCGGCCCCGTAGGGGTGGACGCCGACGGCCAGGTCGTCCATGACCCCCAGGCTCATGCCCGAGGCCTTGGCCTCGGCCTGTGCACGGCCCAGCTGCTCGTCGACGATCCACTGCAGCCACGCGTAGAAGTCGATGCGCTCGGTCAGGGTGCGGGCCTCGTTGGCGACGAAGGCGCTCGAGGCGTCCCTGAGGGTCTCGGGCCAGTCCTTGAGCTCGCCGTACTTCTCGGTCAGGGCGCACCACAGGGCGAACCGCTCCAGGCCCCTGCCCCGCTCGGCGCGGAAGCGCTCGAAGTCGCGCTGGCGGGACCGGGAGCGGCCGGCGGCGAAGATGACCTCGAGGGCCTCGCGCTTGGCCTTCCAGACGGCGTCGCGATCAATGGGATCCGCGCTGAGGTTGGCCGGCGAGACCTCCTCGAAGGCCCACTGGACCAGGGAGCGGCGGGGCCCGGACAGGCGGGCGACCTCCCCGATCGCCTCGGGGCGGATGTAGATGGGGTTGACGAAGCGCCTGGTCACCGGCAGGTAGGGCGACGGCGTCATGCGGCCGGCGGGCTCCGCGGCGTGCAGCGGGTTGATCAGGAGGAAGTCGGCGCCCTCGTCCCCCAGGAAGCTCACCAGCTCGGTGAGGTCGTCGGCGTCGCCGATCCCCCATGAGCCCTGGGAGCGCACGGAGTACAGCTGCGCCATGGCGCCCCAGCCCCGCAGGCCCAGGGCCGCCGGCAGCTCCAGGCGGTCCGGGGTGACGGCCAGGGGCGCCCGGGCCGAGAACGCCTCGCGGGCCGGGCAGGCGTCGATGTCGGCGACAAGGGTGTGCCATCCCAGGGGGAGGTCGGCCGGCAGGGCGAAGCAGGCCCTGCCGGTCAGGGCGCCGTCGACGTCGTGCGGCAGCGTCCACTCGTCGGTCTGGGACAGCTGGCGCCTGCCGCCGCCCTCCAGCTCCACGCGCACCCGCACCGCGGCGCCGTCGGGCAGGTGGACGGGCACGGAGGTCGAGGCGCCGGACCGGGAGACGACGACCCGGGGCAGCGTGAGCCTCCAGGGGGTGAGCTCGACATCCTTCAGGGAGGCCTCGACGTCCTCGTCGGTGCCGGCCTTGACGCCCAGGGCCGCCAGGACGGCGACGAGCGTGGCGCGGGAGGGCGCGGCGAGATTGCCGCGATAGTCCCAGTACTCGGTGGAGACTCCGTGTGCTTCGGCGAGCTGCTTCAGGCGTTCGCCCGCGGGCTCGGATGCGGCGATGGACTCGGTCATGGCGTGGATTCAGCCTCGTTGGTCGGTCGCGTGGGTGCGAGGGTGGCCCCTGTCGGGATGGTGCGGCGGATGACGCCCCGCCCGACCGTTCCAGTGCGGCTGTGCGACAGAACGATCGGGCGGCGGCTATCCGTTGCAGCAAGCGTTTCACAGGTGCCCGCGCAATGCCAGTCCCGGTTGGTCCCGGCGTGCACGCGGCGCCCGCTGCCGCGCCGGGAGGCCGGAGGACGGCGCGGCTCAGCCCAGCGCGGCGATCTCGCCCGCGAGGTTGTCCGCCGTCGGCCCGACGACGACCTGGACGACGCGGCCGGAGCGGACGACGCCGAAGGCCCCCGCGGCGCGCAGGGCGTCCTCGTCCACCTTCTCCTGATCCACGACCTCGACGCGCAGCCGCGTGATGCAGGGCTCAAGATCCGAGATGTTCTCCCGACCCCCCAGGCCGGCGACAATCTTCTCAGCGGTACTCATGTGTGCTCCCTCGTGAGTCTCGGTGCGGCGGCGCCCGGGGCGCCGCACGACGGCTCGTCATCTCCGTGCTCGCAATCACCTTATCCTAGGCGGGCCTCCTCCCGCCCGTTCGGCGTCCCGGGGCGCGTCGAGCCGGTCCGCACCGGGACGTCGCCGGGGCGACAGCCTGTCAATCGATATTCATCCGACGGCAGAAACGAGACATCCGGCGCCTTCCCGGGGCACAATGGGCCGTGATATTCGCCTCCATCGCTGTTGAGGAGCACCGCATGGCCCCGTCCGACGCAACACCCACCTCCCTGACTGGCATTGGCGTGAGCCCCGGGCTCATCGCCGGCCCTGTCGCCCGCATGGCGCCGGGTATCACCGAGCCCGAGATCGCCACCCTCGATTCCAGCCGAGACCCCGAGAAGGAGTGCGACCGCATCGCAGAGGCCGCCCAGAAGGTCAAGAAGAGCCTCGAGCTCTCCGCCGCCGAGGCCAAGGGCGACGGACGCACCCTGCTGGAGACCACGGCCCAGATGGCCGCCGACCCGACCCTGACCACCTCCGCCCAGGCCAAGGTGCGCGAGCGCAAGCTCGTCCCCGAGCGCGCCGTGTGGGAGGCCGCCGGCACCCTGGCCGGCATGCTGGAGTCGCTCGGCGGCTACATGGCCGAGCGCACCCGGGATGTGGGGGACGTGCGCGACCGCATCGTCGCCGTCCTGACCGACTCCCCCATGCCGGGAATCCCGCGCATGCCCGAGCCCTTCGTCCTGGTCGCCGAGGACCTCGCCCCCGCCGACACGGCGCTGCTCGACCCCGAGAAGGTCGTCGCCTTCATCACCTCCGAGGGCGGCCCCACCTCCCACACCGCGATCCTGGCCCGCGCGCTGGGCATCCCGGCGATCGTCGGCACGGGCACGGAGGTCACCGACCAGCTCCACGACGGCGACATCGTCCTGGTGGACGGCACCAAGGGCGCCGTGACCCTCAACCCGACCGAGGAGGCCCTGCGCCGGGCACGCGAGCTGGCCAGCCGGGTGCGAGTCTTCAACGGCGACGGCGCCACGAAGGACGGCCACGAGGTCCAGCTGCTCGCCAACGTCGGCGACGCCGCCGGAGCGCGCAGCGCCGCGGAGGCGGGCGCCATGGGGGTGGGCCTGTTCCGCACCGAGTTCTGCTTCCTCGACCAGCCCGAGGAGCCCACCGTCGAGGCGCAGGTGGAGGCCTACCGCGGCGTGCTCGAGGCCTTCCCGGGCAAGAAGGTCGTCGTGCGCACCCTCGACGCCGGCGCCGACAAGCCGCTGCCCTTCCTCACCGACGCCACCGAGGCCAACCCGGCGCTCGGCGTGCGCGCCTACCGCACCGCGCGGCGCGACCCGGAGGTCCTGGAGCACCAGCTCGAGGCCCTCGCCAAGGCCGAGGCCGGCACCGAGGCGAAGGTGTGGGTCATGGCCCCCATGATCTCCACCGCCGACGAGGCCAAGGCGTTCACCGACAAGGCGCGCTCCTACGGGCTCACGATCGCCGGCATGATGATCGAGGTCCCCTCCGCCGCCATTATGGCGGACAAGCTCTTCGAGCACGCCGACTTCGCCTCCATCGGCACCAACGACCTCACCCAGTACGTCATGGCGGCCGACCGGCTCCTGTCCTCCCTGGCGGACCTGTCGACGGGCTGGCAGCCCGCCGTCCTGCGGCTGATCAAGTCCGCCTGCGACGGCGCCGCCCCCCACGGCCGCCCGGTGGGCGTGTGCGGCGAGGCCGCCGCCGACCCGGCCCTGGCCGTGGTCCTGGTGGGCCTGGGAGTCAAGAGCCTGTCGATGACGGCCCGCGCCCTGGCCGACGTCGACGCCGTGCTCAAGTCCGTCGACTTCGCCGACTGCCAGCGCCTGGCGGGCCTGGCGACCAGCGCGCGCAACGCCGACGACGCCCGCGCCGCCGTGCGCGCCGAGCTGCCGATCCTGGAGGAGCTCGGCCTGTGACGGCGCCGTACCCGGTCCCCGTCGCCACCGAGGAGCCGCTGGGCTCGGTGACCCGGGTCCTCGCCCTGGACGAGGCGACCGGCGACGGGGACGGGTACGGGGACGGTCGGCCGATCGTCGAGGACGTGTTCACGGGCACCTCCCTGCCCCAGCTCTCGGGGCGCATCTACGGCGGCCAGGTGGTGGCGCAGGGGATGCTCGCCGGAGCCGCCACCCTGATCGACGACGGCGGTAGCGGCAGCAGCGAGCGCCTGCCGCACTCGGTGCACGCGTACTTCATGCGCGGAGGCAGGCCCGACAAGCCGGTGAGCTTCGCCGTCGAGCGGCTCCACGACGGGCGCTCCTTCTCGCAGCGGCGCACCACGGCCTCCCAGGACGGGGTGCAGATCCTGACCATGATCTCCTCCTTCCAGGAGGTCCAGGACGGCGCCGACCTCCATATCGAGGCCCCGGAGGTGCCGCGCCCCGAGGAGCTGAGGAGCGCGCTGGAGATCTTCAGGACCGTCGACCACCCGGTGGCGAGGTTCCTGGGACGCACGGCGGCCTTCGACCTGCGTCACGTCGAGGGCAATGTCTACCTGGGGCCCGGCGAGGAGCCCAGCAGCGTCCAGCACCTGTGGGCGCGCTCGCGCGGGCGGCTGCCGGCCGAGGCCTCCCAGACGGTGCACCGGGCGCTGCTGACCTACATGTGCGACCAGGTGATGCTGGAGCCGGCCCTGCGCAGCCAGGGGCTGACCTGGCGCAGCCGGGGCATGAGCCTGGCGACCCTCGACCACACCCAGTGGTTCCACCGGGACGTGGACGTGTGCGACTGGATGCTCTTCGTCCAGGACTCCCCCAGCTCGCAGGGCGGGCGGTCGATGGTCCGCGCCGAGGTCTTCGACTCCTCCGGGCGGCTGGTCTCCTCCATCGCCCAAGAGGGCATGATCCGCACACCGACGCCGACGGCCCACGGAAGCGGCCGGTGGGAGGTCCGCCTCGAGGGCTGAAGGCCCGCAGGCGCCGCAGGCGGAGGGCGGGGCGCCTCACCACGTGCGCGGGGACCGAGCAGGCCGGGTGAAGGCCTGCGGGCGGCGGGCGGGGCCGCTCGCACCGGGTCCGGAGACGGAAGGCTGCGCCCATGAGTGCCGTCGATGTCCTGCTGGTCGAGAACGAGACAGACCTCGCCGCCACCCGGGGCTGCCTGTCCGCCTTCGGCCTGCGCGTGACGCACTGCCCGGACGCCGAGTCGGCGCTGCGCCCGCGCACGCGCGCCCGGCGTCGTCCTGCTTGACGTCAACCTGCCCGGCATGAGCGGCTCCGAGCTGTGCCGCCGGCTGCGCGGCGACTCGCGGGTGCCGGTCGTCGTCTCGGCTCGCAGCTCCGACGTCGACCAGGTGCGGGGCCTGTCGCTGGGCGCCGGCGACTTCATCACCAAGCCCTTCTCCCTGGCCGTCCTGCTGGCCAAGGTCCGCCGCGCCCTGGAGCGCGGCGCCGGCGACGCACCCGCTGCTGCGGGCGGTGGGGCCGGATCCCCGGGGCCTGGAGGGGAGGACGACTTCGACGACGGCCGCCTGCGGGTGGAGCCGCCCACCGGCCGCACCTACCTGAACGGCCGCGAGCTTCATCCGACTGCGGACCGGGTCCTGCGGCACCTGGTGGCCAACCGCGGCGCGGTGTGCACCAAGGAGGACGCTATCCGCGCGGTGCGGGGCGACGAGAGCCCGGCCCTGCTCAGCAGGCGCGGCCCCCGCACGCCATCCGCGCGGTGCGGGGCGACGAGCTCACCGGCTCCGGCACACTGACCGCGCACGTGCGCCGCCTGCGCGCCCGCATCGAGGACGCGCCCGGCTCCCCCGCCCACATCCGCACGGTGCAGGGGCGCGGCCACCTGTTCGAGGCGCCGTAATGCGCGGCCTGCGCGCTCCCCTGCGCGCTCCCCTGGTCCTGCTGACCATCGCCTTCGCAGGAGGCCTGGCCGTGCTGGCCCTGCTCGCTGTGCGCGAGCCGCCGGCCGCGGACGCCGCCGGGCCCAATGACGCCGTCCAGCGCCTGTCCGCCTCATGGCCCCGCCCCGAGAAGGCGGGTCCGGAAGACGTGGCCGACCGGCTGCGTGTGGTGGACGCCGCGGACGCCCCGGTACCGCTGGACGGTGAGGCCGGCGCAGGCGCCGCGGACGCGCCCGGGCCGGCCGGGCGGGCCGCGCAGACCGAGCCGCTGGCCGGGACGGCGGAGCGGACGGGCGGCCCGGCGGCCGGGCTCCGGGACATGCAGTGGACCGGCGAGCACCGTCCCCTGGCCGCGCCCGTCGTCGTAGGCGGGCGGGTCGTGGCGTGGGCCCTCCTCGACGACGGGCGCACCGCCGCCGTCCGAGGCCCGCCGCGCCACCGCCGTCGTCACCACCAACAGGCTCTCCAAGTCCTTCTCGGTGGGCGGAGCCCAGCAGCACGTGCTGCGCAACCTGGACCTGGAGATCGCCGCCGGCTCCTTCACCGTCATCATGGGCCCCTCGGGCGCCGGCAAGCCCACCCTCCTGTACGCCCTGTCCGGGCTGGACCGGCCCGCCCTGGGCACAATGAGGCTGGACGGCACGGACCTGACCGCTCTGGATGAGGACACCCTGGCCCGCTTCCGCCGCAGCCACTGCGGCTCCGTCTTCCAGCAGGCGCACCTGCTGGACTGCCTCACCGTCCTGGAGAACCACCTGGCCGTGGGCCTGCCGACCGGCCGGGACCGCGGCGCCGTCGTCGAGCACGCGCGCTCGCCGCTGGAGCGCGTCGACCTGCCCGAGCGGGACTGGGCAAGGCGCCCGCCACGCTGTCGGGCGGCGAGGCCCAGCGCGTGGCCATCGCCCGGGCCCCGGTGAACCGGCCCGCCGTCGTCTTCGCCGACGAGCCCGACGGCCGGCCGGGCCCCGAGCACTCCGCTGCCGTCCTGGACCTGCTCAGCGGCGTGCACGCGGACAGGCAGACCATTGTCATGGTGACCCACGACGTGCGCTCCGCCGCCCGCGGCAACCGCGTGCTCTACCTGCGCGACGGCCGCATCTGCGCCGAGTGCTCCCCAACCGGCGAGCCCCCTCCCGCCGTTGGCCCGCCGCACCCTCCGCAAGCACCCGGGCCTGGTGGGGGCCGTGACGGTCCTGCCCCTCATCGCCGGCCTGCTCATCAGCACCAGGCTGATCGTGATGACCCAGCACGGCGCCTACCTGGACCGCAAGGCCGCCGAGTGTGACTCGCCCGACGCCGTCGCCCTCATGCCGCAGGGCGAGCAGGCCGACGCCGTCGCGGACGCCCTGCGGTCCGGGTTCCTCTTCTACGACATCGACTCCGCACCCCGGCGACAGATGCCGCACTGATAACGAGCCCGCTGATCGGGAGCCCGACGGGAATCGACAATCAGGACGGGGCGATCACGTTCAGGCCGCAGCACTGAGCGGCTCGGCGCATCTCGCGGCCGTAGGTCAGAAGAATGTCCGCACTGACGGCCCTCGCGACCGCAAGATGGATGGCATCGGCGGCGCGCAGCCCCATCGATCCGGAGAAGGCGCTGAGAAGATGCTCCCTGGAGACGTCAATGAGCTCGACCCCGGAGAGCAGGACCGCCGCCGTCCTCTCATCAAGCTCGCGGCGACGGCGGGCAGCGCAGTGAAGCTCGGTATGGAGCAGGAAGGACGCGCACAGGACCATACCGCCTGCAACGGCGCTGTTGAGCCACTGCGACAGCGGCCTCGACTCTTTCTCCTTAATGAGCAGCTTGAGCGCAGCCGAGGTGCCCAAGTAGCAGATCCTCATCGCTCACCGCGAAGATCATCCAGCACATCACGCGACGCGATCCCGGTGGCGCGCCTCAGTGCAGCGAAGTCCACACGGACAGACCGGGTGACGGCTCCGCTCCGCCGGAGAAGAGCGAGAGGCTCCTCGGGCACGGGAGCGAGCAGGGCCACAGGTCTCCCATTGTTGGTGATCTCAAAAGTCTCCCCCGCTTGAACGCGGCGCAGAATCTCCGCACTGTTATTGCGCAGCTCGCGGTGCGGAATCGTGGGCACACGCATCACCTCGTAGCAAGTGTAGCACGGACGCTTGAGCCGCCCCGGAGCAGCATCCACCGCAGGAATCCGGGCACGGCCCTCCCGCCTCGCCGCCGCCTCTCTCCTGTACACGCCCACTGCGCGCACCCGGGCGCCGGCCAGTCGAGAGGGGGCACTGCGAGCCCGCATGAGAGCCCGCGTATCCAGCACCAGCAGGTAGCCGCTCATGCCCCCGCACAGCTCCTCCTCGGGCAGCTTCATCGAAAGAAGGAGCCGGGCAGCTGATGACCGCCGAATCCGAGCTCGTGCTCGCCGTCGTCGGCCGAGACCAGCCGCGCGATTGTCCGCCGCCCCGGGCGATGCCGACCGCGGCACCGCGCCCCGCCCCCGGCACTGCGAGTACAGGTCGCAAGGTGGCGGAATGCTGCGGCGGCTCATGGGCAGAGGCCGGAGCCGGGTGTCCGTCAGAATGACATTGGAGCCCTCGGACGCCGTTCCCCTCGAAGCCGCCCTTGCAATGACGCGGTTCCCCGACAGCACCTCAGCAGCCCGGACGGCCAATGTCATTCTGACGGACACCCGCGCACCTCGGCCAAGGCCGCAAGCGGCCTCGCCTCGGCTCAATCGCGTGTGTTCAGCCTGCGGCCCGCAACACGCTCAATCACCTCGGCCAAGGCCGCAAGCGGCCTCGCCTCGGCTCAATCGCGTGTGAGCTTGCGGTAGGTGACGCGGTGGGGGCGGGCGGCCTCGGCGCCCAGGCGCTTGACCTTGTTCTCCTCGTAGGAGGCGAAGTTGCCCTCGAACCAGTACCAGCTGGCCGGGTTGTCATCCGTGCCCTCCCAGGCGAGGATGTGGGTGGCCACGCGGTCCAGGAACCAGCGGTCGTGGGTAATGACGACGGCGCAGCCGGGGAACTGCAGCAGGGCGTTCTCCAGGGAGCCGAGGGTCTCGACGTCGAGGTCGTTGGTGGGCTCGTCCAGCAGGATGAGGTTGCCGCCCTGCTTGAGGGTCAGGGCCAGGTTGAGGCGGTTGCGCTCGCCGCCGGACAGGACCCCGGCGGGCTTCTGCTGGTCGGCGCCCTTGAAGCCGAAGGAGGCGACGTAGGCGCGCGAGGGCATCTCCACGTTGCCGACCTGGATGTAGTCCAGGCCGTCGGAGACGACCTCCCACAGGGTCTTCTTGGGGTCGATCCCGGCGCGGGACTGGTCCACATAGGACAGCTTGACGGTCTGGCCGACCTTGAGACTGCCGCCGTCGAGCTCCTCCAGGCCGACGATCGTCTTGAACAGGGTCGTCTTGCCGACGCCGTTGGGTCCGACGATACCGACAATGCCGTTGCGCGGCAGGGTGAAGGACAGTCCGTCGATGAGCGTGCGCCCGTCGAAGCCCTTGCTGAGGCTCGTGGCCTCCAGGACCTGGCTGCCGAGCCTGGGGCCCGGCGGGATCTGGATCTCCTCGAAGTCGAGCTTGCGGGTGCGCTCGGCCTCTGCGGCCATCTCCTCGTAGCGGGCCAGACGGGCCTTGGACTTGGCCTGGCGCCCCCGGGCCGAGGACCGCACCCACTCCAACTCATCCTTGAGGCGCTTGGCGAGCTTGGCGTCCTTCTTGCCCTGGACCTCCAGGCGCTTCTCCTTGGTCTCCAGGTAGGTGGAGTAGTTGCCCTCGTAGGGGTAGAGGTGACCGCGATCGACCTCGGCGATCCACTGGGCGACGTGGTCGAGGAAGTAGCGGTCGTGGGTGACGGCAATAACGGCACCCGCGTAGGTCGACAGGTGCTGCTCCAGCCACAGGACGGACTCGGCGTCGAGATGGTTGGTGGGCTCGTCCAGCAGGAGCAGGTCGGGAGCCTCCAGGAGCAGCTTGCACAGGGCCACCCGACGGCGCTCGCCGCCGGAGAGGTGCGCGACATCGGCGTCGGCCGGGGGACAGCGCAGGGCGTCCATGGCCTGCTCCAGCTGGGAGTCCAGGTCCCAGGCGTTCGCGGCGTCGATGTCGGTCTGGAGCGCGCCCATCTCCTCCATGAGGGCGTCGAAGTCGGCGTCCGGGTCGGCCATGGCGGCGGAGATCTCGTTGTAGCGGTCGAGCTTGCCCTTGATCTCGGCCACGCCCTCCTCGACGTTGCCGAGCACGGTCTTGTCCTCGTTGAGCGGGGGCTCCTGGAGGAGGATGCCGACGCTGTAGCCCGGGCTCAGGCGGGCCTCGCCGTTGGAGGGCTGGTCGATACCGGCCATGATCTTGAGGATGGAGGACTTGCCGGCGCCGTTGGGGCCGACCATGCCGATCTTGGCGCCCGGCAGGAACGCCATGGTGACGTCGTCGAGGATGACCTTGTCGCCGTGCGCCTTGCGCGCCTTGATCATCTGGTAGATGTACTCAGCCACTGCTTCGCCGTGCCTTTCGTCAGGGGGTGAGTGGTGGATGCCTGCGCAGCGGCACCGCCGATGCCGTATCCGGCTGCCCGGTCGGTTTCGCGCGCACTGCCGCCAAGCCTAAGGGAGCGGGCGGGCGATGGCGACGGGCGCGGGCGTGAGGCCGTGCACGCGGGGCGCCCCTCCGCAGCCGCCTCCCAGTGAGCGGCGACCGGGCTGCCGCATCGCCTCGATTCCCCGGCGCTACCTTCGGGTGTCGAGGGCCTCAAGCATGAGCGGGTCCGACATCCTCTCCTCATCGGGCAGGTGCATGGCGGTGGCGAGCAGGTCCGCGACCCGCCTCGCGCCCTCGCGGTCGCCACCGCTGAAGGTGACGGACAGGTCCTCCCGCCTGGAGATGACGTCGAGACCGGGAGCGCCCCTGCCCTCGGCCTTGAATCGGACGTAGCGTACATCGCCGAGCGGGAAGGCGCGCTCTATCGCGCCGTCGTTCAGCAAGCTCCTCCGGGAGGCGTGGAAGACCCGCGCCGACGTCACCCCCAGGACACCAGAGTCAGTGGTCGATGAGATGGCGATCAGGTTCTCGTCCCGCTCGAGAACCCACCGCAGGATCTTCAGCTCGTCGTCCACCTCTTCCTGGTCGCCGGTCCTGACCGGAGGGTCGGGCAGGGGTACGTCGTCGGCCTTTTCACCGGCGAGCCCGACGACGTACCCCGACAGGTCCTTGAGGCGTCCGACCTCGCTGTCGTCGCTCCACCCGGTCGCCGTCATGACGCGCCCGGCCAGGCCCGTCAGGATATTGCCTCCGTCGCCGCCCCCGCGAAGCCCCTCGGGACGGGACATCAGGCTCCGGTACGACAGCTCTGAGGTCAGGCCGACACGGCGCTCCAGGCGGTCAAGAAGGGTCGAGGCGAGCTCGGAGGCCTGATCATGCTCGCTGTGAGTGTTCTTCACCTTCGTCATGACCCTGCGCGCCCCTTCCGGAGTCCTGTCCTCGTTCTGGGCCACATACGAGCACCTGAGCGCATCGGCCATGTACCTCACGTCCCTGACCACCACGAGACCGCACGCGTCCTCGCGGACCCTGGCCTCATTCTCAAGCAGGTACGACTTGGCCGACTGCTGATCAGCCTCGATCTTTCCGAGGTGCGCCCCGACAGCGTCGACGCACAGCCCCCACTGCTCCCGAAGACCGACGGTCATGCGCTCGAGCTGGTCGAACATAATGCGGTCGACGGATCGACGGGACTGCACCTCCGCCACAATGTTGCGGACCTCGTGGCACATGCTGCGGAGGTTGCTCATGCGTCTTCTGCGCAGCTCCTCGGAGACCTCCTGGGTGACGGCGATGTTCTCATTGAGACGCTTCGAGATGGACATGAGCTGGTACTGAACCGCCATCAGCGCCACCGCAGGCCCGACTTGAGGCAATAGGCTGGCCGCCTGCGAGCCCGCCGCGGGCACCCACCGCACCTGCGAGACGATCTTCCCGCTGTTGTTGACAAGCGTCCCGGTGTTAACGCCGCCCGAGACCATCGGCCTCACAAGGCCGCTATTAAGCAGTTTGACCGTGTCCTGTGTGAACCGGACCAGCCCCCGAGCGTTGACAGCACTCTGCAAGCCCTGGGCCGCAATATTCGCCCCTCCCGACGCAAGGGCGATGGCGTCTGTCAGCCCGGACCAGCGCCTCATGTCCTTGCGCGTCAGTGGACAGATCCCGAGATCGGTCAGCTCCCCCACCGGATGGTCTCCGAGGAGGAGCGCTATACCGGGCTCGATCTCAACCAGGGTCGTCGCCCCCTCCGTATTCTCGGGCTCCGCCTCGACAGCACCCACATCCCGGCCCTCTGACATCGCGTGTCCTCCTTGAACGCACGCCCGCCGGAACCTGGATCGCCTCTTCGCGCCTCCCGTCGGCGAGCCAGGCAATACTACCGCCGTCCGCCGCCCCGGCACCGTCGCGTCGCAGCCCGCCGCCCCGCCCGACGCGCCGCCAGGTGGGGCGGGCCTGTCGCTCCGCGTCGGCCCTGCGGCCCGCGACGCGGGCGCAACCGAGGAGGGGCGGATGTGCCGAGCGGTCCCCGGAAGGAGGCCCGTGCCGGCCGCGGAGCCGCCCGATCGCCCTCCTCCGCACTCGACGTGCCGGCTCAAGCGGCGGCTCCCGAAAACAAGATCGGAAACAAGGTCTACCGCGGAAGCTCCGAGCTGATGGACGTCGGGTGCGGCATGACATACAACCTGATTGTCTCAGGGAGGCTCCGGGAAGAAGTGTGGGGCTTCGCCGACGTCGGCGCCGCCCCCCTTGTGCGAACGGCAGGATTTTCTGGGCCGGTTCGGGCTGTGGGCGGACCATCAGGACAAGGTGGACTATTTCAAAGACCACGTATACGAATGATCGTCCCGGCCCCGGTCTTTTCCGCCGTCGAGCCCGCCACTCAGCCCCGGGCGCTCTCCTGCTGCCTGCGCCAGCGGATGCCGGCGTCGATGAAGCCGTCGATATCGCCGTCGAACACGGCGTCGGGGTTGCCGACCTCGTAACTCGTGCGCAGGTCCTTGACCATCTGGTAGGGGTTGAGGACGTAGGAGCGCATCTGGTCGCCCCAGGAGGCCTTGACGTCCCCGGCCAGCTCCTTCTTCCTGGCGTCCTCCTCCTGCTGCTTGAGCAGCAGCAGGCGCGACTGGAGCACGCGCATGGCGGCGGCGCGGTTCTGGATCTGGGACTTCTCGTCCTGCATGGACACCACCAGGCCCGTGGGCAGGTGGGTGATGCGCACGGCGGAGTCGGTCGTGTTGACGCTCTGCCCGCCCGGGCCGGAGGAGCGGAAGACGTCGACGCGGATGTCGGTCTCGGGCACGTCGATGTGGTCGGTGGACTCGATGAGCGGGATGACCTCGACGGCGGCGAAGGAGGTCTGGCGGCGGCCCTGGTTGTCGAAGGGGCTGATGCGCACCAGGCGGTGGGTGCCGCCCTCCACCGAGAGCGTCCCGTAGGCGTAGGGGGCGTGAACCTCGAAGGTCACGGACTTCAGCCCCGCCTCCTCGGCGTAGGAGGTGTTGAGGACCTTGACGGCGTAGTCGTGACGCTCGGCCCAGCGGGTGTACATGCGCAGGAGCATCTCGGCGAAGTCGGCGGCGTCCACTCCACCGGCCCCGGAGCGGATGGTCACGACGGCGTCGCGCGGGTCGTACTCCCCGCTCAGCAGGGTGCGGATCTCCAGGTCGGACAGGTCCTTGGAGACGGCCGCGAGGTCGGACTCGGCCTCGGCGAGCAGCGCGTCGGCGTCCTCGCCACTCTCCTCGCCGGCCATCTCGACCATGGCCTCGAGGTCGTCGATGCGCGAGCCGAGCTCCTCCACGCGCCCCAGGTCGGCCTGGGCGTGGGACAGGGCCGAGGTGACCGCCTGGGCGGCCTCCGGGTCGTCCCACAGGTCCGGGGCGGCGGCCTTCTCGGACAGGGAGGCGATGCGCGCGCGCAGCGCCTCGGGATCCGTCACCGCCGCGATGGAGGCGTAGGTGTGTCGGAATCGTTCGATCTCTGCTGGGAAGTCGGTGGCCACGAGGCGAGTCTACGGCAGAGGTGCCGGGGCTCCCGGCGGAGGCGGCGGGTCGGGGCCCGACCGCGCCGGCGGCGGGTGGCCGGGCGGGTCTGCACGCCGAGCGGGTGGGCCCGCCGGCCGCCCATCAGCCCAGCTCGAGGGCCTGGGCGTGTGACAGCAGCGCCTCCAGGACCGCACGCGCGGCGCTGGTCGGTTCGGTGCGGGTCACGCGATGGCGCACGACGAGCTGGCGGGTGCCCAGGCCGGGCAGGCTGGAGACGACGACGCCGTCGGGGACGAAGCCGGAGTGCACTGCGAGCTCGGGCAGGAGGGCGTACCCCAGGCCCTGGCTGACCATGGCCAGGACGACGTCGTAGTCGTAGACCACGTGTCGGGTGGTCAGGGGTGTGCCGAGCTGGCGTGAGAGGCGGGCCAGCGCGAAGGCGCCGGCGGTCGAGGGGTCCAGGTCGATCCAGGTGGCGCGCACCAGGTCGGCCAGCGTGCTCGGGGTCGCCTGCCCGGGCGGGACGACCACCAGCCACGACTCGTCCAGCAGGGGGACGTCGTTCATGGCGCGCGGCGGCGCGGGCAGGGTGTGGGAGTCGCGCTCGAGCAGGGCGAGGTCGAGCGTGCCCTGCCGCAGCCGCGCCAGGGCCGCGCGCTCCTCGATCTCCTCGATCACCAACTCGATGCCGGGCAGCGAGTCCTCCAGCGTGAGCAGCAGCGGCAGGATGAGCGCGCGGATCGCCGTGGCGAAGGTGCCGATGCGCACGGTGCCGGTGGGCGTGTCGCCGTCGATGAGCGCGAGCTCGCGCCGGGCGGTGGTCAGCTCGGACTCGATGCGCTCGGCGGCCTCCGCCAGGACCCGGCCGGAGTCGGTCAGGACCGCCCCCGCGGGCGTGCGATCGAGCACACGCACACCCGCCTCCTTCTCAAGCAGGCGGATCTGCTGGCTGATGGCCGACGGGCTGAGGTGGAGCAGATCCGCAGCCGCCACAACGCCTCCTGCGCGGTGCACGGCGAGGAGGACGGCGATGCGGTGGGCGGAGATGTTCATGACCCCGACCATAGTTCAGAGCACCTACACGACCCATGCAGATTCATGTGATTGATCTTCAGCAACCGGGGGCTCACCATCTTCCTCGTGAACGACATGGCGAGCATCTTCATCACCGTCGGCGGCTGGATCGGCGCCGCCGAGCTCCTCTTGGCGTACGCCCTGATCTCCAAGGGCCGGATCGCGGGGGACTCCCTGCGCTACCAGGCACTCAACCTGACCGGCAGCGTGCTGCTGGTCATCAACTGCGGGTACACCGGCGCCTGGCCCAGCGTCATCGCGAACAGCTTCTACGTGCTGGTCGGGATCAACATCCTCATGACGGTCAAGCGCGCCTACATCGCCCAGCTCGCCCACAACCAGCGCGCGGTGCTCGGGTCGCGCCTGCGCCGCCGCCGGATCGCCGCCGCGGCCTCCGGCGTCGCCGCCGTGAAGGGCTGATGAGGCGCCACCCGCACCGGCATGCGGGCCCGACCGCGGGCACGCGGCTCGCGGCGGGCTTCACGGCGCCGTCGTCAGCCGCGCAGAGCCGGTGGCGGTAATGGTGAATCCCCGGGAGGGGATCGCGCCCCACGGCAGAAAGGGCGGGCGCGACCTGGCGGCGAGCGTGACGACGGCGGTGGCGCCGTCGGGACTGGAGGCCTGGACCACCTGCGCCGACTCCGGGCGCTCGGGCTGGGCCGCAAGGTCCTCCAGCGCCGCGGCGCGCACGCCCGCGTCCGTCAGCCGCCCCGGCGCCCCGCCGGCCTGGAGTCCCTCGAAGTAGCCGTCCTCATCCACGTGGTCGGCGGCGGCCGCGGCCGCCGAGTCGGCCAGGGAGGTCAGGGTCTTCAGGTCCAGGTAGACGGCGGTGGCGCTGGCCGCCACCAGGACGAGCGCGACCACCACCGCTATCGTCCCGACGCCCAGCAGCAGGATCTGCCCGTCCTCACCACGCCCCGGGCGACCCCCGAGGCGCCGCGGCCCGCGTGCCGCCCGGAGCGCGACGCGGCGCATCGCCCGGGCCATCGCTCGGAGCATCACTCGGCCCCCGCCAGGGTCACGGCGCGCTCGGCGTCGAGCACGACGACGTCGCGCCCCACGCCGGTCGCCGCCAGGACCGGCAGGTCGACCCCGGCCTCGACGCGCACGACGCCCGCGCCGCACCCGGCGTCCGCGCACCTCAGGCTCAGGGCGCTCGCGGGGTCGGAGTCGACGTGCTGGTCGGACAGGGCCAGCCCGGCCGCGACGCGCGCGTGCGCCAGAGCGCCCTCCCCCTTCTCCACCTCCAGGACGCGGCCGGCGGCGTCGGCGGCCGAGGCGACGGCGAAGGATGTCGCCTGCACCCGCGCCAGGGTCACCAGCAGGTAGAGGACCGGGACGACCAGGAGCAGGGTCCAGCCGATGAACTCAACGGACGCGTTGCCGGCCTCGCGGCGCACGAGCGCGCGCACCGCCGCCGTAGCGCCGGAGGCGCAGGGGAGCCCCTCGCGCCTGCCGCCCCGCGGCGCGCGCCGCCGGCCGCTCACGGCCCCTCCCGGGACCCGGCCACGAGCGCGGCCTCATCGACGGCGTGGCCGGTCACCCGCAGCCTGCCGGCGGGTCCGAGAAGCCCGAGGACCGGCAGGGGCGCCGTCACCTCGGCCCTCACCACCGGCGTGCCGCCGACCACGGTCCGCGACACGGTCACGTTCTCGACGTAGCCGTCCGCCAGGGCGGCGTCGGCCAGCATGTCCACGCGCGCGGCGGCCTCGGCCTCGGTGCCGCCGACCAGGGCGGCCCGGCGGGCGCCCTCTCCGGCGGCGTCGATCAGGACGTTGCGCACGTGCAGGCCCAGGGCGAGCTGGAGGAGCGCGGCGCACACGGCGATCACGAGGACGCTCACCAGCGCGAAGTCCACGACAGCAGAGCCGGCCTCCCCCGCGCGCGGGCCGGAGGCGGGCAGGACGGGGCCTCTCTGCGAAGCCGAGCCGGCCTCGCCCGACCGCGGGCCGGGACTCCCGCGCTCAGATGGCGCCGGTGACCCTGGCGATCGCATCGTTGAACACCTGGGTCAGCGCCGGCCCGGCCACGGCCCACAGGGTGACGACCAGGCCCGCGGTCATGAGGGTGACCAGCACCCAGCCGGGGACGTCTCCGCGCTCCTGGTGCAGGCGGGCCCGCAGGGAGGCCGGGCGAGGGCTCGAGCGCATGCGGCGAGCGACGGCGGGAACGGGGCGGATCATCTGTCTGTCCTTTCACTGGTGACGGGTCGGAACGGATCAAGGGGCCGGGCCGGCCGGGCCGGCGAGGCGGGGTCGGGATCTGCACGATCGGCGGCCTCACAGCCCCAGGCGCAGGACGAACAGGCCGGGGAACAGGGCGAAGACGACCGTGATCGGCAGGACGAGGAAGACCACCGGCACCATCTGCGCGATCTCGCGCCTGCCACCCTCCTCCATGAGGGCGCGCCGGGAGGCCTCGCGCACGTCGGCGGCCTGGGCGCGCATGACGTCGGCCAGCGGCGTGCCCCGTTCGAGGGCGACGGAGATGGCCTCCGACAGGCGCGTCACGTGCAGGGAGGCCACGCGGCTCTCCAGCCGGTTCAGGGCGGTGGTCAGCACCGTGCCGCTGCGCACGTCGGCCAGCGTCAGGGCGAGCTCGTCGATCAGCTCGCCCGAGCCGATCTCGACGACGCGCTCAATGGCGGCCACGGGCCCCTGCCCGGCGCTGACGACGAGGGCGAGCAGCTCCACGATGTCGGGCAGCTGGGCCTCGATGCGCCGGCGGCGGCGCTCGACCTCCTGACCGAGCCACCAGTCCCGGCAGGCCGCGCCGCCGACCAGGGCGATGAGCGCGGCAAGGACCAGCAGCGGCACGCTCACGCGGCGCACCATCGAGATGAGCAGGCCGGCCCCGATCGTGGCGGCGAATGCGGAGACGGCCCACAGGAGCTGCTGGAGCCGGAGCTCCTCGTAGGTCAGGGCGTTGCCCGCCCGGGACAGCCGGCGCCTCACGGACTCCGCCGACGAGCCCAGCCGCTCGAGCACGTAACCCGCCGAGGCGACGGCCGCCAGGAGCACCGAGGAGATCGTGCGCCCGTCGGCGTCCGGAGCCTGCGCGCCCAGCAGGCCCGAGGTCGTGGGGGCGGCGTGGACGTAGGGGGCGAGCCGGTCGAGCAGAGTGGGCCGACGGCGCCGCAGCGCCGAGACGACCAGAAGCAGGCCGCACGCCGCCATGAGTCCGGCGAAGGCCCCCAGGTGGACTCTCATCGCAGCACCCGCTTCTCCTCGGGCAGGCGCCCCAGCCGCAGCATGAGCCGGTAGGCCAGGATGCTGGCCACGGCCCCGATGGCCAGCACGAGCGCACCCGACGAGGTCGCGTAGGCCACGGCCGCCTGCGGGCGGGTCGCCAGGAGGGCCAGGACGAGCCAGGGCGCCGCCACGGCCACCCTGGCCCCGTTGACGGTCCAGGACTGTCGGGCCTCGAGCTCGCCGCGAGTGCGCAGGTCCTCGCGCAGCATGCACGACAGGGCGCGCAGCAGGGTCCCCAGCTCGGTGCCGCCGACCTCGTGAGCCAGGCGGAGGGCCTCCACGATCCGGTCGGCGACGGGGTCGGCGAAGCGCGCCTTGAGCCGGTCCAGGCACACCGAGAAGCGCGCCGTGGCCGCGTAGTCGACCGCGAAGGCGCGGAACTGCTCGCGCACGGCCTCCGGACCGCGCTCTCCGAGACTGGCCAGGGCCTCGGGCAGGCTCATGCCCGCGCGCACCCCGGACACCAGGGTGTCGACCGCCTCGGGCCACACCTCCCGCAGGCGGGTGCGCCGGGCGCGGGCCCGGCCGGAGACGACGGTGTAGGGCGCGCAGGCGGCTATGGCGCCGAAGGCCACGGCGATGGGCCAGGCGCGCGAGGCGCCGAGGAAGCCCAGTGCGGCGACGGCCCCCAGCACCACGCTGCCGGCGACGAACACGGCCGGGCTGGTGCGCCCGACGCCGGCCTGGACCAGGATGTCGGCGAGGCGCCGCTGGCGCTCGGAGCGCCAGCGAGGCGGCTCAGTCGTCAGGGCGAGCCACACGAGCACCATGCCGATCCCGCCCATGAGTCCTGCGATCGCGCCCATCAGGCCCGCTCCCTGATGCGGCGCCCGCCCGTCTCCGGGGCGAGCAGCCCGGCCAGGTCGTGGCCGGCGCGGGCGTACCGGTCCGGGGAGGGCGGGGCGCCGGGGCCGCGCACGAGCCTGCCCCCGGCGTCGCGGCGGAAGACATCAGACATCTCGATGGTGCCGTTGGCGCCGTGGGCACCGCTCTCGACCCGTCCCGACAGGGCCGCGATCTCGCGCACGTATCGGCGCCCCTTGGCATCCAGGTCGAGGTGGACGACGAGGTCCACGGCGCTGGCGACCGTGGGCACCACGAAGGCCGCCGACACGTTCTCCCCCGCCAGCAGCGGGAGCGTGCAGATCTTGATCACCGCCTCGCGCGCGGAGCTGGCGTGCAGGGTGCTCATGGCGGGCAGGCCGGAGTTCATGGCGATGAGCAGGTCGAGGGCCTCGGCCTCACGGACCTCGCCGATCAGGAGGCGGTCCGGCCGCATGCGCAGCGCCTCCTTGACCAGGCGGCGCAGGCTGATCTCGCCGATCCCCTCGAGGTTGGCGGCCCGGGTCTGCATGGCGACGCAGTCGCGGTTGCGCAGGGCGAGCTCGAAGACCTCCTCGCAGGTGATGACGCGCTGACCGGCGGGGATGGCTCCGGCCAGGGCGCGGACCATGGTGGTCTTGCCGGCCTGGGTGGCGCCCGAGACGAGGATATTGAGGCCGGCCTGCACGGAGGCGTCCAGGAACGCCGCGGCGCGCGGCGTCAGGGGGCCCAGGCGCACCAGGTCGGCTGTGCGGGAGGCGCGCGAGGAGTGCTTGCGGATGTTGACGGCCCAGTGGCGGGCCGTAATGGGCGGGATGACCACGTGCAGGCGCTCGCCGTGCGGCATCTGGGCGTCCACGAAGGGGCTGGACAGGTCCAGGCGGCGCCCCGAGACCCGCAGCATGCGCTCGACCAGCACCCGCAGGTCCTCCTCCTCCAGGATCGTCGTGGTCAGCTCGGGCCGCCCGGAGCGCGCCACGAAGACCCGGCCGGGGGCGTTGCACCAGACCTCCTCGATCGTGTCGTCGTCGAGATAGCGCTGAAGCGGGCCGAGCCCCGCCAGGGCGTCGACCACCCGGGCCTGGACCGCCTCGGGGTCGCGCAGGGGCGGGACGAGCCCGGCATCGGCGCGGGTGATGTAGTCGGCGGACGCCTCGGCGACGAGGGTCTCCAGCGCCGAGGCGTCCGCAAGCGGGTCAATGCCTCGACGGCGGACGAGCTCACGGATCTCGTCGTGGAGCAGCACCGCTGCATCCATGGTGGGCCTCGCTGTGGGTCGACAATGGGCGGGATGTGTTCGAAGAGACGACTGCTGCGCAATCGGGGTGGGCCGGTGGACAGGGCACCGCGCGACAGTGAGCGGCACCACGTCTTATGAGGTTAGATCACTTTCGCGCCTCAACGCCACCCTTTGGGAGACCTGTGGATAACTCCGGCTGCGCCCGTATCGCGCACGCGCGCCCTCATGGGAACCTCAACCCGTTCCAATAGGGCGCGGCAGTACCCCGACAACCCGCCACTCGCCTACGGTTGAGCCATGTCGCAGCCGCCCACCGGACCGTCCGACCACGCCGCACCGTCGAGCGCGGAGGATGCCCTCACCGCCGCTCCCGACGCTGCGCCACCGGCGCCGTCCGCCTCGGTCACCTCCCTGGCGTCCCGCCGCAGACGCTCTCCCCTGGCGCTGGCCGCCCTGGCCGGCGTCGCCGTGCCCGGGCTGGACCCGGCGCGACTGGCCCTGCCCCAGGAGGAGTCCGACTCCCTGCACGTCGTCGGCGTGATCGACACCAAAGGCCGCCACTGGGAGGTCCTGGAGGCCCACGACGACAACACGGGGGCGAACCTGGACGCCGAGGCCGAGGTGCTGCGGCGCATCGGCAGGATCGTCGATGACGGCCGCCTGACCTTCAACGTGCCGCGGGTGGCCGGGACCCTGCGCAGCGAGGAGGCGCACATCCAGGTCCGCACCCACCTGGAGGGCCGCCCCGTGGACATCTCCGCGCTGCACCCCGGCCCCGGCCTGTCGGCCGGCCTCGGCAGGGCCCTGGGCGAGCTGCACGAGCTGCCCACCTCCGTGATCTCCGAGGCGGGCATGCCGGTCTACGACTCCCAGGAGGTCCGCGACCGCTGGCTGAGCCTCATGGACGACGCCGCCGGGACCGGGAAGGTGCCCCCGGCGCTGCTGTCCCGGTGGGAGTCGGCCCTGGAGGACTCCACGCTGTGGAGGTTCCGCCCGGTGGTGGTCCACGGGGACCTCGACGCGGAGAACGTCCTGACGGCGGGCGGCGCGGTCGTCGCCATGCGCGGGCTCAGCCAGGCGCACGTCGGCGACCCGGCGGAGGACATGGCCTGGATCTACGCCACGGTCCCGGTGGACTGCCTGGACTCCATCGAGGGCGCCTACGACCTGGCGCGCAGCGAGGGGGTCGACAAGCACCTGCGGGACCGCGCCGAGCTGGTCAGCGAGCTGAGCCTGGCCCGGTGGCTCCTGCACGGCGTGCGCGCCGACCGGGACGGGATCGTCCGGGACGCGGTGAACATGCTCGCCGACCTGGCCGACCAGGTCGGCGACGAGCCGCTCGTCGAGCCGCGCGAGCCCCGCCTGGCCCCGGTGCCCGGCGAGCGGCGGGCCGCCGAGCCGGACGAGGTCACCCACGAGGTCACCATGGTCCCGGTCGACCCCGATGACGATAACGGCGGCTACGACGACTACGAGGAGCCGGACACCGCGCCGGTCAGGCCCCTGCGCCTGGCGCACAGCTCGGGCTCCTCCCCCGAGGGGGCCTGAGCCCGGCCGCGGGCCCCGTCACCCAGGTCACTGATTGCCCCAGAGGGGCCCGAGGCCCACGTCAGACCGGTGTCGGGCCGGAGGCGGCGTCCGGCCCAGTGGCCGGCCCAGCGTCCGGCCCAGCGTCCGGCCCAGTGGCCGGCTCCGGGGCCGGCCCGGCGTCAGACCCGGTCGAATCGATGGGGAAGCAGACCTGGGTGCGCCACGCGGCCGGATCCGATTCGTGGAAGGGGCCGACGAGGTAGCGCTCAAAAGCGGGCCCCGAGACCGTCATCCCACGCTCCCCGATCTCCCGCAGGAGCGTCGTGTAGGTCTGCGACAGCCCCTTGTAGGGGCCGACGTGCTCGGCGGCGATGACGCTCTGGTCCGCAACAGTGCGGCAGGTCAGCGGGGCGCTGACCTCCACGGGCGCGTCGACGACCTCCCAGACCTCGATGTCGACGTCGTGCTCGACGTGCCCCTCCTCGAAGAAGGTGGCCCCGCAGGGCTGCCCGGTCAGCCGGGCGCCGCCGGTGGCGAGCGCCTGGCTGACCTGGGGCTCGAACTCGTCGAACAGGGCGCCCTCGTGGTCGTAGGTGGGGATGATCTCCCGTCGGGCGATCACAGTGTGGGCGGGGATGGTCAGGGTCGTGATGCGGACGGGCTCAGGGTTCGCAGGGTTCGCAGGGTTCGCAGGGTTCGCAGGGTTCGCAGGGTTCGCAGGGTTCATGGCACTCATGGTCGGGTCCTCTCGGTGGTCGAGCAGTGCGAGCGTGCGCTCGCGCTGCAGCTCCAGCGCGGTCGCCTCATCCTCCAGACGGGCCAGGTGCTCGACGAGCACCCGGCGCCAGGTCTCCTCGTCGTCACCCAGGTGGGCGGGCAGCGCCCGGGAGATCTCCTCCAGACCCAGGCCCGCCTCGCGGAGACGACGCAGCATGACGGCCGGTTCGAGCTCAGCGCGGGAGTAGTACCGGTAGCCGTTGAAGGGATCAACGCCACCGGGGCGCAGAAGACCGAGCCGGTCATAGTGCCTCAGCATCCGGGCGCTCAGACGCGTCATGCGGGAGAACTGGCCGATGGTCCACCTGGGGCGGACGGGACTCGTGCGGGGCATGTCGTCACCCTCCCTGTTGCCACTATGTCAAGGTCAAAGTCGGTGCCAAGGTCACGATCGGAGTCACGCCCGCACCTGCAGGGCGGCCTCGATCTTCGCCAGGGGCAGCAGGTCCGCGGCGGCCAGCTCGTCGACGAGCCCGCCGTCACGATTGACGTAGACGTAGGCGGCGCGCACCGCGCCCGTCTCCACGCCCCGGGAGGCGGACAGGGCGTGGACGTAGACGCTGAGCTGGTCCACGGGCACCCGCCGGCTCCCGGTCTTCCAGTCGACGATGAGCCAGGTGCCGGCCGGGCCGCGGAAGACCGCGTCGAGACGGCAGCGCAGGGTGACGGGCTCCAGCGCCAGCTCGAGCTCGACCTCGGTGTCCTCCAGGACGTGGCCCTCCAGCAGGGGCAGGTCCTCGACGGTCTTGAGCCAGCGCTCGAGCTTCGTGCGGTCGCCCGGCGCCAGAGCGTCGGGGACCCCGGCCTGCTCCAGGGTCAGCAGCTGGCGCTGCCCGCCCAGCCGCAGGGCGACGGCGTCGTGGAAGACGGTGCCCAGCCGCCCCGCCGCCTCAGGCTTGGGCGGCAGGGGGCGGCGCAGCTCGAGGGCGAAGCGGTCCCGGTCGGCGCGCAGGGCGTCGATCCTCGTGGCCGCCAGGTGGTCGGGCAGCCGCACCGAGGGCGCCCGGTCGCGCCGGCGGTCCCGCTCGGCCAGCAGGAGCCGGGCCTCGGCCGTCCACCGGGCGACGGTCGCGTCCTTGCTCGTGTCCGGCGCCGCCCCGGTCCCGGCCGCCGCGGCGACCTCGCGGGCGGCGCGCCGTCGGGCCTCACGGTGCGCGCCGCGGACGCCAGCGGGCTCGGGGGGCGGCCAGGTGCCGGTCGCGCTGCGGTCGGCCAGGGGGTTGAGCTGATCCGCGTCGTAGGCCTGCCACCCCGGCCCGTAGGGGGCCACCAGGCCCCGTCGCACGAGCTCGTCGAGGTAGCGGGCCATGGGCCGCGGCTTGGCGGCCGCCTTGGCCAGGTGCGAGCCGGTCAGCAGCAGCTCGTGGCGGGCGCGGGTGAAGGCGACGTAGGCCAGGCGCCGCTCCTCGGCCAGCGCGTGGCGGCCCAGGGCGAGGGCGTACTCGCCCCAGGCCTCCTTGAGCGCCTGGGCGTCCCACCCGGCCATGTCCCACATGCCCAGGGTGAAGGGCGGGAGGGTGGCGGCGTCGGCCCGCATCGGGTGCGGGAGCTCCTCGGTGCGGGTCATCCACCCCTTGTCCGCCACGACGCGGTCCTCGCGCGGCTGCTGACGGTAGGAGGGGAAGACCTGCTCGACCAGGCCGGCCACGGCGACCGCGTCCCACTCCAGCCCCTTGGCGGCGTGGATGGTCAGCAGCTGGACGGCGCCCGGCTCGGGCTCGACGCGGGGGGCCTCCATGCCGTTCTCGCGGTCCTCGGCGGCCTCCAGCCAGTCGAGGAAGCCGACGAGGGTGGGCGAGTCCATCTCCGCGGTGAACTGCTCGGCCGCCTCGCGGAACCGGTCGATGGCGCGGCGCCCCAGGGGGTTGCCCACGCGGGCGGCCAGCTCGACGTCGAGCCCGAGCGCCTGCTCGGCCAGCACGACGAGGTCGGGCAGGGCGAGGGCCAGCCCGGCGCGTACGCGGCGAAGGCTGCGGGCCAGGCCGACCGCCGCGCGCCGCCCGGCCTGGCTGAGTCCGGCGGCGCCGCGCCCGCCGTCGTCGGGCCCGTCCCCCGACCCGGTGAGGGGGGCCCGGCCGGACTCCTCCCAGCGGGCCAGGGCCTCGATCGCCTCGGACAGCAGCGGCGCGTCCGCCTGCTCCCGGTCCGGATCGCTCGCGCTGTCCTCGTCGCCCCGGGCCGCCTCGCCGGCCCGCCGGCGCGGGGAGCGGGCCAACCCCCCGGCCAGGTCCCCGGCCAGCCCCGCCAGGGCGCGCAGGTCGGCGGCGCCGATGCCCGCACCGGTGAGCAGCCGCATCAGCCGGTCCCCGCGCTCGGGGTCGGCGGCCACGGTCAGGGCGGCGCGCACGTCGGCGACCTCCGGCACGCTCAGCATGCCGCCGACCCCGATGATCTCGTAGGGCACGCCGAGGTCCTCCAGGGCCTCGGCAATGGGCAGCAGCTGGGCGCGGGTGCGGCACAGGACCGCCATCTCGGCGCTCGGGGCCCACCGCTCCCTCATGAAGGCGGCCACGGTGCGCGCCTCGGCGAGCGGGTCCTGCACGAAGGCGCCGACGACGGCGCCCTCGGCCGGGTCCGCGGACTCGGGCCGCTCGTGGAGCTCCTCGACCGGGATGCGGGCGACCTCGGCGTCCCCCGGCTGCGGGGCGCGGTGGCGCAGCGGGGAGGACGTCGTGTTGGCGGCGCGCAGGATCGCCCGGTCGTTGCGCCAGGCGGTGGACAGGGGCAGGACGGGGGCCCGGCCCCTGCCTGCGCCATCCGCACCTCCCGCCCCGTCGGGGTTGAAGTGCTCGTGGAAGGTGTCCAGCGCGCCGGCGCTGGCGCCCCGCCAGCCGTAGATCGCCTGGTTCGGGTCCCCGACGGCGGTCACGCCGCTTCCGGCGAACAGCGCGGCCAGGAGGCGGATCTGGGCCACGGAGGTGTCCTGGAACTCGTCCAGGAGGACGGCCGGGTACTGGGCGCGCAGCGACTGGGCGACCTCGGGGACCTCCTCGGCGATGCGGCAGCCCAGGGCGATCTGGTCGCCGAAGTCGAGCAGGGCGTGCCGCCGCTTGTGGTCGCGGTAGGCGGCCACCGCCTCCAGCATGCCCAGGCGGGTGGTCAGGGCCTCGGGCACGCCCCTCACGAGGCTCTTGCAGCCGCGCACGGCCCCGATGCCCTCCATGAGGGCGGCGAGCTCGCCGAGCTGCTCGGCGGCCTCGTCCACGGCCAGCAGGTTCTCGCTCAGGGCCCCGTCCAGCGCCAGGAGGGCCGAGGCGGCGGCGCCGGGACGGTCCAGCGGGAGGGGCTCGGTGCGCTCCTCGACGATCCGGGTGGCGATCTGCCAGGCGCGCGCCTCGGTGATGAGGGTGGAGTCCGGGTCGACGCCGATGCGCAGGCCGTGGTCGCGCACCAGGGAGGCCGCGAAGGAGTTGTAGGTGGCGATCGTGGCCCCCGCGTCCTCCGCCCCCTCGTCGAGCTCGACCAGGCCGGAGCCGGCCAGCTGCGCCAGCCGCACCGCCACCCGCTGGTCCAGCTCGGCGGTGGCCTTGCGGGTGAAGGTCAGGCCCAGCACCTGGTCGGGGCGGACCTCGCCGCGGGCGACGAGGTGGACGACGCGCTGACTCATGGTGGCGGTCTTGCCGCTGCCCGCCCCGGCGACGACGAGCAGCGGGGCGAGCGGGTGGGCGATGACGCGGGCCTGCTCGGGCGTGGGACGCGGCACGCCGAGGATCTCGGCGAGGCGCTCGGGGCTGGGGGGCGGGGCCGGGCTCATGCGACGGCCCTGCGCCCCTCGGGCTGGATCGGGCAGGAGTCCCTGACGGGGCAGGTCTGGCACTGCTCCCCGCTGCGAGCGGTCAGGGTGGCGCCCGACGCCGCGAGCGCCGCCTCGCGCAGCAGGGCGCGGGCCCAGTCCTCCCCGGTATCCGGGTCGGGGCTGGGGTCCAGCGCCGCCCCTGGGGGCGCCAGGACCGGGACGCCCTGGTTCTTCCTGGGGGGCTCCTTGCCGAGCAGGACGAGCGCGGCGCCGTCCACCTCGTAGCCGCGGGCCTGGAGGGCCAGGCGGTAGGCGGCGAGCTGGGGGTGGCGGGCCGGGGCGGAGTAGGCGCGCCGGCCGGTCTTGATGTCGATGACGCGCACCCGCCCGCCGCCGGTCCCGCCATCCGGCGTGTCGAGTTGCTCCAGGCGGTCGATGCGCCCGGCCACGAGGACGGGCAGGGCCGGGCCCCGGCTGTCGGGGTCGGGGATGTCGAGCTCGGCGCGCACGCCCGCCTCGGCCCGGGCGCCGGCGGGCGCCTGGCTCAGGTAGGCGTCCAGGCGCTCGATCATGGCGCGGGTGCGCGCCGCGCGCACCGACCCGAACCAGGTGCCGGGGTAGGCGAGCTCGGGCAGGCGCTCCTCGAAGCGCGCCATGAGGTCCGGGCCCCTCAGGCCGCGCTCCTGCGCCTCCTGGGCCAGGGAGTGGACGAACTCGCCGAGCCGCTGGGCCTCCGACGGCGGCCTCCTGCCGCCGTGGCGGGTGAGGAACCAGCGCAGCGGGCACTGCGTGAGGGCCTCGACGTCGGAGGGGCTCACCCGCACCCGCCGCCCCGGCCAGCCCAGGGGCGTGCAGGAGGTGGGGCCGGCCAGCCCCTGCCAGGTGCGCGGGTCCGCGCCGGGGACGCCCCGGCGGGCCAGCTCGGCCAGGAGCCTGGCGGCCTGGCGGGCGCGCTCGCGTCCGACGTCGTCGGCGGCGGGCAGGTTCCCGGCCAGGGCCGCGCGTCGTAGCTCGCCGACCAGGCCCCGCAGGGTCAGGTCGCCGACGTCGGGGGCGATGAGGGGGGCTCCGTCGGCGTCGGTGACGGTCGCGCCCGCGGCGCGGGCGATCTCGGTGAAGAAGGAGGAGGGCGTGCTGTCCTCGTCCGCCACGGCGGTAACCAGGAGCCGGCGGGTGGCGCGGGTCAGCGCAGCCAGGAGCATGCGCCGCTCGTCCCCGCGCACCTGGGCGCGGGCGGCGGCGGGGTCGGCGCCCGCGCTCGGGCGCCCGTCGGCGCCGCGCGCCAGGCGCCCCATGACGGCCTCGACGAGCAGGCCCGAGCGCGTCATGGTGTCGCGCAGCCGCAGGTCCGGCCAGGCGTCGCGCCCCAGTCCCATGACGGCCACGACCTCCCACTGCCCCCCGGCGGCGGAGGCGGGGGTGAGCACGGCGACGCCGCCGGGGCGGGACCCGTGAGGGGCCACGGAGTCCGAGGGCAGGACCTCGGCGTCGAGCTCGGCCAGGAAGGCGCCGGCCCGGCCCCCCGGGTGGCGCTCGGCCCACACCTCGGCGCGCTTGAACAGGGCGGTGACCGTGTCCAGGTCCCGCTCGGCGGCCTCTGCCAGGAGCGGGTCCGCGCCGCCCGGCGGGCCCAGGGCGGTCGAGCGCCACTGCTCGGCGCACCCCGAGGCGTCCCAGATCCTCCACAGGAGCGTCTCGGCGTCGACGCGGTGCTCGTCCTCGCCGGCTGCGCAGGCCTCCCGCGCCGCCGAGGCGATGCGCGCCGCGGCCGCCAGGCGCGCGGCCTGGTCCGCCAGGGGCTCGCCGGCGAGCTCCTCCGCCAGCGCCGCGGCAGCCTCGGGGGAGGCCAGCGCTCCCAGCAGGTTCTCGTCGGGGCGGGCCTCGGTGGGCCGGTCCCGGCGCAGACGGCGGCGCAGGCGCCGCAGGTCCAGCACGCTCAGGCCGACCAGGGGGCTGGTGAGCAGGTCGAGGGCGCTGGAGCGCTCGGGGGGCGCCTGCGCACCGCCGAGGCGCCGCTCGAGGGCGGCCCGCGCGGTCGCCAGGATAGCCCCGGCGGCGGGCTCGGCGCGCAGCAGCACCGCCGGCGTCGTGGTCGCCAGGGGCACGCCGCGGCGGCGCAGCTCGCGGGCCACGGCCCGGGCGCGGCCGGCCGAGCGGACGACGACGGCCATCGCGTCCCAGGCGGTGGCGCGGCGGACATGCTCGCTGCGCAGCATCCGGGCGACGTGGGCGGCCTCCTGGGAGGCAGAGGAGGCCACGACGGCCTCCACACCGGCGGGCTGCGGGCCGTCGCCCGCCGGCCCCTGCTCCTCGGCTCGCCCGGCGTCCTGCGGCGTGGCCAGGAGCGCGCCGCGGTGGGAGGCGGTGCCGGTCACCGGGACCCGCCCGGCCTGGTCGCGCCACACGGCGAGCAGGGCGGGCCCGCCCCGGTGGACGGTGTCCAGGGTGAGGCGCTCGGCGGCCAGGGTCGAGCGGTCCTCGGCCTCCACGAGCAGGCTCGGGCAGCCGCCGCGGAAGGTCTCGACGGCGACGTCGGGGTCCCCCAGCACGACGATGCGGGCGCGGCGCCCGGCGGCGTCGGGGCGGGCCAGGGCGGCCAGGAGGCGGGCCGTGGCGGCGGTGCAGTCCTGGTAGTCGTCCACCACGACCAGGTCGGGCACCGGGGGCGCCTCGAGGACGTCCTGGGCGTCCCACGCCCCCAGGGCCTCCGCGGCGCGGTCCTGGATGCGGGCGGTGTCCAGCTTGCGGGTCTCGGCGCGCCGCTCGGCGGTGGGCCGGCCCTGGGCGTCCCAGCTGCGCAGGAGGGCGGAGGCCGGGCCCCACACCGGGACCCGCAGCTCGCGGCCCAGGGCGGCGAGGCGGTCGGCGTCGACCTTCAGCTCCCCGGCGCGCGCCAGGAGGCTGCGCAGCTCGGTGCGGAAGGCCCGGGAGGCGACGGCCTCGGGCGGCAGGCCGGGCCACTGCCCGGGGTCGATGAGGGCCGCGAGCGCCGCGTCCTCCTCGGCCCCGGCGAGCAGGACCGGGGCCGGCAGCGGGTCGCGGCGGCGCGTGAGGAAGGTGGCGAGCACCGTGAAGGCGTACCCGGCCGGCGTGCGCACCCTGACCGCGCCGCCGGCGCTGTGCTCGCGCGCCAGGTGGGCGGCGCGCCGGCGCAGGGCGTCGGCGCGGGCGCGGGTCGGGGCGAGCAGGAGGGCGTCGCGCCCCCGGGCGAGGGCGTCGGAGAGCAGGTGCAGCGCCAGGCCGGTCTTGCCGGTGCCGGGGGCGCCGAGGACCACGAGGTCCGCGCCCGCCGCGGCCCGCTCCAGCACCGCGCGCCCGGAGGCGTCCGGGGCGGGCAGGGGTGCGGGCGCGGGGGCGGGGAGGAGCCGGACCCTGGCCGGGGCGCCGTCGTCGTGCATGGGCCCAATGACACCACGCGGGTGCGACACGCGACGGCACCGGTGACCGGATTGCGCCCCGGCCCCGTCCGCGCGGCGCGAAACCCCGCGGCAGGACCGCCCCCGCCGCCCCGGGCCGAATCATCTAGGATCGCCCTGGGATCGCGGCCGGGACCGATCGGCCACGGATCAGCCAGATCAGCCACAGCCGGCAGGAACGAAGGAGCCACCATGCAGGTCACCATCGGCATCAAGCACGCCGCCCGCGAGCTCACCCTCGACACCACCGCCTCGCAGGAGGACGTGCTCGCCGCGGTCTCGGGCGCCGCCGGCGAGGACATCACCCTGAGTGACGACAAGGGCCGCAAGATCTTCGTCCCCGCCGGCTCGCTCGCCTACGTCGAGGTCGGGGAGGCCTCCCCGCGCCGCGTCGGCTTCGGCGTGTGAGCGCCGTCCGCGACCGCCGCTACCGCGCCCCTCCCCGCAGGGCGGCGACCAGCGCCGGGATGTCGACCACCGGTTCGACGAGGCCATCGACCATGAAGCCCTTGACGAAGCGGGGGCCCTCAGCGGCCTCACGGTCGAGACAGGCGCGCATGAGCCCGGCACCCGGCCCCGCCGCACGCACCGGCCTGCCCGCCAGGTGGCGGGCGAGCTGGGAGCGGAAGGCCTTGACCTCGCCGTAGGCCCGGGTCTTGTACTTGGTCATGGTGCCGCCCGCGTAGATGATGACGAAGCCCTCCTCCCCGCGCTCCTCGGCCGCGCGGGCCCGGGCGGCCAGGGCCGCCGGCGCGTCGTCGTCGGCCTCGCCGACGGCCTCGGACAGGACCTCGACGGCCGGGGAGACGAGGCCGAAGTCCTCGGCCACGCTGCGCCGCACCTCGTCGACCAGCTCCATGTCCTCCCGGTTGCGGATGGCGTCGAGCAGCACGACCTTGTCGTCGCCCTCGTCGACGATGTGGGGGTCGCGGCGGCTGATGACCTCGAAGGTCAGCGAGACGCCCGCGGCAGCGATGAGGGCGGCCAGCTCGTCGGCCCGGTCCCCCAGGTGGGCCGCCAGGAGGGACTCGGCGTGCTCGGAGTAGGCCGTGACGCCGGACTTGGAGAAGACCCGCAGCCGCCCGTCGACGACCGAGACGATGGCGAGGTAGCCGTTCCACTTGCGGCGCACGCTCAGGGGCCGCCCGGCGCCGGCGCGCACGACCTCCCCGAGGTCGGCCGGGCCCGGGGGCTGGCCGATGTTGAAGAACTTGTCGTAGCCGCGGGCGACGACCTCGGCGTCGGAGGCGCGCAGGAACAGGCCGCGGGCCTTGCAGCTGGTCTGGTCCCACAGGCCCTTGACGAAAGCCCTGCGGGAGAAGTTGCAGGCGATGATGCCCGGCATCCCCTCCACCTCGCGCACGCGGACCTCGGGGTGGGCGCTCATGCGCGCCACCAGGCTGGTCGGGTCGGCGGCCGCGCCGGTGAGGACCGGGGCGTCCTGCGTGAAGGCGTGGAGGGTGCGTGTGCCGTCGGCGTCGATCTGCAGGACGGCCAGGTGTCCGCCGTGCTCGACCCGGTGCTCCAGGGTGTAGACGTTGGGCGCGGCCAGTGCGGGCCCCGGCTCCTCGCGGCGGGCGCCGTTGCGGTGCCCGTGGACCTGGAGGATCCGCGGGTGGGACAGGCGGGCCTCGACGGCGCGCTCGTAGCCGGAACGCCCCTGGAAGGTGGTCGACCGCGCCGAGGACCCGAGCAGGAGCTGGAGCATGGGGACCTCGGTGAGGTCCCAGGTCAGCAGGCCGTCCTCGCCCTCGGCGGTGATCCGGTCGATGGTGGCCGGGTCCAGGCCCGCGTGGGTGACCAGGACGTGCTCGCCGGCGAAGCGCAGGCCGGCCAGGGGGACCATGCGGGCCAGGAGCGCCTCGATGTCGCCGTCGCGCCGCCCCGAGGCCAGGATCTGGCGGCGGGACTCGCGCGTGTCCGGCCAGCTGCCGCCGCGCACGTCGGAGCAGATCATGCGCAGGTGCTCGTCGTGGTTGCCCTCGACGAGGATGATGTTGTCCGGCACCCGGCCGTCCTCCACGATGAGGTCCATGACGCCCGCGGCGTCGGGGCCGCGGTCGAACAGGTCGCCGACGAGGACGAACAGGGTGGCGGGGTCCCAGCCGCCGAAGTGCTTCTTGGCCTTGGCCAGCGCCCCGGCACAGCTCTGCACGTCGCCGATGATGACGAGCCGCTCGTAGTGCTCGGCGGCGTCGGTCTCGGCGATGGTGTTGAGGCGGCGCACGTCCTCCAGGCCCACCACGGGCTCGACGACGGAGGCGGCCCCCGCCCGCACCCGGGCCGCGATGTCCGCCACGACCTGGGGCTCGACGTATCCGAGCGTGCCGCGGCGGGTCTCGTTGCGCTCGATCAGCTCGGCGTCGGTCAGGTCCCCCTGGACGTCGACGACGTAGACCCTGTAGCCGCAGCGCCGTGCCAGGGAGGCGAACTCGCGGTAGCTCTTGCGCGCCGGGTTGGTGCAGTCCAGCACGATGGTGCCGCCCAGCCGGACCCGGGAGGCGACAGCGGCCTTGAAGGCCGACACGACCTGCCTCTCCGCGCCGAAGGCCATGGACAGGGTGGGCTCGCCGTCCAGGTCCGTGAAGGGCGTGGAGTACAGGCGTCGAAAGTCGTCCAGGCCGATAGCGAGGTCGCTGAGCCGATGGCGACGGATCAGGGTCGACTTGCCCGCGCCGGGTGCCCCGCGCAGGATGAACATGGTACGCATGCGCGCACCTCCTCTCGCCTGTCAGTGAGCAGCACGCCGTACGGCGGCGGGGAGCAACGCTACCCCAGCCACGGCGGGAGCGCGTGAGGGAGCGCCGGCCGCCTCAGGCGCGCAGGCCCAGGCCGCGCATGCGGCTGGTCGCCCCCCGGGAGAGGACCTCGTGCAGGCCGGCCGCGTCGGCCCCGCCGCCCAGGAGCTCGGGGTGGACCGACAGCATCCGCTGAAGGGTGCCGATCTCCTCCCCCACGACCCGCCGCCCCCACAGGCCCAGCCGGGCGGCGAGCTGGGGGTCGTCGGCGACGTCGTCGAGAAGCTCGGCGGCTGCCGTGGCGCCGAAGCGGTCGGCCCGGAGCACGGCGCGCACCGATCCGCGCAGCGGCTCATCCAGGCCGTCGACCAGCGCCCCGCAGAAGTCCAGGAGCAGGCCGAAGGCGAGGTAGGTCTTGATCAGACGCTCGGCCCAGTCCGACGGCCGCAGGCGCTCGTCGAGGTCCCCCAGGGACCCGATGAAGCGCTCGGTGCCGGCACTGACGTCCGCCCCGGCCCGGCGGCCGAGCTCGCTCACGGTGTCGAAGGCGGCCACGCGCTCGGCGCTCATGTGCAGCAGCTCCGCCCGCGGCCCCATCGAGGGGGCCTTGTCGGCGTCCTTGGCGTAGCGCGTGCAGGCGCTGGCGCACACGAAGGCGACCATGCCCAGGACGGACTGCACGTGGGCGGGCGAGGACAGGGAGGGGGGACTCGGGGTGCTCATGGGGGCAAGCGTAAGCCGTGGGCGCGGAACCGCGCGGGCTGTGGGTGCGATGACCCCACGGCGGGCCTGAGCACGTGAGTTCGCCCACCACGCCGTCGGTCGGATCCCGATCGCGGCGGCGCCCGGCGCCCCGAGCGGCTAGCCTGACAGGGTCCACGGTTGCCCGGTCGTCCCGCAGCCCTGGTCCCGCAGGCCGTCCGGCCCCGAACGGGACATGATTCACGATCGGCTGCCACACTGCGACCGCGAAGCGCCGGCGCACCGGGCCGGCCCGCCGGGCGCCCGGCGCCCAGCCGCGCGTGCGCCCGGCGGGCTCAGCCGCACCGGTGCGCGCGGGCGGCACGCGGTCCGACCGGAAGGAACGTCGTGACCGACGACAACACCGACGCCCCGGGCGCGCCCGGGGAACCCGCTGCGCGGCAGGCCCGGAAGGGCGGCGCCCCCGAGGCCCCCGAGGCCTCCGGCATCCTGCGCACCGCCGGCGCCCACGCCCCCGCCCTGGACGAGGCCACCCCCGACATCACGGACGAGGGCGATGACGCCGATCTGACGAGGAGGACCTTCGCCGACCTCGGGGTGGAGCCCGAGCTCTGCCAGGCCCTGGCCGAGCACGGCATCACCCGCCCCTTCCCCATCCAGGCGCTGGCGCTGCCCGTGGCGCTGGAAGGCCAGGACATTATCGGCCAGGCCAAGACCGGCACCGGCAAGACGCTCGGCTTCGCCCTTCCCCTGCTCATGGACACCCTGGGCCCGGGCGAGGAGGGCTGGGAGGAGGACCCGGCGTCGGGATCCCCGCAGGCGCTCATCGTCCTGCCCACCCGGGAACTGGCCAAGCAGGTCGCCGAGGAGCTGTCCATGGCGGCGGCCAGGCGCACGGTGCGCATCGTGCAGGTCTACGGCGGACGCGCCTACGAGCCGCAGATCGAGGCTCTTCAGCGGGGCGCCGAGGTCGTCGTGGGCACGCCGGGCCGCCTCATCGACCTCATGGACCGCGGCGTGCTGGACCTGACCCACGTGACCACGGTCGTCCTGGACGAGGCCGACGAGATGCTCGACCTGGGCTTCCTGCCCGACGTGGAGAAGATCCTGGCCCGCACGCGCACCGACCGCCAGACCATGCTGTTCAGCGCCACCATGCCCGGCGCCGTCGTGGCCCTGGCGCGCCGCTACATGACCAAGCCGACCCACATCCGCGCCCAGGACCCCGGCGACGAGGGTATGACGGTCGCGACCGTCCAGCAGGTCGTCTACCGCACCCACGCCCTGAACAAGGTCGAGGTCGTCGCCCGGATCCTCCAGGCCACCGGGCGCGGGCGCACCATTATCTTCGCGCGCACCAAGCGCACCTGCGCGCGCGTCGCCGAGGACCTGGCCTCCCGCGGCTTCGCCACGGCGGCCCTGCACGGCGACCTGGGCCAGGGCGCCCGCGAGCAGGCCCTGCGCGCCTTCCGCAACGGCAAGGTCGATGTGCTGGTGGCCACCGACGTGGCGGCGCGCGGCATCGACGTGGACGACGTCACCCACGTCATCAACTACCAGTGCCCCGAGGACGAGAAGATCTACGTCCACCGCATCGGCCGCACCGGACGGGCCGGGCACTCGGGCACCGCGGTCACCTTCGTGGACTGGGACGACGCCCCTCGGTGGCGGATGATCGCCAGGGCCCTGGGCCTGCCCGTCCAGGAGCCGGTGGAGACCTACCACACCAGCGACCACCTCTACACCGACCTGCGCATCGCCCGCGACGTGACGGGCACCCTGCCGCGCTGCAGGCGCACCCTGGCGGGGCTGGACGCCGAGAAGATCGAGGACCTGGGCGAGACCGGCAGGCACGAGCGCGGCCGGGGCTCGCGGGGCGGCCGGGGCTTGCGCGGCGGGCACGGAGGGCGGGGCTCCCGCTCGGGCGGGCGCGACGGGCACCGGCACGGTGACCGGCACAGCGACCGGTCCTCCGAGGCGTCCCGCGATCGCCACGGCGAGGCGCCGCCGGACAGGCGCACCCGCACCCGCAAGCGGACTCGCGGCGGCAAGCCCATCCCCCCTGCCGAGGACTGACCGGCCCCGGAGGTCCTGAGGGTCCCGGAGGCCCGAGATGAGTGATTCCCAAGGGGGAGCGGCAAGACGATGCCCGGTCCGCCGGCCTGCCGCCCGGCTGCTCGGCGTCTCGCAGTCCCGACGCCGTCCCTGGGTCCCTGGCCGAGTTCGGCCCGCTCCGGCCCGAGGTCGGTCTGGTTGGCCGGCCCGGCGGCCCGCCGGGCGCTGCCGCGCCCCGCGAAGTGATCACCCCACGCGCTCTCAGCCCTCCGCGCCGCCCGGCCCGCACAGCAGAACCGCGGAACCACGCCGACCTCCACCACACCCGAGACCGGCGACCGACCTAAAAGTGCGTGGGACGACCACCTCCCCCGCCCCGACTTGTCCCGCACCGTCTTGGAGCCGGCCGGTCAGCCAGCCATCGGGACGACCGGCCCCGGACCAGCAGGCACCGCCACCAGGCACTGCGAGAGCCGGCCCCGCACCGGAACGTCAACGCACCCTCCCAGCATGACCCCCTCCCCCCAATCCTCCTGGGAGACAGAGCCCAGAAGGACGGGAGAAAAGCACGACCACACGACAAAGATACGTCCGTACGTCCACGTCGGGCCGCACGCCCCCTGTCGAGATAGACATTGTCGTACGAGATAGACGGTGACACCGCCGACCTCGTACGACAATGTCTATCTCGACGCCGGAGGCCACCGCCGCGCGCCCCGACCGACACGACCCAGCGCGCCACACGACCCAGCGGACGTCACCGGCAGACAGGACGAGCTCGACCGGCAAGCACGGCAGAGCCACAGGACACCACCCACCACCAGCCCCGAATCACTCACCTAGAGGGTCGAGAGGGCCGTGCGGACGTAGGCCAGGACGCCCTCGGCGATCATCTCCACGGCGATCGCCGCGAGCAGGAGGCCGAAGATCCGGGTCAGGACGCGGATCGCGGAGTCCCCCAGGAAGCGGTGCAGCGCCACAGAGAAGCGCAGGGTGAGCCAGATGACCACGTGCGTGGCGATCATGGCCGCGGTCACGGACGCCCACCCCACGACCGGGCTCGCAGCGGACTCGACCGACACCATGGCCGAGACGATGGCTCCGGGCCCGGCCAGCAGAGGCGTGCCCAGGGGCACCAGGGCCGCGTTGGTGCTCACGGCGTCCGGGTCGGGGCTCTCGTCGGCCTTGTCGGTGAGCAGCTCGAGGGCGACCAGCAGCAGGAGCAGCCCGCCGGAGGTCTGCAGCGCCGGCACGGAGATGCCGAGGAACTTCAGGATGTAGCGCCCGAAGATCGCGAAGACCAGGATCACCGACAGGGAGACGAGGGTCGCTTCGCGGGCGGAGCGCTTGCGCTCCTCGGTGTTCTGGCGGCTGGTCAGCGACAGGAAGATTGGGATGGCCCCGAGCGGGTCCTGGATGACGAGCACCGTCGTGAAGGACGTGGCGAACAGGTTGAGGCTGAAGATCGAGTCGAGCATGGGCGGGGGCGGGCTTGTCTGTCTGGCTGAGAACGAGGCGGGTCAGGCGGTGATGAGGGGCAGCGCGCCCTCGGCGACAATGCGGTCGAGCAGCTCGGGGGGCATGAGGTTCTCCCCCAGGCGGTTGGGCTTGCCGGCACCATGGTAGTCGGAGGCCCCGGATGCACCCAGGCCGAGGCGGCGGGCCAGGGCGCGGGCCGCCTCGCGGCCGGCGGCGTCGTGGTCGCGGTGGTCGACCTCGAGCGCGGCCAGGCCGGCGTCGGCCATGGCGGCGAAGGTCTCGTCGGGCACGAGGCGGCGCTGCCTCCGGGCGGCCCGCGGGTGGGCGGCGACGGGCACGCCCCCGGCGGCGCGCACGAGCTCGCAGGCCCGGACGGGCTCCAGCGCCCAGTGGTGGACGTAGTAGGGCGAGCCGGTGGCCAGCGGTCCGGCGAAGGCGGCCGAGCGGTCCGGGAAGCAGCCGGCGGCCACGAGCGCGTCGGCGATGTGCGGGCGCCCGATGGTGGCCGTCCGCGCGCTGTGCTCGACGACGTCCTGCCAGGTGATCGGGTAGTCGGCCGCGAGGCGCTCAACCATGCGCCGGGCCCGGCCGTCGCGCGAGCTGCGGGCGCGGGCGAAGGCCTCGCGCAGGGCGGCGTCCTCGGGGTCGAAGAGGTAGGCCAGCAGGTGGAGGGTGACGCCGTCGGCGGCGCAGGAGATCTCCGTGCCGCGCAGCAGGGCCACCCCGGTGGCGGGGACGGCGGCGGCGGCCTGGGCCCACCCGGCGGTCGTGTCGTGGTCGGTCAGCCCGACGACGTCGAGCCCGGCGCGCGCGGCGGCGGCCATGAGCTCGGCGGGGGTGTCGGTCCCGTCCGAGCAGGCCGAGTGGGTGTGGGGATCGATGCGCACGGGCGCCAGTGTAGGGACCCGGCGCCCCTGCCGCGCACGGGCGCACCGTGGGACAATGCCGTCATGAGCGCCGTCAGCCCCGCCTCCTCCGCCCGGCCCGCCTCCCCCGCCGAGCGCGACGACAAGACGCCGGCGATCCGCTTCGGGGTGGTGGGGGCCGGCTTCATCGCCCGCTGGTTCCTCCAGGCGGCCGCCGCCGTCCCGCAGGCCCGGGTCGTGGCCGTGGCCTCGGCCCACCCTGAGCGCGCGGCCGCCTTCGCCGCCGAGCACGGCATCGGCGCCTCCTACGCGACGGTGGAGGAGATGCTCGCGGCCGGCCGCCCCGGCGGCGCCGACCCCTTCGACGTCGTCTACATCGGCTCCCCGAACTCCCTGCACGCCCCCCAGGCCGTCGCCGCCCTGGAGGCGGGCTTCCACGTCCTGGTGGAGAAGCCCTTCGCGCTCGACGCCGACCAGGCCGAGGCGATGGTCGCGGCCGCCGGGCGTCACGACCGCTTCCTCATGGAGGGGTGGCTGACCGCCTTCGAGCCGGGTACGGCGGCGCTGCGCCGGGCGCTGCCCGCCCTGCTGGACGACGGGCCCGGCCCGCACCGCGCGGTGCTGGTCAAGGAGCAGTACTCCAGCCGCATGGACCGCCTGCGCGCGGGCGGGCTCCCGCCGGCCTTCGACCCGGCGCTGGGGGGAGGCAGCCTCATGGACCTGGGCATCTACCCGGTCTCGCTGGCGATCCACCTGTTCGGGCCCCCGAGCCGCGTCACCGCCGCGGGCAGGACCCTCGGCTCGGGGGCCGACTCCCACGGCGTCGTCGTGCTCGACTACGACCGGCTCGCCGGCGCCTGCGGCGGGACCGGGCGGCCCGCGGACCTGCAGGTCGTGTGCCTGCACTCCAAGACCTCGCCCGCCGGCGCCGGCGCCCGCACCAACCGCATCGCCTCCGACCGCCGGGTCCTCGCCTTCGACGACTGCCAGTGGCCCCGCGCCATCGAGCTGAGGGGGCCGGACGGGGAGAGGGACCTGTCGGTGCCCGACGACGGCGCCCCCGTGCTCGCCCGGGAGCTGGCGGAGGTCTGCCGCCTGGTGGCGGCCGGGGCGCGCGAGTCCGACCTCCACCCGCTGGCGGCCTCGGTCGCCGCGGCCGACGTGCTGGCGAGGGCCCGCCGCGGCTCGGGCTCCTGACGGCCCCGAGGCCCGGGCCGCTCCCGGTTCGGCCCGGGCGCCGCCCGGTGGGAGGATGCGGGCATGACCGACACGAGTGAGACCAACCGCCCCTCCCCCGCCGACGCCGCGCCCGGCGCCGAGGCCCCGCAGCCCTCCGACCAGCCCCTGTCCCAGCGGGTCAACAACCGCTCCCGCCAGCCGACCAACAAGGCCTTCCGGGACTTCATCGGCTCGGGCTGGGGGCCGCGCCCCGACGCCTTGCCTGCCCTGTCCGAGGCCGCGCCGTGGGCCGCCAGGCGGCAGGCGGCGCTGGGCGCCCGCTTCCCCGGCGAGCGCCTGGTCCTGCCCGCCGGGACCCTGGTGACGCGCAACAACGACTGCGACTACCGCTTCCGCCCCCACTCGGCCTTCGCCCACATGGCGGGCACGGGGACCGACTTCGAGCCCGACGCCGTCCTGGTCCTGGAGCCGCTGACCGTGCCGGGCCAGCGGCTCGCCGCCGGCGAGCCGACGCACGAGTCGGTGCTCTACTTCCGGCCGCGCGCCTCCCGCACGAGCGAGGAGTTCTACGCCAACGCGCGCTACGGCGAGCTGTGGGTGGGGGTGCGCCCCTCCATCGAGGAGGTCGAGGCCGCCACCGGGATCCGCTGCGCCCACATCGACACCCTCGGGGACGCCCTGGCCAAGGACGCGGGTGCGGACGGTGTCCGGCTGCGGGTGATCGCCGAGGCCGACACGGCGGTCACCGCGCTGGTGGACCAGGTGCGCCGCAGCGCCGGCCTGGCCGCCGGCCAGGAGGCCCAGGGCCTCGACGACGCGCTGGCGGAGGCGGCCAGCGAGCTGCGCCTGGTCAAGGACGACTGGGAGGTCGACCAGCTGCAGAAGGCGGTGAACGCCACCAAGGCCGGCTTCGACGACCTCATCCGCTCCATCCCCCGCGCGAAGGGCCACTGGCGCGGCGAGCGCGTGCTCGAGGGCGCCTTCGGGGCCAGGGCCCGCGAGGAGGGCAACGGCCTGGGCTACGACACGATCGCGGCCGCCGGGGACCACGCCAACACCCTGCACTGGATCAACAACGACGGGCCCGTCCAGCCCGGCCAGCTGGTGCTGGTGGACGCCGGCGTGGAGGTCGACTCCCTCTACACGGCCGACGTGACCCGCACGATCCCGGTGGACGGGCGATTCACCGCCCCGCAGCGCCGCGTCTACGAGGCGGTGCTCGAGGCCGCCGACGCCGCCTTCGCCCGCGCGGGCGAGCCCGGCTGCCGCTTCAAGGACCTGCACGCGGCCGCCATGGAGGTCCTCGCCCATCGCCTGGAGGAGTGGGGCCTGCTCCCCGACGGCGTCACGGCGGCCGACTCCCTGGGCCCGGACGGCCAGTACCACCGGCGCTGGATGGTGCACGGCACCAGCCACCACCTGGGCCTGGACGTGCACGACTGCGCCCAGGCGCGCCGCGAGATGGCCATGGACGCCGAGCTCGTCACGGGCATGGTCTTCACCATCGAGCCGGGCCTGTACTTCCGCTCCGACGACCTGCGGGTCCCCGCCGAGCTGCGCGGCATGGGAGTGCGCATCGAGGATGACGTCGTCATGCGCGGTCCCGGCCGCCCCGAGTACCTGACTGCCGCGATCCCGCGGCGCCCCGACGACGTCGAGGCCTGGGTGAGCGGCCTGATCGAGTCCTGAGCGGCCCGCCCCGCCGCCGCAGGGATCTGACACCTCTTGACAACATTTCGGCACCCACCGATACCATCGGTGGGTGCCGATCATTCATGAGCTTCTGCCCACCGACATCACCGACGACACCTCCGCCGTCCACGACGCCACCGCCCTGGCGGCGGTCCTGTCCGTCCTGGCGGACCCCACGCGGCTGGCCATCCTGTCCCACCTGCGCGGCGGCGAGCACCGCGTCGGCGAGCTCGCCGAGCACCTGGGCCTGGCGCAGTCCACGGTCTCCCAGCACCTGGCCATCCTGCGCGGCACCGGGCTCATCTCCACCCACGCCCACGGCCGCGCCCGCGTGAGCGTCCTGGAGCACGCCGACGAGCTCATCGCCGTCCTGGTCGCCGCCGGGGCCCTGGCCCGCTCGGCCGCCGCCGTCGCCGGAGCCGCCGCCGAGGAGCCCGAGAGAGCCGAGGAATCCGCATGAGCCCCGCCGACCGCGCGCACCCCTCCCACTCGCACGACCACACCGCCGGGGCCTCGCGTCGCCGCCTGGCCATCGTCCTCGCCATGGTCGCCGCGGTCCTGGTCGCCGAGGTCGTCACCGGCCTGCTCACCGGCTCCCTGGCCCTGCTCGCCGACGCCGGCCACATGCTCACCGACTCCATGGGCCTGGTCGTCGCGCTGGCGGCCGCCCACCTGGCCGTCCGCGCCCCCACGGACCGCTCGACCTGGGGCATGCGGCGCGCCGAGGTCATCGGCGCCGCCCTCCAGGCCGGCATGCTCGCCGTCGTCGGAGTCGTCGTCGGCGTGCGCGCGGTCCTCGACCTCCTCGCGCCGGGGGACATCGAGGCCGACGGCATGCTCGTCATGGGCGTGATCGGCCTGGTCGCCAACGTCGTCTCCATGCTCGTCCTGGCCGGCGGGCGCGGCTCCAGCCTCAACGCGCGCGCCGCCTTCCTGGAGGTCGCCAACGACGCGCTCGGCTCGGTGGGAGTCATCGTGGCCGCCGGCGTCGTGGCGCTCACCGGGTGGACCCGGGCCGACGCCGTCGCCTCGCTCGTCATCGTCGCCCTCATCTTCCCGCGGGCGGTCGCCCTGCTGCGCGCGGCCGGACGCGTCCTGATGGACTTCACGCCCGAGACCCTCGACCTGGCCGAGGTGCGCCGCCACATCCTGACCATCGACCACGTCGAGGACGTCCACGACCTGCACGCCTGGACGGTCGCCTCCGACCTGCCGGTGCTGACCGCCCACGTCGTCGTGCGCGACGAGTGCCTGCGCGACGGGCACACCGCCGCGATCCTGGACTCGCTCCAGACGTGCGTCGCCGGCCACTTCCCGGTGCCCATCCGGCACGCGACCTTCCAGCTCGAGCCCGCCGCGCACCGCGAGCACGAGCACACCTGCTGAGGACGGGCGGCGCCTCAGGTCGTGCGGTAGCGCCTGCGCTTGGGGGCGGGGACGTGGACGTTCTCGGTGCGCCCCTCCCCCTCGAGGTGCTCGCGGGCGAAGGCCAGGGCGCTGGCCAGGCCCTCGCGGCGCTCGGCGGCCGACATGGAGCCCGTCTTGACCTCGACGACGACCTGGCCGCCGCGCTCCTCGAAGCCGGTGGCCACCAGGTGGGCCAGGACCCCGGCGCAGTCCTGGTTGCCCTGCCCGGGCAGGAGGTGGTCGTCGCGGAAGCCCGGCACCCCGTCGGTCAGGTGGAGGTGGCGCAGGGTCGGGCCGAGCGCACGGGCCATGGCCAGGGCGTCCGAGCCCGAGGTCGCCGCGTGGGAGATGTCCAGGGTGACGGAGTGGTAGCCCTGGCCCACCGGGTCCCAGGTCGGGGAGTAGGCCTGGAACTCCCGCGTGGAGCGGGCGTCGCGGGGGCGCCAGGTGAACATGTTCTCCACGCACAGGTGCATGCCGGTGGTCGTCTCGCGCAGCGCCACCCCGGCCACGAAGCTGCGGGCGTAGCGGGTCTGCCAGAAGAAGGGCGGGTGAAGGACGACGTTGGGCGCCCCCAGGGCGAAGGCGAGCTCGATGGAGCGGTCGACCTTGTCCCAGGGGTCGGGCCCGAAGACCCCGCGGGTGAGCAGCAGCGTGGGGGCGTGCACGGCCAGGACCGGCTGCTCGTAGCGCTCGACCAGCGCCGACAGGAGCCGGAAGTCCTGGGTCGTGCGCTCGGACCACACCATGACCTCGACGCCGTCGTAGCCGAGCCCGGCCGCGAGCGCGAAGGTGTTCTCCACGCCCGCAGGCATGAGGCAGGCATTGGACAGGCCGACCGGGATGCTCATGCCTCGCCGTCTCCGGAGCGGTCCCCGGGCGCCTTGCGCAGGTAGGGGTCGATCTCCCCGCGCTCCCCCGGCGCGGCCCCGGCGTCGCGGCCGCCGTCGTCGGAGCCCTCGGAGCTCCCGGAGCCGCCGGAGTAGTCGGAGGGGTCGACGCCCTCGGGCACGCGCACGCCGTAGCGCGGGCGCTCGTCGGGCCGCGACCCGAAGGCCGTCGAGCCGCCGCGCGCCTGCGCCCGGGCCGCACGGCGCTCCTCGGCGCGGCGGGCCGCGTCGCCGCCCCGCGACAGGTTGCCGGGCACGCCGGCGAGGGCCTGGGCCGCCTCAGCGGCCCGGTCCGAGGCGATGATCGAGTAGCGCGAGGCCACGACCTGGCTGACCGAGGTGAAGTCGCGCCGGCCGCGGGTGAGCGCGTAGGAGCCCACCTGGAACACGATCCCCCACACCACGCCCAGGAGCACCGCCGTCACCATGCTCACGCCGCCGGCCGCCTCGGAGCCGACCAGAGCCATCATGGCGCCGAAGAACAGGCCGATCCACAGGCCAGACCCGGCTCCGGAGGCCACGGCGCGCCCCCAGCTCATGCGCCCGGTGATCCGTTCCACCTGCCGCAGGTCGGTGCCGATAATGGTGAGGAACTGGACTGGGAAGCCGTCGTCGGACAGGGAGTCGACGGCGTGCTGGGCCTCGGCGTAGCTGGCGAAGGAGGCGACCTCCTCGCCCCGGGGCATGCCGCCGCCCCGGGGCGAGAACGCGGGTCGCGAGGAGAACTGACTCATGGCCCCATCGTCCCACGCCGCGCCCGGCTCAGGACCCCGATACCGGCCCGTCATGCCCAGGGCGCATAGTCTGTGCCCGTGGAGAGCACCAGGACGCGCACCGTCTCACGGGTTTTTGTCGCCCGCCTCGTAGGAACGACCGTCTTCGACCCCCTCGGCGACCCGGTGGGCAAGGTCCACGACGTCGTCGTCCTCATCCAGATGCGCGGCGAGCCGCGGGCGGTGGGCCTGGTCATCGAGGTGCCCGGACGCCGCCGCGTGTTCCTGCCGCTGTCGCGGGTCACCGCCATCGAGCCGGGAGCGGTCATCACCACGGGGCTGGTCAACATCCGCCGTTTCGAGCAGCGCCACGTCGAGACGCTCGTCGTCGGCGAGCTGCTCGACCGCGTGGTCACCATGCGCGACGGCGCCGGGCCGGTCACCGTCCGCGACGTCGCCATCGAGCGCGACCGCGGCATGGACTGGAAGGTGACGCGGCTGTTCGTCCAGCGCGGCGCCTCCGGGCCGCTGGGCCTGCGCCGCGGCGAGACCTTCATGGTGCGCCCCGAGGAGGTCGCCGGCCTGGCCGGCAGCGCCGACCAGCAGGGGGCGACCGCGCTGCTGGCCACCATGGAGGACCTCAAGCCCGCCGACCTGGCCGACGTCCTGTCGGACCTGCCCCTGCCCCGCCAGATCGAGGTGGCCGCCGAGCTGTCCGACGAGCGCCTGGCCGACGCCGTCGAGGAGCTGTCCACCGACGACGCCGTCGCCCTGCTGTCGGGCCTGGAGGCGGCCCGCGCCGCCGACGTCCTGGACGCCATGCAGCCCGACGACGCCGCCGACCTGGTCTCCGAGCTGCCCCTGCCCAAGGCGGCCGAGCTGCTCGGGCTCATGCAGCCCGAGGAGGCCGAGGACGTGCGCCGCCTCATGCGCTACGACGAGTACACCGCCGGCGGCCTGATGACCACCGAGCCGATCATCCTGCCCCCGGAGGCCAATGTGGCCACCTTCCTGGCGCAGGCGCGCAAGGCCGAGGTCCCGCCGGCGCTCGCGGCGATCGCCTTCGTGTGCCGTCCCCCGCTGGAGTCCCCCACGGGCCGGTTCCTGGGGATGGTCCACTTCCAGCGGGCCCTGCGCGAGCGCCCGCAGCGCCTGCTCGGCTCGGTCCTGGACAAGGGCCTGGACCCCATCCACGCCGACGACTCGATCGGCACGGTGACCCGGCTGCTGGCCACCTACAACCTGACCGCCCTGCCGATCCTGGATGAGGCCGGGCGGCTGCTCGGCGCCGTGAGCGTCGACGACGTCCTGGACCATCTCATGCCCGACGACTGGCGGGAGGCCGACGACGCCGTCACCGACGAGATGATCGAGAGGAACGCCAATGCCTGACCAGCTCGACCAGCCGCTGACCCGGCCCCGCTCGCGGTGGATGCCCTGGCTCCGCCCGGCGCACGCCTCCCGCTCCGACGGCTTCGGGCGCTTCGCCGAGGCGACGGCCCGGTTCATGGGCTCGCCGAAGTTCGTCCTCTACATGACGGTGTTCGTGGTGGCGTGGATCGCGGCGAACATGCTCCTGGCGAAGATCAGCGAGGACGCCGCCTGGGACCCCTACCCCTTCATCCTGCTCAACCTGGCCTTCTCCACCCAGGCGTCCTACTCCGCCCCGCTGATCCTGCTGGCGCAGAACCGGCAGGACGACCGTGACCGGGTCACCGCCGAGCAGGACCGCCAGCGCGCCCAGCGCAACCTGGAGGACACCGAGTTCCTCACCCGGGAGATCGCCTCCCTGCGCCTGGCCATGAACGACGTCGCCACCCGCGACTTCGTGCGCTCCGAGCTGCGCGACATGCTCTCCGAGATCCTCGCCGAGGAGCGCCGCACCCGCGAGGAGATCGCCTGCGAGATGGAGCCGGCCGAGGAGCAGGACGCGCACAGGCCGCCGTCTCAGGCGCCTCAGGACGGCTGACGCCTCAGGGTCGCGATCGCGTTGGCGACCGTCTGCGCGTAGAGGTCGCCGCCCTCCGGCAGGGGGTGGATCTGGTCGTCGTAGAGCAGCTCTGGGTGGGCGGCCGCGGCGGCCTCCCAGTCCGCCACCGCCACCTGGTCGGGGTGGGCGGCGGCGAAGGAGCGGATGGTCTCGTCGGCCTCGGGGATCCAGGTCGTGCGCGCCGGGCCGTACCCGGTGACCAGGACGAGGCTGCGGCTGGGCCCCAGGTAGTCCAGGATCGAGTCCAGCTCGCCGGTGTCCACGGGGCCGTTGGTGGCCAGGGAGACGACGACGCAGGGCCTGGCACCGGCGGCGTCGGCCGTCTCGAGCACGGACTGGGCGGCGTAGATGGAGCGCGAGACCTCGGCGTCGACGACGACGCCCGGCAGGCTCGTCTCCAGGCTCGGGGCCGCCGCCACCGTCACGGAGTCGCCGACGACGGTGACCTCCGCCCCGGTGAAGGGGCTCGCGGTCGCCTCGGCGGTGGGGGTGGCCGTCTGCGTGCCCGAGTCGGACGGCGGTGGAGGGACCGCGGACGAGACGGTGAGGTACTCGCCGCCGGCCGCGATCGCCTGCTGCGCCGCGGTCTGGTTGGGCTGGGAGGCGAAGCCGAGGCTGATGAGCAGGGCGAGGGCGGTCAGCCCGCCTCCCACCGGCACGGCCTGGTGCGGGCGCAGCCGGACGAGCTGCCGCAGCCAGCCGACGAGGCCGTTGCGCCGCACGGGCGTCTCAATGTAGACGTAGGACAGCTCGGTGAGCCACAGCGTCAGCCCCAGGACCCCCAGGGCGGTCACCCAGGGGCTGACGGTCGCCGGAACGGCGTAGAAGGCCAGGACCCCCAGGGGCCAGTGCCACAGGTAGAGCCCGTAGGAGCGGGAGCCCACCCACCGCAGCGGCCGGGTGTCCAGCAGGCGCAGCAGCCACCGCGCCGGCCCGGCGGCGAGGGCGACCTCCCCGGTGAGGGCCTGGACGACGGCCAGGGTGCACGCGGAGGCGGCGATGAGGGCCGGCACTGGCCCGAGGTCGCCGGGCTGCCCCGTCGCCCCCTCGCTGGCGACGCGGGCCAGAACGAGCAGGCCGGCCAGGCCCACCCACCCCAGCGCTCCGCGCAGCCGGCGCAGCCGCGCAGGCTGGGGGCTCAGCGTCAGGCCCTCCGTCGCGCGCCCGTGCCACAGGGCCAGCGCGGCACCCATCATGAGGCCGAAGGCGTGGGTGTCGGTCCCCATGTAGACGCGCGTGGAGGACGCCCCGTCCCGCATGAGGCGCAGGGCCCAGGCGGCCGAGACCACCGCGAGCCCCAGGGCGAGGACGGCGCCGAGCCTGGTCCGCCTGCGCGACGCGCCCCGCGACAGGAAGGCGATGATGACCAGCGGCCACACCAGGTAGAACTGCTCCTCCACCGCCAGCGACCACACGTTGGTCAGCAGGAGGGGCTGGGTCTGGTCGAAGTAGGACGACCCGCCGGCGATCTCCACCCAGTTGTAGACCAGCAGGATGGAGCCGAGGACCTGGCGCCGCACGGCCAGCAGGACGTCGCCGCCCAGGCAGGCGGCCATGGCCACGACCGCGGCGACCGCGGCGACGAGGGCGGGCACGATCCGGCGCAGGCGCCTGGTCCAGAAGCGCCTGAGGTCAATGACTCCCGTGCGACGCCTCTCAACGACCAGGAGGCTGGTGATGAGGAACCCCGAGATGACGAAGAAGGCGTCGACTCCCACCATCCCGCCGGGCAGGACCCCGGGCACGAGGTGGTAGACGAGGACGAGGGCGACTGCGACGGCACGCAGCCCGTCGAGGCCGCCGATGCGGCCCCGGCGAGGGGTAGACGATGAATTGGCGGAGCGCTGAGTCGAGGTCATGCGCTTCTCTTTCCGGCTCGCAGGAGGAACGACGTCCGCGCGTGGTGGCGGCCCGTCCAGGTTACGACGCCTTTACCATCGCACATCCCTAAAACACGGGGAGGAGCGTCTCAACGTGCTGTGCACCACGACAGCCCGCGCGCGCTCCCACATAGGATGGCGCTATGTCCGCACCCACCGAAGACGCAGTTCGTGAGGCTCTGGGCCGAGTCATCGATCCCGAGCTCCGCCGTTCGATCACCGATCTCGGCATGGTCGAATCGATTGAGATCAGCGAGACGGGCGCCGTGACCGTCGGCGTCCTGCTCACCGTGGCCGGCTGCCCGCTCAAGGACACGATCACCGCGGACGCGCGTCGTGAGGTCGGCGGGGTCGAGGGCGTCACCGAGGTGCAGGTGCGCCTGGGCGTCATGAGCGACGAGCAGAGGGCCGGGCTGCGCACCCGGCTGCGCGGGGGCGCGGCCGAGCCGGTCATCCCCTTCACCCAGCCGGGCAGCCTCACGCGCGTGTACGCGGTGACCTCCGGCAAGGGCGGGGTCGGCAAGTCCTCGGTGACCGCCAACCTCGCGGCGGCCATCGCGACCCAGGGCCTGAACGTGGGGGTCGTCGACGCCGACATCTACGGCTTCTCCATCCCCCGCATGCTGGGCGTGGACCGGGTCCCCACCCAGCTGGACGGCATGATCGTCCCGCCGGTGGCCCACGGGGTGAAGGTCATCTCCATCGGGATGTTCGTGGAGTCCAAGCAGCCGGTCGTCTGGCGGGGCCCCATGCTGCACCGGGCGGTCCAGCAGTTCCTCTCCGACGTCTTCTGGGGCGACCTGGACGTCCTCCTGCTCGACCTGCCCCCCGGCACTGGGGACGTGACGATCTCGGTGGCCCAGCTGCTGCCCAACGCCGAGATCCTGGTGGTCACCACGCCGCAGACCGCGGCCGCCGAGGTCGCCGAGCGCACCGGGCTCATCGCCGCCCAGACCAAGCAGAAGGTCGTCGGCGTCATCGAGAACATGTCCTACATGCCGCAGCCCGACGGCTCGCGCCTGGAGATCTTCGGCTCCGGCGGGGGGAGGACGGTCAGCGACTCGCTGACCCGGACCCTGGGCTACGACGTGCCGCTCCTGGCCCAGCTCCCCCTGGACATCCGCCTGCGGGAGGGCTCGGACGGCGGCGTGCCCGCCGCCGTCGCCGAGGACGGCAGGCCCGCGGCCGACGCGCCCGCCGCCCTGGAGCTGGCGAGCGTGGCGCGCAGGCTCGCCCACCGCTCCCGCGGGCTGGCCGGCCGGAGGCTGAGCCTGAAGGTCGCCACCTGAGCGCTCGGCCCTGAGCCTCAGCCGTCGACGACGGCGGCCGCGGCCTCGGCCCGGGTGCGGGCGGCGGCGTTGGCCGCGCGCACGATCTCGCGCGGGGAGATGGGGCGCACCCGGGGCGCCGCCTCGCTCGTGCTCTCCTCGACCAGGCTCGAGGGCACCGGCTCCGGGGCGACGGGCTCAGCGGGCTCGGGCTCCTCGGGCGCAGCGTCCGGCCCGGCCTCGCCCGACAACGGCGCGTCCGGCTCCTCGTCGTCGGCAGTGGCGGCGTCGGCGTCGGGTGCGACGGCCTCCCGGGCTCCGTCCTCGGCGGGCGACGCGGCGGCCTCGGCCTCCGACCCGGCAGCGGCCTCGGCCGGGCCCTGCGCCTCGGTCTCAGCCGCGTCCTGCTCCGCACTCTCCTTGCGGGCCCGGCGCGTCTGCTCGGCCTTGTCGTCGATCATCCGGGTCAGGGACTTCGTCGAGCCGGTCCTGACAATGCCGTCCGCCGTCTCCTCGGCCGTCTTGGCCACCGACTGGAACGGAGTCGCCAGGTCCTTGCGGATGGCGTCGAGGTCCTCGCCCAGGGCGTCGCGCACGATCTTGCGCGGGTCATAGTTGCGGGGGTCCAGGTCGGACAGGTCGAGGTCCGTCAGCTCGGGACCGACCTCCTCGGCGATCTGCTCCTTGGCGTCGTCCAGGAACACCCTCAGACGGCGCACGGCCTGGGTCAGCTTGCGAGTGTACTCGGGCAGGCGCTGGGGACCCACGACGATGACCGCCACCAGGATGATGACGAGGAACTCGGGACCTGAGATGCCTAGCACGCCGATAGTATAGGGACCCACGACGGCAGCCAACGACAGGGACGCACGACGGACGATGCGGGCACCGGGCGCTGCGCGGGCGCAGCGCCCGGTGCCCGCATCGCCAGGGGCGATGTCGGCGATGGGCCCGCGACCTGGAACAATGAGAGCGCCCGCGCCCGTCCCGCCCCGGGCCCGCACGGGCAGACCCGGTCCTACGCGACCGCCAGTCGCAGCACGGAAGGTGGAACGGTGAGCGCCGACAAGACCTTGAGCTGGTCCTACACCGAGGAGTTCCCTCATGAGGACGAGCCAACCGCGGAGGCCAGGCTGCGCGGCATCGAGCTCGGCATCGCGCCCGTCTCCCCGGCGACGGGCGCCGCCCTGCGGATGCTCGCCGCAGCCGTGGGCGCCAAGTCCGTGGCCGAGATAGGCACCGGCACCGGCGTGTCGGGCCTGTGCCTGCTCGGCGGGATGGGGGTGGACGGCGTGCTGACGACCATCGACCTTGAGCCCGAGCTCCAGCGCGAGGCGCGCAGGACCTTCGAGGCCGCGGGGTACCCGGGGGCGCGCACGCGAATCATCCGGGGCAGGGCCTCCGACGTCATGCCCCGCATGGCGGCCCGCTCCTACGACATGGTCGTCCTCGACGTCGATCCGGAGGAGTCCGCCAAGCTGGCGGGGGCGGCGCTGCGCATGCTGCGCGTCGGCGGGGTCCTGGCCATCACTCGCGCCCTGTGGAACGACCACGTCGCCGACCCGGCCCGCCGCGACCCCACCACCGTCGCCGCGCGGGAGCTCGGGAAGACGCTGCGCAACCACGACAGCGTGCTCGTCTCGCTGCTGCCAGTGGGCGACGGGCTGCTCGTCGCCGTGCGCCAGGCCTGAGGCGGCTCATCGCAGAGGACTCGGGAAGGGCTCGGGGAGGGCTCGGGGAGGACACAGCACAAGGACCGGGCCTCGCGGACCCGGTCCTCGCCCTGGCTGCGGCCGCTGCCGCCTGCAGCGCGGGCCGAGAATCAGTACTTCACGGAGGCCAGCGCCTCCTGGAGCTCCTTGATCTCATCGGGTGTGATCTCGACGACCAGTCGGCCCCCGCCCTCCAGCGGTACGCGCATAATGATCGAGCGGCCTTCCTTGACGACCTCGAGAGGCCCGTCGCCGGTCCTGGGCTTCATGGCAGCCATGAGCTCCCCTTTCAGTGCTGTATCGCGGATCCATCACCGCACTGCCCAGGTCATTCTACGGCACGGCGGCGCCGCTACTGAGGGAAACGTGGTTAAGTCCACGAATGCTAAACTATGCTCGGTGCTTTTCGCGCAGGCGGGCTCATCCCAGGCCCCGCGGCCCCCTGGCGGCCTCCTCGGCCCGCAGCCGCCGCGCGCCGTCGACGACGTAGTCGATGGCCTCCTGCGCCGTATCGACCACGGGGAGCAGATCGACGTCGCCGGGCGAGATCGTGCCGGTCTCGACCAGGGTGCCGCGGATCCAGTCCACCAGCCCCCTCCAGTAGCCCGAGCCGACCAGCACGATCGGGAAGGTGGACACCTTGCCGGTCTGGACGAGGGTGACGGCCTCGAAGAGCTCGTCGAGCGTGCCCATGCCCCCGGGCATGACGACGAAGCCGTCGGAGTACTTCAGGAACATCGTCTTGCGGGCGAAGAAGTAGCGGAAGTTGATGCCCAGGTCGACGTAGTCGTTCATCTCCTGCTCCAGGGGCAGCTCGATGCCGAGCCCCACCGAGACGCCGCCGGCCTCGTGGGCGCCCTTGTTGGCGGCCTCCATCATCCCCGGACCCCCGCCGGTGATGACGCTGTAGCCGCTGTCCGCCAGCCCCGCCCCGATCCGCTCGGCCAGGGCGTAGGCCGGGTCGCCGGCCGCGGTGCGCGCCGAGCCGAAGACGCTGATCGCCGGCCCCAGCTCGGCCAGGGCGCCGAAGCCCTCGACGAACTCGGACTGGATGCGCAGGACGCGCCAGGGGTCGGAGTGCAGCCAGTCGGTGTCGCCGCGGCGGTCCAGCAGACGCGCATCGGTGGTCCGGGCGGGGATCTGGGTCCCGCGCAGCAGCACGGGCCCCTTGCGGTAGGTCTCGCGTGTCATGGGAGCATGATTCCCCACCGCCGGGCGCACGGTGTCAACATCGTGAGGACTGTCAGCATCCGCCGGCGCCGGCGAGCGCGCCCCTGACCCAGGCCGGGGCGTCCCAGCCCTCAAGGAGCCCGACGGCGAAGGGCCGGGTGATTCCGCCGGCCACCGGCAGCGCGACCAGGAGGGTCCAGCCTCCCGCGGCCGGTTCGCCGCAGGAGGCCAGGTGCCGGTGCAGAGGGCCCATGAGGCGCCGCTCGCACGGCTCGGTCAGGTGGGTGTCGACCAGGAGCGTCTGGCCGTCCTCGGCGCCATCGACCACCCGGGCCAGGCACCGCGCGGCGTCGGCGAGCGCCTGCGCCCCCTCGCGGGGCAGGGCCATGACCGTGACCTCCCGGGCGTCGTCGTTCTCGGCCGGCCAGACCAGGGCGGCGGCGGCCGCCCTGCCGCCCCGCATGCGCACGCGCGAGCGCGCGGGCTCATAGCACCCGGGGGCTCCCCAGGCCAGGTCCTCGGCGAAGAGCCCGGCGAGCTCCTCGGCGGGAGCCGCGGGGGCCCAGCGCGCGTGCTGGGCCGCATAGTGCCCGGCCCACAGGTGGACGACGGCGGCCGCGTCCCCGCGCTCCACGGCCCTGGGGCGCCGGGCGCCCCCGTAGCCGTCGTGCGCGTCCCACCGCGCGGCCCACGAGCGCAGGGCGGGGCCCACGCGCAGGCGCCACGGCGGCAGGACCTGCTCGACGACGCCGCCGGCGACGGCAGCGGCGCGGCGGAGCAGCCGGTCCTCCTCGGTGATCCTGAGCCGCAGGGGCCGGGAGGACACGGCCGCCTGGGCCGCCACGAGGGCATCCGCGACCCGGCGGGCCGCGGCATCGTCCAGCGCCGGGGCGACGCCCAGGACGAGTGTGCGCGAACCGGGGTGGAACGGGTTGTCGACACCGCGGCAGTGCCCCAGGACGCGCCCCCGGCCGCCTTCGTCCTCGGCCACCAGGGATGGGCGGCCGCCGCCGGCCGCCCAGCGGTCCGCCAGCAGGTCGGCTCCCGCCCACGCCCGCGCGGCGTCCCCGGGCGCGGCCGGCCGGACCCTCACGCGAGCCACGCGCGCAGGACGCCAGCGACGGCCTCGATCTGGGCGACGGGGCAGTGCTCGTCGTCGGTGTGGCACAGCATCGGGTCGCCCGGGCCGAGGTTGACGGCGGGGACGCCGGCCGCGGAGAAGCGGGCGACGTCCGTCCACCCGTACTTGGGGCCGATCCCTCCCCCACGCTCGCGCACCAGGGCGATGAGCTCGCGCGCCATCGGGGAGCCGAGCCCGGGCCGGGCGGCCGGGCACAGGTCGTCGACCTCGACGGCGACCGGCCCGGTGCCGGCGTCGATGACCGGGTCGGCCTCGCCGCCATCGGCGTCGAGCCCCGCCAGAATGCGCCTGGCGCGGGCCAGGGCCGCCTCGGCCGCCAGGTCGGGGGCGAAGCGGTAGTTGACCGTGACGCGGCAGCGGTCGGGGACCGTGTTGGCCGGGTTGGCCGGGTTGGCCGGGTTGGCCGGGTTGGCCGCCGCACCGCCCTCGATGCGGACGACGCTGAAGGACTCCCGGTAGGCCAGGCCCTCGACCTCGACGGTGCGCAGGGGCGCCGCCTTGACCCGCTCGACGAGAGCGGAGGCGGCGTGGATCGCGTTGGCGCCCCTCCAGGCGCGCCCCGAGTGCGCGGCCCGCCCGGGCACGTCCAGGATGAGGCGCAGGGTGCCGTTGCAGCCGCCCTCGATGCCCGCGCCGGTGGGCTCGCCGAGCACCGCCAGGTCCGCCTCGAACCAGTCGGGGTGGGCCGCGAGCGCCCGGCCGAGCCCGTTGCGCTCGGCGACGACCTCCTCGTTGTCGTAGAAGACCCAGGTGACGTCGCGGCGCGGCGCGGCCAGGGTCGCGGCCAGGTGCAGGCCGACGGCGACCCCGCCCTTCATGTCGACGCTGCCGCGGCCCCACACGACCGTCTGCCCGTCGCGCTCCTCCAGGCGGCCCGGGACGTTGCCGGTGCGCCGCGAGACCGGGACGGTGTCGAGGTGGCCGGCGACGACGACCCGCTCGGGGCGCCCCAGGCGGGTGCGGGCGACCACCGTGTCTCCGTGCCGCAGGACCTGCAGGTGCGGCCTCGCCGCCAGGGCGGCCTGGACGGCGCCGGCCAGCGGGGCCTCGGAGCCGGACGCGCTCGGCACGTCCACCAGGGCCAGGGCGAGGGCGCCGAGGTCGCCGGCCGGGTCGGGCAGCGCGACCGGCCCGACGGCGGGGCCGCCGGGCGGCCGGCCCGGGAGGGATGCGTCAGTCATGGGCCCAGGGTACGGTGAGGCGGTACGGCCCCCCTTCGACGCCGCCCGGATCCCGCGCGAGGACAACCCGGAGCGCGCCCGGCCGGTCGCCGCCGGCTGGCGGATCGTCCCGACGTCCCACCGGGCGCCCGGCTTCGAGCTCGAGCCCGAGCGGCACGCGCTCCCCCTCCCCGCCGCCCCCGTGCGGGCCCCGCGAATTCTTGAGCGCGCCGGAGGTCGACCGCCTCACATTCTTGTGTTAGGCACCACTGGTGAGGGCCGTCATTGTCCCGGTTCGAGGCAGGCGGCTCACGGTAGCGTCGCAACCATGACCCCTCCGGATCGCTCTCTCGACACCGTCGCCGTGACTGCCTGGATCAACGAGGACCCCGACTCCGCCACCCGTGAGGAGCTCACCGCCCTGCTGGCCGCTCACCAGGACGGTGACGCCGAGGCCACCGCCGCCCTCGCCGACGCGTTCTCGCACGCCCTGCGCTTCGGCACCGCCGGCCTGCGCGGACGGCTGGGGGCCGGCCCCAACCGGATGAACCGTGTGGTCGTCATCCGCGCCGCCGCCGGCCTGGCCGCCTACCTGCGCGAGGCCCTCGGGGAGCGCTTCACCGTCGTCATCGGCTACGACGCGCGCCACAACTCCGAGGTCTTCGCCCGAGACACGGCCTCCGTGGTCACCGGCGCCGGCGGCTGCGCCCTCCTGTTCGACTCCCCCTGCCCCACCCCCGTCCTCGCCTTCGCCCTGCGGCGCCTCGGGGCCGACGCCGCGGTCATGGTGACCGCCTCCCACAACCCGCCCCGGGACAACGGGTACAAGGTCTACCTGGGCGGGAGGGCCGTGACCGGCCCGGGCCAGGGCGCGCAGATCGCCCCGCCCTACGACGCCGAGATCGCCGAGCGGATCGCCGCGGTCGGCGCCCTGGCCGAGGTGCCGATGCCCGACTCCGGCTGGCGGACCCTGGGGTCCGAGATGGTCGAGGAGTACACCGGGCGCGCGGCGAAGTCGGCGCGCATGCGCGCCGTCGCGCCCCTGAGGGTCGTCCTGACCGCCCTGCACGGAGTGGGAGGACCGGTGTGCCGCGACGCCCTGAGCCGTGTGGGCCTGGACGTCGTCGTCGTGCCCGAGCAGTTCGAGGCGGACCCCGACTTCCCCACCGTCGCCCTCCCCAACCCCGAGGAGGACGGGACCCTCGAGATGGCCCTCGCGCTGGCCCGCCGGGTCGGCGCCGACCTCGTGATAGCCAACGACCCCGACGCCGACCGCTGCTGCGCGGCGATCCCGGACGAGCACACCACGGGCCGCTGGCGCCGGCTCACCGGCGACGAGGTCGGGGCGGTCCTGGGCGAGCAGGCCGCCGAGCTCGCCGCCTTCACGGGCACCGGCATCCTGGCCAACTCGATCGTCTCCTCCCGCATGCTGCGCAGGATCGCGCAGGCCCACGGGCTGGGGCACCGCAACGCCCTGACCGGCTTCAAGTGGATCTGCCGGGTGCCCGGGCTGGTCTTCGGCTACGAGGAGGCGCTGGGCTACTGCGTGGACCCCGCCGCGGTGCGCGACAAGGACGGCATCTCGGCGGCCGTGCGCCTGGCGGTGCTGGCCAGCGTGCTCAAGCAGCAGGGCCGATCGATCGCCGACCTGCTCGACCGGCTGGCGCGCGAGCACGGCCTGCACGCCACCAGCCCCCTGAGCGTGCGGGTGGAGGACCCGGACCTCATCTCCGCCGCCATGGAGCGCCTGCGCGCCGGCGGCGCGCCCGCCTCACTGGCCGGCTCCCCCGTGGTCGACGTCTTCGACCTGATGGACGGGGCCTCGGACGGCAACGGCGGGAGGCTCCCGCCGGCCGACGGCCTGATCTTCAAGACGGCGGCCGACGACCGCGTCGTCGTGCGCCCCTCGGGCACGGAGCCGAGGCTCAAGTGCTACTGCGAGGTCGTCGTGCCGGTCGCCGTCGAGGACCCGGTCGAGGTGGCCCGCCGCACCGCGGCCGACCGCCTGGAGTCGATCAAGGCCGACCTGCACGGGGTGCTCGGCCTGTGAGCGCCAGCCGGCGCGCGGCCGCGGCCAGCAGGTAGACCGCGCCCGCCGTCGCGGCGATGACGCCGCCCACCGACAGGCTCAGGGCCACCCCCAGCCACATCCCCGCCACGCAGGTGGCGGCTCCCAGCAGCGCCGACCCGACCACCAGCGAGCGCATGGAGGAGCACCAGGGGGCGATCGCGGCGGCCGGCGCCGCGACCAGGGCAATGGGCAGGATCGTGCCGACGGCGGGGACCAGCGCCGCAATGGTCAGGCAGATCAGGATCATCAGGACCGCCTCGACGGGCCCGGGCCGCAGCCCGGCGGCCCGGTAGCCGACCGGGTCGAAGCCGTAGAAGGCCAGGAAGCGCCCCGCCACCGCCAGGACCGCCAGCGCCCCGACCAGGACCGCGGCGGTCACGGCGACGTCGGCGGTGCCGATGTTGAGCACCGAGCCGGTCAGGAACCCGTCGACCTTCAGCGGCAGCGGGGCGAACCACTTGGCCAGGAAGTACCCCAGGGCGAAGCCGAAGGTCAGCACGATCCCGGCGGCCGACTGGGAGGTCAGTCCCGGGATGGTCGACAGCCAGCGCATGAGGGCGATCATGGGCAGGCACATGAGCACGGCGCCGACGAACAGGGCGGCGGTCAGCAGGTCGTAGTCGGCCCGCTGACCGGCCAGGGAGCGGCTCAGCGCCGCGGCCACGACCACGCCCGCGACCGCGCCGGGGAAGGTGGAGTGGGTCAGGGACTCGGTGAAGAAGATCCGGCGGTGCACCAGCGCCAGGGCCCCGACGATGCCGGCCAACGCCCCCATGAGGACGACCTCGACCAGGGGCAGGGCCACCACGCTCCAGCTCACGCTCATGCCGCCGCCTCCTCCTCGGCGTGCCGCTCACCGGGGCGCGCGCCGCCGCGCTCCGGGGCCGGGACCCGGCTCCGACCCGGGCGGCGGTGGCGGATGCGGCTGCGCAGCCAGGCGCGCGCCGCGGCCACCAGGAACAGGGCGGTCGTGGTCAGGGCCACCGCCGCCTGCGGCGAGACGGGGTGGGGCATCGGCGCGATCGCGATCGCCAGCCCGAGCCAGCCGCCGCCGATGCCGACTCCGAGGGCGACGGCCACCATGGTGGCGACCCGCCCGGCCAGCACGCGCCCGGTCGCACCGGGGATGACGAGGTAGCCGATGACCAGGAGCGTGCCCACGGCCGTGGACGCCGAGACGACGACCGCGGCGACCGCCATGTTGAGGACCAGGTCGAGCACGAGCAGGCGCATGCCGCCGGCCCGGGCCCCCACGGGGTCGAAGGCGTAGGCGACCTGCTCCTTCCAGGTGACGGCCACGGCCACCAGGGCGATCAGGCACATGAGGAGGGCCTGGGCCAGGCGCAGGTCGGTGACCTCCAGGAGGCGCCCGAACATGAGCGCCTCGAGCTGGCCCGAGAAGTCCCCCTTGGCCAGGGACAGGACGATGCCGATGGAGAAGAAGCTGGTGAGCACCACCGCCGTGCCCGCCTCGGAGGCGGAGCGGCGGGTCGCGCGGTTGGTCACCCAGGTCAGGACGGCGGCGGCGAGCACGGCCACCGCGCCGGCCGCCGGGACGATCCGGTCGATGCCGCCGTAGACGGCGCCCGCCACAATGCCGGGGAAGACGGCGTGGACCATCGCCTCGGCGGTGAACTCGGTGGTGCGCAGGTTGACCAGGGTGCCGACGACGGCGCACACGCCGCCGAGCAGCACGATCATGAGCAGCGGCCTGAACAGGTAGGGCGCGGAGGCGAACGGGGCCACGCCCGGTATGTGAGCGCCCAGGTGCCGCAGGTTCTCAACGAGGTCGGCGAAGGCCCTGACTGCCGCGCTCACCGCTCCTCGCCCCCTCTGTCCGCCGCGCCCCGCTTCTCCAGCGCCGCCGGGTCGAGCTCGACGAGGCGGTCCGAGCCCGATCCGCCGTAGGCCTGCTCGATGAGGGCGGGCACCAGGACCTCCTCGCGGGGCCCGAAGGCGATCTGCCGCCCGGCCAGCAGGGCGGCCTTCTCGCAGGTCTGCCGGGCCAGGACCAGGTCGTGGGTGGAGACGACCACGCCGATGCCGTGCTCCTTGAGTCGCGCAATGATGTCGAGCAGGGCGTTGCGGTTGGGCTGGTCGAGGCCGTTGAAGGGCTCGTCCAGGAGGATCAGGCGCGGCTCGGCCGCAATGCAGCGGGCCACGAGCACGCGCTGGCGCTGACCGCCCGACAGCGTGCCGAAGTGCCGGGAGGCCAGCTCGCTGAGCCCCACGCTGTCCAGGGCCTCCCGGCAGCGGCGGCGCTCGGCGCGGCCGGGGCGGCGCAGGAGTCCCAGCCGCGAGTAGGTGCCCATGAGGACGACGTCGAGGACGGTGACCGGGAAGCTCGGGTCGAGGTCGGCGACCTGGGGGACGTAGCCGATCGAGCCGCGCGGCGCGCGTCCGGGGGCGGCGCCGTTGACGCGCAGGCTGCCGGCGATGATGCGGACCATGCCGAGCAGGCCGCGCAGGAGCGTCGTCTTGCCCGACCCGTTGGGGCCGATGAGGGCGAGGGCCTCACCGGGCAGGACCGTGCCGGTGACCCCGGTCAGGACGGGGCTCGAGGTGTAGGCGAAGGCCGCGTCGTCGAGGACGACGACCGGCTCGGCCGGCGCCTCACGGGAGGTGCCGGCCGAGCCGCGCGACCGGGAGTCGGCTGAGGTCACTTGACCTCCGTCTGCGTGGGCGTCCAGTCCTTCAGCGAGTCCGGGATGTCCTTGACGGTGCCGTCCCAGGCCTTGGTGAGGTTGGTGACGTTGTGGAGGATCGAGCCGATGTAGGTCTCGCCGTCGGAGCCGGCGACGCCCAGCGAGTCCCCGTACAGGGCCTCCTCCCCGATAATGGCCTTGACGCCGGCCTCCGCGGCGACCTTCTCCACGGACTTGGGGTTGTTGGAGTTCTCGGCGAAGATCGCCACGGCCCCCGAGGCCTTGACGGCCTTGGCGGTCTCGGTGATCTTGTCGGCGGTGGCGTCCTGCTGCGCGTTGAAGTCGGACAGGGCGGCGCCCTTGAAGGTCACGCCGTACTCCGCCGAGAAGTAGCCGAAGGCGTCGTGGCTGGTGAACAGGACGCGCTTGCCGGAGGGGACGGTCTCCAGGCTGGCGCGGGCCCAGTCGTCGAGGTCGGTCAGGAGCTTGATGTAGCTGTCGGTGTGGGACCTCAGGAGGTCGGCGGACTCCGGGGAGGCCTTCTCCAGGGCGGCACCGATGTTCTTGACCTGGGTAATGGCGTTCTTGGGCGAGGTCCACACGTGGGGGTCGAAGCGGAACTCGGGCTCGCTCTCCCCGTCCTCGGGCGGGAAGGGCCACTTGGCGACCTCCACCTTGTCCGAGCCGCGGTCCACGGTGTAGGGCAGGTCCTTCTCCTTGGCGAGCTGGGCGTCGAGGTCATCGACATCGGCGGCGCCGTAGACCCCGGAGGTCACGACCATGGTGCCCTTGAAGCCGGTGGAGGTGACGGCGTCGTCCAGGAAGTGCTCCAGGTCGACCCCGGAGACGAAGAAGAGGTCGGCCTCGGACAGCGCCTTGGACTGCTCCGCGGTCATGTCGTGCTCGTGGGCGGAGGCGTTGGGGGCCAGCAGGCAGGTCAGGGTCAGGTGGGTCTTGGCGCTGGCGGTGTCGGCGCCGAAGTGCTCGGTGGTGCCGTCGGTGCCGGTGCGGTCGAAGGACAGGCCGTCGTCCTGGCCACCGGAGGCGAGCTGGGTGATGTAGTCGCAGATCTGGGTGGTGGAGGCGACCGCCTTGATGGCGGAGTCGTCACCGCCCGACGACGTGGACCCGCAGGCGGTCAGGGGAAGGACCGCCGTGGCAAGGGCGAGGGAGGCGAGGGTGGCTGCCGTGCGGCGTCCGCAAGTGAATATGGGTCTCATGAGACGGGAGATTATTTCGTAAATCCGAAACTTTCAAGATGAGGGTCGCCTAAACCTTGTGCGTCCGTGCGAGGCTCACTCGGGCAGGCCCTCGAGGATGGCGAGCGAGGCGGACACCCCCAGGCGGCTGGCACCGGCGGCGACCATGTCGAGCGCGTCGGCCGCCGTGCGGATGCCGCCGGAGGCCTTGACGCCGAGCCGGTCGCCGACGGTGGCGCGCATGAGCTCCACGGCGTGGACGGTGGCGCCCCCTGCCGGGTGGAAGCCGGTGGAGGTCTTGACGAAGTCGGCGCCGGCGGCGCCGGCGGCCCGGCAGCAGGCGACGATCTCGGCGTCGGTCAGGACGGCGGACTCGACAATGACCTTGAGCAGGGCGCCCTCGCAGGCCCGCCTCACGGCGCGGATGTCGGCCTCGACACCGTCGGCGTCCCCCTCCTTGACCAGCCCGAGGTTGACCACCATGTCGATCTCGTCCGCACCCTTGGCCACGGCGTCGGCCGCCTCGGCGGCCTTGACGGCGCTGGCGTGAGCGCCGGAGGGGAAGCCGCAGACGGTGGCGAGGGCCAGGCCCGCCGGGACCCGGACGGGCAGCCGGCTCGGGGAGACGCACACCGCGCAGACGCCCAGCCGATCGGCCTGGGCGATGAGGTCGGCGACCTGGGCGCCGGTGGCCTCGGGGGCCAGGAGGGTGTGGTCGATGATCGCGGCGATCTCGGCGCGGGTGGTCATGGTCGTCCTCTCGGTGCGGGTATCGGGGTGATGAGGGCCAGGATGCGCGGCCAGTACCCGAGCTCGCGGGGGCCCGGGGCGGCGGGGTCGCGCGGGGCGAGCAGGTCCAGGACGCGCACGGAGCCCGACGACGGCTCGTAGACGTGAACGCGCCCCGGACCGGGGTCGTCCTGGCCGGCGAGCCGCCACGGGAGGGCCAGCACGTAGTGGCGGGGCAGCACAGGATGCGCAGCAAGCGGGGGAAGCGCAGTCAGCCCTGCTGCGGCCCTGCGCAGCGCGCGCACCGGCCCTGCGCCGCCCGGGCGGGGGCGCACCAGGGGGCCGCCCACGAGCATGACCGCGGGCAGCCCGGCGTCCAGCGCCCGGCGTATGCGCTCGGCGTCGTCCGGCCAGCGGGGACCGCCCTCGCGGACCCAGCGGACCCGGTAGGCGGCCCCGACGGAGCCGGCGGGGACGGCGCGGCCGGGCTCCTCGCCCAGGGCGCGCGCCACGGCCCACGGCGTCGACCCCAGGCGGCGGGTCCACGGCAGCGGGCCGAGCGGCCCGCCCGAGCGGCGGTTCATGCGCGCCTGGAGGCGGCGCTGCTCGGCGTGCAGGGCCCGCGTCAGGCGCAGGCCGGGAAGCGACCCGGTCGGGCCGGAGAGGCCGGTCGGGCCGGAGGCGGAACCGTCCGCCGCGCCTGTCGTGCCGAGGAGCAGCCGGGCGGCCAGGACGACGGTGGCGCCGCAGGTGGTGGAGTCTCCCTGGGTGAGGGTGACGGCGTCGCCGGGCGTCGCGAAGGCGCCCACGCGCAGCCGCGAGCTCGACACGCGCGCTCTGAGCCCGCCCGCGGGCGGGCCGGCATGGCGGTCATTCACGACAGCAGGTTAGCGGCGCGCCGTGACCGTGCGGGGGCTGTGGCCGATCGGGCGGGTCGGGCGCTCCCCTACCAGCCCCGCGGCCCCCTTCGCCGAGATCGGTCGAGTTCCGCGTCGAGATCGGTCCGGTTCCGGCGAAGAAGCGGCGGCAGGGTGGTCTTGTCCCCCACCCCGCCGGTGGAGTGCTTGTCGGCGGTGGGGCGGCCCAGCCGGGAGAAGTCCATGCGCTCGCCGCTGCGGATCATGGCGCCGGTCCACCGGGCCGTCTCGGCGCGGTCCATCCCGCCCAGGTAGATCGCCATGGCCAGCGCGCTCACCTGCTCGTCGGCGACGACGCCGCGCGTGTAGGCGTCGATGACCCAGTCGATCTGGGGGCCGCTCAGGCGGGCCCCGTCGCGCTTGGCGGCGATGATCTCGACGGCGTCGAAGGGCTCGGGAGCCCGCGGGCGGCGCCCGGGCGGGGCCAGCCGGCCCGCGGGGAGACGACGGCGGCGATGTCGGCGTCGGTGAAGCGCCCGGGCAGGACCTCGTCAATGGTCATGATCCCGCCCGGCACGGCCAGCACCATGCCGGGCGCGGCGTGCTCGGCCAGCAGCTGGCGGCACCGCCCGCAGGGGGCGCAGGGCTCGCCGCGCCCGTCCACACACACGAGGGCCACCAGCCGCCCTCCCCCGGTGCGGACCAGCTCGCTCACCAGGCCGCACTCGGCGCACAGGGTCACGCCGTGGCTCGCGTTCTCCACATTTCCACATTGCATCCCGGCACAAGCCTGCCGTCCTCGACCAGCGCGGCCGCCCCCACCCGGAAGCGGGAGCAGGGGGCGTAGGCGCGCTCCATGGCCCGGGCGGCCAGGGCGCGCAGCCGCTGCCAGACAGCGTCGTCCGGCGCGGGGGCAGTCGGGGCGACGCCGGCAGCCGGTGCGGCAGAGCCTGCTGAACCCGCCGGGTGCGCGCTCACAGGAGCTCCTCGCGCCCCTCGGCCCGCAGCCGGTCCACGACGCCCTTGACCGCCTGGGCCCGTTCGGGTGTCGTGATGAGCAGGGCGTCGGGGGTGTCGACGACGACGGCGCCCGGCACGCCCAGCAGCACGGTCCTGCGGCCGGTGGTCGAGGCCACGAGCGCGCCGGGCGAGTCCGCGGCCTCGACGTCGGCCGCCGGGCCGCCGGCCGCGGAGTCGTCCAGCACGGCGACGCCGTCGGCCGGGCCCCAGGTGCGCGCGGGCACGATCGCGGACAGGGAGTCGAAGCCGCCGACGTCGTCCCAGCCCATGGCCGCGGGCACCATGGCCACTCCCCCGGCGGCGGCCACGGGCTCGGCGATGGCGTGGTCGATGGCGACGGCCTCCAGGCCCGGCCAGCGCGCGGCGAGGACCTCCTCGCGCGCGGGCGCGTCCCAGGCGGCGGCGATCGCCTCGATGCCCGCGGCGAGCCGGGGCCGCTGGGCGGCGAGGTGGTCCAGCAGGACGCCCGCGCGGGCCGCGAACATGCCGGCGTTCCACCGGTAGTCGCCCGTGGCCAGGTACTGCGCCGCGGTGTGGGCGTCGGGCTTCTCGGTGAAGCCGAGGACGCGGCGCCCGTCCGGGGCCCCGGGCACGCCGATGGCATCGCCGCAGTGGATGTAGCCGAAGGCAGTGGAGGGGCCGGTCGCCTCGATGCCGATGGTCGCCACCCATCCCGCGCGCGCAAGGGCGGCGGCCTGGCGGACGGCGCCGGTGAAGGAGGCCTCGTCGGCGATGGTGTGGTCGGCGGCGAAGGAGCCGACGACGGCGTCGCGGCCGTGGCGCGCGGCAATGACGGCGGCGGCCAGGCCGATGGCCGCCATGGAGTCCCGGGGCAGGGGCTCGGCCAGGATGTTGTCCCGCCCCACGCCGGGCAGCTGGTCGGCGACGGCGGCCACGTGCGCGACGCCGGTGACGATCGTCGTCGTGGCGGCCACGGGCGCCAGGCGCGCCACAGTGCCCTGGATGAGGGTGCGACCGGTGCCGGTCAGGTCGAGGAGGAACTTGGGGCGGCGGCGCCTGGACAGCGGCCACAGCCGGGTGCCGGCGCCGCCGGCGGGAATGATCGCGTGAATCGGCCTGTCGGCGCTCGCATACGAGCCCCCGGCCGGGTCCTGGGCGGCGTTGTCGGTCACGGCCCCAGGCTAGATGATTGACTCCCGAAGAGCGCAGGGCGGGTCGGGTGGCGGGGGTGTCCAGGCGTCCGGCTCCGCGCCCCCTATGGCGGCCCTCTCGCCGGGATCGGTTCAGCCCCGCACCGAGACCGGTCCGAAGCGCCTGCTCGGGCATCTGCCGGTACGCGGCCGCCTTTTTCTACCGCGCGGCACCGTTCGGCCCCGGGACCGGTCATCCAGGTTCCGGGGAGCCCGGGAGAAGCGGAACGCGAACGTACCTTCCCATCGTCAACGTACCTCTCACGCGACGAGCTTCCGTTGACGGCGCCATCTGCCGTCAACCGCCGTTGTCGCCTACCTGGGGCGCGGCCCGGCCGCCCGATCCCGCCCCGGCGTCTGCGGGCCCGCCGGCGAGCGCCGGCGCGATCAGCGTCTGCCAGGAGCCGTCCTCGGCCAGGCGGTGCAGGCTGATCCGCTCGACCACGAAGCGCGCGTCGATGTCGGCGCCCGCGCGGGCCGCCGCGTCCAGGGAGTCGTCGGAGACCTCATGGGCCAGGGTGATGTGCGGGTGGAAGGGGAAGCGCAGGGCCGTGGCCAGCGGCCCGCCCTGCCGGCGCAGCATCTGCTGGAGGACGTCGCACTGGGGCCCGCCGTCCTGGAGCGCGACGTAGACGACGGGACTGACCGGGCGGAAGGTGCCGACCCCGCGGGCGCGCAGCACGAACGGCGCCGTGCGCCCGGCCACCCGCTCGACGTGCGCCGCGATGGCGGGCACGTCGCCCCGCTCCACGACGGTGGGGGGCAGAAGCGTGACATGGGGCGCGATCACATGGGCCAGAGGGTCGCCCGCCCCGGCGCGCACGATGCGGACCTGTGCCGCCCAGGGCTCGGGCAGGGGGATGGTCAGCCCGACGACGCACTGGGAGGGGGCGGGCACGGGCAGGTCCATGTCACCTCCGTCAGGCCGGGGATGTGTCAGATCGTCTGAGGGGACACTACCGCACGCGACGGCGCCGCCCCAGGCCTCGCGGCGCCCGCTCGCTCTCGGCTTGGGGCGCACGGCTCGGCGCGCGCCGGTGGCGCCCTCTGGCAGAATTGTGAGCAGTATCCGCCCCTCCGTCGAGCCGCAGCCCCAGGAGCCTGTTATGAACGACACCCCGACCCCCGCCGTCGCTGGCGCCGCGCCCGTCTTCTCCCCGGCCCTGAGCCTGCGGGAGGGCGCCGCTGCCGCCGCCGCCCTGCTGCGCGAGGCCCTCGGCGGGGAGCCCGACGGCGTGTGGTACGCGCCGGGACGCGTCAACATCATTGGCGAGCACACGGACTACAACGGCGGGCTCGCCCTGCCCATCGCCCTGCCCCACCGCGCCTTCCTGGCGCTACGGCGCCGCGAGGACCGGACGGTGCGGCTCGTGTCCTCCCAGGCGCGTCAGAGCATCGACGTCCTGGACCTGGACACCGTCGGCTCCAAGGGCACGCCCGGCGAGGTGCACGGCTGGAGCGCCTACATCGCCGGCGTGGCCTGGGCTCTGGAGCGCGACGGGCTGGGCCCGCTGTCGGGCTTCGACGCCGCTCTGGTCTCCTGCGTGCCCCTGGGCGGGGGCCTGTCCTCCTCGGCGGCCCTGGAGTGCGCCGCGGCGGTGGCGCTGGACGCGGTCGACGGCCTCGCCCTGGCGGGCCCGGCGGATGTGCCCGACGACGCCGGCCGCGCGCGCCTGGTGACGGCCTGCGTGCGGGCGGAGAACGAGGTGGCGGGCGCCCCCACCGGCGGCATGGACCAGTCCGCGTCCCTGCGCTGCCGCGCCGGTCACGCCCTGCGGCTGGACTGCCGCACCGGCGGGGTCGAGCAGGTCCCCTTCGACCTGGCTGGCGCCGGGCTGGCGCTGCTGGTCATCGACACCAGGGCCAAGCACTCCCTGGTGGACGGGCAGTACGGCGCACGGCGGGCCGCCTGCGAGAGGGCCGCCCGCCTTCTCGGCGTCGAGCTGCTGGCCGACGTCCCGCCCGACGAGCTCGATGCGCACCTGGGCCGTCTGGCGGGCTGCGGCGAGGCGGACGCCGACGAGCTGGTCAGGCGCACCCGGCACGTCGTGACCGAGATCGACCGGACGCGCCGCCTCGTGGCGCTGCTCGAGGACGACCGCCCGCTTGCCGGCGCGAAGCTGGAGGAGGCCGGGGCCCTGATGAACGCCAGCCACGACTCGCTGCGCGACGACTACGAGTGCACCTGCCCCGAGCTGGACGCGGCCGTGGAGGCGGCCCGCGCGGCGGGCGCCCACGGGGCCCGGATGACCGGCGGGGGCTTCGGCGGCTCCGCGATCGCCCTGGTCGACGCCGGCTCCGCCGACGCCGTCGCCCGCGCCGTCGTCCGCACCTACGCCGAGGCGGGCTTCGCGGCCCCGGCCTTCCTGAACGCGCTCCCCTCCGCTCCGGCCGGCCGTCTGGCGTGAGGCCGACCCGGGCCCGTCGTCATCCCCCCGAAGGCTGATTCCCGCTCGGGCGTCCTCCTTTGGTCACAGGGGCGGTTCCTCCTTCAGGAGGAACCGCCCCTGCCCTCGAGGGCCATAGGCTTGCATTAATTCCCTTACACGGCACAGCAGTCGTCTGATTGCGCCGCGTTCCCAGGAGCCCGCCAGGCCGGGGCACAACCGGAGACTCACATGAAGAAATACGTCCTACCCACCGTCAAGGTTCTCATCGCCGTCGTCATCGCGATCGCGCTGGCGAAGATCGCCTTCTTCCCCGAGCAGAAGGGCCAGAACCGCGCGGACATCGCCTCCGGGCTCGAGCTGACGGCGCGGACGACGACCGCCACGGTCGGCGACATCGCCAGCACGGTGGAGGTCAAGGGCCAGATCGTCCAGGACAAGGCCGTCGAGGCGAAGGCCACCCTGAGCGGCGTCGTCGATTCTCTCGCCGTGGTCAAGGACGCCATGGTCACCCAGGGCGAGCCCCTGCTCTACCTGAAGAAGACCGAGCCGCAGGCGCCCACGACCGGCACCGATGCCGACGGCAACCCGACCAGCACGCCCACGGCCGACAAGGTCACCTGGGGAACCGTGTACGCCCCGGTGGGCGGCAAGGTGTCCTTCAACGTCATTGAGAACCAGGAGACGACCGTCGGCATGGTCGTGGCCACCATCACCCCGCAGACCTACTCCGCCACCGGCAATATCACGGCCTCCCAGCAGTACCGGCTCACCAACGCCCCGGCCGCGGCGACCATCTCGGTGGCGGAGGGCCCGGCGCCCTTCTCCTGCTCGGATCTGAGCATCGGCACGAAGGCGAGCACGTCCACCACCACCGGCCAGGACGGCAGCACCACGACGACCACCGGGGAGGGCACCAAGGTCGAGGTCCGCTGCTCCGTGCCGTCCGACCAGAAGGTTTTCGCGGGCCTCAAGGTCACCATCGGCATTGACGCGGGCTCGGCCACCGGGGCGGTCCTGGTCCCTGTGACCGCGGTGGAGGGGTCCGTGACGACGGGGAACGTCTGGGTCGTCACCGATCCCGACAACCCGAAGGGCGCCGAGAAGCGCGAGGTCTCCCTGGGCATCAACGACGGCACCAGCATCCAGGTCACCGACGGCCTGGCCGAGGGCGAGACGATCCTCCAGTACGTGCCCGGCAAGGACATCGTCCGCAACGGCCCGCCCAACACGTGCGAGGCCGACAACTCCGCCTGCTACGACGAGAACGGCCAGGAGATCCTGTGAGCCCCGACCCGCTGATCAGGCTGCGGGGCATCACGCGCACCTTCACGGTCCCCGACTCCCCGCCGCTGACGATCCTCACCGGCCTCGACCTGGACGTCCACCCCGGCGAGCACGTGGCCATTGTCGGCCGCTCCGGGACCGGCAAGTCGACCCTGCTCAACACCCTCGGGCTGATCGACACCCCGACATCCGGCACCTACCACCTCACGGGCATCGACACGGCCAGGCTCAGCGAGGGCCGCCGCGCCCACCTGCGCGGCGAGACCTTCGGATTCGTCTTCCAGTCCTTCAACCTCATCAGCGGGCTGACGACCACGGAGAACGTGGCGGCCCCGCTCCTGTACGACCACGGCACGGCCTTCTGGAGGCGCGTCTCCCGCGCGAAGGAGCTCCTGGACGCCGTCGGGCTGGCGAGCAAGACGGGCCTGGCCATCGGACGGCTGTCGGGGGGCGAGCAGCAGCGGGTCGCCATCGCCCGGGCGCTGGCCCGGCGCCCCCGCGTCATCCTGGCCGACGAGCCGACCGGCGCCCTCGACGTCGACACCGGGGCCACCGTCATGGACCTGCTGGAGAAGCAGTGCCACGACACCGGTGCGGCACTCATCCTCATCACTCACGACCTGGCCGTTGCCGGGCGGGCGCACACCCAGTACCGCCTCGAGCACGGGGTCCTGACCCCGATCTCGGTGACCCGCAGGCAGGTGGGCTCCCTGGAGGAGTTCGGCGAGATCCAGCTCGGCCCGCCCGACGGCGCCGGCCGGGGCGCCGACGTCAACGCAGCGGCAGTGGGAGGCGCCAGATGAAGCTCTTCGCGGGGGCCGGCGGCCTGGCGACGGGATTCGTCGGTGCCATCATTGAGGCGTGGGCGCAGCTGCGCATCGGCAAGCTCCGGGTGCTGCTCTCGCTGGTGGGGGTCGCGGTGGCCGTGGCCGCCATGGCCTTCGTCATCGCCGTGGGACAGATCTCGGTGTCCGCCATCAACTCTCAGATCGAGCAGTACGGAGGACGCTCCGGCACGGTCACCATCAACGTCTCCCCCACCGGGAAGGACGTGACGGCCTCGGGCCAGGGCGACTCAGCCGGCTCTGACGGTTCTGAGGACGCCGGCTCCGGGGAGTCCGGCTCCGGGGCCTCGGGCGCCGCGCAGGCCGGCTCCGGGCAGAGCTCCGGCGGCTCCGGGCAGACGGGCTCCGGGGCGGATGGCGCGGCGCCGTCGAAGACGACGTCGGCGGCGACCTCCGACAGGGTCAGCACCGCGCTGGCGTCCTTCGTCTCCCGGTACGAGGCGAGCTCGTGGGCGACCAGCTACACCACGAAGGTGCGCTTCGCCTTCCCCGACGGGCCTCGCCAGGTGGCCACCCAGGCGGTGAGCCTGGGGTACGGGACGCTGCACCACACGCCGGTGGCCCAGGGCCGCTGGTTCAGCGGCGACGACGCTGACGACCTCTCCCCGACGCTGGTCGTCTCCCAGGGCTTCCTCGAGGACCTCGGCGTCTCCGAGCTCACGGAGCCGATCACCATCACCTCCTACACCCCCGTGCGCACCACCTTCACCATTGTGGGGGTGCTCAAGCCCGACGAGAACGCGAGCTCGCCCTACTGCACCACCACCAACGCCGACGGCGATGACATCCCCTGCCCGCAGCCGCTGTCGGCATTCGTGCTGGCGGACTCCTACGAGCAGCAGCTGTCCGAGCAGACCGAGCGCCCCATACCGACGCTCGAGATCTGGGCCGGGAAGGACGAGGCCAAGCAGGTCAAGGAGCTCGCCAAGCGGAACCTGGACGCCCAGTTCGGGAAGGGGTCCACTCAGGTGAGCGACAACCTGGCGATCTCCAACGCGGGCGTGAGCGCGGACGCCTTCACCACGGTGGTGACCGGCGCGGGCGTCTTCATTATGATTCTGGGCGCCCTGAGCCTGGTGAACATCTCGCTGGTCACGGTCCGTCAGCGCATCCACGAGATCGGGGTGAGGCGCTCCTTCGGGGCGACGAGTCGACGGATCTTCTTCTCCATTATGCTGGAGTCGGTGGTGGCGACCGTGGTGGCCGGCGTCGTCGGCGTCGGCATGGCGATCGTGGCGCTCAGAATGGTGCCGCTCAGCTCCGTGCTGGGGATCCCGACGGCGTCCAATCCGCCCTTCCCCATGGTGGCGGCCATTATCGGGCTGCTGGCGGCAACCGGGGTCGGGGCCCTGTCCGGCATCATCCCGGCGATCGTGGCCGTGCGCATCCGCCCCATCGACGCCATCCGCTACTGAATCCGCTACTGAATCCGCTGCTGAGCCGCAGACGTCGGGGGAAAGCGAGTGTCCCGGCCAGGGTGCCATTGTGACTGGCCGTACCCTGGCCCCATGCGCATCGCCACTGTCAACGTCAACGGCATTCGGGCCGCGGCCCGCAAGGGTATTTCGGGGTGGCTGAAGGCCAGCGCGCCCGATATCCTCCTGCTCCAGGAGGTCCGCGCGGACGAGGGGACGGCGTCCGGCCTCCTGCCCGGATACCGCTGCGAGGTCTGGCCGTGTCGCATCCGGGGGCGAGCAGGGGTCGCCGTCGCCGTGCGCGAGGACAGCGGGGTCGTTGTGGGGCAGGTTCGGCGCGGCGTTGCGGCGCCGGACGCCGTCGAGCCCGACGTCGACTCGGGCCGGTGGCTGGAGGTGGACCTCGCCGTGGAGGGCGCCCCGTGCTCCGAGGGCGCGGGCCGACACACGTTCACCGTGGTGTCGGCCTACCTGCACTCGGGCCAGCTGGGCACCGAGAAGATGGACCAGAAGTACGCCCACCTGGAGCTCGTGGACGCGCGCATGGCCGAGCTGTTGGCCTCCAGCGAGTCCGGCGGCCCCCAGGTCGTCATGGCCGGGGACCTCAATGTGGTCCGCTCCGAGCAGGACATTAAGAACTGGAAGCCGAACCACAACAAGACCGCCGGGGTCATGGACGAGGAGATCGCCCATCTGGAGGGCTGGTTCGCCGCCGGCTGGATCGATGTGGCCCGCTGGCTGGCACCGCGCGAGCAGGGGCCCTACACGTGGTGGTCCCAGCGCGGCAAGGCCTTCGACAACAATGCGGGATGGCGCCTCGACTACCAGGTGACCACGCCGCGCCTGGCCGAGCGGGCCTCCTCCTTCACCGTGGACCGCGCCGACTCCTACGCCTCCAGATGGTCCGACCACGCCCCCCTGGTCATTGACTACGCCTTCTAAGGGACTCGCCAGTAGGGGCGCCCCCTCGCCGAGATCGGTAGTACTCCGGCTCGAGACCGGTCGAAACCCGCGCCGAGATCGGTCCGCCCCCGGCCGCGCGGACCCGCCGGGCCAGCAGGACGGGCTCAGCCCGACGTCAACGGAAGACCTTTCACGTTCCGGCCGGGCGGACGCCGCGGCACGTCCCTCTTACCCGCGTGGCAGCGGACGCGGGCCGGACCGGCCATGCGATGCGACAATGGGAGGGCCGGGCCGCATAGGTGTCCGTCAGAATGACATTGACCGTCCGCCCCTCCGGGACGCGAGCGGAGAACCGCGTGATTGCAGGCATCTCTTCAAGAGGTACAGCGCCTTGAGCCTCCAATGTCATTCTGACGGACACCCGCCTCCCGAGCCCCTGCCCCACGCACGGGTGCCGGGGCCGATCGGGCGGCCGTGCGGATGAGAACGTCGACCTCGGGGATGCGCGTTCCTGAGTGACTGACTCCGACGGTGCGCGGGCCGGGCGGGCGGCGCGCCCAACGTCAACGTCAGTCCGTCACGTGAACGTACCTTCCTCCCGTCCTTCTGGGAGTGGGGCTCAGCAGGATGGGAGAAACACGCCGGGAAGGTGCGTTCACGTTCCGGCGCGTCCCGAGCAGGCGCCTGAGGCGACCCCGCGCGCGCCTCCCGCCCGCTCCGCCGCCCACTTCACCGAGGCCGGTGGTATTCCGGCTCGGCAGAGGAGAGCCGCCGGCCCGGCAGGTGCACCCGTCAGAATCAGCCATCTAGCACGTGGGGTATGACGCCGAGTTGTAGATCTCAAAACCGCCATCCTCTTTGCCGTGAAGCGCGATCCAACGGTGAACGTAATCAGATGCCCCTAATTCACCCCTAGCCCCGCCGAGCGCACATATCATATCGCCGGTCTGGTAATCATTACTTTCGACGAATACGTAGGCGTGCCCCTGGGATCTGAGCTCGCTTTTACGGCCGTCGCTGAAGTACACAGTTCCTACGCCCTTGCCATCAGGGGAGTTCGAGGAGGACAGAAGCACACACTCCTGGACTGAGCTTCCCGCTTCGAAATAAGTTTGGCGCAGGGCCTCTTTTTCCTGGAGGGCACTCGTAAGACCCGGTGACATCCATTGCGAGGCAGCACTGTCATCATGATTGGCGATAGCATCATAGGCTGCCTGGACGTCCTCGACCCTGGGCATGCGGACCTTCTTGTCCCCGCCTACCGTGTAGACGACATCGGAGATCGTGTACCCGCGCGCCCCGCCCGCCCACGTGTAGAGGACCCTCGCGCTCCCGGAGTGGCGGGCGGCGTGGTAGCTCTCGTCGCCGTAGACGCCGATCTGGCTGATCGACAGCAGGAGGTCGCCGGTGGCCGCATTCGCGGACACCGCATCAATGGTGAGGTCATCGATATGGCCCTCAAGATCGCCCCGGAGCGCCCGCGGGTCAATGGACGCCACCAGGGAGAGGCTCGAGTCGTAGACGGCGATCGCGTCATCGGCGTAGGCGCCGCCGTAGGCGCAGCTAATGGTCGCAACGGCAACCGGCCGCCCATCGATGACGCTCGACGTCACCTCCTTGATCGTTGTTGCGGCCAGCGGCAGGTAGCTCCGATCGCCCGGTGGGGACTCAGCCTTGCCGCTGCTGAAGGTGACGGTCCCGATGGCGCCCTGGGTGGCGTCGCCGGGGTTCGTCCTGAGCGCGCAGATCTCGGGCACCTCAAGGGTCGCGTCGGACAGGTCCGCCTGGGTGGGGGCCGGCATGAACATGGCCGTGGGCGAGCCCGCCCGCGAGGAGCCTCCGTCAGCAGACGCCGCATAGCCGTAGGCGCTCACGCCCGGGCAGCCCGGCAGCAGGAAGACAGTGGCCGCAGCAGTCAGCAGAGCAGACAGCCGCAACCGGAAAGGAGCAGTGGGGAGTCTCACAGGCACAGTCTACGCCCCACGAGCCCGCCCCCGGCAGAGCTCGCCCCCCCCAGACGCACGGACCGATGTCGATGGGGGAGAGCCGCGGGCCCGGTCCGCAGCCCCGTCAGAACCAATTAGTAGTACGTGGGGATGTCGATCGAGTTGTGGACCTCGAAGCTGCCGTCCTCCTTGCCGCGGACATCGAGCCAGCGGTACACCGTGCCGGGATTGCCCTCCCCGTTTCCGGCCAGCGCACACATCATGTCACCGGCCTGGTAATCGTTGTCCCTGACGACGTGAAATCCGAATAGCCATGTACTGAACGCGGCCTTACGGCCGTCGCTGAAGTACACGGCGCCGCCGCCCTGGGCGTCCGGGGTGCTGGTAGAGGACAGGAGCACGCACTCTATGGAGGGGGCGGCGCCTCCGCCCGAGAAATGCGTCTGCCGCAGGCTGCTATCCCCCTGAAGGGCGCTCATGAACTCCGGCGTGGCCGACTTGGAGGCCGTATCGTCATCATGAGTGGCAACAGCGGTATAGAAGGCCTGGACGTCCTCGACCCTGGGCATGCGGACCTTCTTGTCGCCGATCGTGTAGACGACATCGGAGGGAGTGTACCCATGAGCACCGCTCGCCCACGTGTAGAAGATATTGGCGCTCCCGGAGTGGGCGGCGAAATGACTCGGCTGATCGCCGTACATGCCGATCTGGCTGATGGACAGCACGAGGTCGCCGGTCACTGCATTCGCGGACACCGCGTCAATGGTGAGGTCATCGATATGGCCCTCAAGATCGCCCCGGAGCGTCCGCGGGTCAATGGCCGCCACCAGGGAGAGGCTCGAGTCGTAGACGACGATCGCGTCATCAGCATAAGGGGTTCCGTAGGCGCAGGTGATGGTCGCAACGGCAACCGGCCGCCCGTCGATGACGCTCGAGGTCACCTCCTTGAGACTCGTCACGGCCGCCTCGATCGCCTCCGACCCCGGCGCCGGAGTCGCCTTGCCGCCGCTGAAGGTCACCATCCCGGTCGCGCCCTGGGCGGCGTCGCTCGCACTCTTCTTCGTCAGCGCGCAGATCTCGGGCACCTCAAGGGTCGCGTCGGACAGGTCCGCCTGGGTGGGGGCCGGCATGAACATGGCCGTGGGCGAGCCCGCCCGCGAGGAGCCTCCGTCAGCAGACGCCGCATAGCCGTAGGCGCTCACGCCCGGGCAGCCCGGCAGCAGGAAGACAGTGGCCGCAGCAGTCAGCAGAGCAGACAGCCGCAACCGGAAAGGAGCAGTGGGGAGTCTCACAGGCACAGTCTACGCCCCACGAGCCCGCCCCCGGCAGAGCCCGCCCCCCCCAGACGCACGGACTCACGGCCCATCAGGCCCGCCGGGCCCGGATGCACCGGTGGTCAGTCGCCTGCTGGCCCTGGGGTGTAGGCCTCGACGCTGCCGTCCTCCTTGCCGCGGAGCATGAGCCAGTGGGAGAACTCGTCGGACCGACTGCCCGCTCCGCCCAGTCCGCAGATTATGTCGCCGGCTTCGTACTGGTAAGAATTACCTTTGACGATCGTGGAGGGCGCACTGGGCTCGACGACGGCGCTGCCACCGCCGTCAAAGAACGCCTCGGGCTTGCGGCCGATCACGCTAATGGGCGGCAGAAGCCTGCACTCCCCGACAGTGGAGCCCTTCGGGAAATATGATTCTCGGACGGTGAGGCCGCTGTACGGCGCGTTATTATCGAGGGCGCTGATGAGCGCCGGTGCGGCCCACTGCGCGGCGGTGCCATCATCGTGAGCAATGACGGCATCGACGAAGGCCTGGACGTCCTCCGTCCTGGATATGCGGACCTTCTTGTCCCCGCCTACCGTGTAGACGGCGTCGGAGATCGTGTACCCGCGCGCCCTGCCCGCCCACATGTAGAGGACCTTCGCGCTCCCGGAGTGGGGAGAAGCGTGGGAGCCCTCGTCGCCGTAGACGCCGATCCGGCTCATGGACAGCACGAGGTCGCCGGTGGCGGCATTCGCGGACACCGCGTCAATGGTGACGTCATCGACTCGTCCCTCAATGTCCGCGTGGAACACCCTGGGCTCAATGGTGGCGACCAGGGAGAGGTCGGAGTCGTAGGCGACGATCGCGTCGTCGACATAAGCACCGCCGTAGTTGCAGGAGATGGTCGCAATGGCGACCGGACGCCCGTCGAGAACGCTCGACGTCACATTCTTGATCGTCGTCCTGGCCGACTGCCTGTGCTCCGGAAGACTCGGTGGAGGAGCGGCCTCGCCTCCGCTGAAGGTGACGGTCCCGGTCGCACCCTGGGTGGCCTCACTCGGGAGCTTCTCGAGCGCGCAGATCTCGGGCACCTCAAGGGTCGCGTCGGACAGGTCCGCCTGGGTGGGGGCCGGCATGAACATGGCCGTGGGCGAGCCCGCCCGCGAGGAGCCGCCGGCCGCCGCGCTCGGGGAGGCACTGCCCGGGGCGGCCGGGGACGCACTGCCCACCGCGCTCGGGGAGAGGGCCCGGCCTGGGGCCGCCGCATGGCCGTGGGTGCCCGCGCCCAGCACCAGGAGCACGGCGGCGAGAACGGCCGGCAGCGCGGGGAACCGCCGTCGGCAGGCAGCAGTGGGAGACCTCACAGGCACAGCCTATGCCTCAACCCGCCCGGCGCTCGGCCGCCTCCACCACGTTGGCCAGCAGCAGGGCGCGCGTCATGGGCCCCACTCCCCCGGGGTTCGGGGAGAGCCAGGCCGCGACCTCATCGACGCCGTCGGCGACGTCCCCGGCGATGCGGCCCTTGCCGGTGACCGGGTCCACCACCCGCGCGACCCCGACGTCCAGGACGACGGCGCCGGGCGCCACCATCTCGGGGCGCACGATCCCGGCCGATCCGGCCGCGGAGATGACAATGCCGGCGCGCCGCACGTGCGCGGCCAGGTCGCGGGTGCCGGTGTGGCAGACCTCGACGGTGGCGTTGACGTCCTTGCGCCCCAGCAGCAGGCCGATGGACCTGCCCACGGTGACGCCGCGCCCGATGACGCACACGTCGGCCCCCGCCAGGTCGATGCCGTGGCGGGTCATGAGCTCGATGCAGGCCCGGGGCGTGCACGGCAGCGGCGAGGCGATGGGCCCGGAGCTGCGCAGGACGAGGCGGCCCAGGTTGGTGGGGTGCAGGCCGTCGGCGTCCTTGTCGGGGTCGACGCGCTCCAGGACGGCGTTGGCGTCGATGCCGCTGGGCAGGGGCAGCTGGACGATGTAGCCGGTGCAGGCGTCATCGGCGTTGAGATGGTCGACAGCGGCCTCCACCTCGGCCTGTGCGGCGGTGGCGGGCAGGTCGATGCGGATGGAGTCGATGCCGACCTCTGCGCAGTCGGCGTGCTTGCCGGCGACGTACCTGAGCGACCCGGGGTCCTCGCCCACGAGCACCGTGCCGAGCCCCGGGGTGAGGCCGCGCTCGCGCAGGGCGGCCACGCGCCGCGCCAGCTCGGCCTTGATGGCGGCGGCGGTGGCCTTGCCGTCCAGGACCCGGGCCGGACCGTCCCAGGGCGCTCTCACTGGACCAGGCCCGGGTAGAGGGGGAAGGCGCCGGTGAGCGCGCGCACGCGGCCGCGCAGGCCGGCCAGGAGCTCGGCGTCGGCCCTGCCCGCGGCCCCGGCGACCAGGGCGGTGGCGATAATGTCGGCGACCTCGGTGAACTCCTCGGCGCCGAAGCCGCGGGTGGCCAGCGCCGGCGTGCCGATGCGCAGGCCGGAGGTGACGCGCGGCGGGCGCGGGTCGAAGGGGACGGCGTTGCGGTTGACGGTGATGCCGGCGTCGTGGAGGAGGTCCTCGGCCTGCTGGCCGTCCAGGGAGGACTCGCGCAGATCGACCAGGACCAGGTGGACGTCGGTTCCGCCGGTCACCAGCCGGATGCCGGCGGCGCGCGCGTCGTCGGCCCGCAGCCGTTCGGCGAGGATGGCGGCGCCCTCGATGGTGCGGACCTGGCGGTCCTTGAACTCCTGGGTGCCGGCGATCTTCATGGCCACGGCCTTGGCGGCGACCACGTGCATGAGGGGCCCGCCCTGCTGGCCGGGGAAGACGGCGGAGCTGAGCCTCCGCCCCCACTGCTCGGCGCGGTTGGACAGGAGCATGCCGGACCGGGGGCCTCCGAGGGTCTTGTGGACGGTGGTGGACACGACGTCGGAGGCGGGCAGGGGGCTGGGGTGCAGCCCGGCGGCGACGAGCCCGGCGAAGTGGGCCATGTCGGTCCACAGGGCGGCGCCGACCTCGTCGGCGATGGCGCGGAAGGCCTCGAAGTCGAGGTGGCGGGGGTAGGCGGACCAGCCGGCGATAATGACCCGGGGCCGCTCGCGCAGGGCGGCCTCGCGCACCCGGTCCATCTCGATGCGCATGGTGGTCTCGTCCACGCCGTAGGCGGTGGCGCGGTAGTTCTTGCCGGAGAAGTTGATCCTCATGCCGTGGGTGAGGTGGCCGCCGTGGGCGAGCGACAGGCCCAGGATGGTGTCCCCGGGGTCAGCCAGGGCGTGGAGGACGGCGGCGTTGGCCTGCGCGCCGGAGTGCGGCTGGACGTTGGCCCACTCGGCGCCGAAGACGGCCCTGGCGCGCTCGATGGCGAGGTTCTCGGCGATGTCCACGACCTCGCAGCCGCCGTAGTAGCGGCGGCCCGGGTAGCCCTCGGCGTACTTGTTGGTCAGGACCGAGCTCTGGGCCTGGAGGACGGCGCGGGGCACGAAGTTCTCCGAGGCGATCATCTCCAGGGTGTCGCGCTGACGGGCGAGCTCGCCGGCGAGGACCTCGGCGATGTCGGGATCGAGCTCGGCCAGGGGCAGGTCGTTCAGGGCTGCTGCGGGCTTGTGGGGCTCTGTCATGGTTCTCCTCGATCTGCGCGGGCGGAGGCCGGCCGACGCTCCCCGGTGATGGCCACCTTGTCGCCAGTCGCGCACGGCACGGTCAGTCTAGCGCCCCGCCGGGTCCGGCACGGGACCGCACTCGGGGCGCGGGCGGGTCAGCCCCGGCCGAACCAGTCCTCCAGGCCGTCGGGCGCGCCGGCCCAGGCGAGGGCCTCTGCGAGCTCGTCGGGGCGCAGGAGGATCGCGGCGAAGGCGGCGCGCACGCGCTCGCACTCCTGGTCGTCGGCGACGCCGGTGACCACGAGGTGGCACCGGGGCCCGCCCGACTCGTCCGACTCGTCCGGCCAGAGCCCGGCGTCCCCCACGCTGACCACTCCCCCGACGACCTCCCAGGTGCACACGCGCCCGGGGCGGCTCGGCAGCCAGAAGCAGCCGCGCGCCAGCAGGCCGCGCCCGGCCAGGTCCTCGACCAGCTCGCGCAGCCGCCCGGGGTGGAATGGCATCTTGCTGGACAGGTCCAGGGTGCGCACCCCGTGCTCGGCCGGACCGCCCCAGGCCCGGGTCGTGACGGGGTGGACGCGGGCGACGGCGGCGACGGCGTCGTGGCGCAGGGCGAGCAGCTCGCCCAGGAGCGGGGCGTCCAGGCCGGGCAGCAGGAGGGTGTCGTGGGGTCGCAGGTGCTCCACCAGGTCGCGGCCGACCGGGTCCCGCCCGAGCGCGACGACGACGTCGGCGTAGCCGAGGGCGACCATGTGCAGCTCGCCCGCGCACTGGCCCTCGACGGCGGCGACGGAGCCGGGCGGCGCCTGGTGCGTGAGCAGGTCGCGGGCGGCGGTGTCGACGTCGATGACGTGGGCCAGGCCCGCGAGCGCCGCGCCGGGGATCCGGGCGAGGTCGTCGGCCAGGCGCGGGGCGAGGTGGATGAGCTCGACGCCGGGCGGCAGCAGGACGACGGTGGCGCCGTCGGGCTCCAGGCGGGCCCTGTCCTCGACGACGGCGAGCAGCACCTCTCGCAGGGAGCAGGTCCAGCAGTCCGTGGTGCGCGCGACATCGAGGGCGGGCGCCGCCTCGGCGTCCCCGAACGGAACGTGCGCGGCGGTCAGGCGGATGAAGCCGTCCTCGAATCCGGGGACCTCCCGTCCGCCGGCGGCGGGGGCGCCGTCGTCGTGGAGCGAGGCGGTCAGGACGAGGGCGTCCTCGCCGTGGAGGGCGAGGGTGGTCAGGTCCACCAGCAGCGGGTCGACGGCGCTGACGAGTGCGAGGCAGTGCACGGCACCTCCCAATTGACTGTACTGAGAATCGTTTGCATATAGTGGACCCATGAGCCGCTATTGCCAAGTCACGGGAGCCCGGCCGATCACCGGCCACTCGATCTCCCACTCCCACCGCCGCACCAAGCGCCGGTGGCTGCCCAACCTCCAGCGCAAGCGCTACTGGGTGCCGTCCCTGGGCCGCACCGTGCGCCTGACCGTGAGCGCCAGGGGCATCAAGATCATTGACAGGAAGGGCATCGACGTCGTCGTGGCGCAGATGCGCGCGAGGGGGGAGAAGGTCTGATGGCCACCAGAGCAAAGGACCTGCGACCCATTATCAAGATGGTGTCCACCGCCGGCACCGGCTACACCTACGTGACCCGCAAGAGCCGCCGCAACACCCCGGACCGCCTGGTCCTGCGCAAGTTCGACCCGGTCGTGCGCCGGCACGTGGAGTTCAAGGAGTCCCGCTGATGGCCAAGAAGTCCAAGATCGCGGCCGAGAAGCGCCGTCGCCGGGTCGTGGCGCGCTACGCCGAGCGCCGCGCCGAGCTGAAGAGGGCCGGCGTGAACCCGGCGCTCACCGACGCCGAGCGCCAGGCCGCCATGACGGCCCTGCACGCCCTGCCCCGCGACGCCTCCCCCACCCGCCTGCGCAACCGCGACGGCGTCGACGGGCGCCCGCGCGGCTTCCTGCGCAAGGCAGGGGTCTCGCGCATCCGCTTCCGCGAGATGGCGCTGCGCGGCGAGCTGCCCGGCATCTCGAAGTCGTCCTGGTGAGGAGTGAGCCGGCACCATGCGCCCCGGAATCCACCCCGACTACCACCCGATCGTCTTCCGCGACAAGAGCGCGGACTTCGCCTTCCTGACCCGCTCCACCATGACCTCGACCCAGACCATCGAGTGGGAGGACGGCAACATCTACCCCGTCGTCGACGTCGACGTCTCCAGCGCCTCGCACCCCTTCTGGACCGGCAGGGGCCGGATCCTGGACACCGCCGGGCGCGTGGAGAAGTTCGAGCGCCGCTACGGCAGGCGCCGGCGCTGAGGCGCGGGCCCCGCCGCCCCTCCTACCCACCTGCACCTGCCCGCACCCGAGATCCGCACCCGAGAAAGGACGTCATGAAGGTCCGCGCCTCCATCCGCTCGCTGGCCAGGCAGCCCGGCAGCAAGGTCGTGCGCCGCCGCGGCCACACCTATGTCATCAACAAGAAGAACCCCCGCCTCAAGGCCCGCCAGGGCTGAGCGCCCGCCCTCCCCGCGCGGCCAGCCGCCGTGCGGGGAGGATCTGGACGTAGACTGCGCATGTGACTTCCCCCACCTCCTCCCGACGGCGGCCGGCCGCGCTGCTGACCGCCCTGGCCACCGCCCTCCTCCTGCCCGCCTGCCACCTGGGCGCCAGCGGATCCCCCCATGCGACGAGCACGCCCTCCCAGCCGCCGGCTCCGAGCCTCGACGACCTGTCGAACGCGACCCTCGAGGTCCCCGAGATCTGCGCGCTCAGCAAGAGCACGGACGAGGCCGTCCGGGGCGCGACCGGAACCGTGACCCTCACCGACGGCAGGGCCACTCCGCAGCCGGGCTCCAAGGCGATCGACGCCGCCGTGACGAGCCTCAAGGACGTGACGGCGGGCGCGATCGACGGGCGCCCGGTGGCCGTTACGACCATCACCTGCGCCTACGGCACCCCCTACGCCGACGACGTGATCGTCGTCTACGACTCCGACCTCTCCCTGGTCACCGCCATCGAGCCCCGGACGCTCCGCACGGACGTCCAGGGCCATATCGACGACATCACCATTGACGCCGTCTCCACGGACTCCGACGACGGGGACCTCGTGCTGTCCATCAGCCAGATCGGCGTCTACGGCGACGAGCCGTTCCACGCCGCCGTCCACTCCGGCAGCGCGTCGGCCACCTACACATGGGCGGGCGAGGCGCAGGGGTACGCGGTCTCCGACGTCCTCTACACCATTGGCGACAAGAAGGTCCGCATGCCCGAGAAGGACGATGTCCAGGCCTTCGTCGATGCCGTGACCGCCCACGATGACGACAGGGCCGCGCAGTGGGCCACGAGGGACTTCATAAGCGCCCTCGACAGGCACGCGCCGCTCACCACCACGAGCGTGCGCGACTCGTACATCCCGAGGGGCTCCGCCGTCGGGGAGTGCGCGCTCCTGCCCTCCGTCAGCAAGCCGGACGGGCACGGCATCAGCCATGTGTCCCTGAAGAACGGCGGCCAGACCTGGCTCCGCCCCGGCGCGGAGCCGCAGGTCGTCAAGGGCGCCTACTACCAGGCCGGCGACGTCCTGTGCACGGTGGACGGCCCGTCCGGCCCGTCCGGGAGCAGCTGGCTCATGCTCCGAGGCAAGGAGGACGGCGGCGTCGAGGTCTACACCGCGGGGCCCGAGGGCGACTGAGCCCGGCCCGGGCACGGCCCTCGCGCGCCGGGCTCAGTTGCCCGGCTGGAAGCTGCTCGCGGACAGGCTGCCCGGCGGCAGCTCGGTGAGGCGGACGTCGTCGACCCGCGCCCACCGGGGCCCGCGGTACAGCCAGGCGACCAGCTGCGAGACCGCGTCGGCCGGCCCCTGGACAAGGACCTTGACATCGCCGTCGGGCAGGTTGCTCACCCGCCCGACCAGGCCCAGGCTCTGCGCCTCCTCGGTGCAGTACCAGCGGAAGCCCACGCCCTGGACCTGCCCGGAGACGAGCGCGCGGACAGTGCGCACGCGGGCGCCGTCGTCGGGGCGGGCGGCGTCCGCGGCCGCCGATGCGTCCGGGCCGCCGGTGGCGGAGGGGGCGGGAGACGATCTGGAGCCGCGCAGGCGGGAGAAGAAGCTCATGCCCCGATTCTCGCAGGCCGCCGCCGTCGGCGTCGGGGAGTCGGGCGGCGAGGTCGCGCCCCGCCGAGCGGGGCCGGTCGGGGCGCTGGGGGGTCATGGGGAGCGCTGCCGTTGTCGACGGCGGTGGCGCCACCTAGGCTGGGAGCCGTGCTCACCGGCGTCGGGGCGCCCCGGCCGCGACGCGGCACGAGGCGCGGGAGGGAGAAGTGATGCACGCGAGGAACCGAGGCCAGCGGGTCGTGGTCTCCGCCGTGACCGCGGCGGCTGCGGCGCTGTGGCTGGGCGGACTGGCCGGCTGCTCCTCCACGAGCGGCAATACCGACGCCGACTACGTCAAGGTCTGCAAGGACCCCAGCACGGGAAAGCGCGTCGACGACGAGAGGTGCTCCGACGACACCGACTCGTCGGGCTCCTACCGCTCCTACCCGCACTGGGTCTACGTACCGACCTCGCGCGGCCGGTCGGTGAGCGCCCCGAGAGTCGGCGAGAAGGTGCCCTCCGGCTACAGCGACTCCAAGCCGCCGTCGAGCAGCAAGGTCACCACCTCGGGACGCTCGGGCGGCTCCTACTCGCGCGGCTCGGGCACCAGCCACGGGGGCTTCGGCTCCGGCTCGGGGTCCGGGCACGGATCGGGGTCCTGACGGTGCAGCGCATCCCCATGTCCCCGCGCCCGGGCTGGCGGGACACCGTCGCGCGCCAGGGCCTCGTCTTCTGCGACACCACCGATCCCCGCACGGGCATCACCACCAGCTACTGGAACGAGCAGGCCTGCTACGAGCTCACCATGACCGAGGTGGACCTCCTGGAGATGGCCAGCGAGAACCTCCACCTCATGGCGCGGGACGCGGCGGGGTTCCTCGCCGAGGAGTCCCTCAAGCCCGGCTCGCCCTTCAACCTGGGCATCCCGCCCGAGGCGATCGAGTACGCCAGGGCCTCCCTGGAGCGCGACGACCCCTCCTTCTACTCGCGCTTCGACCTCATCTACTCCGGCAATGACGGCCGCCCGCCGCGGATGCTGGAGTACAACGCCGACACCCCCACCGGCCTGCTCGAGGCCGCCCTCATCCAGTGGTACTGGCACGAGGATGTCCACCTCAAGGCGGGGCTGACGGGCTTCGACCAGTGGAACGGCATGCACGAGGAGCTCATCGCCCAGTGGAGGCGCATCGACGACCACCTGGGCCGCCGCCACGGCGTGCGCCCCCACATGTACCACTTCGCCTACACCGACGCCGACGACTCCGGCGAGGACCTCATGACCACGGGCTACATTATGGACACCGCCGTGCAGGCGGGCCTGACGACCACGCTGGTGGAGATGAGGCAGATCGGCTTCGACCGGGACAATGCGCGCTTCACCGACGGGGAGAACCTCCATCTGGAGGCGATCTTCAAGCTCTACCCGTGGGAGGAGATGATGTTCGAGGAGTTCGGCCCGATCATCTCCTCCCTCAAGCCGGACTACTGGTTCCAGCCCGCCTGGACGATGTTCCTGTCCACCAAGGCGCTGTCCGCGGCGCTGTGGCACCTCTACCCGAACCACGCCAACCTCATCCCCACCTACATGTACCCCGACGACGCGCGCGCCAGGCACGACACCATGGGCATGCCCGAGTACGTCATCAAGCCGCTGCACGCCCGCGAGGGCGCGAACATCGAGCTGCACGGCGAGGGCAGGCACATCGTCCAGCCCGGGGGCTGGGGCGTGGAGGGGTACGTCATCCAGGAGTTCTGCCGGCTGCCCGACTTCCCCGGCTCCGACCACCCGCACAACCGCCCGGTGCTGGGGACCTGGATGGTGGGCGAGGAGTGCTACGGCCTGGGCATCCGCGAGTCCGACGGGCCCATCACGGACTACTACTGCCGCTTCGTGCCCAACCGGGTCCGCACCTGAGGAGCCCCGCTGGACCCCGCGCCGTCGTCGCCCGCACCACCCCCTCTGAGCATCCCCCAGGGCACCGCCCTGGCCCTGTCCGCCACCGCGCCGTGGTACTCGATCATGGTCACCGCGCCGCTGATCGCCGCGCTGGTCGGCTCAGGCACAGCCGTCGTCTACGTCCTGGCGGCCGTGCCCGCGGCCCTCGTGGCCCGGGGCATGAGCGCCAACGACCGGCGCGACCCCGACAAGGGCAGCGTCTACACCTGGGTGCGGCGGCGCCTGCCCCGCACCGGGTGGTTCGCCGGGTTCTGCCTGGCCTCCACGGGTGTTATCGCCACCTCCGGCATGGCCTACGTGGCCGCCGACCTCCTGGCCCGGTCCGCCCCGACGCCGGTGAAGGCGGCCCTGGCGGCGGCGCTCACCGTCGTCGCCGCTCTCATCGACCTGTACGGGCTGCACGTCATGGCGGTGCTGCAGTACCTGGCGGTGATCGCCGGGACCGGCGCGACGGTCGTGTGCGTCGTGCTCGTGGCAGGGGGCGCGGTCCGCCTCGCGCCGGTGACCGGGTCGCCCCTGGACTGGTTCCGCGCGGTCCTGCTCGCCGTCTTCGCCTACTGGGGCTTCGACGCGATCTTCGCGCTGACCGAGCAGACCGAGGCGGGCGCGCCCCGGCAGGTGACGGCCCTGACCATGGCCGCCCTGGTGACCTTCTGCGTGGTCGGCGGGACGGCCTACAGCGCCGTCGACCCGGCTCCCGTGACCACCAACCCGGTCGTCAGGGCCGCCGTGGTCTCCTCGGCGGTCATGAGCCTGGGCTCCACGCTCATCCCCACGGCCCGCGGGATCGAGGCGATGGCCGACGCCGGCGAGGTCCCGGCCTGGGCGAGGACGCTGAGGAGCGCGTCCCGGTCGACGACGGCGGTCACAGTCGCATCAGTGGCCTGGACCGGCCTGCTGTTCGTCTCCAAGGGGCTCTTCGACGACACCATCGAGGCCCTCAGCGTGCTCGTGGGGCTCTACTTCACGACCAGCTCGCTCATCGCGGCGCTCCACGGGAGGTCCGGGCGCGAGCGGGCCGGCCAGGCGGTCTCTGTGGCCCTCATGGCCGTCATCACCGCCGCCGTGGCGATCCAGATGCTCGACCCGGCCTACGGGGAGACGGCCGTGGGAGGCGTCGGAGGTGTCGGGCTGATCGTCGTCGGCCTGTGCCTGACCGGCGGGGCGGGAGCGCTGCGCTACGCCCCGGGGCGGGGAGCCGGGCGGAGCGCTCGACGAAGCGCCCGGACGCCGGGGCCCGGGCCGGCGGATGGCCCCAGTCGCTCCTTCGTGGCCGGGCTCCGAACGATCCGCGTCCGGCCGGAGGACGGCGTCTAGGCTGCGTGCCATGAGCACACCCGCCACGCCGTCCGCCTCGTCAGCGGTCTCCCCCGCCGCCCCGGATCCCGCCCACCTCGTCCTGTCGCTGTCCTGCCCCGACCGGCCCGGCATCGTCCATGCCGTCTCCGGGGCGCTGGCGCGCCGCGGCGGGAACATCACCGAGTCGAAGCAGTTCGGCGACGAGGACTCCGGCCTGTTCTTCATGCGCGTCCAGGCCATGACCACGGTGCCCCGCGAGGAGCTGGAGAAGGACATCGCCGAGCTCGCCGAGACCTACACGATGACCTGGAGCCTCGACGAGGTCGGCCGGCCCCTGCGCACCCTGATCATGGTGAGCAGGGAGGGGCACTGCCTGACCGATCTCCTGTTCCGGGCCCGCAGCCAGGGCCTGCCGATCGATGTCGTCGGCGTGGTGGGCAACCACGAGGACCTGCAGCCCGTCGCGGAGTTCTACGGGGCGCCCTTCGCCTGTGTGCCCGTCACGCGGGACACGAAGGAGGCGGCCGAGGCCGAGCTGCTGCGGCTGGTCGGCGAGCTCGACGTCGAGCTGGTGGTCCTGGCCCGCTACATGCAGATCCTGTCCCCCGCCCTGTGCGAGAGGCTGCACGGGGCCGTCATCAACATCCACCACTCCTTCCTGCCGAGCTTCAAGGGCGCCAACCCCTACCGCCAGGCGCACCAGCGCGGCGTCAAGCTCATCGGCGCCACGGCCCACTACGTGACGGCGGACCTGGACGAGGGCCCCATCATCGAGCAGGACGTCGCCCGCGCCACCCATGAGGACACGGTCGCCTCCCTGCGCGCCAAGGGGCAGGACGTCGAGCGCCGCGTGCTCGCCCAGGCGGTGCGATGGCACGCCGAGCACCGTGTGCTGCTCAACGGCCAGCGCACCGTCGTCTTCGCCTGAGCGGCGGCAGCGCCCTGGTGAATGCCGCCGCGTTCGCGCGCAGGTAGCCGACGCCGCAGGTATGCCGGGTCGTGGCCACCGTCGAGGTGCCACTGGAAGGCCGTGTCGCCCTTCGCCGTCTCCGCCCGCATGTAGTCGATCGACCAGGTCGAGCAGCCGCCGGCACTGTGCCTTGATCACCCTGACCCGGTCCACCTCACCGCACTGGTCGCAGAACAGCCGGGCCCGCCGAGCCTGCTCGGCCGGCGAGACGACGCCGACCGTACCGTCCGGGGCGGTGAGCGGGGCGAACCGGTAGATCGCGTAGGCGACGTCGCGGATGCGGGGTCCGGGCGCACGGTGTCGAAGTCGATCAGGCCGACCAGGCGACCTCCATCGAAAATGCAGCTGTACGGCGCGAGTTCCCCGTGGCAGATGACCTCGTACGGCTCGACCGCCTCCAGCAGCCGGCCGTCGACCACCTCGGTCGGTCTGCCATCGGGGTCCTCGGGAATCTCGTTCGCATTCCCTCCCCGATCTTCCGACATCCTACGTGACCGGGCATCCTCGGGTTCACAGCCTCAACAGCGCCACCGAGTCAATTATCGTTGACGGCCTTGCTCCTTGCGGCGGTGCGCCATCGGCGTGCACCCTACTCGTTCCTTGAGGGTGGCGCCCACGGCTGGGCCGGGCACCCGCCCAGCGCACCTTGGTCCTCCCCACCCGGAGGGCGAGTGCCGTAGCTCTCCAGGTGGTCGGCGGGACTGGGCGGAGGCGTACCGGGGTGCCGCGGCTCGGGGGCGAGGAGGATCGTCCCCCCTCTGTCGTGTACGGGCACCCGTGGGCCGCCATATCGATGGCCTCGTGCTTCTCGCTCATCCCTGCACCCTCGCGAGGAACGCCACTGCTTTTCTCAGGCAGCTCGCCCCGCCACTCCGGGCGCTGCGGACTGCCAGGCGTGCAGCCTCACGGTCTCAGCCGACTCGCTGCGGAAACCCTCCTCACCCCTGGGCGGTGGAATGATCCCTGCACTACCTGCCCACCCGGCTCACCACTCCTCTGGGACGGCAGACTACTGACAAGCGGCGACCGACGCGATCGTCCGGTCCCTTCACCCGCGATCTCACGCACAACCTGCTCCCCGAGCTCATCCGAGTACCACGCTCTCGACACACTCCCACCCTGTCCCGCCACCAGAACACCGGGCCCCCACTGTCCGAGAAACACCACTCACTCCAATGTGCCGCTGTCTGAAAGTGTCTCGATCAGGCTGTTACGCCTGGCTGGGCCGGGAGCCATCAAGAACCGTGCGACGCAGGAAAGAGCTCAGCGCCTTGGTCGAGTGGGTCCTCAACGGCTCCTGCGCCACCCTGCGGGTACCGAAGGGTCCACGCCGCCGGGGTTCGCAGAGGCTGTTGAGGCGCCTCCCCAGGGGGCGGTGCGCTCCCGCCCGTGCGCTCGGGGCCCGTCAGGCCGCGGCCACGCCGAGAGGTCCCGGCGCCACCGCCCCCCCGGGCCGCTGGGCCCGGGCTCGCGTCCCGACCTGGTCCGGGCGCGGGCTCCCGCCGCCGGCCAGCCGGGGGAGCAGGTGGGTGGGCGGCATCCACCTGTACACCCGCACCCGGGGAGGTGCTCGATCTGCCTGGCGACCGCCCCCGGGCTGCTGCACGAGGAAAGCGGTCGGGTGCGCCACTGGGGCGACCGCGCGCGGCACCGGCCCCTGGTGTGCGAGGCGATCGATATGGCGGCCCGCAGGTGCCCGTACACAAGAAGAGAGACGATTTTCCACTCGGACCGGGGGTGCCAGTACGCCTCCGAGCAGCTCTCCCAGCGTCTGGGGAGATATGAGATCATCGCTTCCACGGGCATGACCGGGGCGCGCTGGGCGGGCGCCCGGGCGCGACCCTGAAGGAACGAGAGGGCCTACCAGATGGTGTATCCCGCAAGAAGCAAGGCCGTCCGGGATGCTGCCTCCCAGGTCGAGCCCGGTACACACGATCAGAGACAGCTCCACTCCGCCCCGGGGCACAGGACGCAGGGCGAGGCCGACCAGGACCACCGAGCATCAGGACAAGCAGCCCGAGACACCACTTTCAGAGCTGTCCGAGACACGCCCGGCAGCCCAGGACTAGCCGACCTAGCGATGCTCCGAAGTGAACCTGGGCTTGGTCCAGCTGGCCCAAATTCCCCGACTTTAGCGCGACTAGATGTGGATGGACATGATTCAGTCTATGGGATTAGCGGGCACGGCCAAGATGTTTCACTACGTGTGAATGCAATTTCAAGAACGCATGCAGAAACAGACGCACTCCAGCAAATTGTAAAATTGTAAATGAAGGAGGTGCCCAAGGTGCTGACGCGACGCCATACGTCGACTATCCCGACGGGCTTTGTCGACCATGTGGTAATTTTGGGGGAATGGCCTCAATGAAGAATCAGACGGGAATCAATAGGCTGAACACAGTCTGGCCAAACGGAGCGGAGCAGAAATGAATGTGTCACTTAGCGTTGTCGCCTGGGACACGAATGGAGAGCAGAAGACAGCATCCGACGAGACTGTCGAGTTCGCGGTAGACCGGATCCGGCGACTTGATGGAGCGGCACGCACCGTGGTCATGATTGAGGCGGAAAATATTCAGATTGGCGTTGGCGGAGGGAACGGTGGGCGCGTTATCGCCTACTACACGCGAGACAATTGGAACTTTTTCAATCTGGTCGGTGATCCGAACGAGAAGGGCGCGGCCTGGCTTGTCACAGGAGGTCAGCCCGGAGACTTTGATCGCAGAAATATTGTCGACATACCCGCTGCCGCATCCGCTGTGCACGAGTTGATCGATAACGGAAACCCGATGCATTACCTATGGGAGAAGCAAGACTGAGCAGCCAATCAGGGGTACTTGCTTCCTGATCCACCGTCAGCCTCGGTGTGGTGGTCCTGGTCGTCTACACCACCACCAACCAACCCGTCCTCGTCCACAACACCACTATAGGCGCCCCGGGCCCCAGCTCATGCGGCCCAAACAAAGCAAATTTTATCGCCGATAGTAACGGTACCGCGATTCCCACAAGCCGCACAAGATTAGAAGATGGCTTACAACAGGTTTGCCCCCCGCCAACACCGATCAGAAGTCCTGGCGCAAGATACACCCTTCCCGACGGAAGCAGGGCCTGAGTGATGGATACTGATGCCACCCACCCGGAACGCGTAATTTTCGAGAACAATAACGGACAGCCCGTCAATCCGTTTACGGGAAAACCTCCTGTGAAACCGCGCGGATTTAGTGGAGAAAGACAGGCGTGGAGGAGTGCGTCTCGGTCGCAAATTCACATTGAACTGAATCCCTAGAATTGCGGCCAGAAAAGTATCGCGCGAACGAAGTGAAGGGTGCCATGAGGAAGAACGATTACATTCAATGGCTGAGGTCCGTGCCTCCACTGAGGGTTGAGAACGTGGAGGGCGTGTCGGAGTATATTTTTTGGACAGGGGGCAACGAATGGCATTTCTTATCGGAGGCTCCGAGTCGGATCGTAGACGGTGAAGGCCGAATCGTTTTGGGGAGCGCCGACTTGTGGGATCATGACGCCTGTGCGAAAGTTTTTGAGCGCCTCATAGGCTTAGACGTCATCGAAATAGGCTGCTCAGACATTTCTCCCGAAGGCGACATGCGCCTTGAGTTCTCAAACAAAATGAGGTTAGAAAATTTTGACACCTATTTCGCTGATTCTTGGGCGTTGGTAGTGGACGGAAAAGAAGTTCCGGAGGCGTCTCCCGTCGGTCTCGACGTGCACGACCCGCGGCCGGACTGCGGAGTCTCACCGGTGAAGATGCCTACCGACATTTGGGCGCCCTTTGGCTCAGCGTCTCGGGATGTCGGGAGGGGTCCGTTCTCTCGGGTTGCCATCGAAGAGGTAAGAAATCGGCCTGCGAGGACGGCCTGTAATACGTACGGCACACCTTCAAGATTCGCGCACGACATCGAGGATCCTTATTTGCCGCATTACCTGGAGTGGGTCTCAGAGCCTTGGACACTTAGTTCGACAACGCCGTGGCGACTATTTGATGAGAGAGGTTTCCCTGTCGCGTCTTCTGATTGGCGCTCTGGCGAGGTCAAGGACAGAGTTGTTGGCCTCGCGCCGACGCAATTTAATACCTTGGACGATAGGATGCTAGATCTCGCCGTTTTGTTCCACAACGGATGGAAGCTGGAACTTTTTACCGACGGCTGCTCTTCGACTTGGAATCTGACGACACCAGTCTCGAAACTGTCGGGACTTCCCTGAGTGTATCACGAGAAGTGGACTCGCATGGGGGCAATCCTGGTCTTCTCCGGAAACTCGACTTATGCCAAGGAAAGAGATGTGACCGGAATTAAATAAAACGGCATTCTGGGGCAGCCGCTGCGGGACTCCTGGTTGGTGTTTGCGGGGTATCGCGTATATGCTCGTGCGAATCGATATGACGGGTGAGGGGCGGGACGTCCTCATCGGCGGAGGAGGCGTTCGGACGCCTGTAAGCCAGTGGCGACTGGGAGTGGGGGCGGCTGAGTGGGCTGCCGGGCGTGTCTCGGACAGCTCTGAAAGTGGTGTCTCGGGCTGCTTGTCCTGATGCTCGGTGGTCCTGGTCGGCCTCGCCCTGCGTCCTGTGCCCCGGGGCGGAGTGGAGCTGTCTCTGATCGTGTGTACCGGGCTCGACCTGGGAGGCAGCATCCCGGACGGCCTTGCTTCTTGCGGGATACACCATCTGGTAGGCCCTCTCGTTCCTTCAGGGTCGCGCCCGGGCGCCCGCCCAGCGCGCCCCGGTCATGCCCGTGGAAGCGATGATCTCATATCTCCCCAGACGCTGGGAGAGCTGCTCGGAGGCGTACTGGCACCCCCGGTCCGAGTGGAAAATCGTCTCTCTTCTTGTGTACGGGCACCTGCGGGCCGCCATATCGATCGCCTCGCACACCAGGGGCCGGTGCCGCGCGCGGTCGCCCCAGTGGCGCACCCGACCGCTTTCCTCGTGCAGCAGCCCGGGGGCGGTCGCCAGGCAGATCGAGCACCTCCCCGGGTGCGGGTGTACAGGTGGATGCCGCCCACCCACCTGCTCCCCCGGCTGGCCGGCGGCGGGAGCCCGCGCCCGGACCAGGTCGGGACGCGAGCCCGGGCCCAGCGGCCCGGGGGGGCGGTGGCGCCGGGACCTCTCGGCGTGGCCGCGGCCTGACGGGCCCCGAGCGCACGGGCGGGAGCGCACCGCCCCCTGGGGAGGCGCCTCAACAGCCTCTGCGAACCCCGGCGGCGTGGACCCTTCGGTACCCGCAGGGTGGCGCAGGAGCCGTTGAGGACCCACTCGACCAAGGCGCCAAGCCCCCTTACCCGCGTCGTGCGGACCCTGACGGCCGCCCCCCCGCTCGCCCAGGCGCAGCACCCCGACCCGGACCTGGATACTCTCAGACAAGCGGCACACCAATGACGACCAGCCAGCCGCCTGCCCACCGCAGTGGACACAGCGCCTACCCGGCGCCTACCGGGACCCTCCGGGCGAAGGAAGGAAACCACTTCCCCCCAGGACCCGCCCCCCATCCTGGCCCTTCCCAGCCAGGCGCGCAGCCACCTGCCCCCAGCCGACCGCCCCGCACCGACCTCGGAGCCCACGGACTCCGGGCGGACCCTTCCAACCATCCCCTGACCCAGCCCCCACCACCTCAAGGAACCAGCCCACAGGACCCCGCCACCCCCACGACAGTCCAGCCCCCTCACCCACGACACCAAGGACCACCCGCCCCCCGAGCCCACTACCGAGCCCCTGTGCCGACACAACCAGATCCCACCCCCATCTCTCAAAACAGCACTCTTCCCACCACTGCCCAAGAAACACCAGGCACCTCAATCGTCTGCTGGGTCGTTGCGGGGATGACTGCGTGATCCTTTGCCTCCGATGGCTGCCGGGGCGTCATCTCCTGCGGTGCGGCGCCGTCGCCTCCTGGGACCCCGCCACCGGGCAGACGGTGCCCGCCACCGTCGAGCAGGTCTTCGTCCACCACGACGTACCCACCCTGCGCCTCACCACCACCAGCGGTATGGCTGGAATTAAACAAAATGACATTCTGGGACAGCCGCTGCGAGATTCCTGGTTGGCGTCTGCGGAGCACCTCGTATAAGATAGTCTCATGCAGATCGACATGACGAACGAGGAACGGGACATCCTTATCAGGTGGAAGAAGCGCTCGGACACCTACAGGCTTGTGAGAATGAAGGCGGAGGCGATTCTGTACGCCTGGCGCGGCGTCGGCCTGGATATTATCGCGGAGATGGTCGAGCGGGCCGAGGGGACGGTACGTGAGTGGCTGTCGGAATGGCGGCAGACCAGGCTGGGCTCCGTGGTAACCGGTCACGCCGGCAACGAGAACGCGGCAAAGCTCAAGCGGGCGCAGAAGAAGGAGCTGGAGGAGATTCTCAGTAGACCGCCGTCGGAGGCAGGCGTCAAGGCCGGCTTCTGGGACGTCCCGGCCCTTAAGGACGTCGTGTCCATCAAGTTCGGCGTCGAGTACAGGTCCGAGTCCTCCTACCGGCTGCTCATGCGCTTTCTGGGCATGAGCTTCAAGCTCCCCGACCCGTTCGACAAGCGCCGCGACGAGAAGGCCATCACCAGGCGGATGGCCGAGATCCGGGACCAGGTCGCCGATCTGCTGAAAGAAGGCTGGGAGGTCTACACCGTCGACGAGGTCCGCGTCGAGCACGAGGCCGAGACCCGGCGCATGTGGCTTCCCAAGGGAAAGAGAACAAAGCTGTACGTGGACCGCAAGAAGGCGAGCCAGTCGTTCTTCGGGGCGCTGAGCCTGACGACCAAGAAAATGAGGATCTACCCGATTCAGGGAAACCAGAACGCCGAGCAGATCACCCTCATGATGGGTCGCCTGGCGCGCGAGACCGATGAGGGGAAGAAGATCGCGGTGGTCCTGGACAACGCCAGGTTCCACCACGCCAAGGCCTTGAACGATCTTTATGCACCTGGTCAGGCTCTGGAGCGCATCACGCCCATCTACATGCCCCCCTACGCCCCCGACCACAATCCCACAGAACACGTGTGGAACGCCGCCAAGAACAATATCGCCAACCTCCAGCGCGACACCCCGGAGAACACCTTCGCGGCCTTCACCGCCTACATCACCAACCGCACCTTCGACTACGACTTCGAGCACCTCCCAATCACACCGCCACGCACCGATCTTGTTTAATTCCAGCCAGAGTTCGCGTGTTGCACAAGGTCTCAATTCAGATGTCGCTCTAATAAGAGAGGCCTCGAATGCGGGGTGCAGGATATGCCTCAGGCAGAGCAGCCTTTAGCTGATGATCGCATGTAACTCTATTGACGTTGTCGGCTGCTCGCCTCACTGGCTTGAATAGTAGATCACGCACGACATACATTTTAAGGACCTGAAAATTTGGGAGAAGACACGATGTCCACCGTTCTGCCGCGCTTGAGTATCAGAGCCTTCGCCAAGACCCCCGCGGTTCTCGACTATCTGCTTTTCTCCGCGGGCGTGGGATTCATTCAAGTCGGCATCTCGCTCGACCGGGGTGACGACCATCATCTTTCCCGTATTTGCGCGAAGCAACTTGCAACGAGACGCATACAGCTCGACGTCGACGACATAGAACGGCTGGAGTGGCACGGACCACCAGAACCATTCGAACCACTACGTGTGAGACTGGACTCCTTGCGCGACGGAGGGCTCATCAGACTCGTCATGCATGGACAGCCTCTGTTCCTGAGTGTTGAAGCCCGCACATGCACCATCTCCAGATCGCTATACGATCAACGCCGAACAAAAGTGTAGTCATTTACAGAACTCACGAGATATGGCGGTGAGGGCCGCGAAGGTGTTCTTCGGGGCGAGCGCGCGGGGCTGCCGGGCGTCTGGTGTGTCGTCGGGACGGGGCAGGTGCTGGGCTACTCCTACGACACGGCCGAGCATCTGAGTCAGGTGGTGGCCGACGGGGACCTGGTGGCCCGCATCGAGCGGGACCTCGCGGCGCAGACGGTGCGCGCGCACGGCCCGGGCGGGACCCTACCCGCACCAGCACAAGCGGCATACGGTGAGGGCATGAGCGATAACACCGGCCGCCCCGCAGACTCCACCCCCTACGCGGACCTCCTGACCGCCTCTTTGGACCGCTCCCGCGAGCGCTTCGACCGCGCCCTGGACGGCGTCACCCTCGAGCAGGCCAACACGCGCCCCGCCCCGGAGACGGCGCCGCGCATCGACTCCCTGACCTGGCTCGCCTGGCACGCGGCCCGGGAGATCGACCTGCAGGTCTCGGCCCTTGCCGGCGTCGAGCCGCTGTGGACCTCGACCGGCTTCAAGGAGCGCTTCGCCCTGCCGCTGCCCGACAACACCGAGGACTGGCGCCACACGCCCGAGCAGGCCGCCCTGGTGCGCGTGAGCAGCCTTGCCGTCCTCACCGACTACCTCGACGCCGCCTACGCGCTCATCCGCGACTACCTGACCAGTCTGAAGCCGGCGGCCCTCGCCGAGATCATCGACCGCTCCTGGCAGCCGCCGGTCACCCGCGGCTCGCGCCTGGCCTCGATCATCGACGACGCCGCCCAGCACTCCGGCCAGGCCGTCTACTCCCGCCGCCTGCTCGGTCTGGAGGGCTGAGGCGCCCCGCGGCACCCGCACCGCCATCCCATCTGTGCCGCTATCCGCCCATACAGGGACGGCAGAGATGCGGAGGGGAGCGCACCGTCATGGACATATGGACATCACGACCCCTGCTCTCCCGTCCCGATCTACCAGCAGACCCGCAACGGCGTCGTCGAGGGCTTCCGCCCGACTCGAGCCGCGCCCCGGCGGCTGCCTCGTCTCCGTGCGCGCCCTCGCATCGGCCTTCGCCGTCACCCCGGCCACCATCCATCACCAGGACCTACGACCTTCTGCGCGCCGAGGGCCTGGTGGTCACCGGCGCCAAGTGACGGCAGCCCGACTGACGTGGCCTGCAATCCGCGCGGAAGGCGGGGGCGGCGGGGCCCGGGGGCGCCGTCTGATTCAAGGTTGCGCAGGATGATCGCTCTCCCAGCCAGCGGTGCGCCCGGTCGCGGACCGCTGCTTCGCCCTGTCGGACACGGCGGGCCACCCGGAGGCCGACTTCGAGGAGACTTCGAGGAGCTGATCGCCCGCCTGCGCGTCGTCACAGGGGGCTGAGGCGCAGCCGCCTCCTACGAGCCGGAACCGGACCGATCTCGACGCGGAATACGACCGATCTCGGCGTCAGAGGGAGGAGGCCACGGCCTCGCCGCGGCGCAGGACGCGCACGGGCGCGAGCTCGGCGTCGGCGACCACCAGGTCCGCCCACCTGCCGGGCTCCAGGGCCCCGATCGAGCGGTCGCCCAGGATCTCGGCGCCCTGGCAGGACGCGGCGTAGACGGCATCGACCAGGTCGACCCCGCCGCGCCAGGTGGTGCGCACGACGTCGATGAGGTGCGCGGTGCCCCCGGCGATCGCGCCGCCGTCCCTCAGGCGGGCCACCCCGTCGGCCACCGTGACCGCGGCGGGCCCGAGCACGTAGTCGCCGTCGGGCATGCCGGCGGCCGCCATGGCGTCGGTCACCAGGACCACGCTCTCCCGCCCGAGGGTCTCGAACACGTCGAGGACGATCGCCGGGGCCAGGTGGACGCCGTCGCCGATCATCTCCACGACGCACTCGCCCCGCCGGGCGGCGGCGAGGAGCTCGGGGACGGGCCCGGGGGCGCGATGGTGCATGGGCCGCATGCCGTTGAACAGGTGGGTGGCGGTAGGGCGGGCCGAGCGCACCGGCCTGCCGGCCCGCAGGCGCGCCGCGATGCGGGCCGAGGCGTCGGCCAGGCCGGCGCGCACGGGGGCCGCCTCGGAGTCGGTGTGCCCGAAGGAGGGCAGGGCGCCGCCGTCGACCAGCGCGGCCACGACGCCGCCGTCGCCGGTGATGCCGGGCTTCTCCGGGGCGATCGTCATGGTGACGACGTGCCCGCGGCCGAGCTCGATGAGCTCGCGGGTCAGCGCCGCGTCGGGGTCGATGATGTAGGTGGGGTCCTGGGCCCCGCAGCGCTCGACCGAGACGAAGGGGCCCTCGAAGTGGATGCCGGCGAGCTCGCCCGCGTCGCACAGGTCGGCCAGGACGCGCGTGCGGGCCCTCAGGACGTCGGCGGCCGCGGTCACGCAGGAGGCGACCAGGCTCGTGGTGCCGTGGCGGCGGTGCTCCAGGACGGAGACCATGGCCTGGTCAGCGCTCTCGGCGTTGGGGAAGGACTCCCCGCCGCCGCCGTGGCAGTGGACGTCGACGAGGCCGGGCAGCAGGTATCCGCCCTCGGGGGCGACGACGGCGCCGGCCAGCAGGTCGTCCCAGCCGGCCCGCCCGGCCTCGGCCGCGGCCCCCACCCACGCAATGTGCCTCTCGGCGACGACGACCAGGCCGTCCTCGATAATGGTGAAGGGGGTGACGACTCGCCCGCGCAGGGCCTCGGCAACACTGCTCATGCCCCGCAGTGTAGCCCCAGACATCTGACATCCGCCGAGGTCCCCGACCTCGACGGCCTCGGCTCACGGCCGCTTGGCTCGGCTTCTCGCGGCCCCCCCGGCGCGCACGACAGCCGGCCGGCGCCGGCCCGGGACGGCTGGGACGGCACGCTCATCAGCTCCTCCGCCTCCACAGCCGCAGGCCGCCCAGGGTGCAGATCCCGGTCACGGGCAGGGCCAGGAGCAGCCGCAGCCACTCGACGCGGCTCACCCCGGTGCCCGTGTAGACGCCGATCATGACGTCGAGCCACTGCTTGAGCGGGTTCCACTCCAGGATCTTCTAGAGGACCTCGGGCAGGGCGTCCAGGGGAGCGGCCCCGCCCGAGCCGAAGAACATGATGAAGGAAGACCGCGGCGGACAGGGCCTGGGTGGTGCGGGTGGAGACGCGCAGCGTCCCGATGAGGAAGCCCAGCGCCGACAGCCACAGGACCGAGCCGAGCAGGAGCAGGAGGTAGACGGGGCTCCACAGGCTCGCCCGCAGGCCGTCGTGCAGCCCGACCACCAGGATGATGATCGTCGAGGCGCCGGCCGCCAGGACCAGGGTGGAGGCCAGGACGGCCGCGGCGAACAGCCGGCTCGGCAGAGGCACGACGGCGTAGCGGCGGTCCACGCCGTGGCTGCGCAGCTCGGCGAGGTAGATCGGCAGGCCCATGAGCAGGAGGTTGGCCACCACGGTGAGGACAAGAGCGGAGAACATGGCGTCGATGAAGTGCACTCCGGGGCCGATCTCGGTGGAGCCGTGGGGGATGCCGATGAAGACGTACATGATCACCGGGAACGCCAGGGAGAAGAACACCGCGACGGGCTCGCGCAGGAGCAGGACGAGCTCCTGACGCGCCCACACGGGCAGGATCCGCCACCAGGGCGCGGGGCGGGCGCGATCGGATACCGCCGTCCGCGTCCGCTCGTTCCGGTTCATGGAGCGGCTCATCGTGCCGCCCTCCCCTCTGCACTGGTCGCGGCGGCCCCAGCGGTACCGACCGCACTGGCCGCGCCGACCGTCACCGCGTAGGTGAAGACGTCCTCCAGGCGGATCGGTCCGCGCAGCACGTCCTGGCACCCCAGCCCGCCGCGCTCGCGGGCCGCCTCGACCCGCTCGCCGACCCGCACGACCTTGTCCCTGGAGCCCACCAGGAGGCGGGTGTCCCCGGTTCCAATGAGTTCGACGTCGTGGCGCCGCGCCCAGGCGTCGACGTCGGGGGCGACCCCGATGAGGCGCAGTCTCCACCGGCCGCCGGCGAGTCCCAGCACATCCTCGACCGGTCCCTGGAGCACGAGCCGGCCCCGGTTGAGCACCAGCAGCCTGTCGGCGTAGGCCTCCGCCTCGCTCAGGTCGTGCGTCGAGGCCAGGACCGCGACGCCCTCATGGCGTCGGCGCCGGAGGAACTCCCACAGCTCGGCGCGCGCGACCGGGTCGATCCCGCTGGTCGGCTCATCGAGGACCAGGGCGCGGGGACGCCCGATGCAGGCCAGGACGACGTCCAGCCGCCTGGCCCATCCGCCCGACAGGGAGCCGACCGGAGAGTCCACGTAGGCATCCAGACCGAGCTGTGCGACGATCTCGGCCACCGGCCCGGGGTCGTCGTACAGGCACGCGGCGGCACTGATGGCCTCCTTGACCTTGAGCCGCTGGGGCAGGCCCGCCTCCTGGAGCTGGACGCCGATGACCATCCGCTGCTCCCCCGACGGCCGCACCCGCCGGCCGGCGACGCGGACCTCGCCCGCGGTGGGCGAGCGCAGGCCGGAGACCATCTCCATGGCGGTGGTCTTGCCCGAGCCGTTGGGGCCCACGAGGACGACGATCTCGCCGGGGGCCACCGAGAAGGACACGTCGTCCAGGGCGGGCGCCTCTGCGCCCGGGTACCGCTTGGACGCCCCCTCCCACTCCATCACACGCCGCGCGGCGGAGGCGACGTCACCGATTCTGCTGCCGCCCGTCGACGGCGCTCCCCGCTCTCGATCCCGCTTCAGCATGTCGTCCACAGCCTCACCCTTTCGCAGAAACAAACCAGTTTGTATAACAAACTGCCGGAGCAAGAGCACCTCTTCTGATTTGGGTTGCAAACTCATTCGCAGAAGAGACCGAGGCGGTCCGTACAGCCGAGGCGGTCCGCGCATCTGGGTCACTCCGGCCGCGCACGCGCGAGCACGACCCGAGCTCCCCGACGCCGTTGGTGACGGAACGTGGTCCGGTCTCGCAGGGGCTCGTGCCGGGCGCACCGGGGCAGCACGGAGTATCAGCAGACTATGGCGGGCGGGAGGCCTCGTGCCGGTCATGCCGGGGGTGCGCCCCTGCTGCGCTCCTACTGCGCCAGGCGCTTCTCGACGGTCCTCACCGCCCGGGCCACGTCGCGCTCGGCCCGGGCCGAGGGCGCGGTCCCGCCCAGCCACAGCAGGCCCTCCCCCACGGGCCGCACGCCCACCACGCGTCCCCGGTCGACCAGGAGAGGGCGGAACATGCCGTTGGAGGCCGGGCAGATGAGCCGCTCGCCGGAGGCGCCGGTCAGGCAGCTGCGGTCCTTGTAGCCCACGTGGAGCTCGTCGAAGGACGGGAGGAAGCGGGCTGCCAGGGCCTGTCTGCGGCCGGCGTCGAGCAGATCGGGCAGATCGGCGCGCATGTAGAGCGCGCTCGTGCGCGGCGCCGGCTCCCCCGCGCCCAGGACGCGCAGCCGTCCCCGCAGGCCGCCCTCGGTGACGGCGCGCACCAGGGGCACCCGGGCCGCCTCGGCATCGGCGTCGTAGCCCTCCCCGCCGGTCTCCTCCAGGGCGTCCTCCAGCGCCCGGGCGGCCTCCCGCTTGGGCAGGGTGGTCCAGCGGGCCAGGTTGTCGGCGCTGACGGGCCCGTGGCTGGTGGCGTAGCGGCGGGCGATCTCGGCCAGGGCCGCCGCGTGGCCCGGGCGGCCCCGCCCGACCCCGGGCCCGGCCGGCCCGCTGTCGGCGTCGGGCAGGGGGCCGGCGTCGACCACCAGGTGCTCGTTGCCGCGGTGCGGCCCCTGGACCAGGACCCCGTCGCGCTGCAGGCGCACAAGAAGATGGCGGCGCCGGTAGGCCGAGACGTTCTCGCCGCGGAAGGCCTCCATGAGCCCGGCCTCCTGCCAGGCAGCCAGCAGCTCGGCCCGCGGCAGCGGCCCGCGCCGCCCGATCACGCTCAGGGCGACCTCGGCGGCGCGCCCGCACAGGGCCTCGTCGACGCCGTGCTCGGCCTCACTGCGCCGCGTCCAGGCGTCCATGCGGTGCATGAGGGCCACGCGCAGCCAGTGGTGGTCCGCGGCGGCGGTGATGTGGACGGTGCCGCGCATGGGCCAGGAGCGCACCAGGTCGCCGCGCGCGAAGGCAGCCCCCACGTCACTGCCCACGGCGCCGCGGGCGCGCACGATCAGGGCGTGCGGCACCGCGGAGACCTGCTGGCCCTGGACGGCGAGCTGACGGCGCACGGCCTCCACGGGCGTCGGCGCGGCGGTGGCCCCGACCAGCCCGTGGGCGACGATCCGCAGCAGCGAGGCCTCCCGGGGCAGGGGGACACCGGACCTCGCGGGTCTCTGGCTCATGGACGGCTCCTTGCGGCGGGGACCGCCCCACCCTACAGGCCGACCCGAGGCCGGACGCCCTTCACAGCTCGTCGAGCACCGGACGGCACATGACGGACTCGCGACCGGCCTTGTCGACACTGCGCACCAGCTGGATCCTCATTCCGTAGACCTCGGAGAGGTTGGCCTCCGTGAGGACCTCATGACCGGCCCCGTAGGCGAGGAACCCCCCATCGCGCATAAGCGCCGCTTTCGACGGGAAGTAGAGAGCCTGATCAGGGCTGTGCGTGATCATAATGACCGCCTTGCCCTGCTGGACAGCGAGCCGGTGCGCCATCGTGATCACCATCGTGGAGTTCCTGTAGTCCAGGTGACTCGTCGGCTCATCCATCATGACCAGCTCGGTGCCCTGGGCCAGGGCCCGGGCGATAAGAACCATCTGCCGCTCACCCCCCGACAGGCGCGTGTAGGCCTCGGCCGCCAAGGGGGACAGGCCGACGGCATCAAGAGCCTCGGCGCAGATGGCCCGGTCCTCGCGACTCGGGTTCCCAAGGGGCCCGAGATGCGGAGTGCGCCCCATGGCGACCACGTCCTCGACGGTGAAGGGGAAGGGCGCGGAGTGGTCCTGAAAGACCATGGCGGCTCTGCGCGCAAGATCCCGCGGGCTCATCGCGGACACGTCCCGGCCGAGGAGCCGGATGCGGCCGGCGCCTGGTCTCGCCTGGCCGAGCAGGAGGCGCATCAGGGTGGACTTCCCGCAGCCGTTCGCGCCCAGCACCATGAGGACCTCGCCCGCGGCGAGCTCGAAGCTCACGTCTTTCAGGACGAGGCGCCCGGGCACGTACCCGAAGGCCACATGCTCGACGCTGACCACCGGGGCGCCGGCGGAGGAGGCGCTGCTCACTGGACCCATTCCGCTTTCGTGCGGCGCAGCAGGAGCGCGAAGAAGGGGGCGCCGATCAGCGCGATGGGGATCGACAGCGGCAGAGAGGTCTCGGAGGCCGAGCGGGTGAGATCGTCAATGAGCAAGAGGAAGGTGCTGCCGAGGACGGCCGCCGTCGGCAGGAGCTTCCGATGGTCCGGACCGACGAGCATCCGCGCCATATGGGGGATGACGAGCCCGATCCACCCGATCGCCCCGCACTGGGACACGGCGGTGGCGGTCATGGCCGTCGCGCAGACGATCGCGATGGTCTTGAGCCGCTGCGTGTTGACGCCCAGGGAGCGCGCCTCGTCGTCGCCCATGGTGAGCAGGTTGAGTCGCCACGCAGCGGCCATGAGCCCTGCCGCTCCAATGAGGATGACCGGCGCCGCGAAGGCCAGGTTCTCCCAGTGCATTCCGACCAGCGACCCCATGAGCCAGAATGTGATGGCGGGGAGGTCGTCATAGGGGTCCGCGAGGTACTTGGTGATGGAGACCCCCGCGTTGAACAGGGAGGCGACGACGACCCCCGCCAGGATCAGCATGACGTTGGGGATAGTACCGCGGACCCGGGCGAGCCAGTAGGCGATGGCGACTCCTCCCAGACCGAAGGAGAAGGCGAGAACCTGTACCAGTGGCGAGTGCGCGTCACGCGTCAGGATCCCCACGGCGGCGCCGAAGGAGGCGGCCGCGGAGACCCCCAGGATGTCCGGGGAGACCAGGGGGTTGCGGAAGACCCCCTGGTAGGCCGCGCCCGAGCAGGACAGCGCCGCTCCGACGAGCACCGCCATGAGGACTCTTGGCCAGCGGATCGTCCAGACGACCTTGGCGTCGAGCGCGCCCCAGGTCTGCTCGACCGGAAGGACCTTGGAGGCCAGGATGCGCACAGCCTCCCAGGGAGACATCGAGTAACGGCCGATCACGAAGGACGCGAGGATGGAGGCGAGCAGCACCGCGATGCAGGACGCCAGGACAACGCTGAAAGGAAGGGTGCGGCTCCGGCGCCCGGCCCGGCCCGGCGCCTGCCCGCGGCGACCGGCGCGGTCGACGCCGGCTCCCGCCCGATCAGCGCTTGAAGACATCCTCGACCGTCGCGCCATCGGCAAGGGTGAACAGGGTGCGCATGTCGTCGTCGGTCAGCTCGAAGCCGAAGTAGGTGGAGTAGAAGTTCCGGGCAGCCGTCTCCATGTCGATGTCGGCGAAGAGCTCGGGCTGGATCGCCTTGGCGAAGAACTGCATGGCGAGGTACTCCTCGGGGCCGTTGTAGGCCCAGGCCATGGCGCCGCGGGGGATGACGAAGATCTTGTTGCTCTTCACGGCCTGCAGGTCGGAGAAGACCTGGTCCTTCTGGATCATGGTGCGGATCTCCGGAGAGTCCACCAGAAGGATGCTCGGGTCCCACTCCAGGAGCTGCTCCGGCTCAATAGCGGTCTGCCCCGACGGGCCCTTCGACTCACCCGTGACACCTTCCGCGGCGTTAACGCCCCCGGCCATGGTGATGAGCTGCTGGCCAATGGCCGAGCCGTTGTTGGCCTGGAGGGTCTCCCCGTTACCGGAGAGCTGGACGACGGTTGGCTTCTTGTCCTCGGGCAGGTCCTTGGTCTTGGCCTCGATGCCGGCGCGGATGTCGTCGAACTCGGTTCCGTAGCTGGTCGCGCTCTCCATCTGGGCGCCGCCGATGGCCTCGCCGTAGTGGACCTGGTTGTCGCGTACGCGGTTGAGGAAGTCCTCGTCCTCGACGGCGACGCCGCCGATGCAGGCGATGCCGAGCTCCTCGAGCTGCTTGCGGGTGTCCTCGCCGTACCGGGAGGCGTAGGCGACCAGGTCGGGCTCGGCGTTGAGCAGCTCCTCGACATTCGTGGTGTTGTTCGAGAAGACGACGGGCAGGTCGGCGAGCTGCGGGTACTTGGACTGGATCCACGCGTTCTTCCCGGTCGAGTCCTCAATGGCGACGAGCTTGTCGACGCCGCCGAGCAGGAGCACCGCGGTGGTCTGAGCGGGAGCCGTTGTAGCGATGCGCTGGGCCTCCCACGGCACCGTGATAGTGCCGAGGGAGTCCTCGATCGTGCGGGTTGAGGGGTGGCTGGCAGTACTGTCGGCGCTCGCGACATCACCGGGGCTGCTCGTGCCGCAGCCGGAAAGAACAAGGGACCCGATGGCCAGGACGACGGCGGCCAAGCGCAGCGCGGGAGAACGCATGGTGATCCTCCTGGGAAGAACGGTTGAAGATCAAGCCAATGGTAACGGGAGAATCATCAGGAATGATGGCTTTTCACCCTTGCGATCCCACCGAGTTCTCGGCCCATTACGACGATCCCGCCGCCCGGGGCTGAATACTCGTCGGACAACCGGCCCAGCAGGGATCAGAAGAGGCGGGAGCCGGGGTCGTCCATGCCGCGCATGGCGTCGTAGTCCAGCACCACGCAGCGGATGCCGCGGTCCTCGGCCAGCACCCGGGCCTGCGGCTTGATGGTCTGGGCGGCGAACACCCCGCTCACCGGCGCCAGGACCGGGTCGCGGTTGAGCAGCTCGAGGTAGCGGCTCAGCTGCTCGACGCCGTCGATGCCGCCCACGCGCTTGAGCTCGACGGCCACCGAGCCGCCGTCGGCGTCCCTGGCCATTATGTCCACCGGGCCGATGGCGGTGGGGTACTCGCGTCGCACGAGCCGCCAGCCGGGCCCCAGGACCTCGATCTGCTCGGCGAGGAGCTCCTGGAGGTGGGCCTCGACGCCGTCCTTGGTCAGGCCCGGGTCCACGCCGAGGTCCGCGCTGGTGTCCGAGAGGACCTCGAAGACGCGGATGATGAGCCGGTCGTCGGTCTTGGCGGCGCGCACCTCCCAGCGGGAGACGACGCCGGCCTCGCGGTCCTCCTCATCGGGCTCCGCCTCGCTGAGCCGGGCGGGCGGGCTCATCCAGTTCAGCGGCTTGTAGGAGCCGCCGTCGGAGTGGACCAGGACCGACCCGTCCGCCTTGACCATAATGAGGCGGGTGGCCCGGGGCAGGTGGGCGTCCAGGCGCCCGGAGTAGTCGACGGAGCAGCTGGCAATGACGACACGCACGCGACCACCCTAGCCGGTAGTCTCGGAGCCCGACGACACGCCGGCCGCCGAGCTTCCCGCGGCGGCGGGCAGCAAGGAGCACCCATGAGCCGGACCGCCGACATCTACTCCGTCGCCGCCGACATCTACCCGACGGTGGCGGCTCCCCAGACCGAGGCCATGGGGGCCGCCCTCGCGGAGCTGCTCGCCGGACCGCGCCCCGGCCCGCTCGACGGCGCGCCCGGGGCCGCGGCAGACTCCCCCGTCCTCGACCTCGGCTCGGGAACCGGCGGCGCCCTGCCCTACCTGGCGCGGCTCGGGAGCGGACCGCTCTACGCCGTCGAGCCGAGCGCGGCCATGCGGGCGGGGCTCATGGCGACCGTCTGCGCCGTGCCCGGGCTGGCGGAGCGCACAACCGTCCTGGGCGGCGCCCTGGACGACGTCGAGCCCCTCCTGCCCGACCGCCTGGGCGCTGTGACCGCCCTCAACATGCTCGGGCACCTCGACGAGGCCGCCGAGGACCGCTTCTGGGGGCTCGTGCGCGAGCGCCTGGTGCCGGGCGGCGCCGTCGTCATCGCCCTTCAGGGGCCGCTGGAGCCCGTGCCCGTGCCCTGGACCGACTTCGGGACGACGGCGGTCGGCGATCTGCGCTACCGCACCGAGGGCCGGGCCGACCCGGAGGGCGGAGCGATGGCCTGGACCATGCGCTGGACGATCTCGACCGCCGACGGCGCCGTCCTGGAGACGCGCACCGCCCACCTGTCCTGGCGGGTCCTCACGCCGGACCACTTGCGCGAGCGGGCCGCCGGCGCGCTGTGCGAGCCGGGCCCCGCCAGGGACGACCTGCTCCTCCACTCCTTCCGGCGGCTGTGAGACGGGCCGCGTCCGACCTCCCGGGGCGGCCGGCGATGGCGCAAACCCCTCGGGCATGCTCATCATATCCCCCGTGACTTCTGCGACTTCCGATACCACCCCGCCGCCGTCGCACTCGGAGGCGGTGCGCTAAGGGTGGCCCCTGCCCCGGCGCCGCGGCGCCTACCTGACCGGGACCGCCGGGCCCGACCGCCTCGGCGGGCTCGACGCCGCCCGCGGGCTGGCGCTGCTCGGGATGATGGCGGCGCACGTGGGTTTCACGACCTGCGGGCTGACGTCCCTGTCCGGCGTGCTCAATCAGGCGCACGGCCGCTCCGCGGTCCTCTTCGCCGTCATCGCCGGGTTCTCGCTGGGCATCATGTCCGGGCGCACGCGCCCCCACACCGGCGAGGCCCTGGTGCGCACCCGCCTGCGGATCCTCGTGCGCTGCGCACTGCTGCTGGTGCTGGGCACGTGCCTGGCGGTGCTCGGCCCGCCGGTAGGAGTCATCCTGGGCTACTACGCCGCCTGGCTCGCCCTGGCCCTGCCCTTCCTCGCGTGGCGCCCCCGGAGCCTGTTCGTCCTGGCGGCCGTCACCGCGGCAGTCGGCCCTGTGATCAAGATCGGCCTTCCCGTCGTGCTGGACTCTCTGGGGATGACCGCCCAGCCGTTCCTGACGGACGGCAATATCGCCGTCATCTCCTTCCTCATCACCGGGCTGTACCCCGGCGCGCTGTGGATGGCCTACATCTTCCTGGGGCTGGGCCTGTCCCGCCTGGACTGGTCGCGCTCGCGCAACCTGTGGCGCCTGGCCGCGGTCGGCGTGCTGTGCGCCGTCGTCGGCTACGGCGGCGGCTGGGCCGCCAGCAGCGTTGCGGCCCCGGACGGCCCCGATCCCTATCACCTGGTCTCCCCCGCCGAACCCGCCCAGTGCTCCACCGGGCCGGGCCGCCTCGATCCGGCGGTCGGCCGCAGTGGGCGGGCCGGCTCGTCGGTCGGGCCCGACGCCGCCGGGTTCGGCGCGGGCACGACGCCGGAGCCGGCGGCGGGGCCGACGCCCTCCGCCGACCCGATCGAGACCGCGCCCGGGGACGGCGAAGGCATCGACGCCGGCGGCGGGAAGGGGGCCATCGGCGCGTCCGCATCCTTCTCCCTCGAGTCCCTGGCCACCGCGGGCCCGCACACGGACACGCCCTTCGAGGCGGCGGGCTCCGGCGGCACGGCCATGGTCGCCTTCGCTCTTCTTCAGCTTCTCTCCCGCCGTCTGCGCCGGCTGATCGCCCCGCTGGCGGCCGTGGGGTCGATGTCGCTGACCGTCTACTGCGGGCACGTGCTCGCCGCCTGGGCGCTCCTCATCTGGACCGATGCCCTGAGCTCGAAGAGCAACCTGGCCTGGGGCGCCATGTCGATCGGGTTCGTCGCCTTCGCCATGGCCTGGTTCGCCGTCTTCGCCCGCGGTCCGCTGGAGCACCTCGTCCACGTCATCTCCGTGCGCGCGACCCGCGCCCGGCCGTGACACGGACCGGCCGACCGCCGACCGCCCCGAAACCAGTCAGCTCCGCCCCGCTCTCAGCGGCCCGTAGTCGCACGGGCCGCCACACCGTCGGTGCCGAGGCGGGCTCAGAGGAACCTCGGCTGTGTCGGGGCGGCGGCCTCGAGCCAGGCCACCATCGCCGAGTGCGAGTCCTCGATCATGGCCAGATCGAAGTGCTCGCCGCGGTAGGTGCACTCGACATCGACGACGCGCCCGCCCGCTCCCCGGTGGCGGACCCTGCCGAGCTCGATGTCGGCGCGCTCGAAATGGTAGCGGGGCCGCACCGACAGCGAGATCAGTCGCGTCCAGTCCACCGAGTCCCCGCCGAAGGTGGCGATGCCGCTGGTCCAGCGGGTGCGCCCGGGCCGTCGCAGGGCGCACTCGAAGGAGCCCACGCGCCCGGCCAGGTAGCGCAGGCGGACAATGAAGACCCCGGTCAGGACGAGCACGACGAGCGCCGCCGCGCCCACCGCCGTCCAGACCGAATGTCCCATGGATGCTCTCCTCAGTCCTCGATATCCGGGATATCGGGAACACCTATGTCCTCGGCCGGCGCGTCGTCGGCCCCGGTGTCCCTCGCCTCCTCCCCGGCGACATCGGCCGCCACGGTGACGGTGTCGTGGTCCACCGAGCAGAAACCGCCGGCAACCGGGACCTCGACGGGCCCGTCGTCCAGGGAGGTGATTCGCACAGTACCACGACCCACGATCGCCAGGATCGGCTGACGCCCCGGCAGGACCCCGAGCTCGCCGTCCACCAGCGGAACCGTGACCTGCCTGGCCTGCCCGCTCCAGGCCTCCCCGCCGAAGCGGGAGACGACCTCCACACTCAGCGGCCCAGCCATGTCAGGCCGCCGTGCTCTCGGCCGCGCGACGCTCCAGGTCGTCGATGCCGCCGATATTGAAGAAGACCTGCTCGGGCAGGTGGTCGTAGTCGCCGTCCGCGATGCGCTTGAACGCCTCGACCGTCTCGGCCACGGGCACCGTCGAGCCGGGCACGCCGGTGAACTTCTCCGCCATGTACATGTTCTGGGAGAGGAACTGCTCGATGCGCCGCGCCCGGCCGACGGTGACCTTGTCCTCCTCGGAGAGCTCGTCGATGCCCAGGATCGCGATAATGTCCTGGAGCTCCTTGTTCTTCTGGAGGATCGACTTCACGCGGGTGGCGACCTCGTAGTGCTCCCGACCCACGTACTGCGGGGCCAGCAGGCGCGAGGTGGAGGCCAGCGGGTCCACGGCGGGGTAGATGCCGCGCGCGGCCACCTCGCGGGACAACTCGGTGGTGGCGTCCAGGTGGGCGAAGGTCGTGGCCGGGGCCGGGTCGGTGTAGTCGTCGGCGGGCACGTAGATGGCCTGCAGGGAGGTGATGGAGTGGCCGCCGGCCGAGGTGATGCGCTCCTGGAGCAGGCCCATCTCGTCGGCCAGGTTGGGCTGGTAGCCCACGGCCGAGGGCATGCGGCCCAGCAGCGTGGAGACCTCCGAGCCGGCCTGGGTGAAGCGGAAGATGTTGTCGATGAACAGCAGCACGTCCTGGTGCTGGACGTCGCGGAAGTACTCGGCCATGGTCAGGGCGGACAGGGCCACCCTCAGGCGCGTGCCCGGCGGCTCGTCCATCTGGCCGAACACCAGGGCGGTCTTGTCGAAGACGCCGGCCTCGCCCATCTCCACAATGAGGTCGTTGCCCTCGCGGGTACGCTCGCCCACGCCGGCGAAGACGGACACGCCGTCGTGGTCGAGGGCCACGCGCTGGATCATCTCCTGGATGAGGACCGTCTTGCCCACGCCGGCGCCCCCGAACAGGCCGATCTTGCCGCCCTGGACGTAGGGGGTGAGCAGGTCGATGACCTTGATGCCGGTCTCGAACATCTGCTCCTTGGACTCCAGCTGGTCGAAGGCCGGGGGCTGACGGTGGATGGGCCAGCGCTCGGAGATCTCCAGGTGCTCGCCGGGGCCGAGGTTGAGGATCTCGCCGGTGACGTTGAAGACGTGGCCCTTGGTGATGTCGCCGACGGGCACCGAGATGGGGGCGCCGGTGTCGCGCACCACCGAGCCGCGCACGAGGCCGTCGGTGGGCTTCAGGGAGATCGTGCGCACGACGTTGTCGCCCAGGTGCTGGGCGACCTCGAGGGTGATCTCGTGCGGCTCCTCGCCCTCGCCGGTCGCCTGGATGGTCACCTTGAGGGCGTTGTACATCGCCGGAATCGCGTCCGGCGGGAACTCGACGTCGACGACAGCGCCGATGATCCGGGTGACGCGCCCGGTACCGGGAGTGGTGGTGTCAGCCATGATGCGTTCTTCCGTGTCCGTTCTGCCAGAGCTGGGGTCTGTGGTCCCGCCTACTCGGCTCCCAGGGCGTCGGCACCCGAGACGATCTCCGTAATCTCCTGGGTGATGTCGCCCTGGCGCGCCGCGTTGGCCAGGCGGGTGTAGGTGTTGATGAGGTCCTCGGCGTTGTCCGTGGCGGTGTGCATGGCCTGCTGGCGGCTGGCGAGCTCGGAGGCGGCCGCCTGGAGCAGGGCGTTACGGATGCGCGAGCGGACGTAGCGGGTGAGCAGGCCGTCGAGGACCTCGGAGGTGGAGGGCTCGAAGTCGTACAGGGGCTCGGCCCCCGTCGCCTCGGGGTGGACCCGCGGCTGTGTGGCGGCGATGTCCTCCCGGTTGAGCTCGCCGGGCCCATCGACGTCGACGACGGTCAGCGGCAGCATGCGGCGCACCTCGGGGACCTGGGCGACCATGGAGACGTAGCGGGTGAAGACGATGTGCACCGAGGCCACCCCTCCGGCCGAGGCCGAGGTGAGGAAGTAGTCCAGGAGCACGGTCGCGACCTCGTCGATGGCGGCGTCGGAGGGGCGGTCGGACTCGCCGATCCAGGAGTACTCCACCGTCCGCTCGCGGAAGGTGAAGTAGGAGTGGGCGCGCCGCCCGAAGGTGAAGATCACCGGCTCCTTGCCGTTCTCAATGAGCTGGTCGATGAGCCGCTCGGACTCGCGCAGGATCGTCGCCGAGTAGGCGCCGGCCATGCCGCGGTCGGAGGTGACGACCAGGACGGCGACCCGGTTGGTGTCCCTGCGCTCCTGGACGACCGGGTGGTCCAGGTGCGTGTAGGTGCCCACGGCGGCCACGGCCTCGGACAGGGCGTGGTCGTAGGGACTCGCCTCCTGCGCGTTGCGGCGTGCGGCACCGATCCGGGAGGAGGCGATGAGCTCCATGGCCCGGAACACCTTCTGGAGGGTCTGGGTGGATCGGATGCGCTGCTTGTAGACGCGCTGGTTGCCTGCCACGTCAGCCCCTCTTGAGGACGATCTGCTCGGTCGTGTGCTCCGCGGGGACCTCCTCCTCCGCGGCGGCGACCTCGCCGGACAGCATCTTGCCCCCGGCCAGGTAGGTGCTGCGGAAGGACTCCACCGCGGCGCGCAGCGCCTTCTCGGTCTCCTCGTCGAGGACGCCGCTGTCCCGGATGGCGCCCAGGATCTCGGTGTTGCGGCGCAGGTGGTCCAGGAGGGCGGCCTCGAAGGGCAGGACGTCGGCGACGTCGAGGTCGTCGAGGTAGCCATTGGTCCCGGTCCACACGCTGGCGACCTGCTCCTCGACCGGATAGGGCGTGAACTGCGGCTGCTTGAGCAGCTCCATGAGGCGCGCGCCGCGGGTCAGCTGCTGGCGGGTGGCGGCGTCCAGGTCGGAGGCGAACATGGCGAAGGCCTGCATGGAGCGGTACTGCGCCAGGGTGATCTTGAGCGTGCCGGCGACCTTCTTCATGGCCTTGACCTGGGCGGCGCCGCCGACGCGGGACACCGAGATGCCGACATCGACGGCCGGCCGCTGGTCGGAGTTGAACAGGTCGGACTGGAGGAAGATCTGCCCGTCGGTGATGGAGATGACGTTGGTGGGGATGTAGGCGGAGACGTCGTTGGCCTTCGTCTCGATGATCGGCAGGCCGGTCATCGACCCGGCGCCCAGGTCGTCGGACACCTTGGCGCAGCGCTCCAGGAGGCGGGAGTGCAGGTAGAAGACGTCGCCCGGATAGGCCTCGCGGCCCGGCGGCCGGCGCAGGAGCAGGGAGACGGCGCGGTAGGCCTCGGCCTGCTTGGACAGGTCGTCGAAGATGATGAGCACGTGCTTGCCGGAGTACATCCAGTGCTGCCCGATGGCGCTGCCGGTGTACGGGGACAGGTACTTGAACCCGGCGGGGTCGGAGGCCGGGGAGGCGACGATCGTGGTGTACTCCAGGGCGCCGCGCTCCTCCAGGACGGAGCGCACCGAGGCGATGGTCGAGCCCTTCTGGCCGGTGGCCACGTAGATGCAGCGCACCTGCTGGGCGGGGTCGCCGGTCTCCCACACGGCCCTCTGGTTGAGGATCGTGTCCAGCGCGATGGCGGTCTTGCCGGTCTTGCGGTCACCGATAATGAGCTGGCGCTGGCCGCGGCCGATGGGGATCATGGAGTCGATGGCTTTCAGCCCGGTCTGCAGCGGCTCGTGGACCGACTTGCGGGACATGACGCCGGGCGCCTGGAGCTCCAGGGCGCGCCGCCCCTCGGTGCGGATCTCGCCCAGGCCGTCGATGGGGCGGCCCAGGGGGTCGACGACGCGGCCGAGGTAGCCGTCCCCGACGGGCACGGACAGGACCTCCCCGGTGCGCCGCACGGTCTGGCCCTCGTCGATGCCCGCGAAGTCTCCCAGGACGACGACGCCGATCTCGCGCTCGTCGAGGTTCATCGCCAGGCCGGCCGTGCCGTCCTCGAAGGCGAGGAGCTCGTTGGCCATGACACCGGGCAGCCCCTCGACGTGGGCGATGCCGTCGGCGGCGAAGACGACGTAACCGACCTCCTCCGCCGCGACCTGCGCGGGCTTGTAGGACGCGACGAACTCGTCCAGGGCCGAACGGACGTCCTCCGGCCTGATGGTCAGCTCTACCATCTGTCGTCTCCTTGCTGTGTGCTCAGTGTGCTCAGGAAGTCTGTGGATGGGCTCGGCCCGTGAGCCGGGTGCGCAGTGCGGCGACGTTGCTGCGGACGGTGGAGTCCATGACGAGGTCGCGCACGGAGACCCTGACCCCGCCGATGACCGAGGGGTCCACCGTCGTGTTGAGCTCGATGTCGGTGCCGATGCGGCCGGCGAGGATGGCGCGCAGGCGCGCCTCCTGGGCCCTCGTCATCGGAATGGCGGTGACGACGTCGGCAATGGTGCGGTTCTGCAGGTCGGCGGCCAGCTCGGTGACCCGGCGCAGGTTGTAGGGCACTCCGCCGACGGCGATCTCCGGCTGGTGCCGCACGCACCAGACGACCAGGCTCATCGCCGGCCCGGAGATGCGCGAGGCGAACAGGCGGCGGGCCAGGCGGACGCGCTCCTCCTTGCTGATGCGCCGCGAGGGCTCGAGGGCGACGCGGATCTCCCGGCTGTCGGCCAGGACCCGCCGGACGGCGAAGAGCTCCTGCTCGACGTCCTCAAGGGTGCCGCCGGCGCGCGCTCCGGCGAGGATGGCCTGGACGCCCAGGTCGTGCAGGGCGGTGATGAGGTCGACGGGCCGCGACCAGCGCCCGCGGACGAGGGCCTGGATGAGGGCGACGACGCGCTCGTCCATCCGTCCCGCGAACAGGCGGGCCGCCAGCACCGCCTTGTCGTCGGGCTCGCGACCGGGGTCGGTCAGCGGTCCGCGCAGCGGGTTGGCGGCGACCTCGTGCGCAAGGGTCAGGATCTCCTCGCCGAGCTCCTGACCCTGCACGCCCGCCGAGGCCAGGACGGGAGCCCAGGCCTCGGCAGCGGAGGCGCGGCTGGCGGCGGTCCCGGTTCTCACCGGACCGCCCCGTCCCCGGTGGTGGCGCGCCGCTCACCGGCGGGCGCCGCCTCGAGCTCGTCGAGGAAGCGGTCGATGACCCGCGCGGACAGCTCGGTGTCCTTCAGGTGCTCGCCGACGATCCTCTCGGCCAGGGAGGAGGCCAGGAGCCCGACGTCGGTGCGCAGGCTGATCTGGGCGGCCTGCTTGTCCGCCTGGATCTGGCGCTCGGCGGCGTCCATGGCCTTGCCGGCCTCGCCCTGGGCGGCCTCGCGTGCGGTGGCGATGATCTCCTTGGCCTCGGCCTGGGCGTCCTCGCGGATCTTGGCGGCCTCGCGGCGGGCGTCCTCGAGCAGGCGGGAGGCCCTGAGCTCGGCGTCGGCATGGTCCCCCTTGGCCTTCTCGGCGAACTCAAGGCCCTCCTGGATGCGGCGGGTGCGCTCGTCGAGGACCGTGGTGAAGCGGGGCAGGGCGTACCTGATGAGCACGATCGCGATAATGAGGAAGGCGACCGTGCCCCACAGCAGGTCGGGGGGCTCGGGCAGCAGCAGGTTGTGGCTGCCCTCGCCGCCCGCCGCGGGAGCGGCGACCAGCGCCGGATGCAGTGGAGTGAGTACGGGGGTCATACAGGACCGCCCGCGCTCAGGAGGTGAAGGCGAAGCCCGCGGCGAAGCCGAGCAGACCGAGGGCCTCGATAAGGGCGGCGCCGATGAACATGTTCGTGCGCAGGGCGCCGGCGACCTCGGGCTGGCGGGCGGTGCCCTCCTGGGTCTTGGCCACGACCAGGCCGATGCCGATGCCGGGGCCGAGGGTGGCCAGGCCGTAACCAATGGTCGCAATGCTTCCACTTACCATAGTTGGTTCTCTCCTTGGGGATCGGGTGTCCGGGCGGGCCCGGGGGCTTGTTCTCGGGGTCTAGTGCGTATTGATCGAGGACTCGATGTAGACGGCGGTGAGCAGGGCGAAGATGTAGGCCTGGAGGGAGGCGACGAAGACCTCGAACAGGACGAAGGCCAGGGCGACCCCGAAGGTCACCACGCCCAGGCCCTTGAGGGCGCCGGCGGCGGTGAAGAACAGGGCGCTCGTGGCGGCGTAGCACAGGGCGAGCAGGAAGTGCCCGGAGACCATGTTGGCCAGGAGCCGGATGGTCAGGGTCACCGGACGCATAATGAGGTTGGACAGGAACTCGATGGGGATGATGAGGATCCACAGGACCTTCGGCACCCCCGAGGGCAGCACGGCGCTGCGCAGGAACCCGCCGATGCCGTGGTTCTTGATGCCGGCGTAGAAGAAGGCGATGTAGGCCACCGCGGCGAAGATGATCGGCATGCCGATCACACTGGTGGCGGCGATGTTGAGGCCGGGGATGACGCCGGAGATATTGAGGAAGAGCACCCCCAGGAAGATCGTGGTGATAATGGGCACGTAGGGCTGGGCCCGACGCTTGCCGATAATCTCCTCGGCGATATTGACGCGGGCGAAGTCGAGGAGCATCTCGCACACGTTCTGGAAGCGGCCCGGCACGACCCTGGCGCGGGCGGCGCCCACGGCGAAGAAGAGCACGAGGACGCCAGTCATAATGAGCCGCACCATCATAATGCGGTTGACGGCGAACGGTGTCCCCGCGAGCAGGAAGGCCGTCGGGAAGAAGTCGTTCAGGGACGGCGGCTCGAAACCGCCCTCAGCGGGCAGGGCGACCGCCGCCAGTCCGGCGGCCAGAGTCGCGCTCGTCATTGCCAGGCCTCCTTCGGGACGAGTCGGGGCGTCGTAGGCAGCTCCGCCTGGAACGGGCACCGAACTGCGGGACGCCGAGCAACACCTTACTCGCCCTGCGTCTCAGATTCGACCGTTAGAGCCCGTCCATTGGCCAGAGAGACGATTTCAGTGGCGGTGACGCCCACCAGCACCGCCGCCAGCGTGACCAGGAACCACGCCGGAGACATGGCGGACCTGTGCGGCCCAGCCAGCACCACCACGCCAACCATGACCACGACCTTGCCGGCGAAGGACGCCATGACGCCACTGGAGGCGAGCAGCGGGAAACGGTCCCAGGGCACGGCCAGGGCGGCGGCCGTGATCGCGGTCAGGAGCGCGCCCGCGCCCGCGCCCCAGGCGGCACCGTTCCAGGCCCGCCCGCCCGCCAGGAGCCCGGCGAGCAGGCCGATGGCCGCCAGCGCCCCGCCGACCGCTCCCGTGCGAGCGGCGGCGCGCCGGAAGACCTCCTGGTGCGTGCGCGCAGTACTCACCGGACTCATCGACGAGGTCCTCTCCTGACGTGCCGGGCGCCCAGGCGCCGCGCCCAGGACTGGCGCAGGCCCGGCATCATGTCGGCGGTGATCACCAGCGCCACGACCACGCCGACGCCGGCGCCCGCCAGGACGGCGGGCAGCGGGAAGAAGGCCATGGCGGCGCAGGAGAAGGAGATGAGGGCCGCCCACACGTACATCACCAGCACGGCCCGACGGTGCGAGTGGCCGGCGGCCAGCAGCCGGTGGTGCATGTGCATGCGGTCGGGATGGAAGGGGCTGTGCCCGGCCCAGGTGCGCCGCGTGATCGCCATCACCATGTCGGTCAGGGGCAGCAGCAGCACCGCCAGGGGGATGAGCACCGGCAGGAACACGGGCACGGCCGTCGTGCCCTCGATGGACAGCGGATCGATCTGGCCGGTGACGATAATGGTCCCGGCCGCCGAGATCAGCCCCAGCTGCATGGAGCCGGAGTCGCCCATGAAGATGGTGGCCGGGTGGAAGTTGTGGGGCAGGAAGCCCACGCAGATCCCGATCAGGGCGGCGATCACGGTGGCGGCCAGGGACGTGTAGGAGGCGGGCTGGGTGGTGCGGGTGAGCACGTAGACGTAGAGGAAGAAGGCGCTGGCGCCGATGCCGATGATGCCGGCCGCCAGGCCGTCGAGCCCGTCGACGAAGTTGACCGCGTTGATGACCGCCAGCACCACCACGATGGTGGAGACCAGGCTCAGCCGCGAGGACCCCAGGGTGACCCCGCCCACCGGGAAGGTGATGAGCTGGACCCCCCGCCAGGCCATGACGCCGGCCGCCAGGATCTGCCCGGAGAGCTTGGCCCACCAGTCCAGCTCCCACAGGTCGTCGACGACCCCCAGCAGGCACACCATGCCCGCCCCCAGCACGACCGCCCACGCGGAGGAGTCGATGACTCCGGCCAGGTAGGGCACCTGGGAGGCCACCGTCACGGCGGAGGCGAAGCCCGCGAACATGGCCACGCCCCCGAGCCGGGGGATCGGGGTGGAGTGGACGTCGCGGGCGCGCACCGGGGTCAGGGCGTTGGACACCAGCGCGACGTGCCGCACGATCGGGACGGCCATGTAGGTGACCGCCGCCGCGACCAGGAGGACCAGCAGGTAGACCCTCATGCCCCGTCCTCCCCGTCCGCCGCACCGGCCGGCGCCGCCGCCCCCGCGGCGCGCAGCACGGCGGCCAGGGCGGCGCGCGAGAGGACCCCGTCGCGCAGCACCACCGGCGCCTCGGCGCGGTCGGCGGCCAGCGACACGATCGTGGAGGGCACGGGTCCGGGCGTGGGGCCGCCGTCGAGCACGACGATGTCCCCCGGGCCGTCGCCGCCGGAGGGGAAGGCGGCGCGGGCGGAGGCGGCGTCGGTGGCCGGGGGCCGGCCGGTGCGGTTGGCGCTGGTGACGGCCATGGGCCCGGTGGCCCGCAGCAGCGCCAGGGTCAGCGGGTGGTCGGGCATGCGCACCGCGATGGTGCCGCCGGTCTCGCCCAGGTCCCAGCTCAGGCGGGGGGCCGCGTCCAGCACCAGGGTGAGCGCTCCGGGCCAGCAGGCCTCGATCAGGGCGCGGGCGGCGGGCGGGGTGCCGGCGACGACGCCGTCGAGCTGGTCGGCGCCGGCGACCAGGACCGGCGGGGGCATCCGGCGCCCGCGCCCCTTGGCCGCCAGGAGCCGGGCGACGGCGCCGGCGTCGCGGGCCAGGGCGCCGATGCCGTAGACGGTGTCGGTGGGCAGGACGAGCAGGCCGCCGCTGCGCACGTGCGCGGTGGTGCGCTCCACCGCCGGGGGCGGCGCCGGGCGCCGGCGCGTCCGGGCCGCCTGCGTTGCGCGGGTATCGTGATCTGGCTGCTCCGTCACGGCGGCCATCCTCCCACGGATCTGCCGAGCGGGGCCCGGCGGGACGCGAGGACGGCGTTGCGCCCGCGTCTAGGTGGCGGGCGCAACGGCTGCCGCATTGCCGCCGGGGTCACACGAGGTGGCGGGCGGCGGCCCAGCGGGTGAGCTCGTTGCGGTTGGACAGCTGCAGCTTGCGCAGCACCGCCGAGACGTGGGTCTCCACCGTCTTGATGCTAATGAACAGCTCGGAGGCGCACTCCCGGTAGGTGTAGCCGCGGGCGATGAGCCGCATGACCTCCCGCTCCCGGGCCGACAGGCGGTCGAACTCGCAGTCCGCCACGGCCACCTCTCCGGCTCCCGCGCCGAAGGCGTCGAGCACGAAGCCGGCCAGGCGCGGGGAGAAGGCGGCGTCCCCGGCGGCCACGCGCCGCACCGCCTGGGCCAGGTCGGCCGCCGAGATCGCCTTGGTGACGTAGCCGCGCGCCCCGGCGCGGATGACGCCGACGACGTCGTCGGCCGCGTCGGACACGCTCAGGGCCAGGAAGCGCGTGGCCGGCACGTCCTGGCAGGAGACCACCACCTCGGCCCCTCCCCCGCCGTCGCCGCCCGGCAGGTGCACGTCGAGCAGGACGACGTCGGGGGCCAGCGCGTGCACGGCGGCGACGGCGCCCTCGACGTCGTCGGCCTCCCCGACGACGTCGAGGTCGGCGGCGTGGGCGGAGAGCTCGGAGCGCACCCCGGCGCGCACCAGGGCGTGGTCGTCGACGACCAGGACGCGCAGGGGCGCGGAGGGGGCGGTGGGATCGGCGGGCCTGGCGGGCTCAGTCATGATGCTCCTTGGGAGGGGTGGGAAGGGAGAGGCTGACCTCGGTGCCCTGGGCGAGGCGGCGCACGGCGCCGGTGCCGCCGTGGCGGTCCATGCGGGCGATAATGGACTCGCGCACGCCGTGGCGGTCGGGGGCCACGGCGTCGAGGTCGAAGCCGGGGCCGCGGTCGCGCACGAAGACCTCCATCCGCCTGTCGCTGAGCTCGGCGTAGACGGACACCGGCGGGGCGCCGTGGCGCACGGCGTTGGACAGGGCCTCGCGCGCGGCGGCGACGATGACCTCGGTGGCGCGGTCCGGGACGCGGTCGCCCACCACCACCAGCTCGACCTCCACGCCGTAGCGGTCCTCAACCTCCCCGACCAGGTCGCGCATGGCGTCGGCCACCGAGGTGCCCGCCTCGGGCCGGTCGGTGTAGAGCCAGGCGCGCAGCTCGCGCTCCTGGGAGCGGGCGAGGCGGGCGACGGCGGCGGGCTCGTCGGCGCGCTTGCGGATGAGAGTGAGGGTCTGGAGGACCGAGTCGTGCAGGTGGGCGGCGATGTCGGCGCGCTCAGCCTCGCGGACCTCGGCGGCGCGGGTATCGGCCAGGGCCCGGTTGGTGCGCAGCCACAGCGGGGCCAGGACGAGCCCGATGCCCACCACCAGGGCGGCGCCGGTCAGGGCGCCCGCGAGCAGGTCGGCCGGAGCGGTGCCGCGGCTCATCCACATGAGGATACCGACGGCCGCCAGGGCGACGCCCCCGGCCATGCGCAGGCGGGCGCCGATATCGCGTCCGGGCCCGGTGACGGCATCGACCTGGGACCATGCGAGCGCGGCCCCGGCCCCGGTGACGGCCAGCGGCCCGGCCCAGCTGATGGAGGACTCGACCCAGCCCACGGAGGAGAAGACCCCAGCGCGCCACAGGGCGAGCAGAGCGGCGGCGAGCAGGAGGGCCCCTCCGCCGAGGACGGAGCGCAGACGGCCGGAGACCGAGAAGAGCTCGGCCGGACGGTGGGCGAGCCGGGCGCGGCCGGCGGGCACGGCACCGGCCGCCTCGGCCCACGGGTCGCCGGTCGGGACGGTGAGCCACAGCAGCACGTACAGCAGGGGGCCGGCGCCTCCCGCCAGGGCCGTCACGACGGCGATGACCCGCACGACCGCCACGGGCGCGCCGAGGTGGATGGCGACACCGGCGCACACGCCCGCCAGGACGCGGGCGGGTCGCTGCCGCGAGGGCCCGCCCGCGGGGGGCGCCCCGAACCGGGCGGGGGCCGAGGAGGCCGGATGACGGGGAGGACGCCGCAGCGGCAGCGGCCGCGGAGCGGCGTCGCTGAAGCGCAGAGACGACAGGGACGACAGAAGGGTCGGGAGCCAAGGCGGCGGGGGGCCGGCAACGGGCTGCGCTGACGGCCGGCCTGCAGGCTGTTCCCGGGCTGTGGTCGTCATGGTCCTATCGTGGCACGCCAGGCGGGGCCCCGAGTCCGCCGCGGGGAGGAATCAGGGCGGAGGCGAGCGGAATCGGGGGACGTCTCAGGGTCTTTCCCGATCGTCAGGGGCCGGGTCCGACGGCGACCATGGAGCCATGAGCAACTCCGACATCCCCCCTGACGACCCTCATGACGACTCCGGGACGGCACCGCCCGACAACGATCCGTCCCAGTCGACTCCCGCGACTCCCGCCGCGCCCGGCACCGGCGGCCCGACTCCCCGGCCCGCACAAGACCCGACACCCGGCGGCACCCCCGAGGGCGGAGCGGGCCCTGCCGGGGCTCCTCCCGGCGGCTACGCCGCGGGCGCCGGCCAGTGGGCCTACCCGCCGCCGCGGCGCGGGGCGGCCTCCGGCTTCTTCGACTCCATCCGGCGCTCCGGCCTGGTGCGCACCGATCAGCGGTGGCTCGGCGGAGTCGCGGGCGGGGTGGCGCGGCGCCTCGGCGTGGACGTCACGCTCGTGCGCTGCATCTGGTTCGTCCTGTCGGTCTTCACCGGCCTCGGCCTGGTTCTCTACGGCCTGGCCTGGGCGCTCCTGCCGGAGGAGTCCGACGGGCGGGTCCACCTCCAGCAGGCCCTGGCGGGCGACATGAGCGCCGGCCTGGCCGGGTCAGTCGTCGTCTTCCTGGCCGGCCTGGCCTCCGTGGACCACGGCTCGGCCCTCTTCTGGTTCCCGGGCGGCTGGCACTACTTCTTCGGGCCCGCGCCGATCATCGGGGTCGTCCTCTGGCCGCTGTTCTGGACTGGCCTGTTCGTCGGGGCGATCATCTGGCTCGTCCGGTCGCTGCGCTCGCGGCCGACGTACGGCCCGCAGCCGCATCCCGGCCGGCTCGGCCGACCGGGCCCCGCGGCCGGACCCGGCCCGGCGCATCCGGGCCGGCAGCAGGCCGCGTGGGCGGAGGGGGCGCACGCTGCACGGGCAGCGCACACCACGCCTGCGGGAGCGCCCCCTGCGGGAATGGGGCCGGGGACGCCTCTCCGGCCCGGCTACGGCCCCCGGCCCGTGCCGTCTCCGCGCCCGCACGTCCCCGGCCCCGGCCGGACGGTGAGCCTCCTGGTGATCGGGCTGGCCCTCATCGGCCTGGCGCTCGCGGGCCTGGGACGCACGACCGGCACCATCAGCGCCTTCCAGGCGGTCTTCTTCACGAGCGGCGGCCTGATCGCGCTGCTGGGCGGCGGCGTCGTGGTCTCGGCGCTGCGGGGCCGGCGCGGCGGCTGGATGACCGGTATCGGCTGGCCGGCCCTCTTCGCGACCCTGCCCCTGGTCTTCCTCGGGTCCCTCATGCCCCCGCAGGCCATGAACGGCCCCACTCCCAAGCACCCCGTCACCATTGCGCTCACCGACGCCGATCTCAATCCCGGTACGACGGCCTACCCGGTCGCCTCCGACGGCACCATCGATCTGGGCGCCTACGCGGCCGGCTCGGTGACCCTCGACCTGCGTCAGGTCACGCGGGAGGCGAGCAGCGATGGGACCGCCGTCCACCTGACCGTCGGCGCCGGGCGCGTCCTGGTCAAGACCCGCGAGGGCCAGCCGGTCCACGTGGACGGACGGGCCGGTCTCGGAGTGCTCACGACCGATCTGGCCTCGATGTGGGACGCGGACGGCACCGCCGCGGACGCCGACCGCTGGAACGCCGGGCCCCGCCACTGGCGGCCCGGCCCCGACAGGGGCTACACGGTCACCGGGGAGGAGCTGTCCTCGTCCCGTTCGTGGTGGCGCCTGAGCGACGAGCGCGCCGGAGTCACCTCGCCGGCCGCCCAGGACGGCCGCGGGCGGATCGACGTCGACGCCGAGATCGGCACCGGCGCGATCCAGATCGAGGAGTCCTCCTCCCAGACGCGCTGGAGCGGCTCGACGGAGACCTCCACATGGGTCGTGGACTCCTGGACCGACGACAACGGCTACCACGACGAGCTGCCTGTGGCCGGCATGACTCACCCGGCCGTCAGCTCGGACACCGCCGACAGCTGCCTCGACCAGGTTCTTGACAATAACGACGATAACGACGATGACGACAATGACGGCGATGACGACCGCCCTTGGGCGAGCTGGCGAGACCTCTCGGAGCTGTCCGGCCGGCAGCGCTCCGCCTACGAGGGCTGCCTGACCACCGCGTGGGACCGGGAGGAGAGGGCCCGCGGCTCGGCGCCCACAGCGACGCCGTCCCCCACGACGTCGGCCCGGCCCACCGATGCGCCCTCACCCACCCCGACGCACTGACCCGCCATCTGAAGGAGAGAACCATGAGCACCGACAGCATCAACAGCACCGAGGGCGCGAGCAGCCTGAACAGCCCTGGCAGCCCTGACAGCCCTGACAGGGCCCCCGCGGGCCTCACCGACCGATCCCCCGAGGCGCCGTCCGACCCGGACGCGGTCTGGACGGCCGGCTCCCTGGGGCGCGGACCGCAGCCGCACGACAAGCGCAGGCCGATCCGCAGGAGCACGCTGACCTGGGGCCTGATCCTGACGGCGCTGGGCGGGCTGCTCATCGCCTTCGGAGTGGGTCTGCACATCGATCTGGTCACCACGGGGATCGTGCTGCTGGCCGGCACCGGCGTCCTCGTCCTGGTGGCGGCGCTGCTCCCCCACTCGCGAGGCCGCTCCACGCGCTCTTGAGCCCGGCGGGGGCGAGCAGGACAGGGGCCGGACCCGCTGGCGGGTCCGGCCCCTGACGCTGCGCCCAGCGCCGGTTCGGGCCGCGCTCAGCGCCGGTAGACGATACCCTTCCTGACCGCCTCGACGGCGGCGTCGTCGAGCAGGAGGCGGACGATCTTCAGGCCCAGGTCGATGGCGGTGCCCATGCCGCGGCTGGTGAGCAGGTTGTCGTCGATCACGACACTGTCCTCGCTGGTCTCGGCGCCGTTGTCCTCCAGGACGCGGAGGAAGGCCGGGTTGGCCGTGGCGCGGCGGCCGGCCAGCAGTCCCAGCTCGGCGGGGATGGAGGGGGCGGCGCAGATGGCGGCCAGGGGCAGGCCGGCCTCCAGGCGGCGGGTCACCTCGTCGGTCACGGCCCGGGTGCTCTTGAGGTTGGGGGTGCCGGGGACGCCGCCGGGCAGGAAGACGAGGGCGTAGTCGGTCAGGTCGACGTCGGCCAGGAGGGCGTCGCAGCGGAAGGTGACGCGGTGGGAGCTGGTGACCGACAGGTCGTCTCCCACGGCGAGCATGTCGACGGCGATCCCGGCGCGGTAGAGCACGTCGACGACGGCCAGGGCCTCGACCTCCTCCAGCCCGTTGGCGATGAGCACAGCGACCCTGGCGTCGGTGGCCAGCTTGTCCGGTGTGGGCACGGTTCCTCCTCAATTCAATGCGGATGACGGATGGCGATGAGTAGCGGTGGACGATCATGTGCACGGCGGGCGCGCCGCTCGTCCCCGACCATAGTCCCGGCCGGAGGCGATCGGGAAGGCCCGGCGCCGGTGTCCCCGGCCGCTCCGGGGCCGCCCTCAGCGCTGCCTCAGTAGGCGGTACTCGGCGTCGTCGAGAAGCGGCCGGGCCGACTCGGGGGCGTACACGCTCAGCCCGCCGTCGGACACGGCCAGCTCCACCGCCCCGTCCTCGCCGACGGTGACCGGCTCGTGGCCGCCCAGGACGCAGACCCACCGCCGTCCCGCATGGCGGGCGCCGACGTCGAGCCGCTTGGAGCCCGCCCGGCGGTCGGACAGCACCACCGCCAGGCCCGAGCCGGGGTGGGCGGCATCTCCCTCGCGCGCGAAGCCGACGACGTCCGGCTCGTCGAGGGCGTCGTGCTGGGGGCCGTGCGCGAGCGCGCGGCGCATGGTCATCAGCAGCGGCAGCTCGGTGACGGCCGGCAGGTCGCCTGTCTCGGGGGTGCCGAACAGGTCGCCCCAGAAGACGCAGGGGGTTCCCGCCTCGCGCAGGAGGATCAGTGCGTAGGCGGAGGGCTTGAACCACGGCAGGACGGTGGAGGCCAGCGACTGGCCGGGCTGGGTGTCGTGGTTCTCCACGAAGGTGACGGCGCGGGCGGGGTCGGCCCCCACCAGGGTGCCCTCGAAGAGGCGGGACAGGTCCATGTCGCCGTTGGAGGTCGAGGCCGCGTGGAGGCGGAAGTGGAGGGGCACGTCGAACAGGCTCGTGGAGGGGACGGCCTCCAGGTAGCGCTCCAGCTCGGCGACGTCACGCGACCAGTACTCGCCGACGGCGGGCAGGTCGCGCCCGGTGGCCCGGCGCAGCCCGGGCAGCCACCGGGCGAAGAAGTCCGCGCCCACGTGCTTGAGGGCGTCCAGGCGCAGCCCGTCCACGCCGGTGGCCTCCACGTACCACCGGCCCCACCGGTCCAGCTCGGCGGCGACCCGGGGGTCGGTGGCGTGGACGTCGGCGCCCATGAGGTAGTCGTAGTTGCCGAGCTCGTCGGTGACGTGGTCGTTCCACTGCTTGCCCTCGAAGAGCCACACCCCGGCCAGGTGGCGGGACTCGTCCCAGTCGGTGCCGTGGAAGCAGGTCCAGTCCCAGGTGAAGTCCGAGTGGGCCCCGGCGCGCCCGGGGAAGGTGAAGCGGGTCCAGGCGGTGATCTCCTCGGCCGGCCCGATGGGGCGGCGCCGGTCCGCGGGGTCCATGGGGGTGGCGCGCACGACCTCGGTGGAGTCGGCCCCCATGCGGTGGTTGAGGACGATGTCGGCCACGACCGCGATGCCGGCGGCGTGGAGAGCCCCGACGGCGGCGAGGTAGTCGTCCTTCGTGCCGTACTTGGTGGCCACGGAGCCCTTCTGGTCGAACTCGCCCAGGTCGTAGGTGTCGTAGACGCCGTAGCCGACGTCCTCGGCCCCGGCCCGGCCCTTGTAGGCGGGCGGGAGCCAGGCGGAGGTGACGCCGCAGTCGGCCAGCAGGGAGGCGTTGTCGGCCAGGAGCCTCCAGTGGGCGCAGTCGGCGGGCAGGTCCCAGGCGAAGGCCTGGAGCAGCAGGGGGTTGATCGGTTCGTCGCTCACGTGCAGCCACGGTGCCAGGCGAGCCCGGGAGCCGCCTGGGAGCCGGCGGGACCGCCGCGGGCTCAGGCGCCCTCCAGAATCTCGCACCAGGTCAGGAAGGACTCGGTGCGCGCGACGGCGTCGGCCAGCCGCTCGTCGCCGAAGCCGTGGGCGGCGCCGGGCACCCGCACGAGGCGGGCGTCCGGCAGCAGGCGCGCCGCGTCCTCGGAGACCGAGATGGGCACGTCGGCGTCCCGCTCGCCGTGGACCAGCAGCACCGGGATGCGCAGCCGCGCCAGCTCGGCGTCGACGTCCAGACCCCGGGCGTCGGCGGCGTAGCGGCTCCCGAGGGCGATGTCGCGCCCCTCGACGCGGTGGGTGAAGGTCCGCGGCGCGGCGGAGGCGGGGCCGAAGCGGGCGCGCATCGACTCCGGCAGGCGCAGCGCCGGGTACCACAGGACGAGGGCGCCGACCTGCGTCGGCCGTCGGGAGGCCGTCAGCGCCGCGACGAGCCCGCCCTGGCTGCGTCCGAACAGTGCCGTCCGGCCGGTGTCGACGAAGGGCCAGGCGCCCGCCGCGTCCAGCACCGCCTCCAGGTCGGCGATCTCGGTGAGCACCGACATGCCGGTCGTGGGCCCGGCGGTGGGCGCCCCGCCGCCGCGGAAGGAGGGGACGACGGCCACCGCCCCGGCGGCCGCGAACCGCTGGGCGATGCCGGCCACGCGCAGCCCGGACTCCCCCAGGCCGTGGCAGCACACCACCAGCGGCGCGCGCACCCTCCCGGCGGCGGCCGCGCGGGGCACGTAGACCAGTGAGTGAACCAGCGGGCCGGGCGAGTCCGCTGAGTCCATGCCGCCCGCATCGGTGCCGCCGGCCACCGGGGTGCTGAGCTCGCGCGTAAGGACGTCGCTCATCGTCGCGGCTCCGTCCCGCTCGGCGCCACCCGCGTCCCTGTACATGCGCTGCTCCCTTCTGCGCCCGACGACGGCAGCAGGCCGTCGACGGACCGCAACAGCCTACGGGAGGGCGCCGCGGCCCGCTCGGTACGTGCAGAACGCGCATACCGTCGGAGTCGGACCGGTGCGGGCCGGGATGACGGCCCTGTCCATCACGCAGGCGCGCCCAGTCGGGTGCCCAACGGCCCAGTCCCGGAGGGGCGCACATGGGAGCGGGGCGACCGGACGAGAAGGGCATCGGTTTTCGTTGAGATTCCGGGGTTCTGCCTGGATCGTCAAGACGAGTTGACGGATGGCGGAGAACCGCGGAATCATGCGGAAAACCGGCACCCATTCCGGCAGAGCCCTCCTCTCCCATGTGCAACCCCCTCCGCAGACCCGCGCGCCCCGGGGACCGAACATCCAGATGTCACTCGGGTCAATGACCATGGGATCAAGTCCCCGACGGCCCGCCGGACGCCTGCCGCCTCGTCGCGATCGTCAGTGCCGCCGAGGGGCCGGAAGCCGGTCGGGCGGGTCGGCGGGGCCGGTGCACCCGGAGCAGAAGTATCGGTCACAACCCGATCGCGCCAGGGCCGAGACCGCCGGAACCGCTGCGCGCCGCAGCCCGCTCGGCACGCGCACGCCGCGCGCGGGCTCACAGCCCGGGCAGGCCGTCCTGCGGGGCGCCGAGGTCGGGCAGGCGGGCGCCCTCCAGGCGCAGCATCCGCATCTTGCGGTCGGTGCCGCCCGCGTAGCCGGTCAGGGACCCGTCGGCGCCCACCACTCGGTGGCAGGGGACGATGACGCTGATCGGGTTGCGCCCCACGGCTCCCCCGACGGCGCGGGCCGAGCAGCGGTGGCCGATCTCGGCCTCGACGGCGTCGGCGATCTGCCCGTAGGTGCGGGTCTCCCCGCGCGGGATGGCGCGCAGGCGGACCCACACGCGCTGCTGGAAGCCGGTGCCCCGGGGGGCGAGCGCGGGCGGCTCCCCCGGGTCCTCCCCGGCGAAGTACAGGTCGAGCCAGGCCCGGGTCCGCCCGAGGACCGCCGGCTCGCCGCCTCCTGGATCGACGGCGGCACCGGCGCCGTCCAGCCCGGCCCGGTCGTGGCGCTGGCCGTCGAACCAGGCCCCGACGAGCGCCCCGTCGTCGGGCAGGCCCTCGCCGAGCTCGGCGGCCAGGGTCATGGGCCCCAGCGGCGAGTCGTAGGCGAGCATGGCGGTATGGCGGACATGACGCATGAGGGCAGTCTCTCAGAAAGGCTCTCTCAAGGGCCCTGCGCCGCGGCGGCCTCTTACCGGCGGCGCGTGGCGGGCGCGGCCCGCAGGACCAGGATGCGCTGGGAGAGGCGGCGCGCCGGCGCCAGCCCCAGCAGCGGCCTCAGCCAGGGGCGCATGCGCCCGATGACATCGGTGAGGAGGACGTCGTAGAGCAGCGCGGACCCGGGGGCGGCCGTCCGGCGGAGCTCCTCGGCGCCCGAGCACCCGTAGGTGAAGCGCGCGCCGGTGGCGACGACCGAGCGCTCCCGGCCGTATCTCTGGAACAGGCGCGGCATGACCTCGACCAGGACCGTCGCCCCGGGGAGGCTCCCGGCGATAATGCCCATGAGCCCGCGCACCTGGTCCTCGGTGAGGTACATGGTCAGGCCCTCGACGACCACCAGGACGTCACCGGCCGCCTCCACCTGCTCGGGCCAGTCCGGATCGAGGGCGGAGGCGGCGATCAGGTGCCGGCGCTCGCCCTCCCCCAGCAGCAGGGTCTGGCTGGCGCCGGCCAGGTCCACCCCCTCGCGCGCGCCCGCCGCCAATGCACTCACAGCAGTCATGGGGTCATGATGGTGCGCCCGCGGCGGGCCGCCAGGACCGTCAGCACGAGCCCGACCGAGCCTGGTTCTGCCAGGGCCTGTTCCGCGGGCGCCGGCGGCCCTTAGCCTCGGGGCTGTTCGCAGACCCGACGTGAAGGAGATCTCGCATGGCCCGCACCACCACCGTCTTCCTGTTCCACCCCCACCTGGACGCCTCCCGGGTCAATGCCCGCCTCGCGCAGGCGGCCCGCGGCGCCGGGACGCCCGAGCGCCCGGTCCAGGTGCGCGACCTGTACGCGCTCTACCCGGACTTCCGCATCGACGTCGCCGCCGAGCACTCCGCGATGGAGGGCTCCGACCGCATCGTCCTGCAGTTCCCCATGTACTGGTACTCCTCGCCGGCCCTGGTCAAGCAGTGGGAGGACGACGTCCTCACCTACGGCTGGGCCTACGGGCCGGCGGGCACCGCCCTGCACGGCAAGGAGCTGGCGCTGGCGGTCTCCCCCGGCGGGCCGGCCGCCGGCTACACGCACGCCGGCTCGGTCCACTACGAGCTGCACGAGCTGCTGCGCCCCTTCCAGGCGACGAGCGACCTGATCGGCACCCGCTTCGCCGTGCCCTTCCTCACCCCCGGCGCAATGAGCCTGACCGATGAGGAGCTCGCCGAGCGGGCGCGGGACTACGCCGCCTGGCTCGCCGCCCCCGACCACCCGCAGCTCGGCGCCTTCGAGTAAGCAGAGCGGCGGGCCCGGGCGGCGAGACCGAGGCCCGGGCGCGGTGCCTCGGCGGCCTCAGCGGTAGGCCTCCGAGGAGGCGCTCTCGTCGTAGCCCGCCACGAGGACCAGGCCCGACAGGGCGTAGGGGCCGCCGATGTAGGGCAGGACCTGCACCAGCGCCGCGGCGACCTTCTGCCTGGTGTTGCCGGCCCTGATGGCCCCCGCGACATGGGGCCGCAGCTGGGCGGCCGCCCCGAGGGCGGCGACGGCGACCAGGCTGACGAGCTCGCGCGTAGCGACGTCCAGGCCGTCGCGGGTCTCCATGTCGCCGAAGGCGCCCGAGGTCAGCAGGTGCGGGACGACCCTGTCGAAGGGCTCGGGCAGCGCCGAGAAGACCGCCTTGACCTCGTCGCCGTACAGCGGGGCCTGGATGGCGGCGCCCGCGGCCTCCCGCTGCTCGTGGGCGACGGTGGCGGCGTCGGGCAGGGGCAGGCCCACGCCCGCGGCCGTGAGGACCTCGTTGGCGGTGGCGGCGGCGTTGAGGGCCTTGGGGTAGCCGATGTAGGGCGCGCACTGGTAGATCGCCTCGCGCATCTCCAGCGGCGCGACGCCGACGTTCAGGGCCGCCCTCACGTGCGCGGCGAGCTGCGGGAGCGTCTGCATGGCGGCCAGCACGGTCACGGTGAGCAGCTCGCGCTCGCCGTCGGTGAGGACCCCGGTGGCGAAGACCTCGCCGAAGATCTGGTTCTGGAGGATCTCGTAGAGCTCGGGGTCAGTGGGGTGGGGCTCCGGCTCGGCGCCGAACAGTCGGGCGAAGGTCTGGCACGCCTCGGGGGTCAGGGCCATGGTGGATCTCTCCTCAGGTTCTGGGCTCACTGGACTCACGGGGAGCCGCGGAGCCTTCCGGCCGGCTCTCCCGAGCTGTCACAAAGCATGGCACCCGTGCCGCGCCCCCGACAGGCCCTGGGAGAGCCTGACTGGAGCGCCGGACTCACCGGGGCTCACGGGCCGCCGGGGCTCACAGCACGCCGACCCGGCGCAGGTGGTCGTCGGTGACCGCGAGCGCCGCCTCCAGCTCCTCCCGCTGGAAGCCGTGGCCGGCGCCGGGGATGGGCGCGAAGCGCGCGTGCGGGAGGACCTGCGCGGCGCGGCGCCCGTAGGAGACCGGGACGAGGCTGTCGGCGGTGCCGTGGACGATGAGGGCGGGACCCGTGTAGCCCGCGAGCTCGGCGTAGATGTCGAGGTCCCACACGTCGGCGGCATAGCGGCGCCCGAGCGTCTGCCCCATCCAGGAGAAGGTCTCGCCGACCTTGTCGAGGGAGCCGAGCCCGCGGTGCAGGTCGTCGACGATGCTCAGGGCCGGGTGCCAGGCGACGACGGCGGCGAACAGCCTGGGGCGCCGCGCCGCGGTGAGCAGGGCGACGGCGCCGCCCTGGGACTGGCCGAGCAGGACGAGGCGCTCGGCGTCGATGGCGGCCCATGGCCCCTGCCCCGAGGCCGCCCCGGCCCGGGCCGCGTCGACGACGGCGTCGAGATCGGCGACCTCGGTCAGGAGGGACACGCCGGTCATGTCCCCGCCCGGCCAGCGGCCGCGGAAGGTGAAGCGGAAGGTTGCCAGGCCCACCTGGTTGAGATGGTCGGCGACGTCGTTGGTGGCGGCCAGGGAGGCGGCGACGCCGTCGCAGCAGATGGCCAGGGGCACCCGCCCGTCTGCGTGGCCCGCGGGCGGGTCCGGGGGAGGGCCGGAGGGAAGGCCGAGGACTCCGTCCAGCGGCTCCCCCGCGTCCAGGACCTGGAGCCTGTGGCTGCGTGCGCGAGATGTCATGTGCTCAGTGTCGCCCACGCGCGACGGCAGGGCGCCGCCGGCGCACCGGCGTGGCGGCCCTGCTGCCGCGCGGGCCTCACACGAGGGTCGCTCCGCCGTCGACGAGGATGAGCTGTCCCTGGACGTAGCTGGAGGCGTCGGAGGAGAGGTAGAGGATCGTCCCGTTGAGCTCGCCCCGCCCGCCCGGGCGGCCGGCCGGGTTCAGGGCGTTGTAGGCGGCCAGGAACTCCTCGCTCTTGAACAGGGTGTCCGCGGTCATCTCGGACTCGAACAGGCCCGGGCCGATGGCGTTGACGGTGATGCCGTAGCGGGCGTAGGAGCAGGCCATGCCCCGGGTCAGTCCCAGGACCGCGGCCTTGGAGGCGTTGTAGGCGTGGCGGATGAACACGTCCTGCTTGTCGGCGATCACGGCGTTGACCGAGGCGATGTTGACGATCTTGCCGTAGCCGCGCTCGCGCATGCGGGGCACGACGTACTTGCTGACGTGGAAGACGCCCTTGACGTTGGTGTCGAAGGAGCGGTCCCACTCGGCGTCGGTGAGCGTGTCGACGCCGCCGCGCACGGCCACCCCCGCGTTGTTCAGGAGGATGTCGATGCGCCCGTAGGCGTCAATGGCCTCCTGGACGGCGGCCCGGCAGCTGTCCTCGTCGGTGACGTCGCAGCGCACGGCGACGGCGCGGCGCCCGGTGGCCTCGATCTCCTCCTTCAGGGCCTCCAGGCGCTCCTGGCGCCGGGCGAGCAGCGCGACGTCGGCGCCGTGCTCGGCGTAGGCGCGGGCGGCGTCGGCGCCGAGCCCCGAGCTCGCCCCGACGACGACGGCGACCTTTCCGCTGAGGTCAAAACTGCTGCTCATGACGGTGTCCTCTCTGAAGCCCTCTGGGAGCTCTTCACTTGCCCTTCGCACGTTCGCCGCGCGTCCTGCGCGGGGCCGCGCCGGCGTGCGCCGCCCCGCGCGGGCCCACGAGAACCATGCCGGGCCCGCCGGGGCTTCTCAAGGGACCAAGAACCTCCCCTCGCGGCGGGATCGCCCGCCCAGCGCCCGGCGGGGCATCGTCGTCCGGCCCCGGCTCAGCGCCCGGCGAGCGCCCAGACCATGCGCACCACGCGCGCGGCCTGCTCCTCCAGCTCGGAGCGGGTCAGTGAGACCCGCGCGTTCTCGCCGGCCAGGGCCGCCAGGACGTCCTGGCGGTCGGCCTCGCAGCCGGGCATGAACAGCTCGTTGCCGGCCTTGACGGTGGCGGCGGCCGTGGCGCGCGGGTGCTTCAGGTCCGTGCGGGCCATGCCGTCCACGACCCAGTCGGTCATGACCAGGCCCTCGAAGCCCCACTCCCGGCGCAGGACGGTCTCCAGCAGCTCGGCCGACTCGGAGGTGTGCACGCCGTTGAGGAGGTTGTAGGAGGTCATGACGGCGTGGGGCCGGGCCTGACGGACCACGATCTCGAAGCTGCGCAGGTACAGGTCGCGGGCGGCCCGCTTGGAGACGTGGCTGCACGAGTTCAGGCGGTTCGTCTCCTGGTTGTTGAGGGCGAAGTGCTTGACGGTCACCCCGCGCCCCGGGTGCCTCTGGACGCCGCGGGTGATGCCGGCGGCCACGCGCCCGGCCAGCAGCGGGTCCTCCGAGAGGTACTCGAAATTGCGCCCGCACAGGATGGAGCGCTGCAGGTTGAAGGCCGGGGCGAGCCACAGGTGCGCTCCGAAGCGGTCCATCTCCGCGCCCACGAGGTCGCCGAGGGCCTCGGCCAGGTCGGGGTTCCAGGACTGGGCGACGGCGGTGCCGATGGGGATGGCGGTGGCGTACTGCTCAATGGTGCGCTCGGGCGTGCGCGGCCGATCGGGAGTCCCCATCATGGCCCCGAGCATCTTCTGCGCCTCGTCGTCCATGAGCTCGGCGAAGTCCGCCGGCAGGGCGGAGTCCAGCGCGAAGGCGCCCTCGTCGTCGATGCCGACCCGCGGCGCGATGCGCAGGCCCGCCGGGCCGTCGGACATGACGAGGCTGGGCAGGCCCTCGAGGCGGGTGGTGGTCTGCCCGGCGGCGCCCACCAGGGTCTGGGCGGCCGCCCCGATAATGGACTGGGACTCGGCCCCGTCCCGGTAGTCGCCGAGCACCACGTAGGACAGCTCGTCGTCGGACAGCCCCTCGACGAAGCCCAGGGCCTCGGCCAGGTCGACCGGCTCGCAGCGGTCGGCCCGGCGCAGGGCGGCGGGCTCGACCGCCAGGCGCGGGACGCCGCCCGGCACCTCGACGGCGGCGGGGTCGGCCGGCCTCCAGTCGGTGAAGCCCGCCTCGCCCAGGACGTCGTGCAGCTCGCGCACGACGGTGGTGCGGGCCAGGCCGATGACGGCGGCGGGGGCGGTGTCGCGGCTGGAGACGCCCACGCGCACCACGTAGTCGCCGGCCTCCAGGACGGTGGCGGCGCGCGCCTCGTCGTAGGAGGCCAGGTCGGCCAGGTCGATGGAGACGACGACGTCCTGGTGCTCGCCGGGGGCGAGCTCGGCGGACTTGCTGAAGCCCGCGAGCGCCTGGTAGGGCTGGTCGAGGCCGCCGGGCGGGACGGAGACGTAGACCTGGACGACCTCTCTGCCCGCGCGCTCGCCGGTGTTGGTCACTCGGACCCGCACGCTCGCCCGGGAGCCGTCCAGGTCGACGGCCGGCTCGCCGAGCGCGAAGCCCGTGTAGCCCAGGCCGAAGCCGAAGGGGAACAGCGGGGCCGTCCCGGTGGAGTCGAAGTAGCGGTAGCCGACGTAGACGCCCTCCCGGTAGTGGGTGTCGTCGGGGTCGCCGAAGTCGCCGACCGCGGGGTAGTCCCCCCAGGCGGCCCAGGTGGTGGACAGCCGGCCGGAGGGGTAGGCCGCCCCAAGCAGGACGTCGGCGAAGGAGTCGCCGACGGCGGCGCCCAGCTGGGAGAGCAGGAGGATGTTCCTCACGTCCTTCACCGGTGTCAGGTCCACCACGCCGCCGACGTTGAGGACCAGGAGGAACCGCTCGTAGCGCTCGTCCAGGGCGAGGATGTCGCGGACCTCGGCGTCGGTCAGGAGCACGTCGCCGTGCTCGGGGCGCCGGTCGTTGCCCTCCCCGGAGACGCGGGCGAGCACGTAGACGGCGGCGGTCTCGCCCCCGACGCCCTCGGCGTCGAGCGGCAGGTCGTGCTCGGGCTCGGGCATGACGGCGCCCATGCCGTAGACGAGGGCGGGCACGCCGGCGGCACTGGCGCGGGCCTTGATGTCGGCGATGAAGCCGGCGTGGGCGCGCTCGCGGACGGCGTCGTAGGCGTCCAGCCACGCCTTGGTGGTCAGGGTGAAGCCGGCCTTCTCCAGGCCCTCCTCGATGGTGACGACGTGGCGGGAGTTGACGTCGCCGGACCCGGTGCCGCCCTTGACGGTGCGGCGGGCGCCGGAGCCGTAGAGGGCGAGCCGGCCCGCCCCGGGCAGGGGGAAGGAGCCGTCGGAGCGGAGCAGCACCATGGACTCGGGTGCGCTGGCGCGCACGGTGGCGAGGTGGTCGATCTCATACTGGTTGAGCGGCACGTGGAGCTCCTTTGCTGTGCTTGCTGCGGATTGTCGTGGGCAGCAGCGGGTTGTCGCGACCGCCTGGGCCGCGTGGATCTGCCGACGCCCCAAGCATCGCGTAATTTTTCCGTCCGGTCAATATCGCGATCATCCCCGCACGATAGCGAGAAAGACCTCGTTGAGGCGCCCCCAGGGCACCTTGGGCCCGGGCGCGAGGGCGCCGACGGCGTCCTCCAGCTCGGCGAGGGCGCCCGCGACCCAGGCGTCGAAGGCCGGGACGCGCGGGCGCTCGTCGCTCTCGCCCGAGGCGGTCTTGGCCGCCAGGAGCTCCTCGACGAGACCGCTCATGGAGTCCTCGAGCTCGGCGCCCACCAGGTCGCCGAAGAGCATGGGAGCGGGGGCGCGCTCGGCCACGACCCAGCGGGCGGCCAGGAGCGCGCGCATGGTGTACAGGTACTTCTTGAGGCGGATCGTGCCCGCGGTGCACGCGGCCATCTGCCCCCTGGCCATGCTCAGGTAGTGGCGGGCGGAGGCGACCGGCGAGAAGCAGTCGGCGGCCAGGTCCCTCACGGCGGTGAAGGCGGGGTCCTCGGCGTAGACGATCGGGGAGGCGAGCCACTCGAAGAACGACGGGTTGGCGCCGCGCGCCAGGCGCAGGGACTTGTCGAGGTCCCAGCCGCTGATGTCGAGGACCTCGTCGAGCCGCCACTCCAGGACGTCGCGCGCGCCCTCCAGACGCAGGTAGTGCTCGAGGGGGCGGACGTAGACGAAGCGGACGTCGAAGTCGGAGTCGGGCGACTCGAACCCCCAGGCCCGGCTGCCGGACTCCACGGCGAGCAGGACGCGCGCCCCCTCGGCCTCCTCGAGGCGGCGCAGCTCGTGGGAGACGGCACGGGCGACGACGGCGGCACCGGCGGCGCGCAGGTCGACGGGCCGCGGGTCGGTGGACGGCACGGGGCGGCTCATGGTTCTGACCGGGTCGGGTCCGGGCCGGCGGATGCGCGCGCCGTCGGCCCGCTCCCGCCCCGGGCCGGCTCCCGGGCCGGCCACCGGATTTCCCCGCTTCCGCGCACGATGAGCTCGGTCGGCACGACGAGGCGCTCGGGGGCGAGCGGGCCCTGGAGCCTGCGGAAGAGCCGCTCGGCGGCGAGCCGGCCCATCCGGCGCGGGTCCTGGCGCACGACCGTCAGGGCCGGGTCGAGGAGGTCGGCCAGGGGGATGTCGTCGAAGCCGACGTGGGCTACCGCGTGCTGGACCCCGGCCCGCCACAGCGCGTGCAGGGCCCCCTCGGTGACGAGGTTCTGGGCGCTGAAGACCGCCGTGGGAGGATCGGCGGAGCGGAGCATGAGGCTCAGGGCCTTCTCGGCGGCGGCCGCGCCGGTGAGCCCCGTCGCCGAGACGACGTCGTCCCGGGACAGCCCGCCCTCGCCCAGCGCGTCGAGGAACCCCCGGCGGCGCTCGGCCGCCGTGGGCACCGTGAGCGGCTCGGTGAGCAGGGCGAGGCGCCGGTGGCCGTGGGCGAGCATGTGCCGGGTCGCGCGCGCGGCCGCCTCCCGGGTGTCGCTCGTGACGCAGTCGGCCTCCACGCCCCGCGGCACGCGGTCCACGAAGACGACCGGCACGCCGAGGTCGAGGATCGAGCCGAGGGCGCTCCCGCCGGAGGACACCGTGTCCACAATGATCCCGTCCACGTGGCGTCTCATGGAGTCCTTGACCGCCCGGGCCTCCCGCTCGGGGTCCTCGTCGAGGCTGGAGGCGATCACCGCCACGTCGCGCTCCCGGGCCACGTCCTCGACGCCGCGGTGCACCTCGCCGGCGAAGGGGTTGGCGACGCTGCTGACCAGCAGCGCGATCGTGTGCGTCGCGCCTCCGGGGCGCCGCAGGCTGCCCGCCCGCAGGTCGACGTGGTAGTCCAGCTCGCGGACCGCCGCCCACACCCGCTGCGAGGTGCTCTCGGAGACCAGCGGCTCGCCGTTGACGACGCGCGAGACCGTCTTGGTGCCCACGCCCGCCAGCGCCGCGACCTCCTTCATCGTCGGACGGCGCCTCGGCTCATCGGCCCGCGGCGTCGGCGGCGTCAGTGGCGTCAGCGGCGTCGCTGCCATCTCGGCCCCCTCGGATCTCGTTCAGACCCTTGACTCTAGCAGCGATCGATTCTATCGTTTTCATCACCGCCAACGATGACATCGTTGTCACCCTTGTGATTCAGCGGTTCTTCAACGGAGAGGAGCGTGCCGCACCCCCGCCGTCGGGCCCGGCGCCGCAAGCCCGCCCGACGGCCCCATATCCCACCCGGACCCGCCCCCCGTGACGGGTCCGCGCAATTCCGGCAATTCCGGCAATTCCATGCAATGGAGCAGACATGACAGTTCAACCGCGCCTGCACATGGAGGACATCGCCAAGTCCTTCCCAGGCGTGCAGGCTCTCAAAGGAGTCTCCCTGGACCTCCGACCAGGGGAGGTCCACGCCCTCGTCGGCGAGAACGGCGCCGGGAAGTCGACGCTGGTCAAGATCATCACCGGCATCCACCCCACCTTCTCCGGCGTCTACGAGTACGAGGGCGCGCCCGCACGGTTCCGTTCCATCCGCGACGCCCAGGAGGCGGGCATCTCGATCGTCCATCAGGAGCTCAACATGATGGCCGATCTGACGGTCGCGCAGAACATCTTCATAGGCCGGGAGTCCCCCTCGCTGAGGATCTCCGACCGCGACCTGAACCGCCGCGCCCAGGCGCTCATCGACGACTACGAGATCGGCGTCGACCCGCGCACGCCCCTGCGGGACCTGACGGTCAGCAAGGCCCAGATCGTGGAGATCGCCCGGGCGCTGTCCTTCCGGGAGACCAAGGTGCTCATCCTCGACGAGCCGACCGCGGCCCTGTCGGAGGCCGAGAGCGCCGAGCTCCTCGAGCGCGTGCGCGGCCTGCGGCAGCGGGGCGTGTCCATCGTCTACGTCTCCCACCGCATGCACGAGATCATGGACGTCTCCGACCGGATCACCGTGCTGCGGGACGGAACCCACGTGGGCACGCTGGAGACGGCCTCGACCACCATGGACGAGATCATCGAGCTCATGGTCGGGCGGCAGGTCGTCAACGCCCCCAAGAGCGCCTCGGCCGTTCCCGCCGACGCCGCCGTCGTCCTGGAGGCCGACCGCCTGAGCTCGGCCGACGTCACCGACGTCTCCTTCGAGCTGCGCGCCGGGGAGATCCTCGGATTCGCAGGGCTCGTGGGCGCCGGGCGCACCGAGACCATGCGGATCCTCGCCGGCGCCGACCCGGCGACGGGCGGACGCATCACCGTCAAGGGCGAGCGGGTCGCCTTCCACCACCCGCGGGACGCCGTCAGGGCCGGCATCGCCTACCTGTCGGAGGACCGCAAGCGCTACGGGCTCGCCGTCGGCCTGTCGGTCGCCGACAACACGGCCCTGCCCTCCTACGACCGGCTCAGCTGGGGGCCGGTCGTCCTCGGCAGGCAGGTGGCCGAGGCCACCAGGCGCTACGTGGACAGGCTGCGCATCAAGACGCCCTCGATCCGCCAGCTCGTCCGCAACCTGTCCGGGGGCAACCAGCAGAAGGTCGTGCTCGCCAAGTGGCTGCTGCACGACGTCGACATCTTCATCTTCGACGAGCCCACGCGCGGGATCGACATCGGGGCGCGCTCGGAGATCTACGGGCTCATGCGCAGCCTGGTGGCCGAGGGCAAGTCGATCATCCTCGTGTCCTCCGACCTGGACGAGGTCCTCCACCTGTCCGACCGCGTCGTCGTCATGTGCGAAGGACGTAAGACCGGCGAGCTCGACATCTCGCAGGCCACACAGATCAAGATCATGGAGCTGGCGACAGCTCAGGAAGCACGTGAAGCAGCATGAAGACCAACCTCCTGAAGAATCCCCTCGGCAAGAAGCTCTCCCCCCAGGCCACCCAGCAGCTGATGGCCCTGGCCGCCCTGGTCATCCTCTACGTGTACTTCGCCATCTTCGGCACCCGCTTCCTGTCCCCCGGCACCTTCGTGTCGATCCTCGACTCCTCCTACTACATCGGCTACCTCGCCATCGGGATGACCTTCGTCATCATCACCTCCGGCATCGACCTGTCCGCCGGAACCGTCATGGTCGGCGCGGCGCTGGTCGGCGGCGTCGCCTACAACGTGTGGCACCTGCCGATCCTCGTCTGCCTGCTGGTCGTCGTGGGGACCGGCCTCCTGTTCGGGGTCGGCAACGGAGTCCTCGTCGGCTTCTTCCGGCTGCCCCCGTTCATCGCCACCCTGGGCATGCAGTTCATCTCCCTGGGCCTGTGCGCCGTCGCCGCGAAGGTCCAGACCCAGACCTACCCGAGCCTGACCTCCTCCGACGGGTGGTTCAAGACCGTCCTGTACAAGGCCGGCACCTTCCCCGTCGGGGCGCTCTGGCTCGCCGGGTTCTTCGCCATCGCCTGGTTCATCCTCAACCGCACCAAGCTCGGCCGGTACGCCTACGCCATGGGCTCCAACGAGGAGGCCGTCGAGCTGTCCGGGGTCATCGTCTCCCGCTGGAAGTTCTGGGTCTACGTCCTCAACGGGTTCTTCTGCGGGCTCGCCGGGGCCATCTACGCGGCGACCTTCTCCGCGATCACCCCGCAGACCGGCAACGGCCAGGAGATGTACGCGATCGCCGCCTGCGTCATCGGCGGGACGTCGCTGGCCGGAGGCGTCGGCTCCCTGTGGGGGACGATCATCGGCGTCTTCGTCATCAGCGTCCTGAAGACCGGCCTGCTCTCCATGGGCCTGCCGGTCCAGTGGCAGCAGTTCCTCATCGGGACCGTCGTCATCCTCGCGGTCCTGCTCGACGTCATCCGCAGCAGGCGGGCCCGCCGCTCATGACCGTCCGGACGGGGCCGGCCCGCGCCCCCCTCCCACCCCACCCGTGGATCTCGAAAGGATCTCCAGCCCATGGCCCCCATCACCCGCAGAACGGCGCTCGCCACCCTGGGCGCCGCATGCTCTGTGACGCTGCTGTCCGCGTGCGCGGGCGACGACGCCACGACCGTCATCATCATCTCCAAGAGCTATCAGAACCAGTTCTACCAGGCGGCCTTCAAGGGCGCCCGGGAGGCCGCGGAGTCCCTCGGCGTCAAGCTCGTGACCAACGGGCCCGACGCGGAGAGCAACGTGTCCCAGCAGGTCGAGCAGCTCGCCGCCGCCGTCAACCAGCGCCCCTCGGCCATCGCCCTGGCGGCCTGCCAGCCCGACGCCGTCCAGGACGCCCTCGTGGCCGCCAAGCGGCAGGGCACCCCCGTGATCGGCTTCGACTCCGGCATTCCCGACGACGCCTCGGGGGCCGTCCTGGCGACCGCGACCACCGACAACGCCCTGGCGGGAGGGAATGTGGCCAGCAACCTCGCGGCCAGCGAGGCCTTCCGCAGGGCCGTCGCCGCGGGCACCGCCGCCTCCCCCGCCGTCGTCGGCGTCCTGGCCCAGGACTCCACCTCGGGCTCGATCATCCAGCGGGTCGACGGCTTCATCGACACGCTGGTGAACGAGCTGGGCAAGCTCGACGGGCTCGCGGGCGCCATCGACGTCTCGGGTCAGCAGCACTGGACCCGGGCCTCGGACAAGCCCGCCAGGGTGAAGATCGTCGTCACGGTCCCGCCCACCACGAGCCAGGCCGACATCCAGTCGGCGGCGACCTCGATCCTCGGCACCCAGGGCCTGGTCGCCCTGTTCGCCGGCAACCAGGACACCGTCAACGGGGTCATCTCCGCCACCAGCGACGCGACCGCGCTGGACCGCGAGACCGGCGAGTACAAGGACCTCCTCGTCGTCGGCTTCGACGCCGGCAAGTCCCAGAAGGATGCGGTGCGCTCCGGCGCCTTCCTCGGGTCGGTCACCCAGGACCCCTACCAGATGGGCTACCAGGCGGTGCAGATCGCCGCGAGGGCGGCCGCCGGCGAGACGGTCGGGGACGTGGACACCGGCTCGCACTGGTACGACGCGAGCAACATCGACGACGCCGACCTGTCGATCCTGCTCTACGACTGAGCGGGGCGGCGTCGGGCGGCCGGGTGCGCCCGCGGCCGGGTGCGCCCGCGGCCGGCTTGCGGGGCGGCGTCGGGCGCACCCTATGCGCCCGGCGTGCCCGCGCCCCCGGCGCTGCTCCCGCCCGCGGCAGGGCGCAGCGGCTACCGTGCTGCTCGAACGAGCACACGAGCACGAGCAGGACACGGAGGATCCCATGGCTGGGAGAACGGGAAGGACGGGCAGGGTCGTCCTCATCACCGGCGCGAGCAGCGGCATCGGCTTCCAGGCGGCCGGGGCCCTGGCCAGGGCCGGGCACACGGTCTACGCCGGGGCGCGGCGCGTGGAGCGGATGCGGCCGCTGCGGGCCCTGGGCGTCACCCCCGTCGCGCTCGACGTCACCGACCAGGACGCCTGCACCGGTGTCGTCGAGACGATCATGGCCGAGCAGGGGCACATCGACGTCCTGGTCAACAACGCCGGCTACGGCTCCTTCGGGGCGGTCGAGGACGTGGACCTGACCGAGGCGCGCCGCCAGATCGAGGTCAACGTCCTGGGTCTGGCCGCCCTGACCAGGGCGGTCCTGCCGCACATGCGCGCCCGCCGCTCGGGCACGATCATCAACATGAGCTCCATGGGCGGCCGTCTCGTAACCTTCATGGGCGGCTGGTACCACGCCACGAAGTACGCCGTCGAGGCCCTGTCCGACGCCCTGCGCATGGAGGTCGCGGACTTCGGCATCGACGTGGTCCTCATCGAGCCCGGTGGCATCAGGACCGACTGGGGCACCATTGCCGCCGACCACCTGGAGAGCTCCGCCCGGGGCGGCGCCTATGAGAAGGCGGCCGGCAGGGTGGCCGCGAACATGCGCAGGCTGTACGCGAGCAGGCGGATGAGCGACCCGCAGGTGGTGGTGCGGGCCATCCGCGGGGCCGTCGAGGCCAGGCGCCCCCGGTCCCGCTACCTCGTCGGCCTGGGGGCCAAGCCGCTCGTGGCCGCCCACGCGCTGCTGCCCGCCCGCCTGTTCGACCGGATCATGCGGGGCGCGGCAGCGGGCTGAGGGGCCGCGTGGCTCCCGCCGCGGCTCACGGGCCTACCGGACCTACAGGATCAGCCGCATCTGGCGCCAGACGGCGCCGCCGTGGGTGGACTCCCGCGAGACGCCCTCGTCGCGGAAGCCGAGGTGGGCGTAGAAGCCGACGAGGGCGTCCTTGGCGGTGAGCACGACCCCGCGGCGGCCGCTGGAGCGGGCGTCCTCGACAGCGTGCCGCACAAGCGCGCCGGCCAGGCCCCGGCCCCGGCGGTCGGGAGCGGTTGCAACGCTGAAGATCATCTGCCAGGCGCCGTCGGGCTCGTGCAGCTCGGCGCAGGAGAACATCTCGTCGGCCAGGTCGGGCAGGTCGGTGCACATGCCGTTGACGCAGGCGACCAGCCGCTCGGGGCCGTCGGTGTCGGGGCTGTCCTCGACGGCGAGCCAGACGTGGTCGGGGTAGGCGGCCAGGCGCGCGGCGATCGTCTCGCGGTCGGCGGCCTCGGCGGGCGGGAAGCAGAGGGCCTCCAGCTCGGCGACGGCGTCGAGGTCGGCGGGCGAGGCCGTGCGGATTCTCGGGCGGATTCTCATGCGCCCATTGTGCGTATGGCGCCGGCCGCATCGCGCGTGTACCACATGCCGATACCTGCCAGGCAGACGGCCGTGGCCACCACGGCGAGCACGCCGGGCAGGGCGGTCGCCCAGCAGGCGACGACGGCGCCAGCCCCACGGCCAGCGGCGGCGCCCGGTCAGGAGCGCCAGGAAGCCCCAGGAGGCCACCAGGCAGATCATAATCCCGCCGGCCAGCAGGGCGGCGGCCGTCGCCGTGAGCGGCTCGCGGGGCTCATCGACAATGATCTCGGCGCTCACCGCCAAGGTGATGAGCCCAATGACCAGCACCTGCTGGCCGTTCGTGGCCGGCCTGCCCGTAGACGTCGTGGGCGAGGATCATGGCGCTGCGGCCCACCTGGACGAGCACCAGGGGAACCACGCCGGACAGGACCCGCAGCAGCAAGGGGCGGGTGAATCGCAGTCACGGCCCCAGGCAAGGTCGGGGGAAGGACGAGGCCGCCTCGATCTGCCGACTGCCGAGCTCGATCTCAACGGGCGCCCAGCTCATGACCAGTCTGCAACGCGGCCGATACCGGAGCGCACCCTCCCCATCGGCGTGGATGACCTAGTGGATGACTTAGATGAGTGATTCCCAGGCCTGACGCCCGGGGCCTGACGCCCGCCATGCGCTGCGGCCCTATCAAAAAGGTGGCTCCTACGCACTTTTAAGGTGTTCGGCAGCCTTGAGCGCGGCGGGGATCGGCGTGATTCTGCGGTTCTGCAGCGAAGGCGGGGCGAGCGCCGGTGTTAAAAGTGCGTAGGAGCCACCTTTTTCCCGTCGAGGTCGGCCTCCTGGGGCCCCGGAGAGCCCCGGAGGGCTGGTGGTGGCCCGGCGACGGGCGCTCGCATCTCGACGAAGAAGGCAGTGGGGCTGCGAGAACCGGGCGAGGAACCCGCCCCTGTCAGCCGCCCGCCCCGGCGCCGCCGCCCGCCGCCGGGCGACGGCCGACGAAGACGCTCACCGCGGCGGCGAGGGCGATGACGGACAGGGCGAGGAGCACGACAAAGCCCGTGCGCGTGCCGGCGCGGGTCGCGGCGACAAGGTCGTCGGGGCCCGCGCTCTGGGCGGCGTTGACGACGGTGGTGGCCACGGCCGTCCCGACGGCGCCGCCGAGCTGCTGAATGGTGTTGAAGGCGGCGTTGCCGTCGGCCTGGAGGCGGTCGGGCAGGCCGCGCAGGCCGTTGGTCATCGAGTTGGAGACCGACAGCCCCTGGCAGATCGGCATGATGACGTAGATGAGGGCGAGCCAGGCGGCGGGCACGGTCACGCCAACGGCGGCGAACAGGGCCATGGCGAGCACGCCGCAGGCGGCGCCGACCAGGATGGGGCGGGCCGGGCCCAGGAGGTCGAGGACGCGGCCGCCGAAGGGGGTCAGGCATGCGCCCAGGATGCAGCCGGGCAGCAGGAGGCAGCCGGCGGCGAATGAGCCCATGGAGGCGCTGACCTGCGCATAGTAGGGGATGAGGTAGCCCAGGGCGAGCACGATCGCCTGGATGAGGACGACGTAGGTGACGCTGAGGGCGTAGGTGCGGTCGGTGAAGATGCGGATGCGGACGAGAGGGCGCTCGGAGCGGGACGACAGGACGCAGAATGCCGCGATGAGGACGAGCGCGAGGGCGAGCAGCCCCAGGACCCGGGGGCTGGTCCACCCCGTCTCGCCGGCCGCGTTCGTGGCCAGGACGAGGGCGGTGAAGCCGGCGGCCATGACGAGGAACTGCAGGGGGCTGAAGGTGGCGTCGGCCTGCGGCCGGGTGGCCTGCCGGATGGCGAGGACGCCCAGGACGCCGGCGACGGCGAGGAAGGGCAGCAGGACGAGGAAGATCGGCCGCCAGCCGAAGGCGCCGATGAGGTAGCCGCCGAGTGAGGGCCCGACGGCGGGCGCGATGGCGGTGATGAGGGTGGCGACGCCCATCATGGTGCCCAGCCTCTCGAAGGGGACCTGTTCGAGGACCATGTTGAACATCAGGGGCAGGGCGATGCCGGTGCCGACGCCCTGGATGAGGCGGCCGAGGATGAGCACGGTGAAGTGTGGGGCGGCGGCGCACATGACCGTGCCGGCCAGGAAGGCCGCCATGGCGAGGGCGAAGAGGGCCCTGGTGCGGAAGCGCCGGTTGAGGAAGGAGGAGATCGGCATGATCGCCGCCAGGACCAGGAGGTAGCCGGTGGTGATCCACTGGACGGTGGAGGTGGAGACGGCGAACTCCTCCATGAGGGCCGGGAAGGCGATGTTCATGGCGGTCTCGACGACGACGCCGGCGAAGGACATGATGCCGACGGCGACAACGGCGAGGACGAGGCGGGCGTCGAGCCTGCGTTCGAAGGTGGGCACGAGACTGATTGTATGAGGCGATTAATTCTCCGGCGCGTGACGTCTCATGCAGGACCTGCACCGTCGCGGCGCCCCGTCAGCGGTCTCCCGCTGCGGATGCGCTCTCGGTCTCAGCGCCGCGGGAGGACGACGATCCCCCGCTCGACATAGCTGCGCACGGCCGCCTCGACGGTCTCGACGGTCGTGTAGCGGGGCCGGTGGCCCAGGAGCCGCCTGGCCTTCTCGTTGGAGAAGTGGCCGGAGCGGGCCAGGTGGAGGTAGGTGGACTTAACGGCGTCCTCGCCCAGGCCGCACTCGCCTGCCCACCGTTCCCAGCCGAGGAAGCCGATCCGGGGCTCGGCGCCGAGCACCCGGGCGACCGCCAGCGCGCAGCCGTAGGTGGTCAGCCCCTCGTCGGCGACGGCGTGGAAGCACTCCCCCAGGGCCGCCTCGCGATGGACGACGGCGTCCCGGAAGACCTGGGCGACGTCGTAGCCGTGGACGTGGTGGAGGATCTCCTGGCCGAAGTTCGGCAGGACGACCTCGCCGCCGTCGGCGATCGTCTGAAAGACGCGGTGGTCGGTGTTGCCCAGGGGGCTGATGATGTCCCAGCCGGGGCCAGAGATCTGGCCGGGCATGACGACGGTGGCGGGGAGGGTGTCGCGCTGCCAGGCCCGGCGGAGGAGCTCCTCGATGGCGGTCTTGTCGCGGCCGTACTGGTCGAGGGCGCGGCGGGGGTGGTCCTCGGTGACGGGGTTGATCTCTGTGCGGCCGTCCGCCCAGATGGAGGAGGCGACGAGGTAGTGCCGCAGCGGCCCGCCGGCGAGGGCGTCGATCATGGCGCGCACCTGCTCGGGGGTGAAGGCGACGAGGTCGATGACGACATCGGCGCCGACGTCGGCGATGGCGCGGGCGAAGCCGGCCTGGGAGCGGTCCAGGAAGAGGCGCTGCGCGGCGTCCCAGGCCGGGTGGTGCTCGTAGGGCCGGGAGGCGCCACGGGTGACGGCGGTGACCTCGTAGCCGGCCTCGGCGAGCTGGGGGACGAGGTAGGTGCCGATGTGCCCGGTGGCCCCGATGACGACTGCCTTCATGGCTATGGTCCCTTCTCGACGCGCCGGCTGCTCCCGCCCGGCGCCGCCCCGCCGCGCTGCGGAACTGTCTTCGAGGCTCATGCTAGCAATGGCGGCGCTCCGGGTAAGCCCCTGGGCCTGCGCCGTTCACCGAGCGCGCACCCACTCGAAGACGTCGGCTGCCTCCGGGCGGCCGTCGGCTCGGGCCAGCAGGTGGAAGGTCGCGTGGGCCATGGCGTCGCGGATGGGCACCACGGTGCGGTCGAGCGCCGGCGCCGCGTGGGAGGGCGCGTCGGTGACGAAGTAGGGCAGCGACGAGCTCGCCAGCTGCTCGAAGGACCGCGCGGTCCTCCTGGACGAGGAACTGTGAGCGCGGGAAGTGCCGGTCCCACAGCTCGCGCCAGAACCCGATGCCCTTCAGGAGAAGGAAGGTCTCGCCGTCGAGCTCGGCCGCGCTCCCGCTCGGCCGGCCCGCGAGCGCGTGCCCGGGAGGTCGCCGTCGGCCGGGTCGTCGCCGACAGCCAGGTCGCGCGCGAGGATCTCTTCATCACCTCCAAGCTCTTCCTGCAGAGCTCCCCCTACGCCCAGTACGGCAAGGACATCGACGCCACCCTGGAGTGCCTGGGCACGGACTACGTCGACCTGCTGCTCCTCCACCAGCCCTACGGCGAGTACGTCTCCGGCCGGAGGGCCATGGGGGAGGCGGTCGAGGCGGGCAGGGTCCGCTCGATCGGCCTGTCCAGCTTCTCCGCCACTCTGGTCCGCGAGATCCTCGACTGGGCCGCATGGGCCCGCCCCACGGCTACGGGCCGATCCTTTACGAGGAGCTCGCACGCCCCTGGACGAGTGATTCCAAGGGGCGCGGCAGCGATGCCCAGTCCGTCGGCGTGCCAGGCCACTCGGCGCCTCGCAGTCCCGACGCCGTCCCCGGGGCCCTGGGCGGTCCGGTCCGGCCCGAGACGCCGGCCTGACGGCCCGCCGGGCGCCGCCGCGCCCCGCAAAGTGATCACCCCACGCACCTTTAGCCCTCCACGCCGCCCGGCCCGCGCCGCAGAACCACGGAATCACGCCGATTCTCACCGTGTCCGGGGCTGTTGGCCGGCTTAAAAGTGCGTGGGATGATCACTTCTCCCACCCCGGAGCCAGTCATCGGGATAATCGGGTGCCGTTCCAGCAGGCCGCGGCTGCCGGGTCCTGCCGACCGGTGTCGAGCCGGAACGTCAACGTACCTTCCCAACACCAACGTACCTTTCTCCCATCCTTCTGAGCTTTACCCCCAGAAGGATGGGAGAAAGGTACGTTCACGTTGGGCCGCACGCCCCGCCCGGCGAGCTCCGCACCCCGGCGCGATCACAGGCCCAGGTCGGCGTGACTTCCAGTCTCCACCAGGACCAGGACCAGCTCCGTCTCCCTGATCTGGTAGATCAGCACCCAGTCGGGCCGGATGTGGCAGTCCCTCAGTCCAGCCCGGTCGGCCGTGAGCGCATGATCCCGATAACGGACAGGCAGCGTCTCGCGATGTCGAAGCATCTCAACCACCGCGAAGAAGGCATCCATGTCGAGGCCGCATCTTCTAGCCCGCTTGAGGTCCTTCCTGCATTTACTCGAGATGACGATGTCGAGCACTAAAGGTCCAGGTCATCGCGCAAGTCTGCGACGCTCCCGTAGCGTCTGGCGGTGCCCGCGGAGATCTCTGCGTCAATCTCGTCGTAGGCCTGCCGGGCCTCGGCACTCATGACATATGGACGGGACGTGTCGAAGGGGAAGCCCTTGAACTCATTGAACGCGCGCACGAACATGCGCACCGCATTTGACGGGGTCGTCCCCATCTGATGAGTGAGCTCAACAAATAAACGCTTGTCGTCGTCGTCGATCTTGACATTGAGGGTCTTAGTCGCCATCAGGTCTCCCGCCCCACACCTCACTGCATCAGCATGCTCATCGTATCATGGTGTAACACGATGTGGTACGGGCTCGTGGGGCCCGGCACCGCCCGGCCCGGGACGCCGCCTCACCAGGACGTCAGCGGCCCTGGACCAGGTCCTGGGGGGGGTGAAGCGGCGCCCCGCCGGCCCCCTCAGCGGGACGTCGTGCGCACCGTCGTCCCGGCGAGGGCCTTCTCCCCGGGGCGGGCGAGCGGGCCGACGAGCTCGTGGGGCACGTAGGGCTCCTCCAGGTAGGCGACGTCCTCGGCGGTGAGGGTCAGCTCCAGGGCGCGCACGGCGTCGTCGACGCGCCTCGGCCGCGAGCAGCCGACGATGGGGGCGGCCACGCCCCTGGCCCAGTGCCAGGCCAGCGCGACGTCGGCCATGGGCGCGCCGTGCCTGGCGGCGACCTCGGCGACGCGCTCGATGACGGGCATGTCGATCTCGCGGTCGCGGTCGTACTTGGCGCGCATGGTGCCGTCCGTCGTCGAGCGCACCGACGGCGAGTCCCAGGTGGGGCGGGTCAGGTGCCCGGAGGCGAGCGGGCTGTAGGGGGTCAGGGACATGCCGTACTGCTCGACCACGGGGATCATCTCCCGCTCGTCCTCGCGGTAGAGGAGGTTGTAGTGGTTCTGCATGCTGGCGAAGCGGGTCCAGCCGTGGGCGTCCGCCACCACCTGCAGGTTGTGCAGCTGGTAGGCGTACATGGCGGAGGCGCCCAGGGCCCGCACGCGGCCGTCGCGCACGAGGCGGTCCAGGGCCTCCATGGTCTCCTCCACGGGGGTGGAGTAGTCGAAGCGGTGGATAATGTACAGGTCGAGGTAGTCGGTACCCAGGCGCCGGAGCGTGCCCGCGATCTCCCGCTCAATGGCCTCGGCGCCCAGGTGGCCCTCGTTGAAGTAGACCTTGGAGGCCAGCACCACGTCCTGGCGCGCGACGCCGAGGTTCCTCAGGGACTGCCCGATGTACTCCTCGCTGGTGCCGTGGGCGTAGACGTTGGCGGTGTCGATGAAGGTGACGCCGAGCTCGAGCGCGCGGGCGATGACGGCCTGGGTGGAGGGCTGGTCGATGACCCACTGGTGGAAGTCCGGGAAGACCTGGCCGAAGCTCATGCCTCCGATGCACAGCCGCGGGATCGTAATGCCTGTGGTGCCGAGTGTCGTGTACTGCATGGCGCCAGTATGGGTGCCCGGCGCCGCCCCCGGGCAGGCCCTGCCAGAACCACCCTGGGGGCCGCCCAGCGTGCGGTCCGACGCCGGCGCCCAGCCTCAGCGGCTCCCTTTCGCCGCGAGGAGGCGCACCGCCCGGCCGGGCCCCCGCCCTGAGCCTCCGCCAGCCCGCGCCACGACCTGGGACCAGGCGGCCGTCTCGGCCCGCTCACGGCCCCAGCGCCTTGAGCGGGAAGGTGACGACGCCGTCAGGGAGCGTCATCACGGGTCCGTCGGCGGTAATGACGGCGGTGTACGCCGGAGGAGGGGTCCGTGCGGTGTCGATATCGGCCACGAAGGCAGCGAGCGAGGTCTGCGCCGCCGGGATCTGGCGCTGCCCCAGCTTGGCCTCGAAGGCGGCCCAGCGCCCGTCGTCCAGTTCCACGATGGCGTCCGCCTCCTTCCCCGCCTTGTCCCGGTAGTGGTAGAGGCGTCCGCCGCACATCTCGGAGAAGATCCGCAGGTGCTGCACCGCCTGGGACTTAAACCAGAGCCCGGCGGTCTCCAGGTCCTGTAGGAGGCGCTCCGAGGATGTCGCCGTCACCGCCGCGGCGAGCGCAGGGTCGACGAAGTGCAGCTTCGACGACGTGCGCACCGCGTAACGGGACCGCAGGTGCGGCGCCCAGGCCGGCTGCTCCTCGATGACGAAGAGGCGCCTGAGGGCGCCCACGTAGGCGATGGCGGTCTCCGCGCTCAGGGACTGCCCGGCCGCGTCCCTGGCGATGGCGCGGAAAGACGCCTCTGTCGCGACATGCCGGGCGAGAGAGCGCATGAGGGCGCGCAGGCGCACAGGATCCCGCCGCGGTTCACCGTCCAGGCGACCGACGTCGATACTGACAATGTCCTCGACGTAGTCGCGCAGGCGGCGCTGCGCCTGAGGGGTCGTCAGGTCGAGGCCCCCCGGCCACCCTCCGTGCACCAGGTCGTCCAGGGCCTCGCGTACACCGGTGCCGGAGTTAAGCACCGGCGCCGGCGCCTCGCCGTTGAACAAGCCCGCCAAGGAGACGCTGCCATCCCCGCGACCGCGCTCGAACAGGGTCATGGGCCGCATTCGGATCCGTGAGATCCGGTGTGCTCCGGAGTGCCGCGCGGCATCCTCGGCGGGGACGGATGATCCCGTGAGGATGAACTGTCCCGGGTGGCGACGGGAGTCGATCTCCCTGCGCACGAGGTTCCACAGTGAGGGCTCGATCTGCCACTCGTCAAGAAGACGCGGCACGTCGCCGGCCAGGAGGAGCGAGGGATCGACGTCCAGGGCGGCCCGCAGCTGCGGCAGCCCGGAGTCCAGCGCGATCTCGGAGGAGGCGTGTCGGCGTCCGGTCATGGTCTTGCCGCAGGCGCGGACGCCCTCGATGAGGACACCCCCCGAGTAACCGAGGATGTCGTCAACAAGCCGATCCACGACTCTCGGCAGATAGCCCTCCTGCTCCACGGTTCCCTCCCCGCACCCTTGCCGCGCAATGTCAATCCGGCATGTGGCGTCGCCCCAATCCGTCATGTGACGTCATTGTAGCCGGTCATGTGGCGTCGACCCAACCGGTCATGTGGCATCTCCTGGGCGCCGCACCCCCTTGCCAGGAGCGGGGCCCGCCGCATTGTCCACCGTCTCCGCTGCGGCCTCGGCGAGCCCGAGAGCAGGTGCGGGACGCAGTCGGATGGGAAATGGCTGGTACCCTGTTCCCATGCAGGTCACGATCGATTCCGGAGGGCGGATCCTTCTTCCGAAGAGCCTGCGGGACTCCCTGGGGCTTCTGCCCGGCACGAAGGCGGATATCTCGCTCTACGGCAACGGCGTGCAGGTGACCCCGGGGGGACGCACCGCTCGGCTGGAGGCGGACGAGGACGGGCATCTCGTAGCCAGGTCGCACACCGTCGTCACCGACGATATGGTGCTCGCGCTCATGGACACCGGGCGCCGATGACGGATCGGCCTCGGCTCGCGGTCGACACGAGCGTCGCAGTCCCTCTGCTCGTCGCCTCCCACCAGGCCCATGGGGCCGTGCACTCCTGGGCGAGAGGACGCGAGCTCAGTCTCAGCGGGCACGCGCTGGCGGAGACCTACGCGGTGCTGACCCGGCTGCCCGGCGACGCACGTGTGAGTCCCGCGGATGCGGCTCTGCTCATTGATGACTGGTTCCCTGAGACACTGAGACTCCCGACGGAGTCGGTCGCTGACGTGCATCGGCGTCTGGCACGTCTCGGCATCAGCGGTGGTGCCGTCTACGACGCCCTGGTCGCTCTGGCCGCACTCGACAACGGCGCGGTGCTCGCCACCAGGGACGCGCGCGCCAGGGCGACGTACGAGACGGTCGGCGTCGGCACCGAGATCCTCCGCTGACTCCTCCGACCGACCGAAGAATCCCGGCTCAGTCAGCCGGCCTGGGCGGCCTATGCGGAGCGGTAGTACAGCACCGCGACCTGGGTGCGGTTCCTCAGCCCCAGCTTGGCCAGGATCGAGCTGATGTGGTTGCGCACCGTCCCCACGCTCATGAAGAGCCGGTCCGCCACCTCCGCGTTGTCCAGCCCCTGGGCCACGGCCTCGACCACCTCGTACTCGCGGTCGGTCAGGGGCGGGAAGGCGGCGCTGCGCTGATAGAGGCCCGACGACGGCGCCCCCTGCCGCCCCTCCCGGGCGCCCCGCCCCTGGTGACCGGGCCCCATGGTCGCGCGCTCGAGCACCTCCCCCTCCAGCACGCACACGCCCGCCATGACGGACCGCAGGGCCGGCGCGATCTGGGCGACGTCCTGCTTGACGAGGTAGCCGCGGGACCCCATCCTCAGGGCCCGCACGATGTACTCGTCGTCGGAGAAGGTGGTCAGGAAGACGATGCGCGCCCGCCCGTCGCGCGCAAGGATCCGCTCGGCCGCACTGAGCCCGTCGCCGCCCGGCATCTGGATGTCCATGAGCAGGATGTCGGGGCGCAGCTCCCGGTACCTCTCCACCGCCTCGGGGCCCGATCCGCCCAGGCCCACGACGTCGACGTCCGGCTCCGTCGACAGGATGGTGGCGAGCGACTGGGCGACCAGGGCGTCGTCGTCAACAACAAGGAGCCTCATACTCCGTCCTCCCCGCCTTTCGGGATCATGGCGAAGACCGTGAACCTCGGCCTCGGGGTGACCCGCACCGTCCCGCCCAGCGCCTCGACCCGGTCCGTCATGGAGCGCAGCCCGAGGCCGCCGCCCGACGCCGGGTCGTCCCGTTGCGGGGCGGCTCCGTCATTGTCGATCCTGACCTGCCAGAACGCAGGGTAGTCGGCGACCACCACGCGCGCCGAACCGGCCCGGCCGTGCCGGGCGGCATTGGTGAGCGCCTCGCGCACCACCGCGGCGATGCAGCGCGAGACCGCGGCCGGCGGCTCGGCGTCCAGGGAGCAGTCGATCGACACCCGGCCGATCCCGCAGCGGGAGCCCAGCAGGCCGAGGGCGGTGGCGAGCTCCTCGCCCTCGTCGGACAGGGCGTGGACGCTGCGGCGCATGGAGTCGAGAGCCTCGTCCAGCCCCGAGTCGAGCGCCGCCAGCTCGGACACGACGCCGGGCTCGTCGCGGTAGCCGATCCGAAGGGCCTTGACCGCCAGGAGGAGGCGGGTGAGGAGGTGCCCGACGCCGTCGTGGATCTCCCGGGCGATCCTCGTGCGCTCGGCGAGGGCCGCGGCGCGCATCTCATGGTCCTGCGCCTGGAGGAGCCTGGCATTGGACTCCTGCAGGGCGAGGACCTTCTCGCGCAGGTCGTCCCGCACCGCATGGAGGCCCTGGCGCGCCGACTCGTCCTGCCAGGTGCGCAGCGCCAGCAGAGCCGCAAGGGCCCCGACCGCCACGGCGAGGACGAGAGCCGGTTCCTGCGATGCCCGCCGCATGACGGCGAGCAGCAGCGGGGTGCAGCACAGCAGGGAGATACCCCGATTCCGCCCGAGGCCGAGCGCGGCAATGCGCACGAGGTCGTAGACGACCAGCGGCGCGCTCGGAACCGACGCCGTCGTCGAACAGCCCAGGAGGAGATAGGCGCCGGGAATGACGATCAGCGCGCGCCGCCAGTCCGCCACCGCGCACAGCCCGCTCGTGATGACGGCCAGGAGCAGCCATATCACTGCGGCGGGTTCCGCCGCGTCAGCGGTACCAGCAGCCCGCGTCGCTCCGGAGAACAGCGCCAGCAGGCCGCAGGCGCCGAGGACCACACTCTTGTCGGCCAGTACCCTCACACCACGATTATCAGCGACCGATCGGCCGCGCATGTGCCCGGCGGGCCGGTATCCGCGCCGCCGCACAGTGCTCATGACAGAAGTCATGGCCCGGTGCCCGGGCCATGACAACAGGCGCTTCTCCGGCCGACCACCGCCACGAGAGCATCACGGCGACGGCCCGCGCGAGCGCCGGGCCTGCAAGAGACCGAGCAAGGAAGCAGGAGCCGATATGGGCGGTGAGACGGTACCCGAGCGCAGCGAGGCTGTACTGGTCGAGTCCCTGGTCAAGCGCTACGGGGAGCTGGTCGCGGTGGACGGCCTGTCGCTGCGGATCGGCCGGGGGGAGGTGCTCGGCCTGCTGGGCCCCAACGGCTCGGGCAAGACGACGACCATCAACTGCCTGCTGCAGCTGCTGACCTACGACCGGGGCGAGATCAGCGTCTTCGGGGAGCGCATGACGGCGACCTCCTACGACCTCAAGCGCCGGATCGGCGTCGTGCCGCAGGACGTTGCCGTCTTCGACGAGCTCACCGTGGCCCAGAACGTGGATGCCTTCTGCGCCCTGTACGTGCGCGACCGCGCCCGGCGGCGGCGCCTGGTGGAGGAGGCGATCGCCTTCGTCGAGCTGGAGAGGTTCACGGGCTTCAGGCCCGCCAAGCTCTCGGGCGGCCTGCTGCGCCGACTCAATATCGCCTGCGGCATCGTCCACGCCCCGGAGCTCATCATCCTCGACGAGCCCACGGTCGCCGTGGACCCCCAGAGCCGCAACGCGATCCTGGAGGGCATCAGGCGCCTCAACGAGCGGGGCGCCACGATCGTCTACACCAGCCACTACATGGAGGAGGTCGAGCAGCTGTGCCACCGGATCGTCATTATGGACGCCGGACGGCAGGTCGCCTCCGGCACGGCCGATGAGCTCAAGGCCATGATCGGCACCGGTGAGCGCATCCGGGCCGAGATCATCGCCCCCGTACCCCTGGGCGAGCGGGCCCTGGAGCACGTGCGCACCGCCTCCTACCAGGCCCCCGAGCTGGTGGTCGAGTGCTCCCCGGGGGCTCACAACCTCTCCGACGTGCTGGGGGCGCTGACCCGGGCCGGGGTCACCTGCGGGCGGATCACCTCCGAGCCCCCCACGCTCAACGATGTCTTCCTGGAGATCACCGGGCGGGCCCTGCGGGACGAGGCGGCCTGACATGCGCTCCGTCCTCACCTATCAGGTGCTCCGGCTCCTGCGCGACAGGATCCTGCTGGCGTGGGTCGTGGCCTTCCCCGTCATCCTGTCGTGCCTCTTCATGGCCATGTTCTCCAACCTGGACGAGACCTACCAGGCCACCCCCCTGAACCTGGGCGTGGTGCAGGACGACGCCTACCGCGCCGCCACCGGCCTGGACGCCACGATCAGGACGATCTCCCAGGAGGGCGAGCGCCACCTGCTCAACCCCACCCCCTACGCCACCGCGGACCAGACCCAGGAGGCCGCCCGGAAGGGGGACACCGTCGGCTACCTCGACGTGGAGGACGGCAACCCCGTCCTGCACGTAACCCAGGAGGCCAACAACGGCAGCAAGGGCAACACGGTCCTGGTGCTGCGCGCGGTCCTGGACTCCTACACCCAGACCCGGGCCGAGTACGAGGCCCTGGCCGCGGCCGGGGCGCAGGCCGGGCCGCCGGACACCGACAGCGTCCTCACCCAGCGGGCGCAGGTGACCCCGTCGACCGTCAAGCCGCAGACCCGCTACTACTTCTCACTGATGGCCTTCGCCTGCGGCATGGGCACCGCCGTGGCCATGACCGCGGTCCAGGGGGTCACGGCCACCTCCTCCCACCTGGGGACGCGCCTGACCCTGGCGGGCCTGCCCCGGTGGAAGGTCCTGGTCGGCACACTGGCCGCCGCGTGGGTCTGCGTCCTGGTCTGCCTGCTCGTCGCCTTCGCCTTCATACGGCTGGTGGTCGGCGTGGACTTCGGGCCCCACATGCTGCTGTGCCTGGTGGCCATCGGGGTCTCCAGCCTCCTGTCCTGCGCGGCCGGGGCGATGCTGGGGACCTCCCGCCGGATGAACACGGGCATCGTCTCCGGTATCTCCTGCCTGCTGTCCCTGTTCACCGGCCTGTACGGGTCCGGGACCCAGAAGCTGGCCGACGCCGTCGAGTACCACGTCCCCCTACTGGCGCAGGCCAACCCGCTGTGGCAGTCCGCCCACAGCTTCTACGGGCTGCTCTACTACGACAGCCTCGCCCCCTTCGCCCGCAGCTGTGCCGTGATGGTGGGCATGACCTGCCTGTTCCTGGGCCTGGCCCTGGTCCGTATGAGGAGGATGAGCCATGAGCACCTTTAGGACGTCACTGCGGATCGTGGCGGCGCACCGGGTCATTATCCTGGTGTACCTGCTGACGCTGTCCATGTTCGGCCTGCTCATGGGGCTGTCCGTCACGGACGCGGCCGACGTGCACGCCACCGTGGCGGTGGTCGACCGTGACGGCTCGGAGGTCTCCCGGGGCGTGACCCGCTACCTGGGGTCTGTCGGTGAGGCCCGGCCCCTGGAGGACTCCCGGCAGGCGATGCAGGACGCCACCGCCCAGAACCGCATCTCCTACATCCTCGTTATCCCCGCCGGCTATGGGCAGGCCCTCCAGGCCTCCGCCCGCCAGGGCGGCGAGCCGCCGGCGCTGGAGACCGTCGTCAACTACGAGTCAGCGGCCGGCTCGTTCATGGACGTGCGCACCACCTCCTACCTGGAGCAGGTGCGCACCTACATGGGGGCCGTCACCGACGACCCCGCCCGGGCCGTCGCCCTGGCCGACGCCGCCATGGAGCACACCGCGGCCGCCGAGCTGATACCCCAGGAGTCCACTCCCCTGCCGCACAGCCTCCTGGTGTACGCCCAGTTCTCCCTCTACCCGCTCACGGCCTTCGCTATTGTGTCCGTCTCCACGCTCATGGCGTCGCTGGGGCGCCGGGCCGTGCGCTCACGGCTGTCCGCCGCACCCGTCAGCGGCTGGGAGCGCGGCCGGGGGCTCATGGGGTCCTGCTTGGTGGTGGGCCTGGTGGGGTGGGCCTGGATCCTCTGCCTGGGGGTGGCGGTCTTCGGCCGGGGGCACCTGGTCTCCGCGGCCCCGCTGCTGGGGGCGGTCGGGGCCGCGCTGGGCGCCTACACGCTGGTGCCGGTCTCGCTGGGCTTCCTCCTGGGCCAGCTGGGGCTGGGAGAGAACGCGGCGAACGTCATCGCGAACATCGGGGGCCTGGCCCTGTCCTTCCTGGGTGGGGCGTGGATCTCGGCCGATATCATGCCCGCCGCCCTGGTCGCCGTCGCCAGGTTCACCCCCACGTACTGGGCCAACAGGGCAATGACCGGCGCCTCCGAGGTGACCTCCGTCTCCGCCGACACCGTGCTGCCGCTGCTGGCCGACTGCGGGGTGTGCGCCCTGTTCGCCGTGGCCATCTTCAGCGTGGGGCTGGCGGTGGGACGCACCCGGGCGCGCTCGTCGCTGTGAGCGGGGCTGCGGGGCCAGCCAGCGGCAGCCGGCCCCGCAGCCCCCTCGCCAAGATCGGTCCAGTTCCGCACCGAGGCCGATTCGAGGCACTGCCGTCCCGCGGGAAAGTGAGGCTCTCACGCGCTTTCAGCACCGCACTCCGTTCCACCGCACTCGGACCCCCCGGACCGATCTCGAGCCGGAACGTGATGCCTCAGTGCATCTGAGACACTTCGAGGGTCTTGGACGTGGTGATCCGGCGGGGATGGCCCCGGGACTGAGGGCCACGGGTGCCGGGGCGGTGGCTGCTGCACATTCGCGTGCGCTCCGCGCTGGCAGAAACCCCGGAATCATGCAGAAAAGAAGTTTCAACGGCGGCCACGATCCCGCTCCCATGTGCGCAGACCCCCCTCAGCGCACACGGGAGCCCGACGATCGAACACGACAACCAACGGGAAAGCGCACGATCCTGCGGGAAAACTGCCTCCGCCCCGCAGCGGCGCTCCTCTCCCATGTGCAACACCGGAGAAAACCACCCCTATCCCCCACGCTCACGCCTCGACACGGCCTCTGGGCGGGAACACCAGGGACCCTCTCAAGACCGGACGCCATACGAATCCGGCACGCAGTCCTGATGAGCCCGACCCCACCATCACAGCGCAGTCGGCGAACCGCAGCACCCGCCATTGCCTGCCGACCTCCAACACCCCACACCCCCGCAACCGACCCACCACGCACAGGGCGCCGCCTCAGACGTAGAGGACAAACGCTGCCTCACTGTCTCAGATGCACTGACACACCACAATCTCGAGCCGGAACCGCACTGATCTCGGCGAATCCCGCACGATGGCTGCATCCCGCGCAGGTCGGCCTATGACCTCACGAACCGGAAGAGGCGGGAAACCCCTGACCTGAGGCAGATGACGCGGAGCCGAGAAAGTGTCACACATCATATTGTGTCACCTACGGCATTATGGTCGTTTTGTCCATACAGTGCCTCCGGGCCGCCACTCTCAATGCATCCGGACGGCCCCGACGAAGCGGAGGAGGCATGATCATGACAACTCGGGGCAGGACCTTGAAGACTGTTGCCGGCGCAATGGCGGGCGCCGGTCTGGTAGCGGGAGCCTTCAGCGCCTTCTCCCGCCTGCGCTACCGGCGCTCGGCACTGGCGACCCTGTCGGAGTACGGCACCCGGACGATGAGGCTGATGAGTCCCCGCATCTCGTTCACCGACCGGATCGCGCGAATGGCGAGCCGCCCAGAGCCCCGTCGGGACATGGCCTTCCCCATCTGGTCGCGGCTCTTCTACGACGTCGAGCGGCGCGAGGGCGGCGGCATGCCCGTCTACTACGCCCGCCCGCACTCGCCGTCGGACACCGTGGTCATCTACATCCACGGCGGCGGCTACATCGCCACGGCGTCCCTGGGCCAGGCCCTGCTCATCGACGACCTCGCCCGCGCCACGGGCGCCGAGCTCGTCGTACCGCTCTACCCGCTGGCGCCGCACCACACGTGGGAGGAGGCGCACCGGCTCGTACTGGACCTGTACCTGCGCACCGTCGCGGAGAATCCCGGCAGGCGGATCGTTCTCATGGGCGACAGCGCGGGCGGGGGCCTGGCTCTGGTCATCGCCCTGTCGCTCGCGGAGCGGGGCGCCAACCAGCCCGATGAGCTGGTCCTGCTGTCCCCCTGGGTGGATGTCACCCACGCGAACCCCGACATCGCCGACTACGTCGACGTCGACCCGCTCATGGCCCCCGAGCCGCTCACGATCATGGGCAAGACGTGGGCAGGCGACACACCCACGACCGACTGGCACCTGTCCCCCATCAACGGGAACCTGTCAGCGCTGCACCGGGTCACCACCTTCGTGGGCAACCGGGAGCTCTTCCTCCCGGACAACGCGCTCCTCCACGACAGGCTCGTGAAGGCCGGCGTCACCTCCACGCTGCACGTCGGAGAGAACCTCAACCACGTCTACCCGATGTTCCCCTCCCCCGAGGGACGCCGGGCCCGGCGCGAGATCGCCCGGATCGTCTCCGGCCGGGCCTCTGCCTGAGCCCCTCCCCCTTCGCCGAGATCGGTCGTACTCCGCACCGAGACCGGTTCACCTCCGCGTCGGTCGCGGCTCCGGAGCCGGGCATGAGCATGAGGTTCAAGCGCTCAGCTCTTTACGGGGACCAGTATCCGGCCCCCAGGCCAGCACCGCGATACCCACGACCCCGAAAAGCGCAAGAAGCGCGCAGGGGACTGTCGCCTCAAGAGCGTAGTCCGCGGCGATATGCGAGGCACGAGCAATCAGCCACATGCCCCACAGGGCGCCCCCGCCCCCGGCCCCAGCCGCGAGCGAGAACGCGCTGACCGCGCATCTCAGGGCCCTGCGCAATGGAGCCCGCCTCACCACGACCTGCACGACGGGAAGAAGCAGCCACACCGTGAGCGAGACGGAGCAGAGGAGGATCACGTGCCGCACGGGGCTGTGCACAAGGTCGCGCAGCAGCGAACCGAACCCGAGGACGACGCAGACGAGCCACACCGCCCCGCAGTACAAAACCAAGCGCGTGTCGGACCACTCCCACCGGGTGTGTTCGCGGGACCAGCGCGACACGTCATCGAAGAACCCGTGGACCATGAGACCGCCTCAGCACTCGTGCCGGGTCTGCACCCACCTGGTGCAGCAGTACTGCGTCCCGACGCAGCAATACGCGGCGAGACACGTTCCAAGCGCCCAACTATTCCAGGAGAGGCCCGAACCGACCCCGTCGTAGAAAGCAGTGCGAGAACGATAGCGAGAGAGACAAAATCCTGCTGCGCGCCCCCTGAACAGGGTGGCACGCACGCCAGGGCAGCACGTGAACCATCTCCTCTATCGTAACAATGCTGCAAGGCGAGTGTAATATGCATCTCACACACGGGCAAGCGGGTCCAGGTCCACGCTGCTCAGGGAGATGCCGCGGTCGTGGAAAGGCCCGCGGAGCGCACGAGCCCCTCCCCCGGCTCTGTGCGGGTCCTCGGCACCGCATCAACGGCGAGGCGGTGCCGCTTCCTCACCCCCGGCAGGGGACACCATCACCCGGCACCGGCAACCAGGCGCGCGTCCCGGTCGACGAGGACTCCGCCCCCTACTCCGTCGAAGACTCCGGGGCCGACGACGGCGGCCTCGCCGGTCCCGCTAGTCTCACCGGGCCGCGCACCCGCCAGCCCGACGGCGTTCACGACCCGGCACACGGGCAGGTCAGGCGGCCAGCGAGACGGGCCTCGGTCCAGCCGCACCGCACCTTGCCACCCACCCCTGTCGCATCAACGCCGAACGCGTCAGTCTTACTGAGGCTCCTGGGCGAATCGTCAGAGACTTTCCAACAGCTTTGCCTTTGCGGCAGCGAACTCAGCATCATCCAGGATGCCTTCAGCATGCAGGCCGGCAAGCTCGCGCAGCCGATCGGAAATAGTTGGGGCAGAACCGGCGCTGGGGCCAGATGATCCCGTAGAACCGGTCGCTCCCGACGGAAGCGCCGGGACGGACTCTACGGACGCACCGGCCTCAATCACGCCGAGGACGGAGTTTCCGGCGCGCTCTAACTCGCGTCCTACACCCTCATGCTCCTTCTTGACGATACGGAGCGTCCCCACTTGATTAGTCAGCGTGTGGATCTCCCGGTCAGTCGTGATGGTAAGCGTGGATTTGCCGGCCATCGACTTGGCGACATGAGCGACTCCGGTGATAGCCAATCCGGGAGCAGACGCCTTCATAATACCGGCACCTCCCTTAGCAATAGCCGTGACCGCCTGAACCGCAGCTCCCTGCATCACAGTGCCGGCGACCCCCGCGCCCGCCGTCTCCGGCCCGGGGGGCACAAACGTGATGGAGAGGAGCTTCTCATACGGGGCCGCTTTCATCGCATACGTCGGGCTCGAAGAGTCACTCGGACCGACGACACGGACGTAACCGCCCTGGAAGATTTCCACCTTAGACATGCCGAAAGTGCCGCTCGTGACGAGCGCACCCGCCGCACGCTCCAGCTCAGCACGCCGGCGCTGTCGCTCTTCCTTTTCCGCCTTCCGATCCGCGACCGCCTTCATGACGGACGACCCGAGCCTGTCGAACACGCTCGGCTTCACCGGAGTCTGGGCGCTCATCACAGCCGTTTGATCCTGCATCTGCCCGACTGGCACCACATCCGCCTGCGGCTGACGGCTGCCCCACACTTCCTCTGTCCATGCCCGGCCATTCCACCAGCGCCGACAGCCGTTCCCATCGTTGTACCAGCCTGCGGGAGCAGACATGTTCAACACCTCCATGGCGTGCCTAATAAGTCTCATGTTACCCACGAATCAACGCGAAATATTGTGAGAAAGTAGGCAAAACCAGCTGATTCCAAACCGGAAAGACGGCGTCGGCGCAGCCGCAGGCCGAGTGCCCGTCAACAGGCGCACGCGCCCACAATCGCCTCTGCCAACCTGACGAGGACGAGCGCGACCGCTCGCGCGCAGGGGAAGCAGGCGCAGAGGCGCCGCGCGCCGGATCGCGTCATCTCTCCGGGCGGGCCCCCTTCTCGGGCCGCTCACGGAGCCTCAGGACCCCTCGACGGCCGCCGGGGTCTTCGGCCGCGCCTGCTGGAGGTCCTCGACGAGCAGTCCCGGGACGACTCGCACCCCGAGCGGCACCAGCGCCATGAGGGTCTGGGTGATGAAGGACCGCGTCTCGGCGTCGAGGCTCGCGAAGGCGCGGGCGCGCACCGGTATGCTGTGGCGCCAGTCGGCCCGCAGCTCGCGAGTCGTCGCCACGTCCCCGAGGTCGATCACCGAGTAGAGGGTGTCGATGAAGCGCCCGCGCTCCTCGGCCGTGAGGCCGCCGAGCCAGGCGCTGATGGTGCGGTTGAGGTAGCGGGCGTCCGGCGCCAGGCCGTCGAGGGACACCAGGTCGCAGTCCTCCACCACCCAGGAGAACGGGTCGTGCTGCCAGATCATGGCGCGGCTGCTGCGCACCACCCGGTAGCTCTCCTGCTGCTCCAGCAGCATCCCGACCACCGAGGACTGGGGGATCGTCTTGTCGACCCTGGGCTCCACCCTGCGGTAGTCCTCGGTGGCGAGGAAGTCCGCGAGGAACCCGGGCCCGTCGTGGGAGTAGATCCGCCCCACGCGGTCGCCCACGCCCCCCGGGGCCGTCGCCGCCGCGTAGACGGCGAGGTTGCCGCCCTTGGAGTGCCCGCCGACGAGCAGGTCGCCGTCGACCCGTGCGGCAACGGCGCCGAGGTAGCGCGCAGCCTCGGTCTGGGAGGGCACGGGGCATCGGTAGGCGAGGTTGAAGTCCTCCTTCCAGCCCACGAGGGAGGCGTCCGTGCCCCGGAAGGCGACGTAGGACAGGTCCTCGGCGAGCCGGAGCGTCATGGCCGCGAACTGCTTCTCGGCCCGGGGGTCGGTGACGTCCACATAGCCCATGACCCGCACGTCCCGGAAACGGGGGCTGGCGGCCATGGCGGCGAGCAGGTCCAGGCCGGCCTTCTCGCTCCACATGCCGGCGTAGTAGGCGTCGAAGTGCTCGGCGCGGTACAGGTCCGCCAGGCGCACCCCCTCCCAGCCGCGGGCCGGAGCGAGGTCCGGGTCGTCGGCCGGGAGGCGCGTATAGGCCGCCCAGGACAGGACGAGGCTGTCAACGGCGCAGAACCCGCGCTCGTCGAAGCGCTCCAGCTGGCGCCGGGCGTAGTCGAGCATGTTCCTCATGCGACTCATGTGCTCCTCCTCCGCTCAGGTCCCAGGCCCCTCGCGCCGCCGTCGGCTCGGGCCGACGGCGGCCGTCCCGGCCGCTCACCCCGCTACTCCCACTCGATGGTGCCCGGGGGCTTGGATGTGCAGTCCAGGACCACCCGGTTGACCTCGGGCACGGAGTTGGTGATGCGCGTGGAGATGCGGGCGAGGACGTCGTAGGGCAGGCGCGTCCAGTCCGCCGTCATGGCGTCCTCGCTGCTGACCGGCCGCAGCACGACCGGGTGGCCGTAGGTGCGTCCGTCCCCCTGGACGCCCACGCTCCGCACCCCGGCCAGCAGCACCACCGGGCACTGCCAGATCTCGCCGTCGAGCCCGGCGCCGGCGAGCTCCTCGCGCGCAATCGCGTCGGCCGCCCGCAGGACGCGCAGGTTCTCGGCCGTCACCTCCCCAATGACCCGGATGCCCAGGCCCGGCCCGGGGAAGGGCTGACGGGCCACGATCTTCTCGGGCACCCCCAGCTCGCGTCCGATGGCGCGCACCTCGTCCTTGAACAGGGTGCGCAACGGCTCGATGAGAGAGAAGTCCAGGTCCTCCGGCAGCCCGCCCACATTGTGGTGGCTCTTGATATTGGCGGCGCCCTCGCCGCCGCCGGACTCGACGACGTCGGGGTACAGGGTGCCCTGGACCAGGAAGCGGATCTGGCCGCCGGCCTCCCCCACCTCCTCGACGACGCGCCGCTGGGCGGCCTCGAAGGAGCGGATGAACTCCCGGCCGATGATCTTGCGCTTGGCCTCCGGATCGGTCACGCCCGCCAGCGCCGCAAGGAAGCGTTCGGACTCGTCGACAGTGATGACGCGGATGCCCATGCCCTCGGCGTAGTCGTGCTCGACCTGGGCCCGCTCGCCGGCGCGCAGCAGCCCGTGGTCCACGAAGATGCAGGTCAGCCGGTCGCCGACGGCCCGGTGGACCAGGGCCGCGGCCACGGAGGAGTCCACGCCCCCGCTCAGGCCGCAGATGACGTGGGCGTCCCCCACCCGCTCGCGGATGGCGGCCACCTGCTCGTCGATAATGCTGCCCGCCGTCCAGGTGGCCGGGATGCCGGCGCCCACCTGCAGGAAGTTCTCCAGGGAGCGCTGACCCTGCTCGGTGTGGAGGACCTCGGGGTGCCACTGCAGGCCGAACAGGCGACGCGAGCGGTCCTCAAAGGCAGCCACCGGCGTCTCGGCCGTCGAGGCGGTGACGGCGAAGCTCGGCGGGGCGGCCTGGACGGCGTCACCGTGGCTCATCCACACGATCTGCTCGGCCGGGGCGTTCGCGAACAGGCAGGAGTCGGGGCTGGCCTCGGCCCGGGTGCGCCCGTACTCCCGGGTGCCGGTGCGCCCCACGGCCCCACCCAGGGCTCGGGCCATGACCTGGAAGCCGTAGCAGATGCCCAGCACCGGCACGCCCGCCTCGAACAGGGCCGGATCGATGCCGGGCGCGCCCTCGGCGTAGACCGACGACGGCCCCCCGGACAGGATGATCGCGGACGGCCTTCTGGCGAGCATGTCCGCCACGGGCATGGTGTGCGGCACGATCTCGGAGTAGACGGAGGCCTCGCGCACGCGGCGGGCGATGAGCTGGGCGTACTGGGCGCCGAAATCGACGACGAGGACCGGGCCGGCGGGTCCGTCCTCGCGCGCCTCGGGGTCGGCGGCGCTGGGGGGGATGGTCACGCGCCCAGCATAATGCGCGGCGCACCGGCCCCCGGGACGCCAGCACCCGCGGCACCCGAGCGAGGAAGCGAGGCAGAACGTCAGCGCCACCCTTCCCCCGCCCTCTGCTCCCCTCGGATGAGGAGAGAAAGAAAAGAGACGTCCACGCCCCGAGGCATCATTCACGGCGTTACCACCGTTGACATCCGGAGCGCCGCTGGCCTGCCCGCCGCCTCAGAACCAGTCGCCTAAGCTCGAGCCCAGATGGCGCACAGGGTCAGGGCGGCCCCGGGCAGGCCGGGCACCAGGGAGGTGGCCAGCCCCGGCATGACCGAGCGGGTGCGCACCGAGACGGCGATGTGCATGGCGAATGCCGCGGCCCCTCCCAGGCACAGCCCGGTGGCGAGCACCCGGGTGGCCCGCCCGGAGCGGCGGGCGCAGGCCCACAGGGCGCCTGCGCCGAGCGTCTGAGCCCCGACGACGGCCAGGCGCCGGGAGGCGCGCGCGTCGGCCAGCGGGTTGCCCGTGCCCGAGGGGCCCCGGACGTGGGCGTCCAGGCGGGGCCACCCCGTCGAGCCGACGCGCTCGAGCCAGGCCTCGATCGGGTAGACGACCTCCTCGGTCTGGTGGACCGCCAGCAGCCCCAGGGTCAGCGCCCAGACCTGGTCGGGGCTCAGGGCGTGGCGCGCGGAGCCGCTCACCCGGACCACCCGGCCCGGGCTCTTCGGCCGGGGCGGAGGAGACGCCGGTCGGAGCGGTGCGGCTCTCGCGCGCCGCGGCGCAGGCGCCCAGGGCGTGGGAGAGCACCAGCCAGGAGCCGACGACGAGCACACCCCGGGGCAGGCTGGAGCGGTCGGGCACACCGGCGCGCCGCAGCCGCGAGCGCGCCCACCACCACACCGGCAGCACCACGGTCGGCGAGGTTGCCGCGCCCGAGGCGTAGCCGCGGGTGAGCAGGGCGGCCGCCATGTGCCCGTAGGCGTGCAGGCCGAAGAGCCGCTGGGCGTCCTGGTAGAACCAGCCCCGCCCGGCGGTGCGCACGCCGTCCAGGGCGGCGGCCCCGAAGAGCAGCCCCATGACGGGCACCGCCACCTGGACGTGCCTGCGCGAGACGGTCAGCGCTCCCAGGCGCGGGCCGGCCAGCCGCCGCAACGGGGCGGGCAGGCGGGCCAGGGTGCCGGCCATCGTCGCGGACATGGTCGCCAGCTCCTCGCCGTCGTTGGCGGCGAAGGACACCAGCAGCGAGGCGGGGACCAGGACCCGCATGGGGCCGCTCAGCGAGCCGCCCGGAGCAACATTCCCAGCACCACTCACAGCAGCAACCCTTCAAAGCCCTCGGGAGCAACATGGTGACGGTACTCTCCCCGCGGCACCGGCGACAAGCCCCGACAGGCGCTTTCGCCCGTCATCCCGCTCCGTCTCGGCAGGAACGCGGCGGGTGACGCGACTATCACCCTTTTGTCTGTACAAAAAGGCGGTCACGCTCCTACTCTCACTGCACCGGCCGAACCACGGCCGCACCGGCCCGCAGGGCCGGGCACACCGCCGTGCGGGGCCGTCCCGTCTCGGTTCCGCACAGGAACCGAAAGGACACAATCATGACCGCTCCCGTCATCGACACCGTCGCCGTCACCACCCCGGAGTCCACCGCCTCCTCGAGGACCGAGGCCAAGGCCGCCGACCTGCTGACCTTCAAGATCGGCATGGGCATCGTGGCCGCCGTCGTGTTCGTCATGGCCGTCGTCGGCGCCGTGGCCGGCTCCTCCGCGCTGCTGATCGCCTCGGGCCTCATCGGCGCCGCGAGCGCGCTGACCGGCGTCTACACCGGCGTGAACCTCATCGACCGAGCCGCCTGAGCAGCCGCTCGCAGACCCCGGAGGGACGCCGGCCCGTACCGGTCCTTCCCGAGCTGCGCGGGCGACGTGGACCGCGCAGCAGGTCGCCCAGGGCGACCCGCAACCTCATCACCACCTGAGAGCGCCACCCCGGCGGGGGCGGCGCTCGCGTCATGTCCGGGCCGCTCCCGCACCAAGCGCCCCGAACCGATCTCGACGCGGAATACGACGATCTGGACGCCGGCCCCGTCACCGCAGCGCGGCCAGCGCGCGCGGCAGCGCCAGCAGCGCCAGCAGCATGGCGGCAACCTGGCAGGTCAGCACCACCGCGACCGCGGCCCCGGCCGAGACGAGCAGCAGGGCCGTCGGGCCGAGCACAGAGACGATCTGGACCAGCGGGCGGATGGCCGCGCCGGCGCGGCGCTGGGAGCGCAGCAGCCACGGCGGCACCATCGGGTCGATGCTGCCGGTGCACGCGGGCACGACGGCGACGTACTGGCCGCCCACGAGCAGCACCGCGACGACGACCAGCACCGCCAGCGCCTCACCGCCGCGGAGTCCGCCCAGCAGCACCAGCAGCACGACGGCGCAGGCCGAGGCGCCTGTACCGCCGAGCACCCATGCGAGCGGGTACCGCTCGGAGCGTCTGCACGCCCCCGCCACCGCCAGGGCCGCCCACAGCAGGCCGACCACGACCGCCGGCCACACCGGCAGCGTCCGCCCGCCGGCCTCACCGAGCGCCCACGGCGTCAGGCACAGCGCCGCCAGTCCAAGCGGCAGGGCCTGCACCGCCTCGAGCACGAGCCCGGCGAGCACAGTGCGGCGCACCTGGGCGATGCGCAGGTCATCGACCGCCAGGGGGTGCTGCTCCCCCTGCATGCCGGCGTCCAGCCGCACCCAGTCGATGGCGACCGAGGCCTCCAGCGCCCCGTGCATCCGCCTGAGCGACGCGTAGGCGGCCTCCAGCCCGCCGCGGGCCGCGTACCAGTGCGGCGTCTCCGGCAGGGACATGGCGAGGACGCACCCGGCCAGCGCCAGCGCGGCCGCCACCATCCAGGCGCACGCCCGCGCCTGGCCGGGCATGGCCGCCCCGCCGCCCGCGCCCACGACCAGGGCCAGCCCAGCCCCGGCAGGCGCCAGCGCGCGCACGCGCGGCACGAGACGGCGGTGCCCGCGCACGGAGAGCTCGTGGGCGAGCTTGGGCACGACGATGGCGTACCCGCCGACCCCGAGCCCCGCGACCGCCCCCGCCGCCGCGCCCGTCCAGGCCCCGGGCAGGGCGCCGGCGATTGCGCCGAGAGCCACGAGGAAGCCGGAGGCGAGGACGGCGGGGCGGCGCCCCACGACGTGCGAGACCAGGTCGAGCACCGGGGCGCCCAGCAGGGAGCCGAGCGGGACGGAGGCGAGCAGCAGCATCAGGAGCGCGCTCTGGGCCGCCGCCCCGCCCGCCGGCGCGACCGTGCCGCCCGGCACGCCCCACCCGTGCGCCGCGCCCGACAGCGCGGCCCGCGCGGCGCCGTCGTCGGCCAGGCAGACCCCCAGCGCCCCCCAGACGGCCCCGGTGGCCGCTCCGACGCAGGCGAGGTGGGCGCCCAGAAGCCGCTGCATCGGGGAGCGGGTCGCGGTCGTCATCGGTCACCCTCCTGTGCTGGCCGTGCGCGGCGGCCCGCGCCGCAAGTCGCCGCGCCGTCCCTCCGGACCCGGCGGCCCACCCGGGACCTCAGGACCATAGGATGCCTTTGTGCGGACAATAATGTCCACTTCTGCGACCCCCGTCGCGGCCCCTATCCTGGCCCGCGACACGTCGGCTCACCCCCGAGGAGGAAGTGTGCCCGCAGCGCCCCCGCCGGCTCCAGGCCCGCGCACCGGCCCCGCCACCCAGCAGGACGTCGCGCTCGCGGCGGGGGTCTCGCGCGGCCTCGTCTCGCTGGCGCTCAAGGGCGAGGGGCGCATGTCCGACGAGACCCGGCGGCGCATCCTGCGCACGGCGCGCACCCTCGGGTACCGGACCAACACGGCCGCGGCCGAGCTGGCGGCCCGGCGCTCGTCGCGCCTGGCCGTCATCGTCCCCTACCTGGACAACCCCTTCTTCGACGTCCTCCTGCGCTGCCTGCGGCGCCACGCCGCCGACGCCGGTCACGTCCTGGTGGCCTTCGTCTCCGACCTGGAGGACTCCCTGGAGCACACGACGGTCGACGACGTGCTGTCCATGCGGCCGGCCGGGCTCCTCCTGCCCGGCACCTCCATGAGCGAGGACGAGCTCGCCGCCCTGGCCGGACAGGTCCCCCTGTGCGTCATCGACCGCGACCTGGAGACCGGGATCGTCCCCGTGGTTCGCCTGGACGAGGCCGACGCCGCCCGGCGCATCGCCGCGCACCTGGCCGCCCAGGGCCTGACGAACCTGGCCTTCTTCTCCCCGGCTCCCGGCCTGCAGGAGCTGCTGCTGGATGAGCGCCGCGGGGCCTGCCGCGCCGCCGCCGGGGCCGCGGGCCTGGCCTTCACCGAGGTCACGTGCGACGACGGCGCGAGCGCCGCGCTGGCCCGCGCCCGCGCCGAGCTCGGCGCCCCCCTGGGTGCGGTGGCCTACAACGACGTGCTCGGCATCGACGTGCTCGCGGCCACGCTCGCGGCGCACCTGGAGCCGGGGCGGGACGTCGCGCTCGTCTCCTACGACAACTCCCAGCTGGCCGCGCGCAGACAGTTCTCCCTGACCAGCATCGACCAGTCCCCGGACCGGCTGGCGCGCGCCGCCATCACCGCCCTGCTCTCACCGGCGCGCACCCCGGCCGCCCGCGTCACGGTGCAGGGATCGCTGGTGGCGCGCGCCTCGAGCCTGCACGGCCCCGCGCGGCCGTGAGCCGCGCCGGCGCCCCACTGCGTCGAGATAGACATTTTCGTATGAGGTAGACGGTGACACCGCCGATCTCGTACGAAAATGTCTATCTCGACGCCGGGGCACGGCGGGCGCCCACGGGCGCCGCACCTGCACGGCAACAGGTTCCGTGCACCACAGGGGTCTTGCGCACCCGGTCACGGCCCGCTATCTTTGTCCTTACATATTGCTGACGCGCGTTAGCAACCTTCCTCACATTGGCCGACGACGGCCGTCAGGAGAAAGAGTCAATGAGCACCAAGAAGCAGATCGGCATCGGCGTCATCTCCCTGGGATGGATGGGCCGGCTCCACGCCCGCAGCTACCGCTCCGTCTCGGAGCGCTTCCCGGAGCTCGGCGCCCGGGCCCGGCTGGTGGCCGCAGCCGACCCCGTCGAGGAGGCCCAGCGCGCCGCCGTCGAGGACCTCGGCTTCGAGCGCGCCTACGCCGACTACCGCGAGCTCCTCGCCGACCCGCAGGTGGAGGCCGTCTCCATCTGCTCCCCGAACTACCTGCACGAGGAGATCGCCCTGGCCGCCGTCGAGGCCGGCAAGCCCTTCTGGATCGAGAAGCCCATGGGAGTCTCGGCCGAGCAGGCCCGGCACGTGGCCCGCGCCGCCGCGGACGCGGGCCTGGTCACCGCCGTCGGCTTCAACTACCGGCACGCCCCGGCCATCGAGTACATGCGCCACCTGGTCCGCTCCGGCGAGCTCGGCCGGATCACCAATGTGCGCGTGTGGTTCATCGCCGACTACAACTCCTCCCCGCGCGGCCCCCTGACCTGGCGCGCCTCGCGCGAGAAGGCGGGCGCCGGCGTCGTGCCCGACCTCATGAGCCACGGCGCCGACCTGGCCCAGTACGTCGTCGGCCGCATCGCCTCGGTCACCGCCGTCACCGACACCTTCATCACCGAGCGCCCCATCCCCACCAAGATGGGCATCGGCCACTCCGGCTTCGAGATCGGCGACGAGGTCGGCCCGGTGGAGAACGAGGACTACGTCGGCATGCTCGTGCGCTTCGACGGCGGGGTCATCGGCACCATGGAGTCCTCGCGCGTCAGCGTGGGGCCGCGCGCCGAGTACGTCGTCGAGGTCTACGGCACCAGCGGCTCGGCGCGGTGGAACTTCGAGCGGCTCAACGAGCTTCAGGTGTGCACCACCGTCGACGGCGGTCCCACCCATGGCTACACCCGCGCCATGGCGGGTCCCGCCTGGGGCGACTGGAGCCGCTACCAGCCGGCCATCGGCACCTCGATGGGATTCGACGACCTGAAGTCCGTCGAGGCCGCCCAGTTCCTGCGCTCGTTCCTCACCGGGACCCAGGTGGCGCCGTCCGCCGCCGACGCCTGGTGCGCCGCCGAGGTCGACGAGGCCGTCGTCGCCTCGGCCGCCGACGCCCGCTGGCACGACGTGGCGCGCGTGGACCTGCCCACCACATTCGACGCCTGAGCCGGGCCGCCGTTCGAGACCCAAGACCCCCAGCCTCCAAGGAGACAACCGCATGAGCACAACTGCGCAGACGATCCCCCTGAAGGGGATCACCCCGGAGGCCATGACGAAGGCCGTCGCGGATACTCCACCATCGGGCAAGCACCGCGGGATCCTCGCCATCGCCGGCGTGGCCACCCTCGGCTCGCTGCTCTTCGGCTACGACACCGGCGTCATCTCCGGCGCCCTGCCCTACATGTACATGCCCTTCGGCGCCAAGGGGCTCCAGCTGACCAGCCTCGAGGAGGGCGCTATCGGCGGGACCCTGCTCATCGGCGCCGCGCTGGGCGCGCTCATCGGCGGGCGCCTGTCCGACCGCTACGGGCGCCGGCACAACATCACCATGCTGGCCATCCTCTTCCTCCTGGGAGCCCTGGGCACCACCTTCGCTCCCAGCGTGTGGGTGATGTACCCCTTCCGCGTCATCCTCGGCTTCGCCGTGGGCGGCGCCAGCGCGACCGTCCCCGTCTACCTGGCCGAGACGGCGCCCAAGCGCATCCGCGGCTCGATCGTCGCCATCGACCAGCTCATGATCGTCACCGGCCAGCTGCTCGCCTTCGCCATGAACGCGGCCATCAGCACCGCCCAGGGAGGCCCGAAGGTCACCATCTCCTCCCTGCCCGCGCAGAGCTACGGGCTGGAGACCGGGCTGCAGCCCTTCGACAACATCTCCAGGCTGCAGGCCTCCAAGGGCGGCCCGCTCAGCTCCGCCGCCTACCACCAGTTCCTCGACCAGATCGTCATCTCCGGCGGCAACGGCGAGACCTGGCGCTACATGCTCGTCCTGTGCTCCGTCCCCGCCGTCGCCCTGTGGATCGGTATCCGGCTCATGCCCGAGTCCTCGCGCTGGTACGTGGCCAAGGAGCGCCTCTACGACGCCATCGGCGCCCTCAAGCGCGTGCGCAACCCCCTCAAGGACGGCCCCCTGGAGGACGAGCTCATCGAGATGGCCGAGGCGCGCCAGCGCGAGCTCGCCGAGGAGGCCCGGCGCCGGGGCCTGGGGTACGTCTGGAGCACCCCGTGGCTGCGCAGGCTGCTGGGCGTGGGCATCTTCCTGGCCATCGTCAACCAGACCACGGGCGTCAACACCGTCATGTACTACGCGCCCAAGGTCCTGGAGTACGCCGGCATGTCCACCTCGTCGTCCATCACCGCGCAGGTCGCCAACGGCGTCATGAGCGTCATCGGGTCGGCCATCGGCATCTGGCTCATCATGCGCTTCCGGCGCCGTCAGATCCTCATCGCCGACGTCACCGGGGTGGGCGTGTGCCTGCTCGGCATCGCCGCGACCTTCCAGCTGGCCATCGCCCCGCACATGGAGGCGGGCACCGCCCCGCCGTCGTGGGCCGCCTTCCTCATCCTGGGCCTCATGGCAGTCTTCATGCTCATCGTCCAGTCCTCCAACGGCACCGTGGTGTGGACCATGATGGGCGAGATCTTCCCCGCCAACGTCCGCGGCGTTATGAACGGCACCGCCATCTTCTGCATGTGGGTGGCCAACGCCGCCATCACATGGACCTTCCCTCCCATGATGGAGAGGCTCGGCGGCGGGCTGACCTACACCATCTACGGAGCGCTCAACCTCGCCATCGCCGTCGTCCTCCTCAAGATCATGCCCGAGACCTCCGGACGCTCCCTGGAGCAGATCGAGCAGGATATGGAGGCCCGCTACTCCTGACACTGGACCCGCATTAGTCCTGACAATTACGATTGCACCCAACGGGCCCGGCGGCCCGCTCCCCCACCGGAGGGGCCGCCCGCCCCGCGGACCCGAGACTTCAAAGGAGAAAGCTCATGACATTCCGGCTCGACCCCGCCACCGCCATCACCGACCCGAACGGCATCACCTGGGGCATGCACCCCATCACCTGGCGCAACGACGACATCCCCGAGGTCGGCGCCTTCAACACCCTGGAGGACATGCTCCTGGACCTGGCCGACGTCGGCTTCCGCGGCACCGAGTGCGCCGGCTTCTTCCCGCCCAAGGAGGTCGTCAAGGAGCGCATCGACGCCCGCGGCATCAAGATCGTCGCCCAGTGGTTCTCCGCCTTCATCGTGCGCGACGGCGTGGAGGCGGTCGTTCCCGACTTCACCGCCACCTGCGAGTACCTGGAGTACCTGGGCGCCACCCGTATCGTCGTCTCGGAGCAGACCGGCAGTGTCCAGGGCGTGCGCGACGTGTGCATCTTCACCAACAAGCCGGTTCTGAGCGGCCAGGAGTGGCCCCTCCTGGCCGAGGGCCTGAACCGCCTGGGAGACATCGCCCACGACCACGGCCTCGAGCTCGTCTACCACCACCACCTGGGCACGGTTATCCAGACCAAGGAGGAGACGATCCGCCTCATGGAGCTGACCGACCCGGCCAGGGTCTCCCTCCTGTTCGACACCGGGCACGCCTTCGTCGGCGACGGCGACGTCATGGGGCTGCTGGAGGCGACGGTCGACCGCGTCAAGCACGTCCACTTCAAGGACGTGCGCCCGGACAAGATGAAGGAGTCCCGCGAGGCGGAGCGCTCCTTCCTCGACTCCTTCCTGGCCGGCATGTTCACCGTGCCGGGCGACGGCATGATCGACTTCACCGAGCCCTACAGGTTCCTGGTCGACCACGGCTACAAGGACTGGATCCTGGTGGAGGCCGAGCAGGACCCGGCCATCGCCAACCCGCACGAGTACGCCACCAAGGCCCGCGCCTACATCGAGGGCACCCTGTTCAAGGCCTGATGCCCGGCCCGGCTGCTCCGAGCCCCGGTCCCAGCGCGGCGGCGCCCCCTCCGGGTCTGGAGGGGGCGCCGCCGTCGTGCTCGGGTGCGGCAGGGAGGGGCGCGGTCACAGGCTCATGTCGACCACGGCGCGCCCCTGGATCTGGCGGTTGCGCAGCGCCTCGTAGCCCACGCCCGCCTCCTGGAGCGGGAAGCGGCGCGAGACGACGTCGGCGTAGTTGATGACGCCGCGCGCGGCCAGGTCGACGACGGCGGGCAGGTCCTGGCGGGTCCGGGCGCCGTAGGAGCCGAGGATCGACTGGCTGCGGCGCACCGTGCGGTTGATCTCCACCTCGGCGGTCTGGACGCCCGCGCCCAGGCCGATCGGCACCATGCGGCCGCCGTCGGCCAGCACGTTCAGGGCGGTGGTCCAGGTGGCCGGGATGCCCAGGGCCTCGAAGGCGACGTCCACGCCCTTGCCGCCGGTCAGCCCGAGGACCTCCTCTCGGGCGTCGTGGGTCACGGAGTTGACGACGGCGGTGGCGCCGTAGCCGGGCATGGGGGCGAGCTTGTCGTCATCGACGTCGATGGCGATGACCTGGCTCGCCCCGAAGGCGCGGGCGATCTGGACGATGTTGGTGCCCACGCCGCCGGTGGCGACGACGGCGACCGTCTCGCCGAAGCGCAGGTCGGCGCCGCGGCGCACGGCGCCGTAGCCGGTCATGGCCGCGCAGCCCAGGATGGCGGCGGGCACGAGGTCGATGGACTCGGGCGCGGGCGCCACGGAGGTGGAGGGGATGACGGCGTACTCGGCCAGGCCGCCCATGGAGTACATGTAGACCGGCTCGCCCTCGGGGGTGGCCAGGCGAGTGGTGCCGTCGTAGAGGACGCCCTTGAGCCGGTTGAGGTCGAAGAAGGGGCCGCACAGCTCGTCGTGGCCGGCGGCGCAGGCGTCGCACTGGCCGCAGGGCATGAGGAAGCCGCCGGCGACGTTCTGGCCGACCTCGAGGCCGGTGTGCTCGTTGCCGGGGCCCAGCTCGACAATGGTCCCGGTGACCTCGTGGCCGAGCACGGCGGGCAGGGGGAAGGCGATGGCGCCGCCGATGACGTGCAGGTCGGAGTGGCACAGGCCGCAGGCGGCGACCTTGATGAGCACCTCGCCGGCCTTGGGGCGGGGGGTGCGCAGGGTCTCCACCTCAAGACCCTTGTCGTGGTCGCGCAGCACGGCGGCGCGCATGGTCTCGGGGATCGTCGGACTGGTTCGGACTGCTTCGTTGCTGGTCATGTCGCTGTCACTCTCTGGCGGGGTTGGACGGCGGTGGACATCGACCGCCGACAGCGCAAGCCTAGCGCAGAATGGCTTATTTGTCCTTACAAATTGTCCTCATATTCGAGTGGCGGGGACCTTGGCGGCCCGCGCCCCCGCCGCCGCGGCCGCCGGGGAGCGAGGGCGGACCCGCGGTGCGGGGCGCGGACCGGGCGCCTCACGGCCGAGGACGGCGAGCCCAGGACCCCGAGCAGCGGCCACCACGTGAACGAGAATTTGTCACAACAAAGACTTGACTTCATCGTTCACGCGCGTGAACAATGGGGCGGCGCACACCTCCGTGCGACAGTCCGCCGATCAGAGTCGATCGGCGCAAGCAGAAGGATCCGTCCCATGACCCAGACCCCCACCGAGCTCACCAGGGCGGAGATCGACGCCCTAGTCGACAGGACTCCCCCATCGGGCAAGCGTCGCTCCGTCGGCTTCGTGGCGCTCGTCGCCACGCTCGGCTCGCTCCTCTTCGGCTACGACACCGGAGTCATCTCCGGCGCCCTGCCCTACATGCACATGCCCGTCGGCGCGGGCGGGCTCCACCTGGACGCCGTCCGCGAGGGCCTCGTCACCGCCACCCTGCTCCTGGGGTGCGCCTGCGGGGCCTTCTTCGGCGGGAGGCTCTCGGACCAGTACGGCCGCCGCCACAACATCCTCCTCCTCGCCTTCGTCTTCTTCCTGGGCGCCATGGGCTGCACCTTCTCCCCCAACATCTGGGCCCTCTACCCCGCGCGCTTCATCCTGGGGCTGGCCGTGGGCGGGGCCTCCGCGACGGTGCCCGTCTACCTGGCGGAGACCGCGCCCAAGTCCATCCGCGGCACCCTGGTGGGGATCGACCAGCTCATGATCGTCACCGGCCAGTTCCTGGCCTTCGCCATGAACGCCGGCATCGCCCGGATCACCGGCGGCCCCGAGGCCACCGTCACCGCCGCGGACCCGGGCACCACGATCACCGTGGGCGGCGTCGAGACCGCCGTGGAGGTCGGCCGGACCTACTCCTGGGACGCGCTCAAGGCCGTCTCCGACGCCATCACCGTGGACGGCGGGAACGGTCAGACCTGGCGCTACATGCTCGTGCTGTGCTCCATCCCCGCCGTCGCCCTGTGGATCGGCATGCGCATGATGCCGGAGTCCTCCCGCTGGCACGCCGCCAACTTCCGCTACGCCAAGGCCATCGCCGAGCTCAAGCGGGTGCGCAGGCCCGCCGACGACGTCGCCGGGGAGATCGACGAGATGATCGAGATCAACCGCCGCGAGGCCACTGCGGAGCACTGGAGCCTGGCCCGCTGCTTCGCCACCCGCTGGACCCGCAGGGTCCTGATCATCGGAGTCATGGTGGGCGTGTTCAACCAGACCACGGGCGTGAACACGATGATGTACTACGCCCCCAAGATCCTCCAGAACGCCGGCTTCGGCACCCAGGCGGCCATCACCCTGACCGTGCTCACCGGGATCGCCTCAGTCATCGGCTCCTCCCTGGGGCTGTGGCTCCTGCTCAGGCTCCCGCGCCGGAAGGTCCTCATCGGCGGGACCATCGGCCTGACCGTCATGCTGTGGGTCATGACCGCCGTCTTCCTGTTCGGCATCAACCCGCACCTGGACGCCGAGGGCAACGTGCTGGGCACCATGCCGGCGATGGTGCCCTACCTGGTGGTGGTGGTCATCATCATCTACCTGCTCTTCATGCAGGGCGGCAACGCCCCGGGCACCTGGGTCATCATGTCCGAGCTCTTCCCCGCCCGTATGCGCGGCGCCGCCATGGGCTTCGCCGTCCTGTGCCTGTGGATCGCCAACGCCATCATCACCTTCCTCTTCCCCGTCATGATGGACTACCTGGGGCCCGTGGCCACCTACCTCGTCTTCTCCATCGTCAACGTCATCGCGGTGATCTACATGATCCGCCGCGTCCCCGAGACCAAGTACTCCTCGCTGGAGGAGCTCGAGGAGACCTTCCAGGCCCAGTACGGCTGAGCCCACCGGCTCGACCGAGCCCCCTGATCCTCCCTCCCCCTTCGCCGAGATTGGTCGTATTCCGCGTCGAGATCGGTTCGCGGACCGATCTCGGCCAGCGGGGGCAGGCCCGGCCCGCGCCCCTCAGGACGCATCGGCTAGAGTCCGAGGGTCCGCACGCGAGAGCAGAAGAGGGGGCGCCATGCCGACCAACGGTCACGACGTCACGCAGTCCGACGTCGCCGAGGCCGCCGGGGTGTCGCGCAGCCTGGTCTCCCTCGCGCTGAGCGGCTCCCCGAAGGTCGCCGAGGAGACCCGCGTCCATATCGCCCGCATCGCGAGCGCCCTCGGCTACCGGGTCAATGCGGCGGCCTCCGCCCTGGCGCGCCGGCGCTCGACGACCATCGGCCTGGTCCTGCCCAACCTCCGCAACGCCTTCTTCGAGCAGGTCTCCCGGGCTCTCGACGACGCCGCCGCGGAGCAGGGCCTGACAGTCTTCGTCGCCGTGGGCGCGCAGGACCAGGAGCGGCTCCGGCGCGCCATCGACAGCCTGCTGGGCGTGCGGGTCCTCGGCCTGGTCCTCGTCTCCCCGTGGCTGACCGACGCGCAGATCGTCGCGATCGGCGAGGAGGCCCCGACCTGCGTCATCGGCCGCCGGCCGCCGGGCGGCCACGTCGACTCCGTCCACATCGACGAGGACCAGGCCGCCCGCCTCGTGGTCTCCCACCTCGCGTCCCGGGGCGCGACCACCATTGGCTACGCCGCCCCGAGGGTGGTCGACGACGCCTCCCGGTTCCAGCGGGAGAGGGCGCTGGTGCAGGCCGCCGCGGAGGCGGGCCTGCCCCTCGTCACCGAGGAGGGGGACGACAACGGGGCGGGTCGGGCCATCCGCCGGCTCCTGGCGGAGGCGCCCGGCGTGGGCCTGGTGGCCCACAACGACATGCTCGCCATTGACGCCGTCGCCGTCCTGCGCGACGGCGGCGAGGAGGGCTCGCGCCGCGCCCCCCTCGTGTCCTACGACAACACCTACCTCGCTCGGCGCGACGAGTTCGCCCTGACCAGCATCGAGCAGCCCGAGCGGTTCCTGGCGCGCCAGGCCCTGCGCCTGGTCGCCGAGCGCGTCGCCGCCCTGGTGGACGACCCCGGCGCCCCCCTGCCCGCCCGGGACGTTGAGGCAGAGGGGCGCCTGGTCGTGCGGGGATCGTCCGCGGCCACCACCGAACGCCTCAGGTGATCGACTCCGACGGGGCCGGTCCTGCCTGGTTCTCAGGGTCGGCCCGTGGCTCTCTTCGCCGAGATCGGTGAATAGAGAGCTGCGGGGCGGCGGGCGGGGAGCACTCCCACCCACCGCTCCGGCATCAATCATCTCAGGCGGTGAGGATCCTCATCTCGTTGAGCAGCGTCTGCGCGACGAGGTGGAAGTCGAGCTCGGCGGAGCGGTCGTGGAAGATCTCCGAGCAGTACCAGCCGTCGTAGCCGGTGGCCTTGACCGCATCGACCCACTCCTGCAGGGGGATGGAGCCGCCGCCGGTCCACACGTTGCGCGAGACGCCCTGGTCGGGGACCTCACCGGCGGGGACCGGCAGGCCGTCGCAGACGTGGACGGCGCTGATGAGGTCCTTGTCGAGCCTGGCGACCTCTTCCGGCGTGGAGCCGGTGACCCAGAAGTGCCAGAAGTCCACGACGATCCTCGCGTTGGGGCGGTTGATCATGTCGAGGATGCGGAGCGCCTGGTCCACGTGGTGGACGGGCGCCCAGCCCAGCGGTTCGAGGAAGAGGTCGAGCCCGTGGTCCGCGGCGATGTCCGCGGCCAGGGCGACGTTCTTGGCGGTGCCCTCCATGACCTCCTTGTCGCTGCGGCCGAGCAGACCGCGGAAGCGCGGGTCGTCGTCGGCAAGGCGCCCGGCCCTGAAGTCCTGGACGACAGTGACGTCGACGGGCCCGGTGCACATCTGCATGCAGGGCGCTCCGACGATCTGGCCGACGCGGGCCAGCTTCTCGGCCTCGGCGCGGAAGGCCTCCGGCTCATCCTCCTGGAGCGCGCCGATGCCTGAGACCTCGATGCCCTCCAGGTGCGGGAGCAGGGAGGCGGGGGTGTAGCCGGCGTCGAGGTAGCGCCACAGCTTGGGGCTCTGCAGCTCGATGCCCTCGAATCCGACGTCCTTGGCGACGGTGATGTCGTTGAGGGCGGTGCCGTGGAAGGTGGAGGTGACGTTCATGGACAGCTTCATCGGTGTTCTCCTTGGATCGTGTGCGTTCGAACTGGTGGTGCGGGTGTGCGGAGGGGATGGCGGGAGCGCGGCGCCGTCACAGGCCCTGCGGGACGGCGACGGGGGCGCCGGTGCGCAGGGACTGCGTCGCCGCCTCTGCGATGACCTGGGCGCGCAGGCCGTCGGAGATCGGGGCGGGGACGGGGGCGCCGCGCTCGAGGGCGTCGACGAAGGCGTCCAGGCTCTTGCGGTAGGTGCCGCGGATGCGCTCGAACCAGCCGGCGTCGAGCCCGTTGGTGCGTATCTCGCCCGGCCCGTAGTGGTTGACGAAGCCCGTGCGATGACGGGCGGCCTCCACCATGCGCTCGGAGCCGTTGACCTCGATGCGCTCGTCGTAGCCGTAGCCGATGCGGCGCTGGGAGTCGATCTGGACCAGGGCGCCGTTGGTCATCCTGAGCACGGCGATGGAGGTGTCGACGTCCCCGACCTGCGCGACGGCGGGGTCCACGAGCGCCGCCCCGGTCACGTGGACCTCGACGGGTTCCAGGCCGGTGATCCAGCGCAGCAGGTCGAAGAAGTGGACGGTCTGGTCGCGCATCTGCCCGCCCGAGACCTTCAGGTAGGAGACCGGCGGGAGCGAGGGGCCGCGGGTGGTCATGGAGACCAGCTCGACCTCCCCGACCTCCCCGGCGCGCACGGCGTCGTGGACGGCGGCGTAGGCCGGGTCCCAGCGGCGGTTGAAGTCCATCATGACGGGGATGCCGGCCGCCTCGACCGCGGCGGCGGCGTCCCGGGCGACGTCGAGGGACAGGTCGATCGGCTTCTCGCAGAAGACGGCCTTGCCGGCGGCGGCCGCGCGCTTGAGCAGGTCGGCGTGGGTGTTGGTCGAGGAGGCGACGACGACGGCGTCGATCGCCGGGTCGCCGAAGATCTCGTCGAGGTCGTCGCCGGCCTCGACGCCGTGGGCCTCGGCCAGCGCGACGGCTCGGGAGGCGTCGACGTCGAAGACGCGGGCGAAGTCGACACCGGGTTGGGCGGCGAGGTTCCCGGCATGGACGCGACCGATGAATCCGGCGCCCAGGAGGGCGAAGGTCTGCGTATTCGGCATAGGAGATCCTTTCGGACCCGCTCCGGGGCTCGTCGGCGGGGCGGGACAGCAATGGCGGGCCGTGCGGCAGCGCTGATGCACGGCTGGAATCATGCGGTTCACACGCGTGAATTCATGGCTCCATAATGCCTGTTCCGCGTCCTTTCGTCAAGGTTCTCGGCACTCTGATCCAAAACAGGCGCCGCCTCCGGCCATCGGTCGGGGCATGGCTGCGGGCCGGGGGCGACGACATCGGTGATGTCGTCGCCCCCGGCCCGCACGCCGTCCTTCAGCAGGACTCGCAGCGCGCGATCAGCTGTACTCCTTCTCGAACCGCTCCTCGAGCTCCTCCAGGGAGTGGTACTTCGTCTCGGGGACGAACTTCATGTAGAAGATGAGCGAGAGGACGTTGATGAGGCAGAAGATGAGGTAGGTCAACGCCCCTCCTAGGTTCTTCATCATGATGGGGAAGACGAAGGCCACAATCCCATTGGCAATCCACAGGGTGGCGACCGCCAGCCCCATGGCCGTGCCGCGGACCTTCGACGGGAAGATCTCGGCGACCAGCACCCAGGTGACGGTGCCGGACTGCTTGGCGAAGACGAAGACAGAGACAATAAGCAGCACCAGGTACGGAGCGAAGCTCGGGGCGCCCGAGATATTGCCGTCGGCGTCCTGATAGGGCTGGATGAGGAAGAAGAACACCGCGGACAGCAGTCCCAGCGAGATCACGATCGAGGACTCCTGGTAGATGCCCACGTGACGGCGCGCGAACCGGGTGACCAGCCACAGGCCCGTCGCGGACCCGATGAAGGAGATGCCGCCGGAGACCACATTGAGGGAGATCGCGTCGCTCATGGGCAGCCCCGCGGCGGAGAGAACCTTGGGGGTGTAGTACATGGCCGTGTTGATGCCGGTGAACTGGTCGGCCAGACCCAGGATAATGCCGATAATGAGCAGGTGCCTGGTCCACCTGACTCCGATGATCTGTCCCAGCCCCCACTTCTCCTGGTTGGCCTCCTTGCGCTGAACCTCGATCATCTCATCGAGCTCCTCGGCGATGGGACCGTCCTTGGCCTCGTCGCGCACGCGCTTGAGAGAGCCAATGGCCTCGGGAATCCTGAGGTTGGCGACGTACCAGCGGGAGGACTCGGGCATGAGGCGGATGCCGATCCACAGGGCGATGGCCGGGATCGAGGCGAGCACAAGCATGTAGCGCCATGTCGTCCCATTGCCGGACGCGACCATGACATTGGCGAGGTTCTGGACCGACTCCCAGGAGACCGTCTCACCGGCACGGGCGACGACCTGACCCGAGCTGTTGACGACATCATTGGAGACCGTCACCTCAGGCCCGCCGTGAATCTGAGTCAGGACCGCATTCATGGAGAAGGCGAGGAACTGGCCGAAGACGATCATCATCTGGTCCACGGCCACGAGTGTGCCGCGAATGCGCTTGGGGGCGGTCTCCCCCAGGAAGACCGGCACCGTGGCGCTGGCGCCGCCGACGGCGAAGCCCAGCACGACCCGGAAGAAGTAGAGGATCCAGATGTTCGGCGAGAAGGTGCACCCCAGGGCGCCGAAGAAGAAGACCGCCGCCAGGAGCGTGATGTTGTGCCGACGTCCGTACTTGTCGGACAGCTTGCCGCCGACGGACGCGCCGATCGCGGCACCCAGGCACAGGAAGGTCCCCACAAGGCCCTCTTCGACTGTGTTGATATTGAGGCCGTCGGCGCTGTGAGGCAGATACATGTAGGGCAGCGCCGCCGAGATGACGCCGGTGTCGTAGCCGAAGAGCAGCGAGCCGAGCGTCGCCACCAGGGCGATGAGCCCCAGTGAGCGCTTCTTGCCGGACGGAGGGGTCTTGTCGACCAGCTCCTGGATCTTGTCGCGGCTCAGGTCACTGGCCGCGAGGGGGGATGAGGACATGTGGTCTCCTTGGGGTGCCTGCCGCCCTTGGCAGGCTCGAGGGCTGCGCCGCACGGGTTTCCGGCCTCCGCGCAGCTGCGGACGGGACGGAGGAGTCGTGCGTCCCTCCCTCGCGGCGCGGGAGGGAGGGACGACGCGTGGCTGTCAGGCGCCGAGCTCGGCGGTGAGCCGCTCGAGAGCGGCCTTGTTGTACTCGTCAGCGTACTCGTGCCACCCGAAGATGCACACGGAGACGACGCCGTCGAAGTGAACCTCCCGCAGGGTCGAGAAGACCTCGTCCCAGGGGACCTCGCCCTGCCCGATGGCGTTGTGCTGGTGGACGGTGACGTCGGCGCCGGGCGGGTTGATGATGTAGCGGTTGCCGTCGTTGATCCGGTGGTTGAAGCCGTCGGAGACGTGCACCTCGCGGAGCTTGCCGACGGCGGCGGCGGTGCGGATCATGCGACCGGCGTCGCCGGCGCCGTCGGACAGGTGGAAGGTGTGCGGGCAGCAGTACTCGTACCCCAGCCAGTCCTTGTCCACGGAGCGCACGAGCTCCAGGGCGCGGTCGTGCAGCTCGACGAAGTCGTAGGGGTGGGCCTCCATATTGAGGCGGATGCCGTACTTCTCGAAGTCCGGGATCAGCTCCTCGATCGACCGGTACCACTGCTGCTCGGAGCGGCTTGCGCGGTTGCGGTCGCCGGAGAACTCCGAGACGATGTCGCGCACGTCGAGGGCGTCGGCCAGCTCGAGCAGGCGCCGCCAGTTGCGCACCTGGGCCTGGCGCTCGGCCTCGTCCGGGGAGGACCAGTTGAACACCGGGTTGAGGGTGCGCACCTCGACCCCGCTCTCCCTCTCGGCCCTCTTGAGGTCCTCGATGAAGGCGCGGTCGGCCTTGGGGTAGTGGTGCCACAGGTGGAACTCGTTGTTGGGCGAGAGCTCCACGTACCGGAAGCCGAGCTCGGCCGCCTTGTGCAGCGTGTCCGCCGTGGACATGGTCATGTAGTACATGTTGGGGTCGAGAGCGATGTCGACCATGGGGTCTCCTCTCAGGACGCCGACGGCGTCGGCGGGGTTGTGTCCGTGAGCAGGCCGGGGCTCACCGCCCCGGGTCCGGGCCCGGCGGCCCGGCACCCCCGCGCCGGCTGCTCGTCCGGCGCGAGGGCGGTGCCAGCGGCTGCCGGCGGGCGACAGGTGCCGCCCCGCAGTCGGCCCTCAGGCGTAGAAGGCGGGCTTGTCGATCATGGTCACGGCGACCTCGCGGCCGTCGCCGTCGAGGGACTCCAATCCGGCGTCGACCACGCAGGTGGCGGCATAGCCGTCCCAGGCGGTGGAGCCGGTGTGCTCGTCGCGCTCGACGGCCCGGATCCACTGCTGGAACTCCTGGTTGAAGGCCGCCTGGAAGCGGTCGATGTGCGACTGGCACATGGCGTTGCGGTCGCCCGACAGGTCGCGCACGTGCACCTTCTCCTGGTCGCCCAGGCGGACCGTGCCGGTCTCCATGACCAGCTCGCACTCGATGGAGTAGCCGAACTGGATGTTGACGTTGACCTCGTCGTCGATCAGGACGCCGGAGGACGTCCTGGCCACCAGGACGAGCGGGTCCCGGAGGTGGCCGAAGCGGTGGGAGGTGGAGCGCGGGGCGTCCACGCGCACGGAGACGATCTCCTCGCCCAGCAGGAACCGGCAGATGTCGATCTCGTGGATGGCGGTGTCGTCGATCATGTTGCGCGTCGTGTAGCTCTCCGGCACCGAGGGGTTGCGGTGACGGCAGTGGACGAGCGTGGCGTAGCCGTGGTCGCCGGAGTCGAGGACCGCCTTCATCTCGTTGTAGGAGGCGTCGAAGCGGCGCATGAAGCCGACGGTGACCAGCTTCTTGCCGGCCTTCTGCTCGGCCTCCATGATCTTGATGCAGTCCTCGGCCGTGGTGGCCAGCGGCTTCTCGCACAATACGTACTTGCCCGCCTCGATGACCCTGATGACGTCGGGGGCGTGGACCTTGCCGAAGGTCGCGATGACGACGGCGTCGACGTCGGGGTCGTTGATGAGCTCCTCGGAGGAGTCGTAGGCCCTGGCCCCGTAGGGCTCGGCGGCCGAGACGGCGGCGTCGTGGTTGATGTCGGCGACGGCGACGATCCGGCCGCCCGACAGGTCGTTGGTGATGCGGGCGAGGTGGGCGCGGCCCATGCCGCCGGCGCCGATGAGTCCAATGCGAACGGTCATGTGTGTATCTCTCTTCCGTGAGTGATCGCCGGAGTGGTCGCGGCGGCGGTCAGGCCAGCCCCAGGCCGCACTCGGCCAGGTAGGTGCGCATGTTGATGGCGTTCTGCTTGGGGAAGGACGGGTCGCAGGGGTAGCAGTCCTGCTCGCAGATCGCATAGAGGGGCTTGTCGAGCTCGGCCAGGGCGTCGACGAAGGCGTGCATCTCGGGCAGGCCGGCCGGCGGGCAGACCGAGGCGCCCTTGGTGACGGCCTCGCCGAAGGGCCAGTCCTTCTCGTGGGCCTCGCGGGTGATGTCCTCGTCGAAGGCCTTGATGTGGACGTAGGTGATGCGCTCGGGGTACTTCCTGCACAGCTCGATCGGGTCGCCGCCCCCGTAGACCACGTGCCCGGAGTCCAGGCAGAGGTTGACGTAGGCGGGGTCGGTGGCGTCGAAGATGCGGGCGATCTCCTCGGGCGTCTCGATGTGGGAGTCGCCGTGCGGGTGCAGGACCATCTTCAGGCCGTAGTCATCCAGGAGCATCTGCCCCAGGGCGTTGGCGTGCTCGACGTAGAGCTTCCAGGCGTCGTCGCTGAGCACGCGGTCGTCGGTCCACTCCCAGGTCTTGTCGTCGCGGTAGAGCGGGGGCAGGTGGACGATGTACTCGGCACCGACGGCGGCATGGGTCTCGGCGATGGCGCGGAAGGTCCTCAGCGTGGTCTCCCAGGCCTCCTGCTTGTGCAGGACGCCCCAGCCGGTGCCGGCGACGACGCGCATGCCGAACTCGTCGCACCACTTCTGGAGCTCCTTGGGGTCGGTCGGGAAGTACCCGAATGGCCCGGTCTCGATCACCTCGAAGCCGGCCTCGGCCATCTCCTGCCAGGCCTGGCGGGGGGCCATCTGCTTGGGGTCGTCCGGGAACCACACGCCCCACTGGTCGGGGCACACGCCGATGGTCAGCTTGGAGTACTTCGGGTTGGTCGTGTTGACAGCCTTTGATGGCTCAGACATCGTTGTCGCTCCTCATCGGGGTAACATCCGAATCGTTTCGGACATGACTCAGGATAACGAATTCGACCCCGACACGCTAGATCTTTGTACTGACAAATTTGTCCGGCTTTCGCCCCGGCCGTCTCCGCCCGGCCCGGGAGCCGCACGCCGCCGCGGGCCGCCCCCCCCCCACGGCCCCGACGGCGGGTCCCACGCGTGCGCGGGGCCCGCCGTCGTCGTCCCGCAGGGCCTCCACGAGGCCGCAGGGTCTCACAGGTAGTGGCGCTGGGGCCTGCGGTCCTGGAGGTACTGCTCGTAGGCCCTCTGCGTGGACTCCAGGCGGGAGACGCCCGAGACCGCCACGTCCCACCAGGAGGACCCCGGCGGGTTGGGGCCGTACAGGTCGGTCTCGATGTGGATCATTGCGGCCTCGTCGCCGGCGTGGGCCTCGGCGTAGGCCTTCTTGAAGTCCTCGATGCTGGAGACCCGGTAGACCTTCAGCCCCCAGGACTCGGCGTTGGCGGCGATGTCCACGCCCTTGACGTTCTCGGTGTCCTCCAGGTGGGAGCCGGCGCCGCGCTGACGGTACTTGGTGCCGAAGCGCTGCGAGCCGTGGGACTCCGAGAGCGCCCCGATGGAGCAGAAGCCGTAGTTCTGCAGGAGCACGTAGATGACCTTGATGTTCTCCTGGACGACCGTGGCCAGCTCCATGGGGAGCATCTGGTAGGTCCCGTCGCCCACGATGGAGACGACCTCGGACTCGGGGCGGGCGAGCTTGCAGCCCAGGCCCGCCGGGATCTCGTAGCCCATGCAGGAGAAGGCGTACTCCACGTGGTACTGCACGGGCGTCCTGGCCTGCCACAGGGCCTGCAGGTCGCCGGGCATGGAGCCCGCGGCGTTGATGACGATGTCCTCGTCCCCCATGAGCTCGTTGAGCGCGCCGAAGACCTCCGTCTGGGCGGGCAGCGGCCCGTGGCCCAGGTGGTAGCAGCGCTCGGTCCTGGCGAGCCAGGACTCGCGCTCGGCGGCGATCTCGCGGGAGTAGTCCTCGCTGACACGGTAGCCCTCCAGGGCCGCGGTCAGCGCGGTCAGGGCCTCGCGGGCGTCGGCCACGACCATCTCGGCGCTCTGCTTGGCGGCGTCGAAGGGCGTGACGTTGATGTTGACGAAGCGCACCCCCGGGTCCTTGAACTGGGTCTTGGAGGCGGTGGTGAAGTCCGAGTACCGGGTGCCGACGCCGATGACCAGGTCGGCCCTGTCGGCGATGTGGTTGCCCGAGTCCCCGCCGGTGGAGCCCACTCCCCCGATGGCGCAGGGGTGGTCGTAGCTGATGGCGCCCTTGCCGGCCTGGGTGTCGGCCACCGGGATGCCGGTGGCGGTGGCGAAGGCGCGCAGCTGCTCGGAGGCCTCGGAGTAGATGGTCCCGCCCCCGGAGATGACCATGGGGCGCCTGGCCGCCCTGATGAGGGCGACGGCGCGCTCCAGGGCGGCGGGCTCGGGCACGGGCCGGCGCACGTGCCACACGCGCTTGCGGAACAGCTCGACGGGCCAGTCGTGGGCCTCGGCCTGGACGTCCTGGGGCATGGCCAGGACGACGGCGCCGGTCTCGGCCGGGTCGGTGAGCACCCGCATGGCGTTCAGCAGCGAGGGGATGAGCTGCTCGGGGCGGTTGATCCGGTCGAAGAAGCGGGCCACGGGCCGGAAGCAGTCGTTGACCGTGACGTCGAGGCTGGTCGGGTCCTCGAGCTGCTGGAGGACCGGGTCGGGGACCCGGGTGGCGAACTGGTCGGAGGGGAGGATCAGCACCGGGACGCGGTTCGTGGTGGCCAGGGCCGCGCCGGTGATCATATTGAGCGAGCCGGGGCCGATGGAGGCGGTGATCATGTAGGTCGACATCCGGTTGCGGACCTTGGCGAAGGCCGAGGCGGCGTGGACGGCGCCCTGCTCGTTGCGGGGCATGATGTAGGGCATCTCGCCCTCGCCCTCGACGGGGGCGACCTCGTTCTGCAGCAGCGCCTGACCGATGCCGGCGACGTTGCCGTGCCCGAAGATGCCCAGGGCGCCCTCGATGAGGCGGTGCTCGACGCCGTCGCGCTCGGAGTACTGGTTGGTCAGGAAGCGGATGGTCGCCTGGGCGACCGTCAGGCGGATGGTGCCCTCGTAGGCTTCGTTGCTCACGATATGTGCTCTTCTCTGGTGGGGTTGGCGGTGAGTGGTTGGCGGACGGGTCGTCAGCGGGTCATCGGCAGGCGGGGGTCGACCTCCTGGCTCTCCCAGGTGCCGCGGACCCAGTGGTGGGCGGGGTCGTCGGGGGCGAGCCACACGAGGTCCTCGTCGGGGCCGGCCATGACGTTGAGGTAGTACATGTCGTAGCCGGGGGCGGCCACGCACGGGCCGTGGTAGCCGTGGGGCACGAGCGCCACGTCGCCGTCGTGGATCTCCACGCACAGGTCGATCGGCTTGTCGGGGCTGGAGGCGTAGGTGCGGTGGAGGCCGAAGCCGGGGTCCCCGGCGGGCGAGGGGGCGATCTCGAAGTAGTAGATCTCCTCGAGCTCGCGCTCGTCGGCGCCCTTGCGGTCGTGCTTGTGGGCCGGGTAGGAGGACCAGTTGCCGCCGGGGGTGAGCACCTCGCAGCACAGCAGGTGGGAGGTCTCGACGCCGTTGTTCAGGGCGTAGTTGTTGACCTGGCGCGAGCAGTCCCCGGCCCCGCGCAGGTCGGTGCGCACCTGGTCGCGCCCCAGGTGGCGCACCGGCAGGTCGCGCACGGCGATCGCTGCGGGCAGGGCGAAGCGCCCGCCCGCCGCCGAGGTGAGGGTGAAGGGGGTGCGGCGCGGCACGTAGAGGGAGTCGGTGATCTCCTCGAACACGCCGGAGCGCCCGGCGAGCTCGTAGGTCTCGCCGCCCGTCTCCACGGCGGCGGCGCCCGCCAGCGGCAGGACGAGGAGCTCGTAGTCGCCGGTCTCCAGGGCGAGGGTCTCCCCCGCCTCCAGGACCGCCACGCGCAGGCCGGAGTAGGTCCATCCGGCGTCGGCGGCGGAGATGTCGACGGTGAGGGAGTCGTGGCCGGTCGAGCCGGCGGGGACGTGGATGTCGAGTGTCATGAGAGCAGTCCTACGGTGTTGTCGACGGCGCCGGCGACGTCGTCGTCGGGCGGGAAGAGCAGGGAGCGGCCGATGACCAGTCCCTTGACGGTGGGCAGGGCCAGCGCCCTGGCCCAGGAGGCGCGGGCGGCCTCCGGGTCCTCGCTCACCGCGCCGCCCAGGATAAGGGCGGGCAGCGTGGAGGCCTCCGTGACGCGCTCCATGTCGGCCACGGCGGGCAGCTTGAGCCAGGTGCGGGCGCTGGTGCGCCCCAGGCCGGAGGCGATGGCCATGGAGGCGATGACGGCGTCCGGGCTGAGGTCGTTGACCACCCTGCCGTCGCTCCACCGCGAGATGAAGGGCTCGACCATGGCCATGACGCCCCGCTCGGCGAGGTCGTCGACGGCGCGGGCGCAGGCGGCGAGCGTGTCCGCGGTCCTGGGGTCCTCGTAGTTGACGCGCAGCAGCATCTTGCCGCCGTCGAGGCCGGCGTCTGCGACCCCGCGGGCGTCGTAGCCGGTGAAGCGGTCGTCCATCTCGAAGGCCGCGCCGGCCAGCCCGCCGCGGTTCATGGAGCCGTAGACGAGCTTGCCGTCCAGGGCGCCGAGCAGGGCGAGGTCCTCGATCATGTCCGCGGTGCCCAGGAAGCCGTTGACGCCGGGCCGGTCCAGGGCGGTCACGCAGCGGGCCAGCACGTCCTCGCGCGAGGCCATGGCCATGGGGGCGCCGCCGGCCGCGAGCGCGCCGCGGGCGGGGTGGTCGCAGGCGATGATCATGAGCTTGCCGTCGCCCTCGGGGAGGGTCCCGCGGGGGCGGTCGGCCAGCGTCCGGGCGATGCGCTCGGGAGCGTGGGCGCGGATGTCCACGATCCTGTCGGTCAGCGGGGTGGGGGGCATGTCACAGGTCCTTGAGGTTCGGGGCGCACTGGTCGCGGTGGGCGCGCATGACGTTGAGCAGCTCGGGCTCGGCGGGCATCGCGGTGGAGCACTCGATGCGCTCGCAGACGATGGCTCCGGCGGTCGAGGCCGCGAAGATCGTCTTCTCCAGCGACCAGCCCGACAGCAGCCCGTGGCAGACGGCACCGCCGAAGGCGTCGCCGGCGCCCAGGCCGTTCTTGGTGGTGGCCGGGGTCACGGGCATCTCGATGCGCTCGTCGCGGGTCTTGGCGAGGGTTCCGAGCGGGCCCTGCTTGACAATGGCCAGTTCGACGCCGGCGTCGAGCAGGGCGTCGGCGGCGCGCTCGGGCTCGGTCTCGCCGACGGCGACGCGGCACTCCTCGCGGTTGCCGATGGCCACGGTCGTCCTGGGCAGGACGGCGGAGACGGCCTCGTGGGCGGTGGCCTCATCGGGCCAGAACATGGCCCGGTAGTCCAGGTCGATAATGGTGTGCGTCTTGCGCCCGCGGGCCTCCAGGGCGGCGTTGTGGGCGGAGCGGGAGGGCTCCTTGCTCAGCCCGGTGGCGGAGACCCAGAAGATCCGCGCATCGCGCACCGCGCCCAGGGGGACGTCCTCCTCGGTCAGCTCCAGGTCGGGGGCGGAGGGCTCGCGGTAGAAGTAGAGGGGGAAGTCGTCGGGCGGGAAGATCTCGCAGAAGGTGACGGGCGTGTTGAACTCCGGCTTGGTGACGACGTAGTCGTCGTAGACGCCCAGGCGGCGCATCTCGGCGCACACGAACCGCCCGAAGGGGTCGTCGCCGACGCCGGTGACGACGGCCGAGCGGTGGCGGTAGCGGGAGGCGGCAACGGCGACGTTGGTCGGGCTGCCCCCCAGGAACTTGCCGAAGGACTCCACGTCCTCCAGTCCCACCCCGATCTGGAGCGGGTAGATGTCGACGCCGCAGCGTCCAATGGTGAGAACATCGAGTGGCGGGGCTTGAAGAGGGGCGGTCATAATGGTCCCTTCCACATCATCGGGGCGGGTGTGTCGCGGGGCTCGTGGCGAGCCGATGCCCACAGCCTGCCGCACCGACGCGTCCCCGTCAAGAGGTTTGTCCGAACAAATCCGGGTTGGATCTCGGCAGCCGGGCTCGACACCGGGCCGGCAGCCGGACACAACCGAACACGCCCGATGACGACGCGGCGGCTCACTGTCTGTATTATGAGTTGGCCCATTGACTTCAGGGAACTCCCATGCCCATCACACCGTTCCAGCCCAACATCGCCATCGATCGTACGAGCGATGTTCCGCTCTACAGCCAGATCGCAGAGGCGCTCGCCGCCCTCATCCTCGACGGCACCCTGGCACCCGGCACCCGCATCGAGGACGAGGTCTCCATGGCACGGCGCCTGGAGGTCTCGCGCCCCACCACCAGACAGGCGCTTCAGCGCCTCGTCGACCGCGGTCTCATCTCGCGACGGCGCGGAGCAGGGACGGTCGTGACCTCCCCGCACGTGCGCAGGCCGATGGAGCTGTCGAGTCTTCTGGCGGACCTGACCAAGAACGGGCACGCGGTATCCACATCCATCACCGAGTACTCCATGCACCCGGCCGACGAGGAGGAGGCGGAGCACCTCGGCATCGAGCCGGGCACGAACGTGACGAGGATCAAGCGTGTGCGCAGCGCCGACGGCGAGCCGATCGCCCTGATGGAGAACCTCCTGCCGGCGGCGATCGCCCCCTCCCACGAGGAGCTGGAGCAGGACGGGCTCTACAACCTGCTGCGCACCCAGGGCGTGGTGCCCTCCACCGCCACGCAGTCCATCGGCGCCCGCAACGCGACGCCCGCCGAGGCCGAGGCGCTCGACGAGAAGCGCCGCGCGGCCCTGCTGACGGTCACCCGCACGGCTTACGACTCCTCGGGCACCGTCATCGAGTACGGCACGCACGTCTACCGCGCCTCGCGCTACTCCTTCGAGACGACCCTCTTCAACGCCTAGCCGCGCGGGCCTGCACCTCCCGCCCCACTCCCTTGCCGAGATCGGTTCACTTCCGCACCGAGATCGGTTCGGCTCGCTGACGCCCGCAGCGAGCAGGCCGCCCGTCGCTCCGACCGAACCGCCAACCACCCCGATTTGTATGGACAAATTCTTGACATCTGCGCCGTGTGCCACTTGAATGGGGCGCAAGAGCCGCAACCGGCGACGACGCCTCCCGCGGCCGATCACCCCCATGGAGTATGCCGATGAGCAATGACTACACACCCGGCCCCCTTCTTGAGGCCTCTCGCACCACGCCGACCGCCCTGTGGAACGACTCCGCGGATCCCGATGAGCTCTGCCAGTCGATCTCCTTCGGCGGCGTCGGCGCGACCTGCAACCCGACCATCGCCTACACCTGCATCAACCTGAAGAAGGACCGCTGGCTGCCCCGCATCGCCGAGCTGGCCGAGGAGATGCCCGAGGCGACCGAGTCCGAGATCGGCTGGCAGGTCGTTCGCGAGCTGAGCATGGAGGCCGCCAAGCTGCTCGAGCCCGCCTTCGAGGAGCACAGGGGCCGCAACGGGCGCCTGTCCATGCAGACCGACCCGCGTCTGGCTCGCAGCGCCAAGGCCCTGGCGGACCAGGCCGAGGAGTTCTCCAAGCTGACGAAGAACATCATCGTCAAGATCCCGGCCACCTCCGTGGGCGTCAGGGCCATCGAGGACGCCACCTACCGGGGCGTGTCCGTCAACGTGACGGTCTCCTTCTCAGTGCCGCAGGCCGTCGCCACGGGCGAGGCCATCGAGCGCGGCCTCAAGCGCCGCGAGGCCGAGGGCAAGGACATCTCCACCATGGGCCCGGTGGTCACCCTCATGGTCGGCCGCCTGGACGACTGGATCAAGATCGTCGCCAAGCGCGACAACCTCTTCCTCGACCCGGGCCACCTGGAGTGGGCCGGCGTGGCCGCCTTCAAGCGCGCCTACCAGGAGTTCCAGTCCCGCGGCCTGCGCGCACGCCCGCTGTCGGCCGCCTTCCGCAACGTCATGCACTGGTCCGAGCTCGTCGGCGGGGACGTGGTCATCTCCCCGCCCTTCAAGTGGCAGAGGCTCATCAACGACTCCGGCTACAAGGTCGAGCCCCGCATGGACGTTCCGGTCGCGCCGGAGATCATGAAGACGCTCAAGTCCATCCCCGAGTTCGTGCGCGCCTACGAGCCCGACGGCATGACTCCCGAGGAGTTCGACACCTACGGGGCGACCGTGCGCACCCTGCGCGGCTTCCTCCAGGCCGACGCCGACCTGGACGCGCTGGTCCGCGACGTCATCATGCCCCAGCCGTGAGCCCGAGGCCATGATCTCCCGACGTCGGTCGGGGAGTCCCGGCCGCTGCGCCGTGCCCGCCCCGGCCGACGTCGGGATTTCCCGGGCCCAGTGCTGACGCGCGTCACCATCCGCATCCACCACCGCCAACCACTAGAACACCAGCACCGCTCACTACAAGGAAGTCCTGACATGCTGAACATCGCCGTCATCGGCGCCGGCCGCATCGGCCACGTCCACGCCAAGACCATCGCCGCCCACCCGGACGCCGCCCTCGCTCTCGTGTGCGACCCCATCGACGACGCCGCCCAGAAGCTCGCCGACCAGTACGGGGCCCGGGCGTGCAAGGAGGCCGAGGAGGTCTTCGCCGACCCGCAGGTCGACGCCGTCATCATCGGCTCCCCCACTCCCCTGCACATCCCCCACCTGCTGGCCGCCGCCAGGGCGGGCAAGGCCGTGCTGTGCGAGAAGCCGATCGCCCTGGACATGAAGGACGTCGAGGCCGTCAAGTCCGAGCTCGACGCCGTCGCCACCCCCGTCATGTTCGGCTTCAACCGCCGCTTCGACCCGTCCTTCGCGGCGGTGCACGCGGCCGTGAGGGACGGGCGCGTCGGCGACCTGGAGCAGCTGACGATCATCAGCCGCGACCCGGCCGCCCCGCCAGTGGAGTACATCAAGGTCTCCGGCGGCATCTTCCGCGACATGACGATCCACGACTTCGACACCGCCCGCTTCTTCCTGGGCGAGATCACCGAGGTCTACGCCGCCGGCCAGAACCTGGACCCGGCGATCAAGGAGACCGGGGACTTCGACGCCGCCGTCGTCACCCTCAAGGCGGCCTCCGGCGCGGTGGCGACCATTATCAACAACCGCCACTGCGCCTCGGGCTACGACCAGCGGCTGGAGGCCTCGGGCCGCGGCGGGGCGCTCTTCGCCGAGAACATCCGCGCCACCACGGTGCGCCTGTCCAACGCCGAGGTCACCGACGCCCAGGAGCCGTACCTCGACTTCTTCCTCGAGCGCTACGCCGACGCCTACCGCCTGGAGCTGTCCGCCTTCATCGAGGCCGTCGAGAAGGGCTCCCCGACGCCCACGACCATTGACGACGCCGTCAGGGCCCTCGCCCTGGCCGAGGCGGCCACCGAGTCGGCCCGCACCGGCAAGCCGGTGAGCGTCGCCTGACGGACCGGCCGGCCCGCCACACGCACGGCTCGGCCGCGAGGAGGCGCTGCGCCTTCTCGCGGCCGAGCCGTCTTGGGCTCGAGACGGGTGCGGCGTCATGCCGGCCCCCGGTGCGGCCGGCCGCCGGGTGCGGCGGGCGGCCACGGCGGGCAGGCCCTTCCGTCCCGGTCAGGGCGCGGTGGCTCGGCGCAGGCCGATCAACCAGGCCACCGCCGCCCATGCGGCGAGCACGGCCCATGAGGCCCCGGAGGCCGGGGTCGTCCTGTCGGCCGAGTTGACGGCGGGCAGGGCGGAGAAGGGCCAGGGCGCCGCGAGCGCCTGGGCTGGGCCGTGAAGCCGGCCTGCGAGGAGCCCGCCGACGTGTCCGGCCGCGAGGAGGGCGAAGACGGCGGTGAGCGCGGCCGGGGTCGAGCGCGCCGCCGCGCAGGCTCCCGCGCACACCAGGCCGAGGAGGGCGCAGGACACGGCGGCGGCCGCCAGCTCGGCGCGACTCGCCTGCGCCAGCACCCGGCCCCGGTCGATCACCACATAGCGGTCCGCCACCTGGGACAGCTCGGCCAGCAGGTGGGAGGAGACGAGCACGGCGCCGCCTCCCGACACCCGCTCGCGCAGAAGCGTGCGCACCCAGACCCGCCTCCTCCAGGCACTCACCGACCGCCTCCCGCGACAGGCCGCTCCCAACGGCGAGCACCATGAGGTTCTCCCACCCGCTCAGCCCCGGCAGCATCCCCACAGGCCCCAGCACCGCCCCCACCCGCCGGGCGGGATCACTCCAGGCGCCCAACGGCCGCCCATCAACCAGCGCACGCCCGCCATCCGGCCGGCACAGACCCAGCAGAGCTTCCGCACAACCGGCCTCAGGAGCTCGGCGCCGAGGAGCCCCGCACGAGCAGGTGGGGGCGCACGGAGTAGACGGCGCCGCCCCCGGGCAGCCGATCGACGACGACGCCCGCGGGCAGGCCGCCCGGCAGCCCCTGGTCGGGGTCCGCCTCGGGGCCCCCGCCGCCGCTCGGTCGGGAGACCGTGCCCGCCGGGTCCGCCGAGCCCGCCATACTCTCCATGCCCGCCACGGCCCGACGCACCGCGACGTCGGCGATCACGGGGGCGTCCTGGCGTACCGTCGTCAGGTCGAGGGCGGACAGGCCGGAGAAGGGGATGCCGTCGTAGCCGGTGACGGCTACGTCCTCGGGAACCCGCAGGCCCCGGCGCCGCAGCTCCAGGACGGCGCCGAGGGCGCAGCGGTCGTTGAAGCAGACCAGCGCCTGCGGCAGCACGCCCCGGGCGGCCAGAGCCGAGGCCGCGCGCGTGCCGGACTCCTCGTCGTCGCCGCCCGCCACAACGGACGCCGGTAGGCCTCGCTCGGCGAGGACCTCGGTGAAGACCCGGCGCCGCACCGGGGCCGCGGAGGCGCCCCCGCCGTCGACGTGGACGAGGCGGCGCCTGCCCGTGGACAGCAGGTGCTCCACGAGCGCGCGCACCCCGACGTCGTCCTGGGAGCGCACGACGTCGACGCCGGGGACCCCGGTGTCGTGGCACAGGAGGACCACGGGCATGACGGCGGCCGCCTCCCGCAGCAGCGCGTCCTCGACGGCGGAGTCGACCAGCACGAGCGACTCGCAGCGCTCCCGCAGGAGCCCGCGCACGCCCTCGGTCTCGTCCCGGCTGCCGGTGACGGCCGACAGGGCGATGTCGCGCCCGCGCCGCTCGCAGGCGGCGTAGAGGGCGTCGACGAGCTCGACCTGGAAGGCCTGGCCGGCCACGAAGGAGACGCCGATCAGGCCGGTGCTCGCCCGGCGCAGGAGGCGCGCCTTCGGGTCGGCCTCGTAGCCGAGCTGGTGGGCGATGTCGCGGATCTCCTGCCGGGTGGAGGACGCGACCCCGGGGGCGTTGTTGAGGGCGGCGGAGACGGTGGACACCGATCTGCCGGCGCGCCTAGCGACGGTGGAGATGGTGACCCGACGACGGCGCGGTGCGGGCATGCGGCCCCTTTCCCTGTCGTGAACCCGTCAGGGCCGTGCGACGGGCGCGGCCCGCTGCGCAGCGTACCCGGTGCCCGGGGCGCACCGCCCGCCGGGAACGCCGCTGGGCCGGTTGCGGCGGGGCGGGGCGCGCCCGCGGCGTTGAGCATGTCCTGATAGCACACTCCGAGATCGACCAGGAAGACGCCTGGGCGGCCGAGCCGCTGAGGCTCTTCTCACCGGGGGATCCTGCGGATTACGAAGAGGACGAGGACCGCGGGTTGAAGCTGTCCGCTGTCGGAGCTATCCGCCAATGAGGTGGGAGGCGTTGTCGTTCTTCAAGGTGTCGCCGAGGTTGGCGGAGGAGTGGGCGGGAATGACCTGGGCGGTCCCCCTGTAGCCGGAGTTGAAGTAGACCGTCACGGGCTGATCGGTGCGGTTGATGACCGAGGCCGCCTCATTCTTGATGCACTCGCCCTGGCCCTGACCTGGGCCCTTGAAGTCATAGCAGCCGGGCTGAGATGTCCCGTAGTCCTCAACGGAGAAGGGGAAGTCCGATACCGACCCCTCATAATTGCTGTTGTAGTAGAAGCAGACCTCGCCGTCCTCGCACACGCCGTTGCGCTCCGCAGGAGGATCCGGAGGAAGCGTCGGATCCGGAGCCGGCGTCGGCGTCGGATCCGGAGGCCAGTAGAAGGCCTGTGCGGCAGGAGCGTGAGCGGACAGAGCGCCGGCAGCGAGAGCGAGGACGGCTGCGGCGCCGGCGGCGTAAGGGGCGAGCTTGTTGACCATGATAAGAATCCTTTCTGCGAGCGTCCCGCCTGCGCGGGCACTGGTCTGCCTGCGGAGCGCCCCGGGCCCGGGGCGCTCCGCAGCATGTTCTTTCACGTCGACGTCGCTGTCGGGTACCCGACGGCAAAAGGCTAAGGGTGAGAGGAGCAGCCCACCAGAGGAAGACCTGTCCTTGACGCAATACCATTTTTCCGCTAAAGGCCGAGTCCAATCGACACGGGCTCCGCCGGAGACCAGTATCCGAAATCCTCGTCAACGACTGGGCGATCGGCCCCAGAAGGCCGTCCACCTCCGTCCGGCTCGCGCCCATAGGCCGGCTCTCCCGGCCATCGCCCCCTCGACCGCGGCACCTGGGCTGCGGCCCGCACGCGAACCAATGAGCCGGATACCGGATGTCCGCCGGAATGACATTAGGGAGATCCGGTATCGCGCACCCTGGAGGGATCCCTGCAAACACGCGGTTCTTCGCCAGCACCTCGGCGGCCCGAACGGCCAATGTCATTCTGACGGACAGCAGCCCCGCAGGCCGGGGGAGCCGAACGTCTTCTCGACATCAGTCGACCAGAACCCACCCCGCACCCGCCCCGTGTCGAGATTGGTCCGTCGGACCGATCTCGACACGGAATACGACCGGTCTCGACGAAGGAGGCGAGAGGGCCGAGGCGACGCGGGCCCGGGGAGGGAGAGTGGGGCGGTTTGTCCTGACGAATCGGCAAGATCGACACCGCAGACTGTTGACAACCCCCGCCCCCGCGCCCATACTGGTGCCACATGTTCACGCGCGTGAATCACTGCGAGGCGCGCGCTCACCAGTCAACGAGGACAGAACACCCATGAGCAGCAGCACCCCCCTGTCAGTCGCCGTCATCGGCGCCGGCATGGCCGGCACCACCCACGCCAACGCCTGGCGCCAGGTGGGCACCGTCTTCGACCTGGGCCTGCCCGAGGTCCGCCTGGCCGCCATCGCCGACGCCTACGAGCCCTTCGCCACGGACGCCGCCGAGCGCTACGGCTACGAGAGAGCCGTCACCGACTGGCGCGACGTGGCCGACGACCCCAGCATCGACATCGTCTCCATCGTGGTGGGCAACGCCCTGCACCGCGAGATCGCCGAGGCCATGATCCGCGCGGGCAAGCACGTCCTGTGCGAGAAGCCCCTGGCGGACACCCTGGAGAACGCCCGCGCCATGGCCGAGACCGAGAAGGAGGCCGGCGTCGTCACCGCCGTCGGCTTCACCTACCGCCGCAACGCCGCCGTCGCCAAGCTCGCCGAGCTGATCGCCTCCGGACACCTGGGCGAGATCAACCACTTCGACGGCCGCTACTGGTGCGACTACGGCGTGGACCCGACCGCCCCCATGGCCTGGCGCTACAAGGGCCCCATGGGCTCGGGCGCGCTCGGCGACGTCGGCAGCCACCTCATCGACACCGCCGAGACGATCCTCGGCCCCATCGTCTCGGTCTCCGGCGCCGCCATGATGACCTCCATCACCGAGCGCCCGGTCGCCACCGGGCACGTCACCCGCGGCACCGCCCTGGACACCGCCAACGCCATCTACGAGCCTGTGGAGAACGACGACGTCGCCACCTTCACCGCCCGTTTCGCCAGCGGCGCCGTCGGCACCTTCTCCTGCTCCCGCGTGGCCTGGGGCCTGCCGAACTCGCTCATGGTCGACGTCCTGGGCACCAGGGGCCGGGCCTCGTGGGACCTGGCGCGCTGCGGCGAGATCAAGATCGACGACGCGAGCTCCCCCGCCGACCTCGGCGGCGCCCGCCGCGTCCTGGTGAACCCCGGCTTCCCCTACTTCGCCCGGGGCTCCTCCATGGCCTTCGGCGGGGTGGGCCTGACACAGATCGAGCAGTTCACCTACCAGGCCCACGCCTTCCTCCAGCAGGTCGCCGGCGTGACCGGCGAGGCGGCCCTGCCGCCCTGCGCCACCTTCGCTGACGGCTACCGCGAGATGCTCATCGCCGACGCCGTGGCCCGCTCGGCAGCCGCCGGCGGGGCCGCCATCGACGTCTCCGGGCTCGGCAAGTGAGCCTCGACCGACCACGCACGAACACCTCTCACAGAATCTCACAGTAAGGAGCCCACTCATGGCACTCACCTACGGCGCCTACACCGCCTGCCTCCAGGACCGCTCCCTGCCCGAGGCCCTCGACGTCCTCAAGGACGCGGGGCTGACCGGCGCGGAGGTCAACGTCGGGGGATTCATCCCCTCCCCGCACTGCCCCGTCGACGCCCTGCTGGCCTCGGCCACCGCCCGCGAGGACTACCTGGGCATCTTCAAGGAGCGGGGCGTGGTCCTGTCGGGCCTCAACACCTCGGGCAACCCCACCTCGCCCCTGCCCAACGAGGGCCTCAAGCACGCCGAGGACATCCGCAGCGCCATCCGCCTGGCGGGCCTGCTGGGGGTGGGCGAGATCGTCACCATGTCCGGCACCCCGGGCACCGACCCCACGGCGAAGTACCCCACCTGGGTGGTCAACCCGTGGAACGGCATCGACATGGAGATCCTCGACTACCAGTGGAGCGTCGTCGTGCCCTTCTTCAAGGAGATCGACGCCCTGGCCCGCGACAACGACGTGCAGGTCTGCCTGGAGCTGCACCCGCGCAACCTGGTCTTCAACGTCCCCTCCTTTGAGCGGCTCGTCGAGGCCACCGGCGCCACCAACATCAAGGTCAACATGGACCCCTCCCACCTGTTCTGGCAGCAGATGGAGCCGATCGAGGCCACCAGGCGCCTCGGGGGCCTCGTGGGGCACGTCCACGCCAAGGACACCAAGATCCTCCCCGGCGCGGCCTACCGCGGCGTGCTGGACACCGACTTCGGGCACGTCCCGGCCGAGGCCGAGGGCAAGGTCCCGGTGGCCTACGGCTACTGGTGCAACTCGTGGCCGAAGGACCCGGCCTGGCGCTTCGTCGCCTTCGGCCTGGGGCACGACGCCGACTACTGGGCCGAGTTCCTGCGGGCCATCGCCCGGGTCAACCCGGAGATGAACGTCAACATCGAGCACGAGGACGCCGAGTACGGCAATGTCGAGGGGCTCCAGATCTCCGCCAAGAACCTGCTCGCGGCCGCCGCACTGGCGTGAGTCTCGCGTGAGGGGCGGCGGATCCGCCACCTGAGTGAGCCCTCCTCCACGAGGAGTGAGCACCCGAGTGGGCCGACGGCGCCGCGCGCGGCGCCGTCGGCCCACTCGCGCGGCACGGATCGCGCGGCACGAATCCGACCGCGGAAGAAATACCCACTTTTGTCCGAACAAAAGAATAGGATCTCAGGCATGACTCCCGCCGCGTCGACGACGACGCTCCTCCCGCTCGCCGCCCAGGGCCCCGGCCCCCTGGCCGCACTCGGCGCTGCCCCGGCCGAGGCCGTCCGCCTGGCCGGCGGGTTCACCGGCCTGGCCTCCCTGACCCTGGGCAGCTGGCTGCTCCTGATCGCCGCGGCCTGCCTGACCGGCCTGGCCAAGACCGTGCTGCCCGGGGCCGCCACGATCGCCGTCGCCCTGTTCGCCGCGGTCCTGCCGGCCAAGGAGTCCACGGGAGTCATGCTCGTCCTCCTGCTGGTCGGGGACGTGCTCGCGGTGTGGTCCTACCGGCGCGATGCCGACGTGACCATGCTGCGCAGGCTGATCCCCGCCGTCGCCGTGGGGGTCCTCGCCGGCGCCGTCTTCCTGCGCCTGGCCTCCGACACCGGGACACGGCGGGTTATCGGCGTCGTGCTCCTGCTCCTGATCGCCGCGACCCTGTGGGGGCGGCGCCGCAGCGCGCGCCCGGCGCCCGGCGCGGCCGCCGCCGCGGGCCCTGAGGGCCCTGCGGGCGGGCCCTCCCCCGCGCCCTCGCCCCGTCCGGCGGACGACGCCGTCGGCTCCCGCTCCGGAGCCGGCTCCAGCCCGCCGGCCCGGATCCTGTACGGGGCCCTCGCCGGGTTCACCACCATGGTGGCCAACGCCGGCGGCCCCGTCACGAGCATGTACTTCCTCGCCTGCCGCTACCCCGTCAAGGCCTTCCTGGGGACCACCGCCTGGTTCTTCTTCCTCGTCAACCTCGCCAAGCTCCCCTTCTCCCTGAGCCTGGGCATTATCCGCCCCGAGCACCTCGCCCTCGACGCTGTCCTGGCGCCCGTGGTCGTCGTCCTCGCCCTGGCGGGCCGGCGCCTGGCCGACCGCATGGACCAGAGGGTCTTCGAGCCCATTGTCATCGCGCTGACGATCCTGTCGGCCCTGCCCCTGCTGCAGTGAGGAAGAGCTGAACCACGACGCCGACCAACCACGCTGGGCGCGCCGCAGGTGCCCGCCCCGCAGCGCCCATTCACATCCACTGAAGTTCTCTCATCAGGGTGGTGCGAGGCGCCTGGTGTTTCTCAGACAGTGGTGGGAAGAATCCGTATTCGAGAAACACCGGGCACCTCACAGATGGCCCACCACCGCAAGAAGCAAGACCGCCCGGGATACCGCCCCCAGGCCGAGCCCGATACACGATCGCAAACGACCCCGCCCCGGGACACAGGACACGGGGCGAGGCCGACCAGGAGCACCGAACAACAAGACGAACAGCCCGAAACACACTCTCAAAACTGTCCAAGACGCGCCCGGCAGTCCAGCTCACCTCCTCCGGAGCAACCTCGCGCACCGCCCAGCACCGGCCAAGGATACCCTCCTGCCGGCACCGCCTCCTTCAACCCGTTTCCGGCACCACCGGTAGCGGACGGGGGCATACCGGGACGGGGCTAGAAGTCCACCCCGGGCACCGACGCGCCCCCGGCGCAGCGACATAAGGACCCGCCCCATTGGTGCGGGCCCCTGAGCCCGGCCAGCCAGGCCCTCACCCCTGGTCAAGTACCTGACACAGGATCCCCTAAAGCATCGCCAGCCAACGCCATAGCGCGACATCCCCCACAGGAGTTCAGCAATTCGCACCCTGCGCAGCTTCCAGTAATATTGCCGCGGTCCCGTATGCGTTTCATGACTACCGAATCGAGCCAAATATCCTCCAATGATTGCTCACGAAGACTCCCAGCCGCCATCGGAAGAGTCGCACAGGGAGCAACCATACCATCAACAGTAATCCTACAAAGGACGCGGCCAGCGCCACATCCAGTATATTTCGCCTTATCCTCAGGAGCCGAATACGGCTGGAACTAAATAAAATCGTTGCCTGGGGTGGCGCTCTCGGGTCGCCCGGCACTAGAATTATCTCATGCAGATCGACATGACGAACGAAGAACGGGATATCCCCACCAGGTGGAAGAAGCGTTCGGACACCTACAGGCTTGTGAGAATGAAGGCGGAGCGATTCTGTACAAGACGCTCCGCAAACGCCAACCAGAACTCCCGCAGCAGCTACCCCAGCATGCCGCTCTGTTTAATTCCAGCCAGAACTTCATTTTGATCCACTCTTCACGTTAAAAAAATGTGAGTACCCAGCAAACAGGGCACCAGACAGTCCCAGAATAAAGCAGGCCATCCAAAGTTGAGAATCTAGCTGACGGGCGATCGCTCCCCCTCCCAGCGCGGGGCCAATAACTGAGGCTAAGGAAAATGACGCAGCCATATATCCCATCCACCTGCCACGCTCACTGGGCGAAGTCAGCTGCGCAATCATCGCGGGAGCAGTTGTCGCAACCATAGCCTCGCCTGTTGACCAGACTGCTGTTTGAAGAACGAACCCGGTTACAGATGCGAGCAGTGGCGTAACCGCAAAACCGGCCCCAAGAACAAGACACCCAATAGCCAGAGAGTACTGCATACCCATATACTTGATGAGTTTTATGCTCACAGGCTGAAAAAGCAGCACTACGGCGCCGTTGGCTGCGGACACTATTCCCCAGTCGATTGAATTTAGACCTCGGGAAGTTATCGTCATCGGAAGCGCAGTCCATGCCTGAGTTTGAATAAACCACATGAAGAATAGCAAAATTATTAAATGAATTAAGGTCTCAGAACGACATTGAGGTTCTTCCGAGGCCCCTGTTGCGGAACTTGTTTTTATAGAAGTTTTTCTAAATCCTACAGACAAAACAGAAAAAGCTAAAAAACATGTTACCGAATCGATCGCAAACAGGAGCGAGAATGACCGAGACACAATGACTCCTCCGGCAAGCGAAGCAATGAGGAATCCTGCATTATTGGCCCAGTAGAGAAGGCCATAAGAAAGGGGTCCCGTTACACTGTCCGTCAAATCGCCCACAAGAGCATTTACTGCGGGTCGCGACATTCCTGCCGAAAAACCAATGATAAATAAAAGGATGAGGATCACGGGCAGAGCACGTGCGAGCGGTATGGCGGCAGTAAAGCAGCCGCTCGCTAAGAGATTTATGAGAATGACCGGCTTACGCCCCAACTTATCTGAAAGATGACCGCCTCCTACGCACGCTAAAAGTGCTCCAGCACCATAAGCCCCCACCGTCTGCCCTATTCTGTTCACAGGAATCTGCATTTGCTCCAGATATAGCGGTATAAATGGCAAAAAAGTGCCCAAAGAGTTCGCAAGCGTGGCGAACACCAGATAGTAGACTGGACGCGGGAGCCGCGCCAGGGAAGAAGTACTTTTAGGCGTCTTCATGATTGCGAGCAAGCATCCGGTGACCAGCAGCGACTATCAGAGGACATAAAACTATCCGTAAGTGCATATGCGGTTACACGACAGCCTCCGCACTTATCCCTGATTTTGCAGGAGCCGCATGCCCCAAAAGCCTGCTACGGTCTCGAAGGCGCATGAGTTCCGGTGAAGTATTCCACATCTCTCGAAGCGACTTCACCCGAATATTTCCTAACGCATGTGGAAGCACCACGCAGGGGAAAACTTCCCCTGTTGGACTGATAGCGCCCTGCGACTGGCCTGCTTGGCATCCACGGAACTGAGGCTTCAGAACTAAATTCGGCGCGACAAGTACAAGTTGTGCAAGGTGCTCCGTCATTCTAATCTCGAGGAATTTTAAGCGCATTTCATTCCACCACAACAGAACGTCTCGCCATTGTTCAGGGAGAAGATCCATTGATCGGTCGCCTCGGCCGGCCGGCACGAGCTGGGAAAGGTTAAACCCATCGACTCCTGCCGAACGACAGAACTCGAATACTTGACCCATCTCGTTTACGTTTCCTCGGCGATCGGCAAAACACGCCCTGGTCTTTATATTAACAGATCGGCTGTTCTCTATCGCTCTATGCGCGCGATTAAAAAGGCCCTCCCTTTTCCTAATTCTATCGTGTGCTTCCGCTAGGCCATCCAAGGAAACCTGAACTCGGGAGATCCCGGCGCTCGCCAAGTTACGTGCTCTACGAGCAGTCAAAGCCCATCCACCCGTTCCCACCCCAACAGTCAGCCCAACTGATGCCGCATGTTCTACAATGAACTCAAGGTCTCTTACCAAGAGCGGCTCCCCGCCGCTGAGCGCCAGATCCAGAAGCCCGTCGCGCGCGCTCAGCTATGCCCTTAAGAATTTCTTGCCTGGAGAGTTCACCGGGACTGCGACGAGCAGAAGAAGCACAGCAATGAATACACCGGGCATTGCAGGCGTTCGTAAGTGACCACACAAGATGGAGAGGCATCTTTTCGGACAAGCGACTCCTGCAACGACCCATTGCAATCTTGACTCCCATCGACGCCCGCCCGCGAACAGCATTTAAACTTCTAATCTGACAACGCCTTGAGTGTATCACACATCTACCCGCCCAACAAGGCCCGAGCAAGCCCGATCAAGCGACTAAGATCAGATTTAATTAATAAAATCGTTTAACTTCCACGGGTGATGAATTACAGCAGGCGTGTTCTACGCATCCCTGGTCACGAGGGCCCGCGCCACCGGCATCCATCTGCCAGCCGTTTTGGATCACGCCACCGGCGCAGTCATCGCACATCGGGCGGTGGATCCAGGAGCAACAAGCCCCCGTCCCGAGGCATCGCAGCGCTCGTGGAACGAGTATTCAGATCTGGGCGGCACGATGGTCACCGACGATGCCGCGCACACCCGGCGGGCCGCCGCCGAGACGATCAGAGCCGCAGGCGGCCACCGGGTCCGACTGTCAAGGCCAGTGCCACCCATCCCGTCCTGCCGGCCGCGCTCAAGGCCCTGCCGTGGAAGGACGTCCCATCTACCGCCGCAGTGGAGCCCCTCACGTGCAGCACAGGCGGCGCACGGTCAAACCGCCGTACGGAGCTCACGCGCGCCCCGGCCTGTGCGGGTTCCCACAGCCGCAGAACGAGATCGGCCGGGCCTTTGGTCACATGCACCCGCCACTTGGGGGCACAATCGGACTGAGCATCGCCGGAGGAGCCGGCAGCACCACTCGACGTCGAGACGCGAAAAGGACCTACACCGTGGCGCGCAGCATCTACATCGCCTCACCCAGTGCCGGCACCGGCAAATCGACCGTGGCCCTGGGCCTGGTCGCCACCCTGACCAAGGTCGTGGCCAGGGTCGGCGTCTTCCGCCCCTTTGTCGACTCGCGCGACCGCGGCGCCGACCCCTTCCTGGCCCTGCTCCTGGCGCGCTCCGGCTCGAGCGCCTCGGCCGCCGACTGCATCGGCGTGACCTGGGACGAGTACCACGCCGCGCCCGAGGAGTCCCTGTCCCGCATCGTCTCCTCCTACCGCGCGCTCGCCCGCGACCACGACGTCGTCATCATTGACGGCTCGGACTTCACCGACGTCGCGGGCACCCCCGAGCTCGCCCTCAACGCGCGCGTCGCCGCCAACCTCGGCGTCCCGGTCCTCCTGGTGGTCTCCGGGCAGGGCTCCCCCGAGGACGTGCGCGGCAGCGTCGAGGTCTCGATCGCCGAGATCGCCGAGAACCACGCCCGCACGGTCGCCGTCGTCGCCAACAAGTGCCCGGCCGCCACCCGCGGGACCGTCTCGGCCGCCATCACCGGCGTCGAGGGGGTCGCGACGACGACCCTGCCAGAGATCCCGCTGCTGACCGCGCCGAGCGTGCACGAGGTCCTCGAGGCCCTCGACGGCGAGCTCATCTCCGGCGACGCCGCGCTCCTGGAGCGCGAGGCCGAGTCCGTGCTCGTGGCCGCCATGGACGTCTCCCACGTCCTGGAGCGCCTGGTCGAGGGCCAGCTCGTCATCGTCCCCGCTGACCGCTCCGCCGCGCTGATCTCGCTGGCGGCCGCCCAGGCCTCCTCCTCGTTCCCCAGCATGTCGGGCCTCGTCCTCAACGGCGGCTTCCCGGTCGCCCCGCACGCGCTGCGGCTCATCCAGGGCCTGGACATGCCCCTGCCGGTCTTCACCTCCCCGCTCGACACCTTCGCGGCGGCCTCGACGGCGGGCTCCCTGACCGGCGAGCTGGCGCACGGCTCGGAGCGCAAGGTCGACGTGGCCGTGACGACCTTCGAGCAGGAGGCCGACGTCGAGGCCCTTCTGGCGGCCCTGGAGGTCGAGCCCAGCGACGTGGTCACGCCCATCATGTTCCAGGCCGAGCTGGTCGAGCGGGCCCGCTCCGACCGCAGGACGATCGTCCTGCCCGAGCCCGACGACGACCGCATCCTGCGCGCGGCCGACGCGATCCTGCGCCGCGGCATCTCCGAGGTCGTCCTGCTGGGCGACGAGACGGCCGTGCGCGCCCGCGCCGCCGAGCTGGGGCTGGACATCGCCGCGGCCCGCGTCGCCTCCACCTCCGACCCCGAGCTGAGCGAGAAGTACGCCGCCGAGTTCGCGCGCCTGCGCGCCAAGAAGGGCGTGACTCTGGAGCAGGCCCGCGAGACCATCCAGGACGTGTCCTACTTCGGCACCATGATGGTGCACATGGGCGACGCCGACGGCATGGTCTCCGGGGCGGCCCACACCACGGCCCACACGATCGTGCCCTCCTTCCAGATCATCAAGACCAAGCCGGGCACCTCGATCGTCTCCTCGGTCTTCCTCATGCTGCTGGAGGACCGGGTCCTGGTCTACGGCGACTGCGCCGTCAACCCCGACCCGACCGCCGAGCAGCTCGCCGACATCGCCATCTCCAGCGCCGCCACCGCCAGGCAGTTCGGCGTGGACCCGCGCGTGGCCATGCTGTCCTTCTCCACAGGCACCTCCGGCAAGGGCGCGGACGTGGACAAGGTCCGCGAGGCCACCGAGATGGTGCGCGCCAAGGCCCCCGGGCTCGCCGTGGAGGGCCCCATCCAGTACGACGCCGCCGTCGACCCCGTGGTCGCCGCCAAGAAGGCGCCGGGCTCGGCGGTGGCGGGGCGGGCCAACGTCCTGATCTTCCCCGACCTGTCGTCCGGCAACATCGGCTACAAGGCGGTTCAGCGCTCCAGTGGCGCCATCGCCATCGGCCCGGTGCTCCAGGGCCTGAACAAGCCGGTCAACGACCTGTCCCGCGGCGCCCTGGTGGAGGACATTATCAACACCGTCGCCATCACCGCCGTCCAGGCGCAGGGCTGACCCGGCCTCCCGATCCGCGGCGGGATAGCCTTTCCCGCAGATCCTTCCGGGGCCGTGCCCGCGCCGCCGCGCCCGCCCCCGCCCAGTCCGTGCCCGCCCAGCGGGCCCCGTCGAACAGCCAGAAAGGCCCACTGTGACCACCCGGACCGTCCTCGTCATCAACTCCGGCTCCTCCTCCATCAAGTACCAGCTGATCGATCCCGACTCCGGGGAGTCGCTCGCCTCCGGGATCGTCGAGCGCATCGGTGACACGACCGGCTCCATCACCCACAAGCGCGCCGGGGAGAGGACGGATATCACCGAGCCGGTCCCGGACCACGGCTTCGGCCTGTCCGAGGTCCTGCGCCTGTTCGAGGAGAAGGGGCCCAGCCTGGCGGAGGCCAATATCGTGGCCGTGGGCCACCGCGTCGTCCAGGGCGGCCACTACTTCTCCGGGCCCGCCCTCATCGACGACGACGTCGTGGCCAGGATCGAGGAGCTCGTGCCGCTCGGCCCGCTCCACAACCCGGCCCACCTCAAGGGCATCGAGGTGGGGCGCGAGCTCCTGGCGGACGTGCCCCACGTGGCCGTCTTCGACACCGCCTTCTTCCAGAACCTGCCCGAGGAGGCGGCCCGCTACGGCCTGAACCGCAAGGTGGCCGACACCTACTCCATCCGCCGCTACGGCGCCCACGGCACCAGCCACCACTTCGTCTCCGGCGAGATCTCCAAGCGCCTGGGGCGCGACGACCTCAAGCAGATCGTCCTGCACCTGGGCAATGGCGCATCGGTGTCCGCCGTCGTGAACGGCCGGGCCGTGGAGACCTCCATGGGCCTGACCCCTCTGGAGGGCCTGGTCATGGGCGGGCGCACCGGCGACATCGACCCGGCCGCCGTCTTCCACCTGGTGCGCGTGGCCGGCATGTCCATCGACGAGATCGACCACCTGTTCAACCGCGAGTCCGGGATGAAGGGCCTGACCGGTCAGCAGGACATGCGCGAGGTGTGGAGGCTCGTCGATGCCGGCGACCAGAACGCCCGGGACGCCATCGACGTCTACGTCCACCGCCTGCTGAAGTACGTGGGCGCCTACATCGCCGTCATGGGCGGGGTGGACGCCATCACCTTCACCGCCGGCATCGGGGAGAACGACTCGCGCGTGCGGGCCGAGCTGTGCCGGCGCCTGGACTACCTGGGGGTGCGCATCGACGCCGAGGCCAACGACGTGCGCGCCTCCGAGCCGGTGACGATCTCCACGCCCGAGTCCTCCGTGGTGATCACGGTCTTCCCCACCAACGAGGAGCTGGCCATCGCCCGCCAGGCGGTCACGCTCATCTGACCCCTCCACATCCTCATGTCCTTGACGGGCTCGGGCCACCGACCAGGCGAACAGCCTCTCCTGGAGCCCGACAGGGTCTGCCAGGACCTGTTCGGCGACTGCCGGCCTGCCTAGGCTGGCTCTCATGAGCGCACCACTGCTGACCCTCAACAACAACGTCGAGCTGCCGACTATTGGTCTCGGCGTCTTCCAGTCCCCCTCGGCGGAGACCGCCGGGGCGGTCGAGACCGCATTGCGCGTCGGCTACCGCCACGTCGACACGGCCGCCGCCTACGGCAATGAGCGCGAGGTCGGCGAGGGCATCCGCCGCTCCGGCGTACCCCGCGAGGACGTCTTCCTCGAGACGAAGATCTGGGCCTCCGACTACGGTCACGACGAGACGCTCCACGCCTTCGACAAGGCGACCGCCAAGCTCGGCTTCGACACCATTGACCTGCTCATTCTCCACCAGCCGATGCCCGCGTACTTCGACCGCACGGTCGCCGCCTACCGCGCTCTTGAGGAGCTGTACGGCGCCGGGCGGGTCCGGGCCATCGGCGTCTCCAACTTCACCGAGGACCTCCTCGACCGCCTCGCGGAGCGGACCAGCGTGGTCCCGGCCGTCAATCAGGTCGAGCTACACCCCTACTTCTCCCAGCCGGCGCTGCAGGCCCATCACCGCGCCCACGGAATCCTCACCCAGGCATGGAGCCCGATCGGCGGCATCACCTTCTACCCCGGCTGGGGCGGCGAGGGCCGCCGCTCCGTCATGGACGACCCGACCCTGCAGGCGATCGCCGCGGACACCGGCAAGTCAGCGGCTCAGGTGATGCTGCGCTGGCACCTTCAGCAGGGACGCTCAGCCATCCCCAAATCGACCAACCCGGAGCGCATCGCCCAGAATTTCGACGTCTTCGACTTCGCCCTCTCGCCGGAGCAGCTCACGGCTATCGATGGTTTGGACCGCGGCGTGCGCAACGGTCCGGACCCGACCGCGGCCAATGACGGATTTATGGCCCTCACGATTCCGGAGGCCTGAGCCCGATGAACCGGAAGAGGCGAGAAGAAGGGCAGCCGGAGCACACCCGAGTGCTCTGAGACCGCCGCCGACACGGATCCGCTTCCGCCGGCGGGACGCCGGGCCCTGGCATCAGAAGAGCGTGCCGCGCTCCGGTGCCGAGGCCTCCGATGCCCGCGCTCCGGCTCCTCCCTCCCGCGTCCACCCCGGCCCCGCGGGCACGGCGCGGCCCTGCTGGTGGGCGGTGGCCGCGGCGCGGGCGCGCGAGTCGGCGGCCTCGTTCAGGGGGTGGCCGACGTGGCCGCGCACCCACTCGAAGCGCACGGCGCGCCCGGCCAGGGCGGCGTCGAGCGCCTTCATGAGGTCGTCGTTGAGGACCGGCTTGCCGTCGGCCTTGCGCCAGCCGCGCCGCTTCCAGCCCTTCATCCACTTCGTCAGGGAGTTGATGACGTACTGGGAGTCGGCCTGGATCAGCAGGTCCTCGCCGGTGTGGGCGGTGGCGCGCAGGAGCTCGAGGACGGCCGTGAGCTCGCCGCGGTTGTTGGTCGACTCCGGCCAGCCGCCCGCGGCCCAGCAGCCGTCGTCCACGTACCAGGCCCAGCCGGCGGGTCCGGGGTTGCCGAGCGCGGAGCCGTCCGCGGCAGCGATGATCGTCATGGCGGCCACTCTACCGGGCGGCCGGACCGCGTTCGGGCGCCCGCGCGCTCAGCCCGCCAGGCCGGGCAGGAGGTTCTTCAGGCCGATGGTCAGCATGCCGACGGCGATCGCCGCCAGGATCATGCCCATGAGACGGGTCATAATGGTGCGCAGCGTGATGGACATGTAGTGGCCGATGGTGGCGGAGAAGTGGAGCACGAGGCCCAGGAGCGCCAGAACGGTGAACAGCGCGAGCGCCACCGTGAGCTTGCCGCTGACGTTCTGCCCCTGGGCGACCATGACGATAATGGTCGTGATCGTGCCGGGCCCGACGAGGATCGGGAAGGTCATGGGGTAGAAGGAGATGTCGTTGGCGGCCGCGTAGTCGGCGGCCTGGGCCTTCTCGGCCTTGCTGCCCTCGTGGGCGCTCGCGCCGCGCCCGCTCAGCATGCCCAGGGAGATGGTGAGCAGGACGAGTCCTCCGGCGATCCGGAAGTCGTCCACGGTGATGCCGAAGAAGTTCAGGAGAGTGGTTCCGGCCGCCGCCACGACCGCGCACATGACGGCGCTGAAGGCGACGGTGCGCCAGGCGGTCCGGCGCTGCTGAGCAGCCTCCTGGCCGGTCGTCAGGCCCAGGAACAGGGGCAGGTTGACGAAGGGATTCATAATGGCGAAGAAGGCGCCGAGGGCCTTCACAAGCAGGGCTGTGTCCATGACAGCATCATGCCTCGCCGACTCCGATCATGGTGGCGGAGCACGGCTCCTGTTCCGCGTCCGACACGCTCCCGCCGAAGCGGCGACGCGTCTCACGTCCGAGACGTAGAGTAGGCGGGGCCGGGCAATGTCGCCCGTCACGATCCGACCTCGAGGACCCCTATGACCTTCATCCCCGCCTTCCTCGCAAGCTCCTCCGGCTCCACGCTCATTGACGCGCGCTGGTACGACTACTTCCCGATCGTCGTCTACTTCGCCTTCGTCATCGGGGTGGGATTCATGGCCAGACGCAAGGCCGCCTCCTCCGACGAGTTCCTCACCTCCGGGCGCTCGCTGCCCGCCTGGGTCACCGGCATCGCCTTCGTGTCGGCCAACCTGGGCGCCGTGGAGATCATGGGCATGTCCGCCAACGGGGCCCAGTACGGCCTGCCGACCTTCCACTACTTCTGGATCGGCGCGATCCCGGCCATGATCTTCCTCGGCTTGGTCATGATGCCCTTCTACTACGGCTCGAAGGTCCGCTCCGTCCCGGAGTTCATGTTCCGCCGCTACGGGACCGCGGCGCACCTGATCAACGCACTGTCCTTCGCCCTGGCGCAGCTGCTCATCGCGGGCGTCAACCTCTACCTGCTGGGCTCGATCGTCCAGCGCCTGCTGGGATGGCCCCTGTGGGTGGCGCTCATCGTCGCCGCTATTATCGTCTTCTCCTACATCACCCTCGGCGGGCTGTCCGCAGCCATCTACAACGAGGTCCTCCAGTTCTTCGTCATCGTCGCCGCCCTGCTTCCCCTGACCCTCGTCGGCCTGCACCGGGTCGGGGGCTGGAGCGGCCTGACGGCGAAGATCGCCGACGACGCCGTCGCGCACGGCGCGGACGCCTACGCCAACCCCGACGCCCAGCTGCACTCCTGGCCCGGCGTGCTGCTGTCGGGGTTCGACTCCTCGGCGCTGTCCGTCGTCGGCATCGTCTTCGGCCTGGGCTTCGTGCTGTCCTTCGGCTACTGGACGACCAACTTCGTCGAGGTCCAGCGCGCCATGGCGGCCGACTCCATCTCCTCGGCGCGCTCGGCGCCCATTGTGGGAACCTTCGCCAAGATGTTCGTGCCCTTCCTCGTCATTATCCCCGGCATGGTGGCCGCGGTGCTCGTGAGCGAGATCCACGGCCTCAAGCTCGCCACACTGGCCGGGACCGCAGCGGAGACCGGAGACGTCAAGTACAACGACGCCGTCCTGCTGCTCATGCGCGACGTCCTGCCCAACGGCCTGCTGGGCCTGGCGATCACCGGCCTGCTGGCCTCCTTCATGGCCGGCATGGCGGCCAATATCTCGGCCTTCAACACGGTCTTCACGGTCGACCTCTACCAGCGCTACATCAACAAGGACGCCGACGACGCCCGCTACCTGCGCATGGGGCACATCGCCACCGGCGTGGCGACCGTCGTCGCGATCTTCACAGCGCTGATCGCCTCGACCTACTCCAACCTCATGGACTACCTCCAGCAGCTCTTCTCCATGTTCAACGCGCCCCTGTTCGCCACCTTCATTATCGGCATGTTCTGGAAGCGCGCGACGAACCACGGCGGCTGGGCGGGCCTGACGGCCGGGACGCTGGCGGCGCTGGCCGTCAACATCCTCAACTGGAACCACATCGTCACCTTCCCCGGGCAGGGGGCCGCCTTCCTCGCGGCGGGCATCGCCTTCGCCGTCGACATCGTGGTGACCATCGCGGTCTCCCTCGGCACGGCGCCGCGCCCGGACGACCAGCTCAAGGGCTTCGTCTACTCGCTGACGCCCGCGTCAGACCGGCGCGACCCCGCCGCCGCCGAGCTCGCCTGGTTCCGCCGCCCCGTGCCGCTGGCGATCCTGTCCGGCGGCCTCGTCGTCCTGCTCAACCTCATCTTCCACTGATCGGAGCCACTCATGAATGCACGCACTCGCTCCCTGGCGGACATCCGCATCGTCATCGGCGCCGTCCTGAGCATTATCGGCCTGTTCCTGCTGATCTGCTCGGCGTTCCTCAACGGCCCCGAGGAGATGGCCAAGACCGGGGACGTCAACGCCAACCTGTGGTCGGGGCTGGGCCTGGTCGTCATCGCCGTCCTCATGATCCTGTGGTGGGTGGCGGACCCGGGCGGGGAGTCCGGCGACGAGAACATCACCGGCATGCCGGAGGAGGAGATCGAGCAGAGCCGCTCGCGCTGATCTCGTCGCGGTCCGGGCTGCCGGGGTGCGGCGGGCCCGCTTCCCGGCGGACGACGCGGTCGGGGGCTCCCACCAGGTGGTGGGAGCCCCCGACCGCGTTTGATCGGTCGAGTCGACTCAGGCGTCGAGGTCCGTCTCGAGCAGGGCCTTGAGCTCACCGAGCGCGGCATCGGCGCCATCGGCGTCGGAGGCCAGGGTGACGACGTCGCCGAAACCGGCGCCGAGCGTCATAACTCCCAGGATGGAGGAGGCGTCAACGGGAGCACCACCCTCCTTGGCAATGGTGACGGGAACGCCCTTCTCGGCGACGGCCTTGACGAAGGTGGCGGCGGGACGAGCGTGAAGGCCGACCTTGGAGGCGATGGTGGCGGTGACCTGGGCCATGGAGTTGCTCCTTACGGGGATGGGGCCGACGGCGATGGGGCGGCATCTGCACCTGCGCGCCGATGCGAGGACCAGCCGACGGCTGATTGCGCCTTCACACTACCCGACTTCGGCGGCCGGTGGCGCCTTACGGACGCACAAAGGTTCATTCACGAGGACTCGGCGTCTGCCTGATCCGTCAAGGGGCTCGGTGTGGGCCGACTGGCGTCGAAGCTCTCCGCTCCCGCTGTGATCATGAGCTCCATGGGGTCTGTTCCCGACAGCCTCTCGCCGCCGATGCGCTCCAGCGCCCTGTTCCGCCAGCTCTTGGGAAGAGCCGGCGCCGAGGCCGTCACCGTCCAGGCCATGACTTCCGCAGGCGGGTAGGCGAAAGTCCGGTTCGAGCAGGATCAGGGAGCGCACGCGGTCGGGATGGAGCCAGCGTAGACGGCGGCGGTGGCGCCGCCGAAGGAGTGTCCGACCAGGTGAGGGCCCTCGGGGGCGAGGGCGGAGATCACCTCGTCGATCCAGGCGGCCTGGTCCTCCACGGACGTCAGGGGCGCGGGCTGGACGGACATGCCGGCGTCTCCGAGCGCGTCGAGGGCGATGACGCGTCGGGACCGGGCCAGCTTCGGAACGTTCGCCGCCCACATGGGCGCTCCCGAGGTCCTCCCGGGCAGAGGAACCACGGGAGGCGAGTCCTGCTCCCCGCCGCCCGCCCAGGTGTAGGCGCGCACCGTTCCGAAGCTGGTGGCGACGTCCTCCGTCTCGCTGGGAGCGGGCACGGTCTCCACTACTTCAGCTCCAAGCAGGAGCTGGTGCACGTGGGCTGCCGCGCCATCGTGGAGACAGCGGCAGACGCCCACCAGGAGCGCACCGGGTCTCTCGCTCCCGTGGAGGCCCTGGCCGAGCTGCTCACCGCGTCCATCGCCCGCAGCGAGGTCTCCTCGCTGCGGGCGGCGGAGGACCGCTCCGCGGCGGGCGCCTGCTGAAGCGCGCCGTACGGCTCAGGAATAGTCCGCGTCCACCGTCCGCACCGCGGCGGCGGCCGGCACTCCCCGTTCCTGGTGCCCGCAGCGTGCGGAGGATATCGTGCGGATCGGTGTGGTCTCCGGCCCGTCCGCGCTCAGGAGCGCGCCGTGCAGGCCGCAAGTGGTCGGGGGCGGTGGAGAGCGCAGCCGAGGAAGGGCTCGGGCAGATGCGCACGACCTCGGCCATGCCGCACCGGCCAGGGCTTTCTTCTCTTTTCTCTTTCTCGGTCACGACGACGACCGCGGTCCTCGTGTCCGAGGAGGACTGGGAGGCGATCCAGGAGACTCGACGTCGGCCTGCGCCCAGTACTGCTTGAGCACGGGGTTGAGCGGCCCGGGGCGCAGCGGCGCCCGGCGAGCGCCTCGAACCGATCTCGGCGCGGAACCCGACCGATCTCGACGAAGGAGCTTGCCGATACGTACGCATAGTCGTACGCTACGGGAGGGGGATGCGTCATGAGTACTATCAATGCCACAGCAGCCAGGTCCAATCTGTATCGACTCATCGATCAGGTCGCCGAGGAGTCCCGTCCTGTCAGAATCACCGGGCGGCGGTCGACCGCGGTCCTCGTGTCCGAGGAGGACTGGGAGGCGATCCAGGAGACTCTGCATCTCCAGGCGGTACCCGGGCTGGTTGACTCTGTTCGGCGGGCCCGTGAGGAGGGTGTCGAGGCCGCATCGGAAGAGCTCGACTGGTGAGTGCCTGGACTCTGCGCTACTCGCGTCAGGCGCAGAAGGATGCGCGTAGGCTCGCCGCCTCGAACCTCAGGAATCGTGCGCAGCGTCTTCTCGACATCGTCGCGGACGATCCCTTCGCCCGCCCGCCGGCCTACGAGCGTCTGGTGGGCGACCTGGCGGGCTGCTACTCCCGTCGGATCAACATCCAGCATCGACTCGTCTACGAGGTGTTCCCGGAGGAGCGGATAGTCCTGGTCCTGCGGATGTGGACGCACTATGAATGACACGGGTCGATGACGGAGACTTCTCGGGGGACGGCTCCTCATATGAGTGCGGCCTGTGCCCGTCTTGGGAGCTGCCCCCGAGGCGGGCGCAGGCCGCGGCGCGTGCTCTACCGGTCGTGGAGTGCACGGTCACGCACAGCCCGGTGCAGCCCCGTGCAGGACGGACGGCGGGCCGGGATCTCGGACCGATCTCGGCGCGGAACTGGACCGATCTCGACGCGGAACTGGACCGATCTCGGCGAAGGGGAACCGCGGGCCCGGCGCCCCTGCGGAGCTCCGTGCGAGACGGACGACGCTCCAGGGCGCCTCAGTCCTCAGCCCTTGTCGTGCGTCGTGGAGGTCTCGAACAGGAGGTTGATCTGCTCGTTGGCCCTGGTGAGCGTGGAGGCGGGCTTCCGCTCCGCCCACAGGGCGTCCGTGGCGGGCTTCATAATTGCCGCGACGTCAGCGCCGAAGTAGGTCAGCGGGAAGTAGAAGGTCGTCCCCCTGTCCACGTGGTCGGTGAAGGGCGCCGTCGGCAGCCCCGTCCTCTCGAACACCTCGACCGCCTTGCGCGTGGAGGAGGCGATGGCCGGGAAGACGACGCCGTAGGAGGCCACGATGTCCTGCGCCTCGGCCGTGCCCAGGAAGGCCACCCACTTGGAGGCGTTCTCAATGTTGCCCGACTGCTTGGCGATGGAGTCGCCCAGACCGTTGAACAGGGAGACGGACTTGCCGTTGGGGCCGACCGGGTTCGCGGCGATTCCGACATTGACCTCCAGGTTCGCGTAGGTGTTGAACATCCACGAGCCGTTGATGCACATGGCGATGGACCCCGAGCCCAGCTGGACATCGGTGCCCGAGGTGGTGGAGAAGGCGCCGCGAGGAGGCATGTAGCCCTTGTCCACCAGGCCGAAGTACCAGTCCATGGTCTTCTGGAAGACCGGATCGTCGTAGCGGTAGCGGTCTCCCCAGGTCTCCTTGTTCGTGTAGTACCAATCGCCCACCGAACCGGTGAAGGGGCTCCACTGGGTCTGTCCGTCAGCCGAGCCCGCGTCCTTGATGCTCAGGCCGTAAACGGCGATCCGGCTCTTGTCGAATCCGTCCTCGTCCCCGCGCACGCCGTTCTTGTCAACGGTCAGGCGGGCGAGGATCCTCTCGAAGGTGCCGCCGTCGTCGGGGTTCCAGGTCCAGGCAGCCAGGTCCTTCTCGCTCAGACCGGCGTCGGCGAGCATGTCCTTGTTGTAGAAGACCGCCTCGGTGTCCCAGTCCTTGGGGCAGCCGTACTGGCGGCCGTCCTCGCCCTTCCACAGGTCGATGAGCCCCTCCTGGAAGGCGGACTCGTCCACGCCCGACCAGGCGGCCTGCTCGTCCAGAGGAAGCAGGACGTCCAGGTCCACGAACTGGGCGAACTTGGAGATGTGGTCGGTGAAGACGTCCGGGCCGGTGCCGGCGATGAATCCCGCCGTCAGCTTGGTCCAGTAGTCGTCCCAGGCGATCTGGGTGATATTGACGTGGATGCCGGTGGCCTCCTCGAAGGCCGCCGCGCACGCCTCGTAGGCGGGGAGCTGGCTGGCGTCCCACAGCCAGTACTCCACGGCGCCGGAGGAGCCTGACTTCCGGGAGCCCCCGGAGCACGCCGCCAGGGCGAGGGCCGCGGCGCCCGAGGCCAGGCCGCCGAGGAATCCGCGACGGGACAGTGAGGGGCGGGCAGGGGCGAAATTCTTAGTGAGATTCTGAGTAAGATTCTGAGTGAGATTCGTAGCCGTCATCTGGTGCCTCACTTAATGCCGGTAAAGCCGATGGAGTTGACAATGCGCTTGGCGAAGGCCGCGAACAGCAGGAGCATTGGGAGGGCGGCCACGAGCGTGGCGGCCATGAGCCCGGACCAGTCGGGCCCGGTCTGCGGGGCCTGGGACTTGAAGACCGCCAGGGCCACCGTGAGCACCCGGGAGGAGTCGGTGTAGGAGACCAGGAGGGGCCAGAAGTAGTCGTTCCAGGCCGTGATGTAGGTCAGGATCGCCAGGGTGGAGATGGGCGCCCTGGCCATGGGCAGGATCAGCTGGAAGAACACGCGGACCTTCGAAGCGCCGTCGAGCAGGGCCGCCTCCTCCAGCTCGCGGGGGATGTTCATGAAGAACTGCTTGAGGAAGAACACGGCGAAGGGCGTCATGAGCATGGTCGGCAGGGCCACGCCCAGGAGGCTGTCGACGAGGTGGAGCTGCTTGACCAGGACGAAGTTGGGCAGGAGCGTGAAGATCGAGGGGACCATGAGGGCGGCCAGGAAGATCCCGAAGACCGTGTCGCGCCCCTTCCAGCGCAGGCGGGAGAAGGAGTAGGCCGCCATGGCGGAGAAGAAGACCTGCCCCGCCGTCACCAGGGTGGCCACGACGACCGAGTTGCGCAGGTAGAGCCAGAAGCTGATGGCGGCGCCAGAGCCGCCGTCGGCGAGGGCGGCCTCGGTGGACTGCGCGCCGAAGACGCGGGCGAAGCCGCGCAGGTTGGTATCCACGGGCAGGATGCTCGTGGGGTCGGCGGTGATGCCCGCGTTGGAGGACAGGGCGGTGCGCAGCACCCAGTAGAAGGGCAGCAGGGTGAAAAGCATAATGAGGACCATTGCGGCCCAGGCCAGGATCCGGCCCGTGGTGAGGCGGGTCCTGGGGGGGACGGTGGCGGAGGGGCCGGGGCCGACGTCGGTGCGCGAGCTCGCGGTTGCGGTTGCAGCAGTCATGGGTGGCTTCCTTAGTCTCAGTCCAGGTCCGTCTGGCCCGCACGGGTCATGCGGTACTGGAGGGCGGTGATGGCGGCGAGGATGATGAGCAGGCCCACCGCCATGGCCGAGGCGTAGCCGAACTGGAAGCGCCCGAAGGCCATGTCGTAGATGTAGTACTGCAGGACGCGCGTGGCGTTGACGGGGCCTCCCTGGGTGGTCACCGAGACGGTGTCGAAGACCTGGAAGGAGCCGATCATCGTCATAATGAGGACCAGTGCGAGGATGGGGCGCAGCAGGGGGACGGTGATCCTCCAGAACATGCGCCACTCGCTGGCGCCGTCCACCTTGCCGGCCTCGTAGACGGTGTTCGGGATGGACTGCAGGCCCGCGAAGATGAGCAGGGCCGTGTAGCCCGCGTGCCGCCACACGTTGATGACGGCGATGGTGGGAATGGCCAGGGCGGAGGAGAAGAAGTCCACGCGCGAGCCGGTGACGGCCTCAATGACCTGGTTGGTGATGCCCAGCGTGTTGTCCAGGATCCACAGCCACAGCATGGCGGCGACCACGTTGGACACCAGGTAGGGGGTCAGCACGATCGAGCGGACGAAGGTGGACTGGGTCAGGCGCTGCATGAGGACGGCGATGGCCAGGGCGAGGATCGTCTGCAGCCCGATATTGATGACGACGTACTCCAGGGTCACCCACACGGCGTTCCAGAAGGTGTCGTCGCGGACCATGCGCTTGTAGTTGTCCAGGCCCGCGAACCTCTCGGGGGTCAGGAGGTTGTACTCGGTGAAAGACAGCCAGATGCCCCGGATGAGGGGCCAGATGTAGAAGGCGATGAGGCCGACCGCCGCGGGCACGATGAAGGTCAGGCCGAGGACCCGGTCGTCCTTCGGCCGCCGGCGTAAGGCCGCCGGAGTGGTTGCGGACATGTATGGTTCTCCGTTCGTCGTTGATGGAGGTGATGGAGGCGGGGGAAGAGGCCGGGCGGATGGGATGAGCCGCCGAGGCGAGCCGGCTCCGCCCCGAGGGTGCGCGGGGGCGGACAGGCGCGCGGGCGCGACCGGGAGCGGGCTCGGCGTCGTCGACTCAGGTCTTGTCGACCGCGGTGGCGCGCACCAGCAGCATGTGGTCGGGATGGATGACGGGCAGGCTGAGTCCCGTGGCCGTCAGGTAGGAGCCGGGCAGGGTGACTCCCTCGGGCCGGAGCCAGGCGGCCCGGTGGTGGAGGCCCTCGTAGGCGGGGACCGCCAGCCGCACGTGGTAGGTGCGCCCGGGGTCCAGTCCGGGCAGCGGCCGGGGCGCCCCGGGCCAGGTGGTGGCCTGGGCGAGTCCGGCGAGCTGATAGAGCGCGTCGGTCCGGTCGGGGGCGACGACGCCCTGGATGCGCACGGCGTCGTCCTCATCGACGTCGGCGTGCACGACCTCGCCGCCGTGCAGCAGGGGGCGCAGCTTCTTGTGGAGGGCGATGACGTCGGCCAGGGCGCGCCGGTCCCCCTCGGTGGCGGACAGCAGGTCCCACTCGACCCCCATGTGCCCCCACAGCGCCTGGCCGGCGCGGAAGGACAGGTCGAGGCCGCGCAGGGTCGTGTGGTCCCTTCCGGCGCCGACGTGGGTGCCGACGAGCTCGGGCGGCAGCAGCAGCATGGTGGCGCGGTTGATGTCCGCCCGGTCGTGGGCGTCGTTGCAGTCCGAGGCCCACACGCGCTGGGCCCGCTCCATGATCCCCAGGTCGATGCGTCCGCCGCCGCCGCAGCACGACTCGATCTCCAGGGCCGGGAAGCGCTCGTGCAGGGCGTCCAGGAGCCGGTAGAGGGCCAGGGTCTGGTCGTGGACGGCCGGCGCCCCGCGGCGCGCGCCCGTCCGGGAGCCCGCCCCGGTGCCGGCCGCCATGTGGCCCGCGGCCAGGACGGTGGAGTTGTGGTCCCACTTGATGTAGGCCAGGTCCAGGCTCTCCACGAGGCCGCTGATCGCCTCGTACAGGTAGTCCCACGCCCCGGGGGCGGCCAGGTCCAGGACGCGCTGGCCGCGGTGCTCGACCGCCCCGCCGGCGCCGTCGGACAGGATCCAGTCCGGGTGGGCGCGGGCGAGGTCGGAGTCGCGGTTGACCATCTCCGGCTCGACCCACAGGCCCAGCTCCATGCCCAGGTCGCGCACGTGCGCGGCCAGGGGCTCCAGCCCGGCCGGCCAGACCTCGGGCGAGACCCGCCAGTCGCCCAGGCCCGAGGTGTCATCGCGCCGGGACCCGAACCACCCGTCGTCGACGACGAAGCGCTCGATGCCGATGGCGGCCGCCTCGTCCGCGAGCGCCGTCAGGGTCTCCGGGTCCTGGTCGAAGTAGACGGCCTCCCAGGTGTTGAGCAGGACCGGGCGCGGCCGCGAGGGGCGGGCCGGCAGGGCGCGCAGGTGGGCGTGGCAGCGGGATGCCAGGGCGTCCAGGCCCTCGCCCCAGGAGCCGACGAGCCAGGGCGTGGTGTAGGACTGGCCAGCGCTCAGGACGACCTCTCCGGGGTGGAGGAGCTCGCCCGCGCCCAGCAGCCGGTAGCCCTGGGGCGGGTGGGCGGCCAGGGCACGGGTGTTGCCGGACCAGGCCAGGTGCACGCCGTGGACGCGGCCGCGGCGCCAGCCGAAGCCGGGGGTCCCCGCGGCCAGCCAGGTGGCGGCGTCGTGCCCGGGGCGGCCCTCCCAGGCCTCGCGCAACCGGGTGCCCGGGGCGAAGGGCGTGCGCACGAGGCGGCGCTCGAAGCCGTGGTGGCCGGTCATGTCGACCAGCTCGGCGGCGTCGGAGGGCACCGGCAGCAGCGGGGTGACCTCGTCGACCTCCAGCGGGGAGGACCCCTCCTCCGCGACGTCGGTCACCCGTGCGCGCAGCCGCACCAGGCCGGAGGGCTCCAGGCGGATCTCGGTGACGACCTCGATGCCGTGGACGGCGTCGGTGCCGCGCGAGACGACGACGTCGGCCTCACCGCCCGGGGCGTCGTCGACGGCGACCGAGTGGGCGACGGCGTCGATGTGGGCGGAGAAGGCGGAGCCGTCCTGGCGGTGGACCAGGAGCGCCGGCCGGGCGGACCAGCCCAGGTGCGGCAGGGGCAGCACCGGCAGGTCGGGAGTGGTCCAGGTGCGGTTGGTGCCGGTGCTCATCGTCTGGGCGGCCCTCAGGTCGTCCAGGGCGGAGGCGCCGGTCTCGCCGAGGTCCCCGCCCCAGTGGCGCACCACGGGGAAGCGATCGTCCATGAGGTCGAGGACCAGGGAGGTGCCGCCCCGGCGCAGGTGGCGGGGCGAGGCCGGGGCGGCGGTGGGGACCATGGGGGCGATGGGGGCGATGCGCGGGTCGGTCATCACGCTCCTCCTTGAACGTCGGGCCCATCCGGTGCCGGACGGCCCGGATGAGTGCGGGGGCGCCGCAGTGGTGCGGCGGGTTCAGGAGGCAGGCTACCTCATTTTTTCGAGATAAAAAATACCTTGGCGCAGCCTTCCCGGGGCTCCCCGGCTCACTCTCCCACGGCGCCCGGCGCGCCCCGGCCTGGGTCAGCTCGGGTCGTAGGGGGCCAGGACGACCTCGACCCGCTGGAGCTCCTTGACGTCGGAGTACCCGGTGGTGGCCAGGGTGCGGCGCAGCGCCCCCATAATGTTGAGGGTGCCGTCGGCGCGGTCGGAGGGGCCGTTGAGGATCTCGTCCATGGTGCCGACGGTGCCCACGCGGCTGCGGTAGCCGCGCGGCAGGCGCTCGTGGCGGGCCTCGGCGCCCCAGTGGTAGCCGCCTCCGGGGGCCTCGGCCGCGCGGGCGAGGGCGGCGCCGAGCATGACGGCGTCGGCCCCGCAGGCGATGGCCTTGACGACGTCCCCGGAGTTGCCCACCGAGCCGTCGGCGACGACGTGGACGTAGCGGCCCCCGGACTCGTCCAGGTAGTCGCGCCGGGCGGCGGCGACGTCGGCCACGGCGGTGGCCATGGGCACGTGGAGGCCCAGGACCTGCCGCACGGAGGAGGAGGCGCCTCCGCCCTGGCCGACGAGCACCGCGGCGGCGCCGGTGCGCATGAGGTGGAGGGCGGCGGTGTAGGTGGTCACCCCGCCGACGACGACGGGCACGTCGAGCTCGTAGATGAACCGCCTGAGGTCGAGGGGCTCGGTATTGCCCGAGACGTGCTCGGCGGAGACCACCGAGCCGCGGATGACGAGCAGGTCCGCCCCGGCCTCCACCGCGGTGCGCCAGTGCCGCTGGGTCTGGGCGGGGCTCAGGCGCCCGGCGACGACGACGCCCGCCTCGCGGATCCGGGTGAGGCGCTCGGTGATGAGCTCGGGGCGCACGGGGGCGCGGTAGACCTCCTGGAGGACGCGGGTGGCCTCGGCGGGGGCGGCGGTGCGGATGCGGTCCAGGGCACCGGCGGGGTCCTCGTAGCGGGTCCACAGCCCCTCCAGGTCGAGCACGCCGATGCCGCCGAGGCGGCCCACCAGGATCGCCGTGTCGGGGCTCATCACCGAGTCCATGGGCGAGGCCATGACGGGCAGGTCCACGTGGTAGGCGTCGAGCTGCCAGCCCACGCGGACGTCGCGCACGTCCCGGGTGCGGCGAGCCGGGACCACCGCGATATCGTCGAAGGAGTAGGCCTGCCGGGCGCGCTTGGAGCGCCCAATCTCGATCTCACCGCTCACGGCGGCATCGTATCGGCCGGTGCGCGCCACGGTTCGTGTCACACCCCGGTGGCAGACTCCCCGCCATGGACCAACAGTACGGACACCCCCTCCCCTCCCCCGCCCCGGCCGGCACCGGCGACTCGTGGATCCGCGGCCCGCTGCTCGGCTTCGACACCGAGACCACGGGCGTGGACCCGCGCAGGAACCGGCTCGTGACGGCCGCCCTCGTCGCGCGCGGGCCGCTGACCGCCGGCACGCGCACGCAGCAGGTGCGCACCTGGATGGCCGACCCGGGCGTGGAGATCCCCGCCGCCGCCGCGGCGGTCCACGGCGTGACCACCGAGCGCGCCCGCGCCGAGGGGCGGGCCGCGCCCGAGGTGCTCGAGGAGGTGGCCGACGCGCTGGCCGCCGCCATGGACGCGGGCACGCCGGTCGTGGCCTTCAACGGCTCCTTCGACCTGACGCTCATGGAGTCCGAGCTGGCCCGGCACTCTCTGCCCACCGTGCGCGAGCGCCTGGGCGGGGACCTGGGCCCGGTGGTCGACCCGCTCGTGCTGGACCGCCGGGTCGACCGCTACCGCCGCGGCAAGCGGCGCCTGGGCGACCTGTGCGAGGTCTACGGCGTGAGCGTGGACGAGTCGCTGCACACGGCCGAGGTGGATGTCATCGCCACGCTCGACGTCCTGGAGGCCATGGTGCGCGCCTACCCCGAGCTGGCCCGCCTGAGCCTCGGCGAGCTCGTCCCCTTCCAGGCGTCCGCCCACCGGATGTGGGCCGAGTCCTTCAACGCGTGGCTGGCCCGCAAGAGCCCCGGCCGCCCGGGCGCCGACCCCGGCTGGCCCCTGCCCTCCGGGCTGTGAGGCCCGGGCGGGTCCCGAGCCGCGCCCCGGTGCGCCGGCCGGCGGGCCGCGGGCGCCGTTCAGGCGCTGTCGCGACCGGCGTAGTTGGGGGCCTCGACGGTCATCCTGACGTCGTGGGGGTGGGACTCCTTCAGGCCCGCGCTCGTAATGCGCACGAACCGTCCCCGCTCCTTGAGCTGGCCGACGGTGCGGGCGCCCACGTAGAACATCGACTGGCGCAGACCCCCCACCAGCTGGTAGACGACGGCGGCCAGCGACCCGGAGTAGGGCACCTGCCCCTCGATGCCCTCCGGGACGATCTTGTCCTCACCGGTGACGTCGGCCTGGAAGTAGCGGTCCTTGGAGTAGGAGGTGCGGCCGCGCGAGCTCATGGCGCCCAGCGACCCCATGCCGCGGTAGCGCTTCCACTGCTTGCCGTTGACGAAGACCAGGTCGCCGGGGGACTCGGTGCAGCCCGCCAGCAGGGAGCCGAGCATGACGGTGTCGGCCCCGGCGACCAGCGCCTTGGCGATGTCGCCGGAGTACTGCAGGCCGCCGTCGGCGATGAGCGGCACCCCGGCCGGCGTGCAGGCGCGGGCGGCCTCGTAGACGGCGGTGACCTGCGGGACGCCCACGCCCGCCACCACCCGGGTGGTGCAGATCGACCCCGGGCCCACCCCCACCTTGACGGCGTCGACGCCCGCGTCGATGAGGGCCTGGGCGCCCTCGCGGGTGGCGACGTTGCCGCCGATGATCTGCACGCCCGCGAAGGCGGGGTCCCGCTTGAGCCGGGCGATCATCTCCAGGGCGAGGGCGGCGCCGCCGTTGGCCGTGTCGACCACGATGACGTCCACGCCCGCCTCGGCGAGCGCCCCGGCCCGCTCCCAGGTGTCGCCCCAGTAGCCGACGGCCGCCCCGACGACGAGACGGCCCTCCTCGTCCTTGGTGGCCCGGGGGTACTGCTCGGTCTTGACGAAGTCCTTGACGGTGATCAGACCGGTCAGGCGCCCGGCGTCGTCGATGAGGGGGAGCTTCTCGATGCGGTGCTCGGCCAGCAGCGCCTTGGCGTCCTCGCGCGAGATCCCCATGGGTCCGGTGATGAGGCGCTCGCGCGGCGTCATGCACTCGCGCACGGTCAGCGCCCCCCACTTCTCGGGGGGCACGAAGCGCAGGTCGCGGTTGGTGATAATGCCCAGCAGGTTGCCGTCGGAGTCGACCACCGGCAGGCCCGAGACCTTGTAGTGGCCGCACAGATCGTCGAGCTGGGCGATGGTGGCGTCCGGGCCGACGGTGACCGGGTCGGAGACCATGCCCGACTCCGAGCGCTTGACCAGGCGCACCTGCTGGGCCTGGTCCTCAATGGACAGGTTGCGGTGGAGCACGCCCATGCCGCCCTGGCGGGCCATGGCGATCGCCATCTGGGACTCGGTGACGGTGTCCATCGCGGCGCTCAGCAGGGGTGTGGCCAGGGAGATCCCCGCGGTCAGCCGCGAGGCCGTATCAACATCGGAGGGGATGACGTCGGTCAGTCCGGGCAGCAGGAGAACGTCGTCGTAGGTCAGTCCGGTGGGGGCAAACAGGTCGGGGGCGGTGATCGAGTCGCTCACGACTCGCATGGTATGGCCGCGTGCGCGCGGGCGCACATCGCGGCGACGTTGCAGATGCGCGAAGACGCCCAACTGTGTCCAACGTGCGTCAGATTGGAGCCCGCCCCCCGCGTCCGCCCCGCTCACCGAGATCGTCCGAATCTCAGAAAAAACACCCTCCGCAAGTGCTTGATCTCGCCGCCGCGATGTACCTAATGTTGTACCGGGCACAACGTGTTCAAGTGCGATCCGTGCATCCGCGCGAGGAAGGGGCGTGATGGCAGGAAATGCACGTCTTCCCAGGCCCATCACAACGCTGTGGGAGTGGCAGTACCAGGGCGCCTGCATCGGCATGGACTCCATGCGGTTCTTCCACCCTGAGGGCGAGCGCGGCAGCTCGCGCCGCAAACGCGACAACGACGCCAAGGCGGTGTGCCGCACCTGCCCCGTGATCGTCGACTGCCGCAACCACGCCCTGGCCACCCATGAGCCCTACGGCGTATGGGGCGGCATGACCGAGGAGGAGCGCCGCGCCTGGATAGACCGGGAGGAGCGCGGGCGCGAGACACCGGCCTGAACCCGGGTCCCCCGCTCAGGACCCTGCGGCCCCGCGCCTCCCCCGGCGGCCCTCATCGGCCGCGCCCCGCCACGGCGATCACGATAACCACGACAACGGTGCAGGGCCGCCCCCTGGCGACGACGCGTCCCGGCCGGCCCATCGGGCCGGCCGGGACGCGTCAGCGAGCCTGCTCCGAGGCAGGGGTCACTTGGTGACGACGGCGAGGACGTCGCGCGCGGAGAGGATGAGGTAGTCCTCGCCCGCGTACTTGACCTCGGTGCCGCCGTACTTGGAGTAGATGACGAGGTCGCCCTCGGCGACGTCGACGGGGATGCGCTTGCCGGAGTCGTCGACGCGGCCGGGGCCCACGGCCACGACCTTGCCCTCCTGCGGCTTCTCCTTGGCGGTGTCCGGGATGACCAGGCCGGACGCGGTGGTCTGCTCGGCCTCGACCGTCTGCACGACGATCCGGTCCTCGAGCGGCTTGATGGAGATCGACATGTCGTCCTCCCCTTCTCGCTTCTTCAGTATGCGGATAGTGTCTGGGTCCGCGTCCCGACGGTGCCGGTCCGCCGTCGCGGGGGTCGGTCCGTCAGCGCCGAGGGCGCGCGCCGCGGGGCCGCACGGGCCCCGCGTCCGACACGGAATGTACGCGCGCGATTAGCACTCAGTCAACGCGAGTGCCAGAAAGGCGGGTCGGGTTCGCCCTGGGCGTGCAGGACGTCCCCCCTCACCCGGCCGGACCGCCGCAGGCCGGCGCCGGCGGTCACGTCCCGCGGTGGGCCCGCGTCCACGCCAGAGCCTCGTCCACGGTGGTCTCCCGCCTGCCCAGGATGGGGTCGCGTCTCGTGATCACGTCCCAGGCGGCCTTGATGGCGGCCGGGCGCTCACGCAGCCAGCTGCGCGCCCACGTGCCGCGGTCGACGGCGGCCTGGGTGTCGCCCACACCGCGGGCGTCGAGGCCCGCCGAGCGGCACACCGCCACCGCCCGGCTCACATGGAAGCTCTGTGAGACCAGGAGCGCCTGATCGACCCCGAAGATCCTGCGGGCGCGCACACAGGTGTCGTAGGTGTCGAACCCGGCGTAGTCCAGCGCGATCGCCTCGGAGGGGATGCCCAGGCCCACCAGGTAGTCGCGCATAGCGGTGGGCTCGTCGTAGTCGACCCGGCTGTTGTCCCCCGAGACCAGGATGGCGTCCACCCGCCCCGCCCGGTACAGGCCGGCGGCGGTCTCCAGCCGGTACTTCAGCCACGGCGAGGGCTCGCCGGGGGCCCAGACCGACGCGCCCAGGACAATGGCCACGGGCGCCTCCGCCGTGTCCCCGTCCTCGCCGTAGTCGCTCACCCGGCCTGCGCTCGCCGCCAGGATCCAGGCATTGGGCACCACGAGGACGACGACGGCCAGGGCCGCGGTGATCCACGCCGCCCGGACCGCCCAGGTCCGGCGCCTGCTCCGCGCACCCGTGCTCCTGCTCGTACCCGTACCCATGAGGGCCTCCCTTCTCACCGCCGCAGCGCACCCAGGCGGGCACCCGGCGGCGGTCGACTCATCACGGTAATCCTGCGGCGGGCGCACCACGAGGGGGAGACCTCTCCACCCGGAACCGGGGGGCTCGACCGGGACCGCACCGGCCCCGCCGCTCGGGCGCACCCGGATCGTTGCCATCGCCACGCGGCGGGTCACCCCACACCGGTCCAATGCGTGCCATGATCGCTCGATGGACGCCTCGCACCTCGCTCCTCTGCTCACGCCCGAGGGCTGGGCGCTGCTCGCAGACCTCCCGCCCTACGACGAGTCCACCGCGCTGTCGGTGGGGCAGGCCCTGCGCGACCAGGGGCACCCGCCGGCGCTCGTGTCGGCCGCGCTGACCCAGCAGCGGCTGCGCGGCCGCGCCGAGGCGAAGTTCGGCCCGTTCACCTCCAGGATGCTCTTCACGCCCGACGGGCTGGAGCAGGCCACCCGGCTGGCCGTCTCGGCCCACCACGCCGCCCGGTACGCCCGCGCCGGGCTCCGGCGCGTGGCCGACCTGGGCTGCGGCATCGGCGGGGACGCGATGGCGCTGGCGGGCCTGGGCCTGAAGGTGCTCGCCGTCGAACGCGACGAGGCGACGGCCGCGCTGGCGACGGTCAACCTCATGGCCTTCCCCGATGCCGAGGTGCTGTGCGCCGACGCGCTCGAGCTCGACCTGGCGGCGCACGGCGTCGACGCCGTCTTCGCCGACCCGGCGCGCCGGGCCGACGGGCGCCGCATCTCCGATCCCGAGCAGTGGTCGCCGGCGCTCGGCCGGGTCCTGGCTCTGCGCGAGGACGTCGAGGCGCTCGGCGTCAAGGCCGCCCCCGGCATCGACCACGCCGCGCTGCCCGCCGACGCCCACGTGCAGTGGGTCAGCGTGGGCGGCGACGTCGTGGAGGCCGGCATCTGGTGCGGCCCGCTCGCCGCCGAGGGCCCGGGCCGCTCGGCTCTCGTCCTGCCCGCTGACGGCGACCCGCAGGGCGTCCGGGACCTGCAGGGCGGCCCGGCCGCGCGGACCCTGCGCGACCCCGACTGCGACGACCCCTCCACGCCACCCGTCCAGCTCGCGCCGCTGGCCGAGATCGGAGACCTGAGAACCTACATCCACGAGCCCGACGGCGCCGCGATCCGCGCCGGGCTCGTGGCCCACCTGGCGCAGAGGCTCGACGCGGCGCCGATGGGCGAGCGCATCGCCTACCTCAGCGGCGACCGGCTCCCCGAGACCGCGCTGGCGCCGTTCGTGCGCTCGTGGCGGGTGCGCGAGGCGCTGCCCCTGAGCCTGAAGGTGCTCAGGGCCCGCGTCCGCGAGCGCGGCATCGGCAGCCTGGAGATCCACAAGCGCGGCCTGCCGGTCGCGCCCGAGGCCGTGCGCACCGCCGTCCGCCCCAGCGGCGAGGCCCACGAGACCTGGATCATGACCCGTCTGGGCCCCCGTGAGGACCGCACGCGCGGAGTGGTCGTCGTCGCCGAGCCCTGTCCGGCGACTCCGCCCGCCGAGGACCCCGCTCCCGCCTCCTGAGGCGCCCCGCCCCGGCAGGCGTCCGACCACCGCCCCGGCCCGCCCCGACACCGTTGAGGAGTCTCCATGGCCCCGCCCGCACGCCTTGTCCACCGCCAACCCCTGCCCTTCGCCCGCTCCGAGCGCTCCACGCTCGGCGTGGAGTGGGAGCTCCAGCTCATCGACCGCGACAGCCTCGACCTGCGCCAGTGCGCCGCCGAGATCCTCCAGGCGGCGGGGCCCGACGAGCACATCCACGGCGAGATGATGCTCAACACCGTCGAGCTGGTCTCAGGGGCCAGGCGCACCGTGGCCGAGTGCGTCGAGGACATCGCCCTGGCCTTCGACCGGCTCCTGCCGATCACCGAGCCCCTGCGCGTGGACCTGGCCAGCGCCGGCACGCACCCCTTCGCCGACCCCCTGGTGCAGAAGGTGACCGACGCCGAGCGCTACGCGCGGCTGGTGGACCGCACGCGCCTGTGGGGCCACCAGATGCTCATCTTCGGCACCCACGTGCACGTCGGCCTGGAGGACCGCGCCAAGGCGCTGCCGATCCTGCGGGCGCTGCTGACCCGCACGGCCCACCTGCAGTGCCTGAGCGCGTCCTCGCCGTTCTGGGCCGGCCTGGACACCGGCTACGCCGACAACCGGGCAATGATGTTCCAGCAGCTGCCCACGGCCGGGGCGCCCCACCAACTGGACACCTGGGACGAGCTCGAGGCCTACGCCGGGGACATGATCCACACCGGCGTCATCGAGGACTTCACCGAGGTCCGCTGGGACGTGAGGCCCTCGCCTCGCCTGGGCACGGTCGAGGTGCGGGCCTGCGACGCCGCCACCAACCTCACCGAGCTGGCGGGCATTGCGGCGCTCACCCAGTGCCTGGTGGAGAGCTTCTCGCGGGCCGTGGACCGCGGCGAGGAGCTGGACGTCATGCCGGCGTGGTACGTCGATGAGAACAAGTGGCGCTCGGCCCGCTACGGCATGGACGCCATCCTCATCACCGACTCGCTCGGCAACGAGGAGCTGGTGACCGACACGGTGGAGCGGATGCTGACCGAGCTGGCGCCCGTGGCCGCGGACCTGGGGTGCGAGGCCGAGCTGGACGGGGTGCGGGCCACCCTGGAGGCGGGCGCCTCCTACCAGCGCCAGCTGGCGGCCGTGCGCGCCGAAGGCGGCAACGAGGCGGCGGTGCGGCTCCTGCTGGCCGAGCTGCGGGCCGGGCGCCCGCTGCGGCCCGAGGAGGCTGCCTCGCCGGCCGCCCCGGCCTGAGGCCGAGGGCCCGGCCGAGCCGCCCCGAGCCGCCCCCCTTCGTCGAGATCGGTCGTATTCCGCGCCGAGATCGGTTCACGGAGTCCGGCGGGGCGCCCACCGCTGCCACCGACCCGGCCCGGCGGTCCCACCGCCGACGTCGGCTCCGCTCGCGCGCCCGGGTGCCCGACCGGCGTCGTCGCACCCGGGCAGGCGCCGCGATCCCGGGCGGGGAGGCCGGCCCATCGCCGCGGCGCCGCGATCCCGCTACCGTGTCTCCATGACGGCCTCCATAACGCCTCTCCCCGCTCCGCCCCCCGGGCCGCCCCCGGCTGGGAGCATTGTCCTGCGCTCGCAGTCCACCCGGCGCTCGAGCACCGCAATCGTCCTGATGCTCCTGCTGAGCCTGGGAACTATGGCGCTCGCCATGCTGCTGTTCTTCGGCCGCATGGGCATCGTCCTGGTCCTCATCGCGACTCCGCTGTTCGCCCTCCCCATCGGCATAGGCGCCTGGGCGATAGGCCGTCACCGTGGCACATGCACCATCGTCAGCGCTCACGGGCTCACCCTGCGGGCGCCGGGTGCGCAGGCTCGGACCATTGCCTGGCAGGAGGCCCACGGCCGCATCCTGGTCAAGGTCGTCACGCAGCACACGCCCGCCCTGGTCGGCTCGGCCTCCATGGGATTCGTGTGCGTCGCCTTCGACGGGGGCGAGACGCCCCTGCCCGGCACCATGATCCACGCCGGCAACGCCCACACCGCCTTCCAGCAGAGCCATCGGACCGCCCTGAGGATCCTGGCCTACGACCCCTGGCGCCAGGGCGAGCCCCTGACCGCGTCCGAGTCGACCTACGCCCCGTGGGGGCCCGGCCTCTACCGGCCCCACCCCTACACGTTCCAGCCCTTCCAGTGAGGTCCTGTCCAGGGCGGCCGCGCGGGGCGATGGCCCGGGCGCATTCGCCGCGCGCCCCCGTGAACCGATCTCGAGCCGGAAGTGAACCGATCTCGGTGCGGAACTGGACCAATCTCGGCGAGGAGGGCGGGCGGAGGCTCCCGGCGGCAGTCAGGAAGCGACGCTGATGTCCAGGGGCATTCCCGAGTCGGGGGCGAAGTCCATGGGGCTGGGCGCCACGCCCGCGCGCACCGCGGCGGCGCCCAGGGCGGCGATCTGGGCGCCGTTGTCGGTGCAGTAGCGCAGGGGCGGCAGGCGCAGGGCGATTCCGGCTGCCTCGCAGCGCTCGGCGGCCAGATCGCGCAGCCGGGAGTTGGCGGAGTAGCCGCCGCCGACCACGAGCGTGTCGCAGCCCGAGTCCAGGCAGGCCTGGACGGCCTTGGCGGTCAGGGAGTCGTTGACGGCCTCGGAGAAGGCGGCGCACACATCGGCGGCCGGAACCTCCCGGCCTGCGTCCTGGAGCGTCTCCACGTAGCGGGCCACCGCGGTCTTCAGGCCGGAGAAGGAGAAGTCGTAGCGGTGGCGCTCCTTGTCCTTGCCCGCCGCCAGGCCGCGGGGGAAGCGGATGGCCTCCCGGTTGCCCTCCTGGGAGAGGCGGTCGACGTGCGGGCCGCCGGGGTAGGGCAGGCCGAGCAGCCGTCCCACCTTGTCGAAGGCCTCGCCGGCGGCGTCGTCGAGGGTGCCGCCGAGCTCGACGACATCGGTGGCGACGTCCCCGATGCGCAGCAGGTTGGAGTGTCCGCCGGAGACGATGAGGCCGATGAACCGGTCGGGCAGGGGGCCGTCCACCAGCTCATCGACGGCCAGGTGCCCGATGACGTGGTTGACGCCGTAGACCGGCCTGCCCAGGGAGGCGGCCAGGGCCTTGGCGGCGCTGATGCCCACGGTGAGCGAGCCTATGAGGCCGGGGCCGGCGCTCACGGCGACGGCGTCGATCTCGCCCAGGTCAACTCCAGCAGCCTCCAGGGCGGCGTCGAGGGTGGGGATGAAGGCCTCCAGGTGGGCGCGCGAGGCGATCTCGGGAATGATGCCGCCGAAGCGGGCGTACTCGTCCATGGAGGTGGCGACGGCGTCGCCGAGGAGCTCGCGGCCGCGCACAAGGGCCACGCCGGTCTCATCGCAGGTGGACTCGATGCCCAGAATCAGAGGTTCGCTCACAAGCGCTCAGCCTAGCCTCGGGGTTTCGTCGGTTGGTGGCGGGACCGTGGTGAAAGCACTCGTCCCGCCTGGGATAATGCGGTTTGCCGAGGATCGCATGACCCGGGAGGGGAGCCCCTTCACGGTGAAGCCTACAGGCAGGGGCGCGAGGCCGTGCCCGGTGCCGGAAGCCGAGACGGGGCGGATTGCGGCGGTTTCGTTCGCTCACGGGCCACATACGATTTCGCGCACCTGCCTCGGTACGGGATCGGACCGATCTCGGCGAGGGCGCGGCGCATCGGGTGAACGCACTGCGAGCAGCGCCCGGCCACGAGCCTCGTCGTCTGACCGTCTGCGGCCCTTCCTCTGCAGAGACTCCCGGGCCGCCCGGGCCCAAGGGAGGGCCACGGATGCGCCGAAGGGAGGAAACAGGCGAACCTCGCGCAGGAAGCGGCAGCTCCTCCGCCTCAGAGACTCTTCTCCTGCCCGGCAACAAGGCGACGCTTGTGAATCCACTGCGCTCAGGACAGGAGAGACCGTGATCGAGACCGCACGACCGCGTTGTCGACTCCGGCGCGGCACCATTGCGCGCGCGGCTACAGGATTATCAATGCCGCGGTCGGCGCCGTGCACCAGACGTTCAGCCCGGAGGCCCCTGGCCCTCGACCGGGCTGAGCGGGCCGTCACCGGCCGGGCACGAGTTCTACGGCTGCACGAAAACACCTCAGAGCGCCTCGCCGCCGCTATCAGGCTCTCGACCGCCAGTGGCGCAGGGAACCGGCACAGATCCGCCGGGCAGCCGTCAACGGCCGGCTCGCGCGCCAGCACAGGGGCCTGACCGCAAATCCCGGGGACGCACACCTCGGCGATGCGCCCCTGAGCTCCGGCCGGGCCGGCACCAAGCATCTCTCTGACAGGGGAAGAAAATGAACGACGTCAAGGCGCCAGTGGTGGTGCGCAGCGTACGCCAATCCTACGGGGGCCGTGAGGTGCTCCACGGGATCGACCTGAGTGTCGAGCACAATTCCTTTCACTGCATCATCGGCCCCAACGGGGCGGGCAAGACCACCCTGATCGAGATCATCCACGGCGTACGCAGGCCCCGCACCGGCACCATCAGGCTCCTGGGCCGCCCCCCACTGCCACGAGACCCCGCCCTCCTGGCACGAATCGGCGTCCAGTCCCAGGCCGCCGCATTCTTCTCACACGCCACGGCCTGGGAGCACCTGAGCACCATCGCGTCCCTTTTCGGAGCCTCGCAAGCCCGCGCCGAACAACTTATGGAAATTATGGGCCTGGGTCGGGTACGAAGCTCGCGCGTCGAGCACCTCTCCGGCGGCGAACGCCAGAAACTCGCCATCGCCTCAGCCGTCATCCATCATCCTGAGGTCCTCTTCCTGGACGAACCCACCGCAGCACTGGACGCCACTGCCCGGCACGATCTGGCCGAGCTGCTCACAACCATGTGGGAAGAAGGCACCACCATCATCTGCACCACCTGTTGCCCCAGCGAGGCTGAACATCTGTGCGACACGGTCTCCATCCTCGAAGCAGGCCGTCTGCTCACCACTGCCTCGCCAACAACTCTCACCGCCGGCACAGTCCCGAGCGCAATCCTCCTCCCACCCGATGCCGCCGACTACCTCGACACCATCACCGCCCTGCCCGGGATACACCACGCTCGAACAGCGCCCAACGGCATACTCATCCAGGTCCACAACCGCGACCAGGCCCTCGCCGCTCTCAAGCAGGCCGGCATCTCCACCGCCAGGGCTCAGATCCACGTCCCCACCCTCGAAGACGCCTACATCAAGATCACCCGAGATGAGCGACCGGACCGCCAGTGATATTCGGGCCGCGATTTATTGTAAGGCGGGGCGGACAGGAGGACAAACAAATCACGCGCGGTCAGCGGCAGAGAATATGGAAAAGACAGCCGCCTCGACTATGAGTTATTGAGACGTCATCGAAATCGGGAGAACCAAGGCTCTCGCGAGAGACGCGGGGAGCGGCGCCCTGCCCGGCAGTCATAACGGCAGGCGCAGCAATACCGAGAAGCGAAACAACCAGGGCGGAACAGGCCAGAAAGCGCATGAGCGACTCCTTTGTCAGCGACGTGTCAGCGAGCAGATTGCTCAGGCACTGACATTTTGCTTCCGCAGCCCGAAGCGCTCATCCGCGCAAGGTCTCAGTCACGATCCTTCTTTCGTCGGACTCTTACGGCCCCGTGATCCGCCCAAAGCGGTCATGGTGTGTCTCCGGGGTTGAGGGGCAGGGTCAGGGCGAGGACCCACTGGTGGCCCGTATCAGTATGCGTCAGACGCCCGCCCAGCAAAGAGGCCCGCTCCTGCATGCCCAGCAGACCGTAACCGGAGGACACGACGGCATCGTCGGGCCGACGCCCATCAGCAACCGGATTGACCACGAGCAGACCGACCTCGCCGTCAGCGACCTCAATACGAATAGTGCACTGCGCATCGGCGGCGGCGTACTTGACCATATTGGCCACCGACTCCTCCAGACAACGAACAAGAGTCGTGGCGACCACCGACGGCAGATCGTCAAGATCACCATCGCACGTCACCGAGGCCCTCAGCCCGGCCCCCTCCAGCGCACGACGAGCACCAGCAAAAGCCTCAGCCGCGCTCAAGGAGGACAACGGCACAAGATCCGGCACCTCACGACCCTCCTGACGCAGCACACGCAGCATCGCACGCAGATCCCGCACGGACGAGCACCCCGCCGCAATGATCTCATCAAGAGCCTGCGCGACCCGCTCGTCGGGCGGCCCGAGGGCCCGAGCCTGCCGAGCCCATAGAACGATCTGGGTATTGGTACGGGCAAGGGTGTCGTGAAGCTCGCGAGCGATAAGAGCGCGCTGAGCGCGCAGAGCCTCAGCACCAGCCGCCTCAGCGCGCCTCACCCGCTCACGGGACCGCCGCAGCGCCAGCCCCCAGCTCACGAAGGCGCCGAGCAGGAGCATGGTGGCAAGGGCCTTGGCAATATCCGGATGGCCGGCGAGAGCCTCCAGGAGAAGCTCGAGAGGAAAGGAAAGCCCCAGGACCCAGGCCTGATGAGAACGGGCAGCGGAGACCAGCAGGGCCAGGGCCATGATCCCGGCCAGACTGATCACGGTGAACTTCCCCCAGGGGAACGCTGAGATAACTCCGACTGTCAATGCGGAGGTGACCGCCCAGGGAAAGCGGTCAATGAGCAGGATGAAGATCCCCGACAGCAGAGCGGCAGAAGCGACTCTGACGCTGGGACCGAATAGATACAATTCCAGCAGGGCGATCGCCTCGAGTGCGACGACTACCGCCCAGCGGAGCACACGCCTGCCTCTCAAGGTGCGCAAACTGAAGTACCGGGAACTGTGACGGAAGAACTGCGCGATCCGTGGAACAAAGATAGCCGGGAGCACTGGGAGGACTCTAATTCGGGAGACTACGGCAAGATGCATCAGCGCCCGGCCAGGCCGCGACGGTGGGCCTCGACGACGACCTCCAGGCGACTGGAAACCCCCATCTTGCGCATAATTGATGAGACATGAGACTTCACGGTCGTCTCTGCGACGCCGAGGCGGTGAGCGATCTGCTGATTGGAACGCGCCTGGCACAGGAAGGCGAGAACCTCCCGCTCGCGCCCGGACAGGTCCAAGTCGTTCGCGGCGTCTACGGTGGGGCTCTGTCCGTGCACATAGCGGTCCAAGATGCGACTGGTCGGCCCAGGCGACAGAACCTTGCCGCCGGAGTGAACGGTGCGGATCGCCGCGGCGATCTCGGTCGGCGGAGTCGTTTTGAGGAGGAATCCGGAGGCACCGGCAGCCAGGCCACCATCGAGAAAGGTGTCCTCGTCGAAGGTCGTCAGCAGTAGCACTCGTGAGGTCGGGCTCGCAGCCAAGACTCGGGAAGTCGCGGCGACACCGTCGAGGACAGGCATCTGGACATCCATGAGGACCACATCAACCGTCCGCTCATGGACCAGGTCCACCGCCTCGGCTCCGTTGGCCGCCGTCGCGAGGAGCTCAATGCCCGGCTCGGCGCTGATCACGCTGCTGAGGGAACTTCTCACAATGGGGTCGTCGTCAACGATGATAATACGAGTGTCACGGGCCATGGAGGTGGCGGTCATGGTGTGTCTCCGGGGTTGAGGGGCAGGGTCAGGGCGAGGACCCACTGGTGGCCCGTATCAGTATGCGTCAGACGCCCGCCCAGCAAAGAGGCCCGCTCCTGCATGCCCAGCAGACCGTAACCGGAGGACACGACGGCATCGTCGGGCCGACGCCCATCAGCAACCGGATTGACCACGAGCAGACCGACCTCGCCGTCAGCGACCTCAATACGAATAGTGCACTGCGCATCGGCGGCGGCGTACTTGACCATATTGGCCACCGACTCCTCCAGACAACGAACAAGAGTCGTGGCGACCACCGACGGCAGATCGTCAAGATCACCATCGCACGTCACCGAGGCCCTCAGCCCGGCCCCCTCCAGCGCACGACGAGCACCAGCAAAAGCCTCAGCCGCGCTCAAGGAGGACAACGGCACAAGATCCGGCACCTCACGACCCTCCTGACGCAGCACACGCAGCATCGCACGCAGATCCCGCACGGACGAGCACCCCGCCGCAATGATCTCATCAAGAGCCTGCGCGACCCGCTCGTCGGGCGGCCCGAGGGCCCGAGCCTGCCGAGCCCATAGAACGATCTGGGTATTGGTACGGGCAAGGGTGTCGTGAAGCTCGCGAGCGATAAGAGCGCGCTGAGCGCGCAGAGCCTCAGCACCAGCCGCCTCAGCGCGCCTCACCCGCTCACGGGACCGCCGCAGCGCCAGACCCGAGCTCAAGCCCGCCCCGAGCAGAATAAAACTGAAGGCCTGGGCGTCCTCGACGACGTGACCGCGCATGACCGCAATGAGCTCTCCGGCGGGGAAGCACATTGCGAGCAGCACCGACTGCTGGCTGCGCCCCTCGACGACGAGGAGCGGAAAAACGAGGAGAGCGGTAAGCAAAGTCGCAGTAATATAGCCGGCGGCCAAGAACTGCAGAACCCCCAGCGAGAGCAACCCGGTGACCGTCCAGGGGAAGCGGTCGACGAGCAGCACAGACACACACGACACCGCGGAGGCCGCGGTGGGAAGGTCTGCGCCGTTAACGGCCAGGTCAGCGCAGGCAGCGGCCAAGATCAGACCCGCCATCGCCCAGCGGAGCACCCGCTGGACCGCCGAGGCGTCTGGCGCGCAGAGGAGGACGCGCCACCAGTCGCGTCGGGTCCGCGCAGCACACGACACAGGGATCACCACTGGCATGAGGCAAGCCTATGCCCACGATCACTACAGGTCCATGGGCTCACCTGGGCTGGGGGACGGGCGAAGCGCACAATCACCGTCCTCTCCTACCAAAACAGGAGCAGCGACCGGCAAAAGGCAGGATCCGCCAACGCGATGCTCGAACAGATGCTTGCCGTATCAGCAGCGAGCCGCGGCTCGCCGAGCCGCCCCGGGCAGCGGTCCGCGGGATCGATCGAACCACGCCGCAGCCCGGCGCTCGGGTGCCGAGCCTCGATCAGGCCCCCGCGTCCACGGCCCCGTCCTCGACCACATCGAACTCGCTGGAAAGGAACACGATGAGCTCCTTCAAGGCGCTGACCGCGTCTCTGGCGCGCGTCTCCTTGCGCGATCCCGCCACACTGCTCTTCTTCCTCATCTTCCCCCCGACCCTTCTCGTCGTGCTGGCGAACGCGGCGAGCTGCTGTCCGGGAGCCGATGGACACGGGATCGTTAACTCCATCGGCCCCAACGTGATGGGCTTCGGTGTCGCCCTCATCGGCATGTTCGCCGGGATGACGAACATGGCGGGGTGGCGGGAGAAGGATGCGATCCGGATCCTGCGGTGCGCCCCGATGAGCGTGCCGGCCATCCGCGCCTCCGCGCTGACGGTTGCGCTCCTCTTCTCCGTCATTCTGTCGGTCATCATCATGATGGTGGGTGTCGTTCCCGCTGTGGGGATGAGTCTGACCCCGTGGGCGCCGCTCGTCATGGTACCCGTCTTCCTGGGGACCCTTGTCTTCTACTCCTTAGGAGTTCTAGTCGGAGCAGCCGCGCCGACTGCGCCGGCAGGTTTCCCGGTCATGGTGGGAGTCACCACGACCATGAGTATCGCCTCAGGGGCAGTGGTCCCCCTCGAGACGCTCCCGCAGTGGGTGCAGGCGCTGAGCGACTTTACTCCGATGACCTACCTGCTGGAGGGCCTGCGGTGGCCGCTAACCGGCGTCAACGGCCCCGATGAGGCACTGACCGGCTGGGCCGTGACGGCGGCGGTCGGTCCCGTCTTCTTCTGGGCCACTTCCGGGCTCATGCGCTGGAGGTGAGGAACGGCTCGTCTCTCGCACAAACCCGCTCGCGCAGACCGGCCCCTGCATGCACGCGCTCCCCAGGCCGTCTCACACGAGGACCCAGCCGCGGGCACGGGTCCGCTGCTCCCAGAAGTCCCGGTAGGGGCCCGGCGCGCCCACGAGCTCCTCGTGCCGGCCGCGCTGGACGACATGACCGCCGTCGTCGAGGACGATCACCTGGTCCGCCGCAGCGATCGTCTCCAGCTTGTGGGCGATGACGATGAGCGTCGAGGTGCGCCGCAGCTCCTCCATGGCGGCCACGATATTGGCCTCGTTCTCCGCGTCCAGGGCGCTGGTGGCCTCGTCGAGCAGGACGATCGGCGCGCGCTTGAGCAGGGCCCGGGCGATGGAGACGCGCTGGCGCTCCCCGCCGGACAGGGCGCGCCCGCCCTCCCCCACGCGGGTGTCCCACCCGTGCGGCAGGCGGTCGATGATCTCGGTGACGCCGGCGAGGTCAGCGGCCCGGCGCACCTGCTCGTCGGCGGCCCTCGGGTCCCCGACGCGGATATTGGCGGCCAGGGTGTCGTCGAAGAGGTAGACGTCCTGGAAGACCATGGACAGCTGCTCCATGAGCTGGGCGGTCGGCATGTCGCGCACGTCGGTGCCGCCCACGCGCACGCTCCCGGAGTCGGCGTCCCAGAAGCGGGCGACCAGCCGGGCGATCGTCGTCTTGCCGCTGCCGGAGGGGCCCACGATCGCGCACATGCCGTGCGCGGGCACGCTCAGCGACACGCCGTCCAGCACTCTCTCACCCGTCCGGTAGCCGAAGACGACGTCGTCGAGCTCGACGGCCCCGGGCTCGGCCGGCTCGGAGCGGGCCTCCGGCTCGGCCATGAGCTCGGCGTCCATGACGGCGTCGAGATGGTTCATCATCTGCCGGCGCTCCTCCATGGCCATGACGGAGGCGCCGACGTTGTCGAGCATGGTGGTGAAGCGCAGGCACATGCCGATGGTGGCGACCGCGGGGAGCGGCCCCATGGAGCCGCCGACGGCGAGCGCGGCCGTCAGGACGATCATGGCGATGACAACGGCCTGGGTGAGTGCGCCGTTGACGATATTGCCCCCGGTCTCCCACCACAGGGCGCGCCTGGAGGCGCGGGCCCCGTCGTCGAAGGCGGCTCTCAGGCGCGAGTAGCTCGCGGTGGCTCGGCAGGCGCGCAGGGCGCCCTGGCAGCGGGCGACCTCGACCACGCGGACGGCGAGCTCGCGCTCGGCGGGCTCGGAGATCGACTTGCCGTGGTTCAGTAGGCGGCGCGAGCCGCGGATGAGCCCGGCGAACAGCGGGGCGGCGAGCGTGAGCAGGAGGCCCAGGCGCCAGTCCCACGCCCATGAGCCGACGCCGATGACCGCGCAGGCCGCGATCGTGGAGGCGAGCGTGTACATGAAGTGGGCGGCGGACTCGCCCAGGGCCACCATCTCCTGGCTGACGGCCCGCGACAGGGTGCCGGCGGTCTCGGAGGTGAACCAGCGCAGGGGCAGGCGCACGATCCGGTCGCCGATCGCGTGGTGGACGTCGTGCATGAAGCCGAGCGCCCCGGACATGCCCCGGCGCTGCCCCTGGAACTCCGTGACGCCGGCACCGATGACGCAGACGGCCAGGGCCACGAGCCAGCCGCGGAAGGACAGACCCCAGCAGGGCTCGCCGGTGGCCAGGGCGACGCAGGCGGGCAGCAGCGCCAGCAGGGCGAGGCCCGACACTGCGCCGTTGACGACCGCCAGGATGATGCAGATCCTCGTCTGCCGCCACGAGGCCTCGGCCATGAGCCGGTGGAAGCGGGCCAGCAGGGAGCGCGGGGCCTCGCGGGGGGCCTGGGGCCCGGGTGCCGGACGGGGTGCCGGGGGCTCGCCGGTGTCGTTCTGCGCGGAGCCCGGGCCGCCGGCGGCCTCAGCTGTCTCAGCGGTCTCGGCGGTCTCGGCGGTCTCGGCGGCCCCAGCGGAGTCCGCGGCGCTGCGCGCCTTGGCGGCACCGGGCGCGCCACCGCTCGCGGCGGAGCCCGGGGCCTCCTCGGCCAGCTCGCCGGACTGGCGCAGCAGGGCGCGGTAGTGGGGCTCCTCCAGCAGGTCGGAGTGGGCGCCGACGGCGACCACGCGCCCGGCCTCCATGACGACGATGCGGTGGGCGCCGCGCACCGCGGCCGGGCGGTGGGCGATGACCAGGACCGTGCGGTCCCGCACCAGGGCGCTCAGCGCCTCCTGGATCTCGGCCTCGGACTCGGGGTCGGCCATGGCGGTGGCCTCGTCGAGGAGAAGGACGGGGGTGTCCAGCAGGACGGCGCGGGCGATGGCGATGCGCTGCTCCTGGCCGCCGGACAGGGCCGTGTCCCGGCCCAGGACGGTGTCGTAGCCAGCGGGCAGGGCCATGATCTCCTCGTCAATGCGGGCGACCCGGGCGGCGGCGCGCACCTGGTCCAGGTCGGCGTCGGGCCGTCCGAGCGCGATGTTCTCCCGGACCGTGGCGCCGAGGAGCTGGGCGTCCTGGAGGACGAAGGAGACGGTGGAGTAGAGGGTCTCCTCGTCCATGTCGCGCAGGTCCACCCCGCCGATGCGCACGGTGCCGGAGTCGGGGTCGGCGAAGCGGGCGATGAGGGTGGCCAGCGTCGACTTGCCCGAGCCGGAGGGGCCCAGGAGCGCCGTGACGGTGCCGGGCTCCAGGGTCAGGGAGACGTCGTCGACGGCGAGGGTGTCCCCGTAGGAGAAGGAGACGCGGTCGATCGCCACGCGCGCCCCCTCGGGGCGCCGGGGCTGGTCGGTGGCGGGCAGGACGGGGGTGTCGAGGACCTCGCACAGGCGCAGCGCGGCCGCGCCGGCCAGCTGGTAGGACCAGGAGATCGACGCGATGGTGATGAGCGCCCCGGGCAGGACCAGGGCGATGAGGGTCGTGGCCAGGACCTGGGGCAGGGTGACGACCCCCGCGCCCATCAGCAGCGCCCCGCCGCCGAGGTTGACCAGGAGCAGGACGGGGATCGAGACCCATGAGAAGGACAGGCAGGTGATGGTCACCAGGGGCATGGCCCAGGCTCGGTAGAAGGCGGAGAACTCGTCGGAGGCGTTCAGGTAGGCGGCGTGGGCGCGCCCGACGCGCCCGAAGGCCTTGACCACGCCGATCCCGGAGACGAACTCGACCATGGTGGAGGACACGGCGGCCAGCTTGCGGTCCATCTCGACGGTCTTCTCCTTCATGCCGCGCATGGACACGGAGTAGGTCAGCACGTACAGCACCACGGGCACCAGCGTCAGCAGGGCCAGGCGCCAGTCGATCCAGAAGGCGCAGGCGAGCAGTGCCAGCGGGGTGACGACGGCGTTGAGCTGCTCGACGGGCCCGTGGGCGATGACAGTGTGGACGGTGGTGGTGTCGTCCTGGACGGCCTTGCGGATGCGCCCGGAGGTGGACTCGGTGAACCAGGACAGCGGGGCGCGGGAGATGCGCGCAACGATGTCGCGGCGCAGCCGGTCCCGCAGGGCGAGGTCGGCCACATGGGTGATGAGCAGCGCCACGAAGTACAGGAACAGGCGCGTGGAGTAGGCGCTCACGAGCATGATGACGACACCGCGCACCCGCTGCCCGTCCGGGGCGGCGCCGGCGTTGTAGGCGTCCAGGAGGACACCGCCGAGCCGGACCAGCGCGACATAGGGCGCCACGGCCAGGACCGCCGAGACCAGGACGAGAACCTGCCCCGCCCGCAGCCGGGCGCGCACAGGGGCGCCGAGGCGCCTGATGGCGGCCTGCCCCTCGCGAGAGCGCCTCTCGCGGGCGTCCCTGGTGTCGGCCTCCGGCACCGCTTGCTTGCTCATCGAGTGCCTCGATCCAATGGTCAACCTAATACTGAAGTACTTTCAGACCTGACGAAGGGCGACCTTACTCCCAGCGCCGTCCCGCGGGCAACCGCCGTCACCACCCACTACGGTGACCCCATGACACGACTGGGGAAGCCCACCGGACCGAAGCCCGGATTCTCACGCGCGGACGTGGTCGAGGCTGCCCTCGCCCTCGGGGTGGCCGACTTCACCCTGACCGCGGTGGCCGGCCGCCTGGGGGTGGCGGTCTCCGGGCTGTACCGCACGATCGCCTCGCGTGAGGACCTTCTGGCGGCCTGCCTGGAGCAGATCGCGGCTCAGGCCGACTTCGCCCACCAGGGCACCACCTGGCAGGACGAGGTACGCGCCAGCGCCGAAAGCATGTGGGAGCTGCTCGAACAGCACCCGGGACTGGCCGGCGTCCTCATAGGCGTGCCCTGGGCCCACCAGCTCTTCGCCGGCCCCTTCGCCGAGGCCCACCAGACCCTGGTCGACCGCGGCCTGGACCCCGAGGACGCCGGCATCGTCCTCGACTTCGTGGGCGACACCGTCATCACCATGCACGCGCAGATCGAGGTCATGCGCTCCCCCGCCGACCAGACCGTATTCCCGTCTCCACCCGGGGCGGCGGACGGGGCGGACGGCAAGGCCTCCGAGACCCTGGAGGATCGGAAGACCCGCCCGACGGGACTGGAGGAGGCGAGCCGTTTCGCCGCCGCCTCCGGCCGCTCCCGCGCCATACCCGCAGTGCTGACCCCCAATGAGAGCTGGATCGAACGGGGCGGGCTGGACCGGAAGATCGAGATCATTATCCGCGGCGTTGAGGCCTCCGTCCCGGGCCTGGAGGAGCCGAGCAGCGCCCGCGGCAGCCGGCGAGTGCTCAGTAGTGGGTGACCACCGTGGTCCCGACGTCGATCCAGTCGTAGATCCAGTGCGCGTCCTCCACGGGGATGTTGACGCAGCCGTGCGAGGACTCGTCGGTGCCGATGCCGAACTCGCCGGCCCACGGCGCGCCGTGCAGGGCGTAGTCCTTGTGCCAGTATGCGATCCAGGGGACGTCCTTCTCGCAGTAGGGCCACTCGGGGGTGCAGCCCATGTCCTGCTTCTCGCGCTTGAGGTAGACGCGGTACGTGCCGGTGATGGTCTCGTGCCCGACGCCGCCGTGGTTAATGAGGATCGGCCCGTGGACCTGCGTGGTCCCCTCATAGGCCGTCAGGGTGGAGTCGGTCAGGTTCACATCGACCCACTTCTCGCCCGGGGCCGCCTGGTAGGCGAAGCGCTCGGGGCCGGCCGGCACCACCCGCTGCTCCGTGCTCGCGGGGTCCTCCTCGACCGTCAGCGAGCCGGAGTAGGCCGTCCCCGCCTCCAGCGCCTCCACAATGGCGCTGGTCGCGGCATCACGGTCGGTGACGATCCTTCCGGGCTTGGGAGGGCGGGCCGGCTCCAGAACGGTGCCGGCGTCGTCGACATTGTCAATGCCGTTGATCGGCGCCCGCTCGGCCGAGGCGGCGACCCCGTCGACCCACTCCGCGACCCTCTCCCGCGACAGGCCCGGCTCCAGCCGCCCGGCCGCCGCGGAGGACTTCACCCAGGAGGCGCGCACGGAGACCTCGGCGCTCGCCGTCGTCTTGTCGGCGCTCAGGGCGACCTGCGGAGCGATGAGTCTGTTCGCGGCCTCGGCGGCGGCCTCGGCGTCCGCCAGGGACACCGCGGGGTCCATGTCCTCGGCGGGCAGGTCGATCGCCTGGTCGCTCAGGCTGGTGGCGGCCGCCTCCAGGGCGCCGGTGAGCGCGCCGCGATCCACTCCGCGCCCCGGAGCACCGGCGACCGCCTCGAAGGCGGAGCCGTCCTCCGTCAGGCGCATGGAGGCGTCGACCGGGGCGCCGCCGGTCTGGGAGTCGATGCGGCGCCCCAGCTCTTCGACGGCGTCCCGGTCGACGGCGGTTCGCACCGGGACCGAGCGGCCTCTCACCAGCGACAGGGCACTGCCCCTCCAGGTCCCCGAGCCCGCCATGGCGGCGTCGGCGGTCGCGGCTGCGTCGATGACCCCTCCGGCCTCAGCCAGGGAGACGCTGGTCGTATGGCCCTCGCTGACAACGGTGAGCGTCACTGCGAGTGCCTTGTCGCTCAGAAGGTCGACGACCTGGTCTCGGCTCATCCCCCCGACCTCGTGCCCGGCCACGGTGACGCCGCCCAGCACCGTGTCGCGCTGGGCGTGGACCTGTGCGACCCACGCCCCCACGGCCGCCAGCGCAATGATCACCAGCCCGGACGCCAGAAGCACCGGCCGGCGCCATCTGCTCCGCGCCGCTCGCCTCTTGTGTCGGGCTCTGTGCCGGGGCCCGCGCCGGAACGGGCGGGCGGACCCGCCATCAGCGCCACGCGTACTCATCAGACCTCCGGCGCGTGATTGTATCGCAGCCCGCGTCCCCGGTCACGGCCGCCCGGGGCCCCTGGCGCGGGGCCGCCCCTCCCGGCGGCGGACCCCCCGCGCCGGTGGCGCGAGCCGGGGAGAATCGCTCAGGCGTGCGCCTTCTGCCCCTTCCACAGGGCGTGGCCCAGGTCGCGGTTGAGCCGGGTGATGACCTCCAGCGGCACCGACTTGGGGCACACCGCGGCGCACTCGCCGATGTTCGTGCAGCCGCCGAAGCCCTCGGCGTCGTGCTGTCCCAGCATGCTGACCACGCGGGCGAGGCGCTCTGGCTGACCCTGCGGCAGCAGGCCCAGGTGCGAGATCTTCGCGCCGGTGAACAGCATGGCCGAGGCGTTCGGGCAGGCCGCCACGCAGGCGCCGCAGCCGATGCAGGCGGCGGCCTCGAAGGCGGCGTCGGCCTTCTCCTTGCGCACGGGCACCGAGTGGGCCTCGGGGGCCGCCCCGGTGTTGACCGAGATGTAGCCGCCGGCCTGGACGATGCGGTCCAGGGCGGAGCGGTCGACGATGAGGTCCTTGAGGATCGGGAAGCCCGCCGAGCGCCAGGGCTCGATGGTGATGGTGTCGCCGTCCTTGAAGGAGGGGTCCTCGGCCAGGTGGCGCATGTGCAGCTGGCAGGTCGTCGAGCGGATCGGGCCGTGGGCCTGGCCGTTGATGACCACGCCGCACTGGCCGCAGATGCCCTCGCGGCAGTCCGAGTCGAAGGCGACCGGCTCCCTGCCCTCGGCGAAGAGCTGCTCGTTGAGCAGGTCCAGGACCTCCAGGAAGCTCATGTGCTCCTCGATGCCGGACATCGGGTACTCCTCGAAGTGCCCCTCGGAGCTCTGGTTCTGCTGCCGCCAGATCTTAAGCTTGATGTTCACTTGTAACTCCGCTGCTTGAGCTCGATGTCCTTGTAGATGAGGTCCTCCTTGTGGAGGATCGGCGGCCGGCCCTCGCCGCCCCACTCCCACGCGCCGACGTAGAGGAACTCGTCGTCGTGGCGCAGTGCCTCGCCCTCAGGAGTCTGGGACTCAGCCCGGAAGTGGCCGCCGCAGGACTCGCGGCGGTGCAGGGCGTCGATGCACATGAGCTCGGCCAGCTCGAAGAAGTCGAGCAGGCGGCCCGCCTTCTCCAGGGCCTGGTTGAGCTCGTCGGCCCTGCCCGTGATGCGGGCGTCGCGCCAGAACTCCTCCTTCAGGGCCCGGATCTGCCCGATGGCCTCGCGCAGGCCTGCGTCCCGGCGCTCCATGCCGCAGTACTCCCACATAATGCGCCCCAGCGCCATGTGGAAGTCGTCCACGCTGCGGGTGCCGCGCAGGGCCATGAGCCGGGCGATGCGCTCCTCGACGCTCCGCCTGGCCTCGGCGATCTCCGGGGCGTTCGGGTCCACCTTGCCCAGGCGCAGCATGTCCGCCAGGTAGTCGTTCATGGTGTCCGGCAGGACGAAGTAGCCGTCGGCCAGGCCCTGCATGAGGGCGGAGGCGCCCAGGCGGTTCGCCCCGTGGTCGGAGAAGTTGGCCTCGCCGCCCACGTACAGCCCGGGGATGTTGGACTCCAGGTCGTAGTCGACCCACAGCCCGCCCATCGTGTAGTGGACCGCCGGGTAGATGCGCATCGGCACCTCGTAGGGGTCGTCGCCGGTGATGCGCTGGTACATCTCGAACAGGTTCCCGTAGCGGGCCGAGACGGCGTCCCGGCCCAGGCGCCCGATGGCCTCGGAGAAGTCGAGGTAGACGCCGCGGCGCATCATGCGCTCGTTGCCGCTCGCGTCGCGCTCCTTGATGGCCGGGCCCACGCCGCGGCCCTCGTCGCACATGTTCTTCGCCTGGCGCGAGGCGATGTCGCGCGGGACCAGGTTGCCGAAGGCGGGGTAGATCCGCTCCAGGTAGTAGTCGCGGTCCTCCTCGGGGATCTCGCGCGGGTCCTTGTCGCAGTCCTCGGCCCGCTTGGGCACCCAGATGCGGCCGTCGTTGCGCAGCGACTCGCTCATGAGGGTGAGCTTGGACTGGAAGTCGCCGGACTGCGGGATGCAGGTGGGGTGGATCTGCGTGTAGCAGGGGTTGGCGAAGTAGGCGCCCTTGCGGTGCGCGCGCCAGATGGCTGTGGCGTTGCAGCCCATGGCATTGGTGGACAGGAAGAAGACGTTGCCGTAGCCGCCGGTGGCCAGCACGACGGCGTCGGCGGTGAAGGTCTCGATCTCGCCGGTGACCATGTCGCGGGTGACGATGCCGCGGGCCCGGCCGTCGATGACGATGAGCTCGACCATCTCGTGGCGGCGGTACTCCTTGACGGTGCCGGCGTGCACCTGGCGCTCCAGGGCCTGGTAGGCGCCGATGAGGAGCTGCTGGCCGGTCTGGCCGCGGGCGTAGAAGGTGCGCGAGACCTGGACGCCGCCGAAGGAGCGGTTGTCCAGCAGGCCGCCGTACTCGCGGGCGAAGGGCACGCCCTGGGCCACGCACTGGTCAATGATGTTGGCGCTCACCTCGGCCAGGCGGTAGACGTTGTCCTCGCGGGCGCGGTAGTCGCCGCCCTTGACCGTGTCGTAGAAGAGACGGTAGGTGGAGTCGCCGTCGTTGCGGTAGTTCTTGGCGGCGTTGATGCCGCCCTGGGCGGCGATGGAGTGCGCGCGGCGGGCGGAGTCCTGGTAGAAGAAGCACTTGACGTTGTAGCCCTGCTCCCCCAGGGAAGCGGCCGCGGCGCCGCCGGCCAGGCCGGAGCCGACGACGATAATGTCGAGCTTGCGGCGGTTGGCGGGGTTGACCAGCTGGGCCTCGAACTTGCGCTGCTCCCAGCGCTTGTCGATGGGGACGGAGTGGGGCGCCTTGGTGTCGGCGATCTTGTCGCCCTCGATGTACAGGCCCTCGATGAGTTCAGTCATGGTCGTTCGCTCTCAGTGGGAAAGGACGATGCCGGCCTCGGCGGCCTTGATCGTGTACTCGGCGGCGCTCATGGGCTCCGGCACCCAGCCGAAGAGGATCGCCGTGGGCACGCACATGAAGGCGACGAACAGGCCGAAGGCGACGACGAAGGCAATGAGGCGGACGAAGGGGACGGTGTTGCCGCGGGTGGCGCCCAGGGTCTGGAGGGCCGACCACACGCCGTGCCACACGTGCAGGCACAGGGCCGCGAGCGCGACGAGGTAGATGAGGTAGACCCACCACAGCTGGAAGCCGTACCACATGTTCATATAGGCGCGGCCGTGCTCGTAGCGGCCGCCGGGGGTGATCGTCAGGGTGGTGAACTGCAGGATGTGCCAGATGATGAACAGCAGCAGGATGACGCCGCCCCATCGCATGGTGCGCATGGCGTAGCGCGAGGCGAAGTACTCGGCGCCGGGCTTCTTGACCGCGTACCTGTCGGTGCCGCGCGCCCTCTTGTTGCGGGCCCACAGGTGGAAGGCGCTGCCGGCGTGGACCAGGAGGCAGGCCACGAGGGCGGCGCGCAGGATCCACAGGACGCCGGAGGGGGGCAGGATCGGCACGAGCAGCCGGCGCAGGAAGTAGGCGTAGTGGTCGTAGGCGATCTCGCCCTCGAAGTAGTGGGTGTTGCCGTAGGCGTGGAAGAGGACGAAGACGAGGAAGAACAGGCCCGACCAGGCCATCAGGCGTTTCATGAAGACCGTCGTCGTGTAGGCGGTCCTCTTGGAGGGAACAGACGTTTTGACCACGAGGACAGGTTAACGAAAGTCCGCGGGCGACGGACCCGCATCCTGCGGGCCTCCCGGACCCCTTGATGACGAAGCGCGCGATCGCGCCGAAAGAACCGGTTCTCCCGTGCTCGCCGAGAGGAAGCCGGGTCACGGTTCCGCAGCGCTGGAGGGCCGTGGACTGACCTATTTCGTGACGCGCTAGTCAGACAAATGAGGAGGGCGCCCGACGACGGCGCGGTCGGCTCGTCCGGCGGCCCCGGAGTCGGCCGCCGCCTCGGCCCCCACGGCCCCCACAGCGCCGGCGCGGCCCGCAGAGCTCGCGGAGTCTGCGCCCGCGCCGTGTCGCACACCGGTGTCCGCGCGCATGACGAGCGCGTCCTCGACCGGTGCGAGGTAGTAGCGCCGCCGTCTGCCGATGGGGGCGAAGCCCAGACGGCGGTAGAGCGCCTGGGCGCCCGCGTTCGAGGCGCGCACCTCCAGCAGGACGGCGGTGCAGCCCGCCCGTCGGGCGCGCCGCAGGAGGTGGGCGATCATGGCGGTGGCGACGCCCCGCCTGCGCGCGGCGGGGAGGGTCGCCACGGTCAGCAGGTCGGCGTCGCCGTCGCCGTCGCCGAACCAGAGCCCGGCATAGCCCAGGAGCTCCCCGCCGCCGGCACCGTCTGCACCGCCCGGTGCGGTGCGCGCACCCCCACCGACCCGCTCGACGACGACGTAGCACCGGTCGGCGGCCGGCCCGGAGGCGGCCGCCAGCTCGGCGTGCAGCAGCGCCGGGCTCCAGGCCTCCGCGCCGAACAGGAGGGCCTCTGCGCGGGCGACGGCCCCCAGGTCGTGCCGCCCCATGGGCCTCAGGAGCGCTCCGTCGGGCGGGGCACCCTCCCCCGCCCGGCCTGGCTCCCAAGAACTCCGCTGCGGCGGGCCCGGCGGGCTCTGCGCAGCCACCGGACCCGTCACCGGACCCGCTTGGGCGCGGTGGGCGGCTGCACGTCGGCGTGGCGCAGGTACAGCGGCTCGGCGGGGAGCACCGCTCCCGGTCCGGCGGCCGCGAGCCGGGCCAGGGCGATGCGGCACTGGGCGCGGGCGTCGCCGGAGACGGGCGCGAGAACGGGGCGCCCCGCCGCGATCTGCGGGTACAGCGCCGCGCCGGAGCCGGCCACGGCGTCGACGCCGTCCAGATCGGCGGCCGCGTCGGGGGCCAGCACTGCCGGCTCGTCCATGCGTTCGACGTCGTCGGCGCCCCGGGCGCGGTAGCGGGCGGCATAGACCTCGCGGCGGCGGGCGTCGGTGACCACGAGGACGGCGGCGCTCCCGTCCGCAAACCGGTCGAGAGCGGCCCGCGCGACCGCGTCCAGGCTGGGCACGCCGTGGACGGGGATGCCGCGGGCGCGCCCGAGCGCGCGGGCGGTCACCAGGCCGGCGCGCAGCCCGGTGAAGGGCGCCGGCCCGGTGGCGGCCACGACGGCGTCGAGCCCGCGGTCGGCGACCCCCGGATCTCTCAGAGCCTCGGCGAGCATGACCCCCAGGGACTCCGCGTGGCGCCGGGAGTCGGGCTGCTCGGCGCAGCTGAGCGTCTTCAGGGTCACCCGGCTTCCGAGGTCCGCGTCCGCGACGAGGAGCCGGCTGCCGAAGGAGGAGTCGATGGAGACAATGCGCACGGCCACAGCCTAAATGATTGACTCCGAGGCGGGCGGACCGGGCGACCCGGGCCCCAGTCCGCCGGCTCACGGGGCTCTCACGGGGCCCGGTCGGCGTCCTCGGCGGCCCTCGAGTCGGGGCTCTCGCGCAGGGGGGCCATGACGCGCCGCTCGTGCACGAAGGTGGTGGTGACGATGACCGCGCCGATGGCGAGGACGCCCACGCCCGTGTAGACGATGGCCAGGTCCAGCGTGTGCGAGCCCTTCCGGGTATCGGTCTTGTCTGTGTCGACGATGCCGTGCGCCCGGTCGTGGAGGACCTGGGCGTAGGCCGACAGGCCGACCGGCCCTGCCAGGCCGGTCGCGGCCTGCTCGTCCAGCGCGGTGACGACGTCGTCGGTCAGGGCGTACCAGGCGTCGCTCGCGGCGGGGTCCGCGATGTCCGCGTAGGTGTCAACACCGTCGTCGGCGCCGCCCCCGTCGGCGTCATCCTGCGCCGTGGCCGCCGGGTCCTCCGCGGAGTCCGTCGTCGTCCCCGGCGAGGGCCGCGGTGAGGGCGTGGGCGACGCCGCCGCGGCGGCGGAGGGAGGAGCCGGCTCCCGCAGGACGATGGCCCGCTCGGGCAGCGCCGTCAGGGCGGCCGCGAGCTCGGGGTCGCGCTGCACCATCGCGGACGGCTCGGAGCCGTCGGCCTCGACGACGAGCACGCCGACCGGGCCCTCTGCGGTGGAGATGACGGCGGCCCAGGTGTTCGTCGGATCGGTGGGGTCCTCCAGGTCGGTGGCGTCGAGCACGCCGTCCGACCAGGTCTCGACGTTGACGGGGCTGCCCGCGGAGGCGTCCCGGGCGACCTCCTGGTGGATCATGTCCTGACCCCGGCGGTTGATCCACTCCTGGACCTGGGGGGCCGTCATGCCCGGCGCAGCCGGCTCGGGGGACGGCGGGGAGGTCTGGGCGAGCGCCTGGGGGCCCGCCAGGAGCGCAGCCAGCAGCAGGAGAGCGCCCAGACCGGGAAGCGCGCGCACGAATGGCCCCCTCATGCCTTCAGACGGCTCAGATCGACGTCGGCCCACCGGGGGCCGGTCGCGGCGACGGTCACGGTGCGCCGGGAGTCGTCCGCCTCGGCCAGGTCGGCGACGGCGGTGGAGCCGGGGCGGGCCGCGGGGGCGCCGTCCCCGCTCAGGCCGCCGCGGGGCCGGTCAACGGTGATCTCCAGGCGGTTCTCAGACAGCGCCTCGACCTTGCCGCGCCCCCACTCGACCAGGGTCACGGACTCGTCCATGGAGGAGTCCAGGTCGAGGGCGTCGACCTCCTCCAGGGAGCCCAGGCGGTAGGCGTCCACGTGGATGAGGTCCGGGCCGCCCGCCGGCGCCGGGTGGACGCGGGCGATCGTGAAGGTCGGGGACGACACGCGCCCGCGCACCCCCATGGCGGCGCCCACGCCCTGGGCGAGGGTGGTCTTGCCCGCCCCCAGCGCCCCGGAGAGCACGACGAGGTCGCCGGCCCTCAGCAGGGCGGCCAGGCGAGCCCCCAGGTCCCTGGTGGCATCGGCGTCGGCGGTCTCGATGACCACCTCGCGGCCCCGTTCGTGCGGGGCCCGGCCGCTCATCGCCCCTCCTGGTGCTCGGCCCCGCCCTCGACCGCGGCGACTGGAGCCGACAGCGCGCCCCGGACGGGTCCGGCGTCCCCGGAGCCGTCCAGCCCGCCGCCGCGGGCCACGCGGGGCACGCGGGCGCCCAGGCGGGTGACGATCTCGTAGCCAATGGTGCCGCACGCCTGCGCCCAGTCCTGGGCGGTCGGGGTGGCGGGGTCGGCGCCGGCCGCCGTCGGATCGCCCCACAGCACGGCGAGGTCGCCCGCCGCGGCCGGCGCCCCGCCGCCGTCGTCGGGCCCCAGGTCGATGACGACCTGGTCCATGCACACCCTGCCGACCACGCTCGTGCGCACGCCGTTGACGGCGACGGGGCCGGCCGAGGAGGCGGTGCGCGGCAGGCCGTCGGCGTAGCCGAGCGGGACGAGGCCCAGCCACCGGTCGGTGGGCGCCGTCCACGTGCCGCCGTAGGAGACGGCCCGGCCCGCGGGCACGCGCTTGACCTGCGTCAGGGGCGCCTCCAGCCGCATGACGGGGCGCAGCCCCAGCTCGTCCACGGTGGCGACGCCCGGGTCGGGCGACAGCCCGTACAGGCCGATGCCCGCGCGCACCAGGTCCAGGCGGGCGGCGGGGTGCCACAGGAGCCCGCCGGTGGCCGCCAGGTGACGCACGCGCGGGCTCAGTCCGGCCTCGCGCACGACCTGCTCGGCGGCGCGGAAGCGGGACAGGTGCTCCTCGGTGGAGCCGGAGGCGGGCTCGTCGGCGCGCGAGAGGTGGGACCACAGGCCGACCACCTCGACGTCGCCCGCCTCCTGGGCCCCGCGCGCGGCGTCGGCCAGCGCTGGCAGCCCGGAGGCGACGGCGCCGGCCCGGGACATGCCGGTGTCGACCTTGAGATGGATGCGGGCGGGCGTCGCACCGGGGCGGGCGGCGCGGCCTGCGGCTCCGGCCGCGGCCACCGCCGCGAGCTGGCCGGTGGTGGACGCCGACAGGTCGAGGTCCGCCTCCAGGGCGGCGCGAAGCGGGGAGCCGGGGACGGCGGCCCGCTCGGGAGAGAGTACCGGGGCGAGCCAGCACAGCAGGCGCGGGTGCCCGGGGTCGGGGTCGCGTCCCGGGAGCGGGCGGGCGACGCCGGAGGCGTCGAGCAGGCCGCGCAGGTGGAGCGCCTCGGCGAGCTGGGCGACGCCGAGCCAGGTGGCGCCCGCCCGCAGGCAGGTCAGGGCCACCGGCCCCAGGCCGTGCCCGTAGGCGTCGGCCTTGACCACGGCCATCCAGGGCACGCCGGCGACGTCGGCCAGGACGCGGGCGTTGTGGGCCAGCGCGTCCAGGTCGATGACGGCCCGCGACGTAGCGGCGGGCCCGGCGGGTCCTGCGAGCTCTGCGGGGGCGGCGGGCGGGGCGGGTGCTGAGCGGGTCACGAGGCCCATCCTCCCACCGCGGCGCAGGCATGGGGCAGGTGGTCGGCCAGGTCGAGGGCGGCCAGCGGGCGGCCGGGCGGGGCGTCGCGCAGGCCCGAGGCGAGCTCGGCGGCCACGGCGTGGAGGCGCACGGCCAGCGCAGCGCACTGGGGGACGTCGACGGCGGGGCCGCCGCGCTCGGCGTCGCACTGCGCGGCCGCCAGCACGGTGCCGAGGACCCCCGCCAGCGCGTCGCCGCTGCCGGCGGTGGCCAGCCACCCGGGCCCGGCGTCCACGGACAGCAGGCGCGGGCGCGCGGAGCCGGCGGGCGCGGAGGGGGCGTCAGGCGCAGCGATGAGCGTCGGCGCACCCTTGAGCAGGACGGTGCCCCCGGTCAGCCGGGCCAGCTCGAGGGCGCACGCGGCCGGCGCCGCCTCGACCCGGGCGCGGCTGGTCGGCCCGCCCAGCGTCGTCAGGAGGGCGGCGGCCTCCCCCGCGTGCGGTGTCAGGACGTGCGCGGGGGCGCAGCGCATCCCGCCCCGCAGGCGCTCGGCGAGCAGCAGGAGGGCGCCGGCGTCGAAGACGGCGGGCAGGGGCCCGCGGGCCGGGTCCGCGGGCGCCGCCGGGTCCGGCCCGCCGTCGTCATCCAGCGCCCTGACCACCACGGCGTCGAGCTCGGCGCCGCGCACGACGTCGGCCGGGTCGGTGCCCGGCCCGATGACGAGGGCCTGGCAGCGGCCGGGCGCGGGGACGACCTCGGGGCGGCGGGCCAGGACGAGGTCCTCCACGCGGTGCGGCGCGCTCAGGCGGACCATCCCGGCCCCGCAGCGCGCGGCCGCCGAGGCGGTCAGGACCGCGGCCCCGGGGTAGGTCCGGCTGCCGGCCCACAGGCCGACCACGCCGCGGGTGTACTTGTGGTCGGCGTCGCCGGGGACGCGCAGGAGGCGCCCGAGGTCGGCGTCGGCGGGCCGCGAGGCGACGACGGCGCCGGGGTCCGCGGGGACGGGCAGGCCGAGGTCGGCCACCTCGACGCGCCCGCAGGCGCCGGCCGCGGGCGGCAGGATGTGGGCGCCCTTGAGGCAGGTGAAGGTGACCGACAGGTCCGCTGCCAGGACGGGGCCTGCCACGGTCCCGTCGTCCACGCCGGCGCCCGAGGGCAGGTCGACCGCCATGACCCGGAAGGGCCGCGCCCCCCGCCGCCCCGCCGCGGCCAGGGGCGCCACCAGGGCGGCCGCGCGGGCGCGCAGGGGGCCGGTCGCGCCGATGCCGGTCAGGCCGTCGATGACGAGGGCGGTCCCGCCGGCGGCGGCGCGCTCGCAGGCCGCCGCGGGCTCCGGGGCGGGGCGCACCCCGGCGCGCTCCGCCTCCCGCAGCGCGCCCGCGTGGGGGTGATCGGTGGCCAGCGCCGCGGTGACGGCGCAGCCGCGCCGGGCCAGCAGGGCACCCGCCAGCAGGGCGTCGCCGCCGTTGTGCCCGCCGCCGACCAGGAGGAGGACGTCGCGGCCGGTCGCGCGGCCCGCAGCGCCGCGCAGCTCGCGCGCGGCCGCGAGCGCGAGGGCGCGGGCGGCCAGGTGCATGTAGCGGTCCGTCGAGGCGGTCAGGCCGCGCTCGGCCCGGGCGACGGCCTCGGCGCGGTAGGCGGTGGCCGGCGAGAGGGTCGGGGAGGTGGGAGGCGCGGTGCTCACTGTGCTCACGGCCCCAATAGTGTCACCGGGCGGCGCCTGCGCGCGGCCTCACGCGCCCGGTCCGGCCGCGGGCCGGCGATCTCGTGGCCTGCGGCGCGGAGCCGGACCGGCCTCGGCGCGGGTTCCGACCGGTCTCGGCGCGGGAGGGCACACTGGCGGGTGTGATTCTGGGAATCGGCACGGACCTGGTCGCCGTCGGGAGGCTGGAGGCCCGCCTCGTATCCGTCCCGGCACTGGCCGGGCGCCTCTTCACCCCCCAAGAGCGCGCCGCCTGCGCCGGGCGCGCCACCTGCCTGGCGGGCCGGTTCGCGGCCAAGGAGGCGGTGGTCAAGGCGCTCGGCTCGGCCCTGGCGGAGGCGGGCCGGGGCGCGCCGAGCGGCTGGCGCTACACCGACGTCGAGGTCGTCTCCGCCCCCGGCGCCCCGCCGCGGCTGGCCCTGCACGGGGTCGCGCGGGCCACCGCGGCCGGGCTGGGGGTCGCCGGCTGGCGCCTGTCCCTGACGCACGACGACGGCCGGGCCCTCGCCTTCGTCATCGCCGAGGGCGGTGGCGAGGGCCCTGACGCCCCGGGGAGCCGCGCCGCGCCGGGCGCCCCCGTCACTCCACGGTGACGGACTTGGCCAGGTTGCGCGGCTGGTCGACGTCCAGGCCCTTGGCCTTGGCCAGGGCGGCCGCGAAGATCTGCAGCGGGACGACCGTGAGCAGCGGCCACATGAGCGTCGGCGTGGCCGGGACGCGGATGACGTGGTCGGCGAAGGGCGTGACCGCCTCGTCGCCCTCCTCGGCGATGACAATGGTGCGGGCGCCGCGGGCGCGGACCTCCTGGATGTTGGAGATGACCTTGTCGTGCAGGACGGGGCGGCGCGGCGTGGGCACGATGACGAAGACCGGCAGGCCGTCCTCCACCAGGGCGATGGGGCCGTGCTTGAGCTCGCCGGCGGCGAAGCCCTCGGCGTGGACGTAGGCGAGCTCCTTGAGCTTGAGCGCCCCCTCCAGGGCGACGGGGAAGCCGACGTGCCTCCCCAGGAAGAGGAAGGAGGCCCGGTCCGCCAGCATTGCGCCGAGCTCTTGGACGTCCTCCTCCTGCTCGTTCAGGAGCCGCTGGATCCTGGCGGGCATCCGCTCGAGCTGGGCCAGGTAGTCGGCGACCTCGTCGTGCCACTTGTTGCCGCGCAGCTGGGCCAGGTAGAGGCCCAGCAGGTAGCAGGCGGTGATCTGGGCGAGGAAGGCCTTGGTGGAGGCCACGGCGACCTCCGGCCCGGCGTGGGTGTACAGGACGGCGTCGGCCTCGCGGGCGATGGTCGAGCCGTAGGTGTTGACGATCGCCAGGACGCGCGAGCCCTGCTCGCGGGCGTGGCGCACCGCCTGGATGGTGTCCATGGTCTCCCCGGACTGGGAGATGGCCACGGTGAGGGTCTTCTCGCTCACGATGGGGTCGCGGTAGCGGAACTCGTGGGCGAGCTCGATCTCGACGGGAATGCGGCACCAGTGCTCGATGGCGTACTTGGCGACGTGCCCGGCGTAGGCGGCGGTGCCGCAGGCGACGACGATAATCTTGTCCACGCTGCGCAGCACGGAGGCCTCGATGCGCATCTCGTCCAGGATGAGGTCGCCCGCCTCGTTCACGCGTCCGCGCAGGGTGTCGGCCACGGCGGTGGGCTGGTCGTGGATCTCCTTGTCCATGAAGGTCTCGTAGCCGCCCTTGACGGCGGCCGAGGCGTCCCAGGAGACCTCCCAGGCGGCGGGCTCGACGGCGGTCCCGTCGGCGTCCCACACGCGGACCTCGTCGGCGGTCAGCAGCAGGACCTGGTCGTCGTCGACCTCGGCGGCGCGCCTGGTGAAGGCGACGAAGGCGGCCACGTCGCTGCCCAGGAAGTTCTCGCCCTCGCCCAGGCCGATGACCAGGGGGCTGGAGCGGCGGGCGGCGACGATGGCGCCGGGGGCCAGAGATGTGACGGCCAGGAGCGCGAAGGCGCCCTCCAGGCGGGAGGTGACCGCGCGCATGGACTCCACGAGCAGGGCGGCGACGCCGGCCTCCTCCAGGGCCTCGCCGGCGGCGTCGAGGCGGGCGGCCAGGTCGAGGTCGAGCAGGTGGGCGACGACCTCGGTGTCGGTGGCCGACAGCAGCTCGCGGCCGGCTGCCTCCACCTCGGCGCGCAGGGAGCGGAAGTTCTCAATGATGCCGTTGTGGACGACGGCGACGCTGCCGGCCCGGTGCGGGTGGGCGTTGACCGTCGTCGGGCCGCCGTGGGTCGCCCAGCGCGTGTGGCCGATGCCGCAGACCGCGGGGGGAGGCGGGGCGGCCGCCAGCGCCCCGCGCAGGTTGTCGAGCTTGCCCGCGGCCTTGACGACGTCGAGCCCGCCGGGGCCCACGAGGGCGACGCCGGCGGAGTCGTAGCCGCGGTACTCCAGGCGCCCCAGGCCGTCCATGAGGACGGCCAGGGAGCGCTCGGACGGGGTCGGGGGGCCGACATGGCCGACAATTCCACACATGGGGATGATGGAATCACGCCCGCCCCTACGAGACAACGGGTCATCCTCCGTATCACGTGAGACCTGCGGCATTCCGGGGCGCACGGTGCTCGCGCCTGAGCGGCGCCCGTGCGGATGCGTCAGACTTGGGCGGTGAGCTCCGCGCCGTCCCCCTACATCGAGTTCAGCCGCAACCAGTGGCGCGCACTCGCCTCGACCACTCCCCTGCCCCTGACCCAGGCCGACGTCGAGAAGCTGCGGGGCCTGGGGGACCCGATCGACCTGGCGGAGGTCGACGTCGTCTACCGGCCGTTGACGGCGCTGCTGGAGGACTACATCGCCACCTCCCGCGAGCGGGCCCGGCGCATCTCGGACTTCCTGGGGGTGGGCCCGCACCCGACGCCCTTCGTCATCGCCGTGGCCGGCTCGGTGGCGGTGGGCAAGTCGACGACGGCCCGCCTCATCGCCCACCTGCTGGCCCGCTTCCCCCAGACCCCGCAGGTCACGCTGGTGACCACCGACGGCTTCCTGCTGCCCAACGCGGTGCTGGAGGAGCGCGGGCTCAGCGCCCGCAAGGGCTTCCCGGAGTCCTACGACCGGCGGGCCCTGCTCGACTTCGTCGCGGCGGTCAAGTCGGGGGCCGAGCGGGTCGAGGCGCCGGTGTACTCGCACACCGTCTACGACATCGTGCCCGGGGGCTCCGTCGTGGTCGAGCGGCCCGACGTCCTGGTGCTGGAGGGGCTCAACGTCCTCCAGCCGGCGCCGCGCCCCCGCCGGGTCGACCGCGGATCCGGCCCGGCGGAGCGCGAGGCGGACGCCCCGGCGCTGGCCGTCAGCGATTTCATCGACTTCTCCATCTACGTGGACGCCGACCCCGAGGATATCCGCCGCTGGTACCTCGACCGGTTCCTCACGCTCAAGCGCACGGCCTTCAGAGAACCGGGCTCCTATTTCCAGCGCTATGCCACTATCCGCGACGACATCGCCGTGGCCGCGGCCAACGAGGTCTGGGAGAGCATCAACCTGGTCAATCTGCGCGAGAACATCGCTCCGACCCGGGGGCGGGCCACCCTGGTGCTGCACAAGGACTCCCAGCACCATATGCACCGGGTTCTGCTGCGTAAGATCTGAGTCCTGCCCGAATACTGTCTGGGTGCCGCCGGGTCGGCGCCGCCCCGGCGGCACCGCGCATTCCCCCGCCCCCCTCGGAACCACTGCCCATTTCCGCCCCACGGCCGAGTCCGCGCTCAAGAGCGCCCCATGTTGAAACCGACCAAGTTCCACGACATAACAACGGCACGGCTCAGCCTGAAAACCGCTTGCGTGTGACAGTATCGGCGCCATGAGCAGCACCGCCGATATCAGCAGCAATAACCCGGGTGATAACACGTCCTCCGGCCCCCGGCCGGCCGGCGCCCACGACGGCCGCAACGTTTACGACGTCGTGGTCATCGGCGCGGGCCCGGCCGGGGAGAACGTCGCCCAGTACGCCACCCAGGGAAGCGGACTGAGCGCCGTGCTCATTGAGGGCGGGCTGGTGGGCGGGGAGTGCTCGTACTACGCCTGCATGCCGAGCAAGGCCCTGCTCCGCCCCCTGGAGGTGGCCGCCGCCAGCGCCCACCTCACGGGCCTGGAGGCCGCCAGGATCTCGGTGCCCGGGCTGCTCGAGCGCCGTGACACGTGGGTGTCCCGCTACGACGACGCCGGGCAGGTGTTCTGGGCGGCCAGCGCGGGCATCGACGTGATACGCGGCTGGGCGCGCCTGGACGGGGAGCGCCGGGTGGTGGTGAGCACGCCCGAGGGCCTGCGCCTGCTGGAGGCCCGCCACGCCGTCGTCCTGGCCACCGGCTCGCACCCCGTCATCCCCCCCGAGCTGCAGGGCGTGCACGCGTGGGGGTCCCGCGACGTGACGGCCGTTCAGGAGGTGCCCAGCCGGTTCGTCATCGTCGGCGGCGGCGTGGTGGCCTGCGAGGCCGCGACCTGGATGTCCGCTCTGGGCAGCACGGTGACCATGCTGGTGCGGGGGCCGCGCCTGCTGAGCAGGGCCGAGCTCTTCGCCTCGAAGATCGTCACCGAGGCCCTGACCGAGCGCGGCATCAGGGTGGTCGCCGGGGCCCGGGTGTCCTCCTGCGAGCGGATCCAGGCCACCGACCGCGGCCTGGGCCGCCTCCACGGCGGCGCGGTTCGCGTGGCCTGCGGCCAGGAGGTCTTCGACGCCGACGAGGTCCTGGTCTCCACTGGGCGCAGGCCCGCCCTGAGCGGAGTCGGCCTGGACACGGTGGGGTTGAGCCCCGACGACGTCGTCGCCGGCATGCTCCCGGAGTGGCTCTACGCGGTGGGGGACGCCAGCGGCCAGGCGACGCTGACCCACATGGGCAAGTACCAGGCCCGGATCGTGGGCGAGCGGATCGGGGCGCGCGCCGCCGGGTGGGCGCCCGAGCCGGTGCCCACCGACGTCCCGATCCCCCAGGTGGTCTTCACCGACCCGCAGGTGGCCTCCAGCGGGCTGACGCAGGCGCAGGCGCGCGACGCGGGCATGAACATCGTCACCGCGCGCGTCGCCTACACCTCCGCCGCCGGCGCCGCCCTGCTGCGCGACGACGCCCAGGGGGAGGCGGGCCTCGTGGTGGACCGCGCCAGCCGCACCGTCGTGGGCGCCACCTTCGTGGGGCCGGAGGCCGGAGAGCTCGTCCACGCCGCCACCATCGCCATCACGGCCAAGGTCCCGATCCCGCTGCTGCGCCACGCCGTGCCGGCCTACCCCACCGCCAGCGAGATCTGGCTGCGCCTCATCGAGTCCCTGCCCGCCGACATTCTCCACCCCGGCCAGTAGCGCCGGCCGGAGCCCCGGGCGCGGGGCGGTCGGCCCGCGGGCGCGTGCGGCGCGCCGGTCGCCCGGCGGGCGCTCACACGCACCACTCGCACCGCTTCGGCCCCAGGGGCATCGTGCGTCTCCTGCAGTCGCCGCTTCCGCGTCTCAGTACCCATCTGCACCCATCTGCACCCATCTGCACCCATCAGTGTCCGTCGGCACCCGCGCGCACGTGGAAGGATGTGGGGTGTTCGCGACACCTATCGCACAGGAGGAATCCGCTCATGACACGACTCTTCGGCACTGACGGCGTGCGAGGCCTGGCCAACGACCTGCTCACCCCGGCCCTGGCCGTCCAGCTCGGAGAGGCCGCGGCCCGCGTCCTGACCCGGGACACCCCGGCCTCCAAGCGCTCCCGCTCCGGGCGTCCGCGCGCCATCGTCGGCCGCGACACGCGCGCCAGCGGCGAGTTCCTCGACCACGCCATCAGCGCGGGCCTGGCCTCCTCGGGGGTCGACGTCACCCGTGTCGGCGTCCTGCCCACCCCGGCCATCGCCCACCTGACCGCCACGCAGGACATCGACCTGGGCGTCATGATCTCCGCCTCCCACAACCCCTTCCAGGACAACGGCATCAAGTTCTTCGCCCGCGGCGGCTACAAGCTCGAGGACGCCGTCGAGGACGAGATCGAGTCCCTGCTGGGCAAGGTCGAGGACCTGCCGACCGGCGCCGGCGTGGGCCGCGTCGTCAAGGGCGAGACGGTCGCCGACCGGAACTACATCAACCACCTCGTGGACTCCGTGGCCACCGACCTGTCGGGGCTGCGCATCGTCGTGGACGCCTCCAACGGCGCCGCCAGCAATGTCGGTCCCGCCGCCCTGCGCGCCGCCGGGGCCGAGGTCATCGCCATCAACGCCTCCCCGGACGGCCTCAACATCAACGCCGACTGCGGCTCCACCCACCCCGAGCAGCTCCAGAGCTACGTGCGCTCCGTGGGCGCCGACATGGGCGTGGCCTACGACGGCGACGCCGACCGCTGCCTGGCCGTCGACACCGAGGGCAACCTCGTCGACGGCGACCAGATCATGGGCATGCTCGCCGTGGGCATGAAGGCCGACGGCACGCTCGGCTCCGACACGCTCGTGGTGACCGTCATGAGCAACCTCGGCCTCCTCCTGGCCATGCGAGAGCACGGCATCCGCATCATCCAGACTGGCGTGGGCGACCGCTACGTGCTGGAGAAGATGCTTCAGGGAGGCTTCACCCTGGGCGGCGAGCAGTCCGGCCACGTCATCGACACCATCCACGCCACCACCGGGGACGGGGTGCTCACCTCCCTGCGGGTCGCCGCCCGCCTCAAGCGCACCGGCAGGACCCTGGCCGAGCTGGCGAGCATTGTCACGCGCCTGCCCCAGACCCTCATCAACGTCAAGGGCGTCGACAAGGCCGCCGCGGGCACCAACCGGGCCGTCCAGGACGCCGTCGCTGACGCCGAGGCCGGGCTCGGCGAGACCGGGCGCGTCCTGCTGCGCCCCAGCGGCACCGAGCCGCTCGTGCGCGTCATGGTGGAGGCCGCCACCCAGGACGAGGCGGACTCCGTGGCCCGCTCCCTGGCCGAGGTCGTGAAGGCCAACCTCGCCCTGTGAGCCCCGCGCGCCCCGGGGCCGGCGGCGGCTCCGGGCCCCGGGAGCCCTCCGCCTACCCGCTGTCCCTGCTGGGGGCCGAGCCGGCCTGGCGCGGCAGGGCGCTCAGCGGCCGTCCCCTCGGTCTCCTCGCCGCCCTGGCGGACTGCGAGGAGGCCCGTATGGGCGACGGCGCGATCATTGAGGCCCTGTGGCCCGAGGACGCCCCGGCGCGCCCGCTGCGGGCCCTGCACGTCGTCGTCTCCCGCGTGCGCGCCCTGGTGGGGGACGGCGTGGTCGAGCGCGTCGACGGCGGCTACCGGCTGGCCCTCGCCGCCGCGGACGTCGATGCCCGCGACCTGGCTGCCCGGGCCGAGGCGGCCCGCGCCTGCGCCGCGGCGGGCCGGTGGTCCCGGGTCCTGGAGCTGACGGACGGCCTGCCCCGCCCGCCCGAGGGCGGGGCCGTAGCCGCCCCGGCCCAGGGCCCTCCCCGCCGGCCGACGACGCGAGCGGGCTCGCGGCGCGCCGGCGGCGCCCTCCCGCCGGGCCCCCTGGCCCGGCTCCGCGAGCGCGCCGCCGCCCACGCCGCGGCCGCAGGGCGCGCACGCGCCCTCGCCCTGGAGGCCACCGGCGAGCACTGGCGGGCGGCGCCCCTGCTGCGCGCCGCCGTCGAGGACGATCCCGGAGACGAGACCGTCCTGGCCGCGCTCATGCGCGCCGAGGCCTGGACGCGCTCGCCCGCGGCCGCCCTGGAGATCTACGAGGGCTACCGCCTGCGTCTGCGCGAGCGGGGGGCCGTGCCCGGTCCGGCGGTGCGCGCCGCCCACGAGGCGGCCCTGGCCGCGGAGAACCCGGTGCGCCGTGGGCTGGAGCCCGCGCCCGACCACTTCCTGGGCCGCGAGGACGACGTCGCGGCCGTCGGCAAGGCCCTGAGCACCCGCCGCCTGGTCACCATCACCGGGCCGGGCGGCGTCGGGAAGACCACGCTCGCCCAGGCCGTGGCGGCCCGCAGCCGCCGCCCCGCCGTGTACGTCGTCGCCCTGGCCGACGTCGCCCCTGGGGCCGACCTGGTGCGGGTCCTGCTCGACGCGCTGGGGAGCCCGCCGGTCGCCGACGCCGAGGCGCGCAGGTCGCTGACCGCCGCCCTGGCCGCCCCGGGGACGCTCCTCGTCCTGGACAACTGCGAGCACCTGGCGGAGGAGGTGACCGGCCTCATCGGCCCGCTCCTGGCGGCCTGCGCGGACCTGCGGGTGCTGGCCACCTCGCGCCGTCGGCTGGACCTGGGGGCCGAGCGCGTCCACCGCCTGGAGCCCCTGGATGCCGCCTCCAGCGCCGGTCTCTTCCGGGCCCGCGCCCTGGCCGCCCGGCCCGACCAGATGATCGACGAGGCGGACCTCGAGGGGCTCCTGGGCCGCCTGGAGGGTATCCCCCTGGCCATCGAGCTGGCGGCCGCCCGGACCCGTACCCTGTCCGTGGGCCAGATCGCGGCCCGGCTGCCCGGGCGCCCGGGGCTGCTGGCGGGTGCGCGCGACGCTCCGGCGCGCCAGCGCACCCTGAGAGCCGTCATCGCCTGGTCCTGGGACCTGCTCGACGATTCCGAGCGACGCGGCCTGGCGAGCCTGGCGCTGCTGCCCGACGGCTTCACCCTCGCCGCCGCCGAGGCCCTCGTCGGGCCCGGGGCCGCCGACATTCTCGACGCCCTGGCGGGCCACTGCCTGCTCAATGTGCGCGACCGCGGCATCCCCCGCTTTCACATGCTCGTCACCGTCAGGGACTTCGCCCTGGCCCGGCTGGCCGGCTCCGGCGGCGAGGCGGCCGCCCGGCGCCGCCTGCACGACTGGGTGGTCGCAGTGTGCTCCGAGGTCCGCCTGCCCTTGGGGGCACGCAGCTTCGGCGACATCGACAGCCCGCAGGCCGAGCGGCAGAACCGCGTCTTCCAGCAGCTGATCGACGACGAGGCCGTCGTGGTCCAGGAGCTCGAGCACGTGCTGCAGCAGGTGGCGGCCGGCGGACCCGGCCGGGACGACGACTCGGACGCCGCCTGCCTCATCGGCGCCGCCCTCATGCGGCTGTGGAGCGTCACCTGGAGCTATGACCGCCTGGCCGACTACGCGCCGCGCCTGGTCGAGCTGGCCGCGCTGCCGGCCCGGAGCCTGCGAGGCAACGAGGCCCGGCTCAGCCTCCTGGCCCTGCACGCCGGCCTCTCCGGGCTACTCGGCCCTCTGCCCGAGCAGGCCGGTGAGAGCCTGCCCCGCTCCTTCGACGGCGAGGGGCCGATGGCGCGGGTCCGGCGCTTCCTGCGCTCCCCGGCCCGGCAGTGGCCGGACCTGGTCCACGACGCCGATCCGTGGGTGGCCTGGATCGCCGGCCGCTGCCTGTCCGCCCAGCTGGAGAACGAGGGCAGGCCGCAGGCCGCCCTGGATGTCGTCGAGACGCTCCGCGGCCGGCTGCGGGGAGCGGACCTGGCCGGGATCTACCTGCTCGAGCTGAGCGCCAGCCGCCTCCAGGTGCTCATGACACTGGGCAGGTACGGGCAGGTGGCCGACGAGTGCACCCGGGCGCTGGCGCTGGTGGACCGCCTGCTGCCGGCCTGGGGCGCCTCCTACCGGGAGGCACTACAGCTGGAGAGGGCCTACTGCCAGGTCTGTGCCAGCCCTCATGCGGACCTGGCCGCCGGCCTCCTGGCCTCGACCGACCTCACCGGCCTGCCCGGCACCCTGCGCTTCGTGGCCCGGTCCGTCAGCGGCGAGCTGGAGCTGGTTCAGGGGCGCACCCGCGAGGCCGCCCTCATCCAGCGCGAGAGCATGCGCTACGCCGGGAGGTGGCGCACCATTATGGGCGCGGGGTCCCCGTGGGAGCTCTACATCCTGGGCATGTGCCTGGTCACCGACGTCGAGCTCGATCGGGACGACGCGGCGGAGCTCGACGCCTCCGGCATCCGCGCCCGGGCAGTGCCCCTCCTGCGCGACATGCTGGCCGATCCCGCCCCCCGGCAGCGCGACGTGCCCGCCGTCATGGCCTTCGCCGCGGCCGTGGGGCTGTCAGTCATGGCGGGCGCCGGGCAGGAGGAGGGCCCGGCGGGCTGGGACGGCAGCCGGGGTGCGGACCGGAGGGCCGCCGGCGCCGAGCTGGTGGCCACCGCCCTGGCCGTGGGCACCAACCAGACCTGCCGCCTGCTCTCCCACGGCTACCTGCGCACCCGCGCCCGGGCGCTGGACGACCGGGCAATGGCCGTGGCCGAGGAGCGGGCGCGGCACCTGGACCGCGCCCGGCTGCTCACCCGCGCGGCCGGCCTCGCCCGCCGTCTGGCGGACGAGGCCGGCTGAGCGGGCCCGCGAGGACCCCGGATCAGGCATTGCGCCGCTGGTAGCGGGCGATCGTCCACGGGGCCATGACCGCCAGGACCAGGAGCGAGCCGATGATGGCCGAGCGCACGTCGGCCGCCGATCCCGTCCCGTCCAGCAGGTAGCGGCAGCCGCCCACAATGTGCGAGACCGGGTTGTTGCGGGTGAAGGCCTTGAGCCAGCCCGGCAGCGTCGAGGTGGGCACCATGGCGTTGGACAGGAAGGTCAGGGGGAACAGGACGATCACCGCGAAGGAGGTGACCGCCTGCGACGAGGAGAAGAGCGTCCCCAGGAACAGGAACCCCCAGGCGATGGCCCAGGCGCAGCCGCCGGCCAGGACGACGGCGCCGGCGGCTCCCGACCAGCCGTTGACCGGGCGGTAGCCCATGACCGCGCCGGTGGCGATCGTCAGCGAGGTGCAGATGAGGTAGCGCAGCACGTCGGCCACCATGGGGCCCAGAACCGGGGCGATGCGCGACATCGGCATGGTGCGGAAGCGGTCGAAGACCCCCTTGTCCATGTCCTCGCGCAGGTCCACGCCCACGCTCTGGCTGGTGGTGAGCGCGTTGATGATCACCAGGCCGGAGACGATCGTGGGCAGGTAGGCCTTGACGTCCCCGGCGATGGCCCCGCCGAAGAGCTGACCGAACATGACGGTGAAGATCACCGGCTGGATGAGGATGTCGTAGGACTCCCCGGGGTTGCGCACCATGGTGATCAGGGAGCGCCAGGCCATGGCGGCGGTGTCCGGGACCAGTCGCGCCTCGCTGAAGCGGGAGGCGGCGGGGCGGTAGGCGGTTGTGGGGGCGGTTGCGGTCGTAGAGGCGGTGGAGGTCATGACTGCTCCCGGTTCTCGGAGGGGCGGGCGGATGAGGGGCGCGGCAGGGGGCGCGTGGCGGACGATGACGGCGCGGGGACCGAGGGCCCGGCCGGCGCCGGGGGCTTCTCCTCGGAGTGATCCCGGGGCCCGCCGGTCAGGGCCATGAAGACCGAGTCCATGCTGGGGCGGTCCACCGAGACGGTCCTGGGCGGCAGGCCGGCGTCGCGCAGGGCCACGAGCACCTCGGTGGCCACGGCCGCCTCGCTCAGGGGTGTCTGGAGGCGGGCTCCCTGGTCGATGATCGCGGGGGCGCGGCCGGTCACCCGCTCGATGATCGCGGCGGTGGCGGCCCGGTCGCCGGGCGCGGTCGGGGTCAGGACGAGGGCGCTGCTGCCCACCCGGTCCTTGAGCTCGTCGGCCGTGCCCTCGGCGATGAGCCGGCCGTCGTCGATAATGCCGATGCGGTGGGCCAGCCGGTCGGCCTCCTCCAGGTACTGGGTGGTCAGCAGGATGGTGGAGCCGCCGGCCACCAGGGAGCGGATGACGTCCCACATCTGCTCGCGGGTGCGCGGGTCCAACCCGGTGGTGGGCTCGTCGAGGAAGACCAGCGGGGGTGCGGCGATGAGCGAGACGGCCAGGTCGAGCCTGCGTCGCATGCCGCCGGAGTAGCCGCTGACCCGCTTGCCGCCGGCCCCGGTCAGGGCGAAGGAGGCCAGCAGCTCATCGGCCCGCTCGCGCGCCCGGCGCCGGCCCAGCCCCAACAGGCGGCCGAAGAGCCGGAGGTTCTCAACCCCGGTGAGTATCTCGTCGACGCTGGCGTACTGGCCGGTCACCCCGATGACGCTGCGCACGGCGTGGCGCTCGGCCACGACGTCGTGCCCCAGGACCCGGGCGCTGCCGCCGCTGGGCGCCAGCAGCGTGGTGATCATGCGCAGGGCCGTGGACTTGCCGGCGCCGTTGGGGCCGAGCAGGCCGTAGACGATGCCGGTGGGGATCGTCAGGTCCAGGGAGTCGACGGCTGTGAAGGAGCCGAAGGTGCGGGTCAGGCCGTCGGTCTCGACGGCCGGCGGCGAGGACGCCCGGGAAGGCGATGTCTGCGTTGCTGTCTGAGCTGTCATACCCACGAGGGTGGGCCCCCGCGGTTTCAGACCGCCTTCGCCCCGGCTTCACGGGTGCCCCCGCCCGCTCACTCCAGGGCCCGGATGATCGCCTCCACCGTCTCCTTGGCGTCGCCGAAGAGCATGGAGGTGTTCTCCTTGAGGAACAGCGGATTCTGCACGCCCGCGTAGCCGGTGGCCATGGAGCGCTTGAACACCACGACCTGTGCGGCCTCCCACACGCGCAGCACCGGCATGCCGGCGATCGGCGAGCCGGGCTCCTCGGCCGCGGGGTTGACGGTGTCGTTGGCGCCGATGACCAGGACGATGTCGACCCTGCCGAAGTCGTCATTGATCTCGTCCATCTCCAGGACGATGTCGTAGGGGACCTTCGCCTCGGCCAGGAGCACGTTCATGTGCCCGGGAAGGCGCCCGGCGACGGGGTGGATGCCGAAGGCGACCTCGATCCCCTCGCCCCGCAGCATCTCGGCGAGCGTGGCGACGGGGTACTGCGCCTGGGCCACCGCCATCCCGTACCCGGGGGTGACGACGACGCGCCGTGCCGCCTGCAGGTCGTGGGCCACGCGGGAGGGGTCGGTCCGGTGGACCGCGCCCTGCTGCCCGTCACCCCGGGCTGGGGCGCCGGAGTCGGTTCCGAAGCCGCCCAGCAGCACGGAGACGAAGGAGCGGTTCATGGCCCGGCACATGAGGTAGGACAGGTAGGCGCCCGAGGAGCCCACCAGCGCGCCGGTGATAATGAGCAGGTCATTGTTGACCATGAAGCCGGTGAAGGCCGAGGCCCATCCCGAGTAGGAGTTCATAATGGACACCACCACCGGCATGTCGCCGCCGCCGATGGCGACCACCAGGTGGATTCCCAGCAGGAGGGCGAGCGCCGTCATGACCGCCAGGCACGTCCAGGCGGCCCTCGAGCCCTGCGGCAGGACCACGAAGGCGACCATGAGCCCCAGGCACGCCACCAGCACGAGCAGGTTGAGCAGGTTGCGCCCCGGCAGCGTCAGCGGTCGCCCCGGGATGCGACCGGCGAGCTTGAGGGCGGCGAGCACCGAGCCGGTGAAGGTCACCGCCCCCACGAAGACGCCCAGGAACACCTCCCCCAGGTGGAAGGCGCCCAGCGACTCGGCCAGAGGGTCGGGCTGGACGTAGGAGCTGTACCCGACGAGCACGGCGGCCAGCCCCACCAGGCCGTTGAGGACGGCGATGAGCTGGGGCATGCCGGTCATGGCGACCCGTCCGGCGAGCGCCAGCCCGATGACCGCGCCCAGGCCCAGCGCCAGGGCGATGAGGAGGGCGGTGACGACGACGCCCTGCCCGGGCCCGGTGGCCAGGGTCAGTCCGGCCACGGCGGCGACGGCGACCGCCATGCCGAACGCGCCGGCGACGTTGCCGGCCACGGCCGTCTCGTGCCGGGACAGTCCGGCGGCCGCGAGGATGAACAGGATGGCGGCGGCCACGTAGGCCAGGGCGATCGGGGAGGCGAGGCCCGTGGCGGACACGGTCGGCTCAGCCGGCGCGGTCAGTGCGGCCGGCGCGGTCAGCGCAGTCAGCACGGTCTCAGCCCTTCCTGAACATGGCGAGCATGCGGTGCGTGACCGCGAAGCCGCCGAAGACGTTGATGGTGGCCAGCACGGTCGCCGCGAAGGCGACGGCGGCGATGCGCGGGTCCGCGTTGCCGATCTGCGAGATCGCGCCGAGCAGGATGATGCCCGAGATGGCGTTGGTCACCGACATCAGCGGCGTGTGCAGGGCGGGGGTGACGTTCGAGATGACGTGGAAGCCCAGGATGATCGACAGCGCGAGCACGATGTAGTGGCTGGTGGCCGCCGCCGGGGTGATGAGGACGAGGGCGGCGGCCAGGGCGACGACGAGTCCGAGCACGATCCGGCGTCGGCGGGAGCGGGGCCGGTCCTGCGCGACCGGCGCCTCCGCCGCGTCGGGTCCGCCGGGCTGCTCGGCCTCGGCGGGCCCGCCGGCGGCGCTCGGAGCGGCCGACACGCTCACGGGCGGCGGCGGCCACAGGATCTCGCCGTCATGGCAGACGGTGATGGTGCGGACCACCTCGTCGTCCAGGTCCAGCGCGAGCGCCCCGTCCCCGGCCGGGGTCATCAGGTCCAGCAGGTTGACGAGGTTCTGGCTGTAGAGCAGGGAGGACTGCAGCGGCAGGCGGGAGGCCAGGTCGGTGAGGCCGACGACGGCGACGCCGCCCCCGGTGGTGACCACCCGGCCGGGGACCGTCAGCTCGGTGTTGCCGCCCGTGCCCGCGGCCATGTCGATGACGACAGAGCCCGGCCGCATGCCCTCGACCGCCTCCCGGTCGAGCAGCAGCGGGGCCCGGCGCCCGGGGATGGCGGCCGTGGTGATGACCACGTCGGCCTGCGCGGCCTCGTCGGCGTACAGGGCGGCAGCGGCGGCGGCCTGGTCGGCGGCCATCTCGGTGGCGTACCCGTCCCGGGACTCCTCCTGCGCGGCGGGCAGGGGGACGAAGCTCGCGCCCATGGACTCCACCTGCTCGGCGACCTCGGGGCGCACGTCGGTGCCGCGCACGACGGCGCCCAGCGAACGGGCGGCGCCGATCCCGGCCAGCCCCGCCACGCCGGCGCCGATGACGTAGACGCGCGCGGGCTCGAACTTGCCCGCCGCCGTCACCTGCCCTCCCAGGGGGCGGCCCAGGTGCGCCGCGGCCTCGATGACGGCGCGGTAGCCGGCCAGGTTCGCCTGGGAGGAGAGCACGTCCATGGCCTGGGCCCGGGACAGGCGCGGCACGGCGTCCACCGCGAGCGCGGTGAGGTCGCGCGCCCTCAGGTTCTCCAGCAGCCCGGGGCGACGGGCCGGGTCCAGCCTGCTGATGAGTATCGCGCCGCGGCGCATGAGGCCCAGCTCCCGGCTCGACGGCGTGTGGGCGGCCAGGACCACCTCGCACCCCCACGCCGCCTCCGCATCGACCAGGTCCGCGCCCGCCTCCCGGTAGTCGTCGTCGGGGATGTGGGCGACGGTCCCGGCGCCGCGCTCGACACGGACCGTGTACCCCAGGGAGACCAGCTTCTCCACCGACTGCGGCGTGGCGGCGATGGGCGCCTGCTCCGGCTGCTCGTGAGGGACTCCTATGTCCATGACCTCTCCTCGTGGCCGCAGGTGGAAGGGGCCGCGGCAAGGGCGGCGGCCCCGCCACGGGTGGATGAGGAGAACTTTAAGGGGCGTGTCAATACATGCCGGTAATATCCGTGATAGGGACGTGATGACCCGGGCGGGGCCATGAGGGGACGACGGCGCCCCGCCCGCCCGTCGCGCTGACGGGAAGGCGGGGCGCCGCTGTCGCGCGGCCGGGCGTCTCCGGCGCGGATCAGCGCTTGGAGTACTGCGGGGCGCGGCGGGCCTTGTGCAGACCGGCCTTCTTGCGCTCGACGACGCGGGCGTCGCGGGTCAGGAAGCCCGCCTTCTTCAGGGTGGCGCGGTTGGCGTCGCGGTCGATCTCGTTCAGGGCGCGGGCGATGCCCAGGCGCAGGGCGCCGGCCTGCCCGGAGACGCCGCCGCCGTTGATGCGGGCGATGACGTCGAAACGGCCCTCGAGGTCGAGCACGGTGAAGGGGGCCCGCACGAGCTGCTGGTGCAGCTTGTTGGGGAAGTAGTCCTCCAGGCTGCGGCCGTTCAGGGTCCACTGGCCGGTGCCGGGGATGAGGCGGACGCGGGCGACGGCCTCCTTGCGGCGGCCCAGGCCGGCGCCGGGAGCGGTGATGGACTGGCCACGGCCCTCGGATGAGCCGGTGGTCTCGGTGGTGTAGCTGGAGGGGGCGTTCTCCTCGTCCAGCGCGTCGATGTCAACAGTGGTCTCAGCCACAATGTGTCCTTTGCTTGTCGCGGGGTGCCGGGCGCCGGGGCGCTTACTGGGCGACCTGGGTGATCTCGAAGGGCTGCGGGTTCTGCGAGGCGTGCGGGTGCTCCGCACCCGCGTAGACCCTGAGCTTCTTGAGCTGGGCACGGCCGAGCCTGGTGTGGGGCACCATGCCCTTGACGGCCTTCTCGACGGCGCGCTCCGGGCGGGTCGCCAGCAGGTCGCGGTAGGAGATCGCCTTGAGGCCGCCAGGATAGCCCGAGTGGCGGTAGGCGAGCTTCCGGTCGGCCTTGCCGTTGGTCAGGACGACCTTGTCGGCGTTGACAATGATGACGTAGTCGCCGCAGTCCTCATTGGGGGCGAACTGGGGCTTGTGCTTCCCACGGAGCAGGGTCGCGGCCTGAGCCGCGAGGCGGCCGAGGACGACGTCGGTGGCGTCAATGACGTACCAGTTCTTCTCGACGTCGCCAGGCTTCGGTGTGTACGTGCGCACGGGCGTTGCCTTCGTTTCTCTTTGGCGAGTGGACGCGCCGGAACCAGCGCTGAAGCATCACTGGACGACGAGACCACCATGGTCAGGTGAGTGGTCGGCGCACCGGCGACCCGGGCGAGTGGGACGACACCACGGATGCGATCGCGTGCTGCACGACGCCCTCATACGATACCGGCGGCGCCGGATGGGGGTCAAAGGAACCGCTCGTTACCGCACGTGAATCCCGCCACGCGCCCGCAACGGCCCGTCGGCAGCCCCGCGAGACGGCCTCCTCAGCAGCAGCGGCCCCTTCCCCCGCGTGCGGGACCGCGCAGGGTCCGCGCGCGCTCGGCCTGCGCCGCCAGCTCGTCGTCGGCGGGGTAGTCCACGGCCTCCAGGGTGAGCCCGTGGGCCGGGGCGAGCGGCGCGGCGTCCCGGCGCGAGCGCGCCGCCAGCAGCGCTGCGGGCCATGCCGGGGGCCTGCGGCCCCGCCCGACCGCGATGCCGGCCCCGACCAGGGATCGCACCATGGAGTGGCAGAAGGCGTCGGCCTCCACCGTCAGGGCGACCAGTCCGGCGTCACCGCCCGGGTCCCCGGTGGCCGCCCGCCGCCACTCCAGGCGGCGCAGGGTGCGGATGGTCGTGGCGCCGGCGCGCGGCCTGCAGTAGGACAGGAAGTCGTGCTCTCCCAGCAGCGGCGCGGCCGATGCCGCCATGGCGTCGACGTCGAGGCGCCCGGCCTCCCACAGGACCTGCCCGCGGCGGGCGGGATCGCGCGGCGAACCGGCGTCGGCGATCCGGTAGACGTAGCGGCGGCCGACGGCGGAGAACCGGGCGTCGAAGGCGGCGGGCACCACGCGGGCGCCGGTGACCGCGATGTCAGAGGCGCCGCGCGGCGTGCCGGGCAGGCCGCGGGCCTCGCGCGCCAGGACCCCGGCCAGGCGGGCGAGCAGGGCGGTCCCGGGGGGCCGGTCGGAGCGCCCCGGCAGCCCCGCCCAGGCCTCCCGGCTCACGTCCAGGTGCGCCACCTGGGCGGCGGCGTGCACGCCGGCGTCGGTGCGGCCCGCCACCGTCAGCCTGACGGGCGAGCGCAGGACCGTGCGCAGGGCGTCGGTCAGGACGCCCTCGACGGTGCGCAGGCCCGGTTGCGCGGCCCAGCCGCTGAAGGCGGCGCCGTCGTAGGCCAGGTCCAGGCGCAGGCGGAGGACTCGCGGGTCCCGCTCCCCCGCAGTGCGAAGGGTCTCGGTCATAGGGGCCATTCGATCACGTCCGGACGATTGAGTCCGGGGGTGGCGTGCGAAGAGGCGTCCTTCGCTCGGCTCCACAGCCCCCGCCCTCTTCTTCTTGTCGAGATCTACCGGTCTTGGCGAAGGGGGCCGCGGGCCCGCCCGACGCGCTCCGCGCTGTCGGAACCGGGCATCTGGCGCGCCCGCGGGCGGCGCGCGCGGGCGGTCGACGCGGTAGCGTCGTGCCCGTGACCACGATCTCCACGCTCTCCGTCGACTGCGGCGGCGGCGGCATCAAGGCCTCGGTGCTCGACGCCGCCGGCGCCATCGTCTCCCGCGCCGTGCGCACCCCCACCCCCTACCCGCTGCCCCCGGCCAAGCTGGTCGAGACGATCGCGGGCCTGGCCGAGCAGCTGCCCCAGGCCGACCGGGTGACGGTCGGCATGCCGGGCATGATCCGCCACGGCGTCGTCATCGCCACGCCCCACTACATCACCAGGGACGGCCCCCGGTCCCGGGTCCTGCCCGAGCTGGTCGAGCAGTGGGCCCGCTTCGACATGGGCGAGGCGATCGCCGCCCGCCTCGGGATCCCCTCCCTCATACTCAACGACGCCGAGGTGGCGGGGTGCGGGGTCGTCACGGGCCGCGGGCACGAGATGATCGTGACGCTGGGGACGGGGCTGGGCAACGCGGTCTTCGACAACGGGATCCTCGCCCCGCACGTCGAGGTCTCCCAGGGGCCGGTGCGCTGGGGCCTGACCTATGACGACTACATCGGCGAGCACGAGCGCCTGCGCCTGGGCGACGCGCACTGGTCGCGCCGGGTGCGGCGGGTGGTCGATGCGCTGCGGCCCATGTACCTGTGGGACCGCCTGTACCTCGGCGGTGGCAACTCCCGCCGCATCACCGCCTTCCAGCTCAGCAGGATCGGCGACGACGTCGTCGTGGTCCCCAACGAGGCCGGCATGACCGGTGGCGCCCGATGCTGGGAGATGGCTCGCGCGGCCCGCTCCTGAGGCCCGCACACACGCACCGGTCCCCCGGCTCAGCCGAGCCGGGGGACCGGTGGTTATTCAGATGCGCTGCGGGGCGCCTCGCCCTCAGGCGCGGCGGCGCGACAGCTTCAGGCCGAGACCACCGGCGGCCAGGGCCGCGACGGCGGCCAGGCCGGTCGCGCCGGCGGCGGCACCGGTGTGGGCCAGCGCGGGCTTCTTGGGCTCGGTAGCCGGAGCGGCGACCGCGTCGGTCGTGGCGGCAACGGGCTCACCGGCGGCCGGCGCAGCGGGCTGCTCCGGGGCTGCGGGCTTCTCCGCGCCACCCTGGCCCTGGCCGTTGTCACCGGGCTTCTCCGCGCCGTCGTCGGGCTCGATCGGAACCTCGGGCAGGACGGGGTTGGCGGGGATCTCCACGTCTCCACCGCCCTTCCTCTCGTTACCGCCGGCGTCGTTGGAGCCGCCGTGGTTGGAGGGGTTGGTGGGCGTCACGGACGGGGTCGCAGTCGGCTCGGCGGTCGGAGCGGGCTCCGTGGGGACGACCGAGGGAGTCGGGGTCGGCTCGTCGTTGGTTCCGTCGCCGTCGCCCTGGCCGACGGTGCGGGCCTTCGCCGTGGCGGTCAGGTTCTCGCCGTTGACCGTGGCCGTGTTGTCCTTGGTGTCGGAGTCCGTGCTGGAGGTCGAGGTGTAGAAGACTCGGCAGACGGTCTCGCTGTTGTCAACCGACCAGGAGACCGTGTGGTTGTCCTTGTCGTTCTTGACGTCGGTCACCCTCCACTTCTGGGACCAGTCGGAGTTCGTGCACTCGACCTTGCTGTAGGTGCCCTCGGGGTCGACGACGGTGTAGGAGGTGGAGCCGTAGACGTTGACCGTCCAGGTCCAGGTGTAGGTGCCGTCCTTCAGGTCGCTCATCCAGCCGATCTTGGCGTTCTTCTTGCGGGCCTGCTCGGGGATCACGCCGTCGCAGTGGTCGGTGTCGCAGGTGCCGTCGCCGTCGCTGTCACCGGGGACGACCTTGAAGGTCTTGCCGTTGGCAACGACCGTCGACTCCTTCTTGCCGATGAGGTCGGGGGTGATCTGGCCGCGGGCCGACAGGGTGCCGACGACGTGGTCCCACTGCTCGACGGTGTCGTTGAGAGTGCAGGTCAGGTGCTGGGAGTTGATGACCGCGGTGCAGTCGCCGAGGGTGACCGACGGGTCGTCCTTCTTGACGAGCTTGAAGTCAACGCCGCTGGCCCACTGCAGCCCCTCGCCGAGGTCGAGGGTCAGGGTCTGCCCGGCCTTCGGGTGGTCGGCGTTCCAGTCAGCGGTGATGCTGAGCTGGGCCCAGCTCTCGGCGTTGTTCGACTTGGTGACGACATTGGTGACGTTCACGGGTCCCGGGTCGTCGGCCTGGGCCACGGGCACGGCCAGTGCGGCCCAGCCCAGGGTCGTGGCGAGACCGGTGGCGGCGAACACGCCAACCACACGCCGCGTCAGGGATCGCGTGGTCGGCCTGCTGGCAGATGTTCTTGCTAGAGGCATGGGAACTCCATCGGGGTAGATCGCAACTTGAGTTACCGGATCAGCCTAGCGCGATCGTGACCAAAGTGAAACCTCATAAGGGAAGAACATCGAAATCAAGCGTGAGTCTTGTCACGACAAATATGTGATTATGAGACGTCTACGACAGCCGTGGGGTCCGGTCGCCAGTCGGCGACCGGACCCCACGGCGCGGAGAGCGTGCGCACAGGCCTCAGGCGCCGGGCGCCTCGTCGCCCTTGTCGGCGGCATCGGCGGCACCGTCGGCACCGGCGGAGGGCGCCTGCACGGAGGCCTCCTCCGTCTGGTCGGCACCCTCCCCGGCCTGCTCGGTCCCCTCGGCGCGGTCGGTCGCGGCCTTGGCAGCGGCCCGCTTGGCGGTCTCGACGGCGTCGGCCACAGCCTCCTTCTTGGCCACGGGCTCCAGGACCAGCGAGATCACGGCCATGGGAGCGTTGTCGCCCCTGCGCGGCCTGGTCTTGATAATGCGGGTGTAGCCGCCGTTGCGCCCCTCGAACTGGGGGGCGAGCTCCTCGAAGAGGCGGTAGACGGCGTACTTGTCCGTGATCTTCTTCATCACAGTGCGGCGGGCGTGCAGGTCGCCGCGCTTGCCCTTGGTGATGAGCTTCTCGGCGTAGGGGCGCAGGCGCCGGGCGCGGGCCTCCGTCGTCGTGATCGACTCGTGGATGATGAGCTGGGTGGCGAGGTTGGCCAGCATGTGGCGCTCGTGCTGGGCGCTTCCACCCAGGCGGGGACCCTTGGTTGGGCGAGGCATGGTTGTCTCCTAGTGAAATGACGGGCGGGCTCAGGCGTGCTGCTCGTCGCTGAACGTGGGGCTGGTGTAGTCGTCCTCGGAGGCGTAGTCGGCCGGGGAGCCCTTGAGGGACAGGCCCAGCTCGGCCAGCTTCTCCTTGATCTCGGAGATCGACTTGGCACCGAAGTTGCGGATGTCGAGCAGGTCCGCCTCGCTGCGTGCGACGAGCTCGCCGACGGTGTGGATGCCCTCGCGCTTGAGGGCGTTGGAGGAGCGCGCCTGCAGGTCCAGCTCGTCGATCATGAGGGCGAGGTCCTGCTGGAGCGCCTGGTCCATGGGCGAGGGGCCGACCTCGATGCCCTCGGCCTCGACGTTGAGCTCGCGGGCCAGCCCGAAGAGCTCGACCAGCGTCTTGCCGGCCGAGGCCAGCGCGTCGCGGGGCGTCATGGAGGCCTTGGTCTCGACATCGACGATGAGGCGGTCGAAGTCGGTGCGCTGCTCGACTCTGGTGGCCTCGACGGCGTAGGAGACCTTCTTGACCGGCGAGTAGATCGAGTCCACGGGGATGCGGGAGATCTCCGCGTTGGGGTCCTTGTTCTGGTTGGCCGACACGTAGCCGCGGCCGCGCTCGACGGTCAGCTCGATCTCGAGCTTGCCCTTCTCGTTGAGGGTGGCGATGACCAGCTCGGGGTTGTGGATCTCGACGCCGGCGGGCGGGGTGATGTCACCGGCGGTGACGGCTCCCGGCCCGGACTTGCGCAGGTACATCACGACCGGCTCGTCGTTCTCGCTGGAGAGCACGATCTCCTTGATGTTGAGGATGATCTGCGTGACATCCTCCTTGACTCCGGCGATCGTGCGGAACTCGTGCGGGACTCCGTCGATGCGCACGGAGGTGACGGCCGCGCCCGGGATGGACGACAGCAGCGTGCGGCGCAGTGAGTTGCCGAGCGTGTATCCGAAACCGGGCTCGAGGGGCTCGATGACGAACCGCGAGCGGCGGCTGTCCTCGACGACCTCCTCGGAGAGCGCGGGTCGCTGTGCAATGAGCACTGGGTTTCCTTTCGTCGCGGCGCCCGCTATATGACGCCGTTCCTCATGGTGCGGCTGCCGTCGGGGGACGCTCCCGACGGCGGCCGGCCCACCCCGGCGGGATGGACCCGTTCAGCCGTCGGCGCCCCCGGCCCTCCACCGGGCGGGGACGCCGAGGGCCGTGGAGCCTCAGACGCGGCGGCGCTTCGGGGGGCGGCAGCCGTTGTGGGCCTGGGGTGTCACGTCCGTGATGGAGCCGACCTCGAGGCCGGCGGCCTGGAGGGAGCGGATCGCGGTCTCGCGGCCAGAGCCGGGCCCCTTGACGAAGACGTCGACCTTCTTCATGCCGTGCTCCTGCGCCCGGCGGGCGGCGGCCTCGGCGGCGAGCTGGGCGGCGTAGGGGGTCGACTTGCGGGAGCCCTTGAAGCCGACCTGGCCGGAGGAGGCCCAGGCGATGACGGCGCCGTGGGGGTCGGTCAGGGACACGATCGTGTTGTTGAAGGTCGACTTGATGTAGGCGTGGCCGTGCGTGACGTTCTTGCGGTCCTTGCGGCGCGGCTTGCGCACGGTGGAGCGGGTCTTGGGGGGCATTCTTCCTTCTTCTTCGATGAGGTCGTTCCACGGCGGGCCGGGCCCGCGCCGTGGGCTGCTGCTTACCTGTTACTTGGCCTTCTTCTTGCCGGCCACGGTCCGCTTGGGGCCCTTGCGGGTGCGCGCGTTGGTCTTGGTGCGCTGGCCGCGCACCGGCAGGTGGCGGCGGTGGCGCAGACCCTGGTAGCAGCCGATCTCGATCTTGCGGCGGATGTCGGCCTGGACCGCGCGGCGCAGGTCGCCCTCCACCCGGTAGCTGGCCTCGATGTGGTTGCGCAGGGCGACCAGCTCGTCCTCGGCGAGGTCCTTGACGCGGGTGTCCGGGTTGACCCCGGTGGCCGCGAGGGTCTCGCCCGCACGTGTGCGCCCGATCCCGAAGATGTAGGTGAGAGCGACCTCGACTCGCTTGTCGCGAGGCAGGTCGACACCGGAAATACGTGCCACTGCGGTGGTTCTCCTGTGTGCTCCCGGAGGTCGTCACCCGCCCCTCCGTCATCTCATCGACGGCCCCGGCCTCCGGGAACCGGGGGTTGCGGACCGGCGCGAGCCGGCGGCCGCTGGAGCGGGCGCTGATTGTGGGCCACCGACCGGCGCTGATCGCCGCAGTGGCCGCGCGCGAGGGCTCAGCCCTGGCGCTGCTTGTGCCGCGGGTTGGAGCAGATGACCATGACGCGGCCGTGGCGACGGATCACCTTGCAGCTGTCACAGATCTTCTTCACGCTCGGCTTGACCTTCATAATGTTCCTCCGTCGTCCCCGTGCGGGGAGGACTGTCACTTGTACCGATAGACGATGCGGCCGCGGGAGAGGTCATAGGGGCTCAGCTCCACGACCACGCGGTCCTCGGGGAGGATGCGGATGTAGTGCTGCCGCATCTTGCCGGAGATGTGCGCGAGCACGACGTGCCCGTTGCTCAGCTCCACCCGGAACATCGCGTTCGGAAGGGCCTCGACGACCGAACCCTCGACCTCGATGACGCCGTCCTTCTTAGCCATGTTCCTCCGCCGGTGCTTTCTCGCTCGAGTTCCTCCGACGACGACGCCGTCGGACGACGCGCCCTCGGGCCCACCGCCTCGCCTGCACCCTTGCGGGCTCCCCACGCGGCCTGCAAACGCGAGCGCGCCGGGCCACCTGGCGCACCGACTGCCAAGAATACGACAGGCCGCCCGCCAACCACCATGCGAGATCAGGCGCAACCGCGGTGTTTCCGGACACACCGGGACGGGGTGGGCCGGGGCTGCGGCCTCAGCGCAGCGGGCGCGGCTCGATGCCGTAGGGGTCCAGCCCCTCCACCCCGCCGTCGGAGGCGGTCAGGACCCACACGCCCCCGGGCACCAGCGCCACCGTGTGCTCCCACTGGGCGGCACGCGACCCGTCGGCGGTCACCGCCGTCCACCCGTCGTCGAGCTCCTCGACCTCGGGCTCGCCGGCGGTGAGCATGGGCTCGACTGCGAGCACCATGCCCGGCCGCAGGCGGGCCCCGCGGCGCCTGACCGAGTAGTTCAGGACGTCGGGCGCCATGTGCATGGCGGTGCCGATCCCGTGGCCGACGTAGTCCTCGAGGATGCCCAGGCAGATGCCGTGGTCGCGGCACGCCTCGGCGACGACGTCCTCGACGGCGTCGCCGACGGCGTTGATGCGCCCCGCGCGCCCGGAGGCGTCCCCGGCCAGCGCGCGGGCGAGCGCCGCGATGGCCGCCCACAGGGCCCGGCGGGTCGTGGTGTCCAGGACCCGGTCGGCGTCGCCGGCGTAGCGCCCGCCGACGACGGTGGTGAAGGCGGCGTCGCCGTGCCACTGGGTGCCGGACTCGTCGAGCACGTAGGCGCCGCAGTCGAAGGTCACCAGGTCGCCCTCGCGCAGCACCCGCTCCCCCGGGATGCCGTGCACGACCTCCTCGTTGACCGAGATGCACACGGTGGCCGGGTAGTCGTAGTAGCCCAGGAAGTTGGAGTGGGCGCCGGAGCGCTCGATCGTGGCCGCGCACACGGCGTCGAGCTCGCCGGTGGTCACCCCCGGGCGCACCGCCTCGCGCAGAGCGGCATGGACATCAGCGACGACGAGGCCCGCGCGTCGCATGTGACGCACCTGGTCGGGCGTCTTGATCTCAATGCGGTTGCGCAGTCTCACGCTTCCTCCTGCGTGTGGTGGCCGACCGGTCAGGCGGCCGCGCGGGAGGCGAGCGCGGCCATAATGCGCTCGGTGACCTCGTCGACGTCGCCGGTGCCGTCGACCCGCACGAGCAGGCCGCGGCCCTCGTACAGCGCGGCCAGCGGCTCGGTGGCCTCGGCATAGACCTCGAGACGACGGCGGATGACCGACTCAGTGTCGTCGGCGCGGTTCTGCTCGGTGGCCCGCTTGAGGAGGCGGTCGACGACGACCTCGGCGTCCGCGGTGATCTCCAGGACGACGTCCAGGGCGAGACCGCTGTCGGCAAGCATGGCGTCGAGCTCGTGGACCTGCGCCTGCGTGCGGGGGTAGCCGTCCAGCAGGAAGCCCTGCGCGGCGTCGGCCTCGGCCAGGCGGTCGGCGACCATCGCGTTGGTCACGGAGTCGGGCACGTACTCGCCCCTGTCCATGTACTGCCTGGCGCGACCGCCGAGCTCGGTCCCCCTGGAGACGTTGGCGCGGAAGATGTCGCCGGTGGAGATGGCCGGGATGGACAGGCGCTCGCAGATGCGGGCGGCCTGGGTGCCCTTGCCCGCCCCGGGGGGGCCGAGGAGGACCATGCGTGTCATGAGAGGAACCCTTCGTAGTGGCGCTGCTGGAGCTGGGAGTTGATCTCCTTGACCGTCTGGAGACCGACCCCGACCATAATAAGGATGGTCGTGCCGCCGAAGGGCAGGTTCTGGGACAGCCCGAGCCAGATGACCGCGAGGGTGGGCAGCAGGGCCAGGACGACGAGGTAGACGGATCCCGCCACCGTCACGCGGTTGATGACGTACCGCAGATAGCGCGCCGTCGGCTCGCCGGCGCGGATGCCGGGGATGAACCCGCCGTACTTCTTCATATTGTCCGCGATCTCCTCGGGGTTGAAGGTGATCGCCGTGTAGAAGAAGGTGAAGAAGAGGATGAGGACGCCGTAGCCGACGAGGTAGAAGGTGTCCGTCTGCCTGAGGTTGCTCCCGATCCACTGGACCCATGAGCTCCTCGGGTCGCCGAACTGGGAGACGAGCTGGGGCATGGACAGGATCGAGGAGGCGAAGATGACCGGGATGACGCCCGCGGTGTTGATCTTGACGGGGATGTAGGTGGTCGAGCCGCCGTACTGGCGCCGGCCGACCATGCGCTTGGCGTACTGGACGGGGATGCGGCGCGTGGCCTGCTCGATGAAGACCACCGCGACGGTGGCCGCCAGGATGATGGCGACCACGATGAGGAAGTTGGAGATCCCGCCGCCCTTGGCGCTGCCCCGCGCGATGGCCAGCAGGTTCTGGGGCATGCGCGCCACGATCGAGGTGAAGATGAGCAGCGACATGCCGTTGCCGATGCCGCGCTCGGTGATGAGCTCGCCGAGCCACATGATCAGGCCGGTGCCGGCGGTCATGGTGACGACCATGAGCGCCAGCCTGAGGGTGTTGCCGTGGGCGGTGTGGGGGATGACCGGCACGCTGCAGTTGCCGAAGAGCCTGCCGGCCGCGGCCGTGGCGACAATGGTGGAGGACTGCAGCAGGCCCAGGCCGATGGTGAGGTAGCGCGTGTACTCGGTGAGCTTGGCGGTGCCCGCCTGCCCCTCCTTGTAAAGCTCCTCGAAGCGGGGGATGACGACGCGCAGCAGCTGGATGATGATCGACGCCGTGATGTAGGGCATGATGCCCAGCGCGAAGACGCTCAGTTGCAGCAGGGCACCGCCGGAGAAGATGTCGATGAGGCTCAGCAGGCCGGCCGCCCCCTGCTGCTGGCTCTCCCCGATGCACTGCTGAACATTGGTCAGGTCCACGCCCGGCGTCGGCATGACCGACCCCAGGCGGAACAGGGCCATAATGCCGAGGGTGAAGAGGAGCTTCGCCCTGAGGTCCGGCGTCCTGAACGCCTGCATGAACGCGCTGAGCACTCGGTCTCCTCTGGTTGCGGAAAGATGTCAGGGCGCCGATCCGCCCGCCGCGGGCGCTGGCGCTCCGGCGCCGGGAGAGCACCGCACGCCACCCTACCCTGCCTCCGGCCAGTGTCACCGGGTCGCGGCGCGGCCGCAACGGGGTATCGGTCACGCCGCCGGGGCCGCGCTGCGAGAGAGCGGGAACGGGCGCGCACCGGCCCCCTTCGGCGAGATCGGTCGTATTCCGGCTCGAGATCGGTTCACTTCCGCGCCGAGATCGGTCGAGTTCCGGCTCGAGATCGGTTCCGAGTACCAGGAGCCCCAAAAACCTCTTCAGTCACACCCGTCCCGTTATGGATTACGGGCCGCTCAGCTCACCGCGGCCGATCGCAGCCCGGCCCCAGAACCGGATGTCCGTCAGAATGACATTAGAGCTCCTGGGCGCCGTCCCGCTCGACGACCGCCCCTGCAATGACGCGGCTCCCCACCGGTGCTCCGAGAGCCCGGGCGGCCAATGTCATTCTGGCGGACACCCGCCCGCCCCGGAGCCGGCCATCGAGACGGCTGACTCCGGGGCAACGAGGATGACCGGCAGGCTCCGCGAACCGATCTCGACGCGGAAGCGAACCGATCTCGGCGGAAGGGGCAGCACGGCGCCTCCCGACCCGGGTCCCGGAACGCCACCGACGACCCCCGCCCCCTCCGGCGAACAGCTCCCGACGCCGCCGCGTCGAGAAGCCGGAGCCAGAACCGGAACCTAGACGATTGATTCCGGGGCGGGACCGAGCCGAGCGCCCGCCCCAACGTCAACGGAGGTTCATCGCATGAACGTACCTTTCTCGCATCCTACTGGGGGGTAGAGCTCAGTAGGATGCGAGAAAGGTACGTTGACGTTGGGAAGGTACGTTCACGTTCGCCGGCGCACCCCGGGCGGACGCCCAGACGACGGGCCCCGCACCGCTCTGCGCCGCCTCGCGCCGTCTGCGGCGGCTCCTCAGGCCGGCAGACCTCCGCGTCGAGATCGACCAGATCCCCCACGAAGTCGTACCCTCACCCACCGGGTCGCACCTCAGGGGACGCGGCCGTGCCTTTAACGTACGACCGCTCCCCCTGAGGTACGACCGCGAAGGATGCGACCGGGCGACCCGCCCTGTTAGAACCAATCATCTAAGCCCTGTTGCGAAAGTGCGGAGGTGGTCGGCGCGGGCTGGTGAGCCGTAAAAAGCGGTCGCGCACGTGGAGGCGGACCCCGCAGGAGCGGTCGCCGCCTCCCCGCATGAAGCTGCGGCGAACCAGGCATCAGCAAGCAAGGGAACGACCATGGGCGGCGTCATTCGGGAGGCCATCGAGCAGCGTGCGAAGACCCTCATGGACGACCCCTCCTGGATCGACGAGGTGGAAGACCTTCAGCGTCGGCTGGAGCCTCTTCTGCCTCCGAGGCGCTGAGCGTTCGGCACATGCCGAACGCGAGGCCCTGTACCCGCCAGGATCGAGTGCGCAAGGCTCTGCCCCGCGTCGTTGACGGCAAGGGCCCCGTCCTGCGGCTGAGCGGCAGGACGGGGCTCCTGGGCATGCACGGGGAGGTACCCCGCGCACGTGACGAGATATCAGCGAGCGGTGAGTGAGCCTCCGGCCGCCTCGATCTTCTCCTTGGCGGAGGCGGACCAGGCGTCGACGACGACGTCGAGCTTGACCTCCACATCGCCCGAGCCCAGGACCTTGACCAGGTGGCGCCCGCGCACGGCGCCCTTGGCGACGAGGTCCTCGACGGTGACCGCGCCGCCGTCGGGGAAGAGCTCGACGATGCGGCCGACGTTGACGGGCTGGTACTCGACGCGGTTGGGGTTCCTGAAGCCGCGCAGCTTGGGCAGCCGCATGTGCAGCGGCATCTGACCGCCCTCGAAGCCGGGACGGACCCGGCGACGGGCCTTGGTCCCCTTGGTTCCGCGGCCGGCAGTCTTGCCCTTGGAGCCCTCACCGCGGCCCACGCGGGTCTTGGCCTTCTTGGATCCGGGGGCGGGGCGGAGGTGGTGCAGCCTGATGATCTGCCCCTCCTCGGCCTGCCCCCCGGTCTTCTTGGTGTCAGCCATCTCAGGCCTCCTCAACGGTGACGAGGTGCGCCACCCTGGCGATCATGCCGCGGACGGACGCGTTGTCCTCGCGGACGACGGACTGGCGGATCTTGCGCAGGCCGAGGGACTTCAGCGTCTCGCGCTGACGACGCGTGCCGCCGATGCCCGAGCGGACCTGGGTCACCTTGACCTGCTTGGTGGTAGTGGCCATTACGCACCCACTCCTTCAGCGGCCTTGGCGGCCTCCTTCTTCTCGGCCTCGGCGCGCTTGTGGGCCTCGCCCTCGGCGCGGGCCCGCAGCATGGACTGCGGGGCGACGTCCTCCAGGGGCAGCCCTCGGCGAGCCGCGACGGACTCCGGCTGCTCGAGCTTGGTCAGCGCGTCCACCGTCGCGTGGACGATGTTGATCGCGTTGGAGGAGCCGAGCGACTTGGACAGGACGTCGTGGACACCGGCGCAGTCCAGCACGGCGCGCACCGGACCGCCGGCGATCACGCCGGTACCGGGCGAGGCCGGGCGCAGGAGGACGACTCCGGCGGAGTCCTCGCCCTGGACCAGGTGCGGGATGGTGCGGCGGATCATCGGGACGTGGAAGAAGTTCTTCTTCGCGATCTCGACGGCCTTGGCGATGGCGGAGGGGACCTCCTTCGCCTTGCCGTATCCCACGCCCACGGTGCCCTCGCCGTCGCCGACGACGACCAGCGCCGTGAAGGTGAAGCGACGGCCGCCCTTGACGACCTTGGACACGCGGTTGATGGTGACGACGCGCTCAATGTACTTGTCGTCGTTGCCGCGGTCGCGGCGGTCGCGACGCTCGTTGCGGTCGCGACGGCCGCGGCCCTCGCCGCGCTCGTTGTCGCGCTGGCCCGAGCCGCCGGACGACGCGGACCTGTCTCGCTGCGGTGCAGCCATCAGATACTCCTTTGCTTTCTCGTCGTCTTGCTCACAGCGTCAGGCCGGCCTCGCGGGCGCCCTCGGCGACGGCCGCCACGCGACCGTGGTACTTGTTGCCGCCGCGGTCGAAGACGACCGCCTCGATGCCGAGCGCTCTGGCGCGCTCGGCCACGAGCTCGCCGACCCTGCGGGCGGCGCCGACCTTGTGGCCCGGGACCCCCTTGACGGCCTCCTCCAGGGTCGAGGCGGAGCACAGCGTGTGACCGATGGTGTCGTCCACGACCTGGGCCACCATGTGGCGGTTGGAGCGGCTGACGACCAGGCGCGGGCGCTCCGGGGTGCCGTTGACGCGCTTGCGCACGCGCTGGTGGCGGAGCTTGCGGGCCACAGCCTTGGAGTTCCTGGTCCTCTTGATCGAGTAAGCCATGGTCACTTACCAGCCTTTCCGACCTTGCGGCGCACGTTCTCGCCGGCGTAGCGCACGCCCTTGCCCTTGTAGGGCTCCGGCGGGCGGATCTTGCGGATGTTCGCGGCGACCTCGCCGACCCGCTCCTTGGAGATGCCCGAGACGATGATCTTCAGGTTCCCCTCGACCTTCAGGTCGATGCCCTCGGGGGGCTCGACCGTCACGGTGTGGGAGAAGCCCACCGAGAGCTCGACGCCGGTGCCCTTCTGGACGGCGCGGTAACCGGTGCCGACGATCTCGAGCTGCTTGGAGTAGCCCTCGGTGACGCCGATGACCATGTTGTTGATGAGCGTGCGGGACAGGCCGTGCAACGAGCGGGACTCGCGCTCGTCATTGGGGCGGGTCACCAGGATGGTGCCGTCCTCCTGGCGGGTGACGCTCAGCGGCTGGGCGATTGTGCGCGACAGGGTGCCCTTGGGGCCCTTGACCGTCACCTCGTTGCCCTCGATAGTGACGTCCACTCCGGCGGGAACCGGAACGGGAAGTCGTCCAATGCGAGACATGGTTCTCCTCCGTTCCTTATCTCACCAGACGTAGGCGAGCACTTCGCCGCCCACGCCTCTGGACTCGGCCTGCTTGTCGGTCAGCAGACCGGAGGAGGTGGACAGGATCGCCACCCCCAGGCCGCCGAGGACCTTGGGCAGGTTCGTGGACTTGGCGTAGACGCGCAGGCCGGGCTTGGAGATGCGCTTGAGGCCCTGGATGGCCCGCTGGCGGTTGGCTCCGTACTTCAGGCTCAGCGTGAGCGTCTTGCCCACCGTCGCGTCGGTGACCTCGTAGCCGGCGATGTAGCCCTCGGCCTTGAGCATCCGCGCGATGTTCACCTTGAGCTTGCTCGACGGCATCGAGACGGTGTCGTGGTAGGCGTTGTTTGCATTACGCAGACGAGTCAGCATGTCTGCGATCGGGTCTGTCATAGTCATGAGTGGGCCTCGGCCCTTCCTCGTCGTGGTTTCCTCATCGGACCTGCGACGTAAGTTCTTACCAGCTGGACTTGCTCACGCCGGGGAGCTGGCCGCTGAGGGCCATCTCGCGCAGGCAGATACGGCACAGGCCGAACTTGCGGTACACCGAGTGCGGCCGGCCGCAGCGCTGGCAGCGGGTGTAGGCGCGGACGCGGAACTTGGGCTTGCGGTTGGCCTTCTCGATCAGAGCGGTCTTCGCCATGTCACTTCTCCTTGAGGGGGAAGCCGAGCTGCTTGAGCAGCGAGCGGGCCTCCTCGTCGGTCTTGGCCGTGGTCACCACGGTGATGTCCATGCCGCGGACGCGGTCGATCTTGTCCTGGTCGATCTCATGGAAGACGGCCTGCTCGGTCAGACCGAAGGTGTAGTTGCCGTTGCCGTCGAACTGCTTCGGGGACAGGCCGCGGAAGTCGCGGATGCGGGGAAGCGCGATCGAGATGAGGCGGTCGAGGAACTCCCACATGCGGTCGCCGCGCAGCGTGGCGTGCGCGCCGATCGGCTGGCCCTCGCGCAGCTTGAACTGGGCGATGGACTTGCGGGCCCTGGTCACCTGGGGCTTCTGCCCCGTGATGGCGGCCAGGTCGCGCACGGCGCCCTCGATCATCTTGGAGTCGTGGGCGGCCTCGCCCACGCCCATGTTGACCACGACCTTGACGATGCGCCCGACCTCCATCACGTTGCCGTGCTTGAACTCCTTGCGGAGGGCCGGGTGCACCTCCTCAATGTACTTCGTCTTCAGGCGGGGGGTGATCTTGTCAGCCTTGTCAGTCATGATCACAGGTCCTCCCCGGACTTCTTGGCGTAGCGCACGCGAACCAGGCGCTTGCGGCCGTCGGGGCGCACGCCCTCCTCGACGCGGAAGCCGACGCGGGTGCGCTTCTTGGTCTTGGGGTCGATGGGCATGACGTTGGAGATGTGGATCGGGGCCTCCACGGTCTCGATGCCGCCGGTGCGAGCGCCCTGGGCGTTCTGCCCGGCCTTGACGTGCTTGGTCACGCGCTGAACGCCCTCGACGACGACACGGTCGACGGCGGGCATCACCTTGAGCACGCGCCCCGTCTTGCCCTTGTCCTTGCCGGCGATGACGATGACCTGGTCACCCTTCTTAATGCGCGCCATATTCAGATCACCTCCAGGGCGAGCGAGACAATGCGCATGAACTTCTTCTCGCGAAGCTCACGGCCGACGGGGCCGAAAATGCGCGTGCCGCGCGGCTCCACGTCGTTCTTGAGGAGGACGGCGGCGTTGTCATCGAAACGGATGTACGAGCCGTCCGGGCGCCGGCGCTCCTTGCGCGTGCGCACGATGACGGCCTTGACGACATCGCCCTTCTTGACATTGCCGCCGGGGATGGCGTCCTTCACGGTGGCGACGATCGTGTCACCGATACCCGCATAGCGCCGACCCGAGCCGCCGAGCACACGGATGCAAAGGATCTCCTTGGCACCGGTGTTGTCGGCGACCTTCAGTCGCGACTCCTGCTGGATCATTGAGTGTTCTCCTGTCGTCGAGCCGGTTCTCGACCCTCCCGAGGGCGAGCGAGCCTGGCCGAACGTTCCTTCTTCTCTTGCGTGCTGCTCTGCCCGCCGGGGGCGGGTGGAGTCCGCGGCTCGCTCTTCCGCCAGACACAGGCGCACGAGGCACGAGGTCTCCGGCGGACGCGCCGAGGGCGCACGCAACTCCGTCACTCTAGTGCAGGCCGCAAGTGAGGCGGTACCGCGCAGCCTTCCGCCCGCCTGTGCCTTTGCTCACCGGCGCCGCCCGCTCCCGTTTCGGCTCTACGACGACGGCGCCGTCGTCGGCCGATCGCCGCCGCCCGCGCGGCCACCGGGATGGTGGGCGGGGACGCGAGCGGCGATTGACGGACGCCGCAGCGCCCGGGCGGGGTGCTGCGGCGTCGCGCGCGGTCGCCGGCCTCGGTGGGCCGGACTCAGCAAGAGGTCACTTGGCCTTCTCAATGATCTCGACCAGGCGCCAGTGCTTGGTGGCGCTCAGCGGGCGGGTCTCCATAATCCGGACAAGGTCGCCGGGGTGAGCCTCATTGTGCTCGTCGTGGACCTTGACCTTCTTGGAACGACGGAGGACCTTGCCGTACAGGGAGTGCTTGTAGCGCTCCTCGACCTCGACGACGACGGTCTTGTCCATCTTGTCGGACACGACGTAGCCGCGGCGGACCTTGCGCTGGTTGCGCTCCTTGGGCTCGGTGGGCTCGGTGGCGCTGTTGTTACTCTGCTCGCTCACTTGGACTCCTGGCTGCTGGGAGCGGTACGGATGCCGAGCTCGCGCTCGCGCACGATCGTGTGGATACGGGCGATGTCGCGACGCACGGCCTTAAGACGGCCGTGGTCCTCGAGCTGTCCGGTCGCGGCGGCGAACCGGAGGTTGAACAGCTCAGCCTTGGCCTTGGAGAGCTCCTCGGCGAGGCGCTCGTTGTCCATGGCGTCCAGGTCGGTCGGGGTCAGATCCTTCGAGCCGATGGCCATCAGACGTCACCACCCTCACGAGTCACGAAACGGGTCTTCATCGGAAGCTTGTGCTGGGCGCGGCGCATGGCCTCGCGGGCGAGCGCCTCATCGACACCGCCGAGCTCGAACATGACGCGTCCGGGCTTGACGTTGGCGATCCACCACTCGGGGGCGCCCTTGCCGGAGCCCATGCGGGTCTCGGCGGGCTTCTTGGTCAGCGGGCGGTCCGGGAAGATGTTGATCCACACCTTGCCGCCGCGCTTGATGTGACGGGTCATGGCAATACGGGCCGCCTCGATCTGGCGGTTGGTGACGTAGGCGTGCTCCAGGGCCTGGATGCCGTACTCACCGAAGGCGATCCGATTGCCGCCCTTGGACATGCCCGTGCGGTGCGGGCGGTGCTGCTTGCGGAACTTGGTCCGGCGAGGGATGAGCACGGCTCAGGCCTCCGTTCCCTGGTCTGCTGCGGCAGCGTTCTTCTCGGCGGCCGGCGCCTGCTCGGCCTGCTGCTGCTCACTCTGGCGCGGAGCGCGATCGCCGCGGCGGCCGCGGCGATCGCCTCGGCCGCCACGACCGCGCGGACCGGACTCGGCCTGCTGGCGAGCGAACTCGCGCTCGGTCATGTCGCCCTTGTAGATCCACACCTTGACGCCGAGACGTCCGAAGGTGGTCTTGGCCTCGTAGAAGCCGTAGTCGATATTGGCCCGCAGGGTGTGCAGCGGCACACGGCCCTCGCGGTAGAACTCCGAGCGGCTCATCTCGGCCCCGCCCAGGCGGCCGGAGCACTGCACCCGCACGCCCTTGGCGCCGGCGCGCATGGCCGACTGCATGCCCTTGCGCATGGCGCGGCGGAAGGAGACGCGGCTGGCGAGCTGCTCGGCGATGCCCTGGGCCACCAGCTGGGCGTCCAGGTCGGGGCTCTTGACCTCCAGGATGTTGAGCTGGACCTGCTTGCCGGTCAGCTTCTCAAGCTGGCCGCGCAGACGCTCGGCCTCGGCGCCGCGGCGGCCGATGACAATGCCGGGGCGGGCGGTGTGCAGGTCGACGCGGACGCGGTCGCGGGTGCGCTCGATGTCGACCTTGGAGATGCCGGCGCGCTCCATGCCGTCCGCCATGAGACGACGGATCTTGACGTCCTCGTCCACGAAGTCGCGATAGCGCTGGCCGGACTTCGTGGAGTCGGCGAACCAGCGCGAGCGGTGGTCCGTGGTGATGCCCAGGCGGAACCCGGTCGGGTTGACCTTCTGCCCCATTACCGGGCTCCTTCCTTCGTTGCGGCGTCGGAGGCGTCCCCGACGATGACGGTGATGTGGCTGGTCCGCTTCAGGATCCGTCCGGCGCGCCCCTGAGCGCGCGGGCGGAACCGCTTGAGGGTCGGGCCCTCGTCGGCGTACACCTCGGTGATGAACAGGTCGTTCTCGTCGAAGCGCTCGCCGTCGCGCTCGGCCTTGAACCGGGCGTTGGCGATGGCGGACTCGATGACCTTGCGCACCGGCACCGCGGCGGCCTGCGGGGCGAACCGCAGCACGTTCACGGCCTCGACCGCCCGCTTGCCGCGGACGACGTTGACGATCCGGCGCGCCTTCATCGGCGTGCAGCGCACGTACTTGGCCTGCGCCTTGGCTTCCATGTTCTCTGCCTCTCTATCTTCCACCGGCGTCAGCGACGCGACTTGCGGTCGTCCTTGACGTGCCCGCGGAAGGTGCGGGTCGGAGCGAACTCGCCGAGCTTGTGGCCCACCATGGACTCGGTGATGAAGACCGGGACGTGCTTGCGGCCGTCGTGGACGGCGAAGGTGTGTCCGAGGAAGTCCGGCGTGATGACCGAACGGCGGGACCAGGTCTTGATGACGTTCTTGGTGCCCTTCTCGTTCTGGGCGTCCACCTTCTTCTGGAGGTGGTCGTCGACGAAGGGACCCTTCTTCAGGCTGCGCGGCATATCAGGCTCCTATCAGCGCTTCTTGCCGGTCCGACGACGACGCACGATGAGGCGGTCGCTGGACTTCTTGGGACGACGGGTACGGCCCTCGGGCTTGCCCCATGGGGAGACGGGGTGGCGGCCGCCGGAGGTGCGGCCCTCACCACCGCCGTGCGGGTGGTCCACGGGGTTCATGACGACGCCGCGGACGGTCGGGCGCACGCCCTTCCAGCGCATGCGGCCGGCCTTGCCCCAGCTGATGTTGGACTGCTCGGCGTTGCCGACCTCGCCGACGGTGGCGCGGCAGGCGGCCTCGACGTTGCGGATCTCGCCGGAGGGCATGCGCAGCTGCGCGTACTTGCCCTCCTTGGCGACCAGCTGCACCGAGGCGCCGGCGCTCCGGGCGATCTTGGCCCCGCCGCCGGGGCGCAGCTCGACGGCGTGGACCACGGTGCCGGTGGGGATGTTGCGCAGCGGCAGGTTGTTGCCGGGCTTGATGTCCGCGTTCGGCCCCGCCTCGACCCGGTCGCCCTGGCCGAGCCGGTTGGGCGCGATGATGTAGCGCTTCTCGCCGTCGGCGTAGTGCAGCAGGGCGATGCGGGCGGTGCGGTTGGGGTCGTACTCGATGTGCGCGACCTTGGCCGGCACGCCGTCCTTGTCCGCGCGACGGAAGTCGATCAGGCGGTAGGCGCGCTTGTGGCCGCCGCCCTTGTGGCGGGTGGTGATGCGGCCGTAGCTGTTGCGGCCGCCGGTCTTGCTCAGCGGGCGCACCAGGGACTTCTCGGGCTTGGAGCGCGTGATCTCAGCGAAGTCGGCCACGGAGCCGCCGCGGCGACCCGGGGTCGTCGGCTTGTACTTACGGATTCCCATGTCGATCCTCTACCTTCCGGGTCACTTCGTCACGTCGCCGAAGATGTCGATGGTGCCCTCGCTCAGCGTGACGATGGCGCGCTTGGTGTCCTTCGACTTGCCCATGCCCGTGCGGGTACGACGGGTCTTGCCCCGCCGGTTCTGGGTGTTGACGGAGGCGACCTTGACGTCGAAGATGGCCTCGACGGCCAGCTTGATCTCGGTCTTGTTGGAACCCGGCGTCACGAGGAACGTGTACTGGCCACGGTCCATGCAGGCGTAGGACTTCTCGGAGACGACCGGGGCGACAATGACGTCGCGGGGGTTCTTGGACTTCTCGAGGCTCACTTGGACTCCTCCTCGCCCCTGCCCAGGAAGCGGTCCAAGGCGTCGGCAGTGAAGATGACGTCTTCGCTGTTGAGGACGTCGTAGGTGTTGAGCTGGTCGGCCCAGGTCACGTGGACGTCGGGCAGGTTGCGCAGGCTGAGAGTGGACAGGGTGTCCTCGCGGCCCACGACGACGAGCGCCTTGCGGTCGGTCAGGTTGCGCAGCCCGGCCAGCGCCTGCTTGGTGGAGGGCCTGTCGGCCACGAGGAACTCGGTGATGACGTGGATGCGGCCGTGGCGGGCGCGGTCGGACAGCGCCGAGCGCAGGGCGGCGGCCTTCATCTTCTTGGGAGTCCGCTGGCTGTAGTCGCGCGGCTGGGGGCCGTGGACGACGCCGCCGCCGGCGAACTGGGGGGCGCGGATGGAGCCCTGGCGGGCGCGGCCGGTGCCCTTCTGCCGGTAGGGCTTGCGGCCGCCGCCGCGGACCATGCCGCGGGTCCGGGTGGCGTGGGTACCCTGGCGGGCCGCGGCGAGCTGGGCCACGACGACCTGATGCATGAGCGGGATATTGGGCTCGACGTCGAAGACCTCGGCGGGCAGCTCGACGGTGCCGGTCCTGCGCCCCTCGGAGTCGACGATCTCGACGGAGAGCGTCTCTGTGCGGTTCTCGGGCATGAGTCTCAGGCTCCCTTCACGGCGGTACGGACGAGGACGACCGCGCCCTTGGGACCGGGGACGGCCCCGCCCACGATGAGCACGCCCTTGTCGACATCGACGCCGCGGACCTTGAGGTTCTGGACGGTGGTGGTGGCGTGGCCCATGCGGCCGGCCATGCGCAGGCCCTTGAAGATGCGGCCGGGGGTGGCGCAGGCGCCGACCGAGCCGGGCTTGCGGTGGTTGCGGTGCGCGCCGTGGGAGGCGCCCACGCCCTTGAAGCCGTGGCGCTTCATGACGCCCGCGAAGCCCTTGCCCTTGGATGTACCGGTGACATCGACCCGCTGGCCGACCTCGAAGGTGTCCGCGGCCAGCTCCTGGCCGAGGGCGAACTCGCCGGTCAGGCAGGTGCGGACCTCGGCGACGTGGCGGCGGGGGGCGACCCCGGCCTTGTCGAAGTGGCCCTTGAGGGGCTTGGTGACCTTGCGCTCGTCGATCTCGCCGAAGGCGAGCTGAACGGCCTCGTACCCGTCGGTCTCGAGGGTGCGGATCTGGGTCACGACATTGGTGTCGACGCGCACGACCGTGACGGGGCGAAGGCGTCCGCCCTCGTCCCAGATCTGCGTCATGCCGAGCTTGGTGCCGAGCAGCGCCTTTGCGGGCGCGGCGGCAGCCGGCTGGTTAAGCGTAGTCATGGCCTCTTACCTCAGAGCTTGATCTCGATGTTGACGTCGGCCGGCAGGTCGAGACGCATGAGCGAGTCAACGGCCTTGGGCGTCGGGTCGACGATGTCGATCAGCCGCTTGTGCGTGCGCATCTCGAAGTGCTCGCGGCTGTCCTTGTACTTGTGCGGCGACCGGATGACGCAGAACACGTTCTTCTCGGTCGGCAGCGGCACGGGGCCCACGACCGTCGCACCAGCGCGGGTCACGACGTCGACGATCTTGCGCGCCGAGGAGTCGATGACCTCGTGGTCGTAGGACTTGAGCCGGATGCGGATCTTCTGTCCCGCCATGGCGCCCAACCTCTCTTGCTTTCGGTGACCGGTCCACGCGCTCGGGCGTGTCGCGAGGCGACGCGCAGGAGACATCCGCTGTGAAGAAGAGGTGGCCGGTCTGGACACACGGAAACCCGGTGGCGACCGGGTCCGTCAGACTGGTTCCCGGGGCGGACCCGGGAGGCGACCGGGCGGTGCTCCAGCACCGCTCGGCTTGACAACGTTAGCAGCGCCGCCCCTGGCCGTGGAAGCGGGCGGGCGGGTCGGCGCCTGTGAGACCGCCCACCCGGTCCACGCGCTCGGGCGTGTCGCGCCCGGCCCTCCGGCGGCGCGGGGCCCGGTGCGCTCCCGCCGCCGGCCGGGCGGGGCAGCCGGCCCGCCACACGTAGATCCCGTCCAGAACCACGCCGGCGCCCAGGGCGAGGGCCCACCACGGGAACCTGGGCACGTCCGGGCGCTCGCCGGCGACGTCGTCGTCCGGCGTGGGGATCCTCTCCCCCGTGACCAGGATGCGGTGGGTGTTGACCCCCAGCGGCGTGCAGGTCACCAGGGTCATGAGATCGCGGTCGGGGTCGGCCCGCAGCTCCTCGGTCTGCTCGGGCTCGACGACCTTGGTCTCCACCACGCGGTAGGTCAGCACCTCGCCGAAGACCTCGGCGGTGAAGGTGTCCCCCACCCCGACCCTGTCGAGGTTGGTGAACATGGTGGCGTTGGCCAGGCCGCGGTGCCCGGTGATCACCGAGCGCGCGCCGGTCCCGCCCACGGGCAGCGAGGTCCCCTCCAGGTGCCCCAGGCCCTCCAGGAGGGTCTGGTCGGAGGTGCCGTGGTAGACGGGCAGGTCCAGGTCGATCGACGGGATGCGCAGGCGGGCCATGAGGCCGACGCCGTTGGCGTTCAGGATGGCGTTGTAGTCCAGGCCGTCGCCGCCGGCGCTCCCCGCCCCGGTGGGGACGTGCGTGTTGGCCTCCAGGACCGCGCCTACCGACAGGGCGTCGTTGTAGGCGTGGGCCTGCGCGATCTGGGTGGCGGCGTCGGGGTCCGCGTTGTCCACGCCGCTGGAGTAGTCGGCCACGACCTTGGACTGGTTGTACTGGGACGCCCAGCTCGCCGCCGTCGGGTAGGCCAGGGCCAGCATGCCGATCAGGGCGAGCAGGGCGGGGACGAGGGAGTAGCGCGAGAGCCGCCAGCGGCGCCTGCGCCTGTCGGCGGCGTGGGCGGAGCGGTGACGGCGGGGGCTTGCAGGGTTCATGGTCGGCGGGTCTCCTGACGACGGGCGCGAGCGTGGCGGGGAGACGCAGAGATCTCCCCGCCACGCGATGTCGGTGCAGAATCTGCGCAGAGCGCCTGCTGGCGCCGGCCGGGCCACCAGCGGGTGATCGCAGCCGGCGCCGACGAGGGGGGTCAGTCCCTCTCGCGCATCTTGCGGGAGCGGGCCACGAGGGCCGCGCCGGCGGCGAGGGCGACAAGGCCGGCGCCGAGCGCCATCAGGAGCAGGCGCCCGTTGGCGCCCGTGAGCGGGAGCCGGGGCACGTCCTGCTTGGTGTTGGGCACTGTCAGGTCGTAGGAGCCGGTCGCGGTAAGGCCGGCCTTGACGGTGACGGGCCTGTCGGCGCTGGCGGGCAGCACGTAGCCGGCGGGAGCGGCCGTCTCGACCAGCACGTAGCAGCGCTGGGTGCGGTCCGGGACGACGGAGGTCTCGCCGGGCGCGCCCGTCTTCTTGTCCACGAACAGGCCCGCGATGGACACCACGCCGTCGTCGCCGGAGGTGAACTCGGTGGCGCCGTCGACCGAGATGGGCGCGCCGTCCTTGACCGCGTTGTCGCACGAGGCCGCGTAGGGGTCGGCCGCGTTGTAGACCTGGAAGGTCGCGCCCTTGAGGGCCTTGGCATTGTCGGCGTCGGTCTTGGAGACCTTGACGTCGCCCCAGCTGGTGACGACCTTGTTGGTGGGCGTGCCCGGCTCATCCGGAGGAGTGACGGGCGGGTTGTCCGGCGGACTGTCCTGAGGGACGACGTCGACGTACAGGGTCGCGGTGTTCTCAATGGTGCCGCCGGCGGGCACGGAGACGACCTTGGCGGTGAAGACGACCTCAATGGTCGAGCTCGGCTTGGTCTTCAGGAAGGCCAGCCCCGCCTTGGTGAAGCCGACCGAGACGGTCTGCCCGGGGGTGACCGTGTAGTAGGAGGAGTCCACGTCCTGGCCGTCGATCCTGACCGAGGCGACGTCGCCGCTCGACAGGTTGGAGTCCAGCGGGTCGGAGATCACGAAGTGCTTGAAGGAGTCCGTGGCGGCGATGCTCGGGATCGTCGCGGTGACCGGGAAGGTGACCTGGCTGTCGGTCTTCAGGCCGTTGGCGGCGACGTTGACGTCCTTGGCCGGGGCGAGCACGACGGTGTTCTTCGGGTAGACGTTGACGTCGTAGAGCCACTCGCCGTTGCCGTTGGCCGCGTTCGTGGCGTTGTTCGGGAAGGGCACCGTCACGACGAAGGGCGCGGCCTTGGTCTTGACGGTGCTGGGGGCACTGGTCTCGCACACGAGGTAGGCCGCCACCGGCAGGCTGCCGATGGTCGTGTCGCCCTGGGCGTTGGTCGGGGCGCCGGCGGCGCCGCCGTCGAAGGTGTGGCCGCCGAACGAGGGGCTCGCGTAGTCGGCGCCGCAGGCGTCGGCCGGGACCGCGAGGTTCTTGAGCCCATCCCAGGCGGCCTGGGTGGTCAGGTCCAGGTCGGTGATCCTGTACGCGGTGAAGACGACGTCGGCGACGCCCGCACCGCCCGTCCCCGTCTGGCCGTCGGGGGTGCCGTCGGCGCTCTGGGAGCCGGACTCGTGCTTGTGGATGATGAGCGAGCCGGTTCGGCCCGTATCGATGTTGCCGAGGTCGGCAGCGTGGGCGAGCGTCGCCCCGCCCAGGCCGACACTGGCCAGAGCGAGTGCTCCGACGGCGGCGGCGACCCTGCGCCCGAGAGCGCGAGTAGTCCTACTCATGGATGTGGTTGTCCTTTCATCGTGCGCGACCATGCACGGCACGGTCGCGCGGATGCCGGGATGGGAATTGCGGTTGCGGGACACAGGGCGGGGCCGGCCACGGGCGGAGGCCCCCGCCCACTCGGCTGAGTGTCCTCAGTGAACGGTCTGCGAGCGGCGCCTCCTCACGATTGCGGCGATCATGGCGAGGGCGCAGAGCACCGCACCGCCGATGAGGAACAGGTGCGCGCCGAGTCCGCCGGTCAGCGGCAGGAGGGGCACGCCGGCTTTGGAGTTCTTGAAGACCTCGTCGAAGGACCGGGCGAGGTCGTCCGGGGAGATGGTGAACTCGTGCACGGTCCTGTCCAGCGTGTAGCCGGCCGGAGCCTCCCTCTCCGTCAGGGAGTACGCCTGGTCGCTCCAGGCCAGTCCGCGGACCTCGAAGGCGCCGGGAGAGGGATCCTGGTCCTTGTACTCGCCCGCCTCACAGGGGGCCTGGCCGCAGTCGGTGATCACCGTGTCGGCCGGTACGCCCGGGCCGGCGAGGGTCCAGGTCGATCCCGACAGCGGCTCGGCGCTGTCCGCGTCGGCCTTCCGCCAGCTGATGGAGCCCACGAGCCGCTTGTCCACGAAGGCGCCGGCGTCCACCGTCTGGCCGACGTCGTCGGCGCTGACGGTGACCGTGTGCACGGTGGTGTCCAGCTCGTAGCCGGTGGGCGCGCTCCTCTCGGTGAGCGTGTACGTGCCGGGGGCGACGTCGTTGAGCAGGAACTTGCCCGCGGCGGGGTCCTTGTCCACGCCGGCGCACTCGGCGGCCGAGTCGGCCGTGCAGTCGGTGACCTCGGCCGCGCTGCCGCCCGGGTCCACCGGCCGCCAGGTCCATACCGAGCCGCCCAGCAACGGGCCGTCGTCGGCGTCGTCGAGCTTGGTCCAGGACACGGAGGGGAGGCGCTTGTTGATTACGCCGTTGTCGGTGACGCCGTTGACGGGCACCAGCGTCCCCTCCAGGGCCGAGCCCTTGATCTGCGTGAAGGCGAACTCGCCGGTGGCGGCGGTGTAGCCCGGCGGCGCGATGGTCTCCGAGATCGTGTAGGTGCCCCACTTCAGACCGGTGAGGCTGAGCTCGCCCGGGTCGGGGTCCTGGTCCTCGTAGGCGCCCGTGCCGCACGTGCCCACGCAGTCGGCCACGCGGGTGCCCTGGGGGACCTCCGGCCCCGACAGGGCCCACTCCGACCCACCGACGGGGGTCGCGCCGTCGGCGTCGAGCTTTTTCCAGGTCAGGGACCCCGGCTTGGTCGCGTTGGCGATGTCGCAGGTGACGCGGTCCTGGTTGTTGACCGTCAGCGTCGCCTTGCCGTCGGTGGTACCGCCGACGGCGGAGGAGTAGCTCTCCCCGCTGGTGCCCGGGGTCTCCCGGCAGGTCCACTGGCCGGGCTCGTAGCCCGCGGCCTCCGGGTTGTCGGAGGACTCGGACAGGCTCACCTCGCCCTGGGGAATGGACTGGGGGTCGCCCGTGGTGCCCTGGCCGGAGCGGGTGACGTCGCCGGACCGCCCCTGAACGGTCCACTGGTCGGCGGACAGGCCGGGAACCTCGTCGGAGGCGTAGCCGTTGTCCACGGTCTTGTTGAGCTGGAGGGTAGGGATGCGGATGGAGACCTTGTAGTCCTCCACCTCGCCGGTGGCGGTGATGCCTGTCGGCTTCTGGTCGTTGCCGTCGTTGTCCTTGGTCATGCGCACGCGCATGTAGCTGTCCGGCTTGGAGCCGGCCTCGCCATCCACGCTGCGCACGGTGTTCGTGACGTCCTGGGGGACCTTCCAGGTCAGCGTCGCGGTATTGCCGCCGCAGGGCACCTCGTCGCTCTTCTCGGTGTCGTCGAAGACGCCGTTGTTGTTCCAGTCGATCCAGCCGGCGATCTTCCCGCCTCCCTCACAGGTGACGGCCTCCGTATGGGTGGCGCCGGGCGCGGTGCGTATGCCGCCGTTCCATGAGGTGGTGTCGATGGCGTCCTCGTCGTCGAAGATGCCGTTGTCGTCATCACCGCGGGCATCGGCGCTGAACATCTGACGGCCCTCGGCGTCGATGCGCTCGCCGAGGCGGGGGGCGCTCTGGTCCAGGTACATGGTGGCCTGGGGCTGCACCCCGAAGGCATCGGTGGTCGAGGAGACCTCGCCGCCCTGCCACTTGGGCTGGAAGAGCGCGCCGGAGTAGCCGTAGGACTCGGGGGCGTCGCCGAAGTCGGTGGCGACGATCAGGCCCAGCGCCACCGCCGAGTAGCCGGAGCCCTGCATGGTGATGGTGGCCTTGGTGGCGCCCTCCATGAACATGACGGCGTCGGGCCCGCCCAGTCCGTTGGGGCGGGAGTAGCTGCCTCCGCTCTGGTAGACGCACTCCTCATCGCTGGGCATGAGGCGCAGGGTCTGACCGCCGTCGGAGACCTCGGCGTCGGTGGTCACCTGCTTGCCGGTGTTCTTGGAGATGCACGGATCGGAGCGCATGGTGTCCAGGACGCGCCAGGTCACGGACTGGTCGGTGCTGGCCTGGATCCACTCATCGGTCCACTCGGTCGTCGCCCAGGACTTGATCCCGTAGCGCCGCGAGGAGGCCTCCGCGTCGGCGAAGACGAGTCCCGCGACGGGGACGGACGTGACGCTTCCGTCCGGGGCGTGGAGCTCGGCCGCGCAGGAGTAGTCCACGCTCACGCGGGCGGCGTAGCCGGTCGGCTCAGTGCTGGCCCCCGGCGTCCCCCACTTCTTCCCGTCCCAGGTGTTGGCGCCGTTGTAGGCGTATCCGTTGGCCAGACCGATCGCCATCTGATTCTTGTTGACGTAGTCGGCGGGGTAGGTCAGGCCGCTGTGCCAGACCTCGCTGCCGTCGCTCCACTGGCCGGGGCCACCGACGTTGTAGAGGTTGTCGAGGGCGTCGCCGGCCCAGGCGCCGGGGATGGTGGCCACCAGCGGGCCCTTGGACTGCGCGTCGGTCAGGTCGGGCGAGTGGCCGAGGTGCTGGAGATTGGACAGGGTGCAGGTCGTCACAAGACTTCCGGCGTCGCCCAGGTCCCGCTCATTGACGAAGTCCTTGGTCTGGCCGTAGTCGAGAACGGGGACGTTCGGCTTCGCCTGGTCCTTGAACTGGGTGTCGTAGTCGCCCCACTGAAGCCACTGAATGGTGTCGACGTAGCGGCCCGAGCCTCCGGTGGCGAAGACCGCGGGAAGGCTGCCGCCGGCCGCGGGGGCAGCGGAGGCCGCTGTGGGAACAGCAGTCGAGCCGAGTGCGAGGGCCGCGCCGGCGCTGCACACGGCGACAAGACTCACGACACGGCGGCACAGGCGCGCCGAGCGGGAACGGATCACTGAAGAACTCCAATGCAATCTGAAGGCGTGGGTCTGCCTGACAACTGATCTTCTAGGAACACGAAGAACTCTATGTCCCATTTATAGGAGTTCTTAAACGATAGGATATCGATAAAGCATCGATTCGCTTACGATGCGGGCCGAAACCGGGATGATCGGACCCGGAAGCGCAGCGGAGCGCCTTCCGCTCTCCGCCGCCATGGCGCAGAGGGCCTGTGAAACTCGGCCAAATGCTATGCGACGATCCTCCGCTATTAGTCTCGGAAAGATCTCGTTAGGAGCGCGATTCCGCAACGCCGGCCACCGAGATCGGTCGGGTTCCGCGTCGAGATCGGTTCCGGCTCAGGGGCGCCTCCCGGCACCGGCTCGCTGCGGTCCCACGCGCCGTCGGGACGGCGCTCGCGCCCTGCTCGGCCGCGCGGTGCGTACACAGACGGCGCGTACGCGGGCAGGACGCTGGAGCGTGATCAATCGCCTCGATCAGGTTCGCCTCCGCCATCCGGCTCCGAGAACCAGCCACCTTGCGCGCCCCATCTTCTCCGAGCCCTGTTCCAGGAGGCGCACGCATCCCGGCCGCCAGCGGTCACGGCTGCCGGCCTGGACCGATCTCGACGCGGAACTCGACCGATCTCGAGCCGGAAGTGAACCGATCTCGACGAAGAACGAGCGCTCCCCCTGCGCCGAGATACTCGGCGCAGGGGGAGCGCTGGAGTCAGCCGTTTCGGGAACGGCCGGCGCCGGTCAGAGCGTCACTTGACGATCTTGGTGACGCGGCCGGAGCCGACGGTGCGACCGCCCTCGCGGATGGCGAAGCCGAGGCCCTCCTCCATGGCGATCGGCTGGATGAGCTCGACGCTCATCTCGGTGGTGTCGCCGGGCATGACCATCTCGGTGCCCTCGGGCAGGGTGATGACGCCGGTGACGTCCGTGGTCCGGAAGTAGAACTGCGGACGGTAGTTCGAGTAGAAGGGGTTGTGACGGCCGCCCTCGTCCTTGGTCAGGATGTAGACGTGGCCCTCGAACTGGGTGTGCGGGGTGATGGAGCCGGGCTTGACGACGACCTGGCCGCGCTCGACGTCCTCGCGACGGGTGCCGCGCAGGAGCAGACCGCAGTTCTCACCGGCCCAGGCCTCGTCCATGGACTTGTGGAACATCTCGATGCCGGTGACCGTGGTCTTCTGGGCCTCGCGGATGCCCAGGATCTCGACCTCGGAGTTGAGCGGGAGCTTGCCGCGCTCCACACGACCGGTGACGACGGTGCCGCGGCCGGTGATGGTGAAGACGTCCTCGATGGGCATGAGGAAGGGCTTGTCCATGTCGCGGACCGGGGTCGGGATGTAGTCGTCGACCGCGTCCATGAGCTCCTTGATCTTCGGAGTCCACTCGGGGTCGCCCTCGAGGGCCTTGAAGGCGGAGACGCGGATGACGGGGGCGTTGTCGCCGTCGTACTCCTGGGAGGACAGCAGCTCGCGGACCTCCATCTCGACCAGCTCGAGGAGCTCCTCGTCGTCGACCATGTCGCACTTGTTGAGGGCGACCAGCAGGACCGGCACGCCAACCTGACGGGCGAGCAGGACGTGCTCGCGGGTCTGGGCCATGGGGCCGTCGGTGGCGGCGACCACCAGGATGGCGCCGTCCATCTGGGCCGCGCCGGTGATCATGTTCTTGATGTAGTCGGCGTGGCCGGGGGCGTCGACGTGGGCGTAGTGACGCTTCTCGGTCTCGTACTCGACGTGCGCGATGTTGATCGTGATACCGCGCTGGCGCTCCTCGGGGGCCTTGTCGATCTCGTCGAAGGGGGTGAAGGGGTTGAGGTCCGGGTACTCGTCGTGCAGGACCTTGGAGATCGCAGCGGTCAGCGTCGTCTTGCCGTGGTCGACGTGACCGATCGTTCCGATGTTGACGTGCGGCTTGGTCCGCTCGAACTTGGCCTTGGCCACTGGTGTCCTCCTGGGACTCGGGTAGTTGCTCTTCGTCGTGATTCGACTAACCCTATGCTAGCCGTGACGACGCTGAGAGTCTCTACTGATGGATTGTTGGAAATCTTACTGAAAGGGGGCGCCTCGGGCGCAATCGCCGAGGCGGCCCGGGGGCCGGAGGCGAATACCCGGCCCCCGGGACGCGTGATCACTCGCCCCTGGCCTTGGCGATGATCTCGTCGGCGACGGTCCTGGGAACCTCGGCGTAGGAGTCGAAGCTCATCGAGTACACGGCGCGCCCCTGCGTCTTGGAGCGCAGGTCGCCGACGTAGCCGAACATCTCGCTCAGCGGCACGGCGGCCTTGATGACCTTGACCCCGACGGCGTCCTCCATGGCCTGGATCATGCCGCGACGGGAGTTCAGATCGCCGATGACGTCGCCCATGTACTCCTCGGGCGTGCGGACCTCGACGGCCATGACCGGCTCGAGGAGGACCGGGGAGGCCTTCCGCGAGCCCTCCTTGAACGCCATGGAGCCGGCGATCTTGAAGGCCATCTCGGAGGAGTCGACCTCGTGGTAGGCGCCGTCGACGAGGGTCGCCTTGACGTCCACCACGGGGTAGCCGGCCAGCACGCCGGTGAGCATGGCGTCCCGGACGCCCGCGTCGACGCTGGGGATGTACTCGCGGGGCACACGGCCGCCGGTGACGGCGCTGACGAACTCGTAGTGGGCGACCTCACCGTTCTCATCGGCCTCGGGCACCAGCGGCTCGAAGGACATCTGCACCTTGGCGTACTGCCCGGAGCCGCCCGTCTGCTTCTTGTGGGTGTACTCGACCTTGTCGACCTTCTTGCGAATGGTCTCGCGGTAGGCGACCATCGGGTTGCCGACATTGGCCTCGACCTTGAACTCGCGGCGCATGCGGTCCACGAAGACGTCCAGGTGGAGCTCGCCCATGCCGCCGATGACGGTCTGGCCGGTCTCCTCGTCGAGCCTGACGGTGAAGGTCGGGTCCTCCTCGGAGAGCTTCTGGATCGCAGTGCTCAGCTTCTCCTGGTCGCTCTTGGTCTTGGGCTCGATGGCCACGTGGATGACCGGGTCCGGGAAGGTCATGGACTCCAGGATGACCGGGGCCCCCTGGGCGCACAGGGTGTCGCCGGTGGTGACGTCCTTGAGGCCGATGAAGGCGTAGATGTGGCCGGCGTGGGCCTGCTCGACCGGGTTCTCCTTGTTGGAGTGCATCTGGAAGAGCTTGCCGATGCGCTCCTTCTTGCCCTTGGTGGCGTTGGAGACGACGTCGCCCTGGGAGACCTTGCCGGAGTACACGCGCACGTAGACCAGCTTGCCGTAGAAGGGGTGCGTGGCGACCTTGAAGGCGAGCGCCGCGAAGGGCTCATTCTCGTCGGCCGCGCGGGTGAGCACCTCCTCCTCGTTGCCGGGCCGGTGGCCCTCGACGTCGGGAACGTCCAGCGGGGAGGGCAGGTAGTCCAGGACGGCGTCGAGCACGGGCTGGACGCCCTTGTTCTTGAAGGCCGAGCCGGCCATGACCGGGAAGGCCCCGCCGGCGATGGTGAGCTTGCGGACGCCGGCCTTGATCTCGGCGACGGTGAGCTCCTCGCCCTCCAGGTACTTCTCCATGAGCTCGTCGTCGGCCTCGGCGACCGCCTCGACGAGCTCGCCGTGCAGCTCCTCGGCCTTGGCGACCAGGTCGGCGGGGATGTCCTCGTAGACGACGACGGCGCCGCGGGTCGCCTTGCCGTCGGCGTCCTTCTCGGGAAAGCGCACGGCGCGCATCTCCACGACGTCGACCACGCCGGAGAACTCGGACTCGGCGCCGATCGGGAAGTTCAGCACGATCGGCTTGGCGTGAAGACGGTCGCGGATCGTCTGGACGGAGAACTCGAAGTCGGCGCCCAGCTTGTCCATCTTGTTGATGAAGCAGATGCGCGGGACGCCGTACTTGTCGGCCTGCCGCCACACCGTCTCGGACTGGGGCTCGACGCCCTCCTTGCCGTCGAAGACGGCGACCGCGCCGTCGAGCACGCGCAGGGAGCGCTCGACCTCGACCGTGAAGTCGACGTGGCCGGGGGTGTCGATAATGTTGATCTGGTTGTTCTTCCAGAAGCAGGTGGTGGCCGCGGAGGTGATGGTGATGCCGCGCTCCTGCTCCTGCTCCATCCAGTCCATGGTCGAGGCGCCGTCGTGCGTCTCGCCGATCTTGTAGTTGATGCCCGTGTAGAACAGGATGCGCTCTGTCACGGTCGTCTTGCCGGCATCGATGTGGGCCATGATGCCGATGTTGCGGACCTTCTTCAGGTCGGTCAGCACGTCGAGTGCCACTAGTGAAGTCCTTCGTTGTTCGGTCGGTTCAAAGTGATGACGTCGGCCGGCCTCCGCCGGGGCGGGCCCGGTCGACGCGCCGCCGTCACCAGCGGTAGTGGGCGAAGGCCCTGTTGGACTCGGCCATCCGGTGCATGTCCTCGCGGCGCTTGACCGCAGCGCCCAGACCGTTGGAGGCGTCCAGGATCTCGTTCATGAGGCGCTCGGTCATGGTGTTCTCGCGGCGCTGGCGGGAGAAGTCCACGAGCCAGCGCAGCGCGAGGGTGGTGGCGCGGTTGGGGCGGACCTCGACCGGCACCTGGTAGGTCGCGCCGCCGACGCGGCGGGAGCGGACCTCCAGTGCCGGGCGGATGTTGTCCAGGGCGCGCTTGAGGACGGAGACCGGGTCCTGGTCCGTCTTGGATCGCACACCCTCCAGGGCGCCGTAGACGATGCGCTCGGCGGTGGACTTCTTGCCGTCCAGCAGGACGCGGTTGACCAGCTGGGTGACGACCGGGGAGCCGTAGACGGGGTCGACGGCGAGCGGGCGCCGGGGGGCGGGGCCCTTACGAGGCATTACTTCTTCTCCTTCTTGGCGCCGTACTTCGAGCGTGCCTGCTGGCGGCCCTTGACGCCCTGGGTGTCGAGGGAGCCGCGCACGATGTGGTAGCGGACACCGGGAAGGTCCTTCACACGGCCACCGCGCACCAGCACGATGGAGTGCTCCTGGAGGTTGTGGCCCTCGCCGGGGATGTAGGCCGTGACCTCGATGCCGGTCGACAGGCGCACGCGGGCGACCTTGCGGAGGGCTGAGTTCGGCTTCTTGGGGGTGGTGGTGTACACGCGGGTGCACACGCCACGGCGCTGCGGGCTGGACTTGAGCGCGGGCGTCTTCGACGCCGAGCGCTTGGTCGAGCGGCCCTTGCGGACCAGCTGCTGAATGGTAGGCACTACTCGATCTCCATAGTGAAGTGCATCTGGACATTTCGCTGCCCGCCCACCGGCCCCGCTCCCCCATCGGGCGCGCACGCCTCCACGGAGCTGGGCCGGCCCGCCGCCGTCGGCCTGCCGACGCGCTGCGTCCGGAGCCCCCGCGGAGGGGCCCGTCGGTTCCCGCCGCGGCAGACCCGCGTGGCACCGGCGTCGGGGCCCGCCCGACGGGTGCTGGGAACGGAATGGAGAACGGCGACCCGCGTGCGGGCACCGCGGGCCAGGATACGTGCTCGACGACGGCGCCCACCATCCCAGGGCGGCCCACGGTTTCGTGGTTCTCACCACTGAAGAGCCCATGAGGCGCCTATGACCCGACTCCTGACGGCTGGCGCGCCAGCGGGGTGGGGAGCTGGGAGAGGATCTGGAGCGAGGTTCGGTGGGCCGGGGCCGGGCGAGCCTGTGGCTGTTGACGCTGATGATGATCTCTTGGAGAGGCTTGAGCGTGCGCACGAGCTTCTTGATCGACACCCCAGCATCGCCGAGTAACTTCCCATCCACCGCGGTGGACGCAAGCGCGCGCCCGAGCGTCCACTACCGGGACCCTCGAGGAAGGAAGCCGCTTCTCCCCCAGGAGCCCGCCTCCCCACTTTCGGCCTCTCGCAGCCAGGCGCGCAGCCTCCTGCGCCCAGCCGCCCGCTCCGCACCCACCTCCACCTCAACGGACTCCGGGTGATCCTTCTCCATCTCTTGACCCGGCTTCCCACCGCCCCGAGGAGCCGGCCCACAGGACCTCGCCACCTCGGCTATCGTCCGGTCCCTTCACCCGCCACATCAAGCACGACCCGCTCCCCGAGCTCACCGCTGTAGCTCGATGCCGACACAACCAGATTCCAGCCTCATCGCCCAAGAACAGCACTCTTTCCACCACTGCCCGAGAAACACCAGGCACCTCAGATCGCCGGGCCCCAAGAACAAAGACGCGCCGATAAGACGGAGCGGGAACGACCCGCCTCGGAAGCGCCGCACCGGCGACGCGCGCGCCGAAACCTCAGCCCCTCAACATAGGATCACCCGGATGCATCAGCACGGAGGCGAGGCGGGCAACCCTCCGCAGGTACCGGTCGAGCAGCGCAGACAGACAACGGGACCCCCTCACGAGAACAAAACTCATTGTTGCGAAATAACAGGAGCTGAAGCCCCACCAGACGCTGAACAGCATGCTATCGCCGTCGCCTCGGGCAGACAATACTAAAGAACTTATACAAGCGTTCCGCTTGACATTCATGCCGTTATCGTCTAGGCAACGAGCCCTCCGCCAGCTTGCAGACACCGCACACGGCCGTTCGCGCAGCCGTCAGTACACGCCCGTCGAGCCCGTAATGGTCACGTTGGGCTCGTCCTGGCCCTCGACCCACTCGATTTCTCCCTCGAACTTGAACTCGTTCCGCTCCGGCCTGGAAGACGAGTAGCTGAGGGAGGACGTGGTCGTCACGACGATCCTGTCGCTCGTGAAGTCCATCGTCGAGTCGATGGTGACGTCCGCGGCCTCCGTTGTGACCTCCATCTTCGCTATATAGCGCGACTGCAGGGCGTAAGGGCACTCGGAGCTCATGTTGCTCGGCGGGGTGGTGCAGTCCGTCGTCTTCTGCTTGACCTTGTCAAGCACGAGGTCCTTGAGCTCCTGGGTCGGTTCGGCGCCCACCGACAGCGTCTGGGTGGATGAGCCCGGCGAGCCGCCCGACGAGCCGGAGCCTTCCGGATACGCCTCAAGCGACGTCGTGTCCGGAGTCAGGTACTGCGCGCGGGACTCACTGGCCGAAATGCTGTAGACGCCGAAGTAGACGTACTGTTCCGTCTCATAGGGCCCGTGCACGCGGCCGCCGCCCTTGCTGAGCGGCACCTCCTGGCCTCCGATGGTCAAGGAGTCGAAGGACGAGGACAGCTCCACCTTGTTGACCAGGGCATTGTCCGCGTCATCCGTCATCTCCCAGCTGTCGAGCAGCCCGTACTCCTTGTCGCCCCTGCTCAAGGAGAATGTGTGCTCGAGCTTCTGCCCGTCGAGCCGGAACGTCGCGGTCACGCGGGCCGTGTCATCGTCTCCATCGACATCGGGCTTCTCGACGTTGATCGCCGTAATACGATCGGTGGCCGCGCCGAGAGCCTCATCGGTCAGGAGCAGACGCTTGCCGTCAGGCACCCCCGGATCGACCATTTTGCCGGCCTCCTGCGCGTGGCCGTCAGCGATGAGACGGAGGTAGGTCTCGACCTGCTTCTCCGGACCCCGATAGGAATTCAGGATGTTGACGGCGACCACTCCGGCGATGGCCAGGACCAGAACGAGCCCCAGTGCGCCGAAGCCGACCTTGAGCTGCTTCTTGACCGCCGGACTCATCGGCGCCGGATGAGGCGCCGGCGCCGGAAGCCCCATGGGAAAGGTCCCGGTCGCACCGGAGGCCGCCGAGGGAACCGGCGTGCCCGCCATCGGCACCGCCGAGAACGCCCCCGTCGCACCGGAGCCCACCGAGGGCGCGGGTGGCAGCGGAACCGGTCCGAGGGCCGCCGTCGCGTCGCCTGCCGGGCCCTCCGTGTCGGCTGGCGGCGGCGGAACAGGAGCCAGGGCCGGGTCGGGCCCGCTTCCCAGAGCCGCCGTCTTGGCAGGCGGCGGGGGAACCGGTCCGAGGGCCGCCGTCGCGTCGCCTGCCGGGCCCTCCGTGTCGGCTGGCGGCGGCGGAACGGGGCCCAGAGCCGACACCACGTCATCAGCGGATGGCTCCGGCTCCTCGGACGCCTCGGACTCCTCGGACGCCGACGGCGTCGATGCCGACTCGACCGTTGGAGGCGCACTGAGTTCGGAAACCGGCGTCTCAGCGTCGCCGGTGTCAGGCTCCGCAGAGGCATCGGCCAGCATCGCGTCACCAGCGGATGACTCAGACTCCGGCTCCTCGGACACGCCGTGATCGGACGGGACTGGGGTCTTGCCGCTCATGCTGAGACCTTCCTGGGAGAGGGTATGGGTGCATTGTGATCCACCACCCACCGGATGGCCAAATGCGTCCGCATCTCAAGCAGTGCACGCACGCAACGGCATCCGATGCGGCTGGGCTCTTAGAAAGTGGAGTAGCCTGCGCGCGCGATCTTGAAGCCGTGACCGTTCTGCTGGTTCCAGCACCTGACGCCGTCGTCGGCAGAGGTGCAGGCGAAGGCCCCGCTCTTGACGCTCTCCCCGTAGTCCAGGGTCATCGCCGTGCCGTCGGTCGCGAACTCCGAGCCGCAGGCCAGGGACGTGCTGTCCTGGACGGTCATGGAGAAGTAGACCTCATCGCAGTCTTCCAGCCCGGCGTCCCCGTAATCTCGCGCATAGATTGAGCAGGCGGCCCGGTTGTCGCCGATCTCGCAGGAGATGTTCTGCGAGGGCGACTGGAATCGGCTCGCCGAGACGGCGTTCGACGGAGCGGGTGAGACACTCGGCGTCGGCGTGGGCGACGTACGCGTATGCGAGCTGGTGGAATGCTCAAGCGACTGTCCGCAAGTGCGTATGACTACCGCGATACCGATGATCGCGATGGCGATGACCAGCCAGCGGCCCAGCTGAGCCTGGAGCCTACTCGACGAAGCGCTCGAGGGCTGACGCTAGTCGTCTGGCTGCTCGTGGTCTGCCGCTGGGCCTCGTCCCGCTGCTGTGCCTCGGCCTGTTGGCGAGCGCGCTCAGCGGCCAGGTGATCCTTCCACGTTTGGTCTGCCTTCGCCGTGGTCGATCGCATCCACTCCCGCAGGTCCTCCGGACAGGACGGATTCAGCACGAGAACCGGGTGGAGCTCCGGGTAGAGGTCCGCGATGTTGCCGAGCCGCTCCGGGGAAGTCGATGGATCGGCGGCCTCAGTCGCCTCTGGAATGTCCCGGACCTTCATCGGCGGACACCTTCCAGAGCGCAGCACCCCGGTGCATCAGGATCAAGACGCCGCCCCATGTGTGCCGCACACGCGGTGGAACCGCCCGCGACCGCCGGGAACGCACTGTGATGAGAGACCGGAACCATGAGGGAACTCCTGGTGATGGTGGAGCGAAACCGAGCAATGTGATCGCACCATCGTGCCCCCTCGACAGGACGATGACCAGTACAAGTTCTTATACATCCGCCAGGAGACACCCGTCCGAGGCCCGGGGAGGGGCGCTGCGGGCGGCAGGCACATGCCGGTCGCCCGCAGCGCCCTGCGAATCACCCGTTGCCATCACCGCCGTCGCCGTCGCCGGCATTGCCACCACTGTCGTTGTTACCGGCACCATCGCCGTCGCCGGCATCACCGCCGTTGTCGTTACCGGCGCCGTTGCCACCGCCGTCGTAGCCGCCGCTGCCGGCACCACCATCGTTGTTACCGCCGTCGCCGTCACCGGTGGTGCCGCTGCCGTCCTGTCCGGTGCCGCCCTGGCCGCCCTGGCCGCCCTGGCCGATGCCAGTGCCATCGGCGCCCTGAAGAATGCGAAGCAGGTCGTCGCGCCAGGGCACGTTGACGCCCATGCTCTTGAACTGGTCGAGAATGCCCGTGACCTGGCTGATATCGACCTTGCCCTTCATCTGCTGGGCCTCGGCGAGGGTCTGATCCTTCAGCTGGGTGCCGCCGAAGTAGGCCGCAGCGGCGGTGGAGCCCAGGGGCAGCACCAGGCTGCCGAGCAGCAGCATGATGGCCGCTGTCTTGGGCCGCGCCCGGGCGCAGGCGACGAGCGCCGCAACGAAGGCGAAGAAGGCCAGCAGCGCCCCCGCCCCGACGGCGATGGCCGCCGGCATGTTGACGATGTCCGACTTGCCGAGGACGATGTCGAAGACGCGGAGCGAAGTCAGGAACGTGTAGACCCCCCACCCCAGCAGGACCACCGAGGCCACGAGCAGGACGGTCCCGATCGGCAGGGCCGCCGTGCGCCGCCTGAGCGACCGGTTCGGCGGCAGCACCTCGGACTCCGGCTCGGGCTGCCGTCGCGACCTTCGCTCGGACCGGGGCTCCGGTGCCGGCTGCGTCGCGGGCTCGTTCCACTGCGCGGGAGCCCCGGGGGTCTGAACCGACGGCGCCGGAGCGTAGGCGGGCGCAACAGTCGTGGGCCGGCTGTCCGCCCACTCGTCTGCCCCGGTCGGCATGACAGAGGTCGCGGGCTGTTCCCCGGACCAGTCCCCCGCCCCGGTCGGCATGACAGAGGTCGCGGGCTGTTCCCCGGACCAGTCCCCCGCCCCGGTCGGCATGACAGAGGTCGCGGGCTGCCCGCCGGACCAGTCAGTCGGAAGGGCCTGGGTGGGCATTGAGTCGGCCGGATCCGGGGACGCGGACCCCTCGGGCACTCCATCGGTGCGCCGCAGGATGCTGGTGCGCTCCGCAGGGCGCGGTGCGCCGGACCTGGGGTCGTAAGAACGAGGTTCGGGCGGTGTGGAGACAGACAAGGTGAGCGCTCCTGTAGCGGGTAGGCGTGCTGTCGTCACGAGGCTACGCCCTTGACCCGCGGACGTCACCAGCCCGCGCCCCGGTGACCTTTCCCATGCGCCGTTCTTCAGGGCGTCGGCGTCCCCTTCGCTGAGATCGGTCGTACTCCGGCTCGAGACCGGTGGCGGCCTTTGCCGGCTCCGCCGAGCCCGTCTCCGACCGGGCCCGGAGCTGGGCCCCGGCCCGGTCGGACGGCTTGTGCGCGCAGAATGCGCTCAGAACTGGTAGTCCTCGCCCGCGGAGGAGAAACCGGTGCGGAAGTCGTCGGAGAAGTCCGCGCTGAAGCCGCCGCCGAAGGAGAAGTCGTCCAGCGCGACCGCCTCGCCGACGCCCAGCATGTTCTCGCCCGCACTGGCGCGGGCGAAGACCTCGGCCTTGACCTCCTCGGTGGGCTCCACCTCGATGTCGGAGTAGCGGGCCAGGCCCGTGCCGGCCGGGATGAGCTTACCGAGGATGACGTTCTCCTTCAGGCCCAGCAGCGGGTCCGACTTGCCGTTCATGGCGGCCTCGGTGAGCACGCGCGTGGTCTCCTGGAAGGAGGCGGCGCTCAGCCACGAGTCCGTGGCCAGGGACGCCTTGGTGATCCCCATGAGCTCGGTGCGCCCGGAGGCGGGCTTGCCGCCCTCGGCCACCACACGGCGGTTCTCGGCGCGGAAGTGCATGACGTCGACCAGGTCCCCCTGGAGGAGGTTGGTGCCCCCCGCCTCCAGCACGGTGACGCGGCGCAGCATCTGGCGCACGATCACCTCGATGTGCTTGGAGTGGATGTCCACGCCCTGGGAGCGGTAGACCTCCTGGACCTCGTCCACCAGGTGGCGCTGGGTGGCGCCCACCGACCGCAGGCGCAGCACCTTCTTGGGGTCCACCGGCCCCTCGGTCAGCGCGTCGCCCGGCTCCACGTGGGCGCCGTCGACGGCCAGCAGGCGCTGGCGGCGCGAGACCGGGACCACCAGGTCCTCCTCGCCGTCGTCGCGGGTGATGAGCAGGCGCTTGCCATCGGCGTCGTCCTCGATCTTGAGGGTGCCGGCGGCCTCGGCCACGGCGGCCTCGCCCTTGGGCGTGCGGGCCTCGAAGAGCTCCTGGACGCGGGGCAGGCCCTGGGTGATGTCCGCGGCGCCGGCCGCACCGCCGGTGTGGAAGGTGCGCATGGTCAGCTGCGTGCCGGGCTCGCCGATGGACTGGGCGGCGATAATGCCGACCGCCTCGCCGATGTCGACCCGCTTGCCGGTGGCCAGCGAGCGGCCGTAGCAGGCGGCGCAGGTGCCGACGGCGGAGTCGCAGGTCAGCACCGAGCGGCACACGACCTCCTCGATGCCGGCGTCGATCGCCCTGGTGATGGCGCCGTCGCCCAGGTCGGTCCCGGCGGGGATGACGACATTGCCCTGAGCGTCGACGGCGTCGCGGGCCAGCGTCGTGCCGTAGACGGTGGTCTCCAGGATGTCGGAGACCTCCCGGATGCGCTCGCCGTCCTCCTCCTTCCAGGTCACCAGGCGCTTGGTCAGGCCCTTGCGGGTGCCGCAGTCGTCCTCGCGGACGATGACGTCCTGGGAGACGTCCACCAGGCGCCGGGTGAGGTACCCGGAGTCGGCGGTGCGCAGCGCCGTGTCCGCCAGGCCCTTGCGGGCGCCGTGGGTGGCGATGAAGTACTCCAGGACGCTCAGGCCCTCGCGGTAGTTGGACTTGATCGGGCGCTCGATGAGGCGCTGCCTGGGGTCGGCCACAAGCCCGCGCATGCCGGCGAGCTGGCGGATCTGGTCCCAGTTGCCGCGGCCGCCGGAGGCCACCATCTGGAAGACGGTGTTGCGCTGGGGGAAGTTCTCGCGCATCGCCTCGGCGACCTCGGTGGTCGCCTTGGTCCAGATGTCGATCAGGGACTTGTAGCGGTCCTTGTCGGTCAGGGCGCCCATGCCGAACAGGCTCTCGATCTCGGCGGCCTCGGCCTCGTAGCGCGCGAGGATCTCGGGCTTGGAGGGCGGGGAGACGACGTCGGCGAAGGCGACGGTGATGCCCGACCAGGTCGACCAGTGGAAGCCGTTGGCCTTCAGGGCGTCCAGTGAGGAGGCCACCTCCACGCGCGAGTAGTTCTCCGCCAGGGCGTTGATAATGTCGCCGAGCCTCTTCTTGTCCACCGTGTAGTTCACGTAGGGGAAGGACTCGGGCAGCGCCGTGTTGAACAGGGCCCGACCCAGCGAGGTGCGCAGGGTGATCGCCTCGCCCTCGCTCCAGTCCTTGGGGGCCTGCCAGTCGGCGGGGGCGGTGATGCCCTCCTCGAAGCGGATGTCGCAGGCGGCGTTGACGTCGAGCTTGCCGAAGTCGTAGGCCATGACCGCCTCCGCGAAGGAGGAGAAGGACGGGACCACCGGCTCGCCGGAGCCGTCGACCTCCACCGGGACGTCCGGGTCAGGCTCCTGGGTGAGGTAGTAGGTGCCGATGATCATGTCCTGGCTGGGCATGGTCACCGGGCGGCCGTCGGAGGGCTTGAGGATGTTGTTGGAGGAGAGCATGAGGATGCGGGCCTCGGCCTGCGCCTCCGCCCCCAGCGGCAGGTGGACGGCCATCTGGTCGCCGTCGAAGTCGGCGTTGAAGGCGCCGCAGACCAGCGGGTGGAGCTGGATGGCCTTGCCCTCGATGAGCTGGGGCTCGAAGGCCTGGATGCCCAGGCGGTGAAGCGTGGGGGCGCGGTTGAGCAGCACAGGGTGCTCGCCGATGACCTCGGCCAGCACGTCCCACACCTTGGGGTTGGCGCGCTCGACCATGCGCTTGGCGGCCTTGACGTTCTGGGCCTCCTTGAGCTCGACCAGCCGCTTCATGACGAAGGGCTTGAACAGCTCCAGGGCCATCTGGCTGGGCAGTCCGCACTGGTGCAGCTTGAGCTGGGGGCCCACCACGATGACGGACCGGCCCGAGTAGTCCACGCGCTTGCCCAGCAGGTTCTGGCGGAAGCGGCCCTGCTTGCCCTTGAGCATGTCGGACAGGGACTTCAGCGGCCGGTTGCCCACGCCCGTGACCGGCCGGCCGCGCCGCCCGTTGTCGAACAGGGCGTCGACGGCGTCCTGGAGCATGCGCTTCTCGTTGTTGACAATGATGGTCGGGGCGCCCAGGTCCATCAGCCGCTTGAGGCGGTTGTTGCGGTTGATGACCCGACGGTAGAGGTCATTGAGGTCGCTCGTGGCGAAGCGGCCGCCGTCGAGCTGGACCATGGGGCGCAGGTCCGGCGGGATGACCGGGATGTTGTCCAGGACCATCGCCTCCGGTGCGGTCTTGGTCAGGCGGAAGGCGTTGATGACCTTCAGCCGCTTGATGGCCCGGGTCTTGCGCTGGCCGGTGCCGCCGGCCACGACCTCGGCCAGCGAGGCGGCCTCGGCCTCCAGGTCGAAGGTGCGCAGGCGCGCCTGGATGGCCTCGGCGCCCATGGCGCCCTTGAAGTAGATGCCGTAGTCGGCGACCATGTCGCGGTAGAGCACCTCGTCGCCCTCCAGGTCGCCGACCTTGAGGGACACGAAGCGGTCCCAGACCTTGTCCATGTGCTCCAGGGTCCGGGCGTTCTTGCGGCGCAGGGCCGTCATCTCGCGCTCGGCCGTCTTGCGGGCCTTGTCCCGCTGGGAGGCCTCGGCGCCCTCGGCCTCGAGCTGGGCCAGGTCGGCCTCCAGGCGCTGCTGGCGCGCCTCGACGTCGGCCAGACCGGCCTCCTCGATGTGCTTCTTCTTGACCTCGAGCTCATTGCGCAGGGACGGCAGGTCGTCGTGGCGGCCCTCCTCATCGACCTCGGTGACCATGTAGGCGGCGAAGTAGATGACCTTCTCCAGGTCCTTGGGCGCGAGGTTGAGCAGGTAGCCCAGGCGCGAGGGCACGCCCTTGAAGTACCAGATGTGGGTCACGGGCGCGGCCAGCTTGATGTGGGCCATGCGCTCGCGGCGCACCTTGGAGCGGGTGACCTCCACGCCGCAGCGCTCGCAGATGATGCCCTTGTAGCGCACGCGCTTGTACTTGCCGCAGGCGCACTCCCAGTCGCGGGTGGGTCCGAAGATCTTCTCGCAGAAGAGCCCGTCCTTCTCCGGCTTGAGGGTGCGGTAGTTGATGGTCTCGGGCTTCTTGACCTCGCCGTGCGACCAGGACTTGATGTCCTCCGCGGTGGCCAGGCCGAGCTGGATCCTGTCGAACACGTTGGCGTCGAGCACAGTTCCTACTTCCGATTAGGTGGTCAGCTCATGAATGTTGTGGGCGGGCGGCCGCGTCGCGTTCCACGACGGCACGGGGCCCGGTGGCGGTCCGGGAGGCGCGGGGCCGGTGCGCCCCCCGGAGCCGGCCTGCAGCGGGTCAGATCTCGTCGACCGAGGAGGCGGTCGAGCCGCCCGGGCGGCGGCCCAGGTCGAAGCCGAGCTCCTCGGAGGCGCGGCGGGTGTCGTCGTCGGTGTCGTCCAGTCCGATGACGTCGCCCTCGGCGTCAAGGGCCTCGACGTTCAGGCACAGCGACTGCATCTCCTTCATGAGCACCTTGAAGGACTCGGGGATGCCGGGCTCGGGGATGTCCTCGCCCTTGACAATGGCCTCGTAGACCTTGACGCGGCCGTTGACGTCGTCGGACTTGACCGTGAGCAGCTCCTGGAGGGCGTGGGCGGCGCCGTAGGCCTCCATGGCCCACACCTCCATCTCGCCGAAGCGCTGCCCGCCGAACTGCGCCTTGCCGCCCAGCGGCTGCTGGGTGATCATGGAGTACGGGCCGGTGGAGCGGGCGTGGATCTTGTCGTCCACGAGGTGGTGGAGCTTGAGGATGTACATGTAGCCGACCGAGACCGGGTACGGGAAGGGCTCTCCGGAGCGGCCGTCGAAGAGCTGGGCCTTGCCGTTGGGCTGGACGAGCTGGACGCCGTCGGGGCTGGGCAGGGTGGAGTCCAGCAGGCCCATGAGCTCGTCGTCGCGCACGCCGTCGAAGACGGGGGTGGCCACCGGCGTGCGCGGCTCGGCGACCACACCGGCCTCGGGCAGCCGGGCGGCCCACTCCTCGCCGGCCTCGCGGGCCGCCGAGGCGTCCCAGCCGCGCGAGGAGACCCAGCCCAGGTGGAGCTCCAGGACCTGGCCGACGTTCATGCGGCTGGGCACGCCCAGCGGGTTGAGGATGACGTCGACCGGGGTGCCGTCGGCCAGGAAGGGCATGTCCTCGACCGGGTTGATCTTGGAGATGACTCCCTTGTTGCCGTGGCGGCCGGAGAGCTTGTCGCCCACCGTGATCTTGCGGCGCTGGGCGATGTAGACCCGCACCATGCGGTTGACGCCGGCGGGCAGGTCGGCGTCCTCGGTGGAGGCGTCGAACTCGCGCACGCCGGTGACGATGCCGTACTCGCCGTGGGGCACGCGCAGGGATGTGTCGCGCACCTCCCGGGCCTTCTCCCCGAAGATGGCGCGCAGGAGGCGCTCCTCGCTTGTCAGCTCGGTCTCGCCCTTGGGGGTCACCTTGCCCACGAGGATGTCGCCGCTGCGGACCTCGGCGCCGATGCGGATAATGCCGCGCTCGTCGAGGTTGGCCAGGGTCTCCTCGCTGACGTTGGGGATGTCGCGGGTGATCTCCTCCGCCCCCAGCTTGGTGTCGCGGGCGTCGACCTCGTGCTCCTCGATGTGGATGGAGGTGAGCAGGTCGTCGGAGACCACGCGCTGGGACACGATGATCGCGTCCTCGTAGTTCAGGCCCTCCCAGGTCATGAAGGCGACCAGGAGGTTCTGGCCCAGGGCCAGGTCGCCGCCCTCGGTGGCGGGGCCGTCGGCCAGGACGGAGCCGACCTCGACCCGCTCGCCCTCGGTGGCCACGACCCGCTGGTTGTAGCAGTTGCCCTGGTTGGAGCGGCGGAACTTCGCGGCCTTATAGACCTTCTCGGTGCCGTCGTCGGCGGCCACGCGCACGAAGTCGGCGCACACCTCGGTGACGACGCCGGCCTTGTCGGCCACGAGCACGTCACCGGCGTCGACGGCGGTGCGCCGCTCCATCCCGGTGCCCACCAGCGGGGCGTCGGGGCGGATGAGCGGCACGGCCTGGCGCTGCATGTTCGCGCCCATGAGGGCGCGGTTGGCGTCGTCGTGCTCCAGGAAGGGGATGAGGGAGGTGCCCACCGACACCATCTGGCGCGGGGAGACGTCCATGAGGTCGACCTGGTCGGCCGCCACCAGAGCCGGCTCGCCGCCGGTGACCCGGCACAGGACGTGGTCCTCGGCGAAGTGGCCGTCGGCGGTCAGCTCGACGTTGGCCTGGGCGATGACGTGGCGGTCCTCGTCGTCGGCCGTCAGGTAGTGGGTCTCGTCGGTGACCTGGCCGTCGACGACGACGCGGTAGGGCGTCTCGATGAAGCCGAAGGGGCTGATGCGGGCGAAGGTCGCCAGCGAGCCGATGAGTCCGATGTTGGGGCCCTCGGGCGACTCGATGGGGCACATGCGCCCGTAGTGGGAGGCGTGGACGTCGCGGACCTCCATGGAGGCGCGCTCGCGCGACAGGCCGCCGGGGCCCAGCGCGCTCAGGCGGCGCTTGTGGGTCAGGCCGGCCAGCGGGTTGTTCTGGTCCATGAACTGGCTCAGCTGGGAGGTTCCGAAGAACTCCTTGATCGCGGCGGTCACGGGCCGGATGTTGATCAGGGTGTTCGGGGTGATGGCCTCGACGTCCTGGGTGGTCATGCGCTCGCGCACCTGGCGCTCCATGCGGCTCATGCCGGTGCGCACCTGGGACTGGATGAGCTCGCCCACGGCACGGATGCGGCGGTTGCCGAGGTGGTCGATGTCGTCGAACTCGACGACGATGTCGACGATCTCGCCGTCGCGCACGCCCTCGATCCTCTCGGCGCCGGCGTGCAGGGCCAGGAGGTACTTGATGGCGGCGGTGATGTCCTCGATGCGCAGGACGGAGTCGGTCAGGTCCCCGGCCAGGCCGAGCTTCTTGTTGATCTTGTAGCGGCCGACCTTGGCCAGGTCATAGCGCTTGGCGTTGAAGTAGAAGTTCTCCAGCAGGGTGCGGCCGGCCTCGACGCTCGGCGGCTCGCCGGGGCGGATCTTCTTGTAGATGTCCAGCAGGGCGTCGTCCTGGGTGGTGACCTTGCGGTCCTCGTCCAGGGCGGAGGTCAGGGCCGGGTAGTCCTTGAACTCCTTGCGGATCTCGGACTCGTCCAGGCCCAGGGCGAGCAGGAAGACGGTGATGTCCTGCTTGCGCTTGCGGTCCACTCGCACGGCCACGTGGTCGTTCTTGTCGATCTCGAACTCGAGCCAGGCTCCGCGCGAGGGGATGAACTTGACGTTGTAGACGTACTTGTCCGAGGCCTTCTCGGTGGTGCGCTCGAAGTACACGCCCGGGGAGCGCACGAGCTGGGAGACGACGACGCGCTCGGAGCCGTTGACGATGAAGGTGCCCTTGTCGGTCATGAGCGGGAAGTCGCCCATGAAGACGGTCTGGGACTTGATCTCGCCGGTGGAGAAGTTCTCGAAGTCGGCGACGACGTACAGGGGGGCGGAGTAGGTCAGGTCCTTCTCCTGGCACTCCTCGGCGGTGTACTTGGGCTCCTCGAAGCGGTGGTCGTGGAAGGACAGGGCCATGGTGGCGCCGAAGTCCTCGATCGGCGAGATCTCGTCGAAGATCTCCTCCAGACCGGAGGTCTCGGGCAGAGATGCCGGGCGTTTGGCGTTGGCAGCGTCCACGCGAGCACGCCACTTCTCGTTGCCGACGAGCCAGTCGAAGCTCTCGGTCTGAAGGGCCAGAAGGTTAGGAGCCTGCATGGGCTCGGCGATCTTCGCAAAATTGATACGACGCGACGCGGTGCGCGCGGCGATGTCAGCGGCGGTAGGTGCAGAGGTGCGCGAGGCAGCCAAAGGGGATCCTTCCCTCATCTCGGGGACCACTCGACGTCCGCGGCGGGTACGTGTCATAACGACTTTCCGTTGAGACTCCAGCGATAAACGCCGCAGACCTGACGGTGTGTAAATGCCAGTACACACAATGGACGCAAAGCGCTAGCGTACACGCCCGATACACCACGGGCCATGCCGGAAGGGACATTGGCCCTTGCGATTCGCGCCACAGTCGCGCATACTGCCCCGTTCCGCCCGCCCGGGCCCCGGCCGCCGTCGGCCGCGCCGGTCCGGTGGGTGCCGGTCGCGCCGACCGAGCTTCTGGGCCGGGCAGCCGGAGCGCGGCCGCCCGGTCCGCACTCGATCTCCAGCAGGACGAGGCTCAGCCGCGCAGCGCACAGGGGCGGGGCCGCCCCATGACAGTCGGCCCCTCCACCGCATCGCCCCGACTGCGCGGCGCACGGGACGAGCCGGGCCCCTTCCCATGCTGGAGCCGGTCTCTTCCAGGGCCGCGCTCCAACATCAACGGAGGCTCGTCGCGTGAACGTACGTTCACGTTCCCGGACCGGGCGGCCCGCCGAGCCCTGCCGGCCAAGCAGCAGGACCCGCCGTCGTCCTAGTCCCCCGGCATGCGAACCGGGCCCCGCCCGCGTGGTGCGGACGAGGCCCGGTCGGCGCCGACGCCCCTGCCGTCGGACGGCTCGAGCAGCAGCGGCCCGGGCCCGAACGGCTACGGGGACGGACTCACTTGAGGGAGACGGTGGCGCCGGCGCCCTCGAGCTGGGCCTTGGCCTTCTCGGCGGCCTCCTTGTTGGCGCCCTCCAGGACGGCCTTGGGGGCGGAGTCGACGAGCTCCTTGGCCTCCTTCAGGCCGAGGGAGGTCAGGGTGCGCACCTCCTTGATGACCTGGATCTTCTTGTCGCCGGCGGCCTCGAGGACGACGTCGAACTCGTCCTTCTCCTCCTCGGCGGCGGCCTCAGTGGCCCCACCCGGGGCGGCGGCGACGACGGCGGCCGCCGGAGCGGCGGCGGTGACGTCGAAGGTCTCCTCGAAGGCCTTGACGAACTCGGACAGCTCGAGAAGGGTGAGCTCCTTGAACTGCTCAATGAGCTCTTCGGTGGTCAGCTTCGCCATAGTGGGCGTTCCTTCCTGAAAACGGGCCCTGCACTGTCGTGTCGGCTCTTGTCAGCACAGGTTGTGTGGTTGGGGATGACGCGTGCGGCCTCAGGCCGCGGTCTCCTGCTTCTCGCGCAGGGCGTCGACAGTGCGGACCGCCTTGGAGGCGGGCGCAGCGAAGAGGTACGCGGCCTTGGACAGCGACGCCTTGACGGCGCCCGCAGCCTTGGCGAGCAGCACCTCACGGGACTCGAGCGACGCGAGCCTGTCGACCTCGGCGGCGTCCATGACGTTGCCGTCCATGATGCCGCCCTTGACGACGAGGTTCTTGTTCTCCTTGGCGAAGTCACGCAGTGCCTTGGCGGCCTCGACCGGCTCACCGGTGACGAAGGTCAGGGCCGTGGGGCCCGTGAACTCGTCCGCGATCGCCTCAAGGCCGACCTGCCGGGCGGCGATCGCAGCGAGCGTGTTCTTCACCACGGCGTACTCGGCGTTACCGGCCAGGGAACGGCGCAGCGTCCGGAGCTCGGCGACGGTCAGCCCGCGGTACTCGGTCAGCAGGACAGCGCCGCATGCGCGGAACCTGTCCGCCAGCTCGGCAACAGCCGCTTCCTTGTCAGGCCGTGCCATGGGCCCTCCTTCCGTGGTCTGCCGCAGGCGATCGGCACCCATCGGAAAAGCCCCGCGCCGGTGGGCACGGGGCTCGCACTCCGCATACGGAAATGGGCTCGTCTCTCACCTGCGCGGGCTCCGGCACCTCGAGACCCGCTGGCGGGTCTGCGGCGTCGGACTTGGCCCCACCGGGGTGGGAGACCTGCGGTCTTTGGCGGGGCTCAGGATACAGCGGGCCGGGGGCGGCGGCGCAAGCACGCCCCAGTCCCGCCGGCTGTGCGCTTAGTCACCCCTCCCCCTCACTCTCGCCGAGATCGGTTCACTTTCACACTGAAATCGACAAGCATCCGCTCCGACGACGACTCCTCCCACATCCCCGGCGACAAGATCCCCGACAGCTCGCCACCGCGAAGATTTCTCCGCGGGCACCGAGTCCGCCCCCTTTCCACAATCCGCAAGCGCGCCTCGCCATAAGGGCCGTTCCCACATTCCGCCCGCGGCCGGCACCCTTGGGGCTACGCGGCGACTCACCTTTCCCGGGCCTCCGGACGAATGCCGCCAACAGAAACCGCGTGTGCGCCGAATATCGGTCCCGGGCCGAGGCTGAGCCGATCTCGACGCGGAGGTCTACCGATCTCGGCGCCCCAGGGGCGCTGGGGCGATCGCCCCTGACCCCGCCGCGGCCCTCCTCCATACCATCCGGTTGTGAGTGTGACGGCACCAACGTGGTCAACCACGCCGGTCGAGGCGCTTCCCCGCCTCGTCGTCAACGGGGAGGACACCGGCGTGCCGCTGTGGACCGCGCGCACCCGCCACCAGCGCAGCAAGGGGCTGCTCGGCACCGACGGCATTGACGGCGCCCTGTGGATCCCCCGCTGCAACTGGGTGCACTGCATGAGCATGCGGCATACGATCGACGTCGTCTACGCGACCCGCTCCGGCAAGGTCCTGGTCGTCGCGCCCCTGCGGCCCGGCCGCATCGGGCTTCCGCGCCTGCGCGCCTCCGCCGTTGTCGAGATGGCGCGGGGTGAGGCGGCCCGGCTGGGCATCCGCCCGGGCGCCGTCCTGTCGGCTGCGCCCGTCGCCCGCACCACGGACACAACGGATTGAGAGGCCCCCATGTCAGCCATACCATCAGCGGGTCCCTGGATCCTGGCCGCCTGCTCGGCGGCGCTCGTGGCCGGCCCCGTCTCGGCGTGGACGCGCCGCTACATCCGCGAACCGCTCACCGACCACGACGGTGGGCGCGAGGACGCCCCGGAAGACTGCTCAGAAGGCCGGAGCCCGGAGCCGAGACCGCCGGCACACCCGGCCCTGCGGCACCCCGGCCTCCTGGCCGTCGCCCCGCAGGGCACGCTCGCGCTGGCGCTCTGCGGATTCTGCGCCTGGTGGGGCATGAGGCTGGGCGCCGTGGGCGCGGCGCTCGTGGCCGTTCCCGTCTACGCCCTGCTGGGCAGCGCCGCCAGCGTCGACGCCGTCGCCCACCTCCTGCCCAACCGGCTGCTGGGCGCGACGACGGTGTGGCTGACGGTCTGCGGCATTGCCGCCGTGATCGTGGAGCCCGAGCACATCCATGCGGTGCGCCGAGCGGTGCTGTGCGCGCTCGCGGCCGGAGGAGTCAGTCTGCTGCTCGCATTCATCCGCGCCGGCCTGGGCCTGGGGGACGTCAAGCTCTGCGCGCTCATAGGCCTGTGGCTGGGCTGGTACGGAGCGCCCATGCTCGCCGCCTCCCTGTGCCTGGGAACCATTCTCGGCGGCCTGGCCGCCCTCGCCCTGCTCATCACCCGTCGCGCTGGCCCGAAGGACCCCATGGCCTACGGCCCGTACCTCGTCGCGGGCGCCCTGCTGGGCTGGCCTCTGGCCATCACCTAGACGATTGAGCCCGGAGGCGGCCTGCGGCCTCTTCCTCGGCGAGATCGGTTCGAGATGCCCCGCCTGACGCTGCAGCCTGTCAAAAAGGTGGCTCCCACGCACTTTTAACACCGGCCCCCGCTCCGCTCTCAGCGCAGAACCGCGGAATCACGCCGATCCCCGCTGTGTCCGGGACCGGCGAGCGCCTTAAAAGTGCGTAAGAGCCACCTTTTCCGGTCGATGTCGGCCTCCTGGGGGTCCCGGAGAGTCCCGGGGACCGGCTGGGGCCCGCCGGCGGGCCCCGCCGAGCCCCCTCGGACCGAACTCGAGCCGGCATACGACCGATTTCAACGAGCAGGGCGGCAGGGGACCGCCGGGGCCGAGAGGGCGCCGGACGGACGCAGCATCCGGGCGCCCGATCTGAGCGCTCCGCAACGCGACGAGCCGCCATTGACGTCGGGCGCGCGTCCCGCCGGGCCGGCCCTTGGCCACCACCCAGACCCGCCCAACCAGTCGGTCGCATTTCGCTCACCGGACGCATCACCGAGCACTCGGTTTCCAGCAGTCCCGACACAAGCATGTTCGTAGCCGCATTTATTCTGAACTATAGAAAAATACCTCTAGCCCGCGTCGCGGGCCAAAACAGGAAGCGAACCGGGTGCGCGTCTCGCATGTCGAGCCCCACCCAACCGAGGTGCATGGAGGCGCCTACCAGCAGGACCATTGTTTACCGGTACGACAATACAGGCAAACGGTGCATCGTGATCGCATCGTAATGTTATAGTGCCGAATCGGTACCTCTCCGTATCGTCACGATCACCGTCCGAAACTCATACGTCGACTCCGCAGGAGTCCCATCTCCTCGGCGTCACCGGTACCGCGCTCCCGGCGCGGCAGCGACGAACAGAAAGCCCCTGCGAATGCTTGTGCTCACCGGCTCCCAGCCCCAGGCCGAGGCCGCCAGTGACCGGGACGTGCTTCAGGCCATCGAACTCCTCGAGGGCCTGGGACCCGCCCCCGTCCTCCTGCTGTGTCGCACCGGCAAGGACGAGCACGACGCCCGCCTGGTCCGCGCGGTCCTGAGCCGCAGCGCGCCGGGAGTGCTCCCGCTCGACGAGCCCGAGACCCGGTTCCGGGTGCTCGCCTACTGCCTGTGCCTGCTCAGCCGGCACGCGCTCGGCCAGGCCCCGGTCGTCGCCGACGCGCTGCGCACCGCGCTGCGCACCCGGGTCGTGCTCACATCCGTCAGCAGGCTCACCAGCCCCGCCCCCTCGGTCGGCCAGCACCTGCAGAGTATGCTGCCCGGGTCCCGCTTCGAGCTGGACCTGAACCGGGGGCGCGTGGTCAGGCTCGGCAGTCCCACGTGGACCGCGCCCGACAAGGGCCGTCTGGCCGTGTGGGCCGCCGACGACGAGTCGGGCCGGGTCACCGCGAACCTCGCCCGGCTGGGGCTCCACCGCGAGCCGCTCCTGCCAACGTCCCGGCGCTGGCCGACGAAGGCGTGGGCGGAGATGACGGTGCTCGACGCCGATCCCAGCCCGCTGGCCAACGAGGCGCTGGCCCGCGTCGCCCGGACCACCTGCCCCCGTTGCGGCCTGCTGGCCACCCCCGCGGGGTGCCTCATGTGCGGCACCTGGCCCTACGCGGACGCGCCCCGTCCCGCGCCGGCGTCCATCGCGCCCGGCTCCATGCCGCCCGCCTTCGCCCCCGACCCATCAAAGGAGACCCGATGAATCCGCGTCAACGGCGAGGGGTCCTGCTCATCCTCGTCACGATCCTCGGAGCCATCCTCACCTTCGTGGCGGTGTTCAACTACGTCCAGTCGGTCTCCTCGCAGGTCGGCCCCAAGACCACCGTGCTGGAGCTGTCGAAGGACGTGACCGAGCTGCAGGAGGTCACCGCCGAGGACGTCACCGCCGTTGAGGTGCCCGAGCGCTGGATCCCCGAGGACGCGGTCCACAGCCTGTCCGACTTCGAGGGCAAGGTGACGGCCTCCTCCTACAGTAAGGGCGCCGTCCTTCAGGCCAGCATGCTCCAGGACCCGCCGCAGCTGTCCGAGGGCTACCGCGAGGTGACGATCATGGTCGACGCCGAGACCGGCGTGGCGGGCAAGGTCGCGCCCGGCTCGCGCGTCGACGTCGTCTCCACCATGGAGGACCCCAACACCAAGCAGCAGACGGCGCAGGTCATTATCCAGAACGCGCTCATCACCGACGTCGGCGTCGCCACCAAGGTGGAGGATGAGAGCTCCTCGGGCGACTTCACGGAGTCGGAGGCTGTTCCCGTGACCTTCTCCCTCACCCCGGAGGACTCGCTCAAGCTCGCCTACGCCGAGAGCTTCTCCAAGAAGGTGCGCCTCCTGCTGCGCCGCGAGGGCGATGACGGCTCTGTGAGCAACCCCGAGTACTCGACGGGCGCCTCGGCCACCCCCGGAGGCAACCAGTGATGCAGTACCTGCTGACCAGCAATGAGCAGATCCGCCTCCAGGCGACTGCGGCCATCGCGGAGGCGGAGGGCCTCGGCGAGGTCGTGGCCACGGACTCCTTCGACCGTCTGCGCGAGGCGCTCAGCACCGGCGACGTCTCCTGCGTCCTCGTGGACGAGGCCCTCGCAGACGTCTCCGCCATGTCCGCGGTGCAGGAGATCTCACAGGCCCACCCACTCCTCCCGGTGGTCCTGCTCACCCGCGACCGAAGCGCCGAGGTCCTCACCGCCGCCATGGACGCGGGCGCGCGCACCGTGCTCTCGCTGCCGCTCTCCCTGGAGGAGCTGAGCAACCGCCTCCAGCCGGTGCTGGCGTGGTCGCAGGCGGTCCGCAGCGAGGCGGCCTCCCGGGACGGCCTCAGCACTCACCGCATCGGCACCGTGGTCGCCGTCGTCGGGGCCAAGGGCGGTGTCGGCGCCTCGACGGTGGCGCTCATGGCGGCCGCCCAGCTGGCCCGGCACGCCCGCACCTGCCTGGTGGACCTCGACGTGCGCGGGGGCGACCTCGCCGCCATGACGGGCCTGTCCGTACGGCGCTCGATCACGGACCTGGTGGACATCGCCGCGGAGGCGAGCGCCCGGGAGGTCTCGGAGGTCATGTACCCGCTGCCGGGCGGGATCGCCCTGCTGCCCGCGCCGGACCACGGCGAGATGGGCGAGGCCATGACGGAGGCGGCCACCCGCCAGATCATCTCCATGCTGCGCTACCAGTTCGACCACGTCGTGCTGGACTGCGGCAGCCGCCTGGACGACGTGCTGGCCATGGCGCTCGACTCCGCCGACCGGGTGCTCGTGGTGACCACCCCCGACACCCCGGCCGTGCGCTCCGTGCGGCGGCTGACGGAGGCGCTCAACCGACTCGACATCGCCCGCGGGCGCTCGATGGGGCTCATTGTGAACCGCAGCGGCCGCCAGCGCGAGATCCAACCCAAGGCGGCCGCGAGAATGGCGGGCGTCCCGCTGGCGACCAGTATCCCCGACATCACCGGACAGATAGAGATGGCAGTCAACTCGAACGCATTGCTCACAGCCAAGGTGCCGGTCCTGGCCAAGGCCGCCCGGTCCGTCGCCGCCGCGGCGCTGGCCGGTGAGGCCGGCGCCCTGGAACCGGCCTCGCCAGAGGAGGCGCAGCCGGATCAGCAACGTCCTCAGCGGCGCCAGAGCAGACGACGGCGAGGGCGAGGGCGCTCCGAGAAGGGCCAGGTCATGGTGGAGTTCCCCGTGGTCTTCGCCTTCGCCACGGCGGCGCTCCTGCTGTGCGTCCAGCTCCTCGGCTACGGGGTGTCCTACATGTACGCCAACCACGCCGCCGAGGAGGCGGCCCACGGCTACGGCGTCGGCATGAGCCCGGACGAGGTCTACCAGGAGGTCGCCGACCACCTGCCCGAGGCCTACAGCTCGGACATGACCATCACCCGGGGCGCCGGCGACAGTGTCACCGTCACCCTGCCGGTGCCCTCCGTCGTGCAGCTCCGCACCTCCGCCCACGCAGGAATCGTCCGGGAGACGCGATCATGACCACATCGACCATCTCGCCAGCGCCCTCGCGCTCCTCGCGACGCACCTGTCCGGGAAGGCTGCTGGGCAGGCTGTACCGCAGCGAGCGCGGCGTGCTCGACATCGAGCTCGTCCTGTTCGTCCCCCTCCTCGTCATTATCACGCTGTTCCTGATCCAGGGCTTCCTGGCCGTGTCCACCGTGACCTCCGTCAGCGCGGCCGCCCGCGACGGGGCCCGCGCCGCCATGCTCGGACGCTCGGCCACCGCCGCTGCGGAGAAGTCGCTGCCGGACTGGGTCGCTCTCGAGTCGGTCACCGACGGCTGCGGCCGCGAGCACTGCGTGCAGGTCACGGCCCGAGTCCCCATCGGGCTGCCGTCCATCACCACCAAGCACGTCACCGTGACCCGGACCGCCTACTTCCCGGAGGACTGAGATGGCGCTGCGAGAGCGCGTGGCGCCGCCCATCGGCGGCAGGCGGCAGGTGTCCGGCAGCAGAGAGGACCTTGTCGCCCAGTACCGGACTCGTCTGCTGGAGGAGGTCGACCTGGATGAGGTGGCCGGGCTCGAGCGGCCCCAGCAGCGCGCACGGCTGGAGCGGGTCCTGTCCCGGATCCTGTCACTCGAGGGGCCGGTCATGTCGCCCCGGGAAAGGACGTGGCTGGTCAAGCGCATTATTGACGACGCCGTCGGCCTCGGCGTCCTCGAGCCGCTTATCGCCGATCACAGCGTCACCGAGATCATGGTCAACGGGGCGGACGACGTCTTCGTGGAGCGATCCGGACGGATCGAGCGGGTCCCCACCCGCTTCACCTCCGAGGCCGAGCTCTACCAGGTCATCGACCGCATCGTCTCCTCGGTCAACCGCCGCGTGGACGAGTCCAGCCCCATGGTGGACGCCCGCCTGCCCGGCGGCGAGCGCGTCAACGTCATTATCCCGCCGCTCGCCCTCGATGGACCGACGATCACCATCCGCCGCTTTCCCGAGCCCTTCCGCCTCCCGGATCTTGTGGCGCGCCGCAGCCTGCCCCAGGAGGCCGCGAACCTGCTGGGCGCCCTGGTGGCGGCGAGATTCAATATCCTCGTCTCGGGCGGAACCGGCTCCGGCAAGACCACCTTCCTCAACGCCCTGTCCGGCACGATCCCGGACCGTGAGCGCATTGTCACCATTGAGGACGCCGCCGAGCTCTCCCTGCAGCAGCCGCACGTGGTGCGCCTGGAGGCCCGCCCCGCCAACACCGAGGGGCGCGGCCAGGTAACCATCCGCGACCTCGTGAGGAACTCGCTGCGCATGCGCCCGGACCGAATTATCGTCGGCGAGGTCCGCGGCGGCGAGACCCTGGACATGCTCCAGGCCATGAACACCGGCCACGAGGGCTCGCTCACCACGGTCCACGCGAACTCCGCGATCGACGCGCTCAGCCGGCTGGAGACTCTCTCGTCGATGTCCGATGTCACTCTTCCGGTCGAGACCGTGCGGGACCAGATCAACGGGGCCATTGACATTATTATCCAGCTGGAGCGCGATGCCACGGGCGCGCGCAGGGTGAGCACCATCGAGGCGCTCACGTCCCGGCGCCGTGAGGCCTATACGACCACGCCCCTGTTGCGCTACCGCCACGCGATGCGCCGCAGCAGCCAGGGGACGTTCGAGTTCCGCGGTATTCCAGAGCCCATGGCGCAGCGGGTACTCCGCCACAGCCAGTCGCTCCCGGACAGCCTCACAGTGATTGGAGCGGCGTCGTGAGCAGTATCGGACTCATCCTTCTCGCCACGACGGCGACGGTGCTCGCAGGCGGGGCGGCGACTCTCACCCTCGGATTCAACGCGAGCCGCGCCGCCGAGGTGGCCCAGGGCCTGGGCGTTCCCGGCGACGACGCTCGGATCGGCCCTGTTGCACGGCTCCTGGCCCTCATTGGGAGACTGCGCGTCAATCGGCCAGTGCGTAGGCGCCTGGCCAGTGCCGGGCTCAGCTGGGACGTCGCGACGACGGAACTGGCTCTTGCGGCGGCGGTTGTGCTCGTGTACCTGGGAACCAGGCCCCTTATCGGCAGGATCGCCGGAGGGATTCTGGCCGCGGCGGTTCCTTTTGTCTTCTTCAGGTGGTTGCGGCGCCGCGCCATCCGAAGAGCCGAGCGCTTCATCGCCCAGCTTCCGGAGGTGTCGCGGGTCCTGGCCAACGGAACATCCGCCGGCATGTCCATGGAGCGCGCTCTCGCTCTGGCCGCCAAGGAGATGCCCGCCCCGGCCAAGGAAGAGCTGGGGCGTGTTGTGTCCCAGCTGACGCTCGGGTGGGCGTTGGACGACGCACTGACCGACCTCTCCGAGCGAATGCCCTCCCGAGAGCTCAATGTGCTCGTGCGCACCATCGTCATCCAGGCCAAGGCCGGGGGCGCCCTGGTCTCCGCCCTGCAGGACATTGCTATAGCCCTGGAGGACCGCAAGCAGCTGCACCGTGAAGTGCACACGGCAATTCTTGCGTCAGCGTTCAGTGGATACATCGTGCCCGTTCTCGGCCTGACCTCTGTGGTGCTTCTCAATCTTATGAAGCCCGGCGTCCTTGACGACATGGTCGCATCATTCATTGGGCGCCTCATTCTTCTTGCGGCTCTTATCTGTTTCGGCCTGGGCATGCTGCTCATGCGGCTCGTCTCACGGGTGGAGGTCTGAGTATGCTGGCGCCGCTGATCGCCCTCCTCTCCACCCTTCTGGTCCTCATGGGGGCCAATGGCATTCGCATGATGCGGGACGACGGCACCAGCCAGATCCTCGGAAGTCCCACCGACGACACGCCGGGCACCGAGAGTCGAGGCCCCATGATCCGCCTCATTGACACTCTCGGAACGCGCGCGCAACGCGCCCTCCGCCGCATCTACGGACCCGTGCGACTGCACTCCCTGGATAGGTGGCTCAGGAGCGCCGGAAACCCTGAGGGGCTGACCCTTGATCTCTTCATTCAACGCGAGGCCGGCTTTATCGTTCTGAGCCTGATCCTGCTGGCCCTGTTCATCCTCGTCGGCCATCCGGTGTACGGGATAATTAGTGCCGCCATCTTCTCAGGATGGATGTATATATGGCTGCTCCAGGCCCTCCGCGCGCGGCAATCGGCGATCGACCGCGACATTCCTGACTTCCTTGATGTCCTCGCCGTTGTCGTCCGCTCGGGCCTGTCCTTCCGCGGAGCGCTCGAGCGCGTGTGCGAGAATTTCGGAGGACCCGTCTCCGAGGAGATGCTCACAACCCTGAACGAGATGCGCCTGGGCGTCTCCCGCAGAGACGCCTTCACCGCCGCAAAGGAGCGGTGCCGTTCGGAGAATGTGGACACATTCGTCAGCGCTCTTCTCCAGTCCGAGGAGCTGGGCACCCCGATCGGAGAGGCCCTGACCGCCATTGTCAAGGAGATCAGGCGTGAGCGCGCCCAGCAGGTGAAGCGCGCTGCAAGCAAGGCACAGCCCAAAGTCTCCCTTGTGGCTTCGACCACCATGGTACCTGGCGCTATCATCCTCATGACAGGCGGCATGCTGTACGCCAATCGTGATGTTTTTTCCCGCCTTTTCGGAGGTTGATTATGACAACACAAGTAGCGTCACACCCAATCCAGTCGGCATCGATACACGATCAGAGCCTGTTCAGCACTATAGGGCTTGTCTGTGACATCAGGATCGGCATTCTCCTCGCTGGAGAGCTCGGACTGCTCACGAGCAGATCATCCACAGTCCCCACGATAATATTGTTGATGGGCGCCGGAATGAGTTGGATCCCCATGTGGCTTGTCCGCAAGAATCCAGGACTTTTAATAAGAAAATGGACCTTCCCCTGCGCGGACCTGGCGATCACCATTGCGATCATTATCGCTTTGCCAACTCTATTCAATGACGCGATCTACCTGTCACTGGCCTACGTTCTCACCTCTGCCCTGCTTACTGGTCTTATTACAACCACGACCTGGGCCACGACATGGGCCGCAGGCGCTATCGTCCTCACCCTCACAAGATCCAGCAGCGCACCCATGGCCCCAAAAGCAATGATTGCAGCGGCGCTGGGCATATGCGCCGGAGTTGTCCTTGGCAATCGTTTACGCACGCAATTCGAGCGGGTCGGCCGCCTCTCCGCCGCCGCGACCGCTGCCCGAGCCGACGAACGCGCCCTGGCCGAGCGACTCACTATCGCCCGCGATCTGCACGACTCACTTGCCAAGAGCGTGCACGGAATCAGAATGCTCACCGAGACCCTTGACGCCTTGCTTCAGGCCGAGAATCATGAGTGCGCCCCCCTCAGTCACACGCTTTTCGAGTCTGCGGATGAGGCGAGCCGCGAGGCACGGCTCGTCCTGGACGGGCTCCGAGTGAGCGCCGAGAACAATACGATTGGCGCCTTGGCGGACGAGGTCAGCCGCTGGAGCAGCCGAACTGGAATTACGGCGACTTGTAACGACGCAGAGCCTGAACCGCGCTTGTTGTGCTCACCGGAAGCCATGTGGCAGCTCCAACGCATACTCGGAGAGGCGCTCACCAATATTGAAAAACATGCACATGCTCACACCGTGCGTTTCTCTGCCCGGGTGAAGAACAACGCATTGCTTGTGGAAGTGACCGACGACGGCGTCGGACTCAGGGGGGCGGACGCCGATTCTTCTCACTCTAAAGGCCACTATGGTCTAGCAGGCATGCAAGAACGTGCGCACGCGCTGGGCGCCGCCCTCACAATCGATTCGCAGCCCGAACCTAGCATCGGTCTGCGCACGCGCCTCCGGGTCCCTCTCCGCTGCCTCACAGCAAACATGACCAGCAGAACCGACGCGACTGACGGGGAGGAATAAGTGACAAAGGTTCTGGTGGTGGACGACAATGCAATTGTGCGGGCCGGCCTCCAAGCGGTTCTGGGAAGAGTGGACACGGTCACAGAGGTGCTGGAGGCCGAGAACGCATTTACCGCACTTGAGATGACGTCCGCCCACTCTCCGGACATTATTCTTCTGGACGTATCCATGCCGCCGGGCCGAAGCGGCCTGGATATACTGCCGGAACTCGTCGGCAGCGCCTCCGTTATTATGCTCACCTCCATGAAGGATCCCGCACTGATTCGGCACGCCTTGGACGCAGGGGCACGCGGGTACCTGGTGCACGGTCAGCTCGGCGTCAACGAGGTGGCAGGCGCGATCGAGACCTGCCGGCATGGCGGACTGGTACTGGGCCGAGAGGCGGCCGACGTCATGCTCCACCCTTCCGACGATAATCGCCCAAACCCCTTACGCGAGCGCCTGACCGACCGGGAGGCGGAGATCCTTGACCTCGCCGCCGATGGCCTGTCCAACGCGGAGATCGCCGGTCGACTGTTCCTGTCCGAGCGAACGGTCAAGAACTACCTCAACGCCGCCTACCCGAAGATCGACGTCCACAACCGCTCCGAGGCCGTGTCCGCCTGGTTGGGGCGCGGTCAGGGGCGCTGATCGGGGCACTCGCCCCTGCCGCTAGGGGCATCGTTCCCATATGTTTCACCTGTCAGGAGGACGAGCAAGCAGTTCGTCTTCAAGCAGTCATCTAGTTTTCATATGAGGAGTTCTCCATGAACAACACCTCTCTGCTCCGCCTGCAGATTCGTGTTCAGCAGGCATTCGCAGACTTGCGCGATGACGAGCGTGGTCAGGCCATGATCGAGTACGCCGGCATCGCTCTTATTGTCGCAATGCTCGTGGCCGTCGCCGGTGGCGCCCTGACATCGCAGGGGCGACAGATCGGCAACATTATTGCCGCCAAGATTATGGAGGCCGTCGGTAATCTCCACGTCGGCGATTGATTGCCACTAAGGTCATGGGACCCATCGGCAGTCTCCATGTCTGAATATTTACACATGGCAGGCCGCATCGATTCATGGCACTGGGTGCAGACGACACTCTCAGTCGCCTGCACCCAGTGCTGCATGTATATAATGGCGAATAAGCGCCGGCTATAGCCGAGAAATTTCGCATCGAATGACTATCAAGAGAGGAACTGCCATGCAACGTCGTTCGTTCGTGTCCGTCTCGGCACTGACCGCAGCAGGAGCGCTTCTGGCGGGGTGTCGTGGCGGGCTCGGGTCCGGCTCTGATGGTGGTGTGTCTGGGGACAGTGCGTCAGATGGTGCGTCGTCCGGCGGCGGCGCCTCGGACGGGGCATCGTCTGATGGTGGAGCGTCTGCTGCTCCGGCCGAGTTCCAGGAGCTGGAGGCCCACATTATGGGGCAGCGGGTCACTGCGCGCGTGTCTCCGCTGGTGCGCCTGGACGAGACCGCCACGGCCCTGGTCGTCGAGCTCACCCGAGCCGCGGACGACGCCGCGGTCAACGACGTCCAGGAATTCCAGCACTTTGACGACATTCTTATCGCCAGCAACTATCTGGGAACGCCTCCGCTGGGCACGGGCGCTGACGGGGTGCGGCTGATCGACACCGCCGGTGCGGGGCGAGTGTGGGTCGCAGGCTCGGCAACCGGAGGCGGCCTGAACCTCAAACCCGGTGAAACGGCCGCCTCCGCCGTCATCTTCGCACCGGTCGACATCGACCAGGTCACCGCGCTTATCCCCCAGACCGGCTTCGTCACGGTGAGCGTCATCGGCCGCGACCAGGCCGACACGGCCGGCATCAGCCCTGAGGTCCTGGCCGAGGCCGACAAGACCCTCAAGGACAAAAGCGGCCCCGGTGAGAAGGCCGCCGTGGTGGACCTGGAGCGCTACACCCGTGCCATTGACGACTCGGCCAGCACGCACACCACCGACAAGGACGTCACCGTCACCCTCGCCTCCGATGTCACCTTCGAGTCCGACTCCTACAACCTGACCGACAAGGCCGACTCCCAGCTCCAGACCGTGGCCGACCAGATCGCCCAGTACCCCGACGGCGGGAGCCTGGACATCGTCGGCCACACCGACGACGTCGCCGACGACGCCCACAACCAGACCCTCTCCGAGAACAGGGCCACCGCCGTCAAGGACCGCCTCACCCAGCTGACCGACCTGGGCAAGTGGCAGGTGTCCACCACCGGCAAGGGCGAGAGTGAGCCCGCGGTCAAGGACACCACCGACGAGGCCCGCGCCGCCAACAGACGCGTCGTCACCACCATCACCCCCACAGGCGGCACCCAGAACGGCGCCACGCCGTCGTCGACCCCCTCGGCCGCCCCGTCGTCGTCGAGCACACCGGACGGCAACCTGCCTGAGAGCACGGGCCCGACCGGAAAGGGCCCCGACGGCGTCACTGTCCCAGAACCCGATGGCAAGGGCCAGGTCACCTTCGCCCTCGACCACGCCACCCGCACCGGCGGCCTCCTGACCGCCCAGCTCACCGCCACCACCGGCCCCGGCGGCACCGGAAGCACCGGCCTGAACATGTGGCTGACCGACCCTCTGGGCCCCGCCATCACAGCAATCATCCAAAGCGCCCGCGGCGAGACCGGCGGAATGGGCGCCGTGGATAAGATCAGCGAAGGACTGACCCTCCTGGCCGACGGCCAACGCGTCTACCCCGCCGACTACCTCCCACCCGGCGGCGACTGGCACCGCCCCCTGACCGAGCTGAGCGCAGCAGAGTCCCTCAAGGAGGGCGCCACCACCACCATCTGCGTCGCCTGGCCCGACACCGGACAGGACACCCTCACCCTCGACCACGCCGCCCCACGCACACGGGGCATTAGCAGCTACGCCTACCGCCTCACCGACATCCCCGTCACCGAAAGCTGAACCTCACTATGGAACGTATTCTTCACAGGCTGCGTGCTTGCCGCCGATCGATCACCGGCAAGGAGCGGGGAAGCATTCTCCCCTATCTCACTCTTGCCGCAGGAGCTCTGGCGGTACTGGCACTCACCTTCATGGTAGGCCTCGGAAAAGTAACTCTTTTCCGGCGTGACGCCAGCGGTGCCGCAGATGCCGCCGCTCTCGCAGCAGCAGGCGCCTGGGCTGACTCCCTCGAGTCGGCATATAACAATGCCTACAGGGCTGGCGACTCCAACGGCCTATGGAGCGGAATCGGTCGTGGACTGGGATCCTACGCGGGCCTTGAGGCCAAGAACGCGGCTGACAAGTACGCCTCGCGCAACAACGCGACAGTCACGGCGTACTCCGTCGACCCGGCCCACAGAACCGTCACCGTCACAGTGGAGACAAATTCCTCGATTGAGGGAGTAGACAAAAAGATGACGGCAACGTCCACAGCCGAGATCGTCCTGGAGGACGGCGTCTGCCTCAACGGAGGCAAGGTCGGTTTCAAAATTGATGGCAGTTGCGTCGCCAAACGTCCCAAGGAGGCTTCCGCACCAACTCCTGCACCATCACAGCCTCGCAGAACGTCTTCCCCGGCGCCCTTCAAAGCGCCTGATGGAATGGCTGCGCACGCAAGTGTCACAACACGCCTCGTCGACCACTAACCTCTGGCAGCGCAGCGAGGCACCTGCACCACCGGTTGATGTAGTATGCGGCAGAGAAGTTTTTTCTTCAGCTCGCAAGTCGAACTCTCAGGGCACACCCCAGGGATAAACCATGCTATCGCTGCCGCCCGCCCCCGCCCCTACCCTGGCGCGGCGCCGAGAACATCCCGATAGAGCACGCTCATGAAAACCGAAACATCAACCCCTATAGTCCTGATGAGGAACGCATGGCCGCTTTATGCCGCCACCGCTAATAGAAAAAGGAAGAGTGAGAGGCATGAACCGACGGAGACTCGTAGCCAGCGCGGCTGTCGCCGGCGGCCTGGCGGCACTGGTCGCGTGCGGTCGCGGCTCGCGGGACGGTTCGGGAGGCGCGTCTCAGGGAGGTGGCACGGCGGCCCCGGCGGGAACGGGATCGGCGGCACCGACGTCGGACCCCACAGCGGTGCCGTCGAGGCGCAGCGCGGAGGACGTTCCCGTGGTGCCGGACTCGCCCTCGCGAGGACTGACCCCGACCACGCCCAGTGGCGACGAGACCACCGTTGAGGGCCTGACCGTCACCGCCCCGTCCGGGTCGGTTGTCGAGGGCAAGACGAACTCCGCCGGAAGGCCGGCGACCAAGATCGAGATGCCGGGGGCGGAGGACGGCATACCAAGCGTGCTGGTGAGCCGGGTCCCGTCCTTCGGACGCTCGCTGGTCGAGGAGACCTACGCCCAGGAGTCCCTGCTGGACGCCGAGAGCGAGAAGCACTCCTACGTCCGCCGGACCCAGGAGACCTGGCCCGGGGCGGAGGACGCCTACGTCATCACCTGGGTCGATAAGCTGGTGAAGGACGACGGCTCGCAGCAGCTCTTCGACTCTCTGGGCTTCTGGATCAGCGACGGCCCCGACAGCGGGTGGTCCCTCATTGCCACGGCACGCCAGGGCGAGATGGAGGGCTCCCCGTTGTGGGACACCGTGTTCTCGGCCCGCCTGACCGGCTGACGCCCACGCCCGCTGGACCCAGCCTGCCCGGTCCCATGTGTCCCGCTCCCCCGTGACGGCTCGACGCATGTGCCCTTAGACTCATCAGCGGATCACGATTCCGTCTCGACGCGGAACCACTGGACGCCCCTGTCGTCTGCTGTCGTCGAAAGGATGCACGCCCTCCATGCGCCCTCGCTCCCAGGCACTGCCACCCGCCCGTCCCAAGCCCGACCCGGCCTCCGGGGCGGGCACGCGGAGCACGCCCTCGGGCTCCCGGAGCACGGGCACGCTCCCGGCCACCCGCCGCGGGTTCCCAGCAGCGCCGGCCGGGCGCCGAAGGGGCGCCGCGCTGCTGGCGACGGCCCTGGCAGCAGGCGCGGTGGTGACGACGGCGCTGCCCGCGGGCGCGTCCACGACACCAGACCCCGCCCAGATCGCGACAACGACGCAGAAGCTCTCCGGCGGCTACTCCAGCGCGGACCAGGGAACCGCCACGGGCAACCCCGTGACCGACCAGGTGACCGCCATGCTCTCAGCCGGCGCCACCCGCCCGTGCTCCAACCAGCGCGCCTGCGACGCAGCCGGGCAGGTGAGCACCGCCCCGGCCGACAACATCGGCACCGGCCGCCTGCGCACCAACCGGCAGCAGGGTCATGCCGCGCTCGACCGAACGGTTGAGTCCGGCTCGCGCATCACCCTCGCAACGCCGTCCTTCGCATCGTTCGGCTCCGCCTCCGGCCAGGCCGCGCCCGGCGGCAGCGCGGCACCGACCGGCACCGCACCCGCCGGGACCCCCGGGCCCTCGGCCACGCCCACCGGCGCCGCGGCCGCACCCGCGTTCACCGTCAGCGACGCCGTCGGGTACCAGCGCACCACCGCCGCGGAGCCCGACGGAACGGGATCGGTCTCGCACACGCTGACCTACAAGGCCGAGGTGCCCGCCGCCCCGCAGGACAAGACCGACCCCTGGACATCATTCGGCACCACCGCGCCGGGCGAGGGCGAGCGCACCTGCATCGGCAGCCTGACCTTCAGCTACGACAGCGGCGGCGACCTGGACAGCATCGTCTTCACCCACGCGACCGAGGGCACCGCCCAGGACGGCATCCCCGGCGTCACCTCGGGAGCGGCGGTGACCACCATCGTCACCACCACCCTGGAGGTGCCGCTGCTCAGCGACACCGACCGGGAGGTCGCCACGTCCTACGCCCGCCATGCCGCCCTGTCGTCCGGCTCCCTGACCGTCCCCCTGACCGCGCTGGACCTCTCCGACAGCCCCGGGCAGGGGTTCGCGGACATCGTCTCCGCCCACGCCACCGCCACCCGGCAGATCCTGGAGGGAACGGCGATCAAGGACAAGGGCGGGCCGGACGCCCTCGCCCCGGCCTGGAGCACGAGCCAGCTGACGACGGGCTACAAGCAGCTGGCCCTCCAGGACCTCTGACCGACCTCTGACCGACCTCTGACCCGCAACGACCCATGTGAGGAGGGCGCACACGTGGCGACAGCACTGAGGACCGCGGCGACCGCCGTCGTGATCGCGGCCGCCCTGACCCAGGCGGCCTGCTCCGGCGGGAGCGGGGGCGCCTCCGCCTCCCCGTCGACGACGGCGGATGCCGAGGCGCCGCAGACCGCCGCGGCCCCCGCCTCCTCCCCCGCGCCGGCGGGCGCCGGCAGCACTCAGCCTGCACCCACCGGCTCAACCGGCCCGGCGGCGCCGCCGTCGTCGGACGCGACCGCCGCGGCCTCCCCGACGGCGACGGTGCCGCCGGGCTCGACCATGACCCTCCAGCCGGCCCCGGGTCTCATGGTGCAGGTGCCCGCCGACGCCCTCACCGCCGCGGCGACGACCTACGACGACGGCATGCACCAGACCTACTACGACTCCGCCGCGACGGCCGTGACGGTCGACGTCGAGTACTACTCCGGCGGCTCCAAGCCCGCCGGCGACATGCTCTCCGCAGAGCAGGAGGCCCTGAAGTCGCAGGGGGTCGAGGCGAGCGCCGGCTCCGCCGCGGTCGAGGGCGGCAGCAACGCGACTCGTCTGAGCTGGACGTCCTCCGCCGTCCCGCCCTGGTCCCAGGACCCGCACGCCGCCAAGGTGCAGGTCGCCTGTGCCGGCGTCATCGTCGACGGCGCCGGCGGGTACAGCTACGGCGTCTACGTCTTCGCCAGCTCCGAGCGGGCCGACAGCACGGCCCTGATGACGGCGGTTCTCGACTCGATCGCGGTGACCGCGCCATGAGGCGCCGCGCGCTGCTCGCCACCGGGGCAGGGGCCACGGCCCTCGCCCTGTCGGCCTGCGGGAGGTCGGAGGTCACCGCCCCCAACGACGGCATGGAGTCCGTCTCCGACGTGAGTCAGCCCTCGGCCCCCTCCCCCGGCCCGAGCGAGTTCCCGGAGGCGTGGACCGCCGTCAACTTCTCCGGCATCTCCTTCAGCATCCTCTCCACCCTGACCGGCCCCACGCCCCGCAACGACTGGGGCCTGTACGTCGCCTCCTACGACCTGAAGACCTCGGACAACGAGTTCGACCAGCGGGTCATGATCTCGGCCGTCGACAGCACCACGACCGCCGACGGCGTGAGGCAGACAGCAGACCTGGTCACCTCCGGACTCGTCCAGAGCTATGCGGAGATCGGCCGCATCTCCTGGCAGGAGGAGTCCCGTCCGGCGATTGAGCGCGTCGCCTTCTACTGGGGGCCCGACGGCGCCTGGTGCGGGTGGACCTGGATCATTGCCACGGAGGCCGGCACGGGCGTGCTGACCCTGCTCGGCACCTCCATCGACGACGGCCTGCGCAACGGCATCGAGGACACGCTCGACCTGACGAGGAGGGCCTCATGATGAGGGTACGACGGCGAACCGGGGTCCTGGCCGCTGTGGCGGCGGCGTCAGCAGCATCGACGGCATCGCTCGCCGCCTGCTCCTCCGCAGGTCCCGCCCCCGGCTGGGGCAAGGCTCAGGACGGCGGCCTCCGGCTCGCCGTCCCGTCCGGCTGGGACAAGACCGTCCCCCAGTCCAGTCTGTGGAGCACCCGCTGGACGGACCCGTCAGACGAGTCGGCCGTCCTCATGACGGCGCAGTCGGTGACCGCCGCGGACGTGTACCAGGCGCTCGACCTGGCGATGAACGCCGCGCGCGCCGTCACGCGCGGCTACCTCCCCGTCGGCTCGCGCACCGCGATCACCGACGGCAGCACCGTGGTGGCGCGGCAGGACTACCAGACGTCCTGGCCCCACGCGAGCCGCGGCGCGACCTGGGCGGTGGACAACGGCTCGCAGGTCTCGCTCATCGACCTGTCGGGCAAGAAGATCACCGACGAGCAGATCGAGACCGCGGGCCGCTGGATCGAGCTCACCTGACCGGCCGACGGCCAGCGCGTCTACCCCGCCGACTACGTCCCCACCGACAGCAAGGACCACAACCACAGCATCCTGACCGAACGAATGCCGGGAGAGGCTCTTGCGGAGGGCGCCAGCACCACCGTCTGCGTCGTCTGGCCCGACACCGGACAGGACACCCTCACCCTCGACCACGCCGGATACAACAGCAGCCCCTCATACGCCTTCCGCCTCACCGACATCCCCGTCACCGACAGCTGAAGCCAGCCGGTGGGGCTCAGCGGCGGGACTCAGCCGGCGACGACGGGCACGTCGGTCAGCCGCCAGGGGCAGGGCAGGGCGCCTCCGGCGGGGTGATCGACCATGACGGCGTCCTCCCCGGTGTCCGGCCAGGCGACGCACACCCGGCTCGTCTGGCCGTCGGCCAGGATCTCGGTGAGCTCGAGCTCGGTGAGCGCACGGTGCGCCGACGACCCGGGCAGGAGGTAGTCGACGGGGTAGATCCGGTCCGACCCCGACAGCAGGGTCAGCCCGTCGGAGGCGAGCAGGCTCGTGGCCCCGCCCGGCTCGCCGCGAACATTGTTGAGCACGCTGCCCGGGTCGGAGAGCCAGCCGGTGCCCAGGGGGGTCAGCGACCCGCTCTTGCCGCCGGTGACCTCGAGAACACCCAGCAGCAGGCTCCCCCGGCGCAGCACCTGGTCGAGCCGGACCGTGACCTGACCCAGCCCGAGGGCACCGCCCCCGATGGTGGCGCCGTCGGGGCCCTTGGCAGTGGGCCCGGTGGCCTCGGGGATCTCCGCCCCGCCCGCCGAGCGCACCAGGGAGCCGTCGGTCCCGTCCGTCGGGGCGATGACCACCTCGACGCGCCGATTGGCCTGGCGCCCCTCCTCGGTGTCGTTGGCGGCCTTGGGTACGGTCTCGCCCTTGCCGACGACGGTCTGCGTCCAGGCGCCCAGGTCGGTCAGCGTCCCGAGCCGGTCGGCCACGGCCTGCGCGCGCTGCTCGGACAGCGTCTGGTTGTGGGCGTCGTCGGCCACGTCGTCGGTGTGCCCGGTGATCGTCAGGCTCCCGCCGCTGTAGCCGCCGATCGTCTCGGCGACACCCTTCAGGGCGTCGTCGGCCTGGGCGCTGAGCTCGGCGGAGTCGGTGGCGAAGGTGACGTCGCTGGAGACGTCGACGGAGGTCTCGTCCCCGTCGGTCAGCCCGCTGGAGGAGCCGTCCAGGGCGACGGAGTAGCGCTCGATGGACACCGGGTCGCGCAGGGAGTCCTGGGGCTGCGCCTTCGAGAGGACCGAGCCGATGTCCAGCGCGGGCGCCCGGGCGTCGTCGGAGCCGACGACGGGCACCTCGATGAAGCCGCCGTGCGACAGGAAGACCGTCACCGCATCGACGTCGACCGGGCCGAAGGTCGGGTCGAGGTCCATCTCCTCACCCGGGCCGAGGGAGTCGAAGAGGGACTGCACGGTGGTAGTCGACCAGATGCGCGAGCCCTCGGGGTCGATCAGGCGCAGCGGCTTGTAGACGCCGACGGTGGAGACGAGCCCGCCCAGCACGACGGCGGCGGCGTCGAGCGTCGCGGCGGCCGCGTCCGCAGGCCGGGCGACGCTGAGGGGAAGCACCGTCAGGTCGGTCCCCTCGTGCGTGACCCGCACAAGCGGGCCGACGGTCGCATTGAGGGTCTCCCCGGCGGTGAGCGCCACCGCGGCGGCGGCGGTCGGCGTGGGCGAGGGGCCGGCGCCTGTCGCCGGGACGATGGGCGGCTCGTCCTTGCCGCAGGCGGCGAGTCCGCCGGCCACGGCCAGCGCGGGCAGCGAGAGCACGACCCGGCGCGAGAAACCGGAGCGCGTCGCGTGGGGATCGAAGCGGGGAGTACTCATTGGGTCACTTTCCTGAACGTGTTGTCACATGACCGTATCGCGTCGCGCGTCCGACGGCGATGGGCAGCGCTGCACCGCCGGCCCGCACGGCTCCCGCACCCGCCGGGCCGTGCCGTCGGGGCTCAGTCGGGCACGACGGCGTTGACAACCAGCTCGGCGTTGAAGCTCGACCCCCGGGCCACGAGTATGCGCGGCTGACCCGCCGCGTCCCCGGGGGCGTCGCCGGACGGCGGCAGCGCCCTGATGAGGACGCCCGCCGCCTGCCACAGCTGTTCGCCCGTCTTGAGATCGTAGGCGACCGCGTGGGCACCGGTGTCCTTGGAGCTGCTGCTGGGCCTGCCCATGGCGAGCAGGGCCGCGGAGTCCCCTCCGATGAGCCCCTTGGGCGTAATGACGCACTCCTCCCCGCCGGCGAGTGCGGGCGGGGTGAAGGTGACGTCCTTGTCGGAGCGGGTGGCCCGGCAGCCCACGGTGTCCACCGCGACGGGCACCGACGTGCCCGTCCCGACCATGGCGACCGTGCCGGGCGCGCCCTGGGTCTTGGACAGGTCGTCGGCGAAGTCCTTGGCATCGCGGTTCCCCGACGTCGCCCAGGCCGGCTCCCCCGAGGCGGAGCCGGGGATGTCGGCGATCTGCTTCCCCTTCGAGTCGTAGACGGTGGCGCCCGCGCTCCCCCGCACGACGAAGGCGTTGGTTCCCGCGTCGAGATTGATGCCGTCGACCTCGAAGGTCTTGTCGCCGGGCTCGGGGTCCCGGGCGCTGCCGTAGGCGTAGAAGTCGGGGACGCGATCGGTGCCCTGGGAGTAGAGGACGTCCCCGGTGGCGGCGGACAGCACGTACAGGCGCTTGGAGTGGTCCTCGTAGGCGAGGACGAAGCCGTTCCTGACGCGGGCCTTGGAGTAGTGGCCTTCAGAGCGCCAGGACTCCTTGCCGTTCTTATCGACGGCGACCAGGGAGCCCCCCTCAATGCTCATGCCATGGGCGTCACCGTCAATGAGAACAGCGCGTTCGCCGTCGGAGCCCATGAGGTGGTGGCCCGCCGGGCCAGGCACGTCGGTGGAGACGGACCCGTCGAGCGAGATCAGCGTCGGCTCGTCAGTGCCGTCGTCGCACGCCAGCCTCGTGTTGTCCCAGAAGCGGACCTTGTCGCAGTCCCCCGTCCACACCGGCGCCTGGTCCGCCGAGTCGAGGTTGTACAGCGACCAGTCCCCGGAGGACTTGACCGCCAGGGAGCCGCCCCCGGGCGAGGAGACGTAGTCGGACACGTCAGTGATGTGGCGCAGCTCGACCACCTTTGCCTTGCCCGGCAGTGAGGCGAGGGTCCCGGCCAGAGCACCCTGGTTGCGGTGGCGATGCCACAGGAGCAGGCCGCCGGCACCGAGAACCAGGGCGATGACGACGGCGGTGGCGATGCCCCCCACAATGAGTGCGCGGCGACGACGGCGGGGCGGCGGCGAGGCGGCGGCGACGAGCGTGGCGGCGGGCGGGCCGGCGGCGGGGCCCGTCGGGGGAGCCACCGCTGTCGCCCCGTTCGGCGAGGGGGGCGCGACCATGGTGGGCTGGTACCAGTTGGCGACCGTCGGGGGTGTCTGGCCCTTGGGACTGGCAGGGTTCGCAGCCGCATCGGATGCGGCGGGCTCCTCGTTCCACACGTACGGCGCGGCCGAGGGCGCCGACGGCGGCGGCTCCTGGATGCGCGCGGCCGCGGGCAGCCCCGCCAGGGCGGGGACGAGGGCAGCCAGGGTCTGGGCGGTCTCCGGCGCCCCGGGCCGGGCCTCCGGCCGCTTGGCGAGCATCCTGTCGATCATCGCCCACAGTGGGTCGGGCACGCCCTGCGGCCGTCCCGGCGCGCGCCGGGCGTGCTGGGCCAGGACCTGGGAGGGCGCGCCGACGAAGGGCGGCACACCGCACGCCGCCTCGTACAGGACGATGCCCAGGGAGTAGATGTCGGCCGCTGAGGTCGGGGCGTGGACGTCGAGGATCTCCGGCGCCATGTACAGCGGCGTGCCTATCGCGCCGGTGGCCCTGGAGGAGGCGACCGTGCTGCAGATGCGGGCGACGCCGAAGTCGGCCAGGCGCGGGGTCCATGCGGGGGCCTGGGCCGGACCCTGGGGCGAGGCGCTCATGGCGTCGATGAGGACGTTGGCCGGCTTGACGTCGCGGTGCACGATGCCGGCGGCGTGCACCACGGCCAGCCCCTCGGCCAGGAGCGCCCCGAGCCCGGCGACCTCGGCGGGCGGCAGGGTCCCCCACGACTCCAGGAGGCGGCGCAGGTCCCCGCCTCCGACGTGGTCCATGACGATCGCGGCCGTCTCCCCCTCGACCACCATGTCCTGCACGCCGACCACGTAGGGGGAGCGCACCCGCATCAAGGTGGCGCGCTCGCGCACGAAGCGCTCAATGACCCCGGGGTCCTGGAGAAGGTCTGCGCGCAGGAGCTTCACGGCGAGGTCGGTCGTGGCGTCGTTGACACGATGCCCGAGCCAGACCTCCCCCTGGGCGCCTGTGCCGATCAGGGAGATCAGGACGTAGGCGCTGCCGAGGCGACGCGGCTCGCCGGGGGCGGTCGGAATGGGAGCAGTCATGCAGGTTCCACTCGGGTCGAGGCTGGTCGAGTACAGGGCCAACCTACAGGGTCGTGACCCGCTCGTGATGCTCACGACCCAGGGCTCCCGCGAGCCGCGCAGCGGCCCGGCGTCCTCTCCCTTCGCCGAGATCGGTTCACTTCCGCGCCGAGAGCGGTCGGGCGCCCGCGCGGCCGTGCCCTCGTCCGCCTGGTCGCAGCTCAGGGGCCGCGGTCATACCTCTGATCCACGACCGCGACGGTTGAGGAACGACCGCGCGAGGTCGTGGAGGCGAGAGGGCGCTCGGGACCGGCTCACCCAGATGAGTGGTTCCGGGCCGGTGCCGGCGGGCGGCGTGGCAGGGGCCGGGCGGTCGGGCTGACGCCGTCGACCGAACGCAGCCACGCCGTCGTCCGTCCTCCGCGCCGCCCGGACGCTACACGAGCGCACCATCGCCGTGCCCTTCCCGCCCGAGCCGTCCTCCGCGCCGCCCGGACGCTACGCCCCTCCCCGCCCGCGCTCCAGCACGAAGAGCCTGCCGCGCAGCCCACCGAGCGGACCGGGCCGCACAGATGCCCGTTGTCCGTCAGAATGACATTGCCCCCTCCGAGGCCCGAAGCCCGAGCAGAGAACCGCGTGATTACAGGGATTCCTTCAACACATGTGGCGTCTTGAGCCTTCAATGTCATTCTGACGGACATCCGGACCACGAGCCAACGTAGGACCACATGCGAGAAGGCACGACCCGGCCAGCACTGCGGACCGATCTCGGTGCGGAAGTGAACCGATCTCAGCGAAAGGGGACGGGACGTCCGGGGGCCGGCAGGCAGCCCGGCCCTCAGACGCTCACGACGGGAATATCGGTGAGTCGGTAGGCGTGCATGGTGGACAGCAGGCTGCCGTCCTCTCCTCGCGCATTGGCCAGGAGGAACTCGCTGTCGTCGAACCAGGCCGACAGAACCGAGTTCTCGTCGGCTCCCAGGGCCGACCGTGACCGAGAGCCAGCTGAACAGGAGTCCTCCGGCGCGCACGACCTGCGGCGGGGGGGGATGGTGACCCGCTCGTCGGAGACGAAAGAGCCGGACGAGGTGCAGACGGCGGTGACGCCGCCGGGGCCGGCCCCGACGGGGCCCTTGGGCTCGGGCAGGGCGGTGCCGTCTGGTGCGCCCGACGACGACGGCGCGGCCGGCGGGGCCGACGACGGCGCGGCTGTGGGCGCGGCGCTGTTCCGGGTGCCGCTGGTGGGGGTGATGGTGATGACGACTCTGCGGTTGGCGGCGCGGGCCTGGTTGGTGGCGTCCTTGACGGCCGGCTCACTCCCGCCCTTGCCGGTGGCGGTGACTTGCCAGGGGGCGAGGTCGGCGAGCTGGGCGAGACGGTCCTTGACGGCGGCGGCGCGGTCCTCGGAGAGCTTCTGGTTGTGGGCGTCGTCGGCGACGTCGTCGGTGTGCCCCACGATGTCAAGGCTCCCGCCGTCGGGGTGCTCTCGGGCTTCTGCTTCGTCAGCTCCCTGCCCATGACGTCGAGGTCGATCCCGAGTCCGGCGGCCTCATCACGGCCGATGACGCGGACCGCGACGAAGCCCGCCTGGGGCACGAAGGCGGTCACGGTCTCGACGTCCATGGCCCCGAACGCGACGTAGGAGGTAGCCCGGCCTCACCGCGAGGAAGACTCCGGTCCCCGCGGTGGTGCCCCAGGACATGCGCATCGAGCCCCTGCCGGTCGAGCGGAGCGCTCGCACCGCTCAGTGCGGGAGCAGTGCCGGCGGCAGCACCGCCCGCATCGGCGTCGGGCGAGCCGGACGCCCCGGCCCGCAGGGGCCCGAGCGCTCGCACGCCGTCAGCACGGGCGCTCCCAGGACGGCCAGCACCGACCGGGTCGGGCAGACCGCCGCGAGCATCGCGGCGGGCGCCGACGGGCAGAAACAGGCAGGTCGCCAGACATATATGGACTCCTCCGAATACCGGGAACAGCAGTTCCCCGCCCGTCACCGTATGTGTTCGCCGTCGTGCCCGCGATGGGCAGGTACCCATCGCTCCCCATCCGCTCCCCGTCGCTCCCCGTGGAGCCATGGGGAGCCGGCAGCACCACGGGGACCATCTATTTCCTCCCCGTGGACAGCACGTTTTCTCCCCGTGCACGTCTTCCCATTCTCCCGAGTGCGAAGAATTCCTATGGTGGCGCCGTCTTTCGAGCCGGCGACCAGGGCGATCCCTCCGGAGCCGGCGGACGCCGACATCAAGCCCGTCGTGGAGACCGTGTCCCCCTCGCTCCAGCTCGTGCTGCGCACGGGGCCTCCGACGGGGCGGTCACCACCGAGTCCGGCAAGGGCAAGACGAGGGCCACTCTCAACAGCGCCGTCACCTTCGAGACGGACTCGGCGGCGCTGACGCCGCGCGCCACCGTGGTCCTCGACGGCATCGTGTCGGGCTGGGGCGGGACGCCGCCGGCCTCCATGGCGGTGGTCGGCCACGCCGACTCGGTGGCCGACGACGCCCACAACCAGACACTGTCCGAGCAGCGGGCCCGGGCCGTGGCGGACTACCTGGCCTCCAAGGAGCCCTCACTCAAGGTGGAGGCCTCGGGGAAGGGGGAGACCCAGCCGGTGGCCGGCGAGAGCAACGACAACGGCAGCGTCAACGAGGCGGGCAGAGCCGCCGATCGCCGCGTAGAGCTCACCTGGGACCAGTAGCGCGACGGCGTCGGGCGGGGGCCGGGTGAGGGCCCGGACCAGCCCCGCGGGAGGTTCCCCCCTCCTCCTTCGCCGAGATCGGTAGGCTCGAGATCGGTGAGCCTACCGATCTCGGCGCGGGAGTGAACCGATCTCGGCGAAGGAGGCTGCGGCGCTCAGGCCCCTCGGGCCTTGGTGACATCCATCGGGATGCCAGGGCCCATGGTGGTGGCCATGGTCGCCTTGAGGATGTAGCGGCCCTTGGAGGTCGACGGCTTCAGGCGCTGGACCTCGTCCAGGACGGCCTGGAGGTTCTCGGTCAGCTGCTCCTCGGTGAAGGAGGCCTTGCCGATCAGGAAGTTGAGGTTCGCGGCGCGGTCGACGCGGAACTCGATCCGGCCGCCCTTGATGTCGGTGACGGCCTTGGCCACGTCCATGGTCACGGTGCCGGTCTTGGGGTTGGGCATGAGGCCGCGGGGACCGAGGACGCGGCCCAGGCGGCCGACCTTGCCCATGAGGTCCGGGGTGGCGACGGCGGCGTCGAAGTCGGTGTAGCCGGCCGCGACCTTGGCGATGAGGTCGTCGCTGCCGACCTCGTCGGCGCCCGCGGCGATGGCCTGCTCGGCCCGCTCTCCCTGGGCGAAGACGACGACGCGGGCGGTCTTACCGGTACCGTGCGGCAGGGACACGGTGCCGCGCACCATCTGGTCCGCCTTGCGGGGGTCCACGCCCAGGCGCAGGACGACGTCCACGGTGGAGTCGAACTTCGTGATGGACGTGGCCTTGGCGAGCTTGACGGCCTCGGCCGGGGTGTAGAGGACTCCGGACTGAATCTTCTCAGCGGCGGCTCGGTAGGCCTTGCTGCGCTTGGTCATCTGCTTCTCCTTAGCAGTCGTGGTGAACGGGCCGCGCCGGCCCTTCCACAGGGTCTGATTGGGTGTGCCAGGTGCCGGCCGACATCAGGCCTCGACGGTGATGCCCATGGAGCGGGCGGTGCCGGCGATGATCTTGGAGGCGGCTTCGACGTCGTTGGCGTTGAGGTCGGCCATCTTGGACTCGGCGATCTCGCGCACCTGGGCGGCCGTGAGCGAGCCGACCTTGTCGGCGTGGGGGCTCGGGGAGCCCTTGGCGACGCCGGCGGCCTTCTTGATGAGCTCGGCGGCCGGCGGGGTCTTGGTCACGAAGGTGAAGGAGCGGTCCTCGTAGACCGTGATCTCCACCGGGATGACGTTGCCGCGCTGCGACTCGGTCGCGGCGTTGTAGGCCTTGCAGAACTCCATGATGTTGACGCCGTGCTGACCCAGCGCGGGGCCGATCGGCGGGGCGGGGTTGGCCTGACCGGCCTGGATCTGGAGCTTGATGAGCCCGGAGACCTTCTTCTTAGGAGCCATGCGAATGGATCTCTTTCTTGTCCGGAAGAGCTGCACGCCTGCCGTGCAGCGGAAATGCGCGCACGACGCATGCGCGCACACGAATGCTCATCCTATCCCGAGCCGGAGTCCACCAAGCACCCGGTGCACGGAATCACAAGGCCCGCCGCCTGTGAGACGCGCCGCCCGCCGTCGTCCTCACGGGGCCGACGGCGGGCGGCGCGGTGGCCGGGATGCGCCGGCCTCAGATCTTGGCGACCTGGGAGAAGGACAGCTCGGCCGGGGTGTCGCGACCGAACAGGGAGATGAGGACCTGGAGCTTCTGGGTCTCGGGGTGGATCTCGGCAATGGTGGCCGGGAGGGACTCGAAGGGGCCGTCGGTGACGATGACGGACTCGCCGGCCTCGAAGGCGACCTCGTAGACCTGACCGTCGGCGGCGACCTGGGAGCTCGCGCCCTCCCGGGGAGCGGCCTTGGCGGCGCTCTGCTTGGCGGCGATCTCCTCGGGGGTGGGGCCGAGCTGGGAGACGGCCTCCTCGAAGGTCAGCGGCACGGGGTTGTAGCGGTCGCCCACGAAGCCGGTGACGGCCGGGGTGTCCTTGATGGTGCGCCACACCTTGTCGGAGGTCTCCGGGTCGTCCAGGTCCATGCGCACGAAGACGTAGCCGGGAATGCGTACCCGGGAGACCTCCTTCTTCTTGCCCGCGTTCTTGATCTCGATGACCGTCTCCATGGGGACGACGGCGTCGAAGACGTAGTCCTCGACCTCGAAGTTCTCCGCGCGGGTCTTAATGTCCGTGGCCACGCGACGCTCGTAGCCGGAGTAGGTGTGCAGGACGTACCACTCGCCGGGCAGCGAGGACATCTGCCTGCGGAACTCCTCGACCGGGTCGACCTCGGGCTCGGGAGCCGACTCGGCCTTCCCGCCCTCCTGGCCGGCGGCCTCCTCGACCTCGGCCTCCACGGCCTCCTCGGCGCGCTCCGCGGCGGCCTCCTCGGCCTGGGAGTCGAGGGACTCCGGCTGCGCCTCATCCGCCTGGATGGCCTCGCCGTCGACGACGGGGGCGAGCTCCTCGGGAAGGATCTGCTCGGACTGCTCGGACACGATGTACCTGCTTTCCTCGGGCGGGTGGCTGAGGGCGACCGTCGGCTTCAGCGGGTCGGGAGCTGGGTGGGCTGAACGCCTCCGGAAGAGGCGGGGCGCGAGAAGGCCCACATCACCAGCCGGTCGAAGGCGTAGTCGAGGACCCCGGTGAAGGCCATGATCGCCACGATGAACACGACGACGACAATGAAGTAGGTCCACAGCTCATTGCTGGTGGGCCACACGACCTTGCGCAGCTCGTCAATCACCTGACGGAAGAACAGGGCGATACGACCCAGGGGGCCTCGCTTGGTGCCCTGCTTGCGCCTGGCGACGCTCGCGCTCTCGCTCATGCTCTGAGTCCTCGGGTTCGACGGTTCGATCATGCCCTGGCGGGCGAGAGGACGGAACCGACGGGATCTCCCGACAGATCCGCCGTTCTCAGCAGGGCAGGCGGGACTCGAACCCACAACCGCCGGTTTTGGAGACCGGTGCGCTACCAATTGCGCCACTGCCCTTCAGCGGTGACCAATCTTGTCACAGGTTCACCTGGATCGCTAAGCCCCGGGACGTGGACTGCGCCACGCGGCCCGTCCCCGCCCTGCCCCTTCGCCGAGATCGGTCCGGCTCCGGCTCGCGATCTGCTCATCTCATATGACGAGCACATGACGCCCGGTCGTGGGACCATGGGCCCATGAGCACGACACCCCGGAGCCGAGTCTCCGCGCGCCTAGCCGCCATCGCCCCCTCCGCCACCCTCGCCGTCGACGCCAAGGCCAAGGCCCTGAAGGCCGCCGGCCGCCCCGTCATCGGGTTCGGCGCCGGAGAGCCCGACTTCGCCACCCCCGACTACATCGTCAAGGCCGCCGTCGCCGCCGCCAAGGACCCCGCAAACCACAAGTACACGCCCGCCAAGGGCCTGCCCGCCCTGCGCGAGGCCATCGCCGCCAAGACCCTGCGCGACTCCGGCTACGAGGTCTCGCCCGACGACGTCATCGTCACCAACGGCGGCAAGCAGGCCGTCTTCGAGGCCTTCGCGGCGCTCGTGGACCCGGGCGACGAGGTCATCCTCCCCACCCCCTACTGGGTCACCTACCCCGAGTGCGTCCGCCTGTCCGGCGGCACCCCCGTCGAGGTCTTCGCCGGCGCCGACCAGGACTACAAGGTCACCGTCGCCCAGCTCGAGGCCGCCCGCACTCCGCGCACCAAGGCCGTCCTGGTCTGCTCCCCCTCCAACCCGACGGGCTCGGTCTACACACCCGAAGAGCTGACCGCCATCGGCCGGTGGGCGCTGGAGCACGGCGTGTGGGTCATCACTGACGAGATCTACGAGCACCTCCTGTACGAGGATGCCGTCAGCGCCCACATCGTCGCCCTCGTCCCCGAGCTGGCGGACCAGACCGTGGTCCTCAACGGCGTCGCCAAGACCTACGCCATGACCGGCTGGCGCGTGGGCTGGCTGATCGGCCCGTCCGACGTCGTCAAGGCCGCCACCAACCTGCAGTCCCACATGACGAGCAACGTCGCCAACGTCTCCCAGCGCGCGGCCCTGGCCGCCGTGTCCGGGGACCTGTCCGCCGTCGAGACCATGCGCGAGGCCTTCGACCGCCGTCGCCGCCTCATGGTCTCCATGCTCTCGGCCATCGACGGCCTGAGGGTCCCCACCCCCAGGGGCGCCTTCTACGCCTACCCCAGCGTGGAGGGCCTCATCGGGCGCACGCTGCGGGACCGCACCATCGACTCCTCCATCACGCTGGCCGACGCGATCCTCGAGCACGTCGAGGTCGCCGTCGTGCCCGGCGAGGCCTTCGGCCGCTCCGGCTTCCTGCGCCTGTCCTACGCCACCGGCGACGACGCCATCACCGAGGGCGTCGGCCGCGTCGCCGAGCTGCTCGCCGAGATCGAGTGAGCCACCGCGCCCGCCCGCGGCACTCGGCGCGACGCCGGCCGCGCCAGGATGCGACGACGGCGGGGCCGGTGCCCGGTCCGCAGGCCCCGGTCCCGCCGTCGTGCCGCGGGCGCCCCACTGCCGCGAGCGGGCTCAGCCCGCGTCGGCGTCGGCCCCCTGCGGGATGGAGCTGAAGTCGTCGCCGCGGCGCCGCAGGTGCGGGTCCTGCTCCAGGTAGGCCCTGGTCTCCCGGGCGATCAGCCCGGACAGGACCAGCAGGCCGATGAGGTTGGGGATGGCCATGAGGCCGTTGGCAATGTCGGCGAAGGTCCACACGTCCTTCAGGTCGGTGACGGTGCCCAGGAAGACGACGCAGGTGAAGATGAGCCGGTAGGGCAGCACGCCGTGCACGCCCGCAAGCCGCTCGACGCAGCGCTCGCCGTAGTAGGCCCAGCCCAGGATGGTCGAGGCGGCCAGGAACACGATGGCCACCGACACGATGTAGTGGCCCCACTCCCCCGGCAGGCCGTGGGTGAAGGCGTCCCCGGTCATGGTGGCCGGGTCCGAGTCCGTCCAGGTCCCGGTGGACAGGATCACCAGCCCTGTGCAGGTCACTACGATGATCGTGTCGATGAAGGTCTGGGTCATGGAGACCAGCCCTTGGCGAGCGGGGTGGCTGGTCTTGGCCGCGGCGGCCGCGATGGCGGCCGAGCCCATGCCGGACTCGTTGGAGAAGATGCCGCGCGCCGCCCCGTACTGCATGGCCATTATGAGGGTCGAGCCGGCGAACCCGCCGAGCGCGCCGTGCCCGGTGAAGGCCCCGGCGAGCACCAGGCCGAGCGCCGCGGGGATCCCCGAGACGTTGGCGACCAGGATGTACAGGCAGCCGCCGACGTAGAAGACGATCATCATGGGCACGAAGGCGCTGGTCACCGTGCCGATCGCCTCGATCCCGCCCAGGAGGACGGCGCCCACCGCAATCGCCAGGACAATGCCGACGACGGCGCCGTCCCAGCCGAAGGAGCTGCGCAGCTGGGCCGCCACGGCGTTGGACTGCGTCATCGAGCCGATGCCGAAGGAGGCCAGGATGGCCGCGCAGGCGAAGAAGACCGACAGCGCCATCCCCGGGCGCCCGGGCACGGCGCGCCCGAGGTAGTACTGGGGCCCGCCGGACTGCTGCCCGCGGGCGTCGGTGGTGCGGAACCGCACCGCGAGGAAGGCCTCGGAGTACTTCGAGGCCATGCCGAACAGCGCCGTGACCCACATCCAGAACAGGGCCCCGGGCCCGCCCAGGTGGATGGCGGTGGCCACGCCCACGATATTGCCCACGCCCACGGTGGCCGCCAGCGCCGTCGTCAGGGCCTGGTAGTGGGAGATGTCCCCCTCGGCGCTCGCGGCCTCACCGCCACCGTCGCGCTGGAGGAAGGCGAAGCGCAGCGCGGGGCCGAGCTTGCGCAGCTGGAGGCCGCGCAGCCGGACCGTCAGCACCACGCCGGTGCCCAGCAGGAGGGGGATGAGGAGCCATGGGCCCCACAGGAGGGTGTCGAAGGCGGCAAGGCCGTCGCTGAGGGCGCCGGCGGGCGCAGGGCCGGCACCGAGACGGGCCGTCGCAAGAGCGGTGTCGAACATGGGAGGCGCCTTTCCGTCTCCGGGATGGGGTGTACGTCGTCGCACCGTAGGCACAGGGCGTATGACGACAATGTGACATCCGCCATGTGGACGCGGGCGACCGTCGCGGAGCCGCAGGCGCCCGGTCTCGCGCTCAGTGCGCGCCGCGCCTGGCCTGGATCTCCCGGGCCTGGGCGAGCCAGGTCTCGGCGCGCGCGAGCCGCCCCTCGGCGTCGGGCCTCCACGGGCCGCCGTCCTCCCGGCGGGCGCCGGCGACCAGGGAGAGGACCACGCCCGCGCAGCGGGCCCGCAGGGAGACCGGGTCGGCCTGCTGCTCCGCCAGGCGCGTCCACACCTCCAGCACCGGACGCAGGTGCGGATAGGAGGCCGGGGCCAGGTGGTCCAGGACGCTGACGTGCCCGAGCAGGCAGGCGAGGTCGTCCACGCGGCGCCCGGGCCCCAGGGAGTCCACGTCGAGCAGGCTGGCCACACCCTCGCCCTCCATGAGCACGTTGGCCTCGTAGAAGTCCCCGTGCACGGGGACCACCGGGCCGGGGTCGCAGGCCGCCATGAGCTGCTCGACGCCGTCGGCGACGGCGCGCGCCCGCAGGGCGTGCTCGGGCAGCACCGTCGAGGCCGCGTGGGCGTAGTGGCGGGCGCGCTCGGACCAGGCCGGGTGAGGAGTGAGCTGCAGGGCGCTGGCGGGCAGCGCATCCAGCAGAGCGGTGAGGGAGGCGAAGACGCGCGCGGCGCGCCCCTTGTCCATGCCGCGGGACAGCAGGCCCGACAGGGCCACGCCGCGCCCGGTCGACAGCAGGACAAGGCCGTCCGGGTCATCGCGCAGGACGTCGGGCGCGGGCACGCCCGCGGCGCGCAGCATACGGTGCCGCTCCGCGAAGGCGGCGGACTGACCGGGCCGCAGCACCTTGGCGTAGGCGGTCGAGGAGTCCGGGTAGGTCACCCGCACCACGGCCCGCCGGGTGGGCCGGTAGGCGACCATGGTGGCCTTGATGGCCGTCCCCAGGCGCCGGGAGAGCAGGGAGGGCGTGCAGGCGACCGCGAGCGCCGGCAGCTCGGGATCGGCGGGGTGCCGCCAGACGTGGACGACCGGTCCGTCCCCTCCGCGCGGCGAGACCCGGGTCAGGCCCGCCGCCTGGGGGTTGGACAGCCGCGCCGTCGTCGCGCACAGGTACTCAGTGCTGCGCGACCCGTTCGGGGAGGCCACGACGGCGGTGTAGCCGACCGAGACCCCGGCGCCGGGGCGGTGGTGGACCGAGTGCACCTCCCAGCTCAGCAGCTGCTGGCCTGCCGGGGCCAGCGCCCCGGAAAGGACGGACGCGGCTCGCGGACCGGTCAGGAGGGCGACCTCCTCGGGCTCGCGGGCGGCCTGCGTGCTGCTCATAGGAGTAGTGTGCCTCACCGAGCGGCGCCAACCGTCCCACATGGGTGCGCTCTTCGGGCCTGGACGACTGAGTCCGGGTGCTCGTCTCCGTCCGGCCGGAGCGGCCGGACCGTCGCACGCCGCCGGCGCCGACCTCCGGCCCCGGCTTTCGCAACAGCGCCTGAGGTACGACCGCACCAGGAGCCGTTGGAAGACTCCCGCCGGACGCATGGCACAATCCGCCCATGCGCGACCTGTCCCTCCTGCCCAAGGCGCACCTGCACCTGCACTTCACGGGGGCGATGCGCCTGGAGACGCTGGTGGACCTGGCCCAGGCCTCGCATACGCGCCTGCCGTCGTCATTCATTGACGGCGACCCGCTGCACGTGCCGGCCGACCACCGCGGCTGGTTCCGCTTCCAGCGGGCCTACGACACCGCTCGCCAGCTGGTCACGGCCGAGGAGACCATGCGCAGGATCGTCATGGAGGCCGCTCTCGACGACGCAGCGGAGGGCTCGCGGCGCCTGGAGATCCAGGTGGACCCGACCTCCTACGCCCCTTTCGTGGGCGGCATCACACCAGCGCTGGAGATCATCCTGGACGCGGCGAGCCAGGCCACGATCCTGTCGGGGGTGGAGGTCGCCGTGGTGGTGGCGGCCTCCCGCATGCGCCATCCGCTGGACGCGCGCACGCTGGCCCGGCTGGCGTCCCGGTACGCGGGGGACGCGCCGGGCACCGTCGTCGGCTTCGGGCTGAGCAACGACGAGCGCGCCGGGCGGACCGGCTCGTGGGGGCCGGCCTTCGCCATCGCCCGGCGGGCGGGACTCGCCTCGCTGCCCCACGGCGGCGAGCTGCTGGGGCCCGAGCACGTGCGCGACGTGGTGACCGCCCTGGGGCCGACGCGCCTGGGCCATGGGGTGCGCGCGAGCGAGGACCCCGAGCTGCTGGACGCCGTGGTCGCCGCGGGCATCAGCCTGGAGGTGTGCCCCGCCTCGAACGTGTGCCTGGGGGTCTACCGCGCCGCCGACGACGTCCCACTGGCGATCCTGCTGGAGCACGGGGCGCAGGTGGCGCTCGGCGCCGACGACCCCCTCCTGTTCCACACACGCCTGACCGACCAGTACGAGATCGCGCGCCGGCTGGGCCTGGACGACGCCGCCCTGGCCGAGCTCGCCCGAGGAAGCATCCGGGCCTCACTGGCCGCGCAGTCCTCCAAGCGGGCCTGGCTCGCCGAGGTCGACGCCTGGCTGGCCGCGCCCGATCCGGTCTGAGCGGCGGTCGGGCCGGGCGATCAGTCGGGCCGGGCCCGGCGGGCCCCGCCGTCAGAGGGCCGGGCCCGCAGCGAGGAAGGGGTAGACGTCGGTGAACACGCCGGTGCACCCCCAGTTGAACAGCTGGTTGGCGCGGTCGGGCCGGTTGACGGTCCACACGTTGACGCCGTAGCCGGCCGCGCGGGCGGAGCGCACCATCGCCTCGGTCAGGCCGGCGTCCTCGGGGTGGATCGCGACGGCTCCGCACAGCTCGGCGACCGAGCGCCAGTCGGGGCGGATGGTCGCCGACTCGTACAGGACGGCGGTGGCGTACTGGGGGTGTCGCTGGTGGAAGGCCATGAGCAGGGGCTGGCTGAAGGAGGACACGAGGACCTGCCTGCCCGCGTCGAGCCGCCCCAGGGCCGCGGCGAGGGCGTCGACCAGCTCGATGCTGCGGGCCGCCCCCTGCTCGTTGGCCTTGAGCTCGATATTGGCGTTGAGGCCACGCTCGTTGACGAAGTCGAGGAAGGCCTCCAGCGTGGGCAGGCGCTCGCCGACGAAGTCGGGGCCGAACCAGCGCCCGGCGTCAATGTGCTCCAGGTCCGCGGCCCGCAGCCCGTAGATGCTGCCGCCGCGGTCGGTGGTCCGCTCCAGGGCGGTGTCGTGGATGAGCACGGGCGTGCCGTCGGCGAGCAGGTCGACGTCGGTCTCGATCCAGCTCGCCCCGGCGTCGGCGGCGGCTCGGAAGGCCGCCATGGTGTTCTCGGGCGCGGCCGAGGGCAGCCCGCGATGGGCGAGCACCGCGCGCTCAATACACGGGACGTTGCGGCCGGGGCGCGCCGGCGCCCAATCACGAGGAGCCGGCATGCGCCCCTCCTTTCCCTCCGTCGAGGTCGGTTCACTTCTGGCGCGAGATCGGTTCAGCTCCGCGCCGAGATCGGTCCCGCCTCCCGCTCGCCGCCGCCCGCGGCGAGCGGGAGGGCGGTCGCGCGGCGGTTGACGCGGTCCAGGATCACCGCGGTGACACAGCCGACCGCCGCAGCGGTCCCGGTGATCATGAAGATGATCCGGTACCCCGGAGCCGGGTCGCCGCCCGCACAGCCGTCAATGATACGGCCGTTGAGGTTGTAGCCCCACAGGATCGCGGCGTAGGCCAGCAGGGACCCCACGGCCATGGCGGAGCCGTCGATCTCCTCGGGCAGCTCGAGCTCGCCGATCGGCGCCAGGATGACGGACTTGCCGAGGAAGGTGGCCAGCGCCACCAGAATGAGCAGCCCGACGACCGGCACGATGAGGACCGGCCTGCTGGACTCGTCGCCGATCGGGAGCATGAGGATAATGGCGCACCCCACTGTGACAATGCCCAGCGCGACCATCATCATCCTGGTGGACGACCTGAAGACGTAGTCGGCCACGACTCCCGAGACGAGTCCGGCGACCATGGCGATCAGCCCCACATTGAAGATGCCGAAGGCCGCCGCCACGGTGGTGGAGGCGTTGAAGACCTGCTTCAGGAACGGGGCGGATATGTACATGAGGTTGATGTCGCACCAGTACACGGCCATTGCGGCGACACCGGCGAGCCAGATGCGGGGAAGGGCGAGCACGTGCAGCAGGCCCTTGAGCGCGGCCACCGAGTGCGAGACGTGCTCCTCGGTGGCGATCCTGGTGTCGGGGACGTAGCGCGCCACGGCAAGCATCATGGGCATCAGGAGCAGGGCGTAGATGATGGCGAAGGTGCGCATGACGGTCGTTGTCGCCGACTCGGGGAAGAGGACGAGAGCCACGATGACGATCCCGTTCAGGCCGAACTCGGCCAACCGGCGGACCGCCTCCAGCATGCCCATGGCCATGCCCTTGCCCTTGCGGTCCTGGTCCGCCGACAGGATGCACACGCCGTTGGCGACGGCGGGCCAGATGATCGCATCGACGACCGCCCAGGAGATCGCGATGGCCTCCATGACCCTGAAGGGCGGGATGAGCACGAACAGGATGAGATAGGTGAACAGCCTCCACACCATGCCGCACAGGATGATGGTGCGCACTCGGACGCGGTTGTTCACCCAGCCCGCGGGCACGTACAGGAACATGGCCAGTCCGAGGTAGGTCATGAGCTGGCCGAACTGGGTCTGGGTTATTCCCAGCGTCTCCTGCAGGGGGATCATCAAGGAGCTCTTGAAGGACTCGAAGCTGCTGTAGAGGACCTGCCCGGACAGGGCGACGACCAGGAAGGGGAGGAAGCGGCCCCGGCGCATGAACGCCGGGAGAAGGGACATGACGCGCGTACTCATCGGAGTATCTCCTCGGAAGAGACGGGGTAGTGGGACGGGGAGGGAGGCCCAGGGCCTGGCGACGGCGCTCGCGTCGTACCCGATCGCGGCCTTGTGAGCCTGCGGCGCGGGGCGGCCGAGTCGGTGGTGCAGAGAGGTTGCGGAGAGGGTGACGAGGGTCGCGCGGTGCTGCGCGGAGACGCGGAGACACGGTGGGCGGTCGGCCTCACCACCCCACGGCGACGGGCTCGGGCACGAGGGTGATTCCGAAGCGCTCGCGGACCCCGGCGATGACCGTATCGCGCAGGGCGACCACATCGGCCGCGGTGGCGCCGCCCCGGTTGGTCAGGGCGAGCACGTGCCTGGTCGACAGGCTCGCCCGCCCGTGCGCCCCGGGCGCGGCGAAGCCCTTGGGGAAGCCGGCGTGGTCGATGAGCCAGGCGGCCGAGGTCTTGACCAGCCCGTCGACGACGGGGGCGTCCTGGAGACCGGCGACGACCCGGGTGCGGTCGGTCACAGGGAACCGGGGGGCGCCCTCGGGCAGGGCCTCGGCCTCGGCCGCGGTGAGGATCGGGTTGGTGAAGAAGGAGCCGGCGGACCAGGTGTCGTGGTCGGCGGCGTCGAGCACCATGCCCTTGGAGCGTCGCAGCGCCAGGACCGCCTCGCGCACCTCGCGGGCATCGACGCGGGCGCCCATGTCGACGTCGAGCGCCCCGGCCAGCTGCCGGTAGGCGATGGGGGCGGACAGGGAGGCCTGGCGGACGTGGAAGGTCGCCGAGAGCACGACCCAGCGGCCCGTCGGGCCCCAGGTGCGGCCCGCCCCGACGTCCGGGTCGGTCAGGGACCGCTTGAGGGCGGAGTCCCGGTAGGTCAGGCGCAGCTCGGACAGGGGGATGTGGACCGTGCGCCCCGCGGCGCGGTCCCAGGCGCGCACGGAGGCGAGGAGCTCGGCGACCTCGGTGCCGTAGGCGCCGATGTTCTGCACGGGGGCGGCGCCGACGGTGCCGGGAATTCCCGACAGCGGGGCGAAGCCGCCCCAGTGGGAGGCGACCGCCCGGCGCACGAGGTCGTCCCAGGTGGCGCCCGCGGTGGCGGTGATCTGCACACCGCCGCAGGCGCTGTCGGACACAAGCTCGACCTCGGTGCGCGCGTCCCGTACGACGACGCCGTCGAAGCCGGCGTCGGCGGCCAGGATGTTGGACCCGCCGCCGATCACGAGCAGGGGGATGCCCTCGGCGTCGGCCCGCCTGACGACGTCGATGAGCTCGGCCTCGCCGGCAGCCTCGACGTAGCGGCCCACCGGTCCGCCCACGCGCAGGGTCGTCAGCTCGGCCAGGTCGGGCGCCGTCGTCGGCGTCCGCCCGCCCGGGACCCGGCCGAGCGCCTCCACGGGCGCGGGCCAGTCGGCGGGATCGGCGTGAACGGACAGGGGCATGGCGCACATCTCGTCCTCGGTGAGCGGCTCATGAGGGCCGGGGGGGCTGGGTGCGTCGGACTGGCTCATGACTGACTCCTGGGATCGGGCGGGCGGTGGCGGCCCCGGCTGGCCTTCGGGCACAAGAGCGCCCCGCGTGGCGCAGTGCGGAGCCTGCGATCACGACGGGGCGATCATCACTTCTTGTTGCGGCGCTGGTGGCGGGTCTTGCGGAGCAGCTTGCGGTGCTTCTTCTTGGCCATGCGCTTGCGGCGCTTCTTAATGACAGATCCCATGGGGACTCCTAGTTGTGGTGCATCCGGGGCTCGACCACGTGTCGGCATCAGCCGCCGACGCCGACCGGGGGCCGAGCGGGCATGAGCGAGCACGAGTAAGCGTAGCGGCCAGGAGGCGGGGCTGCCCGCAGACAGTCCGCGCTCCGACCACACTGGTGACTGGCGTGAGTCTAGCGGGTATCAGGAGCCCGTCGACTCCGACTCCTCGTGTCCCCAGTCACCCAGCCCGGCAGACAGGTACTGCCGGACGGCGCGCTCGGGCACGCGGAAGGATCGGCCGACCTGCATGGCCGGCAGGTCGCCGGAGTGGACCATGCGGTAGACCGTCATCTTGGAGACGCGCAGCATGCTGGCGACCTCAGCCACGGTGAGGAAGGAGGGGGCGCTCGAAGCGCCGGAGGGAGAAGGGATGCCCGGTGCCATGGGTCGTGAGTTTCCCGTCGTCGGATGTCGGTGGCGCAGCGGTCTTGCCTCCGCGGCGCGGGACCGCGCAGCCGCGGCCCCGTGCACAATATAACCTGAGCCTCTCGCGACGCATAGGTCATTTCCTCTCACAGGAGCCACACGCGTCGCATATCACATTTTGGTTACGACGACGCCCGGCTGCGGGCGCCGGGGCGTGGCGCGGTTTACCGCCGTCGGGCAGTGCGGACAAGAATAGCCCTGTGCCCCCCTCGCACCGCCACCTCGGACGCACCGGCTCCCCGCGCCCCCGCGGGGAGGAGGGCGCGCGCGCCTCCGCGCCCCGGCACTGGCACGCCCCGATGCCGGCCTTCGCCAGGTGGCGACGACGGCGCTCCGCCCTCCTGCCGGCCGCGATTCCCCCCTCCCCCGCCACCCCCCAGAGCCCCACCGGGCGCGAGTCCTCCGGTCTCCTGGCGCTCCTGGAGCGGTGGGACCTGCGCGCCCGCCTGGCCCGGGCCGCGCGCTTCACGCCCGCCCGCCTGGCCGTCGTCGTCTTCGCCGGCATTATCGCGGTGGTCACGGCTCTGCTCAGCCTGCCCGTGGCCACGGCGGACAACCACCGCGCCGACACGATCGACTCCCTGTTCACGGCGACCTCGGCGGTGTGCGTCACCGGCCTGACGACCGTCGACACCGCGACCTACTGGTCGCCCTTCGGCCAGGCGGTCATCATTATGGGCGCCGCCGTCGGCGGGCTGGGCATTATGACGCTCGCCTCGCTGCTGTCATTCGCCGTGTCACGCCACGTGGGCCTGACCCAGCGGATGCTCGCGGCCAGTGAGAACCAGTCCCGCCTGGGCGACGTCGCCGCCCTGCTGCGAGCGGTCATGTACACCGCCATCGGCGCGGAGAGCCTGCTCGCGCTCGTCCTGCTACCCCGTTTCCTGTCCCTGGGGCTCGACCTGGGGCACGCCTGCTGGTACGCGTTCTTCATGGCGCTGTCCATCTTCAACAACGCGGGCTTCGTCGTCATGCCCGGGGGCCTGGCGCCCTACGCGACGGACTGGTGGATGGGCCTGCCGATCGCGGTGGGCACCTTCGTGGGCGCCGTCGGATTCCCCGTGATCCTGGACGTCATGCGCCACCTGCGCCGCCCGCGCCAGTGGACGCTGCACACCAAGCTGACCCTGTCCACCTACTCCGCCCTGTCGGCCGTCTCCGCGCTGGCCATCGCCGCCTTCGAGTGGACAAACCCCCGTACCTACGGCGCGCTGCCGACCGGCGGCAAGCTCCTGACAGCGCTGATCAACGGCGTCAACGCGCGCTCGTCGGGGCTGACCACGATCGCGCCCGAGCACATGCGCGAGGCGACCTGGTTCCTCCAGGACGCCCTCATGTTCGTCGGCGGCGGGTCGGCCTCCACGGCCGGCGGCATCAAGGTGACGACCTTCGCGGTCCTGCTGCTGGCCATCGCCGCCGAGGCCCGGGGCGACCAGGACATCGAGGCCTTCGGGCGGCGCATCACGCTGTCGACGGTGCGCCTGAGCGTGGCCGTGGCCTTCATCGGGGCCTCCATCATCGGCACCGCGACGCTGCTCATGCTGGAGATGACCGACCTGACGCTGGACCGCGTCCTGTTCGAGGTGGTCAGCGCCTTCGCGACCGTCGGGCTGTCCACCGGGATCACGCCGATGCTGCCGACCAGTGCGAAGTACCTCATCGTGGTGCTCATGTTCGTCGGGCGCGTGGGCACCATGACAGCGGCGACGGCCCTGGCCATGCGCGAGCGCCGCCGCGTCATCCGCATGCCCGCCGAGCGCCCGCTCATCGGGTGAGGACGCCATGTGGTACGACGACATCCTGGAAGAGGTCTCCAGCCCGGAGACGCTGCGGCTGCGCTCGCTGTCCGTGCGCGCCATCACGCAGGGCATGTACGACGACGGCGCTCGACTGGCCATGCGCGCCAGGACCACCGCCATGGCGGGCCGCAGCCGGGCCGAGCAGGCGGACCTGCGCGTGGACCTGATCACCTACGGGCCGGCCCGCAGCCTCGTGTCCGCGGCCGTCAGGCACCTGCTGGCGCACCAGTACGAGGAGTGCCTGCACGCCGCGCAGCTCGCCGGCACCCTGTACGAGTTCGCCGACGCCTCCGACTACGACCTCAAGGAGTACTGGCAGGTCGTGGGCCAGGCCTACCGGGGTCTGGGCGACGAGCGCGAGATGGACAACGCCTTCATGCTGGCCAGGCTCTCGGACTCCGACCTCCAGCGCTCGCCGCGCCCCGACCCGCCCGAGCAGTGAGGCCGGCGGGGCTCAGGCGCCCAGGAGGCGCGCGACCGCGCGGGCCGTCGTCACCGCATCGGTTCGGCCGCGCTCGCCGGCAACGGTCCGCTCGATGACCAGCCCCACGGCGGCGTTGTGGACGACGGCGGCCGCCTCGTCGGGATCGACGCCCTGCGCGATGACGCCCCTGGACTGCCAGCGACGAACCACGTGGGCGATCTCGGCGCGCACGCGGGCGTAGCTGACCGCATACGCCTCCCGCAGGTCCGGGTGCCGCGCCAGCTCCGCCCACACGCCGATCATGAGATTGATCTGACCGGTCTCCGACGAGGACCCGGCCGCCCCGACGCCGTCGGCCTCGCCGGCCCCGGCGCCGTCGGCCCCCTCGACAGGGCCCGAGAAGGGCCGCCCGAAGACCCAGGAGTGCTCGACCGCGCGCACGAAGACGTCCTCAAGGCCCGGGAGCTCGTCAAGGTCGGCCAGCGCCGTGATCCACTCCACGACCGGGTCCATGGCCCTGACGATGACGGCGCGCACCAGCGAGCGCTTCCCCTCCGGGAAGTACCGGTAGACGGTGCTCGACGACATGCCCGCCTCGGCGACAATCTCGTCCATCGAGGCGCCGTCGAAGCCCTGTCGGGCGAAGCAGACCGCCGCCGCCGCCAGGATCCTTGCCGTCTGCTGGTCTCGGTACGACTGCGTGACACGGGGCATGGCACCAGGATACGGCGGCCCGGCGAATGCCGGACGTCACACCGCCACCACAAAACGAAACGACCGTTTTGACGTGGGCGACTCCGGGCACTACGGTCCGTACCGCAAACAGTAACGATCGTTTTGACATGGAGGTGCTCATGTCCTCTGCACCCGTCACAGCAGCCACCGCGCCCGACTCCGTACCGGCCGACGTCGGCGCGCCGCGCACGTCCCCGCCCCCGCGCTCCCGGGAGCGCGCCCTCGTCGCCGGCTCCCTGATCACCCAGCTCATGATCGTCCTCGACATGACGATCATCGCGGTCGCCCTGCCCCGCATGCAGGCCGATCTGGGGCTGACGTCCTCCCAGCGTCCGTGGGCCATCACCGCCTACACCCTCGCCAACGGCGGCCTCGTCCTGCTCGGCGGGCGCCTGACCACCGTCATCGGCATTCGGCGCTCCTACTGGCTGGGACAGGCCGGCTTCGCCACCGCGAGCCTCATCGCGGGCACGGCGTCCTCCTTCCCCGTGCTGGTGACCGCCCGCACCGCCCAAGGCGCGTTCGCCGCCCTGCTCGGCCCGACGACACTGTCACTGCTCAACTCCGCCTTCCCCGCGGGGCCCCGACGCAGGCGGGTCTTCGCCTTCTTCGGCGCCACGGGCGGCGTCGGGGCCGCGGCCGGGCTCCTGATCGGCGGGGCGCTCACGGACTGGCTCAGCTGGCGCTGGTCGCTCTACGTCAATGCGCCGATCGCCCTGATCGGCTTCCTCGTCGGCCTGCGCGGCCTGCCCGCCTCCAGCGTCCGCCGCGAGGGACCGGCCCTGCCCGACCTGCCCGGCCTCGTCCTGGGCTGCGCGGCCTGCTTCAGCGCGGTGTTCGGCCTGGACCGCGCCGAGCAGACCTCCTGGGGATCGGCCTCGACCATCGGCTGGCTCGCCGCCGCGGTCGTGCTGGCGATGCTGTTCCTGGTCAGGGAGCGCGCCGCCTCCGACCCAGCCCTGCCGCTGTGGATCATCTCCCGGCCCGCGCGCGCCGCCTCCTACGTCGGCGCGGCGACGGTCGGCGCGACCCAGATGGGCGGAGCGCTCTACCTGACCTACTACCTGCAGAACCACTTCGGCTACTCGCCCCTGCGGACCGGCGTCGCCTTCCTGCCCATGATCGGCGCCCTCGTGGTCACCGCGCCGCTGGCCGGGCAGCGCCTCCTCCACCGCCTGGGCACGCGCGGCACGCTGCCCCTGGGCATCGCGATCGAGGCGGCGGCCTTCGTCCTCCTGTCCCGGATCGGCCCCGGCTCGAGCTACGCCGGGGCGGTCGTCCCCGGGATCATGGTCCTCGGCGTGGGGATCGGCTTCGTCATGCCGGTCACGTTCAACTCGGGCACCCGGGGCGCCCCCGTCTCCCACATCGGCCTCGCCTCGGCGGTGATCACGGTCTCCCAGCAGATCGGCGCCTCGTTGAGCGTCGCCCTGCTGGCGACCTACGCGAGCAGGCACGTGAGCACCTACGTCGAGGACCACGCGGAGCAGACCAGGGCCCAGGCGATGAGCGCGCTGAGCCAGGCGCAGGCGACCCCGGACTCCGACGCCGGGCGGGCGATCGTCGCCAGGCTGACCGCCGAGCTGGCCGACCGTGCGCAGATCAGCGCCTACAGCGGCGGCTTCCTCCTCATGGCCTGCATCCTCGCCGCCGTGGCGGCGCTACTCATTGCGGCCGCCGTTCTGCGGGCCCGTCGCCACCGGGCCGCTTAGCCGACTGATTCCGACCACGGCGCATGCCGGGCCCGCCCCGCGCCCCTCCGCGCCGAGATCGGTCGTATTCCGGCTCGAGATCGGTCCAGTTCCGCACCGAGATCGGTTCGGAGCGCCGGCCCGACGCCCGCCGGCCCGACGCCGCGCCTCGGACAGTGATCGTCCGGCGCGTCTTCAGCGCCCCCGCGCCATCCGGCCCGCACCGCAAGACCTGGAATCGCGCCGATTCTCACGGTGTTCGGGGCAGTCGACCGTCTTGGAAGCACGCGGGAAGATCGCTTCCCCCACCCTGTAGCCAGTCGTCGAGATGACTAACGCCGGGGCGATCAGTAGACCCCGCGGACCGATCTCGACGCGAAAACGGACCGATCTCGAGCCGGAAATGAACCGATCTCGGTGAGGGGTAACGGGTGCGGGGGCGGGCGGGCGCGTGGAGCGCAGTATCCGGGCGCCCGCGTGGAGCGCGCCGGAACGTGAACGTACCTCCGCAGTCGACGTCGGGGCTCCCGGCCCGCCCGGTCCGCCCCGCCTCCGCGCCTGCACTACGGTGGGCACCGGGCCGCGGCGCTCCGCCCGGCCGTTCGCCGTACCGCGCAGGAGAACCCATGGCAGCCCCCGTCGACCGCACCGACTCGACCCTCGTCATCGGGCTGGGGCGCTTCGGATCCGCTGTAGCGGCGACCCTGGACCGGCTCGGCCGGGAGGTCCTCGCCGTGGAGTCCAACCCGACGATCGTGCGCCAGTGGACTGGCCGCATCCCCCTGGTGGAGGCCGACGCCACCGACATGGAGGCCCTGGAGCAGGTGGGCGCCACCGAGTTCGGCACCGCGGTCGTGGGGGTGGCCACCTCCTTGGAGGCGAGTGTCCTGATCACCGGCAACCTCGTGGACCTGGAGACACCGCAGATCTGGGCCAAGGCGATCTCGCGGGCGCACGGCCGCATCCTGCGCCGCATCGGCGCCCACCATGTGGTCTACCCCGAGTTCGACGCCGGCCAGCGCGCCGCCCACCTGGTCAGCGGCCGCATGCTGGACTACATCGAGATGGAGAAGGGCGGCTTCACCATCGTCAAGATGCGCCCGCCGGCCGAGCTGCACGGCTTCACCATCGGCGAGTCCAAGATCCGCTCGCGCTACGGCATCACGGTCTTCGGCCTCATGAGCCCCGGGGAGCCCTTCGAGTACGCGGCGGCCGAGACCCTGGTCAGCGCCGAGGACGTGCTCGTCGTCGGCGGGGACGCCACGCTGCTGGAGCGCTTCGCCAACCGGGCCTGAGCGAGTGAGGGCCGGCCCTCACTCGCTGGAGCGGCGCACCTGGAGGGTCGGCGCGATGGAGTGGGCCGTCCCCGCGGCACCGCCGATCGCCTCCAGCAGCACCTCCATACACAGCCGCCCGAGCTCGTCGAAGGGCTGGCGGACCGTGGTCAGCGGCGGCGAGAAGAAGGCCGCTCCGGCGACGTCGTCATAACCGGCCACGACCACGTCCGCGGGCACGCGGATCCCCCGGTCGCGCAGCGCGGCCAGCGCGCCCAGCGCCATGAGGTCGTTGGAGCAGAAGACGCCGTCGGGAAGTCCGCGCGCCACGAGCTCCGCACCGGCGACATAGCCCCGTTCGGGAGTCCAGTCCCCCTCGAGCAGGTCGCCCGACGGCACCCCGGCGTCCTCCACGGCGGCCCGCCACCCGCGGATGCGGGCGGCCGCGTCGAACCAGTCCGGTGGTCCGCACACGTGGGCCACGGACCGGCACCCGCCGCCCAGGAGGTGTCCGACCGCCATGCGCGCCCCGAGCTCCTGGTCGATGGAGACGACGTGGATCCGCCCACCGGCCGGGAAGCCGTCGGCCACCACCACCAGCGGGACCGCCCGGGCCGCCCGCTCGACCGCAGTCGCAATGTGCGCCCGGGGGGCCACGGCGATCATCCCGTCCACGCCTCGACCGACGAGGAAGTCGAGCGCCTCGGCGACCTCGTCGCCCGATCCCCGGGTCAGGGCGGCCACGACGGTGGCGTAGCCCTCCCGGCGGGCCGCGGCCTCAATGGCCGCCGCCGCCGAGGCCGGTCCGAAGTAGCGCGAGCCGGCGGTGACGACCCCGATGGTGCGCGTGGAGTCGGTCACCAGTGCCCGAGCCGCCATATTGCGGCGGTAGCCCAGCCGGGCGATGGCCGCCTGGACCTTCTCGCGCGTGGTCGGGCGCACCGAGTCGGGCGCATTGAGCACGCGGGAGACCGTCTGGTGACTCACTCCCGCCAGCCGCGCCACGTCCATCATCCCGGGTCGCCGCCCCGGCTCGCCGCCGGCCATGACTACCTCCTGCGCCTCGGGCGGCCGGTCAGCCGCGTCGCCGACCGCCGCGGAAGGGCCTCACTCCTCCTCGCGCAGCGAGTAGGCGAAGGAGTGGGACTGTCCGGCCTGAAGCTCGACCAGGTCGCGCCCGCTGTTGAAGGCGTCGGGAGGGCAGGTCATGGGCTCCACGGCGACGCCCCGGCGCCCCAGGTGCTCGGCGGTGTAGATCTGCACCCACGGCGCCTCGGCGCTCATGACCACGGTGCGGCCCGCCTCTCCACCGGTCAGACGGGCCTCCCAGGGGCCCTGGGGCAGGCCCGTGTAGGCGTTGTCGGTCGCGATCCGCCTCACCAGGCGGCCGGCGCGCCAGTCCCAGTCGGTACCGGTGATGTCGCGCTCGCCGGCCGGCGCCATGCGCCCATCGACGTCGAGGACCCGCGCGGCCGGCACCTGCAGGATGCACTCGTCCAGCGGGACGGACCGGGTCAGGTAGGGGTGGAAGGAGACGCCGTAGGGAGCCGGCGCGAGGCGGCCATCGGCCTCGGGGGCGCCGACGGCGCCCGGTGCCGGTGACGCACCCGCCCCGAGGCTGGTGGTGGTGGCCGTCACGGTCAGCCCGGTGCGCGCGTCCAGGGAGAAGCGCACGCCGACCCGCAGGCTCCAGGGGTAGGCGTACGAGCCCGGCAGCGTCAGCTCGAGCGCGACCGACGGCGCCGGGTTCGCCGGGCCGCCAGCGGCCCCGGCCCGGGTTCCTTCGCCCGTGGCGACGACGTCGAAGTCGGCCCAGCCCACCAGGCCGTGCAGGGCCGAGCCGGTCTCGGGCTCGTTGCGGGGCACCAGGTAGCTCGCGCCCCAGTAGGTGTAGCGCGCCCCGACGATCCGGTTGGGCCACGGCGCCAGGGTCTTGCCCTGCCAGGCCCCGGGCAGCGAGGCCTCGGCGTCGAAGGGGATGATGAGGTCGTCACCCGCCTTGCGCAGGTGGACAAGTGTGGCGCCGGCAGTGGCGATGCGGGCCGCGTAGTCGCCGGCGGTCAGGTCGATGAGCTCTCCATTGATCATGCGTGCCGTCCAAGGTGGTGGTCGAGGTAGCGGCGGGTGCGCTCCCGCGCAATACGGCCTACCGTACGGCACCGGGCCGGTGCGCGCTCGCCGTGGGACCGCCCGGCGCCGGCCGCCCCCTTCGCCGAGATCGGTCCGGTTCCGCACCGGGATCGGTCCATGGCTCCCGGCCGGCCCATGCCGCGCGCCCCAGGGCCCCGTCTCCCCGGAGTCGGTCCTCCAGGGTCCGCGCCCGAGGAGCGGACCTGCGACCTCGGGGCCCGACCGCGACCGGGTCCGACAGCGTGGAGCGGACCTGCGACCGCGCGGGCCGGGCGAGGGCCGGGCGAGGGCCGGCGGCCCCGCCGGCTCACTGGCCTCCCAGACCCGTCGTGGCGACGGCCTTGATGATCTGGCGCTGGAAGAGCATGAACAGGATCGTCAGGGGCAGGGCGGCGATCACGGCCGCGGCCATGGTCTGGGCGTAGATGACCCCGTAGGCGTTCTTCACCGTGGACAGCCCGACCGGCAGGGTCATCAGGTCGGGATTGTTGGTGATGATGAAGGGCCACATGAAGTTGTTCCACGCGCCGATGAACACGAAGATCGCCACCGCGGTGACGATGGGCCGGGAGGTCGGCAGGATGACGTTCCAGAACAGCCTCCAGTTTCCGGCGCCGTCCACGCGCGCCGCGTCCTCGATCTCCTGGGGCACCTGGTCGAAGTACTGCTTGAAGATGTAGACCATCATCGGCGCGATGGTCTGGGGCAGGATGATGCCGGCGAAGGTGTCGACGGCCCGCAGAAGGACCATCTCCTTGAACAGCGGGACAATGAGGATCTGGCCGGGCACCATGATGAGGGCGATGGTGGCGGCGAACAGGAGCCTGCGCCCCTTGAAGACCGTGCGGGAGAAGGCGTAGCCGGCCAGCGCGCAGATGACGACGGTCAGCGCCGTGACCAGGCAGGCCACCAGGAGCGTGTTCCACATCCAGGTGAAGACCTCGCCGCGGGAGAAGACGATCCGATAGTTCTCCAGGGTGAAGCCGCCGTCGGGCAGCCACCTCAGCGGAAGGGACTGCGCCTGCACCTCGGTCTTGAACGAGGTGTCCACCGCCCAGGCCAGCGGAAGCAGCCAGCCGAGGGCGAGCAGCGCGAGGATCGCGAAGGCGACCGCGCGCGCCGCCCGGCTGCGGCCCAGCAGAAGGCCGCGGGTGCGCCTGGTCTCCGCCCGGCGCTCGGCCCGCGAGCGGGTGCGATGGCTGCGGAGCTGGAGAAGGATGTCAGCGCTCATTGGACGTGTCCTTCCGGGTGCGGGCGATAAGTCGCGGGGCCACCGTGACGAGGATGATGACGGCGAAGAAGATGTAGGACATCGCCGAGGCGTAGCCCATCCGGTAGTTCGTGAATCCGGTGTCGTAGATGTACTGGAGGATCGGCCGGGTCGAGCCCTCGGGGCCGGAGCCTCCGGAGAAGGCGATGAACATCTGGTCGAAGATCTTCAGGGAGGCGATGACCTGGAGGGTGACCACCAGCACCGTGGTGCCGCGCAGCTGGGGCAGGGTCACCGACCACAGCTTGCGCCAGAAGCCGGCGCCGTCGACCTCGGCGGCCTCGTAGAGGAGGTCGGGAATCGCCTGCAGGCTCGACAGGTAGAGCAGGAAGTTGAATCCGACCGTCCACCACACGGTGAGGATGACGATGGACCACATGGCGACATCGACGTCGGTGAGCCACCCGACCGCGTCCAGCCCGAGCTGCTGGAGCCAGTAGTTGACGAAGCCGACGTCGGAGTTGAACAACCAGGTCCAGACCTGGACGACGACGGCGACGGGCAGCAGGTAGGGGGCGAAGAAGGCCAGGCGCCAGAACCACTGCCCGGGGATGCCGATGTAGACCAGCAGCGCCATGACCAGGGCCAGGAGCACCAGCGGGATCGTGCTCATCACGGTGAACAGGATCGTGTGCCACAGGGTGGTCCACATGGTGGCGTCGCCCATGGCCTCGGCGTAGTTGCCCAGGCCGATCCAGCCGCCGTTGCCCATGAGCGACTGCTCGGTGAAGGACAGCCACAGCCCGTAGGCGACGGGGATGACGAGGAAGATGAGGGCCACCAGGATGAAGGGCGCGAGGAAGGGCAGGCCCGAGCCGAGGCGCCTGACCGTCCGCGCGGAGGCGGCGTCGCGCTCGAGCCGAGCGGAGACACTGGTTGCCATGAGTGGGTTCCTCTCTGTCAGGCGGGCGGGTTCTGGGCCAGGGCGTGGTTGAGGCGGTCGATGAGGCCGTCCACGGCCTGCTCGGGCGTGATCGAGCCGGACAGCCAGCACGCCTGCATGACCTCCGAGACCCGGGACTGGAAGTCCGAGCCGGAGCCGGTGAACCAGGCGGCGGGCTCGAAGACGGCCTGGTCCATGACCTCGGCGTAGTGCGACTGCGGCTCCAGGGCCCGGTAGGCGGCGGACTCGGTGATCCTGAGGTTGGCCGGGGTGTGACCGCCGTCGGCCCACTCCAGGGAGCCGTTCAGCATGCCGGCGACGACCTCGTAGGCGGCCTCGCGCCTGTCCTCATCGACGCTCGCCTGGTGGGGGAGCACGAAGACGTGGCAGTCGCCGAAGGAGGCCGGGGTGCCGAAGACGGCGGGCACGGGCATGGCGTCGAAGGGGACGCCCGCCTTGAGGAAGGACTGCAGCTCCCAGTTGCCCATGAAGGTGATGCCTGTGCGCCCGGTGGAGAAGGAGGCGACGGCGCCCCCGTAGTCCAGGTCGGGCGCGGCGATCTCGCCGTCGAGCATGTCCTTCACCAGCTGCGCGACCCCGATGGCGGCGTCGCGGTCGATCTGCGCCGGCTGCCCCGGGGTGAGCGTGCAGGTGGCCCCCGTCTGGGCGTACAGGCCCCAGAACATGCGGCAGACCTGCGCCCCGTCGCCGGTGTAGCCGTAGGACATGCCCTGGCCGCCGGTGACCCCGGCCAGAGCGCGCCCCGCGTCCAGAAAGGCCTCGGGCGAGCCCAGGCCGGTCAGCCTGCCCCTGGCGTCGAGCAGGCCCGCCCTGCCGCACAGGTCGGTGTTGTAGAACAGCAGGAATGCGTGGAAGTCCAGCGGGATGGCCATGAGGCGGCCGTCGACCAGGCACTTGTCCCACAGCAGGTCGGGGAACATGTCCCGGGTGACGCCGTGGTCCGCCAGGCGGTCGGTGTCCCAGGTGTCGAGCAGCCCGCCGGGGGCGTAGCCGACGACCCGGGTGGCGTGCATGACGGCCAGGTCGGGTGAGCGCCCGCCGACCGAGGACATGGCGAGCTTGGTGTAGTAGGGCCCGCCCCAGGTCAGGACGACGGGGTCGATCTCGATGTCGGGGCTCTGCCGGCCGACGGCGTCCATCATCGACTGGAAGACGCCGCCGTCGCCGCCGGTGAACAGGTGCCACAGCTGGATCCGGGTCCGGCCGCCGGCCGACGCCGGGGAGCAGCCGCCCAGAAGCGGGGCGCAGGCGAGCGAGGCGCCCCCCAGGAGCGCCCCGGCCAGCAGACTGCGCCTGCTGGGACCGTCGGGCAGCCCTCCTGACGGCGGCAGTGCCCACTTCCTTCGTTTCATCACTGACCTCCTTGTCAACGATCTGCACCAATGGGGAGGGCGCCCGGCCGCGAAGCGGGTCAGGCGAGCTCGACCGCGAGCCAGCCGGCCGGCGGCAGGACGGTGGTGAGCGTGGAGCCGGCTAGCTCGACCGGGTGCGCCACCGGGACGACGACGTCGGGCGCGTCCGCGGTGTTGACGGCGTCGAGGTCGTCCGGAGCGAGGATCTGCGCCGCGACGACCCGGCTCGCCCCCAGGCCCCCGAGAGCGGCGCTCACCTCCACGGGCTCGGTCAGGGACCGGTTCAGGGCGAGCAGGCAGCCGCGGCCGGCGCCCGCGCCGTCGGCGTCCCAGGTGGCGACGGCGTCGAGCTGGTCGACCTCGCCGTAGCGCTCGGTACGGGTGGGGGGGCTGGCGACGACGGCGTCGTAGGCGGTGCCGCGGGCGATGCGCGAGGCGATGGCGAAGGGGTGGAAGATGGTCTGGCGCCAGGCCCTCCCGCCGTGCGCGGCGGGCTCGGTCATAATGGGCCCGATGACGTTGACCAGCTGGGCCAGGCTCGCGGCCCTGACCCGGTCGGCGTGCCGCAGCAGGCAGATGAGCAGCCCGCCGACGACGAGGGCGTCGGCTCCGGTGTAGACGTCCTCGATGCGCGGTGCGGCCTCGGGCCAGTCGTCGGGCGCGAAGCCGTGCTCGACGGCGTTCCAGGCCGACAGGCGCCACACGTTCCACTCATCGACGCTGATCTTGATCCTCTTGGCGGAGCGGTGCTTGGCGCCGACGGCGTCGGCGGTGGCGATGACCCCGTCGATGAAGCGGTCGAGGTCCACGCCGGCGGCCAGGAAGCTGGCGCGGTCCTGGGCGTCGGGGTCGACGTAGCGGTGGAGGCTGATGTAGTCGACCTCGTCGTAGGCCAGGTCGAGGACGGTGCGCTCCCAGTCCCCGAAGGTCGGCATCTCCCAGGCGGAGGACCCGCAGGCGACCAGCTCGAGCCCCTGGTTGACCATGCGCATGGCGCGGGCCGTCGACAGGGCGAGGTGGGCGTAGTCCTCGGCGTTCTTGTGCCCGACCTGCCAGGGACCGTCCATCTCGTTGCCCAGGCACCACATGCGCACGTCGTAGGGCTCGGCGCGTCCGTTGGCGCGGCGCAGGTTGGCGCAGGCGGTGTCGGCGCGGCCGTTGACGTAGTCCAGCAGGTCCACCGCCTCGCTCTCGCCGCGGGTGCCGAGGTTGACGGCCAGCATGGGCTCGATGCCGGTCTTGGCGCACCAGTCCATGAACTGGTCGGTGCCGAAGGCGTTGGTCTCGGTGGTGTGCCAGGCGAGATCGAGACGGCGCGGCCGCTCGACCGCGGGGCCGACGCCGTCCTCCCACCGGTAGCTGGACACGAAGTTCCCGCCGGGGTAGCGCACAGTGGTCACGCCGAGCTCCCTGACCAGCTCCATGACGTCGCGGCGCAGGCCGGCCTCGTCCGCGCTCGGGTGGTCGGGCTCGTAGATGCCCGTATAGACGCAGCGACCCATGTGCTCCACGAAGGAGCCGTACACGCGGGGGTGGATCCGGCCGATGGGGCGGTCGGGATCAATGGAGATGCGGGCCTTGCGCGAAGGCGTCATGGGGTCCTCCTGTGGGTGGCGGCCGTTCCGTCAGGAGCAATGCTCACCCATCTGATTCATCGTTGTCAACACCTGAAGTCCTGGTCATATACAATACATTGCCGCCATTGCAGGCGTAAGTGAGAATCCCGTCCATAAGACATCGTTGAATATGCCCTCCGGCATGCCCCCCGTTAGGATTCGTCACATGACCAGCACGCTGACCGACGTCGCAGCACGCGCCGGCGTGTCGCCGAAGACGGTCTCCAGGGTCGTCAACGACGAGCCCGGCGTGTCACCCGCGACTCGGGCCCGCGTCGCCGCCGCCCTGAAGGAGACCGGCTACTCCCCCGACCCCGCGGCACGCTCCCTGCGCACCGGCCGCTCGGGCGTCATCGGCCTGGCTGTGCCCGAGCTCGGGCAGCCCTTCTTCGCCGAGATCGCGGACCGGATCGCGGCCTGCGCGCGACGGCGCGGCCTCGCCGTCGTCATGGGCGTGACCGGGGAGCGGGGCGAGGGCGAGGCGGACTTCTTCGCGCGCAGCACCGCCCTGGACGGCGTGATCCTGTACTGGCAGGGCCTGTCCCCCCGGGCGCTCGCCCAGGAGGCGAAGCGCTGCCCGCTGGTCCTCCTCGGCGAGAACGAGCACGCCGAGGCCGACCGCGTCACCATGGACAACGAGCGCGGCATCGACCTGGCGCTGGCGCACCTGACGGCCCTGGGCCGCGAGCGCATCGCCGTCATCGGGGTTCCCGACCCGGCGCTCCGCAGCCACGCCGCCGGCAGGGCCCGCGCCGCGGCCTTCCGCACCGCCGCCGGGCGGCAGGGCGTCGCCGTCGACGAGCGCCTTCTCATCGCCTCGGCGGAGTGGCGACGTCCGGACGGCGCGGCGGCCGTCAAGCGCCTGCTGGCCTCGGGCCTCCCCTTCGACGCCCTAATCGCCTTCAACGACGGCCTCGCGCTGGGCGCGCTGCGCGCCCTGGCGGGCGCCGGGGTGCGCGTGCCGGACGACGTCGCCGTCACCGGCTTCGACAACCTGGAGGCCTCCCGCTACTCCGTCCCCTCCCTGACGACCGTCTCCCCCCGCCTGAGCGCCTACGCCGACGACGCGGTGGACCTGCTGGCCGCGCGGATCGAGGACGCCGGCGCGCCGGTGCGGACCCTCGTCGAGGGCGTGGCCCTGCTGCCCCGCGACTCCACCATCGGAGGTGACGCGCCGTGGCGGCCCAGGTGACGATGCGGCAGGTCGCGGACCTGGCGGGCGTGTCGGCCAAGACGGTCTCCAACGTCATGCGCGGGACGGGCGGCGCCTCGCAGGCGACCCGCGAGCGCGTCCTGGCCGCGGTGCGGGAGCTCGGGTACCGGGTCAACCCGCGGGCCGCGGCCCTGCGCTCGGGCAGGCACGGGGCGATCGCGCTGGCCGTACCGACCCTGCAGCAGCCCACCTACGCGCTCCTGGCGGCCGAGCTCATGCGGGCGGCCGAGCCGGTCCCGGTCGTCCTCGAGCTGACCCGGGCGGAGCGGAGCACCGAGCTGGCCCTACTCCAGGGCTCGTGGCGCAGCCGGTGCGACGCCCTCGTGCTGGTCCCGCGCGGTACGGACCCGGCCGCGCGAGCGTACGAGGACGCCGACGACGCCGTCGTCCTCATCGCCGACGACGGCCCCGCGGGGCTGACCCGGATCACCTGCCCGCCGCGGGCGCAGGGCGATCTCGTCGCACGCCACCTGAGCGGCCTGGGGCGGCGCCGCGCCGCCGTCCTGGGCATCACCGACCCGGCGGACCGGTGGACCGAGGCCTGCGAGGCGTCCCTGCGGCGGGCGGGCCTGGAGGTCCCGCCGCAGGCGGTGATACGGCTGGCCGAGCCCGACGGCGTGCGCGGCGGCGTCGAGGCCGTCACGCGGCTCCTGCACCAGGGCTCGGACGTGGAGGCCGTCGTCTGCCACAATGACGCCATCGCCTCGGGAGCGCTGAGCACCCTGCTGCGGCGCGGGGCACGGGTGCCCGAGGACGTCGTCGTCATCGGCCGGGGGGACACGGAGACCGCCGCCTTCGCGACCCCGCCGCTGACCAGCGTCTCCTGCGCGGCCGAGGCCACCGCGGCCGCGGCCATGGCCCACTTCCGGGCGCGACTGACGGACCCGCTCCCCCGGCCGCGCACCATTGAGGTCGCCCCGGCCCTCACGGTCCGCCGCTCCTCATCGCCCACGCCTTCAGAGCCCTCAGGGTCCTCAGGGTCCTGAGGGCCGCCTCCGACCAGCACGCCGACACGACCCGTCATCCGACCGAAAGGACGCACCATGGCCGACACCGCCAGCTCCACGGACCGGTCCGCCGATCCCTCCGGGGGCCATCCCTTCCCCCAGCTGCGCCGCTCCCACTGGTGCAGCCTGGACGGCCCGTGGAGCTTCGCCTACGACGACGACGAGACCGGCCTGGAGCGGGACTGGCCCTCCTGCGGCGTCAACGAGCGCACCATCGCCGTGCCCTTCCCGCCCGAGAGCGAGCGCTCCGGAGTCGGGGACACCGGCTACCACCCCGTCGTGTGGTACTCGCGCACGCTCGCCGCCGCCGACCTGGTCCGCGCGGGCCGGCCGGCGCAGGGCGAGCGGGTGCTGCTGCACTTCGGCGCGGTGGACTACCGGGCGAGCGTGTGGATCGACGGCCAGCTGGTGGGCGAGCACGAGGGCGGGCACGTGCCCTTCGCCCTCGACATCACGCGCGCCCTGCCCGACGGCGGCGAGGACGCCCTGCTCGTCGTGCGGGCCGAGGATCGGCCGCTGGACGCCGGCCAGCCGCGCGGCAAGCAGGACTGGCAGCCCGAGCCGCACAACATCTGGTACTCGCGCACGACAGGCATCTGGCAGAGCGTCTGGCTGGAGGCGGTGCCGCGCACCGCGATCGCCGAGCTCGCCTGGACGCCGAGCAGGGCCTGCGACGCCGTCGAGCTCGCGGTGACCACGACGCGCCCGGTCCCGGCGGGCTCGCGGATCACCGCCCGGCTGACCATCGAGGGCCACCTGCTGGCCGAGGCGACGGCGAGGCTGCCGGAGACGACGACGGCGGGGCTGACCATCGACCTGCGCGAGCAGGTGCACGGCCAGCACTACGAGAAGCTCCTGTGGTCGCCCGAGCACCCCCGGCTCATCGGGGCCGAGGTCATGCTCGCCCCCGCCAAGGCCCCGCTCACCGGCGGGCGGGCCGCGACGGTCGCGCCGGGCTCGGTGCCCGACGTCGTCGCCTCCTACCTGGGGCTGCGCTCGGTGGGCACCCGGCACCGCCGCTTCCTGCTCAACGGCCGCCCCTACTACGTGCGCGCCGTCCTTGAGCAGGGCTTCTGGCCGGACTCGCACCTGGCGGCGCCCGACGACCAGGCCCGCCGCGACGAGGTCGCCCTGATCAAGCGGCTCGGCTTCAATGCGGCGCGCCTCCACCAGAAAATCGAGGACCCGCGCCTCCTGTACTGGGCGGACCGCCTGGGCCTGCTCCTGTGGGGCGAGATGCCGGCGTCCTACGAGTTCACGACGCAGTCGATCACCCGCCTGGTGGCGGAGTGGGGAGCGGCGGTGCGCCGCGACCGCTCCCACCCGAGCATCGTCACCTGGGTGCCGATCAACGAGAGCTGGGGCGTGCAGCACCTCGCCCACCGCCCCGAGCAGCGGGCCCTCAGCCGGGCGCTGGCCGACCTGACCCGCGCGATCGACCCGTCCCGCCCGGTGGTCTCCAACGACGGCTGGGAGCACACCTGCTCGGACATCATCTCGATCCACGACTACGACGCCGACGACCTGGCGGTGACGCTGCGCTACGCCGAGGAGGACAGGCTGGAGGCGCTCCTGGCCGGCCTGGGCCCGGCCGGGCGGAGCATCACGGTGCAGGGCCCGGTGGACCGCGAGGCGCCGGTGATGGTCACGGAGTTCGGCGGCATCCGCTACCTCCCCGACGGCGAGCGGACGGACGGCGGCGAGGGCGCTGCGGGCGCTACGAACGGCAGGGCCGCTGCAAGCAGTGCGGGCGCAGGGGGCGCCAGGAGCGCTGCGGGCGCCGAGGAAACCGGCACGAGCGAGGACTGGGAGGATGAGGAGGACGAGACCACCTGGGGCTACACGACCGCCGACGGGCCGGAGGACTTCGAGGCGCGGCTGCGCCGGACCTTCGGCGCGCTCCAGGCGAGCCCCCACCTGGCCGGCTTCTGCTACACCCAGCTGACCGACACCATGCAGGAGGCCAACGGCCTGGCCGACGCGTACCGCCGCCCCAAGATCAGCGCCAAGGTGATCCGCGAGATCGTCAGGACGCCGGTCACCTCCTGAGGGCGCGGGAGACGGCGCCTCGGAAGACGGCCCGCCGGCCCCGGATCAGGCGCCCTGGGCCAGGCGGTGGTAGACCTGGTTGAGGCGCAGGGCCTGGGCGAAGGCGCGCGCGGTGGTGGCGCCGTCGATGACGGCCAGCTCCAGGCCGGCGATCTCGGCCAGGTCGGCCCAGGCCTCCAGGTCGGAGGCGGTGTCCATGACGGTGTGGTGGGCGGCGCCGGCCAGCATCCAGCACTCGGCGGAGGTGGCGAGGTCCGGGGAGGGCTCCCACACGGCCCGGGCCACGGGCAGGTTGGGCAGCGGCTCGTCGGGGCCGACGATCTCGACGACGTTGGCGGTCAGGCGGAAGCGCTCGCGCAGATCGGACATGGCCACGACGACGGCGGGGCCGGGGTCGGCGTCGAAGACCAGGCGGACCGGGTCCTCGCGGCCCCCGATGCCCAGGGGGTGGATCTCCAGGCGCGGCCTGGCGGTGGTCAGGGTCGGGCAGATCTCGAGCATGTGGGCGCCCAGGATCTTCTCCCTGCCCGGGGTCATCTCGTAGCAGTAGTCCTCCATGAGGGAGGCGCCGCCGGCCAGCCCGTGGCCCATGACCTTGGCGGCGCGCACGAGGAGGGCGGTCTTCCAGTCGCCCTCGGCGCCGAAGCCGTAGCCGGCCGCCATGAGCCGCTGGACGGCCAGGCCCGGCAGCTGGCGCAGCCCGCCGAGGTCCTCGAAGGTGGTGGTGAAGGCGGTGGCGCCGTGGGCCTGAAGGAAGCGGCGCATGCCGGCCTCGATGCGGGCGCCGTAGCGCAGGGAGTCGTGGCGCTCCCCGCCGGGGGCCAGCTCGTCGGCGACGTCGTAGGCCTGGAGGTACTCCGCGACCAGGGCGTCGATGCGGGCCTCCTCGACGGAGTCGACGACGGCGACCAGGTCGTTGACGCCCCAGGTGTTGACCGAGGCGCCCAGGCGCAGCTCGGCCTCGGTCTTGTCCCCCTCGGTGACGGCGACGCCCCGCATGTTGTCGCCGAAGCGGACCAGGCGGGTGCGGTGCAGGGCGTCCCAGCCGGCGGCGGCGCGCGCCCACGTGCCGATCTTGTTCCGGGTGGCCGGGTGGGCGGCGTGGCCGACGACGACCTTGCGCCGCCGGCCGAGGCGGGTCAGGAGGTAGCCGAACTCGCGGTCGCCGTGGGCGGCCTGGTTGAGGTTCATGTAGTCCATGTCGATGGTGGACCACGGCAGCCGCTCGGAGTACTGGGTGTGGAGCTGGAGGAGCGGCTCGTCCAGGGCGTCGATGCCCGCGATCCACATCTTGGCCGGGGAGAAGGTGTGCATCCAGGCGATGACGCCGATGCAGGCGTCGTCGGCGTTGGCGGCCAGCATGGCGGCCCGGATGGCGTCGCGGTCCTTGAGGACCGGCTTCCACACGATCGGCACGGGGACGGCGTCGGCGTCGTCGAGCCAGGCGGCGACCTGCCGGGACTGGTCGGCGACCCGGGCGAGAGCCTCCTCGCCGTAGAGGTCCTGGGAGCCGGTGAGGAACCAGATCTCCTTGCCCTCGAAGGGGCTGGGCGCAGCGGTCATGTGCGGTCTCCTTGCAGCAGGGCGGATACTCCTATTGTGAACGTTCACATCGCAGAACGTCAACCTTTGCGTCGCGGCACCCGCCCGGAGAGCGCGACCGGCGTCCCTGCACACATCTGAAACCTCTACGAGACCCGCGACCGGGAGGCGTAGCGCAGGATCGGCACCGATCGCACGGATCAGTCCGAACAGACCAGGGTCTTCCCCTGAGCCGCCTCCGCAAGCACGGCTTCATCACCGCTGGGCACGGGACAAAGCAGGTGCTGTCCGCGACCGTCCCCGGCCCCCGGAGCCCGCCCCGCCCGGCCCGCTCCCTGAGGCGAACGCAGGTGGATCGCGGCGCCCGGCGGACTCTTCGGGCCGACTCCGGCACGGAGACGAACCGAGCTCGGCCAAGGGTCTGCGGACCCGGGCGACGGGGCGCGCCGCTTTCGTCGAGATCGGTCGATCTCCGGCTCGACGAAGGGGGTGGCGAGGACCAGGAGGCGGCGGTGGGGCACGCCCCGAGAGGCACCGTCGAGATTGGCGCGCTCGCCTCACCAGCCGCCTGAGAGAACCAGCGGACTGGACGTCCGGACACCCTGCTGACACCGCTCATCCAGGCGACGGCGCGGACACGACGGCCCCGCGAGCACCGAGGGCCACCGCAGCTCGCTTCATTGACACGAACAGTTCATTCGTTATTGAATAAAGATAATCATCCGGACGGTCGCCCTCCCGCCCCGCTCCGGCATCGGTCAAAGGAGTCCCATGTCCACCCCGTCCACCACCGCGCCCGATCCCCTGCTCGAGGAGCCATCACGTCCCGGCACGTCCGCGAAGTACCTCGGCGGCCGCCCCTACTACCAGTACCTCATCTCCTTCATCATCGCCTCGGTCTTCCTGTACTCCTGCTACGCGGCCATGGCCTTCATCCTGCTGCCCAACTCCGTGCAGACCATCGAGTTCCAGCACTACTTCACCGGCACGAGCGTCCAGGACGTCAACGCGGTCCAGGAGCTGACCAACCTCAAGCAGTCGATCGAGGCCGGCACGACCACCGCCACCGCCGACCAGCAGATCCTGCTCGACAAGCTCGCCGCCTATGACGCCGCGCGCGCCAAGTCGATCTCATACATGATGATGATCGGCTCACTGTTCACGCTCTTCGCCCAGCCGATCGTCGGGGTCATCTCCGACCGCTGGCGCTCGGCCCTCGGACGGCGCGCCTTCTGGATCGTGGCGGGCGCCATCGGCGGCGCCACCTTCATGGTGGGCCTGCGCTACTCCAGCTCGATCGCCCTGCTCACGGTCTTCTGGACCGTGGGCCAGGTCTCCCTCAACTTCATGCAGGCCCCCCTGTCGACCACCGTGGCCGACCGCGTGCCCGAGAACAGGGTCGGCATGGTCTCCGGACTGTCCGGCGTGGGCATGATGGGCGGCTTCACCGGCGGCAGCGTGGTGGCCGGGCTGCTCATGAACCGTCTGGGCCTGAACACCTACTTCGTCTTCGCCCTGGCCGTGGTCGTCGGAGCCCTCCTGTTCGTCACCCTCGCCAAGGACCGTTCCTCCAAGGACCTGGACGTCGCCCCCTTCGACTGGATCGGCTTCTTCAAGGGCTACGCCGTCCCCATGCGCGACCACGACTTCCGCTGGACCTGGGTCGCGCGCTTCTTCATGTTCTTCGGCTACACCGCCATCTCCAACTACGTGGTCTACATCCTCCAGTCCCACATGCAGCCGGCCCTGTCCGCGGCCGAGGCGAACACCACCTACGCGGGACTGTCCTCCGCGGCCCTGCCCGGCCAGCTGCTCATGATGCTCGTCGCCGGCAGGCTCTCCGACAGGGTCGGGCGCCGCAAGCCCTTCGTCATCGGCTCGTCGGCCTTCATCGCGGCGATCATGCTCATCCCGATCCTTGTGCCCACGCTCCCGGCCTTCTACGTGTTCTTCATCCTGCTGGCCGCCTCCTACGGCATGTACATGGCCGTGGACGTCGCCCTGTTCATCGACGTGCTGCCCGACAAGGAGGCCGCCGGCCGCGACCTGGGCGTGGCCAACGTCGCCTCCAACATCGGCCAGATGCTCGCCCCGGTCGCCGCCGGCCAGGTCGTCGCCCTCACCGCCGGCTACAGCTCGCTGTTCATCATGTCGATCATCGCCGTCGCCATTAGCGCCGTCGCAATCATCCCCGTCAAGAAGGTCAGGTAACCGCACGCCGTGCGGGGCGGGGCGCACCGTCGCACCGGCCCCGCACGGCATCGCCGCCCCACCCGCGCAACCCGCACAACCCGCACAACCCGCACAACCCGCACAATGAGGAGCCCAGCATGACCGCTGAACCAGCCGCACCGACAACACCGACAACACCGACAACACCGACAACGCCGACAGCATCCGCAGTCCCCACCGCCCCCAGGACCTGGGCCCATGGGAGCCGGCCCTGGCTGCCCGAGGCGGACCGCCTCGAGGGCGTCCGCCCCCGCACCCGGGTCATCGTCGACAACGACTTCGCGGGCGACCCCGACGACCTCTTCCAGCTCGCCCACCACCTGCTCGTCGAGGGCACGGAGGTGCGCGGCGTCGTCGTCTCCCGCCTGAGGGAGGACGACTCCTGGAACCGCACCGGCTCCTCGATCCGGGCCGGCCGCGAGCGGGTCGAGGGCCTGCTCGCGGCGATGGGTGTCACCGGCGTCGACCTGTACGACGGCGATGACCGCGGCTTCGACGCCCACGACGGCCCCACCGACGCCTCGCGCTTCATCGTCGCCGAGGCCATGCGCGACGACGACCGCCCCCTGTACCTGGTCGCGGGCGGGTCGCTCGGCGACGTCGCCCGCGCCTTCAGGTCCGAGCCGGCCATCGCCGAGCGCCTCACGCTCATCTGGATCGGGGGCTCGGAGCACGCGGGGCTCGCGTACGCGCCCGAGGGCGCCACGACCCTGGAGTACAACATGGCGCTCGACGTCGCCTCCGCCATGTACGTGTTCAACGAGACCGACGCCCGCATCTGGCAGATGCCCCGCGACGTCTACCGCTCGGCGGCCGTGTCCCTGCCCGTCATCCGCCGCGGCTGCGCGGCCGCCGGGGCGCTGGGGGGCTACCTCCTGGCCCAGCTGGGCGGGGTGCGCGCCATGGTCGCGGGCACGGGCGCGCACCCCGGCGCCACCTACGTGCTCGGGGACCAGCCGCTGGTGCTCCTGTCCTCGCTGCAGACCACCTTCGAGCCCGACGCCGCCTCCTCCTACTACGACGTCGTGCCCACGCCGCAGCTGGCCGAGGACGGTACCTACCGCTACCCGCAGGACACGCGCCCCATGCGCCGCTACCGGCGCATCGACAACAACCTGCTCTTCGACGACATGTTCGCCTCCTTCGCCGCCCTGGCCGACTGGCTCGAGGAGTGAGGCCGGGACCATGTACAACTCCGCTGTCGTGACCACTGTCCACGGGCCGGTGCGCGGCCGGGTTGCGGGCGGCGTCGCCTCCTTCAAGGGCATCCGCTACGGGGCGGACACGGCCGGCTACCGCTTCTGCCCGCCGCGCCCGCCCGCGCCGTGGACCGAGCCCGCAGGCGCCTTCGAGTTCGGCCCCACCGCGCCCCAGGACCACCCCGACACCGGCACCGACCGGGCGGCCGACCCCTTCCTGCAGATGATCGGACTGACCGACAGCCTGCCGGAGTCCGAGGACTGCCTGTTCGTCAACGTCTGGACGCCGGGCACGGCGGCCCGGGCGCGCGATGCGGGCCGGCTGGCGCCGGCCCGGCCTGTGCTCGTGTGGGTCCACTCCGGGGGCTACTCGGACAACTCGGGCTCCTCGCCGTCGATCGACGGCGCCCGCCTGGCGGCCGAGCACGACCTGGTCGTCGTGACCTTCAACCACCGCCTGAACGCCCTGGGCTACATGCAGGTGGTCGACCCTACCGCCGAGCCGGGCTCCCCCTACGCGGTCTCCGGGAACGTCGGCCAGCTCGACATTGTGGCCGCGCTGGAGTGGGTCCGGGACAATATTGCCGCCTTCGGCGGGGACCCGGGCAGCGTGACGCTGGCCGGCCAGTCCGGCGGGGCCATGAAGATCTCGCTGCTGCTGGCCATGCCCGCGGCCCAGCCGCTCTTCCACCGCGCGATCCTCCAGTCCGGCACAGCGGTGCGCGCCCTCGCCCCCGCCGAGGCGCTGGCCGCCGCGGGACGCCTGCGCGCGGCGGCCGGGCTCGCCGACGACGCCGGCCCCGAGGCCCTGGCGGGGCTGGCGCTGGCAGACCTCATGCGCGCCTACAAGGCGGTCGCGACGGGCATGACGGACTTCGGCCCGGTGGTCGACGGCCTGGTGGTGCCGCACCAGCCCTTCTCCGCCGCCTCTGTGGCCCTCAGCGGGGACAAGCCGCTCATCATGGGCGACATGGACACCGAGGCGGCGCTGTTCCTGTCCGGGCGGCGGGAGGCGCTGGAGGCCCTGGGCCGGGAGGGGGTCGTCGCCCGGCTGGCCCGCGCCGTCGGGGAGGACACGGCCGATCGCCTCGTGGGGGCGATCGAGGCGCACCGCCCCGGTATCGGCCCCTACGAGCTGGCGGTGCAGGTCGTCTCCGACGGCATCTTCGCCGGGCCCACACGTGCGGGCGCCGAGGCGCGCGCCACGGGGGCCCACGCGCCGACATGGCGCTACCGCAACCTGCTGCGCACAGCGGCCATGGACGGTGCGCTCATGAGCCCCCACGAGCTCGATGTCGCCCTGGCCTTCGGCAACATCGAGGCCGCGGCCGGGCTCAACGGCGGCACGCCCGAGACGCATGAGGTCTCGCGGGTCCTGAGGGCGACGTGGGCCGCCTTCGCGCGCAGCGGGGACCCAGCCAACGCGACGATCCCGACCTGGCCGGCCTACGACGGCGAGCGGAAGGTGCTCCTCATCTCCCCCACCCCGCGCGTGGCCGACGGCGACGTCGACGGCGCGGCCCTGGCCGTGGCCGGAGGGCTCTCGGACCGGATGATCGACTGGTTCGGCGTCTTCAGCTGATCGACGCGGCGCCGCTCCCGGTCCGGACCGATCTCGGCGCGGAAGTGAACCGATCTCGGCGGAAGGGGAGGCCGCCGAGAGCCGCGCAGAGGCCGAGCAGCGGGGGGCGGCGCCGGGACGCCGTCTCCCGCTGCTCGGGCGTCCTGGCGCTACGCCGCCGGAACGGCCATCAGCTCGCGGGCGGCGGCGATGATGCCGTCGGCGGAGATGCCCCAGTGGTCCATGAGCCAGGCCTCGGAGCCGGTGGGGGCGAACTCGTCGGGGACCCCGATCCTCCTGACCGGCACCGGGCACCGCTCCGTCACCAGCTCGGCGACGGCGCCGCCGAGGCCGCCCTTGACGGTGCCCTCCTCGACGGTGATGATGCGGCCGGTCTCGCGCGCGGCCGCGAGGACGGCGTCCTCGTCGAGCGGCTTGACCACGGGGACCGACAGGAGCCTGGCGCGCACGCCCTCGGCGGCGAGCCGGTCGGCGGCATCGACGGCCCGGTGCACCGTGACCCCGTTGGCGATGATCGTCAGGTCTGCACCCTCGCCGCCCTCGCCGCCCTCGCGCAGGACGGTGGCCCGGGGCGTGAAGACGTAGTCCTCGCCGTGGAGGGCCGGGACCTTCATACGCGAGATGCGGATGTAGGCGGGGCCGTCGAGCTCGGAGTACGCCCAGCGGACGGCGCCGGCGGTCTCGGCCGGGTCGGCGGGGACGATGACGGTCATCTCCGGGATGGAGCGCATGATCGACACGTCCTCCGCGCTGTGGTGGGTGGAGCCGAGCGGGCCGTACGCCAGGCCCGGGGACTGGGCGCACAGCAGCATGTGACGGTGGGAGTAGGCGGCGTCGATCTTGATCTGCTCGGTGGCGCGGGCGGACAGGAAGGAGCCGGCGCAGGAGACGACGGGGATCTTGCCGCCGTTCTCCAGGCCCGCGGCCACGCCGACCTGGTTCTGCTCGGCGATGCCGACGTTGATGAGGCGGCTTGGGAGCTCCTCGTGGAAGCCGCCCAGGTTGGACGAGCCGATGGAGTCGTTGGTGACGATGACGAGGCGCTCGTCGGCCCGGGCGATGTCGGTCAGGGTGGCCGCGTAGGCCCTGCGGCAGTCGTGCAGGGGGGTTTCCGGGGCGGTTCGGGTCGGGGTGCGCGTGCTCACTTGAGTGCCTCCAGCTCTGACAGGGCGCGGGTAGCCTCCTCCTCGGTGGGCAGCCGGTGGTGCCACGGGACCGAGTCGGACATGAAGGAGATCGGGTGGCCCTTGTGGGAGTGGGCGATAATGAACGTCGGTCTCCCGGAGGCGGCCGGGACGCGCGCGAAGGCGTCCAGGAGCGCCCCGTAGTCGTGGGCGTCGACGTGGGCGACCTCCCACCCGAAGGCGCGGGCCTTGTCGTCCAGGGGGGTGAGGTCGTTGGTGTCCTCGGTGGTGGCGCCCTGCTGGAGGTGGTTGCGGTCGGCGACCGCGCACAGGTTGTCCAGCCTGAACTGGGCGGCGAACATGAGGGCCTCCCAGTTGGAGCCCTCCTGGAGCTCGCCGTCGCCGGTCAGAACGAAGACGCGCCTGGGAGAGCCGTCGATCTTGGCCGCCAGGGCGTCGCCGACGGCGATGGGCAGGCCGTGCCCCAGCGGCCCGGTGTTGGCCTCGACGCCGCGCACCTTGGTGCGGGCGGGGTGGCCGTTGAGCATGGAGCCGGGCTGGACGAAGGTGTCGAGCTGCTCGACGGGGATGAGGCCGGCCGCGGCGAAGGTGGTGTACAGGGCGTTGGCGGCGTGCCCCTTGGACAGGATGACGCGGTCGCGGTCCGGGTCGTCGAGGTTGTCCGCGGTGATGTTGGCCTCGTGCAGATAGAGCGTGGCCAGCACGTCGATGATCGAGAGCTCGCCGCCGATGTGCCCCATGCCGGCGTTGACGACATTGGACAGGTCCTTGCGGCGGATGAGGCGGGCCCCCTCCTTGAGGTGGGCGATCACCTCCTGCCTGCCGGCCCCGGGCGGCGTGCGCCCGATGACGGGAAGGTCCACGTGGAAGCTCATAATGTGTCTCCGTATCTTGTGGGTCTCAGGCCATGCAGCCGAGCAGGGCGTCCTGGACGACGCGCTGGGCGGCCAGCGGGTCCTGGCGCCTCTGCGCCTCGGCGAGGGCCTCCTCGTCGAGGCGGTCCAGGGCCCGGTGCAGGGCCTTGAGGAAGCGGATGGAGGTCCTGGCGTTGTCGACGACGTCCTCGCGGAAGGGGAACTGGTCGAGCTGCCACACGCCCTCCCAGCCGTTGACGCGCAGGGTGTGGAAGAACTCGAGGGCCTCGGTCATGTGGACGGTGCCCACGACCATGTCGTCGTCCCAGCCGCGGTAGTTGTCGTTGACGTCCATGCCCCACAGCAGGCCGTGGTCGATGAGGAGCTGGGCGGCCTCGGCCGGGGACTCCCCGCCGAACAGGGCGTGGCCGAAGTCGAGCAGGACGCCGACGTTGTCCACGCCCATGGCCTGGATGCCGAGCACGGTCTTGGCCGCGGAGGACCAGAACATGTGGGTGCGGGGCTCGCGCGGCTTGTACTCGATGACGAGCTTCAGGTCCGGGTTGGCCCTGGCCAGGTCCCGCATGCCCTCGACGGCGAGGCGGCTGAGCTCCTTGTAGTCGACCTGGAAGGGGTAGTCGAAGCCGTCCTGGCCGGGCCAGATCTTGACGTAGCGGGCTCCGAGCTCGCGCACGGCGTCGGCGGCGCCCTGCATGATGGCGCGGGCCGACTCGCGCTTGGCGGGGTCGGGGTTGGTGAAGGCGCCCATCTGGTGCTCGCGCAGGTAGATGTCCGGGGTGACGCCGATGGCCTTCAGCCCGGTGCGCTCCAGAGCGGCCTTGACGTCGGTGGTGGTCAGCCCGCCGGTGAAGGGGTAGTTGAGGTCGACGTAGCTGATGTCGCCGACCTCGGCGGCCAGCTCGATCTGCTCGATGGTGGAGCGGGGGTCGCCGTAGCCGTCGACCGCGTAGCGGTCCACGTAGGTGGCGAAGTTCCACAGGCCGGCTCCGAAGACGGGTTCATCGGACATAGTGAGTCATCTCCATGTGCATATTGGTGGTGAGGGTGTGCGGAAGTGGACGGGTGGTTGGGGCCGTTTACCGGGGCGGGACGAGACGGGACCGGGCCAGGGCCCGGCCCCACCGGGAGCGTGCCGCCGCGCGCGCGGGCTCGTCGAGCGCGGGCCGGTAGCGTCGTCCGGCCCCGCCCTCCGGCGCGGGCAGGTCCCAGCCGAGACGGGTGAAGCCCATCAGGGCGGCCCCCAGGGCCGAGACCTCCGCGTTCGCCGACACGACGACGTCGCGGCCCAGCAGGTCCGCCTGGGTCTGCATGAGCAGGCGGGAGGCGGTGGCGCCGCCGTCGGCGTGCAGGACGGTCAGGTCGCCGGCCCCGAGGGCCTCGACGACGTCGGCGATCTGGTGGGCGACGGACTCCAGGGCCGCGCGGGCGAGGTGGCCCCGCTCGGTGGCTGCGGTCAGGCCCGCGACCAGGCCGACGGCCCGGCGGTCCCACCAGGGGGCGCCCAGGCCCGTGAAGGCCGGTACGAGGCTGATGCCGGCGGAGTCGGGGACGGTGGCCGCCAGCTCGTCGAGCGCGCGCCCGGGGGCGACGCCCAGGAGCCGGGCGGTCCAGTCCATGGCGGTGCCGGAGGCGACGATATTGCCCTCGTGGCCGTACACGGGCTCCTCGGTCAGCCACGCCAGCGTGGTGGACACGCCCGGGCGCACGGACCGGTCGGCCCCGGAGGGCACCATGACCGACGAGCCGGTCCCGTAGGTCGCCTTGCCCTCCGAGGCGGTGCGGCAGCCGTGCCCGAACAGCGCGGCGTGGGAGTCGCCCAGCACCCCGACGATCGGCACGCCGTCGGGCAGGGCGTCCAGGCCCGCAGTGGCGCCGAAGTCGGCGTTGGAGGCCACGATCCGCGGCAGGCGCGCGGCCGGGACGCCGAAGAGCGCGCACATCTGCTCCGACCACTGGAGCGTGGCGAGGTCCATCAGAAGGGTGCGCGAGGCGTTGCCCGCCTCGATGACGTAGGAGTCCTGGCCGCTCAGGCGGGCCACGAGCCAGGCGTCAATGGTGCCGATGCGCGCGTGCCGGGCGTCGTCGGGCATCGCGGCGCCGACCCGGTCGAGCAGGTAGCGCATCTTGGGGGCGGAGAACATGGGGTCCAGGCTCAGGCCCGTCGTGGCGGCGACGGAGAGCTCGCGCTCGGGCGAGCGCAGCCAGTCGCAGAACTCGGCCGTGCGCGAGTCCTGCCAGCCAAGCACGGGGCCGAGGGCCCGCCCGCTGCGGGCGTCCCAGCACACGACCGACTCGCGCTGGTTGGAGATGGTGATGCCCTCCGGCGCTCCCCCGACCCTGTCCAGGCAGGCCGCTATGGCCGCGCTCTGGGCGCGCCAGATGGCCTCGGCGTCCTGCTCGACCCAGCCGGGTTGCGGGTAGGACACGGGCACGGGCGCGCTTCCGGCGGCGAGGACCGTGCCGTCGTCGGCGACGGCGAGGGCCTTGGCGTTGGTGGTGCCCTCGTCGAGGGCGAGCACGTAGGGCGTGGTCATGACGCGGCCTCGGCATTCTCGGGCGACGTGGCGGTCTCGCCGAAGAAGCGCGCAGCGGCGACGGCGATCGCCGAGACTTCCACGGCCGTGATGCCGCCCTGAGGGCGCACACGGCGCGCTGCGCGTGTTCCCACTACGAGCGCCTCCCTGCTCTGAGTCGGTGCAGGCGCGACGGCTCGCGCCTGTTTGCATATCAATTCATTACTGAATGGATTGTTGACAATCATGCTCCCACGCGCTCCTCATGTCAAGAGCCTCGCCGATCCGGACCCGGCGGAGCTCGCAATCACGCCGTGCACCGAGCCCCCCCCCCCCGGCCCCTCAGCCCTTGACGGCTCCGGTGAAGGCGCCGGAGACGAAGTAGCGCTGGAACAGCAGGTAGACGAGGAGGACCGGAATCGCCGTCATGACGATGAAGGCGTTGAGCGGGCCGTAGTCGGTGCCGTGCTGGGCGGAGAAGCTCTGGACGGCGAGCGGGACGGTGGCCATCGTGCTCGACTGGAGGATGGTCGAGGCCATGGCGTACTCGTTCCAGGTGGCCACGAAGTCGAGGACGAAAAGAGCCGCCAGAGTCGGTTTGACCAGCGGGCAGCAGATCTGCCAGAAGATCCGGAAGGTGGAGGCGCCGTCGAGGCGGGCGGACTCCTCGATCTCGTCCGGGACGGCCCGGAAGGAGCCGTACATCATGAAGACCTGGTAGGGCACCCCGAAGGCGAGGTAGGGCAGGATGAGGCCCGCATAGGTGTCCAGCATGTCCGCCCTGAGAAGCAGCTGGAACATGGGTCCCAGGGCGATCTGGATCGGGACCATGGAGCCGACGGCGAAGAGGGCGACGACCCACTTGGCCATCGGCATACGGATGCGGGCCAGGGCGTAGGCCGCGAGCGCGGCGAGGAAGAGCCCGAGGGGCACCTTGATGACGGCGACGAGGAGGCTGTTGGAGCCCGTGATCCACAGGTCGCCGGTCCTGGCGGCGTCGATGTAGTTCTGCCACAGCCACTCTTCGGGCAGGCCGAGCGTCAAGCCGCCGGCCAGGTCCGCCTTGCTCTTGAAGGAGGTCAGGGCCATCACCGCGAAAGGCACGAGCCAGAGCAGGGCCGTGACGGCCAGGGCGGCCCACAGGCCGACGGCGGCCCAGTCGCGCCGAGGGCGGGGCCCCGGGCGGGAGGCGGCGCCCGCGCCCGATGGCGCGGCGCCGGCGGGAACGGCGGACATGTCAGTCGTCTCCCTTCAGGGACCAGGCCAGGTAGGGGACGACCAGGCACAGCGACAGGACGAGCAGCACGGTGGCGACGGCGCCGCCGGCTCCGAAGTTGTGGTTGGAGAAGGACTGCTGATAGGACCACAGGGCGAGCACCTGGCTCGACTGGGCGGGCCCTCCCCCGGTCATGCCGACGACGAGGTCGTAGACCTTGAGCGAGTTGATAATGGTGAGGATGACGACGACGATCGTCGTCGGGCGCAGCGCGGGCCAGGTGACATGGCGGAAGACCTGCCATCGCCCCGCGCCGTCGACCCTGGCGGCATCGACGAGCTCGGCGGGGACCGCCTGGAGGCCGGCGAGGAAGAGCACCATGTTGAAGCCGACGCCCTGCCAGACTGAGGCGATGAAGATGGAGTAGAGGGCCGTCTTCGGGTCGCCCAGCCACTCGTGGCCCAGGGCGTGGAGGCCGACGGCGTCGAGCCCCTGGTTGACGACCCCGAGGGTCGGGTTGTAGATCCACCGCCAGACCGCCGCCACGGTGATGGAGGCGAAGACGCTGGGGATGTAGAAGACCGAGCGGAAGACGTTGCGCCCCCAGATGCGCCGGTTGAGCGCGAGCGCCATGAGGAGGGAGAGCACCATGGGGATGGCGACGGAGAGGACCACCCAGATCATGGAGTTCCTCAGGGCCGTCCAGAAGACCGTGTCCCGGGTGAGCAGGTACCGGTAGTTCTTCAGGCCGGCGAACTTCTGGGCCTGGGAGGTGTACCCGGACCAGGAGAAGAGGGACAGGCGCACCGAGTCGATCATCGGGTACAGCAGGAAGACGCCGTACAGGACCAGCGCGGGGGCGAGGTAGGGAAGGGAGCGCAGCGCCCGGTGCCGCCCTCCGGCGCGCGCCCCGGCGGGCGCCGGAGATGCTGTTGCTGTCATGAGAAGACCTTTCGCTGAGCCGGCGGGGCGGAGGACCCGCCCCACCGGTGCCGATCAGGCGTTGGCGTCGATGAACTTCTGCATGGCGGGGCCGGCCTCGGAGGGCTGCATGTCGCCGATGAGGACGGCGTTCTGGATGCGCCAGTACTCGGTGGTCTCGTCGAGGTTGAGGGCCTGGTCGTAGTTGTTGTACATCCTCTCGGAGGACTTCAGGATCGGCGGCCACAGGGCGTCGAGCGGGTTGGCGTCGGAGACCTCGACGTCCTTGTTGACGCTCACGGCGGCCCAGGCTCCTCCGCCGCTCCGCATCTGGTCGGCGGAGGTGATGAAGTCGAGGAAGGAGGCGGCGAGGTCGGCCTTGTCGGTGTTGGCGTTGACGTAGAAGCCCTCGCCGAAGCCGTAGAGGCGGCCGGTGCCGGTGGGGAAGGGGAAGATGCCGACCCTGCTGACATCCATGCCGTTGTCCGCGCACTGGGCGTCGTACCAGGTGCCCTCAAGGGCCATGGCGGCCTGGCCGTTCCAGAACAGGAGGTTCGAGTCGTCGTTGGACATGGACATGTAGCCGGTGTTGATGTAGCTGTCCGCCCACTTCTTCAGGTCGGTGAAGGCCGCGGTGACACCGGGTTCGGTGTCCCAGCCCTTCTTGTCGGTGACGAGCGCCCGGGCGACGTCGGCGCCGCACCTGGTCTCGATGAGCGAGTCGAGCAGGCGCATGACGTGCCAGTTGACGGTGCCGCCGAACTCGATCGGGGTGATGCCGGCCGCCTTGAGCCTGTCGCACGCGGCGACGAGCCCGTCGTAGGTGCCGGGCACGGCGGTGATGCCGGCCCGCTCGAACAGGGTCTTGTTGTAGTAGAGGGCCTCGGCCTGCAGCGTCCAGGGCACGCCGTGGTAGCCGCCGTACTGGGTGATGCCGGCCAGCGAGGCGGGGGTGAAGCGGTCCTTCCATCCGTACCTGTCGTAGTACTCGGTCAGGTCCAGGCTCATCCCGGCCTCGACGAGGGAGCCGCCGAGGCCGGGGCCCTCCCAGTACCAGTAGATGTCGGGGCCGGCCTTGGTGCCCGACACCTGCCGCATGGACTCCTTGAGCTCATCGGTGGAGTGGGTCTGGTAGGTGACGGCGACCCCCTCGTTGGCGCCCTGGAAGGCCTCGACGAGACGGTCCATGTCCTTCTTCTGGGAGTCCTCGAGGGCGCCGACCCATACGGTGAGGGCGTTCTCGCCCCCTGACGAGGAACCGCCCTGACGGCCGCAGGCGCCGAGGGCGCCGGCGGCGAGAAGGGCGGAGCCGAGGGCGTGACGGCGGTTGAGCATCATGTCTTCTTCTCCGTTGCTGAGTCGATGCGGCTTCCTTGCCGCTTGGGACGGGAGGAACCGGTCGGCGGACGCCGGGACGGCGGATGCGGGTGCAGTCGTCAACGACGGAGGGGCGGGCGCGCGGAGCCGTGAGAGCGACCTCGAACCAGAGCGCGGCGCCAGGACGCCGGATCTCAAAGGTGTCCGCCATTGGACCTCCATGAAAACGAATGATCATTCCACCTTGAATGACTACCTGTTAAGGATAACACCTGGTGAGTCGCGTTCCAAGTCCGCCTGCCCGCGTCGGGAGCATCTCGACGTCCGCCCTGCCGAGAACCGGACGTGATCCTGCATCGATCACGCCATTGCCGAGCCCCCGCCGCATCCGACTCCGGGACCGCGCCCGCTTCGAAGCGGCGACGAGGACTCAGGCCAGGAGAGAAGACGCTGCGCCGCCCGCGGTGGACTCGCGCACCACGAGCTCGGGCCTCACCCGCGGGCGGAGGACCTCCCGGCCCCCGGCGCGGGCGACGGCGGCCACGAGCCCGGCCTCGCCCACCGCCTCGAAGTCGACCCGCGCGGTCGTGAGCGCCGGGATGAGGAAGCGGGCGTCGGGCATGTCATCGAAGCCGGCGATGATGTAGTCCTCGGGCGCCCGCCGCCCGCGCCGGGCCATACCGGTCATGAATCCGAGAGCAATCTCGTCATTGCCGGCGAAGACGGCGGAGAAGTCGTCAAGCGGAGCCCGAAGGGCGCACTGCGCCCCGGATCGCGCGTCCCACTCCTCGGCCTCCAGGGCCGCCAGGGGCATCGCGCCGGCGGCCGCCAGGGCGTCGCGATAGCCGCGCAGGCGCGCACGCGCCTGCTGCCTGTCCAGGGGGCCGGCGACGTGGAGGATCCGGCGGTGCCCCAGGGCCAGGAGGTGCTCGACGACCATCCGGGCGCCGTCACAGGAGTAGCCGCCCACGGCGTCGGAGGCGTCGTCGTCGAGCTCGGCAATGGTGACGACGGCGGTGGCGGAGCCGACGTGCTCGGCAACGGCGGCCAGGCTCGGGTAGGGCGAGGCGAGGACGAGGGCGTCGACCCGCATGGACAGGAAGCCGTCGACCTCGCCGAGGACCTGCGCCATGAGCTCCTCCGAGTCGGCGGGGTCCTGCGCCATATGCGTAGTCATGACCGTCTGTCCGAGCTCGCGGGCGGCCCGGTAGAGCCCGGTCATAATGGATGTGTTCCCGTAGTTGAGCGGCCCGAGGAGTACGACGCCGATCATGTTGGTCTGCGTGGCGCGCAGCTGGACGGGCAGCCGGTTGCGCACATAGCCGAGCTCGTTGACCGCGGCCTCGACGCGTTCGCGCGCCTCGTCCGAGACATAGCCGTCGTTGAAGTAGCGCGAGACGGTCTGGGCGGAGACGCCGGCCAGACGACCGACGTCGGTCATACTCGGGCGTCTGCCCGCACCGCGTGGCATCCCTCGCTCCTGTCCCGCCCCCGGCGGCCATCCCGGTAGCGCGCCCGAGGACTCGTCAAGCGGCTACGACGCCATGCTACCGAGCGGAGGGGCGTCGGGCGGCCACGGCTCAGCCGTCGATCAGCGCCCGGGCGCTGTGGACGTCGGTGATCAGGACATTGACCCACTGCCCCAGGAGGGCGCCGCGAATGGCCGCGTGCTTGCGGCCGCCGCCCGCCGCCGCTACGCGCCGGGGAATGGCGCGCAGCTGCTCGGCGCTCGCGCCCACCAGGCGCTCATCATAGCCGCTGGCCACGGGCCGGCCCTCGGCGTTGAAGAAGCGCAGGCACACGTCGCCCACCGCACCCGCCTCGCTGAGCTCCGCCGCGTCCGCCTCGGTGATCATATTGCCCGACTCGCGCAGCAGCACGGAGGGCTCCAGGCTGCCGATGCCCATCAGCGACATGGTGACAGTCGGGAGCAGGTCCAGGACGTGCCGCACCGAGGCGTCGTCGGCGAGCTGCTCGGCGGCGCCGGCGGAGCCGAGGACCGCCGGGGAGGGGAAGAAGACCGCCTCGGCGCCTGTGGCGCGCGCGAGCAGGTCGATCAGACGGGTCGCCTTGACCTGCACCCTGGGGTTGCCGACCCCGCCGAAGAGCTGGATGACCTTGTGCGCCACCGGCGTGCGGAAGGGGGGAAGCTGCTGCATCGCGGCCAGCCAGGTGGCGCTCCACGACGACAGGCCGATAATGTCCCCGCCCGTCAGGGTGGTCTCGAGATAGGTCGACGAGGCGGAGGCCAGGGCGGCCTCGATCTCCGCCTCCTCCCGGCCGGAGTCGACGACGACGCACTCGGCCAGCCCGTAGCGCTGCTCGAGCGCCTCCTCCAGATCGGTGTAGGTGCCCTCGGGCGCGGAGACCACGGTGCGCACGACGCCCTCCTTGGCCGCCCGCTTCAGAAGACGGGAGACTCGCGGCTGGGAGACATGGAGCTCGGAGGCGATATCGGTCTGGCGCATGCCGAGCTCGTGGTACATCCGCGCGATCCTGACCATGAGTCGCAGCTGCGTCGTGTCAGCACGGGTCGGCATGGGCGAAGGTCCTTCCGGGCGGGTCATCTGACGACCCGCATGTGTCAGGGGTCGCGTGCAAGCCTAGATGATTGACTCCACGGGGCGCGGTGCGGTGTCGGTCGATGTCGGCCCCCGGGGTCCCGGGGAGCCGGCAAAGGCCCGGCTGCGGGCGCCCGCGAGTCCCCTTGAACCGATCTCGGCGCGGCACCGAACTGATCCCACCGAGCCGATCCCGGCGAAAGGGGGTGGGCGGGGTCGGGCGGGCTCAGTCGTAGACTGCGTGCGCCACCGCGTCCCCGAGACCGCCCGGCCCCGGCAAGACCACAGGCGCCGCAAGCCTTGAAGGGCTTGTGGAGGACCACGACGCGAGCGGCGCCGCCCGCGTCCCGGCAGGGGGCCGCCGTCACCAGATACGGGTGTGCCTGCAGCGGCCGTCCCCGCCGCGGATCGCCGCGTAACCGGCGACCTGCGTCGTGCGCGGAAGGCGATACGGCGTGGACCGCTCTGTCCGCAGTCGTGGACGCGGTCGCGTCGCACGGTGTGGCCGCCGACCAGCTCCTTTGGACCAGCCGATCCGCCGGGCGGAGAAGACGGCTCAAGCCGGTACTGGCAGCCGGGCTTGTCCAGGCGCTCGGTCGCCCGGCTCGCCCCGGAGGAGCTCTCCTTGCCCAGGGATGTCGATGTGGTGGGGCGCCGGATAGAACACCGAGCGGCACGCGTCGACCTCGACCAGGCTCTCACTCGGGTCCGTGCCCTGGAAGCCGGCCCCACCGTCGTCGTGTCCTCGCCGACCTGTGCGTACCAGACGTACCGGATCCGCCCCGGGCCGCGCGCGGGCTCGTGAGCCCGGTCCGCTGGTCGACATTCTCGGTGCGCAGCGCAGGAGCGCTCTCTTCCGCTCGGCTTGTGACGCGAGTGGAAGGTCACGAGGCACCAGGCGAGGGCCGGGGCCGCGTACCAGGTCGAGGGGCCGCTGCGAGGCCCTGGCCTCGGTGAATAGCCGGCGTCGGCGAGCGTGCCGCCGACCATCTGCCGGCGGGAGATGACGATGAAACTTATCGTCCGCCGTGGCCGTGCGTGGCTCCACCGCGGCCCCGGGGCGGGTGCGGGGCCGGGTCGGGCGCCTGCTCGCGCAGCTCCCGGGGCGCGGCGGGCAGGACGGTCTGTGCGCTCTGCGTCCTACCTCCGAGTCGTGGCGGAGGCCGCCGGCGCGGCGGCCCCGGCCGCGGGCTCAGGCCCCCTGGCTGCGGGCGACGAGGGCGGCCGCGGCGTCATAGGCGGCCCGGACCTCGGGTGCGGGCTCGGCGGTCAGGTGCTCGACGCCGGCGATCTCCCAGGCCGGCGGCTCCTCTCCTCCGGCCAGGACCCAGGCGGCCTGCCGGGCGGCCCCGATGGCGACGTACTCGTCGGCCGGCGGCACGTCCACGGGCACGCCCAGGACCGCCGGGGCCAGCTTCCTGGCGCTGACCCACTTCACCCCGCCGCCCACGAGGCTCACCGCCTCGATCGCGACGCCCTGGGCGCGCACGGCGTCCAGGCAGGCGCCCATGAGACACAGCAGGCCCTCCACGCTCGCGCGCGCGTAGTTCGCCGGGGTCAGGCTCGCCAGAGTCATGCCGGTCAGGACTCCCCGGGCCTCGGGCAGGTTCGGGGTGCGCTCGCCCTCGAGGTAGGGCACGTGCACCAGGCCGGCGGCCCCGGGAGCGGCGGACAGGGCCAGCGCGTCGAACTCGTCGTAGGCCACGCCCAGGACCCGCTTGGCGGCGTCGAGGACGCGGGCGCCGTTGAGGGTGCAGGCCAGCGGCAGGAAGGCGCCGGTCGCGTCGGCGAAGCCGGTGACCAGGCCGCTCGCGTCGTGGGTGGGTGTGGCCGACACGGCGGCGACGACGCCGGAGGTGCCCAGGGACACGCTCGTCTGGCCGGGGCGCAGGCCCAGGCCCAGGGCGGCGCCGGCGTTGTCCCCGCAGCCGGGGCCGAGGGCCAGGTGGCTCAGGCCGCGCCCGTCGACGTCGTCCCCGCCCCGGGCGGCGGCCTCGCGGGGGCCGATGACGCGCGGCAGGACGATGCGCTCGGCCTCCTCCTGGCTCACGCGCAGGGCCCGGGCCAGCAGGTCGCGCCGGTAGGTGTTCGTCACGGCGTCGAAGTAGCCGGTGCCCGAGGCGTCGGAGCGGTCGGTGGTGAGGGTCTCCAGGGACGCCGCCCCGGACAGCCTCCAGGTCAGCCAGTCGTGCGGCAGGCAGACGGCGGCGATGCGCCGGGCGTTCTCCGGCTCGTGGTCCGCCAGCCAGCGCAACTTGGTAATGGTCAGGGAGGCCACCGGGACGCTGCCGACGGCGTCGGCCCAGGCGGCGCGGCCGGCCGCCTCGTCGCCCTCGCCCAGCTCGGCGATGAGGTCGCGGGCGGCGGCGGCCGAGCGGGTGTCGTTCCACAGCAGGGCGGGGCGGATGACGCGCCCGTCGGCGTCGAGGACGACCATGCCGTGCTGCTGGCCGCCGACGCTCAGGGCGGCGACGTCGTCGAGGCCGCCGACGGCCTCGATCGCCTCCCCCAGGGCGCGCCACCACTGATCGGGGTGGACCTCGGTGCCCTCGGGGTGGGGGGCCCTGGCCTCGCGGACGAGGACGCCGGTGGCGGCGTCGCGGACGACGATCTTGCAGGACTGCGTCGAGGAGTCGACGCCGGCGACGAGGGTCATAGTGTTCCTTCCGCAGTGAAGGGCGAGGGCGGGCGGTGGTCGGGTCGGAGGGGTTCGGACGGTGGAGGCGGCGGGCGCCCCGTGCCGCCGCCCGGCCCGCGCAGCGGGCGTCCGTCGGGGGGGCGGCGAGGGCGGGCGGACGGGCCCCGGCCGGGGGCGGCGACGCCGGTGGGCGCGGCCGCCCCGGCCGGGGCGGGTCGTCAGCCGATGAGGTGCTGGACGGCCTTCTCGTAGAGGTCGACGTAATGGTAGTCGCGGGCGGCGGCTGCGGCGGTGTCGAAGTCCTCGTAGGCGGAGCGGTCGGCCAGGAGGTCCTCCACGGTCTCGCCCTGGGCGAGGGTGGGCTCGCCGAGCTCGTAGACGCCCGAGCGCCTGAGCGCCTCCTGGACCTCGGGGTCGGCGCGGAAGGCCCTGGCCTTGTCCGCCAGCTGGAGGTACATCTCCATGTTCGCGGCGGCCGACTCCCACACGCCATCCACGCCGTCGGTGCGCGAGGGCTTGTAGTCGAAGTGGATGGGGCCCTCGTAGCGGGGGCCACCGCCGGGGAAGCCGTTGACGAGCAGGTCGACGGTGAAGAAGGCCGACAGCAGGTCGCCGTGGCCGAAGACGAGGTCCTGGTCGTACTTCAGGCCCTTCTGGCCGTTGAGGTCGATGTGGAAGAGCTTGCCGGCGTTGAGCGCCTGCGCCAGGGCGTGGGTGTAGTTGAGGTTCGCCATCTGCTCGTGGCCGACCTCGGGGTTCAGTCCCACGACGTCGCCGTTGTCGAGCTCGGCGATGAGGGCCAGGGCGTGCCCGACGGTGGGCAGGAAGATGTCGCCGCGGGGCTCGTTGGGCTTGGGCTCCAGGCCGATCCTGAGGTCGTAGCCCTTGTCCTTGATGTATCCGGCGACGGCGTCCAGGCCCTCCTTGTAGCGGTCGAAGACGGCGTTGAGGTCCTTGGAGGAGTCGTACTCGGCGCCCTCGCGGCCGCCCCACATGACGAAGGTCGTGGCGCCCAGCTCGGCGGCCAGGTCCACGTTGCGCAGGATCTTGCGCAGGCCGAAGCGGCGGATGGAGCGGTCGTTGTTGGTCAGGCCGCCGTCCTTGAAGACGGGGTGGGTGAAGGTGTTGGTGGTGACCATCTCGATGGTCAGGCCGGTGGCGTCGACCGCGTCCTTGAGTCTGGCGACGATCCTGTCGCGCTCGGCGTCGGCGGCGTCGAAGGGGAAGACGTCGTTGTCGTGGAAGGTGATGCCCCAGGCGCCGAGCTCGGCGAGCCTCTCGGCGTACTCCCAGGGGCGCAGGGCGGCGCGGGTCGGCTCGCCGAAGGGGTCGGCGGCGAGCCAGCCGACCGTCCACAGGCCGAATGAGAACTTGTCTTCCTTGGTGGGCTTGCGAACCATGCGCTCCTCCTTGAGCCAAAATTTGTTTGTCGGCAAAACTATACTGTTCCGGCCAGTACCGGGTCAAGGGGCGACCGCGGCGCCCCTGCGGCGCCGTCGCGAGAGCAGCTCCTCTGCAGGGGTGGCCGACGAGGCCATCGGGTAGGGTCAGGACGTGGCACGAAGCACAAAGACGGCGCCGTCCCCGAAGTCCCGCTGCACTCCCGACAACAACGGCTCATCCGGAGCCCCCTCGGCCCGCCAGTCCAGCCTGCGCACCTCGAACCTGGCTCTGCTCGCCAGCCGGGTCTTCGCCTCCCCCGGCCCCGTCTCGCGCGCCGCCGTCGCCACCGCAACCGGAATGACCCGCTCGACGGCCTCACGGCTGGCCGACGAGCTCGTCGCCACGGGCATCCTGGCCGAGCTGGCCCCGACTCCCACGGCCGGCCCGGGCCGTCCGGCAGTGCCGCTGACCCCGGCGTCGGGGACGTTCATCGCCATCGGCCTGGAGGTCAATGTCTCGCGCATGGCCGTGCGCGCCATCGACCTGTCGGGGGATGTGCTCGCCGAGCGCCTCGTCGTCGACGACTTCTCCTCGTCCGACGCCCACGAGGTCCTGGGGCGCCTGGCCTCCCTGCTCGAGCCACTGACTGCTCTCGGCCCCGTCAGATCGGCGCGCATGGTTGGCGCCGCGCTGGCGCTGCCGGGGCTGGTGAGCGACGGCGTCCTCCTGCGCGCCCCCAACCTCGGCTGGGCCGGCATCCGTCCCGCAGAGATCCTGGCCCCCACCCTGGAGCGCCTCGGCACGAGCCTCGTCGTCGGCAATGAGGCCGATCTGGCCGCGCTCACCGCCGCCAGGCTGCGCCCCGGCGCCCCCGGGGAGCACCGCGACTTCATCTACCTGTCCGGGGAGGATGGCATCGGCGCCGGGATCGTGCGCGACGGCGAGGCCTGGCTGGGCGCCAATGGCTTCGCCGGGGAGATCGGCCACATCCAGGTGGATCCGCAGGGACCCGAGTGCGGCTGCGGGAACCACGGCTGCCTGGAGCGCTTCGCGGGGCGGCGCTCGATCCTCGCCGCCGCCGGCCTGCCCCCCTCAGCAGGCCCCGAGGACCTGCGGAGGGCCTACGACGACGACGCCTCGCCCCACCACCAGCAGGCTCGAGACGCCGTCGCGGCTGCGGCCCGCGCGCTGGGCATCGCCCTGAGCGCCGCCATCAACATCCTCGGCATCCCGGCCGTCGTCCTCGGCGGCCACCTCGCCCCGCTGACCGGGCTCCTCGCCCCGTCCCTCCAGGAGAGCCTCGACCACCGCGTGCTGGCCTCGCGCTGGTCAGCCCCACAGATCCTGCCGGCCCCCGAGGACGAGACCCCGGGGGCGACAGGGGCGGCCTGGTCCCTGCTCGAGGGAGTGATCGCGGCCCCGGCCGCCTGGGCCTGAGGCCCCGCGTGCCGGCTGCCGGCACCCGCCGGCACCGGCTGCCACTGGTCAGCGCTGGACGCGGGCGTTGCCGCCGGCGGCGAGGCGCTGGACCTCGGCGAGGGTGGCCATGGTGGTGTCGCCGGGGGTGGTCATGGCCAGGGCGCCGTGCGCGGCCCCGTACTCCACGGCGGTGGCCAGGTCGCCGAGCTCCATGAGCCCGTAGATCAGGCCCGAGGCGAAGGAGTCGCCCCCGCCGACCCGGTCGAGGATCTCCAGGCCGGGGCGCTGGACTGAGCGCACGAACCCGGTCCGGGGCGACCAGGCGATGGCCGCCCAGTCGTTGACGGTGGCCGTGCGCACCTGGCGCAGGGTGGTGGCGACGACCCCGAAGCCGTCGAACTCGGCGACCGCCCGCTCGATCATGGCCTCGAAGGCGCCGGCGTCCAGCCTGGACAGGCCCTCGTCCACGCCGTCGACCTCGAAGCCCAGGCAGGCGGTGAAGTCCTCCTCGTTGCCGATCATGACGTCCACGTAGCGGGCCAGGCGCCGGTTGACCTCGCGCGCCCGCTCGATCCCCCCGACGCCCTTCCACAGGCTGGGCCGGTAGTTCAGGTCGTAGGACACCACCGTGCCCGCCCGGTGGGCGGCGTCCATAGCCGCCTCGGCCACCTCGGCCGCCTCCGGCGACAGGGCCGCGAAGATGCCGCCGGTGTGCAGCCAGCGTACGCCCAGCCGCCCGAAGAGGCGGTCCCAGTCCACGTCCTGGGGCCGCAGCCGGCTGACGGCGGTGTGCCCGCGGTCCGAGACCCCCACCGCGCCGCGCACCCCGTAGCCGCGCTCGGTGAAGTTCAGCCCGTTGCGCGCGCTGCGGCCGATACCGTCGTAGGGCGCCCACACGATCCGCGGGTCCACACCGCCGGCCAGGATGAGGCTCTCAATGAGACGGCCCACCTCGTTGTCGGCCAGGGCGGTGACCACCCCCGCCCGCATGCCGAAGCACCTCGACAGGCCGCGGGCGACGTTGTACTCCCCGCCCCCCTCCCAGACCTCGAAGCGCCGGGCCGTGCGAATGCGCCCCTCCCCCGGGTCCAGGCGCAGCATGACCTCCCCCAGGCAGACCACGTCGTAGCGGCACTGCGCGGCGGGCCGCACCGCGACCAGCCCCCCACCAGAAGCAGGACCAGCAGCAGCGCTCATCGGCCGGCCTCCTTCGCGATCGCCACGGCCCGGGCGCACAGGCGGGAGACCTCATCCCACCGGGCGGCGGCCACAAGGTCCCTGCTCACCATCCACGACCCGCCGCACGCCGCGACCTGGGGAACGGCCAGGTACTCGGCCAGGTTGCCCGCGCTCACGCCCCCGGTCGGCACGAACCGCACCCGGGGGAAGGCCGCCGACAGGGCCCTGACGGCCGACGGGCCGCCCAGAGCGGAGGCCGGGAAGAACTTGACCGTCCTGATTCCCAGCTCCAGGGCCGCCATAATCCACGACGCGTCCGCGCACCCCGGCAGCACCGGCACCCCCGCGTCCTGCGCGCAGCGCACGACCTCGACCGACAGGCCCGGAGACACCAGGTACCGGGCGCCCGCATCGATGGCGGCCTCGGCCTGAGCCGCGTCGAGCACCGTCCCGGCCCCCACCACCAGACCCTCGACCTCGCCCATGACACGGATCGCCTCCACCGCGGCAGCGGTACGGAAGGCCACCTCGGCCGTCGCAATGCCGCCGGCCACCAGGGCCCGGCCGGCACCCACCCCCTGCGCGGCGGAATCGACCACCACTACCGGCACCACCGGGTTGGCGGCCAGAAGCTGATCGAGCTGATCGAGCACGGTCTCGGCGCCCTCAGTGATCCGGCTCGTCATGCTCGTCATGACTGATACTCCTCCCCGAGCGCGCTCAGGCGCGCATCTTGAGCTTGGCGGTGGCCTCGAAGAGGCCGTTGAGGTAGGTGGCGCCCAGCGCCCGGTCGTAGAGCGGATATCCCGGACGGCCCGTCTCCCCCCAGATCATGCGACCGTGGTCGGGACGGACGTAGGCGTCCGGCACGGTGTCGTGGAGGGCCTCGATAATGGCGGCCATGTCCAGGTCGCCGGCGGCGGAGAGGTGCGGCGCCTCCTGGAAGTGCCTGTCCCCGAGGTGCTTCACGTTGCGCACGTGAGCGGCTGCGATCCGGCCCCGTTCCCCGAACTCGCGGAAGATCGCGGGAACGTCATTGTCCGGGTCGGAGCCGAGCGACCCGGAGCACGGGCACAGAGAGTTGGCCTCGGAGTCGACCATGCGCACAATGCGGTCGAGGTCGTCTCGCGTGTTGCAGATGCGGGGCAGGCCGAACAGGTCCCAGGCGGGGTCGTCGGGGTGGACGGCCATCCGGATGCCGACCCTCTCGCAGGTTGGGATGATGCCCTGGAGGAAGTAGCGGTAGTTGTCCCGCATCTGCTCGCGCGAGACGCCCTCGTAGAGGGAGAGAACCTCGTCGAGCCGGCTCAGGCGCTCCGGCTCCCAGCCGGGCAGGGTGAGCCCGCCCGAGTCACGGGCGGTGCGCTCGACGATCTCGCGCGGCGTCATGCCCTCGACCTCGGCGTGGTCGTAGTACAGGCAGGTGGAGCCGTCCTCGTTCACGTGGGCGAGCTCGGTGCGCAGCCAGTCGAAAACGGGCATGAAGTTGTAGATGACGACCTCGATGCCGAAGGCCGCCAGGTTCTCCAGGGTTGCGCAGTAGGCGGCGATGTACTCGTCGCGGCTGGGAAGGCCCAGCTTAATGTCCTCGTGGACGTTGACGGACTCGATGACTCGGCACTCCAGGCCGCCTGCCCTCACCCGGGCGATCAGCTTCTCGATCTCGCCTCTCTCCCAGACCTCGCCGGCGGCGTACTGGTCGAGGACGCCCATAATGCCGGTCATGCCGGGAATCTGGCGGATGTACTGCAGGGGGATGGGGTCGTAGGCCTCCCCGTACCAGCGGAAGGTCATGTTCATTGCGGAAGCGTCTCCTTGTCGAGGGTGGCGCGCACGGCGCCGGGGCCGGAGATGAGGCGGGAGAAGAGGGCCTCGACGCTCCCGGCCACGGGCGTGGCGGTGAGGTCGAGCGCGAAGAACTCGGGGTCGGACAGGATGGGCGCGAGCGCGCGCCGGGCATCGACCGGCTCGCCGAGCCGGATCCCGGCGACGTGGGCGTGGAGCTCGTCGTACAGCGGGTCCGAGGAGGGCTCGAAGGGGGCGCCGTCGTCGGCGATGCCCGTGAGATAGCGGCACCACAGGGCGATGACCAGGGGGATCGACCGCAGCCCGCCCATGTCCAGGCCGCGGTCGCGGTACCGCAGGAGGGTCTGGCCGAAGCGGATCGGCATCTTCTGAGAGGTGTCCATGGCGATGCGGGCGGGGTCGTCCGGCAGGTAGGAGTTGGTGAAGCGGGTCTGAAGGACCTCGGTCAGGAAGCTCTCGGGAGACACGACGCCGGGGTCCGAGACGACGGGGAGGCCCTCCTCCCAGCCGAGGCGGTGGACGAGGGCGGCCAGGGCCGGGTCGCGCATCTCCGCGTCAATGGTCGGCATGCGCAGGAGGCAGCCGGCGATGGCGAGCGCCGTGTGGAGCGGGTTGAGGCAGGTGGCGACCTTCATGCTCTCGAACCTGTCGCACACCTCGCGGGCGACGATCTGCGCGCCGGCCTCCTCCAGGGGCGGGCGCTCACCGGCGAAGGCGTCCTCGATAATGAGGTACTCGGTCGGCTCGGTGTTGACGAATCCGGCCAGCGGGGTGCGATCGGGCGCCTGCAGACCCATGTCGGTGAAGCCGAGTCCTGTGAGCGCCTCGGCGACGGCCTCGCTGGGGCGGGGGGTGATCTTGTCGATGACGGAGATCGGGAAGGCGACCCTGGACGGATCCTCGATCCAGGCGGGGAATCCCCCGTCGGCACTTCCGGCCCGCGCCCAGCCGCGGGCGATCGTGGTGACGGAGTCGCGGAGCTTGTCGCCGTTGTGGCTGAAGTTGTCGCAGCTCAGGAGGGTGATCGGGGCGCCGCCGGCCTCGTAGCGGGCCAGGAGGAAGGAGGCGACCAGGGCCATGGTGTGCCCCTGGCGGGCTCGGGGGCCGGAGGCGGCCGTGACGGCCTCCTGGAGGTCGCCGGCGGAGTCGGCGACGGCGTAGCCCTTCTCGGTAATGGTGAGGGACACGAGGCTGACGCCGGGGTCGGCGGCCAGCGCGAGGAAGCGGGCGCGGTCGTCGGGACGGCTCACGGCCAGGCCCTCGCTCACGCCGGCGACCGCTCGCAGGTCGCGGCTGCCATCGGGTCTGAGGGTCACCGACAGCGTGAGCAGGTCGTGCGCGGCGAGCTGGACGTCGAGGCCGGTGGGCCGCCGGGGGGCCACGACTGCGATCGGCCAGTGCCGGCCGGAGGCGAGCAGGTCCTCGGCGATCCGGGCCAGGAAGACGCGGAAGATGTTGCCCGGCCCGATGTGCAGCCAGCGGGGCCGCTCGCGGCCGGAGGCCTGCATGGCGGCGACGTCGAAGGCGGGCGTGACGACGCCGGCCGCCTCGAGGGCCTCCCCGTCGCGGAGCCCGTCAATGGTGAGTCTCATGCGCAACCAGTCCTCATTGATGGTTCGTAGTGGTTCCAGGTGACCCTTCTGAGCGGTCCGGGGCTCGTCAGGGCCGGGGCCGCCCCGCGGGGCGCCGTCGAGCCGCCCTGCGGGGACGGCTCAAGTCTCCCGCCGCCGCGGCCCGGGCCCCCGGTGTTGACAGAAGTTGCCACACCCCACCACTCCGCCCGGCAGCCGCCCGGCAGCCTCTCAGTAGCCGATGGATCGCAGGTAGGCCCGGGAGTCGGCCAGGCAGTCGAAGGGGTCCCTCCCGTAGGTCAGGTCCTGCTCGATGAGGAGGTACTCGGCCCCGGCGGCCGCGGCGGCGGGCAGGAGCACGGGCCAGTTCATATTGCCCTGCCCGACCTCCGCGAACTCGATGATGTTGACGAACCTGTCGTAGCCCTGCGCGACCCTGCCGGCGTCGAAGAGCTCGAGGGCCTCGTGCGGCAGGGCGGTGACCCGGTAGTCCTTGACGTGGATGAGTCTGCAGACCCCGGTGTAGGCGGCGAGCATGTCCAGCGGGGCCATGCCGCCGCGCTGGACCCAGTGCAGGTCCACCTCGAAGTGCAGGTCCGGGGCGACGCGGCGGACGATGTCGAAGATGCGCTCGCCGTCGAAGGCGTGCAGGTCCACGTGGTGGTTGTGGTAGCACAGGGTGATGCCCTCTGCCTTCAGACGGACGGCGTACTCGTCGGCCTCGCCCGCCCAGGCCTCGACGGCCTCCTTGGAGACCATGGCGGAGAAGTCCATCATGCCGATGCGCGCGAAGCGGCACCTCAGGCGCCGGCAGTCGGCGACGAGCTTGTCGAAGCCGGTGTCGAGGGTGTCCATGTCTCGGCCCTCGACGTGCCGCAGGCCCGTGGACAGGGCGGCGACCTCGATGCCGAGCTCGTCCGCCCCCCGCTCCAGGTCGGCGGCGACAGCCTCGGTCATGGGGATCTGGGAGACCTCGACGGCGTGCAGGTCGAGGTCGGCCAGACGCTCCAGGACCGGCCACATGCCCTCGGCGGCCACCTGGTCCTTGAGCATCATCATCTGGGCGCCGAGGACCGGCGCGGCGGGGACGGCGGTCATCTCAGGCGCGCTCCTCGAAAAGGCCCTCGGCGGCGATGCGCCTGTTGAGCTCGGTCAGGTAGGCGTCCTCGTCGAGGTCCGCGATGGGCACCTCCCTGCCCGTCCAGCTGGACAGGTGGATGGCGTTGGCCAGGCGCACGCCGTGGATGCCGTCGCCCCCGGGCGCCAGCAGCTCCTCCTCGCCGCGCACGGCGGCGGCGAAGTTGCGCAGGACCTCGCAGTGCTGCTCGCCCCACACGGAGCGGTACTCCCTGGTCTCCACGCTCATGAGGTCGGCGGGGTCGAAGCCGCCCTTGAACATCTCCCGGACCTGCTCGACGCTCATCCGCTCGGAGATGGCGCGCTCGTCGTCCTTGAGGCGGGTGATGGTGACGACGGCGGAGTCGTCGACGACGACCTTGCCCCTGTCGCACAGGATCTCCAGGCGGTCGGTGCCGGCGAGGTCGTGCGTGGAGGTGATGAAGGAGCCGGTGGCGCCGCCGCCGAAGTCGACCAGGGCACTGACCTCGTCCTCCACGGCGATGTCGCGGCGGAAGCCGAACTGGCACTTGGCGAACACGGACAACGGCACTCCGCACACCCACTGCCACAGGTCGAGCTGGTGGGGGGCCTGGTTGACCAGGACGCCGCCGCCCTCCCCGCCCCAGGTGGCGCGCCAGTCGGACTGCTCGTAGTAGCCCTGGGGCCGCCACCAGGTGGTGATGGTCCAGGTGGTGTGGCGCAGCGCCCCGAGCTCGCCGGAGGCCAGCAGGGCCCGCAGGTCCTTGTACAGGGGGTTGGTGCGCTGGTTGAAGAAGACGCCGAAGACGAGGTCGGGCCTGGCGGCGGCGACATCGATGAGCTCGCGGGCCTGCCGGGTGTACACGCCGACGGGCTTCTCCACCAGAGCGTGCACCCCGTGCTCGAGGGCGTGGATGCCGACCTCGGGGTGGAGGTAGTGGGGGACGGTGGTGACGACGGCGTCGACGTCGCCGGAGGCGATCATCTCCCTGTAGTCGGTGTAGAAGGGCGCGTCGAGGGCGTCGGCCGCCTCCTTCTTCTCCGGCAGGATGTCGCACACGGCGCCGATGCTCAGGCCGGGCACGCGCCCGGCGGAGATGAACCGGGCGTACATGCCGCCCTCGGTGCCCAGGCCGATAATGCCGAGGCGGACGATGTCAGTCATGGATGGGGCTCCTTGGTGTCTCATTCATCGCAGGTGGTCGGGGGCAGGCCGGCGGCCCTGTAGACGGCCTTGGCCATGAGCAGGCACGCCATGGCCTGGGCCGGGCCGATCCAGAAGGGCTCGGGGTCGTCGAGCCGGCTGTAGAAGTCGCGGATGAGCAGCTCGTGGCTCACCCCCCAGTAGGAGCGGCCCCGAGAGCCGGCCGTGCGCTCCTCGTGGCGCTCGACGCGCCCGTCGGCCCAGCGGACCTCCAGGCCGTCGCGCAGGACGACGCAGGCCCGCTCGCAGTCGAGCTCGAGCTCGACGGGCCGGTGGGCCGAGAGGTTGATGGTGCCGTAGAAGCAGGTGGTGGCGCCATCGGCGTGCGTGAAGCGCGCGCAGGCGGTGTCCTCCACCTCGGAGACGGCGCCGAACTTGTCCGTCGAGACGCTGCCCTGAACCTCGACGACGTCGCCCAGCAGCCACTGGATGAGGTCGAGGGTGTGGGGCGCCTGGTTCATGAGCAGCCCCCCGCCGGCGCGCTCCCACAGACCGCGCCAGGGCTTGGCGGGGTAGTAGCCGGGGGAGCGGCTCCAGGCGACTGTGGCGTAGGCGCCGCGGACCGCACCGAGCGCCCCGGAGTCGAGCAGGCGCCGCAGCTCGACGGAGGAGACGTTGTAGCGGTTCTGCAGGCAGACGGCGATCTTGGGGGCGTCCGGGCCCAGACGGTCCTGGAGGCGGGCGACGGCGTCGACCAGGCGCCGGGCCTGACGGGTCGTGTGGGCGACGGGCTTCTCCTGGATGACGCCCGCGCCCGCCCCCAGGGCCGCGAGCGCGACGTCGACGTGGGCGTCGTGGGGTGTGGTCACGTGCACGACGTCGGGGCGGACGGCCTCGAGCAGCTCGCCGACGGCGGCGAAGCCGGGCGCGCCGGTGCGCTCGACGGCCGCCGCGAGCGCGCCCGGGTCGGTGTCGCACACCCCGACGAGCTCGACGGCGTCGATCGCCTCGATGGCCTGGAGGTGCACCGCGGCCACGTCCCCGCAGCCGACGATCGCCGCCGTGGTCATGGTCGTCTCAGTCCGTCTCGACGCCGGCCCGGGCCAGGAGCGTCTGGAGGGCGGCGTGGGCGCGCGTGAAGCTCTCGGGGCCGGACAGGGCGCCGTAGGCGTCGAAGCGGCCCAGGTGCGGCTCGAGGGAGAGGAAGCCCGCGTAGCCGCAGTCCTTGAGGGCGGCGATGAGCTCGGGCCACTGGCCGTCGCCCTCGCCGCAGGGGGTGACCTCGCCGATGTCGTCGGCGTCGACGGGGAACCTGGCGTCCTTGCAGTGGATGTAGTCGGTGTAGCGGTGCACGAGCGGCCACGCCTCGTCCATGGGGCGCACCCCGCACTGGACGTAGTTGGCGGGGTCGAAGACGGCCCGGTAGGAGGGCGAGTCGACGGCGGCGAGCAGGTCGGCGACGCGGCCGGGGACGTCGCCGTAGATCTCCTTCTCGTTCTCGTGCAGGAGGGTTGCGCCGCCGTCCCGGGCGATCTCGACCATGGCGCGGGTGCGCGCAATGACCTCGTCGCGGTGGCGGGCGGGGTCCTCGCCGGCGGGGATGAAGAAGGAGAAGACGCGGATGCGGGGGGTGGCGAGGAAGCGGGCGACCTCAACGGCGCGGCGGGTGCGCTCCAGGTGGGGGGCGAAGGGGTCGGTGATGCGGATCTTGCCCAGGTCCGAGCCCACGCAGGACAGGGCGATGCCGGCGGCGTCGAGCGCGTCCCTGATCCGCCTCAGCTCGGCGTCGGTGAGGTCGAGGATCTTGGTCAGCTGCACGCTGCGCAGCTCGATGTGCCTGATGCCGAGCTCGGCGAGCAGGGCGACCTGCTCGCCGAGGTCGGGACTGATCTCGTCGGCGAATCCCGTCATCGTCCAGGCGGGCGTCATGGGGCTCACGGGTGTCATGAGGTCTGCTTCCTTTCTCCATCCTTATTCCCGGTCTTCTCGCCTTCTCCCCGCGGCCGTCTCACTCCTCGCGCGCGACGGCGCGGCGGGCGACGAGCACGGCGTTGTTGGCGTCGACGACCTTCTTCTTGAGCGGGTAGAGGACCACCAGGGCGAGACCGACGAGGACGTAGCCGATCCCGGGCACGAGGTTGGCGAGCATGTAGACGCCATCGACAACAGGGGCTGCCTGGGCCTCACCGGCCTTGGCGGCCGCGGCGTCGAAGCCGACCCAGCCCAGCGCCCATCCGGTCAGGCCTCCCGCCAGGGCCTGGCCGAGCTTGCGCGACCAGGAGTAGACGGCGTACACGGTGCCGTCGTCGCGCTGACCGCTCTTGACCTCGTGGGAGTCGATGACGTCGGTGATGAAGGCCCACACGAGGTAGTTGAAGACCGCGGTCAGGAGGGCCACGACCGCGTAGAGGATGATCCACACGGTCGCGCTGCGGGTGTGCAGGAAGTAGACGCCGATGAGCACGCCGCCGCCCAGGAGCATGGAGACCGCGCCGACCTCGGCCTTTCCGAAGCGCCTGGACAGCCACGGGGCGATGACGATCAGGGCGAGCGAGGGGAGCAGACCGGCGAAGGCCGCCGGGGACTGGAGCCTGCCGTTGCCGAAGTAGGACAGGAAGAGGTAGCTCAGCATCCCGTTGAGGAACATCAGCGAGACGAGCAGCAGCAGGGCGGAGGCGATGAGGCCCAGCAGGGCGCGGTTGGAGAAGACCGCCTTGAGCATGGAGCCGACGCTCAGCCCACCCTGCGATGCGGGCCTCGACACGGCGGCGACGCGCTCCTCCACGCAGAAGTAGCACACCGCGTAGCAGACGACGGCCAGGACGGAGCAGATGACGGCGCCGAGGGTCATAGCGGGGCCGTCGAGGACGGAGACGCCGTCGGCATTCGTCCGGTAGACGATAATGGGCAGGACCGTCATGATCATAATGTTCGCCAGCGTGGCGCCCGTGGAGCGGAAGACGGAGAGCTCGGCGCGGTGGTCGGGGTTCGGGGAGACGACCGAGGACATGGAGCCGTAGGGGATGTTGATGGCCGTGTAGCACACGGAGCCCCACAGGAAGTAGGTGGCGACCATCCACGTCAGCTTCAGGCCGTAGCTTCCGAAGCCCGAGACGAAGGACATGTACATGAGGGCCGAGGCGACGGCGACGGGAATAGCGATGTACCTGATCCAGCGGCGGAACTTGTCGCCGGGCCCGGCGCCCGGCAGGCGGTCCACAATGATGCCCATGCCGACGTCGGTGAATCCGTCGACGACGCGGGCGCACAGCAGCAGGGTTCCCACGTGCGCCGGGCTGATGCCGACCACATTCGTGTAGAACACCATGAAGAAGGTGGACTGGAGGGTGAAGGTGAAGTCATTTCCGAAATCACCGAACATGTAGCCGATCTTGTCTCTCAGGCCGAAGGGGCGCCTCTCCGCCGCCTCGGTCACTGGCGCCGGCGCCGATATCTGGCTCGTCATGGGCATGGGATGGTGTCTCCTGTCGTATCGCACCGTTGCGTGCAGGAAGATCCGCGTCCGGAGCGGGACCGGGTCCTGGGTGAGCCGCGGGTGCGGAGGGCATCCGCGGGGATCACGCTCTAGGGTGGCGCGGGCCCGGCCCCACGCGGCGAAGTTGCCAGTAGTTGCAGGGCGCCGGCGCACTCCCGCGCGCAGTCGCTCGGAGCTCGGCGGCGCGCCGGAGTGCGCAACTTACGGCAACTTTCCCGCGTGCGCCCGCTGGGCATGTGCAATGGTGAGCGCGTCCATCCACGCCGGACGCGCTGAGCACCAGGTGAAGGAGCCTCCATGCTGCCCCTCCGACAGTCCGTCTCCCGGGATATCCGCAGTCTCGACGGCGTGTGGCGCTTCCAGCTCGACGCCGGCGAGGACGCCGGCCTCGAGGAGCGCTGGTTCGATGCCCCTCTGAGCGCGCCGCGCCCCATGCCGGTGCCCGCCTCGTACAACGACGTGACCACCGACGTCGAGGTCCACGACCACGTCGGCCTGGCCTGGTACGAGCGCGACGTCGTCGTCCCCGGACGACTCGGCGACGACCGCCTGCTCCTGCGCTTCGGCTCGGTCACCCACCGCGCCCGGGTGTGGGTCGACGGCACCGAGGTCGCGACCCACACGGGCGGCTACCTCCCCTTCGAGGCCGACATCACCGACCTCGTGGAGGCGGGCGGGACCTTCCGCCTGACCGTCGCCGTCGACAACCGCCTGACCTGGCAGACCCTGCCGCCGGGCTACCTCACCGAGGACAGCCGGGGGCGCAGGGTGCAGAGGTACTACCACGACTTCTTCAACTACGCCGGCATCCACCGCAGCGTCAGCCTCTACACGCGCCCGGCCGTGGCCGTCAGCGACGTGACCGTGACCACCGGCTACGAGGGGACGACCGGCCGCGTCTCCTACGCCGTCGCCGCCGAGGGCGCCTCCGAGGTCTCCGTGGTGGTCCTGGACGCCGAGGGCCGCGAGGTCGGTCGCGCCCGGGGAGCCCGCGGCGAGGTCGCCATCCCCGACGTCACCCTGTGGAGGCCGGGCAGGGGTTACCTGTACACCCTCGAGGTGCACGCCGACGCCGACGTCTACCCCCAGCGCTTCGGCGTGCGCACCGTGGAGGTCAGGGACTCCCAGCTCCTCATCAACGGCGAGCCCTTCTACTTCCGCGGCTACGGACGCCACGAGGACAACCTCATCCGCGGCAAGGGGCACGACGACGTCCTCATGGTCCACGACTTCGAGCTCATGGAGTGGCAGGGGGCCAACTCCTTCCGCACCTCGCACTACCCCTACGCCGAGGAGGTCATGGACCACGCCGACGAGCGCGGTCTCGTCGTCATCGACGAGACCGCCGCCGTGGGGCTCAACGTCGGTATCGCGGCGGGGATCCTGGGCGGCCAGTCGCAGCCGACCTTCTGCCCCGAACGGGCCGACGAGGCCACCCGCGAGGCGCACGCCGCCCAGATCCGCGAGCTCATCGCCCGCGACAGGAACCGCCCCAGCGTGGTCCTGTGGTCCATCGCCAACGAGCCGGAGACCCACACCGAGGCCTCCCGCACCTACTTCGAGCCGCTCGTCCGAGTGGCGCGCGAGGCCGATCCGACCCGGCCGGTCGGCTACGCCAACGTCATGCTCTCCACCCCCGACAAGGAGCGGATCATCGACCTGTTCGACGTCGTCATGCTCAACCGCTACTACGGCTGGTACGTGGATAACGGCAACCTCGACGACGCCGAGGCCCATCTGCGCGCCGAGATCGACGGGTGGCTCGCGCTGGCGCCGGGCAAGCCGATCCTGTTCACCGAGTACGGCCCGGACACCATGCCGGGGATCAGGGACGTCTTCCGCCGCCCCTGGAGCGAGGACTTCCAGGTCGACATGCTCTCCATGCACCACCGGGTCTTCGACGACTACGACGAGATCATCGGCGAGCAGATGTGGAACTTCGCCGACTTCCAGACCGCCACGGGTATTGTCCGCGTAGCCGGGAACAAGAAGGGGATGTTCACCAGGGCCCGCGACCCCAAGCAGAACGCCTTCGTCGTGCGCGAGCGCTGGCTGGCCATGCGCGAGCGCCTGGGCTTCTGAGTCCGGTGGCGACGACGGCCCCGGGCCTCGGCGAAAGGGGGAGAGGAAGGACGGCGATGACCCGCACCGACGCCGGCAGGGCGTCCGGCTCCTCGCCCGGGCGCCGCAAGGCGATCACTATCTACGACATCGCCAAGAGGGCGGGAGTCGCTCCCTCGACCGTCTCCCGGGCCCTGTCCCGTCCGGGCCGGGTCTCCAACGAGACCTCCCAGCGCATCCACGACGCCGCCGACGAGCTGGGGTACAAGCGCGCCTCCCCGCACCGCCTCGCGCACACGGCGGACGACACCTGCGTCATCGCCCTGGTGATCGCCGACGTCGGCAACCCCTACTTCAGCGAGCTCATGATCGGGCTGCAGGAGTCGGCCCGCACCAACGGATACACCGTCCTGCTCATTGACTCGCGCGAGGACGCCGTGGAGGAGAGGGCCGCCATTGAGCGCGTCCTCCACCTGGTCGACGGGATCGTCCTGTCGGCGTCCCGGATGACGAACTCGATGATCCAGCAGTTCAACCGCGCCGCACCGGTCGTCTCCCTGAACCGGCAGGTCCCGGGAATCACCTCGATCCTGCCCGACGCGACCCGGGGCATGCGCACCGCCGTGGAGTACCTGGCCGGCTACGGGCACGCCGAGATCACCTACCTCGCGGGGCCGTCGGGGTCGTGGGCGAACGGGGCCCGCTGGGAGGGGCTGGTCCTCGCCTGCCAGGACCTCGGCCTGCGCGCCCACCGGGCGGGCCCCTGCCCGCCGACCGTCGGCGGCGGCGTGCGCGCCGTCGACGCCTGGGAGAGGCGCCCGACGACGGCGGTCATCGGCTACAACGACATTCTCGCGGTCGGCTTCATGAAGTCCGCCATCGCCCGGGGCATACGCGTACCGGAGGACCTGTCCGTCATCGGGATCGACAACGCCGGCCTGTCGGCTCTCACCGAGCCGGGACTGACCTCCCTGGCCACACGATCGCGACAGCTGGGCGCGGCGGCCGCCGGGGCGATCGTCGGCCATCTGCGCCACCGCTCCCGGCCCCAGCCCCTGGTCACCACCCTGGAGATGTCCTTGCAGGTGCGCGCGAGCGTCGGTCCCGCCGCTGCACGCATCCCCGCCCGGCGCCCGCCCGCCACCCCGCACCACACGCAAAGGAGCACCCGCCGATGACCCCGCAGCCCCTCGTCCTGTCCGCCGATCGGCTGCTGCCGGCGGATCCCACGACGCGCGGCATCGCCCGCGATCTTCTCGCCGAGGTGGAGGACGCCCCGATCGTCTCCCCCCACGGGCACGTCCCGCCGGAGTGGCTGGCCGACGACGTCGTCTTCTCCGACCCGACGAGTCTCCTGCTGACCCCCGACCACTACGCCAACCGCCTTCTGCACTCCCTCGCCGGCGTCGAGCTCGAGCGGCTGGGGGTGCCGGTGGGGACCGAGCGCACCGCCGACCAGTCGCGCGCGGCCTTCCGCCTTCTGTGCGAGAGCTGGCACCTGCTGGCCGGCACGCCCGTGCAGGCGTGGTTCGCCGAGGAGCTCCACGGCGTCTTCGGCGTGCGCGTGCAGCCCTGCGCGCGCACGGCCGACGACATCTACGACCAGATCGACGCCGCTCTTCACACCCCGGAGTTCTCCGTGCGCGCCCTGTACGAGCGCTTCGATATCGCCGTCCTGGCGACGACGGACGACCCGTGCTCCGACCTGGCCGCGCACCGCACGCTCGCGCAGGACCCGCGGTGGACCGGGCGCGTGGTGCCGACCTTCCGCCCCGACGCCTACCTCGAACCGGCGCGCGCGGGGTGGCGGGAGCTCACCGAGCGGCTCGGAGAGGCCGCCGGCCTCGACGTGTCCACCTACGCCGGGCACGTCGAGGCGATGCGGGCGCGGCGCGCCTTCTTCAAGGCCAATGGCGCGGTCTCCTCCGACCACTCGCACGCCGACCCGGGGACCGAGCGGCTGACCGGGACTGAGGCGGAGACCCTCTACGCCCGCGCCCTGGCGGGCACGCTCGATGGGCGCGACAGCGACCGGCTGCGCCGCCACATGATCAATGACCAGGCCCGCCTCGCAGTCGACGACGGCCTGGTGATGACCCTGCACCCCGCTGTCCTGCGCAACCACGACACCGGCGCCTTCCGCCGCTACGGCGCCGACGTCGGCGGCGACATCCCGATGGCCGTGGAGTTCACGCGCAGCCTGCGCCCGCTTCTGGACGCCTACGGCAATGCCGAGGGCTTCCACCTCATCCCCTTCACCATGGACGAGACGGTCTACTCGCGCGAGCTCGCGCCACTCGCCGGCTGGTACCGGGGGGTGTACGTGGGCGTGCCGTGGTGGTTCATCGACGAGCCTGACGCCATGCTCCGCTTCCGTGCGGCGACGACGGGTTTCGCAACCCTCTACAAGACCTCGGGATTCATCGACGACACCCGCGCCTTCTGCTCCATCCCCGCGCGCCACGGCATCGCCCGGCGCTGCGACTCGTCCTTCCTGGCCCGGCTCGTGGTCGAGCACCGGATCACCATGGACGACGCCGTCCGGATCTCCCGCGACCTCGTCGGCCCCATCCCCCGGCGGGCCTTCAAGCTCGACTGAGCCGCCGAGGCGCGCCGGGGCCGGAAGCCAGAAACGCACCGATGACGCAGGACGCCGGCCGGGGTCCTGCCTCACGCCCGCGCGGCCCGGACGAGCCCTCGGCGCGGGTGCGGCACCGTCGTCGACTCCCCCCGGATGAACTCGGAGGCGATGACGACGGGCGAGGGCGCGGCACCGGCCCGGTCCGGGAGGTCCAGCAGAAGCTCCACCGCGGCCCTCCCGGCGGCCGTGAAGTCCTGGCGCAGCGTCGTCAGGGTGGGGGTCACCACGTCCGCCAGCGGGATCCCGTCGAAGCCGGTCACCGAGACGTCCTCCGGAACGGACAGGCCGGCCTCGTGAACGGCCCGGACCGCCCCGAGGGCGAGCTCGTCGTTCGGGCAGACCACCGCGGTGACCAGCTCCCCGTACTCCTCCAGCAGCCTCCGGCAGGCCCGGTAGCCCGAGCGCGGCTCCCACGACTCGCAGCGAACGATCGGATACAGGGGCAGGCGGGCGTCCCGCAGCGCGTCGAGGGCCCCGACGGACCTGCGCTCCGGAGGAGCGTTGTTCGGCTGCGCCACGACGAAGACGGAGGTGTGCCCCAGCTCGACGAGGTGCTTGGTCACCTCGTAGGCGCCCCCGTACTCGTCAATGGCCACGTACGGCTTGCCCGAGGACTCTCCGGACTGCGGCGGCCCCACGTCGACCACGGGGAGGTAGTCGGGAATCCGGGAGATCGCGCTGTGCGCCAGGGCGTCGTAGTCCACGACCACGACGCCGGCGGGCTGGTGCGAGGCCGTCGATGCCACCGCGTGCTCCACGGCCTTCTCGTCGTCCCGGTCGAGCACGCAGATGAGGGAGGACATTCCCGCCCTCCGAGCCCGCTGCTCGGCGCCGCTGATCGTCTGCGCGTACCCGTAGGGCAGCGTCTCGGAGGTAATGATCGCCAGGGTCTCGGGCCGCCCGGACACCAGCTGGCGCGCCGCGGAGTTCCCGAAGTAGCCCAGCTCGCGCATGACCGCCTCCACGCGGGCGCGAGTCTTGTCGCTGACCTTCTGCGAGCGGCTCAGGACGCGGGAGACCGTCACCGTCGAGACGCCCGCCTCGTTTGCGACGTCGGCGATCGTGGGCCGCTTCGGGGTGGGCTTCACGGCTCCAGAGTATCGACCGGCAGACCGACCCGGACGTCCGCAGCGCCCGCGCGCCGCGGCGCCCGCGTTCTTGTCGGGTCCGGGACCCGCCGGTCCTCACCCCTTGACCGCGCCGCTCATCATTCCGGCCATGAAGAACCTCTGCAGGAACAGGAAGACGAGCGCCACCGGCAGGACCGCAATGACGGAGGCCGCCATGAGCCCTCCCCAGTCGATGGAGTTCGCCCCCTTGAACAGCATGATCGCGGGCGTGATCGTGCGGAAGCGGTCCTGAGAGATGAAGATGTAGCCGAACATGAACTCGTTCCACGCGTTGATGAAGGCGTAGAGGCCGACCGAGACGATGCTGGGCCGCATCATGGGGAGGGTCACTCTGCGCATCGTCTGCAGCCTCCCGCACCCGTCGATCTCCGCGGCCTCCTCCAGGGAGACCGGTATCGCGTCGAAGGCGCTGGAGAGCATGAAGGTGCACATCGGGATCACGAAGGTCGTGTACGCGAGGACCAGGGACAGCGGGGACTCGAGCAGCCCGAGATTCTTCATCGTGATGTAGAGCGGGACGAGCAGAAGAACGCCCGGGATCATCTGCGAGACCAGCATGAAGAAGCTGGCGCATCGGACGGACCGTCTTCGGAAGAACCTGCTGAAGACGTAGCCCGCGAAGATCGCAATGACCAGCGCGAGCAGGCAGGCGGCGGCCGAGACGACGAGGCTGTTGCGGATGTACCGCAGGAAGCCGTGGTCGAGCAGGACGCTCCGGAAGCTTCCCAGGGTCGGGTGGTCGATCGTCAGGCGGGGGACGCGGGCGAGGATCTCCTCGCGCGGCTTCAATGCGGACAGCGCCATCCACACGAACGGGAAGATGCTGTAGATGACGAGGAGGGTCAGGAGGACGTAGGCGACCGCGTCGCCGAGGACCCGCTGCTTCTTCATGTCGATCAACCCACGATCTCCTCACTGAGGCTCCGGCGCATTCTGTAGTAGACGACGAATATGAGGCTCGTCGCCGCCAGCATGATTGTGGACAGCGCGGAGGCCATACCGACGTTGAAGTCCTGCATCGAATATCGGTAGATGAGGAGCGGAAGAGTCATGGTGGCGTAGTTGGGCCCGCCCTGAGTCATGACCCAGATGAAGTCGAAGTTCACCGCCGTCCAGATCAGGTGCATGAACACGATAATGAGCGAGGGTGAGCGCAGCTGGGGGAAGCTCACCGCCCAGAAGGACCTCCAGGCCGAGGCCCCGTCGATCTGCGCGGCCTCCTTGAGCTCGGGCGGGATCGCCTGAAGCGCAGCGAGGAAGGTGATCGTGTAGTAGGGGAAGCTCCGCCAGATGTTGACGAAGATGACGGCGGGCATCGCCCAGGCCGAGTCCCCGAGGAAGTTGACGGGCGAGTCGGTCGCGCCCGCCCGCACCAGGACGGCGTTGACGATCCCGAAGTCCGGGTTGAGCATCCACTCCCACGTCATTCCCGCCACGATAATCGGCACCAGCCAGGGGATGAAGGTCAGCGTCCTGAATACTCCCCCGCCCCGAAGGCGCCGGTTGAGGAGGACCGCGGAGCCCAGACCGAGGACATACTCGCCGACGACGGATCCGGTCGTCCAGACGAGCGAGTTCCTGACAGCCCCCGAGAAATGGGGGTCGGCGAGGACGTCCGAGTAGTTCTCGGTGCCGGCGAGCCCCGAGACCGACGGATTGACGAGGTTCGAGTGCGAGAACCCGTCGACAAGGACCTTGAGGAGCGGGTAGCCGATGAGGAGGACGAGGAAGGCCCAGGTCGGCAGGAGGGCCGTGGTCACGAATCTTCTGCTCGCCCTGCTCCGGGGGCTCCTACGGCCGGCCTTCCCCCGCCCCTCCGCCTCCTGCTGGGACATGCCTTCTCCTTCCCCCGTGCTGACGGCGCCGGACAACTTCCCCGAGGACGTCAGGCGTGTGCGTCACCGGACTGCTGCAGCGAGGTGTTGATCGCCTCTGACAACCAGGTGGCCGCCTCCGCGGAGGACGTCCCCTCCTGAAGAACCATGGCCAGGGCGTCAATCATGTTCTGCGTGACTCCGGACAATGCGATCGGCGGGTAGGTGACGCCGGTGTCGAGGAGCGCGGAGAAGTCTCTGCTCCACTTCGTGTCGGTGGATACGCCCGACAGGGCGGAGCGGTCGGCGAAGCCCGCCGTCTGCCACTCGGTGGAGGCGAACGCCCGGGCCAGCTGCGTCGCGCCGTCGAGCGCCCTGGACGACGACATGACCATGAGGGGCTTGGCCTCGATGTAGGTGGCGGGCCGACCGTCCGCGGGATGCGGAATCGGATGGACCGACACGTCCTCCATGGTGCTCGGGTTGGAGGACTCGCGCTCGGCGAGCCAGTTGCCGGTGACGTACGTGGCGGTCAGGCCCGTCGCGAAGTTCTCATCGGTCTCCTCCCAGCCGTAGGTGGACGAGTTGGGCGAGGCGGCGCCGGACTTGACGAGCGAGGCGTAGAAGTCGAAGACCTTGACGGCCCCGGCGAGCTCGTCGGGGTTGTCGCCCCAGGTGTTGCGGTAGCCGCCGCCCTCCTGCTCGGCGGCGACGGCCAGGCCGTACTGGGCCAGGTACACGAGGAGCTCCTGGGGGGCGCGCACCCCGGTGCCCGCCACCCCGTAGAAGGACGATCCTGTGGCCTGCTCGACCTTCGTGCCGGCCCCGACCACCGCGTCCCACGTCCTGGGGACCGCGACCCCGGCCCGAGCCAGCAGGTCATCATGAACGAGGTAGGCGCGCGCGGTGGTCTCGTAGGGGAAGCCGATGATCTTCCCGTCCACGGTCATCGCGGACTTGACTGTGTCACCGACCTTGTCCCTGTCCTCCCAGGAGTCCCAGGCGGAGGTGAGGTCCGCGAGGATCCCGAGCCTGTGGAGCTCGCCGACGTACTCGGGAAGCCCCCAGACGGCGTCCGGAAGGTTGCCGCCGGCGGCCGAGGCGATGAGCTTGTCGTGAAGCATGTCGTAGGTGAAGTTCGTCTGATTGACCGTGAAGCCGGTTGACTCCTCGAACTTCTTGATCTGCTCCTGGCCGGCCTTCGCCGTATCGGCGCCCTCGGTCCAGGCGGTCCACAGCTCGACGGTCCTCGAGTCGCCCTTCGATCTTCCGGCGCCGCAGGCGGCGAGGAGGGCGGGGGCGGCTACCGCGCCGCCGGCCAGTTTCAGGACAGTCCTTCGCTTCATGGGAAGCCTCCGCATGCTCGTCATTGAACAAGGCGCGCACCACAGGTGGCCGGCGCAAGCCGGGCGGGCCGACGCATCCGACCATATGATGAACGTCGATCATTTATACGGCACATCCACACTCCTCGTCAAGTCCGTGCGACAACGATTACCTCCCTCTTGCGCCCAAGACCACGAGAGGACATGATGAACTACGTTTATCATTCCCTGCCACGGCCCGTCAGGCGCTGCGGCGCCGCTCACAAGGAGGTTGAGAGATGACCCGGTTCTCCTGGGGAGAGCCCCCCGCAGGGCTCTTCTTCGACTATGGGGACGACCGCCCGGTCCGTGTCAGCAGCTCACCGCTCCCCCAGTCCGACCAGGAGCCCGCGCCCCGGGCGATGGTCGAGATCCTCGCCGTCGGGGAGGGGCGGGCGCTGACGAGCACCCGGTCGGACCGGGGGGCGCTCTCGGAGCGGCTCCGCTTCGTCTCCAGGGGGGAGCGGGACTCCCGGGGCGTCCGCGCTCTGGAGATCGTCCAGCGAGACCCCCTGTCGGGTGCGCTCGTGACCACGACATTCACCCGCCATGGAGACCTCGACGCCTGGCGCGTCAGCACCGGGATCCGGAATGAGGGAGGCGCGCCCATCGTCCTGCAGATGCTGTCCTCCGTGGCCCTCAGCGGCCTGACCGGCTTTCTCGGCCCCGCACGCACGACCGAGATCTGGACCGCACGCAGCGAGTGGTGCGGGGAGAGCCGCTGGGCCGCGGCGCCGCTCCAGGGCGCCGGCGCGCTCGCCGACGCCCACCCCCGCGCGCACGGCCAGGCCCACCGGGGCGCGTACTCCTTGCAGGGAAGCTCGACGTGGTCCTCCGGGGACCACGTCCCGGTCGCGGCGCTGGTCAACACGGACACGGGTCACGCCGTCGTGTGGCAGATGGAGGTCAACGGCCCCTGGCGCTGGGAGATCGACCCGCAGCTCGAGCGGCCCGACTGGTTCACCCTGGTGCTCCAGGGTCCGGACGACCTTCACCACTCCTGGCTGAAGGCGCTCGCACCGGGCCAGGGCTTCGAGAGCGTCCCGGTCTCGCTCGCGTTCAGCGACGACGGGCTCGACGCCGCCGTCGGCGAGCTCACGCACCACCGGCGGGCCTCGCGCATCCCGGTGGCGGCCGACTCCGGTCGCCCGCTCATCTTCAACGACTACATGAACACGCTCATGGGCGACCCGACGGCGGACAGGCTCCTGCCGCTCATCGACGCGGCGGCCGAGGCCGGAGCGCAGTACTTCTGCATCGACGCCGGCTGGTACGACGACGGGGGCCACTGGTGGGACAGCGTCGGCGAGTGGCGCCCGTCGACCACGCGCTTCGGCGACGGGGGGCTGGCCGGCGTCCTGGAGCACATCCGCGGCCGCGGCCTCACGCCCGGCCTCTGGATCGAGCCCGAGGTGGTCGGCGTGAGGTCCCCGCTCGCACGGACCCTCCCCGAGGACGCGTTCATGCACCGGGCCGGAGCGCGCATTATCGAGCACGGACGCCACCTCCTCGACCTCCGCTCCGCGAGCGCGCGGGACTATCTCACGCAGACCTTCGACCGGCTGATCAACGGCTACGGCGTGTGCTACATCAAGTGGGACTACAACGTGACCCCGGGGACCGGGCCGGACACGGGGGCGAGCAGCACCGGCGAGGCGCTGCTGGACCACGCCCGCGCCCACCTGGCGTGGTTCGAGCAGCTGCGCCGGGCCCACCCGCGGGTGATCTTCGAGTCCTGCGCCTCCGGAGCCCAGCGCATGGACCAGGCGGTCCTCTCCCGCTACGACCTCCAGTCGACCAGCGACCAGCGGGACTACCGGCTCTACCCGACGATCGCCGCCGCCGCCCCCATGGCCATGGCTCCCGAGCAGGCCGGGAACTGGTCCTACCCGCAGCCCGGCATGACCCTGGAGCAGATCGCCTTCACCATGGTGACGGGCCTGTCGGGCCGGCTCTACCTGTCCGGCCACCTCGATCGGCTCAGCGGCGAGCAGATGGCCCTCGTACGCGAGGGGACGGGCCTGTACCCCGGCCTCATGGCGCACCAGTCGGCCTCGGTCCCGCTGTGGCCCCTCGGGCTGCCTGCCTGGGACGCCCCCGTCGTCGTCCTCGCCACCGAGTCCGACGCCGAGACCGTGCTGTACGTCTGGAAGCGGAGCCCGGCCCTCGCGGGTACGACGATCCCCCTGCGCGGGCACGTCGACGAGGACCTCGAGGCCCGGGTGGCCTACCCGACGTCGTTGGAGCCCTGGCGCGTCACGTGGCTGCCGCGGGCGGGGTGCCTCGACATCGACTTCGAGCCCGCCGGGGAGAGCGCGCGAGTCATCCGCCTGCGCAGGTGACTCGGCGCCCAGCTCACGGTCTTCTCCGGTGCTGCACGTGGGAGGGCGGGGCCTCTGCGGGGCAGGAACCGGTTTCCCGCAGGATCATGCGTTTTCCCGTCGGTCGTCGTGTTCGGTTGCCGGGCTCCCATGTGCGCTGAGGGGGGTCTGCGCACGTGGGAGCCGGATCCTGGTCGCCACCGAAACCATTCTTCCGCATGGTTCCGGGGTTTCCGCCGACGCGGAGCGCGCGCGAATGTGCAACGTCACCTCCCCGGGCTCAGACGCCGATGCGGGCGCCCTCCCGGCGGAAGACCGGGATGTACTCGTACGGCGCCTCGGCCCGGATCCGCTCCCCGCCGTCGAAGGTCTGCTCCGAGTGGATCTCCGTCCACCGGGCGCCCGCCGGCAGGTAGACCTCGCGGCTGGTGACGCCCGGCTCGGTCACCGGCGCGATGAGCAGGTCCGGCCCCAGCAGGAACTCGTCGTCGACCTCCCAGGCGGCGGGGTCGTCGGGGAACTGCAGGAAGAGCGCGCGCATGGCCGGGACCCCCTTCTCGGAGGCCTGCCTCATGACCTCGCCGATATAGGGGCGCAGGCGCTCGCGCAGCTCCATGTGGGCCCGGGAGATCTCCAGGCAGCGCTCCCCGTAGCTCCACACCTCGTTGGGGCCGCCGCTCACGGGCGAGCCGAGCTCGCCGCGGGGCTCGCGGTGCCCGTGGAGCCTGAACAGCGGGCAGAACGCGCCGAAGGCGAACCAGCGCGCGTACAGCTCCCGGTACGCCTCGTCCGTCGGGTCGCCGCCGTGGAAGCCGCCGATGTCGGTGGTCCACCAGGGGATGCCGGAGATCCCGATGCTCATGCCCGCGCGCACCTGCCGGGCCAGGGAGTCCCAGGTCGGCGGGATGTCCCCGGACCACACGGCGGCCCCGTACTTGGCCTGCCCCGCCCACGCCGAGCGGCACAGCAGCACGGTGTCGGGGGCGCCGGCGTCCCGGCTGCCCTCCCAGAAGGTCCGGGCGTTGTCGCGAGGGTAGACATTCGCCACGGCCGCACCCGGCCCGGCGTGGAAGGACAGGTTCTTCGGGTGCCCGGGGTTGAGCTCCGGCTCGCAGGCGTCCAGCCACCACACCCGCACCCCCAGGTCGAAGTAGTTGCGCTTGACGGTCTCCCAGATGAATGCGCGGGCGCGGGGATTGGTCGGGTCGTAGAAGGCGACCGGCAGGGAGCGCGGCATCTTCTTGTCGTGGATGTCCTGGTGGAGCTCCACGCCCTGGTCGGTGCCCACCAGGAGGCCCCGCCGGACCATCTCGTCGTAGTTCTCCGACAGGGGCGAGATGGTCGGCCAGACGGAGACCATGAGCCTGACGCCGAGCTCGTCGAGCTCGCGCACCATCGCCTCGGGGTCCGGGTACTCCTCGGGGTCGAACCGGTAGTCGCCCATGGCGGTCCAGTGGAAGAAGTCGGTGACGATCACCGACAGGGGCAGCTCCCGACGGCGGTACTCCCGGGCGACGTCGAGCAGCTCGGCCTGGCTCAGGTACCGCAGCTTGCACTGCCAGAACCCCGTGGCCCACTCGGGAAGCACCGGAGAGTGACCTACCGCGTCGGCGTAGCGCTCCATGATGTCGGCCGGCGTCGGCCCGGCCGTCACCCAGTAGTCGAGTCCGGGCGCGGCGTCGGCGACCCACCGGGTGGCGTTCTCGGCGAGCTCCACGCGTCCGACCGCCGGGCTGTTCCACAGGAAGCCGTAGCCGCGGCTGGACAGGTAGAAGGGGATCGTCACCTCGGCGTTGCGCTGGACGAGGTCGAGCACGACCCCCTTGTGGTTGAGGCGCCCGTGCGTGTGCTGTCCCAGCCCGAAGATCCTCTCCCCGGGGTAGGCGCGGAACCGCTGGTGGATCTCGTACAGGCCCGAGCGCTGCCCGTAGAAGACGTGCGAGCCCGGCCACCAGAAGTGCTCCCGCTCCTCGGCCAGGAGCTCGCGGCCGTCGCCGGTGCGCAGGAAGCGGAGCATGACCGCCGGCTTGCCGTCCCCGGCGTCCAGGCGGGCCTCGACGGTGAGGTCGCCGACGACGAGGCGGACGGCCTGACCGTCCTGTTCGTCCCGGCTCGCGGGCGGGCAGTCGCGCGGCCCGGGCGGGGTCTCCAGAGCACCGGCGTCCGCGGACGGGATGGCGTGCTGCGCGCAGCGCACCCGCACCGAGTCGCGACCCCACTGCTCGACGCGCATCACCTCGTGCGCGTACCGGACCTCGAATCCGTGATCAATAGTGACGTATTCCAGCATATGATCTCCTTTACCTGATCAATAGGACGAGCGTGCGTCTCAGGACTTCACGGCGCCGCCGGTCGCTCCCGCGGCGACGTACTTCTGGGCCACCACCAGCAGGATCGCGGCGGGCAGGGACGCCATGGTCGCCGTCGCCATGACGGAGCCCCAGTCGGCCACGAATCCCCCGATGTACTGGTAGATGCCCAGGGTCACCGGCCTGGCGGCCGAGCTCGAGTCCAGGGTGAGCGCGAACAGGAAGTCGCTCCAGGCGAACAGGAAGCTGAAGAGCGAGGCGGTGACGAGCGCGTTCCGGCTCAGCGGCAGGACGATGGAGAAGAAGACGCGCAGGCGGCCCGCGCCGTCCACCCTGGCCGCCTCCAGGATGGAGACCGGGATGGCCGACATGAAGGCGCGGATAATGAGGATGGAGAAGGGGACCCCCAGGGCGGAGTCGGCCAGGATCAGCCCGGGAACGGTATTGAGGATCCCGAGGGTGTTGTAGGCGCTGTACAGCGCGTTGGCAATGATGATCCCGGGAATCATCTGGCTCAGCAGCAGGATGAACAGGATGGCCCCGGAGCGCCGCACCCGGTGAAGGGACAGGGCGTAGGCGGCCGGTGTGGCCACGCACAGGCACACCGCCACGGCCCCCAGGGAGACCACCAGGCTCGTGGCGAGGTTCCCGCCCTGGCCGGCGATGGCCTGCCGGTACCCGTCCAGGCCGGGACTCATGGGAAGGATCTGCAGGTCGGCGGTGGACACGCCCGGCTGGAGGGAGGCGTTGACCATCCAGTACACGGGGAAGAGCATGATCGTCAGGAACGCCAGCCCCAGGACCGTGTTCACGACGGCGCGGCGGGAGCGGCGGGGGCGCGGGGCCGTCATGATTCCTCCCCGGAGCGGCTGAGCCTGAGGTAGACGACGGCGAAGGCCACCGACACGAGCACCAGGACGTTTCCGAGCGCCGCCCCCTGACCGAACTCGAAGTTGGTGAAGGACAGCTTGTAGGACTGCGTCGCCAGGGTCTGGGTGGCGTTCGACGGCCCGCCGCCGGTGAGCCCCAGAATGATGTCGAGGACCTTGAGGGTGTAGACCACCCCGAGGACCAGCACCACCGAGACGACGGGCCTGAGCATCGGCCAGGTCACGTACCGGAAGGCCTTCCATCCCACGGCCCCGTCCAGGGAGGCGGCCTCGTAGAGCTCATCGGGGATGTCCTGGAGCCCGCTGTACAGAATGGTCATGTTGAAGGGAATGCCGAGCCAGATATTGACGATGATGACCGCGACCAGCGCCACGCTCGTGCTGGTCAGCCACGGCACGGCGGGAAGGCTCAGGGCGTGGAGGAGCTGGTTGACGACGCCGCTGTCCTTGTCCAGCATCCACTTCCAGATGGCGCTGGAGACGATCATCGGCAGCAGCCAGGGCAGCAGAATGAGTGAGCGCATCACGCCGTTAAGGGGGAAGCGCCGCTTGAAGAAGACGGCGAGCGCCAGCCCGATGGTGAACTGGCCGGCGATCGAGCCCACGGTGAACAGGAAGGTGTTGAGCATCGCCGTGGAGAACACCGAGGAGGTCAGCACCGAGGCGTAGTTGCTGAGGCCCACCCACGGGGCCTCACCGGTGTAGAAGGTGGAGGTGGTGTACTCCTGGAAGCTCATTGTCACGTTCTTGACAACGGGGTACCCGAAGAACAGCGCCATGAAGGTCAGGGCCGGCAGGAGGAAGGCCCACTTGCCGAGCTCCTCCCGGCGCCGCACCGACTTGCGCGCCGCCGACCGCCCCGCCGCGGGCGTGTGCTCCTCTCTCGGGCCGCGCTGGGCGGGCCCCGCCAGGTCTGCGGCCGCCGTCATGACAGGTAGTCCGCCTTGGCCGTCTCAAGGGCGGCCTGGGCGGAGGCCTTGCCGGTCAGGGCGGACTGGATGGCGTTGTAGAGGGCCTCGGCGGTCTTGGGCCAGGCCTCCCCCAGCTGCGCGGTGCGGGCCCGGCCGTTGTTGACCGACTCGACCAGCGAGGCCATCTGCGGGAGCTCCTTGAGGTAGTCCTCATCGACCTGGGAGCTGGTGGGGATCGTGTACCGCTCCGTGTTGAGGCTCAGCTGCCGGGAGGCGGAGAGCAGCTCGGACAGGAGCTCGGCCGCCTTGGCCTGGCGGTCCTTGCTGCCGGTCTGGGGGACCGTCCACACCTCGCCCCCCAGAGGGGCGACCAGGGTGCCGCCGGCCTTGGGCACCGGGATCTCGGCAACGGCCCAGTTGATGTCGGACTTGTCGAAGGTGATGGTCTGCCACGGCCCGTTGATGACCATGGCGGCCTTGCCGGAGGTGAACTGCTCCCCGACGTCGCCCTGGCCCCAGTTCAGGACGCCGGAGGAGGCCGATCCCTCCTTGACCAGGTCGACCCACAGCTGCAGGGCCCCGGCGGCGGCGGCCGAGGCGATGTCGGTCTCCTCCGCGCCGTTGGACCAGAAGAAGGGCAGGAACTGCCAGGAGCCCTCGTAGGAGGCGGCGGCGCAGAACGCAATGCCGTAGGTGTCGCCGCTGGTGAGGGTCTTCGCAGCGGCCCTGAGCTCGTCCCACGTGGTGGGGACGGACACTCCGGCGGCGGAGAGCTTGTCCTTGTTGTAGTACAGGCCGATGGTGTTCGCGCACGGCCCCATACCGTAGAGCCTGTCCTGGTAGGTGCCGGCGCTGACGAAGCCCTGGTTGAACCCCTCTGCGCCGATCCCGAAGTCCGCCAGCGGGGCCAGCGCCCCGGTCGCGGCGATCTGCTGGAGGTCCGGGTTGTCGAGCATGAGCAGGTCGGGCAGGGTCTTGGAGGAGCTCATCTGGAGGACCTTCTGGATCAGGCCGGTACCGTTAACGCTCTCACGCTCGACGGTGACGCCCACCTTGGAGGCGCACTCCTCGAGGACCCTCTGGAAGATACCGTTGTCGGGTTCGTCCGCGTAGTAGTCGAGGATCTTGATGGTTGAGGAGTCCCCTGACCCACCGCTCTTGCCGCACGCGGCCAGCGGCAGCGCCGCTGCCGCGAGCGCCGCGCCCTGCAGGATGCGGCGGCGGTTGATCATGAGCCTGTGCTGGATCGTGGACATGTCAGCTCCATTCCTCCGCCGGCAGCGATCAGACCGAGCGATACGTATGCGCACACGTATGCGATCGGCGCTCACGCCTTGGGCGGTGACGTGACGGGATCTCGGGCGCACGCCTCGTCGCTGCGCCTCGGGGCCCGAATGTATCGTGATAAACCTAATGGCGCAAGGCGCGGCCCTGAGCGCGGGCCTGCCCGTCAACACACCTGGAGGTCGCCCACCATGCCTTCCTCGCCCACCAGCCGCGATGTCGCACACGCCGCCGGCGTCTCGCAGTCCACGGTCTCCTACGTACTCAGTGGTAAAAGATTTGTTGCACCGGAGACAAGAAAGCGGGTCCGCGAGGCGATGGCCGCACTCGGGTATCGTCCGCACGCGAGCGCGCGCGCCCTGAAGAGCAGCCGCAGCAGGATCCTCGGACTCATCGCGCCCTACCACGAGCACACCGATGCTCCCGGGCAGTACCGCTACATCGTCTCGCTCGCGGCCGCGTGCCGGCGCCACGGCTACGAGCTGCTGGTCATCAGCGGCGAGGAGGGCGTGGAGGGCATGCACCGACTGACCGAGTCCGCGCTGTGCGACGGCATCCTCGTCATGGACGTCCGCGACCGCGACCTCCGGGTCGAAGCCGCGCGCAAGTCGCAGATCCCGTCGGTGTTCATCGGCCTCAGCCACGACGCGGACGACGTCATCGCCACCGACACCGACTTCGAGGCCATAGGCTCCGGCTGCGCCCAGAGACTTCACGACGCCGGTCACCGACGGGCCCTGGTCATCAACCCGGCCTCCGAGCACGTCAGGCCCATGGGCTTCATCCACCGCTTCGCCCGGGCGCTCAACGAGCGCGCCTCCGCGCTGGGGCTGACGCTTCAGCCCGTGGAGGTCGCCCGCGACTTCAGCTCGATGCAGGCGGCGCTGACCGCCCACCTCGCCGGCGACAGCCCCGCGGACGCCTTCATCGCCGCGCCCGCCACCTCGATAGACGACGCCATCAATGTGCTCGCGGCCAGCGGCCTCGTCCCAGGGGCCGACGTCTCGATCATCGGGGCCGGGGGCTCGGGCGACTCGCCGCACACCAGCGTGGACTACACCCACTACGACCCCGACGTCTCCAGGGTCGCCGAGACCGCCGTCGGACTGCTCGTCGACCAGCTCGACGGCCTGCTCCCGCTCTCCGGCAGGGAGCCCGAGCGCATCGCCCCGATCTTCCACCCGGGCGCATCCATGAAGAGCCCCGCGCGGTGAGCCCTGCGGGCGGGCGCTCGGGCCCGCCCCCTGGGACGGGCCCGACGGGCGGGCGCTCAGTCGAGCCGGAGCTCGACGGTCTCGGCGCCCCCGGACGCCTCGACGCGCCGGCCGTCCGCCTCCAGGGCCCAGGGGCCCCGGGCGCCGCCGGCCGAGGCCGTGAGCGCTCCGCCGCGGCGGACCACCCGGAAGGCGACGGCCGCGCAGCCGTCGTGCGCGGGCACCACGACCTCGCGCTCCTCGCCGTCGGCCAGGGCGAAGCAGCGCAGCGTCACCCCGTCGGCCCAGTCGGCCTCGGGCCGGTCGAGCCGGGAGGAGACCGGCAGGACGCTGCCGGGCCGCACGTAGAGCGGAAGCGTGTCGGCGCCGTGGCGCTCGTGCACCCACCGGGGCCCGGCCACTCTCGTCCCGTCCCACCAGGAGGTCCAGGTGCCCTCGGGCAGGTAGACATCCGCCTCGCCGCCGGCATCCATGACGGGCGCCACGAGGAGGGCGTCGCCGAGCATGTACTGGGTGTCGACGTCCCAGGCCCCGCGGTCGCCCGGGAACTCCAGGAGCATGGAGCGCATGACCGGGGTGCCGTCGTCGTGGGCCTCGCCCGCCAGGCGGTACAGGTAGGGCATGAGGGACAGGCGCAGGGCGATGAAGCGGCGGGCGACCTCGACGGCCTCCTCGTCAAAGGCCCAGGGCACGCGCACCGAGCCCGACCCGTGGAGGCGGGCGTGCGAGGACAGCAGCCCGAAGGCCAGCCACCGCTTGAAGACCGTCGGGTCCGGGGTGCCCTCGAAGCCGCCGATGTCGTGGCTCCAGTAGCCGAAGCCGCAGGAGCCCAGCGACAGCCCGCCGCGCAGGGTCTCGGCCATGGAGGCGTAGGTGGACTCGCTGTCCCCGCCCCAGTGCACCGGGTACTGCTGGCCGCCGGCGGTGGCGGAGCGGGCGAAGAGGACGGCCCGCCCCTCGCCGCGCCTGCGGCGGAGCAGCTCGAAGACGGTGCGGTTGTACAGGTGCGTGTAGTAGTTGTGCATCTTCTCCGGGTCGGAGCCGTCGTGCCAGGCGATGCCCCGCACGGGGATCCGCTCCCCGAAGTCGGTCTTGAAGCAGTCCACGCCCATGTCGACCAGCGCCTCCAGCTTGGAGCTGTACCAGGCGGCGGCCTCGGGGTTGGTGAAGTCGACCAGCGCCATGCCGGCCTGCCACAGGTCGGTCTGCCACACCCCGCCGTCGTCGGTCCGCACGAGGTAGCCGCCGTCGAGCCCCTCGTCGAAGAGGGCCGAGCGCTGGGCGATGTACGGGTTGACCCACACGCACACGCGCAGGCCCCTGGCCCTGAGGCGGGCGAGCATGCCGGCGGGGTCGGGGAAGGTGTCCGGGTCCCACACGAAGTCGCACCAGTGGAGGGCGCGCATCCAGAAGCAGTCGAAGTGGAAGACGCTCAGCGGCAGGCCGCGCTCGGCCATGCCGTCCACGAAGGAGGCGACGGTGGACTCGTCGTAGTCGGTGGTGAAGGATGTCGTCAGCCACAGGCCGAAGGACCAGGTGGGGAGCATGGGCGGGCGGCCGGTCAGGGCCGTGTAGCGGCGCAGCACGTCCTTGGGCGCGGGCCCGTCGATGACGTAGTAGGCCAGGCGCTCGCCCTCGACGGAGAACTGGGTGCGGGCGACGGCCTCGGAGCCGACCTCGAAGGAGACGCCGCCGGGGTGATCGACGAGGACGCCGTAGCCGGCGCTGGTGAGGTAGAAGGGCACGTTCTTGTAGGCCTGCTCGGAGGCGGTGCCGCCGTCCTCGTTCCAGATCTCGACGCTCTGCCCGTTCCTGGTCAGCGGGCCGAAGCGCTCCCCCAGGCCGTAGACGCGCTCGCCCGGGCGCAGGGACAGCTGCTCGCGCATGTAGGCGGTGCCGTCGGGGCCGGTGACGTGGGCGACGGCGCGCGGCGGGCTGGCGGTCAGGCGCCGCCCGTCGGAGCTGAACTCGGCGGTCCACTCCGCCCCCTCGTGCACGGTGACGGCCAGGGAGCCCGCTCGCAGGGTGACGGCCCGGCCGCCGGCTCCGCTGGCCCGGCCGGCCCCGCCGGTCTCTATGGTCTCGACGACGCCGGTGAAGCCGGCCTCGCCGGCCCCGCCGGCCCCGCCGGCCTCTATGGTCTCGACGACGCCGGTGAAGCCGGCCTCGCCGGCGACCTCGAAGCGGGGGCCGCGGTCGGGGGCGCCGCGGTGGTGGACGAGCTCGACCCTGATGACGCCGTCGGCGACGGCCCTGAACGAGGCGCTCAGGAGGCCGACATTGAGGGTGTCCCCGCGGGTAGCGACGGGGCGGACGGGGGCGTGGGCGACGACGGCGCCGTCGTCCTCGACGGCGAGGTCGCGAAGGCCGCGCGCCTTGCGGACCGCGTATCCGGCGCGGTCCATCCAGTAGCCGTTGGTGAACTTCATGGCGGGCTCCTTGGCAGGGGTGGTCGGCGGGCAGGCGTCCCGGCGTCCTACTTCACGGCTCCGGCGGTGACGCCCCGGGTGAGGGTCCGCTGGAAGAACAGGAAGAAGAGGAAGGTCGGGACGAGGGAGACCAGGGCGCCGGCGTTGAGGGTGGGCACGTCGAGCATGCGGTCCCCCTGGAGGCTCGACAGCGCGATGGGCACCGTCTGGTGGTCGTTGCTGGTGAGCATGACCAGCGGGATGAAGAACTCGTTCCAGGTCCAGATGAAGAAGAAGATCATGAGGACGGACAGGGTGGGGCGCACGATCGGGTAGACGACCTTCCACAGGATCTGCCAGCGGCCGGCGCCGTCGAGCTCGGCGGCCTCCAGGAGGGCGCGCGGGAAGGTGCCGAGCACGGAGGACAGCAGGTAGGTGCCGAAGGCCGACTGGATGACCGTGAAGATGATGACGATCGACCAGGGGCTGTCCGCCAGCCCGGACCTCTGGGCCATGGTGAACAGGGGGTAGATGAGGGCCTCCTGCGGAAGCATGTTGGCGATCATGAACACGGCGATGACCCAGGCGCGCCCGCGCACCCTCCCGACGCCGATGGCGTAGGCGTTCAGCAGGGACAGGAGAGCCCCGGCCACGGCCACCACGGCGGAGGTCCACACGGAGTTCCACAGCTTGACCGGGAAGTTGACGCGGTTCCAGAAGTAGACCAGGCCCTCGGTGTAGAGCTCCCGGGGCCAGGACAGCGGGCTGCCGGCGGAGTAGTCCTCGGGGGACTTGAAGGCGTTCATGACCATGAGGAGGAAGGGGGCGATCATGAGCAGGGCGGCGGCGCCGACGAGGACGAGGACGATCCAGCGGGCGGCGCCGCGGTGGAAGCGGTCGCCCCCAGGCCGCCCGGCGGCCCGGGCGGGCGGCGCGGAGGCGGGGGCGTCGGCGGCCGCAGGGGCGGGCGCAGCGGGCATGGTTGACATGGTCAGCGTCCTTCCTCGTCGCGGCGGGCGGAGCGGTTCTGGAGGACCTGGATGATCCCGGCGACGGCGATAATGACAACGGTCAGGACGGTGGAGATCGCGGCTCCGTAGCCGACCTTCGACTTGTCGAAGAAGTTGAGGTAGGAGTAGTAGCTCGGCACGAGCGTGGAGCTCTCGGGGCCGCCCCGGGTGAGCACGTAGATGGGGGCGAAGACCTTGAGGGCGGCGATGGTGCAGGTGAGCACGATGACGAATGTCTCGGGCTTGATCTGGGGGACGGTGATGGCGCGGAAGCGGGTGAACCAGCCTGCGCCGTCGAGCTCGGCGGCCTCGTAGAGCTCGGGGTCCACGCGCTGGAGGGCGGACATGAAGATGACCGTCGGGTAGCCGATCTGGATCCAGATCAGGACGAGCATGACCGAGGGCAGGGCGGTGGATGTCGAGCCGAGCCAGTTGGGCGGGTCGGCGAGGCCCGCGCCCCGCAGGATGACGTTGACGGCGCCGGTCTGGGAGTTGAGGATCCAGTTCCACACGATGCCGGCCACGGACACGGGCAGGATCTGGGGCAGGTAGTACATGGCCCGCAGGGCGGAGGCGGTGCGCGTGCCGATGTGCTTGCCGACGTAGTCGAAGAGGACGGCCGCCAGGAGGAGGCCGATGAGGGTCGGGACGACGACCATGGCGACGATCATGGACAGCGAGTTGCGGAAGGAGGCCCAGAAGCTCGCGTCGCCCATGAGCTCGGCGTAGTTCCCCGCCCCGATGAATCGCATCGGCGCCATCCCGCCCTTCCACTTGTGCAGGGAGTACCAGATGTTGAGCGCCAGCGGCACGAGGATGATGACGGTGAAGGAGACGAGGCCGGGAAGCAGGTAGGGCAGGTAGGCCGGGCTGCGGCGGCGCGGGCGCCTCGGTGGGGCCGGCGGGGGTGCTGGGGTGGCGGATGCGGTCATAATGAGCTCTTTTCGCTAAGGGGCCGACGGCGGCGCCGGGGCCCGCCGCCGTCGGGGCGGGAGGGCCCGGCGGTGCGCGGGCACCGGCGTCGGCGGATCAGTGGTCGACGCCGAGCTCGGCCCTGCCCGCCTCGTAGGCGGTCTTGAGGTCGGCCAGGACCTGGTCGCCGGTCTTGGAGCCGTTGATGAGGGACTGCATGGCGGAGGTGATCTGGTCGTAGAAGCCCGCGACCGGCCAGTCGGGGTAGAAGGCGAGCCCGTCCTCGGCGTTGATCGCGGCGAAGTTCTCCGTCATGGTGCGCGTCTTGGCGTCCTCGATGGCCGCGGGGTCGCCGCTCACGGGCAGGCCGCCCTTCTGGCCGAGGACCCCCTGGACCTCCTGCGACATGGTGATGTCGATGAAGTCGTAGGCGAGATCCTTGTTCCTGGCGTTGGCGGGCACGACCCACAGGTTGCCGGAGGAGCCGAGGTGGAGGCCGGCGCCCGGGAACAGGAACTGGTCCCAGCCGGCGCTCATGTCGGCCACCAGGCGGCCGAACCACCACGACCCCGAGACGAGCATCGGGTAGGAGCCGGCGATGAAGGCGGCGCCCGCGTCCTCGGCGGTGAGCCCGGCCGAGTCCGGGGCGACGTAGCCCCTCCTGATCCACTCCACGAGCGTGTCGGTGCCCGTCTTGACCGGGCCCGCGCTCCAGTCGACGTCGCCCTTGAAGAGCTGGTAGGCGTCCACGAAGGAGCGGTCGGCGTGGGCGAGGATGAGCTGGTACCACAGCTGCCCCATGGGGTACTCCGAGCCGGCCTCGGCCAGCGGGACCTGTCCGGCGGCGACGAAGGCGTCGCACACGGACTCGAGCTCGGCCAGGGTCGTCGGCACGCTCAGGCCCCGGGCGGCGAACATGTCCTTGTTGTAGTAGACGAAGACGTACTCGCCGTAGTTGGGGACGCCGTACCAGTCGCCGTCGCCCATGAGGCCGTCCTCGGTGTAGCGGGCGGTGGTCTGGAGGGAGGCGGTGAGCGCCTTGTCCCAGCCGCGCTTGGAGGCCTCCTCGGTCAGGGGCTCGAGAAGGCCCTGGGAGGCGAGCTGGCCCGAGGTGGAGTTGCCCTTGTTGTACTCCATAATGTCCGGCACGTCGTCGCCTGTGAGGACGATCTTGGCGTTCTTCTGGAGCTGCTCGAAGGTCTGCGCCTCGTTCTCGACGGTGACCTCGGGGTGCTTCTCCTTGAAGATCTCGATGGCGCGAGCCCAGGCCTGGCCCATGGCCGAGTCGTCGGCCTCGTAGTCCCAGATGGTGAAGGTGTCCGAGCCCTTGCCGGAGGAGCCGCAGCCGGCGAGCCCGAGACCGAGCAGGCCCGAGGCGGTGCCGGCGGCGAGGAGGGCGTTGAAGTCCCTGCGATTGATCATGGTGGTGCACCTCTTCATTGAGATTCCGGGATTGTGTTGAGGAATGGGGCCCGGCGGGAGGCGGCGGGCGGGGCCGCGCCGCCCGCGGGCGGCCGCCGGCGCAGCGGCTCAGGGCGCGGGGCCGAGGCTCTCGCCGGCGATCACCGTGCAGGCGACGAGCCGGTGGTAGTCGGCGGGTTCCAGGCGGTCGTTCAGCAGCGCGATGAGGGCCCGGGCCGCTGAGCGGCCCATCTGCTCGCCGGGCGCGTGGGTGGTGGTCAGGGCGGGGGAGGTCATGGCCCCGAGGGTGGGCGAGGAGACGACGCCGACCACGGACACGTCCCGGGGCACCTCCAGGCCCAGGGCGCGCAGGCCCGGCAGCAGGCCGAGCGCGGCCATGTCGTTCATGACGACGACGCCGGTGGGCGGCGCCGGGCGGTCGAGGAGCCGTCGGGCCATGGCCTGCCCCGCCTGGGGGCCAGCCTCGCAGGCGACGGCGAGGGGCTCCAGGCCGCGGGCCCGCACGGCCCGTTCGTAGCCGAGGCGTCCGCGCACCGCGGGGCCGTAGCCGGCGGCGGCCTGGGCCGCCGGGCGGCCGACGAAGGCGATCCGGCGGTGCCCGAGGCGGTGCAGCGCCTCGACGGCGTCGTCGACGGTGCGCTCGAAGTCGATGTCGATGTGGGCGATGCCGGCGGGCCTGGCGGTGCGCCCCACCATGACGAATGGGAGGCGGGCCCGGCTCAGCGCGGCGACGCGGCGGTCGGCCATCTCGACCTCGACGAGGAGGACGCCGTCGGCCTTGCCCTGGCGGACGAGGCCGACGAGGCCCTCGCCGGCGCGCTCCTCCTCCAGGGGCCACACGGCCAGGGCGTAGCCCTCCTCGGCGGCTCCCTTCTGGGCGCCGCGGACGATCTCGAAGACGGTCTCCCCCATGGCCGTGTCGAAGCGGGGGAAGGTCATGGCCAGGGTGCGGGAGCGGCGGCTGGCCAGGCCGCGGGCCATGGCGTTGGGCTGGTAGTGGAGCTCGTCCATGGCGGCGCGGATCCGCGCGGCGGTCTGCGGGGCGACGGGCCGGGCGCCGGACAGGGCGTAGGAGACGGTGGACACGGCGACGTTGGCCCTGCGGGCGACGTCCTGCATGGTTGCCACGTGCGCACCTCCTTGTGCCGGGAGCCGGGGACGATCCTCGTCGAAGCGTTTCGATCAGTGTGCGCCGCCTTCCGATAACGGATCAACAAATCTGGTCGAAGATCGAACGTGTTCGACTCGGACTCGCATCCCATGGAGTCACAGCATCGTCACCTTTTGTTCATCCACTGTATTTTGATAGGTTTGCCGGACCCTGGCCGGGTGCCGCCCCGGGTTCGCCCGCACTGAGGGCGCCGCGGCGATGGAATCACGAGGCGCACATCTGTCCACCCGCCCGGTTGTTCGCTCTTGAGGAGCCGGGGGACGATTCCAGGGAACCGGTGGGAGGATTCCCCGGAGACCAGTCGCCGGGCGCACGCCCGTCACCGATACCCACACACGAACGCGTACGAAGGAACCTGTTAATGACTACGGAGCCTACAGACCCCACAGAGCCCACAGAGCCCGCAGAGCCCCTCCGGCTCTCGGACCTCGATCTCAGGGCGATCAGCATCGCCAAGGCGCTGGCCGCCGACGCCGTCGAGAAGGCCGGGTCCGGGCACCCCGGCACCGCCATCTCCCTGGCCCCCGTGGCCTACCTGCTCTACCAGCACGAGATGGCCTGCGACCCGTCCGACGCCCGGTGGCTGGGGCGCGACCGCTTCATCCTGTCGGCGGGGCACGCCTCGGTCCTCCAGTACATCCAGCTGATCATGGCGGGCTACGGCCTGGAGATCTCCGACCTTCAGGCGCTGCGCACCGCCGGGTCGCTGACGCCGGGTCACCCCGAGCTCGGCCACACGGTGGGGGTGGAGACGACCACCGGCCCGCTGGGTGCCGGGTTCTCCAACGCGGTGGGCATGGCCATGGCCGCCCGCTACGAGCACGGCCTGCTGGACGCCGCCGCCCCGGAGGGCGAGTCGATTTTCGACCACGTCGTCTACACGCTCATGGGGGACGGCTGCATGCAGGAGGGCGTCGTCGCCGAGGCCGCCTCCCTGGCCGGCGCCCAGCAGCTGGGCAACCTCATCGCCATCTACGACGACAACGACATCACCATCGAGGGCAGCACGGACCTGGCCTTCACCGAGGACGTCACCGCTCGCTTCACCGCCTACGGCTGGCAGGTCATCGAGGTGGACTGGAGGGGCGACGGGGAGTACCACGAGGACCTGGCCGCCCTGCACGAGGCACTGGTGGCGGCGCGCGCCGAGACCAGCCGGCCGTCCCTGATCCGGTTGCACACGATCATCGCCTGGCCCGCCCCCACCATGCAGGGCCAGGCCTCCACCCACGGCGCGAAGCTCGGCGCCGCCGAGGTCGCCGGGCTCAAGAGAGTCCTCGGCCTGGACCCCGAGGCCTCCTTCCAGACCGGCGGCGTCCTGGAGCGCACCCGCGCCCACGCCGCCGAGCGGGCCGCCGCCGCGCGCGCCGACTGGGACGCCCGCTACGAGGCGTGGAGGGCCGCCAACCCCTCGGGCGCGGCGTTGCTGGACCGCCTGCGCTCCGGCGAGCCGCCCGCGGAGCTGGAGGCCGCCCTGCCGACCTGGGAGACCGGGAAGTCGGTCGCCACCCGCAACGCCTCCGGAGCGGTGCTCACCGCCCTGGCGCCCGTCGTCCCCGAGCTGTGGGGCGGCTCGGCCGACCTGGGCGGCTCCAACAAGACCACCATGGTCGGCGAGCCCTCCTTCCTGCCGGCGTCCCTGGCGCAGAAGGAGGGGGACGGCCCCTACGGGCGCACGATCCACTTCGGGGTTCGCGAGCACGCCATGGGCGGCATCCTCAACGGCATCGTCCTGGACGGTCTGACCCGCGCCTACGGGGGCACCTTCCTGGTCTTCGCCGACTACATGCGGCCCACCGCTCGCCTGGCGGCGCTCATGCGGATCCCCAGCATCTTCGTGTGGTCCCACGACTCCATCGGCGTGGGCGAGGACGGCCCCACCCACCAGCCCGTCGAGCACCTCGCCTCCCTGCGGGCCATCCCGGGCTTCGACGTCGTCCGCCCCGCCGACGCCAATGAGACCGCCGCCGCGTGGGCGGAGATCCTCAGGCGCCGTCACGAGCCCGCCGGCCTGATCCTGTCGCGCCAGAACCTCCCCGTGCTGGCCTCGGCCGAGGCCGCCGCCGAAGGCGTGCGCCGCGGCGCCTACGTCCTGGCCGAGGCCGCCGACTCCCGGGGCGGCGCCGTCGCCCCGGCCGTGACCATTATCGCCACCGGATCGGAGGTGTCGGTCGCCGCCGACGCCCGCCGCATCCTCCAGGCCGCCGGCACCCCCACCCGCGTGGTCTCCGCCCCCTGCCTGGAGTGGTTCGACGCCCAGGACGAGGACTACCGCGCCCAGGTCCTGCCCGAGGACTGCGTGAGGGTCGCCGTGGAGGCGGGCGTCGCCATGGGCTGGCGCGAGCGCGTCGGCGACGGCGGCGCGATCGTCTCCATCGACCGCTTCGGCGCCTCCGCCCCGGCCGCGGAGATGTTCGCCGACTACGGCTTCACCGGCGACAACGTCGCCTCCGTGGCGCGCGAGGCCCTCGCGCGGGCCTGAGACCCGGCGGGGGCCGGCTCGCCACCCGGCTCCCGCCGTCGTCGAGCGGGGCGAGTGCGTCACGCCGTGCCGGCCAGTCCTCTTCAGAAGCAGGCGATGAGGCCCTTGGGCCCCTCGATGACCTCGATGTCGGTGCCGAAGATGGAGCTGAGGATCTCGCCGCGCATGATCTCGGCCGGGGTGCCGAACTCGACGATCCGGCCGTCCTTGACGGCGCAGATCCGGTCGGCGTAGCGGGCCGCGACATTGATGTCGTGCAGGACGATGATCACCGTGCGCCCGAACTCCCGGGCGGCGCGCTCGACGTGGTTCATCATCTCCACCGAGTGGGCGATGTCCAGGTTGTTGAGGGGCTCGTCGAGCAGGACGTAGTCCGTCTCCTGGCACAGGACCATGGCCACGTATGCGCGCTGGCGCTGACCGCCCGAGAGCTCGTCCAGGTGGCGCCCCTCGAGCTCGCCGAGCCCGAGGAAGTCCACGTATCGGGAGATGATCTCCTCGTCCTCGGAGGTCAGCCTCCCCCGGGAGTAGGGGAAGCGGCCGAAGCCGATGAGCTGGCGCACGGTGAGCCGGGTGATGAAGTGGTTCTCCTGCCGCAGGATCGACAGCACCTTGGCCAGGTCCGCGGACCTGGTCGAGGCCACGTCCATCTCGGCCACGCGGATCGTGCCCTCGCTGATGCCGAGCAGCCTGCCGATCATCATGAGCAGCGTGGACTTGCCCGCCCCGTTGGGGCCGATGAGCGCAGTCACCCCGCCGGCGGGGATGTCCAGCTCGACGGGGCCGATGGAGACCTCCGAGCTGTAGACCTTGGTGACCCGACGCAGCTCGATCACAGCCGCCCCTTTCTGAGAATGACGACGAGGAACGCGCAGCCGCCCACCAGCTCGATAATGATCGAGACGACGCCCTGGGCGTCGAAGACGTGGTACATGAGGAAGTAGGCCCCGGTGAGCACGAGCAGGGCGAGACTGACCGCCATGGGCAGGATGTAGCGGTGGTCGTAGGTGCCGCACAGCTGGTAGGTCAGAGTCGCGACGAGGAACCCGAGAAAGGTCATGGGCCCCACCAGCGCGGTCGACGTCGCCATGAGCACCGACACGAGCACCAGCACCGCGATCGAGGTCCGCGTGTGACTCAGCCCCAGGCTCGTCGTCGTGTCCCTCCCCAGCGACAGGACGTTGAGCCTGCGGGAGGCGACGAGCAGCGCCGCGGAGGCGATAAGCACCAGTGGCAGCGCCACCGGGTAGTACTCGGAGTCCGCGTTGTTCACCGAGCCGAACAGGCGGGCGGTGAGGACGTCGAACTCGCTGGGGGTCAGCATGCGCTGCATGAAGGTCGAGACGCTGCCCAGCCCCGCGCCGATAATGATCCCGATGAGCAGCATGGCGTGCATGCTGCCCGCGCGCTCGGTCAGCAGCCAGGAGTACAGCAGCAGCGACAGCCCGATCATGAGCACCAGCTGGATGACGAACATCTGCAGGTTGCGGGCCGCGTTGAGCCCGGCGACGCCGAAGAAGAACACGGTGGAGGTGTGGATGGCCCGGTACAGGGACTCGAATCCCATAATGGACGGGGTGATAATGCGGTTGCCGGTCACCGTCTGGAAGGCGACCGTGGCCATGGCCTGGCACACCGCCACGACCCCCATGGCGATGAGGGCGTACATGCGGCGGTGGGCGATGAGCCAGAAGCTGCGCGTGCCCAGCGGGGCGGGGTTCTTCCAGATGAGCAGCCCGGCGGCGAGCAGGAGGGCCAGCGCCGTCAGGCCCAGGTAGGTGATCCACCACCGGCGCCGGGCGCGGGCGCTCGGAAAGGCGCCGGAGCGGCGCACGGTCTGCGCGCTCATGACGACCTCCCGAGCCGGCGGATAATGAGGGCGACGAACACGGCCGCGCCGACAATGCCCAGCACCACCGAGACGGGGATCTCGAAGGGGGAGATGATCGTGCGGGCGAGCAGGTCGCAGGCGGTGACCAGGCCGATCCCCACCAGGCAGACCCACGGCAGGTTGGAGCGCAGGTCGTCCCCGCGCCGCATGGAGACCAGGTTGGGGACGATGAGGCCGAGGAACGGCAGCGACCCGACGACGACGGTGACAATGCCGGTGGCCAGGGCGATCAGGCCCGTCCCGACCAGGACGGTGCGCCGGTAGTCGACCCCGATGTTCGTGGCGATGTCCTGGCCCAGGCCGGCCGCCGTGAGCCGGTCCGCGTAGTGGAAGACGGCGGCGGCCACCAGCAGCACGAGCCACAGGACCTCGTACTGGCCCCGGTAGACCGAGGTGAAGCTGCCCTGGAACCACACGCCCAGCGACTGGAGCATATTGGTCTTGAGGGCGAAGAAGGTCGACAGGGCGCTGACCACGGAGCCGAGCATGATGCCGACGATGGGCACCAGCAGGGAGGAGCGCAGCGAGACGCGCCGCAGGAACAGGAAGAAGACCATGGTTCCTGCGAAGGCCATGACGACGGCGCCGACCATGCGCATGAGCACGCTGGCCCGCGGGGCGACGGCCATGACCAGGAGCAGCCCGAGCCCCGCCCACTCGGTGGTTCCGGTGGTGGTGGGCTCCACGAAGCGGTTCTGGGTGATGAGCTGCATGACGAGGCCGGACATGGACATGGCGGCGCCCGCCAGGACCAGGGCGATGGTGCGCGGCACGCGGACGTTGAGGAACATCTCGCCGCCGTCGCTGCGGGAGAAGATGGAGTACTCGCCGGTGAGGAGGCTCACGACGAGCAGGGCTGCGACGATCGCCAGCCCCGCGAGCAGCCCGCCGGTGAGCAGTGGGCCGCGGGTGCAGGTGGCGGGCGGCGTCGTGGGGCTTTCTTTCTGGATCTCAGTCATGGGGTCGGCCGTCCTGCAGGGCCTCGGAGCCGCGCAGGACGGCGGGAGCGCACGTCTGCGGGTCAGCCCTTGGACTTGGCGGCCTCGAAGGCGTCGGCCATCGAGTTGAGGATCTCCGTGTAGGTGATGATCGACTCGTTGGTGTAGGTGTCCTTGGGGGCGTAGATGACCTGTCCCTTGGTCACGGCGGGGACGTTCTGGAGGGCGCTGTTGCCCGCGATGACGTCCTCGGCGGGCGTGTAGTCGTCCTTGTCGGCGCTGATAGCGCCATCGCGGTCGAGGACCAGGATCCACTCGGGGCTGGAGTCGGCGATCTTCTCCACCGAGATGTCGTCGCCCTTGTGGTTGTCCGTGCCCTCGACATCATCCAGGGCGGGCGTGAGGCCGAGCAGGTCGTACAGCGGCCCCCAGGTGCGCCCGATCTTCGGCGCGACGTAGCCGATCTTGCCGCCGGAGACGTCGACGGCCATGACCTTGGAGCTGCCGTCGTAGGCGTTCTTGGCCCGCTCCAGGGCGCCATTGAAGTCGGAGACGAGCTGGTCGGCCTCACTCTCCTTGCCGAAGACCTGACCCAGTGCGGTGACCTGGCGGCTGAGCTCGGAGTCGAGGGGCTGCCCCTCGCGCGGCTCGAGGTCGAGCAGCGGGACGCCCGGGTTCAGCTCGGCCATCTGGTCGTCGTACTGGGAGAAGCGCTGGCCGGAGATAATGAGGTCGGGACTGGCCGCAACAAGCTTCTCCAGGTCGGGCTCCTTGTGGTTCTTCAGGTCGACGACGTCATCGCCGCTGTAAGCGGTCACGGTCGAGGGCATGAGGCCCTTGGGAACGGCGACCAGCGGCACCTCCCACTGCGCCAGGACCTCGAAGGTGCGGTTGTCGGCGGAGGCGGCGCGCTGGACGGGCAGGGTGATATCGACGGTGCCGCGGTTGTCCTCAATGGTGACCGTGGAGCCCTGCGAGGCGGAGTCGCCGGAGCCCGTCGAGCTGTTGTCGGCGGGCCTGCCGCAGGCGCCCAGAGCGAGCCCGACTGCGGTGACAAGGACCATGCTGTGACGGCGGGAGATCTTGCGAGACATGTCTTCCTTATTTAGGTGAGGATTGACTCGCCATTTAGGTGAGGATTGACTCGCCTAAAAACCTAAGGGAAACCTCATCTAAAGGGCAAGCCCCGTCAAAGCCCGTTGTTTCGTGGCAACTGTCACTGCTCGCGTCGTCGGCCCGTCGCCGCCCCGCCGCCGTCAGAAGAGCTCGGCCGCCGCGGCCTGGACGGGCAGGGTCCGCGTGAAGGCCGCCAGGTAGCGGGCGTACTCCTCGACCTGCCCGGGCTCGGGCGTGACCGTGGTGACCTCCATGTCGCGGAAGACGACGTCGGCGAGGTAGTCCTCCAGTGCCGGGCCGCCGGGGCCGGCCGCCCACAGCCTGTAGCCGGCGAGCAGGGCCATGCCCCACGCCCCGCCCTGGGAGGCGGTGGCGCCCACCGACACGGGCGTGTCGAAGGCGGCGGCCAGGACCCGCTGGGGGATCTCGGGAGTGGTGAAGATGCCCCCGTGGGCGAACATGGAGTCGATCGGCGCCTCCGCGCCGGCCCGCAGCACCCTCAGGCCGTGGGCCATGGAGGCGAAGGCCGCGAACAGGTGCGCGCGCATGAGGGTCGCCAGCGACAGGGTCCCCTCGGGGCGCCGCATCACCAGGGGCCGCCCCTCGGCCAGGCCCACCAGGTGCTCGCCGGACAGGAAGTTGAAGGCCAGCACCCCGGGACTGTCCGTGCTATCCGTGCTGGCCGTGCCGGTCCCGCCGGACGCACCGGCGTCGGCCGCGGCGCCCAGCAGGACCTCGAACAGCCTGCCCCGCTCCACCGGGGCGCCGATGGCTGCGGCGAACTGGCCGAAGACCCCCACCCAGGCGTTGAGGTCGCTCGTGCAGTTGTTGGAGTGGACCATGGCCACCGGCGCCCCCGACGGCGTGGCCACCAGGTCGATCTGCTCCACCATGGTCCGCAGCGGCCGCTCCAGGACGATCATGGCGAAGGCGCTGGTGCCGGCCGAGACGCTGCCGGTGCGCGGGCGCACCGAGTTGGTGGCGACCATGCCGGTGCCGGCGTCGCCCTCGGGCGGGCACAGCGGCGTCCCGGGACGCAGCGCGCCGGTGGGATCGAGCAGGAGGGCGCCGTCGGCGGTCAGCGTCCCGGCGTCCTGGCCGGCCACGGCGACCCGCGGCAGGATGTCGGCCAGGGACCAGGGCGCGTCCACGCGCCGGTCGAAGGCCGCGATCATCTCGGCGTCGAAGGAGCGGCCGTCGGGCCCGATCGGGAAGACGCCCGAGGCCTCCCCTGCGCCCAGGACGTGGCGGCCGGTCAGGCGGTGGTGGACGTATCCGGCGAGCGTGGTGATGCGGGCGATGCGCGCCACGTGCTCCTCGCCGCGGGCGATGGCGTGGTGGAGGTGGGCGATGGACCAGCGCTGGGGGATGTTGAGGCCGAAGAGCCCGGACAGGGCGGCCGCGGACTCCTGGGTGAAGGTGTTGCGCCAGGTGCGGAAGGGGGTGAGGAGCTCGCCGTCGGCGTCCAGGGGGAGGTACCCGTGCATCATGCCGGAGATGCCGATGGCGCCGACGGCGGTGAGCACGGCGCAGTACCGGTCGCGGTAGTCCCGGGCAAGCTCGGCGTAGGCGGCCTGCAGGCCCGCGACGACGTCGTCAATGGCGTAGGTCCACACCCCGTCCACGAGCTCGTTAGCCCACTCGAAGCCGCCGGAGGCGATGACGGCGTGCGACCGGTCGATCAGGACGGCCTTGATGCGCGTGGAGCCGAGCTCGATGCCGAGGGCGGTCCGGCCCGGGTCCGGGGCGATTGCGGCGGGCGGGGCCGCGGGGGTCTCAGTGGTCGCGGGGGTCTCGGCAGAGGTGGTCATCCGAATCATGCTCCATTGGTCGGCGGGGCGATGCGCCCGCGCCCCGGTCAGCGGCTGCCGGGCGTACGACGATGGCGCTCATTGGCGATGCTACCGGTGAGCAGCCGTTCATGTGAACGCTCACATCTATACTTGACGGCGCCGCCTCGGGGCGGTCCGGCCGCATCCGCCGCGCTGCCGCAATGCCGAGACGCACGTCGGTTCACCACGGCCGATGCGACGGGGCGCCGGGACCGGCACAGTAGGCGTATCAGTCGAGCCCGCCCGGCGGGCACGACCAGTGAAGAATGAAAGAGGATGGTGTCTGAATTGCCTGAGTCGCCCAAGCCGATTGTCCTGTCCGAGCTGGATGCCGAGGTGCGCGGGGCGGTGGCCGCGACCCGCGAGAAGGTGGCGGCGCTGCACGCCGAGCTGCCCCGCTGGGGCCTGGTGGTGTGGACCGCCGGCAATGTCTCCGAGCGCGTCGTCCTGACCCGCGACGGCGAGACCGTCAAGACCGATCTGTTCGTCATCAAGCCCTCGGGCGTCTCCTACGACGAGCTGACCGCCGAGACCATGGTGGTGTGCACCCTGGACGGTGCCAAGATCAACGACGGCACGCCGGCGTCGCTCGCGCCGTCGTCGGACACCGCCGCCCACGCCTACGTCTACCGGCACATGGAGCAGGTCGGCGGCGTCGTCCACACCCACTCCACCTACGCCACCGCCTGGGCGGCGCGCCGCGAGCCCATCCCCTGCGCCCTGACCATGATGGGCGACGAGTTCGGGGGGCCCATCCCCGTGGGGCCTTTCGCCCTCATCGGCGATGACTCCATCGGGCGCGGCATTGTGGAGACCCTGTCCGGCTCGAAGTCACCGGCCGTGCTCATGGCCAACCACGGGCCCTTCACCATTGGGCGCGACGCCCGCGCCGCCGTCAAGGCCGCCGTCATGTGCGAGGAGGTCGCCCGCACCGTCCACATCGCCCGCGCCGGCGGCGAGATCACGCTGATCGACCAGGACCTGGTCGACCGGCTCAACGACCGCTACCAGAACGTCTACGGCCAGCACGGCCAGCACGGCCAGCACGACCAGCACTGAGGACCGGCCGAGCCGCCGGCACCGGTAGCCGGGGCGAGCCGGGACCGCCGCCGGCGACTGAGGCGGACCGGCGCCGCCGTCAGTAGCGGGAGCCGTAGGTTGACCTGCAGGAGCCCCCGTGGGTCATGGAGTAGTCGCGTCCTCCGCAGCTCTTGCCGAAGGACTCTTCCGAGCTCCCGGAGGGGGACAGGTAGTAGAGGCTGTCGCAGTCGCCCATGTCGCCCTTGGAGCACGAGTCCCTCAGGCCGCTGTTCGACGAACTGTAGGTCGAGTAGGGCGTGGGGCTGGGCGAGGAGTAGCGGGAACCGTAGGTCGACCTGCAGTCGCCCCCGTGGGTCATGGAGTGATCGCGTCCTCCGCAGCTCCTGCCGAAGGACTCTTCCGAGCTCCCGGACCTGGCGGCGTAGTAGAGGCTATCGCAGTCGGCCATGTCCCCACTTCTACATGATGTTTGCAGAGTGCTGGTCCCGGAGTCGGACGACTGTCTGCTATAGGTGGCTAATACAACGCTTCCAATGGCCAGGACGATAACGGAGAAGAAAATCACAATGCCCACTACGGCAGCCGTGTTGGAGCTCTTGGTGCCTGTCGGTGGGACGGGCGCGAGCGGGGCGGCGCTGTAGGCGGCCGACGGCGCGGACAGCGGGGCGGCGCTGTAGGCGGCCGACGGCGCGGACAGCGGGGCGGCGCTGTAGGCGGCCGACGGCACCGACGGCACTGACGGCACTGACGGCGCGGACAGCGGCATGGCTCCGCTGCCTCCTCCGACGAGCGGAGGAGGCAGGGCGGCCTCCCCCGTCTGCCGGTTCTCGAGCTGCGCGGCGTACATCGAGGCGGTCTGCTGCTCCGACGCCGTCAGGGCCACTTGGACATCCGGGCCTCCGACCTGTCGGAGCCACTGCCGCAGGTCCGGGTAAAGAGACGGGTTGGCCGCCAGAGACGGCCACAGGTCGGGGCGCTCGGCGGCAATCTGCGCCATGTCCTGCGCGCTCGTGCCGGGATCGGCGGCCTGCGCGGGGGTGAAGGCCGAGGAGTCAGTCATCGTCTACCTCCATGGGATGACGAGGTGGGGGCGGAGCGGGTGGGCCGCAACCTGAGGGCAGGCTAAAGCGCTCCGGCGCGCCGGACCAGGTACAAGTTCTGATACACCGCCCGCATCGCCCTGGTGGCCGGACCAACCTGACGCACGCCACCAAGTTGCGAGGTCAGCATACGCCCAGCCAACGACCTCAGCCCGCCCCTCCCTCGCCGAGATCGGTTCAGTTCCGGCTCGAGATCGGTTCAAAGCGCCCGCCGGACGTCGACGGACCCCGGAAAAGTGACGCTTCCACGCACTTTCATCCCCTCCTTTTCCCTCGCCCTCTCCGACCCGCGGCGAGGAACCGTGGAAGCACATCAGCTCCTGCCACGACCATGACCGCAGAACATCTTGAATACGTCGAACGGAAACATCGCGAAAAGGCGCCCGAGAAAACGGTTTCGAGCGCTCCTCGGCCACGGTCCCGGACGGCCATACGGCGACTGGAGGACCCATCGTCCGCTTCAACGGGTACCGCGGTCATACGACTTCCCCGGCCCGTGCTCGCGCTCTTACAACGGGGTCTACAAGGAGTCTCGTTGCCCAAGAATACGGCTCGGCCCCGGAGCGCGCGCTCCGGGGCCGAGCGATAGTCCCGAGTCCGGACTGAACCGATCTCGATGCGGAAGTGAACCGATCTCGGCGAAGGAGGGACCGATCAGATGTCCTCCAGGGAGGCCCCCTTCGTCTCACGGGCGAAGAGGTAGATAATGCCGCCCGCGAAGAGCAGGACCGCGAAGACGATGAAGGGCAGGAAGACCACCTCGGCGCTCAGCTTGCTGTTTCCAATGAGCGCCCCCACGAAGTACGGCCCGACGACCTTGGCGATCGCACCAATACCGTAGCCCAGCCCCAGGCCGGTGGAGCGGGCCTCGGTGGGGAACTGCTCGCCGCCGAAGGCGTTGAGGATGCCGAAGGCGCCGTCGCCGAAGGTCATGACGATGAAGATGCCCGCGAAGAACACGTAGCCGGCGCTGCCGATCTCGTCCCCGTGGACCATCCGGGTCGAGAAGGCTGCGATGAGGGCGCCGATGGCACCGATCATGCCGCAGCCGAACATAGTCCAGCGCCGTCCGATCCGGTCAGAGATCCAGGCCGACCCCAGGCGCCCGAGCAGGTCGCCGAACGAGACGAACATGAACAGGGTCGCAACCGTGCTGGCGCCGAACTTGAAGGACTGGCCGAGCAGCGTCTGCCCCCAGGACTGGACGGTGAAGGAACCCATAATGAAGGAGAAGGAGCCCAGCGCCACGACGAGCAGCTGGCGGGGGTACTTGGTGAAGATGACCGAGTAGGACGCGGAGGTCTTCTCCGGGATCGGGGGCAGGTCGGCGACCTGCTCCACGGGAATCTCCATGGCCCAGGCGTAGGCCGCCCTGGCCTCCTCCTCGCGCCCCTTGGACTGGAGGAAGCGCGGGGACTCGGGAATGACGCGGGCCCAGGCCAGCAGCACAATGGGCACGCAGCCGACGGCGATGAGGCCGCGCCACCCCAGAGGACCGCCGAGGTACTTGGTGACCAGACCGCCGAGGAAGATGCCCGCGGGGATGAAGACGCTCGTGAGGCCCGCCAGGAGGCCGCGCTGCTTGGCGGGCACGAACTCCTGGACGAAGGGCACCGAGGTGATGTTGAGCCCGCCGACACCGAAGCCGACACCGGTGCGCAGGATGGCCAGCAGGATCCAGCCGTTGACCGGGGTGAAGGCGGAGGCGGCGGTGAAGACGACGAGGACGACAATGCACCAGATGAAGGCGTGCTTGCGGCCGAAGACGTCGGCCAGCCGGCCCCAGGTGATGGAGCCGAGAACCGTGCCCAGGCCCGCACCGGCGAGGATGATGCCGGACTGGAAGCCGCTGAGGTTCCAGCCCGGGGCCTCGAGCAGCAGGTTGACAATGAAGCCGATGAGGAACAGGTCGAAGAACTCCGACACGTTGCCCACAATGGCCATCCCGATGAGGGACTTCTGGTGCCCGGTGAGGCGGTGGTTGTCAATCTGCTCCGGGGCCGTGCGCCCCTGTGGTGCTGCGTGCACCGATGTTGCTGAACTCATGTGAGGACCAATCGTGAATGATAAGAGGGGTGGAGTACCGGGGCGGGTCAGCGCACGATGTCCGAGCCGTGGAGAGCCAGGAGCTCGCCGGGGCGCACGTGCGTGAGGTCGCCGTGGTGGGTCAGGGCGAGCTGGGCCACCTTGGTGCCCATCTCGATGCCGCGCTCGACATCGCCGTCGAGCCACCCGTGGAGCGTGCCCGCGACGAAGGAGTCGCCGGCTCCGGGCCGGTCGATGACCGGGACGGACTTGATCTCGAAGACGCGGTCAGTTCGCGCCGTGGACAGGTAGGTGCCCGCGCGCCCGTCGGTGGACACGACCGTGGGCGCACCCATCTCCTCGCGCAGGTTGTGGCACACGTCCACGCCCTCGCCCTCGATGCCGAAGACGATACGGGCGTCCGAGCGCGAGCAGAACAGGATGGCCGCCCGCCGCGCAATGGGCTCCAGCACCTTGCGGGCCTGCTCGCCGCTCCACAGCAGGGAGCGGAAGTTGACGTCGAGGGCGACGTCAACGCCCCGCTCGCACGCGGCGTCGGCGAAGTAGCGCACCACCGCGGCGGTCTCGGGAGTGAGGGCCGCCGTGATGCCGGTGAGGAAGACGACCCGGGTGTCGAGCAGGGAGTCCCAGTCGAAGTCCTCGGGCGTGATGGAGCGGAAGGGCGTGTACTGGCGGTCGTAGGTGACCTTGCCGGGCAGCGGGAACTCTCCCGGCTCCAGGAAGTAGAGGGCCACGCGGCCCTCATCGGTGAGCACCACGTGGCGCATGTCCACGCCGACGGCCGAGTACTCCAGGGCGATGCGGTCGGCCAGCTCGCCCTTGGGGAGCTTGGTCGCCCAGGCCGTGGAGCGGCCGAGCTCGGACAGGAGGCCCGAGACATTCGCCTCGGAGCCCGCGGCGGTCATGCGAAGCGAGCGGGCGGTGGCCAGCCGGTCGCCGCGCTCGCACGTCAGCCGGATCTGTCCCTCGCCGATGGTTGTCAGATCGTACGTCATTGTTCGATTCCTTACTCTGGCGGCCCCGCGGGGCCGTCTCGCGGCGGGCCCGCGCGGGCCCGCCGTGGGGGTTTGTGGTGGATTTGTGTGCGGTTCAGGGGGCGAGGACCGGGATCCCGGCCGCCGCCGCCCTGGTCTCGATGAACTCCCGGGCGGTGACACACCTGGCGACCGAGTCGGACGCGTCGTCGTTCCACATCTCGATCATGAGGCGGCCCGCCCAGTGCTGGGCCCCCAGCAGCCCGAAGGAGCGGTCCCAGTCGACGACGCCGGCGCCCATCGCAACGCGGCGGGGCTCGCCGGGGCGCACGTCCTTGGCGTGCATGGCGACCATGTGGCCCTTCCCGGCCTCCAGCTCGACGGCGGGGTCGAGCCCCTGCTCGGCGATATTGCCGAGGTCGGGGTAGACCTGGAGGTAGGGCGAGCCGACGGCCCGCACGAACTCCATGGCCTTGCGGATCGAGGTGACGTCGGTTCCGTCGACGTTCTCAATGCCCATGACCACGCCGAGGCGGGCGGCCAGGGGGACTGCGTCGGCCAGGAGCTCGCCGTACCAGCGCTCGGCGTCGGGATTCGGGTCCTCGTAGTAGCAGTAGTACCCCGCGACCTGGAGGACCGGGGCGCCCAGGTCGTGGCACACCCGCAGGCCGCGGGCCATGACCTCGCGCGCCCGCCGCCGCACGGCGGGGTCGGCCGAGCCCGGGGCGATCCTGCGGTGGATGGACAGACAGATCCCGCCGATGCCGGCGCCGACGGCGTCGGCCGCGTGGCGCACCCGGTGGCAGGCGGCGGCGTCCCACTCAAGACGGGCCTCGCGCTGGGGCGACTCGTCGATGGAGATGTCGAGGAAGGAGAATCCCGCCTCGGGCACCTGGGCGAGGAAGGTCCTCCAGTCGTCGGCGGTGACGAGGCTCCCGCCGACCAGGGCCTTCTCGTAGATGCCCAGGCTGAGGCCGTCGGCCAGCTCGTCGGTGCGGCTGTCGCTCCTGCCAGTGCGACCCGCGCTCATGACCAGACCTCGTGGAGGGTCTCGCGCAGCGTCCTGGCCGCCGCGGCCGGGTCGTCGGCTTCCACGATGGCGCGCCCGGCGATGACGATGCCGACGCGGCGCCCGGCGAAGGCCGGCAGGTCCTCGGCGGAGACCCCGCCGGTGATGGTGACGGTCAGTCCCATGGCGGCGAGCTCATCGACGCGGTCCATGTCCTCGGCCTTCCAGGACAGGTCGCCGGCCGCCTCACGGTCACGGGACCGCTTGACGATGACGTGCTGGACGCCGGCCGCGCGCCAGGCGCGGGCCCGATCGGCGTCGTACCACTCGTCGGCCAGCTCGACCTGCACCTCGCCGCCGAACTCGTCGGCGACCTTGCAGACCTGCTCGATGGTGGCCATGGAGGCCCCGGCGACGCAGGAGACGAGGTCGGCGCCCGCCTCGAAGGCGAGCCGGGCGATCTTGGAGCCGGCCTCGGCGATGCGCACGTCGGCCAGGATCTGCTTGTCCGGGAACAGCGCGCGGACGGCCCGCACGGCGTGGTAGCCCTCGCACAGCACCAGGATGGTGCCGCACTCGATGACGTCCACGTGGGGGGCCGCCTTCTGCAGCGGCCCGAGTGCGCTGGGCAGGTCGAAGGTGTCCAGTGCGATCTGCAGCTTGGGTGCCATCTCGACGCGCCTCCGCTCAGCCCTGGAGGGGCTCGAAGGCGAAGAAAGTGGCCGCGTTGTTCACCAGGAGGTCCTGGACGTAGTCCGGGTCCACGCCCTCGTCGTCGATCAGGCGCGGGCAGAAGACGGCCGGGTCGTAGTCGATGCCGGAGACGGACCCGTAGACCTTCTGGTAGGAGGCCTTGCCCGAGTCCGTGCCCAGCAGGATCTGCTTGCCGTAGCCCTTCTCGCCGAGGACCTTGATGAGGTTGACGCGCGCGTGGTCGGGGACGTACTTGATGCGGTTGGTGCCGTCGAGCTCGACGTAGGCGCCGAGAGAGGTGATCTGCTCCTGGATCCACGGGTCCCAGTTGCGCTGGATGTGGCCAATGGCGATCTTCTCCGGTGCCACGCCCTGCTCGATGAGGAAGCGGGCCTGCTCGGGGCCGCAGGTGCCGGCGGTGACGTGGGTGTTGATGGGGGCGCCGGTCTCCTTGGAGGCGATGGCGACGGCCTTGCCGGTCTTGACCTCCCAGTTGGTGATCCTGCCGTAGGCGGTGGCCCACTTGATGCAGCCGGCCTTGATGTCGGTGCGCTTGACGAGCGGGCCCATGTAGTCGTTGGCATCGACGCCCTCGACGACGTCGGCGATGAGCAGGTCGGCGATCTCGGTGACGGTGTACTGGTTGACCCAGGACTGGCGCCACTCCAGGTAGACCTTCTGCTGGTGGAAGCCGGTGGCCTGGATGACCTGGAGACCGGGGACGCGGTCGACGACCCTGCGCAGCTTGAGGACGCCGCGCCCCGAGGAGGCGGGGCACATGTCGACGATGGTGGCGCTCGGCGCGAAGCGCTTGGAGGCCTCGACGAAGTAGGTGGCCTCCTGGGCCGCCTTGTCCTCGTCGATGAGGAGGTGGTCGGGGTCGATGTAGACCTCACCCGCGCCGACGCGGATGAGGTGGTCGTGAGCGTTGACGACGCCGAGGGTGGTGGGGGCGACGTCGCCGTGGATGGTGCGGACGATACCCATGGGGGTTCTCCTTTGAACGAGCGTTCTGCGAGTTGTCCGGGAGCGGCTCCCAGATCCGAGGACCTGCCTCCCGACGCATCCAACGTATGGGCGCGCCGTCGGGCCCCGAAACGCCCCAACGCACATCCGTGCCAATGTGACCTTGGCTCAACCAAGAGAAATCCTCGATTCTTCCAAGAAAACTGGGGGTACAGTCGAGGCTCATCCTCTACAATGAACACATGTGCGCCAACCTGACTCGTAATCGCGCGTCGCTGCTGCTTGAGGTCTCCCGCCTGTACTGGGAGGAGGATCTTGGCCAGGCGGACATCGCCCGCCGCACGGGCTACTCGCGCCCCACGGTCTCGCGCATGCTCACCGAGGCGCGCCGGGTCGGCATCGTGACCGTCACCGTGGCGCACCCCATCGAGCGTCTCATGGCGCTGGAGGAGCAGCTCGTGACGGCCTACGGCCTCAAGACCGCGCGCGTGAGCGAGGTGACGCCCGGCAATGGAGCCGACGTCGGGCCCGACGTCGCCCGCAGCGCCGCGGACCTGCTGCTGGAGCACTGCGGGCCGCGCAGCGTGATCGCAGTGTCCAACGGGCGGGGAGTGGCCGCCGTCGTGCACCACATGCCCGAGCGCAGCTGGCCCTCATCGACCTGCGTGGCCATGCTCGGAAGCGTCGGGGAGTCCTTCAACACCGAGGACGGGCCGGACGTGTGCCGCAACCTGTCCCTGCGGCTCGGCGGACGCTTCCGGTCCCTGACCGTGCCGCTCGTCTTCGACTCCCTGGCCCTGGCCCGGGCCGTGCGCAAGGAGGACCAGGTCGCCACGACCCTCGAGCTCGCCGCCCGCAGCGACATCGCCCTGACCGGCGTGGGCACGGTCGGGACCTCTGTGAGCCCCCTGCTGCGCCGCTGGATGACCCCCGACGTCGTGCGCGAGTGCCGCGAGCACGGCGTGGTCGCGCACCTGTGCGGCCACCACCTCGACGCGAACGGACGCCACGTGCACACCGCACTGTGCGACCGCACCCTGTGCCTCGACCCGGACCGGCTCAAGGGGATCCCGCTGGTCGTCGGGGTCGCCGCGGGCCCCGACAAGGTCGTGGCCATCCGCGCTGCGCTGCGGGGCGGCTACCTGTCCGCCATGGTCACCGATGAGACCACCGCGCGCGCCGTCCTGAGCAGCGTGTGAGCCACGGGCGGCTCCACCCGCGTCGCGCCGGCGCTCGGGAGCGGACCGGGCGACTGTGAGCACACCCCTTGTCATCTGCCGGAAGGCCGTGGCGGGACTCCGCCCAGGGAGATGGTTTCGTGACCTCGCCTACTCGACCGCACGTCCCCTGCCGGCACGGCCCGCTGCCGCGCACCAGCCCTCTCTCACCCCGACACCCTACCGCCGGTCTCACGGCGAACACCGATGAAGCGAGTAGCCCATAACGACCGAGAACAAGGCCCACTCCTCCGCGTACTACCTCATGATGGTCCTCGCGGTGGTGATCGGGGTCGTGCTGGGCATCGGCATCTTCGTATGGATCATCTCCAACGTCACCGGCCGCGCGCGGATCCCCTACCTCCTGCTCGCCCTTCCCACCATCCTCCTGGTGGCGCTGGTCAGATTCATCGATGGAGCCCTTGTGAAGCGCCAGCAGGCGTCCGGCGGACTGGACAACCAGGACATGGCTCCCCTGGTGAGCCCCTACGGCCAGGCGCAGCAGCCCGGCGTCCCCGCCTACGACCAGACACCTCAGGCGGGCACGCAGCTTTCCTACAGCCAGAACGGACCGCAAGTCGGCTGAACTCGCGGCCGTCGGTCACGCACCCGCCGAGAACAGGCTCACGCCTGGCTCCTCAGCAACTGATTCCGACAGCACGCAGGTCGGGCCGGGTCGGGCGGCGGGCCCCAGCGTCAACGGAGGTACGTTCACGTTCGTTCGCGCTCCAGGCGGACACCTGGGCGCCCGGGCCCAGGACACCGGACCGGCTCGCAGCCCCCGCTGCCCCCCGGAGAATCACTCATCCGGATGAGCGAACTGCACATGGGAGAATGGGTCCCTCGCGGGGCAGGTGCGGTATTTCGTTGAGATTCTGCGGATCCTCACGGATCGTCAAGATGAGTTGACGCGCTCCCACGTGCACCCAGGGGGGTCTGCGCACATGGGAGCGTCTCATCCTTGGCGACCGGCTCTGCGACTCCGCATGATTCCGCGGTTCTTCTCGGCTCGGATCGCAGACGAATGTGCAACCCGCCGCGTCGGCAGTCGCGTCGGCAGACTCCATGACTCGCAGGCGGCCCCGCCCGCGCCGAGATCGGCCGGCCGGCGGCGCTCGCTAGCCTGAGACCATGGTTCCCACCAGAAGCACCAGAGCGCGCACGTCCTACGTCTGCACGGAGTGCGGCTGGAGCAATCCCAAGTGGCTCGGCCAGTGCCGCGAGTGCAGGGCCTGGGGCACGCTCGAGGAGTTCACCGAGGCCGCCGGGCCCGCCGGCCCGGCCGCGAGCGGACCGGCAGCGGCCCACTCGCTGACCATGCGGCCCGCCGTCGCCGCCCGCCCCATCGGCGAGGTCAGCGCCGAGGAGGCCCGAGCCCGCCCCACCGGCGTCGGCGAGCTGGACCGGGTGCTGGGCGGCGGGATCGTGCCCGGCGCCGTCGTGCTGCTGGCCGGGGAGCCCGGAGTGGGCAAGTCCACTCTCCTGCTCGACGTCGCCGCCAAGGCCGCTCGGGAGGCCCGGCAGCGGGGCGACGGTCCTGTGCTCTACGTCACCGGAGAGGAGTCCGCGAGCCAGGTGCGGCTGCGGGCCGAGCGCATTGACGCCATCGACCCGGCGCTGCTGCTGGCCGCGGAGACCGAGCTGGGGACGCTGCTCGGCCACGTGGAGGCGGCCGACCCCTCGCTGCTCGTGGTCGACTCGGTGCAGACCATTGCCTCGGCGCAGGTCGAGGGCTCGGCCGGCGGTGTGACGCAGGTGCGGGCGGTCGCCGGGTCCCTGATCGCGGTAGCCAAGGAGCGCGGCATCCCGGTGATGCTGGTCGGCCACGTCACCAAGGACGGCGGCATCGCAGGCCCGCGCGTGCTCGAGCACCTGGTCGACGTCGTCTGCCAGTTCGAGGGGGACCGCCACGCCCGCCTGCGGCTGCTGCGCGCGGTGAAGAACCGCTACGGCCCGACCGACGAGGTCGGCTGCTTCGACCTGGGCGAGCGGGGCATCGCGGGCCTGGCCGACCCCTCGGGCCTGTTCCTGTCCGCGGCGCGCTCGGAGGTGCCGGGCACCTGCGCGACGGTCACCCTGGAGGGGCGCCGGCCCATGCCGGTCGAGGTCCAGGCGCTCGTGGCCGGCAGCGCCGCCGGGTCCCCGCGGCGCACCACCTCGGGGGTGGACCACTCGCGCGTGGCCATGGCACTGGCGGTGCTGATGGCGCGCATGGGCGTGGACACCTCCGGGGCGGACGTGTACGTCTCCACGGTCGGGGGCGCCCGCGCGGTCGAGCCCGCCACGGACCTGGCGGTGGCCCTCGCCGTGGTCAGCGCGGCCCGCAACCTGCCCACCCCCGCAGGCCTGGTCGCCTTCGGGGAGGTCGGCCTGACCGGAGAGGTGCGGGCCACGGTCGGCATCCAGCGGCGCCTGGCGGAGGCGGCGCGCCTGGGGTTCGACCGGGCGATCGTGCCCCTGGCGGGCTCCCGGGAGCTGCGCCCCGTCGCCGGCGTGCAGGTGCTGCCGGTGGGCCACGTGGGCGAGGCTGTCGGAGCGGCCCTGCCCCGCTCCTGAGGCTCGACGACGGCGATCGCGGCGGCCCCAACCGCGAGCCCGGCGACTTCGGCACCGGCGGGCGGCGGGCCCGGGCGCGATGCGCCTCACAGCGACGCTATAGGTGTACCGATACGATGTGGTCACCTGGCCGCGGGGCACCGACCGGTGCTCCAGACCCATTCCCCGCCTGGAGACACGAATGACTGAGTCGACCGGCAAGCCCGGCAACCTGCTGCGCGAGACCCTGGCGCTCGTCGCGCCCGGAACCGTGCTGCGCGACGGCCTGGAGCGCATTCTGCGCGGACGCACCGGCGCGATCATCGTGCTGGGCTACGACGAGATGGTGGAGTCGATCTCCTCGGGAGGCTTCAACCTCGACGTCGAGCTGTCCGCGGCGCGGCTGCGCGAGCTGGCCAAGATGGACGGCGCCGTCGTCGTGGACCGCACCGCGGGGCGCATCCGGCGCGCCAACGTCCAGCTCCTCCCCCACGCCTCCATCGAGACCGCCGAGGCCGGTATGCGCCATCGCACCGCGGAGCGCGTCGCCCGCCAGACCGGCTACCCGGTCATCTCGGTGAGCCAGTCCATGCGGATCATCTCCCTGTACGTCGACGGCAGGCGCCACGTCATCGAGCCCAGCGAGGCGATCCTCGCCCGGGCCAACCAGGCACTGGCCACCCTGGAGCGGTACAAGGCGCGCCTCAACGAGACCTCGGCCAGTCTGGACGCCCTCGAGATCGAGGACCTCGTCACCGTCCGCGAGGTCACCTCGGTCCTCCAGCTGCTCGAGATGGTGCGCCGCATCGCCTCGGACATCGACGGCTACGTCGTCGAGCTCGGCACCGACGGGCGGCTGCTCGCCCTCCAGCTCGAGGAGCTCACGCGCGGCCTGATGGCCGAGCGGGACTTCCTCCTGACCGACTACCTGCCGCAGGGGATGGACGCGGCCACCGTCGAGGCCCGGCTCAAGTGGGTCGGCTCCCCCGCCCTGCTCGACATGGCCATGGTCGCCCGCTCCATGGGCATCGGGGGCGACGACGGCCAGGAGCTCGACGCCTCGATCTCGCCGCGGGGGATGCGGATCCTGGCGAAGATCCCGCGCCTGCCGCTGGCGACGTCGCGCACGATCGTGGCCACCTGGGGCTCGCTTCAGGCGATCCTCGGCGCGACGGTCGAGGAGCTCCAGGCCGTCGACGGCGTGGGGGCGGGCCAGGCGCGCACCCTGCGCGACGGGCTGTCGCGCCTGGCCGAGGTCTCCATTGTGGACCGCTACGCGTGAGGGGCTCGCTCCCGGGCCGCACCGGCGGGGCGGCGCAGCCCGGGGCGCCCCGCTCAGCGATTGCCGGCTACTCGATGACGAAGACCTGCTCGCCGGTGACAGTCTCGCCGCCGAGCTGGACGGAGAGCCGGTAGGTGCCCGCTCCGGCCACGTTCGGGTCCACCGGCGTGGGGCTCGCCGTCGCCTCGGCCCCGGGGCTCGCCGAGCCCTCCGGCGTCGGGCTCGGCACCGGGTCCGGGCTCGGGCTCTGGCTCGAGGCCGACGGCGAGCAGCCCGCGGCCGCAGAGTCGCCGTTCCACCACAGGGAGGCGCCGGCGGACTCGCCGACGTCGATGAGCAGAGTGCGCTCGACGGGGTCGGCCGGGCAGGACGTGGACGCCCATACGATCTGGTCTCCCGAGACGATCACCGCCCCCAGGGAGGCGCCGCCGACGTCGAGCAGGCAGGCGTCGCCGCCCTCGTTCGTGACCGTGACGTCAATGCCCATGCCGGCGCCGACGGAGGTCTCCCTCGGGGCGTCCAGGGAGATGCGCAGCTGGGCGGCGTCGCAGGCGGCGGGCGCCGGGTAGTCGGTGTGGGACTGGCTGGCGGCCACGGCGTCGTCCTGGCTGCGGATGGTGTTGCGGACCCAGGCGGCGCTGGCGATCATGGCGTAGGACACGCCGCCGACGAGCCCCAGGACGATCCCGATGACCAGGAGCCAGCGCAGCCAGTAGCGCGGCCTGGGCGGGATGCCGGTGGCTGCGCGGCGCAGCCGGGAACCGGAGGGGCGGCCGGGCCCCCAGCCGGTGGACCCGGATGCGGAGCGGGCCGTCTTGTCGCGGCTGCGGCGCGCGGTCGAGCGGCGCGCGCCGGAGCGCGACGGGTGCCCGTCCTGGGTCGTCACGGTGCGCGCGCGTCGGGCCGTCCCCCGCGCGGCCTGCCGCGGCCCGGAGGCGGGGCGGGGCCTGTCGGCGACCGCGGGAGGGCTGCCGGCCGTCGGGAGTGGGTTGTCGGCCGCGGAGCGAGTCCGATCGGCCGACCGCTGCGTCTTGTTCGTGCGGCCCGAGCGGCCGCCGGTCGTCGGGCGGGCCCCGCCGGCCGGCTTGCGGCCCTTGACGGGGTCGCCGTCTGCGGGGCGCGGGCCCCCCGAGGCGCGAGGAGTCGAGGCGGAACGGCGCGGGTGGTTGGAGCCCGCGCCGGAGGACGGGCGGGCGCCGCCCGTCCGACGCCGCCTCTTGTGCGGCGGGTTGCCGCCTCTCTTCCGTCCCTTTGCCATGCGAACGACTGTACCGGCGCGACCCGCCCCGCACCGCGGTGGCGCGCGCGGGTAGCGAGCCTCACCGTGGCGGATTCCGCACTGCCGCCCGGCCCGGACGGGGCGGAGACATGATTCGACCCTTCTGCGCCGTGACGGCTCCCCAAGAGCGCCCGCCGCAGGGCGGACGTCCCGGACAGGAAGGGACACACTATGCGCAACGGCCCTGGGAGCCGAGCCCCTTGGGAGCCATCGATGAAAAGAAGATCAATTTCGTTATACGGGCTTGAGCCAGCACGCCTCCCTTTCTTTGCCGTTGTATCCCGCTTGTCGGCAGCAGCGCCAAGCACGAAAAGCAAATCGAGCGACGAAGCCGCGCCCACGACCGTAAATAACTACCAGACCGAACTCGACGCAGAGTGGACGGATCCGGGCAGATCAAGCAGGCCGGCGCCCACTTCGGCAGAAATTTTCAACAACAAAATTCGAGACAAATTCATCACCATTGGCGAGCCAATTGTATCAGCACAGAGCACCGTAGAGTTCCTCGACACAAAGCAGGACGACGACAGCATCGCCGTCTTTGCGAGAGGCTCAACAACATTCATTTACGGAGGAAAGCACGGGAACAGCCCCCGGACACAGTGACCGACAGCCACTCGATAAATCTTTCGCCCGGCGCAGACGGCCCATACTCCGTTACTGAGGTCACTGTCGTCAACAAGGAGGAAGACGGGACTCCGAACGGCGTTCCGGACGGGTCCAACCCACGTAAATCATCAAGCGATGAGACCTCTCCAAGCGCCTCAGGAGGCGGTTAGGCGCCAACCAGCGCATCCGGCAGGCACGCGAGTCAAGGCGCCTTCACTATTTTGATGTACGGTGGACGCCTGTGCGGCTCGACCCTCCGCCCGGGGTGGAGTCGCACTCATACTCGTCTCCTGACACGGTGCACCCATGAAGGTTATTCAGGGGTTGGCGTACGTGTAAATTGCCGGTGTGGCTGTGATGGTTTTTTTGAAGGTGCGCGGTGGTTGTCGGCAGTCGTGGGCCAGGATCTTCCGGGCCTTGATGTGCGCGATGGTTCCCTCGACGACGTAACGGATTTTGCCCAGGGCTTTGTTCGTCTGCTTCTGAGCCTCGGCTGGCTCGCCGTTGGGAGATTTTTTGTAAGGGGCGGTGACTCCGGCTCCGATGCATCCCTTACCGGCGACGCAGCAGGAGGGAGCGACCCCCTCGAGCACCCCGGAGGCCGTGATGGCCCTGGAGTCGCGGTGGAGTCGTGGGCGCTTGCCGGCAGAGGCTCTGAGGCCCACACCGGGTGACCGGTGAGGCTGACCAGTACCCGCAGGTTCATGCCAGCGCGCCTGTGCCTGCCCGACCGCAGGCGGGGCCGGCCCTTCCGCCTCCAGCACGCCAAGAGGATCCCATCGATGACGTACAGGCCCCCGCGGGGGGGATCTCCTCGGCGGTTGCCGGCAGGCAGGCCCTGGCGATGACCCGGGTGACCACCGAGATCGTCCGCGAGACAGTGGGCCGGGACACGCCCATGACCTCGGCGGCCCCTTCCTGAGAGGCGCTGGTCCGCAGACACATCAAGGTCGCCCGCACGGCCGCCAGTGGGCTGAGGGCTCCTGGCGCCAGGACGATCTCGTCATCGCCCACCACCAGCTCCGCCAGCCTGCCCGTCTGCGCCCCGCCCAGGCCTGTGACACCCTTGACCATAACGACTCGTTCCTAAGAGGTTCTATGTCGCAACTTAATTCTCTCAGGTCAACGAGCCACCACCTGGTTAACACGCCGCGCCCCTCATTTCCTATACGCATTTCCTATACGCCCCTGAATAACTTCCACATTCCGGCGATCCGTCGCCGCACAGTCGAGAACGCCGGGCGGTGTCGCAGGCGCTGCCGCCGCGGCCGCATGAGGATCTCGGGTCTCTCATCTTTGGCGTCGGCGCCGCCGTCCGCTGATCAGCCGGAGTCCCGAGCAGGCCGCGGTAGGACCTGCACTTTCCCCTCGATCCCGATCTCGGAGCAGGTGCAGACCGTCACGCCGGGGCTCTCCTGCACGCAGACCTCAAAGCCCTCCCACAGCCAGCCCCCGTCGGAACGCCATCAACGCCCGGCAGTCCACGTGCGCATAAGAGTGCGGGCGCCTCGGGCAGCGCCCGGCGGGGTCGCGGCGGAAATGGAAGACGTGCCTCTCATAGTCGGCGCGGCTGATGCGGATCAGGCCGTCGCGGCCAGCCCGAGGCAGGTCGGGATCGGCACATGATCCATGCCTTTCTTAACGTCTTTTGTCTTCCGGTGTGGGTGTCTGGGGTGTTATTCTGCTGCTTGTTCCTGGTTGGCGAGTGCGCGGGGTGGGTGATGATGATGCGGCGTGGCAGCGGGGTCGATGACGGCGGGGTGGGCGAGGCCGGCGGTGTCCGGGCCGGGCGGGCCGGTCCTGCTCGGGTGTCGTCCGGTGGCTCAGTGGTGCGGCGGGCCTGGTCTCGGCGGTGGGTGCGTGTGCTGGTGGCTCTCGTGGTTGTGGTGGTGGTGGCTGCGGTGGGGGTGGGCGGCTGGTTGTGGTGGACCCGTCCCTGGACGCGCAGCGTCCCCCTGCCCGCGGGCATTGAGAGGGGCGAGTATGTTGCCCTGGGCGGCTCGCTTCCCTCTATTCATACGGCGGCAGACGGGGACCTGTCGTCCGCGGGAATGCACTCTGAGAACCATGAGTGGGTGGCGGCGGTGCGCTGGAGGCCCAGATACTACGATCCCGAGGGCGAGGAGGAGGTCTACAGGCTGCACCTGGGCGAGAGCGTCCACATCGATGGGCTGGGGACCCTCACGCTGCTGGCCGTTAACCCCGCCCCCATTACCCTGCCGGACTTGCCCTTCATCGGCCCTCCGAAGGCCAGACCCAGCACCCCTCCAAACTCGTTCTTCAACCTCGTTCTTGATCCGGGGGTTGATCTTGAGTGGTGGCGATAAGTCGGGCTGGTGGGTTCAGGGCGCCTCGCCGATGGTGGTGTGGGAGAAGTACTTCTCGTAGTCGGCGCGGCTGATGCGGATCAGGCCGTCGTGGCTGGCCGGGGGAGAGGAGTCGTCGTCGGCGTCGTGGACTGCTGGGTGGACTGCCGGGCGTGTCTCGGACAGCTCTGAAAGCGGTGTCTCGGGCTGCTTGGCTTGTTGCTCGGTGGTCCGGTGGTCCTGGTCGGCCTCGCCGGGTGTCCTGTGCCCCCGGGGGTGGGGTGGGGCTGTGTCTGACTTATGTGTGCCGGGGTCGGCCTGGGGGGGGCGGTGTCCTGGATGGTCTTGCTTCTTGTGGTGGGCTATCGGCGTGGGCTCTGTCGTTCCTTGAGGGCGGGCGCCTGCCGGCTTCCGCCCGGGCGCCCGCCCGGCGCGTCCTAGTCCTGCCCGCCCGGAGGGCGAGTGCCGTGGCTCTCCGGGTGGTCGGCGAGCTGGGCGGAGGTGGACCGGGGTGCCGCGGGTCCGGGGCGGGGTGGATCGTCGTGTCTCTCCTCGTCGGGCGCCTGCGGGCCGCTGTGTCGATGGCCTCGTACACCAGGGGCCGGTGCCGCGTGTGGTCGCCCCGATCGCGTACCCGACTGCTTTCTTCGTGCAGCAGCCCGGGGGCGGTCGCCAGGCGGATCGGGTCCCTCCCCGGGTGCGGATGCAGGTGGGTGTCGCCCGCCCACCTGCTCTCCCGGCTGGCTGGCGGCGGGAGCCCGCGCCCGGACCGGGCCGGGGCGTGAGACTCCGGGCCCGGCGGCCCAGGGGGGCGGTGGCGCTGGGTCCTTTCGGCGGGGCCGCGGCCTGGCGGGCCCCGAGCGCGCGGGCGCGCGCCGTGTCCCAGAGGTGTTGTCTCAACAGTTTCTGCGAACCCCGGCGGCACGGGATGCGGCGCCAGCCCGCAGGGTGGCGCGAGAGCTGTTGAGGACCCACTCGACCAGGGCGCTGAGTCCCTTACCTGCGTCGTGCGGACCCTGACGGCCGCCTCCCCGTCCAGGCGCAGCACCCTGACCCGGACCTGGATACTCTCAGACAGCGGCACACCGATGGTGACCGGCCAGCCTCCTGCCCACCGCGGTGGACACAGGCGCGCGCCCGGGCGCCTACCGGGACCCTCTGCGCGAAGGAAGGAAACCACTTCCCCCCAGGAGCCCACCCCCCATCCTGGTCTCCCCCAGCCAGGCGCGCAGCCACCTGCTCCCCGCCGACCGCCCCGCACCGACCTCGGAGCCCACGGACTCCAGGCAGACCCTTCCACCACCTCCCGACCCCGTTACCTTGTTTGTGGTTCTGGTCCGGAGCCGGGCCAGCTGTTGTGGGCATGATGGTTTGCCCCTGTCCGTAGACGGTCCCGGGGGGTGAAAGTCGCCCGCAGCAGCCGGGTGAGGGGACGCGCTGATGAGGGGAACGACCCGCCGCTGAGTGGTTGAGGTCTTTCGCATGCGTGGGTGCGGGACCGGCCGCCGAACGACTGGCCTCGGGTCTGGTGGGCGAGGGGGGCTCCTGGTGAGGATATCGATCAGCGGTGTCGGTGTCTTCATCGGCATCGACGTCGGTAAGAGCGGGCACTGGGCGAGGGCCCCGGGCCGGGGCGGGCGGAAGACTCCGTGACAGGGCCTTGGCAGGCGACCAGGCCCGCCTGCGCGGCCTCTACGAGCGCCTGAGCCGCAAGGGGGGCGCCTGCTGGTGGCCCGCAGACCGGCCCGCCACCATCGGGGCCCCGGGGGCGTGGCGGTCGCCCAGGGGCACCCCCCCCACCCACGACACCAAGGACCACCCGCTCCCCGAGCCCACTACTGAATCTCAGTGCTGCCATGAGTCGATTCAACCTCGCTTCTCGAACTCGTCTTCTTCTCCACCACTGCCCGAGAAACGCTGGGCACCTCACTCCATGCGGACACCATCGCCTCGACAATGTCCAGTTCGACGCGTTCGTGATAGGCCAGGCGCCGAAGGAGTTTGACGGACGTCCATTCCTCATGGCCGGTTGTCAGATTCGCCTCGGCGCCGATCGAGTCGATGGTCTGCATCGCGTAGGCGTGGGACGCCATGAGTTCCTGTTCGAGGTCGGGCAGCCGGTCGCGGTCGGGCAAGCCGCAGCGGGGAATGTAGTAGCGGGACTCGGTGTCGGCGATGTGCCAGAAGACGAGTCGGGGGGTGCGCCAGGTCGCGTAGGAGGCGATCTGCTGATCGGGGTCGTCGAAGTCCAGGGCCCGCACCGGGATTGCGCGGAGCAGCCGGATCGCCCTGTCGTGCTGGTCGGACAGGATCTTCCGCGTCCAGCGCCTCTGCGCATCAGTGGCGGGCACTCGATCACGGGCAAAGGACCTCTCATCGCCCTCAATGCGCTCCATGACGCTGCAGGGGCCGTAGAGCTCTTCGAACCTGGCCAGTGCCCGCGACTCGGTCTCGTCCTGGACGCAGCGGCCCCACAGATCGCCGTCGAACGACCACACGGTCGAACCGGCGTCGTAGCGCATGGCGACCCCATTCTCAATGAACACCTGTCGATGCATCCCAGACATCCCTTTCATATTTATCAAATTCCGATTTGCGCGAATCGCACTTCATCTACTTGAGACCCGCAGTTCGAGATCGACGATCGCTCCGACTCGGCCGCACGGGTTGTCACAAACAGTAGTTGAAGGTCGTTAAAATTTACCTCCATTCATTAATTACAACAATCGTCAAAAAATCAGCCTAGCGGTCGACTTCATGCCTGCATCTGTTGGCAGAACAGAGCGCGGATTCGACGCCGCCGGAGGGTTGGATATCGGAGAAATTATGGACATGACAGTATTTTCGCAGGAACCAAAACTTGTACAACGTGACCGGACAAATAGATCATCAAGATGGCCGTTTCAGTGGGCACCGCTCTACTACCATTGTAACTGACTAGGTGGGTTGCCTGACGCGGCTGGCGGTCAGGACAGTGTAGTGCATCGATGTGGGCTGCCGGGTGTGTCTCGGACGGCTTTGAAAGTGGTGTCTCGGGCTGGTTGTCTTGCTGCTCGGTGCTCCTGGTCGGCCTCGCCCTGTGTCCTGTACCCCGGGGCGGAGTGGAGCTGTCTCTGATCGTGTGTACCGGGGTTGACCTGGGAGGCGGTATCCCGGGTGGTCTTGGTTCTTGCGGTGGTGGACCATCTGATAGGCCCTCTCGTTCCTTGAGGGTCGCGCCCGCCGGCTTCCGCCCGGGCACCCGCCCAGCACACCCCGGCCCTGCCCACCGAGGGGCGAGTGCCGTAGCTCTCCAGGTGCCTGGCGAGCTGGGCGGAGGTGTACTGGCAGCCCCGGCCCGAGTGGAATCGAGTGGAATACCGTCTCTCCTGTCGTGTACGGGCACCTGCGGGCCGCCATATCGATCGCCTCGCACACCAGGGGCCGGTGCCGCGCGTGGTCGCCCCAGTGGCGTACCCGACCGCTTTCTGGGTGCAGCAGCCCGGGGACGGTCGCCAGACAGATCGGGTCCCTCCCCGGGTTCTGATACAGGTGGATGCCGCCCACCCACCTCACTCCCGGGCCTGCTGGCGGCGGGAGCCCCGCTTGACCAGGTCGGGACGCGAGACTCCGGGCCCGGCGGCCCGGGCGGTGGCGCCGAGTCCTTTCGGCGGGGCCGCGGCCTGACGGGCCCTGCTCACGCACGGGCGGGAGCGCACCGCCCCCTGGGGGGCCTCAACAGCCTCTGCGGGCCCCGGCGGCGTGAGTACGGCGGTACCCGCAGGGTGGCGCGGGAGCTGTTGAGGACCCACTCGATCAAGGCGCTGAGCTCTTCTGCGTCGCACGGTTCTTGATGGCTCCCGGCCCAGCCAGGCGTAACAGCCTGATCGAGACACTTTCCAACAGCGGCACACCGATAGTGATCGGGCAGCCTCCTACCTACCGCGATGGACCCAGGTACGCGCCCGGGCGCCTACCGGGACCCTCTGGGCGAAGGAAGGAAGCCGCTTCTGCTCGGGAGCCCGATCTCCATCCTGGCCTCTCGCGGCTCGGCGCGCAGCCTCCTGCTCCCCGCCGACTGCTCCGCACCGACCTCGGAGTCCACGGACTCCGGGTGGCCCCTTCCGCCATCTCCTGACCCAGCCCCCACCGCCCCAAGGAACCAGCCCGCAGGACCCCGCCACCTCCACAACGGTCCGAACCCTCCACCCACGACCTCAAGGACCACTCGCTCCTTGAGCCCACTACCGAGTCCCTGTGCCGACATGAGCCGATTCAACCTCATCTCTCAAAACATGGCTGGAATTAAACAAGGTCGGTGTGTGGTGGTGTGACTGGGAGGTGCTCGAAGTCGTAGTCGAAGGTGCGGTTGGTGATGTAGGCGGTGAAGGCCGCGAAGGTGTTCTCCGGGGCGAGCGCGCGGGGGTTGGCGGTGCTGACTTTGGCGGCGTCCCGTACGTGTTCTGTGGGACCCAAGGTCGGGGGCGTACGGGGGCATGTAGATAGGCATGATGCGCTCCAGAGCCTGACCGGGGGCATAAAGATCGTTCAAAGCCTTGGCGTGGTGGAACCTGGCGCTGTCCAGGACCACCGCGATCTTCTTCCCCTCATCGGTCTCACGCGCCAGGCGATCCATCATGAGGGCGGGTCTGCTCGGCGTCCTGGTTTCCCTGGATCGGGTAGATTCTCATCTTCCTGGTCGTCAGGCTCAGCGCCCCGAAGAACGACCGGCTCGCCTTCTTGCGGTCCACGTACAGCCTTGTTCTCTTCCCCTTGGGAAGCCACATGCGCCTCGTCTCGGCCTCGTGCTCCACGCGGACCTCGTCGACGGTGTAGACCTCCCAGCCGTCCTGGAGCAGATCGTTGACCTGGCGCCGGATCTCGGCCATCCGCCTGGCGATGGCCTTCTCGTCGCGGCGCTTGTCGAACGGGTCGGGGAGCTTGAAGCTCATGCCCAGAAAGCGCATGAGCAGCCGATAGGAGGACTCGGACCTGTACTCGACTCCGAACTTGATCTGCACGACGTCCTTAAGGGCCGGGACGTCCCAGAAACCGGCCTTGACGCCTGCCTCCGAGGGCGGTCTACTGAGAATCTCCTCCAGCTCCTTCTTCTGCGCCCGCTTGAGCTTTGCCGCGTTCCCGCCCACGGCGTGACCGGTTACCACGGAGCCCAGCCTGGTCTGCCGCCATTCCGACAGCCACTCGCGTACCGTCCCCTCGGCCCGCTCGACCATCTCCGCGATAATATCCAGGCCGACGCCACGGGCAGCGTACAGAATTGCCTCCGCCTTCATTCTCACAAGCTTGTAGGTGTCCGAGCGCTTCTTCCACCTGATGAGGATGTCCCGTTCCTCGTCCGTCATGTCGATCTGCATGAGATTATCTTATACGAGGTGCTCCGCAGACGCCAACCAGGAATCCCGCAGCAGCCGCCCTAGAATGCCATTTTGTTTAATTCCGGCCATACTTCTCGTAGTCGGCGCGGCTGATGCGGATCAGGCCGTCGTTGTCAGCCCGAGGCAGGTTGGGGTCGGCATTGTCGTTGTAGCCCCATGGGTTGCGCAGGGTGACGCCCTCGTCGTCGACGGCCACGACCGTGTACGAGTGGCCGGCCTCCGGGGTCTTAGGGTCGTGGTCGTAGTTGCCTCCCGCGATGCGGTAGGTGCCCTCCTGGTCCGGTCTCTGGGCGGAGGCGCCGTCTATCTTGCCGTTGTTGTTGGTGTCGGTCGTGGCGGTGGCCGCGTCGCCGTGGCTGAAGTCGCCCCCAGCTGTTGATGCGACCACGGGCCTGCCGTCCTGGACGGCCTGCTGGATCTCATCCCACTCGTCCTTGGCGTACTCGTGCTGGTTCCAGGGGATCACCCCGAGTATGCGCCCGCCGGTGTCCACACCGTAGGAGTCCTCCCCGGCGATGTGGTCCATCGCGTCACCCGCACGACCGCCCGACGACAGACTCTCGTTGCCGTAGTGGATGCCGTAGGCGCGCTCGTAGATGCTCAGCAGCGTCGGCCGGTTGTGGGAGTCCCTGGTGCCGTCGTTGTAATAGTCGCGGACGTCGACATCCACGGGCCTGCCGTGGTCGTAGAGGGTGACGACGAAGGCCCGTTTCTTGCCGTCCCACTTGACGTGGTCGCGCAGGTGCTGCTGGCCCTCCGGGGTCTGGGAGTAGGCCTGCAATGTGGCCAGCAGGAAGCAGTCGCCGATCAGGGTCTGGTTGGCGTCAAGGTCCCAGCCCCCGCTTCCGTCCGCCTGCTCCCTGAGAGCGTCAATGTCGGGCTGGAAGAACGGCGTCCTGTCATCGGTATGAGAACCTTCGTCGTCTTTGCCTCCGCCGCTGTTGTCCGCCCCGCCGCCCGCCTGCGGGTTGTTGTCGCCTGCTGCGGCCTGGAGGGTGGCGGCGGTGCGGAGGGCGGCGAGGCGGACCTCTGCGAGGATGTTGGTCCAGGCGCCTGCGGTGCGGGCGATCACGGCGACGGCGACGGGCGCGGTGGCGGGAGCCGCCTGGGCGGCGGCCAGGACGGGTGCCAGGGCCGCGCGCAGCTGGTCGGCGGCGACAACGGCCCGATCCAGGACCCGGGCGTAGCCCTCCAGGGCCCGGGCGCCCGCCTCGAGGCGCTCGGCACCGTCATCCAGATCACCGGTCAGGGCGGTGGCGGCGGCGGTGAAGGCCCGGGCGGCGGCCCCCTGCCAGGAGGCGGTCGCCGCCCGGGCGCCGGCCGCCAGGTCGGCGCCCTCGACCAGGGCGCGCCCCGTCAGTCTCCAGGAGTCGGCCAGGGCCCGCACCCCGCCCGGGCAGCCGGGCACCGCGCCGACCACCACGCCCGCCAGAGCGTCCCCGCCCGTCACCGCAGACCCCCCCAAGGCCCCGCGGCCCGGCCCCGGCGCTCAGGGCGGCCAGGGCGCGGGCGCCGTCGGCGGCCCGCTGGTCGGCCTCGGCCAGCAGGGCCCCCGCCCGCCGCACGCCGTCGGCCAGGCCCCGCGCCCCGGCCGCGGCCCGCCGGGCCGCAGCGGTGCGCACCGAGGCGAACGAGGCCGCGGCACCGACCAGGGCCGCCTCACCCAGGGCGCCGGCGTCGCCGGCCTCCACAACCACCCCGGCGACCTCCTGCCCGCACCCATCAGCCAGGCGCGCGGCACGAGCCAGCTCATCGAAGACCACATCCAGATCCACAGCACACACCCCCGCACCCAGTCGGCCACGGGGCCTATCGCAGAGACAACAGAAAGAACACAATGTAGCCCAGCCCACACCACCCCGAAACACCACAGAACCGAACACACCCCACCCACCAGACCCCACCCCGCCCACAACGAACCGGCACGAACATGACAGCCGGTAGCCCGTGAGCCGGTGGGACGGGCCGCCCCGCGGGGCGCAGCCCTCCGCTGGCACGACCCTCCACCCGCCCCGCGCGGCACCCGGGCCACGGTCTCCTGGCCCGCGCCAACGACAGCGCACCTGATCTCACCGCCATCTGGCACGTGCGCCTGCGAGCGCGTCCAAGGCGCCGACGGGGTGGTCTGGGCGCGGGTGGGACGGCGGCGGAACCGCGCAGGCCCGGGGCAGCACTGTCGGCACTGGCAGCCACAACCACGGGAGACGCGCTCAAGGCCCGCCAGCAGGAGGCAGGACCTCCTCCCCGGCTCAGACGGGGGCGCGCATGAGGGTGCGGACGCGCTCCAGGCCCGCCTCGGCGGCGAGTTCACGGCGCAGCTCGGGGCGGGTGGAGTACAGCTCCATCACCTGCCGGAGCTGGGTGCAGCCAGCGGTGAGGGCGTCCATGGGCAGGCGCACCAGGCCCGCACCGGGGTCGTTGAGGAGACCGACGAGCATCTGGCCCCTGGAAGCGCCGACCACACGGGGGTGACCATCCCACGCCAGCACCACCTCGCGGCCTGTGCCCGGCGCGAAGCGAGCGCCCCGCGGGTCCAGGAGGATCTCCGGCCCCCCGTGGGGTCGCCGGGTGCCCGACCAGACCATACAGGCGACGACGACGCACACAGCCCCAGCAGCCATGGACGGGACGCGCAGCTGCTCCTCGTGAGGGATGGCGGCCGCAGCGACCGAGAAGCTGAAAAGTCCGGTCAAGAGAAGCGCCGCCGCGCCCATGCGCGTGGCGAGCGGAGAGGCCCACAGCGACGGCAGCGCAACGCCGCTGTCGCTGAGGACCCACTGCTCATCCGCGTGCTCCAAAGGGGACCGGAAGACATACAGCGCGGCGGCCCGCAGCAGCATGAGGATGAAGGTGGCGGCGAGCAGGAAGATCATTGTCGTCCTCAACTCGGCGGCGAGAACGGCAATGAAAGCCGCAAGAATCCCGAGCGCCCCGACAAGGGTGCGACGCGGCGCGGCCATCCTTCGGCGATCCGCCCTCGCGCAATCAAGAGCGCCGGGCGGGATCGGAGGCTCCATGACAACGGCGGGCGAGACTTCCGCGCTCCCGCCATCATCGCCCGGCGCACATGCCTTGTTCGACGCGGCGGGTCTGTGGGCGCACGCGCTCGGAAGTGGTAGCGACTCCTCTTCCTCGATCTGCCAGACGGGAACGCTCATGAGGGTGCGGACGCGCTCAAGGCCCGCCTCGGCGGCGAGCTCGTCGCGCAGCTCGGGGTGGGTGGAGTAGAACTCGACCACACGCTGGAGCTGGACGTAGGTCAGGGGGACTGTGCCCATGCGCACGGGGACCGGCGCAGTGCTGGAATCGGGGGTGATGACGAGCGCGGAGCCGAATCTAACGGCGCCGACGACGCGGGGGCCGTCCGTCCACAGGAAGGAGGCCTCGTGGCGGGTACCCGGAGCGACGCGGAGACCTGTAGGGTCGAGGATGATCTCGGCCCCGAGTCGCGGTCGCGGGGTTCTCCGCCATGTCACGACGGCGACAACGATGCAGGCCGTCGCGGCGCAGAGAGAAGGAATGGGGAGATCCTCGGGAACGTCTCTGTCGAAAAGAACCGACCAGGCAGAGAAGAGCCCGAGGGCGGCAAGGAGCAGGGCACCCAGGTGCTTGGCTGCCGGGAAGATCCAGAATCGCGGCAGCGCAATCCCCTCAGAGCACCTGCCCCATCGCCGGGATGCTAGCGCTATGGAAATCCGCATCCCCAGAAGAAGTAGCGCATGGAGCAGGAGAATGAGAATAATTCCGGACCCCAGGAATGCGAGTACAGAGATGTTGTCCCCGGCCGCGTAGTGCGCAAGGACCACGAAGACGATGACGGCGTAGAACAGGGAGCGCAGCGGGGCGCCGTTCCGTCTGCCATCCGCCTTCTCGCAGTCGATGGCACCGGACGGCGGCTGAGGCCTGGTTGGGGCGAGCACGCGGTTCTTGCGAGCGGGCCGGCTCCTCGGCACGGGTGAGGAAGTCGGAGCGGCGCCGCCGGTGTCGGCAACCGCATCGCTCATTGCGGCCGCAGCGTCATCGACATCGTTGGTGTCGTCGATCGGCGTGAACGCCTCGTACAGCGCGGCGGGCTCCTGGCTCGGCACGGCCGGTGCGGGAGGAAGGTCCTCCTCGACCCGCCAGACGGGCGTGTACATGAGGGTGCGGACGCGCTCAAGGCCCGCCTCAGCGGCCAACTCGTCACGCAGCTCGGGGTGGGTGGAGTAGAACTCGACCACACGCTGGAGCTGGACGTAGCCCAGCGGAATGGGAAATATGGGGAAATACGCTGGAGGTCCTGCGTCCAGGGTGATGACCGCACAAACCTGCGTACCATGACGTGCACGTCCCGCAACAACAGGCTCCAGCTCCCAGGGAATGAATGCACGATAGCGGCCATCGGGCCACAGCCACATTCCCAGAGGTTCAAGAATGACCTCGGGCTTCTGAGGCGGATTCACAGGCATGGTCGCCCAGGTGATAGCAGCGCCGCAGAGCACGGCTAAAACAAGTGGCAGCACCCTGGATGTGCCAGAATGAGTAACACCTGAAGGTACTGGCATCCGTAGCACGACCACGGCACCAGCAACTACCATCGCGGGAGGCATCTGCTCCCACAGAAGAAATCCCCAGCACGGCCCGAACTCAACGGAATCGGTGCCCAGACGCCAGCGGCCGGGCGACTCACGGACCTGGCCGCGCAGCACGAACCTTCCCGCACCGTACAGAATAAGGGCGCATCCGCAAAAAAAGAAGTATGACAGTGTACGGCCCGACCGAGCGGAACACGGCGTTGAGAGTAAAAAGAACATCCAGAGTCCCGAGCGTCGAACCCGCCCACGCCTCGATTCCCCGATCGCGGTCGGCGCGGTCGCAGGAATACACTTTCTCTGTCGGCGCCTGGCGCCAGCTGCCGCCCGCACCGCCCCCGGCACGCGAACGCCCGATGTCAGCGGAAGGGGACATGGCCACAGGCTATGCGGGCAACAGCCACCTGTCCACGGCGAAGGCTTGGAAACAGACGCGTGGCCGAGCAGGCGCGGATCCGCGTCAGCCGTGCCGGCTATCAGAAGTACTTCTCGCGCGCCGGCGTCGGCAAGCTACCCACGAAGCTGTCACCACCGCGGAGGGATACGTCCACCAGTACCAGCCGCACAGGCAGGTTACCTCGCGAGGGGTTCTCTTCCCGGACAGTCCGGCAGTCGGCCCCACAGGGCAGCGCCACTCGGCCGACGCCCGCCGGACTCCTCGGACTGATCTCGACGCGGAACCGAACCGGTTTCGAGCCGGAATACGACCCTTGACGAAGAGGGACCGCCGGGGGCAGTGTGGGGCCGGGCATCCCCGGGTATCTGGTCGTTCGGGCCTCCGCCCAGGGCGCACCGGCGAACGTGAACGCACCCTTCCAGCGTGAGCGTACTTTCCGCTGGCATTGGGCGCCCAGCCCGCCCGCAGCCCCGATGGGTCCTCAGTCCCTTCCGCGCGACCGGCCTCAGGGCAGGCGGAAGGTCGCCCCGTCGTCGTCGGTGGCGATGAGACCGTCGGCCAGCAGGGAGGCCAGTGCCCGGGCCGGCTGCCCGCCATCCGCCGCCCGGCCCGCGCGGGCCCCGGCACCGGCCCCCACGGCCAGCAGCGCCCCGGCCCCCAGGGCCGTGCCCGCGTCGGCCTCGCGCAGCCGGGCCATGATCAGGCCCCGCGCCTGGCGGTCCGTCCCGTGCCAGGCCTGCCTGCGGCGCCGGCCGGCGTGCTCGTCCGCCGGCCTGCCCGCCGCCAGCCACGCGCACCTCTCGCGCCACGGGCAGCGCCCGCAGCTCGGCTCGCGGGCGGTGCACACCAGCGCCCCCAGCTCCATGACCGCCACCGACCAGGCGGCCGCCTCGGCGTCGTCCTCGGGCAGGAGAGCCTCGGCCCGCTCGCGCTCGGAGCGCACCGGCGCGGGAGGCGGCAGGGCCCGGCCGCCGGCCGCGCGGGCGAGCACGCGCCGCACATTGGTGTCCAGCGTCAGCGCCCGGCGCCCGTAGGCGAAGGCCATGACTGCCCCGGCCGTGTAGTCGCCGATCCCCGGCAGCGCCCGCAGCGCCTCGAGGTCGCAGGGCAGGCGGCCGCCGTGGCGCTCGACGACGGCGCGGGCGCACTCCATGAGCCGCAGCGCCCGCCGGGGGTAGCCCAGGCGGCCCCACACCCGCAGGACGTCCCCGGTCTCGGCCGTCGCCAGGGCGGCCGGGTCCGGCCAGCGGCTCATCCACTGCCGCCACGCGGGCACGACCCGGGCCACCGGCGTCTGCTGGCTCATGACCTCCGAGACCAGCACGCCGTAGGGGGTCGTCCCCGGCTCGCGCCACGGCAGGCGCCGGGCGTGCTCGCGGTACCAGTCGACGACCGCCCGTGCGGGCAGCGCCGCCGTCGCCCCGGCCGGGCCGCCGGCAGCGCCTGCAGCACTCACAGCCCTCCCAGCCCTCACAGCTCTCACAACTCAATGATCATGCGCGTGTTGCCCAGCGTGTTGGGCTTGACCCGCGCCAGGTCGAGGAACTCGGCGACCCCGTCGTCGTGGCTGCGCACCATCTCGGCGAAGGTGTCCATGCCCACCGGGGTGCCCCAGATGGGGTGGAAGCCGTGCGCCGTGAAGAAATCGACCTCGAAGGTCAGGCAGAAGACGCGCCGCAGCCCCAGACCGCGGGCGCGATCGAGCAGCTCGTTCAGGATGGCGCCGCCGACCCCGCGGTGCATGCGGTCCTTGCGCACGGCGAGCGTGCGCACCTCGGCGATGTCGTCCCACATGACGTGCAGGGCCCCGCAGCCGATAATGCCGCCGCTCCTCTCCGGGGAGCCGTCGAGCGACCCCGTGCCCTCGGCGACGGTGAACTCCTGGATGTCCTCGAAGTAGGTGATGAGGTCCTTGGGGATGAGGATGCGGCGATCGGAGTAGGGCCGGACGAGCTCGGCGATGGCGCGGGCGTCCGCGGGGCGGGCGGGGCGCAGGACCATGCGCCAGGGCAGCGCGGACGCCGCGGGCCCGGCCGGCGCGGTGCGCCCGGCCGCCCCGGAGCGCCCGAGCGGGCCGAGGGGCTCGGAGCGCATGGGATACACGCTCCCGGGGGCGGGGTGCTCCGCCGCACGACCGCGCACGGCGCCGTTGAGGGGGCTCGGGCTCGCGCTCATGAGGTCTCCTTCCGCTGATGCAGTGCCAGCACCGCACGGGCAGTGGCATCGTCGACGACGAGGTCGGTGGCCACGCGTGCGCGCAGGGCCGCGACGCAGGCGCGGGCCTTGCCGGTGCCGGCCACGACGCACAGTCTGCGCGGGATGCGCGCCAGTCGGACAGGGGTGGGACCGGTGGCACGGGCATTGAGTTCGATGTCACCCCAGGTGCCGTCGCCCCGCAGCAGGACGGTGCACACGTCCCCGACGACGCCCTCGCGCCGGGCGACGGCCAGGTCGGCGCGGGTGAGGTGGCCGCCCGCGTAGACCTGGCTGGGCAGGGCGCCGGAGCCGGACTCCAGGGTGCCCACGCCGAAGACGGCCAGGCGCGCGGCGGCGACCACGGCCAGGATGCGCTTGATCGAGCGCTCCGACCACATGGCGCGACGGGTTGCGGCCTGGTCGAAGAAGGCGGGCACCGGGAACCCGATCGTGCGCGCCCCCAGGGCGGCGCCCATCCGCGACAGCATCTGGCCGGCCGACGGCCCCTCCTGCATGGGGTCCGAGGCCCCGTTGAGCTGGACGATGGTCAGCCCGGGGATCCGCCTGGCCGGCAGCGCCGCCGCCACCTCGCTCATGGTTCTGCCCCAGGCGGAGCCGACGACGAGCCCGGCGCCGTCCCCGCTCCCGCCCGGGCCGCCGTCGTCCTGCCCGCCGGCGGCCCGCGCGGGCCCTGCGTCGCCGCCATGGGCGCCGGGGGCCTGCGCGAGCTCGCCGACGATATCGACGAAGCGGGAGGCGGCGACGGCGGCGACCTGCTGAAGGCGGTGGATCTCGGTGGTGCCCTCGCGCACGGGGACGATGCGCGCGCGCACGCCGAGCTCGGCCTCGAAGCGCGCCTCCAGGCCGCCGGCCCCGCCGGGCCGGACCAGCTCGATGCGCACGACGCCCTCCCGGCGCGCCCGGGCGAGCAGGCGCGAGACCGTCGAGCGAGAGCAGTGCAGGTGGCGGGCGATGACCTCCATGGTCTCGGCCTGGACGTAGTACATGGAGGCGGCCTCGAAGACCCGCTGCTCCTCGGTGCCAGCGCGCGCTCGCTGAGACTCGCGGGGCTCGGCAGTCCCGGAAGCCCCGGAAGCTCCGGAAGCCCCGTCGGCCCCGGCGCCGCCCGACGTCGGGGCCTGGTCCGGCCGCGCTGCGCCCATCGTCCTCATCCCCCTCTGCCCGGATGTGCACATTCGTGCACATGGCTTGCCCATCGTCTCATAGGGCGGCGATCCTGGATGCAGGACGCTACAGAGACGAAAGAGACGAAGGAGCCCCTCATGAACGCCCGGACCGCCCCGGAGGCCAATGACCTGACGCGCCTGACGCGTGAGCAGCGCACCGCCGCCCTGGAGGAGATGAGCGGCCCCGAGGGACTCGACGTCCTCGTCGTCGGCGGCGGCATCACCGGCGCCGGCATCGCCCTGGACGCGGCCTCCCGCGGCCTGCGCACCGGCGTGGTGGAGATGGGCGACTGGGCCTCGGGCACCTCCACCTGGTCCTCCAAGCTCGTCCACGGCGGTCTGCGCTACCTCTACCAGCTCGACTTCGCCCTGGTCCGCGAGGCCCTTTCGGAGCGCGGCCGCCTGCTCCAGACCACCGCCCCGCACCTGGTCAAGGCCCAGCCCTTCCTGTGGCCGCTCAAGCACCACTACGAGCGCTCCTACTCCGCGGTGGGCGTCGGCATGTACGACGCCCTGGCGCTGGCCGGCGCCCGCGGACACCGCACCGTCCCCATCCAGAAGCACCTGGGGCGCAAGGGCACGCGGGCGCTGGCCCCGGCGCTGGACCCCTCCGGGCTCGTCGGCGCCATCCGCTTCTACGACGCCCGCGTGGACGACGCCCGCCTCGTCATCGACCTCATCCGCACCGCCGTCGGCCTGGGGGCGCTGGCCGCCAGCCGCACGAAGGTGACCGGATTCCTCAAGAGCGCCCACGGCGCCGTCACCGGCGCGGCCGTCACCGACCTGGCCACCGGCGCCACCCACGAGATCCGCGCCAGGCGCACCATCAACGCCACCGGCGTGTGGACCGAGGCCACCCAGGACCTGGCCACCAGCACAGGGGGCCTGAAGGTGCTCACCTCCAAGGGCATCCACATCGTGGTCCCCAAGGAGGCCATCGACGCCGAGACCGGCATCTTCCTGCGCACCGAGAAGTCCGTCCTGTTCATCATCCCGTGGCCGCGCTACTGGGTCATCGGCACCACCGACACCCCGTGGACCGAGGACGTCTCCAAGCCGGTGGCCACGGCCGCGGACGTCGACTACCTCCTGGAGCACGCCAACGAGGTGCTCTCCTGGCCCCTGCGCCGCAGCGACATTATCGGCGTCTACGCGGGGCTGCGCCCCCTGCTCCAGCCCCAGCTCAAGCCCGGGGCGGAGGCGGCCAGCACGAAGGTCTCCCGCGAGCACACGGTCACGCGCGTGGCGCCGGGGCTGACGGCGATCGCAGGCGGCAAGCTGACCACCTACCGCGTCATGGCCGCCGACGCCGTCGACCACGCCCTGGGCGAGGCCCTCGCCCGCGCCCACCCCTGCGTCACGGCCGACCTGCCCCTGGTGGGCGCCGCCGGCTACCGCGCCCTGGCCGCGCAGGCCGGCGCCATCGCCCGCGAGCGCGGCTGGACCCTGGACCGGGTCACCCACCTGCTGGACCGCTACGGGGACGAGCTCCCCGCGCTGCTGGCCTCCATTGACGACGACCCCTCCCTGGCCCGGCCGCTGGGCGAGGCGCCCGCCTTCCTGCGCGCGGAGGTCGCCTGGGCCGTCACCCACGAGGGCGCAGCCCACCTCGACGACGTCCTGCTGCGGCGCGTGCGCCTGGACATCGAGCGCCGCGACCGGGGGCTGGGGGCCGCCGACGAGGTCCTGGAGGTGATGGCGCCGCTGCTGGAATGGTCCGACGACGACGTCACGGCCGAGCGGGAGGCCTACGCCGAGCGGGTCGCCCAGATCGCGGCGGCCGAGGCCGAGGCCACCGACGCCGCGGCCGTCGCCCACCTGACCCGCGCCGTCTGACCCGCCCCCTCCGAATCATCCTCTCCACCGCACAACGACGTGCAGAAAGGGCGCAACGATGACCCTCACCATGGGGCAGGTCTTCCTGTCCGAGTTCTTCGGCACATTCATCCTCATCCTCCTCGGCGCCGGCGTGTGCGCCGCCGTGACCCTGCCGAAGTCCAAGGCTCAGGCCTCGGGCTGGGTCGTGATCACCTTCGGATGGGGGCTGGCGGTGTTCATGGGCGTCTACGCCGCCTACGCCACCGGCGGCCACCTCAACCCGGCCGTCACCATCGGCCTGGCGGCGGCGGGCAGGGACCTGGCCCCCGGCGTCCCCGCCACCGCGGCCACCGTCGTCGTCTACGTCCTCGCCCAGACGCTGGGCGCCGTCCTCGGCGCCGTGGGGGCCTGGCTGGCCTACAAGAAGCACTTCGACGAGGACGCCCCGGCGGCCGCCAAGCTGGGCTGCTTCGCCACCGCCCCGGGGATCCGCTCCTACGGCTGGAACGTCGTCACCGAGCTCCTGGGCACCTTCGCCCTGGTCGCCTGGGTCCTCTACAACGGCAAGTCCCCCTCCCAGCTGGGCCCGCTCGCCGTCGCCTTCGTGATCGTGTCCATCGGCATGTCGCTGGGAGGCCCCACCGGGTACGCCATCAACCCGGCGCGCGACCTGGGGCCGCGGATCGCCCACGCCCTCCTGCCGATCAAGGGCAAGGGCGGCTCCGACTGGGCCTACTCGTGGGTCCCGGTACTCGGCCCCGTGCTCGGCGCCCTCGCCGCGGGCCTGCTCATCCCCCGCATGGCGGGCCTCTACTGACCCCGGCTCCCGACGGCGGGCGCCCCGAGGGGCCGCCCGCGCACTCACCGCAACGACGCGAAAGGACACCCCATGACCGGTAAGAAGACCGACGAGACATACGTCCTGGCCATCGACCAGGGCACGACCTCGTCACGCGCCATCCTGTTCGACCACGCCGGCAGGATCGTCGCCGTCGACCAGAAGGAGCACGCCCAGATCCTCCCGCGCGCCGGGTGGGTCGAGCACGATGCGACGGAGATCTGGCGCAATGTGCGCTCGGTCGTGGCCGGGGTCCTGTCGGCCGCCGAGGTCAACCGCCACGAGATCGCCGCCGTCGGCATCACCAACCAGCGCGAGAGCGCCGTCGTGTGGGACCGGGCCACCGGCGAGCCCGTCCACAACGTCATCGTCTGGCAGGACACCCGCACCCAGAGGATCTGCGACCGCCTGGCGGCCGCGGCCCCGGCGCCGGACGGCTCCCCCGACTACGACCGCTACAAGGACCGGGTGGGCCTGGGGCTGGCCACCTACTTCGCCGGCCCCAAGATCGCCTGGATCCTGGAGAACGTCGAGGGCGCCCGCGAGCGCGCCGAGGCCGGGGAGCTGCTGGCCGGCACCATGGACACCTGGGTGCTGTGGAACCTCACCGGCGGGACGGACGGCGGCGTGCACGCCACCGACGTCACCAACGCCTCTCGCACCATGCTCATGAACATCGACACCCTGGACTGGAACCCCGAGATCTGCGCGGACATGGGGATCCCCGCCTCCATGCTCCCCGAGATCCGCCCCTCCTCGAGCGTGTTCGGGCTCGGCCGCAAGAACGGCCTGCTCATCGACACCCCCATCGCCGGGATCCTGGGCGACCAGCAGGCGGCGACCTTCGGCCAGGCCTGCTTCGAGGTGGGCCAGGCCAAGAACACCTACGGCACCGGCTGCTTCATGCTCATGAACACCGGCACCACCCCGGTGCGCAGCCGCAACGGCCTGCTGACCACCGTGTGCTACCAGATCGAGGGCCAGGCCCCCGTCTACGCCCTGGAGGGCTCGATCGCGGTGGCCGGGTCGCTCGTGCAGTGGCTGCGCGACAACCTCGGCATTATCGCCGAGTCCCGGGACATCGAGGCGCTGGCCCGCTCGGTGGACGACAACGGCGGCGCCTACTTCGTGCCCGCCTTCTCCGGGCTCTTCGCCCCGCACTGGCGGCCCGACGCGCGCGGCGCCCTGGTAGGGCTGACCCGCTACGTCAACAAGGGGCACATCGCCCGGGCCGTGGAGGAGGCCACCGCCTTCCAGACCCGGGAGGTGCTGGAGGCCATGAACCGGGACGCCGAGGCCTCCGGCACGACTCTTCAGGAGCTCAAGGTCGACGGCGGCATGACCCGCGACGAGCTGCTCATGCAGTTCCAGGCGGACCAGATCGGCGTGCCGGTGGTGCGGCCGCAGGTGACCGAGACCACGGCGCTCGGCGCCGCCTACGCCGCCGGCATCGCGGTGGGCTTCTGGGCGGGCACGCACGACGTCGTCGCCAACTGGGCGGAGGGCCGCCGCTGGGAGCCCACGATGGAGGAGGCCGAGCGCGAGCGCCTCTTCCGCAACTGGGTCAAGGCTGTGACGCGCACCCTTGACTGGGTGGACGACGATGTCGTCGAGTAGCCTTTTATCATCCCCCTGCGACTGATCGCCATCGGGCAGCTCGGCCTGCGCTCCCGTGATGGTTCTCGGGGCGCAGGCCGCCAAGGGCTAAGGAGAACACATATGGAGCCGGATCAGATCGTGAGCGCGCTGCGCCGCCACGCGCCGCTGGCACTGGCGCACGTCGTGCTGGGCGCCGTGATCGGGCTGGGCATCGCGTTCCTCAGCCCGCCGGTCTACTCCTCCCACACGAAGGCGCTCGTGGCGGCCGACGGCGGCGACGGCACCCAGGCGGTCTCCTCCGCCTCGTCGGTGATCACCTCCATCATGCCCACGCTCGTGGAGATCGGCACGTCCCAGTCCGTCGTGGACCAGGTCGCCGCCTCCACCGGCATCGACCGGAGCAAGGTCGCCGGCGCGGTGACGCTGTCGAACCCGACGAACAGCCTCATTATCGATGTCACCGCGCGGGCCGCCTCGCCGGAGGAGGCCCAGGCCATCGCGCAGGGCGAGATCACCGTCCTGCGCGGCGAGATCGGCAATATGTCCATCCAGAAGGAGAACTCCACCACCCTGACGCTGACCGACATCGACCCCGCCTCGCTCCCGACATCACCGTCGGGCCCCTCCCGCCTCCGCTACTCCCTGATCGGCGCGGTCATCGGGGCGGTTCTCGGAGCCGGGACGGCCCTGCTCATGAGCAAGCTGAACCCGGCGCCGGCGACCGGCAGGTCGAGGGCCGCGGCCGGCGGCGACGGCGCGGACGTCGCCGGGCCGGGCGCCTACCCGGGTGACGGAGCTGCTGGCTACCCGGGTGGCGGGACGGGCGACTACCCGGATGACGAGACCGGCGTCTACGCGAGCGGGGCCGACAGCTATGCGGACGGCTACATGGGAGGCGGGCCGGCCGCCGCCAGAGTCGGCCGCCGCACACGCGCCATGCCGCCGTCGGTCCCGTTGAGCTACGGCCCAACCGGTTCGGGGACCTCGTCGTCGGCACCACTGACGTGACGGACGGCGTCCCCTTCCCTGCCGCGCCCCTCAGGGGCGCGCCAGCAGCCGCCTCGGCGATCAGCGCGGCGCCCGCCGCGGGGGCCGCCGAGGCAGCCGGGGAGCGCAGGGGCCGCCTGCGGCCGGCACCGGCCGCGGGCGCCGAAGGAGGGCGGGCCGCGGACCGCTGGGCCTGGGAGCCGCCGCTGGCCGCGGTGCTCCTCGTGCTGGTGGGCTGGCGCACCCAGATCGCCGGCGGGCTGCGCATCAGCGACTGCGCGGCCCTGGCGGCCCTGCCCGTGACCTGGTCCGCCGTGCACCGCTCGCGGCGCTTCTCCCTCCTGCTCACGATCGCCCTGCTCGCAGCGGCAGCCGGATGCGTGCTGTCCCTCTCGGTGGGCGACCGCTTCAATGTCTCCTCCTCCATCCAGCGCGACCAGCTGCTCTTCGCCATCGGCCTGCCCGCCGCCGTGGCGGCTTTCGTGTGGGGCCGCGAGCGGCTCGGGATCGAGGGCGCCGTCATCGCCTTCGGCACCGGCGTGATCCTGAGCAGCCTCCACCTCCTGCGCTCCTCGCCCAACCCGTGGAAGACCGGCCTGGGGGCCGCGGTGAGCGTGGTCGTGCTGGCGCTCGCGCACCGGTTCGGACGCGGCGGGCAGCTCCTGGCCGCCGCGGTGCTGGGCGGCATCTTCCTGTTCCGCGACTCCCGCGGCTCAACCGGCATGCTCATGCTCATCGTCGCCCTCCTGACCTGGCAGATCATCTCGGACAGGCTGCGCACCAAGACATTGACGCCCGCCAGCCTGCGCCTGCGCCAGATCCTGCTGCTGACGGGGCTGACCGCGGCGGCTGTGCTCGCCGTCGTGGCGGCCTCTCTGGCGGGATACCTGGGGGAAGACGTCCAGGAGCGCACCGCCGCCCAGTCGCGCGGCTCCACCAACCTGCTCTTCGCCGCGCGCCCCGAGCTGGGCGCCTCGTGGGCGCTGCTGACCCACAGGCCGTGGGGCTACGGGGCCGGGGTCCTGCCCCGCTACGAGGACGTCCGCACCGCCATGCAGGGAATGGCCTCCCTGCACTACAACCCCGACAACGGCTACGTCCACAAGTACATGTTCGGCCACGGCTTCGAGCTGCACTCCGGCCTGGTGGACGCCTGGATCGCCCTGTCGGTGCCCGGCGCCGCCCTCATCGCGCTCGTCGCCTGGCTGGGGCTGCTCGCCCTGTGGGACAACCTGGGGACCGCGCGGCTGCAGGCGTGGCTGCTGTTCACCGTGCTCCTGGTGCTCATGAACGCGGCGATCGGCCCCCTGCCCGTCCTGCCGCCCTACCTGGTGCTCGCCGCGGGGACGGCCCTGTGCCTTGAGCCGAGTGCGCCCCCGCCGCGTCGAGATCGGTCCTAGCCCGCGCCGGGACCGGTCGAGTTCCGGCCCGAGACCGGTTCGGCCGGCAGGCCCCGCGCAGCACGTGCCCCGGGCCTACTCCGGCCTGCCGTACTCCCGGTGCACCCCGCGCCCCACGGACGCGGCCGCCATCCCCCGCCCGCGGGCCACCAGACGCGCCCCGCGAGCCCGGTGCGCCACGGACCCGCCGACCAGACCGACGCCGACGCGCGCCGACCCGACCAGCATCCTCACCAGGCCGGCGCCCAAGGCCCTGGCACGCCCCGCAATGTGCGGCCCGGGACCCGCCAGGGCGAGCTCGACGCGCACCGCGGTCGCCGCGTGGGTGCGCTGACGCCGCAGGATCCACCCCCGGTCCAGGCGGGCGGCCGGTACGTGATCGCGCACGCGGGCGTCGTCGCACCACCGGATCAGCCCCCCGGCCGCCACGAGCCGACGGGTGAACAGCGTGTCCTCCCCGCCGGTGGCGCCGAAGGCCTCGTCGAAGCGCAGGCCGCGGTTCCGCACGAAGTCGAGGTCGAGCAGCAGGTTGTTGGTCGCGGCGACGGGCCGCACAGTGCCCGTCGGCCAGGTGCGCCGCTCGAAGAAGGCGCCCGCGCGCACCCAGGCGTCAGGGGCGCTCTCGTAGGCGGGCACGACGAGTCCGGCGACGGCGGCGGGCCCGGTATCCGCGAAGGTGGCCAGCAGCGCCGCGAGCCAGCCGGGCTCAGGCTCCTCGTCGTCGTCGATGAAGACCAGCAGCCTGCGGCCCGCGGCCTCGTCCAGGGCACGGTTGCGCACCGCGGCGACCCCGGGGCGCTCCTCGACGACGTAGCGCAGGCCCGCGCCGCCGGGCGCCGGCAGCGCGGTCACGGCCGCGCGCGCCGAGGACGCGGAGTCGTTGTCGATGACGAGCACCTCGACGACCCCGGGCGGCGCGCCCACGGCAACGGCCTGGGCCAGCGCGCCGCGCACGGCGCGCACCACGGCGCCGGGCCTGCGGTAGGTCGGGATGGCGATCGTCAGGCCCCCGGCCGGGAGGCCGCCCGCAGCGGCGCTCATGACGCCTCCCGCTTGCGGCTGTACTCCAGCACCCGCCCTCCGAAGGCGCCCACGACCATGCCCAGGCCCCCCCGGCACGACACCTCGCGGACGGCGCGGGCGGCCGCGTCCCCGCGTCCGCGGGCGACCGCGGCGCGCGCGCCGTCGAGTCCCGCCCGGGCCAGGCCCCTGGCGGCGTATCCGAGGCGCATGGGCAGGCGGGGGCCCGGGGCGGTGTCGATCCGCACGCGCGCCCACGAGGAGCCCGAGCGGAAGGAGCGCCGCAGCACCCAGGCGCGGGTGGCGCGCTCGGGCGGCACCCGCTTGTCGACGACGGCGCCGGTCGCGAAGCGGATGGTCTCCCCGGCCAGGGTCAGGCTGCGGGTGAACAGGGAGTCCTCGCCCCCGCTCAGCCCGTAGCGGGGGTCGAAGCGCAGACCCAGCCCGCGCACGACGGCCAGGTCCAGCAGCAGGTTGCCGGTGTCCGCGCTGGGCACGCGGGCGCCGTCGTCGGCCCGCCAGGAGTCGAAGGCGCCGCTGGCCGCGACCCACGCGTCCGGCGCCTCCTCGTAGACCGGCGGGGTGGGGCCGGTCACCGCCGCGCAGCCGTGCTCGCGCCAGGAGGCCACCAGGGCCCGCAGCCAGTCCTCGCGCGGCAGCTCGTCGTCGTCGATGAAGACCAGCAGGTCCTGGTCGCCGCACTCGCGCAGCGCCCGGTTGCGGCCGGCGACAATGCCGGGCACCGGCTCGTGAACGCACACGAGGCCCGGCCCCGCCCCGGCTGCGGCCCTCGCGGCCTCTGCGACGACGGCGGTCGCACCGGCCCGCGGGTCGTTGTCGACGACGAGGACGCGCGCGCCGACCTCCTGGCCGATCTGCTCGGCCTGAGCCAGCAGCAGCGGCAGGAGCTCGGCGAGGTAGGCGTTGCGCCGATACGTGAGAACTGCCACAGTCAGGCTCGGGCGCTCCGGCGCCTGACGCACCGGATGCGTGCCAGGCGCTCGATTGCGCGCGGCGTCGTCGCCTGTTGACTCTTCTCGAGCGTTCACCATGCTCTCCTCTCCGCTGCGTGAGCGGCCTCGACGGTACTATTCCAGGGCGCCGCGGCCCCGGCCACCTCAGGGGCCGCACCTGCAGGAAGGCCGCCATGGGCACCGATCACACGAGCACCACACCGACAGCGGGAGAGGAGACCTCCCGTCTGCTCGCCCGCACCGCCGTCATCGTCGTCGGCTACAACTCGTCCGAGCTCCTGAGGACCAACCTGGCCCGAGTCTGCCAGGACGTTCCCGAGGCCCGGTACGTGGTGGTGGACAACTTCTCGACCGCTGAGGCGCGCGAGTCGACGCTCGCCCTGGCGCGCAAGCACGGCTGGAGCGTCGAGACGCCCGAGACCAACACCGGGTTCGGCGGCGGCATCAACCTCGGAGTCGCGCGCGCCCGCGCCGACGGCGCCGAGATCCTCCTCCTGCTCAACCCCGACGCCGTCATCTCCAGGGAGAATCTCATCCGGCTCGTCAGCCGGGCGCAGGCCGAGCCGCTGACGCTGGTGGCCCCCGTGCTGACCAACTCCGAGGGGAGCGTCGTGGCGGACCGCACGGTGGTGTGCCTGGCCGACGGCTCCATGCGCTCGCCGCGCTCGACCAGGCCCATCCCGCCCGGCGGGACCCGGCCGTGGCTCAGCGGCGCCTGCCTGGCGCTGTCCGCGCGCCTGTTCGAGGCCGCCGGCGGCTTCGACGAGCGCTACTTCCTGTACTGGGAGGACGTGGACTTCTGCGCCCGCGTGCTCGACGTCGGCGGCGCCCTCATGCTCGTCCGGGACACGACGGCGGTCCACGACGAGGGCGGCACGCAGACCGACCCGACGGCCTCCGACCGGGGCCGCGCCAAGTCCGACCTCTACTACTACTACAACACCCGCAACCGCCTGCTCTACGCCGCTCTTCGGCTCGGCCGCGCCGAGCAGCGCCGCTGGGCGGCCACATCGGCGGCGGCGGCCCGGGAGATCGTGCTGCGCGGAGGGCGGCGCCAGCTGCTCAGCTCGCGCTCCTCGGTGCGTGCCGCGTGGGCCGGGACGCGCGACGGACTGCGGCTCCTGCGTCAGGTCCGCAAGGGCGAGCCGCCCGCCGAGGGCGTGCCGCTGACCCGCTGAGGACCCGTACGACGCCGGAGCGCGCCGGGAGCCCGAGGGGTTCCGGCGCGCTCCGACTCGCGTCATCGTGATGCGTCGCCTCAGTGCAGGCGGGTGACCTTCAGGGAGTCAACGCCGAGGTTGATCTGCCCCGAGCCGGCCGATGCCGACACGTAGGTCGACACTCCGACCGAACCGGGCGCGGCCAGGGCGGCCTCGTCGTCGGTCTTGTCCACCTGCCACTCGGCGGGCTCGGAGTCGCCGATCCAGGCGCGGGCGCGCACAGCGGTGGACTCGGCGCCGTCGAGGTCCAGACGCAGGTGGAGGGGCTGCCCGGCCGTGTACTTGCCGACCGCGGCCGTGCCGATCACCGTGCTGGTGTCGCCCACCTTCTTGCCCACGGTCATCGTCACAGTGCCGTCGGCGGCCACGCGGAACTCCGTCTGGTAGCGGCCCGCGTCCGTCTGGCGGCCGACGTAGGTGATGTAGGCGCCGTTACCGGCCGCCAGGCCGTCCAGGGACATGTCGACCTGCGCCTCCGTGGAGGTCGAGTTGACCACCGCGGAGTGGATCGCGGAGGAGGAGCGCGCGCCCTTCATGGCGACCAGGCCTTTGGAGTCCGCGGTGGAGAAGTTGCCCCGGCCCCAGTCGGCCGTCCAGTCGCCGCCCTTGTCGGCTGTGCCCCAGCCGCTGTCGGTGGTCCGGTCGAAGGAGTCCTCGAGGAAGGCCTCGCCCACGCCGACGTCGCCGCCGCCCGGGTCGGGCGCGGGCTCATCGCCGGGCTGCCCGGCGACCGTGACACTCACCCAGTCCGAAACGGTCGAGGCGCCCCACGGGTCCTCCACGGAGACGCGGTAGCGGTGCTCGGTGCCGGGCTTGACGGTGTCGGTGGCGGTGAGCTGGGGCAGGTCCCAGAAGCTCGCGGTGACCTTCTGGGTGGACACCGGCTTGGAGTTGGCGTTATCGCGGTAGACCTTGTAGGTCAGGGTGGTGTCGTCGCGGTCCCAGTTGGCCTGGAAGGACAGCGACACGACTCCGGACTCGGTCGAGCTCGCAGTCACCGGGTAGGCGCCGCCCTTGTTCTCCGGCCCCATCTTGTTGGGGGCGATCCCGCGGCGGGCGAAGCGCACCAGGCCCTGCTGCGCGGTGCCGTTGACGGCCGTGAACTCCCCGCCGTAGACGATGTAGTCCTTGTTGCCCTCAACGGTCCAGGTCGCCTGGCTCAGGCCGGTGAAGGTGCCCACGGTGAATTCCGGGTAGAAGTTGAGGTTCGTGGGGGCCGGCTGCCCCGCGTGGTCGGCGTACCCCCAGGCCGTGTTCGGCAGAACCGTGCCGGTGGCCTTGTTGGTGAAGGCGACGGCGTGGTGGTAGCTCCTGGCGTCGGGGAACCCGCTGATGTTGGAGCAGTCATGGGTGTGGCTGGAGGCGTAGACGACGTCGCCCATGGGCTGGACGTCATAGGTGTCGCCGTGGCAGTCCGCCAGGTAGGCCAGCTCGCCGCTGTTCCAGTCGGCGCGGAACAAGCCCTCGATATTGCCCTCCCTGCGCGACTGGGAGTAGCCCGAGCCGTACAGGCCCTGACTGTCGGCGCGCAGACTCATAATGGCCCCGTACGTGCCGGCGTTCCGCACGACCGAGGTGAGCGAGTTGGCGCGCACGGTGCCGTCGTTCTCCAGGATCGCCATGCCGTAGCCGGGGCTGGTGGAGCCGTTCACGGAGGTGAAGCTGCCCCCGATCGCCACGCCGTTGCCGTCAGGCGCGGCCGCGATCGCCAGGACGCTGCGGTCCGCGACCCCGGGAGCGAAGTCCTTGAGCGTGCGCGACCCCAGGTCGAAGGCGGCGGCGCGGTAGCGGCTGGAGGAGTTGACCTGGCTGAAGCCGCCGCCGAAGTAAAGGGTCTTGCCGTCGGAGGAGACCTCCACGGCCCTGACCGCGGCATTGGTCGCCACGCCCAGCTGCTGGCGGGAGCCGTCAGCGGCCGAGACCGCGCCCACGCGGTAGGTGTTGACGCCGTCGAGCTGGGTGAAGGCGCCCCCGAGGTACAGGGTGGAGCCGTCCGCGGAAGGCGTGATGGAGTACACAGGAGCGTTGGTCGTCGGGGCCCAGCCCAGCAGCTCGCCGGTGGTGATGTCGTAGGCCATGAGGTTGGCCCGGGACTGCTCGTTCTCACCGGCGGCCGAGCCCGCGGGACGCGCGGTGGAGAAGCTCCCGGCGACGTAGACGGTGTTGCCGACCACCGCCTGGTCCCACACCACGCCGTTGCCGATCTGGGCGGTGGGCAGGGCGTCGGCGGAGACGGTCTGCGAATCGGCCGCCGCCTGCTCATCGCCGGGTGCGGCCGGATCCGCGGGGTCCTGGTCGCCCTTGTCGACGGGCTGGGCCGGATCCGCCGGGTCCTGCCCGTCGCCCGGCTGGGCCGGGTCCTGCTTGTCCCCGTCGACGGGCTGAGCCGGATCCGCGGGGTCCTGCTTGTCGACGGGCTGGGCCGGGTCGACGGCGCCCTGCTGATCGGCCGGCGGACTCATCGAGTCGTCGGCACGGGCACCTGCCGCCGGCAGCACGCCGGCGGCCAGGAGAAGGGAACTCAAGATGAACGCTGGTAACGAGATACGCAAGTGACGACGCACGAGGCGGGCTCCGTCCGTACTATCGACGCCCCCCCGGGGTCAGGAAGGCGTCTCGGTGATGTGGGAAGTGTCGCCCCCGCCAGGCAGAAAGGAGCGACACGGGAATGAGGAAACGTTACCCCATTGGGACGCGAGTGGGGAACCCGCGGGGAGCGGCGCGCCGCGCCCACGGGCGTCAGGACGTCGGAGCCTCCCCCTGGAAGACGGCCGCGCGCGACTGGGAGCCCGAGTCGACAACGATGCTGATGGAGCCGCGCTCCTCAACGGGAACGACGAATCCGTACTCGATGGTCGCGGCCTGCCCGGGCGCCAGGGAGGCCGGGACCGCGTCGGACGCGCTCTCGGACGCGAGAGCGGGCACGTTCTCGGAACCATATGTGACATTAACCACAAGTCCGCTCAGGGATATCTCCGAGTCCGTGGAGTTCCCCACGGTGACCGAGACGACAATGCCCGCGCCACCGACCTCACCGGGAGCGGCCGCGATATCGGCCGCCCTGATCCCGGCGATCTGCACGTTCAGGCCGTCATCGAGCGCCGCGGCCTGGCTCAGGTCCTGGGGCGGGAGCTCGTCGGAGCTCAGGTCGCCGGAGTCCACCGCGGCCGCGGACTCCGCCGTCGTCGGCACGGGCGTCGTGTCGACGGTCGGCACGGTGGTCGGCTCGGGAGTGCCCACGACGGGGTCGTCCGTGGCGGTCTCGGCGGAGGCGCTGGCCCCGGTCGAGGAGGGGTCGGAGTGGGAGCAGCCGGCGAGCGCGGCGGCCGGGACGACGATGGGGACGAGGAGAAGGGCGGCGATGCGTAAGGGTCTGATCATCCGCGTAGAATAAGCACTTTCCGCATTGCGCGCACCGTAGCGCCGGTGCGCGATAGCCTTTCCGCATCATCCCGTACCATCCCGCCCCCACCCCACGAAAGGTCACCGTGACCGTTTTCACCCCCCAGAGCCTGAGAATCGCCATGATCGGGACGCGCGGCGTGCCCGCGCGCTACGGCGGCTTCGAGACCGCGATCGAAGAGGTCGGCCGGCGCCTGGCCGGCCGGGGCCACCGCGTGCTGGTCTACTCCCGCAACCCCGACGCCGACGCGCCCCTGCCGCCCCTCTACAGGGGCATGCGCGTGGTCGAGCTGCCCGCCATGCGGCGCCGTAGCCTGGAGACCCTCTCCCACACCGGGGTCTCGATCGCGCACCTGCTGCGGCGGGTCCACCCCGATGTCGCCTTCGTCTTCAACGCCGCCAACTCGCTCTTCCTGCCGGCGCTGCGCGCCGCCCGGATCCCCGTGGCCACCCACGTGGACGGCCTGGAGTGGAAGCGCGGCAAGTGGGGCCCGGCCGGACAGCGCTACTACCGCGCCGCGGAGGCCGCCGCCGTGCGCTTCTCCGACGCCCTGATCGCCGACGCCCAGGGCATCGCCGACTACTACGCCCAGGAGTTCTCCGCGCCCACCGAGCTCATCTCCTACGGGGCCCCGCAGGTGCCCACCCGCACCGACCGGCTGGCCGAGCTGAGCCTGGAGGCGGGCGGGTACCACCTGGTGGTGGCGCGTTTCGAGATCGAGAACCACGTCGACGTCGTCGTCGACGGCTACACCCGCTCCTCGGCCCGCCGTCCGCTCGTCGTCGTCGGCTCCGCCCCCTACTCCGACGAGTACACCCGCCGGATCGAGTCGCTGGCCGATGCGCGCGTGCGGCTCCTGGGCGGCGTGTGGGACCAGCAGCTGCTCGACCAGCTCTACACCGGCGCGCTCATCTACCACCACGGCCACTCCGTGGGCGGCACCAACCCGTCCCTGCTGCGGGCCATCGGCGCCGGGACCGCCGTCGACGCCTTCGACGTCTCCTTCAACCGGGAGGTCCTGGGCGAGGCGGGCCGCTACTGGTCCGACGCCGACGACGTCGCCGGGCTGGTCGACTCCGCCGAGGCCGACCCCGCCGCCCAGCTTGAGCGCGGCGCCCGGTCCCTGGAGCGCGCCCGGCTCTACGACTGGGACGAGGTGGCGGACCGCTACGAGGCGCTGGCCCGGCGCCTGGCCGTCCAGGGCCCCTCCCACCACCGTCCCAGCGGCAGGCGCGCGGGGGTGAGCGGATGAGCACCATCCTGGTCGCCCACCCCTCGCCCGACCTCTACGGCTCCGACCGCCAGCTGCTGGAGACGATCCGGGCCCTGACCGACGCGGGCCACCGGGTCAACGTCGCCCTGCCCGACGACGGGCCGCTCCTGCCCGAGCTCACGGCCCTCGGCGCGCGGGTGGCGGTCGTGCCCTTCACCGTGCTGCGCAAGTCCCTGCTGAGCCCGCGGGGGCTGGCCGGGCTGGCGGCGCACTCCGCCTCCGAGGTCGCCCGGCTGCGGGCCCTGATCAGGGCCGACCGTGCCGACCTGCTCCTGGTCAACACCGTGACCCTGCCATGGTGGGCCCCGGCCGGCCGCGCCGCCGGGGTGCCGGTCCTGGCGCACGTCCACGAGGCCGAGGACAGCCAGAACCTGCTGGTGCGCGCCGGGCTCAACGCCCCGCTGCTGGCCGCCTCCCGGGTGGTGGTCAACTCGCAGGCGGCGCGCGACACGCTCGTGCGCGCCCAGCCGCTGCTGGCGCGGCGCACCCGGGTGGTCCACAACGGCGTCCCCGCGCCGGAGGCGCCCCCGCCCCCGCTGCGCGAGCGCCTCCCGCAGGCGACCTTCCGCATCGCCATGGTCGCCAGGCTCTCCCCGCGCAAGGGCGTCGATGTCGCCCTGGACGCCCTGGGGCACCTGCGCGACGACGGGCTCAACGCCTCCCTGCGGGTGTGCGGGTCGGTGTTCCCCGGCTACGAGTGGTACGAGGAGGAGCTGCGCGAGCGGGCGGCGCGCCCCGACCTGGCGGGCCATGTCGAGCTGCTCGGCTACGTGCATCCGACGTGGCCGGTGCTCTACGGGGCCGACGCCGTCGTCGTGCCCTCGCGGGTCGAGCCCTTCGGCAACACGGCGGTCGAGGCCATGCACGCCGCGCGGCCCCTGGTGGCGTCCCGGGTGCAGGGGCTGGCCGAGGTCGTCGCCGACGGTGTCACCGGGCTGCTGGTCGCGCCCGGCTCGCCGCGCGCGCTCGCCGACGCGCTGCTCAGCCTGGCGGCCGACCCCGAGCGCGCCCGCGTCCTGGCGCGGAACGCGAGGCAGGAGGCCGCTGAGCGCTTCGGCGTCGAGCGCTACCGGGCGACCATGGCCCGGATCGTGGAGGACCTGCTGGCCCAGGGCGCGGACGCGCCAGCCTGAGGGCGCGGAGCCGGACCGATCACGGCGAAAGCGGGCGAAGGGGCGGGCGGGTCAGGTGCCGCGGCGCAGCTCGAGGTACCACCTGGGCAGGGCCAGGGCGACGTAGAGCGCGTAGCCGACCAGCATGAGGCCGTACACCCACACGAAGACCACGGGCGCGAAGCGCAGCATGAGCACGAAGCACATGAGCCCGTAGTCGGTCGGCGCCGAGAGCACCGCCTTGGCGAACCCCGGCCTGCCCTCGTTCTTCGCCAGCGGCGTGCCCCCGTGGTAGCGCAGCTGGTAGGTGAGGATGTAGCTGAAGAAGTGGATGTTCTGCACCGCCCCGAAGGCCAGCGGCACGAGCAGCACGGCCGGCCCTGCGAGGCCGTCCAGGCTGAAGCGGAACAGGCTGATCGCGATCGCCGCGTGGATCGTGGACAGCTTGATGACGTCGGCCACATGGTCGAGCCACTCCCCCGCCCGGGAGCCGCCGTGCCGCAGGCGCGCGAGCTGGCCGTCGGCGGAGTCGAGGGCGTAGCCCAGCATGAGCAGCAGGGAGGTGAGCACCGCGGCCGCCGCCGAGGGCCTCCAGACGGCGATCAGCACGATGCCGAGGTAGGTGCAGCAGGCCGACAGCGCCGTCACCTGGTCGGGCGTCAGGCCCACGCGGTGGGCGACGGCGGCGAGCACGCGCCCCGCCGGGCGGTTGATGACGCGCGAGTAGAGCGGGGCGCCCGCGTTGGACTTCTGCGCCGCCGACAGGGCGCGGATGGACTCCGAGACGCGGGGGCGGGCGGCGGGCGTGGTCGAGGGCATCATCTCTCCGGTCGAGTCGGGACGGACGGGTCGGGGTCTTCGGCGGGCGAGGCGTCGGAGGGCGCCAGGCGACTCTCGGAGGCCGCCGCCCCGGGATCGTACCCGTCGGACGCTGCCCCGGCGTCGTCGCGGGCGTCCCGGGCGCGTCGGCGGCGCAGGTCGCCCGACACCCACAGGGCGTAGGGCACGAGCTGGCACACGATCAACGCGATGACCGAGCCGGCGATCGGGCCGGCCGCCCCCAGGGGCGTGATGAGCACCCAGGACAGCGCCAGGTTCATGGGCACCAGGATGATGACCGGAACCATCTGGGCGCGCAGCCCTCGCGGGTCGGTCATGTACATGCCCAGCGGCTGCTTGGCGGCCTCGACGACGACGTTGGCGACATTGGCCACCAGCAGCGGCAGCGGCAGCACGATCTTCCCGCTGGACAGGACGTGGGCGGCCCACGGCGCCACCAGGGCCATGGCCAGGCCCAGCCCTCCCCCCAACGCGGCGAAGGTGGCCGCCGCGCCGAAGGGGGACTCCACCCGCCCGTCGGCGCGCGCCTTGGCGAAGTGCGGCCACATGGCCACGCCCGTGACCGCGACCGTCTGCGTGAGCAGGTTGAACAGCTGCGCGGCGAGGTTGTACTGGGCCAGCGGCTGGTCGCCCCCCAGGTGGGACAGAAGCAGGCGGTCGGTCTGGAAGGCGATGGGGATGATGAGGGACTGGACCAGGGAGGGGCCGGCGGTGTCCACGATCCTCACCCCGCGCACCCGGCGCAGCCGGGGCACGTCCCGCAGCGCGTCGGCCAGCAGGGGCCGGGTGGCCCGCCAGGCCACGACGACGCAGATGCCCGACACGAGCGTGTTGGCCACGTACGACATGACCGAGACCGCATTGCCCGCATCGAAGCGGGTGACGATGGCGACCAGCAGCATGCAGGTCAGGGCCGGGGAGACGACGCCCTGGCTCAGGACCTGGGTGGTCGAGCGCCCCATCCCCACGACGACCCGCTGCCCCAGGCTCAGCGGCAGGGCCGCGGCGTACACCACCAGGCACAGCGTGACGGTGCTCCCGCCCCCCTCCATCAGCTTGGCCCCCAGGAGGGTCGGCCACAGGCCCAACAGACCGAGCACGACGCCGGTGGTGGCGATGACCAGCGCGGAGCACAGGAGCACGCGCAGCGCCGTCGTCAGGGTCCGCCGCACGACCGCATCGTGAGGAAGATCGCTCGATCCGGCCACTGCGTTGAGAATCACTGCCCCGATGCCCAGGTCGGTGAAGGGCATGAGGTTGGGGAAGGTGGCCAGGAGCCCGTACTGGGCGTAGGCGTCGGTACCGAAGTGGCTGATGATGAGCCGGGTGTTGATCAGTCCGAAGACCCCGGCCACGCCCATGACGACGACCTTTGCCAGGGCCGTGCGGCGTATCGGCGCCCAGACGCTCCCCGAGGGTGCCGAACGGGTCGAAGTCATGGGAAGATCTCCTCACCAAAAGCTGGTCAAAAGTGGATAATGGAGGGTGTGCGCGGGGTGACTCCCCTCACGCACGTTCCCCCAGGGGTCGCGGTCACGGTAACATCATCAGACAACTCTTCAGCCGATCACCCCTGACGGCCCCTACGAGACATACAACATTCAAAGATATCTACCCCATCCCGGATCTAGCGCCCTCACGGAGAAGCCTTGCAGCCCACTATCCCGCTCCAGTCCCCACAGCGTTCCGCCTCGAGGCGCTCGCTGCGGGCGGGCACACGCGGGTACCTTCCCCCGCTGGACTCGCCCGGCTTCACATCCTGGCCGGTCATGCGTCGCGACCTGCTCACCTGGCTCCTGCTGGGAGACGTCGCCGCCATCATCACGCCCGCCCTGGCGCGCGCCCTGGTCAACCCGGTCGGCGCGCTCATGACGGCCGCCACCGGCGTCGTCATGATGGTGCTGGCCTGGTCCCTCGGGGCGATGCGGGTCGACGTCGTCGACCAGGCCCGCTCCGGCTGGGGCCGTCTGGTGACCGCGACCGCGGTGGTCGCGCCGGTCGCCGTCCTCGCCGCCCAGGCCCTGATGCCCGCCTCCTCGATCATCACCGTCCTGGTCCTGCTCGTCGCCCAGGCGATGCTGGCCATTGTCAACCGGAGCATTGAGAGCGCCTGGCTGCGCCGCTGCCGCATGGACGGCCACGGCCTGCGGCGCACGCTCATCGTCATGGGCACGGGCGCCGAGGTGATCCTGCGCCAGCTGCACCGCCACCCGGGCGACGGCTTCCTGGTCGTCGGCTACCTGTCGGCCACCACCAGCCGCTCGCCGTCGGCCGCCCCCCTGGGCGACGCCGACTCGATCCGGCACACGGTCCACTCCGAGCACATCGACGTCGTCATGACGCTGGGCGGTGTGACCCCGGACTCGCTGGTGTCCATCATGCGGGCCCTGGAGGCGACCTCCGCCCGCCTCGTGGTCGCCCCCGGCCTCCAGGACGTCGTCCCCGGGCGCATGCGCGGCCTGCCGGTCACCCACGGCTGGAGCGGGCTCATCGACGTGCGCCTGCGCCGGGTGCGGCTGGTGACCAAGGACATCGCCGACCGCGCGGCCGCGTGCCTGCTCCTCGTCATCGCCGGCCCGATCCTCCTGGCCGCCGCCGCGGCGGTCCGCCTGGACTCCCCCGGCCCCGCCTTCTACACCCAGGTCCGCGTGGGCGAGCGCGGCCGCCACTTCACCATGTTCAAGCTCCGCTCGATGTACATCGACGCGGACGCGCGCCGTGCGGCCGTCGTCGCCGCGGGCGGGGACGCCGGCAACAAGGTGCTCTTCAAGGATCGTCAGGACCCGCGTATCACGCGAGTCGGCCGTGTGCTGCGCCGCACCTCCCTGGACGAGCTCCCCCAGCTCCTCAACGTGGTGCGCGGGGACATGAGCCTGGTCGGCCCCCGGCCGGCGCTGCCCCAGGAGGTCGCCGAGTACGACGCCGAGGCCCGCCGTCGCCTCCTGGTCAAGCCCGGTCTGACCGGCCTGTGGCAGGTCTCGGGCCGCTCGGACCTGTCGTGGGACTCCACTGTCGCCCTGGACCGGCACTACGTGGAGAACCGCGGTGCGCAGCTGGACGTGGAGATCCTCGCCAGCACTCTGAAAGCCGTCGTCGGGGGACGGGGAGCCTACTGATGCTCACCGGCTACGTACCCGGTGGCTTCGATATGCTCCACATCGGGCATCTCAACATCCTCAACTCCGCAGCCGCCCGGTGCGACCGCCTCATTGTGGGCGTCGCCACCGACGACTCCCTGGAGCGCATGAAGGGCCGCCCGCCCATCGTGCCCCACACCGAGCGCATGGCGCTGGTGGGCGCCCTGCGGATGGTCGACGCCGTCGTGCCGGACCTGGACCAGGACAAGCGCCTGGCCTGGCGGCGCTGCCCCTTCGACGTCCTGTTCAAGGGCACCGACTGGAGGGGAACCGAAAAGGGCCGTGCCCTTGAGGCGCAGATCGAGGAGGTGGGCGCCCGGGTGGTCTACCTGCCCTACACCCCCACCACGTCCTCGACCATGCTGCGCCGCGTGCTCGCTCAGGAGGTTGCTGCGCGCACCCCCGTGCCGGACAGGCGGTGAGCGCCCGTGCGCCTCGCCCTCCCGCAACGCCTCCGCACCCGCCGCCTGACGCGCCGTCAGATGTCCGCCGTGCTCGCCGCGCTGGCCCTCGCCGCGCTGGCGGCCGCGGCCTGGCTGCACAAGGGCGCCTCGCAGGCCGACGTCGAGCTCAACGACGGCGGGGTGTGGGTCACCAGCACCACCCAGCACCTCGTGGCGCGGCTGAACTACCCCTCCCGCCAGGTTGACGGCGCCATCCGCACCGCCTCGGACAGCTTCGACGTCACCCAGAGCGCCGACAGCGTCCTGGTCCCCGACACGGCCGCCTCCACCGTCTCCACGGTGGACCCCACCACCGTCTCGCTGTCCACGGGGGCGCCGCTGACCAGCGGGGTCACCATCTCCCAGGGCGCGAACCGGGTCATCTCCGTCAACTCCGCCGAGGGCACCGTGCGCGCGACCACGGTCACCGCCGTCGGCTCCCTGTCCGCGGCCCCGGCGCTGATCGAGGGCGAGCCCGAGGTCGTGGCGGTCGCCGGCACCGACGGCTCGGTCCACGCGGTGTCCCCCAAGACCGGCACGGTCACGACCGTCCCGGTGCTTTCCTCCGGGTGGGACAGGCCCAGGACCGAGGCGGCCTCGCTCACGGCCGGCACGGACGTGGCGGTGACCGCCGTCGGCACGCGGACCGTCGTGCTGGAGCGCGGCACGGGCGTGCTCCACCTGCCCGGCGGCAAGACCCTCGACCTGGGCGAGGCGGGCCTGACCCTCCAGCAGCCGGGGCCCGACTCCGACACCGTCCTGGTGGCCTCCCGCACCGCGCTGCTGAGCGTGAGCATGGACGGCTCGGGGTCCACGACCCTGCCCGCCTCCGACGAGGGCGAGCCGCCCGTGGGCGTGGCCGCCGCGCCGGTGCGCCTGGGCGAGTGCGCGTACGCCGCCTGGTCCGGGTCGGGCCAGTTCGTGCGCCAGTGCTCGGGGCAGGCCGAGACCCGCCACGACGAGAAGCTCGCCTCCTCCACCACGCCCGTCTTCCGCGTCAACCGGGACGCCATCGTCCTCAACGACCTCGTCGAGGGCACCGTGTGGCTCCCCGACGAGGAGCTCGTCCTGGTCGAGAACTGGACCGACATCACCTCCCAGACCGACGAGGACGCCACCAACAAGGACGACTCGGCCCAGACCAGCGAGTCCCAGTCCCTGCCCGAGCGCACCGAGGAGAACCACCCGCCCGAGGCCGTGGACGACTCCTTCGGCGTGCGCCCGGGCCGCTCCACCATCCTGCCGGTGCTGGCCAACGACACCGACCAGGACGGCGACGTGCTCACCGCGGTCCCCGGCGAGGGGGCCGCGGGCGGCACGGTCTCCCAGGCGCAGGACGGCCTCGCGCTGCGGCTGAACACGGCCGAGGACGCCTCCGGCACCATCACCATCCCCTACACGGCCGACGACGGGCGGGGCCTGTCCGACTCGGCCGTGGCCACCGTCGAGGTGCACCCCTGGGACGTCAACGGCGCCCCCGAGCAGACCACCACCCCGAAGATCGTGGTCTCGGGCACCGCCTCGGCCTCCGCCAGCGTGCTGGGCACCTGGCGGGACCCCGACGGCGACACCCTCTACCTGGTCTCCGCCCAGGGCGAGGGCCTGGACGTGCGCACCACGAACGAGGGCACGGTCACCGTGCGCGACCTGACGGGCACCCCGGGCACCCGCCCGCTGACCGTCGTCGTCTCCGACGGCCGCGAGACGACCTCGGGCACGGTGGACGTGGACGTGCAGTCCGCCGACTCGGCGGTGCCGATCGCCAACGCGGACCACGTCCACGTCGTCGCCGGCTCCCAGGCGGTCTTCTCCCCCCTGGACAACGACTCCTCCCCCACCGGGGACCCGCTGAGCCTGGCCGGCCTGGAGGAGCCCCCCACCGGCACCACCGCCGAGATCAACCGCCAGGCGGGCACCGTCACCTTCAAGGCGGAGGCGGCGGGGACCTACTACCTCACCTACGACGTCTCGGCCGGGGCGGCGGTGGCCAAGGGCGTGGTGCGCGTCGATGTGGCGCCCGCCTCCGACTCCGCGGTGCCGCCCGTGCCCGAGAACGACACGGCGCTGCTGCGCGAGGGCGGCGCGGTCACGATCGCCCCACTGAGCAACGACTTCGACCCCTCCGGGGGGATCCTCGTGCTCCAGTCGGCCTCGGCGCCCCCGGACTCGGGGGTGACGGTCACGGTGGTCAACCACTCGCTGCTGCAGATCACCGCGGCGGGCGCCGTGCCCGAGCAGGTGGACCTGGAGTACACGGTGTCCAACGGCGCCTCGACGGCGACCGGGCACGTGACGGTCGTGCCCATCACCTCCAGCGAGGCGCAGGTCCCGGTCACCGCCTCGGACACCGCGGTGGTGCGGGTGGGCGACGTCGTCACCGTCCCGGTGCTCGACAACGACACCTCGCCGTCGGGGCTGGCACTGACACTGACCGACCGGCTCGGCACTGTGGGGGACTCGCTGGGCACCGCCTGGGTCTCCGAGGACTCGGTGCGCATGAAGGCCGGCGACCTCCCGGGACGCACCACCCTGACCTACACGGCCACCGACACGCTGGGCCAGACCGCCACCGGCCAGCTCGACATCGAGGTGCGCGACCGCGACGACGCCTCCAACACCGCCCCCAGCCCGCAGAACCTGGAGGCGAGCACGGTGGCGGGCGAGCCCGTCGACATCACCGTGCCGCTGGACAATATCGACGCCGACGGCGACTCGGTCAGCCTGGTGGGCCTCAACCAGCCGCCCACCGGCGGCACCGTCCAGGTCGACAGCTCCCGGCTGACCTACACGCCCACCGACGGCACGACGGGCACGGACACCTTCACCTACACCGTCCAGGACCGCTTCGGCGCCCAGGCGAGCGCCACGGTGCGCGTCGGCGTGGCGCCGACCTCGGCGACCAACACGGCGCCGGTGGCCACCGACGACACGGTGGTGGCCAAGCCCGGGCGCACGGTGGCTGTGGACGTGCTCACCAACGACCTGGACGCCGACGGCGACAACCTCGTCCTGGAGGGCACGCCCACCCCCGACGACGACGCCCTGGGCGTATCCGTGCGCTCCAACCGGGTAGTGCTCAACCTGCCCGCCACCGAGGGCGTGCGCACGGTGCACTACACCGTCTCCGACTCCCGCGGCGGCACCGACGTGGGCACCCTGACGGTGCAGGTGGACGCCGACGCGCCCGCGGCCAACCCGGTGGGCGTGGACGACTACGTCACCGTGGACAAGGTCGACGCCGACGGCACGGTGGTCGTGCCGGTCCTGGACAACGACTCCGACGCCGACGGCTCCCCCTGGGACCTGACCCTGACCACCGACGACCCGACCGCCCAGGTGACCGACAGCCAGGCCATCCAGGTGACCGTCGGCGAGGAGCGGCGCTTCGTGCTCTACACGATCACCGACGTCGACGGTCTGACGGGCAGGGCCGTGGTGGTCGTGCCCGCCCGCTCCGAGCTGCGGCCGCGCCTGAACTCCACGACGGTGCCGGTGCGCATCCCCGCGGGCCGCACCACGGAGGTCAGCCTGTCCACCTACATCATGTCCCGCGCCGGCACCTCGCTGACGATCACGGACTCCTCGACCCTGCGCACCGGCAACGGCCTGGACTCGGCCACGGCCGGCGGGGGCGGCACCGTGTCCCTCACGCCGACGGCGGGCTTCCTCGGGCAGACCTCGGTGACCATGACGGTGGCCGACGGCACCGGGGAGGACGCCCTGAGCTCGCCCCTGACGCTGCCGGTGCTCGTGGAGTCCACGACGAACACGGCCCCCGTGCTCACCCCCACGCAGATCGTGGTGGCCCCCGGCGAGGGCGCCACCAACGCGGACCTGGCCGCCATGACCAAGGACCCCGACGGCGACAGCCTCTCCTTCACCGCCGGCTCGGCGCCCAGCGGCTTCGAGGTGAGCCTGTCCGGCTCGACGCTGTCGGTCAGCGCGGCCGAGGGCGCCGCCGTCGGCACCACCGGGGACGTGACCGTCACCGTGAACGACGGGGCGAATCCGGGGGTGAGCGCCGAGCTGCCGCTGAAGGTGGTCGACTCCACCAAGCCTCTCATGACGGCGGCGCCGGCGACGCTGGCCTCGGACGGCTCGCCGGTGACCGTGGACGTGGCCTCCCTGGTGACCAACCCCTTCCCCGGCAAGCCGATCACACTGGCGGACGCGCCGGCGGTCACCTCCGGGCAGGGCAGCGTGTCGGCGTCGGGCACGACGCTGACCATCAGCCCCGCCTCCGGCTTCACCGGGCGCCTGGTGGTGGGCTACCGGGCGCTGGACGCCACCGGCGCCGCGTCGCGCGGCGTCAGCGGGACGGTGACCGTGACGGTCTCGGGCGTCCCGGCCCCTCCGGTCGGGGTGAGCGCGGAGCCCCGCGGCTCCTCCGCCATGACGGTGACCTGGACGCCCGGGTCGGACCACGGTTCGACCATCACCTCCTACACGCTCACCGAGGTCGGCGGCGCCGGCACCTGGCAGTGCACGGGCTCGCCCTGCGAGGCCTCCGGCCTGCAGACGGGCGGCACCTACTCCTTCCGAGTGGTGGCCACCAACGCCGCCGGCTCCTCGGAGCCCTCGGCCGCCTCGACGCCCAAGGTCCTGTCGGTCACCCCTCCGCGGCCCTCGGGCGTCACCCTCACCGGGGGCCAGGGCGAGGTCACCGCCTCCTGGTCGCCCGTCAACGCCGAGGGCTGGGGCGTCACCTACGAGGTGCAGCTCGACGACGGCCAGCGGCAGGCGACCAGCGGCACCTCGGTCACCTTCTACGTGGGCTCCGGCAGCTATGTGGCCAAGGTCCGCGCCGTCGTGGCCGGCAGCGGCACCTCGGAGTGGACGACGTCGAACGCCGCCGGCCCGTGGAGCGCTCCGGGCAAGCCCTCGGTGCAGCAGGCGGCCGGCGGGGTCAGCGTCTCCTGGAGCTCGGCCGGCGCGGGCGCGCGCGTCTCCTACACCGTCAACGTCCGGGGCGACGCCTCGACCTCGATCGACGCGGGCACCGGCACCAGCGCCTTCGTCCCGCTGTCGCCGGGCAACTACACCATCAGCATCACCGCCTCCCACGGCGGCAGCTCCGCGGAGTCGCCGTCCACGGACTTCAAGGTCACGGGCTCCCCGAACCCGCCGTCCTCACCGGTCATCGCGGCCAGCGGGGCCTCTGGCGCCCTCGACGTCGTCACCCCCGCCTACGCGAGCGCGGGCAACGGCTGGTCCGCCGGCGAGCTCCGCGTGGAGTACTCCATCGACGGCGGCGCCAGCTGGACCGGGGGCACGCACTTCACCGGCCTGTGGAACGGCCGGGGCTACACCATCACCGCCCGCGTCGTCGCCTCCGACGGCTCGGTCTCCTCATCGACGACGGGCAACACGGCCAGGCCCTACGGGCCGCCCGGGGCCCCGACGGTGTCCTGCGCGCCGTCCGGGGCCTCCGTGCGCTGCACCTTCACGCCCGGGGACACCGGCGGGCAGGCCGTCACCTATGAGCAGGCGACGTCCTCCGACGGTGCCGGGGCCGGGCCCGTCTCGGAGGGCTATGTCAAGGTGCTCGACCCCGGCGCCGGGAGGACGGCGACCTGGTGCGTGCGCGCCTCCAACGGCGCCGGCACCACCGCCTGGTCATGCGACTCGGCGACCGCGGGCGGGGCGTCGAGGTCCTTCTACATCACCACGGACACGCCGGAGGCTCAGTGCACCCAGCAGGACCTGGACGAGACCGGCTTCCGCCGCAACTTCTGCTGGAAGATCGTCGTGGACGTGTCGGGATTCAAGCCGAACAGCTCCGTGTCGTGCAGCTACGACTACCAGGACCGCGCTGACGGTCAGATCAGGCCCTACACGGGCAGCGTCACCGTGGACTCCTCGGGCGGGGGGCGCAAGGTCTTCCCGCACCGCAGCCCGACCTCCGACCTCCAGGTCACCTGCACCCAGCAGTAGGCTTCGCACGCTCGTTCTCACCACTTCCACGCATTCCACTTTCTAGGAGGCCCGTCAGCCCATGGCCCTTTCGCAGGAAAACGCCAGATGGTTCGCCGACACCTTCACGCGCATCGTCGACAATGTCGGCCAGGCCCTCCTGGGCAAGGAGGACGTGGTGCGCCTGGCGCTGACGACTATGCTCGCCGAGGGGCACCTCCTGCTGGAGGACGCCCCCGGGACTGGCAAGACCGCCCTGGCCCGCGCGCTGGCCGCCACCGTCCAGGGCACCCACTCGCGCATCCAGTTCACCCCCGACCTGCTGCCCAGCGACATCACGGGCGTGACCATCTTCGACCAGAAGACCCACGAGTGGGAGTTCCACGCGGGCCCCGTCTTCGCCTCCGTCCTCCTGGCCGACGAGATCAACCGCGCCTCGCCCAAGACCCAGTCCGCCCTGCTGGAGGTCATGGAGGAGTCCACGGTCACCGTCGACGGCGAGCGCCACGAGACCGGCCGCCCCTTCATGGTCATCGCCACTCAGAACCCCATCGAGCAGGCCGGCACCTACCGCCTGCCCGAGGCCCAGCTGGACCGTTTCCTGGTCAAGACCACCATCGGCTACCCCGACCGCAGGGCCCTGACCCAGATCCTCGCCGGCTCCGCCAAGCCGGACCGCTCCAAGTCGCTCAAGACCGTCATCACCGCTCCGGCGGTCGCCCAGATGGCAGACCTGGCGGCGGGCAACCACGTCGAGGACTCGGTCCTGGACTACATCGGCGCGCTCGTGGAGGCCACCCGGAGATCTCCCGACACGCGCCTGGGCGTGTCCACCCGCGGCGCCATCGCCATGACGCGCGCCGCCCGCGTGTGGGCCGCCTCCCGCGGGCGCGCCTACGTCCTGCCCGACGACGTCAAGGAGCTCGCCGAGGTCATCTGGGCCCACCGACTGGTCATGGACCCCGACGCCGAGTTCTCCGGCGCCACCGCCCGCGGCGTCATCACCCGCGCCCTGGAGGAGACGCCCGCGCCCACGACCCGCCTCTAGCCCCGCCCCATCGTCCCGACACAGCACCCGACAAACACCCGACAGCAAGTGACGGCGCAGCACTATGCCCACATCTCAGCCCACCCCACCGCCACGGTCCGGACGCGACGGCGCCCGCCCGCGCAGCGCTGCGCCCTCAAGACCCGCAAGACCCGCAAGGTCCCTGGGGGCCTCGGCGCCCGCATGGCACGAGTCGCTCCCGCTGCGCCGCATTATCAACGGCGCGTCCGCCCCCGGCTGGACGCTGAGCGTGGTGACCCCCACCGGCTGGGCGTGCCTGCTGCTCCTGGTCGCCACCGGTCTGGCCGCCGTCCGCCTGGGCTGGCAGGAGGCGTGGAGCGCGGCCGCGGTCCTCGCCGTCGTCGTGGGCACCTCCTGGCTGTGGCTCCTGCCGCGCGGCGCGCACCGCGTCTCCCACGAGCTGCTGGAGCCGCGCGTGACGGTCGGCGACGAGGCGATCATCCACCTGACGGTCCTCAACCCGACCGGCCGCCCGCTGCTGCCCGCGCGCATGGAGATGCCCGTGGGCCCGGGCACCGCCGTCTTCGCCGTGCCCACCCTGCGCTCCGCCGCCGTCCACGAGCGCGGCTTCGTGCTGCCGACCGCGCGGCGCGGCGTCGTCACCGTCGGGCCCGTGGTCTCGGTCTCGGCCGACCCGATCGGGCTGCTGCGCCGCGAGCGCACCCGCACCCGGGCCCAGCTCGTCCACATCCACCCGCGCACCGTTCACGTGGGCTCCTCCCTGCACGGCCTCATGCGCGACGTCGAGGGGGCCGTCACCCAGGAGCTGTCCAGTTCCGACGTCTCCTTCCACGCCCTGCGCGACTACGTGCCCGGCGACGACCGCCGCAACATCCACTGGCGCACCACCGCCCACACCGGGCGCCTCATGGTCCGCCAGTTCGAGGAGACGCACCGCTCCAGCCTCCTGATCCTCCTGGACTGCCTCATTGACGACTACGAGGTGGAGGAGGACTTCGAGACGGCCGTGTCGGTGGCCTGCTCCCTGTGCCTGAACGCCATCCGCGACGGCCGCGAGGTCACGCTGGCGACCCAGGACGACGAGCTGCCCACTACCACCGGCCTGCAGCTGCTCGACGCCTCCTGCCTGGTGACCTCGACGGCCGAGGCGGGCTGCGACGACCTGGCCCGCCAGGCCGCCGCTCGCCACCCCGAGGCCTCCGTGATCATCCTGGTCACCGGGCAGCGCTGCGAGAAGCAGACCCTGGCGCGCGTGCGCACCCTCACGCCCCTGGACGCGGTCGTCCTGGCGCTGCGCTGCGGCTCGCAGTCCATGGAGCGCCACGCCGCGGGCGGGCTGACCGCCTACGACCTGGACCGGGTCCAGTCCCTCCCCCGCATTATGAGGAGGGCCTCATGAGCGCCCCGCGCCCGGTCCCCGCGGGCGGGCGCGGCCGGGCCCGGGCCGGCCTGAGGGGCCTGCCGCCGTCGCGGTGGATCGACCTGGTGCTCGTCGTCGTCCTGGCCCTGGTCGCCGCCGTCCTGTTCGTGCCGCCCTTCGGCTCGCCCGTCGGGGCGCGGGCCGCGGCCGGCGGGATCGGGACCGGGGTGGTGGTGGCCCTGGTGTGCGCGGCCGCCCGGCTGGGGCCCGCCCCCACGCTGGCCCTGACCGCGCTGGCCCACGTGGGCCTGGCCCCGTGGGTCCTGCCGGACGTCGGCAGCGGGTGGAAGGCGGCGCGCGCGGTCCTGGCGGCCACGGTCACCGTGTGGCGCGACGCCCTGACCCTGCCGGTGCCGTTGACCGCCTTCCCCACCATGACGGTGCTGCCGTGGCTGGTGGGGCTGATCACCGGGGTCCTGGCCACGCGGGCGGTCCTGTCGGGGCGCGTGATCATCGCCGGCACGGCCGTCCTGGCCGAGGCGGGGGTGGCCATCGCCTGGGGCGTGCGCACCGCCCTGGCCCCGAGCGCCCTGGGCGCGGGCCTCATGGCGGGCGTGCTCCTGCTGTGGGCCATGACGGCGCAGCGCGGCCGGCGCGAGCGCGTCGCGGAGGTCCTGGAGACCAGTGACGCGGGCGTGGGCAGGGGCTCGCGGCTCGGACTGGCGCGGGTCCTGGCGCTGCTGACGGTCACCTCCACGGTGGTGGCGCTGGCCATCCCCGCGGCCCCGCACAGCCGCACGGTGCTGCGCGACCTGTTCGAGCCGCCCCTGGACCTGACCGAGTACGCCACGCCGCTGTCCCTGGTGCGGACCCTGGAGACGGACATGGCCTCCACGCCCCTGATGACCGCCTCGGGCGCGGACGAGTCCACCCGCATCCGCCTGGCCGCGCTGGACTCCTACGACGGGCTGTCGGCCCGCATCAGCGCCTCCGCGACCGGCGCGGCCCGCTTCCAGCGCATCGGCCGCAACACCCCGCTGACCGCCGGCGGCCTGACGCGCTCGGAGGACTCCCGCGAGGTGACCGTGAGCATCGCCGACTACAACTTCCCGTGGGTGCCCACCGTCGCCGACACCCTCAGCCTGGAGGTCTCGGGCTCCCGCGCGGACCAGGTCTCCCAGAGCCTGTACTACGACGTGTTCTCCACCACCGGCATCACCACCGCGTCCCTGAGCAGCGGCGACGTCCTGACCGAGCAGGTCCAGGCCCCTCCGACGGCCACGGACGCGCAGCTGACCGAGGCCGGCATTGACAGCGTCGCCCTGGGGCCGGTCGAGGACGTGCCCCCCTCCGTGCAGACCCTGGCCGCGACGCTGGTCGGGACGACATCCGAGCCGCTGGCCCAGATCCGCATGCTGCAGCAGGCGCTGCGGGCCGGCTACTACTCCGACGGCACCAAGAGCCCCTCCCCACCCGGGCACGGCGCCGCCCGCATCGCCTCCATGGTGGACGCCGGCTCGCTGGTCGGCGACGACGAGCAGTACTCGGTCCTCATGATGCTCATGTGCCGCTCGCTGGGGATCCCGGCGCGGGTGGTCATGGGCTTCCGACCCACCATGGACGGCAATGCCGCCAATGTCACCGGCCAGGACATCAGCGCCTGGGTGGAGGTCCCCTTCCGCTCCGTGGGATGGGTCACTATCGATGTGGTCCCCGACCGCGACCAGGTTCCCCAGCAGCAGACGACCGAGAAGGTCTCCAACCCCGAGCCGCAGGTGCTTCAGCCCCCTCTGCCCCTTCAGGACCCGGCCCACCTGCCGCCGTCCTACGAGGACGAGGAGCGCGACAGCTCCAATGACGACGATGACCGCGGCCTGGGCCGGATCGTGGCCATGGTCGCCGGCGGGCTGGGGGTCGTGCTGCTGCCGATTGCGACGATCCTGGCGGCCAAGGCCCTGCGGCGGCGACGGCGGCGACGGCGCAGCGGGGTCGAGGGGGTGCTCGGCGCATGGGACGAGGTCGTGGACCGCGCACGTGACTTCGGGCGCAGAACACCGCCGCGGGCCACTCGCCGCGAGGCCGCCTCGTCGCTCGCACCGGCCTTTCCGACCGCCGAGCTGACACGTTTCGCAGCCGCTGTCGATGGTCAGGTCTTCGGCAAGGGCGTGCCGACGTCGTACGCTGTGAGCACAATCTGGGCGTCGGCCGACGCCATGGTGCCCGCCATGGGCTCGGACCGCTCCCGGATGCGGCGCCTCGCTGCACGCCTGTCGCCGTGGTCTCTGGGGCGTCCGCACAGGCTTCGCCCTCGCACATCTCGACGATCCACCACCAGCTCAGCACCTAGGAGGAAGCGCTCGTGACCTCGATGCCGCCGTACAGCCAGGCCGCCGCTCCACCCGCCGCGGTGCGCAACCGCGTCATCGCCGGGGCGATCGACCTCATCGGCGGCGTCGCACTGGTGGCGGGGCTGGGGCTCCTCCTGGGCCTGATGATCCCCAAGGCCGCCATTGCGTGGCTCGGGGCTGCCGCGGCCGTTGCGGTGCCCCGCGAGCTGCTCCTGGCCCTGACCGGCTGGAGCCCGGGCGGCCGGCTCATGGGCGTGCGCCTGGTCGATGCGGCCACCGGCGAGGCGCCGAAGACGCGCCTGTTCATCCACGCCGACCTGCTGTGCGTGACCGTGGGCCTGGGAGCACTCATGTTCATGCGCTCGGCGGCCGCCGACCCGCACGGGCAGGGCTGGCACGATCGCATGGCTGGAATCCTGGCCGTGTCCACCCGCCCCACCGCGGCCCCCGTGCGGCAGGCGCCCAGCCGGCACGCTCCCCCCGTGCGGCAGGAGCCACGGCAGGACGTCAAGCAGCAGGTCCCCAAGCGGCAGGCCCCGAGACGCCAGTCCATCAGGCACCAGACGCAGGCGGCCGCCCCCGCCCAGCACTCGGCGGCGAGGGGCTCGGCGCGCGGGCGCGGCCGCGTCTTCCCCGACAACGCGTTCTTCCTCAACCCCGACGGCTCCTCGACGGACATCGGCTCCACGGTCGACACGACGAGCGCCGTGGCCCTGCCCCCGATCTCCGACCGTGCCATTATCGACTCCGTTCCCTGGGCTGCCGTGCCGACCCAGCTCGACACGCCGACCGGGGACCACTCGCCGCTCATGTCCGCGCCCCCGGAGGACCTCACTCCCGCCGGCCCGGGCGCAACGGACTCCTTCTCCGCCTCCTCGGCCCCGGACGATCCCCCTCCCGTGACATCGGCCCCGACGGCGGGACCCGAGTCCGCAGGCCCGGTGGGGGACCCCTTCTCCCCGCCTCCGCCAATGGTGCGCCCGCACTCCATGCCGTCGGCCGAAACCGAGGCCTTCCCGGTGGCGTCGAGCCCGACAGGAACCGCTTTCGCCGCCTCGGCCCCGTCGGGCCCAGCCGCCTCGGCCCCGTCGGGCCCAGCCGCCTCGGCCCCGTCGGGCCCAGCCGCCTCGGCCCCGTCGGGCCCAGCCGCCTCGGCCCCGTCGGGCCCAGCCGCCTCGGCCCCGACCCCGGCTCCGGGACCGCTGCCGCCGTCCCCGGAGCAGACTCCTCCCCCCGCCAGCCCACCGGTTCCGGTCGGCCCCTTCCCTGTGGCTCCGCCCACGGCGGGACCCCGTCCCGCCGCCCTGTTCACCGCCGGCGCCCCTTCCGCCCCCCCGTACACACCGGCGTCCTCCACTCCTCACGGCGTGTCGTCATCGTCACCGTACGAAGTTATGGTCCCCTCATCAGTGACAGCACCCGCGTCAGCGCCCCGTTCGCCGTCACCGGAGGAGCCCATTATCGTGCCGCCGTCGTCAGAGCCCCTGTCCCCCTCCCCCTCGACGCCGCCCGCTCGGTCCCGCATGGCGGACCGATCCGCCGCCCCGGCCGAGCCCTTGATCAGCGCGGACTCGGTCCCCGGGGCGCAGCCGGTGGTCTCGGCGTCCTCGCCTCCCACGGCCCGGGGCAGGCACCGGCAGGTCGAGGACCCGCGCGCGAGCAGGCTGGTCCCCCTGACCGGCGGGGCCCCCGTAGAGCTGTCGAGCACCACCGTCGTGGGCCGGGACCCGGACAACATCTCCGACTACCCCGGCGCCGCCTGCGTGTCCCTGAAGGACGCCAACCGCTCCATCTCCAAGACTCACGCGGCGCTCGCGCTGGCGCCAGGTGGCCTGTGGCTCACCGACCTGCACTCGACCAACGGCACCCGCGTCGAGGAGGACGGCCGCGTCACCGTGGCCAAGCCCGGAGAGTCGATCCCCGTGCCCACCGGCGCCACCATCGTGCTGGGCAGCGCCGCCTACCGCGTGGAGGACTGAAGTCCCGACGGCCCCCGGTAGCCCGTAGTCCCGGTCAGGGCGTGGGTACGCAGGCGCGGACCGCCTCGGACGTCCTGCCGTCCTGCCGTCTGCTGAAGACCGCGATGCAGGTGGTCCCCTCCTGGGCGGGCAGCGACGCGCTCGTGCTCTCGGTCCGCTGACGGGACTCGTTCTCCTTGCCCGCGACGTCGCTGCGATACAGGTAGTCGCCGGTCCACCCGTCCTCGGGCGCCTCCCAGGTGAAATCGACCTGCCCGTTGGCGCCGAGCGAGCCCTGCAGGTTGCGCGGCTCCGGCACGGTGGCGCCCAGGGGGTCCGAGCGCCCCGGGGCCAGCGTCGCGAAGGTCGGGGACGGCCGGCTGTCCTGCGCGACCCGTGAGGCGTAGATGGCGCCCGCGGCCACGGCGATCAGGACCACCGTGGCCGCACCGGCCACGAGGCGGGCCGATGCCCCGGGGCGGCGCGCCTCCTCCGGCTCGGCGGCGGGAGGCTCGGGGCCCGCGGGGACGACGACGGGCTCCTCGACGCGGGAGAACACGCCCAGGCGGGTCGCCTCGGGGTCGTCGACGTCGAGCGGCGCCCGGTCGGGGCCCTCGTCCTCGCCGTCGTCGTAGAGGTCGACGGCGGTCGTGGGCAGCCCGAGCTCGCCCTGGATCTGCTGGAGGGCCCGGGCGAAGGAGAGCATGGTGGGGTAGCGGCGGGCGGGGTCCTTCTCCAGGGCGACCGTGAGGACCCGCACGAGCGAGAGCGGGACGTCGGGGCGCCCCAGGGGCGGGACCGCGTCCTTGACGATGCGCCGGGCCAACTCGTAGACCCCCTCGGACGACCCCGGGGTCTCGAAGGGGCTGTGGCCTGTGAGCATCGCGTAGACGGTGGCGGCCAGGGAGTAGACGTCGGTGGCGGGCTCGGCGTTGCGCGACCCGACGAGCTGCTCCGGCGGGGCCCAGGGCACGCTCATGCCGCGCAGCTCGTTGGGGGTGTCCCGCGGCCCGCTCATGGCCGAGATCCCGAAGTCGGCCAGGACCGGACGGCGGTAGACGGTGAACAGGATGTTCGCGGGCTTGATGTCGCGGTGGATGATGCCCGCGCGGTGCGCGGTCTCGACGGCCCCGGCGATGCGGATGGCAGTGTCCAGGGTCTCGGGGATGGTCATGACCTTCTGCCGCAGCCGCATGCCCAGCTGCGGGGGAGGGCAGTACTCCATGACGATGAAGGGGCGCCCGTCGGAGGACACGCCCGCGCCGAAGACGGACAGGATCGCCGGGTGGGAGGAGACCTTGGCCATGAGGTTGGCCTCGGACTCGAAGCGGGAGGCCGAGCTGCCGGCGACGTCGGTGTCCATGACCTTGACCGCGACCTCGCGCCGGGGCATGTGCTGCTCGTAGAGGTAGACGCGCGAGTAGCCGCCCGCCCCCAGCTCGCGCCGGTAGGTGTACCCGGTGATCTCGGGGTGGGCGGCGTGGGGGGAACCCGTCACGGAAGGTCCTCGAGCACGAGCGACTGACCGTCGCCGAGGTCGAGGACATCGCCGTTGCGCAGGACCATGGGCTCGGTGTAGGGCAGCTTCTGCGGGGCGGCGCCCTCGCGCTTGAGCACGGTGCCGTTGCCCGCCGACAGGTTGCGCGCCAGGACCGACCACTCGTCGAGCTCGATGAGGACGTGGTTGCGGGAGACGTGCTGCCCCGGGCTGGGCACGGTCACCAGTGTCGGCGACTGGCCCTCCAGCTGGGGCACGTCGAAGGTCGAGGGCTGACGGCCGACCAGGATCGGGCGGTCGAGGGTGACGGCCTGCCCGGAGGGCAGGCGCAGGCGCCCGAGCGGCGGGCAGGTGATCAGGCGCGCCGGCTGGGACAGCTCTGCACCGCAGGCGCGGCAGCGCACGTAGTTGGTCGGGTTGGCGTGTCCCTCCGGGCAGAGCACCGACAGGGCCTGACGGCCCGCCGCCGGGAGGTCGGGCTGCCGGATGGCCACAGCCAGGGACACGGGCGTGTCGGTCGAGGGCTCCGAGGCGTAGGGGGAGGCGCCAGGCCTGCCGGAGACCAGCGGGCCCAGCTCGTCGACCAGGTCGTCGGGCAGGGACGCCAGCGTCCAGCCGTCATGGTCCCCGGCCTGCGCGGCCTCGAGATCGAGGTCCTCGGCGTCCTCGGCGCCGTGGGCGGCCGCGCCGGGGACGGAGAGCGGGCCGCCGTCAGCGGCATCGTCCGGCTCGTCCGCGGACACGGCCTCGCCCTCGGCGTCGGCCAGCTCGACCGCCTGCGAGCCGTCCACCGGAACGTCGTCGACGTCGATGTCGTAGGACCGGGCGGCGGGCGGCTCCTCCGCCTCGGTGAGCTCGACGACCTCCGAGCCGTCCACCGCGACGTCACCCTCGGCGTACGGAAGCGTCTCCGGCGAAGCGGGGGAGGAGACCGGCGACAGGGGTGAAGGAGGCTCGGGGGCGTCCGCCGGCGAGGCGGGTGACGGCGCCGCCGGCGAGGCGGGGGTAAGGGACGGGGCAGCCGGCCCGGCGTCGTCGGCGCTGCCGGCGGCCGGGGCCGGCGAGAGGCCCGCCGGCGAGAGGGGCGAGAGGACTGCTGAGGGGGCCGCCGGTGAGGCGGGTGAGGGGGCCGCCGGCGAGAAGGAAGCGGGCGCAGCGGGCGAGGGGGCCGCCGGCGAGGCGGGCGAGAGGGCTCGCGAGGTGGGCGCGTCGGCGCTGCCTGCTCGACCAGCGCCGGCGGCCGGATCCGATGCGGCGTCGGGGCGGGTGAAAAGCGACGTGGGGCCCGGGCTCGGCTCGGTGGCGGAGCCGGAGGGCTCCTCGGGGTCGGGGGCGCCCGGCATGTCCCCCGGGAACACGGCCGAGGCGGTCAGGATGGCGTCCACGACCGGGCGCAGCACGGGCCCCGTCGGCTCCGGCGCCCGCAGGATGACCTCCGGGGAGCCGGGCAGGAAGATCTCCCGCCATGTCGCCACGCCGCCGGCGTCGACGGACTCGCCGTCGATCTCCAGGCCGACCCCGCCCCGTACCGCCATGCGCACGCCGTCGGAGGCGGCGACCACCAGCGCGAAGTCCGGGATGCTCGACAGGTGCCCGCCGGCGCCCATGACCAGATGGTCCAGGATCGCCGTCAGACTGCCCCGGGAGGAGCGCAGCTCCTTCCACAGGTCGGTGACCATCTCCTCGGGCAGCTCTGGGGGGAGCAGAAGGACGCCGTGCGGTGCGACGGCGGCCGTCCAAGTCCCCTCAGCCCAACGACTCCAGCGTACGATGCCGTGTTCGGACACTGTCTCCTCCTTTGTCCCACCCAGTGGGTGAGGTGGTGAGCGGCGACGCGGTAGCGGTTGCCGAGCGCGCCCGGCCGCGCCTCCGGACTTTGACCGGACACGTCACCGAACACGGCACTCAGCTTCGCCGAAGTATATAGCCCCTCCCCTGGGCACTGTCTCGGCGAGACCGGGAGACAACTCGTGGCTGCCCTGAGAATCGACCAGATAGGTGCCATTGGTCGAGCCGAGATCGGTCACCGCGATCCCCTCCGGGGTGGGTTCGAGCAGGGCGTGGGTCTTGGAGACCGTCGCGTCGTCGGAGGGCACGGAGACCAGGCGCACGCCCTCGCGCCCGGGGCTGCGCTCCGGGGCCCGCCCCAGGAGCACCGGGGCGTCCACCAGCACGGATCGCCCATCGAGAACTAGGGTGTACATCATGTGCGAGCGCCTGGAGACCAGCATGGTCCCCGAGATCCGGTCGTACCAGGTGCGCCGCAGACCGGTCGCGTCCGCGCGCACCACCATGACCACGGGCACCGCCCCCAGACTCGCCACAGCGGCCACCGCCATGAGGCCCGCGCGCCCCACGGCCGCCAGCCCAGGGCTGTTGCCGCCGCGCGAGACCCGGTGCAGGCGCATCCCCATGACGGCTCCGCCGGGGCCGACGCCGGTGAGCGCCTGGATCACCACGAGCACCACGAGCACGAGCCCCGCGCACGCCAGCCTCCATATCAGGTGGATCGGCAGGAACGCGCAGATCCCGGTCACGAGCAGGACGTCGATCCCACCGGCGACAAGACGCTGCACGGGCGAGGCGGGCACGGGAACTGTTGCTGGCACGACTACAGCATAAGATGAGTAGCGTCCTACGAGCGCCGACCGCCGCGGCACACGCGACGCACAAGGAGTCTTCAGGATGCAGATCGCCGTCACCCCGAACGCCTCGACCTGGATCGTGGTGCCCGAATTCCCTCCGCCGGGGTGGGAGCGCGCGGAGGCGCGTCGGCGCACGTCAGGCATGACCGGCGCGGATCCTCGCCGACGGGCCAACCTCGAGGAGCTCCTGGTCACCCTGAGGCGGATCGAGCGCCGCGCCCCGCTGGCGCGGCTCCTGCACGTGGGCGACGGCCTGCAGAGGGTCTTCGCCGTCGACCTGAGCCTGGTCATCGCCTACGACGACAGCTCCAAGGAGGGCCGCCACGCCACCCAGCTGGCCCTGCTCAACGAGAACCTGCCGGGCGGCGAGCCGCGCCGCCTGCGCCCCAACCCCGGCACAGCGGGCTACTGGGCGCTCGCCAGGGGCAATGCGATGGGCTCCACCGTGCGCCCCAGCGCCGTCGTCGTGCTGCGCAAGGCCGGCCTGCCCACGGTGCCCGTGGACGTCCTCATGCGCGTGTGGGGCACGACCCCGGCCCAGGTCCAGCCGCTGATCGGCGAGGTCATCGCCCTGGCCGACCGGGTCGCCCCCGCCGACCTCCAGCGCGACCCGATCCAGCCGGTCCAGCGCGCCCCGATCCGGCCCGGCCCCGTGCCGACCGCGCCGACGCCCTGAGCCGGGCCCGGCTCAGCTCAGGGCCAGGAACATCTTCTCCAGGCGGGCGGCGTCCACGGTCTCACCGGTGGGGTCGGCCGCGAAGCAGGCGCGCATGCCCGTGGCGATGACGGCGTAGCCCGCCCGGTCGACGGCCCTGGAGACGGCGGCGATCTGGGTGACCGTCCGCTCGCAGTCCTGGCCGTCCTCGAGCATGCGGATGACGGCGTCGAGCTGGCCGCGCGCCCGCTTGAGGCGGGTGATGGCCGGGCGCAGCTCATCGGGGTCGAGGCGAACCGCCATGCTCACGCCTCCCCGGCCGCGGGCGCGGGGCCCGGCTCCGGGCCGACCGCGCCGGCGCCGTGCACCGCCGACCAGGTGCGGTAGCCGCCGTCGAGGTTGCGCACCTCGCGGCCGCGCTGGAGGAGCAGGCGGGCGGCGACGTGGCCGCGCAGGCCGACCTGGCAGGAGACGATGAGGGGGCCGTCGGGAAGCGCGTCGAGGTGTCCGCGCAGCCGGTCGACGGGGATGTTGAGGGCCCCGGGAATATGCCCGCGCGCGTACTCGGCGGGGGTGCGCACATCGACCAGGCCCGCCCCGGCGGCACGGGCGGCGTCGAGCTCGTGCCACTGGAGGGTGGGGGTCAGCCCGCTCAGGACGTTGTCGGCCACCAGGCCGAGCATGGCGACCGGGTCCTTGGCGGCGCCGAAGGGCGGGGCGTAGGCGGTCTCCAGGTCGGCGAGGTCGGGGGCCCGCAGTCCGCCGCGGATTGCGGTGGAGATCACGTCAATGCGCTTGTCGACGCCGGAGGGCCCCACGCCCTGGGCGCCGAGGATCCTCCCGGTGCCGGCCTCGGCCACGAGCTTGAGGCTCATGGCTCGGGCGCCCGGGTAGTAGGAGGCGTGGTCGTCGGGGTGGACGTGGACGCAGACGACGTCGAGGCCGGCGGCGCGGGCGCGAGCCTCGCTCCAGCCGGTCATTGCGGCCTGGAGGCCGAGGACGTCGACGATGGCGGTGCCGATGGCGGGCGCGGCGGCGGCCCGCCGTCCCATGATCGAGTCGGCGACGACGCGGCCGTGGCGGTTGGCGGTCTGGGCCAGGGCGATATGGGCGGGGGCCCCGTCAATGGCGCCGGTCTTGACGGCGGCGTCGCCGGCCGCCCAGATCGCGGGGTCGCTGGTGCGCTGGTCGGGACCCACGACAATGCCGCCGCGCTCGTCGACCTCCAGGCCGGCGGCGCGGGCCAGCGCGGTGTCGGGGCGGACCCCGACGGCGGCGACGACGAGGTCGGCGGCCACGGCGGCGCCGTCGGTGAGGAGCGCCTCGCGCAGCCCCAGCTCGGCGATGGTCACGCCGGTGCGCACCTCGACGCCGGCCTCGCGCAGGCGGGCGGCCACGGGGGCGGCCATCTCGGGGTCGAGCGGGGGCAGCACGTGGTCGGCGAGCTCGACGAGGGTGACGGCCAGGCCGCGGCGGTGGAGGTTCTCGGCGGTCTCCACCCCGATGAAGCCGGCCCCCAGGACGACGGCGCTGCGGGCCGGGCCGCCGTCGCCACCGGCGGTGGCGACGGCGCGGACCAGGGCATCGGCGTCGGCGACGTCGCGCAGGGTCAGGGCCCGCTCCATGCCGGAGATCGGCGGGAGGACGGGCCGGGCGCCCGGCGCCAGGACCAGGGCGTCGTAGGGCAGGTCCTCCTCGGCGGCGCCGCCGTCGGGACCGGTGGCGCGCACGCGGACGGTGCGGGCGGCGCGGTCGATGGCGGTGGCCTCGGTGCGCACGCGCACGTCGAGGGCGAAGCGCGCGGCCAGTGAGGCGGGGGTCTGCAGGAGGAGGTCGTCGCGCTCGGCGATGACGCCACCGACGTAGTAGGGCAGGCCGCAGTTGGCGAAGGAGACGTGCTCGCCGCGCTCGACAACGGTGATGGCGGCGCTCTCATCGAGGCGGCGCAGGCGGGTGGCGGCGCTCATGCCGGCGGCGACGCCCCCGACAATGACGACACGGCGCGACGGCGCCTCGGGCACGGAGCGGGCAGCGGGGGCGGCGGGGCTCACGGCTCAGCGCCTTCCGAGCAGGCGCGCCAGCAGGCCGCCGGCGGTCGTGGAGGCGGGGGCGTCGCGCTCGCAGGTGCACCACCGCCCCGCCGGCACGCCCGCCTTCACCTGTGCGACGTGCCGGCCGCAGCCGGCCCACGTCGTCTTGCCGCACGTCCTGCAGGTCACGGGTCGGCACATGGGTCTCTCCTCGCACGTCGAATATACCCCTAGGGGTATCTTACGACGCCCAGCCTATACCCCGGGGGGCATAGGAGGTCAAGGCGGCCCACCCGGCCCGCCGCGGGCCGTGCGCCGGACGGCGATGACATGGCATGATCGTTTTCGTCTCGTCGCGCTCCGCACGCCCGGGCACCGGTGCCCGGGCTCTCGCGACCGTCCGTCCTCCGCCACCGATCTCGGAGTCCTCATGCCTCTCGACGTCCTTCCGCTCCTCGGCGCCGCCCAGGCGTCCTTCACCCCGTCAACGACGGCGGTGGGCGGCAACGTGTTCCTCACGGCGGTCGTGGGCCTCGTGCCCCTGATCGCCTTCTTCGTCCTCATGGGCGCCTTCAAGGTCGCCACCCACTGGTGCTCGATCATTGCGCTCGCGCTGTCCGCGGTGCTGGCGGTCGTGTGCTTCCACATGCCGGCGGGCATGACGCTCCTGTCGGGCACGCAGGGCCTGGCCATGGGGTTCGTGCCGATCATCTACATCATTCTCGCCGCGGTGTGGCTCTACAACCTCACCGAGGTCTCCGGGCGCTCGAAGGACCTGCGGGCCGTGTTCAACGCCATTGGCAAGGGAGACATGCGCGCCCAGGCGCTCATCGTCGCCTTCTGCTTCTGCGGCCTGCTGGAGGGCCTGGCCGGCTTCGGGGCGCCGGTGGCGATCACCGCCGCCATGCTCGTGACCCTCGGCCTGGACAAGATCAAGGCCGCGCTCGTGACGATCGTCGGCAACGCCATCTACGTGGGCTTCGGCGCCATGGCCATTCCGGTGACCACCGCCGCGAGCCTCGGCGGCGGCCAGGACCCCACGCTCATCGGGATCATTATGACCCACTTCACCTGGGTCATCTGCGTACTCATGCCCTTCCTCCTGCTGGGGATCCTCGACGGCGTCCGCGCGGTGCGCCAGCTGTGGCCCCTGGCCCTGGTCGCCGGGCTGGCCACCGGGGGCGGGCACTTCATCGCCCCGTACATCTCCTACGAGCTCACCAGCGTCCTGGCGGCCCTCCTGGGGTTCGCCGCCTCCTACCTCTTCCTCCTGGTGTGGACGCCGACCACCCCCGAGGACTACCGCTCGGAGACCAGCGCCGACGACAAGCCCGACACCGAGCGCATCGCTCTCGCCCTGCTGCCCTACGTCCTGGTCGTCATCATGATCGGCATCACCAAGCTGTGGAAGATCGGGGTCGACCTGTCCAAGGTCCTGTCGGGCACGGACATCAAGATCCCCTGGCCCGGCGTCCACGGCCGGCTGCTCACCGAGTCCGGCGAGGCCTCGTCGTCGGCGATCTACACTCTGCAGACCCTGTCCAACCCGGGCACGTGGATCTTCCTGACGGCCCTGATCGTGACGATCGTCTACTCCCGGCGCTCCTCGGGCGGCCTGTTCCGAGTGAGCGCGGGGCGCATGCTCCGGGCGCTGCCGGAGACGATCTACACGCTACGCATGTCGATCCTCACGATCGCCACTGTCATGGCGCTGGCCTACGTGATGAACTTCTCGGGCCAGACCAGCGCCGTGGGAGCCGCGCTGGCCACCACGGGAGCGGCCTTCGCCTTCCTGTCCCCGGCCCTGGGGTGGATCGGCACGGCCGTGGCGGGCTCGGCGACGAGCGCCGGCGCCCTGTTCGCCAACCTGCAGGCCACCGCCGCGCAGACCGCGAACCTGGACCCGCGCATCCTCCTGGCGGCCAACACCATCGGAGGCGGCCTGGGCAAGATCGTCTCGCCGCAGAACCTCGCCGTCGTCACCACGGCGGTCCAGGCGCCCGGGAAGGATGCGGAGATCCTCAAGAAGGCCGCGCCGTTCTCGATCGGGCTGCTCGTGCTGCTGGGGGCGCTGGTCTTCATCGCCGCGCAGGGCTGGCTCGGGGCCTACATGCCGGCCTAAGCAGGCGCCCCCCTCCCGCCCGCCCCTTTCGTCGAGATCGGTCCGGTTCCGCGTCGAGGTCGGGCTCTGCGCGTGTGGGGGTTGTCGGGGATCCGGGTTTGTGCTGGGATTCCGGGATTCCGGGATTCCGGGATTCCGGGGTTGTGGGGGTTGTGGTGGAGGGGTGGCGGATGCTATCCTGTACACATGTTCGAAGACTGGGGCGCTGAGCCGTCCGTGCCGGGTGGTGCGGACGGTGCCGGTGACGGCGCCCCGCTCGAGGGCTTTGATGGGGTCGAGGCCGTGGTGGGGGTGCTGTCGGGGATGGTGCCGGGGGCGGTTCTGGCGGGTGTGGTGGAGCGGGCGGTGGCGCCGCTGCTGGCCCCCGCCGTCCCGGCCGACGGCGGCGCTGCTGCTGGGCCGGCCGGTGGTCCTGCCGTCCCGGCCGACGGCGGCGCTGCCGGGGACGACGGTGCTGGTGGGGGTGCTGGGCTTCTTGGGGGGCTGGTGGGCCCTGGTGAGCGGGCTCTGGCTGAGGCGGCGGGGTCGGTGGTGGTCGACGGCCGGGGTGTGGGGGCCCTGGTGGGTCTGGGTGCGGAGGTGCTCAGTGAGCTGGTGGCGGCCTGCGGTCGTCTGGCCGCCTGGGCGCAGTGGGCCCAGGCGGTGGTGGCGGCCTGCATGGCCCGCTGCCCGGAGATGGGTGGTCTGCCCTACCAGCCCGACCGGCCCGGCCGGCCCGACAGCGACGACACCCAGGACGACGGTCGGGACGGTCGGGGTGATGGTCTGTCCCGCTGTCACGCTCCGGACGGGTCGGGTGCGGTGTCTGGGGCGGTGTCTGGGGCGGGGCGGTGGAGCGCCGCCGGCGAGGTGGCGTGCCGGGCGGGGGTGTCGCGCCTGGTGGCGTCCCGGCTGGTGGACCGGGGCGCGGGTCTGCTCGACGCCCGCCTGGCGCCGGTGTGCGGCCTGCACCGGGTGGGGCTGCTGGACTCCTCCAAGACGTCCGTGGTGGTGCGCCGCCTGGCCGGCGAGCCGGTCGGTGTGGCGCGGGTGGTGCAGGACCGTGTGCTGGGCCGTGCGGTGCACCGCACTCCCGCGCAGGTGGGGCGGGAGGTGGACCGGGCGCTGACGGGCCTGGACCCGGCCGGTGCCGGCCGGCGGGCGCGGCGCGGCGCCGCCGGCCGGCACGTGACCAGGCCGAGGGAGGCGGGCGCGGGAGTGTGCCAGATGCGCGCCCTCCTGCCGCGGGCCGACGCCGTCCTGCTGGACGCCGCCCTGGACGCCGTCGCCGCCTCGGCCCGCGCCACCGGCGACAGCCGCACCCCGGGCCAGCTGCGAGCCGACGCCCTGACCGCCATGACCCTGCACACCCTGCGCACCACCCACCACACCACCACAACCACAACCGCGACAACCAAGACGGCCGAGACCGCGACAACCGAGGCGGCCGAGACCGCGACGGCCGCTGCGGGCGCCGCCGGGGCGGGTGCGGGCGGTCCGGCCGGGGCGGCCCTCGATCCCGCGGGCCCGGAGGCCCCGGCCCGCCCGGCCCGCCCGGAGGAGGGTCCGGAGGAGCTGGTGGCGGGTCCGGGCCTGGTGGGCTTCACGGGCTTCGAGGGTCCGCCGCCCGGCCCGGCGGACACCGCGGACCCCACCGGCCCTGGGGCTCTCGGGGCCGGCGCGGGTCCTGCGGGTCCTGCGGGTCCTGCGGGCGTGGTGGAGCCGCTGTACGTCGACTCGATGGGCCTGACGCCCGACGGGGTGCCCCTGGAGGGGCTGCTGACCGCGCTCAGCGGCCTGGTCTGCCACACCAGCCCCTGGTGGACGCCCTCCGGGACCGACCCCGCTCCCCTGCCACCAGGACTGACGGTCAGTATCGACGTCACCGTCCCTCTGAACCACCTCACAGACCTCCTGCCCGACGACACCGCCCCGCCCCAGGACGACCCGCCCGCCACCACCACACCCACCACCACACCCACCACCACACCCGCCTGCGGGCCCGGTACCGGGCCCGCAGGGCCGGTGGGGGCGAGCCTGGGCGGTCGCGGGCGCAGCGTGCCGGTGCCCGCTGCCGTGGCGCGGGCGCTGGCCGCCGGCGGGACCTGGCGCCGCCTGGTCACCGACCCCCTGTCCGGGGCGGTGACCGACGTCGGCCGCACCCGCTACCGGCCCCCCGCCGCCCTGGCCGACCTGGTGCGCGCCCGCGACGCCTCGTGCACCCACCCCGGCTGCGAGCGCCCCGCCCGCGGCTGCGAGATCGACCACGTCCGCCCCTGGGCCGAGGGCGGGACCACCAGCCTTGAGAACCTGACCTGCCTGTGCCGGGCCCACCACCGCCTCAAGCACACCCCCGGCTGGGCCCTGACCCGCACCCCAGACGGCGCCCTGGTCTGGCGCACCCCCACCGGAGCCCGCTACCAGCGCGACAACGACGGCACCATCACCCTCCTGCCCCGCCGCACCGGACCAGGCCAGAAGACCCGCCCCGCCACCCGCCTCCCCCAGGCCCTCGCACGCGCCATCACCCCCCAGACCCTCGACCGCCTCCACAAAGGCCTCACCAACCACACCAGCCCAGACACCACCCCCGGCGACCTCGGCCTCGGCCACCACACCAGCCCCCTCATCACCACCCACGGCCCCCACCCCAACGAGAACCCCGGCGACTACGAGACCACCCCCTACCACCCCACCCTCCACACCCTCGGCCTGACCCCACTACTCGACACCATCCCACCCTTCTAAAACACGCACACCCAGCCGACAACAGCAGCTCGACAGCCCCCGCACCCGTAGTTCCCGGCACCACCGACGACACTCCGTCATAAACCTCAGGCGACACTTGCGCAAACCTGCCCGCCAGGACGCCCCGGCGGGCGGGCGCCTCTCCGGCACCGCCGTCGGGAAACACCGATTTTCTCCAGCAATAACGCAGTTTCGCGCACCTCCGCTCCAAGCCCGCCGAGCAGGCCGTCCAAGCCCCCGCCCCGCACCCCTTACCGTGGTCCCAAGTCAATGACGTCCACGAAAGGTCCATCTGTGCGCATCGCACTCTTCGCGACCTGCATCGGAGACGCGATGTTCCCGCAGGCGCCGCAGGCGACCGTCGCAATCCTGGAAAGACTCGGGCACGAGGTCGTCTTCCCGGAGAGGCAGGTCTGCTGCGGCCAGATGCACGCGAACACCGGGTACTTCACGCAGGCGGCCTCCCTCATCCGCAACCATGTCAGGACCTTCGAGCCGGTGCTCGACGGCGAGTGGGACGCCGTCGTCGTGCCCTCCGGCTCCTGTGCCGGGGCGACCCGCCACGAGCAGGCGCTCGTGGCCGAGCACGTGGGCGACGCCGCCCTGGCGCGCCGCTCCAAGGAGGTCGCGGCCAAGACCTACGAGCTCTCCGAGCTGCTCATCGACGTCCTGGGGATCACCGACGTCGGCGCCTCCTTCCCGCACCGGGTCACCTACCACCCGACCTGCCACTCCATGCGCATCGCCAAGGTCGGCGACCGCCCCTACCGGCTGCTCAAGGCCGTCAACGGCATCGACCTGGCCCCCCTGCCCGACGCCGAGGTGTGCTGCGGCTTCGGCGGCACCTTCTCCATGAAGAACCACGAGACCTCCACGGCCATGCTCGCCGACAAGGTCTCCAACGTCATGTCCACCCGGGCCGAGGTGCTGTGCATGGGCGACTACTCCTGCCTCATGCACGTCGGCGGCGGCCTGTCGCGCCTGAACTCGGGGGTGCGGATCATGCACCTGGCCGAGATCCTCGCCTCGACCAAGGACCAGCCCTTCAGCGGCAACGTGTCCTTCGCCCCGACCGCGAAGGAGGCGACGGTCAAATGAGCCAGACCTTCCTGGGCATGCCGGCGGGACCGGGCAGCGCGAGCGCGCCGACGGCGGACGCCGCGGCCGGCGCCACCGGCGCCGCCCACACCGGCGGGTGGCGCACCACCGTCGAGATCCCCGCCAACACCCTGCGGTGGGGCGAGTCCTTCCCGACCGCGGCCCACAAGACCCTCCAGAACACCCAGCTGCGCCGCAACCTGGGCCACGCCACGCGCACCATCCGGGGCAAGCGCGCCATGCGCGTGGAGGAGATGCCGGACTGGGAGGAGCTGCGCCGGGCCGCCAGCGCCGTCAAGAACGAGGTTATGAGCCACCTGCCCGAGCTGCTGGAGCGCTTCGAGGCCAACGTCGCCGCGCGCGGCGGCATCGTCCACTGGGCGCGCGACGCCGCCGAGGCCAACCGGATCGTGACCTCGCTCATCAAGGCCAAGGGCGTCGACGACGTCGTCAAGATCAAGTCGATGGCGACCCAGGAGACCAACCTCAACGAGTACCTCAAGGGCGAGGGCATCACCGCCCACGAGACGGACCTGGCGGAGATGATCGTCCAGCTCGCCGACGACATGCCCTCCCACATCGTCGTCCCGGCCATCCACCGCAACCGCTCCGAGGTGCGCGGCATCTTCCTGGACCGCATGGGCGACGCGCCGGAGGGCCTGTCCGACGACCCGGTCGAGCTGGCCGGGGCCGCCCGCGCCCACCTGCGCAAGAAGTTCCTCCACGCGTCCGTGGCCGTCTCGGGCACCAACATGGGCGTGGCCGAGACCGGCACCGTCTCCATCTTCGAGTCCGAGGGCAACGGCCGCATGTGCCTGACCCTGCCCGACACGCTCATCACCCTCATGGGCATCGAGAAGCTCGTCCCCCGCTTCCAGGACATCGAGATCTTCTCCCAGCTGCTGCCGCGCAGCGCCACCGGGGAGCGCATGAACCCCTACACCTCCATGTGGACCGGGGTGACGCCGGGCGACGGCCCCCAGGAGTTCCACCTCATCCTCATGGACAACGGGCGCACCAGGACGCTGGCCGACCCGATCGGCCGCGAGGCCCTCCACTGCATCCGCTGCGGGGCCTGCATGAATATCTGCCCGGTCTACCAGCACGTGGGCGGGCACGCCTACGGCTCGGTCTACCCCGGCCCCATCGGCGCGATCATCACGCCCCAGCTCACCCAGGGGCTCGCCGACGACGACCCGGTGCACACGCTGCCCTTCGCCTCCTCGCTGTGCGGGGCCTGCGGCGAGGCCTGCCCGGTGGGCATCGACATCCCCACGATCCTCATCCATCTGCGGGCCCGCACCGTCGACGTCAAGCGCAAGGTGGTCCCAGACATGTGGGACGTGGCGATGAGCGCGACCCGGCCGGCCATGAGCAGCGGCCGGCTGTGGGGCCTGGCCGAGAAGGCCGCCAAGGCGACCCGGCTGGTGGGCCGCGACGGCCGGATCGGCGCGCTGCCCTTCCCGGCCTCCATGTGGACCGGAGCGCGCGACCTGCCCGAGGCGCCGTCGGAGAACTTCCGCGAGTGGTGGGCGCGCACCCACCCGACGACGACGGCCTCGGCCCGGCCTGCGGCCAGGGACCGCTCCGGCCGCAAGGAGGAGAAGTGATGGACGCGCGCACCGCCATCCTGGCCCGCGCCCGCGACGCGATCGCCCGCTCCCAGCGCGGCCCGGCCCGCCCCGTCCCGCGCGACTACATCCGCGTCGGTGAGCACGCCCCCGGCTCCGAGCCGGTCGTGGCGGACATGGTGGACAAGCTCGAGGACTACGACGCCGTGGTGCGCACCGAGCCCGACGACGCCGGGATCGCCGAGGCGATCGACGCCCTGCTGGGCGGGGCGCGGGTCGTCGTCGTGCCGGCGGGGCTGCCCGAGGAGTACAAGCGGGCCGCCGGCCGCGGGCGCGAGCTCGTCGAGGACTCCCCCGAGCGGCCCATCGCGACCCTCGACCTGGACCGCGTCGACGCCGTGGTCACCGGCTCGCGCGTGGGCATCTCCATCTCGGGCACCATTGTGCTCGACGGCGAGCCCGACCAGGGGCGCCGGGCGATCACGCTGGTGCCCGACACCCACGTGTGCGTCCTGGAGCGGAGGTCGATCGTGCCGACCGTGCCCCAGGCGGTGGACGTGCTCGGCGAGCACCCCACCCGCCCCATGACGTGGATCGCGGGCCCGAGCGCGACGGCGGACATCGAGCTCGTGCGCGTCCAGGGCGTCCACGGCCCACGCAACCTCGGCGTCATCATCGCCCACTGAGCACCCTCTTTTTCACCGAGATCGGTCCAGTGCCCGCAGCAGTCCGCAACTGCCTGCGCAGAGGCGCACACGGCGCCAGAATCGACGCATGGCCACCACTCGCCCCGATCCAGCACCGCCACCCGCCGCGGGCGCCCGAGAGCGCCGGGAGGCCCTCGTCTCCCACCTGAGGGACCGGGGCAGCACCTCGGTGGCCGAGTTGCCCGAGCTCTTCGGGGTCTCCATCGAGACCATCCGCCGCGACCTGCGCCTGCTGGAGTCAACCGGGCGGATCCGCCGCTCCTACGGACGGGTCACCGCGGCCGAGTCGGGCTCCTTCGAGTCCAGCCGCGAGTTCCGCGTCACCCACCTCACTGACGAGAAGGAGCGCATCGCCCAGGCGGCCGTGGAGCACCTCGGCACCGCCGAGACGGTCTTCCTCGACGAGGGCTTTCACCCGCTCCTGGTCGGCCGGGCCCTGCCCGCCGACCGCGACCTGACCATTGTCACCGCGTCCCTGCCCACCGCCATCGAGCTCGCGGAGCGACCGCGGACGCAGGTCGTCGTCATCGGCGGCAGGGTCCGGCCCATCACCCTGGCCTCCGTGGAGCGGTGGGCCACCCGCATGCTGCGGGAGATGGAGCCGGACCTCGCCGTCGTCGGGGCGAACGGTGTGAGCGAGGAGGGCTGGTTGACGACGCCGCACGCCTCGGTCGCTGAGGTCAAGGAGACGGTCCTGGGAACCGCTGGCCGCGCCATCTTCGTCGGCAGCCACACGAAGTTCGGCCACTCGACCTTCGCCCGCTTCGGGCACGTCCGTCAGCTCGAGCGCGTCATCACCGGCCGCGAGCTGCGGTCGTCCACGGCCAGGCGCCTGACCGGGCTCGGCGCGGTCATCGAGCGGGTCTGAGCACCGGGGCCCGCCGCCACGCCCGCGAACCGGTCACCCACGCGGGCGGAAACGGTCATCGCGGTCATCATCTCCGACGGCGCGGCCACCGGGGCCGCGCACAGGATCGGGCCCCGGATCACAACGACGGCGCGCGACGCGCCCGCTCCCACCGGCAACGACGGCGGGTGCCTTAGCGGGCGTCGACCGGTCACGCCTCAGCCGCGACCGGTCGGCCCACGGGCCGCGGCACTGCCGCAGACTTACGTCAACGGCCCCGGGGCCGTGACAACGTCGTCAGCCGCCAACGAAGGTCCTCCGATGCCCAGTTCCAACCGCTTCATCGCCGCCATACAACGCACCGGCTTCCCCACCAACCTCGCCGCCGGGTTCCTCGCCGTCATCGTCTTCGTCATCGGGGACGGCATCGAGGCCGTGTGGATCACCAACTACCTCTCCAGCGCCGACGTCGGCTTCACCGTTCCGCAGGCCTCCTCGATCGTCACCTCCTACGGCGTCGTCGTAGCGCTGGCCGCCTTCCTGTCAGGAGCGCTGTGCGACGCCCTGGGATGCCGCAGGGTCATGCTCATCGGCCTGATCTCCTTCCTGGTCTTCGACGCGCTCTTCATCGCCGTCGGCCTGCCCAGCCACAGCCTGCCCCTCCTCCTGCTCTTCTACGGGATGCGCGGCTTCGGCTACCCCATGTTCGCCTACGGGTTCCTCACCTGGACGATGATGGTGACGCCCCCGGAGCGCCAGTCCTCGGTCTCGGGCTGGTTCTGGTTCGCCTTCTCCCTGGGCATGCAGCTGCTCGGCTCCTACCTGTCCAGCCTCTTCCTGCCCGCCATCGGGCACATCCCGACCCTGTGGGTCGGCTGGCTGCTCGCCGCCGCCGGGGGCACCACCGGCATGCTCTTCCTGTACCGCCGCCCCTCCTCCGCCGCCACCCGGGGCAAGTCCGTCCTCCAATCGGTCGGCTCGGCCGTGTCCGTGCTGTGGCGCTACCCGAAGGTCTCGGTGGGCGGGGTCGTCAAGATCATCAACCTCTCCGGCCAGTACGGCATGCAGGCCTACTACGTCGTCTACCTGCACAAGGTCTTCGGCATGCCCGAGTCCCAGGCGATCCTGGAGTTCTCCATCTTCGGCTTCGTCGCCATTATCGGCGACGTGTTCTGGGGCGTCATGGGCGACCGCATCGGCTGGCGCAACACCCTGCAGTGGGCCGCCACCCCGATCACGGCGATCGCGCTGGCCTACATCTACCTCATCCCCATCGTCGCCGGCCCGAGCTTCCTCCTCATCGCGCTGGGGACCTCGGCCGTGGGCATCGGCCTGAGCGCGCACGTGCCAACCACGCCGCTGATCACCGCCCACGCCCACGGGGAGACCGGCAACGCTCTGGCCATCCTCAACCTCGGCGCCGGCCTGGGCGCCTTCGTCGGCCCCGCCATCGTCACCCTGCTGCTGGGCGACGAGGGCACGGCCCAGGGCTACGCCGCGGCCGCCATGGCGCTGGCCGGCATCTACGTCATCTCCTTCCTCCTCTGCTTCGCCCTCAGGCTCCCGGGCAACGCCCGAGTGCTGCACACTGATGCCGAGCTCTCCGACGCCGACGTCGCCGCGCCCACGACCGCCTGACCGCCCTACGCCGACCATCCGCCACCCACCATCCGATAAGAGAACCGAGAGAGACAGGACACCAGCCATGAGCACCACTCCCGACCGCAGCGACCTCGCCCCCGCCTACGACCGCTCGGCGATCACGACCGGGATCGTCCACATCGGCGTCGGCGGCTTCCATCGCGCCCACCAGGCCATGTACCTCGACCGCCTCATGCGAGACGGCTCCGGGTCCGACAATCCGCAGGACGCCTGCCTGGACTGGGGCATCTGCGGGGTCGGGCTCCTGCCGGGCGACGCCCGTATGCGAGACGCGCTCGCCTCCCAGGACCACACCTACACCCTGACCCTGAAGTACCCCGACGGCCACCACGAGTCCACCGTCATCGGCTCGATCCACGACTACCTCTTCGCCCCCGACGACCCCGAGGCCGTCCTGAGCCTCATGGCCGCGCCCACCACCCGGATCGTCTCCCTGACGGTGACCGAGGGCGGCTACAACATCGACGACGCCACCGGCGCCTTCCGCACCGAGTCCCCGGGCGCCGCCCACGACGCCGCCAACCCCCGCGAGCCCACCACCGCCTTCGGCTGCGTCGTCGAGGCGCTGCGCCGTCGCCGTGAGGCCGGCACCGCCCCCTTCACGGTCATGAGCTGCGACAACCTGCCCGGCAACGGCAGGATCGCCCGCACCGCCGTCGTCTCCCAGGCCGCCATGAGCGACCCGGAGCTGGCGGGCTGGATCGAGGAGCACGTCTCCTTCCCCAGCTGCATGGTCGACCGGATCACCCCGCAGACCACGCCGGAGGACATCGCCGAGGTCCGCTCCGAGCTGGGCATCGAGGACGCCTGGCCGGTGGTGTGCGAGCCCTTCACCCAGTGGGTGCTCGAGGACGACTTCCCCGCGGGCCGCCCGCCCTACGAGCGGGTCGGGGTGCAGATGGTCGACGACGTCGTGCCCTACGAGCTGATGAAGCTGCGCCTGCTCAACGCCTCCCACCAGGGCCTGGGGCACTGGGGGCGCCTGCTCGGCATGACCTACGGGCACGAGGCCGCCGCCGACGCCGACATCGCCGCCTGGGTGCGCGCCTTCCTGGAGCGCGAGGCCCTGCCGCGCCTGCGGCCGGTGCCCGGCATCGACCTGGCGGAGTACGTGGACACCCTCTTCGAGCGCTTCACCAACGCCGCCATTGCCGACACCCTGCTGCGCCTGGCCCAGTTCGGCCCCAGCGGCATGCCCAAGTTCGTCCTGCCCACCGTGCGCGACAACCTCGCCGCGGGCGGGCCGATCCGCCTGGGGACCGCCATGTGCGCCGCCTGGTCGCTGGGTGCCGCGGGCACCGACGAGAGCGGCAACCCGATCCCGGTGGCCGACGACCTGCGGCCCCTGGCCGAGCGGCAGGAGGCCGGCGAGGAGACCGCCTTCATCGGCAATGCGGAGATCTTCGGGGACCTCGCGGCCAACGAGCGCTTCGCCGCCACCTACGCCGAGGAGCTGGCGGCGCTGCGCGCCCAGGGGGCGCGGGCGCGCCTGCGGGCGCTCGTGGCCGAGGGCTGAGCGGCCCCTCGGGCTCCGGCGAGATCTCCCTTCTGCGCCGCGTCGGGGCGCGCAGGCTCAGGTTCTGGAAGGCGCGGGGCTTCCGGCTCCTCGGCCGCGCCCGGTGCAAGGCGACCATCGCTGAGCACATCGGCTGCACCGCGGTGCCGCGCAGCCGGCGGTCGGATCGCCTCGTATCAGTCACCGGGCGCCACGCGCGCAGGACGCCGTGGCACCCTGGGCCCATGAACCAGCCCGACGCCGACCGCCCCGACCCGCCCGTCCCCTACCGGCAGGTGCGCGCCGTCTGGGACGCGCGGTCCATCACCGTCTACCAGGCCTACGGCCCCGCCATCGCCGGCCCCGCCGTGGCGGCCGGGCGCTTCGTGCCGCCTTTCAGCCGCAGCCGCATGACGTGGGTCAAGCCCTCCTTCCTGTGGATGATGTACCGCAGCGGCTGGGCGACCAAGCCGGGCCAGGAGCGGATCCTGGCCGTCACCATGTCCAGGTCCGGCTTCGAGGAGGCCCTGGGCCGCTCGTGCCTGAGCCACATGGACCCCGCCGTCCACACCAGTCGCGAGCAGTGGGCCGCCCTCAAGGCGCGCAGCCCCGTCCGCGTCCAGTGGGACCCCGAGCGCAGCGCCTCGCTGAGCCCCCTGCCGTACCGCTCCCTCCAGGTCGGGATCGGCCCGGGCGCCGTCGACGACTACGTGGACCGCTGGGTCCTCGCCCTGCGGGACATTACCGACGACGTCGCCCGCCTGCGCTCCCTGCCCGCCCTGGCCGCCGCGGACCTGCCCCGCGAGCGCCCGTACCCGCTGCCCGACGCACTGGCCTCGCGGATCGGCGCCACCGCAACCGCGCCACCGGCAGCGGCGCCGTGACTCCCGGGGCGGACGGCCCCTCACTCGCGCGGGCCGGCCTGCGCCCGTACGGGCCGACAAAGGCGGAGGCCGGGGTCGGGGTTGGTCGTCCGGTCGTCCGGTCTTCCGGGCCCCCGGCCCGCCGGCGCCGCCCCGGAATCATCTAGGACCGGCCGCCGGCTGGGACCCGGGTCCGTCGCACGACCGGAATGACGGCCGTGAGCCGTCCCGACCTGCCTTAACCTGCCCCGGCCCCACTACACCACACGCGTATACACTGCGTATATACTGCTGGCCATGGACACCCGACTCACGCTCCTCGGCCTGCTGGGCTCCGGGCCCGGCTACGGCTACGACCTCAAGCTCAGCTGGGACCGCTGGTTCGCCCAGACCAAGCCGCTGGCCTTCGGCCAGGTCTACTCCTCCCTGGCCCGCCTCCTGCGCGACAGCCTCATCATCCAGGTCGGCGCCGAGCCCGGGGCCGGCCCCGCGCGCAAGCGCTACGAGATCACCGAGGCCGGCCGCGCCGCCGTCGAGGACTGGATCCGCCGGCCGGAGGTCCCCTCCGACTCGATCCAGGCGGACCTGTTCGCAAAGACCGTGATCGCCCTCCTCCTGGGCGACGACGCCGAGCGCCTCCTCGACCTGCAGCGCGCCGCCCACACCGCGCGCATGCGCGAGCTCACCCGCCTCAAGCAGGACGGCGACCTGCGCACCGTGCTGCTCGCCGACCACGCCCTGTTCCACCTGGAGGCCGACCTGCGCTGGATCGACCTGACGGCCGCCCGCCTGACCGAGCTGCGCGAGGAGGTGCGCGCATGAGCGCCGCGCCCCGCGTCATTATGCGCGCCCGGGGCCTGGAGCTCGCCTTCGGGACCACCCGGGCCCTGCGCGGCATCGACCTCGACGTCGTCGCCGGGGAGGTCCTGGCCGTCACCGGGCCGTCCGGGTCGGGCAAGTCCACTCTTCTGCACGTCATGGCCGGGGTCCTGGTCCCCGACGCGGGCAGCGTCGGCTACGACGGGCGCGACGTCGTCGCCCTGGGCGAGGCCGACCGCTCCCGCCTGCGCCTGGCCGAGTTCGGTTTCGTCTTCCAGTTCGGCCAGCTCCTGCCGGACCTGTCCGCCCTGGACAACGTCACCATCCCTCTGCTGCTGGCGAGGACTCCGCGCAGGCAGGCCCTGGAGAGGGCCCGCGCCCAGCTCGCCGAGCTCGGCCTGGACGGGCGCGAGGACAGGCTCCCCACCCAGCTCTCCGGCGGGCAGGCCCAGCGGGTCGCCGTCGCCCGCGCCCTGGTGGCTCGCCCACGGATCCTCTTCGCGGACGAGCCCACCGGCGCCCTGGACTCCCTGGCCGCCGAGCAGACCATGCAGGTCCTGGTCCGCGCCACCCGGGCTGCCGGCACCGCCCTGGTCATCATCACCCACGACCCGCGCACCGCCGCCTACGCCGACCGCGAGGCCATCGTCCGCGACGGGCGCCTGAGCACCGGGACCGGGCTCGTGGAGGAGGCACGATGAAGGATCTGGCACTGGCCCGCCTCGTCATCGCCGGCGACGGCCCGTCACGGCGCCGCCTCCTGGGCATCGTCGCCGGGGTCATGGTCGGGATCACCGTCTTCCTCATGCTGGCGGCGGCCTCGCAGGCGTTCGGCGAGCGCAGCCGGCGCTCCACCTGGCACCAGCCCGTCTCGACCAGCCCCACCTACCTGGAGCCGGACACGGTCCTGACCCCGGCCACGGCGGCGATCGCCTCCACCACCGACTACTACGGGGACCGGATCATCACCGTCGTGCTCGTGGCCGCCACGCCCGACACGCGCGTGCGCGTCCCCGGCTCCGACGTCGTGCCCCGGCCGGGCCAGTACGTGGCCTCTCCGGCGCTGGCCGGGCTCATCGCGTCCGCCCCCGCCGACCAGCTCGGGGACCGCTACGGCGAGCAGGCCGGCGCCCTGTCCGACGACGCCGTGGAGGGCCCGGACTCGCTCGTGGCGGTCATCGGGATGGACCAGTGGCAGATCCTGGCCCGGCAGGGCTCGGGCGCCCCGCCGCAGGTCGTCACCGAGCTCGTCGGCTACGACTACGCCTCCCAGGTCTGGCGGATCGTCGCCGCCATCGGTGCGATCGCGATCCTCGTCCCGGTGCTCCTCCTGATCGCCATCGTCACCGACCTGGGCGCCGCCCAGAGGGCCGAGCGCTTCGCGACCCTGCGCCTGATCGGGGCGACGCCCGGGCAGGTGGCCCGGATCGCCGCGACGGAGACGGCGGCCACGACCCTGCTGGGGGCGCTGCTCGGGGTCGGCGCCTACCTCGCCCTCATCCCGGTGGCGGCGCGCATTGTGATCAGCTCCTCCCGCTTCTTCCCCCGCGATCTGCTCGCCTCCCCCGCGGTCGTCGCCGCCACCGTCCTCGGCACGACGCTCGGCGCCTCCGCGGTGGCCTGGTGGCGCACCCGGCGCGCGGGCATCGGCCCGCTGGGGGCGTCCCGCGAGCGCAGCGAGCGCCCGCCCCGGTCCCTGTCCCTGCTGCCGCTGCTGGCGGGCCTGGCCGGGCTCGCGGCGGTCCGGGCGCTCTCAGGCTCCGAGACCCCGCCCATGGTCCTGGGCCGCCTCCTCGTGGGCTCGTTCTGCCTGACCATGCTGGGGCTGCTGTGGGCCGGACCGTTCCTGACCTCCTGGAGCGCCCGGCTGGCCCGGCGCGGCGCCCGCAGCGCGGCCCAGGTCATCAGCCTGGGGCGGCTGGCGCAGCACCCGCGGGCGGCCTTCCGGGCGGTGGGCGGCCTCGTCGTCGCCGTCTACGCCGTCACGCTCTTCGCAGTCGCCATCACGGCGGCGGCCGGCACCACCACCCCCGCCCAGGGGGCCGGCTACCTCTCGACGACGACGCTCTACGCCACGGCGGGACCGGCCGACCCGGCCGCGCTCGGGGCCGCGGCCGGCCGGCTAGACGACGTCGAGGGGGTGCGGACCGTCGCCGTGGCGAGCATGGAGGTGCCGCGCGGGAGCGGGTCATCCGGGTCATCCGGGTCATCCCAGGACCAGGAGGAGGACCCGGACGAGGACCAGGACGCGGCCTACACGCGGCTGGTGCTCTCCGTCGAGGACGCCCGCGCCCTGGGGGCCGCGGACGCGCAGTCGGACACGGGCTGGGTGAGCGTGTCCTCCAGATGGCTGGCCGACGCCGCCGCCGATCCGCTGCCCGCCGAGGCTCCCGGGGAGGGGCCCGCACCGGCGGTGCTGCTCGTGGGCACCGACGGCGGGGCGGGTGCGCTGGAGCGGGCGCGCACCGCCATGGAGACCTCCGACCTGGACCTGACAATGTACCCGCTCACGCGCAGCGACAGGGTCGAGGTCATGGCCATGGCCCTGGAGAACCAGTTCGCGGCGCTGGGGTACATCGGCATCCTCATCGCGGCGGGCGTGTCCACCGCCTCGCTGGCGGTGTCCGCCGTCGCCTCCCTGCTGGCGCGGCGCCGGGTGCTGTCCCTGCTGCGCCTGGTCGGCATGCCGCGCGACGTCCTGCGCCGCTCGGTGGCCTACGAGACCCTGCTGCCGGTGGCCACCGTGCTCGCCCTGAGCATCGGGGCGGCGGTGTACACGGCCTGGGTGCTCGTCACGGGCACGTCCTCGCGCTCGATCGACTGGCCGGCCGGCTCCTACTACGCCGTGGTCGGGGCGTGCCTGGCACTGACGGGAGCGGCGATCGCGGCAAGCGCACGGGCGGCGGGCCGGATGGTCTCAGGAGGCACGGTGCGCTTCGAGTAGCGGCACGGTGCGCTTCGAGTAGCGGCGCCGGCGCGACTCGTCGGTCTGCGCGAGCCGGGCACAAGGCCCCTGCCAGCCCTGACAGACGCCCTGCAGGCGGAACTTAGGTTAGGGGCGCCTTGCTCCTAGGCCATTCGTCCCTCTACTCTTGCAGCGCAGATGTCGCGTCGGCATCGTGCCGCGCGCGAACACCTGCAACGTCATAACACTCGCTCAACGACGAGGTCCACTACCGCCATGGTCAAGCGCCAGATCCCCAATCCGAACGAGATCTTCGATCTGCTCCACTTCAAGAAGCCCGACCTGAACGCCAAGCGCCGTCGGCTCCAGTCGGCTCAGACCATCTGGGACCTGCGCACGATCGCCAGGCGCCGCACTCCCGCCGCCGCCTTCGACTACACCGACGGCGCCGCCGAGGGCGAGATCTCCCTGCGCCGGGCCCGCCAGGCCTTCCGCGACGTCGAGTTCCACCCCGATATCCTGCGGCCGGCGCCCAGCGTCGACACCTCCTGCCAGATCCTGGGCGGGACCTCCGCCATGCCCTTCGGCATCGCCCCGACCGGCTTCACCCGCCTCATGCAGACCGAGGGCGAGGTCGCGGGCGCCGGGGCCGCGGGCGCGGCCGGCATCCCGTTCACCCTGTCCACCCTGGGCACGGCCTCCATCGAGGAGGTCAGGGACGCCAACCCGCACGGGCGGAACTGGTTCCAGCTCTACGTCATGCGCAAGCGGGAGATCTCCTACGGCCTGGTCGAGCGCGCCGCGCGGGCGGGCTTCGACACCCTCATGTTCACCGTCGACACCCCGGTGGCCGGGGCCCGCCTGCGCGACCGGCGCAACGGGTTCTCCATCCCGCCGCAGATCACCGCGGGGACGGTCCTCAACGCGATCCCGCGCCCGTGGTGGTGGTTCGACTTCCTGACCACCCCGAAGCTCGAGTTCGCCTCCCTGAAGAGCACCGGCGGCACCGTCGGCCAGCTGCTCGACTCCGCCATGGACCCGACGATCAGCTACGACGACCTCGAGGTCATCCGCTCCATGTGGCCGGGCCGGATCGTTATCAAGGGCGTGCAGAACATCCCGGACGCCAAGCGGCTGCTCGACCACGGCGTGGACGGCATCATCCTGTCCAACCACGGCGGGCGCCAGCTCGACCGCGCCCCGGTCCCCTTCCGGCTCCTGCCCGAGCTCGTCCGCGAGGTCGGCTCCGACGCCACCGTCATGATCGACACCGGCATTATGAACGGCGCCGACATCATCGCTTCCGTCGCCCTGGGCGCGAGGTTCACGATCATCGGCCGCGCCTACCTCTACGGCCTCATGGCGGGCGGGCGCGCCGGGGTGGACCGCGCCATCGAGATCCTGTCGGAGGAGATCGTGCGCACCATGAAGCTCCTGGGCGTCTCGAGCATCGAGGAGCTCGAGCCGCGTCACGTCACCCAGCTCACGCGCCTGGTGCCGGTGCGCGGCCAGGTCAGGGCGGCCGCCGACGCCGTCGCCCGCTGACCGGGCGGGCCCCGCCCGCCCCGCGTTAGTGCTACCGTCACGAACCAGTACGGGCAGCCGGTCAGGGCCGGAGTGTCGTCGTTCGCGGCCGTCACGCCGCCCCGCACAGCCTCAGCACCCCTCCGCACCGGATCGAGGAGCCAGCCATGACACTGACGACCGACGAGGCCTCGCATACGAGCTTTGCCCTGACGAGGCTCAAGAAGGGGTACAGCACGGAGGAGGTCGACGCCTTCATGCAGGAGGTCGTCGCAGCCCTGCGCTCGTGGGAGACAGGCACGGCCGTCGGCGCGCTCCCGCCTGCCGACGGCAGCGAGCCGGCCGAACACGACAGCCGGGCGGCCGGCGCCTCATACGGGGTGCTGACCTCCCGTGATGTGACGAGCAAGATATTCACCTCGACCAGGTTCCGCAACGGCTACGAGCCGGACCAGGTCGATGCCTTCATGCGGGAGGCCGCCGCGGCCCTGCTCGCCTGGGAGACGGGCACCGTCGTCGGCGCGCCGCAGAAGATGCTGACGGCCCAGGACGTCATGGACGCGAAGTTCCAGGCCAGCAGCAAGTTCGGCGAGGGCTACGAGCAGGACGAGGTCGACGAGTTCCTCGACGACGTCGCCGGGACCCTGCGCGCATGGGAGGCGAGCGGCGCGGATGGCGCGTCCCGGCCCGACGGCGCACCCCCGGGGGCGCTGACCTCCGAGGCCGTGGCAAACAAGATGTTCCAGGTCACCCGGTTCCGCGAGGGCTATGAGCAGGACGAGGTCGACGAGCTCCTAGACACCATCATGCGCGTGCTGCGGGACTATGAGGCCCGCAGCGGTCATTGAAAACCACTGCAGAACGACCCGGCCGCAGGAGAGAGGGAAATATGACAACCACCCAGCCGACTAGGACCAGAAGTTGGACCCCCGATACGCTCCGTACGGGTCCGTCCAAGGACGACCGGGGACTGCTCGGCCAGCCCAGGGGGCTTCCCTGGATGCTCAACGTCGAGATGTGGGAGCGCTTCTCCTACTACGGGATGCGCGCCATTCTCCTCTTCTTCATCACCGACGAGATAGCCAGTGGCGGCCTTGGGATAAGCCCGAACACCGGTGAGACCATTCTGGCGGTCTACGGTGCGGCCGTATTCCTGCTGTCGATCCCCGGCGGCGTCTTCGCCGACCGCGTCATAGGGCCTTGGCGGTCCACCTTCTACGGGGGGATCGTCATTATGGCGGGCCACATATGTCTCTCCATCCCCATCGACTCCCTGGCCTGGGCGGGCATTGTCCTGGTGGCCGTCGGAACCGGGTTCATCAAGCCGAACCTCTCCACGATCGTCGGCGGCCTGTACGACCAGGGCGACCCGCGCCGCGACACCGGTTTCCAGCTGTTCTACATGTCGATCAACGTCGGCGCCTTCGCCTCGCCGCTGGTCACCGGCTGGCTGCGAGCCCACTACGGCTATCACGCAGGATTCTCCGCGGCCGCGATCGGCATGGCCTTCGCACTCGTCGCCTTCGTCTACGGGCGCAGCAAGCTCTCCGCCTTCGCCTTCGACGTGCCCAACCCGCTCGATGCCGAGGACCGCAGCAGGCTGCTCCTGGTCTCGCTCGGCGCGGCGGCGGGGACCGTCTTCGTGGCATGGGCCCTCTACCTGCTCCTGGGGACGTGGCCCGACGCCATCGCGTACACGATCTTCGTGATCGCCCTGGGCGCGTCGATCGCCTACTTCGTCATCATGTTCCGCTCCCCCAAGGTGACCGGCCCGGAGCGCACCCACATGCGCGCCTACATCTCCCTGTGGGTCGGAGCCGTCCTGTTCTTCATGATCTTCGAGCAGGCCTCGGGCAAGATGGCGATCTTCTCCAAGTCCCACACCGACGGGACGACGCCCTTCGGATGGGTCATCAGCCCCGAGGCGTACCAGTCCGTGAATCCGGCCGTCATCGTCATCCTGGCTCCGCTGGTCGGCTGGTTCTTCTCCCGCCGCCTGGGCCGGGCCATCCCCACCGTGACCAAGTTCGCCACCGCCGTGCTCATTATCGGCCTGTCCGCACTCATGATGGGATACGGCTTCCACTCCTGGACCGGCGGGGAGGACGGGCCCCTGGCGCCCTGGTGGTTCCTGGCGGTCGTCTTCATCGTCCAGACCGTCGGCGAGCTGTTCCTCTCACCGGTCGGCCTGTCCACCACCACGGCGCTGGCCCCCAAGAGCTTCGCCTCCCAGGCCATGGTCCTGTGGCTGCTGGCCTCGGCCACCGGCCAGGGACTGGCCGCCGTCGTCATCGCCAACACCGAGAGCATCAGCGACGCGACCTACTACTACGGCCTGGGCGCGATCACCATCGTCGTCGCCATCGCCATCTTCGCCGCCGCCCCCTGGACCCAGCGCCAGATGGCTGACATCAGCGCCGTCTCCACGGAGTAAGTCCCTCTCCCCTCCCGCCGGCCCCGCCCGATCGGGCGGCGGTATGGAGTCGTCGTCGGGAGCACCTGCCGCTGGGGTGTTCCCGACGACGATCAAGATATCATTCATGTTTCCTCGCTCACTGTAGGCTGACTCGGTACCTGTGGTCAGGCACCGAACTCCCTCATAACCGATCAACCGGCTCGGCCGCAGGAGAGAGGGAAATATGACAACCACCCAGCCGACTAGGACCAGAAGTTGGACCCCCGATACGCTCCGCACAGGCCCCTCAAAAGCAGATCGAGGACTTTTAGGTCATCCCCGGGGACTTCCCTGGATGCTCAACGTCGAGATGTGGGAGCGCTTCTCCTACTACGGGATGCGCGCCATTCTCCTCTTCTTCATCACCGACGAGGTCGTCAACGGCGGCCTGGGGATAGATGACAATACCGGCGCCGTCATCCTGGCGATATACGGCGCGGCCGTCTACCTGCTGTCAATCCCCGGCGGCATCTTCGCCGACCGCGTCATAGGGCCTTGGCGGTCCGCCCTCTACGGGGGAGTCGTCATTATGGCGGGCCACCTGTGCCTGTCCACCCCCATTGTCCCCCTGGCATGGACGGGAATCGTCCTGGTTGCCACCGGAACCGGGTTCATCAAGCCGAACCTCTCCACGATCGTCGGCGGCCTGTACGACCAGGGCGACCCGCGCCGCGACACCGGCTTCCAGCTGTTCTACATGTCGATCAACGTCGGCGCCTTCGCCTCGCCGCTGGTCACCGGCTGGCTGCGAGCCCACTACGGCTATCACGCAGGATTCGCGGCCGCCGCGATCGGCATGGCCTTCGCACTCGTCGCCTTCGTCTACGGGCGCAGCAAGCTCTCCGCCTTCGCCTTCGACGTGCCCAACCCGTTCCAGGAAGACGACCGCCGCAGGCTGCTCCTGGTCTCGCTCGGCGCGGCGGCAGCCATCGCCCTGGCCGCGGGAGCTCTCTACGGGCTCCTGGGGTCTTTGTCCGATACCATCGCATACACGACATTCGTGATCGCCCTGGGCGCGTCGATCGCCTACTTCGTCATCATGTTCCGCTCCCCCAAGGTGACCGGCCCGGAGCGCACCCACATGCGCGCCTACATCTCCCTGTGGGTCGGAGCCGTCCTGTTCTGGATGATCTACGAGCAGGCCTCGGGCAAGATGGCGATCTTCTCCAAGTCCCACACCGACGGGACGACGCCCTTCGGATGGGTCATCAGCCCCGAGGCGTACCAGTCCGTCAGCCCGGCCACCATCGTCATCCTGGCTCCGCTGGTCGGCTGGTTCTTCTCCCGCCGCCTGGGCCGGGCCATCCCCACCGTGACCAAGTTCGCCACCGCCGTGCTCATTATCGGCCTGTCCGCACTCATGATGGGATACGGCTTCGGCACCTGGACCGGCGGGGAGAGCCTGGCGCCCTGGTGGTTCCTGGCGGTCGTCTTCATCGTCCAGACCGTCGGCGAGCTGTTCCTCTCACCGGTCGGCCTGTCCACCACCACAGCGCTGGCCCCCAAGAGCTTCGCCTCCCAGGCCATGGTCCTGTGGCTGCTGGCCTCGGCCACCGGCCAGGGACTGGCCGCCGTCGTCATCGCCAACACCAGGCACATAGGTGACGCGACCTACTACTACGGCCTGGGCGCGGCGACGATCGTCGTCGCCATCGCCATCTTCGCCGCCGCCCCCTGGACCCAGCGCCAGATGGCCGACGTCGATGCGCCCGGTCCGCAGTAGCCGCCGGCCCGGCCCCGCCGCCCCCCTCCAGCCCCTTTCGCCGAGATCGGTTCACTTCCGGCTCGAGATCGGTCCCCATCCCCTTCGACCTGAGTGAGCCCGCCTGCCCGCGGCTGACGGACTCCGCCTGCTTCCGTCCTCGACAGTGGAGTATCACACCGAAGGCGGCCACGACGATTCACCCGACTCCGGCGGCCTGCGGCACCCCCGCACGTCGAGCCGCGGAAGCGAATCGACGCCTGGAGGGCAGAGCCGCGAGCTCTACTCGGGGCCGGCGCGCGCAAGCCCCTGTGCGCATCGCCACCCGGAGCCCGCGCCCGCCCGTTACCCGCCCCGGGGCGCGGTCACACGTCGTCGGCGCCCTGCTTGAGCCCGACGAGGCTGAACCGTGCAGCGCTCACCGAGCGGCCGCTGTGCCTGGCGCCGGTCGCCATGTAGGCCACGTCGCCGGCGCTCAGCTCGTGCTCGACGCCGTCGATGGAGAACCTGATCGTGCCCTCGAGGACGTGCAGGACCGTCGGCATGGGCGAGGGCTCCTCCTCATGAATCAGCTGGTCGGCGCCGAGGACGAACTCGACGACGATCAGCTGCTCGTTGTTGACGACCTCGCGGACCTTCTTCTCTCCCGCGGTCATCGGGAAGTCGGCCGACAGGCCGGTATGGACGCTGGACTCGCGTGCTGAACTCGTGCTCTCGCTGATGGACATACGGCTATCCCCTCAGGTAGTGCGACTCGTCTTCCGCCGAGCGCTCCCGCCCGGCAGACAGAACATAACCCACACTTTTTCCCGGATCAAGCCTTGTTTATTTGAGCGCCGGGCGCGTGAAACCGAACCGCCCCGGGCGCCGCCTCAGGAGCGCCGCACCAGGGGGAAGGTGATGGTCTCGCGGATGCCCTGGCCGGTGAGCACCATGAGGAGCCGGTCGATGCCCATGCCCATGCCGCCGCTGGGCGGGAAGCCCTGCTCCATGGCGACCAGGAAGTCCTCGTCCAGGACCATGGCCTCGGGGTCGCCGTTGGCGGCGGCGAGCGCCTGGGCCTCGAAACGCTCGCGCTGGACCACGGGGTCGGCCAGCTCGGAGTAGGCGGTGGCCGTCTCGCAGCCGCGCACGTACAGGTCCCACTTCTCGGTCAGGCCTGGGCGCGAGCGGTGGTAGCGGGTCAGCGGGGAGGTGTCCTCGGGGAAGTCGTAGACGAAGGTGGGGGCCCACAGCTTGTTGCCCACCAGCTCCTCGAAGATGTCCTCCACGACCTTGCCGGCCACGGCGTAGTCGTCCACCTCCAGGCCGATCCGCTCGGCGTGGGCCACCAGGTGCTCTCGCGGGGTCTCCACGGTGATCTCCTCCCCCAGCGCCTGGGAGACGGAGGTGTACAGGTCGATCTTGTCCCACTCGCCCGACAGGTCGTACTCGGTGCCGTCGCCGAGCCGCACGACCTCGCCGCCCTCGGGCAGGCCGAAGGCATCGCGCGCCGCCTGCTGGACCAGGTTGCGGGTCAGCTCGGCCATACCGTTGTAGTCGGAGTAGGCCTCGTAGGCCTCCAGGGCCGTGAACTCCGGGGAGTGGGAGGAGTCGGCACCCTCGTTGCGGAAGTTGCGGTTGATCTCGAAGACGCGGTCCACGCCCCCCACCACGGCGCGCTTGAGGTAGATCTCGGTGGCGATGCGCAGGTAGAGGTCCATGTCGAAGGCGTTCATGTGGGTGATGAACGGGCGGGCGGCCGCCCCACCGTGGATGACCTGGAGCATGGGGGTCTCCAGCTCCAGGTAGTCGCGACGGTGGAAGTTCGCCCGCAGGGAGCGTACGACGGCGGCGCGGGTGCGCACCATGTCGCGGGCAGCCGGGCGGGTGAGCAGGTCGAGCTCGCGGCGGCGCGCCCGGTTCTCCTCGTTCAGGCTGACCTCCTCGCCCTCCTGGTTGGTCCAGACCTTGGGCAGCGGGCGCAGGGCCTTGGAGGCGATCCGCCAGGCGGGGACGGCGACGTCGTCGTCCCCGAGCTCGGCCGGCGCGGCGGCGTCGGCGCCCTCGCGCAGCACGGGCTCGGCCATGACCGACAGCTCACCGCGGCGCGAGGAGATGACGCGGCCGTGGACGAAGAGGTGGTCGCCCAGGTCGACGTCGGACTTGAAGGCCGCCAGGGAGGTGTGGCCCGCACCCGGCAGGGCCTTGGCCGACAGCATGGCCTGGAGGGTGGTGCCGGCGCCGTCGGCGAGGGTGACGAAGCACAGGCGGCCGGTGTTGCGCAGGAAGACCACGCGCCCGGCCACGCCGACGACGTCGTCGGTCTCCTGCCCGGCCCTCAGGTGGCCGTAGGCCTCGCGGACCGCGGCGATCGTGGTGGTGATGGGGAGCTGGACCGGGTAGGGGTCCCAGCCCTCGGAGCGCAGGCGGTCGCGCTTGGCGGCGCGGACCTCGAACTGCTCGCCCGGGCCTGGGTCCTGCTTGGGCTGAGCGGGCTGCCGGGGACCGCCGGCCTGCTCAGAGGCTTGAGTGCTGTCGGGCTCGGGGACGGCGTTCTGCCGGGTCGCATCGGTCACGCGCGCGAGTCTAATGCGGCCGAGGGGGCGCGCGCCCCGGTGCGGCCGCGAGGCATCGGCCACGCGCCCGCCGGAGCGCCGGGCTCCACAGGCGGGCGCCGCGCAGGGCCCAGGACCGGTCCTGTGGATAGTTCTCCAGAGGCATGGAGAATTGCGGCATCCTGGATATATGGACCTCGCGATCAGTACTCTTTTGAGCCGAGTCGATGCGTTGCACGGCGTCGCCCACTGGGACGAGGTCCTGCGCGAGCCGGCCGATCGTACCGCCAAGGACGCGGCCATTGCCATGGGGGAGCTGACCGAGCCTTACCGTCGGCTACTCGTCCGCCCGGGAACCGAGCGGAGTATTGTGCGAGCGCGCCACTTCCGCGGCCGCCTCACGTGCGCCAGCGCCGCGCAGGTGCTCGGCTACCCCATGTGGAGCCCGCCGAGCGATCTTCATATCGCAGTCCCGGCGAACCGCTCAGTACGCCCATCGGCGAGCAGGCCTCTCGCCGGCGTCCGTATTCACCGACCGGCGACGCTGACTCCGATGACGGTCGACGACTTCCCCCTGGTCCGTCCGGCCGAGGTCGTCGCCTGCGCCCTAGTCTGCCTGAATGAGCTCGATGCCATCTGCATCGCGGACGCGGCGCTCAACCACGGGGACACGACGAAGGAGGACATTGCCGAGCTGCTGGTCGGCCGGTACTCGAAGAACGCACGCATGCGCCTGAACAAAGCCGACGCGGCAGCGCGATCACACCTGGAGACGCGAACCCGGTTGTGTCTACGGGAGGCCGGGCTGTGGGTCGAGACCGGCGTCGTACTCGAAGGCGTCGGTGAGGTCGACACACTCGTCGAGGGCTGGCTCATCGTCGAGGAGGACGGATTCGAGTTCCACTCCTCCAAGGGGCAGTTCGTGCGCGACCGGAACCGGGACCAGAGCGCCCTCGCCGCCGGTTATGTGCCGCTGCGGCTGACCTACGACGATGTAGCTGCCGGCGAGAGGACGATTCTGAGCATTGTGAGCAGGGCTCTGCGAGGTGTTGCACATTCGTCGCGTCTGCGCATTCCAGAAAACCGCGCCATTCTGCGGAATCTGGGGTGGGCGTGAGGCAAAGCCCCGTCTCCTGTGTGCGCAGCACCCCCTCTGCGCACATGGGAGCGCGTCAACCCATCTTGACGGTTCGCAGCAAAGACCAGAATCCTGCGGAAAAGTAGGCACTGCTGCGCAACAACCCGCTTCTCCCATGTGCAACCCTCGCCGCCGGCCGCGCACAGCGCACAAGCCGGCTCTCGGTCGCGTCCCGGGAGCCGGGCCTCGCTGGCGGAAGAGCCCGGATCAAGGCGACCTGGGGCGAGCGCGGGGCATCTCATCGGTGCAGGGCCTGCTGCACCGCGAGCAGCACCTCGCCGACCACGGCCTCGGCGGCCGGGACGTTGGGATGATCCGGGTCGGCGATGACCAGGCGCATCTCGGGGGCCCGGAACACCTCCCCACCCCCGGGGCCGGGGACCATCTCGCCCAGGTACCCGCCGCTCCAGGCATTGAGAGCGGCCAGGCGCCGAGAGTCCCCCCGCAGGAGCGCCTCGGCCAGCTCCTGGCGGGGGAGTCCCAGCTCGGCGGCGACATCTTCGGCGTACGCCTCGAGCTCGGCCGGGGTGTCCGCCCAGTACCCGGTCTCGGTGGTTGCGGGTTCTCGGCGCAGGAGACTGGGGTGAGCCAGGATGATCGCGGGCGCCTCCCAGTACCGTCCCGCGTAATGGGGACCGGCGTGGCGGCTGCTCATGGGGCGGAAACGGACCCGGACGCCGTCGGTGGTGAGCAGGACCGGACTCTGAGCCCTGTTCTCGAGCGTGAGCACGCTGATCGTCTGCCGCGTCAGGGCGAGATGGACCAGAAGCAGGTCGGTCATGGGAGTGCCGTAGGGGGACAGGGGCTGCGGACCGAGGTAGAAGGCGGGGACGCTGAGGATGGCCGGCTCCTCATGCATGAGGCTGTAGGCGGGCGGGAGGGGCTCCTCGGGCCTGCGCGTGCGGAAGACGCGCCGGAGCAGTAAGACGAGCAGGACCAGCAGGACGACCCGCCGACCGCGGCGGCCGCGCCGACCACCCCCAGCCCTATGAGCCGACGGATCAGGAACCTCACGAGCTCCACGATCTGGATGACTATCCCGAGCCCGATGACAAAGACAACGACCTTCAGCTGCATCCGGCGGTAGGGGGTGTGCCAGTCGGTCATACAGGCTCCTTGAAGGAGAACGCGTTATCAGAGGACGCGTCAGCTTGCCGGACAGTTAAGAAGCCCGAAGTCTACCGGAGCAATCCGCCCCGGTCAGGCGGGCGGGACGGCCCACCCGGGCAGGGGACCCGACGAGCCTGGCCCCGGCAGAACCTGCTGCACCGCGGCCAGCACATCGCCGACCACGGCCTCGTCGGCCGGGTCGTCGGGCCGGTCCGGGTCGGCGACGACGAGGCGCATCTCAGGGGCCCGGAACACAGGCCCCCTGGAGGAGAGGACCATCTCCCCCAGGTAGCCCCCGCAGGCGGCGTTGAGAGCGGCCACGCTCTGGGGATCTCCGCGCAGGAGCGCGTCGGCCACCTCCTCGTAAAGGAGCCCCGTCTCGGCGGCGATCTCCTGGGCGTAGGCGACCAGCTCCTCCGGGCCGTCCACCCAGTACCGCTCGGCCTCCAGGCCCCCGACGGCCTGGGGGTAAAGGAGACTGGGATGGGCGATCACCAGGCCCGGCACCATCTGCCCCGGCCACTGCCCACCGGCACGGGGACAGGGCAGAAGGCGGAAGCGAACCCGGGCGCCGTCGGCATCGCACAGGACAGTGCCATCCGCCGCATAGCCGACCTCAGCCTCCGCGGGCCGCACGCTCACGGTCTGACGCGTGACTATCAGGAGTACCCTGTCGGTCATGGGAGCGCCGTCAGAGCCCACCGGCTGGGGACCCAGGTAGAAGGCCGGACACCTGAGGGTGGTCTTCTCATCGAGCTGGCTGATCATAAGACGCCGCGCCGGGGTCATAGGGCCGATCCTGACCTTCCGCACATCCCTGATGACCGGGATCATCAGGATCAGCAGGACAAGTGCGATCACGCCGAGAACGACCGCCAGGGCAAGGCCGCCCCTCCCGGCCTCATTGGCCTTGACGCCGATGTACCGCAGTCCCAGGGCAACAGCGATGATCACGATCCAGACGGCACTGGTCTTCCCTGCGGAGAGCCTCCTACTCATTCGGGCACCCCGGGAGCACGGCGGGACGGGCACAGCACGGCGGGCCGGGCACGGCGGAGGGGGCGCGCGGGCTCCATGACGCTGCCTCTCAGGACCAGTCCGGCACGGTGACGGCCCCCTGCACAATGCTCTCGTGGAACCACCGCGGCTGCACCGACATGCAGAAGTCGGCGGGGAACCAGTCGGACGGCAGGTCGTCGGCCGGGACGGGCCTCCTGCTGAGCCGCAGGGCCAGGCCGCGGGCCGTGCGCCGGCTATCCCACGGCGCCGGGGCGTCGGCCAGGAAGTCGGAGAGCAGCCGCGCATAGGCAGGGCCGAGATAGCACCACGGCACCGGGCGCATCGGCAGCCCGGCCAGGGCCGTGTCCCCCAGGCTGACCTCCTGCGGGCTCTGCGCCTGCGCCCCGGGCATCACGCTCCCGCTGTACGCACGGTCCCAGCCCTCCAGGACCTCGGCCAGCGCCAGCTCGGCCCCCAGCTCGTCGGCGACCGCGACGAGCACCTCGTGGAGCCTGTCCAGCGCGGCCTCGTCGAGCGCACCGAGCTCGACCGCGCACTCGACGTCGTACATGCCGTACGGCTCCTCCGGCACACTGGGGAGTATCTCCACCGTGTCGATCGGGCCCGGACCGGTCAGGTGCACCCCGTAGTCGCCGGTGCGTCTGATGTCGTCCGCCGCCGCGACACTCGCCCGGGTCAGTGCCAGCATTCGCGCCCTGCCGGTGTACTCGGTGGGCAGCCAGTCCGGCACCACCCGGCCGACGGCCCGCACCCAGGCGGTGACCGGGTCGGCGCACACCGCCTCGCGCACGAACCACCGCAGCTGGACCACCCGGAAGGAATTCTCCGGAATGTCGTAGAGATCGTCGTCGAAATCGGGGACCGCCGCCCCGCCGGCCGGCCACACCACGCGCCGGTAGAAGTCGGCGACGACGCCATCGCACCGGCGCGCCAGGTCCTTGGCGATCTCGAGGCCGCGGTCCCCGGCGGGGGCGGATCGCCGGCCGGCCGGCCACTCGAGCTCGTAGCAGAAGGGGAGCTCGCTGCGCCCGGAGATCTCCTTGACGTAGTCGACGAAGTCGAGGGACACGTCCAGAGAGGCCTCGTCGAGCGTCAGAATCGGACGCACGCGGTCGTTGATGCTGATGCGCGTCCCATCGCCGTCGCGTCCTTCAATAATGAAATCGGGGGCGGCCGCGCGCGCATCGGCCAGCGTCAGCTCGCGGCGCGTATACAGCTCGAGTTCAGAAATATCCTTGCCCTGCATGCTCACCACTCTATCCAGGGTGAGTGACTCGCGCAGACCGAGACTCGGATCAGGCCGAATAATCAGCCGCGGGCGGCGGCGAAGGCAATGCCGGAGGGAGCCAGTCCCTGAAGCCGGGCGACGTCGGAGTCGGCGGGAACCTGGCCGGGCTCGCGCCCCCGCTCCACGACGTGGTTGTGCTCGTCCACGAAGACGACGTGCGGCAGGTAGGTGCGGGCACGGCCCTCGTCCAGCTGGGAGTAGGCGATGAGGATGACGACATCGCCGGGGTCCACCAGGTGAGCGGCGGCGCCGTTGACGCAGATCTGCCCCGACCCGCGCTCGCCGGGGATGACATAGGTGGACAGGCGGCTGCCGTTGGTGCAGTCGCAGATGTCGACGCGCTCGCCCGGCAGGAGGTCGGCGGCGTCGAGGAGGTCGGCGTCCACGGTGATGGAGCCGACGTAGTCGAGGTCGGCCCGGGTCACCGTGGCACGGTGGATCTTGGACGTCATCATGGTCCGCAGGCGTGAGGTCATCGCGGCAAGGGTAGGTGTGGCGGCGGGTCCCGCCAAGGCCCGGAACCCGGATGGTGACTGACTCGACAGGCCGTAGGCCCGACGGCGGCGGCCGGCAGAGGCCCGACGGCGGCGGCCGGGCCGCAGGCCACTCCGGGTCGACGCGGGTCACCGCAGGTTGATCTGGGCGTTGTCAATGAGCCGGGTCGTGCCCACCCTGGCGGCCAGCGCCAGCAGGACCGGCCCGGCGGGCCGAGCGGTTCCAGCGGGCCGAACCGTCCCGGCGGCCCCGCGAGCCTCACCGGAGGCGGGCAGGCCGAGCCCCGCAGCCGGCAGGCCGAGCCCCGCGCCCGCCAGGTCCACGAAGCTGTCCGGATCGACCACGGCCGCGTAGTCCACCTCGACGCCGGGTGCGGCCGCCAGCACCCCGAGCGCCGCGGCCCTGATCCCGGCCGCGTCCTCCCCGGCCCGCGCCGCCTCCCGGCCGGCGTCCAGCGCCCGGGACAGGGCCAGGGCCCGCTCGCGCTCCTGCGCGCTCAGGTAGGCGTTGCGCGAGCTCATGGCCAGGCCGTCCGCCTCACGACGGATCTCGACCGGCACGATCTCGACCGGCACGGCGAGGTCGCGGACCATGGCGCGCACGATCGCCAGCTGCTGGGCGTCCTTGCGGCCGAACAGCGCCCACCGCGGTCGGGTCAGGTGCATGAGGGTCAGCACCACCTGGGCCACGCCCGCGAAGTGGGTGGGCCGGGTGGCGCCCTCCAGAACGGTGGCGATCGGGCCGGGGTCGATGCGCACGGCCGGCTCGCCGTACGGGTACATGACCTCGGGCGCGGGGGCGAAGACGATGAGCCGCCCGACGGCGAGCGCGCCCCCGACCGGTGCGCGCAGGACGGCGGTCAGGCCCTCGACGTCGGCCTCCAGGGTGCGCGGGTAGGTCTCCAGGTCCTCCCCCGCGGCGAACTGGAGCGGGTTGACGAAGATGGTGACGACGATGGTGCCCTCCGGCCCGACCCGGCGGGCGGCCTCGGCCACGAGGTCGAGGTGGCCCTGGTGGAGCGCCCCCATGGTCATCACCACGGCACGGGGCACACCGCCGGCCCTGTCGGCCCTGTCGTCAATGGCGAGGGCGGCGGCGAGCTCGTCGCGGCTGCGGGCCAGGGTCACCCGGTCGTGGCCGGGTGCGGAGGCGCCGGATTCGGGGGATGCGGGGGATGCGGAAGGAACGGGGAGCGTCATGGACCCCACGCTAGATGATCGGTTCCAACGGTGCGCCGGGGGCTCTTGGATGGGCGCCCTCGGCCGGCTCGGCCGGACCGCAGCGTCAGGCAGGCGCCTCGAACCGATCTCGGCGCGGAAGTGAACCGATCTCGGCGAAAGGGGGCTTGGGTACGGAGACGGGAACGGGGGCGATGCCGAGCGGGCCCGGCTCACCCGGCGTCGTCGTCCGGCGCGAGCGCCCCGCGCAGCCCGTCGGCCTGCGCCGGCGCGATCCTCCCGGTGTCCTCGGCGCGCTGCGCCGTCGCCCGCGCGAGCGCCCGGTAGGTGTCCACGACGTCCTCCAGCCGGCGCCCCTCGCCGTCGCGCAGGGCCTCCAGCGCCTCCAGGTGGGAGCGGACGGTGCCAGCGTCGCCGCGCGAGACCGGGCCGGTCAGCGCGGCGTCGGCACCTTCGGTCAGGACCCGGTCCAGCGCCGCGGTCAGCAGCGGGCCGAGGGTGGCGGCGCCGTCCTCAACGCCGGCGGCCGCCAGGACGCGCACAGCCTGACCGACGAGGGTCACCAGGTGGTTCGCACCGTGGGCCAGCGCTGCGTGGTAGGCGGGGCGGGAGGCCTCGGGCAGGACGAAGGGCTCACCGCCGAGCTCGACGGCCAGGGCCTGCGCGATGGGCAGGACGGCGTCGGGGGCGGTCACGGCCATGGGGCAGCCGGTCAGGCGGGCCACGTCGGTGGAGAACCCGCCGAAGGTCATGGCCGGGTGGAGGGCGAGCGGAATGGCGCCGAGCCGGCGGGCGGGCTCGAGGATCCCGATGCCGTAGCGCCCCGAGGTGTGGACGACCAGCTGGCCGGGCTGCCACCGGCCGAGGTCGGCCAGGCCCTTGACGAGCGCGGCCAGGGCGTCGTCGGGAACGGCGAGCAGCACAAGCTCGGCGCGCTCGACGATCTTGTCGACGCCGAGCACGGGGACGCCGGGCAGAAGAGCCTCGGCGCGCTCGCGGCTGGCCGTCGAGACGGCGTGCACGCCGATGACCTGGTGGTCGACGGCGCGCAGGGCGCTGCCCAGCACCACACCCACGCGTCCGGCGGAGATAATGCCGACGCCGAGCCGGCCGGGGCGGGGGCTGGCGGAGGAGGACGAGGAGCTCTCGGGCATGGTGCCGATCGTCTCACGCCGCGCCGGCCGGTCCGGGCGGGTCTCCGGGGCCGGCGGGGTCTCCGGGGGCCTCGTCCACGGCCCGGGCGAGCCAGCGGTCGAGCCTCTCGGCACGACGACGGCGCAGCGCCCGCTCGGAGACGACCCGCTGGATCGCGGTCGCGTCGGCGATGTCGAGGTTGCTCAGGCCCGTGGGCACCGAGTGGTCCACCATGTCAAGGTGGATCGCGGCCAGGCCGCGGCGCCGGGCGAAGGGTCCCTGGCGCACCCGCATGGACTGGATGCGCTCGTAGGGCACCACGCCGGTGCGCCGCCACCAGCGGCCGGTGCGCAGCACGACGCACGTACCGGTCAGGGCGATCGCCTCGCGGCGCCAGGCCAGCGGCGAGAAGATCTTGCCGCGCGGCGAGACGCGGACGAATCCCCGCTCCGGCGCGCCCACCGGCGCGTCCGGCCGCCCCGCGCCGTCGTCGCCCGTCCCGGACAGCGCCGCGGCGAGGAAGCCGACGGGGTCGGGGACCCCGAGGTCGGGCACCACCAGCCACAGCGCCCGCAGCGCGGTGTCCCGCTCCCCCACGGGCAGCAGCACGCTGCCGGCGCTGCCCGCGCCGCCGGCGCGCCCCTCGCTCGACCCGGAGGAGGCGTCGGACGGGCTCCTCCCCCTTCTTCCGGCCACGCTGGTCCTCACCCGCCACCAGTCCCTGCGGCGCCACAGCGGGCTCTGCTCGATGCTCACGCCGTGAACCCGTCCCGGCGGGAGCGTCGCGGAGACCTCGGCGGTGAGCCCGAACCGCATGCGGATGCCGGTCGGCGTCGCGGCCGCCTGGAAGCCCCAGCTGCGGTTGAAGCGGCCCCACACGGCTCCGACCATCGTGGCGGGGCCCGCGACCGCCGACAGCAGGACGCCGGCGCCCATGGCGCTGACGCCTCTGGCGACGATCGTGACGACGGTCGCCGCGACGACGAGGACGACGATCAGGACGACCCCCAGGGTCGTCACCGACCGGATGATCGAGCCGATGAGGATCGCGGGCTCCACGGTGTACAGCGGGTGCTCCTCGCGCCTGCCGGCGCTGCGCAGCGGCGAGGCGCCGACGGCGTCCTCGAAGCCGAGGGGAGCGGTCCGGCGGACAGGGCCGGCGGAGTCGCCACCGCCGGCGGGGTCGCCAGGGCCAGCGGGGCCGGCGGGGTGGGGGCCGGCGCCATCAGACCGGTCGCCGTCGGCACCGCCCGCACCGGCCGCCCCGTCGGCACCGCCCGCACCGGCCGCAAGGTCGAGGATACGGTCGCGCAGCTCCTCGAGCCGGTCGGTGCCCAGGTAGCCGATGACGACGCGCGAGTCCGACCCGCCCGCGACCTCCACCGTCAGCTGCCCCAGGCCGAAGACCCGCCCCAGCAGCGGGTGGACGATATCGACGGACTGGATGCGCGGCGAGCGCGCCACCCGCAGCCGCTTGACCAGGATGCCACGGCGCAGGTAGACGCCGTCGCGGTCCACGGCGTAGGTCGTGACCCACCACTGCGCGAAGAAGACGGCGACGACCGCCGCGCCCGCGAGCAGGGTCCCCGCCACGGCCCAGCGCACGACGCCGCGGGTCAGGTCGAGCCCGTGGGCAGTGGCGTACCGGTAGGCCTCGACCAGGTTGTCGGCGTTGCGGACGGTGAGGACCGCGACGACCGCGGTGACGACCTTCCACCCCTCCAGGAGCGGGGAGATCGGGTGCATGCGCCGCCAGTCGACGTCGTCGGGCACGGCGATGCGGCGCCCGGCGCTCACAGCCCGGCCATTCTCTGCTCGCCGCGGTCGGCGAGCAGGCGCCGCAGGTGCTCGGCCTCCCTGACCGGCAGCCCGTTGATGGTGGCGTCCGTGGTCGCCGCGGCCGTGTGGAGGCGGACCTCGGCGATCCCCAGCCGGGCGGCGAGCGGCCCCTGCGAGGTGTCGACGTACTGCATCCGCCCGTAGGGGACCACGCATATGCGCCGGAACATAATGCCTTTGCGCCACAGGAGGTGGTCGTCGGTCAGGGCGTACCCCATGGCGCGCACCTGGCGCGGGATGAGCCAGGCGGCCCAGGCGGCGGCGACCACCATGGTCGCGACGCCAGCCCACAGCCACGGGCTGCCCGTGAGCGCGCCGACGGCGAGAGCGGCGGCAGGCACCCCGAGGCCGGTCAGGGCGCCCATGAGGCGGACGGCGATGAGCCTGGGCGAGACGGGCCGGAAGGCGACGCCCGGCGGGCTGAAGGGGTCGCCGTCGGGGGTCGGCTCGTTGGGAACGCTCATCCGTGCTCCTTGATCAGACTGATCAGACTGTGGTGCCGTCCAGCGGCGGGGCCGCCCGCCGGCAGGCTCGAGAGAATCCTCTCAGGCGGGGGCGCCGCCGTCGGGAACGGAGGAGGACCCCGAGCCGCGTCCACCGTGATCGTCGTCGTCATCGACGTCGATGGCGCACCAGTGCTCCACGAGCAGGCCGATGCCGCACCACAGGAGGCAGGAGGCCAGGCAGGCGCCCGCGGACCACGCCAGCGCGGTCATGTCGGGCGAGGGAGGGGAGAGCAGGGCCGTGGCGAGCTCGCCGGCGTAGATCCCCCCGACGAAGGCTCCGACGATCGCCGAGGCCTGGGCGGCGACGGCGGTCGTGGCCGCGCCGGTCGGCGTGATCCAGGTGGGCTCGTGGGCGCGCAGGCGCCGCACGGCGAGCCCGGCGATGAGCACGACGACGGCGATCACCACGGCGACCGCGGCTCCCCAGGACGTCAGCAACGGCACCCACCCGCGATGGCGCAGCGAGAGGTCGCAGGCGACCCAGGTGACGACGGCGGGCGCGATCAGGCACGCGAGGACCGTGGCCCAGCGCGTGCGGAACATCAGAGGCCCTGCCCCGGCCCACCGCCCCTGCCGAGGACGTCGCCCCAGCCCGGGGGCGAGACCCAGGACTCGTCCTGCGGATCGTCCTGCGGGGCCGAGCCCACCTGCGGGGCCGAGCCCACCTGCGGCGCTGACCCGGCCTGGGGCGCGGAGCCGGCCTGGGGCGCGGAGCCGACCCCGGGCATCCGCGAGTAGCTCGGGTCCTGCGGCAGCTGCGGGTCGCCGAGCACGTCCGCGACCGGCTCGTCGGAGTAGACCCCGACCGCCCCGACGTCGGCGGGCAGGCCGCCCGCCGCGGCGCCGGGCCCGACCTCGCCGGGGCCCCCGGGCTCGGGGACGGCCGCGGCCGGCCCAGCCTGGTCGTCGCCGGACTCGGGCGGCGCGACGTACTGGCCGGTCGGCAGCGCGGGCAGGTGGTCGGACTCCAGCCAGTCGAGGGCGAGCCAGCGCACGCCGTCGCGGTCGGGGGCGGTCTCGGCGAGGGAGGCGACGTACTGGTTGCCGATCTCGGCGAAGGGGTCGGCCTGGGCCCAGGGGACCAGGACGAAGGCGCGCTGGGCCGCGCGCGGGTGCGGCAGGACCAGCTCGGGGTCGTCGGAGGTGACGCCCTCGTAGGTGATCACGTCCACGTCCAGGGTGCGCGGGCCCTGGGGCTCGGTGCGCACGCGCCCGGCGTCGTCCTCCATGTCCTGGCAGACGGCGAGGACCTCGCGGGGCGAGAGGGTCGTGGACGCCAGGACGACGGTGTTGAGGTAGTCGGGCTGCTCCGGACCGCCGGGCTCGACAATGGCGGCCGTGCGGGCCAGCGGCGCGACGCTGGAGACCTCGATGCCCTCGGTGCTCCGCAGGGTGCGCACGGCGTTGCGCAGGGCCGGGACCACCCCGCCGACGTTGCCGCCCAGCGCGAGGACCACATCGGCCGGCTGGGCCGGACGCTGATCCAGGACGTCGACCGGGGCCGCCATGGGGGCGGCGGACGCGGCCATGTTGTCGGCGGGCCCGCCCTGCCACGGCTGGGCCGGCTCGGAGACGTCGCCGATCCCGGGGATGCCGGCATCGTCCGTGACGGCGCGCTGCCACGGGCGGGCGGTCTCGTCGGAAGCGTAGGCGTCGGCTGGGGCGCTCTCCCACGGCATGCCCGCGAGCGGGTCGCCGGGAGCGGCGTCCGCCGACGATCCCGCCCACTGCTCGGCGCCTCCCGGGCTCGGGGCGCCCTCGGCCGCCCAGGTCTCGCCGGCGCCCCGGCCCGTGTTGTCCGCGGCGGCCATCCCGGCATCCATGGCGGCCCCCGCGGCGGGGGCCCCGATCGGGCCGCCGAGGGCGGCCTCGGGAGGCTGGGCGGCCCACTGGTCGCGGCCGGGGTCCGCCTCGGGGGCAGCGCTCTGAGCCGGCGAGCGGCTGGACAGCGGGTTGTGGCCCTCGCCGCCGGTGCGGTGGATCGTCACCGAGATGTCCTCGAAGGCGACGTCCAGGGGCGCCTGCGGCTTGTGGATGGTGACCTCGGCGGCGGTCACGCGTGGGAAGCCCAGCACGGCCTCGCTGACGCGGGCGGCCAGGGTCTCGATGAGGCTCACCGGCTCGCCCTCGATGACGGCGATGACCGCCCGGGCAACCTCCGAGTAGTCGATGGCGTCCTTGATCTCGTCGGTGACGGAGGCGACGGCGGTGCCGCGCTCGCCCAGGTCGAGGGTGACGTCGGCGGTGAAGAGCTGGCCCTCGGTGCGTTCGAAGGGGAGGACGCCGTGGTACCCGCGGGCGGACAGGCCCGACAACCGGATCCGGTCGGGTGTGGTGGTGCTCATCGGTGTTCCTTCCAGAGGGAGGCGGTTCGGACGGCGTCCCGGCTGGCCGGGACCTCATGGACTCTCACGGCCCAGGCGCCGGCGAGGGCGGCAAGGGCCGAGGTGGCTGCGGTGGCAGCATCGCGGGCGATCGGGTCGGCCGCGGCGGAGTCGGGCAGGCTCAGGGACAGGAAGCGCTTGCGCGAGGTCCCGATGAGGACGGGCTGCCCCAGGTCCTGGCGCAGGCGCTCGGTGGCGGCCAGGAGCCGCCATGACTGTGGGTGGGTCTTGGCGAAGCCGAGGCCGGGGTCGACGACGATCTGGGAGCGGTCGGCCCCGGCGGCCTCGAGCTCGCCCAGGCGCTCGCACAGCTCGGCCTCGACGCCATCCACGACGCCGCCGAAGGCGCTGTAGTCGGTCAGGCGATCCATGGTCTCGGGGTCGCCGCGCCAGTGCTGACAGACGTAGACGACGCCGCAGGCGGCCACCACCCGGTGCATGTCGGGGTCGGCCAGGCCGCCGGAGACGTCGTTGACGACGACGGCGCCGGCTCTGACGGCCGCCTCGGCGGTGGCGGCGTTGATGGTGTCGATGGAGACGGCCGCACCGTCGTCCGCGAGCGCCCGCACGACGGGGATGACGCGCGCCTGCTCGTCCTCGGGGGTGACGCGGGCGGCGCCGGGGCGGGTGGACTCGCCGCCGACGTCGACAATGTCGGCGCCCTGGGCGAGAAGCTGGCGGCCGTGGGCGACCGCGAGCTCGGCGGTATCCCAACGGCCGCCGTCGGAGAAGGAATCGGGGGTGACGTTGATAATGCCCATAATCAGGGTCCGTCCGGCCGCGGAGGCCTCCGCGAGAGAAGTCGGCAGAGGCGCCGGCACGGGGCGCAAAGCATCAGTCACCCTCCCAGCGTAACGGTGCACGCGAATTTCTTCGGGATCAGCGGGGCGGAATAAGTCGAGTCGTGAGTCCTTCCACTGCCGGCCGAGCACCGCGCCCGGGCTTCCCGCGCCCCTCGTCCTGCGCCGGGCCGGGGCCGGGCCGACGGCGCAGCGACCCGGACGGAGAACCGCGCCGGCGCCGTCCCGAAAGCGCCCGCCACCCGCCCCGAACTTTATTAGTTCTTGATAAACCAGGGTAAGAACTCTAATCTTGCTCCGTGGACAACGTCAGCAACCCGTACACGCCCAGTGCGGGTGCCACCCCGGAGGCCCTCATCGGCCGAGACGGCCAGACCGAGGCCTTCTCGGTGCTGCTCCAGCGGCTCGGGCGCGGCAGGACCGAGCAGTCCATGATCGTGACCGGCCTGCGGGGAGTGGGCAAGACGGTCCTGCTCACTCGCTTCGCGGAGATCGCCGAGCGCACCGGCTGGGAGGTCATCGAGCTCGAGGCGAGCAAGCATGACGAGTCCGCCTTCCGGCAGTCGATCTTCTCCAAGTTCCGCGCCGCCCTTCTGCACCTCTCCCCGCGCAGGCGCTGGGGGCGGCGGGCCCGTCATGCCGCCGAGGTCCTCAGCTCCTTCATCCTGTCCGTGGACCGGAGCGGGACCTTCTCCGTGACATGGGACGTCGCCCCCTCGGAGGGGTATGCGGACCACGGCGACCTGGGGCTGGACCTCACCGACGTCTTCCTCGCTGTCGGAGAGGTCGCCAGGGAGAAGGGCACCGGCATCGTCCTTCTGATTGACGAGATCCAATTCCTCACCCCCGTCCAGCTCGAGTCGCTGATTCAGGCGGTCCACAAGTCGGTCCAGAAGAGGCTCCCCATCACATTCGTGGGTGCGGGGCTGCCGCAGATTGCCGAGCTCCCCGGAGACGCCAAGTCCTATGTCGAGCGGCTGTTCACATTCCCGCGGATCGATTCCCTCACCTCGCAGGAGGCTCGCCGGGCGCTCGTTGAGCCCGCTCTGGCCGAGGGCGTCATCTACGACGACGACGCCGTGGACCTGGCCGTCGATCTCACGCACGGCTACCCGTACTTCATCCAGGAGCTGGGATACCAGACATGGATTGTCGCCGAGCACGACCGCGTCACTCGCAACGACATCATCAGCGCCCGCGAGGCCTACGTGAACAAGCTCGACGGCTCCTTCTTCAGAGTCCGCCTCGACCGGGCCACCCAGTTGCAGACGGCGTACATGCGGGCCATGGCCCAGCTGGGGCCCGAGCCCCAGAGGGCGGCCGACGTCGCCGCCCTCATGGGCCGCGAGTCGCCCCAGGTCGCCCCGATCCGCTCCCAGCTCATCGACATGGGCCTGCTCTACACGCCCCAGCACGGCTACGCGGCCTTCACGGCCCCCGACTTCGACACCTTCATGCTGCGCGCCGTCCCCGTGCTCGACGTCCCGGAGATCCACCGCCGCCGCCGGCGGCACTGACCGCGCACCGCACCGCCACATCGAGATCGGTTCACCTCCGGCTCGAGATCGGCCGTATTCCGCACCGAGATCGGTTCGGGCCGACGGCGCGGGGCGCCTCCTCCTTTCGGTGGAGGCCCCGCACGAATCGGCTCTTTCGACGTGTTCCGGTGTCGTAGTGCCGATTCCTAGCCTTGAATCGTCGCTCCGGGACCCGCCCGGCCGCCCCGTAAGGAGACAGCAGTGCCCCACCACCCCGGCGGCGCCCACACCGCCCCGGCGACCGCCCCGAGCCGGAGACCCGCTAATGCCCGCCCTGCTCGATACGCGCCGCACCACCGCCGCCCTCACCGCCGTCGCCATGAGCGCCGCCCTCGCCGAGCAGCAGGGGTGGGCGAGAAGGACACCATCCGCCTCAGGAGCAAGCCCGAGGACCGCCACGGCGCCGGCAGCACCGGGGGCACCAATGGCACCGACAGCACCGACGACGCCGTCCACTCCAGCCCGACCGTCGTCAGCATTATCTCCCCTGGGGCCGACACGGGCCTAGAAGGCATCTCCAAGGTCTACGCCACCGCCGACCAGCTGGCGGCCATGGGCGTGGGGACCGACTACGACAGGCTGTACGTGACCGGCCGGCCGGGGACCGGCACCAGCGCCCTGCACGAGGAGGTCGCCCGGGTCGTCCACGCCGTCCAGCCCGACGCCATCGTGCAGGACGCCGACGAGGTCATCGCCCGGCGCGCCGTCTCCTCCGTCGGGGGCGGCACCATGATCACCACGGTCCTCAACCTGCTGGCGCCGGTGTGCGCCCTGGTGGCCGGGATCGTCATCGCCACCACCTTCACCGCCCTGGTGGCCCGCCAGAACCGGGTGATCGGCCTGCTGCGCTGCGTGGGCGCCAGCAGGCGCCAGGTGCGCCTGGCCGTCCTGCGCACGGGCCTGGTCACCGGCCTGGCCGGATCCGCCGTCGGTACCGCGGCCGGGGCCGCGGGGGCAGTCGCCCTCGCCCGCTCGGGGGCCGTGCCGCACCTGGGCGCCGACAGCCTCACCGTCTCCCCCGCCTCCCTGCTCGCCGCCGTGACAGCCGGCACGCTGGTGACCCTCGTATTTGTGCTGCGACCCGCGAGCACCGTCATGGGGACCGTCGCCCACAACCTCTACCTGACGGCCGGGGGCGGCCTGCTCGTCGCCCTCGGGGTCCTGGCGGCCCTGCCCCTGCTGGTAACCGCCGTCGTGGGCCTCCTGTTCTCCTTCAGCTCCTCCTTCCAGTCCATCCTGGCCCAGAGCTCACCGGTCGATATCACGGTCCTCGGGGTGACCCCCCAGACGGACACTGCCGCACTGACCTCCACCATCCGGGGGATCGACGGCGTGCAGTCCACCGCCGTGGTGCGCTCCACCAAGGGCCTGGAGGACCTGGACGACTCCACCCTCATTGTCGGCCAGGTCTACGACGTCCCCGACGGCAGCAGGGTCACCCTTACCGGACCGGGTGGCAGCGTGGAGCTGACCGCCCGGGTGCGGGAGGGCTGGGGCGCGGCCGTCACCACCGCCACCGCCGCGCGCCTGGCCGGTGTCGGCGGCGCCCTGGGGGTGGTGACCGGGACCGCCCTGGGCGCGGCGGGCACGCTCGCGGCCCTGGTCGACGGCGGGGTCAGCATCTTCGTCCCCTACCTGCCTCTGGCCGGGGTCCTGGCCATTACGCTGGCAGTCGGCGTCCTGGCCTCTCTGCGGCCCGCCAGGCGCGCCGCCGCCGTGACCCCGGTGACCGCCCTGGCGGCGGACTGAGGCCGGGCGTGCCTCATGACGGGACTGCCGGCGCCCGCCGGGGCGTCAGAGCGCGGCTTCCCGCTCCCGGCGCCCGCCGGGGCGTCAGAGCGCGGCTTCCCGCTCCCGGTGCACGGCGACGACGAGCTTGAGGCGGGAGGCCGCCCCGTACTTCCTCATGAGGTGGGAGACATGGGTCTTGACCGTGGACTCGGCGACGACGAGGCGCTGGGCGATCTCGGCATTGGAGTAGCCCTCGCACAGCAGGGCCAGGACCTCCTGCTCGGCCCTGGTCAGGTCGGGGCGGGTGCCCGCCCGGGCGGGGCGCAGGTGGTGGGCCACGAGCCGGGAAGCGGTGGTCGGGGAGATGGTGGTGCCGCCGTCGGCCGCCGCCAGGACCGCCCGGACGATCTCCTCGGGGGCGGAGTCCTTGAGGAGGAAGCCGTTGGCGGCCTGCGACAGGGCGGCCAGCATGGCCTCGTCGTCGTCGAAGGAGGTGAGCATGACCACGGCCGTCCCGGGGTGCCGGGCGCGCACGCGCGTGAGCAGCTCCAGCCCGTCCATGCAGGGCATGCGCACGTCGGTGAGCAGGACATCGACGGGGACCCGGTGCAGGAAGGCGAGGGCGTCGGCGGCGCGAGTAAAGGCGGAGGCGACCTCGATCCGGGGGGAGGAGGCCAGGTAGGTGCGCAGGGCTGTCAGGACGAAGGCGTCGTCGTCGACGAGGGCGACCCGGACCACCGGCGGTTGGGAGGCGAGCGGGACGGCTGCGGGCATGGAAGGATGCTAGCCGTTAACAGGGCGACCGGCGGGCGGGAGGCGACCATGGGTCCCGGAGGCGGAGCGGCGGGGGCCGCAGCGGGAACCACCGGCCCCTTCGCCCGTACGCGCCTGTCCACCTGGGCGCCGCGGCGCCGCACCCACCTGCTGTGCGCGGCCTGCGCAGGCCTGCTCGCCTACTTCTCCATCGTGTCCATGTACCCGCTGAGGCCCGAGTGGACCATGTTCGAGGTGGCCGGGAGCCTGGGCGTAGCCCTGGTCTCGGTGTGGCCGCTGGGGGGAGCGGCGCTCAGCCTCCTGGCCGCGTGCACCTTTCACGTGGTCGCGCAGGAGGCGGGGGGACCGCCGCTGCCGCTCCTCGCGCCGTGGCTGTGCGCCTCGGTCCTGCTCACTCGCGGCTTCCACCGCGCGGCCGCCTACGGCACGGTGGCTTTGAGTGCCGTGGCCGGGTTCGTCACGTCCCGCCTGGGGCCGGCGGTCGGCGGTAACGATGACTCCACCGTGCCCATGACCATTCTGGGGTGCGGCTGCCTGGTGGTCGCCGAGCTCATGCGCCGCCCGCGCGAGGCCGCAGACGCCGCGGCGGAGCGCTACCAGGCCGACCTGGAGCGCCAGCGCCTCCTGGTGGTCTCCGAGCTGCACGACACGGTGGTGCGCGACCTCACCCAGGCGGTCATGACCGCCGAGCAGGCCCGGCTCGCCCGACCCGACGCGGTGCTGGCCCCCGACCTCACCGCGCTCACCGCCTCCGTGCGCACCGCCGTCGAGCAGCTGAGGACCAACCTGCGGGCCATCAGCGGTGCGGCCGGCGCCATAGCCGGCACGGCTGGAAAGGACGGTGCGGCCGGCGCCATAGCCGGCACGGCTGGAAAGGACGGTGCGGCCGGCGCCACAGCCGGCACGGCTGGAAAGGACAGTGCGGCCGGCGCGGGTGCCGTAGGGCTCGATGTGCTCGCCTCCTCCGCCCCGCGGCCGCTCGCCGAGGTCGTCGCCGAGGTGCGCGCCGTCCTGGCGGGGCGCGGCATCGCCCTGGAGACCGGGGGCCTGGAGCTGCTGGAGTCCTACGCCGTGCCGCCCGGCGTGCGCCAGCAGCTCGTGCGCGTCCTCGGCGAGCTGGCGAGCAATATGGCGAGCCACGCCGCCCCTGGCAGCGCGCGGATCGCCGTCGAGAGCGACGGGCGCGCCCTGCGGGCCCTGGCCGCCAACGCCGTGCGGTCCGTGGCGCCGGAGGCGGGCGGCGCGGGCGATCCCGCCATCGCCGGCCTGGGGCTGACGGGGGCGCGACGGCGGGTGGAGTCGCTCGGCGGCGCCTTCGAGGTCAGGCGCGCGCGGGGCCGCTGGACCGTCGTCCTGAGCGTCCCCCTCCGGGCGGCGCCATGATCTCCGCCGCGAGCCGCGCATGGGCGGTGCTGTGTAGCAGCACGTGCCTGTCCACCTGGGCGCCGCGACGCCGCACCCACCTGCTGTGCGTGATCTGCGCGGGTGCACTCACCGTGCTCCTGGCCTTCGAGGACCCCATCTGGCCCGGGTTCGAGGCGGCCGGGGGTCTGGCCATCGCCCTGGTCTCGGTACGGCCTGCGGTAGGCGGGGCGCTCAGCCTCCTGGTCGCCTACGTCTTCCTTGTGGTGGCGCGCGACAGCGCCGCCACCCTGCCCGTCATCGGGCCGTGGCTGTGCGCCTCGGTCCTGCTCACTCGCGGCTACAGCCGCGCGGCGGCCTACGGCCTGGTGGTTGCGAGCACCACGGCGCGGATCGTCTCCCTTCTCCTCTTCCCCTCGGACTACGACCTCAGCGGCTTCAACACACTTCTGATCATCATGGGGTGCGGCTGCCTGGTGGTCGCCGAGCTCATGCGCCGCCCGCGCGAGGCCGCAGACGCCGCGGCGGAGCGCTACCAGGCCGACCTGGAGCGCCAGCGCCTCCTGGTGGTCTCCGAGCTGCACGACACGGTGGTGCGCGACCTGACCCGGGCGGTCATGCTCGCCGACCGGGCCCGGCTCGCCCAGCCGCCGGACGCACCGCTCGGCCCCGAGCTCGCGGCCATGGCGGGATCGGTGCGCACCGTCGTCGAGCAGCTGAGGACCAACCTGTGGGCCATCAGCGGTGCGGCCGGCGCCATAGCCGGCACGGCTGGAAAGGACGGTGCGGCCGGCGCCATAGCCGGCACGGCCGAAAAAGACAGCACGGCCGGCGCGGGTGCCGTAGGGCTCGATGTGCTCGCCTCCTCCGCTCCGCGGCCGCTCGCCGAGGTCGTCGCCGGGGCGCGCGCCGTCCTGGCGGGGCGCGGCATCGCCCTGGAGACCGGGGGCCTGGAGCTGTTGGAGGCCGACGCCGTGCCGCCCGGCGTGCGCCGTCAGCTCGTGCGCGTCCTCGGCGAGCTGGCGAGCAATATGGCCAAGCATGCGGCCCCCGGCAGCGCGCGGATCATTGTCGACAGCGACGGGCGCAGCCTGGAGGCCATGGCCGCCAACACCGCCCCGGCCGTGGCGCCGGGCGAGGCCGACGGTGCTGCGTCCTCTATGCCCGACGTCTCCTCCGGGCTCGGTCTGGCGGGGGCACGACGGCGGGTGGAGTCGCTCGGCGGCGTCTTCGACGCGACACGCACCGTCGAGCGCTTCACCGTGATCCTGTCCGTGCCCCTGAGCAGGTGAGCTCTTCCACCCCTCCCCCGTCGAGATAGACATTTTCGGACGAGGTAGACGGTGTCACCGCCGATCTCGTACGAAAATGTCTATCTCGACGCCGGAGAGCGGCGGCCGGCAGCGGGACCAGCGGGCGCCCCTCAGGGCCGTCGCCCCAGGATGAGACTCATGGCCTCGCTGCGGGTGGCGGCGTTGCGCATCAGGCCGCGCACCGCACTGGTGACGGTGTTCGCGCCGGGCTTGTGCACCCCGCGCATAGACATGCACAGGTGCTCGGCCTCGACGACGACGAGCACGCCCCGGCAGCCCAGGCGCGCAACCATGGCGTCGGCCACCTGCGCCGTCAGCCGCTCCTGGACCTGCGGGCGCCGGCCGTAGCCGTCCACGAGGCGCGCCACCTTGCTCAGGCCCGTCACCCGCCCGTCGTCACCGGGGATGTAGGCCACGTGCGCGGCCCCGTGGAAGGGCAGCAGGTGGTGCTCGCACACGGAGTACAGGGGGATGTCCCGCACAAGCACCATCTCGGAGTGCCCGACGTCGAAGGCCCGCTCGACGTGCGCCCCAGGATCCTCGTCGAGACCGGCGAACATCTCGGCGTAGGCCCGGGCCATCCGCTCCGGCGTCTCGCGCAGGCCCTCGCGGTCGGGGTCCTCCCCCACCGCGACAAGCAGGTCGCGCACCGCCCGGCGCACGGCATCGGCGTCGTAGGTCACGACGCCGGGTCCTCAGGGCCCTCCGAGTCCTCCTCAGCGTCCTCGGGCTCCGCAAAGCCCTCCTCGTCGGAGTCCCGTTCCTCGTCGCCGACGGGCTCCCGGTCCTCCTCGGCGTCCTCGTCCTCGGCGGAGGCGGAGGCGGAGCCCTCGCCCTTCCTGCCGCGCCGGGAGAAGGACTCGGCGGCCGCGGGGAAGTCGGCGGCGGAGACGGACTCCTCCACCACGAGGGTGTCGTCGGCCCGCCACAGCGGGCGCTCGGGCTGCTTGATGACCGAGGCGAAGATGCGCTCCAGGTCCTTCTCCAGGAGAGTCTCCTTCTCCAGCAGCTGGCTGGCGAGGTCCTCCAGGACGGAGCGGTTGCGGGACAGGATCTGCCAGGCCTCGCGGTGGGCGGCGTCCATGAGGGCGCGCACCTCCGCGTCGACGGTCGCGGCGACGTCCTCGGAGAAGTCGCGGTTGGTGGCGGACAGCCCCAGGACCGTCTCGTTCTCGGTGGTGCCGAGCTTGACGGCGCCGACCGTGCGGGTCATGCCGTAGTCGGTGACCATCTTTCGGGCGGTGCCGGTGGCCTTCTCGATGTCGTTGGAGGCGCCGGTGGTGGGGTCGCGGAAGACGAGCTCCTCGGCGGCCCGCCCGCCCATGGCGTAGACGAGCTGGTCGAGCAGCTCGTTGCGGGTCGTGGAGTACTTGTCGTCGCTGGGCATGACCATGGTGTAGCCCAGGGCCTTGCCGCGCGGCAGAATGGTGACCTTGGTGACCGGGTCCGAGTAGGCGCCGGCCGCCGCGCACAGGGCGTGGCCGGCCTCGTGGTAGGCGGTGACGGCCTTCTCGTGGTCGTTCATGACGCGGGTGCGCTTCTGGGGTCCGGCAATGACGCGGTCGATGGCCTCGTCCAGGGCGCGGTTGTCGATGAGCTGGGCGTTGGAGCGGGCGGTGAGCAGGGCCGCCTCGTTGAGGACGTTGGCCAGGTCCGCCCCGGTGAAGCCGGGGGTGCGCTTGGCGACCTGGTCGAGGTCGACGTCGCGGGTCATGGGCTTGCCCTTGGCGTGCACGCGCAGGATGGCGGCGCGGCCGGCCATGTCGGGGGCCTCGACGCTGACCTGCCGGTCGAAGCGGCCGGGGCGCAGCAGGGCGGGGTCCAGGACGTCGGGGCGGTTGGTGGCGGCGATGAGAATGACGTTCGTCGTCGCGTCGAAGCCGTCCATCTCGACCAGCAGCTGGTTGAGGGTCTGCTCGCGCTCATCGTGGCCCCCGCCCATGCCGGAACCGCGGTGGCGGCCGACGGCGTCGATCTCATCGACGAAGATGATGGCGGGAGCGTTCTCCTTGGCCTGCTCGAACAGGTCGCGTACGCGCGAGGCGCCCACGCCCACGAACATCTCGACGAACTCCGAGCCGGACATGGAGAAGAAGGGCACGCCCGCCTCGCCGGCCACGGCCCGGGCCAGCAGGGTCTTGCCGGTTCCGGGAGGGCCGTAGAGCAGGACGCCCTTGGGGATCTTGGCGCCCACGGCCTGGAACTTCTCCGGCTCGGAGAGGAACTCGCGGATCTCCTCGAGCTCCTCGACGGCCTCGTCCTCGCCGGCGACGTCGTCGAAGGTGACATCGGGCATCTCCTTCTGCCCGACCTTCGCCTTGGAGCGCCCGAAGCCCATGGCCCCGCCGCGACCGCCGCTCATGCGGCCGACCAGCCACCACATGACGCCCAGGAAGAGCGCCATGGGAAGCATGAGCTGGAGCATGGAGGACCACCAGCTCGCCGTCGGGACCACGGAGTTGAAGCCGCCGGAGGGGGCGGCCGCCTGGACCAGCTCATCGACCTGCGTGGCCTGGGCCTCGGTGTAGTTGAACTGCACCTTCTTGCCCACAGGCTTGCCGGTCTCGCCAGGCTCGGAGGGGACCGTGGTGTAGCCCTCGGTCAGGTCGAGCTCGACGCGCTGGTTGCCGTCGACCACCGTGACGGACTTGACGGTGGTCGGGTTGTCCCTGAGGATCGCCAGCCCCTCGGAGGTGTCGATGGCACGGTAGCCGCCCAGCCCCGACAGCAGCGCCCAGATCAGCAGCGCGATCAGGATGACGGGGGCCACCCACAGCAGGGGGTTACCGAGCGTGCCGCGACGCTTCTTGTCCCCCTGCTTGGAGCCGCCCTTGTCGGCCTTCTTCTTCTCGGGCCGGCTGCTCGGGCGGATCTTTCCGGTCTGACCGGGTACTTTCATCGACGTTGGTCCCTTTCGCGCGTCTGACCCCCCGACGTTAGCCGACATGGGCGGTCCCCTGCCGCGAGGACGGTCACCGTTCGCGACCGGCGTGCAGGTGCGGGATCCGGGTCAGATGTCGAAGTGCTCGCCGGGGCGACGGCGCAGCCTCAGCAGCACCCCGGCCCCCAGCAGGGCGGCCGCGACCAGGACGACCATCCCCCCGGCTCCGGTGGAGGCCAGCAGGCCGTCGCGGCGGCGCGGCGGGTCCGCCACGATAATGTCGTCCTTCGGCTCGGTGGACGGGGTCTCCCCCGGAACGGCGTCCTCCACCGCGATGGTCGCGTCCTTCGGGCTCGGGGCCGACTCGGGCGTGGTGGGGGCCGCGGCCTGGGGGGTCGGGTCCGCGACGGCCGGCTCGGACGCCTGGGGGATGCTGGGCTCGGCCGCCCCGGTGGAGGGCGTCGCGGACTGGCTCGGCGCCGGTGCGCCCTGCAGGGCGGGGCGGGCGACTAGCGAGAGGTCCTGCTTGAGGGAGTCCGGCAGCGCCTCGACGACGACGCCAGCCCCGGAGTCCCCCCAGGAGTGGGCGATCATGCCGTCGCCCAGGTAGATCGCGGTGTGGTAGACGTTCGCGAAGTAGTCGCCGGTGGTTCCCGCGCCGCCCGGGGACTGCCTGGAGAAGAAGAGGATGTCGCCGCGCTGGTAGTCGTCGGCCGTGTTGAGCCACAGGTCGCCGTTGACGTAGAACCAGCGCGCGAGCTCGTTGGCCTTGGCGAGGTCGGAGCCGGAGGTCTGGCCGAAGTCCACCCAGGTGCCCACGCGCGTGTTCTCCTCGGCGACGTAGGTGGTGTGCGAGTAGTCCCAGCCCATGAGGGTCATGCCCACGAAGGAGGCGTCCGAGATCGGGTAGGGGGCGCTCTGGCCGGCGTGGACGACCCCGCTGCTGGTCAGCGGGGAGGGGCGCGCGTCGTCCCGCACGAGGCTGGTGCCCGCATCGACGAAGCTCTGCGCCCGGGCGATCTCGTCCTCGACGGAGACCGCGTCGGGCTGCGTGGAGGGGTGCTCGGGGAAACCGCTCGGGACGGCCCACTGGCCGTCGGCGGTGGGCACCGCGATGTTGCCGAGGATACCGGAGACGTTGGAGTCCCGCACGGAGTAGGTCATCCCGGCCCCGTCGTCGGGGTCGAGGTGGCCGTCCGTGGTCACCGTCTGCGCGAGCCCGGAGGCGGCCATGAGATCACGGACGGTGGCGACCTCAGAAGCGCCGGTGGGGCTGGCGACCACTGGCTGCACCACGGCGACGTCGACCTCCTGAGCCGCGGCCGGAGCGCCGAGCGTCAGCACCAGAGCCAGGGCTGTCAGCCCAGCGGCGACGGGAACATGACGAGTGATCACAGCTTCTTCTCTTTGACACAAGGACGACGGGCGCCAGGACCGGCGCCTGCCGCACGTGCGGGACGTGGGGGGTCTGCACGCAAGGCTAGTCTACCGCAGATCACGAAACGATAACGCGCGAACTGGGCAGATCGGGCCCGGCGCTCTCTCGGGGGGCTTCAGTAATCGGGTGCTCGGAAGAGCGACTGCTCCTCGACCCGGCTGCGCCACAGCATGAGCAGGCCGAGGGCCAGGAGGGTGAGCGCCGCCAGGATGAGGGCCGCGCCCGCACCGGTGAAGGCCAGCAGGCCTCCGATGGTGCGGGTGGGCGAGTCCTTGGCGGCGACGACGTCGGAGGTGGCCGACGCCGTGTGTTCAACATCATCGCCCTCCGCGTAGGGCTCGTCGGGGTCCTCTGGATACGAGTCGAAGGTCCCGCCGGAGGCGGAGGAGGTGCCGCTGAACGACGGCGTCGGGCTGAGAGACATGGGGGAGGGCGACTCGGAAGCGACCGATCCTGCCGAGGTCGGCGCGGGGGTCTGCCCCAGAGGTGATGGCTCAACTGAGGGCGTTGCCGGAACCTCGTCCGACGGCGGCTCCGCCGTCGGCGTCGGCTCGGGCTGGGGCGACGCCGGAGGCTCGGGCTCATCCGGGACGTCGGGGCTCGGCGGCTCCTGGGGAAGCGTCGAGCTGTCGGAGTTCGAGCCGCCGTCCGCGTTCGACGGGGCGATCTCGGCCACGAAGCAGGAGGTGGAGATCGCCGGGTCGTTCCCGACGGCGGTTCGTGCGGAGCCGGCGGCCCGCGCCGGCTCTGAGGCGGTCCCGGCGGGCTCGGCGGTGCGGACATCTTCTGCGGCGACGACTCGCGCGGGTGCGGCCACGAGCGCGAGGGCAACAAGCACCGCAGCGAGGGAAGCGTAATGACGAATCATAAGGCCTCTCCTTTGCGGTCGCGGTTGTTCCAGACAGTGGCGGGAAGGTCTGGGGACGGGAGCGCGGCAGCCCTATACCACACCCGGAGGGCGCCGTACGGGAGCCACATGCCATAACTACCCTACCCGACGTTGCGAGAAGATCACAGTGCAGTTGACCTCAGAATGTGCTGGCCGGACGGGCGCCGGGGCAGGCGGCTTGCCCCTCCACCGCCTCCTTTCGCCGAGATCGGTCGTATTCCGCGTCGAGATCGGTTCTAAACATCAGAAATCTCATAGACCTCTTTAGCCACACCAGTCCCGTCATGGAGTACGGGCCGTCTCAGCGCACCGCAGCCGATCGCAGCCCGGCCCCGGAACCGGGCGTCCGTCCCGGCCCGCCCTGTTGCGAAAGTCGTGTGAGCATCGGTCGGTGCCGACGCCGCGCGCGGTCGCCCGGTATTTGGACGGCGAGCAGGGCACCGCGTGCGGCCGGGCCACGGTGACACCCCATGGGTGGTTGAGAGCATGCTCGACGGCGCTTGGGGTCGCGGCAGGCGACAGAGCCCGGGGGCCGATGGGTCCTCCGCGGCGGGATCTCTTGCCACGCAAATGACCCCGCCCTCGTATTCCTGACCCGACGCGGTCTGCGCGTAGCCGCTGTGATCGGCGTCGAGGACCTGGAGCGCCTCACCGAGGCCGCCGAGGACCTGGCGGGCATCGAGGCGACCAAGGCGGCGCGCTCGGGCCGCAGGCGCCGGGAGCGGAGCAGGACCACGACAATGCGGCCCACGAGCAGGGGCCGGGGCTCCTCCACGAGGTTCAGAGACGGCCTGGGACCTTCCTGCCCGCCCCGTTCAGAGGCGAGCGCCCGCAGATGATCCCGGCGCTCCAAACCATCCGAGCCCCTGCCCCATCGGCGCCCTCAGCGGGTCCTCGACCTCCCCAAGAGCCTTTAACCCCGCCCGCCGCACGACTTGTCCGTCTCCAGGCCCTGCAGGCCGCCCGAGCGCGAGCGCCTCGACAAGGTCCTGATCACCCGGGACGACACCCGCTGCGAGCCGGTCGCGCTCGGCACGCCCCGCCGCGCCGCGACGGCCACGGCCGGCCGTCGGACCGCCGCATCATGGCCCGCACCGGCGAGCTGCGCGCGTCCGGGGCGACCGGCAGCGCCGCAACCGCCGTCTTCTCCCGCCTCATGGCGCTGGCCCGCTATGCCAATGTCGGCTCGCACGCCGCCTTCGGCATGGGCGTGATCGACGTCGTGCCCGACGACGGCGCGTAGCGGCCCCGCCGGCGCGTCCCGCGGGCTCAGGAGCCGGCGACGGCCGGCTGGCCCTCGCTCGGCTGGACGACGACGAAGCCCGGGCCGTGGAAGCCCAGCTGGAAGGACTCCCCCGAGCCGCGGCCGATGAGGGAGCCCATCTTGAAGGTGCTCTTGACCTGCGGCTGGAGGTTCGCGGACCAGCAGATCGCGGCCTGCGGGTCGACGAAGGTGGGCTGCTGGGAGCAGTCGAGGAGCATCGGCGGGCCGTCGGAGGAGATGGCCACCATGCCCTGCCCCTGGACGAGGAGGTTGAACAGGCCGCCCGCGAGCAGGCCTGCGTTGCCGATCATGCGGATGTCGTAGCCGAGGTTCGCGTCGAAGGCGAGCAGGGAGCGCGTGTTGATGGTGATGGCGTCGCCCTCGAGCTGGAGGAGGAAGACGTTCTGCGCGGCGCGGGCGAAGAAGACCTCGCCCTGGCCTGTCACGCGCATGAGGTTGCCTCCCTCCCCGGTCACGGCCTTCTTGAGCATGCCGCTCAGGTTCTTCGACCCCTGGTAGGAGAAGTCCATGGTGCCCTGGTAGGCGACCATGGAGCCCTGGGCGGCGAGGACCTCCGGGCCGAGGACGACGCGGAGCATCTTGTTGGACTGGAGCGTCCAGCGCTGGCTGGTCTCCTGCTCGCGGTGGGTCTGGTCGAATATGGGGCTGCGCATGGGACTCTCCAGTTCAAAAGCGGCGTAGGTCTGCCGCGCCCCAGGCTATCGGGCTGAGGGCGGACGTGTCTCGGGGAGTAGTTCCCACCAGAGTCCGTCGCGGCCGGGCCTGTCGCAGCGGGGCCCGGCCGGCGCTGCACGGCCCCCAGGTCGCCGAGATCGGTCGAGTTCCGCGTCGAGATCGGTTCCGGCGAGTTCGCACTGTCCGCCACCGGCCCGAAGACGACAGGACGGCTGCCAAACGGGCCGGATGCGGGCCGACCTGTCACAATCCGGGGCAAACGCGTCTCGGCGCGCCGGCGCCCCGGGGCGAGACCGCGTAATTCCAAGGATCGCTCCAAGGCCCTAAGTGCGGCTCCGACCCGTTTGCCCCGAATCGTGACGCTCGCGTCCGACACGCCTTAACACACCTGCAGGTGCACGGCGCCTCCCGACCCCGGCCCTGGAACCGGCGCCATGACGCCACTTGTGCGCCCCAGGCCGTCACTGGCTCCGCAAGCAGCCCACAGGAACGACTGGCACCGGCCCACAACCACCACGTTTCCCTGCGATCACGCCAAGCGCCGCCGACGGCCCCGCCAGCGAGCAGCTTCCGACGACGCCGCGCCGACAAGTCGAGGTCAAAGCAAGGACCTAAGTCCCGCTCGCTGCTGTGGTTGACCATGGACACGCCCACCCGCCGATGCCATAATGAGTGGGAGCCACCCGGCGGTATCCGGATGGCTCCCGAAGGGGATCAGCCCCGGAGGAGCTGAATCAAGCTGATCAGGACCCCGGCGACGGCTGCGAGTGAGCTAACGATCTCGCACCACGTCGGGGTCCTGCGCCAGTCAGCCCGCTTCGGAGCCGCGTGACGCGGACACTGCTGCGACACAGTCCCCTCACCTCCTCCCAGCAGATCGACACCCTGCTGAATCAAGCAGGTGTCAGGGGCCGTCTGCCGTGGAAGGCACTCCAACTGTGCCACACCGCCCAGCACAGGAAGCGCGTTCGGAGCAGGAAGCACGCGGTGCGCGCGAGGCGTCTGCAGCGAGCGCGTCTCGACAAGCCGCTGCCCGGGCCGGCATCGGATGCGGGCCGAGTTTTCACAGTCTGGGACAGGCGCGTCTCGGCGCGCCGGCGCCCCGGGGCGAGACCGCGTGACTCCAAGGATCGCTCCAAGGTCCTAAGTGCGGCTCCGACCCGTTTGCCCCGAATCGTGACGCTCGCGTCCGACACGCCGCACGCCTCCAGGTGCAGACAGGCGCCCAAGCACCCGGCGATCGACCTCTCGCGGCGCAGACACAGATCGCCCGCCAACGGGCCGCGCCCTCAAGGAAGCTCAGAGGCAGAATACTGCCAGACCCCAACATGCGGATGGGCCAGATACAGCCCAGCATGTCTTAAGAGACCTACAGGTGCACGGCATTTCCTAGCCCTTGAATCTGGAACCGGCGCCATGCCGACGGTTCCGGGACCCGGAGTGCCGCCGACCAGCCCCGTTCCCCTTCCAGCAAACAGCCTCCAACGGCGTTTTTGCCGAAAAGCGAAGTCGGAACAGGACCTGCACCCCCACCGTTCGCGTTCGACCATGTCGGCTGCCGCCCGACACACGGCGCAGTAGCCCCGGTTGTCCGTCAGAATGACATTAGAGTCTCGGGGCGACGCGTGACGCGAAACGATCCGCACAATCTTGCGGATCTCTAAGCCCCGACCCGAATCGCGGACGTCCAATGTCATTCTGACGGACATCCCGTCCGCATCGGAAGCTCCGAATCGAGGACCAGACTCAACGCGCGCCCCAACAAACACGCAGCCCCCACCTCGCCGCCGCGGCGGATCTCCCATGGCTCGCCTCTGACAGCTCCGACACGAATCGACCTGGGCCCTGTTGTGGAAGTCGTTGGGGCCGAGGATCGGTGCCGGCAGCGTGTGCGGCGGTCCGGCCGGAGGAGGGGGCTGCACGTGGAAGAGGAGGAGCCTGCCGGGGCGAGTGCGAGTCCTCCTCATGATTCCGCGGTTTTCGAGTGCCCGTCAAGACTGGGTGATGTGCTCCCACGTGCGCGTAGGGGGTCTGCGCACATGGGAGCACATCAACTCATCTTGGCGATCCCCGAAGATCCGCAGAGTCTCAGCGAAACACTGCACCCGCTGCGCGAAGGCCCCCTCTCCCATGTGCAACCCCGCCCGCGCACCCTCCCGGTCGGCCCCGACCGCGGCCACAGCCACCAGTACGCCCGGCCCCGCCCCTCCGCACGAACCGATCTCGACGCGGAACTGGACCGATCTCGAGCCGGAATACGACCGATCTCGACGGAGAGAGAAAAGAGGAGCGGCGCAGCGGCAGCGCACCGGCCGGCGACCTGCTCAGCCCCGTGCGCCTCCTCAGCCCCCGTACACCTCGGGGCGCAGCGTACCGATAAAGGACAGGTTGCGGTAGTGCTCGTCATAATCCAGCCCGTATCCCACGACGAACTCGGTGGGAATATCGAAGCCGACGTACTTCACGTCCACCTCGACCTTGGCGGCCTCCGGCTTGCGCAGAAGCGTCGCGATCTCGACGCTGGCAGCCCCCCGGTTCGACAGGTTCCCCACCAGCCACGACAGCGTCAGCCCGGAGTCAATAATGTCCTCCACAATGAGCACGTGGCGGCCGGTCAGATCGGTATCGAGGTCCTTCAGAATGCGCACGACGCCGCTGGACTTGGTCCCCGACCCGTAGGATGACACGGCCATCCAGTCCATGGCCGCGCTGCGGTGCAGCCGCCGCGACAGATCCGCCATCACGTAGACCGCCCCCTTGAGCACGCCCACCAGCAGCAGGTCGCGCCCCTCGTAATCGGCGTCGATCTGCGCGGCCATCTCATCGAGGCGCTGAGCGATCTGCTCTTCGGTAATAAGGACCTGCGCGAGGTCGGATCCCATGTCCGCAGCGTCCATGTGCGCTCCTTTCATATGTGCACGAACGTTTGCTGGCACGGTCAAGCCTGCCACAGCGACAGGCCCCACCGCCCCGGTCGGGTCACAGTCCGAAACGCTCGATCCACTGGTCGGGTTGAGCGATCTCATCGGGCAGCGGCAGGTTATCCGGCGCATTCCACACCGTGTTGAGCCCAGCATGCCCTACTCGTGCGACAACCGCGCGCACAAACGCCACGCCATCGGCGTACTGGGCCTCCTTGGCCTCCACGCCGATCATGTGGTGCAGCAGCGAGCCCGAGCTCGGGCCGGGCCCGACGCCGCCGGTGGCGCGACGCCTGCGGGCCAGCACGGCGCGCAGCCGATGGACCGATGGCATGCGGTTGGGGTCGACGGCGTCGAGAACCGCTTCGGCGTGCCCCTCCAGGAGCGTCAGGAGCGCGGCCAGGCGCGCCAGGCTCTCCCGCTCGGGCGCTTTCAGAAGGCTGTTGAGCAGGAGCGCGACCGGCTCCGGCGAGCGCCCGTCCGCGCTCCGCGCAAGAGCGACGGCCCGGGCGAGCCGGGCGTACAGGTCCGGGCCTCCGGCACCCGCGCTGCGGACGGCGGCAACGAGCCCGCCGACGACGGCGCGCAGCTGGTCCGCCAGGTAGCTCGCCAGCCATGGCGCGGCACTCAGCTGGATCAGGTGGGTCGCCTCGTGAAGGGTGATCCAGGCGGGCAGGTCGATGACGTCGAGCTCGAGGCGCTGCCGGATCTCCAGGACGTTGGGAGCCACGAGGAGCAGGCGCGCGCCAGGCTGCCGGCGGGCGCCGACGGCGGAGGCGGTGCGGGCCCGCAGACGGGCACCGGGCCGGGCCGCGGCGCCAGTGCCCGCGCGGCTCCCGTCGAGCGGGGGCAGGACCTGGCCGAGAAGCCGGGTGGACAGGCAGCCCAGGGCGGCGCCGACCTCGGCGGTGGCGAGCGTGCGCGCGCCGCGGCCGGCGTTGGGCGCAGGCACCCCGCCCATGAGCCCGCGCAGCCAGGCCGCCGACGCCGTCATGAGGCCGGCGCGGTCCACCACCAGGACCTCGGCGGTCTCGGCCGCGCACCGGGCGGCGTCGGTCAGGCCGGTGATGCGACCGGCCCAGGGCAGGGCGCCCGCAATGCTGCGGCGCAGCAGGGCGACGGTCGCGCGGCGGGTGGAGGTCGGCACGCGCGGGCCCGCGGGAACGACGACGCGCGACAGGCGCACGGCGGCGTCCCAGTCGACGAGGTCGGCGGCGGTCGGCGCGAAGACGGTGCTCGGACTCACGCCCCCATTGTCCCCGGGCCGCCGCGCGAGCCGCGCCGGCCACGCCCTACCCGTGGCAGCCGCAGTCGGCCAGCGGAGTCACGAAGTCGTTGTCGATGGCCGTGCGCGCCGAGGTCAGGCCGCCGTCCTCGAAGCCGTCGATGATGACCGCGAAGGCCAGCTGCCGCCCCTCCCTGGTCACGACCGTGCCCGTCAAAGAGGCGACGGTGTTGTGAGAACCGGTCTTGGCCCGCACAGTCCCCGCGCCTCCGACGCCCACGAACCGCTCCTCCAGCGTCCCGTCCAGCGCGCCCACGGGCAGGTCGGTGAGCAGCGTCCGGCCGGTGGTGCCGCCGTCGTCGCCCGCGGCTCGGGCGACGATCTGCGCGAGCAGCCGGCTGGGGACCTTGTCGCCCAGGGCCAGGCCCGAGCAGTCGACGAGGGTGACGCCCGTGGTGTCGAAGCCGTCGGCGCTCAGCTGGGCCAGCACGGCCCCGGTGGCGCCCTCGAAGCCGGCCTCCTGCTTCGCGCCGACGGCGACCAGACGCCCCTCGACCTCGGTCATAGTGTTGTCGGAGGCCTTCAGGGACACCGACAGCACATCGGCCAGGGGCGCGGACTCGACGGAAGCGAGCTCGGTGGCGTCGGAGGGGGCGGCGCCCCGCGCGACGTCGCCCGTCACGGTGATGCCTGCGGCAGTCAGCTGGCCGGAGAAGGCCTTCGCGGCCTCCATGGCGGGGTCGGTCGGGTAGTCACCGGTGTGGGAGTGCGCGGTCACGTCCAGCATGATCGGCTGGATCGGGGCGACCCACGCCTGGTTGCCGTCCTCCCAGCCGCTGTTCCAGGTGGGGCCGGCGAACAGGGTGTCGTCCAGGGCGACGCTGACGCTGGTGACACCCTTGGCCTGCAGGACCTCGGCGGCGGAGCGGGCGAGGTCCCCCAGGCCCGCGCGCCCCACGGTGGCGTCCGGGTTCCCGGCGTCGGCCGCCATCAGCACGTCCCCGCCGCCGACCAGGGTGACGGTGCTGCCCGACACGACAGCCTTGGTGGTCAGGGTGTGCTCGGGCCCGAGCGAGGACAGCGCCGCCCAGGCGGTGAGGATCTTGTTGGAGGAGGCCGGCGTCATGCCGGTGCCTCCGTTGACGTCGAGCAGGGTCTCGCCGGTGGCGACGTCGATGACGGTGACGGCGGTGGTGGCCTTGCCGACCATGGGGTCCGAGGCCAGGGTGGTGGCCATGGAGCTCAGGGCCGCGGTCGCGGGCACCGGCGCGTCGGCGTCGAGTCCCGACGGCGCACCCGGCTCCTCGTCCGGAGGCGACAGCGTCGGGTAGGGCTCCGGGCGGTAGGATGTCGAGGCCGCGCTCAGTGGACCCGGGACGAGGTCGAGGGAGTCGGCGAGCCCGTAGTAGGCGCTCGCGACGGCGAGTGTGGCGACAGTGAGCGCCGCGATCTGAGCCTTGCGCACATCTCCTCCAATGGGTCGGCCCGCGGGTTGGACGGCCCAGCGGGAGCAGTCGGGACCCCGCCGTGGGGAACCGGCCGTAGGATGTCCCGCAGGAGTGCCGTCGTAGGCCACACTAGTGCCATTGGGACGGCTGAAGCCGACTATGACGGACAACTGATGGCAATTACCAGTAAGAGGAGGGACCCGTGGAGTTCGACGTCACGATCGAGATTCCCAAGGGCAACCGCAACAAGTACGAGGTGGATCACGCCACGGGCCGCATCATGCTGGACCGCATGCTGTTCACCTCGACGCGCTACCCGGACGACTACGGCTTCGTCGAGGGCACGCTGGGTGAGGACGGGGATCCGCTCGACGCGCTCGTGCTCCTGGAGGAGCCGACCTTCCCCGGCTGCCTCATCCGCTGCCGCGCCCTGGGCATGTTCCGCATGCGCGACGAGAAGGGCGGCGACGACAAGGTCCTGTGCGTGCCGTCGGCCGACCAGCGCGCCTCCTGGCGCACCGACATCGAGGACGTCTCTGAGTTCCACCGCCTGGAGATCCAGCACTTCTTCGAGGTCTACAAGGACCTCGAGCCCGGCAAGAGCGTCGAGGGCGCCCACTGGGTCGGCCGCGAGGAGGCCGAGGAGGAGATCCGCCGCTCCTACGAGCGCGAGGCCGAGCGGGTCGCCCGCGAGAGCAGCTGAGAGCCGCTGACCGGAGACGCCGTCGCCCCCTGCCTCGGCGGAGGCCAGGGGGCGACGGCGCCGCGGTGGCGGTGGGCGCGCGGCGGCCCGTCAGGGGCGCACGGCGTAGGGCATGATCTCGGAGTAGCGCATCTCGGTGATCCGGACGGGAACGCCGAAGGTCGGCGCCTCGATCATCTGGTCGTCGCCCAGGTAGATGGCGACGTGGTAGATGCCCTCCTGGGTGCCGTCCTCCGACCAGAAGACGAGGTCGCCGGGCTGGGCGTCGGCCAGGTCGACCTGCAGCCCTTCTCCGTACTGCACGCGCGAGGAGTGCGTCAGGGAGATCCCCGCGGCCTGGTAGGCGAGCATCGTCAGACCGGAGCAGTCCACGCCGTCGTAGGACTCGCCGGCCCACACGTAGGGCACGCCGAGGTAGTCCTTGGCCGTGGCGATGGCGGTCTCGGCGCCCGCACCGTAGACGTGCTCGGGCTCCGGCGACGGCTCGGGCTCCGGCGACGGCTCTTCGGTGGGCTCGGCGGCCTCGGTCGGCTCCGGGGCGGGCTCGGCGCTCGGAGTCGCCTCGGGCGTGGGCTCGGCGCTCGGAGTCGGCTCCGGGGTGGGTGGCGCCGTCGGGGTGGGCTCGGGCGTGGGCTCGGCGCTCGGGGTGGGCTCGGCGGCCTCGGTCGGCTCCGGGGCGGGCTCGGCGCTCGGAGTCGCCTCGGGCGTGGGCTCGGCGCTCGGAGTCGGCTCCGGGGTGGGTGGCGCCGTCGGGGTGGGCTCGGCGCTCGGAGCCGGCGAGGGGGTCTCCGTCGGCTTCGGGCTCACAGGATCAGGGTCCTTGGGGGCCGACGACGCAGCCGGGGCTCCCACCGCGGCCCTTGCGGCGGCCTCCTCACGAGCCTTGCGATCGGCCTCGGCCTGCTCCTGGCGCTGGTTCTCGTCCTCGTAGCTCGTGTGACGCTGCTCCGCCAGCTCAGTGATGAGCTCGGACCGCCTGGTCTCGGTGTCGGTGACCGCGGTCTGGGCGTTCGTCGCAGCAGTGGTCGCGTCGTTCTTGGCGTCCTCGGCCTTCGTGGCCGCGGTCTGCTTGTCGGCGACCCTCTGCTCGGCCAGGGCCTGCGTGGTGTCCGCCTCGATCTGGCAGGCCTCGACGTGCCGCACCCGGGCATCGGTGCTGGTCCCGATGCTCTCCAGGACCATGGAGATGTCAGTGGCGTCCCCCAGCGACTGGCCCGTCAGGAACGGGGCCAGGGCGTCGAGGGGGCCGGTGTTGCCCTGCTCGTAGGTCTCGGCGACGACGGCGCCCAGGTCAAGGCGCGCTGCGTCGACGTCCGCGGCGGCGGCATCGGCGTTCGCCTGCGCCGTCTCGGCGTCCGAGGTGGCGGTCTGAAGGTCGTTGACCGCGACGAGGTAGTCCTCGGTGGCGATCTGGGCGTCCCGCCGAGCCGTCTCAAGATCGACGTTGAGCTGGCTGAGCTGAGCCTCGATATCGGCGACCGACGTGGTGGCGTCAGCCGGCTCGGACTGGGCGGCGGGCGCCACACCGTCGGCGAGCGCGGCGGGGCTCGCCGACGGCATAAGCGCCACGGTGAGGGTGAGGGCGGCCAGGGCCGTGCCGAAGCGCTCACCGGTCAGCCCAGTGAGGCGCACGGCACCGCGCGGCCGCCGCGTGCGATGGGTCAGGCTCACAAGTTCTCCGTCATGTCGCGGCACGCCCTCCTGACGGACGCGCTCTCTCAACGGACACAATAATCGCATACGCCCCAATGCAAAACAAGAACAACACAAATCACAGTAGTCACATGAGCCTCGTCCCGGCGTCGCGGCCCCGCAGCCACCCTCTCGCCGTCGTCGTGACATCCACCACACGGATCCGGCGCGCGGACGGCGGAGCGCTGAGGCCAGCCGCTCCCGCTACCGTGAACCCCGCACCCGGCCCAAGCGAAGGAGCGTCACATGCCCACCGGCACCACCCCTCCCACCGCCGCCAGCCCGGACGGCTGGCGCTTCGAGACCAAGCAGGTCCAGGCCGGGCACACCCCCGACGCCGTCACGGGGGCGCGGGCCATCCCGATCTACCAGTCGACCTCCTTCGTCTTCCCCGACGCCGCCGAGGCAGCAGACCGCTTCGCCCTGCGCTCGCTGGGCCCGATCTACACGCGCCTGGACAACCCCACCAACCAGATTGTCGCCGCCCGCATCGCGGCGCTCGAGGGCGGAGTGGGCGCGCACCTGGTCGCCTCCGGCATGAGTGCGGAGACCCTGACCTTCCTCACGCTCGGCGGCGCGGGCAGCTCCATCGTCGCCTCGCCGTCGCTGTACGGCGGCACCATCAACCTGCTGACTCACACCCTGCCCGGTCTCGGCATCACTACGCGCTTCGTGGACGACCCGGCCGATCCGGCCGCGTGGGCCGCGGCGGCCGACGGGACCACCATCTGCTTCTTCGGCGAGTCGATCCCCAACCCCAAGGGCGACATCCTCGACATCGAGCCCATCGCCGCGGCCGCGCACGCCCTGGGCGTCCCGCTGGTCGTCGACAACACCATGGCCTCCCCCTACCTGACCCGGCCCATCGAGTGGGGCGCCGACATCGTGGTGGAGTCGGCCACGAAGTTCCTGGGCGGGCACGGCTCGTCGGTGGCCGGCGTCGTCGTGGACTCGGGAAACTTCGACTACGCGGCCCAGCCCGAGCGCTTCCCCGACTTCAACACCCCCGACCCCTCCTACAACGGGATCGTCTACGCCCGCGACCTGGGCGAGGGCGGGACGATGGGGGCCAACATGGCCTTCATCCTCAGGGCCCACACCAGAGGGCAGCGCGACCTCGGCTTCGCCGCGTCCCCGCTCAACGCATTCCTGGTCGCCCAGGGGATCGAGACGCTGTCGCTGCGCATGGAGCGCCACGTCGACAACGCCCTGGCAGCGGCCCGGTGGCTCCAGGGGCGGCCCGAGGTGGCCGAGGTGCGCTACTCCGGCCTGGAGTCCAGCCCGTACTACGAGCTGCACCGCACCTACTGCCCGCGCGGGGCGGGCAGCGTCTTCGCCTTCGACCTGGCCGGCGGGCGCGAGGCGGGAGCGGCCTTCATCGACGCCCTGAGCCTGTTCTCGAACCTCGCCAACATCGGCGACGTCCGCTCGCTGTGCGTCCACCCCGCCACCACGACCCACTCACAGCTCGACGACGACGGCCTGGCCAGGGCGGGCATCAGCGCCGGCACGGTGCGCCTGAGCATCGGCATCGAGCACATCGACGACATTCTCGCCGACCTCGAGCGGGGCCTGGCGGCCGTCGCGCGCTGAGCGCCCGGGGCCGGCCGCCCACCCCCGCCGAGATTGGTCCAGTTCCGCGCCGAGATCGGTCCAGTTCCGGCTCGAGATCGGTTCGCGCAATGCGCAAGGGCGGGCTCAGCGAGTCCACAGGAGGGGGATGCCGCAGAATCCGAGCCGCCGCCGGGCGCGCCGCGCCTCAGCGGCCTCGCCGGCACCAGCGCACCTCTCACTGCACGATACGCAGATTCTAGCGTGTAAGAAATAATACTAAAGAATTAGGGTATTGTTCACTCCGGAGGCACAGGATAGATTAATCCTGGTTCGCCCCCGCGCCTCGATCACGAACGACGCTGTTCTCAATGGATGACGCCCTGTGACGGCGAGCGGCGACACCACATGTTTCAGCACCATTCGCGGATCTCGACGGCCCGGCAGACGAGTCCGATCCGCAAGAAGGTAACACAGTGAACGCACAAGCAGTGGCCGGCACGAGCCGGCGGTCGATGCTTCTCACAATGAGGGCGCTGACGGCGATGGGTTGCGCAGCGGGTCTCGCGGCCTGCGCGGGCAGAGGGGGCTCCGCCGGTTCGCCCGCGTCCTCCACGACGTCGCCACCAGGACCCTCTACCTCTACGACGGAGAGCAAGGCGAGCTCGCCGACAGGCGCCGACGCCACCGAGACCGCCACCGCGCCCCCGCCTGAAGCGACACCGACGGGCTCCGGCCTGCACGGCATCATCGTGGCGACCATGCCCCAGCTTGACGATCCCGCCAGCACATCGTTTCCCACTCTTGAGGCCGTAGACCCCAGCAGCGGGTCTGTCACGGGCTCCCGGGAATTCGCTCCATCAGATAAGTCGGTCGAGTTCGTCAACTGGTATGAAGCGACCCCCGACAGCCGAGGCTCCGGCAATTACATGGGACTCGTAATTCGCAGAGCTTTTTCGACCAGCTACGACAAAGCTGCCGCAACCAAATCGAACAAGGGAGGCGCGGGGAACCTCAGGACGATAGCGGGATATATCGACGAGTCCGGGTCGTTCCACGACATGACCGCCACCGCGCCGGCCGTGGGCGACTTCGATGCGAGCATGGATTTCCTGCCGTCATTCGGAACCGACAACAGCTTCTACTTCGCGCGCAAGCCCGAGAGCGGAACCGGCAGCATCACAACACTATTTCGTGTCAAGGACGGGAGCTCTACGGCAGAGACCGTGGACCTGAAGGAATCCAGCTCCACCTACGTGCTCCAGAATGACGGCACCGTCACAGGCGACACCTTGTCGGGACATAACCACTGGTTCTGGGATGACAAGCGGGGCACGGAGTGCTACGACCCCGACGACATGTCGAGCAGCAATATGTGCGTAAGAACGGATGGCAGCCACCTGACGACATACAGCGCGTCTCCGTACCAGGCCACGCCCAGCCCGAACGCTATCGAGGAACGAGACCTCCTCCCCGAGTCGAGTACACGGAAGGTCAGAACCGCGGTATTCAGTCCCGATGGCACGAAGATCGCGTTCCTGGCCGCAGACTCGACGGGCGCCAAGGACCCGGGTGGCAAAGCGCTGTTCGACCTGTACATCGTGGGAGTCGACGGCGGCGAGGCCACCAAGGTCGCGGGAGCCGAGCAACTCACCTCACGACAGATACTGGTGGAGTGGAAGGAATAGCTCTCCTCCAGCACTCAGGTCAGCACTCAAGGCGGCCCGGCACGGCCGGGATCCTCGGATTCCCGGCCGACGTCGGCCCGTGGCGCATCACCCCGCCACCCCGCCACGATACGATGGCCGCCATGACCTCGCTCCCCTCCGGCTCCGGCGTCGGCACCGCGGCGCTCAAGCTCGTGGACCGCAGGGCGGGCTCCCCCACCGGCGCGTGGCGGCCCGGCGACGAGCCCGGCCACCGCCGCTTCGTGGAGATCGGCGACCTGCCCCTGGAGTCCGGCGAGGTCCTGCCCGACACCCACCTCGCCTTCGAGACCTGGGGCACGCCGACCCCCGAGCGCGACAACGCCGTTCTGGTCCTGCACGCGCTGACCGGCGACTCCCACGTCACCGGCGAGGCGGGCCCCGGCCACCCCACGCCCGGCTGGTGGGGCGCCCTGGTCGGGCCCGGCCGCGCCATCGACACCGACCGCTACTACGTCGTCGCCGCCAATATCCTGGGCGGCTGCCAGGGTTCGACCGGCCCCTCCTCCACCGCCCCCGACGGCCGCCCCTGGGGCTCGCGCTTCCCGTGGCTGACCACCCGCGACGCCGTCGAGGCCGAGACGCGCCTGGCCGACGCCCTGGGCATCGACGCCTTCCACCTGGTCATCGGCGCCTCCCTGGGCGGGCACCGCGCCGTCGAGTGGGCCGTCAGCCACCCGCAGCGGGTGCGCAACCTGGCGCTCGTGGCCACCGGCGCCTCGACCACCGCCGACCAGCTCGCCTGGTGCCACCTCCAGGAGCTCGCCATCGTGGCGGACCCCTTCTTCTTCGACGGCGACTACTACTCCCACGCCGTCGGCCCCGTGCGCGGCCTGGGCCTGGCCCGGGCGCTGGCGCACACGACCTACCGCAGCGCCGCCGAGCTCGACACCCGCTTCGGGCGGGCCCACCAGGGCGACGAGGACCCCGCCGTCGGCGGCCGCTACCAGATCGAGTCCTACCTCGACTACCACGCGGGCAAGCTGCTGGCCCGCTTCGACGCCAACACCTACCTCATCGTCACCCACTCCATGATGGTCCACGACGTCGGCACCGGGCGCGGCGGCATCCCCGCCGCGCTGGGCACCGTGACCGCCCGCGCCCTCGTCGTCGACGTCGACTCCGACCGCCTCTTCCAGCCCGCCCAGGCCGAGGAGCTCGCCTCCGGCATCCCAGGGGCGCACCGCGAGACCATCCACTCCATGCACGGGCACGACGGCTTCCTCATCGAGGCCGACCAGATGGAGGCGGTGCTGCGACGCTTCCTCGACGGGGCGGAGGCCGGCCCATGAGCGCCCCCGCCCCGACCGGCGCCTGGGGCCCCGACCTGCTGGGGCCCGGCTTCGAGGCGCGCACGCTCGAGCTGCTGCCCGACGAGGAGGACGACGGCGCCGTCGCCACGCTGGTGCGGCACGTGCCAGCCTCGGACCCCGGCGCCCTGCCCAGCACCCCGACGACCCCGACCTTCGCCCTGCTGTACATCCACGGCTGGAACGACTACTTCTTCCAGACCGAGCTGGCGCGGCAGATCTCGCGCCTGGGCGGGGCCTTCTACGCCCTGGACCTGCGCCGCTACGGGCGCTCGCTGCGCGAGGGGCAGATGCTGGGGTGGATCGCCTCGCTGACCGACTACGACGAGGAGATCAACCTGGCCCTGGCGGCCATCCGCTCCGAGCGCGGCTGGGAGACCGACGTCGTCCTGTGCGGGCACTCCGCGGGCGGGCTCACCTCCTGCCTGTGGGCCGACCGCCACCCCGGGGCGCTGGCGGCGCTGGTGCTGAACTCGGCGTGGCTGGAGCTCCAGGGCTCCGAGCTGGTGCGCATGGTCGGCGAGCCGGTCCTCAGGACGCTCGCCCTGCGCGACCCGCGCATGTCCATTCCCACTCCCGCCTACGCGCCCGAGACCCTCTTCCGCGTCACCGACGGGTGGCTGGAGCGCGACGGCGAGCTGCCGGACCCCGCCTGGGCGGACGACCCCTACGTCACCGGGTGGCGCATCGAGCCCGGCTGGTCGTTCCTGCCCTCGGCGCCGATCCGGCCCGGCTGGCTGCTGGCCATCCTGGACGGGCAGGCGCGCGTGGCAGCCGGGCTCGACATCCGCTGCCCGGTGCTGTCCATGGGGTCGGCGCGCAGCCACCTGGGGGTGACGTGGACGGAGGACTCGCGGCGCACCGACACGATCGTCGACGCCGACGCGACGGCCCGCCGCGCCATCGGGCTGGGCAAGCTCGTCACGGTGGCCCGGTTCGACGACGGCGTGCACGACCTGGTCCTGTCGGCCCCGCCCGTGCGCGAGCAGGTCTTCTCGGCCATGCGCCGGTGGCTGGGCGGCTACGTCCTGCGCTGAGCAGCGTCCGGCGCCGAGCCGCTCCAGCCGCCGCCCGCCTCCCCCTTTCGCCGAGATCAGGGCGCGGGCGCGATCTCCAGGCGCTGGCCGAGCCAGTCCATCTGGTCGGCCAGCGCCACCGACCACAGCGCCCAGGTGTGCCGGCCGGGGTAGTCGCGCTGCGTCACGCTCATGCCCGCCCGCGTGGTGGCGTCCACCAGCACGGGCGCCACGGGACTGTAGAGGCGGTCGTCGCGCCCCACCGACACGATCCCCGCCACGCCCGCGTACTGGTCGGGCGGCGCGGCCGCCATGATCGCGAGCGGGTCGTTGGCCTCGTAGGCGACGCGGTCGCCGCCGAATCCCACCCTCACCGTCCGCTTCTCGCCGCCCAGGCTCGGGTGCTCCTCCGCGCTCAGCGCCAGGAAGGTCGGGTAGACCTGCGGGGACCGGCTGGCCACCTGCAGCGCGCAGGTCCCGCCGTTGGACAGGCCCGCCACCGCCCAGTGCGAAGCGTCGGGGTCCACCTGCAGGTTCTCCCGGATCCAGTCCGGGACGTCGCGCTCCAGGTAGGTCGCCACCTTCCCGCCCCGCTCGGTGTCCGAGCACAGGGGGTTGCGGTAGGGGCTGCCGAGCAGGTCGGCGACCACCACCACCGGCGCCAGGCCGTCATGGGCCGCCGCGTAGGCGTCCATGGTGTCCTTCAGGGCGCCGAGCTCGTACCAGTCCGAGGGGCTGCCCGGCTGCCCGGTGAGCGCGAGGACCACCGGCAGGGCCGGCCGCTGCTCGGTCAGGTAGGCCGGCGGCAGGTAGATCATGGCCTCCCGCGGCCTGAAGCCCCGCGTTCCCGACTGGTCGCCCGCGGGGATCTCCGCCGTGACCACCTCGCCGCGGGACGGCATGTCCTCGGGCGCGCTCCATGTCTCGGACAGCGCCCCCTCGCCGCGCTGCGGAGGGCTCGGGTGGGCTGCCGCCGCGGGCAGCGCGGCCAGCGGCGTCGTCGACACGTCCACGCCGAGGACCGCCGCCAGGGAGGGGAAGGCCGCGAAGAAGCCGTTGACGGCCAGCAGGCCCGCCGTCAACGCCACCACAATGCTGGCGCCCGAGCCGACCGCGTGCGCCAGCCGCTGCCTCCAGTCGTGCGCGCGGTCGCCGTCCTCCCGCGGGCCGCCTCCCAGCAGCGCCTGGACGACGACGGTGCCGGCCAGGCCCACCCACGTCCACACCACCGGGCCGAGGCCGTCGGCCACCGGGCGCCAGGCCACGTCCACCGCGCACCAGCCGGCCAGGCCCAGCGCCAGCCCCGCCAGCGGCGCCACCAGCTGGCGGCGCCGGGGCAGGTAGCGGGTGCGCGCGAGCCACAGGGAGGCGACCAGGACCGCCACCACGGCCAGGCAGGCGTCGCCCATCCACGGCTGGCGCAGCCGCACCGAGCCCAGCAGCCCGACGAGCGCCTCAGTCATGCGTCACGAGCACCTGGGCGAAGCGCGCCGTCTGGGCCGGCGTCAGGTCGGGGACGTAGGCGCGCCCGATGGCCACGCCGACCGCTGCGAGGTCCACGACGTCGGGAACGGCCAGGTACATGGGGACCTTGCGCGGCTGGAACTTGCGCTTGAAGGCGTGCAGGGACCGGAAGCCGTAGGCGGGCTCGAGCAGGGAGGCGAGCAGGTCCAGCAGCGGGTCGAAGCGCGAGGCGCCGACGTCGTCGGTCCCGTCCCCGGTCAGGTCGCCGGAGGTCCCGGAGCGGGCCAGCGGCGCCCCCGACAGCGACAGCACCTCCAGGCCCTCGGCCTGGGCGTCCTGCGCGGCGCGGGCGATGAGGAACTCGATCGCCGGACGCCACCCGCCCTCGCGGCGCCTCATGACGTCCAGGGTCAGGCCGACCACCTTGCCGCCCCGGTGCACGGGCATCCAGGAGGTCACCGCGTGGACGGTGCCGCTCTCGTCGACGGCGAGCAGCAGACGCGTGTCGTCGTCGTCGATCTCCCTCAGGCCGCCGAGCGTGAAGCCCATCTCGGGCAGGGCCTTCTCCCCGACCCACCCCTGCGAGATCGCGCGGATCTGGTCGCGGCGGCCCTCCGGGGCGGTGCGCCACGTGGTCCACTCCGCCGTGATGCCCTCGCGGCGCGAGTGGTTGAGGGCGGTGCGCACGTCCTGGAAGGCCTTGCCCCTGAAGACGAGATCGGGCAGGTCGATAACCGCCTCCTCGGCGACCTGCAGGACCGTCCACCCCTGGTCGCGGGCGGCAAGCATGGTGGGCTCGTGCACGGAGTACAGGGCGGGCACCAGCCCGGCCTCGGAGGCGAAGGTGGTGAAGCCCTCGACGGCGGCCCTGGTGTCCTCGGGGCCGGCGGCGGCCGGGTCGCCCAGGGTCAGGGCGACGCCGGAGCCGGCCCGGTAGGCGAAGCCGGTGCGCCTGTCCTCGGCGATCCACGCCTCGTTGCCGGGCCAGGTGAGCATCCAGCCCAGCGTGCCGGCGCCGCGCGCCCGCACCAGGGCAATGAGGTCCTCGTGGTTGACGCGGGGGGTGATCGCAGGGTTGGTCATGGCCGCCCAGGTGCACGCGACGGCGGCGGTCCAGGCCAGGATGGGGAAGAACCAGGCGGCGAGGCTCGCCAGGGGGCCGACCGGGGTCAGCGGGGGTATGAGCAGGCCCTCGGCGGCGGTCGGCAGGAGCCGCAGGAGGAAGTCGACCAGCAGGGCCACGGGCGTCGCGTCGGGCACGAAGTCCTGCACCACGAGCGAGCCCAGGCCCACGCTGGCAACGGCGCAGACGAGCGCGGCGACCGCCCAGGTCCCGACCGCCTTGCGCACGACCCCGGCACGGGTGTGCAGCCGCAGGTGGTCGCGGTTCCACACGACCAGCAGCACCAGGCCGAGGTTGAGCATGACGGGCACGGCGATGTGGTGCAGGCTGTCCCAGACGCTCTCCGAGCCGGAGATGATCACCGGGGCGCCGCCCTCCGGGACGAAGCTCTCATCGATCCGCAGGGTGTTGATCGACAGGATCGAGCACAGGGCCAGGAAGATCTGCAGGCCGATCGTGCCCAGGGCGGCTATGCGGCGCCCCCGGCGCAGGCCGTCGGCCAGGGCGAGCTGGAGCAGGAGCGGCATGAGGCTGAGGATGAGGGCGCCGGTGGCCAGGTGCGGGGCGCCGCCCTCGGGGACGACGCCGTAGCGGGCGCTGGCGAGCGGGCCGAGGTCCGAGCGCGTGACGGTGGCCAGGGTCAGCGTGAGCGACCAGCAGGCGACGAGCAGCGCCAGGAGGTTGCGGGACGAGCGGCGGGTGCGCGACATCCGGATGGAGGAGGCGGACCTGCGCCAGGCGACCGCCCCCAGGAGCAGGCCCGCCACGGCGGTGGCCAGGCGGGCGAGGGAGGCCGGAGTGCCGGTGACGGCGGTCTCCACCAGGAGGAAGACCAGGGTGGCCAGGCGGGTGCGACGGCTCCAGGTGTGGTTCATCAGCACCGTTGAGGCGAGCAGGGGGCCCAGGAGGAGGAGCGGGACCCCCGAGATCTGGTAGCGGGTCGTCAGGTGACCCCAGGTGGGGGCGACGGCGCTGATGAGCGGGTGGGCGACCAGGGCGATGCCGACGCCGACGGCGTGGGGGAGGAAGGCGGACAGGAGGAGGCGACGGGCGCCGATGAAGCGCTCGAGGGCGATGCCGACGGTGAGCAGGGTGACCACGCCCGTCAGGGGGCCGAGGTGGGTCGCGCCCGCCCAGGCGGTCAGGAGGCTCCACAGGCGCAGGGGGCCGTCCGGGAACAGGTCGGCCGCGAGGGGGCTGTCCGAGATGCGCAGCGGCGAGACGTGGCCGACGACGGCAAGCGCCGCCGTGCTGAGCATGAGGAGCCCGGCGAGCACGGAGCAGACGCGTCCGCTCCGCAGCCAGGCAAGAGCGGTCCGGGCGCTGGCGGTCATGCGCGGCGATATATGCATCGCGAGTCGGGAGGTGCGGGAACGGGTCGACATATACCCAATCATGGGGGATGAATCCAGTTCCCAACCTCCGCCTGGGGGAGGAGGCGCATGCGCTTATTCTCATAGGGCGGCCGCCGGCCCGCGCGGAGTCAGTCCTTGATGAAGTCGCGCAGGGCCGGCCCCTGGGCGCCGACGCGCCACACGCGCCACCCGTCGATGTCCTGCGTGTGCTGGGCGGCGTTGGCGGCGGCTGAGGGGTCGCGGAAGCGCATACCGTTGGACAGGGTGATCACGCCGTCGGCGCTGAGCACCGCCTCATGATGGATGCCGCGCCGCATGCGCTGCCACACGAGCGTCACCGGCGTATCGATCCGGGAGGCCACGGAGGCGAGCGCGGCCGCCGACTGCCCGCCGGAGGGCACGGTCGGCTGCGCCCCGAGGACAGGGGCCGCAGCGCGGTGGTTGCGGTCGACGCCTCCGGGGCTCGTGGCCGGCGACGCCGACTCCACCAGGCGCACCGTGGGCACGGTCACGTCGTTGGGGCCCGTCACCGCCTCGACAGCCTCGACGGGCTCCATCGGCTCGATGAGGGTGGTCGCGACGGCGGCCGCCGGGCCGACGGCCCTGGCGCGGGCGGCCCGGGACCGCTCGCCGCGTGCGCCCGCCGCCCGCACGCGCGCCGCCTCGACGTGCCCGGTCGCCGCCTCGACGCGCCCGCCGGGCGCCATGGGCGGGCGGTCCTTCTTGGCCGCGCGGGAGGTCCGGGTCCCCCGTCTCATGCTCGGCACCGGCATGGTGGGGGCCGTCGTCGCGGCCTCGTTCTCCTTCGGCCGCTCCAGGGCCATGCGCGAGGCCCTGGCCACGAGGACCGCGCCGGAGCCGCCCAGGACGTCGTGGCGCACGGGCTCCAGCCCGACCAGCACGCGCCCGTCGGAGGCGGTGCGGACCTGCGCCTCCTGCACCTCGATGCCCGAGCACAGCAGCATCGCCAGGGCGGTCCGCACGTCGTCGTTGACCGCCATGGCGATCATGGTCAGCCGCGGGCTCGGCCCGGCGTTGATCGGCACCGTCTCGCGGAACTCGTCCCAGTCCTCCCGGAAGGACGTGCTCCCGCCCGGGTAGCGCGCGGCGAGGTCCGTCCACCCGCTCTGCGCGGCCGCGGCGGTGCGCGCCATGGCCGCAACGAGCGCGGCCGCGTCGAGGCGCTCGAGCAGCTCGACGCACATCACCTGGCTGGCGGCGTCCAGGGCGGTGAGCACGTCGGCGTCGCCCTCGCGCTCCCACACGATGGGGAAGACCGGGCGGCGCAGGACGTCGACGAGCTGCCCGCGCACGGCCCCGAGCACGGTCTGACGCTGAGCAGCCTCGACGGGCTCTCCCAGGGCCGTCGCCTCTAGTCGGGTACCGGTGAGCTCGAACAGCGCCATGACGTGCCTTTCTGGATCATCTCGGTCCTAACGGCGGCTCCACGGCGGTGACGCCGTCCGCTCCGCCATCATCTCATGCCCGCCACCGGTGTGGCATCACGGATTTCGGGGCGAGGAGTGCTATGAGCCGACGACGGCGGGGCGCACAGGTGGCGAGCGCCACACGAACCCGTTTGAGAACGGTGACCAAATCGTTGCGATTCCTTGATTTCATCCGTCTCACGCGCCACTCGCTCCCCACCCGCCCCGGCAGTTCTGCCCTGAGCGAGAATCTCTCAGCAACGACCCGCGCGGCGAGCTCCTCGAGCTCGTGCGCCGCGGGCCCGGACTCGGGACCCGGCATGAGCCCCGACAGGTACTCGGCGATCGCCTCGGGCGTCAGGGCCCGGGGCCCCTCGCCGGGCGGCTCGCCCGGGCGCCGCCCCAGCAGGCCCAGGTCGACGGCGGTGGCCAGGACCTCCTCCCAGGCCGCGCAGGCCGGCGCATCGCCCGAGGCCGCCTCCCGACGACGGCGCCGGCGCTGCCACCACCGCAGGGCGCCGGGGCCGGCCGCGGCGAGCGCGCCCGCCAGGACGACGGCCGACAGGAGGGGGCGGGCGCCGCCGCCCTCCGCGGGGCCGGCGCCCGCCGGCCCGGCCCCTTCCGGCCAGGCCGTCGCGGTCGGGCCGGAGGGGGCCGCGCTCGTCGCCCCCGGCCGGGGCGTGTCGGCGGAGGGCGCCTCGGCCCGCGCCCCGGCGCCACCGGGCGTCGGCTCGAAGGCCACCCAGCCGACGTCGTCGATCCACACCTCGGGCCAGGCGTGCAGGTCCCGTCCGGAGACGGCCGTCATGGCGCCCTCGCCGCCGACGCGCGAGGCGTAGCCGATGGCGATGCGCGTGGGGATGCCGAGGCTGCGGGCCATGAGGGTGAAGGCGGCGCTGTAGTGGATGCAGTAGCCGTGGCGCTCGGTCAGGAAGGCCTCCACGGTCGCCGTCGGGCTCCCGGGGGCGGCGGCGACCGAGGCGCCGGACGCGGTCGCCCCTCCCGCGCCGCCGTCGAAGCCGCCCGGGGCGGACTCGTCGTAGACGAAGCCGTTGCCGTGGAACCACGCGGCCAGGGCGGCCGCCCTGGTGGCGTTGTCGGCGCCGTCCGCGCCCGCCGCGCCGAGCGCCTCCGCGGCGGTGTCCCGGACGGCCGGGCTCTCCCCGGGCAGCGCGGTGTAGGGGGCGAGCGTCTCGGCGGCGGGGGCGGCGGGGCCCACGGGCGGGTCCGCCTGGGGGCGGCCGGTCGCGTCGGCGACGGTGGACCACCCGTAGGCGGTGTAGGCGGTGCCCGGCCGGGCCGAGGCGCCGGTCGAGATCGCCGTGCTCGTCCCGGCCACCCACTGCCAGTCCTCCGGGGACAGCGTCGGGGCGGCTGCGGCGGTCGGGTCGGCCGAGGCGCCGTCGTCGCCCGCGGGCCCCACCAGGGCGGTGGACTGCAGCAGCGGCAGGCGCCGACCGGCCAGGCCCCGGACGCGCACGAGGACCCGCGGCAGCTGGTCGGAGGGAACCGGGGCGCCGGCGGCGGCCAGCGCCCCGCCGGCCGTCAGGGCGTGCGCGCCGGTCGGCGTCGTCAGGCGCGAGAGCGCGGTGACGCCCTCGGTCTCGGTCAGGGGGTCCCAGCTCTGCCCGTCGAGGTCGCGGACGACGGCGAGGGTGAAGCGCAGGCTCGCGCCCTCGGGGAAGCCGGCGCCGCCGTACTCGAAGGCGGTGGCCGTCGAGCCGCGCACGAGGTCCTGGTTCAGGGTGAGGCTGGTGTCGGGGGCGGTGGCGGGCTGGTCCGGCGCGTGGCGCCAGGGCTGGTCGGGGACGGCCGGGGCGAGGCGGAGGGCGCCCGCCGCCAGGCCGAGCGCGGCGGCCAGGACGCAGGCGCGCCCGCCGGCGCGCACGAGGGCTCGGCCCGCGCGGGTCCTCGGCGGCAGGCCCGCGTACCGGGGCGCCGCGGGAGCGGCGGAGCCCACGAGCAGGACCAGGCACACGGCGGCCACGAGGACCGACCGCGCGGGCGGGGCCTGCCCCACCACGAGGCCGGGGACGAGCAGGGTGCCGGCGGGTATGAACCCGCTGGCTCCGACGGCGTCCCCGCTGCCGGCGCTCATGAGCACGCAGGCCCAGGCGAACAGGAGGCTGACGAGCACGACGACGGAGGCCACGGCCGGGGTGGCCTCCAGCGGCGCCACGCCCTGGCGGATGGCCGCGCCCGCCTCCCCGAGCCGTTCGAAGGGGGCCGCGCGCCAGGGAGCCAGGCCCGTCGCGGACCTGATGGCCAGCACGGTCGGGACGGCGCCGGCCACGAGGCCGAGCACGACGTCGACCAGGATGCGGTTGGGCCAGATGGTGCGCGCGGCTCCGGCCGCCCCCAGGGTCAGGGCGGCGACGAGCAGACTCTGGCCGATCCAGGGGCCGGGGCTGAGGACCACGTCGAGAACCCGCAGGCCGTTGCCCCACAAGGCGGTGATGAGGACGGCGGCCAGCAGCGGCTGCCAGCGGACGGGCTCGGCGGGCGGGGTGCCGGGGGGCGCGGCGCCGATGCGGTCGGGGCGGGTCACCGATTCTCACCCCGAGCCGCACCCGCGTCCCCAGAGAGCTCGGCGCCCGCGGGGACCGTGCGCACCCGCCACTCCGCGGGCGATCCCCCAGCCGGCCCGGCGGCCAATCCCTCGGACGGCCCGGCGGCCGGCCCGACCAGGACGAGCTCGCCCGCCGCGCGCGGGGCGGCCAGCCCCCGCCCGACGTCGGCGAGCGCGGCGGTCCCGGTGATGACGACGTCGGGCGCGCCGTCCCCCTGCGCCCCGGGCTCCCGGGGCGCCGGCTCCCGGGCCCCGGGCTCCTGCGGCCCGGCCACGGCCTCCGCCAGGGCGAGGGCCTCCAGCAGGGGCGCGATCCCGCCGCGCTCGCCGGCGTCGGCCTCCACGAGCCGCCGACCGAGCACCAGACGCACATCCGCGCCGGTGGACTCCCAGGCCCGCAGCACCCCGGCGGCGAGGCTGACAGCCGTCTCGAAGGCGTCCGCCCCCGCACCGGGCCGGCCCCGCCGTTGGAGGCGGTCCGTGCCGTAGGAGCCTGCGCGGGTGTCGAGCGCCACGGTGAGCCGCGCGCGGGTGCGGCGCTCGGCGTCGACGACGACGAGGCGGTCGAGCCGGGCGGACTGGCGCCAGTGCACCGAGGACAGATGGTCGCCGCGCCGGTAGTCGCGCAGGCCCGTGAGGTCCTCGCCCCGGTCGGCGCGCAGGAGGTCGGCGGGGACGACCCCACTCACCGGCAGGCCGGGCGCCGCCAGCGGCCGCGGGAGGACGAGCACATCCAGGGCCGCCCCGAGCGGCAGGCGGACCCGCCACAGACCGAGCGGGTCGGTGAAGGTCAGGGTGCGCGCCTCCAGGCGGCACCGGCCGCGCCGAGGCAGCGTGAGCACCAGGTCGCCGCGCCCCTCGACGAGGGGCCGCAGCTCGCGATGCCCCGGGGCGCGCCACAGGACCCAGACGGGATGGCTGCGACCCGTGCGGCCGAGCACGAGGCCCCAGCGGGCCGGCTCTCCGGCCTGGACGCGCGCGGGTCCGGCCGGCCGCGGGCGCCGCCGGGCGACCGTGACGGCGCGGGCCGCCGCCGTCAGGCAGGCCGCCGCCAGGGCGGCCGCCGCGACGCAGGCCAGGAGGAGCCCGGCGCCGCGCACCAGGCCCACCCCCCAGCGGTGGCCGGCGCCGGTCAGCATCGCGGCGACGACGAGGAGCCAGGCCCCGTGCGCGGTCGGGGCGATCCACGGCCGGCGATGCGCCCGTGGTGCTCTGCATGCCCGCGGTGCCCGCCGTGCCCGCGGTGCGCCGCCCCGGGCGCGGCTGCGGGCGGCCGTCGTCGTCCTGGCCCCCACGCCGTCACCTCCTGGGCACGGGGACAGAGGCGATGTGGCGGGCCAGGGCGCTCGCCGCGGCCTCGGAGGCCTCGGCGTCGGAGGCCTGGCGACCCGCGGGCACGAGGCGGTGGGCGAGCACGCCGGGAGCGGCCAGCGCGACGTCGTCGGGCGAGACGTAGGACCGGCCCGCCATGGCCGCACCGGCCCGGGCCATGGCGAGCAGGTGCAGGCCGGCGCGCGGGCTCGCCCCCAGGGCGAGATCGGGGTCGGCGCGCGTGGCGGCGACGATGCCGACGACGTAGTCGGCGACGGCGGGGGCGACGTGCAGGCCGGCCACGGCCCGGCGCGCGCGGGCGGCGTCGGCGGCGGTGACGACCGGCGCGAGGTCGTCGGCCGGGTCGGTGCCTGCGCGCGCCAGGAGCATGGCGGACTCCGCGTCGGGGCCGGGGTAGCCGATGGCCAGGCGGGTCATGAAGCGGTCGCGCTGGGCCTCGGGCAGGCGGAAGGTGCCCTCCATGTCCAGGGGGTTCTGGGTGGCGACCACCATGAAGGGGTCGGGCAGGTCGAGGGTGCGCCCCTCCACGCTGACGCGCCCCTCCCCCATGGCCTCCAGGAGCGCGGACTGGGTGCGCGGGGTGGCGCGGTTGATCTCGTCGGCGACGACGATGCCGGCGAAGACCGGCCCGGGGTGGAAGCGGAACTCCCGGGCGGCCTGGTCGTAGACGGACAGGCCGGTGACGTCGGTGGGCATGAGGTCGGCGGTGAACTGGATACGGGAGGCGGTCAGGTCCAGGCAGCGGGCCAGGCTCAGCGCGAGGGTCGTCTTGCCGACGCCGGGCACATCCTCGACCAGGAGGTGGCCGCCGGCGAGGAAGGTGGCGATGGCGGTGCCGACCGCCTCCGGCTTGCCGACGACCACGGTCTCAATGCGCGAGCGCAGGGCGTCGACGAGTGAGCGCAGGGCGTCTGGGCCGAAGGGGGCGGGACTCATGGGCACATCCTGCCGCACGGCTCCGCCCGCCTCTCGCCGAGATCGGTTCATCTCCGGCTCGAGATCGGTCCGGTGAACCGATCTCGACGCGGAATACGACCGATCTCGGCGAATCTCGGCGAATCTCGGCGAAGGGGAGGGGAAGGCGGGGACGGGCGGGGCGCTACGACCGCGCCCCGCCCGTCCCCGCCGCCTCAGCGGCTCACGGCCTCACTCAACCGGCGAGAGCACCGCCGCGCGGCCCGCCTCCAGGCGGGCGACCGGGACGCGGAACGGCGAGCAGGACACGTAGTCCAGCCCCGTCTCGTGGAAGAAGAGGATGGAGTCCGGGTCGCCGCCGTGCTCTCCGCACACGCCCATCTTCATCTCCGGCCTGGTCGCGCGCCCGCCCTCGACGCCCAGGCGCACCATGGCGCCCACGCCGTCGGAGTCGATGGACTCGAAGGGCGAGGTGCCGAAGATGCCCTCGGTGATGTAGCGGCCCACGAAGGAGGTCTCGACGTCGTCGCGGGAGAAGCCCCACGTCGTCTGGGTCAGGTCGTTGGTGCCGAAGGAGAAGAAGTCCGCCTCCTCGGCCACGTGCGCGGCCGTCACCGCGGCGCGGGGCAGCTCGATCATGCAGCCGATCGGGAAGTCCAGCTCGTAGCCGGACTCGGCCGACACCGTGGCGAGCACCCTCTCGGCACGATCGCGGGCGATCTGCATCTCCCGGACGGAGCCGATCAGCGGGATCATGATCTCCGGGTGCGGGTCGCCCCCGGAGCGCAGCCGCTCGACGGCGGCCTCCGCGATGGCGCGCACCTGCAGCTCGATGAGACCCGGCATGGTCAGCAGGAGCCGCACGCCGCGCAACCCCAGCATCGGGTTGAACTCGTGGCTCTTGCGCACCACGGCCAGGAGGTCCTCGTCGGCGGGGTCCAGGGCGCCGCGCTCGCGGTCGACGGCCACCTTGACGCTCAGCTCGGTCAGGTCGGGGAGGAACTCGTGCAGCGGCGGGTCGATGAGGCGCACCGTCATGGGCTTGCCGTTCATCGTCTCGAACATCTGGACGAAGTCGCCCTTCTGCAGGGGCAGCAGGGCCGCCAGGGCGCTCTCGCGCTCGGCGTCGGAGGCGGCGAGGATGAGGTTCTGGACGAGCTGCTTGCGCTCGCCCAGGAACATGTGCTCGGTGCGGCACAGTCCCACGCCCTGGGCGCCGCGGTGGATGGCGTGGCGGGCGTCGGCGGGGGTGTCGGCGTTGGCGCGCACCTCCAGGCGGCGCACCGCATCGGCGTGGCGCATGAGGCGGTCCACGCTCGTGACGAGCTCGCGGGTGTCGACGTCGCCGGCGGAGTCCAGGGCGGTCTCCAGGCCGCGGCGCAGGTAGGTCATGACCGGGGAGTCGACGACGGGGACCTCGCCGAGGAAGACCTCGCCGGACTGGCCGTCGATGGCGATGGTCGAGGCGGAGGTGAGCACCTCCTCGCGGCCGGCCACGCGCACGGTCCTGGCCTCGGCGTCGATGTCGAGGGCGTCAGCCCCGCACACGCAGGTCTTGCCCATGCCGCGGGCGACGACGGCGGCGTGGCTGGTCTTGCCGCCGCGGGCGGTGAGCACGCCGGTGGCGGCGACCATGCCGGGCAGGTCGTCCGGGTTGGTCTCGCGGCGCACGAGGATGACGGACTCGCCGGCCTCGGAGCGCTCGATGGCCTCGTCGTTATCGAAGGCGATGTAGCCGACGGCGGCGCCCGGGGAGGCCGGCATGGCGCGGGTGAGCAGGTCGCGGTCGGTGGTGGAGGCGAACTGCGGGAACATGAGCTGGTTGAGCTGCTCGCCGGTGACGCGGGTGAGGGCCTCGTTCGTGGTGATGAGCTTCTCGTCGACCAGCTGGGTGGCCACGCGGAAGGCTGCCGCGGCGGTGCGCTTGCCGACGCGGGTCTGGAGGAGCCACAGCTTGCCGCGCTCAATGGTGAACTCGATGTCGCACAGGTCGCGGTAGTGGGTCTCGAGCTTGCGCATGGCGGCGCGCAGCTCGTCGTAGGAGGTCTTGTCCAGGCGCTCCAGGTCCGCCAGCGACAGGGTGTTGCGGATGCCGGAGACGACGTCCTCCCCCTGGGCGTTGACCAGGTAGTCGCCGTAGACGCCGGAGCGGCCGCTGGAGGGGTCGCGGGTGAAGCACACGCCGGTGCCGGAGGTCTGGCCCATGTTGCCGAAGACCATGGTGCACACGTTGACGGCGGTGCCCAGGTCGTGCGGGATCTTCTCGCGGCGCCGGTAGATGTGGGCGCGCTCGGTGTTCCAGGAGCGGAAGACCGCCTCGGTGGCCATGTCGAGCTGGGCGCGCGGGTCCTGTGGGAACTCGACGCCGGCGTGCTCGGCCACGATCCGCTTGTACTCGGCGACGAGCTCGGTCAGGGCGTCCACGTCCAGCTCGTAGTCGAGCGCGACGCCGCGGTCCGCCTTCTTGGCCTCCAGGGCGGCGGAGAAGTGGTCGCCGTCGATGTCCAGGACGGTCTTGCCGAACATCTGGATGAGGCGCCGGTAGGAGTCCCAGGCGAAGCGCTCGTCGCCGGAGGTCTCGGCCAGGCCGACGACGGAGGAGTCGTTGAGTCCGATGTTGAGGACGGTCTCCATCATGCCCGGCATGGAGAACTTCGCTCCGGAGCGGACGGAGACCAGCAGCGGGTCCTTCGCGGCGCCGAGCTCGCGGCCCAGCTCCTCCTCGACCTCGCGCAGCGCGGTGGTGACCTGGACGGCGAGAGCGTCGGGGACGGCCCCGTCGGCCAGGTAGGCGCGGCAGGCGTCGGTGGTGATGGTGAATCCGGGCGGGACCGGCAGGCCGAGGCGGGTCATCTCGGCGAGGTTGGCCCCCTTGCCGCCCAGGAGGTCCTTCTGGTCCTTGTCGCCCTCGCTGAAGCGGTACACGTACTTGGGCATCGATGCCTCTTTCTGTTCAGAATCTGTCTCGGGTCTGTCTCGGGTCGCCCTGATGCAGGCGTCACGCGTCGGCGCGCCATTCCGCATGGCACTCTAGTGTGACTTCAGTCCTAGACCAAACTCAAGGCGTCAGCGCGTCATCTCCCGATGACGAACGTGCGGTCCCCGGTGCGCGCCGGGGGCCGCACGCGGCGCGGCAGTGGTGCTCAGAGGCCGTCGGCGCCGGCTGCGCCGCCCGGGTCGCCGGTGCCGGACGCGGCGCCCGCCAGCACGCCGTCGTCGGCCCGGCCGGACCCGTCGCCGTCGTCGGCCCGGCCGGCCCGGGCGACGTCCTCGCGCTCGCGGGCGGCCGCGACCGCCTGCCGCGCCGCGGCCGTGGCCCGTTCGGCCCGGGCCAGCTGCTCGCGCACCTCCGCCTCGTTGGCCAGGGCGACCTCGACCTCGGCCTGGGCCTCGGCCACCGTCGGCTCGGTGTCGACCAGGTGCGCCGGGGCGGCCGCGAAGATCTCGCTCACGTCCAGGTCGGGGTTCTCCTCCTGGGTCTTGACGAGCTCGACTACCTCCTCCCGGGAGGCGACCGACGGCATGGAGCCGGGCAGCGGGCGGCGCGCGGTCTCGCGCAGGTTGAACAGCGCGATGACGGCCGCGCCGGAGGTCCCCATGAGCCAGAAGGCCGGGGCGAGCTTGCTCCCGGTGGCGGTGACGAGCGCCTGCATAATGAAGGCCGCGGTGCCGCCGAAGAGCGCCACGGCGACGTTGTAGGAGATGCCCATGCCGCCGTAGCGCGACGACGTCGGGAACAGCGCCGGCAGTGAGGACGCCAGGTTGCCGACGTAGGCGGCCGTCGGGTAGGCGAGCAGGACCAGCCCCAGCAGGGTCGACCACAGCTGCCTGTGCTCCAGGAGCAGGAAGGACGGGACGGCCAGGAGGACGGTGCTCAGCGCCGCGGAGAAGAGGACCGGCTTGCGCCCCACGTGGTCGGAGACCCAGCCCATGGTCGGCACGAGGAAGGCGACGATCACCAGGATCGGCAGGGTCAGCAGCGGGCCGTGCTCGGCGTCGTAGCCCAGGGTCTCGGTGAGGTAGGTCGGCATGTAGGCGGTCAGGGTGTAGCCGACGGTGTTGGCCCCGGCGACCAGCACAATGGCGGTGGCGAGCTCGCGCCAGAAGGTGCGCACCATGTCCACGACCCCCAGCGGCCCCTCCTCGGGCTGCATAATGTCGGTCTCGGCGGCGGCCAGGTCGGCGGGCTCCTCGTCGTCGGTCTCGGCCTGCGCGTCGCGGAAGGCCGGGGTGTCCTCGATGCGGGTCCGCAGGTAGAGGGCGATGCCGCCCATGGGCAGGGCGACGAGGAAGGGGACGCGCCAGCCCCAGGTCGCCATGATGTCGTCGGGAAGGGTCAGCATGAGCGCCGTGACGAGGCCCGCACCCAGGGCGTTGCCCATGTAGGACCCCCAGTCGAGCATGGCGGCGTAGAAGCCGCGTCGCTTGTCGGGGGCGTACTCGGTGACGAAGGTGGTGGCGCCCGCGTACTCGCCGCCGGTGGAGAAGCCCTGGAGGAGCTTGAGGCACACCAGCAGGATGGGCGCCCAGACGCCGAGCACTGAGGCCGGCGGCAGCGCGCCGATGCCGAAGGTCGCCAGCGCCATCATCATGAGGGTGAAGGCGAGGACCTCCTTGCGGCCGAGGCGGTCGCCGAGCTGGCCCAGGATCACCCCGCCCAGCGGGCGGGCGATGAAGGTGACGGCGAAGACCCCCAGGGAGAACAGGGTCTGAGCCGTGGGGCTCGCATCGGGCAGGAAGGCCCGGCCGACCAGGACGGCGACGTAGGCGTACACGCCGACGTCGTACCACTCCATGATGTTGCCGACGACGGAGCCCATAATGGCCCTGCGGAGGGCCGACTCCTCGATGACGGTGACGTCGTCGGCGCGCAGCCGGCGGCGGCGCCGCATGTAGGCCAGTCTTCTCCGTTCCCGGCGGATCCTCTCCACCTTGCGCTCTGCGCGCGCCAGCCCCATGTCGAGCTCGGCGGGGTGCTTGTCGATATGTTCATCCTGCGTTGTGGCCATATGGTCCATGGCAATCCGATCCTTGCGCGGCCCCTCGGGTCAGGACCACTCGTGATTCGGCGTCCGCCGACGCCGTGGAGCCTGGCAGCGCGCTCAGCGGGCGGCAGGGGCGGTGAGGCTCAGGGACGTCCAGCGCGCCGCCCCCGGAGCGGGTCGGCTCGCCCCCGGCGGCCCGGGCGCGAGCCGTCCCGCTGCAGGTCCAGCACGACTCCAGATCACACGAGGGTACAACAACTGGTCAAAACGTGACGGCGGGCGTCCGTCCCGTGAAAGGGAGGACGCCCGCCGGTGAGACAGGCGGTGGCGGTCAGGGCACGACGACGAGGACGTCGCACTTGGACTTGCGCAGCACCTGGACGGAGACCGCTCCGAAGATGCGGCCCAGCAGGGAGTCCACGCCCTTGGAGCCGACGACGACGAGGTCCGCCTCGGCCTCCAGGGTGACCAGGGTGACGGCGGAGACCGCCGTTCCCTCGACGACGACGCCCTGGGCGAGGCCGACGCCGCGCTCGACTGCGATGTCGCGCGCTTTCTCGACGACGGCGTAGGCCTCGTCCTCGGTGAGCTGGGTCTCGGCGACCCGCACATCGGCGACCTGCGCGGTGTCGGCGACGCGGGCCTTGTCCCGGGGCGAGACGGGGTCGTAGCCGGCTACGAGAAGGAGCGTGGCATCGCACAGACACGCCATCTCGCAGGCGCGGTCGATGACGTGCGTACTCTCCTCAAGGTTTCCGACTCCGGCGACGATAGTGGTGTAGGTCACGGATGTCATCCTTTCGTATGGCGCCCGGTCAGGCGACGGCGGTCTCGGTGGCGGCGATGGCGGCGGCGCGCACTCTCGGGTCCGCGTCCTTGTCGGTGTCGATCCACTCGATGAGCAGGCCGGCGATGACGAGGAAGACTGCGACGAAGAGCAGGGCGTTGACGGGGTGGTTGCCGAGCAGGTGCTCGAAGATGGGACCGAAGGTGAGGGTCTGAAGGAGCTGTGGGATGACGATCATCATGTTGATGACGCCCATGTAGACGCCCCGGCGCTCCTTGCGGATCATCTCGGTGGCCATAACGTAGGGTATGCCCACGATTGAGGCCCAGGCCACACCAATGCCGATCATGGGCAGGTAGAGGACCGTCGTGTTCTCGGGGCTGCCGATGTGGGTCAGCAGGTAGAGGCAGATGGCGGCCAGGAAGAGGGCCGCGGTGTGGACGTGCTTGGGCCCGACCTTGTTGGCCAGCCGCGCCAGGAAGAGCGCCACGATCGTGCAGGAGATGTAGTAGACGACCATGAGGCCGGTGGCGAAGCCCGAGGCGTCGCTGAAGGCATCGGTCTTGGCGTAGTTCGGGTCGCTCAGGTTGACGCCGAAGTAGGCGATGGCGCACATGAGCCCGAGGTACTGCCAGAAGACGTTCATGGCGTACCACTGGAAGAGGTAGACGAGGGCCATCTTCTTCAGGCCGCGGGGCATCTCGACAATGGCGACGCCGACGTCCTTGACGAAGCCGAAGGGGCCCTCCTCCCTCTTCTTGCGCTCGAGCTCGGCGCGGTCCTCCGGCGTGGGCGGCAGCTCCTTGGTGGAGAGCACCGAGATGAGCACGGAGCCGATGGAGCACACCGAGCCCACCATGAAGGCCCCGAACACCCAGTAGGGGATGCCCGCGGCGGTGGCGCCCCTGAGGATCTTCTCCAGAACCGTCAGCGTGCCGGCGGCCAGGGTCGAGCCGGCGCCGATGAACAGGGCCTGGGTGAGGAAGCCCTTGGCGAACTGCTTGGAGGGCAGGCGGTCGGCGATGAAGGCCCGGTAGGGCTCCATGGCCGTGTTGTTCGAGGCGTCCAGCAGCCACAGGCACAGCACCGCCATCCACACGGCGGTCACGAAGGGCATGAGGAACAGGAAGATGGAGCAGCCGACGGCGCCGATGAGGAAGAAGGGCTTACGGCGGCCCCACTTGTCGCTCCAGGTCCGGTCCGACAGCGCCCCGATGAGGGGCTGGATGAGCAGGCCGGTGACGGGTCCGGCCAGGTTGAGGATGGGCAGCTCGTCGGGGGAGGCCCCGAGGAACTGGTAGATGGGCGACATGACGTTCTGCTGCATGCCGAAGGAGTACTGGATGCCGAAGAAGCCGACGTTCATCAGCAGGATCTGGCCCATACTCATCATGGGCTTGTGCGCGAGATCCACCGCGCCGTTCTGGGAGGTCTGTGCCATAGGTCGTCCTTGTCCTGGGCCCTGCGGTTGTCGGCGCCATCCGAAGCGGATGCCGTGCCTCCCGTCCGAGAGAGCGCTGTGCGGGACGGCGGGGAGTCTCGGGGGGTGGCAAGGCAATGATCTACCCAACATGGCTAACGTTTGACATGCCTTTAGTCCTACATCGGGTCGATCTGGGCACGGTTCAGGCGCACGATCCGATTATTCCACGGTATGTGTCGTGGAGCACTTTCAAATCCGAAGAGCCGTCGTCGTGCCTCCGACCCCGGCTCCCGCGGGCCCGCAGAACACAGGGGTGCCGCGCCCCGACGGGACGCGGCACCCCGAGAGGATCGCGCTGCACCGGGCGCGGCGGGCCCCGGCGTCGAGCGGCGGGCCCCGGCGTCGAGCGGCGGGCCCCGGCGTCGAACCCTCAGCGCGGCGCAGCAGCGCTCACGCGCGGCGGCAGGCCACCGCACCCGCCTCGCGGCTCGCGCGGCTCACTCCCCCGCGCCGCGGGCGTCCGCACCCACGGCAGCGTCGACAATGGCCTTGGCCTCCTCCTGGGCGGCGGCCGTCGTCGCACGGGGCGGCAGCACGCTCGGAAGCCCGCCGCCTGCGCTACTCGCGGTCCTTGAGCACCTCCGTCACATCCACTCTTCGCAGCCGGCGCTCCCCCAGCAGACGGGCGACGACGTAGCAGCCCAGGACTACACCGACGATCATGACGACGGCCGTCTTCGGCAGCGTGAACTCGAAGGCCGTCGGCAGGCCGGAGATCATGCGGAGCCACACGGGCTGCATCACGAGGAAGGACAGCGGAATCCCCACGATCAGCGCCGCTGCGACGACGAGGGCGTAGCTGCTCAGATACATCCCGCCGACTTCTCGGTCGGTGTACCCCAAGGCCTTCATGAGCGAGATGCTGTAGGTCTCCTTGTCCACGACCATCCGCATGAGCAGCACGATGACGAGGACCGCCATGGAGATCGACGCCGTCAGCAGGATCGTCATCGTCGTCGTCATCGCATCGGTGAGGGTGTTGACGCTCGTCATCATGTCCGCTCGGCTCACAACCTGGGAGGAGGCAGCGTCGAGCTCGGGGCTCTGCGTGTCCGTCATGACCGCGTTCGTCGCCGTCGGCTCCTCGCCGACGAGACCGTTGGCCGTATCCAGGCGGGCCAGGACCGCCGGCTGCGGGTACTCGACAATCCCGGACACAACGACGCTGTGCTCCTCACCGCTCGCGCCCCGGAGTGTCAGGGTGTCGTTCTCCTTGAGACCTTCGTGCAGAGCGGTCGAGGAGGAGATGTAGACTCGGCCCTCCGTGAGATCGAGGTCCTGGGCGAAGTAGCGCCCGGAGTCCTCCAGCCCGAGAAGGATCGCGTCCGCGTCGGTGTCGGAGCCCGGCGGCTCCAGGGTGACGGATCGGACCGAGGCCCTCTCGGCATCCTGGGGAACGGGCGGGGGCTGAGTCCCTTTACCGCCAGCGGCGAGAACGTAGAGGTAGCCGAATGGGACCTTCTCACGGACCTGCTCGGCGTAGGCGTCCACGCTGGCGCGCATGCCGAGGCTGAACACCATGGGCAGCACCGACAGCACAACCCCGGCGAGCATGACCGCGCAGGTCCTCCACTCCCTCAGACCCTGGCGTATCCGGTAGCGTACGGAGAAGGGGAACCTGGTCAGCCTCATCCCCGGCCGGCTCCCGACGCCAAGATCGCGCCGCAGGAGCTGCAGCGGCTCCTTGGCGAGCCTGCGCTGCAGGACGAGGAGTCCGACAGCACTCACAATGAGCACCGGGACGCCGAAACCGAAGATGACCGCGGCCCCCGTCACCTCGGTGTGGACCTCCGGCAGCGAGTAGTACCCGGAGTTCGAATCCATACAGGGCGACAGGACGATGCCCGCCCCCGTGCCCACAGCAGCACACAGCGCTGTCAGGGCCACGGGCAGCGCGAGATAGTGCCTCATGAGCTCCCAGGGGGTCAGGCCCAGGGCGTAGAAAGTACCGATGACCGGGGACTCCTGCCTGATGTCCTCGGCGACCGCGACCGCCAGGAGGTAGGCGATGAGGAGGATCGCGACCGCCCCGGCGACATAGGACGCCTGCGCGGTCACTGTGACATCGTCCTCGCCCGCGATGATCCGCGAGTTATCCGCTGCGTCGAGGACCGACAGCACGCCGAGGGACGACGGCTCCCCCGCAGTGGCGATGGCGGCGGCGGCCTCCTCCACGCTCATGCCGGAGTCCCCCAGGTCCACCGCGTAGCCGGGGACCCTGGTCGGGCCGGGCGCTGGCCATGCCTCCATCGCCCCGGAGGTCACGAAGGCGGTCCCGAAGGCACGGGGATCGGCGGCCGTGTCGGTGGAGCGGGCCACGACAGTGGTGTAGTCCGGGCTGCTCCCGATCCCGATTACGCGCAGCCGGCGGCCCCCAGCCTCAATGAAGTCCCCGACGCCGATGCCGTGCGCCGTCGCGTAGTGCTTCTCGACGACCGCCTCATCATCCGACTGGGGCAGATCCCCGGTGTCCAGGTTGACCAGGTCGATGCGCGAGCGCACAGCGAAGACGCGCAGAATCGATGCATCCGGCCCCTCGACATCCGCGTAGGTCTCATCCTCGAGGGTCACGCCCTTGTCCTCGATGGCGGAGACCAGCGCGGCATCCAGCGCGCCACTTGTCGCGATGTAGCCGTCCTCGACGTTCGCGGCGGACTGGCCGTCCTTAATGCTGCTCAGAACCGACTGGCCGGCGGTGGATGTTCCCGTGGAGGCGAGAACACCGAGGATGATGAGCGCGGCGAGGAGGGCGTACCGGCCTCTTTTAGCCCTCAAGTCCCGCGGCAGCCGGCGGCGCAGGACCGAGATGGGACTCCGCAGCCTCACCACGACAGGTCCTCCGCCCGTACAGGAGCGTCATTGACCGAGGAGCTCTGCACCCGGCCGTCGCGCACCATGATCGTGCGCTGCGTCATGCGGGAGATGGCTTCGTTATGGGTGACGATGACGATCGTGGTCCCCAGGCGCTCATTGACCTGCTGCAGGAGCGCGAGCATCTCCTTGGACGTGCCGTAATCGAGGGCTCCCGTCGGCTCGTCGCACAACAGGACCTGGGGCTGCTTGACGAGGGCGCGCGCAATGGCGCAGCGCTGCTGCTGGCCGCCCGAGAGCTGGGAGGGGAACTTCAAGCGGTGCTCACTGAGCCCGAGCGTGTCCAGGAGCTCCTCCAGGGGCATCGGATCATCGGTGAGATACTCGCAGACCTCGATGTTCTCCGTGACTGTCAGATTGGGCACGAGATTGTAGAACTGGAAGACGAAGCCGACGCTCCTGCGCCTGAATCGGGTGCGGGCCCTGGGCCTCAACGAGGTGATCTCCGTGCCGTTGACGGTAATGGTGCCGCGGTCGGGACGGTCCAGTCCTCCCATACAGTTGAGCAGGGTCGACTTGCCCGAGCCACTGGCCCCCACAATGGAGCAGATCTCCGCATCCTGCACCGAGCAGGACAGATTCTTGAGGACTTCGACAGCTCCCTCTCCCCGACCGAATGACTTACTGACCGAGTCGATGACGATCGTCATGTCCAGCCTTCTTTCCCACTTCTGTCTTCATTACCCTGTCCTGATCCGCGGCGACTGCCCGGCGCCGGCCCGCCCGCCGGCTCCCGCAAAATGAGAGTCCTCGTGAGGATCTCAAGCGTCGCATCCGGATGCTCCACCACATGGAAATGACCGCCGGGGACCTCGATGGAGCGGAAAGGGCCCGTCGTCGCGGCGCGCCGTCGTGCTCACGCTGACCCACGCACAGCCTACGCGTGCGGGTCTCCTTCAGACCGCGCAGCGTACGCTCGACATCCTGGGGGTAGATGTTCTCGCCGCGCCAGATGATGAGGTCCTTAAGACAGCCGGCGAGATAGAGGCTCCCCTCGTGGAAGAAACCGAGGTCCCCGGTGCGCAGCCAGTCGGTCCTATCATCATCGCCCGCACGCCGAGCGTGAAAGATCTCCTCGGTGGCGCCGTCATTGTGCCAGTAACCGGGGGGAAGCCCCGGTCCGGCAAGCCAGACCTCGCCGACGCGTCCCTGCTCCAAGGGCTCCCGAGAGGCTGGATCAACGATGCCGACTCGCGTGTCGAGTCGATATGCTCCCAGTCCGACAAGCTCGCGACCCGCATCATCTGCCCCGACGACAACCGCTCGGCTCCGCCCCAGGGCTGCGGAATCGAAGCGGGTGACGGGCTGCGCCGCCGCCTGAGGGCCGAGCCCTGGGGCGGCGCAGACAGCGAGCGAGGCCTCTGCCAGCCCGTAGGCGGGAGTCACGGCGCGCCCATCCATGCCAAGGCCGACGGCCACACGACGGAAGAAGGCTAGACTGTCCGGGCTGATCGGATCCGAGGCATTGAGGGCGCAGTGCAGCGCGGACAGATCCACCTCCAGACCCGGGCGCTTGACAATGGCAGAGGCCGCCAAGGCACAGCCGAAGTCCGGCGACGCGGTGAAGGTGGCCCGGAAGTCGCTGAGCGCGAGTATCCAGCGCAGCGGATCGGCGATAAAGGCAGATGGCAGCATGAGCGTGGTGGTGCCCTGCGTGAGAAGAGGATCCAGACATCCGTAGATGAGGCCCATATCGTGGCTGAGCGGCAGCCAGCTCACCATCTGCGGGACCTGTCCCACCTCGAGGCCTTTGGAGATGTACTCGCTCTGGTACAGCAACGCCCGGTGGGTATTGAGCACGCCCTTGGGGGATCCCGTGGAGCCGGAGGTGTACTGGATGAAGGCCGGGTCATCGCCACGCGCCGGCCATGGCTCGTCGCTGCCTGCGGAGGCGGACAGGATGCTGTCCCGACTCACCAGATGCGGAGCCGGACCGTCCGGGCGGGCTGGGATCTCGCCCGCCAAGCGGTCAAGGATCGCAGGGGCGGCCACAATGACGGCAGGCCCGGCGTCACGCACGATAGTCTTGAAACGCTCGATCGCCGACATACCCGTCAATGGGAACGGGACGGGTACCGGAATGAGGCCCTTGTGCATTGCGCCCAGGAAGAGGGAAATAAAACGATCATCTCCGGGCACCACCAGTGCGATCCGATCGCCGGGAGACCCCGGCAATACGCAGGATATTGTCTCAACGAGATCCCACAGCTCACGGTAGGTGTACTCCCGCACCCGCCGAGACTCTCCCGATCTCGGGGAATCGGAATAGTCTAGAAATCGCAGCGCCGTCCGCCGCGGAACACTCGAGACAGTCTCCACGATTCAGGAACTAATCGTCTCGCACACATCAACTCCACACACAAGGAAGAGGTCTCGATACATCAAGGACGTCAAGAAAATCTAGAGTTCAGAGAAACGCAACTCTCCCGGCCACAACTCTCAACCGGTTAATCGCTGTTGGTAAGCCTAACCTTAACCACAAGCAACCTCAACCTTCCCTCGAAAATGTAATATTTGTCACTGGCATGTCTCCTCGGTGCCGGGCCTCCGCGAGCACGGTCGGAGCGGCGCCCGGCGCCCCGTAGGAGCGGATCCGCCGACCACCCACTGGGCAGGCTCGCACCTCGCGCCCCGGTACGGTCTTGGCGCAGAAGGAGCCGGCCAGCCAGATCCCCGCACTGGTGCCCCGATCCGGCCCCGGCGCCGGCCCGGGCCCGCAGACACGGGGGTGCCGCGCCCCCAGCGGGACGCGGCACCTCGGAAAGCGTGAGCCCCGGCGCCGCGCGCACCGGCGTCGCACCCCCGGCGCGGCGCAGCGCTCACACGCAGCCGCAGACGGCTCCCCGCCCCGCGGCTCGCGCGACGGGTCACTCCCCCGCGCCGCCGCGGGAGTCCGCCCCCACGGCATCGACAATCGCCTTGGCCTCCTCCTGGGCGGCGACCTCGGCGCTGAGCGGGTCGGAGGCGATCTTGGGGTCCCAGGGCTCGCCGCGGAAGGTGAACTCGCCCAGGATCCCCTCTCCCTCGGCGTCGACGATGACCTTCTGGCCGCGCTCGATCTCCCCGAAGAGGATCTTCTCGCTCAGGGCGTCCTCGATGTCGCGCTGGATGGCGCGGCGCAGCGGGCGCGCGCCGAGCACCGGGTCGAAGCCGCGCTCGGCCAGCAGCTCCTTGGCGGCCTCGGTGAGCTCGATCGTCATCTCCTGCTCCACCAGGCGCCCCGCCAGGCGGGCGATCATGAGGTCCACGATCTTGCGGACCTCCGCCCGGGTCAGCTGCGGGAAGACGATGAGGTCGTCCACGCGGTTGAGGAACTCGGGCCGGAACTGCTGCTTGAGCTCGCGGTTGACGTGGGCCTTCATCTCCTCGTAATCCATGGTGCCGCCCTCGGAGGACTGGAAGCCCGTGGCCACGGACTTGCCGATGTCCTTGCTGCCGAGGTTGGTGGTCATAATGATGACGGTGTTCTTGAAGTCCACCTCGCGGCCCTGGGCGTCGGACAGGTGCCCGTCCTCCAAGATCTGGAGCAGGGAGTTGAAGATGTCCGGGTGGGCCTTCTCGACCTCGTCGAACAGGACCACGGAGAAGGGCCGGCGGCGCACCTTCTCGGTGAGCTGGCCGCCCTCGTCGTAGCCGACGTAGCCGGGGGGCGCGCCGAACAGCCGCGAGACCGTGTGCTTCTCGGCGAACTCGGACATGTCGAGCTGGATGAGGGCGTCCTCGTCGTCGAAGAGGAACTCGGCCAGGGCCTTGGCCAGCTCGGTCTTGCCCACGCCGGTGGGGCCGGCGAAGATGAACGAGCCGCCGGGGCGCTTGGGGTCCTTCAGGCCCGCCCGGGTGCGGCGGATGGACTTCGACAGGGCCTCGATGGCCTTGTCCTGACCGATAATGCGCTTGTGGAGCTCGGTCTCCATGCCCAGCAGCTTGGCGGACTCGGCCTCGGTCAGCTTGACCACCGGGATGCCGGTGGACATGGCCAGGACCTCGGCGACCAGGCCCTCGTCGACCTCGGCGACCTGGTCGAGGTCGCCGGAGCGCCAGGCCTTCTCCCTGGTCTCGCGCTGCTCGACCAGACGGCGCTCGTCGTCGCGCAGGGCGGCGGCGCGCTCGAAGTCCTGGTCGTCGATCGCCGACTCCTTCTCGCGCTTGACCTCCGCAATGCGGTCGTCGATCTCGCGCAGCTCCGGCGGGGCCGTCATGCGGCGGATGCGCAGGCGCGCGCCCGCCTCGTCAATGAGGTCGATGGCCTTGTCGGGCAGGAAGCGGTCATTGATGTAGCGGTCGGCGAGCTTGGCGGCCGCCTGGATGGCGTCGTCGGTGATGACGACCCGGTGGAAGGCCTCGTAGCGGTCGCGCAGCCCGGTGAGGATGCCGATGGTCTCCTCGATGGAGGGCTGGTCCACCGTGACCGGCTGGAAGCGGCGCTCCAGGGCGGCGTCCTTCTCGATCTTGCGGTACTCCTCCAGGGTGGTGGCCCCGATGGTCTGGAGCTCGCCGCGCGCCAGCATGGGCTTGAGGATACTGGCGGCGTCCACGGCCCCCTCCGCGGCGCCCGCCCCCACCAGGGTGTGGATCTCGTCGATGAACAGGATGATGTCGCCGCGGGTGCGCACCTCCTTGAGGACCTTCTTGAGGCGCTCCTCGAAGTCGCCGCGATAGCGCGAGCCGGCCACCAGCGAGCCCATGTCCAGGGAGTAGAGCTGCTTGTCGCGCAGGGTCTCGGGCACGTCGCCGTGGACGATGGCCTGGCTCAGGCCCTCCACAACGGCGGTCTTGCCCACGCCCGGCTCCCCGATAAGGACGGGGTTGTTCTTGGTGCGCCGCGAGAGGATCTGCATGACCCTCTCCATCTCCTTGTGGCGCCCGATCACCGGGTCGAGCTTGCCCTCGCGGGCCGCGGCGGTCAGGTTGCGGCCGAACTGGTCGAGGATCGCCGAGCCGGAGGGGACACCCTCCTTGGACGAGCCGCCGGCAGTAACGGTCTCCTTGCCCTCGTAGCCGGAGAGCATCTGCATGACGGTCTGACGCACCGTAGACAGGTCCGCGCCCAGCTTGGTCAGGACCTGGGCGGCCACGCCCTCGCCCTCGCGCAGCAGGCCGAGCAGAATGTGCTCGGTGCCGATGTAGTTGTGACCGAGCTGGAGGGCCTCGCGCAACGAGAGCTCAAGGACCTTCTTGGCCCGGGGGGTGAAGGGGATGTGGCCGCTGGGAGCGGACTGGCCCTCGCCAATGATCTCCACGACCTGGGCGCGCACGGCGTCCAGGGAGACGTCCATCGACTCCAGGGCCTTGGCGGCGACCCCCTCGCCCTCGTGGATGAGGCCGAGGAGGAGGTGCTCGGTGCCGATGTAGTTGTGGTTGAGCGCCCGCGCCTCGTCCTGGGCCAGGACGACGACGCGGCGGGCGCGGTCGGTAAAGCGTTCGAACATCGCTGGTTTTCTCCTCGGCACGTGCGAATCGGTGGTGCGCCCGCCCGGGGATGGCGCATTGGGGCGCTGGCACGTGCTGACAAGGCTAACGGGGCGGGCGCGCCGTCCATGCCCCTGTTCGCAGAGGGCGTGAGCAGGGTTGAGCCCAGCCCGCTCAGGGCCGCCCGCTCAGGGCCCCCCGCCCCCCTTCACCGAGATCGGTTCGCTTCCGGCTCGAGATCGGTTCGCCGGGGCTCTGGTGGTGGGAGCGCGGGCGTTCGCCGGGAGGGCGTTCGGATGGCACGGTTCTTCTTGCGTCCTGCGAGGGCGGGCCGGAGGAGGGACGGTGTCCGGGGGTGACGGCGTCCGGGGGGGTTCTGTGTCATTCCGGCGGGCACCCGATCCCGAGCGTCGGTCGCGCACCGCCGCAGCGCGCCGGGGCCCGCGCCCCGCGACGCGTGGCGCCGTGGCCGAAGGGGCACACGAGATACCCGGCACTCAGCACCGATCTCGACGAAGGGGCCACAGCCGGCTCTCAGCCCGGGTCCAGCACCAGCAGGCCGCGGCGCAGCGCCTCGGTGACGACCGCCGCGCGCGAGTCGACGCCGAGTTTGGCGTAGGCGCGCAGCAGGTGCGTCTTGACGGTCGCCTCGGTGATGTACAGCTCGACCCCGATCCGGCTGTTGGACAGGCCCCGCGACACCGCCGCCAGCACCTGGCACTCGCGCGGCGACAGGGTCACCAGCGCCGGGGACCCCGGCCCTCCCGCGCCGCTGCGACCCGCGCCGCGCGCGGCCCCCAGAAGGCGCGTCGCCACGGTCGGGCTCATCGCGCTGCGCCCCACGGCGGCGGCACGCACGGCCGCAAGGATGTCCTCGCGCGCCAAGTCCTTCAGCAGGTAGCCGATGGCGCCGGCCTCGACGGCGCGCAGAATGTCGCCGTCGGTGTCATAGGTGGTGAGGACCACCACCCGGGGGCTGGCAGTGGCGGCGGTGCTGTGCGCCGTGCCCGCCCCAGCCCCGCTGTGCGCCGTGCCCGCCCCAGCCCCGCCGTGCGCCGTGCCCGCCCCAGCCCCGCCGTGCGCCGTGCCCGCCCCGGAGGCGATCCGGCGCGCGGCCTCCACACCGTCGACGCCGGGCATGCGCAGGTCCATGAGGACGACGTCGGGGGCGAGCTCGGCGACGAGCGCGACGGCCTGCTCCCCGTCGGCGGCCTCCCCCACCACGACGAGGTCCGCCTCGGAGGAGACCATGCCAGCGATCCCGGAGCGCACCACCGGATGGTCGTCCACCACCAGGAGGCGGACCCGACGCGGGCCGAGATCGGTCGAGGACGTCGGAGAGAGGGCAGCAGTGCGCACAGAGGCATCCTGACCTCGATCACGGTTCCGACACGACCCCGCCCGTCAGACGGGTGGAGCGGATCGACCGTGAGCGTCCCGCCCAGGGCCTCCACGCGCGAGCGCATGCCGATGATCCCCGTCCTCTCCGGGCAGGCCCAGGTGCCGACGCCGTCGTCGACGACAGTGACGACAAGCTCGCGGCCCAGGCCGACGGCCTCCGCCCAGACGGCGACCTCGACGCGCTCAGCCCGGGCGTGACGGGCCACATTGCTCAGCCCCTCCTGGACGATGCGCAGGACCGCGACCTGCGCGGCCGGCGACGGCTCCGCGGACAGGCTCAGGTCGAGGACCGCGCTCAGCCCCCGCTCGCGCTGGGCGTCCACGAGGCGCCGCAGCGCCTGGGCGAGGTCGCCGTCCCGCAGGGCGCTCGGCCCCTCGCCCGCGGTAAGTGCGCGGGCCTCGGCGAGATTGTCCCGGGCGATCGCCTCCAACTGTGCCAGACGGGGGCCGACCGCCGCGGCCTCGCCGTCGTCGATCGCGCCGCGGGCGGCCTGCGCAATGGCGATGACGGAGATGAATCCCTGCACCAGGGTGTTGTGAACCTCGCGGGCCCAGCGCTTGTGCTCGGCCGCGATCCCGGCGGCTCGCTCGGCGGCGGCGAGCTCGTCGCGGGCGCGAGCCAGCGCCGAGAGCACCCTCTCCCTGTCCGCAAGCGCCACGACGGCGTCGTAGCGGGCGATCTGGACCCAGGTCACCCACGTCCCGCTGACGAGGTTCACGAGGGTCATCACCGCGGCGGACAGCCACCAGCCCTCCACGCCCCTGACGAGGAGGACCGCCGCCAGGCCCGCGCCGAAGACGACATGGGCCAGCACCGCCGCCCACAGCCTGCGGTGGACCAGCCACAGCAGCGGAAGGACGACGAAGAACAGGCCGCAGGCCCAGCTGGTGCGGGTCAGCAGCGCCAGGGTGCCGGCCGCCAGCGCCCAGGCCAGGGCGCGCCACGCCCATCCGGGCAGGCCGAGCCTGTCAAGGGGCGGGTGCACGCCCTTGAGCCCCCTGGTGCCGCGGAAGCCCCGGAGCACGAACCCGGCGAGCGTCTCCCCGGACGGGCGAGGGGAGGACGCCGCCGTCTCGTCGGTCACCGATCCACCGGATCGCGGCGGGCGACGATGAAGGCGAGCACCACACCGCCCACGATCCAGGCGCCGATAACGGCCAGGCCCTTACCGGTCTCCCAGCTGCCGGTCGGGTCGGTGGCGGCGAAGAAGTCGGGCAGGACGGCCAGGCGCATGAGCTCGCCGCTCTCCCGCTCGCCGGCCACCGCGATGGCCAGGGTCAGCAGGCAGCACACGATGGTTCCGGTGCTGATCATGGCCGGCAGCATGTAGTCGGCGTAGCTGACGCCGGGGACGACGTCGTTCCTGAAGACGGCGCCGAAGATGAGCAGCATGAGCAGCGGATAGAAGCGGATAGAAGATGGCCATGATGAAGGCGACCGGCTCGCGCACGAAGGCGGTCAGGCTGGAGCGACTCAGGGCGGCGGCAATGGCGGGACCGGAGCCGGGCCGCTGCGGGCGATGTGCGGCGAGCGGGTGCCTGGCGCCGGTCGGCGCGGCGGGGGATGGCGGATTGGTGGTCGTCATGGAAAGGTCCTTCGGGCTCGGCGGGCTGCGCTCAGACGGTGTGGTAGCGGGAGACGAGGTCGAGGTAGTAGTCCTCGAGCGAGGGGTTGCGCACCTCCAGGCCGGGGATCTCGCCGTCCGGGCCGGCCAGGCGGTCGATGATGTCGCGCACGACGGCGGTGGGGGCGGCGGAGCGCTCGGACCGCTCGGCCCGTCCTCGGTCCAGCTCACGGTGGGCTCGTCGCTGGCCTCTCGGGTGAGGTCCTCGGGCGTGCCGCGGGTGACGATCCTCCTGCCCAGGACAACGGCGACGTCGTCGACCAGGTGGGCGGCCCCGTCGAGGTCGAGGTAGTGGGTGGTCAGCAGCACGGTGGTGCCGTCGGCGCGCAGGCTCTTCACCAGGCTCCAGAGCTCGCGGCACGCCTCGGGGTCGAAACCCGTGGCGGGCTCGTCCAGGAAGAGCAGGGCGGGGCGGCCGACGATGGCCGTGCCGACGTCGAGGCGGCGGCGCCGGCCCACGGACAGGCGCGAGACGCGGGTGCGGGCGTCGTCGTCCAGGCCGACCTGCTCAATGGTGGCGGCGACGTCGGCGGGTGCGGAGAAGAAGCGGGAGACATGGGTGACGGCCTCGGTGACGGACAGCTTCTCCATGTCCTTAGAGGACTGGCCTAGAGGACTGGGAGACGACGCCGATGCGGGCCCGCCAGGAGCGCGAGCCGTTCTGCGGGTCCTCCCCCAGGAGGGACACGGAGCCGGCAGCGCGGCGGCGCAGGCCCTGGAGGATCTCGACGGTGGTGGTCTCGCCCGCGCCGTTGGGCCCTAGGAGGGCCAGGACGGTGCCGGTGGGGACGTCGAGGTCTAGGCCCGTCAGGACGTGCTTGCAACCCACCCACCAACCGTTCATCGCCGCTTGACATACAAGATAGGAGACGTCTCCCTCACCCATCCGATGAGAATTCGAGAGCAGCGCCGACCTCTGGCCTCACACGCGAGCCCGCTGCGCTTGTGACGGGCTTCGGTATCGTCCGCGCCGGTCCGCGCTGCCGCCGTACACGGCCCTCTGCCGGTCTGTCACAGTTCGATGTAATTCACGCCGCGGCCCGCTTGGAACCTGGCAGCTGTCCAGAGGACGAGCCCGAAAACTATGTTCGTGGCGATGAAGGGCCAGCAGAGCCGTTCCGGGTCATGAACGCCCAGAGCCGAGATGGGGATGAGTCCGGAGAAGACGTTGACGACATCGGCGTCACTCCCGGCACCGATGATCCAGCTCTCCACACCGAAATGTCGTACGAGCATCACTGCGCACATGCCGGACAGCACCGCCTGCAGCGCCGTGACTGACGCCCAGCAAACGATACGCATGGCGCCCCTGCCGCGAACAAGCTTTGCCGAGTACGTCAAGGCTGACGCCATGCCGAACCCGACGAACAGGGACGTCAGGTAGCCGGCTCCTTCGAGGAGCACCGACGGCCAACCGCGAGTCGTCTCGTGCCACGCGGGGATACTGGTCACCACGTACCCGGCAACCAGGTACCCCGACATGACTGTGCAGGACATTAAGAGTGTGCGGAACCGAGATGTCGGGGATAAAAGGAGCAGCCGGTCGTTACCGAGACCGATCACCCCGATCACATAGTCCAGCGCGTACACGGTCATGGCAACCATCAGCAGCATCACCCCGATTCCGTGAACCTGCTTCGCAGCCAGGTGATCGGAGAAGAGCCTCACCACCACCAGGATGCAGGATGCGCCCACAAGAGGCGCTAGGACCCTGCCGTGCCGAAGCACAGCCAACCGCCAGTCACTCATAACTGCTCACTACCCTCTTGTATGCCTGCTCGAGATCGCCATCGCCCTGCCGGCGGACCTCCTCCACTGTGCCCAGGGCGAGCAACCGCCCGTCCGAGATCATCATCACCCTGTCAAATATCCGTTCAACGCCCTGAATAAGATGGGTGCTCAAGAGAACCGGCGCTCCATCGGAGCGCGAGACCCTGATTATCTCCAGGAGCCTGTCACGAGTCAACGGGTCCACCCCCGCCAGCGGCTCATCAAGAACATAGATGCGAGGAGCCCTCGCCATGATCAGCGCCAGATGCAGCCGCTCCGACATCCCCTTGGACAACTCGCCTACGCGTCTCCTCATGGTAACATTTGACCCTTCCAGGAAGTGCTCGAACACCGCCTTCCTGAAGTCGGCGTGGCGACTGGCGAACAGCATCATGGCCTGCTCAACCGACAACCACCGGTAGAGGAAGGGCTTATCTGGCAGATAGGCGATGTCTTTCCGGCTCGGAACCACCGCCTCACCCTCGTACCTGTTGATGTCTCCGCAGAGCACTCTCATAGTCGTCGTCTTTCCGGCCCCATTAGGCCCGAACAGACCGACGACTCCGAAGTCCGCCAGCAGGTCGAAGCTCAGACGTCGAATCGCCTCGAATCGCCCGTAACGAACACTCATCGACCTGAACGACACGACAGGGCTATCAACCATCTGTCCTACCTCCTAGGAAAAAGCAGTCGGGCGAACAAAATCACCAGAAAGCAGACCGAGATCACTTTCACAGCCACAGCGACACGATCAAAGTCTACTCTGCGCCTGGCCTCCGGATGGTCAATAATGACCATCAAGGCCTTCTGTCCGTCCGAATTCAATATCGGCATGAGATTCAACATGATCATCAATATAAATGAGCATCCTATGTAGCGCCGCACATCCCCTCCCGGCCCCGTCGGGCAATAAAATACGAACCACAGGGCGGTCGCAGCATTTACCCAGATTCCTGCCGTGTGACAGAAGACTCGTTCCGCAGGACTCAGCAAAAGCACTTGATTCATTCGCACATAGACGGCGGGCAGCACGTAGTAGTTCAACTTGAGTCCCACGCGGCTCGGTTTTCTCCCGCACACCCTCATCGCCCCGATGTGAGCGGCTTCGTGAACTGCGAGATTGGCAATGATGAATGCGAGCATGGCGATCGACGAGCCAAGATCAGGCCGCACGCGCGGTTGTCGGAAGAACCACGTCGCATCCATGCACACGAATACGCCCAACGACACGAAGAACAAACCAAGTGCCCAATTTGGAACAGCAGGTGCCACCGACCTCCACGGAATACTCTGCTCGGCGAGCTCCTCGGCCCCAACAGAGTAGTACCGGTCGAACCGACGATCATGAACCGTTGCGCGCCTGCCGAAACAGACGATCTCGCACGAACCGTCGACGTACCGCTTGCCACTCATCGTCCGGCTCCGGCCCCGGCTCTCGCCATCACTTCCTCTTCATACTTTGCGCGATACCGCTCAAACTCCGGACGGAGCATGCGAAGATGCTCGGAATTTGAGAATATCTCGCAGCACAAGTGGCAGGAGTCGACGACCGGAAATGGTTTTTGAAATCGCTCGACCCCGGCTGAGCCAAGACGATCAACGAACCAACCGAGACCTTCTCGTGTCATGATTCTGAATATCAGGTTGTTCTCAATCCTCCGACTCCCCTCGTCGATACTGAGATCGGATGCGGCTCCGATAGACAGAGCACTATTCATCACACCGGTCGAGCAGCACGGATACGCTCGGCCGTCGCTGGAGAATAGTAGAACCTGACCGGGGCACCTCAAGCCTTTATCGTCAGAATACCTGCGGTAAACTATCTCATCATCCGGGAGTGCCGCCGCAGAACCGACGGGCGACACGGAGGAGCGAGTGACCTGAACGCCTTCCAACAGTTCCTTCAATTCGGCAAGTATGCCATCGGATGAGTTCGAGCGCGACTCGCACATATTAATTGCCATGCGAATAGACGGCACTTCATGACGCGCCATGAGCACATTCTTCACGCGCCCTATCTTAATATAGGGGAGGTGAAACTCGTCTGCACTGATCGTCAGTTTTGACAGCCCGGCGTCCGCCAGCTCCCGAAGTCTGATTACGGCTATTTTGGGGGTGATCGCCCAAAATGCATTCAACACGAGAGTCATTACTTTTCCCGCTCGAGACACTCTGGCAATCAGATCGAGCATAAAGGCGCGCCGAAGGAGAGCCTCGCCGCCAGTGAATGAAATCACCTCGATGTCTTCAGAGTCAATCGTCTCGTCCACAAGACGATTCACCGTCTCGTCAGTCAGTCTTCTTCCGTCCGAAGGCGACGAGGAAACACAGCAATGCGCACATCGAGCATTGCATCGCATGTGCGGCGCAATAATTACCTGCTTCATGGGCACTCATTTTCGTCGGTCAAACTCGCTCGGGCGAGAGGCTCACTCGGGTGCGCGTGCATGCAGAACGGCTTCCAACCGTTCGGCTGACCCGCAACCGAGCGGGCCGTCCTCACCATCCGGCAACAACCCAGTTACTGCCGACCACAAACCAACCAAGATCATCGCTGTCTGCAAGCTCAACGACCTTGTCGTCCTTGTCGTCCAGCAGCAGAGTATCCAGCATCTCAACCATATTTTTTCGCCTCCCTTCGAGTCTCTATAAACATTAAGAATAACTCAAGAAGCACTCTAAGCACTCTCTGCGCCCGCCGTTGAGCCAGTTGCACGAGCCCGAAGTCAGCGCAACTGCATTATGGGCCCGGAGCCGTCGCCGCCGATGATGGTCCGATCGTTCTCATGCCACGACGCGAGGCCTTAGGAGGGGCGGCGATGGAGTATACCGCTATCACTGTGCCAACCCGGCCCGGGCCTCACCTTTGAGTGGGGACCGCAGCCACTCCCGCCCATTTCTCTTCTGCCCACCCCGGATGAATCGCTTGAATGCCATCAATGACTCGGCGCCTGCGCGCTCGGCCCCTGCCACAAAATAGCGCAGCAGACCTCGGCAACGAGTACATATGCCACCGCTCTTCCGCAGCGCTGGCGAATCAGCCCGCAGGAGGCGGGACAGCGCCAAGGGGCTCGTCAACGAGCGCCTCTGGATCGTCGATAAAAGTAGGGATCCTTCTGGTGGAACTCTGGGTAGACGACATTGTCCATTGTGGGATCACCTCAATAATAATGCCGCACCAAGGCAGGCCCGTGCGACTCAGGGGAAACTCAGGAAGCGAGCGGCCTGCAGCGCTGCAAGTTTATGAAGGGCAACCCGAATCGTCAATAGGCCTTTAGGCCCAATGCTGTTCAAGCGGATGAATGACGGTATCGAGCCGCCGAGCGGCGCACCTGAATGTGATGGCCTGAGCGGCGGTCACCCGGCCCGGCGAGGGCGGCCGCCTTGCGGGGCGGCGGGGCAGGGGCCGGCAGAGTGGACTGCCGGGTGTGTTGCGGACTGCTTTGAAGGTTGTGCTTCAGGCTGTTCGTCTTGTTCCTCGGTGCTCCTCCCGGGCCTTGCCCTGTGTCCGGCGCCCCGGGGCCGGGCGGGGCATCAGGGCGGTGACTGTGCTGCAGGTCGGTCCCCGACGAGGCGGTGACCCACATCCCGGGGATGTACGCCGGCTGCGGCGGCCTCCTGGAAAGGATCCGCGACGTCGGGACCGTGCGCCGTTAGGTGGTCGATCTGCCCATGGTGCGGGCTCGTGCGACCAGGCACCGGATCGTGGTGCGCCGCTGTTCGGAGCAAGTGGGAAGAGGAGAGCCGGCCCCGCGGAATCAGCCGCGGGGCGCCACTGCGAGGGTCCGCACCGCGGGCCGGGAGATGTCCGCCCGCTGCGCGGCCGCACGGCAGGCTTCGACAAGCACGTCGATGACGGCGGGGCGCGGCCGCTCCGCCCGCGTGACGATCTCGACCCGGCGGTGCTCGCGGGCCAGCGGGCGCACCTCCACCGCCGGGTGGCGGTAGGCGCTCAGCGCCATCCCGGGCAGCAGCGCCGCCCCCACGCCGGCGGCCACCAGGGCCTGGACGGCCACGTAGTCGTCGCTGGCGTATGCGGTCTCGGGCGTGAACCCGTTGGCCCGCCCCACGGCGATCAGCTCCTCGTGGCAGCGCGCGCAGCCGGTCACCCAGCGGCACCGCGCGCCCTCGCTGATGTCCGCGATGCCCGTAATGCCGCGGGCGTCGGTGATGAGGTAGAGGACGTCGTCGAGCAGGCGGACCGTCTGGAGCCCCGGACCGGCGTCGTCGTCGATGTAGGAGAAGGACAGGGCGGCGTCCACCCGCCCGCGGCGCAGGGCGTCCAGGGCCTCGGGCGGCTCGGCGTCGACGAGCTCGACCTCCAGGCCCGGGCGGCGGCGGGAGACGACGTCGAGGACGTCCGGGACCAGGGAGGCCACCGCCGACGGGAAAGCGGCCAGGCGGATGCGCCCCGCCTCCGCTCGGGCCATGGCCACCGCCTCGCGCTCTGTGCGCTCCAGCAGGTCGACCACCTCCTGGCCGCGGGCGGCCAACGCCCGCCCCTCCTCGGTCAGGCGCACGCCGCGCCCCGCCCGGGTGAGCAGGACGGCGCCGGTGGCCCGCGACAGGGCGGCGAGCTGGTGGGAGACGGTGGACTGGCTGTAGCCCAGGGCCTTGGCGGCGGCCGAGACGGTCCCGCGGCGGGAGAGCTCGACCAGGGCCCGCAGCTGCTGTACATCGATCACGACACCTAGTATGCCTCAAATCGATGGGTATTGAGAAAAACATTCATTGGACCGATAGGCGGGTGGCGGCGAGCATGGTGGCATGACTGCTTCTGCCGCACCCGCTGCGCCTACTGCGCCTGCCGCACCCACGACCCCCGCCTCCGGCCCGGACGGCCTCGACTTCGACGCCGTCGTGCGCACCCTGGAGATCATCTCGGCGGTCCTGCCCGAGACCCCCGCCTGGTCCTACCCGCTGCTCAACGCGGCGACCGGGGCCGACGTCGTCGTCAAGCACGAGAACGTCCAGCCGACCGGGGCCTTCAAGGTGCGCGGCGGGGTGGCGCTCATGGCGGCCCTGAGCCAGGAGGAGCGGCGCCGCGGCGTGGTCACCGCCTCCACGGGCAACCACGCCCAGTCCCTGGCCTGGGCGGGGGCGCGCCGGGGGGCGCCGGTGACCGTCGTCGTGCCCGACGGCGCCCCGGCCCGCAAGATCGCCGCCGTCCGCGCCCTGGGCGCCCGGGTGGTCGTCGAGGGCGACACCATGTGCGACTCGCTCGCCCACGCGGGGCGCCTCGCCGCCGCGGAGGGGATGCGCCTGGTCTCCCCGGGCGACGAGCCGGCGATCGTGCTCGGGCACGCCACCGTCTACCTGGAGCTCTTCCGCCGCCACCGCGACCTGAAGGCCGTCTACGTGCCGGTCGGCTCCGGGTCCGGGGCGGCGGGGGCGTGCCTGGTGCGCGACGCCGTGGCGCCCGGCTGCCGGATCGTCGGAGTGCAGTCCGCCGCCGCGTCGGCTGCGCACCGCGCCTGGCGGACCGGGCAGAGCGCGAGCGTCCCCAGCCGCACGCGGGTCGCGGGCCTGGCGGTGGGGACGAGCTTCGCGCTGACCCAGTCGGTCCTGCACCGCGGCCTGGACGACTTCATCCTGGTCGACGACGCCGACATCCTGGAGGCCGTGCGGCTCATGTGCACCCACGCCCATACCCTGGCAGAGGGAGCCGGAGCCGCGGGCCTGGCCGGGCTCATGGCCGACTCCGCGCCCGGCTCCGATCCCGGCTCCGAGTGCGGCGGCCCCTGCGCCGTCGTGTGCACCGGGGGCAACGCCGACGACGACGAGCTCGCCGGGCTCTCCGGGACCGCCGGACCCTCCCATCCGCAGGCAGCCGCCTGAGGGGGCGCCATTCGGACAGGCCGGCCGGGGCGAGGTCAAGGGCGATGGGCGGCGAAGGGCCGCCCGCCTCCGAGCTCCGACTCGCCGGCGGCCGGCGATGGGCGGCCGGCGGCTCGTGCGCTCCGATGATCGTCCAGCGGCGCGCCGGACGCGGCTCGGCCGAGTCCGGCGCGCCGCGCGCAGGACCGGCGCCCCGCACCGGACACGCCCCGGGACCGACGTCCCTTGACGCGTAGCGCCCGCCGCCAGGCCGCCACGCGCGCCGCCGGCACCGATCACCGGCTCATACAACTTCTACAACTTCGCATCAGGGTCTAGACAGAACGCGTGGTCGGCAGTAGAGTCACCGTGGGTCCTGAACCTAGTACCCTGCATCGGTCTTCCCTGCACTCGTCGCTCAGGATAAGGGTGAGTAATGACTAACCGCTACCAGATCAGTGACAGCCCCGAGGAACAAGCGAGCAGCAAGGCCTTTGTAGCGCCGACGCGCAAGGCCGGGATGAGTGCCTACCGGGCAGTCCTGTGGGCACTCGTCGTCACCTTGGCCATCATGAATGGTTTATCGACGGCCATCGGCCTGAACTTCCTGGTCAGTGCGGCCTTCGGCGGGCTCACGGTGGTCTGCATCGCGCTCCTGGTCGGAGACTACCTGAAGAAGAACCGCGAACGCTAGAGAGGCACTGCCGCCCGGAGAGCATCGGATCATAGTTGATTCTGAAAAGACAAGGAGATTCCCTGGTGCTTCGCGCCCTGCCCGCCCTGTTCGATCAGCTTGCCACTCACAATCATGTGCCTGGCGCACAGTTCACTCTCTACCACGACGGAAGGCTCCTCGAGCTTGTCGCCGGCGTGGAGCATATTCATCGAAGAACCCCTGTGACATCACGCTCGCGTTTCGCACTCGGCTCGGTGTCAAAGGTCATAACGGCAGCAGCCGTGATGCAGCTGCTCGAGGACGGCGACGTCGACCTGGACGCCCCTGTGGCGCGGTTCCTCCCCCGAGCTCTGGCCGGCCATGCCACCGCCGGCGCCATCACCCTGCGACAGCTGCTGAGCCACACGTCGGGCCTGGTCGCCGATCATATCGATGGCGCCGAGACGCCGGACTCCTCGCTTCGCAAGCAGGCCGCCTCAGTACTCGCCGAAGACCTTGTAAGCCGGCCGGGCAGCACCTTCTCGTACTCCAACAGCGGCTACTCGCTCGTCGGGTACGTGATTGAGGCCGTAGCCGGCCGGTCGTGGTGGGATACCATGCAGTCCTACTTGTTCGATCCGTGCGATCTGGACCTCGCGTTCATCGGCGACCCCCGCGATGGGGCCCAGCAGGCATCGGTCGTCACCGGTCACGCCGTTGACCCCTCCTCCGGTGCCGCCGTCCCGGTGGACTTCTACTGCGAGCACACCATGGCACCCGCCGGCGGGCTCGCGGCGAGCGCCTCCACGCTTGTGAGCTTCGCCCGCTCGTTCATGGTCTCGTCCGACCGCCGCGCGGACGAGCCGGTGGCCGATATAAAGACGCTGAAGCACATGTGGTCTCCAGTGCCAGGGGCGTCGCCCTTCGGCCTGGCGGACGGCTGGGGCGCCGGATGGGCCCTGTACCGGCGTGACGACCGCGTCTGGGCGGGGCATGACGGCACCCTCGACGGCGGCACCTGCCACATGCGGCTCGATCCCAGCGGCGGAACGGCTCTTGCGCTCACCACCAACTCAACAACGGGACTCGTGATGTGGTCCCAGCTGGTCGATGCGCTCGACAGTCTCGGACTGCACGTCGGCAGCTACCGGATGCCCGACCTCGCCGCCCGCCCGGGGCCCGCTCCGGCCGGCCTTGACATCAGCGGGCACTACACCAATGGCGACCTCGCCATCACCGTCCTCCCCGTCCAGGGCGAGGGCTACCGGATGAATATGCCGAACGGCCTTCACGGCACCATCGCCCTCTGCGACGACCTGCGTTTCAGCGTGCAGGTCGGCAAGCTGGGGAACATGAATTTCATGGGCCGGTTCGACACCGACCCGGACGACGGCTCCACAATCGGGGCCCTCGAGTACAACGGCCGTCGCCTGCGTCGCACATCCGGACTAAGCTCAGCACACGTCTGATCCTCTTTCTTCAGCCCGCCGGTCACCGCGTCTTCTTCTCATACTCCCTGACTTTTTTCCACCTCCAAGCCCAACCCGACGAGGGACTTAATATGTTTACCCCTGACACCCCGCTCACCTACTGCGAGATTCTGAGCCGCACGACTAAGCGCTATCCGGACTCTGTCGCGATCGAGACGCGGGACGAGCGACTCACCTACACGGAGCTGACGGAACAGGTCGTGCATCGCGCGCGCTGTCTGGCTGCGGCGGGGGTGCGTCGAGGCGATATCGTCGGTATTTGTCTGCCGCGCGGCGCCGAAATGGTGGTGAGTCAGCTGGCCGTAATGCACGCCGGCGCCGCCTACTTGCCGCTTGACCCGAGCTATCCCGCCGAGCGGCTGGCGTATATGGTGAGGGACTCCCGCACAATGACTGTGCTCGTCAACGCCGAGACCGAGAGCAGAATTCTAACGAACGTGCGGCGCCTCGATGTGGACGCCCTGCCCAAGGCGGAGGCCGAGCCCGAGCGGCCCGAGGTCCACGACCTGGCCTACGTCATCTACACATCGGGGTCCACGGGCAGGCCCAAGGGCGTGATGGTCACGCACGCCGGCTTCACCACCATGATCGACGCCCAGCAGCGCCATATGCTGGTCAATGCCGCCTCGCGCGTGCTGCAATTCGCCTCACCGAGCTTCGACGCGTCGGTGTTCGAAATGTCCATGGCCCTCGGCACGGGCGCTTGCCTCGTAATTCCACATCGCGAGGGCATGGTGGGAGACAGTCTCGTCACTACGCTGAAGCACGCTCGTATCACGCACGCGACCCTGCCCCCCGCGGTCCTGCCGGGCCTGTCGCCGGAGAATCTTGACGACCTCGAGTGTCTAACCGTCGCGGGCGAAGCCTGCCCCGGCCCGATCGTCGACATCTGGTCTCGCGGGCGGCGCATGGTGAATGCCTACGGACCGACCGAGACGACGGTGTGGGCAACGGCCAGCGGCGCGCTGTCGGGAGCAGGCACGCCTCCGATCGGAACCGCGCTTGAAGGCACCCGCGTCCTCGTGCTCGACGACGAGCTGCGCCCCGTGGGCCCCGGCGGCACGGGGGAGCTCTACATCTCCGGACCCGGCCTCGCCCGCGGCTACCACAACCGCCCTGCTCTGACCGCCTCGCGCTTCGTCGCGGAGCCGGGAGGCGCTCCGGGCAGTCGCATGTACCGCACGGGCGACGTCGCCCAGGTTCTTCCCGATGGCCAGCTCGAGTTCCGCGGCCGCAGTGACGATCAGGTCAAGCTCCGAGGCTTCCGTATCGAGCTGGGAGAGATCGAGTCCGCGCTGCTCGACATCCCGGGTATCGGGCAGGCCGCAGCGCTCGTGCGCGACGACGGCGCCGTGCGTCGTCTAGTGGCCTATGCGGTGCCGGAGCAGGGCGCGTCCCTTCCCCCATCAGAGGACATACTTGCTCGACTCGCAACCGATCTGCCCGCGCACATGGTGCCGGCCGTCGTCGTTACCCTACCGGAAATTCCACTCACGCCGAACGGGAAAGTGGATCGTAAGGCGCTGCCGTCCCCTGAAGACGTCGCACCGCAGCTGGAATACGTGGCCCCGCGCAATGAGGTTGAGGAGACCGTCGCAGCCGTGTTCGCCGAGCTCCTCGGCGTCGAGCGCGCAGGCATGGACGCCGACTTCTTCCAGCTGGGCGGCGATTCGATCCTGGCCGTCCGCCTCGTCTCACGTCTGGAGAGACTCTTCGACGTGGTGCTGGGCCGGCGCAGCGTCTTCACGAACCGGACACCCGCGGCTCTTGCCAGGACAGTGGCAGAGGCGAGCACGGCGCACGCCCTGCGCCGGGTCGACCGGGGCGCGCCGCTGCCCCTCTCCGCCGCACAGCGTCGGATGTGGTTCCTGTACCAGCACGACCGGATGAGCGCCGAGTACTACACGGGCGCGGCCTACCGGCTGGACGGGCCTTTGTCCGTGGAGGCTCTGGGCAGGGCCCTCTCCGCCGTCCAGTCAAGGCACGAGGCCCTCCGCACCTGTTACGCGAACTCCGACGACGGCCCGGTCCAGATCATCGCGGAGCCGTCCGCAGGCGCTTCCCTGCTGCGAACGGTGGACCTGAGGACGCCATCGGAGGCGGGCCGCGACGAGGATCTGCGGCTCGCGCTGACCGAGGAGGTCGAGCGTCCCTTCGATCTTCAGCACGGCAGCCCCTTCCGCGCGCTCCTGGTGCATCTCGACGAGGATCAGCACATCCTCGTTCTCAGCGCCCATCACATCGCGTGCGACGGGTGGTCCCTGGACATCGTCATTCACGACCTCGGATGCGCCTACGCCTGCGGCGCGACAGCGGCAGTCGATGCGGACCGCTCGGCGGCCCGCATCGACTACGCCGACTACGCCGTGTGGGACGGCGGCCGTTGGACTGCCGAGGTTCTTGAGAAGCGCCGGGCCTTCTGGCGCAGCGAGCTGGAGGACCTCCCCCCGCTGGGCATCCCAACCGACCGCCCGCGTCCCGCAGTCCGCTCCCACGCCGGCTCCGTCCTGCGAGTCGACCTCGGTCGGGAGACAACGGACCTGCTCACCATCGCCGCCCGGCGCCACGGCATGACGCTTTTCACCCTGCTGGCCACCGCCACGCACCTGGCTCTGGCCGCGGCGTCAGGCTCTTGCGACGTCGCGGTCGGCGTGGCATCCGCTGGGCGCGACCACCACGACCTCGACGACGTAGTCGGCTTCTTCGTGAATCCCGTCGTCGTTCGTTCTGCGATCGAGTACGACGACAGCCTCGGCAAGCTGCTGACCAAGACAGACGCCCGTATCCGTCGGGCCCTGGACAACGAGCTGCCCTTCGAGCTCGTCGTCGAGGCAGTCCGCCCGGACCGGGATCCGTCGCGCAGCCCGATCGTGCAGGCCCTGATGGTGCTGCAGAACGCCCACACCGGCAAGCTGAAGCTGCCGGGGCTGGAGGTGTCGTCGCTGCCCCTGCCCAGGACCAGCGCCCTGTTCGACGTGGTACTGGAGTTCGCGGTGGACGACGGCTCTCTGCACCTGTCGGTGGAGTACAGCACTGCTCTTTACACGCGGAGCCGCATGAATGAGCTCGTCGAGTCTCTGCGCGCCTGCGCCATCGCCCTGGCGGAGTCGCCTCGCCTCCGGGTGCACGACCTCGACCTGCTCCCGCCGAAGGAGCTGGCCCGGCTCGACCGCTGGGAGGGTCGGGACGCCACGACGCCTCAGCGCTCGGTGGTGGACGTCCTGCTCGAGCAGGCGTCGCGCCGCCCTGATGCCGTGGCCCTTGACGGCCCCGGGGGCACCGCGACCTACGCGGAGCTGGTCCGCCGTGCCGCCACGCTCAGCAACCGGATCCTGGGAGCGGGCGCCACCCAGGAGCAGCCGGTGCTGATCATAATGGAGCGCGGCAACGACGTCATCATCGCCATGGCGGCCATCCTCATGGCCGGGTGCGCCTACGTCCCGATCCATCCCGACGATCCCGAGGAGCGGGTGCAGCGCATCGCGGCAGAGGCGGGCGCCGCCCTGGCGGTCGCCGATGCTTCCAGCGCATGCCGCATTCCGGAAGGAGTCACCGCGCTGTCCACCGACACGGGGGCGGACGCGGCGGAGGTCGACACGAGTCTCGTCCTGCATCGGTCCGACCGTCCCGGCAGCCTGGCCTACGTCATGTTCACCTCGGGCTCGACCGGCCGCCCCAAGGGCGTCTGCGTGGACCAGCAGAGCATTGTCCGGCTGGCCGAGGACTCTCGCTGGCAGGGCCACGACCGGGTGCTGTTCCACTCGTCACACGCATTCGACGCGGTGACCTACGAGATCTGGGTCCCGCTGCTGAATGGCGGCACCGTGGTGGTCGCCGGTCCGGAGCGCCTCGACGCCGGCGGGTTCGGCGCTGTTGTGCGGGGCTACGACGTTACCTCGGCCTTCCTCACTTCCGCCCTGTTCAACCTCTATGCAACGCAGGACGCGACCTGCTTCACCAGTCTCCGCCACCTTATGACGGGCGGCGAGGCCGCCAACCCGGCGAGCTTCAATGCGGTCCGGCGTCTGTGCCCCGACACCCTCGTGTCGAACATATACGGGCCGACGGAGACGACCACCTTCGCCACCATGCAGCCGCTGCCCGGCTGCGACCCCGTGCCCGCAGTCGTTCCCATCGGTGTTCCGTTGGATGGTGTGGTGGCGCGTGTGCTGGATGGGGCGTTGCGTCGGGTTCCGGTGGGGTGTGTGGGTGAGCTGTATCTGGGTGGGGCGGGTGTGGCTCGTGGTTATCTGGGTCGGGCGGGGTTGACTGCGGAGCGTTTCGTGGCTGATCCGTTCGCCGGGGGGTCCCGCCTGTACCGCACCGGCGACCTGGTCCGGTGGGACCGGGAGGGCCGGCTCGAGTTCGTCGGGCGGGCCGACTCCCAGGTCAAGCTGCGCGGCTTCCGGATCGAGCTCGGCGAGGTCGAGGCGGCGCTGCGGTCCCTGCCCGGGGTTCACAATGCTGTGGTCGTCGTGTCCTCGCAGGCGCCGGGGGGTGCGGCTCTTGTGGCCTATGTCGTCGGGCGGGAGGGGGTCTCCTCCTCGCGGCTGCGCGAGCTGCTGGCGGGTCGTCTGCCGGGTTACATGGTGCCGGCGGCGGTGGTGGTGCTGGACTCGATGCCGTTGACGGTCAACGGCAAGGTCGACCGCCGGGCGCTGCCCGCCCCGCAGTGGGGCGGTGGCGCGCAGGGCGATCCGGTCGAGCCCCGTACCGCTGTCGAGCGGGTTCTGGCGTCGGTGTTCTGTGAGGTCCTGGGGCTGGAGCGCGTCGGCGTCCACGATGACTTCTTCGCTCTGGGCGGGGACTCGATCCTGAGCATCCAGCTGGTCTCGCGGGCCCGCCGCGAGGGCCTGGTGATCAGCACCAAGCAGGTCTTCTCCCGTCCCAGCGTCGCCGCCCTGGCCGAGGTCGCCGCTGCGAGCGGGGCCGCGGGCGCCACCGGCACCGGCCCGGTTGTCGGCCCGGTCGAGCCCACCCCGATCATGCGCTGGTTCCACCGCACCCACCCCGTCGGCCCCGACCACTTCAACATGTCGGTCCGCCTCGAGCTGGCCGACACCTTCCAGCCCGAGCGCCTGCCCGCGATCGCCCGGGCGCTCGCCGAGCACCACGACATGCTGCGCCTGCGGGTCCTGCCCGACGGCACCCATCGCATCCTGGCGCCCGACCAGGCCGGCATCCCGGTCGAGACCATCGACCTGACCGGCCTGGACGACCAGGCTGCCGCCGCCACCCGCGAGCACCGCATCCACCGTCTTCAGACCAGTCTCAACCTCGCCGACGGCCCGCTGGCCCGCATCGCGCTGTTCACCGGTCACGGCCCCGACCAGCTGTTCCTCCTCGTCCACCACCTCGTCGTCGACGGCGTGTCCTGGCGCATCCTGGTCGAGGACCTCTTCACCTGCCACGAGCAGGCCGCCACCGGCAGGCCCCTCGACCTGGGCGCCCGCACCACCAGCTTCCAGGACTGGGCCCACCGGCTCACCACCGCCGCCCAGGACGGCTACTTCGACGACGAGATCGACCACTGGCACGGTCTCGCCGAGACCCCCACCACCATCCCCCGGGACTACGACCGCACCGGCAACGGCACCGTCGCGACCCAGGCCGCCACCACCGTCCGCCTGGACCCCGACACCACCCGCGCCCTCCTGCGCGAGATCCCCACCGTCTACCGCACCCGGGTCAACGACCTCCTCCTGGCCGCCCTCACCCGTGTCCTGCGCACCTGGACCCAGCACGACACCCTTCTCATCGATCTTGAGGGCCACGGCCGCGAGGACCTCTTCGAGGATGTCGACCTGTCACGCACCGTCGGCTGGTTCACCACCATGTTCCCCCTCGCCCTGGCCTACGCCCCCGACTGGGACACCCAGATCAAGACCACCAAGCAGACCCTGCGCGACGTCCCCCGCCACGGCATCGGCTACGGCGCCCTGCGCTACAGCACCCACCACGACGTCCCCGCACCCGCGCCCGCCGTCAGCTTCAACTACCTCGGCCGCTTCGACCACGACGGCCCGCTGCACACCCGCCTCACCCTGAACAACGGCGACGAGTGCCACCCCCAGGAGCAGCGGCCCCACCTGATCGACATCGTGGCCTACGTCGATCAGGACGACAGGCTCGCCCTGTCCTGGCTCGCCTCCTCCACAGCGCACAAGCCGGAGACCATCCAGCGGCTCGCCGACAACCTGACCCAGGAGCTGGAAGAACTGGTCACGTTCTGCCAGTCCGAGCAAGCCGGCGGAGCGATCCCCTCCGACTTCCCCCTGGTCGACATCGACCAGGCCACCACCGACCGCCTCGCAACCACCACCACCGAGGACATCTGGCCCCTGACCCCCATGCAGCAGGGCATGCTGTTCCACTCCCTGCTCAACGGCGACAACGCCTACCTGGAGCAGATCACCCTGACCATCGAGGGCCTCGACGACCCGGACCACCTCGTACGCGCCTGGCAGCAGGTCATCAACACCACCCCCGCCCTGCGCGCCGCCCCCGTCTGGGACGACCTCACCACCCCGCTGCAGACCATCACCACCCACGCCACCATCCCCGCCACCATCCACGACTGGCGCCACAAGGACCCCCGCACCAACCACACCGACCTCGACCAGCTCCGCCACAACGACCAGAACACCCCCCTCGACCTCACCACCGCACCCCTGATGCGACTCAACCTCGTCCGCACCACCGACACCACCACCACCCTCATATGGACCTTCCACCACATCCTGCTCGACGGCTGGAGCCTGCCCCTGGTCCTTGACGACGTCCTCACCACCTACACCGGCACCACCCCCGCACCACGCCCCAGCTTCCGCAACCACCTCGCCTGGCTCACCCACCAGAACCACCAGCAAGGACTCGCCTACTGGCACAACACCCTCGCCAACATCGAGTCCCCCACACCCCTCCCCTACGACAAGACCCCCACCGCAAGACGGGAAGCACGCTCACGACGCCGCATCGAGACCACACTGAGCACCACCCGGACAACCGCCGTCCAGGACCTCGCACGACAAGAACGACTCACCCTCAACACCATCATCCAGGGAGCCTGGGCACTCCTCCTGGCCGCCCACAGCGGACACACCGACATCATCTTCGGCGCCACCACCAGCGGCCGCCCCGCCGACCAACCAGACATCGAGAACGCCATCGGCATCTACATCAACACCCTCCCAGTACGCACCACCATCACCCCCACCACACCCGTCACCACCTGGCTGCACAACCTCCAGGACCACCAGCTCACCGCCCGCCAGCACGACTACCTCCCCCTCAACCGCATCCAGGCCCAAGCCGACCTCCCCGGCGACACACCCCTGTTCGACAGCCTCGTCGTCTTCGAGAACTACCCCATCAACCCCGACCACAACAACAAACACAACCTCACCATCACCCACGTCACCGCCGAAGAAGCCACCAACTACCCCCTCACTCTTGTGGCCTACGACGGTTCCCGGATGAAGATGCAGCTGCGCTACGATCCGGACCTGTTCAGTGCGAGCACGGCGCAGAGCCTGCTGGATGAGCTGTGCGCGCGGGTCGAGGAGTTGGTGTCGGGGGCGGAACTTCCACTCCGCCAGCTGAGCCTCGCCCCGGCCTCCGACGAGGAGCGGCTGCGCGCCTGGGAGCAGACCGGCGAGGCCCTTCCCGCTCGCACGTTCTTCCAGATGCTGCGCCGGCACGCCGAGCGGCGTCCAGACGCACCCGCTGTCACCGGCCCCGAGGGGACCTGGTCCTACGCACGCCTGCTGGACAGCACGACCCGTATTGCAGCCCACCTGCGCGGGCGCGGCGTCGAGGCCGGTACGCGCGTGGGCGTCTCTCTGGAGCGGGGCCCCTGGATGCTCGCGACGCTGCTCGGCATCTCGGCCGCCGGAGGCACCTACGTGCCGTTGGACATGAGCTACCCCGACGACCGGCTCGCCTACATGGCCGGCGACTCGGGAATCACTCTTATCGTGGGCCAGGCCGGCTCTGGAGCCATGACCGCCTGCGATGCCGCTGAGCGCATTACGCTCGAGGAGCTGCTGGCCGGTCCCGAGCGGCACGGCTTTCCGTCGGTCCTCGGCACCGATCTCGCGTACATCATCTACACGTCGGGCTCGACCGGCCGCCCCAAGGGCGTGGCGGTCACCCATGCCGGTCTCGCTTCCCTTGGCCGCTCCATGAGCAGGAGATTCGGGACGGACCCCTCCTGGCGGGTCCTGCAGATGGCATCGAGCAGTTTCGACGCCTCCATCATGGAGGTCCTCATGGCACTCGACGCCGGCGCGTGTCTTGTTATGCCCGCACCAGGGCCTCTTGTCGGCGAGGAGCTCGCCACGACGATGGAGGCGGAGCATGTCAACCTTGCGCTTGTTCCTCCGTCAATCCTGGCCACCGTGCCGAAGGGGCGCTGCCCCGAGCTGCGCACCCTGGTTGTCGGCGCCGAGGCCTGTTCCTCCGAGCTTGTGCGGATCTGGGCCCCCGGACGCACCATGATCAACGCCTACGGACCCACCGAGGCGACCATCGCCGCAACGATGAGCAGCCCCATGACTGCCGACGTCGAGCCGAACATCGGTGTTCCGTTGGATGGTGTGGTGGCGCGTGTGCTGGATGGGGCGTTGCGTCGGGTTCCGGTGGGGTGTGTGGGTGAGCTGTATCTGGGTGGGGCGGGTGTGGCTCGTGGTTATCTGGGTCGGGCGGGGTTGACTGCGGAGCGTTTCGTGGCTGATCCGTTCTCCGGGGGGTCCCGCCTGTACCGCACCGGCGACCTGGTCCGGTGGGACCGGGAGGGCCGGCTCGAGTTCGTCGGGCGGGCCGACTCCCAGGTCAAGCTGCGCGGCTTCCGGATCGAGCTCGGCGAGGTCGAGACGGCGCTGCGGTCCCTGCCCGGGGTTCACAATGCTGTGGTCGTCGTGTCCTCGCAGGCGCCGGGGGGTGCGGCTCTTGTGGCCTATGTCGTCGGGCGGGAGGGGGTCTCCTCCTCGCGGCTGCGCGAGCTGCTGGCGGGTCGTCTGCCGGGTTACATGGTGCCGGCGGCGGTGGTGGTGCTGGACTCGATGCCGTTGACGGTCAACGGCAAGGTCGACCGCCGGGCGCTGCCCGCCCCGCAGTGGGGCGGTGGCGCGCAGGGCGATCCGGTCGAGCCCCGTACCGCTGTCGAGCGGGTTCTGGCGTCGGTGTTCTGTGAGGTCCTGGGGCTGGAGCGCGTCGGCGTCCACGATGACTTCTTCGCTCTGGGCGGGGACTCGATCCTGAGCATCCAGCTGGTCTCGCGGGCCCGCCGCGAGGGCCTGGTGATCAGCACCAAGCAGGTCTTCTCCCGTCCCAGCGTCGCCGCCCTGGCCGAGGTCGCCGCTGCGAGCGGGGCCGCGGGCGCCACCGGCACCGGCCCGGTTGTCGGCCCGGTCGAGCCCACCCCGATCATGCGCTGGTTCCACCGCACCCACCCCGTCGGCCCCGACCACTTCAACATGTCGGTCCGCCTCGAGCTGGCCGACACCTTCCAGCCCGAGCACCTGCCCGCGATCGCCCGGGCGCTCGCCGAGCACCACGACATGCTGCGCCTGCGGGTCCTGCCCGACGGCACCCATCGCATCCTGGCGCCCGACCAGGCCGGCATCCCGGTCGAGACCATCGACCTGACCGGCCTGGACGACCAGGCTGCCGCCGCCACCCGCGAGCACCGCATCCACCGTCTTCAGACCAGTCTCAACCTCGCCGACGGCCCGCTGGCCCGCATCGCGCTGTTCACCGGTCACGGCCCCGACCAGCTGTTCCTCCTCGTCCACCACCTCGTCGTCGACGGCGTGTCCTGGCGCATCCTGGTCGAGGACCTCTTCACCTGCCACGAGCAGGCCGCCACCGGCAGGCCCCTCGACCTGGGCGCCCGCACCACCAGCTTCCAGGACTGGGCCCACCGGCTCACCACCGCCGCCCAGGACGGCTACTTCGACGACGAGATCGACCACTGGCACGGTCTCGCCGAGACCCCCACCACCATCCCCCGGGACTACGACCGCACCGGCAACGGCACCGTCGCGACCCAGGCCGCCACCACCGTCCGCCTGGACCCCGACACCACCCGCGCCCTCCTGCGCGAGATCCCCACCGTCTACCGCACCCGGGTCAACGACCTCCTCCTGGCCGCCCTCACCCGTGTCCTGCGCACCTGGACCCAGCACGACACCCTTCTCATCGATCTTGAGGGCCACGGCCGCGAGGACCTCTTCGAGGATGTCGACCTGTCACGCACCGTCGGCTGGTTCACCACCATGTTCCCCCTCGCCCTGGCCTACGCCCCCGACTGGGACACCCAGATCAAGACCACCAAGCAGACCCTGCGCGACGTCCCCCGCCACGGCATCGGCTACGGCGCCCTGCGCTACAGCACCCACCACGACGTCCCCGCACCCGCGCCCGCCGTCAGCTTCAACTACCTCGGCCGCTTCGACCACGACGGCCCGCTGCACACCCGCCTCACCCTGAACAACGGCGACGAGTGCCACCCCCAGGAGCAGCGGCCCCACCTGATCGACATCGTGGCCTACGTCGATCAGGACGACAGGCTCGCCCTGTCCTGGCTCGCCTCCTCCACAGCGCACAAGCCGGAGACCATCCAGCGGCTCGCCGACAACCTGACCCAGGAGCTGGAAGAACTGGTCACGTTCTGCCAGTCCGAGCAAGCCGGCGGAGCGATCCCCTCCGACTTCCCCCTGGTCGACATCGACCAGGCCACCACCGACCGCCTCGCAACCACCACCACCGAGGACATCTGGCCCCTGACCCCCATGCAGCAGGGCATGCTGTTCCACTCCCTGCTCAACGGCGACAACGCCTACCTGGAGCAGATCACCCTGACCATCGAGGGCCTCGACGACCCGGACCACCTCGTACGCGCCTGGCAGCAGGTCATCAACACCACCCCCGCCCTGCGCGCCGCCCCCGTCTGGGACGACCTCACCACCCCGCTGCAGACCATCACCACCCACGCCACCATCCCCGCCACCATCCACGACTGGCGCCACAAGGACCCCCGCACCAACCACACCGACCTCGACCAGCTCCGCCACAACGACCAGAACACCCCCCTCGACCTCACCACCGCACCCCTGATGCGACTCAACCTCGTCCGCACCACCGACACCACCACCACCCTCATATGGACCTTCCACCACATCCTGCTCGACGGCTGGAGCCTGCCCCTGGTCCTTGACGACGTCCTCACCACCTACACCGGCACCACCCCCGCACCACGCCCCAGCTTCCGCAACCACCTCGCCTGGCTCACCCACCAGAACCACCAGCAAGGACTCGCCTACTGGCACAACACCCTCGCCAACATCGAGTCCCCCACACCCCTCCCCTACGACAAGACCCCCACCGCAAGACGGGAAGCACGCTCACGACGCCGCATCGAGACCACACTGAGCACCACCCGGACAACCGCCGTCCAGGACCTCGCACGACAAGAACGACTCACCCTCAACACCATCATCCAGGGAGCCTGGGCACTCCTCCTGGCCGCCCACAGCGGACACACCGACATCATCTTCGGCGCCACCACCAGCGGCCGCCCCGCCGACCAACCAGACATCGAGAACGCCATCGGCATCTACATCAACACCCTCCCAGTACGCACCACCATCACCCCCACCACACCCGTCACCACCTGGCTGCACAACCTCCAGGACCACCAGCTCACCGCCCGCCAGCACGACTACCTCCCCCTCAACCGCATCCAGGCCCAAGCCGACCTCCCCGGCGACACACCCCTGTTCGACAGCCTCGTCGTCTTCGAGAACTACCCCATCAACCCCGACCACAACAACAAACACAACCTCACCATCACCCACGTCACCGCCGAAGAAGCCACCAACTACCCCCTGGCCCTGAGCGTCTACGCCGATGACAGGATCCGCCTGATCCTCGGGCACGAGCCTTCGATGTTCGAGCCGAGGACCGCCCGGCGCCTCCTTGACGACCTTGAGCGAATCCTCCTGTCGCTCGTCGAAGACGGTGAACGACCACTCGCACAGGTCGCCGGCGCATCCGACGACCGGATCGCGGTCTTCAGTGATGGCGGCAGCACGCCCGTAGCGCGTCTCAGCGTGGTCGACCTCTTCCGCGAACAGGTCCGCCGCGCCCCGGAGGCGCCCGCTCTTGTGAGTGCCGACGGCGCCCTCACCTACCGCGAGCTGCACGAGCGGGCGACCCGGGCCGCTCAGGCCCTGGCGGCAGCGGGCGCGGCACCCGGCTCGCGCGTGATGCTCTCCATGAAGCGCGACCGCTGCGTCGTGGTCGCCATGCTCGCGACACTCATGCTCGGCGGGACATACGTGCCGCTGCACGATACCCTCCCAGCCGAGCGCGTGGCCCGGCTGGCGCGGACGCACGATATGTCTATCGCTGTTGCCAGTGCGGAGGATGCGGGGCGCTTCCCGCCCGACGTGACCGTTGTCGAGATGGCGGAGGACGGGACAGTGCACGAGGGCAGCGGCACCAGCGCGTTGCCGGCCACGGCGCTTCTCCTGGGCCATCCCGTGTACATGATGTTCACTTCCGGCTCCACGGGGACGCCGAAGGGTGTCGTGGTGTCGAATCAGAACGTCGTCTCGCTCGCCGGCGACCACCGCTGGGACAAGGGGCATGAGCGAGTGCTGTTCCACTCCCCCCATGCGTTCGACGCCGCGACCTACGAGATCTGGGTTCCGCTGCTGCGAGGAGGGACCGTTGTGGTCGCTCCCGGGCAGGCCCTCTCGCCCCAGTCCCTCAAGGAGCTGGTGGCGGAGCACAGGATCACCTCTGCTTTTCTCACGACGGCGCTGTTCAACCTCTTCTCGCAGGAGGACGCCTCCTGCTTCGAGGGTCTGCACCAGGTCTGGACGGGCGGTGAGGCGGCTGATCCGCAATCATTCGTTCGCGTCATTGACGCGTGTCCGACAACGGCCGTGCACCACGTCTACGGCCCTACGGAGACGACGACGTTCGCCACTGCCACCCCGATCACGAGGGAGCAGGCCGCTGCGGGATACTGTCCTATCGGAGTCCCGATGGACAACACCACGGCCCGAGTCCTTGATGCGAGCCTGCGTGAAGTGGCGGTGGGCGCGGTGGGCGAGCTGTACCTCGCTGGTGCGGGGACCGCATTGGGTTATGACGGAGGCCCAGGCCTCACCTGTGAGCGCTTCGTAGCCGATCCGTTCTCCGGGGGGTCCCGCCTGTACCGCACCGGCGACCTGGTCCGGTGGGACCGGGAGGGCCGGCTCGAGTTCGTCGGGCGGGCCGACTCCCAGGTCAAGCTGCGCGGCTTCCGGATCGAGCTCGGCGAGATCGAGGCGGCACTGCGCGACCTGCCAGACGTGGCGCTCGCCGTCGTATCGGTCCTCAGGCAACCATCTGGGGGGAAGGCTCTCGTCGCGCACGTGACGCTCGACACCGGGAGCGAAGCCGATACGCAGAAGATGCGCGACGCCCTCTCGGCGATCCTGCCCGGCTACATGGTGCCGACGGCGATCGTCATAGTGCCCGCCCTGCCCCTGAACCCCAACGGCAAGGTCGACCGCCGGGCGCTGCCCGCCCCGGACTGGGACAGCGCCGCGCAGAGCGGGTTCGAGGAGCCGAGGACGCCGACCGAGGAGCTCGTAGCCGAGATCTTCTCTCAGATCCTGCACCGCAAGCGCGTCGGCCGCCACGACAACTTCTTCGACATCGGCGGTGATTCGGTGAAGAGCATTCAGGTCGCGGGCGAGATCCATCGGGCACTGGACCTCTCGATTCCAACCCGAACGCTATTCGACGCCCAGACGGTCCAGGCCTATGCGCAGGCGGTGGAGGACCACCTGTCAAAGGGCCTCTGACAGACGAGCACCTACCAGGAAGCAGGAACATGAGCGAGACGACAGACAGCCATCGGGCCAGACTGCAAGAGGAGGTTATGCGCCGACTCAAGAACCGCGCAGGGCGACAGGACGACATACCCGTCGTGCCGCGCTCGGGTCCGCTGGAACTTTCCCACGCCCAGCAGCGTCTGTGGCTGCTGGACCAGATGGAGCCCGGCCGCACCGACTACAACTCCGGATTCGCCCTCGAGATCCGGGGCCGGTTGGACGTCTCCGCGCTCGACCGGGCCCTGACGGCGCTGGAGCGCCGCCACGAGTCGTTGCGGACGACCTTCACGGAGGTGGACGGGCAGGGCCGCCAGGTTGTGCACGCGCCGTCCCCGGTCGCCGTGGCACCCGTGCAGACGGATCGGTCCCGTCTGGCCGACGCCGTCGCCGAGACCTACGGCGCTCCGTTCGACCTCACGGAGGGACCGCTGTGGCGACCCTGCCTCTTCCGCACCGGGGATGACCATCATGTCCTGCTCGTCACCATCCATCACATCGTCACCGACGGCTGGTCGATGGGTATCCTCCAGAGGGAGCTCGACCTCCTGTACCGTGCCGCGGCCGCGAACGCCGACATGTCTGCGGGCTCCCTCGCCAAGACCCTGCCGGAGCTGCCGTTCCAGTACGCGGACTACGCCGCATGGCAGCGAGCACGGCTCTCGGGACCGGCGTTCGACGCCTCCCTGCAGTACTGGCACGACAAGCTGGCGCACGCCACGACGGTGATCGACCTTCCGCACGACCACCCGCGACACAAGCGGCGCCTCACAGGCGGCGCCAACCACCGCATGAGCATCGACAGCGAGACGACGGCCCGACTGCGCAATCTCGCGAAGGAAGAGCATGCGAACATCTACATGACGCTGCTGGTGGCGACCCGGATCGTCCTGGCGCGCTGGTCCCGCCAGGACGACGTCGTGCTGGGCACCGTGACCGCGGGTCGCGATGATCCCCGGTTGCAGCCACTGGTGGGTTTCTTCGTCAATACGCTGGCGCTGCGGGGCGCTGTGGACGAGACCCTGTCGTTCCGCGAGAACCTGCGCCGGACGCGGGACGAGGTGCTGGCAGACTTCGATCATGTGGAGGTGCCCTTCGATCTCGTGGTCGACGCGGTGCTCGATGAACGCGACCCGGCGGTTCCTCCACTCGTGCAGGTGGCGCTCATCCTGCAGAACGTCGGCACTGTCACTCCCGCGCTCGGCGACCTCTCCGTGTCAAGCTTTCCCGTCGCGCGAAAACAGTCCGTCTTCGACATTGCGATCGAGGTCGTCGAGTCCGAGACCGGCCTCGACGTGTCGTTCGAGTTCGACCGCGGGCTGTTCGAGACGAAGACTATTGTTCGAATGGCCGATGATCTCGACAGCGTTCTGCGCCAGGCGCCGGACACCGCTCCTCTCCGGCAGCAGCCGCTGAGGGCCCCTGAGCCGGGTGCGTGGTGTGGGCCGGATGCCCCCGCCCCCGCCACGCTGATGGAGCTGTTCACGGCTCACGTGGCGGACACGCCGGAGGCACCGGCCGTCGTGGGCCCCGATACGGTGATGACCTACTCCCAGCTCGACCAAAGGGCCGCGCGTCTGGCGGGACACCTGCTGGCCCGGGGGCTGGGGAAAGGCGACCGCCTCGGAGTCTGCCTGCCGCGCGGGCCCGAGCTGATCACGGCTTTCCTGGCCTGTTTCTACGCCGGTGTCGTCTATGTTCCTCTAGACCCTGACTATCCAGCCGATCGGCTGGCGTACATGACGGCCGACGCCCGGATGGCGGCGGTGCTCACGAGCGAGGAGCAGTCCGACCGATTCCCGCAGAACGTTGCCTGCATTCATATGGGTGAGGGCGAGCCGACTCGTGCGGCCAGTCGGGTGGACCAGCCCGCCTACATGATCTACACCTCGGGATCCACGGGGCGTCCCAAAGGCGTGCTCCTCAGCCATCGCGGCTTCGCGGCCGCGTCCGCCATGCAGCGAGACGTGTGGGGCATCGGCACCGGCTCCAGAGTCCTGCAGTTCGCATCGCCCAGCTTCGATGCGTCCATCTATGAATTCCTCATGGCGCTCACGCGGGGGGCGGCACTCGTCGTTGTCCCGCCGCCGATGCTCGCCGGTTCCTCACTGCGATCCACACTCGCCGACCTCGGAGTGACCCACGCCGTCATCCCTCCCGCCCTCGTCGCAGCCCTGGAGGACGAGGACCTCGCCGGAGTGACCACCCTGGTCCTGGCGGGAGAGGCGTGGAGCGGCGAGCTCGTGGAGAGATTCGGCTCCACACGCTCCGTGTACAACGGCTACGGCCCGACCGAGGTCACCGTCTGCGCCTCCGTCTCCAGGCGTTTGCAGGGACTGTCCGGCGATGATGTACCGCCGCTCGGCAAGCCGATCCCCGGGTGTCGTCTGCAGCTGCTGGACCGCTGGCTGCGGCCGGTGAGCGACGGCATTCCAGCCGAGCTGTACATCGGCAGCGAGGGCCTGGCCCTGGGCTACTGGAACCGCGCCGGCCTCACGGCCGAACGCTTCGTCGCAGATCCGCACGGCCCGCGCGGCAGCAGGATGTACCGCACAGGCGACCTCGTACGGCGACGGCCCGACGGCGCGCTCGAGTTCCTGGGGCGCACCGATGCCCAGATCAAGATCCGCGGCTATCGCGTGGAGCTCGGTGAGATCGAGAACGTGCTCGCGACGCTCAAGGGAGTCGAGCGCGCCGTCGCGACCGTGACGGGCCAGCCGGGCAGCACGCGTCTTGTCGCCTATGTGGTCCCCTCGCAGGAGAGGACGGTCTCATCGGACTCCTTGGCGGCCGAGGCCGCCGCCGTCCTGCCGAGCTACATGGTGCCCGCCGCATTCGTCGATCTTCCTGAGGTGCCGCTGACTCCCAACGGCAAGGTGGATAGGAGGAGGCTCCCGGCCGTCGACTGGTCCAAGCTCGACGGCCAAGAGCCTGCTGAGCCGCGGACCGACATCGAGCGGAAGCTGGCAGCAATCTGGTGCGACCTCCTGGGGCTCGACCACGTAGGGGTGCGCAGCAGCTTCTTCCGTATTGGAGGCGATTCCGTCACGGCGGTGCGAATGGTGGCGAAGATCGCCGAAGAGCTGGGAGACCGGCTACCGGTCCGCAGAGTCTTCGACAGCCCGACGATCGGCGAGCTCGCAGCGCTGCTGGAGGAGCGCCATGGTACCGGCACCGCGCCGGCAGCCGTCCTCGAGCGAGTCGCCGACGCCGACCGCTATCCCCTTTCCGCCGCCCAGCGCCGGCTCTGGTTCCTCCAGACTCACGATCCCGAGGACACCTCCTACAACTCCGGTATCGCACTGCGGCTACGCGGCGTGAACGCCTCGGCGCTGGAGCAGGCCCTGCGCAGGCTGCTCGACCGGCACCAGTGTCTGCGGACGGTGTTCACGAGTGATGAGGACGGCACCCCGATGCAGACCATCCTGCCCGCCCCTGACGCTCCGGTCCTCAACCGCGTCGATCTGAGCCACCTGCCCGAGCATGAGCGTGAGGATGCCGTCTCGCAGGCGGTGGAGACATTCATGCACGCGCCCTACGACCTGTCCGCCGGGCCGCTCACCCGTTGCCTCCTGGTCCGGGAGGCGCCCGGGAAGCACGTTCTCGCTGTTGGCATGCACCACATCATCATGGACGCGTGGAGCCTATCGATCATCTCACGGGATCTCATGGCGCTGTACGCGCGGTGCAGCGGACGCGAAACGCCCGCCCTCCCGCCCGCGACGGTGCGATACATCGACTACGCGGCCTGGCAGGACCGTTTCTGGAAGTCGCCGGACTATGAGTCGGGCCTCGCATTCTGGCGGGAGCAGCTGGCTGGTCTCGAGCCCCTGGATCTTCCGACCGACCACGCCCGCCGCAGCGTCCGCACCGGCCGGGGAGATACCTGCGCCTTCAGTGTCCCGGCTGCGACCCTCGCGGGTCTGCAAGATCTTGAGCAGCGATCAGGGGCCACTCTCTTCATGGTCCTGTACGCGGCGACGCTGCTTGTCCTATCGCGCCATTCGGGGCAGAAGGATATCGCCCTCGGAACCGTCACCTCCGGCCGCGATCACGTCGGCCTGGAGAATGTGGTCGGCTTCTTCGTCAACACGATCGCGCCCCGTATCGCAGTTGACGAGGACGAGGACCTGCTGACGCTGGTCGGCAGGGTCCGCGACCGCCTCCTGGACGCGTTCCAGCACGCTGACATCCCGTTCGACAGCGTGGTCGACGCGATCAGCCCTGCACGGGATCCTTCGCGTCCGACGCTCGTGCAGGCTCTCATCTCGCTGCAGAACGCCCCGACCGGTGACGGGTGGGCCCTGGAGGGGGTCGAGGTCGAGGAGTACCCGGTCTCCCGCAACCACTCGCTGTTCGACGTCAGCGTGGACTTCGCCGAGGCCGACGGGATGCTCACCGGCATCGTCGAGTACGACGCGGACCTGTTCGACCCCGGCAGCATGGCTGAGCTCGCGCAGCATCTTGTCACCGTCCTGGCCGAGCTCGCGCACCATCCGGAGAAGCTGGTCCGCGACACCGCCCTCATGACCCCGTCGGAGACCGAGAGGATTCTCGCAGCGGGCACCGGCCCGGCCGGCGCAGACGCCCCACCGCTGCTGCCCGAGGCCCTGCTTGCGAAGAACGCCCACGAGCGGCCGGACAGCCCCGCGGTCACCGCGCACGGCGCAACGGTGTCCTTCGGCGAGCTCAGCGCCCGCGTTCAGCGCACGGCGGCGGCCCTATCGGCGCGGGGCATCGGCGTCGGCGACCGGGTGGCGACAGCGCTGTCACGCTCCGTCGACGCTGTTACCGGCATCTTCGCAGTATTGCAGGTGGGAGCGGCGTACGTGCCCGTCGACCCGGCCGGCCCGGCGGACCGCGTACGCCACATCCTGTCGCAGTCCAGGGCGCGGGCCGTGCTCACGGACGTGGACGCCCGCGAACTGCGAGCACTCGTCGGCGAGAATCTGCCGATCCTGCCCATGCGCGCGCTTGAGGACTACGAGAGCACGGCGAGCATGGCGACTGCCCCGGTGCGCGAACCGCGGCCGGACGATGCTGCGTACATTGTCCACACATCGGGTTCTACGGGTGAGCCGAAGGGCGTCGTCGTCACCCGTGCCAATGTCTCGGCCATGCTCACCGCCTACCGCATCGCGGTGCTCGATGAGATCGACCGCTCGGACACAGGCCGCGAGCTCACTGCCGCGCACCTGTCGGCCTGGACCTTCGACGCCTCCTGGGACCCGCTGGCGTGGCTCTTGAACGGCCATCACCTCCACATTATCGACGAGGAGACCCGGACGGACCCCGAGGCCCTGTGCGCGTACCTCTCTGACGCCCGTATCGACTACTTCGACACCACCCCGTCCTACCTGGAGCAGCTTGTCACCGCAGGGCTGCTCGACGAGGGGCACCATCGCCAGACCGTGCTCACGGTCGGCGCAGAGGCCCTCGGCAGCACCCTGCACCATAGGCTGGCCGCCGCCGGCATCCCGGCCGTCCTCAACTTCTACGGGCCTACCGAAAGCACGGTCAACAGCACGGTGTGGCGCGTCACCGACGGGGAGAGGCCGCTCATCGGCCGTCCCGTGGCCGGTCTCACCGCCCATGTGCTCGACGACCGGCTCCGGCCGGTCCCCGCCGGGGTCCGCGGAGAACTGTACCTGTCCGGCGCCAATGTCGCGGCGTGCTACGACAACATGCCTCGGCTGACCGCAGAGCGCTTCGTCGCGTGCCCCGGTGCGGACGGCGCTCGCATGTATCGCACGGGTGACCTTGTCCGCTGGACGGGAGAGCTGCAGCTGGAGTTTCTCGGCCGAAACGATAATCAGGTCAAGGTCAGAGGCTTCCGAATCGAGCTGGGCGAGGTCGAGAGCGCCCTGACAGCGCTGCCCGATGTCGCCCGGGCAGCCGTCGCGGTGCGCGAGGACGTCCCGGGCGTCCGCCGGCTGGTCGGCTATGTTGTGCCGGATTCCGGAGCGTCGCTGGACATGGTGACGCTGCGATCGATGCTGCGCGAGGTCGTGCCCGAGTACATGGTCCCCCAGGCGCTGGTGCCTCTCGAGGCTCTCCCCCTGAGCTCCACGGGTAAGACGGTACGTGCGCTGCTTCCACCACCGCCCGACGAGGCCTTCAGCACCGCCGCGTTCGTCGCCCCGGAGGGGGACACCCAGACGCGCCTCGCGGCCATCTGGGCGCAGCAGCTGGGGGTCAGCCGTGTTGGGGCACACGATAACTTCTTCGACCTCGGCGGCGATTCCATCTTGAGCATCCGGCTCGTGTCGCAGATCCGCGCCGCCGGCTGGGAAGTCACCACCAAGGATCTCTTCACCTACCAGACTGTCGAGTCTCTTGCGGCCGCGCTCGACCAGCGCCGTCCCGCCTCGGCGAGGAGAACTGAGTACGAGAAGGTCGAGGGGCCCGTCAGCACGTCGGCGATCAGCCACTGGTTCTTCGACTCGCACGTACTGGCTCCGCAGCACTTCGACATGTCGCTGCGCTACGAGCTGGCCTCCGGCATCGACATCGATCGCCTGAGGAGCGCTCTGCTGGCGCTCGTCGAGCATCACGACATGTTACGGCTGCGCGTGCACCGGGACGCCGATGGCTGGCACCAGCACCTTAACGGCGGGGTGGACCCCGGACTCGTGCATGTCGTTGAGATCGGTGGGCGCCCCGCCGACGAGGCAGTGCTGGAATGCGCGAGGCGAGAGCGCAGTGCGAGCAGGCTCGAGAACGGACCGCTGTTCGAGGCCTTCGTCCTCGCACAGGACGGGTGTCCGCGAGAACTTCTCTTAAGCGCCCATCATCTGGTAGTGGACGCCGTCTCCTGGCAGATCGTCCTGGAGGATCTTCAGACCCTTTACGACGCCGGCGGCACAACAGCCGCGCGCCTGTCAACCACCTCGTTCCCCACCTGGATGCGACGTCTGATCGACTGCACGCGCGCCGGCGCCTTCGACAGCGACCTCGAGGCCTGGACCGACACGGTGAGCCGAATCCGCTCGATTCCCACAGACATGAACGGCGGAGCGCACAATGTGGCGTCGGAGCGCACCGTAGTGGCGTCAGTCCCAGCGGATGTGACCGAGCACCTTGTGAGCCATACAACCGGGGCGCTCCGATGCCGGATCGACGATCTCCTCCTCGCCGCTCTCGCCCACGTGATGACCCGCTGGGCGGGCCAGCCGGAGATCGTGATCGAGAAGGAGGGCCACGGCCGCCACGATCTCTTCGAAGACGTGGATCTCTCCCGTACCGTGGGGTGGTTCACGACGCTCTATCCACTCGCTCTCAAAACCTCGCCTGCAAGTACGTTGGTCGAGCTCGTCGCGAGCGTGAAGCGGCAGACGAGGCAGGTGCCGGAGGGAATCAGCTATGGCGCCCTCCGCTACCTGCGAGGCGCGCCCGACCAGGGCCTCGTTCCCGACGCACCCGCCCCCGTGGTCTTCAACTACCTCGGGCGCTTCGGCGAGGATATCCGGGGAGACGGGGTTGTGGCCCGCATGCTCCCCACCCCGGGCTTCGACCACGCCCCGCAGGAGGCGCGGTCGAACCTGCTCGACATCACCGGCGCGCTGATAGACGGTTCACTGTCATTCAGCTGGACGTACTCGAAGAACCGTCATCGCGAGAGCACCGTCCAGCGACTGGCCAACAGCCATGTCGAGACTCTCACCCGGCTGGCCGCTGAGACGCCTGCACGGCAGCGCCTGAGAGCCGAGCCGTCCCGTCCCACTACAAGAAGGAAGTGACTCACCATGAATAACACCAACCCGTTCGAGGACGACAATGCCATCTATCACGTGCTGATGAACAGCGAGGGGCAGTACTCGCTATGGCCCGCCTTCTCTCCCGTACCCAAAGGATGGGATCAGGTTCTGAGCGACAGCTCACGCGCCGACGCGCTGGCCTACGTCGAGAAGAACTGGACGGATATGCGCCCGAACAGCCTGATCAGGTCGACTGACGGCTGACACCGTCGCCCTGTTGAGGTGCGGAGGCCGCGGGCCTCCGCACCTCAACACGTCCAAAGCCCCTCGTCTCGACTGATCGGCCAGGCGCGAGAACAACATGACGGCCAACGCCCAGGGCGAGGAGGACTCGCCCGAAGGGCACGATCGAGATTACGCGGCGAGGGCGCCAGGAGCGCGCACCGAACGCGCGGGCCCCGGCCCGCCGGCTCCTCGCCCACGCGGAGCGCGCGTTCGCCATGAAGACCATGAGGAAAGAGGGCGATACGTGCGGACCGCGCCCCAGCCATCGGTCCTCATGCCTTGCGAGAAGAATGTTCTCACTCTTATAGTGGCAGGGATCGGAAACACGGCAGCCGCCCGGCACCTGCGCCGGATCTGCGGCGGGACGAACAAGTCGACCGGCGCGTCCTCGTGAAGCCGGGCCTAAGCCCGGGCTGTGCGACCGATGGCCGGGCCGTCACTGCGCCGCGGAGCTTGAGCACAATGTTTCTATGACTTGAGAATGGTGTAGGATGGAAGAGAGTAACAGCGCTTTCGTCCGGCTTCTGGGTCCGGTACGGGTGCTCGATGCGGACGGGACTGCGATCCGGTTGTCCGGCCGGCGCACGGCCGCGCTAGTCGCGCGCCTGGCGCTTTCGGCAGGGGTCGTCGTACCGGCGGAGACGCTGCTCGACGACATCTGGGAAGACGATATCCCCGACGGCGGTACCGAGACGCTCCGTCGGCTGGCCTCGCGGACGCGATCGAGGCTCGCAAAGCACCGTCTTGCCGTCGGGCCCGTCCCCAACGGCAGCGGTTACCGGTTCGTCATCGAACCGATGCGCGTCGACGCGCATCGGTTCGAGCACCTGGTGACCGAGGGCGCACGCCTTCTGCGCGAGAACGCGCCCGCGCGGGCGAACGAGGCGCTGGTCCAGGCGTTATCGCTATGGGGAGGAGCGCCTCTTTCGGGAATCAGGTCGGAGTTCGCCTTACGCGAGGCGGCACGGCTGGAGGACCTGCACCTGCAGGGCCAGGAGGACCGCCTTGTCGCCGTGTCCAGCCTTGAGGGGCCAGAGGCGGCGGTTGGCGACCTGCAGTCGCTGGCGAGCGCCTTCCCGTTGCGTGAGCGCACCCACTATCTGCTCATGAGGGCGCTGCACGATTCGGGCCAGCGAGGTGCCGCACTGACGACCTACGACAGGTTGCGGCACTCGCTGAACGACAAGCTCGGTGTGGCCCCCGCTCGACGGGTGACCTCGCTGTACGAGGAGATCCTGCGCGACGAGCAGGCCACGCCCACGGGGTGGAGGAGCCCGTACCTCACCCGGGCGGTGGCCCGCGACCGGGAGATCCACCTGATCGACGAGCTCATGGACCGCACTCGCCTGGTCACGCTGACGGGAACCGGCGGTGTCGGGAAGACGCGTCTCGCCGTCGAGTACGCGACGCGCGCGACTGATCGCCCGTCTGACCACGGCCCTGCGCCGCGCATCTGCTTCGTGGGGCTCGCCGCCCTGCGGGACGGGGACAGCCTCGAGGAGGGGGTGAGCGCCGCGCTCAGCACCCACGACATGCTCACGCCCTCGCGCTCGCCGGCCCGCATTCCCCGCATCGCCTCGGCACTGTCCGACATGCCGACACTGCTCATCCTCGATAACTGCGAGCACGTGATCGAGCCCGCTGCTGCTCTGGTTTCTGAGCTGCTGCCGCTGCACCCCGACCTGCGGATCCTGGCGACCAGCCGGGAACCTCTTATGGTGGCGGGCGAGGCTGTGCTCAGAGTACCGCCGCTCCCGTTGCCCGACGGGAGCGGCGCCAGCAGTGGCGCCGTCGAGCTGTTCGAGCAGCTCGCCGGCCTGTCGGACCCGAGCTTCTGCATCCATGACGGCAATCGCGCCCTCGTGGAGTACGTCTGCCGTCGACTCGATGGACTCCCACTCGCAATCGAGCTAGCGGCCACCCGCACCAGGTCCATGGGGATCGAGGGCATTGCCGGCCACCTGAACGAGATGTTCCAGCTCCTCTCGTCGGCTCGGCGTACTGACTCGACGCGGCAACGGTCCCTCCGCGCGACCCTGGACTGGAGCTGGGATCTTCTCAGCCCCGACGAGCGGATACTCGCGCGGCGGCTCGCGTGGTTCCCCGCAGGTGCGAGGGTGGAGACCGCCGAGCATATCTGCGCCGGAGGCGACTTACCGCAGGAAGAGATCCCATTCCTGCTCTCGTCTCTGGTGGATAGGTCTCTCCTTACGATCTCGTCCTCGAGCGACACGCAGGCCCGTTACCAGCTACTCGAGACGACACGGCGCTATCTGCTCCTCCGTCTGGACGAGGCCGGAGAAACGGATCGCATTGCGCATTCTGCTGTCGAGTACTTCCGGGATCGGCTGCAGGACACCTTCCGAGGCCTGCTGTACGGCTGTCAGGCGGAGTCGCTCGCCTGGCTGGACGCAGAGTACGACAACATTGTGGAAGCCATGCGCCAATTAGACCGGGCGGAAGACCTGGTGGCGTTCGTGATTCCTCTGTCATGGTACTGGATCATGCACGGCCGCGTCGATGAGATCTCGCGCCAGCTCCGCGAGCTGGAGCCAGCGCGAGACGCTCTCCCGACCGGCGTCGTCCTCATTCTCGACCTCGTCGCCTCGCTGTGCCCGGGCCAAGATGACTCCGGCGGGCGGCGGCCCCTGTGGTCGGGCGTTGACGCCGACACCCTTCGCACCTACCCGCCTCTGGTGATGATCGCATGCAAGTCCGCCCTGCTGGCGGGGGATCTTACTGCAGTCGCCTCATTGCTCGAGATAGCGCATGACCATGAGGAGCCGTGGGTCAGGGCCGCCGGGCACGCCGCCCAGTCCATCGCCGCGGAGACGGCGGGGGATACCGAGGCCGCCGAGAAGTGCGCGGAAACGGCGGCAGCCGAGTTCAATAAGATCGGCGACCACTGGAGCGCCGGCCATATGGTCACCCTGATCGCACGGCACCGCTCACGCCGCGGAGACCTGGACGGCGCGGTCGAGGCTCTGCGCAATAGTGCGACAATGGAGGAGCGCTCGGGCGTTGTGACGGTACTGGCCCAGGTGGAGCTGGGAAGGCTCCTGGTGCGTGCCGGCCGGACAGAGGAGGGCCGACGCGTACTGTCTCGCACACTGGGGCAGGCCTGCAACATCTCGGCGGAGTACCGAATCCTGGCCCATGTGGGGATGATGGCCGCAGCTCTGGATGATGAGGACACCCGCGCAGCGGGAACCTCGTTGGCCGAGGTACGGGAGGTGATGGCCGCTCGGCTGGTCTCCGACCCGGAATACCTGAAGGTCGAGATAGAGCTCGTCACGGCGCGGCTGTACCTGCAACGCGGTCAGGTCAGGCTGGCCGAAGCGGCGATCCGTGAGGCGGCCGCAGGGGTCGCCGGCATCGCCTATCCCGCGCTCGACGCCGACGTCATAGACACGACCGCGTTGGTCCTCGAGGCGACCCGGCGTCCGGAGATGGCTGCTCGCGCCCTCGGGATGGCCGACCGGCTGCGGGGCGGCGGTACGGCGTCGGGAAAGGCGCCTGTCGTCCTCGGCGAGCGCCTGACCCAGGCCCTCGGCACCGAGAACTTCCGCTGGTTGTACGACGAAGGACGGGCGACGGGGCTCGGCGCCACGGGCGTGTGGGCGCTGGCAGCGATGAGCCTCTGAGATGAGTCCCGGTTCTGTCCGGAGATTGTCCGTGGTCCTTTGGTAGGGTGCTCGTGCTATTAAGTGAAGTCCTCGCCCTGGAGACCACCTTGCCGAACAGACCGCCTTTGCCCAGCAATTCCGACGCCCTCTCCTCTGGCGCCGCGCTCGAGCTGACGGAGGTGACCAAGACCTATCGGCTCTCCGGTGAAGACGTGCATGCGCTGCGGAGCGTCAGCGTGCGCCTGGAACCCGGCACCTTTACCGCGGTCATGGGGCCGTCCGGGTCCGGCAAGAGCACCTTCCTGCACTGTGCGTCGGGGCTTGACACCCCGACGTCGGGGCGGGTCATGATCGGCGGTCAGGATCTATCGGGCTATTCTGAACGCCGCCTGACATTATTCCGGCGCGATCACGTGGGCTTTATCTTTCAAGCCTACCTCCTTATTCCTACGCTCACGGTGGAGGACAATATCACCCTGCCGCTGCGTCTGAGCGGGAGGCCCGTCGACAAGAAGTGGGCGCTGGAGGTGGTCCAGCAGGTCGGCATGGCCGACCAGCTGCATCGGCGCCCGAGCGAGCTCTCCGGCGGGCAGCAGCAGCGTGTGGCCATTGCGCGCGCGCTCATCGCGCGCCCCAACCTGCTCATGGCGGATGAGCCCACCGGCGCCCTGGACTCGACGACCGGGACGCAGGTGCTGGAGCTCTTGGCTGTTGTCTCCTCGCGCCTGGGGCAGACGGTGGTGATGGTGACGCACGACGCCCGCGCAGCGGCCTATGCCGACGAGGTCCTCTTCCTGGCGGATGGCCAGCTGGTGGACAGGCTGACGGGCGCCTCGGTCCAGGATATTGCGGCCCGGATGGCCCGCCTGGGGGAGCGGCGGTCATGATCTCGCTCGCCCTGTCCACCGTGCGCGGCCGGATGGCCGCATTCGCCGGCGCGTTCGTGGCGCTGGTCTGCTCGGCAGCCCTGCTGTCGGCGACCTCCTATCTCGTGGAGTCCGGTCTCCGTTCGACGACGCAGGCGCAGCGCTACGCCCGCGTCAATGCTGTCGTCGTGGGCGAGCAGACCATGCGCGTTCCCGGCAGTGATGTTCTGTCGGGTGTCCGGCTGCCCGAGACTGTAAGGGTTCCTCGTGCGCTCACGGCGGAGGTCGAGGCCCTGCCGGAAGTCGACTCAGCGGTGATGGACGACCGGATCACCATGCGGATCACAGGCGACGCGGCCGAGACCTCCCCGAGTGATCGGGCTCTGGAGACCCGGAGGTGGTCTACGGCGGCAGCGGGCGGTTTTCATATTGTCGAGGGCAGGCAGCCCGGCTCCGGGCAGGAGATGGTGCTGACGGTCGATGAGGCGCGTCGTCGCAGCATCGACCTCGGGCAGACGGTCACGGCGTCGGTCGACGGGGTGCCGCAGGACTACAGCGTGGTAGGGCTGGTCGCCGCCGACGTCGAGACGGGTGAAGCTCCCACGGCGTTCCTCACCGACGCGCAGGCGGACTCGCTGGTGCGCGACCCGGATGCCGGCGACGTCCTCCTAGTGCGAAGCGCTGATGGAGTGAGTGCCGCGCAGGTGAGAACCGCGGTGGAGAGAGTCCTGCCCAAGGGACTCGCCGTCGGCACAGGTCAGCAGGTGGCGGACGCCGAGCACCAGGACGTGGCGGCCGGTCGATCGCTGCTGCTTCTGCTCGCCGGCTCGTTCGGCGGAGTGGCCGTCCTGGTCTCCTTCTTCGTCATCTCCTCAATGATGAATCTCGTGCTCGGCAGCCGGAGGCGCGAGTTCGCGGCCTTCCGCGTGCTCGGCGCAACGCCGCGGCAGCTGATCTCCATGGTCTTCGCCGAGGTGGGGATCCTGTGCCTCGCGTCGGGCGCCGTCGGCGCGCCCCTTGGCACCTGGGTGGCTTCGCTGCTGCGGAACGTGTTCGTGAGCCTGGGAGTCATGCCGGCCTCGCTCCGGCTGGTCGTGACGCCGTGGGCGGGTGCGATCGGCGTGGCACTGGTCGTGCTCTGCGCCCTCCTGGCCTCGTGGCTGGTCACCTACAGCGTGGCGTCCATGAGCCCGGTCTCCGCCTTGCGGGACGCGGCCCCGACTGTGCGGCCGGTGCGCCCCTGGCGCGTCGTGGCCGCCGGGATCACACTGGCCCTGGGCTGCATGGCCATGACCATGCCGCTGTTCCTCCACAACGATATGGGAGCCGCAGGTACGGGCAGCGCCGCGCTCGTGCTCGTCATCACCGTGGCCCTCGCCGGCCCGTTCCTCCTCAGGCCCGTGGTGCACCTGGTGTCGGCTCCCGTGCGACGCATAGGGGCCAGCGGATTCATGGCAGCGGAGTCCGCACGAGCCGATACCCGTCGCATAAGCGGCGTGGTCATCCCACTGGTCCTCGCCGTGGGGTTCACCCTCTCGATGGTCTACAGTCAGATGACCCTCTCGAGCGCCGTCGCGACGCAGGCGGAGCACGGCGTGGTGGCGGACGTGGTGGTCGCCGGCATAGGCGGAGACCCGATTGCGCCCCAGGTGACCTCGGCCGTGCAGGGCGCGCCCGATGTCCGTCGCGTCCTGGGCGTCAGTGACAGCAAGGTCTTCGTCCCCGTGGGTCTTTTCGATGACGTTGAGGTGACCGAGCTCAGCGCCTCGGTCTTGTCCGGCGAAGACGCGCAGGAGGTGCTCGACCCCGGCGTCACGAAAGGATCGCTGCTGGACCTCCGGGGCAATGCCATCGCCCTGGACAGCTCGACCAGCGCGACTCTGCGCCGCGGGCTCGGGGACCTCATTGACGTACGGCTCGGCGACGGAGCGCCTGCTCGGCTCCGTGTCGTCGCCATCTACCAGCGCGGACTCGGGCTGGGGGAGGCGCTGCTCCCGCAGAGCGCGGCCCAGGGGCATGTGGCCCCGCCGACCCGCCTTCTTGTCGCGGGCGCCGAAGGCACCTCGCAAGAGCACCTGACCGGCAGCGTGAGTGCGGCGCTCGCGCCCTATCCGGCAATGACGACGACGGACCGGGCGGGGTTCGCGACCTCGTCGCGGGCGGAGGCGACGATGGCCGCCTGGGTCAACCTCCTCGGTCTGCTGGTGATCATGGGGTACGTGATTATCGCGGTCGTGAACGGCCTGGTGGTGGCTACGAACGCGAGACGTCGAGAGCTCGCGCTGCTGCGGCTGGTCGGAGCCACGCGCAGGCAGGTCCTGAGCACCATGCGCTGGGAGACCCTCATGGTGGTCGTGTGCGCCGTGCTTCTCGGCACGGTCGCGGGAGGCCTGCCCCTGATCGTCCAGGCCATCGGCTTCCTCGGGTCGGTGGTGCCTGCGGGCCCACCGTGGATCTACGCCGCTATCGTCGGCACTGCCATGGCGGTAGGCGTGATCTCGGTCATGCTGCCGGTCAGGGTGGCACTGCGCCAGGCGCCTGTCGACGTCATCGGGCAGAGGGAATGAGATGAACGCGCGACGCGGTCGAAGGCAGCTCTGGGAAAGCCGCCCGTCACCAGCAGGAACGGTCACCCGCCGGCGAGCGCCGGCGGGCGCCGCTGGCGCTCGCCGGCGCCGATGGGAGATGACCTGGCGGCGCGGCCCTCTCATGACGAATCCGGGCACCACCCACTGTCACCCCCGGGGACCGCGCCGCCCCCGCCACCCCATAGCTTTGCCGCTCCCCTGGACCCGAGAACGACACCGGGCCGGGCCAGGGCCTGTCCGCCCCATGTCCGACTCCTGCCCCGGACAGCTGGTTCTGCGAGACCCGACGACAACTGCCTCCGGGAGAAGAAATATGAAGATGGATGTGCGGGCCGAAGGGCTCGTCAAAACGTTCGGTAAGACGCGCGCGCTCGATGGTGTCGATCTTGCGGTGCCTCGCGGATCGGTGCTCGGCGTACTCGGTCCGAACGGCGCGGGCAAGACGACACTCGTCAGAATTCTGGCGACGTTGAGCCGACCTGACTCGGGAACCGTCCGGGTCGCAGGATGTGATGCTGTGAGAGATCCTGTGGCGGTGCGGGCCCGCATCGGACTCACGGGACAGTACGCGTCAGTTGACGAGGAGCTGACCGGGCAGGAGAACTTGATTCTTATCGGCAGGCTCCTGGGCCTGCGACCCGCCGACAGCCGCGCCCGAGCCAACGACCTCCTGGACAGATTCGGGATGCAGGAGGCCAGCGGACGTCCCGTGAAGACCTACTCCGGAGGTATGCGTCGCCGTATCGATCTTGCCTTGAGTCTCGTAGGCCGCCCTGAGGTGCTGTTCCTCGACGAGCCGACGACTGGTCTTGACCCCCGCAGCCGCGAGGACCTCTGGTCGATCGTGCGCGAGCTCCGGAGCGACGGGATGACGGTTCTGCTCACCACCCAGTATCTGGAGGAGGCGGATCAGCTTGCAGACCGCATCACCGTGATCGATCACGGCGTCGTCGTCGCTGAGGGAACGCCGCAGGAGCTCAAGCGCGAGACCGGCGCTCAAACCCTTGTCGTCAAGGCGAGCGACCCTGGCCGGGTAGGGCGACTGGTGCAGATCGTGCGCGATATACACGGATCCGAGCCAGTCGTCGCACCCGACGGCGTTACAGTGACCGTCCCGACAGATGACCCGCTCATGCTGTCAGCGATCGTCCGTCGTCTTGACGCAGACGGTATCGCCACCGACGAGGTCGCGCTGCGTCTCCCCAGTCTTGACGACGCCTTCTTCGCGTTGACCGGCCGACCGGCCACCGAGCGCCCCGCAAACCCGCCTGCCATTGCTGATTCTGTTGAGGATGTTCCCGCATGACCGCTCAGCCCACCGACCGCACGGCACGAGACTCCTCCCCGCTGTCGATCTCGCAGCGCGACACAGGCCAAAGCCATCACGACGTCCCCGTCAAGAGGCCGCTCTCGGCCCTGTCGGAGAGTCTCGTCCTCGCTGGACGCAACCTCCGCTATGTGGTGCGGACGCCCACGACTCTAGTCGACACCGTAATTCAGCCCGTCCTGTTCCTGGTGGTCTTCGTGTTTCTTTTCGGCGGAGCCATCTCCGGTGGCTGGCGGGCCTACTTGCAGCTCATTGTGCCGGGCCTGATGGTGCAGATCGTGATGTACGCGTCAATGGGTACAGGCATGGCGCTGAACACCGACATCGACAAAGGCGTCTTCGATCGCTTCCGCAGCCTTCCTATCAGCCGGTCCGCCCCTCTCGTAGGTGCTGTGCTGGGGGACATCGTCCGTTACATAGTGGCACTCGCGGCCCTTCTCAGCCTCGCATTCGCACTCGGCTTCCGTGTCAAGACCAATCCGCTGTCGGCGATGCTCGCCTGTGCGCTCGTGATCCTGTTCGGCGTTACCCTGTGCTGGCTATCCGTGCTTGTCGGCATGATCGTCTCCAGTCCTCAGGCAGTACCGGGTATCGCCACGGCAGTGATCCTCCCGCTCACATTCGGTTCGAATATCTTCGCCGACCCGTCCACAATGCCGGGATGGCTCGAGGCGTGGACCAAGGTGAACCCGGTGACCTACTTCGTTGACACCACCCGGGCCCTTATGCTCGGCGGTGACGTCATGCGGGCGCTCACGATCAGCCTCGTCGCCGTCCTCGTGATGCACCTTGTGCTGCTACCGCTCGCGGTACGCGCCTATCTGCGCCGGGTTCGCTGAAGCGACGGCTTCTCGCTGAAGTGACGGCGGCAGGGAATCGCCCCCCGATCGAAGGCAAGCAGCGGGTGCTCACTCCGGAGCGCCTCCGCGACGCAGTGCCGCACCATAATGAGCTCCCCGTACCGCCCTCTCACGCCTCCACCAGGATGGTCACCGGCCCGTCGGCCTCCATGTCAATGAGCATGTGCGCCCCGAAGCTCCCGGTGGCCACCTCCAGGCCGCGGCCGCGCAGCGCCTCGACGACGGCGTCCACGAGCGGGGCGGCCACGGGCCCGGGCGCCGCGGCGTTCCAGGAGGGCCGCCGCCCCTTGCGCACGTCGGCGTAGAGGGTGAACTGGGAGACGACGAGCACCGGCGCCCCCAGGTCGCTCACCGAGGCCTCGCGGCCGGGGGCGCCGCCGTCGTCCCCCGGACCGTCGAACAGCCGCAGCTCGGCGATCTTGCGGGCGATGGCGGCAACCTGGGCCGGGCCGTCGTCGTGGGTGGCGCCCACAAGCGCCAGCAGCCCGGGCCGGGTGATCTGCCCGACCGTCACCGGCCCGCCCTCGCCATCGACGCGCACCGCGGCGCGGCTGACCCGCTGGAGGACCGCGCGCATCAGCGCCGCCGGCCGCCCGCGCCGCCGCGCCCGTCCTGCCCGCGCCTGCGGATGCGGACGCGCACCCGCACGGGCCGGTAGTAGTTCAGGGCCGGGCGGACGTCGGCCAGGTAGACGGCGTTCGCGACCACGCCGAGCAGGCCGAAGAACGACGTCAGTCCCGAGAACGCGACGACCAGCACCCCGACGGCGTTGACGGCGAGCCAGAAGCCCTTGGTGCGCTTGTCGGCGGCGATGAAGTTCTGGGCCGGGCGCCGGAGGGTGTCGATAAGCGCCCAGGCGCCCAGGCCGATGGCGCAGAAGCCGGCGAGGATCCAGGTCCATCTCACGGCCACGGCCAGGTAGTACGCGGTGAGGATAAGAGCGGTCACGGTGCCACCCTACCGGCCGAGCAGCGTCGTGCCTTGGAGCAGGCACGGAGAACCCTGAGAAGTCAGCGCAGCAGGCCCCTGCGCAGCCCCGCGCCCGGGCGCTCAGCCGGGCTCGCCTGCGCCTTGCCCTCGGGCGAGACGAGCGGCTCCTGGGCAGCGGCCACGCGCACGGGCTCAGCCGCGCGGCGCGGCCCGGGCTCGGCCTCCCCCTCGGCGCCCGCCGGACCCTCGGCGTCCACGGTGAGCACGGCATCGACGGGCACGCCCCGGCGCAGCAGGGCCAGGGCCATCGGCCCGAGCTCGTGGTGGCGGGCCACCGAGGTCACGGCCCCCACGGCCCTCTCCCCCATTCGCACGACGGCGCCGGGCGCTGGCAGCCGGCCGGCGAGCCCGTCGAGCTGGAGAACGGTCAGGCGCCGCGGCGGCCGCCCCAGGTTCAGGGTGCGGGCGACCGTCTCCTGCCCCGGGTAGCAGCCCTTGGCCAGGTGGACGGCGGTGCGCAGCCAGTCGAGCTCGTGCGGGATGGCGCGCTCATCGACCTCCCGCGCCCACCGGGGCCGTCCCGCCTCGACCCGCAGAGCCTCCCAGGCCAGCGACCCGGCCGGGCCTCGCCCGGGTGCGGCCGCCAGGAAGGCATCGACGACGGCGCCGGCCTCGCCCGCGGGCACGAGCACGAGGCCGGCCCGCCGTGCCGCACCGGGGTGGGGGCGGGTGAGTCCGACGTCGTAGCTGGTGCCGCCCCGGGCGACGCCGGGCCACGGGTCGCGCCACACGCCCAGGCAGGCGGTGGCCGGGGCCGCCGCCGTCGGGCTCGGGACCGCCTCGTCCGGGGCCGCCGAGGCCGCCGCGTCAAGCGCAGCCTCGCCCGTCCCGCCCCGGGGGACCGCGCGCGCCGCCGCCTCCAGGCGCGCCACGCCCTCGCCCATGGCCGCCAGGGCGGCGACGTCGTCGCGCACCGCCACCTCGACGCGCAGCATGAAGCGCATGCGCTCCAGGTGCTCGGCCAGCGCGGGGCCGCGGCCCGCCTCGGTGAGAAGCCACAGCGTCTCGGCGTCGTCCAGGGCCGCCAGGGCGTGGGCGATGCGCCCGCGGGCGTCCAGGACGAGCGCCTCGACGCCGCCGTCGCCGGGCGTCAGGTCCGTGAGCACCTGGCTGGACAGGGTCGTGAGCCAGGACAGGCGGTCCGGACCGGTCACGGCGACGGCGTCGCGGGCCAGTGCGACCGCCGCGGCGCCGGCCTCCAGCAGGCGCTGCTCGCGCGGGGGGTCGCCGTAGTGGGCGGGTACGGGCTCGTCGGGGTCGCCGACGGCGTTGGGCACGGCGCCGGCGCGGTCCAGGAGCGGGGAGGGGCGCATCAGGCGGTCCCGGCGGTTCTGTCGGCCCCGCCGGTCTCGGCGCGCAGCGCGGCGCCAGGGGCGTTCGCCGGCTCGCTGGGGTCCTCAACGCGGCCGAGCCGCCCCGAGGCGTAGGTGGTCGGCTCCTCGACGCCGAAGGCCGCCATGTCCTGGGTCCACATGAGGTCGCCGCCGACGAGCCCGAACATGCGGGTCATCTCGGTCAGTGGCGCGGCGGTGCGGGCGCGGCCCACGGCCTGGGTGCCGACCCGGGCGCGGGGGCCCTGGATCCAGCCCTCCCACACGGCGACGTGCCCGGCGGGGTCGGCGGAGGCAAGCTCGAGCCGGGTGACGGGGGCGCGTGGGGGCGCGCCCCCGCCAGCGGCACCGGCATTATCGGCGCTGCTGCCGCTGCCGGTGCTCTCCTCGCCGTCGGAGTCCGGGGCCCCCTGACCGGGCGCCTCCTGGCCGGCCGGCCGCCAGTAGGCGGTCTCGGTGGACCAGACCTGAGCCGGGGTCAGGCGCAAGGCGCCCTCCAGGCCGGGCGTCTCGAAGTCGAGGTCGGCGGAGCGGGTGGCGTCCACGGTCCAGATGGTGGTGACCTGGCGCAGGTAGGGGCCGCCGTCGTGGTCGAAGGTCATCTCCTGGACCACAGCCTGCTCGGGCACCGTCTCGCCGTAGGTGAGGATGCCGTAGCCGCGCCAGGTGCCGACCAGCCAGGCCAGCGGGTAGGTCTCGGGCGCGAGGTCGTCGGGAAGCGTGAATGCCATGCCCGCAGGCTACAACGCCAAGATCGGTTCACTTCCGCGTCGAGACCGGTCGAAGGCGGCGCGGGCGCACCAATCGCGCGCGGAGACCCGCAAGAGATCAGATGGAAGAGTCAGATGGAAGAGGACGTCGGGCCGGAGAGCGCCAGTCGGCGCGTATGCCGCTCGCGGCGGCTTCAGGTGGAGCCCGGGGCCCGTCGCGGCCCGACGTCGCCCCCAAGGGTACAGGCGCCTCACGGCCCGCCGGAAATCGGATGCCCGCCGCGCGCCGCCCCGGGCGCGCGAGCCGCAGCCGCAGGACGGGGGCGGCGGCTGCCGGCCGCGGCGTCCGCTGAGCGCGCAACCCGCCCGGCCCGCGCCCCTACTCGTCGTCGGGGGCGTCCAGGCGGTAGCCCACGTTGCGGACCGTGCCGATGAGGTGGTCGTGCTCGGTGCCGAGCTTGGCGCGCAGGCGGCGGATGTGGACGTCGACCGTGCGCGAGCCGCCGATGTAGTCCTCGCCCCACACCTCGTCCAGGAGCACCTCGCGGGTCAGCACCCGCCCCCGGTTGAGAGCGAGGTACTTCAGCAGCTCGAACTCCTTGTAGGTCAGGTCGAGGATCGTGCCGCGAATGCGCGCCGTGTAGGCGGTCACATCGATTACGAGGTCGCCGACCTCGATCTGGTCGTCGCCCACGGGCTCGGGAGCGAGCGCCCGCGTGCGCAGCAGCCGCAGGCGCGCGGAGAGCTCGGCCGGAGTCGCACCGGCCATGACGAAGTCGGAGGCTCCCCAGTCGGGCTGGACGACAGCGGCGCCGCCCTCCTCCATCACCAGGATGATCGGCGGGCAGTCCATCGGGCCGGACAGCAGCTGGCACAGGGCCCGCGCCCGCATGAGGTCCCCGCGGGCATCGACCATGACGACGTCGGCGTCGTCGATCGCGCTGTAGAAGGCGGGCGTGGGAGGGCGGCACTCGACGTGGGAGTCGAGGAAGGAGGCCGATGGGAGCACGGTGGCGACATCACCCTCATGGGTGAACATGATGACGCGCATACTCCGGACTCCTTCCGCTGCGGTGAGATTCCGGACCTCAGTGAACCACATGCACATGTTTCAGGTATGGGACGATGCCTCCGTGAACACCCAGGACGCCTCTCCGGTCTCTCCGGTCGCCGCGCCGTCGCCCGGTGCGACCGCGACTCACGGCGCGTACGGCACCCGTCGCGGCGCGCACCGCCCGATCGAGCCCGGGCTGGTGGACCCGGCCTGGACGCGCCTGGCCATGGCCGGCGTCGTGCCCATCCTGCTGGCCGCCTCGGCGGCGCTGCCGACATGGGTGCGGCTCATCGTCATCTCCCTGCTCGTGCCGCTCACCGCGCAGGGCTGGCCCGCCCTCGTGCGCTCCCAGCACGATCAGGGCGCCACCGCCGTCGTCGCCCTCACCGGGCTGACGGCGGCCGTCGCCGTCGCCGTGCGCGGAGACTACGGGGCCGCTGGCGTGGTCATGGCGCTCAGCGTGCTGGCGGCCTTCCTCGCCCAGATGGCTCGTCAAGACGGCCGTAAGGACCTCGTGGAGGACCTGTCCGCCACCGTCGCGGGAAACCTCATGGTGGTCTCGGGCGCCGCCTGGTGCGCTCTGGCTCCGGGCCTGGCCGATCCGGCGGTCATCGTCCCCTGCGCGCTGGCGCTGTTCGCGGGCGCCCTGCTGACGGTGCTCGAGGTGCGGGCCACCATTCTGGAGGCGCTGACGCTGACGGTCCCGGCTCTCGTGGCCGGAGTGGCCGGAGGCATCCTGGCGGCGGTGGGCTTCTTCGGGCCGGGTCACATCGGCCTCCGGCAGGAGCTCCAGTCGGCGGCCGCGTGCGTGATCGTCGGCTTCGTGGCGGGCGTGCTCATGGCGACCGCGAACCGGGTGCTGTGGACCCACCGGTGGGTGCCGGGCGGGCGCGCCGCGGTGGCGAGCGCGATCGTGCCGATCCTGGCGCTGGGCGCGCCGGTCTACGTGATCGCGCGCCTCATGGGCAGCTTCATCGCAGGCTGACCCGCCGAGATCGGTCGAGTTCCGGCTCGGGATCGGTTCACTTCCGCGCCGAGATCGGTTCAGTTTGCGGAGCAGACCTGCGCATCGCCCGCGTCGAGCAGAGAGCCGAAGTTATCCACAGGCAGGCCGAACCCTGGCGCGATCCCCCCATCATCGGGCACCGCTACGCTACGACCTCGCTGGCTCCGACGTCGTCGACCTCGGCGGCCTGCGCGTCACCTCGCTGGAGCGCACCGCCGAGGACTGCGCCCGATCCCTGCCGCCCGACCGCGCCCTCGCCGTCGTCGACTCGCTCTTCGCCATCGCGGCCGGAGCCGGCGAGCGCCCCTGGGACCGCCGCGAGAAGATCAACGCCCGGGCCGCCCGTTTCCGCCAGGAGCTGCTCGCACGGCTCGACGCCCGCCCCCGCGAGCGGGGCGTGCGGCGGGCGCGCGCCGTCCGATCTCGGCGAAGGGGCGGGCGGCGGGCCGGCCGGCTCAGCGGCCCTCGGACAGGACCGGGCGCTGCTTCTCGATGGCCACGGCCCGGATCTTGCCGCGCGGGCGCCGCGCCAGGTGCACCACCATGATCTCCCCCGTCTTGAGCCACGGGTCGCGGTCGGGCACCGAGCGCAGCAGCTTGCCCGGCGCATAGCGGGAGACGACCTCCATGACGGAGGGCAGCACCGGGCGGTGGGTGCACAGGGCGACCGGCACGTCCCGGTGGCGCAGCACGTCGGAGACGACCTTGCGCGCGGCCTTGCGGGAGCCGGCGTGCGCGAGCTCGGTGAGGGCGGGCTCCGCGACAATGTCGATCCCGGCGGCCTGCGCGTAGGGCCCGACCGTGTCCATGCAGCGCCGCCACGGGCTGGAGACGACCCTCCCCACCCCGTAGGCCGCCAGCACCGGCACGAGCGCGCGGGCGCGCACCTCGCCCTGGTCGTCGGTGAGCGGGCGAGTGGCCTCGTCGGTCTCCTTGTCGCGCACCTTGGGACGGTTCCACACCGAGCGCTTGACCGCGCGGGCGTGCCGCACCAGGACGAAGGTCCAGGTGTCGAGCTTGCCGTCCTCCCACAGGTCCACGAGGCTGCCCAGCAGGTCGCGGTCCACCGCGTGCGTCAGGATCCCGCGGGCGTTCTTGGCGCGCGTCCACACCACGCTGTCGACCTCGTCGGCCGACGCCGGGGTCACCGCGGCACGGGCGCGCGCGCCCGGCTCGTCGTCGGCGAGCCCACGCGCGGCCCAGTAGTAGACGTGCTTGCGCCGCCCGTCGGAGAGCTTGTAGCGGATGGTCCCCATCGGCTGGCCCAGGGCGATGCACGCACCGGTCTCCTCGGCGACCTCCCGCACCGCGCAGGTGCGCACCGACTCTCTCGGCTCCACCTTCCCCTTGGGGAAGGACCAGTCGTCGTACCGGGGCCGGTGCACCAGGAGCACCTCGAGGCGGCCGCGGCGCTCCCGCCACACGAGCGCACCCGCGGCACGCACCACGTGCTTGGCACGCGATGAAGATGACATACCTGCCTCCTCGGCAGTGTCTCAGTGAAGTATCAGCGGTCTGTCAGTGGCGGCCCTTGACTCGCGAGCGCGCCCGCGCCATGAGAGTAGTCTGGATGTCCTCAAGTTTCTCGCCGTCGGGCCCGTGGGAGTGACGGACCCAGGCGCCGTCGGGCTCGAGCCACCAGGAGGAGACGGCGTCGGAGGCGGCGTGGGTCACCAGCCACTCCAGCTGCTCGACCATCGCCGGGTCGGTGATGCGCACGAGCTCCTCCACGCGCCGGTCCAGGTTGCGGTGCATGAGGTCGGCCGACCCGATGAACAGGTCGGTGTCGCCGTCGTTGCAGAAGGCGTAGACGCGCGAGTGCTCCAGGTAGCGCCCCAGGATGGAGCGCACCCGGATGTTGTCGCTGAGTCCCGGCACGCCCGCGCGGATGCCGCAGATGCCCCGCACGACGATGTCGACCGGCACCCCGGCGCGGCTGGCGCGGTACAGGGCGTCGATGCAGGCCTCGTCGATAATGGAGTTGACCTTGATGCGGATCCAGGCCGGGCGCCCGGCGCGCTTGTTCGCGATCTCCCGCTCCATGCGCTCGATCAGGCCGTCGCGCACGGTGCGCGGCGCCACCAGCAGGCGCCGGAAGCGGGCGCGCGGGGCGTAGCCGGACAGCATGTTGAACAGGGTGGTCATGTCCTGGGCGACGTCGCGGTCGCAGGTCAGCAGCCCCAGGTCCTCGTAGCCGCGGGCGGTCTTGGGGTGGTAGTTGCCGGTGCCCACGTGGCAGTAGCGGCGCAGGCTGTCGCCCTCCTGGCGCACCACCAGCAGCAGCTTGCAGTGGGTCTTGAGCCCCACCATGCCGTAGACGACGTGCACCCCGGCGCGCTCGAGCTTGCGGGCCCAGGAGATGTTGTTCTCCTCGTCGAAGCGGGCCTTGATCTCCACGATCGCCACCACCTGCTTGCCCTCCTCGGCCGCCTCGATGAGGGCGTCCACGATCGGGGAGTCGCCGGACGTGCGGTAGAGGGTCTGCTTGATGGCCAGCACCTTGGGGTCGGCGGCCGCCTGGGAGACGAACTCCTGCACGGAGGTGGAGAAGGAGTCGTAGGGGTGGTGCAGCAGGACGTCGTGGTCGCGCATGGCGGCGAAGACGTCTGGGGCGGTGGAGGACTCGTGGGAGGCCAGGCCCGCGGCGGTGACCGGCACGAAGCGCGGGTACTTCAGGCCGGGGATGTCCAGGTCGTGGAGCTGGTTGAGGCAGGTCAGGTCCAGGGGCGCCGGGAGCTCGAAGACGTCGTCGGGGCTCAGGTCCAGGGCGCGCACCAGGTAGCGGCGGGCGAAGGGCGAGATGGTGTTCTCCACCTCCAGGCGCACGCAGTCCCCGAAGCGGCGGCGCTCCAGCTCCTTCTCCATGGCCTTCAGGAGGTTCTCGGCGTCGTCCTCCTCGACCTCGAGGTCCTCGTTGCGGGTGACCCGGAAGAGGTGGTGCTCCAGGATGTCCATGCCCGGGAAGAGGTGGTCCAGGTGCCGGCCGATGACCACCTCCAGGGGGATGACGGCGGAGCCGGCGGCCTTGTCGGTGGCGCCCAGCTCGCGGCCGGGGACGGTGACCAGGCGCGGCAGGGAGTCGGGGACCTTGATACGGGCGAAGTGCTCCTTGCCGGACCGCGGGTTGCGCAGGATGACGGCGAGGTTCAGGGACAGGCCCGAGATGTAGGGGAAGGGGTGGGAGGGGTCCACGGCCAGGGGCGTGAGCACCGGGTAGATGTGGTGGCGGAAGTAGCGGGTGAGCCGCTCCTGCTGGTTGGGGTCGAGGTCGTCCCAACTCAGGATGTCGACGTTGTGCGCGGCCAGGGCGGGGCGGATGTCCTCCTGGAACAGGGCGGCCTGGCGGGCGGTGAGCTCCTTGGCGCGGCGGGTCACCTGGGCCAGGACCTGGTTGGCGTCCAGGCCGGAGGCGCGCACCGGCGTGATGCCCGCCTTGATGCGCCGCATGAGCCCGGCCACGCGCACCATGTAGAACTCGTCCAGGTTGGAGGAGAAGATCGCCACGAACCAGGCCCGCTCCAGCAGCGGCAGGTCGTGGTCCTCGGCCTGCTCCAGGACGCGCTCGTTGAAGTCCATCCAGGTCAGCTCGCGGTCGGTGTAGCGGTCCGAGAAGGACTCCAGCGGGGGCAGCTCGTCCTCGGGGTCGGGGCGGGGCGGGGCGGGGGGCTCGCTCCGCCCCGCCTGTGCGGCGCCGGTCTCATCGGCCGACGGCGGGACTGCCGGCGCGGGCTCCGCGTCCTCCTGGGCGACGACGGCGTCGGCGCGCCCGGTCGTGGGCGCACGGCCGCCCCTCTCGCCGTCCTCCTCGATGTCCTCGTCGAAGTCCTCGTCCTCGTACTGGGGGCCGGCGTCGTCGGCGAAGTCGCGCGGGTCGGCGGCCTCGATAATGTGGTCCACGAGCTCGGTGGTGTCGTCGAGCTCGGCGAGCTCTTCGGCCGGATCGACGACGACGTCCTCATCCGCGACGTCCTCATCCGCGTCGGCGGCCCCGGGTGCGGCGGCGGGGCCCCCAGGAGCGGGGCCGTCCTCCTCAGGCGTCCCGCCCACACCGGCGTCGGCGGCCCGGCCCGCCTCGGCGTCGGCGGGCTCTCCGGCACCGGCGCCGTCGTCCCCGCCGCATCCGGCATCGGCGGCCTCGCCGATCTCCGCGGGCCCGCCAATCTCTGCGGCCTCGGCGGCCCCGCCGGCGGCATCCGGCGCGCCGGCCGGTGACTCGGCGTCGTCGGGCGAGTCACCGCCCTTGGACTGGAAGCGGGCCCAGCCTCCGAGGAAGGTGGACAGCCGCGCGCGGCTCGGTTGGGGGGTCTCGGAGGAGTCAGGCGTCGTCATAAGGGCATGTTCCCACGTCCGGGGCGCCGAGAGGAGGCCGTCGGCGGACGAATATTGCGCTGGCCGGCCGAAGGCGCCAGCCAGGACGCGCCGGGAAGACGTCCCGAGTCAGTCGAGGCGGCCGGACTCCGCCCGGCGCGCGGCCTCGGTCAGCTCGTCGGCGGTGGCCAGGAGCGCGGAGTCCCGGCGGGTGACGCGGTCGGCGAGCTCGTCGGCGTCGTCGGCGATCCACACCGGGTTCGAGCCGGCCGCGAGCGCTCGCAGGAAGCCGGCGACGACCAGCAGGACGGGCGCCAGGGCGGCCGTGTCGGCCAGGCCCCCGGCGAGAACCCGGTCCAGCACGGCGCGCAGGTCGTCGGGAGAGGGGGCCGGCCTCGCCTCGGCACGGGCGGCCTCGAAGCGGGACAGGGCGCTGTCGTCGGCGGCGCTGAGGTCGATGACGGTGGCGTAGCGCCGGGCGATCGGCGCCGGGTCGCGGCGGATCCACTCGCGCACGAGGAACAGGCGCCACAGCGCGCCCGGCAGGGTGACGGCCGGGGAGTCGGCCCACAGCTCGGCGACGGCGTCAACGCCGTGGGCGGTGACCGCCGCCACGACGCCGGGGCGGGTGATCCGCTCCCCCGGGTCGCCGGTGCCGGGTCCGTCGTCGGTCGGGGAGCCGCCGAAGAGGGCCTGGGCGGCCTGGTGGGCGAGCTCCGAGGCGGCGGCGGTGTCGATGGCGCCCTCGATGCTCTCGGCGGCCTCCGGGTCGAGGCGGGCGGGGCGGTGGAACTGACGGGTCATCTGGCCTCCTCACACGTGCCGGGGTGGGGCGCCCGCCCGCGGACGTCCGCGCGCCTCGCCCCGTTGAGAGAGGTATTTTCTCACGGGACCCACGGCGACGGCACAACGGCGGCGCCGCCGCGCGGGCGAGAAAGCCGGCCTCGGCGCACAGGGCGGACCGCGCGGAGCCCTGTTGCACATTCGTTGGCGGCGCGAGCGAACCCGAGCCGCGGAATCATGCGGAAACCAGGTTTCGGCGAGCGCGAACCATCTCTCCTATGTGCGCAGCACCCCCTGGGCGCACATGGGAGAACGTCAATCGATCTTGACAAATCTCCAGGAGTCGCAGAATCTCGCGGCAAAATAGCGTTTGCCCTATAAAAGGCCCCGCCCTCCCACGTGCAATACCGCCAGCCGCGCCCGCAGACCAGGACCATCATGGCCGTCTCCAGGTCGTCATCGGGCGACGGGCAGCGCGACCAGAACCGGTTTCGACGCGGAGTCTCGGGCCTGAGCTCAACCGGTCTCGACGGCACGAGCGCGGGTCACTCGCGGGGCGCCGTCGCCGTAGAGAGCGCCCTCCCGGCCTTGACGGCGGCGACGAGCACGGAGTTGAGCGTCACCAGCAGCGCTCAGGAGCCGGGCTTGCCGACGTGGACGAGGTGCCGCCTGTCGCGCTGGTCGGGGTAGCACCAGGCCCCAGGAGAGTCGCCAGGTTCTCCGCGAGCCACAGGGCGCCAACGATCCGGCGCTCATGCGCGCCGCTCCCGCTCATCGCGCAGGACCGCCGGGGCAGAGCCCCGCCGGCGCGGGTCGGAGCAGGTGGCACACGGCATGACGTCGAGGCTACCCCGGCGCTCCGCCCCGGCCCGCGGTGCTGTAGTCGGCGAAACCCACGGTGTTGCCCCACGGGTCCCGGACCTGCGCGCACAGCCCGGTGCCGATCTCAAAGGGCTCGACGCCGAGCTCACGACCGGCCGCGGCCGCATCGGCGACCTCGAACCAGACGGTCGAGCGGCCGGCGCCGTCACCGCGCCGCAGGACCACGCCGGCCCCACCGTCGGCGGGGTGCAGGACCGCGACCTCGGGCGTGACGAGCACGGGGGTCAGCCCGGCCGTGCACCGGTACCACTGGACCGCGGCCCCGACGTCGGGAACCTGAAGGATGACATTGTCCAGGCGCAGGGGCTCAACCATCTGCCGCCACCCGCCCGCGCCCTTCACGAATGGCGCCGTCGAGCTCCCGCTCGGGGGCTCCGCGGACCGCGCCCTCCGGCTCGGGGCCGACGTCCGGCAGGTCGCGCAGCCCAGTGGCATCGACATGGTCCTCCTCTGCTGTGCGTCTCCAGGGCTTCAGACCGAGGCCCGCAATGGCCCCCTCGGAGCCCGCCGCATCATATCCGAGGCCGAGGAAGTCTCGACGAGCGGGCGGCGCCACTCCGGCGCGCTTCCGAGACACGACTGTTATGAGGACTACGATCCGTTGCCAAATCGTAATTCTGCGCTGCACGGTCCCGACGGCTCGGCATGCCGATGTCTCGGCTCAACGCCCTGAGCCCCGCCCCGGGCGCCGCACGATCTTTCACAATCCATGACGTCCTCGAGGAGCTCCGGCCCATGAGCACGGCACACGCCCATCCGACCGATCTCCCCTGCGGGGGACTATGGTCATGACAACGACGACCGAGGCCTGGAGCCCCGCACGGGTCGCCTCCATCGCCCCTGACGGCCAGGTCGCCGCCGCAGGACTGACGCTGTCCACACGAGGTTCATGGACCGGTGTCGGCCACCGCGGGGACCTGCTGTGGGGGCGGTGCCAGGGGTCGGGCAAGAAGTCCTACCAGGTGTGCGTGGACCTGTCGGGCCCTGCCTTCCGCTGCTCCTGCCCGTCCCGGAAGATCCCCTGCAAGCACGTCGTCGGCCTCATGCACCTGTGGAGCGACGGCAGGGCCGGCGAGGCGGAGCCCGCCGACTTCGTCCGGCAGTGGGCGCAGCGGCGCGAGGCGCGCGCCGCCAAGGCGGCAGCCAGGGCCACCGGGGCCACCGCGGACGCCGACGACGCCTCGCCGGCCGGCCGGCGCGCAGGCTCGCAGGCCTCCACCCGCCGCGAGCAGCGCGTCACCGACGGCCTGGACGAGCTCGACCGCTGGCTGACGGACCAGGTCGAGCAGGGCATCGCCACCACCAGCGAGGGCCTGCCCGCGGCCCTGCGCCGGCTCGCGGCCCGCATGGTCGACGCCCAGGCGCCCGCGCTGGCCCTCCGCCTGACCGAGCTGGCCGACGCCGGCGACACGGCCCCCGACTGGGCGCGTTCCCTCACCGCCGAGCTGGGCACCATCCACCTGCTCGTGCGCGCCTGGCAGGTCCGCGAGCACCTGTCCGCGGACCTGGTGGCGGCCGTGCACCAGCAGCTGGGCCTGAGCGTGCGCTCCGAGACCGTGCGCGCCGAGCCGGAGGTCGCCGACCACTGGGTGGTGGCGGGCTCGCAGGACCGCGGCGAGGGCCGGGTCGTGGCCCGCCACTCCTGGCTGTACGGCAGGCGGACGGGCCGCTGGGCGCGGATCGTCGCCTACGCGCGCGAGCGCGAGGACCTGCCGCGGACCTACACCGCCGGCACCCAGGTCGAGGCTGGCCTGCACTTCTACCCGGGGACCTCCCTGCGCGCCCTGTCGCAGCAGGAGTACCCCTCGACCGGGGCGGTCACCGGCTGGTCCCCCGTCCCGCTGTCGATCGCCGGGGCCCGCGAGGCGTGGCGCGACGCCCTGGCCGCCGACCCGTGGGCGGACGCGCGCCCGGCCATCGTCGTCGGGCGGCTCGCCACCGACGACGGCGGGCGCCTCGCACTGGCCGACGACACCGCCATGCTGCCGCTGACGGGCGGGCCCGACCGGCACAGGCGGCTCGCACTGAGCGCCGCCTGTGACGACGCCATGGTGGCGGGGGTGCTGTCGCCGGCGGGGCTGCAGCCCCTGACCCTGGTGACCGAGGGAACGGTGGTGCCGCTATGAGCGGCCTGAACGACGTCGTGCGCTCCGCCGCCCTGGGTGCGCGCAACCGCCCCCTGGCCCCGGCCGGCCTGCCGGAACCGGTGGCGGGGGCGCTGCACGCCGCCACCGGGCCCGAGCTCGTGCTGGAGGCGGCCGCGGCCTACGCCATCGCGCGGCGCAGCACGATCCCCTCCGCGCCGGTGACCGCCCTGGACCTGCCCGCCGCCTCGTCGGCCCCGGTCATCCCCGACGACCTGTCCGACCTGCTGGAGCGCATGCTGGCGCTGAGCGGGCAGGACGAGCTCGTCGCCCGCACCCTCCGCCTGGTCCGACGCCGGGGCCTGCGCCTGCCGCCGGTCATCCTGGAGCGGGTGGCGAGCAGGTTCTCGCACGGGGACCGGGCGCTGGTCGTGGACCTCATGGACGCGCGGGCGCGCGCCGTCTTCGCCATGGACGGGCGCTGGGCCGGCCTCATCGACGAGGTCGAGAGCGCGGCCGCGCCGCCCGACCCCGCCCGCTGGGAGTCCGGCACCGGCCGGGAGCGGGCCGCCCACCTGGCCCGGGTGCGCGCCCACGACCCCGCCGCGGGCCGCGCGCTCCTGGCTGACGACGCCTGGCTGGAGGCCAGGGCGGCCGAGCGCGCCCAGATCCTCGACGCCCTGGCCACGGGCCTGGGGCCGCAGGACGAGGAGATCCTGGAGGCCCGCCTGGACGACCGCGCCGAGAGCGTGCGCCGCACGGCGGCGGGCCTGCTGCGCCGCCTGCCGTCCTCCGCCTTCATCGGACGCACCGAGACCCTCGCCAGGACGCACGTCGTCGTCACCAGGCGGTTCCTGCGTGCCCCGCGAATCGAGCTGGTCCCCGTGGAGCTGACCGACGAGCTCGCCCGCGACCAGTACCCCGCCAAGGCTCACCGCGCCTCCGCCGCACTCACGCGGGCCCTGGAGATGGTCGCCCGGGTGCCCACCGGCCGGTGGCACCACCTCGTGGGCCTGTCCGCAGTCGAGCTGCTGGAGGCGGAGGTACGCTGCGAGGGGCAGCGGGCCGACCTGTCCGAGGCACTGACGCGCGCGGCCCTGCAGTGGCAGGACGGGCGGCTCGCGAACGCCCTGGTGGACCGGGTGCCGTCGGAGACCGCGACGCGGCTGGTCGCCCTGCTCGACACGCCGGACCGCGACGCGTTCATCGACCGCCTCGTGGCCGCAGGGCACTGTCTTCGGGCCGCCGCCACCTGCGAGGCGTGGCCGCTCACGCTCTCGCCGAGGCACTCCGGCCTCATCGCCCGCTGCATCGTCGAGGCGGCCGCCCCCTCGCACGGGGCGTCCAAGAGGTCCCTGCTGACCACGCTCGGCGGCCTGCTGCCGGGCCGGTGCGCGCCCGAGACGGTCCAGGACGCCCTGGCGATCCTCGAGGCCGCGCCGGCGGAGGCGCTCCAGACCAGCGACATGCGCACCATCATGACCGCACTCGAGCTGCGCCGCGAGCTGCTCGGGATGACCAACCAGGAGACACCGTGACCACCACCAGCACCGTAACGGACGCAGACGGCTCCGCCGGAGAGTCCACCGGGCTCCTGCGCCCGCACGCCGAGCAGCGCTACGCCGCCGAGCTGGCCGCCCTGGCGGCGCTCGACGAGCGCCCCCGGCCCGCGGGTTGGCGGCTGTCCCCCTGGGCCGTGGTCACCTACCTCATGGGCGGCGCCCTGGACGACGGCACCGTCATCACCCCCAAGTACGTGGGCAGCCGCCGCCTCATGGAGATCGCCGTGGCCACCCTGGCCACCGACCGCGCCCTGCTGCTCCTGGGCGTGCCCGGGACCGCCAAGTCCTGGGTGAGCGAGCACCTGGCGGCGGCCATCTGCGGCACCTCCACCCTCCTGGTGCAGGGCACCGCCGGCACCGCGGAGGAGCCCGTGCGCTACGGCTGGAACTACGCCCGGCTGCTGGCCGATGGGCCCTCCCCCGAGGCGCTCGTGGCCTCCCCGGTCATGGAGGCCATGCGCTCGGGGCGCATCGCCCGCGTCGAGGAGCTCACCCGCATGCCCTCCGACGTCCAGGACGCCCTCATCACCGTGCTCAGCGAGAAGACGCTGCCGGTCCCCGAGCTGGGCGCAGAGGTCCAGGCCCGCGGCGGGTTCAACCTTATCGCCACCGCCAACGACCGCGACCGCGGCGTCAACGACCTGTCCTCCGCGCTGCGCCGCCGCTTCAACACCGTCGTGCTGCCCCTGCCCGACTCCGCCGAGGAGGAGGTCACCATCGTCTCGCGCCGGGTGGCCGACCTGGGCTCCGCCCTCCGCCTGCCGCCGGCCGAGGGGGCCCTGGACGAGATCCGGCGCGTGGTCACCGTCTTCCGCGAGCTGCGCCGGGGCGTGACCGAGGACGGGCGCACCACCGTCAAGTCCCCCTCAGGCACGCTGTCCACCGCCGAGGCCATCTCGGTGGTCACCAACGGCCTGGCCATGAGCGCCCACTTCGGCGACGGCGTCCTACGGCCCGGCGACGTCGCCTCCGGGATCCTGGGCGCGGTCGTCTCCGACCCGGTGGGCGACGCCGTCGTCTGGTCGGAGTACCTGGAGACCGTCGTGCGCGACCGGGAGGGCTGGAAGGACTTCTACCGCGCCTGCCGCGAGGTGAGCCGGTGACCAAGGCGGGGGCGGTCGCCCAGGGGAAGACGACCGCGCAGAAGGCGGCGGCCCCCGCGGGGGCGGGGGCCGCCGCACCGTCCTGCCCGGCCCAGGCGCCGCCGGTGCGGGTGCTCGGCGTGCGCCACCACGGCCCGGGATCGGCACGCGCCCTGGTGGCCGCCCTGGAGGCCTACCGGCCGGACTGCGTGCTCGTCGAGGGTCCCGCCGACGCCGACGACCTGCTCGCCTGGGTCGGCGCCCGTGAGGCGGGCCCGGACGACGCCCGGAGCCGCCGGGACGACGAGGTCCCGGCCGGCGCCGAGGCCGTCATGGAGCCCCCGGTGGCGCTGCTCGCGTGGAAGACGGACGAACCCTCCGTGGCCTCCTTCTGGCCGCTGGCCGTCTTCTCCCCGGAGTGGCAGGCGCTGCGCTGGGCCGCGGAGAACGACGTCGAGGCCCACTTCATGGACCTGCCGGCCCGCCACGTCCTGGCCCGGGAGGCCGAGGACCGCGACGAGTCCGGGCCCGGCGCCGGTGACGGCACGGGCCCCGGCAGCGGCGCAGCCCCCGGCAGCGGCGCAAGCCCCCATGCGGGCGAGCCGGCCCCCGCGCCGGAGGACGCCGCACCCGACGAACCGGCCGAGCCCGCACCCGCCGACGCCGGGCCGGCTGAGGCCCTCGACGAGGCGCCGGACGCGCCCCCGCGCGCGGACCCCGTTGCCGAGCTCGCCCGCCTGGCCGGCTACGAGGACCCCGAGGCCTGGTGGGAGGACGCCGTCGAGCTGCGGATGGACGCCGACCCCTTCGACCCGCTCGCCGACGCCATCGGCATGCTGCGCGAGGCCGCCCCGGAGACCGACCCGTGGACCCTGCGCCGCGAGGCCCACATGCGCAGGGTCCTGCGCGCGGCGCGCAGGCGCGGGCACGAGCGCGTCGCCGTCGTCTGCGGGGCCTGGCACGCCCCGGCGCTGAAGGGCCGCCCGCCCACCGTCAAGTCCGACAACGCGCTGCTGTCCGGCCTGCCGAAGGTCAGGGCGCGGCTGACCTGGGTGCCCTGGACGCACGGGCGCCTCGCCGCCGCCACCGGCTACCGCGCGGGCGTGGGCTCGCCGGGCTGGTACCACCACCTGTTCACGGCCCCCGACGAGCCGATCGTGCGCTGGCTGACCCTGGTGGCCCGCTCGCTGCGGGAGCACGACCTGCCCGCCTCCAGCGCCCACGTCATCGAGGCCGCCCGCCTGGCCGAGGCGCTCGCGGCGCTGCGGGGCCGCCCCATGCCGGGCCTGGACGAGGTCGGCGAGGCCACCTGGTCGGTCCTGTGCGAGGGCAGCGGGCTGCGCGCCGAGCTGGTCACCCGCGAGGTCGTCGTCGGCCAGGCGCTGGGGAGGGTGCCCGACGGCGTGCCCATGGTCCCCCTGGACGCCGACATGCGCGCCACGGCCCGCCGGCTGCGCCTGGCCTTCTCCGCCTCGGCGCGTTCCCTGGTGCTGGACCTGCGCAAGCCCAACGACCTGGCCCGCTCCCACCTGCTGCGGCGCCTGGCCGTCCTGGGCATCGGGTGGGGGTCGCCGCAGCGGGTGTCGGGCACCGGCACCTTCAAGGAGGCCTGGGACCTCCAGTGGCGCCCCGAGCTGGCGGTCGACGTCGTCGAGGCCGCCGCCTGGGGCACGACCGTGGCCTCCGCGGCGGGCAACGCCCTGCTGGCGCGCACCGCCACCCTGCCGGAGGTGACCGGCGCGATCGAGGAGGCCCTGGCCGCCGACCTGGGCGAGGTGCTGCCCGAGCTGCTGCGCGCCCTGGACGAGCGGGCGGCCGGGGACCCCGACGTCGTCCACCTGCTGGCCTCGATCCCCTCCCTGGCGCGCGCCCAGCGCTACGGTGACGTGCGCGCCACCGACACCCGGAGCCTGGCGCAGGTCACGCGAGCGGTCCTGGCACGGGCCTGCGCGGGCCTGCCCGCCGCCGCGAGCGGAGTGGGACCGGAGCCGGCCGCCTCACTGCGCACCGCGGTGGACGGGGTGCAGGACGTCGTCGCCCTGCTCGGCGAGGAGGAGGCCCGACGGTGGCGCGAGTGCCTGCTGACCACCCTGCGGGTCGTCGCCCTGCCCGGGCTGCTGGCCGGGCGGATCGTCCGCCTCCTGCTCGACTCCGCGGGGCTGACTGCCGCCGAGGCCGCCGAGCGCATGAGCCGCGCCCTGTCCCGGGGCGCCGACCCCGAGGAGCAGGCCGCCTGGATCGAGGGGTTCCTGTCCGGCAGCGCCCTGCTGGTTGTGGAGGACCGGCGCATCCTGGGCCTGCTGGACGAGTGGGTCGGCGGCATCGACGACCGGGCCTTCATCGACGTCCTGCCGGCGCTGCGGCGGGCCATGGGGTCCTGGTCGCGGGCCTCCAGGCGCGAGCTGGCGCGCCGGATCGCGTCTGGAGGCCCGCGGCGGGCCGGGGCCGGCAGCGGTGGCGGAGGCGAGGACGGCGAGAGCGGCGAGGACGAGCTGCTCGCCTTCGCGGCCCCCGTCCTGGCGACGGTGGGAACGATCCTGGGAGGCGGGCGATGAGCCGCAGGACAAGCGCTGCAGGGGCGTCCGGGCCGGCCGGCCCCGGGGGCTCGGCGCCGGCCGGCGGGCCGGTCGGCGCCGAGCAGCGCTGGCGGCTCATGCTCGGGGTGGACGAGGGGCTCGGCGAGCTGAGCGAGCCGCTGCGGGCGATGGACCGCGCGCTCGCCGCGGTCTACGACGTCGGGGACGACGGCGCCGAGAAGGGCCGGGGCGGCCTGGGCGGCTCCGCGCCGTCGGTCACCCGCTGGCTCGGGGACATCCGCACCTACTTCCCCAGCCGGGTCGTGCGGGTGATGCAGACCGACGCGATCGAGCGCCTGGGCATCCGCTCCCTGCTGACCGAGCCGGAGGTGATGGAGACCCTGGAGCCGGACGTCCACCTCGTGGCGACCCTGGCCTCGCTGTCCAAGGTCATCCCGGAGAGGTCCCGGGCCACCGCGCGCGCCGTGGTGAGCCGGGTCGTCAAGGACGTGGAGAAGCGGATCGCCGACCGCCTGCGCCAGTCCGTGACCGGAGCCCTCAACCGGGCCTCGCGCACCTCCCGGCCCCGCCCGGGCGACATCGACTGGAACCGCACCATCGCCGCGAACCTGAAGAACTACCTGCCCGAGCACCGCACGGTGGTGCCCGAGCGGCTCGTCGGCTACGGCCGCAGGCACCAGGGGGTCGAGCGGGAGGTCGCCATCTGCCTGGACCAGTCCGGCTCCATGGCGACCTCCGTGGTCTACGCCTCGATCATGGCGGGGGTCATGGCCTCGCTGAGGTCGCTGCGCACCTCGCTGGTGGCCTACTCCACCGACGTCGTCGACCTGACCGCGGCGCTGGCGGACCCGGTCGACGTCATCTTCGGGACCCAGCTGGGCGGCGGCACGGACACCTCGCCCGCGCTGGAGTACTGCCGGCGGACCATCACCCGGCCGTCGGCGGCGGTCCTCATCCTCATCAGCGACCTCTACGACTACAGCCCCGAGCGCATGCTGGAGCACGTGGCCCGGATCCAGGGCGACGGCGTCCGGGTGATCGTGCTGCTCACGCTGTCCGACGACGGCCTTCCCTCCTACAACCACGGGGTCGCCGCCTCGCTGGGGGCCATGGGCGTGCCCGCCTTCGGCTGCACCCCGGACGCCTTCCCCGACCTGATCGCCGCCGCGATCCAGGGCGAGGGCCTCGGCCGCTGGGCCGAGCAGCAGGCGGCGCAGTGAGCCCGGCGGCGTCAACGCGAGCGCGCCATCGCTTGCTACGCTCCTTTGTTCCTTTCTGTACGGCTAAGAGGAGCGTAGTAAGGCACGAAGGAGCGTAGTAAGCGATATCCCTGCGGCGGTCATGGATCAGCGGGAGGTGGTGGATGTGGTCAGCCCGGGGCGTCATGGAGGTCCTCCTCATCAGGTGCGGGGCCGGCCCCATGGCGGCCTGCGGTCCCGGCGGCCCTCGCGAAGGCCACCGGGACGACGGCGCCCCGGCGGGCTGCGGGGCGATGCTCCCGCGCAGGCGCCTGGCTACCGGACCAGGCCTGCCTTCACGAAGTGCCTCCTGATAATCCTGGCCGCCACCAGGGCCCCGGCGAGGCTGAGGACGGCCACGAGTGCGGTGGCACCGGCGAACACGGGCCAGCTGACGTAGCCGAGGTACTCCTGGATGGCCTCGTCGCTGAGGTGGAACAGGTCCTTGCGCGCGGCCAGGTAGTCTCCGGCGGACAGGAAGATCGGCAGCATGAAGCCGACGAACTGAAGCGCGCTCCCGACGACATAGGCGGCGATAATCCGCCCCCGACTGGCGTAACGACCGGCGATGGCATCCGCGACGAGCCATCCCGCGACGCAGCCGGCGACGCCGACAACATTGCCGCTCATCAGCCCGAGCAGGCTCACGATCGTCCCCATGAGGAAAATGGTGCCGGGCTTGCGGATGCGGACGGCGCCGAGCAGGAACACGATGGCCACGAAGAACGCGGCGACAGCGGTGTAGAGGAATGCCCCGATGATCGTCGTCGCGCAGATCATGCCGACGACGGTGCTGATGACGAGCGCGATGGCGGAGAGCATGCCAATGGTGACGAGGTCTCGGACGCCGAGCCGTTGACGGGGCCGGGAGGCTGCGGGCGCGGAGGCCATGGGCTGGTCGGGGGAGGCCATGCGGTGGTCCTTTCGAATGAGCGATCGGGGCGGGGTCGGGGAGTGCCGGGCGGGGCGGCGCGGCCGCCGGGCCCCGGCGCCGTCGGAAGGCGGCGGGCGGCCGCGCGAGAAGGCCGGCGGCCGCAGGGCCGGCCGATCGCATGGACGGCGGCGGCCGCGGGGCGAGCCCGGCGCCGCGGGGCTCGGACGCTCATAGGCGCTGGACGACGACGGCCGCGGTGACGCCGATCGCGAGCCCGGCCAGCGCAAGGTCCGCGGCCCCGATGCGCAGGTCGTGCAGGACGGTCCGCGGCCCGGGGGCGTCGAGCCCGCGGACCAGGCCCGCGCAGGCCAGCTCGTCGGAGCTGCGCAGCGCGCGCATGAGGATGGGGACGACGAGCTGCTCCAGGGTGCGCAGCGGGTGGGCGGCCAAGGCGCACGGCCCCGGAGCGAGCCCGCGCACGCGCAGGCTGTCGGTCAGCGCCCGCCAGTCCTGGCCGATGGTGGGCGCGAACCGGAGCGCCACGGAGAAGGGGACGCTCACCGCGGCCGGGGCGCGCAGCCTCTCCAGGGCGGACACGGCCAGGGAGACGCTCATGTCGGCGGCCAGGAACAGGCCCATCATGGTCATGACCACGAGCTTCTGGACCAGGTAGACGATCATCGCCAGCGTGAGCATGAGCATGCTGCTCTCCATCCGGGGGACGGCCGCGGCGCCGGCGGCAGCGGCAGCGGCGACCGCCGTCGTGGCCAGGGCGGCGCGCCACCGCCCGACCACGACCAGCAGCGCCGCGGCGAGGGCGACGACCGCTCCGGCGGGCACCGGCGCGGAGACCAGGAATGACCCCACGGTCACGGCCGTCGCGATGAGCAGCCGGATGCGCGGGTCGATCCGCACGGTGCTCGTCAGCGCCCGGGCGACTCGCTGCGACACGGCCGGGACGGACGCGTCCCCCGGGGCGCGCGGCGAGCCAGGGCCGGAGCCGCCCGCGCCCCGACCGCCGACCGGCGGGGCGCCGTCGTCGAAGCGCGGAAGCACGGCCGCCAGGGACACCCCGTCCGCGGGCGCGTCCAGGGCCACGCACCCCTGCTCGATCGCGATCAGGCGGGTGCAGCAGGCGGCGAGCAGCTCGTGGTCGTGGGAGATGACGAAGACGATCCTCCCGCCACGCGCCAGGCCGGTGATCGCCCGCGCGACGGCGGTCATGGCCCGGTGGTCCAGCCCGCTGGAGGGCTCGTCGAGGAAGAGCACGTCGGCGTCGGCGGCGAGCGCCGCGGCGATGGTCAGGCGCTGCTGCTGCCCGCGCGAGAGCGCCGCCGGGTGGGCGTCGCGCAGCTCCCACAGGCCCAGGGAGGCCAGGATGCGGCGGTCGGTCTCCTGCGCGCCGGCGCCCCGCCGTCGTCCCGGGTGCAGCTCGCCGAGCACGGAGTCGGAGAAGAGCTGGTAGCCGGAGTCCTGCACGACCAGGTGCACCCGCCCCAGCCGGTCCCGCGCCGACGCCGGGGCGCCGCCGAGCAGGATCCGCCCGGCCCGCTCCCTCTCCAGCCCGGCGCACACGCGCGCCAGGGTCGTCTTGCCGGCGCCGTTGGGGCCGACGACGCCGATGACCTCGCCGGCCCGGGCGCTCAGCGTGACCCCGCTCAGGCCCGCCGCCCCGCCCGCCTCCCCGGCCGGCCGGTCGCCGCGCCGCCGCGGGTGGCGGAAGACGATGTCCTCGCAGGCGAAGGAGACGCCGGCGGGGTCGGGGCGGAGGCCCCCGCCGGGGTCGGTGTCCGCGGAGGGGCTCGACGGCGGCGGACCGGGCCGGGCGGGCGGGTCGGCGAGGTCGAGGTGGCGCAGCCCCAGCGCGGTCAGCTCCGGGGCGCTCAGCGCCAGGAACTCGGCGGCGGCGCAGTCCCTGCGGATGCGGCCCTCGGCGAGGTAGACGACGCGGTCGGCCAGCCCGGTCAGGTAGTGCAGGCGGTGCTCCAGGACGATGACGGTCGCGCCCCGCCGCTTGAGGCCGGCGAGTATCCGTGTCAGGTGCGCGGTCGAGGCGGGGTCGAGGTTCGCGGAGGGCTCGTCGAGCAGGAACACGTCTGGGCCCAGGGCGTAGCAGGCGGCCAGGGCGACCTTCTGCTTCTCGCCGCTGGACAGGCCCAGGACGCCCCTGTCGGCGAGCGCCGGGATGCCCAGCTCAACGAAGGCCCGCGCCACGCGCTCGACGATGCGCGGGCGGTCGAGCCCGTGGTTGCGGCAGCCGAAGGCGACCTCCTCGGCGGTGTTGAGCGTGAAGAACTGGGTGCGCGGGTCCTGGAACACGGTCCCGACGCGCAGGCCCAGGTCCCCGATGGACGTCTGGCGCGTGTCTCGGCCGTCGACGACGACGCCGCCCTCGAGCAGGCCGCCCCGCACGTGCGGGATCAGGCCGTTGCACAGATTGGCCAGCGTGGTCTTGCCGGAGCCGCTCGGACCGGTGACAAGGACGAACTGGCCGGGCTCGATAGTCAGGTGGGCGTCGCGCAGGGCGGGGCGCTCCGCCTCCGAGTAGCGGAATGCCGTGACATCGATGGTGACCGCGCCCAACCTCTCCCACCTCCTCTTACTGACTGACCGGCAGTCATCATATAGCACAGGCGAGCCTCAGCGGAAGCTGCGAGGGGAGGCCCCTTCGCACGGGCGGGCAAGGAGCGGGCACGGAGCGGGCACGGAGGAGCTCGCGGCGGGCCCGCCCGCCATCGTCCGTCCGCCCGCTCAGCCGGCGCGGACGACCATGCGGCACCAGTGCCGCAGCTCCATGAGCACCCGGTCGGTCATGGCCTCGTCGTTCGCATGGTGCAGGTAGTCGGCGGCGTGGTGGGCCGCGCCGAACAGCAGGACCGCGGTGGCCGGCGGGTCGGCGATCGCGAGCGCCCCCGCGCGGGCCCCCTCCTCCAGGAGCGCGGACAGCGTGGCGACCGGTCCCGAGAGGGGGTCGCCGGACTGCCCGTCCGCGTAGATGGACGACTGCGCCCCGCCGTGGCGGGCGTGGTGGAACAGCGCGTCGTGCAGCCCGGGGTCCGCCAGGTAGTCCTGCACCCCGGCGATGAGCCAGGTCTCCACGCGACCCGCCCAGTCGGCGGGGGCAAGCCGGTTGACGACGGCCTCCTGGCGCTGAAGGACGCGGGTCGCATAGCGCTCGCGCAGCGAGGCGATCACGTCGTCCTTGGTTGAGAAGTACAGGTAGAACGTCCCCTTGGACACCCCGGCGGCGGTCGTGACCTCCTCGACCGTGAGCTGGTTGATCCCCCTCTCGACGAGCAGCCGCTCCGCCGCGTCCAGCAGGCTGGCGCGGCGCTCCGCCTTCGGCCTCGTCCGTGCCATGCAGCCACCTCCAAGAATCGCCGCCGCCCCCCGGTGCCGGGGGCGCACACCGGCTCGGCCCGTCCCGGACTCGGCCGGGCCCCGCTCAGGTCCTGTCCGAGCCGGGTCCGGCTCCGGGTCGTCCCGCCCCGGGCTCGCGCGAGTCCCGGACCGCAGGCCGACAGCCTACCCCCGCGACTCCGCTCCTGTTCTCCGCGGCGCGAAGCACATACTATATTAGTGACCGACGGTCAGTCATCGATATTGGTACGTGGAGGAGCGTCGTATGGCACTGCACAGCCCGGACGCGGCCCCGCCGTCGGACGGCGTCCGCGAGCCCGGGTCGTGGAGGGCGGTGGCCGAGCTGCTGCGCCCCGTCCGCGGGCGCCTGGCGCTCGGGGCCGCCCTGGCGCTCGTCGGCTCGGCGTCGGGCCTGCTGCCGTATGCGGTCGTCGCCCAGATCGGCCGCGAGCTGCTGGGAACACGCCGCGACGCCGTCGTGTGGGCGTGGGTGGCGGTCGGCGTCGCCGGCGCGGCCGGGCGCCTGGCGCTCATGGTGGCGGCGAACCTCATCACCCACTACGCCGACGCCGACCAGCAGCGCCTGCTGCGCACCCGGCTGGCCCGGCACGCCGCGGCCCTGCCGCTGGGCTGGTTCACGGGGCGCGGCTCCGGTGAGCTGAAGAAGGCGATGGAGGACGACATCGAGGACATGCACCACATGGTCGCCCACGCCGTCCTCGACCTCGCCGGTGCGGTCGGGCTCCCCGCGGCCGCGCTCGTCTACCTGGTGGCGACCGACTGGCGCATGACCGCGCTCACCCTGGCGGCGCTCCCGGCCGCGGCCCTCGCGCTCGGCCATGCGCACCGGACCATGCCGGTGCGCATGGCCGAGCTCACCCGGGCGCAGGTGGACCTGAACAATGCGGTCGTCGAGTACGTCGACGGCATCGAGGTCGTCAAGGCCTACGGCGGCGCGGGGCGGGCGCGCCAGCGGCTGGCCGACGCCGTCGACCGCCTGGGCGACTCGCTGGCGGCCTGGGTCGCCGAGGCGGGCCGCGCCATGTTCACCTCCAGGATGCTGCTCTCCCCCGCCCTGGTCCTGCTGGTGGTCGCCGGGGCCGGCACCGGCCTCATCCTCGCCGGGGCGCTCGAGCCGGCGGACCTCCTGCCCTTCCTGCTGGTGGGCGTGGGCCTGCCCGCGCCATTCATGACGATCATCCAGGGCGCCCAGCAGCTGCGCAGGGGACGGGCCGCCGCCGCGCACCTGCTCGGTATCCTCGCCGAGCCGCCCCTGCCCGCCCCACGCGATCCGGCCGTGCCGGGCGCCCACGGCATCCGCTTCGAGGCGGTGACCTTCGGCTACGAGGGCGCCTCCCCCGTGCTGCGCGGGGTGGACCTGGAGTGCCCCGCCGGATCCGTCACCGCCGTCGTCGGGCCCTCCGGGTCCGGCAAGACCACGCTGAGCCTCCTGGTCCCGAGGTTCTTCGACGTCGACGCCGGGGCGGTGCGGATCGGCGGCGTCGACGTGCGCGACATCCCGCAGGAGCGGCTGCTGGCCCTGGTCGCGACCGTGTTCCAGGACGTCGTACTGGTGCGCGACACGGTCCGGGAGAACATCCGCCTGGGCCGCCCCGGCGCGAGCGACGCCGAGGTCGAGGCGGCCGCCCGCGCGGCCCGCGTGCACGAGACGATCATGGCGCTGCCGCAGGGCTACGACACAGTGGTGTCAGGCCGCTCCGGGGCGCTCTCGGGCGGGCAGCGGCAGCGCATCACCATCGCCCGCGCCCTCCTCCAGGACGCCCCGATCGTGCTGCTGGACGAGGCGACCGCCCACGTCGACCCCGAGAACGAGCACGCCGTCCAGGAGGCGCTGGGAGCCCTGACGCGCGGGCGCACGCTGGTGGTGATCGCGCACCGGCTGTACACCGTCCGCCGAGCCGACCAGATCGTCGTGCTCGACGCCGGCCGGGTGGTCGAGCGCGGCACCCACGAGGAGCTCCTGGCCGCCGGCGGCCGCTACCGGGACATGTGGGACGCCCAGGGCGGGGACGACGGCCAAGGCCAGGGCGGGGAGGACAGCGGCCGGGCCGGGAGGCGGGACCGGCGTCGGAATGGGCCCGCGCCCGGAGACCGGCGTCGGGGCGACGGCGAGCCCCGGAGCCGGCGTCGGGCCCCGGGCGATCCCGCCCCGCACGACTGCGCTCCGGGCGGGGCCGACCGATCCGGGGCGGCCCGCCCCGGGCCCGCCGTGAGCGGGAGGGGGACGACCCGATGATCCGCCGCATCCTGAGGCTGTGGCCGCACCGCGGCCCGATCCGCGCACTCGCCGTGCGCTACGCGCTGGCCGGCGTCGGCCAGGGCGTCGTGCTGGTCATGCTCCTGCCGCTGCTGCGCGCCCTGCTGTCCGAGCCGGTCCGCACACGCCAGGCCGCGGGGTGGCTGCTCGCGATCGGGGCGGTCGGCGCCGCCCACCTGGCGGGCGTGTGGCGGGGGCACGCAGTCGGCTACCCGACCGCCAACCGGATTATGCGCGACCTGCAGCACGACCTCGGCGACCACCTCGGACGGCTCCCGCTCGGCTGGTACGTCGGCCGGGCGCCGGGGCGCATCGCCCGCGTGGTCGCACAGAGCGCGCCCTCGGCCGCCAGCGTCGTCTCCCTGCTGTGGCCCGAGCGGATCGCGGCCATCGCCACCCCCGCCACCATCGCGGTCGGCGTGCTCGCCGTCGACTGGCGGCTCGGCCTGGCCTTCGCGGCGGCCGTGCCCGCCGTCGGGCTCGTCATGCGCTGGGCGACGCCGGTCATCCGCGACACCCAGCGCCGGCTGGACGACGCCTCCGAGGAGGCCGCCGCCCGCGCCATCGAGTTCGCCCAGGCCCAGCCGGTCCTGCGCGCCACCGGGCGGGCCGGCGCCGGATTCGCCCCCATGGAGCACGCCCTGGACGAGCAGCGGCGGGCCTTCCGCCGCGCCCTCGCCCGGCAGAGCGCGCCGCAGTACGCCTACGTCGGCGTCGTCCAGGCCGGCTTCACCCTCATCATCGTCACCGGGGCCTGGCTGGCCACCCGCGGCGAGCTCGCCGTGCCCGACGCCGTCGCGGTGCTCGTGCTCGCCGCGCGCTTCATCGAGCCGCTCGTCCAGATCGCCGGCCTGTCCGGCGCGGTCCAGGCCGCCGACGTGGCCCTGGAGCGGGTGAGCGCCATCCTGGAGGCCCGGCCCCTGCCCGAGCCGTCGCCGCCGGGACGCGCCCCCGCCGGGCACGGTATCTCGCTGGAGGGCGTCGGCTTCGGCTACGAGGAGGCCCGCGTCCTTGACGACCTCACCGTCGCCATCCCCCAGGGCGGCCTGACCGCCGTCGTCGGGCCGTCCGGGTCCGGCAAGACCACGCTGCTCAGGCTCATCGCCCGGTTCTGGGACGTCGACGCCGGCTCCATCCGGATCGGGGGCGCCGACCTGCGCGAGATCCCCACGCCTGAGCTCATGCGCACGCTGGCCATCGCCTTCCAGGACGCCTACCTGCTGGACGGCACCATTGAGGACAACCTTCGCATCGCCGCCCCGGAGGCCACCGACGCGCAGCTGCGGCGGGCGGCGGCCGCCACCCGGCTCGACGAGGTCGTCGAGCGCCACCCCGACGGCTGGCGGGCCTGCACCGGCGAGGGCGGCGTCGCCCTGTCCGGCGGGGAGCGGCAGCGGGTGGCCCTCGCCCGCGCCCTGCTCAAGGACGCCCCGATCGTCCTGCTCGATGAGGCCACCTCCTCCCTCGACCCGCAGAACGAGGCCGCCGTCGGCGCGGGCGTGCGCGAGCTCGTCGCGGAGGGGCGGAGCGTGGTCGTCGTGGCGCACCGGATCGCGACCGTCCGGCACGCCGACCGCATCCTGTTCCTCGACGGCGGGCGCCTGGTCGAGGCCGGGGACCACGAGGCCCTGCTGGCGGCAGGAGGCCGCTACGCCGACTTCTGGCGCGAGCGCCGCGCGGCCGCCGAGTGGACCATCCGGCCGTGACGGGCGGTCTGCTTGGCCGGCCTGCTTGGCCGGCCTGCTTGGCCGGCCCCGCATCGTCGAGATAGACATTTTCGTACGAGGTAGACGGTGTCACCGCCGATCTCGTACGAAAATGTCTATCTCGACAGGCTCTGCGAGCGGGCAGCCTCTGGAAGACCCGGCTGAGCATGGCGCCGGCATCGGGCTGAGTACCGCCCACGACGAGCAGCCCTCCCACCCGTCACGGGCGAAGCGGTGCAGAGCGGCCAGTGTCATGGCCCGCAGGTCAGTGCGGCATCGGCTGCGGTTGTCGGCCGCGCCGAGGCCTCGGGTGGCGCCCTTCGTTGAGCCTGAGCGTAATTCCGTTCCGAGAACGGTCCAAGGAGTCTGACAGGGCGCCCGACGGGCACCAGCCGGATGCCGGCCGGATGCCGACGTCCCGAAAAGCGATCATCCCACGCACTTTTAGTCCCCCGCGCCGCCCGACCTGCACCACAAAACCGCGGAATCACGCCGTTTCTCGTCGCACCCGATGACACCGATCGCCTTAAAGCTGCGTGGGATGATCACTTTTCCCCACCACCAGCGCCCCCAACCCCGCAGTCAGCCGCCTGGGGGCCGCCCGGCCGGGTGCGGGTGGAGCAAGCGGCCGGGACATGCCGCCGACGGCGGTGGCGGCGACTATGCTGGGGCGCGCCGTCCGGTTCGGGCCATCCCGCGCACGATGGCATGCCCCTTTAGCTCAGTCGGTTAGAGCTGCGGACTTTTAATCCGAAGGTCGTGGGTTCGAGCCCCACAGGGGGCACCAGCGAAAAGCCCTCGATAGCAACAGAAAGTCCTGCCCCATCGGGGCGCCGGAGGCGCCTATATCCCCCATTTCCGCTACGCTATGGCTGCACTGATGGCTGCACCTCGGGGGGCTGGCGTGGCGCGCGGCAAGGGCGAGGGATCGGTGTACATGGCGCTCGTCAACGCCCGCCCCGAGGCCGGCAGGGGCACGGCCCCGGAGGTCTACGCCAACGAGCTCGCCGGCAACGTGCTCATGCCCGCCAAGGAGGTCCGCGCCTGCATCGCCCAGGGCATGGACACCATCACGATGACCGCCTCGCCTACTTCGGAGTCTCCCTGTCCGCGATGTCCTACCGCCGCGAGGTCCTGGGTGAGTGACCCGGCCCAGGCCGGCGAGGATCCCCTCGACCGGCTCCCCGACGACCAGATGCCGGTCCCCGAGCCTGCTGGTGCCCGGCGGCCACGGCCGCCGGTGCCCCGGGACCTGGCCGAGACCGAGGACCCGGACCAGGACCTGCCCGGCGCCGGGACGCAGGACGCGACCCAGTCGCTGGCGCACATGACCAGGATGCGGCCCTTCCTGTACTTCTTCGTCGCCTACGCCAGGACGCGCTACTCGCGCATGGGCACCCACCGCCCCCCCCACCGCCTCCCGTGGACCGCACAGCCCAAGAACGCCCCCGGCTCTACCAGCGGCGCACCGGCCTGGACATCGCCTTCCTGACCCTCGCGTGCCTGCTGCTCCTGACCGCAGTAGGCGCAGGAGCCTACAAGATCATCCTCAAATGACCTACGGAGCACGAGAAGGGGCCCGCACCACACGGTGCAGGCCCCCGCCCTCTGTTGTTACTTCAGACGGTGGCCGGAAGCCTGTCGACGATGCCGGCGAGCCGTTCGTCGAAGTCGGAGCCGTATGGCAGCAGAGTGCTTGCCTCTCGCATCTCGTGCAGGACGACAGGTTCCCACTCCTCCGGGCGGTCCAGGACCGCGTACCGGCTCTCGGGCCCGATCTGGGCCTGGCTCAGCAGCGTGAACGCGTGCTCGAACGAGCGCTCGCGCGACGGCTCGTCCCGTCCGCTCAGCGTCTGGAACACAGCCAGTGTTCTCCCCTCGGACTCGATCGAGGCGGTGACGCGCTTGCGCCGGCCGGAGCGCGGCCCCACCGTGTTACCCCGCACCAGTCCTCGCGCTGCTACCGCCGAGCTGGACATGAGGTCTGTGATCTGTCGGAGGATCTTCGTCGTGAACCGCTCTCCCCCCTCGTGCTCGCGGATGAAGGCGAGGCCCTCCGCGCGTACCGCTGCGAGAGCTACGAGGTTGAGAACGTCGCCGATATTCTCGTCGGTGGCCCAGGCCGTGATCTCGCCGTCCTCGGTACCCGGGTCGCCGGGAACGAACGCTCCTGCCGGTCGGGCAATCCTGTCCCAGGCGGCCAGGAAGGACGGAGAGTCGGTTGCTGCGCCAGCGGTGCGGAGGTGAGACATGGTGGAGCCGTCGTCGGTGATGACCCACCCTCCGGCGCTGGCGCGCACGGACAGGACGACGCCGTCGTTGTCGCTGTAGTAGGCGGGCACCCAGATGACGAGCCCGTCGGGTGTCTCCATCGCCTCGAGCCCGTCGTTAAGGGCTCCCAGGTACTTGGAAGTCATGGTCCTGGCGTCCACGCTGATCACCTCTCCTCCTTCTCTGGCGGGTCGACCCATGTCAGCGTGTCGGTAGACACGTGACAGAGGCCGGCGAATGCCATGAACATCATGCGCCGATCGTCGTTGGTGACGCTAGAGAAGATGGGGCACTCGGGGAATGAGCCGGGCACGAGGACGCACTCCTCGCCGCCGTCGGCACTGCGGTAGGTGTGCATGTGGGTGGCCCGGCCGAATCCGTGCCCGTTGCCGTGGACGCAGACGCGGCGGACGGGCACGTCGGCCCCACGGTAAAGCAGAGAGATTGCTCAGGGGCGGGGCGTGTTGTACTGCATCTGCAGGTAGGCGCCCTCAACCTCGATGGTGCCGGTAAGAACCGTGACGCGGTTACGGACATCGCGGGGCTTGTCTGAGGTCCACACCATCTCGCCGTCCGTGCGAGCCCTGGATGACTCCCCGAGCAGGTATCCCATCACCGCGGGGCTGATCGCCCCGACCGCGTGGCGCGGCCTCTCGCGCTTCACCATGAAGGCCTCCACTCGTCCGCCAGGCCGACAGGCCGACAGGCCGCCAGGCCGACCAGAACAGTTCCGACAGGGGTACGCCGGCGCATAGAGAGTCCTTACCGGGAAGAGCCGGAGCCCTGAAGATGTTATGCGCTCACGGCTGGGGTCGTGCGCGGTAGACGACCCTGACCGCAGGCGTCAGCTACTGCAACAGTTTTTACAGTGGGCGCGTATCAGGCGGCCTCGCTCGTGCCTGCCGCAATCTGTCGGCTCTCCCGGTACTGCTCGGCGGCGGGCTCCTCGGTGAACTCGAGCAGGTTGCCGGCGATCCTGGTCAGGGCGTCGCGGACCTCAGCGGGAGTGACGTAGAAGAACTCGCGGCGGTTGTTGATGCGGTTGACGCGCTTGTCTGCGAAGTGGTGGTGGAGGCTGGTCTCCACGCCTACCGCGTCCTCGGAGAAGAACAGGGCGTGGACGTCGAAGTTGAATGGAACGGAGGCGTCGCCGAGCTCCTTGACCCGGTCCATCGGCTCGAGGCGGCGGGTCATGCCGATCTTGACCATGCGCTCCCCGAAGGAGCCGATGTTGGAGATGACGTAGACGTAGCCGGCGCGGATGTTGGCGGTGCGGAAGTCGACGGTCTCGATCTCCGCGTCGACCTCCTCCATGCGCGTGCGCATCTCGACGGCTTCCTCGGTGCGCCCCTGCGCCTCCAGCTGAGCGAGGACGTTGCGGTAGTGGTCTCTCTGCTTGGCGAGGCGGTCACGCTCGGCCTGCAGCTCCTTCTGGGCCTTGCGCTCCTCGCGCAGCCGGGCCCGCTCCTCGCGTTCCGCCTCCTTCTCCGCCTTCTTCGCGTTCTGGTGCTCCAGGGCCAGCCGGAGCTCTTCGAGGCGCAGGTGGTGGTAGCGGTAGTCGATACTCAGATCGATCATGGTTCCGAGCCTCTGAGCCTGGTCGCGAGCACGTTCCAGGCGCTTCCTGGCGGCCTCGCCGTTGCCGGCCTTGACAGTGAGGACGCAGTTCTCGGCCTCGGCGTTGTAGGCCCGCAGCATCATCTTGGACATGTCGGCCACGAACTTGCGGCCCTGGGCGGCCGAGTTGTTGAAGGTGAAGGTGGTGCTGGCCTGGACGGCCGTCTTGTCGCGGACCATCTTCTTGATCTTGGCCCTCGTGTCGTCGAGCCTCTCCTTGAGCCTTACAGAGGACTCTGCCGGGTGGGGGTAGCTGCTCAGTCCGGCGTCGGTGAGGACCTGGGCGTCGGCCAAGTGTACGTCGAGGTCCGCGAGCCGCTGGGCGCGGGACCTGATCTCTCGGTCGGCCGCCCTCACCTGCGCGTCGCGCTGGCTGAGGGCCGCGTCCAGCGCCTGAAGCCTCTGCTCGCCGTTGATCCGTCGGTCCTCCTGCTCTGCGTGGATGCTGTCATAGCGCGCCTGCTCCTGGGCCACGGCGTCGCGCATCCGCAGGACGTCACCGCCACCGGCCTGCGCCAGGACCTGTCGTAGTGCGGCGATCTCCTGCTGCGCGGCGGCGGGTCGCGGGCTCCATGTTCCGAGGTCTCACAGGCTTCACCACCCTTGCTGCAGCGACCAGATCAGCATGGGGAGCCCCAGCCCGAGCAGGTCCATCAGCCAGTGCCCGACGGCCAGCGGCGCCACCCGCCTGCGCCATATGAGCAGCCAGGCGAACACGAGCCCGGCCAGGAAGGTCCGCACCACGCTGGCGACCATCGCCTGGGCGTCGGGAAAGGCGAAGCCGATGTGCTGGAGGCCGAAGACGACGGAGGCCGCGAGCACGGCCCCGACCAGCCCGATGTGCCCCTGGAGGCGGGGCTGGAGGTAGCCGCGGTAGAGGGCCTCCTCGGCCAGCCCTATGGTCACCGGCATGATCGTGACGCTGAGCACCCCGATCCACAGGGGCACCGGAGGGTACGACGACGCGGGCGGCGCCCCCTGGTAGGCGACGAGGTTGCCGATGAGGAAAGCGGGCATCCAGGCGACCAGGCTGATGAGCCCGCACAGCAGGCCCCAGCCGACGTCGGCGCCCCGGAAGCTCAGCAGGTCGGTCAGCCCGCGCCCCTCGGCGCGCAGAAGGCCGTGGACCAGGGCGAGGGTGACCACGTCGATCACGATGATGAGGACGTTCATCCACAGCAGGGGCCGCCCCATCGCCCAGAGCGCGGCGCCGAAGGCGATGACGAGAGCGGGCCGGACCCCCATGGCCAGGGCCAGGCAGGACCAGGGGGCGCCGACGACGGGGGCGGCGGCGTCGGGAACCGCTGCGGCGTCGGGGGCGACAGGGACCGCGGTGCGGGGAAGGGCGGGAGCAGCAGTGCTGGTGCCCGAGGAGACAGGATCGGAGGAGGAGACCACGCGTGAAAAAGTATGGTTTCCTTGACATCTGCGTCAAGAGTCCCTCACACCCTGAGATGGCCCCGACGCACGCGAGCACACGCCCAGGGGGATCCCGGATACCGCCCCCGGCGCCCCCTCCCTACGCTGGTCAGTCGTGAGCACCACGACGTCGCGACCCACCGCCCGCCGCCCCCGCCTCCTGGTCGTCGCCGGGCACCCCGACCCGCACAGCTACTCCCACGCCCTGGCCCGCGCGTACGCCGACGCCGCCCAGCAGGCCGGCGCCACCGTCACCCTCCTGGACCTGGCGACCACCGACTTCGACCCGGTCCTGCGCGGAGGCTACCGGAAGCGCATGCCGGAGGACCCCTTCATCACCCGCTCGCAGAACGAGCTCCTCGCCTGCGACCACCTGACCCTGGCCTTCCCCACCTGGTGGTCGGCCGAGCCCTCCCTTCTCAAGGGCTGGTTCGACCGGACCCTCGCCCCCGGCATCGCCTACCGGCACCAGGCCGGCAAGCCGACACCCGAACGGCTGCTCGACGGCCGCACAGCCACCATCATCACCACCTCCCACGCCCCGCGCCTGTGGACCCGGCTGGCACCGAACGGACCGGTGTCCCGCATCGCACGCGCCGTCCTGGGCTACTGCGGGCTGCGCGTCACCCAGCACCTCATCATGGGCGGCATGGAGAGCAAGAACGACACCCCCCAGCAGCGCCAGGACTTCCTGAAGCAGGTCACCAAAGCCGCAACCCACCAGATCAAGACCATCAAACACACCCACTGAAGCAGGCAGTGCTCACCGCAGAGCGCAACAGGCCCGGCAGGCAGGCGCAGGCACCCCGCGGCAGGCAGGCGCGGGCACCCCGCGGCAGGCCCCTCATCAGGCGCGCACCTGGACCTTAATGTGCTCGGGGCTCTTGGACGCCTCAATAGCCTCGTCGTACTCTTCGAGGACGAAACGGCCGGTCACCAGACTCGCCAGCCGGTCTTGCAGATCCTGCATGCGCTCGACGGACTCGCCGTACTTCTCAGCCAGCGAGTTCGAGCCCGCGATCGTGAGCTCCTTGGCGTAGATCTCATAAGGGCTGACCTCAATACGAGCCGACTCGGAGGCGACACCCATCTGGATCAGTCGGCCGCGCGGACGCAGCGCGCCAACCGCCGCACCGATAGCCGCAGGATGCCCGGTCGCATCGAGCGCCAGGTCGAATCCGCCACGGCGCTCCAGGTCGTCCACGCTCGCCACCGCTGCGTCGGCACCCAGATCGAGCGCGGCCCGCCGACGCGCCGGGTTGAGCTCAACGACCCAGATCCCCGACACGCCCTCGGCGCGCGCCAGGACAACGCCCATGAGGCCGATAGAACCCGCGCCGAAGATGAGGAGCCTCTTCTCGCCCCAGCCCGGAACGCGCTCCAGAGCGTGCAGAACGCAGGAGAACGGCTCGATGAGGGGCGCGACGGCCTCCGATATGGAATCCGGGAGGTGAAAAACGACTCCCTGCGGCACGGCCACGTACTCGGCGCACGATCCGTCAACCGCGACTCCGACCGGCAGCAGCTTTTCGCACAGGTTCGTGGCTCCGATAGAGCACCACTCGCACTCGCCGCAGGAGATATTCGGGTTGACGCCGACATAGTCCCCCTCCGCTATTCCCTCAACACCCGCACCCACCTGGCTCACGTGACCGGCGAACTCATGACCCGGCACAACCGGGAATCGCCCATGAGGATAGTCTCCGGAGACGAGGTGCAGATCCGTTCCGCACACGCCGGTGGCAGTAGGTTTGATGACGACCCACCCGTCCCGAGCAACGGGAATCGGCAGGTGCCGGACTTCTGTTCCGCCCTTTCCATCGGCGACGACGGCTCGCATGGTCTGAGTCATGTCGGTGGTGCTCCCGTGAGTCATGAGCGCGCGTCTTCGCCGGCGCTCTCGTACCGCGCGCCGCGCAACACGCCTCGGCGTCACTGCGCGCCCGCCCGCGCCGGCGCCCCTGTGCGCCAGCGGTACTCAGTTTAGCAACTTCCGTCCGGCTTGTACAGTCTGTACATACAATCAGTGGCGTCGGTCCCGCTCCCGGGGGTACCTTGGGCCCAGTCCGTCTCTGAAGGAAGATCCATGCCCGACAACACAGCCAGCGTGATCGAACGAAACTCACCGACGCCCTACTACGACCAGCTGTTCGTCATCCTCTCCGAGCGCATCGCCTCCGGGACCATCCCGGTGGGTGAGAAGCTCGCCAGCGAGCACGAGCTGTGCGAGGAGTTCGGCCTGTCTCGGGCGACGGTTCGTCAGGCGCTCTCCAAGCTGGAGAACGAGGGCCTCGCCGAGCGGATACCCCGACGCGGAGTCTTCGCCGCGGCTCCGGGTACGGCCTCGTCCTGGGTGGTTCAGGACGCCGAGGGATTCCTCGACTCTCAAGTCAGACACGGCCGCAAGGGGGTGACCACCGCGGTCGTCAACGCCCGGTTCACTGAGCCCCCCGACCGCGTGAGAAAGGCCCTGGACGTGGCGGACAACAAGGTCTTCGCCATCGAGCGGGTGCGGTCTCTGGACGGGAGCAGGGCCCTCTTCTCCACGAACTGGATACCCGGGGCGGCCGGCCGCCTCATCTCCGATGCGTCGGCGGTTCTGAGCGGAGAGTCCTCGCTCAATTCCGCCCTGGCCGACGCGGGATTCGAGATCGTGCGGGCAAGACGAACGATCCACGGGCTCGGCGCCCCCGGTTACGTGGCCCGTCATCTCGGGATCCAGGAGGGACATCCCCTGCTGCGAATCGACTCGACATCCTGGACGCGCGGAGATCGAGCGGTCGACTACTACGAGACATGGGTGCTCACCGATACCGTCCCCCTGGAGATCAACATCTCCAATTCCTGAGCCCCGCCAGGGCGACAGGGTCCGCCAACGGCCTCCCGCCCACGGGGTCAGTAAGGCTCGTAGCCCATGGCCCGCATCGCGCTGTCGTACTGGTCCCGCACCAGTGAGTCATAATCGGATTCGGGGATGCGGACCATCTCCATACCCCACACCGGGAAGTCTCCCGTGACGGTGGAGGCGGCCTGCATAGCGGCGCCCTTGGCAACATACTCGTCGGGGACGGGGACGACGACGGGCGTGCCCACCATGGTCGGTAGAATCTGCTGAACCGCGGAGGACCGCGCGCCGCCTCCGATGAGAACGAGACGTTCGGCGGGAAGGCCGCAGTCGGCGAGGTTGTCGAGCATGGCCACTTGGCCCGCCAGCGTGCCTTCGATAATGGCCCGAGCCAGATTGCCCGGGCTGAGGTTCCCCAGGCTCATGCCATGCAGAGAGGCGCGCGCCCTGGGAAGGTCCGGGGTGCGCTCGCCCTCGAAGAAAGGAAGGAGCGTCAGCCCGCCGGCACCGGGCGGCGCGGCCAGGGCCAGCTCGTCGAGCTGGGGGCAGGTGATTCCCAGCAGAGCCGCCCCGACATCGAAGTTCCTGGTGGCGTTGAGAGTCGCCGCCAGGGGAAGATAGTCCCCCGTGGCCGAGGCGTACGAGCACACGTGCCCCGAGTAGTCATATGTCGGCTCAGCGCTGCGCGCGTACACGTTGCCCGACGTTCCGAGCGACATAATGACGTCCCCCCTGCACGCGCCCAGGGCCAGGGCGGCAGCCGCGTTGTCGCCGGCGCCGACTCCGACGGGAATCCCCTGCGGCACGCCCGCGATGCCCGCTCCGGTTGCACCGGCGACGTCGAGCGGCCCCAGGACCCGCGGGAGGTGCGGGCGGTGGCCCAACGAAAGCTCGACCAGGTCCTGGCAGTAGGTGCCGACCCGTCCGCCTCGCCCGTCCCAGTACGCGGTCCCGCTCGCCTCCGAGCGGTCCGTGGTGAGAGCGCCGATATCGCCACCGTCCTGATCTCCATGCCCCATCAGACGCCACGTCAGCCAGTCGTGGACCAGCGCGACGGCCGCTGTGCGCTCGGCGCACCGCGGGCGGGTGTCGCGGAGCCATCGCAGCTTCGGCGCCGTATCGGACAGGGTGATCGGCAGACCCGTACGACGGATCCACTCCCGGCGCCCGAGCTCCTCGTTGAGCGCGAGCATGCTGGCGTGGGATCCGAGATCGTTCCACAGCGGGGAGTCGCAGACCACCCGCCCCCGAGAGTCCAGGAGGACGGGCGTGTGCTGCTGACCCGCCACCGAGATGGCCGCCACGTCATCGAGCCCTCCCGCGCGAGAGACCGCGGTCAGCAGAGCATCCCACCACGCATTCGGGTCGACGATCGTGCCAGCAGGGTGCGCCGCCCTGCCCGCCCGGACCTGCCGGCCGGTGGCGAGGTCGCGTACGGTCACCTTGGTGCTCTGCGTGGAGGAGTCCACGCCGGCCACCAGAATCCGCGTCGGGCCCGCGCCGATCGACGACGCCTCTACGGGGCTCATGACGAGATCTCCTTCATGCGCTCCCACCGCCGGCGCACCGATTCGAACCACTCGGCCAACCGGGCGTGGCGAACCCGATCGGGCCGAATGACAACGGGCCCCCAGTCATCCCACCGCCGGTCCTCACCGGATGCCAGCGCCTGCGCACCGCGCGAGACGACCTCGGCAACGGTCGACGCCGAGTGCGGCACTCCCAGGACGTCGGCCTTGAGCTGCAACCACAGACGGTCCTTGGCCGCCGGACCGATCACCTTGACCTGCTCGGTCGTCGCGTCGAAGAGCGAGACGACATCGCGGTACTGAAACGCGAGCCCCACGAAGGTCGCCAGGATGATCTCGTCGGCCGTGGTGTCGGTTCGCAGCCCCACGACCACCCCCCGCGCACGAATATCCTTCGTGGGAAGCGGAGCTCCGCGGAAACGGGGAAGAACGACCGGAAGCCTGCTCAGGTCGATTCTTCCCGCCAGGTATTTCTCCGGGAGATCGCCCTCCCGGCGGCTCACCTCTGCGGCGGCCATGTCGAGCATCGTCTGGAGAGTGGCGAATGCCGATCCGCCCGTGGGAATCGAGCCGAAGAGGGACCACCACCGGGGAGCGCAGAAGACGCCGTTGGCGAGCCCGGCCGCCTCCGCCCGCGCATCCAGCCTCGGCTCGTCTGCGACAGAGACCAGTCCCTCGGTCGTGCCGGTCGAGTCGAGGAGCTCTCCGGGCCCCAGCCCCGCGCCCACGGCGCCGACCATGTGATCATGACCGACAACATGGACACGAGTCGCGGCCGGAAGCCCGGCGCGGGCAGCGAAGCCCGGGCTCACAGCCGTCCCCGCATCCGCGCCGCGCAGCTCGGGGAACAGGGCCGTCGACAACCCGAACAACGCGCAGGCCTCTGCCGACCACGACCTCGTGCTCACGTCCAGTGCGAGCGTGCGACTGGCCAGGGAGTACTCCGACCAGCGCTTACCGGTCATCCGTGCCGCCAGGTACTCCGACACATTGAGCCACACCAGTCCGGCGGCGCTCCGGCCCTCGGCCAGGATCCTCTCGAGCGCCCAAGCGGCTTTCGACAGGCCGTAGTTGGCGCTGGCAGGCAGTCCGGTAATCCGGTACAGCCGCCCCCTCTCCTCCCGGGAGAGCCTGTCAATCCATTTCCTCCCCCGCTGGTCGTGCCACAGGATGAGCGGTGAGGCCAACTCCGTCTCCGCCGAGACGAACGCTCCCGACTCGCCGACGCCCCCGACCGTGATCCGTTGGATCCGCGAGCGCACCGCGGCACCCTGACCGCCGATGAAATCGGAGACGATGCGCTCCAGCGCCCGTGCATCGTATATCTCTCCCCACCCGTCCTCGCGGGTCGGCGTCGGAACAACCTCTATAGAATCAGCACCGCCTTCCTCGTCGAATAGGCCTACCTTCACGTTCGTCGTACCGATGTCAATAGTGACCGTCGGGAGCACTGCCGCCTCCTGCGCCTCTCGCCTCAGGTCACCCCAGTGCGGGGTTGAGCACCCTGATGCGGTGCTCGACCGTATCGGCTATCGCGTCCACGGACTCCAGGGAGACGCGGATGAGCGCATTCTCATGCGGATTGGCCGCGTACGCCTCACCGAACACCCGGATCATCGCGCGGCGCAGATCCGACGCCACGTTGACCTTCACGACGTTGAACTCGTGCAGGCGGGAGAGCTGCCCGTCGGGAAGGCCGGAGGCCCCATGGATGACCAGAGGAGCCGGACTCGCGTCGCGCACCGCGGCGAGGCGCTCGAAGTCGATCCGCGCGTCCGGGGCGTAACCATGGACATTGCCCACCGACACGGCGAGCATGTCGGTCCCGGTCTCCTCAACGAAGGCCCTCGCCTGCGCGGGGTCCGTCATCGTCGCGAGCTCCGGCTCGACGTCGTCCTCCTTGCCCCCGATGGATCCGAGCTCGGTCTCGAGGGAGACGGTGCGTCCGCACCACCGGCGCGCCCGCCTCGATGCCGACACGTTCTCCTCATAGGGGTGCGCCGAGTAGTCGAGCATAATCGAGGTGAAATGAGACGCAAGCGCATCCCGCACATTCTCGAGGGCCTTGCCGTGGTCGAGGTGAAGCGCCACCGGGACCTCACAGGACTCGAGCCTGCGAGCGACCACGTCGTAGATGTAGTCATAGCCGGACAGGACGACATTGGTGGGGGCGACCTGGACGAAGCAGGGCACGCCCACGCGCCCGATCGCCTCCACGATGCCCATCGTGGTCTCGATGTTGGTCGTATTGAAGGCGCCCGCCACCCATCCGTTGCGGACGCACTCCTCAATCACCTTGTATCCGCTGACGAGAGGCACTTTTCTCCTTTCAATGGGCCGTCTGGCCCGATTATCGGTGGATGTTCTCCGGGCGGCCTCGTTCAGTTCCCGCCAGTAGCTGCGCCATTCATGTCGAGGATCTCCTGAGCCTCGTCCGAGAGCTTGAGCTGCGACACGCTCAGCCCCGCCACGACATAGAGGGCGGAGAAGATGATGGTGACTCCTCCGGCTCCCACAAGGTCGAGGAAGAGCGCCGGGATGAACGGGCCCACGAAGGTGGCCGCACCCGCCCCCAGATTGAGGACGGCGATCGAACTCCCCTTCTGCCCGGGCACCATCATTGACATGAGGACGGAGATCGGAGTGAATCCCGCCAGAGCGCATCCGTACAGCGCCGCGCACAGTACGGACACCCAGTACGCGCCTCCCACGTACTGCGGCAGGAAGTAGAACATGAGCACGCTCAGCGCACAGCCGAAGCACCCGAACCAGCGCAGTGTCCTGTGCCAGCCGATCCTGTCGGACAGCACCCCGAAGAACAGGTTCGCGAACACGTTGGAGAAGCCGAGGACTGAGACCAGGCGAAGCCACCCGGCCGTTCCGAACCCCAGGTCCTCAGCGAATACGGTGGGGAAGAACACGAACAGCCCGAACTGCGGCGCCGTATTGATCACGCGGATGATACAGCCCAGGCCGACGCGAGGCTTTGTGAACGCTATGGAGACCGACTCGACAAGGCTTCGCCCGGTTGTGACGTCCGCAGGAGCCTGACGGCCCCCGCCCCGGGCGCCTCGAAGCCCGACGAGCGATACCAGGCCGCCGAGGATCACCACCGCCAGCGAGACCCAGAATGTTCTGTACTGGCCGATCACCGGCTCGGTCCCGCTCGCCAGGAGCGAACCGAGCGTGGGCAGGCCTCCCGTGAACGCGAAGTAGAACCAGCCGACCGCGGACCCGAGTCGGTGGGCGGGGCTCGCGCCCAGGACCCAGACGAGGAAGGCGTATGCGAAGAACGGGTACCCCAGGCCCCGCAGCCCGTAGATCAGCATCATGAGGATGTAGCTCTTGCCCGGGAGCGCGACGACCAGGAAAAGGACCTCGAGCACCGCCCACTCGATCAGGCCGATGACCATCACCCTCCGCGGACCCCACACCTCGGAGAGGGCGCCCGCCAGCCAGGAGCCGAGGGTGACCATAATGCCGTACGCGGAGACGATCAGGGCGGCCCGTGATGCGGTGCCCGCCCCGTGCGCCTCCATGTACGGAGCGATGTACCCGGACTCGACGCCGTCGCCGATCATGAAGAGCAGCAGCCCGACGAATCCCCAGAGCAGGTGGCGCGGTATGCCCAGCCTGTCAACGGCCCCCTCGTCCGGCACCGCGCCGCGGCGAGTACCTGTCGTCTCCGTCATCGTGCTCCTCCCGTGCGCAGCGCCGTCGATGCGCAGCCCGACCCGCCGAACGGACAAGACGAAGCCACCAGATCACATCGTCTCGTCCATATCAACCGGTTTGTACGTACAGACTGTATCAGACTGCGTCCCCCCGCGCCAGGCTTCACGACTTCCTGGCGCGCGACCTCCGCGCTCAGACGCGTTCACGGTCCGGCTCCCGGCGCGGGCGCCCCGCGAGCCTCGACCGCCGGCGCGCTGCCGCACAGGTCCGGTAACGGGGCCGGCTCAGTAGTGGTACCGCACCTGGAGGACGATCAGGTCATCGCCATCGACGAGGTAGACGAGACGGTGCTCCTCGGTGACTCTCCGGGAGCGCCGTACCTGAGCCGCTCGGGCCTCCCGATTCCCTCACAGGGGTCGCGGAGCACGGCGTCGATCAGCCTGTTGACCCGCCTGAGGACGGCGCGGTCCGCGCGCCGCCAGTAGACGTAGTCCTCCCAGGCCGACTGGTCCCACACGAGCCTCACGGGCTCAGTCCCGGTCCAGGTCGTGCCTCTCGGTCCGCCCGGTCCGGGCCCGCTCATAGGAGTCGAGAAGCCTGCGGGCATTCGCGGGGGACCGGAAAAGATAGGCGGTCTCCTTCCACGCCTCGTACTCCTCGGCGGGCATGAGGTAGGCGCGGCCCTTGCGCGAGACGATCTCGACCGCCTCACGATCCTCGTTCACCTGCTCGATCAGCGGGTACAGGGTCCGGCGGGCCTCACTGGCGGCAATGGACATCACTCACCTCCGACTCGTACCGCTTTATGGTACAAGACGACGGCGCGCCGCGAGAGCCCTTCACACGGCCGCCCCAGCCGGCTCTGTCATGCCGGCAATCACATGAGGCAGCCGGTATAGGCACCGTCTAGGCGGCTCTTGTGGACGCGGTCCTGCGGCCGCGCCCATGCCCTCGCCCGCCGTCTCCCGTGCGCCGGCCCCTGTGCTGTCCGCCCTGCCGGTCACTCCGCCCGCCGTCGCGCCGCCCCGTCTGCCGGCCGCTCTGCTGCACCCTGCGTCCGCCGGAGGGCCCGCGCCCGTACCGCCGTCGGGACCCGCGCCCCGCCTGCTCGGCCGGCGCCCGTCCTGCACCGCCGCCCTTGACGGCGACGCCCTCGGGCATGTCCTCGGCGGCGACGACCGGGGCGACCTGGCCGACCAGAGCGGTCACGGCGTCGTCGTCGGGCCGGATGCGCTCGATGCCGGCCCGGATGCCGGCCTTCCTGAGCAGGGCCCGGACGTCCTCCTTCTGCTCGGGCAGCACGAGGGTGACGACGACGCCGGCGGCCCCGGCCCGGGCGGTGCGCCCGGAGCGGTGCAGGTAGGCCTTGTGCTCGGCGGGCGGGTCGACGTGGACGACCAGCTCGACGCCGGAGATGTCGATGCCGCGGGCGGCGATGTCGGTGGCGACCATGACGTGGGCCTGGCCGGTGGAGAAGGCGCGCATGGCGCGCTCGCGCGCGTTCTGGCTCATGTTGCCCTGGAGCTCGACGGCGGGGACGCCGTCCCGGGTGAGCTTGCGCGCCAGGCGCCGGGCCAGGTGCTTGGTGCGGGTGAACAGGATGCGCTGGCCGGTGCCGGAGGCGAGACGGCGCACGACGCCGTCCTTGGCGGCCTTGTCCGCCACCATCCACACGCGGTGGTCCATGGCGTCCACCGGCGAGGTCGAGGGGTCGACGGCGTGCTGGAGCGGGTCGTGGAGGAACTCGTCCACAATCCGGTCGACGCCGCCATCCAGGGTGGCGGAGAACAGCAGGCGCTGGCCGCGGGCCGGGGTGGCGCGCATAATGCGGCGCACGCCGGGCAGGAAGCCGAGGTCGGCCATGTGGTCGGCCTCGTCGAGGACCGTGACGGACACCTCGTCGAGGCTGACGACGCCCTGCCCCATGAGGTCGAGCAGGCGCCCGGGGCAGGCGACGACGATGTCGACGCCTCCGGCGAGGGCCTTCTCCTGGGGCCTCTGGGACACGCCGCCGAAGACGGTGGTCACGCTCAGCTCCAGGGCGTCGGCCAGGGGCCTGATGGTCTCGGCGATCTGGAGGGCGAGCTCGCGGGTGGGGGCCAGGACCAGGCCGATGGGGTGGCCGGCGCGGGCCATGTCCTCCTCGGCGAGGCGCTGGACGAGCGGCAGGGCGAAGGCGAGGGTCTTGCCGGAGCCGGTGCGCCCGCGGCCGAGTACGTCGCGCCCGGCGAGGGTGTCGGGCAGGGTGGCGGCCTGGATGGGGAAGGGGGCGGCGAAGCCGCGGGCGTCCAGGTCGGCCACGAGGTCGGCGTCGACTCCGAGGGAGGCGAAGGTCGCGGGCCTGGTGGCGGGCGCGGAGGGCGCGGAGGGCGCGGCCGCCTTGGAGCGGCGACCGGAGCGGGAAGAAGCAGTGCGCGTGGTGGGCACGGAAGTCCTGTCGTTCGGGACCGGGCGCACGTCGGACGCGGAGCGGCCGGGCCGTGCGCGTCGGTGCGTTGAGGTGCCGGCGTTCGGGGCTCGACGGCGCGGAATCGTCCTCGGACGTGCGCGCCGGAGCCGGGGCACCAGCCGGGCCGCGGCGGGTTGCCGGGCCGGTGGCACACTCTTCCACATACTGCCTGCCCGCGCCATGATACGAGCCTCACACACGGCACCCGGTGGCGCCCGGGGCCGGCCGCGCGGCCTCCGCACCCTCGGAGGCCCGCTCCGCCGGGCCCGCGGGCGCCGAACCGGCCGGAGCCGCACATGGGAGAAAAGGAGCCTCACGGAGCGAATGTCGTTCTTCGTTGACATTCCGCCGATCTTCAACGTCCGTCAAAATGAGTTGACGTGCTCCCATGTGCGCAGAGGGGGGTCTGCGCACATGGGAGCGTCTCATCCGCCGCCGCCGGCGCAGCGATTCCGCATGATTCCGCGGTTCCGTCCGGTACGAGTCGCGCCCGAGTGTGCAGCACCCTCTTGACCGGATCTCAGGTCCGCGGCTGGGCGCCGCCAAGCCGCGCCTGTGCGCCCCGGCCCCGTCCGAGTGGCGAGTCAGAGGTTGTTGACCCACGCCTCGCGGTGGTTGGAGAAGAAACTCAGCGGCTCGTAGATGACGACGAACTGCCCTCCGGCGGCCACATCGGCGTCGAAGCAGACGTCTCCACTCGTGCTGCCGCCGTCAATAAGCTTGCCCGACGACAGGAGATTGTCGCTGCCAAAGATAGTGGCATCGGTAATGGCGCCGGAAGGCACCAGGAGCTTGAACTCGAAGGTGTTGAAGTCGACCTCTTTTCCGGAGGAGTTCTGCATAGTGACGCTGGTGCACGCAGTGGGACCGAGCGTCGAGTCTCCCGCCACCAGCGGGGCGGAGGTGATGGTGACCCCCTTGGCGGTGATGGACTCACCGGCGTTGACCGCCACGTCTCCGTCCTGAATACCGTTGTAGGTGGTGGTCGACGAGGGGTCGCCCGAGTCGCCGGAGTCGGCCGCGGGAGCCGCCTGGCCCGCGGGAGCCTGGCTCCCCTGGGCGGCCGCTCCCCCGTCGCCGCTGGGCGCCGTGGAGGTCCTGGCGGTGGTCCCCTTGTTGCCTCCGCCCGATATCGAGCTGATGACGCCAATGGCCAGAAAGACCGCGAGGGTGATGAACCATCACCTTTTCCATAGGGGCTTCTTCGGTTGAGGAGCCGGAACATAAACTACTTGTGGCTGCTGACCCCCGTGGGGTTGCGCAGGCTGAGACACAGCAGACTCCTTTGCGACACAAAAAGGGAGGGGTGCCTCGAAGATTACCCCCCCCCCCGCTCCAATGCAAGTCTTATTTGTCGCAAAACGGGGCCGCGACAGGCCCTATTTATCACGGACTGGTCGCGGTCCCGCCCGCGTCCCGTCGAGATAGACATTTTCGGATGAGGTAGACGGTGGCACCGTCTACCTCATCCGAAAATGTCTATCTCGACGAGGGGCCTAAACGGCCCCGAGGACGAGGGCGATGACGCCGATGACCATCATGGCGACCACCGACAGGACCGTCTCCATGAGCGACCAGGTCTTGAAGGTCTGCCCCACCGTCATCCCGAAGTACTCCTTGACCAGCCAGAAACCGGCGTCGTTGACGTGGGAGAGGAACACCGAGCCCGCCCCGATCGCCAGCACGAGGAGGGCGACCTCGACCGGGGGCATGTCCGCGGCCAGCTGCGCCATGATCCCCGCGGCGGTGATGGTGGCGACGGTCGCCGACCCCGTGGCCAGGCGCACCGCGACTGCGACGAGCCAGCCGGCCAGGAGCGCCGGAACCGCCGCCTGCTGGATCCAGGTCGCGATAATGTCGGCGATGCCGGAGTCGACGAGGGTCTGCTTGAAGCCGCCGCCGGCGCCCACGATGAGCAGGATCCCGGCGATCGGCCCGAGGGAGGCGCCCACCCGGCCGGCCACCTCGTCGGCGTGCAGGCCCAGGCGGGTGCCGAAGACGTACATCGCCACCAGCACCGTGATCAGCAGCGCGACAACCGGCTGGCCGACGAACAGGGCGGCGTGCACGGCGGCACTCGCCCCCTTGGGCGCGACGGTCTCCACGACGGTGCGCAGGAGCATGAGCACCACGGGCAGCAGGACGACGGCGATCGAGGTGGCGAAGGAGGGGCGCGGGCCCTCGTGGACCTCGTCGGAGCCGCCGAGGGGCTCGGGCGCCTCGATGGGCACCCACCGGGCCATGACGCGCGCGGCGAGGGGGCCGGAGATGATGACGGTGGGCACGGCCACCAGCAGCCCCAGGCCGAGCGTCAGCCCGAGGTTCGCACCGACGGCGTCGATGGCGATGAGCGGGCCGGGGTGCGGGGGCACGAGCCCGTGGAGGGCGGACAGGCCGGCGAGCGCAGGCACGCCGACGAGGATCAGGGGCTGGTGGGCGCGGCGCGCCACGATCATGACCACGGGGATGAGCAGGACGATGCCGACCTCGAAGAACAGCGGGATGCCGACGACGAAGGCGATCAGCGCCATGGCCCACGGAAGGCGGGGCCCGGGCGTGCGCGCCAGGATGGTGTCGACGATCTGGTCGGCCCCGCCGGAGTCGATGAGCAGCCTGCCGATGATCGCCCCGAAGGCGATGAGCGTGCCCACGCCGCCGATCGTCGATCCGAGGCCGGCGGTGAAGGCGGTGAAGGTCTCGCCCAGGGGGATGCCGGCGACGACGGCGAGCACCGCCGAGCCGAGGGTGAGCGCGAGGAAGGGGTGCATCTTGCGCCACACGATGAGTGCGACGATGACGGCGATGCCGAGGACCGCCGCGGCGACGAGCCGGGCGGGGCTATCGGTATGGGTCACCGGGTCGGCGGCGGGAAGAGCGAGTGTCAGAGTGGACATCGTTGTCGTCTCCAGGTCGAGGTGGATGGGTTGAATAGGTCTCAGGCAGGGCGGTCCGCGCAGGCGCGGCGAGGCGGATCAGGCGTGCTCGAGCGCGGCGAGGATGGCGTCGAGGGTCTGCTCGGGGGTGGCCCGGGAGACCACGGTGACGCCGTCCTCGTCGTCGGCCAGGGGCTCGAGGGCGGCGAACTGGGAGGGCAGGAGGGTGGAGGGCATGAAGTGGCCCTTGCGGTGGGTCATGCGCTCGCGCAGCTCATCGGGCTGGGCGACCAGGTGGATGAAGAAGACGCGCCCCTCGGCCCCGGCGAGGAGGTCGCGGTAGGAGCGCTTGAGGGCGGAGCAGGTGACGATCGTCCTGACGCCCTCGGCGGCGCGCGCGCTCATCCAGTCGCGCAGGGCCTCCAGCCAGGGCCACCGGTCCTCGTCAGTCAGGGGGACGCCCCGGCTCATCTTGGCGATATTGGCGGCCGGGTGGAAGTCGTCGGCCTCGGCGATGGGCCAGCCGAGGGCCCGGTGGAGGTTGTCGGCGGCGGTGGACTTGCCGCAGCCCGCCACGCCCATGAGGACGAGGTGCTCAACGGAGGTGGTCATGAGATCTCCTTGACGACGTCGTTGTCGATCACTAGTACTACTAGTATAGCGTAAACGTAGCATCAATGGAATGGGTGTGGGCTCGTTCCGCGCCCCGGGCGCCCCGGCGGACGCGGACCGCCGTCAGCGCCGAAGGCGCGTTTCTCGATCAGGCCTCCGCCGGCCGCCCGCTACACTGGCGCCGACCGTGCGGGCCGGCCGCGCCGCATGCCCGTACAGGTCGCCGCCCGGGTCGCCGCATCTTGCCGCCCCGCCCACGCCTCACCCCTCCGGGAGCCCGACCATGCCCGCCACCGACCGACGCCACGAGGTCCTCGACGCCCTCGGGCGCGCCATCGTCGGCGGCGAGATCGCCCCGGGCGCCTCACTGACCCTGGAGGACGTCCAGTCCCGCCACGGGGTGTCGCGGACCCTGGCCCGCGACTGCGTGCGCACCCTGGAGTCCCTCGGCGTGGTCGAGTCGCGCCGTCGTGTCGGCATCGTGGTGCGCCCCCGCGAGACCTGGTCGGCGCTGGCGCCCCAGGTGGTGCGCTGGCAGCTCGACGTCGACCCCCACGGCCCCAAGCTCGGGGCGCTGACCGAGCTGCGCGCCGCCATCGAGCCGGTCGCGGCCGCGGCCGCCGCCCGCCGCGCCACCGAGGCCCAGCGATCCACGCTGCTGACCCTGGCGGACGCCATCCGCTCCACCGGGACGGCCACCGGGAGCGTGGCCTCCTACCTCGGGGACGACATCGCCTTCCACAGCCTCGTGCTCGAGGCGAGCCACAATGACGCCTTCGAGGCCCTCACCGGCGTCGTCGCGGAGGTCCTCTCCGGGCGCGCGCGGCTGACCGGGCAGGTCCAGGTGCCCGTGGCGGAGGCGCTGGAGCTCCATGTGCGCGTCGCCCGCGCGATCGCGACCGGGGACGCCGCCGCGGCCGAGGCCCGCATGCGCGAGCTGGTCGCGGAGGTGCGCGAGGCGCTGCTGGACCGCGGCCTGCGGGGCTTCCTCGACAGCTGAGCGCTCCGGGCGGCGCCCCGCCGGCTCAGCCGCAGGCGCGGCGCCCAACCGCCCGCCGTCGCGCCCCGCCGCTCGCCCCCGCCAGGGCGACGGCCGCGGACACCAGCGCGAGGCCGGCCATCTCCCATCCGTTGGGCAGCTGGCGCAGCAAGACCACGCCCACGAGCAGGGACGTGGCCGGCATGAGGGAGGACAGGAGCGCGAAGGAGTCCGCGCCCAGCCGCCCGAGCACCACCTGCTCCAGCCGGTAGGGCACCGCCGTCGACAGCACACCGACCCCCGCCACCATGGCGGCGGCGGCCGGAGAGCCGAGGGCACCGCCGGCCGTCCCCACGGCGAAGGGGGCGTAGACCAGGGCGCCGACCACCATGCCCACCGCCAGGGAGTCGGCACCGGCGCCGGCGGCCGCCACGCGCCCGCCCAGGATGATGTAGGCGGCCCAGGCGGCGCCGGCCCCCAGCGCGAGCAGCACCCCGGCCCTCTGACCGGGCTCGCCCGGGTCGACTCCGAGCCCGGAGATGGAGACGACGCCGAGGAGGGCCAGGGCGGCGGCCGCGCGCGGACGCCATCCGCGCCCGGTCACGACGGCGACCGCCACCGGCCCCAGGAACTCCAGGGACACGGCCGTCCCCAGCGGCAGCAGCGAGATCGCCGCGTAGAAGACGACGTTCATGGTGGCGGTGGCCGCTCCGAAGACGGCGGCCGCCAGCAGCGCCCGCCCGGTCCACCGGCGGCGCCAGGGCCGCCTGAGGGCCACCAGCACGACGGCGCCCACCGTCAGGCGCCACCAGGCCACCGTGGTGGAGGGCATGAGCGCGAACAGGGTGACCGCCAGCCCCGCCCCGAGGTACTGGGAGAGGGCGGAGGCCATGAAGATCAGTGGCGCCGGGAGACGGTCGGCCGCGGAGGCGACCCCGGCGCCCGTCCGGGCCTGAGCGGCCTGCGGTGCCGCCCGGGCCGGGGTGCGGGAGTCGTCGGAGCTCACGGCCGCATTGTCGGCGCCTCGGCGGCCGTCGCGCGAGCCGGGCCCCGGCGCTCAGCCCAGCACCGCGGCCGCGAGCAGAACGACCGGGACGAAGCCGGCGGTCGTGATCAGCACGGCGTCGCGGCCCAGCGGCTTGGCCACCCCGTAGCGGGAGGCGTACATGAAGACGTTCTGGGCGGTCGGCAGGGCGGCGGCGGTGATGGGCACGAGCAGCCCCGGCCCGCGCAGTCCCGCGCCGAGCCCGAGCAGCCCCGCCAGGCCGGGCGCGACGAGCAGCTTCCACCCCACGGCCCAGCGCAGGGCGACCCGGCTGGCAGCGTCGTGGGCCGGCTCGGGCGGTGACGCCGGGGCGTCGTCTGCGAGCGGGGCGCGCATGCGGGAGGCCGCCAGGCTCATGCCGAGCGAGAGCATCATGAGCGGCACGGCGATGCGCCCGAGGGTGTCGAGGGCCTCGCGCAGGCGCCCGCCGGCGACGCCGTCCAGGTCCGCCCCGCTGAGGTTGACCGCGGCCCCGGCCGCCACGGCCAGCAGCAGGGGGTTGCGCAGCGGGATGGTGAAGGTCGCCAGGCGCGAGGGGCTGCCGCGACGGGTGACGGTGTCAAGGATGGCGAAGGCCGCAGGCGTGATGACGAGCAGCTGGAGGAGCAGGACCGGGGCGATGGGGGCGGCGTCTCCCAGGACCAGGACGAGGACGGGGATCCCCAGGTTGGCGGCGTTGACGTACCCGGAGGCGAGCGCGCCGATGGTCGCCTCTGCCGTCGTGCGGTGCAGGACGAGGCGGTGCAGGACCCAGGCGCTCAGGATCGCCGCCGACTCGGCCGCAAGCGCGACGAGCGTGCCGGCGCCGGCCACCGCCCCCAGGTCGGCGTCGGCCAGGGTGCGGACCAGCAGGGCCGGGGTGGCGGCGAAGAAGCAGACGCGGGTGAGCACAGCGTCGGCGTTGCGGGGGACGGCACCGGTGCGCACCAGCAGCCAGCCGACGCCGATAACGACGGCGAAGACGGCCAGGCCGCCAATGACCCCACCCACGGCCGGGCCTCAGCCGACCGGTTCGAGGTCCACCCACGTGCCGGCGTGGTCGGAGACGACGAAGGTGCGGGTCCCCCAGGATGCGGCCTGCAGGAGGGGGTGGCTCGCACCGCTCCAGGCCGGCGCGCCCGCCGCCGGGAAGGCGGGGGTGCCGTTGACGCCGGTGGGCCACGGGTCGGTCAGGACGTGGTCGATGCGGTGGTCGGGGCCCCGAGCGGGGTAGGTGGGCCCCTCCCCCAACCGGCGGCCGATCCCGAGCGGGGCGACCTGCTCGGCGCGCAGGTTGTAGTCGCCCGCCAGGAGGTGGGGGCCGGGCAGGGTGGCGAGCGCGCCCCAGGCGTCGGCGAGCTGGCGGGCGGCGGTGTCGGCGCGGGTGGCCAGGTGGGTGGAGCCGACCGACAGCTCAGCGACGCCCGCCAGCGCGTCGCCCGGGGCCAGGGTGGCGGTCAGCAGGTTGCGCATGGTGGAGGTCGCCAGCTCGTAGCCGCGGGGGTCCCAGGCCGGGCGGTCGGCGCGGCGCGCGAGGGTGGCCGGCCCGCGCCCGAGGCGCCGGACGCGCCAGGCCGCCACCGGGCGCCTGCTGAGCAGGGCGTTGCCGAAGCCCGCCGGGGGGCGGCCCAGCAGGGTGCGACCCAGGCCGAGTGCGTCGTCGGCGGGGGTGGCCAGGGCGGAGCGCCGGGGGCGGCGGCGCAGCCCGGCGACGGGCCCGGCATAGGTGGCGGCGAAGCGGTGGTGCTCCCAGCCGAGCAGCTCGGCCAGGACGGCGGCCTGGTCGAGGCGGCCGGAGCGGGCCTGCCCCTTGTCGACCTCCTGGAGGGCGACGACGTCGGGGGCGAGCTCGGCGATCTGGCCGGCCAGGGCCGCCAGGACGGCGCGGGCTGCCTCGGGGTCGCGGATGTCCGCGCCGGCGACGCCGGTGTCCGGGGCGTCGGCGGCGCCCGCCCCGGGCAGGGCGCGCTGGAGGTTGAGGCTCAGCAGGCGCAGCACGTCAGGTCCCCGGGACGCCGCCGGCGGCGGCACTGCCGGCGGTGCCGCCGCTCGGAGCGGCGTCGAAGGTCAGGGACACGGAGTTCATGCAGTAGCGCCGGCCTGTGGGGGTGCGGGGCGCGTCGTCGAAGACGTGGCCCAGGTGGGAGCCGCAGGCGGCGCAGCGGACCTCGGTGCGCACCATGCCGTGGCTGGTGTCGGTCAGCAGGGTCACGGCCTCGGAGTCGGAGGGGTCGTAGAAGGAGGGCCACCCGCAGCCGGAGTCGAACTTGGTGGTGGAGCGGAACAGCTCGGCGCCGCAGGCGCGGCAGCGGTAGACGCCCTCGCGCCTCTCGTCCAGCAGGGCGCCGGTGAAGGGCCGCTCCGTGCCCGCCTCGCGCAGGACATGGTACTCCAGCGGGTCGAGCAGGGCGCGCCACTGGGCGTCGGTGCGGGCGATGGCCGCCGGGTCGAGGCGGGGCGCCGCAGCGTTCTGGCGGCTCTCGTCATTGTTGTCGGTCACGCCCCTATGGTGACCCGGCGTCGTGGCGGAGGCGAGGGGCGTTCACGCACCGGGAACGCGAAAAGCCGGTCGGCCCGGCGGCGGGCGCTCCCCGCCGCCGGGCCGACCGGCTCCGGATGCTTACTGAAGGTACTTCTTCTGCTCGTCGGTGGAGATGATGCTCGTGGACTGCCCGGCCGCGGTGTCCGCCCGGTGCTGGGGCTGGGGCACGGGGGCCCCGTCGGCGCGCCACTCGGCGTCGCGCGCCAGGATCCGGCGTCGGCGCACCTTCTCGCGCCGCGTGCGGCGCAGGCGGGAGTGGCCCTTGGCGGCGGCCCGCACGCGGGCGTCCTCGATGGGGTCGTCCTCCTTGGGCCGGCGCACGGCCGTCGTCTCGGCGCCGGGGCCGACGGCGGTGCCGTCGTCCTTCTGGAGGGCGACGAGCTCCTCGGCCAGGCGCGCCACCTGCTCGGGCTGGGGGTCCTGGGTGACGGCGACCTGATCGACCTCCACGCGCGTGCGCGGCAGGGCGTAGGGCGCCTCCTTCTGGAGCCAGGCCACGATCTCCTCGCGCACGTAGCACTGGAGGGTGAAGACGTCGGAGGGGTTCTTGCCGGACACGGCGACGCGCAGCGTAACCGTGCCGCCAGCGGTGTCGGTCACGTCGAGGTTGGCGGTGCGGCCGTCCCAGACGGGCGAGGAGGCGACCAGGCGGGCGAGCTCGGCGCGCACCGAGGCGACCGGCACCCGCCAGTCCAGGTCGAGGGTGAGGGTGCCGGTGTGCTGCGTGCCGCGCCGCGACCAGTTGGCGAAGGGGGTCTTGGTGAAGTAGGTCGAGGGGTAGATGAGACGGCGGTCGTCCCAGACGCGCACGACGACGTAGGTGAGCGTGATCTCCTCGATATAGCCCTGCTCCTCGTCCACGACGACGACGTCGTCCACGCGGATCGCGTCGGTCACGGCCAGCTGGAGGCCGGCGAAGACGTTGCCGAGCGTGGACTGGGCGGCGAGACCGGCGATCACCGAGACCAGACCGGCGGAGGCGAACAGGGAGCCCATGGCGAAGCGGGCCTCGGGGAAGGTCATGATCGCACCCACCAGGCCGCAGATGATGATGATCGCCTCGGCTACGCGCCGCAGGATCTGGGCCTGGGTGGTGACGCGGTTGGCGCGGCCGGGGTCGCCGCTGGAGCGCACGCCGCTGACGATGCTGGCCTCCAGCGCCTTGACCAGGCCGACGACGACCCACGCGACGGCCAGGATGATGCAGATGCGCAGCGTCTGCATGGCGTACTGGACCCAGTCGGGCGTGGTGACCGCGAAGACGGCCAGCTGCGCGCCGAGGTAGGCGCCGGTGAGCCCGCCCAGGGCGTACAGGGCGTTGCGCGTGTAACGGCTGATCTCCGCGTAGATGGTCTGACGGCGTCCGAGCGTGCGCAGCACGACAATGCCGACGAAGGCGATGGCAATGCCTGCCAGGGCCCCCAGGCCCGCCCGCAGGGCGATGTAGAAGACGTTGACCGTGGTCGTGGCGACCGCTTCAACGGTCTGGGTGACGTCGGTGGTCGAGGGGGCTGAAGGAGAAGGGTCGGTGGAGGGATCGGCATCAGCGGCCGCCCGCACGCCAGGTGCGAGGGCCGCACTCGCCAGGACGGCGAGAGGAAGGGCGGTCATGCCGGCACCCTAGGGCCCGGTCCTGGGAGCCGGCTGTGCGAGACGGCAGGCGGCGGGGGCCGGGCAGCTCGACATCCACCTCGATGCCCGTCGCTCGAAGGTCCTCGGCCGCCCCCAGCAGGCACTGCCCCACCTCGTCGACCAGCTCCACCCGCGCCGTGGGCGCCGGGGCGGGGCCGACGTCGTCACCAGCGCGATCGGCTCCATCGGCTCCGTCTTGGCACCACCACCTGACGCTCCCTCTCTTCGTCGAGATCGGTCGTATTCCGGCTCGAGATCGGTTCACTTCCGCACCGAGATCAGTCCGGTCCGACGGCAGGCGCCCCCGCCGTCGGCCATCCGCCGCCCCTGCGGGTCCCGGCCCGCCCCTGCACGCGGTCGTGCCCTCACTCACCGGGCCCGGTCGGTCAGGCGATGTCCGCGCGCCGCAGCACTGGCCAGCGCCGCCGCTCCGCCGCGGAACCGCGGAGTCCCGCCGATCCTCATCGAGTACGGCAGTGCCGGTCACCTTAAGAGTGCGTGGGGGCCGTCTTTTCCGGCCGGGACCGACCCCCAAGACCCCGGCAGTGCCCAGCGGGCCACGGACCGGCGCACGAAGAGTCCGCCGGGCGCCGCGATCCACCTGCGTCCGCCTCGGGGCAGGCCGGGGCGGGCTCCTAGACCGTGATCGGGTGCAGCGCCCGGGCGCCCGGGCGCCCGACCGTCCCGGCCCTCGCCCCCGGAAGCAACCACCTGGATGATCGAGCCCGGGCGCCACGACGCGGTGACAGCAGCACAATGACGCTAGACGTACTACGTCTATCATAGTACGTTGGATGTATGAAACCTGCTCGCCCCCCGACCGGAGGAGGCGTCCGCGAGTGATCAGCGCCGACGCCATCCGCGGCTACATCGACCTCATTGTGCTGTCTCTCCTACGGGACCGCCCCTCCTACGCCTACGAGCTCGCCAAGACCATCACCGAGGTCGCGGCGGGCGAGTACACGATCAAGCAGACCACGCTCTACTCCGCGCTCAAGCGCCTGGAGGCCGCCGGGCTCGTCTCCTCCTACGCGGACACCTCGGCCTCCGGCAAGCCCCGCACCTACTACCGCCTCACCGACGACGGCGCCGTCCACCTGACGGACAAGCTCGCCGAGTGGGAGGACACCAAGACCCTCATCGACCGATTCGCGCAAGGACACCGCTGATGGACGCTATCGACACCTTTCTCGACGCCATGTTCGCCCCCTACCCCACCACCCCGCGCCTTCTGGAGGCCAAGGGCGAGCTGCACGCCATGATGGAGGACGCCTACGCCGACGCCATCAGCAGGGGCAAGACCCACAATGAGGCCGTCGGTCAGGTCATCACCGACTTCGGCAACCTCGAGGAGCTCGCCCCGGCTCTCGGCATCCTCCCCGACATCCGCTCAGCCCGGACCGGCAGCGCGGCCGCTGCGCCCCAGGCCGCGCCCGGCGTCGGCGGGGCGCCCGGCAACGGTGCGGCACCCGCCGCAGAGCCCGGATACCCCGCCGTCACCCTTCCAGAGGCGCAGGCGCTCGCCGAGGCCCGCCGGACGACCGGCCGGCTGCTGGGCCGGGGCGTCGCCCTGTTCATCCTGTCCCCCATCCCCCTGCTCATCGCGAGCGGGCTGAGCGGCGACGGCACGAGGCCGAGCGGCCTCGGCGCGCAGTGGACCGTCCTCATCGGCCTCGTCCTCACCCTGGGGACTGTCACGGCTGGGGTGCTCACCCTCATGCGGCGGCACCGGTCCTTCGTGGGCCTGGAGCACCTGATCGACGGAAGGTTCACGCAGAACCCGGTCGCCTCCGCCTGGGCCTCCCGCCTGCGCGTGGACAACGAGGGACCCCGCTCGCGCGCCCTCATGGCCGCCGTCGGGCTGTGGATCCTCTCGCCGATCCCGACCGTGGCCGCGCTCACCCTCTCCGGCCAGTACAACCTCTACCCCGTCCTCGGCGTCGCCCTCACTCTCGCGCTCGTCGCGACCGGCCTGCGCATCCTCCTGCCGACATCCTGGGCGTCCTCGACCCACGAGACCCTCATCGGGGAGGGCCGCCCGGCGGCCGGTCCGGGGCAGTGGGTCCGGTGGGACACGGGCAACCCCGTCGTCAGCGCCATCGCCGCCATCTACTGGCCCACGACTCTCGTAGTCTTCCTGGTCTGGGGAGTCGTCTTCGACGGATGGGGCATCTGCTGGATCGTGTGGCCGGTCGCCGGCGTCCTCTTCGGCGGGTTCTCCGCCTTCGTCTCCGCCCTGTCCGGTCGGCGGGTCGGGCGCTAAGGCCGCCGGGCTCGCCCCGAGCATCCTCCTCGGCGCTCTCCGCGCCGCGCCCGGCCCCGACGTCGGGACCGGACCGATCTCGACGCGGAGGTGAACCGATCTCGGCGAAGGGGGGGCGCAGGAGCGGGAGGGGCGAGCGCGGGGCGGACAGGGGCGGCCTCAGACCTGCCGGTCGGGCTCCCACCGCCTGGCCATGCGCTCCAGCTCGGCAATGACCTCACCGGTGTCCCACCGCCCGGCACCGGAGACATAGCCGACGACGAAGGCCGTCATGGGCGCACCCGGGCGGGAGGGCCCGTGGGCCACGGCGGAGATGAGGGCCAGGAGATCGTCGCGGTGCTCGGCCACCACCTGCGGGTCGAGGTCGAGGCGCTCGCACACGGCGTCCAGCCAGTGCTGCATCTGCTCCATCTTGACCCGCTCGTCCCGCAATCCCCGCCCCTTGTCGTTGCGCCCCGGGAAGGGGCCGTGTCTCACAGGCGGGCCCGTTCCCGCCTGGCCGGTGCGCCGCGCACCCGACCCGCATGATACTCATACGACCCGGATGCCTGCACACCCCTGGAAATCGGCTGCTCGGCCGTACCACACAGGCGCCTTGCGAGCCGCGCCGACCCGGGCTACGCCCGCGCCGTCCCCGGCCGCCCGCGGGCCCTCTGCGCATCAGAAGGAGGACTGGACCCCGACTCCGCCCTGGAGGAGGTGGAGTGGGCCCTCTCCGCATCAGAGGGAGGACCGGCCGTCTTCGACAGCGCCTCCAGGACCCGGCTGCGGCCCAGAGAGGTGCGGCCCGACGCCGAGATCCGCGCCAGCTGCCAGGGAGGCGCCAGGGAGATGAAGGTGTTCATCACCAGCTCCGGGGCATCGACCATCCCGGTGCGCATCCAGGAGGTGATGACAACCAGGGTGTTGTGGACCTGCTGGGATATCGCCATCGTCACCCACAGCTCGCTCACCGGCTGGTCAAGGTGGCGCACGAAGTCCTCGACGTACCGGGCGACCACCTCCTCGAAGTAGGCGGAGATCCGGGCGCGCACCAGCGCCCCCTCCTCCCCCAGGAACACGTGGCGGTAGATGTCGGCGTCGGCGCGCACCTGCTCGAGCACGCCGATGTAGGCCTGACGCCAACGCAGCAGGTAGTGCTCCGGGTCGTCCTCCAGAAGCGTGTCGAGCCCGGCCAGGGAGTCGGAGAGCCGGTCAATGAGATGGGCGGCCAGCAGGTCCGCCGGGGTCTGGGCGTGGGCGTAGAAGGTCGTGCGAGACACCCCGGCGCGCGCAGCGATCTCCGAGACGGTCAGGAGCTCGGCGGGCCTCTGCGCGGCGAGCTCGCGCAGGACCTCGATCAGCCGGTCGCGGGCGCGCAGGTAGCGGGGATCGTCCTGGGTCCTGCGGGACACGCTCCCGTCCTTCCTGCGTCCAACCGCCGGTAGCCTGCCTCAATCCTCCCACCGTGCGCGCCGTCGAGCAGCGAGCGGACGCGCCGTCTGAGCGATTTTCGGCATCCGCACATCACGCATTACAGCATCCCGGCACGCGCTCGCGTGCCGGCGAGGCCGATCTTCCCCAGCGATGGCGCCGCACCCACGACAACTATCCAACAGATGTTCATTAAAGATACTCTGGGGTCCCGGGATCGACGACGTTTCACCGCTGTCAAAGGAGACACCTGTGACCCCAGCTGACTCCAGGGTCGTAGTCGGCCCTTCCGCCGGAACCTCCCGGCGCTCCTTCCTCAAGTGGTCGGGCATTGCCGCCGGCGCCGCCGGCCTGGTCGCCACCGCCACCTACCTGGGGATGCCGAGCAGCAGCCCGCCGCCGGCCCGCGCCGTCGAGGGCATGGAGGAGGCGGACAGGACCGTCTGGTCGGCCTGCACCGTCAACTGCGGCTCGCGCTGCCCCCTGCGGCTGCAGGTCAAGGACGGCACGGTGGTGCGGGTCCTGCCCGAGAACACCGGCGATGACACCCTGGGCAGCCAGAGGGTGCGCGCGTGCGTGCGCGGCCGATCCATCCGCCACCGCATCTACAACCCGGACCGGCTCAAGAAGCCACTCAAGCGCAAGCCGGGCACCAGGCGCGGCGATGGCCAGTGGGAGGAGATCTCCTGGGAGCAGGCTCTGACCGAGATCGCCGAGAAGATGACCCGGCTCAAGGCCGACTACGGCAATGAGGCCTTCTACATCAACTACGGCACCGGCACGCTGGGCGCCACCATGGCCTGCTCCTGGCCTCCGGACCAGACGGCCTTCGCCCGCCTGATGAACTGCTGGGGCGGCTACCTGGACCACTACTCGGACTACTCCACCACCGAGATCACCGCCGCCTACCCCTACTTCTACGGCAGCTGGACCGCCACGAACTCCCTGGACGACGCCGCCCGCTCCAAGCTGCAGGTGCTCTTCGGGAACAACCCGCTGGAGACCCGCATGTCCGGCGGCGGCCACACCTTCGTGTCCCAGCAGACCCGCAGGCTCTCCGGGGTGCGCACCATCGTCGTCGATCCCCGCTACTCCGAGACCGCCGCCCTGCTGGCCGACGAGTGGGTGGCGGTGCGCCCGGGCACCGACGCCGCCCTGATCGCCGGGATGATCCACGTCATGCTCGCCGAGGGCCTGCACGACCAGGCCTTCCTGGACCGCTACTGCATCGGCTTCGACGAGCAGCACATGCCCGCCGGCGCCCCGGCCGGAGCCTCCTACCGCTCCTACATCGAGGGCAAGGGGCCCGACGGCGTGGAGAAGACCCCCTCCTGGGCCGCCGAGATCTGCGGGGTGCCGGCCGACCGGATCATGCGCCTGGCCCGTGAGATCGCCGGGGCCAAGCCCTGCGCCATCAACCAGGGCTGGGGCCCGCAGCGCCATGCCAACGGCGAGAACGCCTCGCGCGCGGTGTTCCTGCTGGCCTGCGTCACCGGCAACGTCGGCATCCCCGGCGGCGGCACCGGGGGCCGGGAGGGCTCTCCGTCCCTGCCCCTGGTGCGGACCTTCAACACCTCGACGGTCAACCCCTCCAACCGGATCATCTCGGTGTTCTCCTGGCTCGACGCCATCGACCACGGCGAGCAGATGGACACCTTCAACGCCGGGGTGTGCGAGAAGCCGGAGCCGGGCGTGCGAGCAGCCAAGGCCCCCGTTGACGAGCAGGGGAGCCCCACCAACGTGGCGCTGAGCGTCCCCATCAAGATGGTGTGGCAGTACGCGGGCAACTCCCTGGTCAACCAGACCGGGGACAACAACCGCTCGGTGGAGATCCTCCGGGACGACTCCAAGTGCGAGCTCATCGTCGTGTGCGACATCCAGATGACCGTCTCGGCCCGCTACGCCGACTACCTGCTGCCGGGCACCTCCGCCGCCGAGGAGTTCGACCTCCACCCCGGGGAGAACGCCTCCCCCATGGCCTACGGGATCATGTCCTCCCAGGCCATCGAGCCGCTCTACGAGTGCCGCTCCGTGTTCGACATCTGCGGCCGGCTCGCCGAGATGCTGGGGGTCTCCGACGCCTACTACGACGGCAAGGACCGCGAGGGCTGGCTGCGCGACGTCATCGAGACCTCCCGCGCAGAGGACCCCGACCTGCCCACCTACGAGCAGTGGGTGGAGATGGGCATGTACCGCCGCAACGCCGGTCCGGTCGTCCCCCTGGATGACTTCCGCGCCGACCCGGAGGCCAACCCCCTGAAGACGCCGTCGGGCCGCATCGAGATCTACTCCCAGCGCCTGGCCAAGATGGCCGAGAAGTGGACCTGGGACGACTTCCGCCCCGCCCTGGCGGGGGACCTGCTCGCCCCCCTGCCGGAGTACACCGAGACCTGGGAGGGGCCGGCGGAGGCGCGCGGCTCGGAGAAGTACCCGCTGCAGATCATCGGCCACCACTACAAGCAACGCACTCACTCCACCTACGGCAATGTCGACTGGATGAAGGAGGCGCACCACCAGCACCTGGCCATGAACCCCGTCGATGCCCGGGCCCGCGGCATCAGCAGCGGAGACCTGGTCTTCGCCTACAACGACCGCGGCACCATCCGCATCGAGGCCCGCGTCACCGAGCGGATCGTGCCCGGCGTCGTCGACCTGCCCCAGGGCGCCTGGTACGACCCCCGCCCCGCTGACGAGGTCGCCCCGCCGCCGGGGGCCAATCCCGACCGGCCCGTGGACGTGGCCGGCTCGGTCAACACCCTGACCTCGTTGCACCCCTCCCCGTTGGCCAAGGGCAACGCGGTCCACACCGCCACCGTGCAGGTCGTCAAGGCCTAGGACTGCCACAGGAAGTGAATCACCATGACTGAGAGCCTCACCCGGGAAGGCGCCGCCTACGGCTTCTTCTTCGACCAGAGCCTGTGCACCGGCTGCAAGGCCTGCCAGGTCGCCTGCAAGGACAAGCACGACCTGCCCGTGGGCGTGACCTGGCGCCGGGTGGTGGAGTACGTCGGCGGCACCTGGCAGTGCGCGGGCAGCACCTTCTCACCCAGCGTGTTCGCCTACTACACCTCCGTGTCCTGCAACCACTGCGAGGACCCCGTGTGCGTCGAGGTCTGCCCCACCACCGCCATGTCGGTGCGCGACGACGGCACGGTGTGGGTGGACCAGGACAAGTGCGTGGGCTGCCGCTACTGCCAGTGGGCCTGCCCCTACGGCGCGCCCCAGCTCGACCCGCGCAGCGGCCACATGTCCAAGTGCGACCTGTGCTACGACTACCGCTCCACCGGGCAGGACCCCGCCTGCGTCAGCGCCTGCCCCTCACGCGCCCTGGACTGGGGGCCCATCGAGCGGCTGCGCGCCGAGCACGGAGACCAGGCGGGCATCGCCCCCCTGCCCGACCCCTCTTTGACCAAGCCGCACCTGGTCATCAAGCCGCACCGCGACGCCCAGAGCTGGGACGAGGGCACCGGCAGCATCATGAACCCGAAGGAGATCTGATGCGCACCGAAGAGCTGCCCATGATCCTGTTCACGGTCATCGCCCAGATGTCCGTCGGTGCCTTCTGGGTCCTGGGGGCGGTGCACCTGTTCGCCCACTTGCGCGGCACCCGCCCCCAGACCGTCGACCGGGTGAGCACGGCCGCCATGTTCGCCGTCGGCCCACTGCTGGTGCTGGGCTTCGTCGCGGCCTTCTTCCACCTCGGCGACCCCTTCCACGCCCTCAACACGCTGCGCCACCTGGGCTCGTCCTGGCTCAGCCGCGAGCTGGCCGGCGGGACCGCCTTCGGGACGCTGGGCATGGTCTTCGCCGCCTGCGAGTGGTTCGGCCTGCTGAGCCGCCGCCTGCGCGCGGTCCTGGCCGCGCTGACCGCCGCGGCCGGCCTGGCGCTGGTGGTCTCCATGTGCGGGGTCTACCAGTCGGTGCGCACCATCCCCGCCTGGCACACCCCCGCCACCAGCGTCTTCTTCGTGGCCTCCACGCTGCTGACCGGCTCCCTGGCGGTCGGCGTCGCCCTGCTGGCCACCTGGACGCTGATGGCACGACGCCGTCTGCCCGGCGGCGAGCGGCTCGCGCCCCTGTGGGCCCGCCTGCACCTGGACGCCTCCGAGCCCCTCACCGCGGAGGTGACAGCCCTGACCACCCGGGTCCTGCGCGGCATCACCCTGCTGGCGGCCCTCAGCGGCATCGTCATTATGGTCGCCTACCCCCTCCATCTGCTCACGCTGTCCAACGGCAGCCCGGCCGCGCGGGTCGTGGCCGGGCACTATCTCGGGCCGGTGCTCACCGTCCGTCTCATCCTGCTGGCCGCCGTGGTTGTAGCCGCCGGGATCTTCGCGCACGTGCGCGCCCGCACCTCCGAACGCCCGAGCCCCGCGCTGAGCTGGATGCTGACCGGCACGCTGCTCGCCGCCGCCGTCTCCGAGATGCTCGGACGGGCCCTGCACTACGAGGGCCTGGTCCGCGACGGCCTCAACACCGTCCAGTACACGCTCGGCTGACCGGCACTGCAACGAGCTTCATGAGGAGCGCCGATGACTGACACCGCCACGCTGGACGCCTTCGCCGAGGCCTTCGGCGTCCTGGGACGGCTGCATCTCGCACCGGCCGCCGCCGAGGACATGGAGGGGGTCGTGGCCCTGCTCGACCAGTGGCCGCTGCTGCACGCCCCCGCCGCCGACCCCCACGACCCGGCCTTGGCCCACGCGCTTGAGGCGCTGCGCCGCTCCCGCGATATCGGCGAGACCGCCGAGCAGGCGCGTCGGGACCATGACCGGCTCTACGGGCGCACCGCCGCCGCCACCGTCCCGCCTTTCGAGTCCGTGCACCGGGGCGAGGAGGGCCTGGTCTTCGACACGCAGACCCTCCAGGTGCGCCGGGCCTACCGGGCCGCCGGCCTGCAGGCCCCGCGGCTCAATCGCGAGCCCGACGACCATATCGGCCTCGAGCTCGACTTCGTCGCCCGGTGCTGCCGGCGCGCCGTCGAGGCCCGCGAGCGGGGCGAGGACGCGCTCGCCGACGCCCACCTGACCGCAGCCGCCCGCTTCACCGCCGAGCACCTGGGGACCTGGGCTCCCGCCATGCTCCAGGCGGCGGCCCGGGCCGCCGACACCCGGTGGATGCGGGGACTGGCGCTGCTGACCGCCGCGGCGCTCGGACAGTGGACCCGGATGCTCGGCATCCACGTGGTCGGCGTGGAGGCGCGCACCGGGCACCGCCGTCGGCGCGTGCGGCGCGGTGAGGGCCGGTGAGCGGGTCTGAAGCCGGTTTCGACCCGCTGCGCCCCCCAACGACGAGGGACTGGCCAGCCGCGCGGCTTGGGTGTCCACATCCTTGGCGGTGCTGTCCCTGATACCGGCCGGCGCCCCGGGAGAGGCGATGCTGGAGAACCTGCGCGGACACCGGATGGCTGAGATGTGGCCGTTGCGGGATGAGACCCCCTGTCCGGGGCCGAACGGCTCGGCGCTCTCCGCGCCGCGCCCGGCCCCGACGTCGGGAAACGGACCGATCTCGACGCGGAAGTGAACCGATCTCGAGCCGGAGACCTACCGATCTCGGCGAAGGGGCGAGCGGCGGAGCGGCAAGAAGATGGTGAGACGGAGCGAAGGCCCGGAACCTTGTGGGTTCCGGGCCTTTCGCGGTGGCTCCGACCGGCGTCGATCCGGTGACCTTTCGATTTTCAGTCGAACGCTCTACCAACTGAGCTACAGAGCCTCGGGATGGCATCGGCCCGGCCTCAACAGACCGGACCGACTCTCCGCGACCTCGACGGGACTTGAACCCGCGACCTCCGCCGTGACAGGGCGGCGCGCTAACCAACTGCGCCACGAGGCCTCGTTCGGCACGAAGCCAGACTCTTCATGAGCGATCTCACTTGCACGAGCCAGTACCCCCAACGGGATTCGAACCCGTGCTACCGCCGTGAAAGGGCGGGGTCCTGGGCCGCTAGACGATGGGGGCCCACTGCCCTTGGCGTCGTCGCGCCTCGAACCGGGTAGAACAGTATGGGTCCGGGCTCCCTCCACGCAAATCCCCCCGGCGTGAGTCTGCTCACCGCGGTGCGGTGTGAGAGGCTCGGCCCATGAGCCCGGTGCACCTGTCCGACGAGGAGTTCGAGACCGCCGTCGGCAACGCCCTGGACTCGATCCCCGACCGGCTCGCCGCCGAGATGGACAATGTCGTCGTCCTCGTCCGCGACGAGCCCGAGCCCGAGCTGCTCACGGAGGCCGACTACGACGCCGACGGCCTGCCGACCCTCCTGGGCCTGTACGACGGCGTCCCCCTCACCGAGCGCGACGAGGCCTGGTCGATGGTGCTGCCCGACCGGATCCTGATCTTCAAGGGGCCGCTGGAGCGCTGGTGCGCGACCCGCGAGCAGCTGGTCGAGGAGATCGAGGTGACGGTCATTCACGAGATCGCCCACCACTTCGGCATCGACGACGACCGCCTCCACGAGCTCGGCTGGGAGTGACCCGCCCAACCCCGCGCACGTCTCATGGCCGGAGCGGGAAGTGGAATAGGGTGGCGAGCATGGACGACCACTTCCTCACCGGTCCATCTCCATCTGCCGCCCGCCGGACGGTGGGGCGGCGCCCCGTGGTCCTCGCCGGCCTGTTCGGGGTCGCGGCCCTGGCCGGGTGCGACGCAAAGAGCCCGGCGGCCGACTCACAGCCCACGGACGACCCGGCCACCACGAGCCCGGCCGCCGCCCCGGTGGAGTCATCGCCTGCGCCGGACCCCGGGGCCACCGCCTCCTCGTCCCCGGGGCCGCTGGAGGGCTGGACCACGGAGCAGAAGGTCGGCCAGCTCCTCATGGTCGGCGCCGAGACCTCGGGCGCTCAGAAGGCCGCGCTCGACGCCGTGTCCGCCCACCACATCGGCAACGTCTTCATCGCCAAGCCGACCCGGTCCGGGGCCGACGCGGTGCGCGACGTCGTCGCCTCCCTGACCGGCCTGGTGGGCCCTGAGACCACCCACAGCACCCCGATGCTCGTGGCCACCGATCAGGAGGGCGGCCAGGTCCAGGTCCTGGGGGGCGCCGGATTCTCCGACATCCCCTCCGCCTCCGAGCAGGCGGCCACGTCCCGGGACGACCTGGCTGCCGAGGCCCAGACGTGGGGCAAGGAGCTCGCCGACGTCGGAATCACCATGAACCTGGCGCCCGTAGCCGATCTCGTTGACATCTCGGACCCGTCGAGCAACGGCCCCATCGGCAAGTGGGAGCGCGAGTACGGGCACGACGCCGCCACCGCGCTCGACCGCGCAACCGCCTTCGCCCAGGGGATGGAGGCCGCAGGCCTCATCGCGACCTACAAGCACTTCCCCGGCCTGGGCCGGGTGACCGCCAACACGGACACGGCGGACGGCGTGACCGACGACGTCACCGCACGCTCCGACGACCCCGCCGTGTCCGTCTTCGCCGACGCGATCGCCAGGGGCGCCAAGGCCGTCATGGTGTCCTCGGCGATCTACTCGCTCATCGACTCCTCCGCGCCGGCCCTGTTCTCGCCGGTCATCGTCACCGACATGCTCCGCGGGGACCTCGGCTTCACCGGGGTCGTCATCACCGACGACGTCTCGGCCGCGGCCCAGGTGCAGGACCGCACGCCCGCCGAGCGCGCCGTCCAGGCCGTCAGGGCCGGCTGCGACATCGTCCTGGCCTCGGCCGATGCCACCATCGTCGCCGACATGGCGCAGGCACTCGTCGCCGAGGCGCAGGGCGATCCCGACTTCGCCAAGCGGGTGGACGACTCCGTCGCCCGTGTGCTCGCGCTCAAGAACGGCTCGTAAGCGAGTCGAGCGCCCGGCCCCGGGGCACGAGGCTCGGGGTGGGCGTGGGCTCGACGGGGGTGAGGTCAGTCAGCCCGGCCCCGGGGCACGAGGCTCGGGGCCGGGCACGGACTCACCTGTTCACTGTCGTCCCCTCCGAGGGGCCCTTGGTGTCGATGTACTTGGCGAAGCAGTGCTCGGCATCGAAGCCCTGCGCCTCGCACCAGGCGTTGGCCTCCGCCGCGGTGCTGTACGGGGTGCCGGCGATCGTCACCCAGTACTGGCCACCGGCGTCGAAGACGGGCCAGTCCTCGCTGTACAGGAGCTTGGCGCTGGGGTACTTCTGACGCAGCTCGAGGAACTCCTGGAGCGTGGCGCGGTTGTCCCAGGTGATGCCGTCGGCGACGAGGCCAGGCTTCTTCGAGGACAGCTGCGCCACCCACTTGCCGGTCAGGCTCCTGGTGATCGTAGGCTTGTCGTGATCGGCCTGCCATCGCAGGGAGGACCCCGCCGCCGACTCCTCGGAGGTCGAGTCTCTGCTCGTCGTGGAGGCTGCCGCCGACGACGGGCCGGACGAGCCGGAGGCGCTCGAGGTGCCCGCGGTGGCTCCGCCCGCCCCGGAGTCACGGTCCGGAGTGCAATCAACGGTGACGGTCTTGACATCCACGTCGTCGGCCGTGCGGAAGAAGTGCCCGTCCCCGAAGCGGAGCATCAGCGATGTCCCAGAGTCAGGAATCACGAGCGGCGAGTCGGAGAAGTCGAAGTCGCCCGAGGCGATGAGGGCGTCGGCCGACCCGGTGCCGTCGGATCGCGACGGGCCCTTCATCTCGATGTGGTTGGCGGTTCCGCCCAGGACGTCGCCGCTGGGGCAGGAGGCGGTCACCTTGACCTCCACCTTGAGCTCCCCCTCTCCGTTCTTGACGGATGTGGGGGTGAAGGTGGGAGCGCTCCCGCACGGCGTCACGTAGTTCGTGGCGCTGGTCCCCGCAGGGTCATCGGCGGCGGACACCGAGCGCGAGTCCGAGTCCGACGTCGCCGAGTCCCTCGCCGACTTCTTCCCCTGGTGAGTCTTGCGACCCGTGCCGGGCAGGCTCAGGGCGACGGGGCTGTCCTTGTAGATGGCGCTCATGAGGAACCACCCGCCTGTTCCACCGGCGAGCAGCAGCGCCAGAACGAGCGTGACGATCATCAGCTTGCGGGATCTCGGAGGCGACGCCGCCGAGCCGCGGGAAGCAGCCGTCCGGTCCTGAGTCGGGACGAAGGAACCGCTAGAGGCATAGGAGCTGTTAGAAGCAGCGGCCATGGCGTGAGATGCGAAGTCCGCTGAGAACGGGGACACCGACGGAGAGGCGGATGCCCCCGCCGAAGACGCCACCGACGGCGCCGAAGACGCCACCGACGGCGCCGAAGACGCCACCGACGGCGCCGAAGACGCCACCGACGGCGCCGAAGACGCCACCGACGGCGCCGAAGACGCCACCGACGGCGCCGAAGACGCCACCGACGGCGCCGGAGGCGCCTCCACCACCGGCGCCGGAGGCGCTTTCAACGGCAGCACGACCGGCACGGTCTTGTCCACCTGCGGCTCAGCCGCCGCTTCGGGCGCATCCTCCCCCTTCTGGGGCTCGCCCGCGTCCGCAGGCGCGCTGCCATCGGTCTGGGGCTCAGCGGGCTCCTGGGGCTCAGTCTCGTCCTCGGGCTCGGAGCCGGTCTTCTCGGCCTCGTCCGCCCGAGACTCGGCGGCCTCCTCCTCCGACAGGACCACGCCCGCCCCCGGCTCACTCGCCTCCGCAGGCACATCCTCGGCCGCCTGCGGCTCGGCGGCCTCCTCAGGCGCGGCCCCGTCGGCCTGGGACTCGGCGTCGTCCACGGCCTGCGGCCCGGCCAGCTCCTCAGACGCGGCCCCGTCCGCCTGCGGTCCGGCGGCCTCCTCAGGCGCAGCCTCATCCGTCTGGGACTCGGCGTCGTCCTCGATCTGCGGCCCGGCGGCCTCCTCAGGTACGCCCTCATCCGCCTGGGACTCGGCGTCGTCCACGGCCTGCGGCCCGGCGGCCTCCTCAGGCCCGGTCCCCTCGGTCCCTGCCTCATCGGGCCTGTCCTCGTCCATCTGCGGCTCGGCGTCGTCCTCGGCCTGCGGCTCGGCGGCCTCCTCAGGCCCAGCCTCATCCGTCTGGGACTCGGCAGTCTCCTCAGGCCCGGTCCCCTCAGGTACGCCCTCATCCGCCTGAGGCTCGGCGTCGTCCACGGCCTGCGGCCCGGCGGCCTCCTCAGGCGCAGCCTCATCCGTCTGGGACTCGGCAGCCTCCTCAGGCCCAGCCTCATCGGCCTGGGACTCGGCAGTCTCCTCAGGCCCAGCCTCATCGGCCTGGGACTCGGCGTCGTCCACGGCCTGCGGCCCGGCGGCCTCCTCAGGCGCACCCCCGTCCGCCTGCGGCTCGGCGGCCTCCTCAGGCCCAGCCCCCTCGGTCCCTGCCTCATCGGGCCTGTCCTCGTCCATCTGCGGCTCGGCGTCGTCCACGGCCTGCGGCCCGGCCAGCTCCTCATCGGCGGCCTCCTCAGGCCCGGCCTCGTCGGCCTGGGACTCGGCGTCGTCCTCGATCTGCGGCCCGGCCAGCTCCTCAGGCGCAGCCTCATCCGTCTGGGACTCGGCGGCCTCCTCAGGCCCGGCCTCGTCGGCCTGGGACTCGGCGTCGTCCTCGATCTGCGGCCCGGCCAGCTCCTCAGGCGCAGCCTCATCCGTCTGGGACTCGGCAGTCTCCTCAGGCGCGGCCTCGTCGGCCTGGGACTCGGCGTCGTCCTCGATCTGCGGCCCGGCCAACTCCTCAGGCGCAGCCTCATCCGTCTGGGACTCGGCGTCGTCCACGGCCTGCGGCCCGGCCAACTCCTCAGGCGCACCCCCGTCCGCCTGCGGCTCGGCAGGCTCATCCGGCTGGCCTTCTTCAGGCGCGCCCTCTCCGGTTTGAGGCACCGTCTCCGCCTGCGGGGCAATGCCACGCGCCTCAAGCGCCCGCTGCACGGCCGGCTCCTGTATGCTGGACAACCACGTGAGCAGACTGGGGTAGGTCGTGGGATTCGAGGCCAGTGCCGCCCACAGGTCGGGCCTGTCCTGGGCGATGGCAGCCTGAAGCCTGTAATCGGTTGTCTGCGCTGCAAGGGACTCATCAGCCACGGCCACCGCCGCAGCAAGCTGTTCGGGATCCATGCGGGAAGCCTTCCAGAAGATCGCTGCCGTGCACTCTACAGCACAGTATCCCCCCATCCGTCCGCGAGTACCGTGTCTTAAAAATTAGACAGAGCAACACAGAGCAACAGAACCCTGCTGCCAGGCGGGCCTCCGCCTCCTCCCCTCGACCTCCCCTCGACTGCGGCCCCGAGGTACGACCGCGTGAGACAGCAGGTCCGACCGCGCCTCGCCAGGGACGGCCCGAGACCCGGCCCCGAGCGTATTCCCGCCGCAAGCGCGGCACTTCTCACCCCGCCAAGCGATACAACGCGCTGTCCCCTCCCCGGCGGCCTCCGATAACCTCCAGGCATCATGCCGATGCCTCTGCTGCACGCCGCCGGATGGCTCATCCCTGCCCCTGATGCACCCCTGCCGCAGCCGCCGTCCTCCCGCGTCCGGGCGCTGCTGGGCTGGCTCGCGCGCCGGGCCGCCGGACCGCTGACAGTGGCGGGCCTGGCTGCCGTCGTGTCCAACACGATCCAGGCGATCGTGCCCACCTTCCTGGGGGCCGCCCTGGATTCGGGCATCGAGAACGGGCTCAACGCGCGCCTGTGGACGATCTGCCTGAGCCTGCTGGTCCTGTTCGTCGTCTACGCCGTCGGCGACACCGCCCAGTCCTACTTCGGGGTACTCGCCTGGATGCGCACCAACTTCGACGTCGCCCGCCTCGTGGGCCGCCAGGTCTCCATCACCGGCGCCGACCTGCCCCACCAGGTCTCCACCGGCGAGGTCGCCTCGGTGGTGACCTCCGACGCCCAGTACATCGGCAACTTCTTCGAGCGCCTGCCCCCGCTGATCGGCTCGGCCGTGTCCTTCGCGGTGGTGGCTGTGCTCATGGTCTCGGTCTCGGTGCGCCTAGGCCTCATCGTGCTCATCGGCATGCCCCTGGTCGCCTGGATCGTCACCCTGGTCATCAGGCCCCTCCAGCGGCGCCAGGCCGTCCAGCGCGAGGCCCAGTCCGAGGTCACCACTATCACCACCGACACGGTGGCGGGCCTGCGCATCCTGCGCGGGATCGGCGGCGAGGACGTCTTCGCCCGTCGCTACCGCGAGGCCTCCCAGGAGCTGCGCCGGCGTGGCGTCGAGGTGGCCGGCACGCAGTCGGTGCTCATGAGCCTGCAGGTGCTCCTGCCGGGCCTGTTCGTCGCTGTCGTCGTGTGGGCGGCCGCCCGCATGGCGATCGACGGGGCCATCAGCGCCGGCGAGCTCGTCACCTTCTACGGCTACACGGCCTACCTGTCGTGGCCGCTCATGGTCTTCTCCGCCTCAGTGCAGGACTACACGCGCGCCATGGTCGGGCTGCGGCGCCTGGGCAGGCTGCTCGACGTCGTCCCGGCCGCGGGCACCGCCGCCGAGCGCCTGGCCCTGGATCCCGCCGACGGCGAGGTCGTGGCTGGCGAGATCATCGACGCGGCCTCCGGGGTGCGCTTCGCGCCGGGCCGCATGACCGCCGTCGTCGCCGCCGACCCCGGGGCCTCCACCGCGCTGGCCACCCGGCTCGGGCGCTTCGACGACGACGCCCCCGCGGTCACACTGGCGGGCAGGCCGCTGACCGGCATGCCGCTGCGCGACGTGCGCGCCTCGATCGTGGTCTCCGGCGCCACCGCCGAGCTGTTCACCGGCACGCTGCGCGAGGCTCTGGACGTGCGCGGCGCCGCGGCGCACGAGCCCGTCGGCGTGGACGCGCTCGTGGCCGCGGAGGCCGAGCGGGCCGGGGTGGACGCCGCCGACCAGGACGTGCACCCCGCCGCCGAGGAGCTGCCCGGCGACGACCGCCTGCTCGCGGCCCTGGAGGTCGCCGACGCCGGCGACGTCCTGACCTCCCTGGACCGGGGCCTGGCCGGCATGATCACGGAGAAGGGCCGCTCCCTGTCCGGCGGCCAGCGCCAGCGCGTGGCCCTGGCCCGCGCCCTGCTGACCGAGGCCCCCGCCCTCGTGCTCATCGAGCCGACCAGCGCCCTGGACTCCCACACCGAGTCGCGCGTGGCCCGCCGTCTCCACGCCGCGCGGCGGGGGCGCACCACCATTGTCGCCACCGAGTCGCCGCTGGTGCTGGAGGCCTGTGACGAGGTCGTCCTCCTGGACGACGACGGCGAGCGGGCGCGCTCCACCCACCGCGAGCTGCTCGCCCGCGCCCGGGAGGGGGACCCGGACGCGCTGGCCTACCGGGCCGTCGTGGCCCGGGCCTACGGCGAGCAGCCGGACGACGACGGCGCCGGCTGCGGCCCGGACGGCGACGGCGAGCCCGCCGGCCCGAGCGAGCCCGCCGGCCCGGACGCCGCCACCGCGGCCGGGGCGGCGAGAAGCTGATGTCGCTCCCCGTCGCCCCCGGCAAGGTCGCCCTGCGCAAGACTTTCCGGATCATGGCCTCCTACCGGTGGCGCTTCGCGGGCGTGCTGGCCCTCCAGGTGGTCGCGGTCCTGGCGACGCTGGTGGCCCCGCAGCTGCTGGGCCGCCTGGTCACGCGCGTGGCCGCGGGCACCGGCACCGCCGGCTACGTCGACCGGGTCGTCCTGGTCATTGCGGTCGTCACCATCGCGGGCGCGGTCGTCAACCGCTTCGCCCAGATGTACGCCCGCACGCTCGGCGAGTCGGTCTTCGCCGACCTGCGCGAGCGCATGATGAACCGCGTCGTCCACCTGCCGCTGAGCGCCGTCGAGTCCGCCGGCACCGGCGACCTCGTGGGCCGCACCACCAACGACGTCTCGCGCATCGAGTTCCTCGTGCGCGTGGGCATCCCCCAGATCATGGTGTGCACGGTGACGATCGTGTTCACCATTGTCGCGGCCGCCGCCAGCGACCCGCTGCTGGCCGCCGGCCTGCTCGTCGTCGTGCCGCCCGTGTGGGCCATGATGAGCTGGTACCTGCCGATCTCGGTGCCCGCCTACCGGGCCGGCTCGGCGGCCTTCGCCCGCCTCAACGGCGCGGTGACCGAGACCGTGGAGAACGCTGAGACCATCGACGCCCTGGGCATCGGGACGCACCGCGAGGCCGTCATCGCCGCCTCGGTCGAGGAGGCCTGGGGCCTGGAGCGGTACACCGCCGAGCTGCGGCTGCGCCTGTTCCTCGTCCTGGACGTCGCCTGGCGCGCGCCCGTCGTCGTCATCCTCCTATGGGGCGCCCTCCTGGCCGCCGGCGGGCACGCAAGCCTGGGGGCCATCACCACGGTGTCCCTGTACGCCATGGAGCTGCGCAAGCCCATCGCCCAGCTCATGTTCTGGATCGACCTGATCCAGGTCTCGCAGGCCTCGCTCTCGCGCATCCTGGGCGTCGAGGAGGTGCCCGCCGACCGCGCCCCCACCGGCGAGCTCCCCGACGGGAGGCGCATGGTGCTGCGCGACGTCCGCTTCTCCTACCGGGAGGGCGTGGAGGTGCTCCACGGCATCGACCTGGACCTCGTGCCGGGCGAGCGACTCGCCGTCGTCGGGCCCTCGGGATCGGGCAAGTCGACCCTGGGGCGCATGCTGGCGGGCATCAACCCGCCCACCTCCGGGACGGTGACGGTGGGCGGGGTGCCGCTGACCGACCTGGCCGAGACCGAGCTGCGACGCCACGTGGCCCTGGTGACCCAGGAGCACCACGTGTTCGTGGGCACCATCGCGGACAACGTGCGCCTGGGGCGCCCCGACGCCGACGACGCGACCATCCGCCGTGCCCTCGAGGCCATCGGGGCCGGTGCCTGGGTGGACGGGCTCAAGGACGGGATGGGCACCATGGTGGGCTCCGGGCACCTGGCGCTCACCCCGGCCCAGGCCCAGGAGGTGGCCCTGGCGCGCCTGGTGCTGCTGGACCCGCACACCCTCATCCTGGACGAGGCGACCTCGCTGCTCGACCCGCACGCCGCGCGCACGCTGGAGCGGACGCTGTCCACCGCGCTGGCGGGGCGCACGGTCGTCGAGGTGGCGCACCGGCTCTACACGGCGCAGGACGCCGACCGGGTGGCCGTCGTCATGGACGGGCGGATCGTGGAGCTGGGCACGCACGCCGAGCTCGTCGCCCGCGGCGGGGAGTACGCGGGCCTGTGGGAGGCGTGGAGCCAGGAGTAGACGCCCGGCTCCAGGGGGACTCAGCGCTTACTACGCTCCTTCTCCTCGTACAGTAAGGGACAAAGGAGCGTAGTAAGCGTCCTGGGCGCCGCCGGACCCCGCTCGCCGCCGAAGCGGTACCCCGCCGACGCCCGCCGTGTGAGATTCTGTGCACGGTAGATTCACACACGACGCTCGCCGCCGCGAGCACCCGCACCGGATGAAGGTCGATCCTATGACCCAACAGCCACAACCACCCCGCACGCCGCTCGCATCGGCGGCGCGCCGCCCCGATCAGTCCACGATCGGCGAGCTGATCAGCCGCATCTCCGAGAACGTCTCGGGCCTGATCAAGGGCGAGATCGAGCTGACCAAGGCCAAGGCCCTGCGCGTGGCGAGCACCGCGGGCGCGGGTGCGGTCCTCCTGGTGGCCGCCGCCGTCGCCGCCCTGTTCGGCCTCGGCTTCCTGCTGGGCGCCGTCGTCGACCTGCTGGCCCTGGTGATGCCGGCGTGGGCGGCCAAGCTCATTGTCGCCGTCGTCCTGTTCGCCGCGGCCGTGGCGGCGGCGCTGCCGGGCAGGGACCGGCTGAAGGCGGCCAGGGCCGACCTGCCCGAGCCGCAGGTGCGGCTGCGCGAGGACGTCGACGCCGTCAAGAAGGCGGTCGCCTCCGGCCTGGAGAAGGGCGGTCGGCGGTGAGCCCGAAGCAGGTGACGCAGCCGGGGCAGCGGCCCCCCGCCCGGTCCCCCGAGGCCATTGAGGCCGCGCTGGCCGCACAGCGCGCCCAGCTGGTCGACGACGTCGAGGCGCTGGCCGCCGTCATGGCGCCCGAGGCGCTGAAGTCGGTGGCGCACCGGACGGTCCAGGGTACCGCCGCCGAGTGGCGCAGGCGGGCCGGAATCAGCGCGGCCCGTCTCAAGGCGCGCGCCGGCCTGGTGAGGGACGACCCGCTGGTGCGCGAGGCGCCCGCCGGCTCCTGCCCCATAGGCTGCGCGTACCTGAGGGCCGCGACTGCGAGGATCTCCCCCGCCTCGGTCCGCAACCGGCTGGCTCGACTGGTCGACGACGCCCGTGACGGCGAGCCCGTCTCGCTCGCCATCGTGACCGGCGCCGTCGCCGTGCTGGCGGGGCTCAGCGCGGTCGCCGTCGTCAAGGCGGTGCGCCGGTGAGCGGGCGGACCGCCGCGCGGGCGCTCGAGGGCCCCGAGGACATCGAGGCGAGGCTGCGGGCCCAGCGCGAGACGCTGGCGGCCGGCGTGGACGAGCTGGCGGCGCGGGTGGACCCGCGGACCCGGGCGCGCCTGGCCGGGGAGGACCTGCGCGACCGCGCCGAGGCCGCTGCCACCAGCCTGCGCGACCGCGCCGAGGCCGCCGCCACCGGCCTGCGCGACCGCACCCGGCGGACCGTCGAGGACGCGCGTGCGGGCGACTCCGAGGCGATCAGGCGGCTGGCCGCGGCGGCCGGCGGGGCGCTCGCCGTGTCGCTGGTCGTCGGCCGGATGCTGCGGCGCTGAGGCCCGCCAGGCGCTCGGCACCGGCGGGGAGAGCCCGGGGAGCCGTCCGGATCCGGCCGCGTCGGCGGGGCTTTCCCCGAGGAACGTGACCCCCGCCGCGTGGGCGGTGCCACGGCCGCAGGGGCGGTGCCGAATGGTGCTGACACGTGCGCTCGTTGTACGGTTGGGCCACGACACATTTGCCCAAGTGAAGCGCGTCCATGTGCGCGCCCAGAGATTGTTGGAGGGGGTCGAGCCTATGGGGCGCGGCCGTCAGAAGGCCAAGGCGACCAAGGTCGCCCGTAAGCTCAAGTACTTCAGCCCGGCGACCGACTACGCGGCACTCGAGCGAGAGCTCGTCTCCCGGTCGTCGGGCACCGAGTCCGACGACGAGGTCGACTACGAGCAGCTGGCCGCCAAGTACGCGGTCGACGATGACGACTGGGACGACTCGGATGGTTCGGACGTCAGCGGGGCGGGGCCAGGCCGTCGGAGCTGACCCGGGGTTGACACGGAGGGGTCGGCAGGCGCTGCGCCTGCCGACCCCTTTTTGCGCCCGCCCCTACTTGCAGCGCGCGACGGGCAGGCGCATACTCGGCACCAGGGCCGACCGGCAGTCGGTTTCAGTTTGGAGATTCGCATGGCCCCACAGCACCTGAGCGCCCCGGTCCGGCAGGCGCAGATCCTCGACGCCGCCCACCGCCTCTTCCTCGCCAAGGGCTACGACGCCACCACGATCGAGGACATCCTGGACGCCGTCGGCATCGCCAAGGGCACGCTCTACCACCACTTCCCCGGCAAGGAGTCGATCCTCGACGCGATCGTCGTGCGCGCCTCGGACGCGATCGCCGAGCGCGCGGCCCGCGCCGCGAGCGCGCCGGGGCCCGCGCCGGAGCGCTTCCTGGCGGCCGTGGCCGCGGCGCGCGCGCCCGAGGAGGACATCGAGCTCGCCCAGCAGCTCCGTTCGAGCGGGAACCTGCGGTTCCACGTCCTGTCCATGACCGAGGGCTACGCGCGCCTGGTCCCCATCCTCACCCGCGTGGTCGAGGAGGGCGTCGCGGCCGGCGAGCTGAGCACGCCCGACCCGCACGGCAGCGTCGAGGTCATTCTCGCGGCCGGACTCACCCTGCTCGAGGGCGGCATCTTCCCGCCCGCGGAGGACGGCGGCGGCGCCTCGGCGGCAGACGCCTCGGCCGCGCGGCGCCAGGCGGCTCTGGCGCGCACGGCCGCCCTGCTCCTGGGGGCTGACCCCGTCTCCATCTCCGTGCCCGGGCGCTTCTGACGCCGAGCCCGCCCGGGCTCCCTCAACGCCGAGCACGCTCCGCCGCGCTCAGGCGGTGCGGTAGCTCCCGAAGACGTCCACGGCGCCGCCGTCCACGCCCTTGGTGCCGGCCACCAGCCGGCCCCGCGGCCCGTAGCTCTGCGCCTCGTGGACGCCGCCGAGCACCCAGGCGGGGATATCGGCCGCCTGCGCCACGCCCAGGACGGCGTCGGCCCACTCCGGATCGACGACGGCGACCATGCCCACCCCCAGGTTGAGGGTGCCCTCCAGGTCGTCCCACGGGACGGAGCCGAGCCGCCGCACGAGGTCGAAGACAGGCGGGACGATCCAGCCGGAGCGGTCGACGTCGGCGACCAGGTCGGCGGGCAGGACCCGGGCGAGGTTCGCGGCCAGACCCCCGCCGGTGACGTGGGACAGCGCGTGGAGCGGCGAGGGCGCCGCGTCCGGGCCGAGCGCCCCGAGCATGGCCAGGCAGGCCTTGGTATACAGGCGGGTCGGCTCGAGCAGCTCCTCGCCCAGGGTGCGGCCGAGCTCGGGCACGGTCCGCTCCAGGCCCCAGTCGGCGTCGGCGACCACGCGCCGCACCAGGGAGTAGCCGTTGGAGTGCAGGCCCGAGGAGGCCATGGCGATCAGGACGTCGCCGGGGCGCACGCGCTCGGGCCCCAGCACCCGGTCGGCCTCGACGACCCCGGTGGCGGCGCCGGCGAGGTCGTACTCGTCCGGGTCCATGAGGCCGGGGTGCTCGGCGGTCTCCCCGCCCAGCAGGGGCGTGCCGACGGAGGCGCAGGCGGCGGCCACGCCGCGCACGATGTCGGCGATGCGCTCGGGGACGACGCGCCCGCACGCGATGTAGTCGGTCATGAGCAGGGGGCGGGCGCCGACCACGACAATGTCGTCGACGACCATGCCGACCAGGTCCTGGCCGATGGTGTCGTGGACGTCGAGGGCCCGGGCGATGGCGACCTTGGTGCCCACGCCGTCGGTGGAGGCGGCCAGCAGGGGGCGGCGGGCCCCGCGCAGGGAGGAGACGTCGACCAGGCCGGCGAAGCCGCCGACTCCCCCGACCACGGCCGGCGTCATGGTGGCGGCCACGGAGGCCTTCATGAGCTCGACGGCGCGGTCGCCGGCGGCGGTGTCAACCCCGGCGGCGGCGTAGGTGGTCCCGGCGGCCGGGACGACGTCGGCGGCGGCGGGCTGGGGGCGGGGGCTCATCGGCTGGCTCCTTCGGCGGGGTCGGTTGCAGCGGGCGCTATGGGCGCGGCAGGCCCGGTGGGCGCGGCGCCCGGGCGCGCCGGGGCCGGCCGGGGGGCGGGAGACGCGCTCGCGGTCAGGTCGGGGCGGGTGATCCGGTCCGGGGGGATGGGCGCGAAGACCGGCTCCCCGGCGTCGTCGGCCCGGCGGCGGTAGACGGCGGGCACCCGGGAGACGGGCAGCGTCCCCGGCACCGCCCCCTCGGCGGGCGGGGGGATGGGGTAGTCGCCGGTGAAGCAGGCGGTGCACAGCTGGCTGCGCGGCTGCCCGGTGGCCTCGACCATGCCGCCGACGGACAGGTAGCCGAGGGAGTCGGCGCCGATGGACTCGCGGATCTGCTCCGCGCTCATGGAGGTGGCGATGAGCTCGGCGCGGGTGGCGAAGTCGATGCCGTAGAAGCACGGCCACAGCACCGGCGGGGAGGAGATGCGGATGTGGATCTCGGCGGCGCCGGCCTCCCGCAGCATGCGCACCAGGGCCCTCTGGGTGTTGCCCCGCACGATGGAGTCGTCGACGACGACGAGCCGCTTGCCGGCGATGACTTCGCGCACGGGGTTGAGCTTGAGGCGGATGCCGAGCTGGCGCAGGGTCTGGGTGGGCTGGATGAAGGTGCGCCCGACGTAGGCGTTCTTGACCAGCCCCTGGCCGTAGGGGATGCCGGAGGCCTGGGCGTAGCCGATGGCGGCGGGCGTGCCGGACTCGGGGGTGGCAATGACCAGGTCCGCCTCGACCGGGTGCTCTCGGGCCAGGGCCTCCCCCATGGCGTTGCGGGAGGCGATGACGGACCGGCCGGCGATCTTGGTGTCGGGGCGGGCCAGGTAGACGTACTCGAAGACGCAGCCCGAGCGGCGCGGCCGGGCGAAGCGGGTCGAGCGCACGCCGTCGGCGTCGATCTCGATCATCTCGCCGGGCTCGATCTCGCGCACCGGGCTCGCTCCGACGATGTCGAGGGCCGCGGTCTCCGAGGCCACGACCCAGCCGCGCTCCAAGCGCCCCAGGACCAGGGGGCGCACGCCGTGGGGGTCCCGGGCGGCGTACAGGGTGTGCTCGTCCATGAACACCAGGGAGAAGGCGCCGCGCAGCATGGGCAGGACGCGGCGGGCCGCCTGGGGGACGGTCAGCGGGGCGGAGCCGGCCTCCCCGACGGGGTGCGCGCCGCGGCGGCCGGGGTCGTCGGGGTCGTCGAGGTAGAGGCCGGCGTCGGGGTCGTCGGGCGGGCCGCCGGCAGCGGCGCCGACGCCGGCTTCCCGGGCCGCGAGGCGCCCGCGCTCGGAGACGAGGTTCATGAGCGCGGCAATAACGGCGGTGTCCGTCGAGGAGCCGCGACCGAGCTCGCCGCTGAGGTCCTCGCCGCTGGTGGCGCGCACCGCCTCCATGAGCTCGCGGGTGTTGGTGAGGTTGCCGTTGTGGGTCAGAGCCAGGGTGGAGCCGGCGACCGGCCCGAGCATGGGCTGGGCGTTCTCCCAGGTGGTGGCCCCGGTGGTGGCGTAGCGGACGTGCCCGACGGCGAGGTGCCCGGTCAGGGAGGACAGGGTGCGGTCGTCGAAGACCTGGGAGACCAGGCCGAGGTCCTTGTAGACCAGGATGTGGGAGCCCTCGGTGGAGGCGATGCCGGCGGCCTCCTGTCCGCGGTGCTGGAGGGCGTAGAGCCCGAAGTAGGCCAGGCGGGAGACCTCCTCGCCGGGGGCCCACACGCCGAAGACGCCGCACTCCTCGGCCGGGCTGGGCTCGAGCTCGGCCAGGCGGCCTGCCGGGGCGGCCCGCCGGGGCGATGTGACGGCGTCGGGCGGGGCGGGGCGGATGGTGGTCAGGGTGCTGTCGCCGAGGCTCACCCGATCAGTCTTCCACACGCGGCCCGCCGGGCGCCGCAATCCGCCTGCGCCCGCCTCGGGGCACGGCAGGAATTGCATGAGGAGCGTGGGTCTTGAGTCGATCCGCCCGCACCCGTCTCGGGCGCGGGCCGGGACGGGCGCCGGGACCGTGAGCAGGCGCAGCGCCCGGGCACCCGCCTGGCGCACCGGAACGTGAACGTACCTTCCCAACGTCAACGTGCCTTTCTCCCATCCTTCTGAGGTCTACCCCCAGAAGGATGGGAGAAAGGCACGTTGACGTGACGAACTTCCGTTGACGTTGAGGCTCCCCGCCCGCCCCGGCCGGCGCCGGCGGCGTGCGACGATCCGGCCGAGAGGAGGGGACCGCACATGGGAGAAGAGGAGCCCGCCGGGGCGAGTGCGACCTTTCCGCATGATTCCGCCGTTTTCGACTACCCGTCAAGATGAGCTGCCGCGCTCCCATGTGCACAGACCCCCCTGCGCGCACATGGGAGCGCGGCAGCTCATCTTGACGAACCCCGAAGAACCGCAGAATCTCAACGAAACACCGCACCCGCCCCGCGAAAGCCCTCCCCTCCCATGTGCAACCCCGCCCGCGCACCCTCCCACTCGGCCCCAACCGCGCGCGAGGTGTGGGACTGATCCCGCTGAGGGGCCGGGTGCATCTGGATCGGCCCCAACCGCGCGCGGGGTGCAGAGCCAAGGCCGCGCGTGGGACGGGCCTCCGGGGGCGGGTGTCCGCCAGAATGACATTAGAGTGCCCCGGTCCCGTACACCTCGGAGGAATCCTTGCAATCATGCGGTTCTCCATTCGCGCTTCGGCGTCTTGGCCGGTCAATGTCATTCTGATGGACACCCATCCGGCCCGACCCGCGCTGGAGCGCGGGTGGACGCCCGCCCAGCCGGTCGCAACGCCATCAGCGCCCTCGCGCCCGGCGCCATGACCGGCCTGCCCTCGATCGGCTGCCGCCGGCCGGCAGACGGGCGGCGGCACCAAGCGGCGGCGATCGGCTGCCGCCAGCCGCCAGCCGGCAGGCGAGCGGCGCAACACCGGACGGCTGGCACCGCGGCCAGCGGCGCGCTCCCCGGCCCCGCAGACTCAGACGACGAGCCACAGGGCGCCGGTGAGGGCGAACCCCACCAGCCCCGCGATGGTGGACAGGGCCGTCCACGTCTTCAAGCCGTCCTTGACCGACAGGCCCATGTACTTGGTGACGATCCAGAACCCCGAGTCGCTGATGTGGGACAGGCCCAGCGCACCGAAGCCGATCGCCATCTGGATGAGGACGACCTGGACCGCGGAGTACCCGCCGGCGGCGATGGCGTCGGCGAGCAGCCCGCCGGTGGTCAGGATCGCCACAGTCGCCGACCCCTGGGAGGCGCGCAGCGCCAGCGAGATGACGAAGGCGGTGACAATGATCGGCATGTGGATGCCGGCGAGGGCCTGGGCCAGGGCGTTGCCGATGCCGCTGGCCACGAGCACGGCGGCGAAGACGCCCCCGGCGCCGGTGACGAACACGATCGTGGCCACGTCCGGCAGCGCCGAGTCCAGGACCTTCCCGCGCTGCTCGAGGTTCCAGCCCTGCTGATGCCCGATAATGACATAGGCCAGGAGCACGGCGGTGAGCAGCGCCGTCGTGGAGGACCCGAGGAAGCCCAGGACGGCGTGGGCGGCGGCGCCCTCCTCGGTGACCAGCTGCCCGACGGTCCCCAGCATGATCTGGGCGATCGGCTCGACGATGAGGAAGACGACCGTACCCGGCCCGGTGGCGTGCGGCCTGGCGATCACGCCGCCGGGCCGGTAGGCGGACTCGGCGCTCTCCTGCGCCGAGCCCAGGGGGCTGCCCTCGAGCACGATGGAGTCGACCTTGAACAGCCGCGAGGCGTAGAAGGCGGCGACGGCCACCACCGCGCACACGGGCAGGGCGATGATCGTGAGCAGCCCGACGTCCACGCCGAGAGTGGCCGCGGAGGCGACCGGCCCGGGGTGGGGCGGGATGACCACGTGGAGGGTCAGCAGGGTGGCGGCCACGGGAAGCCCGATCTTGAGCGGGCTGATCCTGGCGATGTGCGCGAAGCCGAAGACGATGGGCGCCAGGATGATGAAGCCGACGTCGAAGAAGATCGGGATGCCCAGGATGAAGGAGGCCGCGGTGACCGCCGCGATGACGCGGTGGCGCCCGAGGATCCTCGTGAAGCGGTCGGCGAGGGTCTCGGCGCCGCCGGCGGCCTCGATGGCGCGTCCGAGCATGGCGCCCAGGCCCACGATGATGGCGACGGTGCCCAGGGTCTTGCCCATGCCGTCGATCATGGTCTGGACGACGTCGCCCACCGGGATGCGGGCGGCCAGGGCGAGCACCATGGAGACCAGGATCATGGACACGAAGGCGCTCATCCTGGCCCGGATGACCAGAACCAGCAGGACGGCGATCGCTCCCGCCGCGAGGAGAAGAAGGACGGTGGCGGACATGGGCGCCCTCAGCCCTTCTCGGGGGCGACGACGGTGATGACGCTGGAGTCGTCGCAGGCCCCCAGGCCGCGGGTGGCGCCCTGGAGGTAGAGCTGCTCGGCGGCCGCGGCCACGGGGGTGGACAGCCCGGCGCCCTTGGCGGCGGCGGTGACGATGCCCATGTCCTTGACGAAGATGCTGAGGGCGGAGCGCACCTCGACGTCGTCGGCGCCTCCGGGGCCGTAGGCCTGGAGCATGCGCGGGCCGCGGTCGCCCAGCATGAAGGAGGAGGCGGCACCGGCCATGAGGGCCTCGAGGGCGGTCTCGGCGTCCAGGCCGAGGGCCCGGGCCAGGGCGAGGGCCTCTCCGGCGGCGGCGATGTGGACGCCGCACAGGAGCTGGTTGACGGTCTTCATGGCCTGGCCGTCGCCGGGCGCGTCGCCCACGCGCACCAGGGTGGAGGCCATGGCGTCCAGGACGTCCTCGGCGGCCGCCCAGGCGTCGTCGTCGGCGCCGACGACGACGAGCAGGTCGCCCTCGCCCGCCCGCACCGGGCCGCCGGAGACGGGGGCGTCCACGAGCCTCAGGCCCGCCTCGGCCAGGCGGGCGGCCACGGCCCTCACGCCGGCGCCGCCGACGGTGGAGGTCAGCAGGACGACGGCGCCGGGCGCCATGTGCGCGGCGATGCCGTCCCGGCCGAACAGGAGGGTCTCGAGCTGGGCCCGGTCGCGCACGGCGACCAGGACGACGTCGGCCCCGCCGACGGCGTCGGCGGCGCTCGCGGCCGGGGCGATGCCGGCGCGCTCGGCGGCGGCCAGGCGCTCGGCGGTGATGTCGAAACCGCGGACGGTGAAGCCCCTGGACAGGTTCTCGGCCATGGGCAGTCCCATGGCGCCCAGTCCGAGGACGGCGATGGTGGTGGTCATCATGATCTCCTTTGATCGGCCGGGCCGGTGGGGCCCGGTGGGTTGGGTGTCCCGGCGCCCGCGGGCGCCGCGGTCGGTCGGGCGCGCTCAGCCGTTGAGGGTGGCCACGACCCGGGCGAGGGAGTCGTCGTCGCCGACGTTGCCGGCGAAGACGATGTAGGGCACGCCGGCGGCGGGCCCGTCCTGCGGCTCCCACAGGGAGACGATGCCGGGCAGCATGGGGCCGCGCACGAGGGCCCGGTTGATGCCCAGGCCGCGGCCGGCGACGTCGGAGGAGGTGATGCCGCCCTTGGCGATGACGAAGCGGGGGCAGCGTGTGGCGACGACCCGCTGGACGACCTCGACGACGGCGGCCGACACGCGCCGGGCGAAGTCGAGGGACTCCTCGGCGTCCCGGCCGGCCACGAAGGCGCCGCCGCGGCGCACGACGACGTTGCCGGACCTCAGCGCCCCGGCGGCCCGCTCGGCGACGGCGAGCACGTGGGCGTCGCGCCGGGCTGGGTCGAGCACGGCGGGCACGTCCAGGACGACCTCGGGGGTGGCGGTCGCGGCGCGCAGGGCGTCGACCTGGCGGCCGGTGAGCCCCACGTGGGAGCCGACGACGACCAGCCCGCCGGCGGCGTCGGAGTCGGGGGCGAAGTCGGCGGGCCGGGCCTCGGCGGCGCTCAGGGGCGCGCGGGGGGCCTGGCCGATGCGGGCGCGCACGAAGGGCGGGCCGACGCGGTAGACGAAGGTCGCCCCGGCGTCCTCGGCGCGCTGGAGCGCGCGGGCCAGCAGGAGCAGGTCGTTCTCCTCCACGCAGTCCACGGCGATGGGGGCGCGGTCCCGGGCCGCCGACAGGGCGGCGACGACGGCGTCCTCGTCGGTGCGCAGGGTGGCCAGGTCGATGACGGCGACGTCGGCGGCACCAACGGCGCCTGCGGTCTTCTCCTCGACCCATGCGGGCAGGAACGAGGCGCTGTAGCCGAAGGTCTTGTCGCCGGCGAACTCGGTGCGGCCGACGGGGACGAAGCCGTCGGCGGGGCCGCCCGCGTAGTGCGTGCCGTGGACGGTGAGGCGGCCGGCGTCGGGGAAGGCCGGGGACAGGATGATGCCGTCCACGCGGGTGCCGGCCCGCTCCAGGAGGTCGGCGATGGTGGCGGGCTCGAGGGGGTAGTGGCCGCGCAGGGTGGAGTCGGAGCGGGAGACGAAGGCGACGCGGGCACCGGCGCGCTCGGCGGCGGCCAGGGCGTTGGTGACGACCTCGACGTTGACCCGCTCGGCGTCCGCGGGATCCAGGCTGCGGGAGTTCGTCATGACGTAGACGGCCGGCGCGCCGGTGGACAGGGCCCAGGTCAGGTCCTCCACGCTCCAGCCGGTGACGACGGGCAGGTCGGCGACGGACTGGGTGCCGGTGGGGTCGTCGTCCAGGACGACGAGGGTCCGGTTCAGGGCGGCGGCCACACCGGCCGGGTCGACGGCGGGGCCGGCGGGCAGGCCGGCCGTGAGCTCGTCCAGGGTCTTCATGGGTGCACTCCTTTGTGACGTCAATGCGGTTGTCGTGCGGCTTCTCGCCGCGGTTGCGGGGGTTGTGGCGATTGGGCGGGCCGGGGCGGGCGCGTCGGCGGGACGGCGGCCGGGCGGGTGGCGGTCGGTGCGGGTTCAGGCGGTGTACTCCAGCAGGTCGTTGGTGGTCTGGTCCATGTGGGCGCGCATGGCCGCCTTGGCGGCGTCGGGGGACCCCAGGCGCAGCGCCGTCAGGATGCGCTCGTGCTGGACGACGGCGTGGGCGCGCACCTCGTGGTGGGCGGAGGTGACGCGGCGCGCTACGACGAGCTCGTCGCGCAGCGGGGCGAAGGTGACGCCGATGAAGGGGTTGGATGCGGCCCGGATAATGTGGTCGTGGAAGTCGAGGTCCGCGGCGACCGCGGCGTCGACGTCGTCGTCGGCGTCCGCCCGGCGCAGCGCGGCGATGGCGGCCTCCATGGCCCGGAGCCGGTCGGCGGTGATGCGCGCGGCGGCGAGCCCGGCGGAGCCGACCTCCAGCATGCGGCGCACCTCGAGCAGCGCCAGGCCGACCTCGCGCTCGGACCCGTTGCGGCGGGCGAGGGCGGCCAGGCTGCCCAGGTCCTGCCAGGCGGCGGGCTCGTTGACGTAGGTGCCCGAGCCCTGGCGCGCGGACAGGACGCCGCGGGTGGCCAGGACGCGGGTGGCCTCGCGGGCGGTCAGGCGCGAGACGGACAGGTCGGAGGCGAGGGCGCCCTCCCCGGGCAGGGCGGCGCCGGCCGGGTAGGTGCCGCCGACAATGCGGCGCAGCAGCTCCTCGACGGCGGCGTCGACACGGCTCTGGCTCACTCACTCCCCCAATTCCTCTGAGGACTCGCAGAGAGTGTAGACGGCGTCACCTATGGGCGCAAGACCCCTTCCCGCGCACCCACCAGGAACATCCCTGACTTACCAACTAACAGCGGTGATGAGGTATCGCGGCCGAGCAGCACTCACCGCAGCCGCAACCGCCAACCCCTCTGAGCAATTATGTCGATCGGTTCCACTCTGCATCACCACGTGCAGCCGCCCGGGTGCGAGGAGCGGATCCTCGCACCCGGGCGGGTGAGCGGGCGCGTTGGGCGCGGCCTCAGCGGGCGCGCGGCCCGGCGGCCTTGGGCGGTCACGACGGCCCCGAGGGACGGCCGCGGCCCGGCCGTCTCAGGCGACGGCGACCTCGGCGGCGGCCTTCTTGTTCGCGGCCAGCTGCTTGAGCGCCAGCACGCCGGCGCAGGTGATGAGCGCGCCGACAATGATCGCGACGACGAACCCCAAGAAGTTGTCCATGGCGAAGAACACGAAGATGCCGCCGTGCGGGGCCCTGGACCCGGCGTGCATGGCCATGGACAGCGCCCCGGTCACCGCGCCGCCCACCATGGCGGGCGGGATGATGCGCAGCGGGTCGGCCGCGGCGAAGGGGATGGCGCCCTCGGAGATGAAGGAGGCGCCCAGCAGCCAGGCGGCGCGGCCGTTGTCACGCTCGACGTCGGTGAACAGCTTCGGGCGGATCGTGGTGGCCAGCGCCAGGGCGATGGGCGGAACCATGCCTGCGGCCATAACGGCCGCCATAATCTCGTAAGGGGCGGTGTTGTCAGCGGAAGCCGCGGCCAGGCCGGCGGTGCCGAAGAGGTAGGCGGCCTTGTTGACCGGACCGCCCAGGTCGAAGCACATCATGAGGCCCAGGATGACGCCCAGGAAGACGCCGGCGCCGTTGTCGGCCATGGTGGTCAGGGACTGGGTGAGCCAACTCATGAAGGAGGCCAGCGGCTTGCCCAGCAGCATGTACATGATCGAGCCGGCCACGGCTGTGGTGCACAGCGGGATAATGACCACGGGCATGAGGCTGCGCAGCCAGCGCGGCGCGTTCAGTCCGGCGAGCCAGGCAGCCATGTAGCCGGCGAGAATGCCTCCGATGAGACCTCCGATGAAGCCCGAGTTCGTGGCGATAGCCACCAGCCCCATAATGAAACCAGGGGCAATGCCAGGGCGCCCAGCCAGGCCGAAGGCGGTGTAGCCGGCCAGCGCCGGGACGAGCAGGCCCATGCCCGTGTTCCCCAGCAGGAACAGAACGGCGCCGATATAGGCCATGAGCGAGGAGCCGAACAACGCGTGGCCGGCAGCGTAGCTCTCGTTGGACAGATCCGGCAGGTTCCACAGGCTGGTGGCGAGAACGCCCTTGTCGGGGTCGCCGACCACAATGTTCTTGGCGGTGGCGGTGATGTCGTAGCCTCCGAACAGGAACCCGAGCGCGATGAGCAGACCGCCGGCCGCCACGAAGGGGATCATGTAGGACACGCCGGTCATGACCGAGCGCTGGAGGCGCCGGGCCCAGTGGACGTTCTCCTCCTCGGCGTCGTCGGCCGCCTCCCCGCCGGCGGGCACGCGCACGGCGTCGGGGTCCTTCATGGCCGCCAGGGCCTGGTCGATGAGCGCCCCGGCGTCGTTGACGGCCGCCTTGACCCCGACGTCGACCATGGGCTTGCCGGCGAAGCGGTCGCGCCCCTTGACCGGCAGGTCGTGGGCGAAGACGACGGCGTCGGCGCGCTTGATGAGGGCGGGGTCGAGCCAGTCGATCTTGCCCGAGCCCTGCCCCTCGATGCTCACCGTGACGCCGCGCTCCTTGCCCGCCTGCTCCAGGGCCTCGGCGGCCATGTAGGTGTGGGCGATGCCGGTGGGGCACGAGGAGACGCCCACGATGACGGTGCCGTCCGCCGACAGGTCGGGGGCCTGCGCCTCGGCCGCGGGCTCGGCGGCCTTACCGGCGTCGGCGGGCTCGGGCTCAACCTGCTCGGTGACGATGCGGGCGACGTCCTCGGGCGTGGTGGCCTTGCGCAGGGCGTCGGTGAACTCGGGGTCCATCAGGCCGCGCGCGAGCTTGGCCAGGAGCTGGAGGTGGAAGTCGTCAGCCCCGGCGGGGGCGGCGATCATGAAGACCAGGTCCGCGGCCTGCTCGTCGGCTGCGCCGAAGTCCACGGCCTCGGCCAGGCGGGCGAAGCCGAGGGAGGGTGCGAGCACGTGCGGGCTGCGGCAGTGCGGGATGGCGATGCCGCCGGGGATGCCGGTCGGGGCGGTCGCCTCGCGGGCGAGGGCGTCGCCGGCCAGACCCTCGGTGGTGTCGGCGCGCCCCGCGGAGGCGACGACCTGGGCCAGGAACTCGATGACGTCCTTCTTGGTGGAGCCGGGAAGGGCGTCGAGCCGCACGAGCTCGGGAGTGATCAGAGGTGTGGACGCCTCGGAGGGCGCTGCGTTAGGGGGCATGTTGCTTCCTCGTTGTCCGATGGATGCTGGGGCCGGGTGGCGCGTCAGCGGGTCATGGGTCGGGGCGCGGGCTCAAGAGCCGGGGCGCCGGCTGGTCAGGGGCTGGGCTCTCAGGCGAGCCGGGTGACGACGACCTCCTGCTCGGGCAGGTCGCCGGGTGTGGGCAGGGTCGTGCCGGGCAGAGAGGCCGCCGCGGAGCCGTAGGCCATGGCGGTCCTCAGCCGCTCGGGCTCGTCGCCGCCGCGGACGTCGGCCAGCACGTAGCCGGCGACGGAGGAGTCCCCCGCGCCCACCGTGGAGGCGACCGGCACCTTGGGCGCGGTGGCGTGCCAGGCGCCTCCGCCGGTCACCAGGACCGCCCCGGCGGGGCCGAGGGTGGCCATGACGGCGCCGAGTCCCAGGTCGATCAGGATGCGGGCGGCGTCGGCGACGGGGGTGAGGTCCCCGTGCGCGGCCCCCTCCTCCAGGGCCATGGCGCGGTCGGCGGGCAGGCCGACGAGCTGGCCGAGCTCCTCGCCGTTGGGCTTGACCAGGTCGGGGGCGGACTCGGGCAGGCCTGCGGCGAGCGCGGCCAGGGGCTCGTCCGAGGTGTCGACGGCGATGCGCAGGCCGGGGGCGGACCCGCGCAGGAGGCGCACGAGGCGGGCGTACCAGTCGGCGGGCACCCCGGGCGGCAGGGAGCCGGACAGGACCGCCCAGTGGCGGGCGCCCTCGCCGGCGGCCGCGGCCGTCGCCGCCTCCAGGAGCGCCGACTCCACGGCGTCGATCTCCTCCGGGCTCAGCGCGGCGCCGGGCTCGTTGAGCTTGGTGGTGGTGCCGTCGGGCTCGGTGACCGCGGTGTTGATGCGGGCGGGCGCGGCCACGGTCACCGCGTGCGTGCTCAGGACGGCGGAGCCGGTGGAGGGGGCCGCGGCGGCGGCCTCCAGGGCGAGCAGGAGCGGGTCGTGGGCGGCGGCGGGCAGGACGGCGGCGGCCGGCTGCCCCGCGGAGACCAGGACGCGGGCGACATTGACGCCCTTGCCCCCGGGCTCGACGACGACACCGCCCAGGCGGTTGACGCCGCCGCGGACCAGTGGGCCGGGCAGGCTGACGGTGCGGTCCAGGGACGGGTTGGGGGTGAGGGTGACGATCATGGGGTGACGACCTCGCTTCCTAGGGCGGTGAGAGCAGTGGCGATAGCGGTGGGCAGTGGCGAGTCGGTGACCAGCAGGTCGATGTCGGCCAGGTCGGCGAAGGACACGAGGTGCTCCTGGCCGATCTTGGTGGCGTCGGCCAGCACGACGACGTGCTTGGCGGCGCGGATCATGGCGCGCTTGACGGCGGCCTCGTCGGGGTCGGGGGTGGACAGGCCGTGCTCGGCGGTCAGGCCGTTGGCGCCCATGACGGCGACGTCGACGCGGGTGGCGGCGAGCGTCTCGAGGGCCTCGGGCCCGACGGCGGCCTGGGTGATACCGCGCACCTGGCCCCCCAGGATGCGCACGGTCAGGTCGCTGCGCCCGGCCAGGAGCGCCGCGGTGAGCACGGAGTCGGTGATGACGGCGAGGTCGAGCCCGCCGGGGAGGCGCCGGGCGAGGGCTCCGACGGTGGTGCCGGCGTCGAGCAGGACGGTAGTGCCCTCGCGCAGGCGGAGGTGCGGCAGGGCCGCCTGGGCGATCGCCTGCTTGACGGTGGAGCCGACGAGCTCGCGTTCGGCGACGCCGGTCTCGGGCAGGGCCAGGACGGTGGCGGGCACCGCGCCGCCGTGGACCTTGCGCAGCGCCCCGAGCCGGTCGAGCGCGGTCAGGTCGCGGCGGACGGTCTCGACGGTGACGTCGTAGCGGGCGGCGAGCTCGGTGACCGAGACGCGCCCGTCACGGGTGACGGCGTCGACAATCGCCTGCTGGCGCTGCTCGACATTCATGCGCACCCCCTCGACCGTCTTGCCCGTTCGGGCACCCTGGTGCCCGAACGGGACCTGATCTTACGCCCGACCGGGCATGAGGGGAAGGGGCGGTGTGCAGGAGGCCGCGTCAGACCCGCAGCAGCGGCAGGTAGGCGGACAGGTCGCAACGCTCCCCGGAGGCGTGCAGGGCCCCCTCGGCCACCGCCTGGTCCCAGGCGAGCCCGCCGGTGGCCAGGGCCAGCCAGGTGCCGGCGTCCGTCTCGACGACGGATGGCGGCGTGCCGCGGCGGTGGACCGTCCCGGCGACCGCCTGCGTCACTCCGTAGGGCGGGACACGCACCTCGACGGCGCGGCCGGGCGCGCAGGCCGCCAGCTCCTCGAGCGTGAAGCGGACGGCGGTGGCCAGGGTGCGCCGGTCGGGTGCGGCGGTCTCGTCAGCGACTCGACCGGTGGCGGGTCCGTCAGCGGCGGCCTGGCCCGCGGCGCCGGCGGCGCCTCGGACACTGGCGGCGGCCCACCGGCGAACCGCCCGGGCGCCTGCGGCGGGATCGATCCGACGTCGAGCTGGCATAGCCCCAGGCTACGCCCCGCCGCCCCTTTCGCCGAGATCGGTTACCTGCGCCGCGTCAGTCGTAGGCTGGAGGATCGTCCGGCGTGCGCGCCTCGGCGGCGCCATCGGCGACGTCGTCGGGCTCATCGAGGTCCTCCTCGGCGCGCCCGCTGCGGATCAGGAAGATCGTTCCGGCAAGGACCAGCCCGAGGGCGAAGACCCCGATCCCGATGGAGGCGCCGGTGCGCGCCAGGTCGCTGCCGCGGTCCGACCGCCTGACCGGCCGCGGGGCGACAATGATCTCCTCGGCGCGCGCAGTAGTGGCGGGCTCGCGGCTCACGCCTTTGCCCGCGCCCCCGGAGGCGGCGCTGACGGAGGCGCCGTCGTCGATGGCCTCGGCGTCGGCGCTGGGCGTGGCGCCGTCGGCGGCGCCGCGCGACTCTGAGCCGGTGGCGGCGTCGCGCTGATCGGGCGGCGCCGTCGCCTCGGCGGAGACCTCGGAGACGATCTTCCCGACGCCGTAGGCGTCCGCGGCGCAGTCGGAGGCCCTCAGGTCCTTGACCGCGGCACCGGCCACGGAGACCTCACGGGTGGCGGTGCTGTAGACCAGCGAGACCTCGGCGAGGCCGCGGCCGTCGTGGTCGGCCTGGAGGACGGCGATGTCCCGGCCGTCGGTCGACGTCACGGTGGCGGGCCCGCCCTCCCCCGGGCGAGTGACGTGGCTGCGGCCGCCCAGGACGACGTCGACGCTGCCGGTGAGCCGGGCGGCCAGCTCGGCGGCGTCGGCGTGGGCGAGCACGACGACGACGTCGGCGGCACCGGTGCGCTTGAGCTCGGCGGCCCTGGCGTTGGCGGCCTCGGCCGCGGGGGCGACCGGGGATGGCGACTCGTCGGTCGCGACGCCGATGAGGCCGACCTTGACGCCACCGACGTCCCTGATGAGCGCGCCGCCGTCGCCCTCGGCGTCCAGGGCCGGGTCGGCGAGGTTGGCCGCCAGGTACGGGAAGGCGGCCGCGGGCAGGATCCGGCCGGTCAGGTCGTCCATTCCCCTGCCGAGCTCGTGGCCGCCCAGGGCGGAGGCGTCCACGCCCATCGCGTTGAGGACGTCCAGCGCGAGCCGGTCCTCCAGCGGCGCCGGGGAGGCGGTCGAGCCGCCGACGTTGTCGCCGGAGGAGACGAGCAGGGCGTCCGGGCTCGACTCGCGGGCCCGGGCGACCTCGCACGCCAGGGTGACGGCGCCGGGGCCGGTCACCGCCCCGGTCGCGGGGTCGGCGGTTCTCTCAATGCGCCCGTCCAGGTCGGTGATGCCGAGCACGGTGATGGTGGTCGTGGCGGCCGCGGTCTGCTCGGCCGCGGCCGCGGGAGGGAGAACCGTTGGGGCGAATGCGCCCAAGGCCAGCGCCGCGAGTGCAGCAGCCGCCTTCGCACAGGGATTCGGTCGCATGGCGATCCTGGTTGGGAGGAGGTGGGAGTGGGTTGGAACAAGGGTAATCTGCGACGGCGGCCGCGTCCTCCTGCGCGACGCAATCGTCTCCGACCCGAGACCGCTCCGAGACCCCGCCGCGACGACGGCGCCCGGCCGCCCCCTCTCAGGGCCGGTCGGGCGCCGTCGTCGCGGCGGGCGCGGGCTCAGACGATGCCGTGGGCCATCATGACGTCGGCGACCCGGGTGAAGCCGGCGGCGTTGGCGCCGAGCACGTAGTCGCCGGGGCGGCCGTACTCCTCGGCCGCGGCCACGCAGGAGTCGTGGATGTCGGTCATAATGCCGTCGAGCTTGGCCTCGGCGGTGGCGAAGTCCCAGCGGGTGCGGCCGGCGTTCTGCTCCATCTCCAGGGCGGAGGTGGCCACGCCGCCGGCGTTGGAGGCCTTGCCGGGCGCGTAGAGGATGCCGGCGGACTGGAAGGCCTCGACGGCCTCGGGGGTGGAGGGCATGTTGGCGCCCTCGGCCACGACGGTGCAGCCGCCCTTGAGCAGGGTGGCGGCGGCGTCGCCGTCGAGCTCGTTCTGGGTGGCGCAGGGCAGGGCCACATCGACGGGCACGTCCCACACCCGGCCCTCGGTGACCAGGCGGGCGCCGGGACGGCGCTCGACGTAGTCCTTGACGCGGCCGCGCTCGACCTCCTTGACCTGCTTGAGCAGGTCGAGGTCGACGCCGGCCTCATCGACGACGTACCCGGAGGAGTCGGAGAAGGTGATGGGGGTGGCGCCGAGCTTCTGGGCCTTCTCGATCGCGTAGATGGCCACGTTCCCGGCGCCGGAGACCGCGACCTTCTTGCCCTCCAGGGTCTCGCCCCTGGTGGCCAGCATGGACTGGGCGAACAGGACGGTGCCGTAGCCGGTGGCCTCGGTGCGCACCAGGGAGCCGCCCCAGGCCAGGCCCTTGCCGGTGAGCACGCCGGCGTCGTAGGCGTTGCGCAGGCGCTTGTACTGGCCGAACAGGTAGCCGATCTCGCGCCCGCCCACGCCGATGTCGCCGGCGGGGACGTCGGTGGACGGGCCGATGTGGCGGGAGAGCTCGGTCATGAAGGACTGGCAGAAGCGCATGACCTCGGCGTCGGAGCGGCCGTGGGGGTCGAAGTCGGAGCCGCCCTTGCCGCCGCCGATGCCCTGGGCGGTCAGGGCGTTCTTGAAGATCTGCTCGAAACCGAGGAACTTGATAATGCCGACGTTGACGCTCGGGTGGAAGCGAAGGCCGCCCTTGTAGGGGCCCAGGGCCGAGTTGAACTCGACGCGGAAGCCGCGGTTGACGTGGACCGCTCCGGCGTCGTCGACCCACGGCACGCGGAAGATGACCTGGCGCTCGGGCTCGACGACGCGCTCCAGGAGCGCGTTATCGGCGTAGTGGGGGTGCTTGGCGATGACGGGCTCCAGGGACTCCAGAACCTCACGGACCGCCTGGTGGAACTCGGCTTCGCCGCGGTTGCGATCGACGACCTGCTCGTAGACCTTCTCGACAACTCCCTGCATGGGGACTCCTTCACTATTGTGCGAGGACTGCGGGAGGCGCACGACCGGATTGCGGGGCGCGTCGCCCTCGTCGAGGCACAACCCTGGCACCGCGCCGGAAACTGAGATGAAACATCTCACCCTCCGACAGCTTCCGGCCGTCACATCCGCGCCGAGATCGGTTCGTCCCGGCCCGTATGCTCCTCACCGTGACCGACACCCAGCGCACCCGCTACACCCACGGGCACTCCCCCGCCGTCCTGGCCAGCCACGCCCACCGCACCGCCGCCGACTCCGCCGCCTACCTCCTGCCCCGCCTGCGGCCGGGTCTCGACCTGCTCGACGTCGGCTGCGGACCCGCGACCATCACCGCCGACCTCGCCGAGGCGGTGGCCCCCGGGCGCGTCATCGCGCTCGACGGCGCACCGGCGGCGCTTCAGGCGGCGCGGGCGACCCTTAAGGCCCGGGGTCTGGCGGACTGCGTCGAGCTGGTCGACGGCGACGCGTGCGCCCTGCCCTTCGCGGACGCCTCCTTCGACGTCGTCCACGCCCACCAGGTGCTCCAGCACGTGGCCGACCCGGTGTCCGCCCTGAGGGAGATGCGCCGGGTGACGCGCCCGGGCGGGATCGTGGCGGCGCGCGACTCCGTGTACTCGGCCAAGGCCTGGTACCCGCAGCCGCCCGCCCTGGAGCGCTGGCGCCGGGTCTACATGGCCACGGCGCGGGCCAACGGCGGGGAGCCCGACGCCGGCAGCCGCCTGCTGTCCTGGTTCCGCGCCGCGGGACTCGGCGAGGTGGAGCCCTCGGCGTCGACCTGGTGCTACGCGACGCCTGAGCTGCGGGCCTGGTGGGGCGGGACCTGGGCGGAGCGCTGCCGCTCCTCCTTCGGCCCGCGGGCGGTCGAGCTGGGGCTGGCCGACCCCGATGAGCTGGAGGAGATGGCGCGCGCGTGGCACGAGTGGGCCGAGGCGGACGACGGCTGGTTCGTCGTCGTCCACGGCGAGGCCCTCGCCCACCGGTAGCGGGCCGGGGCGGGGCCGCCCGCCCCGCCACGAGGGCCGGCCCGGCGCTGGCTCACAGGGCGGCGTAGGCGGCGTCGTCAACCGGCTCGAGCCACTCGTTGGAGGGGTTCTCGCCCGGGACCGCGAGCGCGATGTGGGCGAACCAGGAGTCGGCCTTGGCGCCGTGCCAGTGCTTGACGCCGGCGCGCGTGAACACGACGTCTCCGGGCGTCAGCGAGACGGCGTCCTTGCCCTCCTCCTGGTACCAGCCGGAGCCGGCCGTGCAGATGAGGACCTGGCCGCCGCCGCTGGTGGCGTGGTGGATGTGCCAGCTGTTGCGGCAGCCCGGCTCGAAGGTGACGTTGTGCACCCCGACGGCGCACTCGGGGTCCGTCACCAGGTTCCGCAGGAAGCTCTGCCCGGTGAAGTACTGGGCGTAGGCGGTGTTGGGCTCGCCCTTGCCGAAGATGTTCTCGGTCGCGAAGGCGGTCTCGTCGGTCGTGGAGGTCATGGCTGCTCCTTCAAAGCGATACGTACCGCCAGGCTAGGGGCGACGCCGCGGCGAAACCAGGCCCCTCCAGGCCTCCCCTCGCCCCCGGTGCCGACCCGGACTCACATCCAGTCCGATCTCACACGGACGCCCCAGACGCGAGGCCCCCTCACCCCTGGTGCCGCAGACGGCGCCAGATCCTGCGCGCCGCCTCCGCGCCGGCCCGTGACGCGCCGAGGGTCGAGGCGCTGGGACCGTACCCGACCAGCAGCACGCGCGGGTCCTTGGCCACTCCGGTGCGCCCCTCCATGCGGATGCCCGACTCGTAGCGGTGACCGTCGTCGCCGCCGTCGTCCGGGGCCTCACCCATCCGATCGCGCAGGCGCAGCGGCGACAGGTGCGTCAGCGCCGCCCTGAACCCCGTGTTCCAGAAGATGGTGTCGGCCTCGACCCAGGTGGGCTTCGGGTAGGGGTCCCACGAGTCCGGCACCGCCAGCCCCCCGCCCGTGGTCGCGGTGGGGTCCAACCCGTCGGGCTGGGCGCCGGTGGCCGCCGGGGAGAAGCGAACCGCGCGCTCGCCTATGAGGTTGATCATCCCCCTGGAGACGAGCAGCCCCCGGTCGACGCCATCGATGTACTCCGCCAGGACGGAGGCGCCCACCGGCCGCACGACGCCGGCCGGGACCGGACCCGCGACAAGCGCGCCGGCCGCCCGCTCCACGGCAGCTCCCCAGAGGTCGCCCAGACCGGCGGCGAAGTTCGGCGGGCGCCGCGTGGCCCAGGTCACCGAGGCGGCGTAGGGGGCGATCTCCAGGATCATCTGCACGGCGGTGAGCCCGCCGCCGACGACGACGACGCGCCGCCCGGCCAGCTCCTCGGCCCGGCGGTAGGTGGCGGTGTGGAGCTGCTCGCCGGCGAACCCGTCCTTGCCCGGCACGTGCGGGATGTAGGGGTGGCTCCAGGTGCCGGCCGCGGAGACGACCATGCGCGCCAGCCAGGTGCGCCGTCCTCCCCTGGTGTCCGCCTCGACCTCCAGGAGGGTGTCGCGGCGCACGGGGTCCGGCCTGCGGCTCATGCGCGTCGGGATGCTGCCGGACGCGGAGCCGCCGGCCGCGTGGGCGCCCCCCGTGGACAGCAGCCGTGCGGGCACCTGCGTGGAGCGCACCGAGGTCACACGCACCGGGCGCAGGACCCGAAGACCCCGCGCCTCCTCGTAGCGGCGGTAGTACCGGGGCAGGACGATGTTGCTGGGGGCCGCCTCGTCCAGGTCGCCGGCGGGGAACCGGGGCAGGTCCGCGATCCGGCGCCCCCCGCCGATCGTCAGGGAGTCCCAGCGGTGACGCCAGGCGCCCCCGGGGCCCTCCTCGGCGTCGAGCACGACGAGCTCGCGCCCCGGTCGCAGGCCGCGGCGCGCGAGCTCGCCCGCGGTGGCCAGCCCGGCCTGCCCGGCCCCGATGACGACGACGTCGGCAACGGCGGCATCGACTGCGTCAGGGGCATGCGGGTCTGGGTCCGTGGCGTTCACATCACCATCATGCGTCATCGGCTGCGGCTCGTCCGCATCGGGGCGGGTGCGCCCGGCGGCCCGGCAGGCGGGCTCGCCCGCATTCAGCCGCCGCCCCGCCCGCCGGCGCACCGGCGCGGGACGGCCCGACTCGCCGAGAGCACCCCCGATCTGGCAGTCTGCCGCCTGTGCTCTCCTCTCCGTGCGTCGTCGCAGTGCGCGCCCTGACCGCGCGCTCTGTGCTCGACCAGCGGCTCATCCGCCGTCACCGCATTGACGCGGCGCGCATCCGCGAGCTGGCGGGAGTGGCCCGCTGCGGGGACCTGGGGGTCAGGCGGGTGCTGGAGCTGCCGGCACTCGCCGATCTCGCCACGACGACGGCGCCCCAGCTGCGTCTGCCCGACGGCGCCGGGTGGCGGCTCGGCCAGGCGCTCGGGCACGCCCTCGAGCAGGGGGTGCGGCTGTGGCTGTGCGAGGTGGTGGCCGAGGCGGTTCCGCTGATCACCCGCACGATCGGCGACGGGCTCGTCCACGTCGTCTCGCTGCCCGGGCCCATCGCCGAGGGCGCCGAGCCCGACGACGCCGGAGCGCCCCCCGCCGTCAACCCCGATCCGGTGCTCGCCGCCGTGCCCGCCCCACCAGCACCCGGCGCCGTGCCCGCCCCACCAGCACCCGGCGCCGTACCCGCCCCACCAGCACCCGGCGCCGTACCCGCCCCAGCCGAGACCGTTGTCATTGCCGTGAGCCCGCTCGCGCTTCTCCTGGCCCTGACCGACGACGGCGACGACTCGCGCCGCTACCTGCGCACCGTGCTCGCGGGCGTGGACACCCTGCGCTGCTCGTCCCGGGCGATCGGGGCGCTGCGACGCAGCGGCGTGGAGGTGGTCCCGCGCTCGCGAACCCTGCGAATGCTGTGGAACCCGGTGGCGCTGGCCTACCTCGTGGTGTTCATCTACTCCTCCCTGCGAGCCGTCCCGGTGGCCTTCGTCCCGGGCTTCCACGGCCGGGTGTGGGTGCTGTGGACGATCGACGTCCTCACCGCCATCCCCTACACGTGGGGCCTTGTCGAGATGGTGACGGGACGCAGGATCCGCTACCGGCTCCTCGGCCTGATGACCACGCTCGTCACCTTCCTGGCCCCCTACGTGTACTTCTGGACCAAGGGGCGCAACTACCCGCCGGAGGTGATTGCGATCGTCGTGGCGATGATCGTGGGCAGCGCCGGGCTCGAGGCGCTGCGGTGGTGGCGCGAGCGGCTGATCGTCCGGGGCCTGGCCCGGCCCGGCGAGGACCGAGACCTCAGTCCTGCGAGGGCCGGGGATCCTCGCCCCGGACGGAGCGCAGCACGCCGACGCCGAGCAGCCAGGCGCCGCTCGCGACCGACAGGACCACCGCCACCAGCGGACGCCCCCGATGCGCCTCCACAAGCGGGTGCACCGGGTGCACGGCGAGGAGCCAGGCGGTGGCTGCGATCCATACGCCCACCGCGGCGATGTTGAGCGCGCGGAAGCGCCTGACGCGAACCGGGTGGACGTAGTGGGTCGGCACGAGAGTGAGGACGGTCAGGACGAGCGTCGCCGCCACGTTGAGCCAGTCCGGGGTGTGGAGCACCCACAGCATGACGGCGACGATGTTCCAGGCCGCGGGGAAGCCGACGAAGTAGTTGTCGTTCGACTTCTCGCCCTCGTTGGCGTAGCAGAACATCGAGGAGACCAGGATCACAATGAGCAGGACGCCGGCGATCGGCTTCGGCCCCATCGGGATCCTGAGGTACATGAAGACCGCCGGGATGAAGGTCCAGGTCAGGTAGTCGATGACGATGTCGACCACGCTGCCGTCGAACCACGGGATGACCTCCTTGACCCGGGCTCGGCGGGCGAAGGTGCCGTCGATGCCGTCCACGACGAGGGCGATGGCCAGCCACACCCACATCCAGCCGATCTCGTCATGAATGATGGAGAGCACCGCCAGGGACGCGAAGACCAGCCCCGACATGGTGAAGGCGTGCACTCCCCAGGCGAAGAGGCGCGACATATGAGTGCCCGCGGGGCCGGGCGAGCCGACGGAGACGGATGCGGCAGCAGGTGTGGGAGGCACGATGAACCTTCTCAAGATGCTAGGGGATTGCCGTAGGTTACGGGGTCTCCGATGCCGACACGTCCCCGGCGAGGGGAGCCGTACCCGGAGCCGGTCCGCAAGGATGCGGTTCCGCACTCTAAGCATATTCACAGCCTTCTCGTGAGGCCTTGAGTCCTACAGCCCCCGCCCCGCCAGCCACCCGCCCCCTTCGCCGAGATCGGTCGACTTCCGCGCCGAGAGCGCCCGCAGACTCGCGGCCCTCGGCGGCACGGACGCCCGCGCCCGGGCGGCGCCGCGTCACCGGGGCGGGCAGCCGTGATCCTCGTCGACACCAATGTCTGGTCGGCCGTGGATGCCCACCTGCTGGCGTCGGTCTTGGCGGAGGCCGGCTCCCTGGTGTGGACGCGAGATGAACGGCTCATGGCGGCGGCTCGCGAGCTCGACGTACTGTTCGCCGAGTGACCGGCGCTGGGCGCGCAGAGCACGACTCCACCCGGCGTCGGCAACCGGCTGCGCAGCGGACCGATCTCGACGCGGAACCGAACCGATCTCGGCCTCTCAGGGGGCCTGGTTGTCCTCGGTGGGCCAGCCGTTCTGCGTGCAGCCGCCCTCGCGGGTGCGGCTCTGCTGCGCCATGGTGGGCGACTTGAGGCCGGCTCCGGCGCAGAACTCGTGCTCGTGCCCGAGGAAGTGCCCGACCTCGTGGTTGATCACGTAGACGTGGTAGGAGTCGATGTCGGAGAAGGTGGGGGTGCCGTAGGTCCAGCGGTCGGAGTTGAGGACGACGTTGTCGCCGTTGCGGCAGTTCCACATGCCCTTGGTCTCCAGCGGGGCGCATATCGAGTCCACCGTCGGCGGCGTCGCGATGGACAGGACGAAGTCCGCCGCCTCCGGGTCGCTGATCTGCTCGAAGGAGACATCCTCAAGGGTGCGCCAGCCCCGGTCGTCGTTGAGGACGCTCTGGACCGTGGCGGCGGCCGCCGCCGGGTCGACGCCGGCGCCGCCCTCGACCCGCAGCGCGTAGTGGTAGACCGTGTCGGCGCCCGGCTGGGACGGGGGCACCGGGGCGGCGACGGTCCAGGTGCCGTCGCCGACGACGTCGCTGTGGGTGAAGCCCTTGTCGTCCACGCGCGGCGAGGGGCTCGCCGTCGGCTCGGAGCTGGAGCTGGGGGCGGCCTCAGCGGCGGGCGCCTCAGCGGGCTCCTGCGCCGCGTCCGAGGCCGTGGGCACCGCGGTGGCGCCGATGCCGTGGCCGGTCCACACGCGCACACCCACACCGACAAGTGCGATGACGGCGACGAGGATCAGGAGAGCGCGGACGAGCTTCCACGGCCGGGTCAGCACGAGGCGGCCGGCACGACGGCGCCGCGCGCCCCCGTCCGCTGCGTGGTCGGAGGCGACGCGAGTCTCGGAGCCCGCGCGGCCGCGGCCGGTTGAGGCCGACGACGGACGGGCGGGCCGCCGAGGAGGACGTGAGAGCGACGGGGACATGACTGCATAGTAGGCACAGTCATTCCGAGAAGGCCGGTGAGATCAGGACCACCGCCCCGCCCGGCATGCACCCGGCGCCGCCTCAGGCGTGCCAGGGGTCGAGCAGGGCGACGCCGGTGGAGGCGAAGTCGTTCACGTTGCGGGTCACGAGAGTCATGCCGTGGACGAGGGCGGTCGCGGCGATGTACATGTCGCGCTCGGGACGGGGGTAGGGCACCTGGAGGGCGGCCGCCTGACGCGCGACGTCGGCGTCGAGCAGCAGGAGCCGGTCGCCGAAGGCCTGCAGGAACTGGTCGTCGATCCAGCGGCGGAGCCGCCTGCCGCCCGCGTCGTCACGGCGTGCGAGCCTGCGCACGCCGACCTCCAGCTCGTAGAGGGTGACCATGCTGACGTAGAGGCTGGTCGCGTTCTGCGTCGAGACCCACTGCACGACCTCGGGCGAGACTCTCCCCTCGGGCTTGCGCAGCTCGCTAATGACATTGGTGTCGAGGAGGAACATCAGAGCTCCGGAATCTTGGCGCCGAAGAAGCCGGGCCTGAAGTCGGCGTTGACATAGCTGACGTAGTCTTCCTCGCTCATGCTGAGCTGCTTGACGAGCTCCTCGCCGCTCGGCTCCTCGTCCGGCTGCCCGGTGAGCCGCCGGTAGTCGTCGATCTCGAGCAGCACGTACGCGGGACGCCCGCGGTCGGTGACGATGACCGGGCCGTCAGCCGCCGCGCGCTTGGCGGCGCTCACGTCCCGGTTGAACTCACGTGCGGTGAACGTTGCTGTTGCCTCCGCTGTCATTCAGGCCACCTCCGGAGTAGGTACGTGTAACGACGTAAGGATGTACCTCCGGAAGGGCCGCGTCAACCTCTCATGCGATCGGTCGCTCGGCCGCCTCGTCGCCGCACCCGGAGACGGGCGCCATTGCGCCGTTTGGCGGGCCTCCCGGACGGTCGTCGGCCAGCGGCGGCCTCGCGGCACCGGTCGACGACGGCGGCGGCGGCGCAGCCCGTAGAAGCCGACAACAACGCTTACTACGCTCCTTTGTCCCTTACTACGCTCCTTCCCCTCGTACAGTAAGGCACAAAGGAGCGTAGTAAGCGCCACCGGCCCGCACCTCCGCGACAGGGCCCAGCAGTCTGGCGGCAACTTCGCCGAGAGCCGCGCAGCTCCGCATGAGAGCATCAGCACGGTTGCGATCCTGCTCGACCTCAGCCCGTCCCGAGGACCCGACGATATCGATGATCCGCACGGCGGCGTCGCGCATCTTACGAACGTAGAGGTACTCAGGCCGCCTCACAGAGCGCCTTCGCTCCACCACGGCCCGGTCGCGGATCACGGGGTGGAGCGAGCACCGCGAAACCAGGTCGACCGGCCTGTGGAAGACCTCTTCCAGAGACTCGGCAAGATCGCTGACGGGCCACCCCGCCGCCGTCTGCCAACGGGTCATCAACCAGTCCGCTCAGAGCGCTGCGCCCTCGGGTCCGGCGATCGGCCCACCCTCTCGGGCGGAGCGTTGACGGCTCCGGGCCGTGGATCCTGGCGGCGCCGCCGCGCCCGGCGCCAGGCAACAATAATGACGAGCGCGTCGAGGGCCAGGAGGCTGAGCAGCGAAGCCTGCGCGGCGAAATAGAACGGCACGAAGTTCGGCAGCAGCTGCTGCGGATCGAAGCCGTGCTCCTCAGCGCGATTCCCAGTGATCGTATTCGCACTGGCCCACAGCCCGTAGAAGCAGATGACGCTCACATTGAGCACCACCAGGACGGCAACAACCGCCCTGCGCAGTGCGATGTCCTGCTGTTGTTCCCTCATTAGTTGCACCCACCCTGAGTGTACCCACAGGTCAGAGGTGCGCAGCACCTCTCAGACGGCGAGACAGTGGTATTGACAACTACCGATATCGGACCTGATTCTCGGATATTCATCGGAATTCCTCCCATAGCCGAGTGAACGAAAAGCGTTGATACGGGACAAGACTCACCGCCCCGGAGGCCTGCCGCCGCCGATCAACGGCGGCTGCCGTGGCCGGCCCCGCCGCCGACAATGCAGAACCGATGCAGCCGGTGCAGGGCGAGGCGCGTCGTGCCCCGCCCTGCACCGACCGCGTGCATGCGGTTCTCACTGCGTTGATGGCGGCGCGGGCGGCTGACTCGACTACTCAGACTGCTGTGCCGGCGCCGCCGCCTGCGGTCAACCCTCCCGGACCATCTGCTTGGGCGGAGCGTTGACGGCTCCGGGTCGTGGATCCTGGCGGCGTCGCCGCGCCCGGCGCCAGACGATAACAATGACGAGCGCATCGAAGGCCAGGAGGCTGAGCAGCGAAGCCTGCGCGGCAAACCAGAACAACATATCGTGAGGCAGCAGCTGCTGCGGATCGAAGCCGTGCTCCTCAGCCCGGTTGACGGCAATCGTGTCCGCCGCCTGCCACAGCCCGTAGAAGCAGATGACGCTCACATTGAGCACCACCAGGACGGCAACAACCGCCCTGCGCAGTGCGATGTCCTGCTGTTGTTCCCTCACTAGTTGCACCCACTCTGGATGAATCCATCATACCCCTTATCGGGGAGTCCGCTGTCCAGGTTCCAACTCTCTTTAAAAGGCCGCCGAAGCCTCACCCAGTCCCAGTGGCAGTAGAACTGGTTGCGCATGGAACTGGTATCAGGATCAGGATGGCCCTCCCGTTCCGTCTTGTCAAGAGTCTCCTGCCAGGCGGCGGCCCCGTACAGAGACGATGCGGGAGAGCCGGGGACTATTCCGACCACCCTCCCCCACCAGGTCGGGTAGACCATGAGGGTGGGGCTCCACTCCCACAGGTCATCCGCCCACTCGGTGTGATCAATGAGGGTTCCCCACCACGGGTCCGCCACGACGGGGAAGGCCGTAGTCTCGTCGAACGCGATGTGCTGAGTCAGAGTGTTGCCGTCCACGCTGTAGGTAGTGTCCACGGGATTGCCGTTGGCGTCCTTGGCCCAAGGGGGCGCCGCGCCTCCTTCCCAATTCCCATCCGCGCTGAGCAGGGAGACCATGCCGTTGTCTTCCAGCTGGAGGTGAGAGCCCTCACTGCCGGTGATTGTGTAAGTGTAGTCGCTGGGCGCCTGTGCAGAGGTGATTGTTGTAGCGATCTGCAGCGAGCCATCACTCTTGGGAAGCGCCGTGGTGGTGCTGTCGTTGTTGTTGTCGTAGGTGACGCCGCCAAGATCGGAGGGCTGCGCTTCGTCCGCCGCATCCGCGTAGGGCAGGCCGATCGCAGTTCCGGGGGCGGTCGGGTCCTTGCCGTCCAGCACGATTCCCGATGAGGGCTGCTGCGGAAGAGTGGTTGTTGTGGTGTCCGCCTGCGCGGTGAAACTGTCCTGGTCCTGCCCTGCGGTGAGGTTCTCCTGCATGAGGGTCCCTCCCGCAGCGACCAGCGCGTCATCCGAATCCTTCGCCTGAGCGGCACCGGCCGGCGCGACAACTGCGGACAGTGAGAAGATGGTAGCGATGGCTACCAGGATCGGGCCTGTTCTTCGAGTCTTCATCAGGTGCTCCTTCCGTTACCGAGTGCACGTGATGGGGTCTGAATCATTCCAATTGGTCGTGGCCTGGATCTTGAGCATCACCTTGATGCTTCCTGGATGAATCTCCTCCTTCGATTGATGCCTATCACGTTATCGCAGAGTGATATCAGACACAAGGGGCGTTCGCCCCTGCACCGCCCCGTACGGTCACGATCACAGCAGCGGCTGCACCGAGGCCCACCACAAGCAGGCGCAGCGGGAGCAGCCAGTCGACGTCGAGCCCCATCAGGCCACGAGGCAGCGGACAGGCGCCGGCACCCAGGTGCCGCATCTCGACCGGGCGCACGCTGATCCAAGCGGGAGCATGGGAGTGGTAGCCCGCGGCGAAGTCTGGTGGACCGACTTCGAGTGAGCCGATCAGCTCAGAACCCGGCTGTCTGCGCCCCGACCTACGACTGCGCCCAGGAACAAGCACACTCAGCCGGCTGAGGACACGGCTGTCCAGGCGCCGCGTATCACACCGCCGGAACGGTCCCGCCGTCCCAGCCCGGCCCGGCTCCGAGCAGGAACTCCCACTCGCGCACGATCACTCCCCCGGAGAACTCGAAGACGTCCAGGGAGCGGCGCCCCTCGGAGTCGACGAGCAGGGTGGCGACCACCCGGCCGTCCGCGGACTCAATGAGCTGGTGCACGCGGAAGCGCACGTCGGACCCGGCGTAGGACGCCCTCATGGCGCGCACGTAGTCCTCGCGCCCGGTGATCGTGCGCCCGCCGACCGTCCACTCCACGTCCGGGTGGAGGAGGCCCGCGTAGGCCTCCCAGTCCCTGCGGTTCTCGGCCTCGAAGAACGCCTCCAGCGCCTGGCGCGGCCGCACAGGGGCAGGGCTGCGGGTCTCCCGGCTGGGGCCCGCCCCGACGGCCCCGGCGCCGCTCACCCGAACAGCCCGGGCAGGGTCGCGCCCACCCGCTCGCCCAGCTCGGCCAGGTCCAGGACGAGCGGCCGGCCGCCCCCACCGTCGGAGAGCACGTCCCCGCCGGAGACGACCAGCATGTCGCCGCCGGTGGTGCCCAGCCGCGCCCAGGCGACGTCCTCGGCCTCGGCCGCGGCGGCCACGGCGGCCACCGCCCACTCGGGCACGGCCACGACGGCCCGCGCCCCGGACTCGGACAGCAGGGCCGTGAAGTCGTCGACGCCGTCGCGCCCCTGAAGCTGGACCAGGTCGATGCTGGCGCCCACCCCGTGTCGCAGGACGGCGTCCACGAGAGTCTGGACGAGCCCGCCGGCGGAGCAGTCGTGGGCGGCGCGCACGAGCCGCTCGCCTCCCGGCCCGTCGGCCTCGCTCAGGGCGAGCAGCACCCGGCCCAGCGCCATCTCGGCCTGAAGGTCCACGCGCGGCGGCAGGCCGCCGAGGTGGCCGTGGACCGCACGCGCCCAGGCCGAGCCGTCCAGCTCGTCGCGCGTGACCCCCAGGGCGATGACCGCCAGGCCCTCCTCGAACCAGCCCGACGGGTTGGCGCGGCGCACGTCGTCCATGACGCCGAGGACCCCGACCACAGGCGTGGGGTTGATGGAGGAGTCGGGCCGCCCCTTGGCCGCCCCGTGGGAGTTGTACAGGGAGACGTTGCCGCCGGTGACGGGCACGCCCATGGCCTTGCAGGCGTCGGCCAGGCCGGTGATGATCTCGACGAGCTGCCACATGGCGTCGGGGTCCTCCGGGGAGCCGACGTTGAGGCAGTCGGTCACCGCCAGGGGGCGGGCGCCAACGGTGCACACGTTGCGGTAGGACTCGGCCAGCGCCTGGGCGGCCCCGGTGGCGGGGTCGAGCTTGGTGAAGCGGCCGTTGGCGTCGGTGGAGACGGCCACCCCGCGGCAGGTCTCCTCGTCCACGCGGACGACGCCGGCGTCGTCGGGCTGGGCCAGGGCGGTGCCCCCGCGCACGAAGCGGTCGTACTGGCTGGTGACCCAGGCGGCGGGCGCCTGGTTGGGGTCGGCGACGACGGCGAGGACCTGCTCGGCCAGGTCGGCCGCGGTGGCGGGCCGCTCCAGGCGCGCCGAGGAGTCGGCGTTGAGAGCGTCCTGCCAGGCTGGGCGGGCGTAAGGGCGCTCGTAGGCGGGGCCCTCGTGGGCCACGGTGCGCGGGTCCACGTCCACGATCCGCTCCCCGAAGTGGTCGATGGTCAGCCTTCCTGAGGCGTTGACCTCCCCGATGACGGCGGCCTCGACGTCCCACTTGTCGATCACCGCCATGAACTCCCCCAGCCTGTCGGGGGCGACGACGGCCATCATGCGCTCCTGGGACTCGCTCATGAGGATCTCCCCGGCACTCAGGCTGGGGTCGCGCAGGAGGACCTTCTCCAGGTCCACGTGCATGCCGCCGTCGCCGTTGGAAGCCAGCTCGCTCGTGGCGCAGGAGATGCCGGCGGCCCCCAGGTCCTGGATGCCCAGGACGAGCCCGGCGGCGAAGAGCTCCAGGCAGCACTCGATGAGGACCTTCTCCATGAAGGGGTCGCCCACCTGGACGGATGGCCGCTTGGCCGGCACGCCGTCCTCGAAGGACTCGGATGCCAGGATGGAGGCGCCGCCGATGCCGTCCCCGCCGGTGCGCGCCCCGAAGAGCACTACCTTGTTGCCGGCGCCGGAGGCGCTGGCCAGGTGGATGTCGCCGTGGCGCAGCACGCCCACGCACAGGGCGTTGACCAGGGGGTTGTCCTGGTAGGAGGGGTCGAACTCGGTCTCACCGCCGATGTTCGGCAGGCCCAGGCAGTTGCCGTAGCCGCCCACGCCGGCCACGACGCCGTGGACGACGCGGGCGGTGTCGGGGTGATCGGGGGCGCCGAAGCGCAGCTGGTCCATGACGGCCACGGGCCGCGCCCCCATGGAGATAATGTCGCGCACGATCCCGCCCACCCCGGTGGCGGCCCCCTGGTAGGGCTCGACATAGCTGGGGTGGTTGTGGGACTCGACCTTGTAGGTGACGGCCCAGCCGTCCCCGATGTCGACGACGCCGGCGTTCTGCCCCATGCCGACCAGCAGGTGGGCGCGCATCTCGGGCGTGGTCTTGGCGCCGAGCTGCCTCAGGTGGATCTTGGAGGACTTGTAGGAGCAGTGCTCGGACCACATGACCGAGTACATGGCGAGCTCGGCGGCCGTGGGACGACGCCCCAGCAGGCCCTTGATGGAGGCGTACTCCTCGTCCTTGAGGCCGAGCTCGCGGTGGGGCATCTCCCGCTCGGGCGTGGCGGTCGCGTCGGCGACGGTGTCCGGGTGCTCGACGGGCCGGGGCCCGACGGCGCTGCCGGCGCTGCCGGCGCCGCAGGCGGGGCGCGCGGGATTCGTGGACGCGGTGGGCTCGACGGCCATGGATGCTCCTGAACGAGGGCGGAGTGGGACCATGCGCGACAATACCCGGGTTGCCGGTACGAGTCCGCACCGCCGGCCCGACGCGCGCTGCGCCCCGCGGGCACGGCGGGCGGCGGGCCTCGGTGGGGTCCGCGGACCTGCTGGTGCGCTGCGCCCCGCGGGCGCGGCGGGCGGACCGCGCAGCCCGCCGCGCGCAGACGACGACGGCGCTCGCCCCGCGGGGAGAGTCCGCAGGGCGAGCGCCGCCCGTTGCCGAGTGCCGCGCCCGGGCGCCGGTTCCGCAAGGCTCAGCGCGCCAGGGCGGGGAGGGCCGACAGCGATTTACTGGAGCGAGCCGTCCTTGGAGACGAGGATCATAATGAACTCCACGAACGCCCAGATGCTGTTCCCGATAAGGATCAGGTAGCCAAGAACGCCAGCGGTGCCGACACCGGCGCTGGCAGAGTCGGGCACGTTGCCATGGGCGTCCACGCTGCCGACGAGCGTAGCAATGGCAATGATGAACAGGATGATACCGAGCGCCACAAGCCCGAGGTGGCCGAAGCCGCGGCCCTTCTGCCCGCGGTAGAAGTTGTGAATGCCGAGTCCGCCGAGGAAGAAGGCCAGCAGCGCGGCGGTCGTCTTGGACTTGGGGGCGACGCCGGTGCCGTATCCGGGCTGGCCGTAGCCGGCGGGGTACCCGGGCTGGGCCGCAGGGTATGCGGGCTGCTGGCCGGCGGGGTACCCGGGCTGCTGACCGGCGTCGGGGTATTCGGGCTGACCGTAAGGGGATGGGGTGCTCATAGGTCCTCCAGTGATTGCGGGCCTCGGAACAGGCCCTGATTCGTCATCGCATCATGACTCGTCGGCGGCCGCAACGCAAACGGGCACAACTGCCCATCGCCGCGAAGGAGCTCGAGCGTACTCTGCCGTACGACACACCACGCCCGAAAGTGCCTCGCATCACACGCATGTGGTGCAGGATCGGCTCATGAGAAGTATCGACGTCGCTCCCCTTCCCATCCTGGAGCTCGAAAGCCACTTGGACGAGGTCGCCGACCACCGCCTGAAGGGCGGTATCGCCGCCGCCCGCACCCTGCTCGAAGGACGCACCGTGTGGACCGTGACCCCGTCGGCCGCGGCGGGCTCCGGCCCCGCGGAGACCGTCGCCCCCCTGGTGGGCTACGCCCGCGGCCTCGGCGTCGAGGCGCGCTGGCTGGTACTCGATGCGCCCGCGGACTTCGCGCGTGTGGCGTCGCGCCTCCATGCGGGCATCCACGGCGACCGGGGCGACGGCGGCAAGCTCGGCGAGAAGCAGCGCGACCTGTATGAGCACGTTCTGTCCTCGAACGCCGAGAACGTCGTCGACGACGTCCGCGAGGGCGACGTCGTCATCCTCCACGACCCGCCCACCGCCGGCCTGGCGCGCGCCTTCAGGCGGGCCGGCGCCGCCGTCATCTGGCGCTGCCACCTGGGCGGGGGCCGAGCCGGGGAGGCGGCCGAGCGCGCCTGGGCCTTCCTCGACCGGTACCTGGAGGACGTCGATCTCGTCGTCGTCTCCCGGGAGGAGTACCGTCCGCCCTTCATCGAGCCGGAGCGCTGCGCCGTCGTCAAGCCGTCGATCAACCCCGACTCCCCCAAGAACCGCGTCCTCGACCTGGACGAGTCCTGGTCGGTGGCCCGCCTGGCGGGGATCTTCAACGGCGAGCCGCCCTTCGAGGCGATCCCCTTCGTGCATGAGGACGGCCGCCCCGACGCCATCCGGCAGATGCCCTCCCTGGCGGGCGCGGGGCTGCCGGTGCCGACGGGGGTGCGCACAATCGTGCAGGTCGGCCGCTGGGACCGTCTCAAGGGCGCCAAGGAGCTCATCGGGGCCTTCGCCTCGAGCCTCGGGGCCCTTCCCGAGGACGCGCACCTGCTCATCGTCGGCCCGGACCCGGACCCGGACCGCGACGTGACCTCCGCCGCTGTCCTCGGCGAGGCGCTCGACCGGTGGGACCTCCTGCCGGAGTCCGTGGCGCGGCGGGTGCACATCGCGGCTGTGCCCATGCACGACCGGGAGGTCAACGCGACGGTGGTCAATGCCGTCCAGCGCGTCGCCGACGTCGTCACCCAGCGCTCGCTCGTGGAGGCCTTCGGGCTGCCCGTGGCGGAGGCCATGTGGAAGAAGGCGGCTGTGGTGGCCTCCGCGGTCGGCGGTATCCAGGACCAGATCGCCGACGGCGTTGACGGCGTCCTGGTCGATCCGGACGACGCCGGCGCGTGGGCCGAGGCCGCCGCCGACCTGCTGCGCTTCCCGGAACGGGCTCGGGAGATGGGGCTGGCGGCGCACGAGTCCGTCCGACGCGAGTTCCTTCCCGACCGGCACCTGTGCGAGATCGCAGGGGCCATCGACCGGGCGCTGGAGCTCCACAAGGACTAGGGCAGACCGGGACGGACCAGGGCCCGGATTCCGGGGCGCCTGGACGTCCCGCACAGGCGCAGCAGCGCCTGTGCGCCCCGGAATCAACCAGTGCGCAGACGACGACGCCGGACGGCCCGGCCCGGGCCGCAACCGCCTGTTATCCACAGGTCGAGTCCACAGGCATGTGCACAAGGTGGTCGAACGTCGTCGTGACGCGACTAACGCTGTGGGTACCCGACGGCCAAGTCCGCCAGTCGAGACGAGCGGCATCCGGAGCGGATGACGCCGCGCCCGGCATGCCCAATAGACCGTCGGCACCCCCGTGGTCAAATCGTTGCCAGCACGCGGTAATCCATCCCCCGGCCGGACAGGCGCCGGAGGCGGGACCCGCTCCACGACGCGCCAAAACCGTTACACGATCGTTATCTTCGACGTCTCGTGACAGGCTTCCGCACCTCCGCCGTTCGCCGACAGCAGAGTCGCCCTGGCCGCCGTCATCCACAGCTGTCCACACCCCCGGCGAGTTTTCCACAGGCTCGCCCGGTCCAGTGGACACGGCTGCACCGGTCGGCGCCACCCACCCGGCATCCGCCGCATCTCGACGGAGCCAGGGTCCCGGGGCGGCGAGCTCCGGGCTGTCAGCATGCCCCCGCACCGCCCTCAGGCCTCCACCAGCGAGCTGATGGCGGACTGGAAGAGCCGCAGGCCGTCCACGCCGGTGCGCGGGCCCGCCGCGGTGTCGGGGCCGAAGCCGGGCTCGACGGCGTGCTCGGGGTGAGGCATGAGGCCGACCACGTTGCCGCGCTCATTGCGCACCCCGGCGATATCGCGCGCCGACCCGTTGGGGTTGCCCACGTAGCGGAAGACCACACGCCCCTCGCCCTCGAGCCGGGCGAGCTCGTCGGGGGCGGCGATGAAGCTGCCCTCCCCGTTCTTGAGCGGGACGGTGATCTCCTCGCCGTCGGCGAACAGGCACGTCCACGCCGTCGTCGTGGACTCGATGCGCAGCCGCTGCTCGCGGCAGATGAACTTCTGGTGGTCGTTGCGGATGAGCGCGCCGGGCAGCAGGTGCGCCTCGGTGAGGATCTGGAAGCCGTTGCAGATGCCCAGGACGGGCATGCCCCCGCTCGCGGCGACGACCACCTCGTCCATGACGGGAGCGAAGCGGGCGATGGCGCCGCAGCGCAGGTAGTCGCCGTAGGAGAACCCGCCGGGGATGACGACGGCGGCCACGTCCTTGAGGTCGGTGTCCTTGTGCCACAGTGCCACGGGCTCGGCGCCGGCCAGGCGCACGGCGCGGGCGGCATCGACGTCGTCGAGGGTGCCGGGGAAGGTGATGACGCCGATACGAGTCACTGGGCCTCCTCGTCGGCGGCGACGGAGACGACGTCCTCGATGATCGGGTTGGACAGCAGCGTCGAGGCGGCCTCGCGGGCCGCGGCCAGATGCTCCTCGGTGACCGGGCCGTCCACGGTCAGCTCGAAGCGGCGGCCCTGGCGCACGCCGGTGAACTGGTCGAATCCGAGGCGCGGAAGGCTCCCTACGACTGCCTTGCCCTGGGGGTCAAGAATCTCCGGCTTGGGCATGACCTCGACGACGATACGTCCCATCGGTCCTCCTGGGTACGGGGTGGAGAGTGCAGGTTGGAGAGCGTCGGAAGGAAGAGTACCCGGTGCTCCGGCGGGACGGTCGCGCCACCCCGCCCGCCGAGACCGAATGGCCGCGCGCCGGCGCACGGGCTCCGGCCAGGTGGCGGCCCGATCCGTGCGGCCAGCCGAACCGGGTGTCGCCGGGTCCTCACACCGCCAGCGGCGCGCCGGTGAGGCGCTCGTAGGCCTCCAGGTAGCGCGCCCGAGTGCGCTCGACGACGACGTCGGGCAGGGCGGGCGGCTCCCGGTCACCGCGGCGGTCCCATCCGGAGGCGGGCGAGGCGAGCCAGTCGCGCACGTACTGCTTGTCGAAGGAGGGGGTGACGCTGCCGGGGACCCACTGGTCAGCGGGCCAGAAGCGCGAGGAGTCGGGGGTGAGGACCTCGTCGCCGAGCACGAGCCCGCCGTCCGGGCCGGCGCCGAGCTCGAACTTGGTGTCGGCCAGGATGATGCCGCGCTCGCGGGCGATGTCGGCGGCGCGCGCGTACAGGGCGAGGGTGGTCGCGCGCAGGGCCGTCGCGTTCTCAAGGCCGACCATGTCCGCGACCCGCTCGAAGGTGATGTTCTCGTCGTGGTCGCCGAGCCCGGCCTTCGCGGCGGGGGTGAAGATCGGCTCGGGCAGGCGCGAGGCCTCCGTGAGGCCCTCCGGCAGGGGGACGCCGCACACGGACCGGGCCCTGCGGTACTCGGCCAGGCCCGAGCCGGTGAGGTAGCCGCGCGCCACGCACTCGACGGGGTGCATGTCCAGGCGGCGGCACACCATGGCCCGACCGGCGACGACGTCGGGCGCCTCGAGGCTGAGCAGGTGATTGGGGACGACGTCGGCCAGCTGCTCGAACCACCAGGCGCTCAGGGCGGTCAGCACCCTGCCCTTGTCCGGCACAGGCGTGGTCAGGACATGGTCGTAGGCGCTGATGCGGTCGGAGGCGACGACGAGCAGGACGTCCTGCCCGGCCCACGTGGAGCCGGCGGCGGGGGTGTAGACGTCGCGGACCTTGCCGCTGGAGCGGTGAGTCCAGCCGGGCAGGGCGGGAGCGGCGGGCGGAGTAGGGGCGCTCATGGGCCCATCCTGCCACCGGGGCCGCCGGCGGCCCGCCTCAGCGCTGCGGTCCAGTGCGGGCCGGTGGTGCTTACTACGCTCCTTTGTCCCTTACTGTACGGGGAAAAGGAGCGTAGTAAGGAACAAAGGAGCGTAGTAAGCGTCGGGGTCGCTCGTCGTCGAAAAAGCTGGGGCCGTAGTGCGTCGCCTCCAGCCTCTCCACCGACTCGGTTCTCAAGGTGACATTGGCAACGAAGCCCGGATCCCTGCTGTCCTCCCCCACCAGGCACTGGACCGCGCTCACGGTCATGGGCCTGTCCCCGGCGTCCCGTACTGTCTGGACCAGATTGCGCCCGCCCCAGGCCCCGATCCCCAGGCTCATCACCACCAGAAGAAGGCCCTTTGTGCGTGAGACGATGGGAGCGGCCCCAACACCTCGGAGGCCCAGCCTCCCACGACTCCCACCAAGCCGATCGCGACCCCTATCAGGTCAACGACAATCGTTCTCATGACCCCGATTACGCCGGTTCCAACGCCCTCGCCTGCGTCTTCTGCTTCTCGTCATGCGGGTGTCCGGCGCACGACGCCGCTTCTCAGGGCCCGTCGAAGAACCTGCCGTTGAGGCGGAACCTTCATCCACTCATCCACAATACCGCGCGGCCCGGCTCAGGCGGGCACGATCCCGGCGATGATGTCCGTCCGCCTCCACAGGCGGACCTCCACGGGACCGCCCCCGCGGCACGCCCGCCGGACGCCCGGGTCCACCGGCCCGTCGCCCAGGTGCACGTAGTCGGCCCGCCCGTCCGCATCCACCAGCGCAAGGCGGTCATCGGGTACCGACACGCCGTCCGGCGCCCGGCCCCAGTCCCACGGCCCGTAGCAGTGTTCCACGTGAAACGTCTCAGGGCCCTCCAGAAGATCCCCGCCGACCCTGCCCACGGTGAGAGCAGCGATCGGCACGCCGACCACGAGAAGAACAGCACCCAGTCCGGCGGACACGACCTGGACCGCCCTGACCCGCAGGGCCCAGCCCTCCCGACAGCGCTCCACGCGATCAGCCCGCTCCTTGCCGAGACTCGCACCGATGGCATCGAGCTCGCCGGAGCGCACACGGGACAAACGGCGCTCCAAGGCCGCCACACCCACGAGGAGGGTCACGGAGAACAGGAGCAGGCCCGCCGGGAGCAGCGCCGGCCGCAGCATGCCGAAGGGCCCGGTGCCCGGCAGGGCCCTGGGGACGAGGAGGCAGATCAGGCAGCCCGCGAAGGCCGCGCCCGCCACGACCGCCGGCGGCGCGGGCCGGCCGCCGGCCCTGAACAGGCGGGACGCTCTCACACGCTCATCCTGCCATTCGGTCGCGTTCCGCGCCCCCGCCCGACGGCGCGGCAGGCCCGGCTCAGCCCTCGCGGATCTCCAGGACGGGGCCCTTGGGCGGGTGCCAGCGCATGGTGAAGGGCCCGCGCGCGGCGCACAGCCGCCGGAGCCGGTCGTCCACGTCGCTGCCGATGCTCCCGGAGACGTCGACGTCCAGCCGCTCCCCCGCCCCGGTGACCAGCTGCGCCTTCTGGCCGCTGCGCGGCCCGCGGCTGGACAGGCCCAGGCACTGGGCGACGTCGACCTCCTGCGGCCCGGCGACCAGGGACCGGACGGTGAGGCCCAGGATCATGACGGCGCCGGCGCCGAAGACCACGGCGATGACCGCGACGACGGCCGTCGCCGCCCGCACCCCACGACGACAGAGCGCGGGGTTCGCGGCCCGACGGCGCCGCCCGAGCCGGAGCGCCCCGCTGAACAGGGCGCACCAGAAGACGCACACCAGGACGAGGGCGGCCCGCTGCACCCACCACCAGCCCCCGTTGACCGGGGCGACGACGGCGGTGACGAGGATCGCGAGAACCGCGAGCGGCCCGCCGATCACGCAGACCCACTGCCGCGGGGCCGGGCGCGGCCGGTCGGCGCCGGGCCTCCCCGGCCGCTCCCCGGGGCCCGACCGGGTCACGGCTCAGCGCCCGGCGGCGATGTCGGTGCGGTACTGGCCGCCGTCGAGGTGAATGCGCGACAGGCCCTCGTAGGCGAGCTCCCGGGCGGCGTCGACCGTGTCCCCTACCGCCACCACGGACAGCACGCGCCCGCCGGAGGCGACCAGCCCGCCGTCGTCGTCGAGCCCGGTGCCGGCGTGCAGGACATGGACGCCGGGGAGGGCCTCAGCCTCCTCAATACCGGTCACGAGGCCACCGGCGGCCGGGGCGCCGGGGTAGCCGGGGGCGGCCAGGACCACATCGACCGCGGCCTGCTCGGACCAGGTCGGCGCGGGCGCCTCGGCGAGGCGGCCGGTCGCGGCGCTGTGGAGCAGCTCGGGCAGGGAGGAGGTCAGGCGGGCCAGGACCACCTGGGTCTCGGGGTCGCCGAAGCGCACATTGAACTCGACCACGCGCAGACCGTCGCCGGTCAGCGCCAGCCCGCAGTAGAGCAGGCCGATGAAGGCGGTGCCGCGCCGGGCCATCTCGTCGACGACGGGCTGGGCGATCTCGCGCACCACCCGCTCGGACAGGTCCTCGGGGGCCCAGGTCAGCGGCGAGTACGCGCCCATGCCGCCGGTGTTGGGGCCGGCGTCGCCGTCGGCCAGGCGCTTGAAGTCCTGGGCGGGCGCCAGCGGGCGGACGGTGGCGCCGTCGCACACGCAGAACACGGAGGCCTCCGGGCCGTCGAGGTAGTCCTCGACGAGGACGGTGCCGTGCTCCTCGGGCCTCTTGGCCAGGCAGGCCAGGCCGTGGTCCATGGCGGCGGCGCGGTCGGAGGTGACGACGACGCCCTTGCCGGCGGCCAGGCCGTCCTCCTTGACCACGTGCGGCGCGCCGAAGCGGTCCAGCGCGGCGGTGAGCTCGGCCTCGGTGGTGCACACGGCGGCCTCGGCGGTGGGCACGCCCGCGGCGGCCATGACCTCCTTGGCGAAGGCCTTGGAGCCCTCCAGGCGGGCCGCCCCGACGCCGGGGCCGAACACGGGGATGCCGCCATCGCGCACGGCGTCGGCGACCCCCGCCACGAGCGGGGCCTCCGGACCCACGACGACGAGGTCGGCGCTCATCTGGGTGGCGAGCTCGACGACCTCCGTCGGGCTGGCGGGGTCGATGGCGAGGTTGGTGGCCACCGCGGCGGTCCCCGGGTTGCCCGGGGCGACGACGAGCTCACTGGTGGCCGGGTCTGAGGCGAGGCAACGGGCCAGGGCGTGCTCTCGCGCGCCGGAGCCAAGAAGCAGGATCTTCACGCCTCCAGGTTAGCGGCCGGGCCGCCCACGGTCGCGTCCTTCGACCGGTATCACAGCAGCATCACAGAATGTTCGTGTTCAATCGGTCGTTCCCTGCCCTGCCCCCCGCGGCCTCGCCTTCCTCTCGCATCTCCCGCGCATCCGCCTTCCTCGCAGCCGACTTTCGTCGAAATCGGTCGAGTTCCGCGCCGAGATCGGTTCGCTCCGGCCCGAGAGCATCAGAAGCGACTGCCCTTGCCACCACACGCCCTAACACCCGCATCCGCTGGCAAATCACTCCCGTCCTTGTCCGTCAGAATGACATTGGAATCGGACGACGTCGTGCCCCGCCACACGATCCGCAGAATTCCAACGCTCGCCCCACCGCCGCGCCCGCCCGGTGCGGCCAATGTCATTCTGACGGACATCCAGGACGGCAGAGCGAACCGGCCCCACGCCGTCGTGCCCCATACCGATCTCATGCCGGCCGGGGCCCGCCCGTCTCCGGGCGAGCCGCAACGATCCTGCGGACATCCGTGACGATCTTGCCCGAACGCACGTCGTTCGAGGTAAAGCGGACGACGGCATAGCCCCGTCGGACGAGCTCGCGGTCCCGTCGCCGGTCTTGGTCGAAGGTCCACGGATCAGAGTGGAAGGTGAACCCGTCCAGCTCGACAACCAGCCAGCCGTCCACCACCAGATCGACCTCTCCGACTCCAGCGATGACGACGCCGTCGGCCACGTCCAGGCCGGCTGCCCGCAGCTGGATGCGAGCTAGTGTCTCCAGCGGGCTGCGGGCCCGGCCGCTGGCCTGTCCCAGCCGAAGGCGACCCCGAGCCCGTCGCGGCCCTCGCAGATGCGCAAGCACCTGTTCCCTCGTCGTACCGCGGTGCAAGGCGGCGTCTGCGACCACCAGCGAGGTCCGCTCATCGCCGCAGCACAGCAGGTCGGCCACGCAACGCTCCACAGAAACGACCGGGAAAGCGGTCGGCGGAAGAATAGAACGCCCCCGAACCTCATGAACACGCTCGCCACCAACCGAAGGAATCTTACTGCCCTGGGGAGCCAGCACGTGAATCTCCCGCAGAGCGCCGAGCAGCGGCAGGCCGTAGTAGGCAGCGGCGTGCTCACAGGTGATGAGACCGCGGTGGATGCGGGCCACCAGCACACGTCGGTCGGCATTGGGGACGGCGACAACGCCGTAGGGGTGGAGCCGGAGGCGGCCCGACTCCACAAGCCGCTCAAGGTACCTGCGCTCATTTCGAGTCAGGTGCAGATCAGCCCGGCGCACGGCGCCCCGGGCCGCGCCGACACGGGAGAGCAAGACGTCGTCGTCCATGGAACGATTGTCGGCCGCGTGCGGGAAGCGGCGCCAGGGAGGAGCGCGCCTGTGGATAACTCTCCGCAGCCCTTGGCGCTCCCATACGGATGGATTCTGGCGACCTCAGCGGGTCATGTGCTCCCGTCCGTGTCCGTCAGAATGACATTGGAGCCGGAAGGAGCAGCTCCCCGCCACACGATCCGCAGGATTCCAACGCTCGCCCCGCCGCCGCGTCCGCCCGGTGCGGCCAATGTCATCGTGACGGACATCCAGGACGGCGGCGCGGGCAGGGGAAGGCCAGGGGGTCGGCAAAGTTGGTTTAGGTGGGTGGTTGGGTGAGCAGTCTGATGGCTTGTCCGGGGTGTCTTGCCGGGGATCTGGTGGTGGCGATGGGCTGGCGGGGCCGTGGGTCAGGCGTATGAGGCTGGTGGCGGCGCTCCTCAGGGTGGCCATGACTTGTGGGCCGCCTGCGGTGCGCGGCTGGTGGCGGTCCTCGTCGAGGGTGGCGTCTTGGATCCGGTGGAGGCGGTTCTCTGTTCCCCGGTGCCCCTGGACCCAGGTCAGCCACCGCCCGGGGGTGGGCCTGTCCGGCGGGCGGGGAGCGGGTCAGGTGGACGACCTCGCTGGTGCGCTTCTTACGGGTCGCGCCGGCTCTGGTGCGCCGGGTGGTGGTGCGGGTGCGCCCGACCTGGAGGACCTGGGCGACTGCGGGGAAGTCGGTCCAGGCCGCGGTGGCGGCCTGGGTGCGCATGGCGTCGGCGGTGACCACGGCCCCGTCCAGGCCAGGGGCTCGACCAGCTCGGGCAGGGCGGGGATCTCGTTGGACCTGTCCACCACCTTGCGCTGGGTCAGGACCGTTCCGGTGGCGTGGTCCAGGGCCGCCAGCAGGTGCGGGGCGGCCTGGTCGCCGCTACGGGCGCCGCGCACGGTCCTGCCGTCCACCGCGATGAGCCTGCGTCCCTGGACGGTGCCGGTGCGGATGGCCGGCCACGAGCAGATCCGGGCGTCGAGGCCCGCGGCGTCCAGGCCGGCCAGGACCCGCCCGATGGTGGACTCACTGGGCGGCACCGCTCCGGGCGCCAGGCCCGGGGCCGCCGGCTGTGCGGCTTCCAGGTCGGTGGCGTGCTCCCGGACCGCTGTCAGGCTCCGGCGCCCGGCCGGCACGCCCACGACCGCCAGGGACAGGATCGTGGACAGGCCATGACGCACGCCCCGCGCGGGCCGCGAGGACCGGCAACATCGGCAGGCACACGGGCAAGGGACCGGCGCGACAGGAGCTGCGTGGTGGGAATGACGGCATGGCGGCGCGGTCCTGGACTGCCAGGGGCAGCCTCAACACCCTCCACCGTCACCAAGAACCACGCCGCACCCGCGCAAGCACACCGACAACCCCCACACCCCCAGAAACTCCGCCGCCCCCCTGAGGGGAAGGCCCGGGCCGGACGCACGACGGCGCCTGGGCGCCCGAGCTGCCCGGGGGCTCCTCGAGCCCGATGGGTCCGACGCCGCCCCCGACGGTTTCCGCCCGGTCGCTCCCCGCAGGCACGCCCGGCGCCGCGGGGAGAGCGCAGGGGATCGGCCCGGCTCAGGGGATCTCCCAGGCGATCCTGTCTCCAGCGGAGTTGGTGAACTCGAGGAAAGCGTCATCCGATAGCCCTCCCGTTACAAATGCAACTTTTCTCTTTACGCATTGACCCTCCTTAAGGACATTCACCCACTCCTCGTCATCATCAGCATCGCTGACCAACTGACTCGGCGTGACGCTATGATCACTGCCGTCCCAATGAAGTAAGACTCTATCTACATACATTTCACGCTGAGAGGAAGCAGAGGCATTGGACGCCCTCGTATCCCTTCCTCCACACATTTCCAACACATACGCATGCCTTCTTGGATTCACATCGGAATCGCGGAGGCCATAGGTCTCCGCGCGCACAACCGTCCCGTTGCTGAGCGCCACCGACTGCCCCAACGGAACAGTGGTATCCACGACATCCGCCATGCGCAGCCAGTAGGAGAATACGTAGCCGCCGACCAGCAGCAGGGGGGCCACGCAGACCACGCGTCCCACGGCGCGCCGCCTGCGCCCCTGCTCAAGCCTCCGCTCCCTCGCCTCCATATAATGCCGGTATCCGGTATCGAAATCGCACGACAGTACGGGTACACCGGCGAGCGCCGCGTCAAGACGGCGCTGCAGGCTCCGACCACGCTTGAGGAACCTGGGATTGACGGTCGCCTGACGCCCCGAACGATCGACCAACCGGTATCCACCATAGGAATCGCGCAGCACGCATTCAAGATGATCCAGATCCACAACCCGTGGCGCATAATAGCTCGCGACGTCCCGCGCCACCCATGTCGCCAAGCGCCCTCCCCTGATCGCCACTCGGTGCGGAAGACAATCCCATTGAAGATGGTTGTTGCTCGGCGCCTCCATACTGCGCCACCCCGGGGCCACCAGTCCCGGTCGACGGGGAGCCTTAAGATCCTCCACCAGACACGGGTAGCCCTCCTCGGGTGTCCTCCGCGGATCATCAATGAGGTGGATCGTGTCCAGGAGCTGCAGGTAGGCGTACCGGACCTCATCCACGCCGACGTCCATCCGATCCTCGACGCCGTGCAAGCGAATCATCGCACGATGCTTCTCGGACATCGACGGTCTGGCCCTCTCGATGGCGCGCCGAACCTGATCATCGCTGACCACTCGGGGCAGCTGGGAGATGCGGTGATGAATCTCAGGCAGCCACTCGCTCTCGATGCGCGTCGGGGAGCTGACGCGGAACAGGATCACGCGGCCCAACAGAAGCTGCACGAACTGCAGCCCCTCGTCGCCCACCAGCCCCCGGGGAAGAGCGGAGAGAGTCCTGTCCAGCAGTCCTGCCAGAAGATGGAGAGCGCTGTCACCCGCAACGGAGTTCGCAGTAACCGCAGTCATGAGCTCATGCGCGCGCTCAGCGCTGAGTACGGTGCCGCACCGCTGATTCGGGTCATCAGCAATGCTTCGGATGATCTCGACCGACGTCTCAGGCCCGCCCGGGGATGTCCCGACCGCCGCAACGCCAGCAGGCGGGCTGCTGAAGGCGCAGCCGACGAGCAGCACATCGTCAGCGATCAGCACGTGCGCGCAGGAGCCCGTTGTCGGATCGAGCCGGGCGAGAAGGCTGCGTGCCTTGACCTGCACCTCATCCTGCTTGACACCCGGCTGATGCAGCGTCCAGCTGTTGGCGCCGAAGCGCAGCACCAGGTCCTCAGTCTGATAGTGGTGGGCGACGTCCTCGTCGCCCACCTCATCGGGCAGCTCGGGCCTGGAGAAGAACTCCTCCAGCCGTTTCATAGCACCCGCCACAACGTCAAGATCGCCACCGATCAAGATGTCGAGGTTCGATGGAGCAGCGCTCACCTGCACATCGGGGAATCCCACATGACCGGGACCGGTCTCCACCGGCCGCGCCAGCTCCGCCCGCATCGCCGCGGCAAGGTACCGGAGCACACCCATGTCCTCAACGGGCTCATCGAGCTCGCCGTAGGCAATACTGATACCAGCCGTGTGGGATCCCCGGGGCTCGATGAGGAGCCAGTCATGGCCCCGGTACGTGCGCCACTCGACACTGGGCGGTCGAGCCTCCCGGGGCTCGTCTCCAGTGTTCATCTCCGATCAGCCTCGATCTTTCTCCCGGCCCGCACCCCGCGTGAAATCGACCCGGACGGCGTCTGCCGCGATCAGGTCGACGTCATCACCATCCGGTCGGTCCGCCTCGCTCATGATCGTCGACATCGCGGGGCCGACCGACGGCGCACAACGGCGCCCGGCCGCCTCCGGGATGAGGGACGGCCGGGCGCCGTCGGCTTCGGGCTCAGCCGCCGGGCCGGCCCGGACTAGCAGCCGACCGGCTCAGGCCTTCTTGGCCTTGGCGGCCGCGATGCGCTCGCGGAACTTGTCCAGCTGCGCCTTGACGGCGTCGGGCACCTTGTCGCCGAACTGCTTGAAGTACTCCTCGGTGTCCTCCATCTCGGCGGCCCAGGCGTCCGGGTCGATGTCGTACATCTTGTCCCAGGTGGCCTCATCGACGTCCACGCCGTCGAGGTTGAAGTCCTCGAACTTCGGGTACAGGCCGGTCACGCCCTCGACGGCCTCGACCTCGCCGCCGGCGCGGCGCACGATCCAGTCCAGGACGCGGGAGTTCTCCCCGTAGCCGGGCCACAGGAACTTGCCGTCCTCGTCCTTGCGGAACCAGTTGACCTGGTAGACCTTGGGGAACTTCTCGCCCAGCTCGTCCTGCATCGCCAGCCAGTGGCCCCAGTAGTCGGCCATGTTGTAGCCGCAGAAGGGCAGCATGGCGAAGGGGTCGTGGCGCAGCGAGCCGACCTTGGCGTCCAGGGCGGCCGCGGTGACCTCGGACGCCACGGAGGCGCCGATGAACACGCCGTGGGCGGGCTCGTACTGCTCGGCAACCAGCGGCACGTTGGTGGCGCGGCGGCCGCCGAACAGGACGGCGTCGACCGGAACGCCCTCGGGGGCCTCCCAGTCGGGGCAGATGATCGGGCACTGCGAGGCGGGCGTGGTGAAGCGCGAGTTCGGGTGCGCGGCCTTCTTACCGGCCTCGGCGTCGGCGGGCGTGTAGTCGTTGCCCTGCCAGTCGATGAGGTGGTCCGGCAGCGGGGCGTCGATGCCCTCCCACCACACGTCGCCGTCGTCGGTCAGGGCGACGTTGGTGAAGATGGAGTTGGCCTTCATGGTCTCCATGGCCATCGGGTTCGTCTTGTAGGACGTGCCCGGGGCGACGCCGAAGAAGCCGGCCTCCGGGTTGATGGCGCGCAGGCGGCCGTCCGGGCCGGGGCGCATCCAGGAGATGTCGTCGCCGACGGTCTCGACCTTGTAGCCGGGGATCGTGGGCTGGAGCATGGCCAGGTTGGTCTTGCCGCAGGCGGACGGGAACGCGGCGGTGACGTGGTACTGCTTGCCGGTGCTCTCCTGGGTCAGGCGCAGGATGAGCATGTGCTCGGCCATCCAGCCGTCGCGGCGGGCCATGGTCGAGGCGATGCGCAGCGCATAGCACTTCTTGCCCAGCAGGGCGTTGCCGCCGTAGCCGGAGCCGTAGGACCAGATCTCGTTGGTCTCCGGGAACTGGGTGATGTACTTCTCGTCGTTGCAGGGCCAGGCGGTGTCCTTCTCGCCCGGCTGGAGCGGCGCGCCCACGGAGTGCGCGCAGGGCACCCAGGTGCGGCCCTCGCCGATGAGGTCCATGGCGGCGGCGCCCATGCGCGTCATAATGCGCATGTTGACCACCACGTAGGGCGAGTCCGTGATCTCGATGCCCAGCTGGGAGATCGGCCCGCCCAGCGGCCCCATGGAGAAGGGGATCACGTACATGGTGCGGCCGACGTAGGTGCCGTCGAACTTCTCGTTGAGGATCTTCTTCATCTCCGCCGGGTCGTACCAGTTGTTGGTCGGACCGGCGTCCTCCTCCTTCTCGGAGCAGATGAAGGTGCGGGACTCGACGCGGGCGACATCGCTCGGCAGCGACCGGGCGAGGAAGGAGTTGGGCCGCTTCTCCGGGTTGAGGCGGGTGAACATGCCCGACTCGACCATCTCGGAGGTCAGGCGGTCCCACTCGGCGTCGGAGCCGTCGCAGAAGTGCACCTTCTCCGGCTTGCCGAGCTCGGCGAGGCGGGCGACGAACGCGATGACATCCTCGGGCGCGTTGGCCGGCGCGGCCGCGCGCACATCCTTCTCAGACACAGTCATGTGGGTCCCTTCCTGGGTGTCTTGAAACACTGGCTGACACTCCCAATCCTCTCCCAACCGCCGACTTCGGTCACGCCCCCTTAGGTCCCAGCAGCGCCCCAATCGTCACACACGCCACACGCGTCCCGTGTTTCCGGACACATCTGCGCCCCGTGTAGCGTCGAAGGCGTGAAGAACCGACGTCGTACTGCCCCGATCCTCATGGCGGCCGTGGCCGCGGCGCTCAGCCTGTCCGCCTGCACGGCCCACATGGACATGACCATCAGCCCCTCCGACACCTACGACGCCACCCTCGTCCTGCGCGACACGACCGGCAGCGTGCTGACCGCCGACACCGACTGCCAGGACTACGCCGACCCCTCCGTCGTGGGCACATCCGACGGCGCCGACGTCACTGCGACCCCGATCGGCTCGGCCGACGACAGCGAGGGCGTGGGCTGCGAGGTGAAGGCGACCGGCGTCAGGATTCCCGACGCCGATGAGGCCGCCGGCTCCGGAACGGTCCCGCTCGTCATGCGCGACGGCGACCGCTATATCGTCACCGTCTCCCCGATCGCCACCGGCCTCGACGGCGCTCCCGCCACGTCCGACGCCGGCGCCGCCTCCACCGCTGAGCCGCTCGCCGCCGCCGTCGACGCCCGCCTGTCGGTCACCTTCCCGGGCGCCGTCGTCGACGCCGGCGGCGGCAGCGTGTCGGGACGCACGGTCACCTGGGAGGGCTCCGACAGCCTCACCAGCGGCGTGAGCGCCTCTGGCTATGCGACGCCGGACGAGGGGCTGGGCGTGCTGGAGCGCTTCGGGGCGTGGATCGCCGCGGGCACCGCGGCCGCGGGGCTCGCCGCGGTCGCGGTGGTCGCGGTGGTCGCGGTGCGCCGACGCCGGTCGGCGGCCGGGTGGGCAGAGCGCGGCTCGGCCGAGGATCGGCGTCCCGGGTCGAAGAAGCGGGGTCCTCGCAAGGGCTCCCAGCGCTGACTCGCTAGGCCGGGTCGCCAAGCCGGGCCCTCCCCTTCGCCGAGATCGGTTCACTTCCGCGCCGAGATCGGTCCGGTTCCGGCTCGAGATCGGTCCTGAGGCGGCCGTGGTCGGCCGCCCTGGATCGGCATCCGCTTCCGTCCTGGCCCGAACGGGCTTCCAAAAGCTCGACGCATCCGTAGACTACTGAGCATGCGCGCCATGGCTTCCGCAGCCCTTCGTCGGCTCGGCCTCACCCTCATTATTCCAGCCCTACTCGCCCTGAGCGCATGCGGCATCAATTACGATGTCACCATCCACTCCAATGACACGGTCGACCTGACAGCGGTTTTCTGGGGCCTCGACAAAGAAATAATGGAGTCCGCCTGCTCAGCAAAAGGGACGGCCAACAGCGCCCCACCCTCCAGCAAGCTGAAGCCCACCTACACCCTCACCGAGTACAAAGGACATCCGGCCTGCCAGGTAGACGCAGAGGCGGTTCCCCTATCAGAATTCTCCAGCCCTCATGAGAACCCGTCCATCACGCACAGCGACGGAAAGTTCGAGATAACGGTGCCGTCCACCGATTTCAATAACAGGTACGAGGGCCTGGACTCCCGGTACACAGTAACTTTTCCCGGCAGGGTCATCGAGGCGTCGGGAAACGCAAAGACAAGTGGAAACACGGTGACCTGGGACAACTACCTGAACGCGAACGAAGACTTGCACGCGGTCGGGAGAGACTCCCCCGATCCGCCCTGGGCATGGATTGGCGTCGGAGCCATCGCGGTCATGATTGTCGGAGGCGGAGCTGCACTCACCGTCATCATGGTCACCCGCAGGAAACACTCAGCGAATGGCGCCCCGCCCGGCCCCTACAACCAACCCGGCACACCCTATCAACTCTACCAACCGGGAATTCCTCAGCCCGCTTACGAACAGTCCGGGCACGCTCAGCCCGGCTACGGCCAACCAAGCTATAGGCAGTCCGGGTACAGCCAACCCGATCACGCTCAGCCTGGTTCCGAGTACGCCCAGCAGGGACCCACACAGCCAGGGTGCGGCCAGGCGGACTACGGACGCCCGGGCTACGTCCAGCCGGGGCACAGCCAGCCGGGCTACGGCCAGCCCTGGTACAGCCAGCCCGATTACAGCCGGCCCAGCCAGGAATCCCCTGGCCCCACCCAGTCCTGGCCGCCGAGCGACGACCACTCCGACCAGCAGTCGTACAATCCCTATCAACGGTACTGATGCCCATATCATCTGCGCACCCCCGAAACCGGGCCGCTTCTCCCCTCTCAATGGTGATTCTCAATGACGATGCGCCGCAAGCCGGTAGCACCGCGCGCCTCCAGCAGCCGCTTCCATGGACCCGGGACTCACGCACATATACGTCCTCCACGCTCTTCGTCGGATCAGCGCGACTTCGGCCGTCCCCGCGCTTGTCCGATGTCTACGACCAGTCTCTGCCCGCACCCAACCGCCAGTCAGGCCGCTGGCCCGATTCCTCCGCAGCCCCGGCCGCCGGTATCGAGCCCGGCCCCGCGCACCCCCTTGCCCGACCTCCGCGCCCGGAGGCCGGGCGTCTCTGTGGAGCATCAGGCCGGCCGCTCAAAATCCCGACCCGCGGCACGGGTGCATTAATTCTCCCTCATACCGTAGACTCACCGTCATGAGCAGTCTTGTCCGCACTCGCCTACATCTACATCGTTTCACAGCGGCGATGGGCGTCCTCGCCTTCATCCTCATCGGCACTGCCGGCGCCCCACCCGCCGCCGCTGCCCCCAGTCCGAGCGATGTGAAGATGACGGCCGCATACCAGATTGACATCCATGAGAACGAGACGGTCGACGTGACCGTCACGATGGAGGTCGAGGGAAGCTCCCCCAGCTCTTACTGCACAAAAGACCTGACGGACTCGATGAAATTCGAGGATCAGCCCGACGTCACCGTCGACGTGGAGACCAAAGACAACCAGTGCATCATGACCTTTACCGGCATAAAGATCGCCAATATGAACGATGACGCCAGTATGAGCATCGAGCATAAGGACAATAAGTACTTTTCTCGGCATCTGACTTTTTCGAGATAAAAGACATCGACTCGACCATGTCGGTCACCTTCCCCGGCAAAGTGACCAAGGCTGACGACAATGCGAAGGTCAGCGGAAACACCGCCACCTGGCCTGATCTCGACTCTCTCAAATCGATCAGCGCCGAAGGCAGGGACTCTAAGTCTTCAGGGCTGCTCTGGGACTCTTCGGACTCTTCCTGGACATGGATCATAGTCGGAGCTCTTGTCGTCATCGTCATCGGAGGCGGTATCGCGGCCGCCGTCGTGCTGTCCAACCGCAAGAAGAAGCAGCTCGGCGCGCCAGTCAACATCTACAGCCAGCCCCAGGTGCCCGGTCAGCCCGGCTACACCCAGCCCGGCCAGCCCCAGGCGCCCGGCCAGCAGTCGTACCACCCCAATCAACAGTACTGAACCTGCATTCTCTCAGCCTCGATAGGTCCGAGACCGGAACCGCACTTCCTCCCAGATGACAGGACAAACAGGAAAACGATCCCACCGCGTCGCCGGGATGGCGCATCTCGACCCTCCCGTCCAGTAGGCTCTCCTGCATGCGCGCCCCTCTCCGCACCAGGCTGCACCGACTCAGCGCAGCGACGGCCGCCCTTGCTCTCAGCATCATTGGCGTCACCAGCACACCTCCTGCCGCCACCGCCGCTCCCGAATCCAGGAGCGTCACGAGTTCCTTCGAGTTCGACATCCACGAGCAGGACACCTTCGACATGACGTTCACTATGAGGAATGCCGACACTCCCCCCAGTCTCTACTGCGATAAGGACCTGATAACCGTCGACGACTCGACCGCCGACGTCACCACGAGGGTCCAGGGGGATCAGTGCGTCCTGTCCATATTCGACACAAATATCGACGGCTCGAAGAATGGCGAGGGACTGAACATCAGGCACGAGGGCAGCACATACGTATTTGAAGCCTCCGACCTCTCCGGCATGAAGGGCATCGGCGCGACCATCAAGGTCGCCTTCCCCGGCAAGGTCATAAGCAGCGACGAGCACGCCCAAGCGGACGGGAACAAGGTCACCTGGTCCGACATCGACACTCTCAGCTCGCTCAGGGCAGAGGGTGAGGACTCAGCAGGCAATCCAGCCCCAGACAAAGACAAGAGCAACGGGGGCCCCATCGGAGACAGAAGCTCCCAGCGCCTGTTCTGGGCATGGATCATCGCGGGCGGCGTCGCTGCTCTCGTCACCGGCGGCGTCATTGCGCTCATCGTTCTCAACCGCAGGAGAACACACTCCGGCGCCACCGCACCGGTGAGCGCCCGCGACCTGTCTCGAACACCCGCCCAGCCGGGCTACACCCAGAGCGGCTACGGCTACACCCAGCCCGGGCCGGGTCAGTCGGGCCAGCAACCGTACAATCCCAGCACCCGACACTGATTCGTGGTCTGCATCACATTCGTTCAGCCTCGGCACCGGCAACCGGGCGAACGACGGTGACGAAGTCGCCGCAGGGACGCCGAGTCGTGCACCTACGGCGCCGCATACCGCACACGTCCAGCCGTCACTTCCGTAGACTATGGGGCCATGCACTTCCCCCACGTTCTTCGCCGGCTCGCCGCAGCCGTGGTCGTTCCAGCCCTCGCCCTCATCGGCGTCATCGGCATCTCGCCCACCGCTGCCGCCTCCTCGGACTCGCTCACTGTCTCGATCGAGATCATCAAAGAGAACAACATCAAAGTGAAGATCGCATTCTCGAGCAGCTCTATCAGTCGCTCATCATGCGAAGATGCCAGTTCCTTAGACAGCCTCGACTCTGACGTCAAGGAAAAACTCAAGACGGACTACGACTCCAAGAGCGACACATGCACGGTCACAGCCAATAACATATCCATGTCGCAGTACAACAGGCACTTCCCTGGAGAGATCGACCACGAGGGCAAGGAGTTCACCTACACGAGCAGCGACTCAGCCTTCTCGTATTACGATAGCGCAGAGGTATCGGTGACCTTCCCGGGCAAGGTCTCATCTGTCTCCGGCGACGGCAAGAAGTCCGGGAACACCGCCACGTGGAAGCAGGCCGACAAGGAGAAGAAAGACCTCAAAGCCACTGGGGCCGACCACAGCACGCCCTACCTCGCCATTGCCCTTGTCGTTCTGGTGCTCCTCGCAACTGCCGGCGGGATCTCCTACTACGTCCTCGTCGTGCAGAAGAAGAAGCAGGCGGTCTACCCCGGCGCCCCCATGGCGAACCCCGGCATGGCCCCGGGCTACAACCCTCAGGCCGGCCAGCCCGGCTACCCTCAGCCCGGCCAGCCGGACTACACCCAGGGCGGCTACGCCCAGCCGGGCTACACTCCTCAGCCCGGCCAGCCCGGCTATCCCCAGCCCGGCCAGCCGGACTACACCCAGGGCGGCTACGCCCAGCCCGGCCAGCCCGGCTACTCCCAGCCCGGCTACGCTCCTCAGCCCGGCCAGCCCGGCTATCCCCAGCCCGGCCAGCAGGGCCAGGGCCAGCAGCCCTACTACCCCAACGGTCAGTACTGAGCCCCCGAGCCAGACGATTGGCTCTGGGCGGCGGGGTCCCCGGCGGACGCCGGGCTCTGCGAACCGATCTCGGTGCGGAACTCGATCGATCTCGGCGGGCGAAGGGGGCCGCTCGAGGACGGGGGCTGGGGGGTGGGGCGGGCTGGGCGCCCGACTCCCCGGGGCGCTGGAAGGCCGACTCCTCAGGTCCGGGCGCCGCGTACGGGGACCGGCATAAACTGCGGGCATGAGATCCCATGCCAGATCGACCCGCACCGCTCTTACACTGATCGTACTATGCGCGCTCGCTCTGGTCGGCATCGCGCCCACCTCCGCAGCCGACATGCTCAATCCGCAGCTGAAGGCGAACTACGAGTTCACGATCCGTGGTGAGGACGAGGTGGACCTCACCCTGATCATGACCGCTTCCGGCCTGCCGGGCGAGGCATTCTCCCAGTTCTGCAGGAAGGAGAACTTCCCCACCATCGAGGGCCCGAACCCGGCCACCGTCGAGCAGATAGAGCAGGACGGAGAGCCTGCATGCAAGATATCAACCACGAACATCCCGCCCGAGGGCACCTCCAGCATCTCCTGGTCAATATCCCACGAGAACGGCAAATTCATCTTCTCGGCGACGACGAAGGCCGATCTCGATGACGCCACCATGACCGTGAACTTCCCCGGCAAGGCCGTGAAAGCCAGCGAGGGCGGTAAGACCGACGGAAACAGTGCGACCTGGACCGGACTCAGCACCGGCACATCGGTGACGGCCACGGGCAAGGACTCCCCGAGCCAACCCTGGATATGGGTCGCCGTCGGCGCCATTGCCGTTCTCGTCATCGGAGGCGGCATTGCGCTCGTCGTCGTGCTGCGCGTCCGCAGGAATAAGCGGGCCAACCTCGCACGGCTGGCCCCGCCGCCCGGCCAGCAGCCGGCCCCGCTCAACCAGCAGCCGGCCCCGCCGCCCGGCCAGCAGCCGGGATCCTTCACCGGTTAGAGCCGAGCGCGCGGCTGCTGGACCACCAGCGGCCCCGGCCCGCCGGCCCTATGCTGCGGCGGCCCGTCACCCGGAAGGCGGCGGGTCGCCGCATCATTCCCCGTCCGGGCCCTGCTCAGCTCGCGTCGGCCCCGGCGGTTCCAGCCACCGGCAGCCCCCGGCGTCGGGAACGGATCAGCCGAGCAGCGCGTGACGTGTAATGGTGGCCTCGCGCCCCGGCCCCACGCCGACAGCGGCCACCCGCGTGCGGGCGAGCTCCTCGACGCGCAGCACATAGTCCCGGGCGGCGCGCGGCAGGTCGGCGAAGGCGCGCACCCCGGTGATGTCCTCGCTCCAGCCGGGCATCTCCTCGTAGACCGGCACCGCGTGGTGGAAGCCGGTCTGGGTCAGCGGCATCTCGTCGGTGCGCTCGCCGTCGACGTCGTAGGCCACGCACACCGGAATGGTCTCGTGCCCGGTCAGGACGTCCAGCTTGGTCATCACCAGGTCGGTGAGCCCGTTGACGCGCGCCGCGTAGCGGGTGACGACGGCGTCGTGCCAGCCGCAGCGGCGCGGCCGCCCGGTGGTCACCCCGTACTCCCCGCCCTCGGTGCGCAGGCGCTCGCCCATGTCGTCGTGCAGCTCGGTGGGGAATGGACCCTCCCCCACACGGGTGGTGTAGGCCTTGACGACGCCGACGACGGAGTCGATGCGGGTCGGCCCCACGCCCGTGCCGGTGCAGGCGCCGCCGGCAGTGGGGCTGGAGGAGGTGACGAAGGGGTAGGTGCCGTGGTCGATGTCGAGCATGGTGGCCTGACCCGCCTCGAACAGGACGGTCCTGCCGGCGTCGAGGGCCTCATTGAGAACCAGGGAGCAGTCCACGACCATGGGGCGCACACGGTCGGCGTAGGTCAGGAGATCGTCGGCGACCTCGTCGGGGTCGATGGCCGGGCGGTTGAAGACCTTGAGGAACAGGCCGTTCTTCTGGTCCAGCGCGGAGCGGACCTTCTGGCGCAGGATCGACTCGTCGAAAAGGTCCTGGACGCGCAAACCCACGCGGTTCATCTTGTCCGCATAGGTCGGCCCAATGCCCCGCCCCGTGGTGCCCAGGTGACGAGCGCCGAGGAAGCGCTCGGTGGTGCGGTCCAGCACCCGGTTGTATGAGGGGATGAGGTGGGCCGAGGCGGAGACGCGCAGGGCCGAGGCGTCCTTGCCGCGCGCCTCGATCTCGGCGATCTCGTTGAAGAGCACCTCGAGGTCCACCACGACGCCGTTGCCGATCATGGGCGTGACGCCGGGCGTGAGCACGCCCGCAGGCAGAAGGTGCAGGGCGAAGGCCTCGCCGTCGACGACGACGGTGTGGCCGGCGTTGTTGCCGCCGTTGAACTTGACGACGTAGTCGACGTCCTGGCCGAGCTGGTCGGTCGCCTTGCCCTTTCCCTCGTCCCCCCACTGAGTCCCGACGACGACAACAGCTGGCATGGGCTTCTCCCCTGTTCGTGACGGTGGCGCACAAGCGTCTGCGCCGATCGCCAGCCTACCTGAGTGGCAGCGTCGGCAGGCCGCGGTCGGGGCCGTTGGGAGGGCCGCGGTTGAGGTTTCACACGGGGGGAGGAAGCCTTCGTGAGACGCTCCGGGCGGGCGGCGGGTCCCAACGTCAACGGAGGTTCGTCACGTGAACGTACCTTTCCATCCTTCTGGGGGTAGACCTCAGAAGGACGGGAGAAAGGCACGTTCACGTCCCGACGCACTCCGGCCTGCTCCGCGCGGGCGCCCGAGCACTGCACCCGATCGCAGTCCCGGCACCCGCCCCGGCCGACTGAGGCGGGCACCCCGAACCGATCTCGACGCGGAACTCGACCGATCTCGACGGGCGCCCGCCGGCTCGCCGCCACCCCTCCGCAGACTTCAACCGCCCGGCAGAGCCGCCGGCCACGGCCGCCGCTCGGTCCACACCAGCCGGTGCAGCTCGATGCCGCTCGCGCTCAGCACCGTCCGGCGTCGGAACAAGCTGATCGCCCGCAGCGCCGCGGGAATCGCGAGGATGATCGCGACCGCCCAGAATGCGCTCCGGCTGTCCCGGTGCGCCGTGCTGTCCCATGCCTCGCCTCCGATCATGCCTGTCGAGATAGACATTTTCGGACGAGGTAGACGGTGTCGCCGTCTATCTCGTCCGAAAATGTCTATCTCGACGCGGGCAGCGCCCGGCCGGTCTCAGCGCTTGGCGGAGCCGACGGAGCCGAGACGCTCGCAGGCCTCGACCACGCGGGCGGCCATGCCGTTCTCAGCGGCCTTGCCCCACGAGCGGGGGTCGTAGACCTTCTTGTTGCCGACCTCGCCGTCGATCTTGAGGACGCCGTCGTAGTTCTTGAACATGTGGTCGGCGACCGGACGCGTGAAGGCGTACTGGGTGTCGGTGTCCACGTTCATCTTGATGACGCCGTTGCGCACGGCCGTGGCGATCTCCTCGGCGGTGGAGCCGGAGCCGCCGTGCATGACCAGGTCGAAGGGGGAGCCCTTGTCCCCGACCTTGGTCTTCAGGCGGTCGCCGAGGCGCCTCGCGACGTCGTCCTGGATCTCGCCGAGGAGCTCGGGGCGGAGCTTGACGTGGCCGGGCTTGTAGGCGCCGTGCACGTTGCCGAAGGTCAGCGCCGTGGTGTAACGGCCGTTCTCGCCCAGACCGAGGGCCTCGACGGCGGCCCACGCGTCGTCGGCCGTGGTGTAGAGGCTGGCGTTCTCCTCGCCCTTGATGCCATCCTCCTCGCCGCCGACGGCGCCGATCTCGATCTCCAGGATGGTGTTGGCCTTCTTGCTCATGGCGAGCAACTCGACGGCGATCTTGATGTTGTCCTCGAGGCTCTCGGCGGAGCCGTCCCACATGTGAGACTGGAAGGCGGTCGGCTCGCCGCGCTTGGCCTGCTCGATCTCGATCTCGAGGAGGGGCCTGAGCCAGACGTCGACCAGCTTGCGCGGGCAGTGGTCGGTGTGGAGGGCGACGACGCCCACCGGGTAGAGGTCGGCAACCGCGTTGGCGTAGGCGGACAGGGCGAGGGAGCCCTTGACGCGGTCGGCGCGCGAGGAGCCGGACCAGTACGCGGCGCCGCCGTTGGAGACCTGGATGATGCCGTCGGACTCGGCGTCGGCGAAGCCCTTGAGAGCGGCGGAGAGAGTCTGCGACGAGGTGACGTTGATCGCGGGGATGGCGTACTTGCCGGCCTTCGCGCGGTCAATCATGTCGGCGTACGACTCCGGGGTTGCAATAGCCACTGTGTGCCTCCTGATAGTCAGTGAATGGGCAGTGGTGTGCCACTGATTCTTCCACGGATCAGGGCGGCCGTGTAGCGGATCATGGTCCCGGATCGGCCGCGCGCGGCCGATCGCGCTCCTCCCTGAGCGATACTGCTTAGCACTCTCGCATCGAGAGTGCCAGAATGGAGCGACCCGGAGGGGACGCGGGAAGCGCCCTTCCGGAGCTGTGCCGGACAGTCCGGCACAGCGACCGCATGGAGATGGTTGACATGGCGACAGCAGCATCGTTTGATCCGTTCCGCGACCTGGACCGCCTGCTGACGGGCGGTATGGTCCGCACCCCCGCGTCCGTGGGAATGCCCCTCGACCTGTACAGGAAGGGCGAGTCCTTCGTCGCCCGCATCGATCTGCCGGGGGTTGACCCCTCGACGATCGACGTCGACGTCGAGGACCGCACCCTCACCGTCCGCGCCGAGCGTCCGGCCCAGGACGCCGAGGGCATCCAGTGGCTCGCCCACGAGCGCCCGTCCGGGACCTTCGCCCGGCAGCTCACCCTGGGCTACGGGCTCGCGCTGGACCAGATCTCGGCCCGGTACACCGACGGCGTTCTCACGCTGACGATCCCGGTTGCCGAGGAGGCCAAGCCTCGCAAGATCGAGGTCACGCACGCCTCGTCCTCGCACCCCGTGATCGAGGGCGCCGACGAGTCCTGACGCCGGCCGGCGCCTCTGGCGCCCAGCATTGCTCGGTGCCCGGCCCGCGCGGGCCGGGCCCCACCGTTCGCGTGGCTGGGGCGCCGCCGGTACGTCCAGCCCGCCCCGCGCGGGCCGGGCCCCACCCGAGGGGCCCGGCCCGCGCGACCGCGTTCCGAGCGGCGCGGCAGCACCCTGGACCTGCGGTCGCAGGTCCGTTCTTCGGCCACGAGCCCCGCGGCGGTCAAGGTAGACCGCGGGAGTCTCAGGCCTCAGTCCGGGGCGGAGCTGGCGTGCTGGAGGATCCAGGCGTGCATGGCGACGGCGGCGGCCGCGGCCACGTTGATGGAGCGCGTCGAGCCGTACTGGCCAATGCGCAGCAGGCGGGAGCACCGCGCCAGCAGCTCGGGGCTGATCCCCTCGCCCTCGGAGCCGAAGATCATGAGGCAGCGCTGGGGCAGGGCCTCGCCCTCCAGCCGCCGCGAGCCGGGGCCGTTGTCGACGGCGACCGCCTCATAGTCCGCCTCGGTGGCCCAGGCGAGCAGCTCGGCGGGCTCGGGATGGTGGCGCACGTCGAGGTAGCGGTTGGTGACCATGGCGCCGCGCCTGTTCCACCGACGCCGGCCCACGATGTGGACGCCGGCGACGTTGAAGGCGTTGGCGGTGCGCACGATCGAGCCGATGTTGAGGTCCTGGCTCACGTTCTCGACGGCCACGTGCAGCGGGTGCGCGCGGGCGGCGAGGTCGGCGCGGATCGCCTCGACGCTCCAGTAGCGATAGCGGTCGACGACGTTGCGCCGGTCGCCCGAGGCGAGCAGCTCGCGGTCGTAGCGCGGATCGGCCGGCCAGGCCGCACGCCCGCCCGGCCAGGGCCCCACCCCGACCTCGCGGCGGTCGGCCGGGGCGTCTTCGTCCAGCGGAGCGGGCCGAGGCCGACGGCTGGCCCGCCACTCGCCCTCAGGCGGGTCGGACGTCTCCACCGGCTCGCTGTCGGCAGACCCCTGAGCAGCTGGGCGCATGTCGTGATCCATGGCGGCATTGTCCCGCCCCGCCCGCATGTACGAGCCGAGGCCGACTCGGCGAGGCCTCGCGACGCTCCAGGCCATCGACCTGCAGGAAGCTCCCGAGGGGTCCGGCCTCTATGCCGTGAGCTCACGCGAAGGATGCCCGGCGGTAAAGCAGTGCGATGATCTCAAGCGTTGCCCGATCGGGCTCCGCGCTCGACTGGCGAATACCGAGCTCTGCGGTCGGCGCCCGGAGCGTGCGGCTTCCACGTCGAGCTCACCGTCGCTGGCGCCCTCGCGGAGCGAGGAACCGCCAGCGCGGCCTCCACGCATCGGGCCCGCCGGACGAAGGCCGGCCTGGGGCCGGCCAGTCGGACCCGCCTGGCCGGCGTCGTCGGCCCAGCCCCAACGCCCCAGCCCCAACGGCCCCTACTTCACGGCCCCGGAGGTGATGCCCGAGATGATCTGCCGCTGGAAGACGGTGAAGAGCACGACCAGCGGGGCGCTCATGAGGAGGATGTAGGTGAAGATGAGGTGCCAGTTGTTCAGGTGCACCCCTGCGCTCGCCACCGCGAAGAGGTTGAGCGGCAGGGTGTCCATGCGCCCGCCCACCACGAAGAAGGCGTAGAAGACGTCGTTCCACACGTACAGGCTGATGAGGATGGTCGCCGTGGCCAGCACCGGGCGCAGCAGCGGCAGGATAATGGTGAGGAAGACCCGCAGCGGCCCCGCGCCGTCGATGCGCGCCGCCTCCTCCAGCGAGACCGGGACCGTGCGCACGAAGCCCGTCACGAAGAAGATGACGGTGGACAGATACATCCCCACGTAGGCGCAGATCATGCCCACGGCGGTCCCCGCCAGGCCCAGCTGGCGCAGCAGGAGCACCAGGGTCACCACGGCCGGCGGCAGGATGATCCCGCAGATGCCGACGGCGTAGACCACGGCCGCCGCCCTCCCCGAGCGGCGCGCCAGCACCCAGGCGGCCATGGAACCCAGGACGAGCACGAGGGCCACGGAGGGGACCAGGAGCAGCAGGCTGCCGATGAAGGCGGCTCCGACGCGGGCACGGGAGACCACCTCGGCCGTATTGGCCCCCAGCTGCCAGTGCGAGGGCAGGGACAAATCCGGGCTGAGGGCCTCGGCCTGCGACTTGCCGGCGGTGACCAGGACCGTCCACAGCGGCACTCCCACCAGGACGGCTGCCAGCAGCACCGCGACGACCGGCTGGACTCCACGCTTGAGGCGGTTCATGCCATGTTCCTCTCTCGACGCCGGAGCATCCCGATGACGGGGAAGGCCAGCAGGACCACGGCCAGGAAGAGCACGAGGCTCATGGTCGTGGCCTGGGCGTACAGGCCCTGGCCGAAGGTGCGGAAGATGTACAGGTTGAGCAGCTCGGTGGAGCCCCCGGGCCCGCCCCCGGTGGTGGCCTGGACGATGTCGAAGGAGTTCATCGAGCCCAGGAGGGCCGTGGCCACATTGAAGGTGACGGCCGGGGCGATCAGCGGGACCCGGATCCGGGTGAGGGTCTGCCAGCGCGAGGCCCCGTCGATGCGGGCGGCCTCCAGGACCTGGTGGTCGATGGTCTTGAGTCCCGCCAGGTAGACGAGCATGGACATGCCCATCCACTTCCAGGCGTGGATGATGATGACGACCAGCAGGGTCCAGCGCGTGGAGCCCAGCCAGGCGATGCTCACCGGCCCGCCCGTCAGCAGACCCAGGAGCTGGTTCACTCCGCCGTCGGGCTTGAGGAGAGCCTGGAAGACGTAGCCGACCGCCAGGGCCGACATAATGACCGGGATGAAGAAGACCACCCGGACGACCTTGTTGACGGCCGTGTCCCGCTCCAGGAGGAGGGCGAGCCCCAGCCCGAAGAGGTTCTGGACGACCGCCACCCCGCCGGCGTACAGGAGGGTGATCACCAGGGCCCGGCGCAGGTCGCCGGAGGAGGCCAGCTGGGCGAAGTTGCTCCACCCCGTGGGCTGGATCGAGGACTTGAAGCTGGACCAGTCCGTGAAGGCGTAGACGAAGTTGTACAGCGTGGGGGTCAGGAAGAACACCGCGAGCACGGCGAACGCCGGGACGACGAAGGCCCAGGGGTGGGCGGCGCCCGAACCGCGGGCGCCGCGCCGCGACCCGCCTCGTGCGGCCGCCATGCTCAGAAGCCCTTCGCGCCGATGGCCTTGGCGAGCTGGACGAACTGCGCCTGCGTCTCCTGCCCCACCTGGGCGGGCGTCTTGGTCCCGGCGATCATGTCGCCCAGGTTCTTGGCCAGGTCCGGGTTGGCAATGGCCAGGGACTGCATGGAGCCCACGGAGGAGGCCAGGGTCTTGTTGGACTCCACCAGGGCCGCGGGAGCCGTGGCGGGGGTGTCGACCCCCGAGATGATCGAGACCGTGTTCTGCTCCTTGATGAAGTCGGCGTAGCCCTCGGAGAGCCAGTAGGTCAGGAGCTGGCGGGCGGCGGTCTCGCGCGAGGAGTCGCCGGTGGCGAAGACGACGACGGCGTTGGTCTGGTCGGGGATGGACGTCGCCAGGGCACCCTTCTTGGAGATCGGGAAGAAGCCGATGGTGGAGTCCAGGGTGCTCGCGTCCGCCTGGGCGGCCATATTGGCCAGGAGGCTGGTGACCTGGATGGCCATGGCGGCCTTGCCGTCCAGGAGGGCTTTGGCCTGCTGGTCGAAGGTGGCGGTCTTGATGTCCTCGTTGAACAGGCCCTCGCCGATCATGGAGCTGTAGGCGTCAATGGCGCCCTGGATGTCCGTGCCCGTGAAGGCGTCCTCGTTGGCGTTGACCCTGTCCCACAGGCCGTCCTTGGCGGCGTCGGCCAGCTGGACCTGGACGGCCCACTGGGAGGCCCACCACTCGCCTCCCATCTCGTAGAAGGGGGTGACGCCCTTGCCCTTGAGGGAGCGCGCCGCGGTGAGGAACTCCTCGAAGCTCTTGGGGATCGTGACGCCGTTGGCCTCGAAGACCTTCTTGTTGTACCACACTCCCATGACGGAGGGGGCGGAGATGAAGGCGGCGTAGCGGGTGCCCTCCAGCGTGCCGCCGGCGTCCAGGACGCTGGCGTCGGTGGCGGCCTCCCAGGGGGCGCCGTCCAGGGGCAGGAGACGCTCCTTGGCGCCCAGGCTCAGCAGCTGGGAGGCGGTGGGCTGCCACATGGCCAGGTCCGGGAGGTCACCGGTGGCGACCTTGGTCTGGACGCCCTGCTCGTAGGGGTCGGGGATGGTGACGATCGAGACCTTCGCGCCGGTGGCCTCCTCGAAGGCCTTGACCACGGTGGCGGGGATCTTGGCGGAGGACTGGGCCGCCCAGAAGGTCAGCTCGACGCCGTCGAGCCCGTCCGTGGCCGCCGGCCAGGAGGCCGGGGCGCCCTGGCCCGCGGCGCCGCTGCCAGGGTCGGAGCAGGCGGCGAGCGCGATGGCGCCGACGAGCGAGGCGGCCATGGCCAGGGAGGCGCGCCGGGTCACGGGCGCGGTCAGCGGGTTGAGGGGGTTGCGGTTCATGGGTTCTCCGTTCATGCGGCGTCATTGACGCAGTGGTGGGACCGGACCAGGTAGGCCCGGGCGAGGGGTGTGGCCGCGCCGGTCAGGCGCAGCCCGTGCGGACCGGGCTCGGCGCGCAGACCGGGCTCGGGGACGAGGTCGCGGGGCGGGTAGATCTGCTCGACGTCGCAGTCCGCCAGCGCGGGCAGTAGGATCTCGGGCGCACCGGAGCCCAGGCCGGGCCGGTGCCACACCAGGAGGATCCCCTCGCGAGAGTGCGGGGAGGCGGCGCGGGCGGCCACCACCCAGGGGTCGTTCCAGCCGGCGACGTCGGCGGGCCACCAGGGCGCGTCCCGGCACAGGTGGGTGCGCAGGGCCTTGGCCAGGTCGGTGGCGGCGCGCACCAGGGCGATCTGGTGGTCGCTCATCCGGTCCAGGTGCCCCGAGAGGTAGACGGAGCCGGCCAGGGAGGTGACCAGGGTGTAGACGATCTCCTCGTCGCTCATCCCCGGCTGCGGGTACCCCCAGCTGGCGGCCTGCTCGGGCAGGACCGTCAGGGGGGCGTTGGCGGCGATGGGCGGGTAGCGCAGGGGGTCCTGGAGGTCTGAGGTGGACTGGAGGCGAGCTGCGGCCAGAAGCGCGTAGTCGGTGGTCATGCCGCCGGAGGCGCAGTTCTCAACCACCAGGCCCGGGTGACGCCGCCCCAGGGCGGCGAGCCACCCGGCCCACGCCCGGGAGTGCTCCAGGAGGGCGTCGCCGGCCGAGTCGGCACCGGCGTCGGGCCCGGCGCCCGCGGAGTAGTTGTCGTCCACCTTGAGGTAGCCGATGCCGTAGCCGACCATCCGGTCCACGACAGCGTCGAGGTGCTCGCGCGCGGCCGGGTGACGCATGTCCAGGCGCAGGCGGCCCTGCTCGATGAGGAGGCTGCCGCCGCGGCGCATGAAGGCTTCAGCGGGAAGGCTGCGGGCCAAGGGGCTGCGCGCCCCGACGGCGAGGGGCTCGATCCACAGCCCGGGGGACATGCCCTCGTCGCGGATGAGGTCCAGGGTGGCTCCGAGCCCCTCGGGGAAGCGGCGAGCGGAGGGCTCCCAGGCGCCGACGGCGTCCCACCAGGCCCCGTCCTCCTCGTCGGAGTGCCAGCCGTCGTCGATGCAGTAGACCTCGGCGCCGGCGCGGGCGGCCGCGGGCACGAGGGTGGCCAGGCGCTCCGCCGTCGGGTCGGCCATGAGGGTGTTCATGTAGTCGTTGAAGACGACGGGGGCCGGGTCGGTGGTGGGCGCCGTGCGCTCACGCAGGGCACGGCGGTAGGCCGTGAGCTCGACGGCGGCCCCCTGCCAGCCGCCGTCGGACAGGACGAGGGCCGCGGTGGGGGTGGTCGCCTCCTGGCCGGGGTGCAGGACGCGCATCCAGCCGTGCTGAAGGTCGGTGGGGCCGCAGACCACCAGGCCCAGGACGTCGCCGCGGCGGGAGACCTCCACCGTCCAGGCGCCGTTGTGCTCCACCTGCCAGGCGAGGGCCTGGCCGCCGGCCGGGTCGGTGAGGATGCCCACGGGCTCCCAGCGGCTGGAGGACCACCCGGACTCCGCGCTCAGGCGCAGGGTGTCGCGGGGGGACTGGCCGTGGACGGCGGTCCCGACGTCGACCAGCTCCTCCCCCAGGCGCTGGTGGCGCCAGCGCTGCTCGGCCATCCAGGCCGAGGGCGCGGTCATGAGGTCGAGGTCGTCCAGGGGCGCGCCGGGCAGGACGGTGGCGGACAGGATGCTGAGGGCGGTCAGGTGCAGGGGCGCGGCGCCGTCGTTGCGCACTCGCGTGCGCACCCGCAGGGAGGCGGGGGTAGGGCGCCACAGGTCGGTCAGGGCGACCAGGCCGGTGGTCTCGTCGCGCTGGGTGAGCAGGTGGTGCGGCCAGGGCCCCTCCTTCTCCTCCAGGGTGACAGGCCGCAGGGCGGCCCCCTGCGCGGTGCGGGTCAGGCGGTGATCCACGAAGGCCCGTCCGGTCTCCACAGTCAGGCACTCCACCAGGGGGAGGGACGGGACGTGGGCCGGGCTGCCGCCGACCGCGAGCGCCGCGGGCCAGCCGGGCTGGATGCGCAGGCGCGCCATGCCCAGGTCGCGGACGGGCACCGCTGCCGGTGCAGTCAGTGCGGTCATCGCAGTCATCAGAACCTCCAGACGAAGCGGCCCGCATCGGCCCCCTCTCAGACTGCGCCCACCGTAGGAAGGGTCGCATTCGCCTGTCCACGAGCTGTGAAACATCCGTTTCACAAGATTCTGCGGGGATCTTCCCGCTGTCTCCGTCGAGGTCTACCGTGCGTTGAGGACCCTCCGAGTCGTGCGAAGGAGCATGAACGATGACCCCGATGACCCCGGTGACCTCGATGACACTGAGCCGACGTCGCGCCGTCCTGTCCGCGGCGGTCCTGACCGGGCTCCCCCTCCTGGGCCCGCCCGCCCCGGCCCGCGCAGAGGGAACGGACATCAACCTGAAGGAGTGGACGCTCATCGACTCCCTCAGCGACGGCTTCGACGCCCCTCTGGACTCCGCCCGCTGGCACCGCGGCCTGTGGTACCCGACCTCTGGGGTCGGGGCCTTCCGCGACGAGAACGCGGAGGTCTCCGACGGCGTCCTGCGCCTGTGGGCCAGGGCCGAGGGATCCGGGGGCGGGGGCGGTGCCAGCCACACCTTCGGGGCTGTGGAATCCGTCTTCGACACTCCCGGCGTGTGCAGCTACGTGGAGGTTCGCGCCAGGGCCCTGCCCTCAGCCGCCCGCGTGCTCTCCGCCGTCTGACTCCAGTCCTCCACCCTCAGCGGCGAGAACGCCCTGGCCGCCGACCCGAACCCGGAGATCGACGTCCAGGAGACCTTCGACTTCCACGCCATGACCTCGGCCACGCACATCTGGCCGGGCGGCAACGACGCCGGCCACCGATCCTTCGGCGGGCACACCTACCCGACGGCCGATGACGTCTCCTCGGACTACCACTTCTACGGCGTCGAGCGCCGGGAGGGCGAGGTGCTCATCTACTGGGACCGTCATCTCGCCTGGCGCCTGCCCGCCCCCGACCCTTCCCTGTGGCGCATGTCCCGGCACGTGGTCCTCAGCCTGGAGGGGCACCTGGGCAGGGTCCAGGACTCCGCCCTGCCAGCCTCCTTCGACATCGACTACGTCCGCACCTACTACCGGACTCCCGCCCGGGTGCAGCCGGACGGAGACGTCCGCGTCCTCGACCCCGAGGGCCGGGCGCTGACCCTGGGCTCTGCGGGCGTCGTGCTCAGCGCCTCCACCGGTGAGGACACTCGCTGGCGCCTGCGCCGCCAGGACGATCTCACCTATGTGCTCGCTTCGCCGTCGGGGGCCGTGCTGGGCGCCGAGTCCGCCACCGGCTATGCGGGCGGGGGCCTGGTGGCCTCCCCCGGGGCGGGTACCGGGACGGACACCGCGGGCAGCCGGTACCGGTGGCACGTCCTGCCGGTGGAGGACGGAGTGAGGATCCGTTCCAAGCTCAGCGGCCTTGCCCTGTCCTCCGGGGGCGGACAGCTGGTCACCGGGGAGGAGGAGCAGGCGACGACGTGGCGGATCGAGTCCCCCGCCTCCACCCAGTAGGGACCCCGCCGCCCCCTCTCGTCGAAATCGGTTCAGTTCCGGCTCGAGATCGGTTCAGAGCACCAGACGCCTCATGAGCCCCTTTGGCCACAGCAACCTCGTCGCGGGCCGCCTCAACACATCGCGGCCGAGAAGCACCCTGCGCCCTCTTCACCCCCGGCACTTCGCGAGTGCCGCACAAAATACCGGAATACTGCGGCGGTGCACGGCCGGGTCTCAGGACCGGGTGTCCGCCAGAATGACATTGGAGCCCTCGGACGCCCTTCCCCTCGAAGACGTCCCTGCAATGACGCGGTTCCCCACCGGCGCCTCAGCAGCCTGAGCAGCCAATGTCATTCTGACGGACAGCTGCGCACTCCGACAGGCCCAACACATCATCATCCGGCCGACCCGGCCCATCCTCTGGACCGCGAGAAGAACCATGACGCCCGAGCTCCCCAGCGGCCAACCCGCATCCCCGCCCCGCACCACTGCCAGAGCGACAGCGAACCGATCTCGAGCCGGAACCAAACCGATCTCGACGTGGGAAATCACGACCGGCTCTCACCCCAGGTCCAGCCAGCTGAGTCCCAGCAGACCGCGGAGCCCGGCCTCGCCCGCCGAGCTCCGCTAGGCCGACGACGCACTAGGTCACCGGGCCTGACACGACCCACAGGCGCACCGGCCGCAACCGGCCGGGCGGCTACAACCCGCGCCGAGCGGAGCGGCCTCCCGCCCCGCTACTCATACGGGCCTCACAGCAGCATGACTCGAACTCGTGACCTCCAGCAGACGGGGACGGCCGCCCCCCCTCGCGTAGCCTGGTGGGGCGCCCGTTCCGCCTCGGGCGCCCCACCGGGGAACGACGTTGGAGAGGTGGCGCATGAACGAGACCAGGCGCCCGTGGTTCCCGCCCCGGCTCGCCGACGTCGCCGCCCGCGCCGCGACATCCAAGGCGACCGCATCACGCGCCCTGAGCAGGGACCAGCCGGCGGCCTCCCCCACCACCAAGCGGGTGCGACGGGCCGCCCGCGACCTGGGATATCGCCCCGCCACCGACCGCGCCCACCTCCTGGTCCTCTCCACGGACATCAGCCGCACCGGCTACTGGGCGACCGTGTCGGGGGTGCTGGCCGCCTCCGACGAGTTCGGCGTGGACCTGTCCGTCCACGGCCTGAGCGGCGGCCCGCAGCGGCGGCGCGAGATCCTCTCCCGCGCCCTGGACGGACGCGTGGACGGCGTCGTCCTCCTGGAGTTCGACTCCCTGAGTGTGGCGACCCTGGAAGACCTGCCCGTGGACCTGCCGGTGGCGATCGCCGGAGGCCGCCCGGACCCCGAACAAGAGGAGCCGCCCCGGGCCTGGACGGACGACTACGCCGGCGCCATGACCGCGACCCGGCACCTGTGCGACCTGGGCCACGAGCAGCTGGCCTACGTGGGCGTACCGAGTGCTGGCCACCCGGATCCGCGCCTGGCCGGCTGGCGCGAGGTCCTGGCCCAACGCCACCTGCGCGGCGGCGAGCCCCTGGCCCTCGGCTGGTCGGTGGAGACGGGGCTGCGAGCCGCCGCGACCGTGCGGGCCTCAGGGGCGACGGCGGTCCTGTGCGGCAACGACGACCTGGCGATCGGGCTGGTCGCGGGGCTCGCGCGCGAAGGCGCCCGGGTGCCGCAGGACGTCTCCGTGGTGGGCGTGGACGACCACCCCCACGCTCCCGGCATGATCCCGGCCCTGACGACCGTGCGCCTGGACTTCGCGGCCGTGGGCGAGGCCGCGGCCCGCCTGGCCCTGGGGGTGGAGGCGGGGCCCGTCGTCGAGGTCCCCACGCAGCTGGTGGTCCGCGACTCCACGGCGCCGCCTCCGTGAGTCCGACGACGCCGGGGGTCCAAGCGAGACGATGAACGGAGGCCGCTTGGTGCACACGTGAACCGATCTCGAGCCGGAACTCGACCGATCTCGGTGCGGGATACTACCGATCTCGGCGAAAAGACGGCAGGCGGGTCGGGCGGGTCAGCCCAGACCGAGGTCGGCCAGGCCGAGCGCGGCGTAATAGGGCAGGCCCTGGGCCTCAATGCGCTCGCGCGCGCCAGTGTCGCGGTCCACGACGACGGCCACGGCCAGCACGTTCGCGCCGGCCTCGCGCAGCGCGTCGACGGCCTCCAGCGGGGAGCCGCCGGTGGTGGAGGTGTCCTCCAGGACCACCACCCTGCGACCGGTGACCTCGGGCCCCTCGATGCGGCGCCTCATGCCGTGGTCCTTGGCGGCCTTGCGCACGACGAATGCGTCCAGGTCCAGTCCGCGCGAGGCGGCGGCGTGAAGCATGGCGGTGGCCACAGGGTCGGCCCCCATGGTCAGGCCCCCGACGGCGTCGACGTCGTCCGTGCTCAGACCCGCCTCCTCCAGCATGTCGAGCATGACGTGGCCGATGAGGGGCGCGGCATCGTGGTGCAGGGTCGCCCGGCGCATATCGACGTAGAAGTCGGACTCGGCACCGGAGGCGAGGGTGACCCGGCCGCGCACGACGGCGAGGCTGGTGACGAGCTGGGCTAGACGGGTGCGCTGGGAGTCATTCGTTGTCACCCCACCAGGCTAGATGATTGACTCCGGCGGGGCGCAGGACGGGTCGGGCGTCTGGGTGCTCGCCTCTGCCCCCCGGCAGACCCCGGCGCCCCCTTTCGTCAAGATCGGTCGTATTACGCGCCGAGATCGGTCCGAGGCGCCCGACCGGGCGGCATCAGACGTCAACGTCCTGAGGAAAAAGGTGGCTCCTACGCACTTTTAACGCCGAACCCCGCCCCGCCTGTGCTGCAGAACCGCGGAATCACACCGATCCACACCGCGCCCGAGACCGCCGACCACCTTAAAAGTGCGTAGGAGCCACCTTTTCCCACCGCGACGTCCAAGGCGCGACCTGGCGGGCGAGGGCACGACCCCGTGCAGGACCCGGCCGGGCGAGTGGAGTCTGCCGGCCTGTCGGGGCTCTTGGGTCTTCGAGGAGACCGCTCTTGACGGAGAAGTGCGCAACGGGTGTCCCGGACCGATCTCGACGCGGAACCCGACCGATCTCGGTGCGGGGCTGAACCGATCTCGGCAAAAGGAAAGGGGACGGGCAGAGGACGGGGGACGGGCGGCTCGCCGATGGACTCAGCCGGCCTTGACCGCCTCGATCGACTGATCCATCTGATCGGGACCGAGCGGCCCGACGTGCACCTGCTGGACCACCCCGTCGGCGTCAACGAAGAAGTGCGAGGGCACGCCCATAATCCCGTAGGACGCGGAGACGGTCTGGTCCTGGTCGGCGACCTGGGTGAAGTCGTTGCCGACGCGCTCGGAGTAGGAGCGGACCGCCGGAAGGCTCTCCCCGACGTAGACCACGACGACCTGGATGTCATCGCCGTGGGCGGCAGCGGCGGCCTGCACATCAGGCATCTCGGTGCGGCAGCCCGTGCACCAGGTGGCCATAAACACGAGCCACACCGGCTTGCCCCGCATCTGCGCCAGCGACACCCGGTGGCCCTCGATGTCGGCGCCCTCGAAGGCCGGGGCCGCGTCCCCCGCCACCGGTGCCTTCTGCACGCCTTCGACCTCCACCTGGGTGACGACGGCCGTCTCGGCCTGGGGGTCCTCGGCGGTGCTCGGCTTAACCACCCACCAAGCCGCAATGGCGATGGCGAAGGACGTCACCAGGACGACGGCGATCTGGCCGAAGCCGGAGCGGCGCAGGCGGGCCCGCCAAGCCGGCTCGTCGGCGGACGGGCGCTTCTCGTCCGGCTCGTCGGACTCGGCGGAGCCGACGTCGGACTCGGCCAGCTCATCCGGCTCATCCGGCTCGGCCAGCTCATCGGTCCGCCCGTCCGGCTCGGCCAGCTCATCGGGCCCGTCGGCCCGCCCGGCCGGCTGACGGCCGGCCCGTTCGTCAGACTCTGCGAGCTCGCCCGGCTCGTCGTCGTGCTCGGGCGGATCGGAACGATCAGGCATAGGAGTGCAGACCTCCGAAGAACAGGTTGCCCAGATAGGTGAAGATGACGGCGCAGAAGCCGAGGATGAGCAGCCACGCCGACTTCGATCCCCGCCAGCCGCGGGTCACCCGCGCGTGCAGGTATGCGCCGTAGATCAGCCAGGTGATCAGGGCCGCGGTCTCTTTCGGGTCCCAGCCCCAGTAGCGGCCCCACGCGACATTGGCCCAGATCGACCCCAGGATAAGCATGAGGGTCAGCATGGGGAAGGTGACCACCGTGGCCCTGTAGCCGAGGTCGTCGAGCACCTCCTCCCTGGGCCAGCCCTTCCACTTCACGTGGGGCGCGAGCAGGTACATGACCGCGGCCGCGAAGGAGACCACGGCCGCACCGTAGCCGATGGAGGCGGTGAGCACGTGCAGGGTGAGCAGCGGGGAGTTCTGCAGCGCCGGCATGAGCGGGCTCGGCCTGTAGGACAGGGTGGAGGCGTAGATGAGCATCGCCAGAATCACCGGCAGCACAATGACCGACATGGTGCGCACCCGGTAGCGCCACTCGAAGTACACCTGGGCGAGGATCATGCCCCAGGCGAAGGAGATTGCGAACTCGTAGTGGTTCGAGAAGGGCATGTGGCCGGTCGCGATCGTGCGGGTGATCAGCGACCCGGTCAGCAGCACCAGGCCCAGCTGCGTGGACTTGGCGGCCCACCAGGTGACGGTGAACCGCTTGATCGGGGCGTGACGGATCCCCCCGGTCACCGCCACGGTCCGGTCGCCGTCGCCGGTGTTGATGACCACCGTGCCGGCAGGCTCGGAGGCGGCGGTCGGGGCCGCCCTCGCCGCCCTCGCCGACATCCGGACCGCGAAGAAGGCGCCCAGGTAGGCGATGGTGGACAGGGCTACGAGTGTTGTGGTGATGAGCAGGAGGGCCTGGGAGTACTCAATCATCGGTGGTCGTCCTCTCGTGGGTGCGGACTGTGCCGCTCGTGCCGCTTGTGCCGGTCGCGTCGGTCGCGTCGGTAGTCTCGCCCGCGTCACTCATCTCTTTGCTGACGCGCACAGTCATGTCCGTGAAGAACCTGGTGAACCCGGAGTCCTGCCGGTCCGGCGAGGCCATCTGGACGAGAGCCCCGTCATCGGTCTCGGTCACTCGCACCCACAGCCGCCGGTGCCGGGCGAGCATCGTCATGCAGGTGCCGACGAACAGCAGGAGGAACCCGAACCACACGAGCCCGGTCCCCGGGTCCTTCTTGACGATCATTCCGGTGAACTGCTGCTCCCGCTCGAAGGTGAAGGTGTAGTCCCCCAGGGGCGTCGGGGTACCCGTGTCGAGCGTGGTCCTGTCAACGGGGTTGCTCGTGTCGCCCTCGTAGATCTCGATCCCCACCTGGCCGGGCTCGATGCCGGTGGCGGTCTGGCCGGAGGCCGATCCGACGACAACGAGGGTGTTGCCGTCGGGCAGGGTGGTGCGCCCGTAGATGAGCTTCTTGTCCTTGGTGGTCCGCTCCAGGGCGACGCCGTCGTGGAAGACCTCCGCCCCGGAGGAGTCGGTGATCCTCAGGACGGCGGCCACGCCGAAGTAGGCCTGGTGGAACATGACGCCGTCGTAGGACAGGGGGGAGTTGATCCGCACCTGGCGGCCGGCCACCTGGCGGTCACCGTCGTAGAGCACCAGATCGGAGACATAGTCCTTGGGGGAGCCGTCGTCGTAGTAGGTGTCCTGGAACCCCTTGGCCTCGGCCACCAGGGTGGTGCCGTGGCCGACATCCTTGGGGTAGCCGACGGTCAGGGTGAACTGCTGGTCGCGGAAACCGGTGAAGGAGGAGACGACGAAGCCGGCCATAATGATCACGAAGGCGGTGTGGGCGAAGATGGTGCCGAAGGGCCCCCAGGAGCAGCGGTCGATGTAGGCGCTGCGGCCGGGGCCGCCGCCGTCGATGATCACCCGCATGCGGTGCCCGCGGGCGTCGGCGCAAACGGTCTCGAAGGCCTTCTCGGCGCTGACCGGGGCGGTGAAGCGGGAGCGCAGCCGGGCGCGGTCGAAGAACCGGGCGGTCACCCTGACGCGCGGGTGGCGGGCGGCCCTCCAGATGATCGGCAGCCGGTGCACGGTGCACGCGATGATCGAGGCGGCGAGCAGCCCCATCACCATCAGGAACGGGATCGAGGTGAACATGGTGAAGACGCCGGCCCTGTGCAGGACGCCGGTCCAGCCGCCGTAGACCTGCCGGGCCTGCTCCAGCCACCGGGTGGTGGCCTCCGGGTCGCTTCTGACCTCGGCCGGCATCTGCGCGAAGAGCACGCCCAGGAGCGAGAGCAGTCCCGCCAGCAGGAGGAGGACCAGGCCGACGACCTTCTTGTAGAAGAAGGCGTAGATCTGCCCCAGGACCTGCCCCGGGGAGAGGGCGGCCTGGTCGTCCAGGCCGTCCACCGGAGCGGAGCTGTTCGTCCGGCTCTCCTTCGGGGTGATGTCCTCGCTCATCCGCTGCCTCTCCTCAGATCCCAAGCTCCGGGACCAGACCGGCCAGCTTGGCGAACAGGTTGGTGATCATGAGAAAGCCGACGGCCACCAGCAGGCTCCCGCTCGCCAGCGAGACGCCCACGTGGTGGCGCCGGAACCAGTCGAAGCGCCTGGTGACCTGCGCGGACCCGAGGGCGACGGCGACGATCGGCGCGCCCAGGCCCAGGCAGTAGGCGCTCATGAGGGAGACGCCCGACCAGGCCGTGGTGCTCATAGTCGCCAGAGCGAGGATGCCACTGAGGATCGGCCCGATGCACGGGGTCCAGCCCGCGCCGAAGACGACGCCCATGAGGCCGGCGCGCAGCGGCGAGGCGCTCCCCCGCGGCATGGATGCCCGCACCATGCCGTTGAGCGGGCCGATGCTCAGGACCCCCGCCACGTGCAGGCCCATGAACACCAGGACGGCCCCGCCGGCGATGCGGGCGTAGACCGCGTAGGGGCCGAGCGACCGCCCGACCATGCCCAGCGACGCCCACAGCGCGATGAAGACCGCGGAGAACCCCGCGACGAAGCACAGCGCATTGCCCAGGGCCGCGCGCCCGCTCACCCGCCCGGCGCCCGTCCCCACGAGCTGGCCGACGAAGGCCGGGACGATGGGCAGGAAGCAGGGGGAGGCGAAGGAGACGAGTCCCGCGAGCAGGGCCACCGGAAGCGTGATCTCCATGCGGCTACCCTCCGGCCGACGGCGTCGCAGGTGCTGGCGCCGCCGTGGGGGAGGCGGTGGCAATGCGGCTCAGGTGGGTGCGCACGCCCGCCGCCAGCTCCGAGTCGGGGGAGATCTCGAGCACCTTGTTCCAGCACTCGACCGCGCGCCCGGTGTCCGGCGGCGTCTTGGCCATGTAGAGGAACCCCAGGTTGTACCAGGGCTCGGCGACACCGGGATCCACTTCGGCCGCGCGCCGCCAGTGCTTCTCCGCGGCGTCGTACTGGTTCGACCCGTACTCCGCGCTGCCGATCGCCAGGAGCGCGTCCAGGTTATTGGGGTCGATGTCGAGGACCTGCTGCAGCCAGGTGATGGAGTCCTGGTACAGGTCCGCCTTGAGGTACATGACGCCCAGCTCCTGGCGGGCCGTGATGTTCGTGGAGTCCGCCTCGGCCTCGGCCTTGAGCGAAGCCTCCTTGTCGGTGTCGACCGGCTCGGCCTGGTCCATCGCGGCCACGGCGGAGGGGTCCGCGCTGGCGCCGACCGCCGGATGGTTGGACGGCATGGTCATGGCCGACCCGTCCTGGCCCGCCTGCCCGATCAGCCCCATCTGCCGGACAATGATGACGACGGCGGCAGCCAGGAGCATGACCAGCACCAGGTTCACCCGGGAGACCCCGGTCCGCTGCTCCAGCTTCGACGCCGGGCGCGGGCGGTTCTTCGCAGTCCGGGGCGCCCGCGGGGCCGGCTCCTCGTCGTCCTCCCCCAGGATGTCCTCGACATCGGCTGCCCGCTCGTCGTCGGCGCCCTTCTGCCCGCCGTCGCCACTCTTGCCGCCGGGGCGCTTCGGCTTCCGCCCGGCCCCGGGGCCTGCGGGCCCCGCCTTCTCGGCCCCGTCGCTCTCGGCGCCCTCGAGCTGGGCCAGCTGCTCGCCGGCCCAGCCCTTGAGGTGCTCCGGAGCGGTGGCGAGGAAGGATGCCAGCTCCTCCCGGTCCACTCCGCCGCCTTCAGGCGTCATCGCCTCGCACCACTCCCCCGCATGTCTGCGATCCCATCAGCCGCCATCACTTCTTCCCGGTCGGCAGGTGCTGCTCCGGGACCGCCGGGGCGACGCCGTTGTCGACCTCGACCCCGCGCAGCGCCAGCTGGCCGGAGCGCGCCCAGTCGGTCGCCTGGTTGAGGATGGAGATCGAGTACGCCGGAGCGTGGAAGCCGCGCCCGTTCTCGGAGAAGGAGTAGTCGACGACGAACTGCGCCTTGCGCTGGTAGTCGCGCGCCGTCGCCAGCTGCGCCTCGGTGGCCGAGCCGTTGCCGGCGGCCGTGGTGATATCGGTGATCAGGGCGTCGAGGGCCGTGAAGCTCACGTTCAGCGAGCTCTGCCAGCGGGTCTGGATGCCCTCGACGCGCTCGCGCATCTCGGAGGCGCTCGAGTGGTGGCAGGTCAGGCAGGAGGAGTTGATCGTGTCCTCGTTCGCCATGGGGCTCATGATCTGGTGGTTCGAGACCTTCGACGCCCCCTCGCGGTTGTACGCCATGTGGCAGTCGGCGCAGGTGACGCCGTTGGCCGCGTGAATGCCCTGCGACCAGGTCTCGAAGTCGGGGTGCTGCGCCTTGAGAATCGAGGCGCCGCTCTCCTCGTGGGTGAAGTCGGTCCAGCCGACCTCGTCGTAGTAGTCCATCGCGTCGTAGACGGTCAGGCCCTTCTTCCACGGGAATGTCAGGGTCTTGCCCTCGCCGGCGAAGTAGTACTCGACGTGGCACTGCGCGCACACGTATGTGCGCATCTCCTCATTGGTGGCGTCGCGGTTGACGTCGTAGTCGGTGATGCCCTCCGCGGCCTTGGCCTGCTTAATGCCCTCCATGAATGCCGGACGGGTGATCGTCAGCTCCATGGTCTTGGGATCGTGGCAGTCGATGCAGGCGATGGACGAGGAAGCATGCTCGACCGCCTCGCCGTAGGACATCGCGTTCATGGCGTCGAACCCGGCCTTGCGGTCCCCGTTGCCGAGCTCGTCATAGACCTCGGGCATTGAGGCGTGGCAGTTCAGGCAGGTTCCGGGCTGCTTGAAGGGGGGTTTGGTCCGCTTGGTGTTCTTCTGGTCCTCCAGCGCCCACTCGTGCCCGCGGGGCTCGGTGTAGTCGACGGCGAACGCGTAGCCGCGCCACATCCGCTTGGCCCGAGTCTCCATGTCGATGCGGGAGAGCGTGTGGTACTCGCGCGGGTCCTCGGCGGTGGGGGTGACCTTGACGAAGTCGCCGTCGGTGTCCTCGATGGTCTTCTTGTACTGCTCGTACTGGATGGGGAAGTTCTCGCCCCACACGGCCGGGTCGTAGGTCGTGTCGGTCAGTTGAACCACCTGGGCGAAGGGCCACTTCGCCTCCTGCTTGTGCTCGACGATCGTGGTCAGCAGCCAGGTCAGAGCCGCCGAGCCGACGGCGACGACGACAAGGACGGCGACCGGCACCCACCGCCTGCGCGGGCCCGTCCACCTCTTGCGCCTCCCGGCACGCTTTCCGCGACGATCGGCGCGCGTATCGGCGTCGTCGTCGAAGTCCTCGACGTCGGCGGGCTTCTCCGCATCGGTGACGGGCACCTCGGCGTCGTCGTTCTCGGTACTCATGTCGCATCACCTCTTGTGCCCGACGCCGTCGTGGCAGTGGATGCACGACACCGTCTCGCCCTTGTGGGTCGAACTGTTAGTAGCCTGCTCCACGTAGTCGCCGTGACAGTAGAGGCAGGCGGCCTCGGTGATCTCGCGATTGTGCTCGCGGATCTGAATATTCTCCGGATAGTTCTGGAACGTGAACTTCAACGAGTGCCAGAAGCCGTTGTCCGCCTTGTTGATGTACTTGTGGACGATGCTGTCGTGCGGGGCATGGCAGGAGTTGCAGGTGGCGACGTCGTGGTGGCTGCCCTTCTGCCACCCCTCGTACTCCTCGCGCATGGCGTGGCAGTTCGCGCAGGTGGCGGGGTCGTCGCCGAGGTAGCCGGTGACGCCCGAGTACTGCAGCGTGAACAGACCCACACCCAGGACGGCGCCGAGCAGCGCCGCCAGAGCGATTCCCGACCACCCGGCGAAGGCGCGCGTGAAGCCGCGCCACAGCGACTTGATGAGACGTCTCACACGGCCCTCCCCTGCACCCGGTCGTGTCCCGGTCTCGCCGCGCGTCGTCATTGACCCCGCGCCCGCCGGACAGAACAAGGATAGCACACAACGTCATCAAAGCCGAGGCTCAGCACAGGCTCAGCGCACGCGGCCCCGCCCCGCGCCGAGATCGGTCGAGCTCCGGCTTGAGACCGGTCCGAACGCGCAGACACGCGCGGACACGCGCAGAGGCGGCCCGGCCCGCGAGCGCCGCACGCTCTCGGTCCGGGCCGCCCCCGGGCCGTCTCCCCGCGGACCTCGACCGACCCGCGGAAGGCGTCAGGACAGGGCGGCGACCGCCGCCTCGTAGTCGGGCTCCTCGCCGATCTCAGAAACCTGCTGGGTGTAGAGCACCGTCCCGTCGGCATCGATCACGACGACCGCGCGCGAGAGCAGACCGGCCAGCGGGCCGTCGGCCAGCGCGACGCCGTAGTCCTCGCCGAAGGCGGAGCGGAAGGCCGAGGCCGTGACGACGTCGTCGAGCCCCTCGGCGCCGCAGAAGCGCGCCTGCGCGAAGGGCAGGTCCTTCGAGACGCAGACCACGACGGTGTTGGCCAGACCGGAGGCGCGCCTGTTGAACTCGCGCACGCTCGTGGCGCACACGCCGGTGTCCACCGACGGGAAGATGTTGAGCACGACGCGGCGGCCGGACAGGGACTCGGAGTCGATCGGGCCGAGGTCGGCGCCGACCAGCTCGAAGGCCGGGGCGTGCGAGCCGACGGCGGGCAGCTCGCCGACGGAGTGAACGGGAGAACCGTGGAGCGTCATAGAAGCCATGCATTCATCATGGCAGTTAATAGGTGGGCGCTCCAGTGAGATGCACAACCTTTCACTGAGGCCCGCCCGAGCTCCCGCGCCCGGCCACGCGCCGCACGAGCCAGCGCGGGGCGAGCCGCAGGGCGGCGTTGACCGTCCGGTAGCGCGCGCTCGGTGTGCAGATGACCTGGCCCCGGCGCACGGCGTCCAGGGCGGCGCGCGCCACGTCCTCGGCCCGCAGCCAGACGACGCCCGGCCACGCCGTCTCGTCCATGCCGGCCCGCCGGTGGAACTCGGTGCGGGTCATGCCCGGGTTGACCACTGTCGCCGTCACCCCGGTGCCGCGCAGCTCGGAGGCGAGCCCCTCAGTGAAGGTCCGCACCCAGGCCTTGTGGGCGGCATAGGTCCCCATGGCCGTCAGCGCCGTCACGCTGGAGATGTTGAGGACGGCGCCGTGGCCGCGCGTCACCATCCCGGGCAGCACCGCGTGCGTGAGCTCCATGACCGCATCCACCATGACCGCCAGGGCGCGCCGCTCCTGAGCCAGCTCGCCGCCCACGAAGGGCTGGCCGACTGCGAAGCCCGCGTTGTTGACGAGCAGGTCGATCGGACGGGCGGCGACGTCGTCGGCCCCGCGGGGGCGCTCGGGCGACGCGGCCGCGCGCGCCACGGTGGGCTCCAGCCGCAGGCGACCGGCGACGGCCGCCCGGCCCGCAGGTGTTGACAGGTCCGCGGGCAGCACCTCGACGCCGACGCCGGCGACCTGGCAGAGCTGCTCGGCGACGGCCGTCAGACTCTCCCGGCTGCGCGCGACCAGGACCAGGTCATGGTGCGCCTCGGCCAGCTGCCACGCCAGCTCGAGGCCGATGCCGGCGGTGGCGCCGGTGATCAGTGCGGTTCCCATAGGAGGAGCCTAGATGATCGGCTCCCCGCGAGCGGCCTGTGCGCGTCCGCGTCGCCCGGCCAGTCCGAGATCGACGCTCTCGGACGAGATCGGCGGCGACGCCGTCTCTCGTGCGAAAATGTCCGTCCCGACGCAGAACGCAGGAGGAGCCCGCCCATGATCCAGCACGCCCGGGGCGACATCCTGGCGGCCGACGTCGAGGCGCTGGTCAACGCCGTCAACACCGTCGGCGTCATGGGCAAGGGGCTGGCCCTGCAGTTCAAGCGGGCCTACCCGGACATGTTCGACAGCTACCGCGACGCGGCCCGGCGCGGGGAGCTGAGCCCGGGGCGCATGCACGTGTGGCCCACGCGGGCCGACGGCAACCCGAGGTACATCATCAACTTCCCGACCAAACGGCACTGGCGGTCGGCCTCCCGGCTCGCGGACATCGAGACGGGCCTGGCGAGCCTCGTCGAGACGGTCGCGGAGCTCGGAGTCTCCTCCCTGGCGATCCCGCCGCTGGGCTGCGGGCACGGCGGGCTCGACTGGGGACGGGTGCGCCCCCTCATCGAGGAGGCCCTCGCCGCGCTGCCCGGGGTCACGGCCGTGCTCTACCTCCCGGCCGACGACGCCCCGCACGGCTGAGGACGACGACGGCGATCGCGCCGCGGACGCCCGCACGGCTGAGCCCGCCTCCCCGCCGTCCTCACTACCCTGCCCGCCTCCCCCGCTACCCTGGGGCCATGCGCCTGGCCACCTGGAACGTCAACTCCGTCCGCACCCGCGTCGACCGCGTCATCGCCTTCCTGGAGCGCGAGGACATCGACGTGCTGGCCATGCAGGAGATCAAGTGCAGGCCCGACCAGTTCCCCCGCGCCCCCTTCGAGGCCGCGGGCTATGAGCTGGCCGTGCACGGCCTGGACCAGTGGAACGGGGTGGCGATCGCCTCGCGGGTGGGGCTGACCGACGTCGTCACCGAGTTCCCCGGGCAGCCGGGATGGGCTAGGAAGGAGGGCGCGGCCGCCGCCGTCGAGGCCCGGGCGCTCGGGGCGACCGTGGGCGCGCAAGACGCTTCGGACGACGGGAGGGCAGGCACGACTGAGACGAGCGGACCAGGGGCGCCGTCGTCGGGCGCGGTGCGGCTGTGGAGCCTGTACGTGCCCAACGGGCGGGAGCTCACCCACCCGCACTACCGCTACAAGCTGGCCTGGCTGGCGGCGCTGCGCGAGGACGTCGGGCGGTGGCTGGCGGAGGAGCCCGGGCAGACGCTCGCGCTGGCCGGCGACTGGAACGTGGCGCCGCGCGACGAGGACGTGTGGGACATGAGCGTCTTCGAGGACGCCACCCACGTCTCGGAGCCCGAGCGGGCGGCCTTCCGGGCGTTCGAGGAGGCGGGGCTGGCCGAGGTGACCCGCGGACGCGTCACCAACTACACCTACTGGGACTACCAGAAGCTGCGCTTCCCGCGCAACGAGGGCATGCGCATCGACTTCATCTACGGCTCGGCGGCGCTGGCGTCACGGGTGACCGGCGCGACCATCGACCGCGACGAGCGCAAGGGCAAGGGCGCCTCCGACCACGTGCCCGTCATTATCGACATCGCCGACGCCGCCTGACGCGCTTACTACGCTCCTTTGTCCCTTACTGTACGAGGAAAAGGAGCGTAGTAAGGAACAAAGGAGCGTAGTAAGCGCGGCGGACGGTCAGAGGGCGAGGATCTGGTCGCTCAGCTCGGGCCACTGGGTCACGTGCACCCGCCTGAAGGGCTGCGCCCCCAGGAAGACCACCTGGCGCCGCGCCACCGGGTCCACCCAGACGAAGGAGCCCGACTGGCCGAAGTGCCCGAAGGTCGCCGGGCTGTTGGCCGTCCCCGTCCAGTGCGGGCGCTTGCGGCCGCGCACCTCCACGCCCAGCCCGAAGTCGTTGGGCGCCTGCCGGCCGTAGCCCGGCAGCACGCCGTCGAGCCCCGGGAAGGCCACCGATGTCGCCTTCGCGGCCAGGTCCGCGCCGACCAGCCTCGGCGCGGCGAGCTCGCGGGCGAAGACCGCCAGGTCGCGAGCGCTGCCCTCACCCGAGTGCGCGGGCGACCCGGGCACGAGCACGCTGGACATGCCCAGGGGCTCCAGCACCGTCGTCTCGACCCATCTCTCCAGGGGCGTCGCCGTGGCCTCCTCGAGCCGCTCGCCGAGGATCTCGATGCCCCGGTTGGAGTAGATGCGCCGCGTTCCGGGGGCGGCCAGGACGGCGTCGGAGTCGAAGGCGATGCCGCTGGCGTGGGCCAGCAAGTGGCGCACCGTGACACCAGGCAGGGCCGCCCCGGCCGGCCCGTGCGCCGTGCCCGCCCCAGCCGGAGCCTCCAGGTCGAGCAGGCCGCGCTCGACGGCGACCAGCGCGCTCCAGGCCACGATCGGCTTGGTCACCGAGGCGAAGGGGAAGATCTCGTCGACGTCCCCCACCTCGATGAGCGTGCGCGCGCGTCCGTCGGTGTCCAGCTCCGAGGCGACCACGGCCACAGGGAAGCCGAACCCGGCGAGCGCGGGCACGGCGCGCGGTGCGGCCGAGCGGTCGGGCGAGGAGGCGGCCCGCGTCATGGCGCGCTCAACTCAGGCACAGGAGCTGCTCGTGGAGGACCTCCAGGACGGGCGCGCGAGAGGCCGCCCCCTGCCCGAGCGCGCGGGCCATCTGAGCGGAGAAGGAGTCCACGCGCCGGGAGGTGTCGCGCAGGTCGTAGTACTGCTCGACCTCGGCGTCGTAGGCGGTCAGCGCGTCCGGGTGGTCGTCGAGCTCGGGGTAGGCGTCGGTCCCGACGACGATCTCGCGCGGCAGACGGGGCTTGTACTGGGGGTCCTGGGCGGGGTGCCCGACGAGCAGACCCAGGACCGGGTAGGTGCGTGTGGGCAGGCGGAGGGCCTTGATGACGCGGCGGACGTCGCCGATGATCGAGCCGAGGTAGGTGGTGCCCAGCCCGAGTGACTCGGCGGCGACGACGACGTTCTGCGCGGCGATGACGGCGTCCTCGACGCCCTGGAGGAAGAGGTTGGTGCGCTCCAGGGGCTCCAGGGAGGCGCCGGCGCGCTCGCGCAGGGCGGCGTTGCGGTGCAGGTCGACGACGAAGACGAACAGCTCCCCGCGGTCCCCGCCCACGTAGGGCTGGCCGGAGGCGAGATGGAGCTGCTCGCGCACGACCGGGTCGAGGACGCGGATGATCGTGACCTGCTGCTGGAAGGAGGAGGTGGCGCTGTGCCGGGCGACGTCGAGGAGGGTGGTGAGCGTGTCCTCGTCGATGCCCTCGTCGGTGTAGGCGCGGATGGTGCGGTGGGCCATCTGGGCGGCGATGGTCGAGTTGGTGACGGGGGTCGTGGTGGGCGTGCGCAGGGCTGCGGGCGCAGGGGGGTCGGTGGGCGCTGTGGGCGCTGTGGGCGCTGTGGGCGTGGTGTCGGTCATGACTCGGAGCCTAGATGATTGATTCCGGGACTGGGTGGCGAACCGTCCCGGGCGTGATGAGGACAGTGAGGTCACGGAAGGCGCCGTCGAGCGCGGCCTCAACCACCACCGGGCGCCATCGCGGCCCCGCCGCACACGTCGTCCCGCTCGTCGTCCGGCGGCCCGCCGCACGCATCGCCGGCATCGGTCGCCGGCTCGAACGACCTTCGCGCCAGGGCCTGGAGCGGCCCCGGCGCCTGGCGGCGCGCTCCGCGCCGGCACCCGCGCGGGCAGAGCGCCCACGTCGGCGGGGGCACCGGCGCCACCACCGAGCGACCGGCACCCGCGCGGGCAGAGCGGCCACCCGCGCGAGCGCCGCGGGAAGAGCGGCCGTCGGGGACCGCTCCCCGCCGGTTCGACTCCGCAATGGCGTGGGTGGGCGCCTATACGATGCCGCCGATGCCCTTCTATCACCGCCCCGGCCGCGCACTGCGCCCACTGCCCGCCCTCTCCCCCGCACCCGCCGCAACGCCGGCCGCCGCCCCGCCCGCCGCGAGCGCCGCCGACGTGGGCTACGCGGTCATCGACCTGGAGACCACCGGACTGTCGCCGACGAGGGACTCCATTATCGAGATCGGTCTGGTGCTCCTGGGCCCCGACGGCTCCACGCAGCGCAGCTGGACCACCCTGGTGGACCCCGGCGCGAGCGTGGACGTGGGCCCCACCTACATCCACGGGCTCGTCGCCGAGGACCTCATCGGCGCCCCGGCGCTGGCGGAGGTCGCCGACCTGCTCGTGCGCGACCTGGCCGGCCGCGCCGTCGTCGCCCACAACGCCCGTTTCGATGTCGGCTTCCTCACCCAGGCCCTGGGCGCTCTCGACCGCCTGGGCCGCGGAGCCCGCATCCCGCGGGTGTGCACCATGGAGCTCGCCCGCAGCTACATCACCACCCCGTCGCGGCGCCTGGTGATGTGCTGCGAGTCGGCGGGCGTGCGGATCGGCAGCCACCACTGCGCGCTGGACGACGCCCGCGCCTGCGCCGGGCTGCTGCGCCACTACATGTCCGTGGGCCGCGAGCGAGGGGACGACGTCGTCGCCTGGTCCCGGTCCCTGGAGTCGGCGGCGGCCTTCAGCGCCTGGACGTGGGACGAGGCCGCCGCCCGGGCGCAGGAGGACCGACTGGTGCCCCGCGCCGACGACGGCGTGCTGCGCCTGCCGCGCGAGCTCCGTCGGCCCACCGGGTGACGGGCCGGGCCGGCTCGCGACGGGCGGACCCCGCTGGGGCGCGACCGGCGCTCACTCCAGGGCGACGAGGAACCCGTCGTCGTCGACCGCGACCCCGTGGGCGGCCCCGGCGATCACCTGGGCGATCCTCTCGATGAGCTCGCGCGCGGCGCCGCGGGTGCGCCGGCCCACCCGGGAGATCGTCTCGCTGCGCGCGTCGGCTGGGTCGCGCGGCACCCAGACGACACCGTAGGAGACCACGCCCCCGGAGGCCCACGACTCGCCGCGCACCGCCAGGGGCATCTCGTCGGTGCCCAGGACCCGCACCTCGATCACGCCCCGGCTGGGGAGCTCGGGGTCGACGTCGGCGACGACGGCGTAACCGTCGCGCATCTCCTCGATGGGCTCGCCCGTGGCCATGGCGCGGTCCTCGATCTCCCCCATCTCGCGCCGCTGCCGCTCCGCCCGGCGCCACGCCTCGTCCAGGGCGTCCTCGCCGATGGAGGCCACGAGCCGCTCCAGGGCCTCCTGTCCGACGGCCTCCAGGCCGCCGGGACCGAAGATGTTCATGGTGTCCATGCGCAGGCGGGCGCCGGGTGCGACATTGCCGATGAGCGTGGCGGAGGCGTCCGGCGCGATCCACACGGGCGCGTACACGGTCAGGGAGATGGAGGCCTCCGGATCGGGGGTGATGAGCACGGGCCGCGGTTTGCCTCCGCGGACCTCGGGGTCGCCCGCCAGGCGCAGCGCCCCCGCGAGGCGGCGGGCCATCGCCCGCATCCGGGTCAGGGCGATGAGCTCGGTGCCGGTGGGCTGGGCCAGTGGGAAGGCGTCGGAGAGCGCGTCGATGCCGGTCAGCGCGGCCGGCAGCGGACCGGAGCGCACCGGCTTGCACTCCAGCAGCATGACCTGCGCCGCCCAGGGCGGCAGGTCGAGCAGGCCGCGCAGCTCGTCGTCCAGGTTCCAGGGCCCCTGGAGCTCGGCGCCGGGAAGCAGCTGGAGACGCGAGGCGCCGACCCATCCCGAGTGCAGGTCCTGGGACATGGCGAGGGCCTCGACCTCGTTGGCGGTGATGTCCTTGGTCATGACCAGCAGGTGGCGGGTGTCCACTCGCCCTATGGGCAGGGTGCCGACGGCGGAGAAGGTCGCGGTCTCGGTGGGCAGGGACAGGGCGAGGTCGCCCGCGCCGATGGTCATCGTGGGCGCGTCCACCTGGCTGTTCATGGTGGGCGGGGCTGCGTGGCTGCTGGCCTGACGGACGGAGCCGCCGGCTCTGCGGCCGGAGCCGCCCGCACCGCGAGTCGAGCCGACGCCCTCCCGGGCCGAGCCGGCGCCGCGGGCCGGGTCACCCGCCCGCTCGACCGCGCTGACCCGCCGGGGCGAACCGGCAGCCCCGGCCGCGGCGCCGGGAGAAGCGGCAGCCCCACCGCCCTCACGCGCAAAGCCACCGGCCCCCGGCACGGAACCACGGGCCTCGCCCGCAGAGCCCCCGGCCCGACGACCCGCGGCGCCAGCCCTGCGGCGGGCCGGGTCACCCGCCCGCTCGACCGCGCTGACCCGCCGGGGCGAACCGGCAGCCCCGGCCGCGGCGCCGGGAGAAGCGGCAGCCCCACCGCCCTCACGCGCAAAGCCACCGGCCCCCGGCACGGAACCACGGGCCTCGCCCACGGAGCCCCCGGCCCGACGACCCGCGGCGCCGGCCCTGCGGCGGGCCGGGTCACCCGCCCGCTCGACCGCGCTGACCCGCCGGGGCGAACCGGCAGCCCCGGCCGCGGCGCCGGGAGAAGCGGCAGCCCCACCGCCCTCACGCGCAAAGCCACCGGCCCCCGGCACAGAACTACGGGCCTCGCCCGCAGAACCCCCGGCCTCCCGAGCAGGGGGGCCTGCCCAGCGGGGCGTGCCCGCCCAGGTGCCGGCGCCTCCGGCCTCCTGGTCGGAGGCGCTCGCCCGACGGGCCGCGCCGTCGGAGTCCCGGCCGGTCCCGGCGGCCCGATGCGACGCGGCGGACCGGCGGGTCGGGGCACCGGCCCGGTGGTTCGTGCCGCCAGCTCGGTGACTCGTCATGCCTGCTCCTCGGTTCCGGCGGGGGCTGCGTCGTGCGGAGGGGCGCCCTCCGCGGTCGATGCGTCTGGATGCTCGATATGCTCGATGCGAATCCGGTGGAAGGACTTGTGGCCGCGCGACGCCGTCGGACCGCGCTGCCCCTGGTAACGCGAGCCGTGCGCCCCCGAGCCGTAGGGGGCCTGCGCGGGGCTGGACAGCCGGAAGAAGCACAGCTGGCCGACTTTCATGCCCGGCCACAGCTTGATGGGCATGGTGGCCGTGTTGCTCAGCTCGAGCGTGACATGCCCGGTGAAGCCGGGGTCGATGAATCCTGCAGTGGAGTGCGTGAGCAGGCCGAGGCGCCCCAGGCTCGACTTGCCCTCCAGGCGGGCGGCGACGTCGTCGGGCAGGGTGACGCGCTCGTAGGTGGAGCCGAGCACGAACTCGCCGGGGTGGAGGACGAAGGGGTCGTCTGGGCCGACGTCGATGAGGTGGGTGAGCCCGTCCTGCTCGACAGCCGGGTCGATCACCGGGTAGCGGTGGTTGTCGAACAAGCGGAACCAGCGATCCAGTCGCACGTCGATCGAGGCGGGCTGGACCATCTCGGGATCGTAGGGGTCGAGGACGACACGGCCGACGTCGAGCTCGGCGCGGATGTCGCGGTCGGAGAGGAGCACGGGGCCGATTGTGCCAGAGGCCAGCGGCCCGAGGGCGCGGGCCCGCGCGAGTCCGGCGCACGCGCGCGGGCCTGACCTCAGCTGGACAGGGGCACGCCGCGGGCGTCCACACCCCAGGGCTGAGAGCCGGGCTGTGCGCTCAAGATGAGGATGCCCTCGACAAGGGCCCAGATCTGGATGCCCAGGACGATGAAGATCCCGATGACGATAATGGAGAGGACAAAGCCGACGATGGTCCCCACCAGCTGGCCGATGGCCTTGTTGGTGTAGCCCAGGTAGAAGTTGTGGACGCCGAGCGTGCCCAGGAAGATGCCGAGCAGGCCTGCGGCGACCTTGGACTTCTGGTCGTAGTAGCCGACGCCGGCCTGCGGGTAGGGCATCTGCCCGGGGGCGGCGCCGGGGTAGTAGCCCTGCTGGGCCCCGGGGTCCTGCGCGTAGGCGGCCCCGCCGGGCTGCTGGAACCCGGGCTGGGCGCCCGACGGCGCGGAGGCGTAGGGGCTCGCAGCCGAGTAGGGGGCGCCCGACGGCGCGGAGGCGTAAGGGCTCGCAGCCGAGTAGGGGGCGCCCGACTGGTTGACGTCGGCGCCGGAGGCGGAGCCGATGGGCATCGTCGGCGGGTACTCAGAGGGGTCGTACGCGTTACTCATCAAGAGCCTCTCACGATGTGGGTGGGGAAGGGCCGCCCGAGTGCGACGGCTCGTGGCACAGGCTAGCGGCTTCTCCGGTCAGACTTCCACGATGGGAAGACGGTAAGAAGTAATACGCCGCCGACGCCGCCCCGGCCCCCGGGGCACGTTTTCCGGTCCGAGCCCATGTGGGGTATGCTGCTCCAGCACCTTCCAGCAGGTGAGCGCGGGTGTAGTTCAATGGTAGAACTTCAGCTTCCCAAGCTGACAGCGCGGGTTCGATTCCCGTCACCCGCTCCGGCAGGGCCCGGGACCGCGATGGTTCCGGGCCCTCTTGCTGCAGGGCGCAGTGACCAGCCGCGGCCGCTCGCCGCGGCGCGGGGTCAGCACCTGCGCCCGGCCACCACGAGCAGCAGGCCGCCGGTAATGGCGGCGTTGCTCAGGGTCCCCGAAACGGCCGTGCGCCGCTTGGCCTTGTCCGCGATCTTCCAGAAGGGGTGCCCGACGACCGTCGTCGGGATGAGCATGCTCACAAGTACGGCAGCGGACAGGCGCGGTGCTACGCCCAGGGCGAGGGCGCCGCCGGCGAGCACCATGCCCGCGCCGTTGAGCCTGACCAGGTCCTCCCCCGCCACCTCGGTGACGACGCCGTACTCCTCCTTCGCGGCTTCGACCTTGGGGGCGAGCAGGCGGGCGCCCTTGAACTGGCTGATACCGCCATTGATGAAGACGCCGGCCAGGAGGCCTCGGGCGAGAAAGGTGACAGGACCGGTCATGGTGCTCCTCGGGTGAGTAGTCAGGGTGTCTTTGCACCAGCGTATCGGTCGAAGCCGCCCGGCACTGTGACGCCCGGCATCCCCGCGTCCTCGGCCTCGGCCCTGACCGCGGGCGCGCTTCAGGTCATTGACCACCCGCATGCACGCCTGTGCGGGCATTCTCGGCCTTCTCGACCGTCCTCGTCCCGGCCGCTTAGGCGCTGGGCCCCGGCCGCCGTCGTCTGCCGGGACTGCGGCGCCCGGTCCGGCGCTCAGGTCAGGGCGCCCCATATGCTCCACGCCACGACGCCGGTCGCGGCGGCGTCGACGAGGAACCAGGTGACCAGCCACAGGCCGGCCGGCACGCCGGTGAGCGCCGCGAGCGTGCGATGGTCCTGCGCACCGTCCCGGGAGGCGGCGACGTCGCGCAGGGAGTCCCAGGCTCCCACGAGCAGCGCCAGGCCCACCCCGGCGACAAGACCGGCGCGCAGCGGGGCGCCGGCCGTGCTGTCGCTCCACCACCACAGGCCGAATGTGAGCGCCCCCACAAGGGCGACGAGGACCACCGTGCGCACCGAGCGGGACATGACGAGCAGCACCATGAGGGCCACCAGGGTCAGGATCAGGACGAGGCCGCCCCACCCCGCCAGCGCGGCGAGAGCGACCAGGGCGCCGAGCACCGCGGGCGCGGGATAGCCCGACCAGGTGGTGAAGACCCGTCCGGGGCCGCGCTCCTTGCCCGCAGTCACGGCGTGCCCGGCGAGGTTCTTCTCGACGACGAAGCCCTGGAACTTCCGCCCCACGAGCATGCCGGCCCCGGCGTGGCCGGCCTCGTGCACGATGGTGACCAGGGTGCGCCCCCAGCGCCGCGCCGTCGGGAAGGCCAGGACCACCGCCAGGACCGCCAGGGCGATCCACAGGGCGAGCTGGTCGGAGGCGATGCGGGACAGGGGGTCGGACCACCAGGAGCTCCAGTCAGTGTTCACGTCCGGAAGTGTGCCACACTCCCCCGCGCCGAGATCGGTCCGGTTCCGCGCCGAGATCGGCCCGAGGCGCCCACCGGGCACCAGCCCCCCTCCCCGCACAGCGAGGCTCTCACGCTCGGACCGGGCCCCGCGCCCCGCTGGAGTCAGTCATCTAAAGTCCCGGGCATGACCGATCGCCCCTCGTCGCGGCTCGTCGTGGCGGCCGCCGTCGTGGACCGCCTCGCCCGCCCCACCGTCATGCTGTGCGCCGCCCGCTCCTACCCGGCCGAGCACGCCGGCCAGTACGAGCTGCCCGGCGGCAAGGTCGAGCCCGGCGAGACCCCGACCCGGGCGCTGGCGCGCGAGCTGGCCGAGGAGCTCGGCCTGACGGTCGTCCTCGGAGACGAGGTCCGCCCGCCCTCGGGCCTCGCCGTGCCGGCCCCGGCGCCCGCCCCCGCCGCGGCCGGGTCCGCGCGCCTCCCCGGAAGCTTCCCCGACGACGACTCCCCCGCCTGGCCCGCCATGCACGGGTACCGGATGCGCGTGTGGCTCGCGGAGCCGGCCGACCCCGACCACGGCCCGCAGCGCGGGGGCGCGCACGAGTCAGTGCAATGGGTCACCTGGGACGATCTCGGGGCGCTGCCCTGGCTGGAGGCCGATCTGCCCATCCTGGCGGCGATCCGCACCGCGGCGGCCCCGCCAAGAGCCGCACATCCTTTCTGACGGTTCTCGCGATTCCGTCACCTCGTAGGTTAGGGTGGCCATATGCCGAAGATCATGGGAAGCTCGCTCGCCGAGCACCGCGAACGAACCCGTACCGCCCTGTTCGACGCTCTGTCGGAGCTGATGGCCAAGCGCTCCTTCGACAAGATCACCCTGTCCGACGTCGCCTCGCACGCCGGCGTCGGGCGCACCGCGGTCTATAACCACTTCGCGGACAAGGAGGACCTCCTCCTGGCATTCATGGAGCACGAGACGGCCCGCTACGCCGAGGAGCTCTCCGCCGCGCTGGCGGGGGTCGAGGACCCCATTGACCGGCTGCGCGTCTACGTGCGCCAGCAGGCCCTGATCAAACGGCACTTCCACTTCCCCTCCTCCGGGCCGCTGGCGAACTCGGTCTCCCGCGGCACGGCGGGCCGGCTGCGCGCCCACGCCGGGCTCATGGCGCAGATGCTCGCCCAGATCCTCACCGACGCCGTCGCCACCGGGGCGATCCCGCCCCAGGACCCCGCTCAGGTCATTCCGCTCGTGCACGCCTGCGTCATGGGCGGTCGCCCGACACCGACGGAGCCGGCCGCCCGCGCCGCCTACCTCGACGCCCTGGACACCTTCGTGCTGCGCGCGGTCGGCGCCCCCGTGCCGGAGCACGGGGTCCCGGCGGTGCCCCCCACCCACGCCACCCAGGACATGAGCGACGAGGCGCAGGCCGAGATCTCAGTGCCCTCCGTGCCCTCCGTGCGCGCCGTCGCGGGCTGACCGGTCGCCGATCGGCCCGGGCCGCGGCGCACGCCCCGGCTGCGCGGCCCGACCGATCTCGGTGCAGAAGTGAACCGGTCTCGAGCCGGAGTACGACCGATCTCGGCGAAGGCTCGGCTCACCCCCAGTGCGGTGGAACGTCGCGCAGGAGCTGGGCGTCATTGGCGCTCTCCTCGCCGTCGCGGCGCCCGCTCACCCCGCCCTCGCGGGCGCGCGCATCGGCCAGGGCGTCGAGGCTCCGACGGCGCTCGGTCTCGGCGTCCGCCTCCGGGCTCTCGCCGCGCGCGACCCGCGCCCGGTCCTGCGGCGAGAGCGCGACGACACGCCGCCTGCCGCTCACCGCGTCCGCCGCACGGCGTTGGAGAGCACCGCGCTGATGCCCGCGCCGTGGCGCGTCAGGGCGAGCGCGGCCCGGAGCTCCTCGACCTCGGACCGCTCGTCGCGCTGGACGCCGTCGGAGCGTATCCACGCGATCATGTCGTCGAGCTGGTCGTCGGAGTAGGCCTGCAGCGGCAGGCCCTCGGCGATCGGGGGCCGCTGGGCCCGCCCGGCCTGCGAGCCGGCGGCCTTCGGGCCCGGGCTCGCCGCCCGGCCGATCGCCCTCGTCCCACGGGCCGCTCTGGGCGGGGACGCCGCCCCGCGCGGGGACGCAGCCCTGGCCGGCGACGGCGCCGCGTGCGCGGGCGAGGGCACCACCGCGGGCGGGGGCGCCGCGGGAGGCGGCGGGGCCATCTCCTCGGTGTCCTCCAGGTCCTCCATGTTCGTCGGGAGCCTCGGCGCGCCGGGCACCGGCTCGCTCCTGGAGCGCTCGGTGAGGACCGACATCACCAGCGCCTCGACGCGGCGCGCCTCCGCCTCGGGGTCGACGAAGACCCCGGCCGAGAATGCCGTGTGCACGAGCCAGCCCCGCCGCTGGAGCCGCTCCACCCAGTGGCGGTCGCGGCGCCGCAGGCTCGGCTCGGCGACGTAGGCGTCATCGTCGGTGACCACCGCCACGAACAGCTCTCCGGGGTAGTCGGGGTGGCCGATGGCCAGGGGGATGCGCGGCCCGCCGGGCACGCCGTAGCGGGGCACCACCTCCAGGCCCTTGCGCCACAGGTGCTCGGCGAGGTCCACCAGGAGCCGGTCGGGCACCGCGGCGTCCTCGATCTCCACGGCGTCCGTCCCCGAGGCGCGCAGGAGCACCTCGCGCAGCAGCCGGGCCCCCGGGGCGTGCAGCCGCTCGGGGTCGAGGTCGTCGGGGCCCAGGCAGGAGACGACCTGGGTACGGCCCCGGGAGACGCACAGCGCCTCCACCAGGCCCACCATGCCCCCGGCCCGGGAGACGGACCCGAAGCTGTGGATGGTGCGGCCGTGCGGCGTCTTGGCGTAGCCGACCGAGACGATCGCGTGGTCCCGGCGCAGCGAGCGCGCCTCGGACAGGTCCACGACGACGAAGGGCTCGGCGATCCCGGAGGCGAAGAACTTCTCCAGGGCCACCGAGCCGGCCGCGGCGCCGGCGACGGCCTTGCGGATCTCCTCGGCGTGTCGGGCGTTGAGGGCCACGACCGCCAGCGAGCGCTCGGGGCGGCCCAGCGCGTGGTCGATGACCAGGTCGACGACGCGCTCGACCTCGGCCTGCACCGACTCCACAGCCATCTGCCCGGGGGCGGGCATGCCGCGCCCGTCGACGAGGTCGAGTGACAGGCTGGAGGTCCCCGGCGGGGAGGGCACGGCCTCCACGACCCCCTCGTAGCCGTTGGTCGCAAGGAAGGCGGCGATCCGCGGGTCGAGGGTGTTGCGGCCGGTGGGCAGGGTGACGCTGGGCAGCAGCGGCCCGAGCTCGGCCGCCAGGCCGGTGGTGGCCCGCCGCGGGTCGCCCACGACCAGGACCTGCTCGGCCCGCACGAAGGCCGGCATCACCTGGGCGACCGGCATGTGGGCGCTCGCGTCCAGGATCGCCAGGTCGACCACGGCCTCCGGCCTGAGCACCTGGGGGACGAGCGTGGGCGGCACGATCCACACCGGCTTGGCCACCATGGCGACGGGGTGGGCGGCGATGATGTCGCGCAGCGGCACGCCGTCGTCGCGCGACAGGGCGCGGTAGAGCTCGCGCGCGGACTCCTTGTCGGTCTCGACGGCGGTGCGCACCCGGCGGGCGCAGGCGTGGGCCACGGGCGCCGCCAGGGAGGCCACCTGGGCGGTGTCCAGCTCGCGCAGCGAGTCGGCCAGGTCGTTGAGGGCGTGCGCGTCGAGCCCGCCCAGGGCCGGGTCGTCGCGCAGGATCTGCGCCAGCAGCGAGGACCACCAGCAGTAGGTGAGCTCGTCCTCGATCTGGCCGGCGTCAATGGCGCGGTCGGACAGGTCCTGGGCCAGCGCCGTCAGGCCCAGCTCGTCGAGCTGGGTCACGACGCGGCCGAGCTCGGGGAGGATCTGGGCGGTGGTGTCGTCGTCGGCCAGGGCGCGCACGCGGGCCTCGAGGTCCTTCAGCGGCATGGTCATGAGGTCCGGGGCGTCCGGCGCGCGCCCGAGCACGGGCTGGACCTCGGCGACGGCCTTGCGGGCCCGGGTGGCGACCGCCTCCATCTCGTCCAGCCCGGGCGGCAGGGTGGGCCAGCCGCCGTCGGGGTCGTGACGGCGCCAGACCTCGCGGCGCTGCTGGACCTTGACCAGCTCGGCGTGCAGGTCGTCCACGTCGCGCCCCGGACGCACCAGGTCCTTGGCCTGCCGGATGAAGCGGCGGCGGGTCGAGGCGCCCATCTCGATGTCGCGCTCGTCGCGCCACCGCCTGGTGGCCGTGGCGATGACCATGTCGGCGGCCGAGCGCTCGAAGACCTCGGGCGTGAAGACGTCGAGGGACTCGCGCACGCCGTCGAGCATCTCCAGCTGCTCGCACCAGTCGGCGAGGGTGGCGGCGCGGGTGAGCCCGGCGCCGAGGGCGACCTCCTCGGTGTGACGCACGACGGCGGGCAGGAGCCCGTCGGCGAGCCTGCTCAGCTGGGCGAGCACGTCGGTGGCCTCGTCGATGTCGGCGATGGTGATGCCGTTCCAGGCCGAGGCGCGCGTGCGCGGGGAGAAGACGCCCAGCATGTTGGCGCGGGTGAGGAGCTCGACGGCGCGGGCGCGGCCGTCGTCGTCGAGCCGCTCCAGGCGCCCCGGCGCGACCCGCTCCTTGGTGCGGGCACGCACGCGCCCGGTGGTGAGGTCGGCGAGCCGCTGCAGGGCGTCGTAGGCGGACACTCCCCAGGGCTTGCGGGGCTCGTGGAGGGCCTCGACGTAGCGGGTCAGCCGGGTGCGCACGGCGGTCAGGCGCTCGCGCATGCTGACGATGGCGGCGACGTCGAGCTCGGGCGGCATCGAGCCGAGGGCCTCCTTGATGCCCTCGCCGGCGTGGCGGCGCCAGGAGGCGTCCTCGGTCAGGTCGAGCACGATGTCGCCGAGCCCCAGGTCGCGCAGCGCGTCGGCGACGGCGTGCCCGTCGGCGCTGGTGGCGGGCACGTGCAGCACGGTGCGGCCCGAGGCGGCGGCGTCGGCGACGACGGCGGCCAGGGTAGCGGCGACGTCGGAGCCGGGAGGGGCGTCCAGGAGCAGCGAGGCGCCCGAGCCGACGGCCTCGACGGCGTCGAGCTGGGCGGGGTCGAGGTCGCCTGCGCCGCGCTCGGCCTCGGGCACGCGGTCCTCGGCGCGGGGAGCGGGCAGCTCGACGTCGAGCGCGTCGCGGGCGATGTCGTCCCCGGCGAGCGCGGAGACGAGGGCGGAGGTGCGGGCGCGCTCGACGGTGGCGTCGAAGTCCTCGATGAGCGCCTGGCCGGGGTGGACGAAGGCGCCCACGACGAGGCGCTCGTGGATCTCGAAGCCGGGCAGGTACTCCCGGCCCAGGCCCCCGAGGCGGGCCAGTGCGGCGCGCGGGGTGAAGCCCTCGGCGGACAGGGCTGCGTGGGCGATGGCCTCGACGTCGGTGGTCGAGCCGTAGCGCCGCAGGGCCCGGGTGAGCACGGGGTTGAGCTCGATGGAGGGGTCCAGGGTGAGGGAGGCCTCGGCGGTGGCGCTGGACAGCCGCACGGGGCGCAGCAGCACGGGGGCGTTGACGTTGCGCACGATCATGCGGCCGCCGGCGGGGCCGGCTCCGGGGCTCGCGGATGCGGGGCCGGTAGCTCCAGTCGAGCCGGCCGCGGCAGCGGGGGTGCCGGCGGTTCCGGTAGTGGGACCCGCGGCGGCGGAGGCGGCGCTGGGGCTCGCAGCGGCGGCCGGGCTCGCGGCCCCCGCGGGGCTGGCCGGGCTGACGGGGCTATCCGCCGAGTCGGCCGCGTCGTCGGCCCTGGGGCCGCTCTCCGCGGGGCCGCCCCGGGACCGCGACGCGAACGGGATGCCGAGCTGCGGCGCGGGCTCGTCGGCCGGCACGGTCTCGGTCCAGGTCGCCACGCCGATGGCGAGGTAGACGGGGGCGACGCCGAACTGCCGGGCCAGCCGGTCCGTGTGCCCGGCGACGTCCTTCAGGCTCTGGCGGGCCTGCGCCAGGGCCTCGCTCTCGCGCACGAGATTGCCCAGGTGGGTGGGGCGTCCGGCATACAGCTGCGCCAACCCGGAGGGGTGGGCGGTCGTGAGGTCCACGACGGCGTCGAGCAGCCCGATGTTGTCCAGGCTGGAGACTCCCCCCAGGTCGATGAGCTCGTCACGCCAGGCGGTCAAGGCGTTCTCCACCACCGCCCGGCGCTCCGGGGACGCGGGCGGGGCAGGAGGCGCGGCGGGCGGTTCGGGCTCCTTCCGAGGCGCGGGTGGCGAAGGAGCGGACGCCGCAACGCCTTCGGGCTGAGCCGTCGGTCCGCTGGTGCGGCGCCGGCTGCGTCCGAATGAGAAGAGTGAAGGCGTCATATCCCCAACATATCGGCAGGAGGGCGCCAAAGGGCGCAGACGCACCGGGGCGGGTCGCGCGGGTCTCGTCGGATGCGGTCTGGGCCACCGGCAGAGCGGACGCGTTCGTCGAAGCCGCCGGATGGTTCAACCCTATGTCCGCAGGCGCCCCCGCGCACAGCCCCCTCGCCGAGATCGGTCCGGTTCCGCGTCGAGATCGGTCCGGTTCCGCGTCGAGATCGGTCCGGTTCATTCGCCAACGAGCCGGCCGGGAAGGCCTTGGCCGGCACCGACGGGGCTGTGGCCATGGCCGCCGACCTGCAGGCAGTCAAGGGGCGCACGAATGGCCTACGGGCCGATTCATGCATCACACTTCGACAGCATAAGATATGCATAAGACGATCAGCGGAACTCACTCGCATAAAGAGGAGGCCTCTCGATGTTCCGTGCGGACGTACGCAAGATGATTCTCGGCGGCGTCCTCAAGGGCGCGCGGAGCCGTTCAAGTCTGCGCGCAGATGGGATTCCCCGTGCCGGACTCCTGCTCCTCTACGCCTACCCCACCTTTGATTACTGGCCCGATACGGCAGCGAGTCCGCTTCGCACGTGTGCCACGGAACTGACTGTCGTTGACCTGCACGTGAGTCTGAGGCGTCACCCGGTCCTCAGGAGCATCGACCTGTCGTGCTCGGGCGGCACCACCGCCCTCGTAGGCCCCAACGGCAGCGGCAAGTCCATCCTGCTGCGCACGATCATGGGACTGACGGCGGCGACCTCCGGGCTGATTCACGTCGCCGGGCACACGATTCCGGGAGAGCTCGGCAAAGCCCGAGACTGCTCGGGCCACCTTCCGCAACGCTCCTCCTTCCCCGGACGCTACACGGTGCGGGAGGCACTCGACTATGCGACCTGGACCTCACCCAGCAGGCCCCTTCCGCAAGGCCATCGCAGAGCCGGCCCAGGGGCCCGCAGTCCTGCTGACCACGCACCACACGGAGGATGTCGAGCGTCTGGCCGACAACGTCGTCGTCATATCGGAGGGGAGCACGGTATGGAGCGGTGACGTGACCGGGCTCGAAGACCTCGCGGAACAGGACACGGATGAGAAGCCTCCGGCCCCGGGCTCGTGGATCGAGGCCTCCGTCTCGGGTCTTCTCTCCGAGAATCACGGCGGAGGCCACTCGTAATGGGTCGTAATGGGTCGTAATGGGTGCAGAACAGAGACGGTGGTATGGCCGGAATTAAACAAAATGGCATTCTGGGGCAGCTGCTGCGGGATCCCTGGTTGGCGTCTGCGGAGCACCTCGTATAAGATAGTCTCATGCAGATCGACATGACGGACGAGGAACGGGACATCCTCATCAGGTGGAAGAAGCGCTCGGACACCTACAGGCTTGTGAGAATGAAGGCGGAGGCGATTGTGTACGCTGCCCGCGGCGTCGGCCTGGATATTATCGCGGAGATGGTCGAGCGGGCCGAGGGTACGGTACGTGAGTGGCTGTCAGAATGGCGGAGATACAGGATGGGCTCCGTGGTAACCGGTCACGCCGGCAACGAGAATGCGGCAAAGCTCAAGCGGGCGCAGAAGGAGGAGCTGGAGGAGATTCTCAGTAGACCGCCCTCGGAGGCAGGCGTCAAAGCCGATTTCTGGGACGTCCCGGCCCTTAAGGACGTCGTGCAGATCAAGTTCGGAGTCGAGTACAGGTCCGAGTCCTCCTACCGGCTGCTCATGCGCTTTCTGGGCATGACCTTCAAGCTCCCCGACCCGTTCGACAAGCGCCGCGACGAGAAGGCCATTGCCAGGCGGATGGCCGAGATCCGGCGCCAGGTCAACGATCTGCTGGAAGAAGGCTGGGAGGTCTACACCGTCGACGAGGTCCGCGTCGAGCACGAGGCCGAGACCCGGCGCATGTGGCTTCCCAAGGGAAAGAGAACAAGGCTGTACGTGGACCGCAAGAAGGCGAGCCGGTCGTTCTTCGGGGCACTGAGCCTGACGACCAAGAAAATGAGGATCTACCCCATCGAGGCAAACCAGAACGCCGAGCAGATCACCCTCATGATGGATCGCCTGGCGCGCGAGACCGATGAGGGGAAGAAGATCGCGGTGGTCCTGGACAACGCCAGGTTCCACCACGCCAAGGCCTTGAACGATCTTTATGCCCCCGGCCAGGCTCTGGAGCGCATCACACCCATCTACATGCCCCCCTACGCCCCAGACCACAATCCCACAGAACACGTGTGGAACGCCGCCAAGAACAATATCGCCAACCTCCAGCGCGACACCCCGGAGAACACCTTCGCGGCCTTCACCGCCTACATCACCAACCGCACCTTCGACTACGACTTCGAGCACCTCCCAATCACACCATCACACACCGATCTTGTTTAATTCCAGCCATAACCAGGTGTGGAATGGGGTGTCCACCTGTACCTGGGCCGCCGGCCTGCTCGCCGTCGTCCTCGTCAGATCCTTCGGGCGCTAGTGGGGGTGGGAGTACGAGTGGCTATGGGCCATGGGCGCCCTCTCCTTCTCCTCGATCTTTCTCGTCCCCCTGTGTGCAGGCATTGCCGGACCTTCCAGGGGGCGAAGGCCGACGTTCGGACGCATGTGGAGCCGTACCTCGCCGCGCTTCAGAGCGTCGGCGTCGAGACGCCCGATCGAGTGACTCGGGAGAACGACGGCGGCGACTCTCTGGTTATCGAGTCGAACGACATTGCGGACCCAGACGACCAGAGAACCAGGAGCTCTCTGCTCGACTGGCTTGGTCGCGACAGATGCGCGTCGTGGAGCGGGAACCGAGATGAGGACCCTTCACGGATCATCTGGGACTGGTTGAGTCCTGCGCGCCGAGGGCGTTCCGAAGCATTTCGTGACAAACGTGGATCTGGCTTCCATGAGTACTGAACAGCAGGACGAGACGCTGCGCACCGCGGTCAGCCGGCTCGCGCAGTGCAAGCGGTGACCAGCGCCACCGGAGCTCATTGGGCCGGGGGACACGCCTCCTGTCGCAGGGCCAGAATCGGAGGCTATCGGCCACGGCACAAGCGCCGGAATCGCCCTATCGACCGGCGCTGGTTAGTGGTGCTGCGCTATCTTCGTGTGCCCGAGGTCGCGCTCGCCTGTGCCCTGTCGGTCTGCTGTGCCTTCTTCCTCCACAGGAACCCGTCCCGGTACCCGGGCGGCTGAATGTCTACGCGGTTGTCATCAACGCGGTCCCCGTCCTGCCCGCACTCGCCATCATGGCCTCAGCGGCGAGCGTGGGGGCGCGCGAAGCCGTCTCCGCTCGCGGAAGGCTGAGAGTGCTCGCCCCAGCCCTTCTTATCAACAGCGCCCTGATCGCTCTCACCAGCGCAGTCGCCTGGACCGCCGGAGTCCGGACCCTCGCTCGCAACGGACTCACCCTGTCCTCCGCCGGCACAGCCCTCGCCATATGTGTCGGCACCAGAGCGGCAGGCGTCCCGGTCGTCTGCGTCAACTGGCCTCTTGGGGCGGACGTCCCCGATGAAACGAGATGGCGGTCCTGGCTCATGGCCCCGGCCGGTCGGACCTCCGCGTGGGCACGTGGCGAGCTCACGACCACGTGCGTCCGGCCCGGCTCAGGTACTGCCAGAACCGATCTCGACGAAGGGGCGGGAGGCGGGGCGGCCGAGGAGCGGGGAAGGGACTGCCCGGGCCGGGCCCGACCGTCGTCGGACCCGCCCGGACCTCCCGCCGGTGCCCCCGGCGCGATTCGAACGCGCGACACCCGCTTTAGGAGAGCGGTGCTCTATCCCCTGAGCTACGAGGGCACAGCCCAACCCTACCGCACGCTGCGCCGGGCTGAGACACCCGGCGCCGCGCAACGGATCACGCCGCGGTCAGGCGCGCTTCCAGGGAGTGCCCGGGTTGCGCGAGGCGGGGCCGTCGTCGCCCTTGGTTCGGGCGGGCACCACCATGACCGGGCAGGAGGCGTGCGACAGGACGCCCTGGCTCACCGACCCCAGCAGCAGCCCGGAGAACCCGCCGCGCCCGCGCGAGCCGACGACGACCAGGTCCACCGCCGTCGAGAACTCCGCCATGAGCTCGGCCGCGTTGCCGTCCAGGGCGTGGCGGCGCACCACCACCGCGGGGTGCCCCTCGACCGCGTCGGCCACGGCCCGGTCCAGGCCGGAGCGGACGTCGGCGAGAACCTGCTCGCGGTCGACGGCAGCCGGCAGCCACGCCAGGGCGCCGGCTCCGGAGGCCATGGGCACGGCGGCAATGGCGGTGAGCTCGGCCTCCCAGGCCTCGGCCTCGTGCACGGCCCAGCGAAGCGCCTTGCGGGCCGACTCCGAGCCGTCCACACCGACCACGATGCGGCGCACGGGCGTGTACTCGGCGCCCTCGGTGTGACGGGGCACCACGACCGTGGGGCAGTGGGCGTGCGCCGGCAGCGCCGAGGAGACGGTGCCGAGCAGGCGGTCGGCGAAGCCCCCGCCGCCCCGGGTTCCGACGACGGCGAGCGCCGCCTCGCCGGACAGGTCGACGAGCACCCCGGCGGGGTCGCCGGTCTCCAGGGAGCTGGTCACCGCCACGTTCCTGCCCTGCACCCGGGCGACCGCTTCATCGACGACGGCCTGGGCGCCCGAGCGCACGGCCGTGTCGTCGAGAGCCGCGTACCCGCCGTCGAGAGAGGCCGTGGTGAAGGAGGGCAGGGAGTATGCACACAGAATATGCACCCGCCAGTCGTTGCGCGCGGCTCTGGCCACCGCCCAGTCGACCGCACCGAGAGACTCCGGTGATCCATCGACTCCGACCAGGATGACTCCGTCTTCGGACATGACTTGTGCCCCTTTCTCCGGGCGCCGGGAATCCGATACGGATCATTCTGCCCCGCAATGCCGTGTGCTCAAAGCCACTGAAAGCCACCGCCGCGTGTGGACTGCGTCAACAAGCCGCCTCCACCCGGAACGCGCACGACGGCCGCCCCGGAGGGGGCGGCCGTCGTGCTGCGGGTGACGGGCGGTATGGGCGGCCTCAGGCAACCCGCACGTAGCCGATCGGGGTCTCGTAGATGTCGCGGTAGACGACGCCGGTGGCCTCGGTCCCGGCGTCGATCATCTTGCCGTCCCCGGCGTAGATGCCCACGTGGTGGCCGAAGTAGACGATGTCGCCGGGCTGGGCCTCGGCGGCGGAGACGAGCCTGCCCGCCGACCCCTGGGCCTGCGCGGTGCGCGGCAGGGAGATGCCCATCTGCGCGTAGACGTACTGGACCAGGCCCGAGCAGTCGAAGGCGTCCGGGCCGGCGGCACCGGAGACGTAGGGGCGGCCGACGTACTGCATGGCGATCGCCACGGCGCCGCCAGCGTTGGAGGCGGGCGCCGGAGCCGTTGAGGCGGAGGTCTCGGAGGCGTTGGTGGCCGTCGTCGCGGAGTCGTCCGTCTTCGCGGCCGTGTCGGCCTGCGGAGCAGGTTCCTCGGGGGGAGCCTCCGCGGTGACCTCCTCGGCCACGTCGGCGTCGGTCTTGTTGGCAGTGGCGTTCGGGGAGATCTGGATGGCCGGGTTGGTCAGAACCGCATCACGCGCACCGGCTGCGAGCGCGCCGACGCCGGTGTCCTTCAGCGATCCGGCGGAGTCGGCAGCCTCTGTGCCACTGGCGGCCGACGCGCCGGAGGCGATCATCGTCAGTGCGAGCCCCGAGGAGGCGGCGGCGGCGAGGCTGCGACGCGCCACAGGGGTGACGGACGTGACGGGACGGGAATCCTTGCGGTGACGGGCCCTGGGGCGAGGCTTGGTGGTGGACATCTTTCTCCTTATTGAGCTGCCGAGGTGAGCTGTCGGGTTCGGACTGGAGAAGCCCGGCCTGCTCCCGCAGGCTTCACCCCATAGGCCCGCAGTTCACCCGCGGGCCAGTCGTGGTTCCCCCGTTCCTGCCGTGGTTCGGGAAAGGAGCCCCGGCTCGAGCGGCAGGACAAAGCCTCGAGCCAAGGATCGCGGGGATGGCCTCGCGACATGGGTAACGGTACCCGAGAAGTACCGAAGTGTCACGGCATGATCACGCGCACGGATGTGGGAGTCCACACTTTCCCGTCGGGCGCATCCTCCCAGAGGATGAAAAACCGCCCCGGCCCTGGGGAGACTGGGGCGGTTCCGGAAGCGAGGGCGGCGCGTCAGATACGCAGGAAGGTGCCGCCGCCGCGAACCGGAAGGTAGCGGACGCCGGTGCTCTCGTCCTCGGCGGAGACCATCATGCCGTCGCCGGCGTAGATGGCCACGTGGCCGGACCACCAGATGACGTCGCCGGGCTGGGCCTCGGCGGCCGAGATGACGGTGCCGGCGGCGCGGATGCCCTCGGAGGAGTGGGGAAGAGAGACGCCGAACTGGCCGTAGACGTAGGAGACCAGCCCGGAGCAGTCGAAGGCGCTCGGACCCGAGGCGCCCCAGACATAAGGGGAGCCGACATACTGCATCGCCAGGGCGGCGATCGAGCCGGCGGAGGACTGGGCGGGCGCGGAGGGCGCGGACTCCTGCTGCTCGGCGGGAGCCGAGGCGGGCTGGGCCTGCGTCGCGGGCTGCTCCTCCTGCTGCGGCGCGGGAGCGGCCTCCTCGGCGGCGGGCTGCTCGGCAGCGGGGGCCTCCGCGGTGACGTCCGCGTACTGGTCGGTGGGCTCGAGCCTGGAGGTCGTCGAGGTGGTGATGGCCGCGTTCGTGTTGACGGCCTCGCGCGCCTCGTTGGCAAGGGTGTCGACGCCCGCCTTGGTCAGCGCGCCGGCGGACTCGCCGACGTCGGTGCCCTCCCCGGCGGCGTTGGCGCCGGAGGCGATGATCGTCAGAGCCAGACCTGAGGACGCGGCGACGGCGAGGCCTCGGCGCGCGACAGGACCGGCGTCGGACAGTGGGGTCAGCGGGGGGGCGGCCTTGCGGTGACGGGCCTTGACGCTTGAAGTCACTGGTTTCTCCTGAAAGAGCCTACGGAGTTAGCTGTCGGGTTCGGGCGGGAGACGCCCGGCCCGCTTGCGCGGGCTTCACCCCAAGGCCCGAGCCGGCCGCATGAGCCGGAGCGGACCGGAGAAGTGGTTCCCCCGGGCCTGCCGATGGTGTGTCGGGAAGGAGGAGGCGAACATCGGCAGGCTTAGGCTCTGTCCACCTCTCCGCAGTCGACGTCGCCGACCGCACCGGCAACGTTAGCGGATTTTTATCTCCCGTGGGAAGTCGTCGGGACGCCGACCCGCTGTGCGATCACCCACGAGGGTGAGTGTGCCGTCATACCGCCGATCCGACCGCCCCGATCGTGACCTTTTCGTGACTTATGAGGACCGCCGACGGCGGCCGCAGACCGGGAGGGCGGACCCTGGGCCGGACGCACTCAGACGCAGGGTGACGGCACCGCGGCCGACGACGGGTGGCGGCGCCAGACCGCCACCCTACTGCCTGCGCAGGAAGAGGTGGCGCGCGAAGTCGTGGGAGAGCACCACCGGCTCCTGCGTGGGGCCGACCACGCGCACGCCGCCGGCGGAGGTGCGCAGGCGAACCGTCTCGCCGACCCGGATGCCGGCGTCCTCGACCCGGGCGATGAGCTCCGCGTTGGCCTGAATGGGCTCGCCCACGCGCGCCACGACCGCGGCGAGCTCTCCGGTCCGGCTCAAGCGCGTCGCGCTGACCTCGCCTGCGCCGGGCGCGGGATGCACCGCCGCGCAGGGTGGGATGGTGTTGCCGAACGGGTCCGTGTCGGTGTCCTGGAGGATCTGCGCCAGCCGCTCCTCGACCTGCTCGCTCATCACGTGCTCCCAGCGGCACGCCTCTTCGTGAATTAGGCGACGGTCCATGCCGATGACGTCCAGAAGCAGTCTTTCGGCAAGCCTGTGCTTGCGAATGACCTCGGTGGCGCGGGCGCGCCCGACCTCGGTGAGCTTGAGCGAGCGGTCGTCCGCGACGTGGATGAGGCCGTCGCGCTCCATGCGGGCGACCGTCTGGGAGACCGTGGGCCCGGAGTGGTCGAGGCGCTCAACAATGCGCGCTCGCAAAGGAAGAACGCCGTCCTCCTCCATCTCGTAGACGGTCTTGAGGTACATCTCTGTGGTGTCGATGAGCTCGCTCACGGCCAGGGCCTCCTCACGATTCGACGACGCTGTGCGGGCCTCGCACGGACGGCGGGTCCCAGCCGTCCCGCGCCCCTGGTTCCAGGATATCCGGGCGCCATCGAGCCGCCTCGCAGCATGGGGCCGGAACCGGCCTCCCGCACGACGCCGGGCCCGGCTCACCCGGCGTCGTCGTCCCCGCCCTCCCGGCGCCCGGGCCCGCCGCCCAGCAGGTGGGTGCGGGTGGTGGGGTACAGGCTCACGTGCCAGTGGCGCCGGGCCCACACGACGGCGACCAGGGCGACGACGACGGCCGCGGCCCCGCCCACCGCCAGGGACATGCGCGGCCCCCAGGTGTCCGAGACCCACCCGATCAGCGGCGCACCAATCGGCGTCACGCCCAGCAGACACATCATGTACAGGCTCATGACGCGCCCGCGCACCTCCGGCGCGGTCGTCAGCTGCACCGTCTGATTGGCGCCGGTCAGGACGGTGAGCACACACAGCCCCACCGGCACCGTGGAGGCGGCGAAGAGCCAGTAGGTCGGCATGACGGCCATGACCAGTGTGAAGACCCCCAGGAGGAGGACGGCGCCCACCACCGTGCGCACCCGCGGGCAGCGGCGCCGCGCCGCCCACAGCGCGCCGGCCAGCGAGCCGACGGCGAAGACCGAGGAGACCGTGCCGTAGGCCTCGGACTCCAGGTCGAAGGCGCTGCGCACCATGGCGGCCATGGTGACCTGGAAGTTCAGCGTGAGCATCGAGACCACCGAGATGACCACGATAATGACCATGAGGTCGCCGCGGTGGCGCACGTAGGCCAGCCCCTCGCGCACCTGCCCCTTGGCGCGGGCGGCGCGGGGCAGGTCGTAGAGCTCGGCGACGCGCATGGTCACCAGCGCCAGGGCCGGGAAGAGGAAGGTGAGCGCGTTGATCACGAACACCCAGCCCGCCCCGACCCAGGCGATCACCAGGCCGGCGGCCGCGGGCCCCAGCAGGCGGGCGGCGTTGAAGGAGGCGGAGTTCAGGCCGACGGCGTTGGCGAGGTCGCCCGAGGGCACCATTCGCGCCACGAAGATCTGACGGGCGGGGGCGTCGTAGGCGCTGGCCACGCCGGTGGCGAGGGCCGCGAGGTAGACGTGCCACAGCTGGGCGCGCCCCGCCAGGACGTCGGCGGCCAGGAGGGCCGAGACGACCCCCATGACACTCTGGGTGGCCACCAGGAACCGGCGCTGGTCCACGCGGTCGGCGACGAGCCCGGCGTGCGCGCTCAGCAGCAGGGCCGGCAGGAACTGGAGAGCGGTCGTGGTCCCCGTGGCGGCGGCGGAGTCGTTGGTGAGGATGCGCAGCACGAGCCAGTCCTGGGCCACGCGCTGCATCCACGTGCCGGTGTTGGTCACAAGGGCGGCGAAGAACCAGACGCGGTAGTTGTGGAACTTCAGCGACTCGAAGATGCGGCTCACGGTGGACGACGGCTCCGTTTTCTGTTGACGTGCGCGCAGCGGGCGGGCCCGCGTCCGACGACGGGGTCGGCGCCGGCCGGCAGTGGGCCGGGCCCAGTGAGGGGCAGGGGCGCACGATCGGTGTCCGTCGACGCGCAGCCGGTGCCCGGCGCTGGGCTCCGCGCTCCCGCGGGACGGGCGCGTGATTGTGTGGATCGGTTGATTTTACGCCCGCGTCGGTCCGACGGGGGCGCACCGCGCGCTCGCCGTCGTCGGCTCAGGCGACCCCGAGGATCGCCTTGATGGGCGTGAGCGTGAAGTAGATGATGAACATCAGGGAGGCCACCCACATGAGCGGGTGGATCTCCTTGACCCGCCCGCGCGCCAGCTGGACGACCAGGTAGGCGATGAAGCCCGCGCCGATGCCGTTGGTGATCGAGTAGGAGAAGGGCATCATAATGATGGTGATGAAGGCCGGCAGGGCGATCTCCGGGGACTTCCACTCGATATCGGTCACCTGGGTCATCATGAGGAAGCCGACAATGACCAGGGCCGGGGTGGCGGCCTCGTAGGGAACCATCGAGACGACCGGCGCGAGGAACATGCTCAGCAGGAACAAGACGCCGGTGACCACGGAGGCCAGGCCGGTGCGCGCCCCCTCGCCCACGCCCGCGGCGGACTCGACGTAGGAGGTGTTGGAGGACACGCCGCCCAGGCCGCCCGCGATCGCGGCCAGGGAGTCGACGGCGAGGATCTCGCGGGTCCTCGGCGGGGTGCCGTCCTCGCCGAGGAGGTCGCCCTCAGCGCCGATGGCGACCATGGTGCCCATGGTGTCGAAGAAGTCGGCGAGCAGCAGGGAGAAGACGAGCAGGACGACGCTCACGACGCCGACCCTGTCCAGGGATCCCAGCAGGCTGAAGTGCCCCAGCGTCGCCGGGTCCGGAAGCTCGACCGGGGAGCCGGACAGGGAGGGGACGGACAGGGACCAGCCCGTCGGGTTGGTCTGCGCGTCGAAGGCTCCCAGGTGGGCGGCGGCCTCGATGACGGCCGCGAGCACGGTGGAGGCGACGATGCCGATGAGGATGGAGCCCTTCACCTGGCGCACGTGGAGGATGATCATGAGGAACAGGCCGAAGAGGAATACGAGCACGGGCCAGCCCTGCAACGAGCCGCCCAGTCCCAGCTCCAGCGGCGTGCCCCCGGCGCGGACCACCTTGGCGTCCACCAGGCCGATCAGGGCGATGAACAGGCCGATGCCCACGCTGATGGCGGTCTTGATATGGGCGGGGACCGCCCTGAAGACGGCCTCGCGGAAGCCGGTGAGGACCAGGACGAGGATAATGATGCCCTCGAGGACGATCAGCCCCATGGCGTCGGCGTAGGTCATGCCGCTGGTGCCCACGAGCGTGTAGGCGACCATCGCGTTGATGCCCAGCCCCGCCGCCAGGGCCATCGGGTAGTTGGCGACCAGGCCCATGAGGATCGTCATGACGCCGGCGATCAGGGCGGTGCCGGCGGCGATCTGCTCGGTGGTGCCCAGCGGCGCGACGCCCTCGTGCGGGGTGGACAGGATGAGCGGGTTGAGCACGAGGATGTAGGCCATCGTGAAGAACGTGACGACGCCGCCGCGGATCTCGCGGGCGAGCGTCGAGCCGCGCTCGGTGATGTGGAAGAAGGAGTCGAAGACCGAGCCGCGGGAGGCCGCTTTCTGGGATGTGGGGGTGTGCGTAGTCACAACCCGATCCTTCCAGATGAGACCGGGCGGGCGCGCGGCACGCCCGCTGCGCGGACATCTCGGTCCTGCGGCGGTCGCCCCGGCCCGGCGCGGGGGGCGATCGGGACCAGAACGGGCCGCCACAGCGGCGAGCGGGTCGCCCCGGCCCGGCGCGTCGGCCCGGCGGCGGTCGCGGCTCCCGGATCGCCGTCGTCGCCTCTCCTGCTCGGCGCCGGGACTAGGCCGCCGGCGTCGTGGGAGGCTGGGGGCATGAAGATCCTCCTGACCGATGCCGGTTACATCGACCCCTCCCCCATCCGCGCCGCCGGTCACGACGTCGTCCTGTTCAGCGAGGTCGAGCCCGTCCCGGCCGAGCACCGCGACGCCGAGGGCATGGTCCTGTGGGGCGGCGGCGGGCCGGGGCGCGCCGACGTCCTGGCGCAGATGCCCGGCTACCTCACCCGCCTGCGCTGGATCCAGACGCTGGCCGCGGGGCCGGACAACGTCCTGGCCGCCGGCTTCCCGGACTCGGTGGCGATCACCTCGGGGCGCCACTTCCACGACCGCACGGTGGCCGAGCACGCGGCCGCCCTGGCGCTGGGCTGCGTGCGCTCCCTGCCGACGGCGGTGCGTGCGGCCGACCGCCACGAGTGGGACCGGGCCCTGGGCGGGGCCCACCCGATCCACGACCCGCAGCGCCTGACGACCCTGTACCAGGCGCGCACGCTCGTATGGGGCTTCGGGGCGATCGGGGCCGCCACGGCCCGCCTGCTGACCGCCTTCGGGGCGAGCGTGCGCGGGGTGGCGCGCTCGGCCGGGGATCGGGCCGGCTTCGAGGTCATCGCGGCCTGCGACATCGAGTCGGCCCTGCCGCAGACCGACCTGCTGGTCATGGTGCTGCCGAGCACGCCACAGACCGCGGGGGCGCTGAGCGCCGAGCGGCTCGCGCTGCTGCCGCGCCGCGCCGTCGTGGTCAATGTGGGCCGCGGCACGACGGTCGATCAGGCCGCCCTGGAGGCGGCCCTGCGCTCGGGCACCATCAGCGGGGCGGGGATCGACGTCACCGACCCCGAGCCCCTGCCCGCCGGCTCGACGCTCTGGGACGCACCGAACCTGCTGCTCACCCCGCACGCCGCCGGGGGCCGCGTGGTCGGGGCGGTGGAGCGGATCATCGCCAACGCGGCTGCGGTCGACGCGACGCCGCCCGGCGAGCCGGTCAGCGGCCTGGAGGCCCTGGTCATCCGTTGACGGAGGTCCGGGTCGGGGCCGCTCGCACCGTCGCCCCGGACCGGTCTCGGCGCGGAACTGGACCGGTCTCGGCGCGGATTACGACCGATCTCGACCGGGCAGCCGGGCCTCCAGCTCGGCCAGGGTCGTGGGCCCCTCGGCCTCGGGTGCGGCGCCGTGCTCCGGCGGCCTGGCCGTCAGGCTCGCCACGGCATCGCGGGCGGCGGCCGCCCGCTCGGCGGGCTCGTCTGCGGCCGAGGGCCTCCGCGGCGCCTCGGAGGCGTCCTCCCGCGGCGCCGTCGTCCTGCGGGTGCGGGCAGGGCGCCGCGAGCGGGACGTGCGCGCAGGCTCCTCCTGGGGCGCGACGGGGTTCTCGACCGACTTCTCCGGCTTCTCGGGCCTTCTCGGCTTCTCCGTCTCCTCGTCCGCATCCGGCGCGCTCTTGCCTGGGGCCGGCACCAGCGCCATCGCCCCGCGGGAGCGGCGCGCTCGCCTCCTGCCCGGGCTCTTCCCCGCCTTCGCGGGCGCGCGCCCGGCCCTCCCGGCGGCCGGCTCCTCCTCGACATCGGGCGCGCCCGCGGCCCCGGAAGCGCTCTCGTCTCCGGCAGCAGCCTCGGCATCGGCCCGCTCGGCGGCCTGGCCGCGGCCGCCGCGGATTGAGGCGCCGTCGGTGCCCAGCGGCTCCAAGGCCCTGTCATCCATGTACGACGGCGTCACCGGCCACTCGGGCCCCTGGTCCGGCAGATCGGTCTCGGAGTGGGCCCCGCAGCCGTGGTCGAGGGACACGACCCGGCCGTCGTCGATCGCCAGCTCGTTGGCGCACACCCCGAAGACATGACGCATCCGCCCGGCGATGGGCAGGAGGAACCCGCAGGTCGAGCAGCTCGCGTGCGCCTTGCGGACGCCGTCGGCGTCCGGGCCGTGCTCGCCGTCGTACCACCGCTGGGCGGCCTGCTGGATGCCCTCGGGGCTGAGCACGCGGGCGCGGCCCAGGTCGAGCTCGTCCAGGGCGATCGTGTCGCCCTCCTCGCCCGCGGCCTCCCAGCCGGGCTCGAGGCGCTCGTCGGTCTCGCGCCTGGGCAGGCGGTCGGAGCGGCCGATGTCGCCGGAGCGGAGACGATCGGCCCAGGGCACCCACGGCGGGGCGAGGAGAGCGCCCTCGCCCGGCAGGAGCTCCAGCTCGCAGACCGTCGCGGTGCGGCTGCGCGGCGGCCGCGCCATGGTCACCGCCCAGCGCCAGCCGTCGTAGCCGGCCAGGTTGCACTCGAACAGGTGGGTGACCAGGCGCTCGGCCTGCAGCTTGGCGGCCGTGTGCTCGCCCACCGCCAGCGGCTCGGTGATCTCGTACAGCGCCTCCCGGGCGCGCTCGACGGCGGCCGGGGAGGTCAGGGTCCGGTCCTTGGCGGCCGCCGTGCTCTCCGCCTTGGTCGGCAGGGAGCCGGGCCGTTCGACGTCGGCCTGATCCAGCGCCCCCTTCGGGACTGCGGAGCCCCCGGAGCCGGTCGCGGTTGATGCATCTGTCGCTGCGTCAGTCACCCGCCCAGTGTAGAGGCGCCCTGGCGGGGCCGCTCAACCGGTTCCCGGAGGCCCGCGAGCGCGCGTCGCACAGCCCTGAGGTCGCGGCGGACCCTATCGAGCCCGTCGCGGCCCGAGGGCTCCGGGCGGGCCGCGACGGCGGCGGCCTCGGCCGCCGGAGCATGAGCGTCATCGACAATGGCCTTCAGATACCGCGCTCTCCTCGCCGAGATCGGTCCGGTTCCGGCTCGAGATCGCCGTTGCGATCGGCGGGTCGCCGGTGGGGAATGCGGCAGGTGGCCCCACCGCCCCGCGAGCGCCCGGTTCATCGAGGCGCGCGGATGAGCGCCTGTGGGGCGGACCGTGACCCGGTGCGGCGTCCGGGACTGGGAACGAAGGAACGCGTCTGCGCCGTGGGGCTGCGGGAAATACGCTCGCCCTGAGGGGCTGCGCGAACGGGTTGCACATGGGAGACGGGGCCTCACCAAGGCGACTACCTACTTTTCCGCATGATTCCGCGATTTCCTGACTTCCGTCACGACGAGTTGACGCGCTCCCATGTGCGCAGAGGGGGGTCTGCGCACATGGGAGCGCGTCAACCAGTCTTGACGGTTGGAGCAGATCCGCATAATTCCAACGAAAACCCGCGCCTGCCCCGTCGGGCCCCCTCTCTCCCATGTGCGGACCACCCCACAACCCGCCCCGCCCTCACCCGGATACAGGCCAGGCGGCATGCGCGGACGCCGCAGGAGCCGGCGATCCTGCCCACGCAACCGCACCAATCAGCCAACACGCCCGCCAGACCCAACGGACCGATCTCGAGCCGGAACCGGACCGATCTCGACGAAGGGGGAGAGGTGGCGAAGGAAGGAAGAAGAAGAGAAGTTATAGAGAAAGGAAGGAGAAAGGATGAGATGGAGGAGAGCGGGCCGCCCGGCCTACTCGCCGTTGACCGACACGATCCGGTGGACGGCCACCGTCAGCTCGGTCTGGCGCACGACGTCGGCGATCCGCACCCGCCCCGGCTCGACGGCGAGCACTCGCACCCGCCGCTCCTGCACGGCCCCGTCCGGCCCGGCCAGCCGCAGCCGCAGCTGCGTTCGGGAGGCCTGGGCCTGACGCAGCAGGGCCAGGGCGTGCACGGGGTCGGTGGCGGCGCTCGCGGGAACGCCGGAGTCGGTGCTCATCTGCTCCCCGGCTCGCAGTCGCGAGACCAGCGCCGCGAGCTCGCGCTTCCCGAGACGGCGGCGGCGCACCGAGTGCTGCGAGCCGGGGTACGCCGGCTCGGGCGCCCGCACCCCGCCACGCCGCGCCCGCTCGGCCTCCCCGGCGACGAGCAGCCGGCCGGAGGCGTCCTCCAGGACGGGGGCGAGCCCGGCCGAGCGCAGCTCGCGCAGCACCCGCCCCGTCGGCACCGACGAGGCCAGCACGCCGGGGCCGACCTCCGCCAGCGCCAGGCCGGCCAGCTGCGGGTCGCCGACGATCCCGGCCGCCACCGCCGGGTCCCCCACGCGCAGCACGCTGACGGCCTCGCGCACGCGCACGGCGCCGTGACGGCGAACGGCGTCCTCGATCAGGACCGTCAGGGCGGAGGGCAGCGGCGTCGGGCTGTGGGCCGCCAGCTCCTCGACAATGTCTTCGCCGGAGCAGCCGGCGTCCAGGGCCCCGCGCACCGAGTCGGCGGTGAACCGGACGGTCAGGGCCCCGCCGCGCGACTCGATCACGGCGCAGCGCTCGAGCACCGCCGCCAACGCCGGGACGGGCCGCCCCGGGACGATCGCGGTGAGGTCGGACTGGACCAGCAGCATGTCGACTGGGTCGGGCAGGTCGGCGGCGAGGGCCTCCTCCAGCCGGGCCAGGAGCCGGTCCTCCTCCGACTCCCGGTCATCCGGCCCGTCGGCCCTGAGGCCGCCTCCGGCGCCGGCGCCGGCGCCGGCGGCATCGTCGCCCCACCCACTCAGTCCGGCGCCGCCGTCGTCCCAGAGCGAGGATCCGGCCAGGAGGCGCCCGGCGCTGCTCAGCGCCCCGCCCCCGGTCAGGCCGAGCTGCTCGGCCTCGGCCAGCACCGCCGTCACCGCCCCCTCGGGCACGGGCCGCCGCGGCCTGGCGAAGGTCAGCGCGGCCCGCACCCACATCGGGGTGACCGCCGTCCCCACCGGCAGCGAGGCGAGCAGCCTCAGCACGCGGCGGCGCAAGGTGCGGGCCCAGGCCGCCTCGACGTCGGCGCCCAGCACAGGACGCAGGATGCCGTCGTCGCCGCGCCGGCCGACGAGCCAGGCGGTGCGGGCGCTGGTGGGCCAGGCGACCACCAGGGCGGCCCAGCGCTCGGGCAACTCGGCCCTCAGCCAGGCGGCGGCCGTGCGGGCGGGCACCCAGGCGGCGCCGTCGTCGTCGAGCCCGAGGAGCCCGGTGGCCGCGGCGGCCTCAATGAGCGAGGCGGCGGTGGCGGGCTCGACGCCGAGGGCCTCGGCGGTGCGGCCCAGCGCGCGCACGCCCACGCCGCCGGTGCGCAGGATCGGCCCGCCCTCGCGGCCCCACTCGTCGAGCAGGGCGCCCACCAGGCGGACGGTCTCCTCACCGTGGCGGGTGGCCTCCGCGGCGACGGCGTCGGCGGACAGGACCTCCAGGTCGTCCGGCTCGGGTGCCCTGAGGGGCTCGCGGGTCAGGCGGCCGCCGCGCAGCGCGAGCGCGACCTGCCGGGGCATGACGAAACGGGTGCGGCCGGCGGTGTCGTGGTCGCACGCCAGCCAGCCGCGGCGCACGAGCTCGGCCGCGCCGGGCGCCTTGCCGCCGACGCGCAGCGTGCCCACGGGCGGCCCCCACGTGAGGGCCCGCAGCATGGCGAGCGCGGCCTCGGAGGCCTTGCCCGCCTCGGCGCGCAGCTCAGACAGGGGCGGCGGGAGGGCGATCGGGTCGGCGGCCGCGGGCCCCAGGCCGAAGGGGTGCGGGCCGAAGGCGTCGGCCAGGCCGGTCACGGGCCCGGAGTCGATCACCAGGGCGAGCCGGGCGAGCCGCTCCAGGCGGGCGGCGACGTCCTCGGGCTCCAGGTCGAGCGCCGCGGCCAGGGCGTCGGCGTCCTGCTCCTCCAGGGCGACGACGGCCTCGGCGACGGCGAGGGTGGGGGTGTCCAGGTGCGCCAGGGCCGCCTCCACGCTGGGGCGCGCGCCGGCCCGGGCGGCGAGCGCGGTGAAGGAGGCGGACGGCGGGGTGGTCAGGTCGGGGCGGGCGGTGAAGAGCCCGATGACGTCGGCGTCTGGCAGGGCCGCCAGGTGCCCGGCGAGGTCCTTCAGGCTCGCGCCGCCGGCGGTCGGGGCGCGGGGGCTCCGTTCGCTGCGTTTCTCGTCCCCGCCGCACTGCTCCCCTATGCTCATTCTCACTACTCTAGTGCCCCTGTGCGTGCCCGGCACCCGCGGAGGACGCCACCGGGGCGGGCGCCCCGCGCGCTCCCCCGACGCCCGGGGCGGGCGGGTACCTGTCCAGGCCGATACCGGTCTGACCAGCGCGCTCCCCCGACGCCTGGGGCGGGCGCCCCGCGCGGCCGCCGCGGCGACCCGAAGCGAGCGGCTCGGCCCCGGAGCGAAACGATCCCGGTCGCATCCCTACGTTATTGCTCACTCATACGCGCCGCCCGCCGGTTACAGTGGACGAGTGGGCAATGACGCTGAACCGACCGCATCGACCGAGCCGACCGAGCCGGCGGCATCGGCCAGTCCTATCATCCCAGGCTTCCTCCCGTCCTACCCCGCCGCCACCGACCCCACCGCCCTGCGTCTGATCTGGCCGCAGTGGCAGGGCGCCGGCTACGACAACGCGGGGCTCCTCGTCCCCGAGCTGCCCATCCAGGTCGCCCGCCGCGGCTACGTCGCCGGCGCCCGGGCCCTGGCCGCCATGCTCCCGCCGTCGGGCGGCCCCACCGAGATCGTGCCGGTGTCCCTGGAGGAGCTCGCCGGGCCCGACGGCGCCGAAGGCTCCACCGGCGGCATCGAGTCGCGCAGCGCCGTCCTGGCCGGCATCGACGCCGCCCTGGACCGCATCCGCGCCCACCCGGAGGCCCGGCGGATCCTCACCATCGGCGGTGACTGCTCGGTGTCGGTGGCCCCCTTCGCCCACCTGGCGGCGCAGTACCGGGAGGACCTGGCCGTGGTCTGGGTCGACTCCCACCCCGACACCGACACCCCGGACACCGGCTACGACGGCTACCACGCCATGGCCGTGACCGCCCTGGCGGGCAAGGGCGACCCCGAGGTCCTGGAGCACCTGCCGGCCGCCATCGACCCGTCCCGTATCGCGCTGGCCGGCCTGCACGACTGGGTGGACGACGCCTACGCCCATGTCGCCCAGTGGGGTCTGGCCGTCTTCGGCCCCGAGGACCTGCGCGCCGACAGCGGGGCTCTCATCGACTGGTTCCGCTCCACCGGCGCCTCCAGGCTCGCCATCCACCTCGACGTCGACACGATCGACTCCGACGAGCTGCCCCTGGGTCTTGGGCTCATTCCCGGGGGACTGAGCGCCGCACAGGCCCACCGGCTCGTGGCCGACCTGGGCGAGGCGGGCGACGTCGTCGGGCTCACGATCGCAGAGTTCCTCCCCCGGCGGCTCCTCGCCCTGGGCGCGGTCCTGGCCGACCTGCCCCTGGTCAACGGCTGATCGCGAACGACGGCTCCCGGCGCCCGAGCCCCGGCAGCCGGGCGCAATGGCCGCCATCCGCGGCCCGGGCGCGGCCGTGGCGGCGACCCAAAACCACGGAAACGCTGTGAACAATGCATCGCCCGAATCACGGCGGGAGCGGCACCGCTCTTGGGATACTTCGTGTCATGCCAGCCCCTGCGACGCCCGACGGCCCCCTCATCGTCCAGTCCGACAAGTCGGTCCTGCTGGAGGCGGCCCACCCTGACGCCGACGACGCCCGCCGCGCCATTGCGCCCTTCGCCGAGCTGGAGCGGGCCCCCGAGCACATCCACACCTACCGGATCACCCCGCTCGCGCTGTGGAACGCCCGGGCGGCCGGGCTGGACGCCGAGACCGTCGTCCACGTCCTGATCACCTACTCGCGCTTCCCGGTGCCCCACTCCCTGCTCACCGAGATCGCCGAGACCATGGGCCGCTACGGGCGCCTGCGGCTGGTCGCCGACCCGGCCCACGGCCTGGTCCTGCACACCACGGACGTGCCGGTCCTGGAGGAGGTCATGCGCTCCAAGCGCACCCAGGGCCTGCTGGGGACCCGGCTGGGGGAGGCCGACGTCGTCGTCCACCCCTCCGAGCGTGGCCACCTCAAGCAGGTCCTCATCAGGCTGGGCTGGCCCGCGGAGGACCTGGCCGGCTACGTCGACGGCGAGGCCCACCCGATCGCCCTGCACGACGACCCGGCCGGGGTGCAGTCGCACGCCTCCGGGGCCTTCGCGCTGCGCCCCTACCAGGCCGAGGCGGTGGAGAGCTTCTGGTCGGGGGGCAGCGGCGTCGTCGTCCTGCCCTGCGGGGCCGGCAAGACCCTGGTGGGGGCCGCCGTCATGGCGAGGAGCTCGACGACGACGCTCATCCTGGTCACCAACGCCGTCTCGGCCCGCCAGTGGAAGGAGGAGCTCATGCGCTTCACCTCCCTGACCGCGGACGAGATCGGCGAGTACTCGGGGTCCCGCAAGGAGGTCCGGCCCGTCACCATCGCGACGTACCAGGTGCTGACCACCAAGCGCAAGGGCGTCTACCCGCACCTGGACCTGCTGGACTCCCACGACTGGGGGCTCATCGTCTACGACGAGGTCCACCTCCTGCCCGCCCCGATCTTCCGCATGACGGCGGACCTGCAGGCGAGACGCCGCCTGGGGCTGACCGCCACGCTCGTGCGCGAGGACGGGCGCGAGGACGAGGTCTTCTCCCTGATCGGGCCCAAGCGCTACGACGCCCCCTGGAAGGACCTGGAGAACCAGGGGTGGATCGCCCCGGCCGTGTGCACCGAGGTGCGCCTCGCCCTGGACTCCGGGGAGCGGATGGCCTACGCGACCGCCGAGAAGGAGGACAAGTACCGTCTGGCGGCCGCCACACCCGCCAAGCTGGAGGTGGTGGACAAGCTGCTGGCCCGCCACCGCGGGGAGTCCGCGCTGGTCATCGGCCAGTACGTCGATCAGCTCGAGGAGCTCGCCGAGCACCTGGACGCCCCGCTCATCACCGGGGCCACCACGGTGCGCGAGCGCCAGCGGCTCTACGGGGCCTTCCGTGCTGGGGAGGTGAGCACGCTCGTGGTCTCCAAGGTCGCGAACTTCTCCATCGACCTGCCGGGCGCCAGCGTGGCCGTGCAGGTGTCCGGCTCCTTCGGGTCCCGCCAGGAGGAGGCGCAGCGGCTGGGGCGGATCGTGCGGCCCAAGGAGGATGGGCGCCAGGCGCACTTCTACACGGTCGTCACCCGCGACACGATCGACCAGGAGCTCGCCGCCCACCGGCAGCGCTTCCTGGCCGAGCAGGGCTACGGCTACGACATTATCGACGCCGGAGACCTGTAGGGCGGGGCCCGCGCCTGCGCCGGCCCCGCGCCTGCGCCGGCCCTGCCCCGGCCCCGCCCCGTCGAGATAGACGTTTTCGGACGAGGTAGACGGTGTCACCGTCTACCTCGTCCGAAAACGTCTATCTCGACGTCTGGATCTTGCCGTCGTCAGCCCTGCACGACGGCGGGCGCCGCGGCTGCGCGGCCGGTGCGGGCGGTGTGAGCCGCGCGGGCCCGCGCGTTGCGCACCAGGATCCGGGCCAGGGCCCTGCCGAAGGCCTGGATGACCGGCTCGACCCTCTCGGCGTCGGCGCGGGCGCGCGCACCCGCCTCGACGGCCTCGGCGGGCAGCTCGGAGTCGGGCAGCGCCTCGGCCTCCTCCTCGCCCTCGACGACGCCCAGGGCGCGGGCCGCCGACCGGGCCCGCCAGTACTCGATGCGCGCCGGCGTGGACTCGGGGTGGTGCTGGAGGGCCAGGAGCTTACCCGCGCGCCACGCCTGCACCGGAGCGCCGGCGGAGGCGGCCAGCAGCGTCGCCTCCTGGGGCAGGCGGACGACGCCGTCGTCGTGGGAGACGATGACGGGCAGCCGGGTGCCGTCCCGGGTGGGGACGCCGGCCCGCACCGCGGCGCGCACGGCCTCGTCCACGATCTCGGAGAAGACGGCGTCGCCCGCGGCGGCCTCGGTCAGCTCCAGCTCGACGACGCCGCCCTCGCCCCCGTGCGGAGAGGGGACCGCGGTGGCCCCGCCCAGCGCCTCGGCGGCGACCTGGGCGCCCAGGCAGATCGCGACCGCTGGCACGCGCTCGGTCACCGCGTCCCGCAGCAGGGCGCGCAGGTCCGCCAGCCAGGGGTGCTCGACGTCGTCGTGCGCGCTCATGGCCCCGCCCAGGACGACGAGGCCGCCGTCGATCTGGGACAGGTCGGGGATCGCATCACCGGACCAGGGCCGCACCATGCGCAGGGAGGCGCCCTCGGCGAAGAGCCACTCGCCCAGGCGGCCCAGGGGCGCGAAGGCCTCGGGCTCGACGACGGTGACCACCGGCGCTGAGGTCGGCACCGACGCCGGCACTGACGCAGGTGCGGCTCCCCGCTCGGGCCGGGCGGCGCGGGCGGCCGCCACCGCCGCAGATGAGTTCGGGTTATCAATCATGGCCACAAGGGTGACCTCTCCCTGTCAGAGCCGCAACACGAGGGCGCGGGCGCGCAGGCGGGCCGGGGCGGGCGCCCCTCAGGGCATGGCCCACATCCAGGAGCTGATCGTGGCCCAGACCTCGGTGCCGAGCACAGGCCGCAGAGGGATGTTCGTCGGAGTGCCGCCGGGGTCGGTGAGGGGGCCGGGCTGCTCCATGATCTCGTAGAGCATGGAGCGCACGCCGAGGGTCAGCATCTGCCCGGTGAGGGTGAAGCCGTCCCGGTCCCGGTCCTGGCGCATGCGCATCACCATGGTCCACTGCCCGGCCTCGGCGTCGCGGACGAAGCTGGAGGCGCGCGGCCCGTTGCGCCCAATGACCTGCATGAGACGCACGGCGGCCTCGATGTCCGCCAGGCGCGCGGCGGAGGCGAGGGTGTCGAAGATCTCCTCGGGGCCGTCGTCGATCACGGGCCGGGGGTAGAGGTGGTCGTTGGCCAGGGCGATGTGGGGGACCTCGACGTCGTCGCAGGCGTAGATGTGGACGCCGTCGGCGTCGTAGCGCGCAATGGTGCACCGCGGCGCGGCCAGGAAGATGACCAGGTCGCGCACGCTCACCGCATCGGCCGGGTCGAGGCGGCGCAGGACGTACCGGGCGTCGGCCGTCACGAGGCCCGCGAGCACGCCCCGGGCCGCCTCCGTCGGGCCGTAGGGGTCGATCACGCCCAGGTCCTCCAGGCCGGCCAGGGCGCCTTCCGCGTAGGTGGCGCGCTCGGCGGCGGGCCCGGTGAGCATGCGCTCCAGGACGTCCCACTGGGCGGCCTCCAGGACGATGACGCCACGATCGGTGTCGAAGGAGCTCATGCCGTCACCTCCAGGGTGTCGCTCATGGCCAGGAACTGTTCGGAGACGGCGCCGAACTCGCGGGTGGCGCACGTGAAGGTCACGGTCCACAGGTGGGTGCCCTCGGCGCTGCGATCCAGCCAGGCCACCTGGAACAGGGTCAGGGCCTCGTCGTCGAGGATGTAGATGCCGCTGCGCAGCCGCCGCCCCTCGGGGCTGCCGGCGGCCGGGAACTCGTCGATCATGCGCATGCCGGGGACGCTGTCCGCCATGACGCGGGCCGAGCCGACCAGGACCTCCTCGGGGTCCTCGTCCGGGGCGAGCGTCGTGCGCACGGCCACGAGGTTGGGGGCGTAGGTGCGGGTGGCGGGCACGGCCGCCGCCACGTACCGCACCGTGTCGCCCGCGGCGTCGAGCAGGCCCGCGGGCAGTCCGGACAGGTCCTCCAGGGTGATCGTCTGCCACCCCGGGGCGAGCCGGACATTGATTGTGTCACGCATTGTTCTTCCCATCCCTTGCGTGCGGGGGTCTCCGGCGCGGCGGGCCCGGGCCGGCGGGCCCGGGCCGGCGCCGGGGCCCCTGCGGCCCTCGAGGCCCCAGGCCCGGCGCCGGCCGTCTCGCCGGTGAGGCCACCAGCGTAGCGTCGAGGCGGGCGCGCGTCCGCGGGCTCCGTCTTGTCAGTGGCTCGTCAGTGGCCTGTCAGTGGCCGACGGCGGTCGGCGCGGTGTCGGCGGAGGGCCCGGCGGACGGAGAGCAGGCGGGGCCCGCCCGGCGGCACGGCGGGCGGTCGGCGGGCGGGGAGCCTGCCCGGCGGCACTCCCGGGCCTGCGCCGTGGACGGGGGAAGCGCATGCTCCTCCATCAGCCGGCGAGAACCGCCGGGATCGCCTCATCGAGGTATGGCTGAAATTAAACAAAATCGTTGTCTGTCGGCGTGATTGGGAGACGCTCCGGGGCTTGTCGTCGGGACGGAGGGGCGGCTTGGCGGGTTGGCGCCTGGGGTGATCATTCCCAGTTCGGCCCAGCCCTTGCCGCCGACGTGGCGGAGGTCTGCTCGCCCTTCCCGGGGCCTGCTCGGGCTGGTCGGTGGCCCTGATGCGGTCGTGTCGTGGGTGCGTCCGGGCAGGGTGGCCGGGAGCCGGGCCAGGTGGCCGGCCAAGGTGCAGGCGACCGGACGCGTTGTGCCCGGCGGTCTTGCGCTTTCCCGACTAGCGCTCGGGGTGGTTCTTCCAGGTAGGCAGGGTATCGGTGTGCCGTCGACGATCAGCTTTGAGGCGGGATCAGGTTGCCGACGGTCGGTGGTTCCTGGGACGATCGCCTGAGTGATCACGGAGCGCGGGGCACTGTGGAGACGTTGGACACCGCCGGCAACCGGGCCCCTCCCAGCCCGCGCTGGGCGCGGGTCTCGATGGTGCTGGCCACCGGGGTCTTGCCTGCCGCGTCGCGTCCGGGGGTAGCGCTCCTGGGGCCGCCCGGGCAGGGGCCTGTTGGTCTCCACCCGCCCCGGAAGCGGCCGGGCGCGGCCAGCGCGTGTCTGAGGCGATTCACAGCGGCGAGATGGAGGGCCTGCCGGTGACAGTCGCGGGGCGTCAAGATGCCCAGGAGTACGTCGCCGGTCGCATCAGCTCGGATGAGTTGGTGGCACGAGCACGCGCCCGCTATGGACTCGACCGAGCCCGTTGACCCGTACCTTGACCCCGAGACAGGTCTACTGAGGAACAAGGTCGGCGCACGTACAAGGGCCACTCTCGACGAGGCCGAGGGCGACCTTTCGTTCGCCCGGCTAGTGCAACTCATGGATCGACCGGTGAGGCCGACCGGAGACCTCGATGAGTTGCGCGCGATCCATCGGCACCTGTTCCAGGATATGGCTGGAACGACTTATACGCCGTCAGGGCCGCAGAGGACCGCTCCCACAGCCGCACATCATGCTGGGACGGCCCTCCAGGTGTAGGTCATCTGGAGGGCTGGCCCAGCATGACGCCATCAGTTGACGACGACGAACAGGGCGGCAGGACCGACTGCGGCCCGCCGACGTATGGTCCCGCCACCTTGGCGGAAAGAACAACCTCGACAGCAAAGAGCCGCACTAGTCAGGCCCCACCAGTAGATCAGTCGGCCATCACCTGCGGGATCGCCTCATCCAGGTACCACGTCCAGAACGCCCGACGAGCCGGCACATCAGTCTCCTCAATCGGCTGCCAATTCAACGCACCAGCAGCAGCACCCGAGCAGCTGTAACTGGTCTCAAGAGAATCCGGGAGAAGCTCATCATCATCTGTGTCGTCATCATCCACAGTATCGTAGTCGGGATTACGATGACAGGCTGAACTTGCTGTGTGTGAGGCCGCATCGGCGACGAAGACCGCGGGTTGGGTGATGGCGTTGTAGTCATCCATCTCGTCGAAGACGTCCATGACAAAAGTCTTCGCACGTCGTTCGGCTTGGCGCACATCCGCCTGCTGGTTGATGAGCTCCTGTGCCAGGGTGAGCATCTCCTCGACCCTGCCGTCTCCTGGGAAGGCCCGGTCCCAAAGATGTTGCACGTGGCGCACACATGCCATCTTCAACTTGGTCCTACGAATACAGGTCGCCTCGTTGTCCTGGGGGTCCAGCATGGCCCTCCAGATCCGCGTGCGGGTCGCCAGGGACAGGATCGCCTTGTCGCTGGCGGCCAGCTCGGCCCGCCCGGCCTCGATCTGACGGTCCACTGCGTCCGTGTCGATCATGCGCCCTATTCTCCTCCGTGCGCCGCGCCCGGAGAAGCCCGACCGCCAACGGTGCTCATCTCGGCGGTCGGCCCGACCCGACGCGACGTGATGGGACGACGACAAGCCGAAAACACAGCCGATCAACCATGCCGGTGGCGACCGATCGATTCCACCACCCCAGCCATATCACCCCAACAAGCGTCAACTGGCCAGCACCTGCGGGATCGCCACGTCCAGGTACCACGTCCAAAACGCCCGACGAGCCGACACATCAGTCTTCTCAATCGGCTGCCAGTTCAGGGCGTTGCTGGCGGCGCTAGCGCAACAGCAACTCGTCTCAAGAGAATCCGGAAGCAACTCATCATCATCCGTGTCATCGCCTGCAGTGTCGTAGTCGGGGTTTCGATAGCAGGCCGAGATTACTGTTTTGGACGCGGCATCGGCGACGAAGAACGCAGGCTGAGTGACAGCGTTGAAATCATCCACCTCATTGTTGACGTGGACGAAAAAACTTTCAGCCTGTCTCTCGGCCTGGCGCGCGTCCACCTGCTGGCCAACGAGTCCCCGGGCCAGAGTAAGCATCTCCTCAACCCTGCCATCACCGGGAAAGGCCCGGTCCCAAAGATGCTGCACACGACGCACACATGCCACCTGCAGCTCGATCCGACGCCGGTATGAGGCCTCATCGTCCTGCGGATCCAGCATGGCCCTCCAGATCCGCGTGCGAGTCGCCAGGGACAGGATCGCCTTGTCGCTGGCGACCAGCCCGGCCCGGCCGGCCTCGACCTGACGGCCCACTGCGTCCATGTCAATCATGCGCCCTATTCTCCTCCATGCGCCGCACCCGGAGAAGCCCGACCGCCAACGATGCTCATCTCGGCGGTCGCCCCGACCCGACGCACCGGCGGCTCAAGGATCCAGGCAGACGCCCGCGCTCACAGGAACCCTGCCACCCCAGCCGGACCCCTACGCCAGCACCTGCGGGATCGCCTCATCCAGGTACCACGTCCAAAACGCCCGACGAGCCGACACATCAGTCTCCTCAATCGACATCCAATTCAGAGCATTAGAGGCTGCACTGGCGCAACTATAACTCGTCTCAAGCGAGTCCGGAAGCAGGTCATCATCATCGTCCGCCTCCCCCGATACGTAGTAGATAGGATCGCGATGACAAGCCGACATCACCACGTGCGACGTCCCATTGGCAACGAGGTATGCTGGTTGGCTAATAGCATCAAAATTTTTCACCTCATTGTCCATCTGGACGATGAAGGCGCCTGCACGTCTGTCGGCTTGTTGCGGGTCCGTCTGCCGGTCGATGAGCTCCTGTGCCAGGGTAAGCATCTCCTCGACCCGCTGGTCTCCCGGGAATGCGCGGTCCCAGAAGCCCTGGACATGGCGGACACACCTCATGTCTAACTCGAGAAAGCGGCGGTATGAGGCCTCGTGGTCCTGGGGGTCCAGCATGGCCTCCCAGATCCGCGTGCGGGTCGCCAGTGACAGGATCGCCTTGCTGCTGGCGGCCAGCTCGGCCCGCCCGGCCTCGATCTGACGGTCCACTGCGTCCGTGTCGATCATGCGCCCTATTCTCCTCCGTGCGCCGCGCCCGGAGAAGCCCGACCGCCAACGGTGCTCATCTCGGCGGTCGGCCCGACCCAATGCGACGGTGGCGGTAGCTCGGGGATCCAGGCAGATGCCCGTGCTCACAGGAACCCTGCCACCCCAGCAGCCACCGGCCCCTACGGGCACCGCCCCCTGCGGGCACTGCCCCCTGCGGACCTCAGTCGGCCAGCACCTGCGGGATCGCCTCATCCAGGTACCACGTCCAGAACGCCCGACGAGCCGACACATCAGTCTCCTCAATCGGCTGCCAATTCAACGCACCAGCAGCAGCACCCGAGCAGCTGTAACTGGTCTCAAGAGAATCCGGGAGAAGCTCATCATCATCATCCGTCTCCCCCGATACGTAGTAGATAGGATCGCGATGACAAGCCGACGTCACCATGTGTGAAGCCCCGTCAGCGACGAAGACCGCGGGCTGGGTGATGGCGTTGTAGTCATCCACCTCATCGAAGACATTCATAACAAAAATTCTCGCGCGCCTCTCGGCCTGACGTTCGTCCGCCTGGCGGTCGATGAGCTCCTGGGCGAGGGTGAGCATCTCCTCGACTCGCTGGTCTCCCGGGAATGCGCGGTCCCAGAAGCCCTGGACATGGCGGACACACCTCATGTCTAACTCGATAAAGCGGCGGTATGAGGCCTCGTGGTCCTGGGGGTCCAGCATGGCCCTCCAGATCCGCGTGCGGGTCGCCAGGGACAGGATCGCCTTGTCGCTGGCGGCCAGCTCGGCCCGGCCGGCCTCGATCTCCCGATTCACTGCATCCATGTCAATCATGACACCCTCCTCATCCGTTGCTCTCCAGCGCCATCCGATCCGAGCATAATATCGATCGGTTGCGTCATGATGTTGTTCAAGGCTTTACCACTGTGCCGTCGGGGTAGAATATCCATGTCCCGTCCGGGTCGGTGACGTACCAGCATCTTCCCTCGTGCTGGGCGAGCCTGCTGAAGTAGCCCGGACAGTCATCGCAGAGCTCCTTCGCTACACCGATGGCCGGCTCCTTGGCCGTGATCGACTCCTGCCGCTCCGCGTGCGAGGCATAGTACTGCCCATCAACCCCATGATCGCTTGCACCGGCGCGTTTGACGGGATGGCCGATCTCCTCCTGCTTGGCGAGGACCTCATCGACATTGGGCTTCTGGAAGCCACTGGGGCGGTCCAGGCTCCAGCCGCTAAGAGTCTGATTATGGTCCGACGAAGTTGCTTTTCTGCGACCCTTTTTTGTATCGGGCAGCCCGTCTTTGGTGTTTTGTGCGCGTTGCTGGGCTTCCTGGGAGCGTCTGATCATCTCGGGGTCGGGGGTCTTGTCCCCGCCGGCGGTCCCGTGTCCGGTGCCTCCTGCGCCGCCGTCGCCTGCGCCTCCGTGTCCTTTACCGCCGCCTGTGCCGCCCGTGCCGCCGTTGTGGCCGGTTCCTGCGCCCCGGCCGCCGCGCGCGCCGTGCGCACTCCTGCTGGCGCCTCTGGCACCTCTGGTGCCGCCGGCTGCGGCCATGGCCGTGGCGGGCTGCCCGGCCAGGGAGGCCAGGCCGTGCTCGGCGGTGGCGGCCAGGTCGTCGATGGCGATCCTGGCCCGCCGGAACAGGTCACCGAGGTTGGAGGATGTGGTCACCACGCTCTTGACCTCGCGTGACAGGCGGGTGGTCCACTGGCTGACGTCGGCCACCAGGGAGGCGATCGCCGCGGCCGTGCCCACGCCGGCGGTCATAATGATCTCCAGGCCCTTGGAGATGAGCTTGCCCAGCACGTCGGCGATCGCGTCGCGCACCAGGTCATGGACCGTCTGGACTATCATCGAGGCCACGCCAAGGCCGGTGGACACCGCTCCTGCCAGGGCCGCCACCACTGACAGGCGCGCCGCGGTGCCGGCCTGGAAGGACTTATACGCTGTCAGGGTCGCTGAGGACTGGTCCCCCAGGCGCACAGTCAGCGAGGTCGTCAGGTCCTGGCTGCAGGTGCCCAGGTGCTCGGAGATGTTTGTCCAGGTCTGGGCGCCTCCGGCTACCGCGCCGGCGTCACCGGTCAGCTCTGGACTGCCGGGCGTGTCTCGGACAGCCCTGAAAGCGGTCTTTCAGGCTGCTTGTCTTGCTGCTCGGTGCTCCTGGTCGGCCTCGCCCTGCGTCCTGTGCCCCAGGGCGGAATGGAGTCGTTTCTAATTGTATTCCAGCTCGACCCAGGAGGCAGTATCCCGGACGGCCTTGCTGCTTGTGGGATACACCATCTGATAGACCCTCTCGTTCCTTGAGGGCGGCGCCCGCCGACTTCTGCCCAGCGCACCCGCCCAGCACACTCCGGTCCTGCCCGTGGAAGCGTTGATCTCATATCTCCCCAGATGCCGGGAGAGCTGCTCGGAGGTGTACTGGCACCCCCGGTCCGAGTGGAATACCGTCTCCTCCTGTCGTGTGCGGGCGCCTGCGGGCCGCCATATCGATCGCCTCGCACAACGGAGTCGGTGCCGCGCGTGGTCGGCCCAGTCGCGTATCCGACCACCTTCCTGGTGCAGCAGCCCGGCAACGGTCGCCAGGTACACGAACCCCTCCCAGGTGCGGATACAGGTGATATCGCCCACCCACTTCACTCCCGGCTGGCTGGCGGCGGGAGCGAAGCGGGTGGGCGACACCCACCTGTACCCGCACCCGGGGAGGAGGGGTCGATCTGCCTGGCGACCGCCCCAGGGCTGCTGCACGAGGAAAGCAGTCGGGGACGCCACTGGGACGACCACGCGCGGCACCGGCCCCTGGTGTGCGAGGCGATCGATATGGCGGCCCGCAGGCGCCCGCACACGACAGGGGGAGACGATCCACCCCGCCCCGGACCCGCGGCACCCTGGCACGCCTCCGCCCAGCTCGCCGACCACCCGGAGGACCACGGAGCTCGCCCTCCGGGCGGGCAGGACCAGGGCGTGCTGGGCGGGCGCCCGGGCGGAAGCCGGCGGGCGCCACCCTCAAGGAACGAGAGGGCCTACCAGATGGCCCACCACCACAAGAAGCAAGACCATCCGGGACACCGCCCCCTCAGGCCGAGCCCGGAACAAGCCCGGAACACACAATCAGAAACAGCTCCACTCCGCCCTGGGGCACAGGACGCAGGGCGAGGTCGACCAGGAGCACCGAGCAACAAGACAAGCAGCCAGAGACACCGCTTTCAGAGCTGTCCGAGACACGCCCAGCAGCCCAAATCGGCGGCTCAGTCCCCGCGAACCTTCAAGGCCTTCCATAGAGGCACCCGTCAATGTCCCCGATCTCAGCAGCCAACCGCACCCAGCGGCAGCAACGTGAACGCACGAAGACCACCGATTCTTCGGCCCTAGCGAACACCTCGGCGGGACCGACAGCCTCACGCATCATGCACCCAATAAGAACAGCCGCTCACTCGCCCTCGCACTCTTCGGCCCGATGGGAACGGGCTGGTAGATCATCACCGGGAGGATCACCCGCATCCTTTGAAGGGGAGCCGGCACGCCGCCAGACCTCCTCAGCCGCATCAGCATCAGTCATCCCCCTCCGCCGGCGGCGCCTCTCCATCTGCCCCTCCGGATACATGAACCATGGCAGCCGAAAAGGAATCACACCCACCAACGCCACCACCATAGACAGCCCCGCAACCACACCAAAAAACACGGTCAAAGGAGCATCATATTGGAAGCCAGCAACCTGCACCAACGACAGACCTCCTCCAAAGGCCAAAAACCCCCCAATACCGGGCTGAATAAGCGCAGCCGTATTGCGCCCCAAACTGAAGGCGCGCCGCATCACGGAGCGGCACATGCCCCCATAACCACTATCCGAGAACATCGCAAACCACCAGCTAACCAGCGACGCACCGCCCAGCAAGAGCGCGCCGCCCCCATACAATACGTCTTTAACCACACTCAACTAGCTACACCGCCACACAGCGACAGCAACCGTCAATGCCACAATTTATGAATCCACCCATTAACTCGATCAGCAGCGCCCTTCCCCGCCCCAGATCCAATGGCGTCACCAACAACGCCCCCGACAATACCGCCAGATGCCGCACCGAACCGGACATGCCGGGCGAAGACGGCTCGAGTAGACAAGGGGCGTTGTCTCGCTGAGAAGCTACACGGCGAGACGCCCCCCTCGCGCAGGCACATGGAGCAGTCATTTGCGGTGCCGACCTGCCCGATGGGAGCGGGCCGGCAGATCATCACCAGGAGGATCACCCGCATCCTTTGAAGGGGAGCCGGCACGCCGCCAGACCTCCTCAGCCGCATCAGCATCAGTCATCCCCCTCCGCCGACGGCGCCTCTCCATCTGCCCCTCCGGATACATGAACCACGGCAGCCGAAAAGGAATCACACCCACCAACGCCACCACCACAGATATCACCGTACAAAAAAGAAAAAACTTCCCAAGAGCAGTCTCTTCACAACCAGCGGCCTCGAAAATGAGCCCGCACCCCCCGAAGGCCAAAAACCCTCCAAAACCAGGCTGGATGAGCGCAGTCGTATTGCGTCCCAAACTGAAGGTGCCCCGCATCATGGAGCGGCACATGCCCCCATAACCACCATCCGAAAACATAGCGAACCACCAGTTGACCAGCGACGCGCCCCCCAGCACCAGACACCCGACACCCCCCAATACCTCTTTAACCATAATTGCTCGCCGTTACATCAATCAATGAAATAAACCGTGGAAGGCCTTGTGAACACCCTTATTCGCACAATCGGCAGCCATCTTTCCTAGACCAGATCCGATAACGCCCCCGATAATACCGCCTACCGCGGCACCAACCGGGCCACCAACACACGCGCCGACCGCAGCGCCCATCTCGACTCCAAGCCAGGCCCCTCCGGCGGAACCGGCGCCCTTCATCGCCGCCCGTGTCACCTTCTCGGTCTCGCCTATGGACGGATTGTGCGAGTCTTCCTTCCACTGCCCGTATGCGTCGGCAGCGAAACTCAACACAGCACTCCCCTTGGTGAGGGCCGGGATGGCTTTCTGCGCCGCGGTGGCGACCTTCGCCCCTGTTGTCCCCGTCACTGAAGCAGGAATCCTCCAGTTCGTGAGATTACCATCGTTAAACGCATTCTTCCAGCTACCAATGGCCATACCCTTATCGGCTGCATGAGAACGCACGATCTTACCATTGGCCAGAGTATGATCGACACCCGGGCGAGTCGAACTCAGGGCAACGCCTCCAGCCAATAAAGCTGCGTCGCTGGCGCGCATAGCGCCCCAACTGGCGACATTCCCCGCCGTCGCCCAACCATCTTCACCTTTCGAGGGGACGAAGTAGCCGCTCACCGTGCTCGACACTGTGCGGACAGCTGGGTTGCCGTCCGTGATTCTCGAACAGGCGTCCGCGAAGTCCTGACGCGCCGCTGTCTCCCTGTCGCGAATGTCGCTGGTGTCGGTCTCCAGGGTGCTGTACAAGGCGACTTTCGCCTGCTCCGCGTCATCCAGACTCGGTTGAACAGGGCCGTAGCGGGATGGCCCGCAGCAGAGCGGCGCAGTACTATCGGGGTCAGTCCACTGAAAGTGGGCCACGCCCTTCGGCTCGATAATAGTCTCCCCGGCGAGCTCCAGCCCTCCCTCGACGGCCCTGCTGCGAATCCCCTCCAGATCCGTCTTGATAGCACTCAGAGCCCACGAGAGATTGTCCAGCGCGGTCCTATAGCTCTCCAGATCCGCCACCAGATCTTCACAGCTACTAACTTGAGAGGTGATCGCAACCGACGCACTGAGCGCCGACTCGCCCTCCAAGTCGCTGGCAATGATCTTGCGCGCGCCGATCAGGTCATCCTCGGCGCTGTCGACATTCGTCTTGATATCGCCGACCGTCTCCGCCGACGTCGCGATATCGGACGGCGTCGCATCCAGATGAGTGTCAATTGACATGACTGCCGACCTCCGTATCCACACCCGCTCCAGCCATTGCCCTCACTATCGTCCGTTGGGGTTCGAGCTCATGCCCGGGTAGGGCGCCCTGACCGCCGGACCAGGGCGCGTCGAGGAGTACGTGGCCCCAGAGGGGTTCGAGCTCGTCGGCGTGGTGGAGTACTGGGGCCTCACGCCTCCGGCGGCTCCCCCTGAGGGCGAGGAGGAGCCTGCGGACCCGCCGTTGCCGACAAGCGGCCCCGAGCCCGTCATCAGGCCCGGTGCCACCGACGACCAGGACGGAACGGTGCTGGCGCTATTCGTATCGGCCGTCGTGATACTCGTGTCGACGGCCCTCAAACTGGTTGCCAGCGACGGAATACCCGACTGCAGCCCCGACAGCGCCGTCTGAAGCCTCGTCACCACCGCCGATGCCGCCGAGGCCGAGTACCCGCATCCCGACGGAGACTCCACCGAATCGCCACTGATACTACCGAGTCGCCACTGATACTATCGCTCGCCGCGTCAATACTCGATACAGCCGATGTCGCCAGATCGTGATCCCACTTCAAATTGCTCGCCATTCGACGGCCTCTCACTCGTCGCGTCACTGCTCGTCGTGGATCGGGACGACACCGATCCTACCACTCGGTCACGCCCAAGTCACGGGCTCCCGCCTCCTCGAAGGCACGATTCAGCCAGCCAGCGAGACGCGCCGCCCCCACAGAGACGCAGCAGACCACCCCCGGCACCCAGGGCGAACCAAGTTGCCGGACGCACCCCCGAGCGGGGACGATAGGCTACCAGCACTCACATCCGAGGAGCCCGACGTGTTCTGGAAACGCAAACGCGACACCCCCGCCTCGCCGCAGGTGGTGACGGTCGAGGACCTGCGGGTCCGGGCGGGCAAGGCGCTCGTGACCGCCGACGACGCCGTGCGCTCGGCCTCCGAGGAGCTGTCCTACGCCCAGGCCCAGTTCGGGCTGTCGGCCACGGACCCCTTCACCGAGGCCCTGGAGACCGCCCGCGGCCACCTGGCCCGCTCCTTCGAGCTGCGCAAGCTCCTGGACGACGACATCCCCGAGACCGAGCCGGTCCAGCGCCAGATGTACGGCGAGATCCTCCAGCGGTGCAATGACGCCGTCACCATTATCAAGAAGCAGGAGTCCGCCTTCAACGCCCGCCGCGGCCTGGAGGCAAACCTGCCGACCTCGGTGGCCGAGACCGCCCAGCGGGCCGACGAGACCGAGCAGGCGATCACCATGGCCAAGACCCTGCTGATCACCCTCCACGCCACCTACCCGGCCGACTCGCTCACGTCGGTCTCGGAGGCCCCTGAGCGCGCCGGCCGCCTGCTCGACGCCGGCCGCACGGCCCTGGACCAGGCGCGCGACTCCATCGAGGCGGGCCAGCACGCCACCGCCGTCGAGCAGGTGCGCATCGCCCAGGGCACGATCGCCCAGGCGGGCGAGCTCGCCGCCCAGGTGACAGGTGCGCGCGAGCGCCTCGAGCGCGCCGCCGCCGACCTGACCGCGGCCATCGCCTCGATCTCCTCCGACCTGGTGGATGCCAGGCGCCTGGCCTCCGAGGTGCCGTCGGCGTCGCTGGACCCGCTGGTGGCCGACGCCGAGGCCGCTGTGGCCGAGGGGCGGGCCGCCTCCGGGCCCGGGGCGAAGGGGGACCCGCTGGCGGCCCTGGACCACCTGGCCCAGGCCGAGGCCGCGCTCGACGACGCCCTGGCCCCGGCGCGCGCCCAGGAGGAGAACAACTCCCGGGCGCGGGCCTCGCTCGGCTCGCGCCTGGCGCGGCTCAATGCCCAGATCACGGCCGTCACCTCCTACATCACCACCCACCGCGGAGCCGTCGGCCCCTCGGCGAGGACGGCGCTGTCGGAGGCCTCCAGGCACGCGTCGGCCGCCACCTCGATGCAGGGCAGGGACCCGTCGGCGGCCCTGGCGGAGGTCGCCCAGGGCGAGCCGCTGGTGGCCCAGGCGCAGGCGCTGGCCGAGGCGGACGTGCGCCACTCCGGGGGCTGGGGCTCGGGCGGTGGCGGCGGCCAGGGCTCGCGCGGCGGGCTCGACGTCGGCTCCCTCGTGCTGGGCGGACTGCTCCTGGGCGGCCTGACCGGCGGCCACCACGACTACGGCGGCTGGGGAGGCCCGAACATCGACCTGGACTTCGACTTCTTCGACTGACCGTGCCGCCCGCGGCCCGACGGCGCAGCCCGCGGGCGGCCCCGTCAAGGCCCGGTCGCCCCCGCTCGTGCGGACCGGGCCGGTCGCCCTCACGAGCCGTGGGAGCCGCCGCCCCGCCGGGGCCGAGCCGCCCGCAGCCGAGCGGACGCGCCGTCGCGGCATCCAATACCGCCATCTCCCCCGAGGAGCCGCCCGCGACCGGGCGCACGCGCCCTCAGCGATACGTCCTTTGGACGCGTTGGGCGGCGCACCGATTTTCTGGGACGATGACCCGGACACTCCGCCGACCACAGACAGACCCGCTCGTGCGCCGCCCCTGGCGGCAGCCGGGCACACAGAAAGGGAGCACCGCATATGGCTGAGAAGCAGTCGATCCTAGGGCGCATCGCCCAGCTGACCCGGGCCAACGTCAACGCCCTCCTCGACCGCGCCGAGGACCCGGAGAAGATGCTCAACCAGCTGGTGCGCGACTACACCGCCTCCATCGCGGAGGCGCGCGACGCCGTCGCCCAGACGATCGGCAACCTGCGGCTGGCCGAGAAGGACCACGCCGCCGACCTGGCCGAGGCCAGGGACTGGGGCAACAAGGCCCTGGCGGCCTCCCGGAAGGCCGACCAGCTGCGCGCCGGCGGGGACTCGGTCGGCGCCGACAAGTGGGACTCGCTGGCCAAGATCGCCCTCACCAAGCAGATCACGGCGGAGAACGAGGCCAAGGAGGCCGAGCCGATGATCGCCTCCCAGCAGCAGGTCGTCGCCCAGCTCAAGACGGGGCTGCAGCAGATGGAGGCCAAGCTCGGCGACCTGCACTCCAAGCGCGACCAGCTCATCGCCCGGAAGAAGACCGCCGAGGCGCAGGTCAAGGTCCAGGGCGCGATCCGCTCGATCAACGTCATGGACCCCACCAGCGAGCTCGCCCGCTACGAGGACCAGGTCCGCCGTGTCGAGGCGCAGGCCGCCGGGCAGATGGAGCTGGCGGGCTCCTCGCTGGAGGCGCAGTTCGCCGAGCTGGAGGCCTCCGGGGCCGACCTCGAGGCCGAGGCGCGCCTGGCGGCCCTGAAGTCCGGCGGGAACAGCGCGCTGCCCGCGGCCTCGTCGCCGGCGCAGATCACCGACGGCGACGACGTCGATGCCGCCTTCGCCGCACTCAAGGCCGAGAACGCCCAGCCCACCGCCCAGCCCACCGACCCCGAGAGGTCCTCCTACTGAGCCGCAGGGCCCTGCCCGATTGCTGAAGTCCCGTCCGGCTCCGCCGGCATGCGCGGCTCCCCGAGGCCTCTGTGTTCTCGGGGAGCCGATTTCGTCGGGGGCTGTTTTCCCGGGGCGCTGTTTCCCGGGAAGCCGTTTTCCTTGAGGCTGTTTCTCCCGCCGATACCGCCGCGCCGGCCGCCGTGCGCTGACCCGATCGGCCGTATGCCCCTGGGGCCGCTAGCATGACGCTATGAGCACCCCCACTTACCTCCTCGTCGACGGGGAGAACATTGACGCCACATTGGGCATGAGCGTCCTGGGGCGCCGGCCCGACCCTGAAGAGCGTCCGCGCTGGGACCGTGTGCTCTCCTTCTGCGACGAGCTCGCCAGCGCCAACGACGAAGGCGCCCAGACCACTGCGCTGTTCTTCCTCAACGCCACCTCCGGACATATGCCAATGGGCTTCGTGCAGGCCCTTATGGCGATGGAGTACCGGCCTCTGCCGCTGGCCGGATCGGGAAACCCCGAGGAGAAGGTCGTCGATATCGGTATCCAGCGGACGCTGGAGGTCATTGCCTCGCGCGTGGAGTCCGGCCGGGGCGCGAACGTTCTGCTCGGCTCGCACGACGGCGACTACATTCCGCAGGTCGAGCGTCTTCTGGATGCCGGCGCCTATGTCGGCGTGCTGTGCTTTCACGAGTTCCTCAACGCCCAGCTGGCAGGACTGGAGGCGCACGGCCTGGCGATCCACGACCTTGAGGAGGACGTGAACGCCTTCACCAGCCCGCTTCCGCGTGTGCGGATCATCCCGCTGGAGGAGTTCGACCCGCTCAAGTTCATCTGACACGAGCTCGCGGCCGGCTCAACGGGGAGGCGCGAGCCCCTTCCTCGCGACGGGTGCACGCGTCCCTCGAGCCGAGCGGGTTGCAGTGCGAGCCGTCGGAGAAGACAAGGGCCCCTCCTTCACCGCCGGGGCTTCCTGCCCCCTCTGCGCCCGCCCGCTCCGTGCCCGCACCGCGCCCGCTCCGTGCCCGCACCGCGCCCGCTCCGCGCCCGCTCCGCGCCCGCACCGCGCCCGCTCCGCGCCGCGTCCTGTCTACGCCGCGCCCATTCTGCGCCCACGACCCCGGAGCGCCCTCGGCGAAGAGCCCCCTCTCGCCGCAGGCGCCGAGGATGAAGAGCACCGCCGCAGCGCCCGCCAGTGCCGCCGCGCGCCGGCAGAAGGCGTGCAGGGCCCGGTTGGCCCGCACCGCTTCGCGCATGCGCGAAGCGGTGCGGGCCAACCGGGCGGCAGGGGCCGTCAGCGAGATGGGAGCCGGCGGTGGACGAGGGGGACGGTGCTCAGCCGTTGATCTCGCGAATGCGCGAGTTGTCGTTCCCCGCGGTCTTGCAGAACATCTTCGCGGACATCTTCGACAATGAGATCATCCCGTTCGACGGGTTTTGGTCCTTCTCCTTGAGAAGAAGAGTGATCGCCTTCGTCTGATCCTTGTCCGACATCTTCATGTACTCGGCACAGGTCGCGTCTCCACCCTTGCTGGCGGCCGAGGAGCAACCGCTCAGCATCGATCCGCACATGATGACGGCGACAACGGCCGACACGACAGCGTACTTCTTATTTCTCATGGTCTTCCTTCTCTCGACGTAATTCTCTCGAGTGAGATCCGGCACTGGCGCAGGAGGCCCGATCTCCATGACACGAATTGAAGCAGTGACAGGATCAGAAGAATATCCACTTGTCATCACCAGGCAGAAGCAGGTAGATTCCGTAAAGGCCGAAGGCGAGCATTCCGATAAGAATCCAGAACTCGAATCCCGCAAAAGACATGAGGTACCCGCAGCCGATGGATATAACCACACAGAGGGCGCCGAACACCTTGACGAATATCCACTGCACGCCCCTGGCCCCGGCCTCAGAGGCATTGGCGATCTTCGCCGCGATCCCGCCGCGCTCCTGCGCCTTCTCCTTCAGCGTCTCCACAATCCAGCCGATCCCGAACAGGGCGGCAACCACCAGTATTCCAGCAAGCCATGTCGGCATCGCAGTTCTCCTTCAGGTGACGAATAGTGCCGCGCAGAGGGTCGCGGCCTCCTTGTGACTCCATTCTCGAAAAATCGCGCCCAATCCTGCAAGTCTTAGAAGTAATACGTCTCCTCAGCATCCCGCGCCTCGGGGCGCGGCCGAAGACCCGGCACCGCCCCGGTCGAGCGGCCGGGCACCAGATGACTGGCTCCGGGGCCGGGTGCGCTGCTGGTCGGGAGAGTGATCATCCCATGCGGCCTTGAGGCGGGCGGATCGTAAAGATGGAAGCCGACCCGGGGGACGGATCATCCCGCGCGGCCTTGAGGCGGGCGGCGCTCTCGGACGCGAGAAGACGCGTGATTCCGCGGTGCAGGCCGTGTGGCGCAGGCAGGTGAAGGCGTGCGCGGGGCGCCGGCCTCCCGGGGCGGCGAGGGCTGGGGGCGGGCGCGGCGCTCGACGTCGGCGCCGGCTCGTCGCGTTTTCGCCGAGATCGGTCCGGTTCCGCACCGAGATCGGTTCACGGGGACTCGCGGGAGTCCCCGGGCCACCACCAAGCCCTCCAAGACTCTCCGGGCCCCGGGAGGCCGGCAGCGACCGGCATCGACCGGCACCGCGCGCACCGCCCAGCCCCGGAGTCAGTCATCTCACGGAGTGCGCCGGAACGAGAACGAGCCTTCACACGGTCCGACCGCCTCCGGCGGGACCGCCTTCCAAGGTGGTCCCGCCGGAGGCGACTGCGGTGTCACGCTCTGCGGATCGGGGTCATTCACCTGGTCCGGGTGAGCGTGAGCGCCGTCGATCCCTGTGCGAGCTCGATATTGTCGTCGTCGACGACCTTCACCGTGAAGCTGCCGCCGGAGCCGAGCGCTCCGGTGACGTCGAGGCGGTAGGAGCCGCCCTCCTTGTAGAAGGCGTAGGTGTCGTTCGGGCTGAACAGGGCGCAGTGCGAGCCGTCGAAGGAGACGACGGACCCCTTCTTCACCAGCCCCCAGGACTCCGTGCCCGTCGACCTCCAGGTGCCCTCAATGGAGAACTCCTTCTTACCGCAGGCGCCCAGGAGGGAGAGCGCCGCCGCAGCACTCGTCAGTGCCATCGCGCGCCGGCGCGAGACGCGTGTCGTCACCATTTGTTCGAGTTCCAGTCCACAGCGTTGTTGATCGGGTCGTTCGAGTGCTTGCTGGAGCCGCAGTAGGACGTCACGTTCATGGTGATTCCGGCGATGTTCTCCGTGCTGAGCTGGCTCAGATCGTGCTCACGAAGCATTTTGCTGAGAACATCGCTCTGCTTGCTGTAATCGAGCTTGTTGTACTCAGCACAGGTGATGCTGCCGGCGCTGGACGACGAGCACGCCGCCAGAGGCATGAACAGGCTGATCGCGATGACGCCCGCCGCCACCCTCAGAAATCGTTTCATGTCAGTTCCTCTCTATTGTAATGCTGCTTCTGCGCCCCGGCCAGGGGCGCCGATCTGAACGGTCTCGGAGTAGTATCCGCAGCCCCGTCCCTTGCCCGCGCCTTCGCCCTCATCGCCATCATCCCCCAGCGGATCCCGACGATGGTGATACCGACAAGCACGCCTGCGAGCGCGATACCGGACATCACGATTCTCCTTGCAATGGAAGACGGCGCCGCACGGGGATATGCGGCTTCCTCATGAACTCATTGTCGGAAAATCGCTCATCCTCCCACAAGTCTCAGAAGTAAGACATTCTCGCCGCCGCTTTGCAGCCCTGTCCGGTGCCGGAGACCCGGCACAGAAGCGCTCGAGCGGGCAGCCGCGCGCCGCCCGCATCGGGACACGCCGCCGGAACCGATCTCGGCGCGAAGCTCGACCGATCTCGGCGAGGGGAAGGGGAGGCGCGTGGCGGAGGGAGGTCACGGCATCGGGAACCTCATATTTGCCGACTGGTTTGTGCGACCGGGCGGCCGGGGGCCGCCGAACGCCTTGTTGTGCCAGTCCTCGAAGCCGATGCGCGCCTCTTGACCAGCGCCGCCTTGAGCGCGTACATGATCACGGTCATGTTGTCCTCGACGCGGCACATCCTCATGTACTCGGAGTTCCTCGCGAAGGAGTCGTCGCTCATGAGTCCCGTGAGCGCGCGCACCTCGACCTGCATCGGGAAGGTCGGGTTGGCGTTCGCGAACGACTCGAGGCCACGTGCCGCGAAGGCGCAGGCGAATGTGATTCCTGCTCTGCCGCCTCTATTGCATCTTCCACGGACAACCGCCCACAGGTCTTAGAGCTAAGACAGGACTCCTCGGGCGCTCCCCGCACCCGAGGCGGCCGCGGCCCGTCCGGCAGGCCGCCATCCGCCGCACGGCCGCGGCCCGTCCGGCACCGCGCCCGCGACGAGCACGCGCCCGCTATGAGCAGCAGACGCAGGGAAGGAGCCCGTCCTCAACCGCCCGGCGGAAGAGATCGACGCGCGAGCACACCGGCCTGCCGACCGCCCGGTACTTGTCGCGGATCCGGCTGACGTAGGTGTTGACCGTGCACGGCGACAGCCCCATCTCCTGGGCGACGGCCGTCGAGGTCGCCCCCGAGGCGTAGCACGCGAGCACCCTGGCCTCAGTGCTCGTCAGGTGCTCCTTGACGAAGTCGCCGTCGGCGTCCAGGGCCGCCGCCCAGTCCACACCGGGAACCGTCTCGCCGCGCGCCGCGGCTCCCACGGCGCTGACGAGCTCGTCCGTGGGAGCCGACTTGCGCACGATCGACAGGGCCCCGGCCTCGACGGCCTCGCGAACGAGGTACGGATTCTCCGCGGAGGTGTACACGACGACGGGATGGCCGGCCTCGAACAGCGCTGCGACATTGGCACGGGGGCTGGAGCCGTCGCCCAGACGCAGATCGAGCACCACCACGACACCTTCCGGGAGCTCGGCGGCCGACAGGCCGGGGAACCACAGAACCTTGTCCGCAACACCGGCGTCGAGCAGGACGTCGTGGACCCCGAGGCCCATGACCTGGTGGTCGTCAATGATCACAACGGCTCGGCAGTCGGCAGCCACCACCGCCACCTCCTCTCACGCGGATCCGGATACGGCGAACGAGGCCAGTATTTCGTCGCAGCACCGCGCCCAGGAAGTACGAGTTCTTATACACTCTGCGGTCTGGCGGTCTGGCCGACCGCGGCGAGGCGATGTGGGCAGCCGGGCCGGTCAACCGCGCCCCTCCCGCGCGGCCGCGCCGCCAGCGCCGCCAGCGCCCCTGCCCGCCCCATGACAAACCTCATGCCCGAACCGTGCAGGCCTCATCAGAGCCGGTGACGCCCCGCACTACCGGCGAGAAGACGCCCGGGAGAACCTGGACGCGTCCCGCAGGGGCTCGAAGGAACCGGCATCAGGAGGACGAGATGGCCATAATCGAGGCTGTCGACGTGACGCGCACCTACGGCAGGGGGAGCAGCGCCTTCACCGCCGTCGCCGGGGTCAGCCTCGCCGTCGAGCGCGGCGAGCTCGTTGCGGTCCTCGGCGCCAACGGCGCGGGCAAGACCTCCCTGGTCGAGGTCATCGAGGGCATCGCCCCCGCGACGTCAGGCACGGTCCGCGTCCTGGGCGGCGACCCGGTGCGCGACCGGGCCCTCATCCGGCCCCGCACGGGCATCATGCTCCAGGAGGCCGGCTTCGCCCAGGCCCTCACGGTCGCCGAGACCCTGCGCATGTGGGCGGGGACCCTCACCGACCCGCGCCCCGTGGCCGAGGCCCTCGAGCTCGTGGACCTCGCCCGCCGCGCCAGCGTCCGCGTGAAGTCCCTGTCCGGCGGCGAGCGCCGCCGCCTCGACCTGGCCATGGCCGTCCTCGGCCGCCCCCAGGTCCTCTTCCTCGACGAGCCGACGACGGGACTGGACCCGGCCTCGCGCCGCCGCACCTGGGACCTCATCCGCCGCATGCTCGCCGAGGGCGCCACCGTCCTGCTCACCACCCACTACCTGGAGGAGGCCGAGGACCTCGCCGACCGCGTCCTGATCATGGCCTCCGGCCGCATCCGCGCCCAGGGCACCGTCGCCGAGATCGTCTCGGCCCGGCCCGCGAGCCTGTCCTTCAGCCTCCCGGCGCCCTCACCGATCGACGACGGCGATCTGCACGCCCTGCCCGCACTCGTCGGCGACCCGGAGCGGAGGCGGGACCGGGTCCGCCTGTCCAGCTCGGACCTGCACGCGACCCTGTCTGCGCTCATGCGCCTGGCCGACTCCCGCGCGACCCGCCTGGCGGACATCAACGCCCGCTCGGCGTCCCTGGAGCAGGCCTTCCTGGCACTCGCCCCCGACGACGCCGGCCACGGCGCTCCCCCGGCCGCCTGAGGCCCCGCCCGCCCCATCCACCGTCGTCCACCACCCTCGCCGACCCGCCCCAGGAGCAGACCATGAGCCCAGCCGCCCTCAACAGCCCCGCCGCCCCGGCCGCGCCTCTCGCTGTGCCTCTCGCTGTGCCTCTCGCCGCGCCCCGCACCGCCGGCCCCCTGCGCCGCGTCGCGGCCATCGGGCGGGCGGAGGTCACCCTGTTCGCCCGCAACCCGACGATCCTGGCCACCGCCCTGCTCCTGGCGCCCGCCATGGTCGTGATCACGGGACCGATGCTCGGCCGGGACCTGATCGGCCCGGCCTTCGCGACCTTTCTGACGGAGATGCTCGCGACCTGGTCGCTGCTCATGGTCGTCTACTACAACCTCACGGTCATCTTCGTCACCAGGCGCGAGGAGGGGGTCTTCCAGCGCATGTCCACCGGGGAGGCGACCCCGTGGGAGGCGCTCGCCGGAGCCTGCCTACCGTCGGCCGCGGTCGCCGTCGTCCAGGTGGTCCTCGGGACGGCGGCGGCCATGGCGTTCATGGAGATGCGCTCGCTGGTGAATCCCCTGCTCATGCTGGTCGCCCTGGCGGGCGGGATCGTGCTCCTGGCCGCGGCGGCGGCGTGGAGCTCGACGTGGACCGCGACCGTCGAGGGCGCCCAGTACTCCACCATGCCGGTGTTCACGGTCCTCATGCTCCTGTCGGGGAGCTGCCTGCCCCTGGGCTCCATGCCCGAGGGCCTGCGCGCCGTCGCCGCCAGGAGCCCCCTGTACGCCATGTCCGACCTCATCTCGCTGGGGATGGCGGGAACGAGCCTGGACGGCAGCGTCACCGCCGACGGGTTCGCCGGCGCGCTGGTCGCGGCCGGTCGCCCCGCGGGCACCCTGGTCTGCTGGTGCGCCGCCGCCTGGTGGGCGGCCCGCCGGACCATGCGCTTCACCCGCCGCCGCTGAGGCCCCGCACCCGCCGTCGCCGTCGAACCCGCCGCGGCCCCCGCCGTCGAGATAGACATTTTCGTACGAGGTAGACGGTGTCACCGTCGATCTCGTACGAAAATGTCTATCTCGACGCAGCGAGGAGCCGAAGGAGCCCGCCCATGACCACCACGCCCGCCGTCCGCCCGCCCGGCAGGGGGCGCTGGGGCGAGGGCACCTCCAGGCTGCGCGAGTACACCCTGTGGCCGATGGACGTCCTCCTGGCGCTCTGGCCGCTGGCCCTCGCCCAGTCGTACGCGAACAAGCCGGCCTACACGCACTGGACGCTGCCCTTCCTCGTCCTCCAGGCGGCCGAGGCCACCGCCTGCGGAATCGTCCTCCACCGCGTCGCCGCCCACAAGCTCGACGGCGCGCCGGTCCCCCGGTGGTGCCTGGCGCTCCTGGCCGTCACCGCCGTCGCCGGCGCCGCCACCGCCGTCGGGGCGCTCCCGCCGGGAGTAGCCTCCCCGCCCCGTCTGGCGGCGGAGCTGACCATCGTCGTCGGAGGTCCTCTGTACGTCCTCGCCCCGCTCCTGAGCACCGGCCGGGTCGTCCTGCTCGGCCTGACCTCGGCCGGCGCGGTGGCCGCCGGGACGGCGCTCGCCCGCCGCCTGCTCGCACCGGCCGGCACGGCCTCCCCGCGCGTCCTCATTCCGGTCGCCCTCGCGCTGGTCCTCATCCCTCTGGCGACGCGCTGGTCCTTCGCCATCCTGTCCTCGGTGCGGGCCCAGGAGAAGCTCGACCTCATGCAGGCGGATCTGGCGGTCGCCCAGGAGCGGCTGCGCATCGCCCGGGACCTGCACGACGTCTTCGGGCGCACCCTGACGGCCGTGGCGGTCAAGTCCGAGCTCGCCGCCGCCCTGGCCGACGCCGAGGCGGCACCGCGGGCGGCCGCCGAGTCCCGCCGTGTGCGCGCCCTGGCGGACGACGCCCTCAAGGAGGTACGCGCCGTGCTCGCCGAGTACCGTCGCCCCGACCTGGCCACGGAGCTGGCCGGCGCCCACTCCCTGCTCGCCGCCGCGGGGATCGCCACCCGCACCATCGGCGAGACCTCCGTGCCCGCCTGGGCGGCCGAGCCGCTGGCCCTGGTGCTGCGCGAGGCCGCCACCAACGTCGTGCGCCACTCCGAGGCGCGCTCATGCACCATCCGCGTCACCCTCGACGACGACGGCGCCGCCCTCACGGTCGCCAACGACGGCGCCCGCGCCCCGGCGGCGCAGGCGGGCCCTGTCGGCCCGGTGCCGCCGGCTCGTCCGACCGACGCCCCGGCGCGCCCGGCAGGCCCGACCGACCCAGCGAGCGCGACCGGCCTGTCCGGCCCGGCGAGCGCGACCGACCTGTCCGGCCCGGCCGATGCGGCCGCTCCCGGCGCGGTCGCCTCCGGCGGGCCGGGGCGTGCGCGGCAGGCGCCGTCGTCGGGTCTGGCGGGCCTGGCCGCGCGCATCGGGGCCGTCGGTGGCACCCTGGTCGCGCGCCGGGAGGGCGACGCCTTCACCGTCACCGCCCGCGTGCCGGGGCCGCCGTCGGCCCCGGAAGCCCCGGCGGCGCCGGCCCGGAAGGAGGAGCACCATGACTGAGCCCCCGGCGCCCTCAGGGACCTCGGAGCCCTCAGGGCCCCCGGCGCCCGCGATCCGGATCGTCGTCGCCGACGACGAGACCCTGCTCCGCGACGCCCTGGAGGCCATCCTGTCCCTGCAGGTGGACATCGACGTCGTCGCCGTCGCCGCCTCGGGGACCGAGGCGATCGCCCGGATCGAGCGGCACCGCCCCGACGTGGCGGTGCTGGACCTGCTCATGCCCGGGGCGGACGGGATCGAGGTCGCCGAGGCGGTCGCCGGCCCCTCGCCGGGGACGAGGTGCCTCATCCTCACCTCGCACGCGCGCCCCGGCTACCTCAAGCGGGCGCTGGCCGCGGGCGTGCGGGGATTCGTCCCCAAGACGACCCCCGCGGCCACCCTCACCGAGGTCATCCGCCGCCTTCACGCCGGCCAGCGCTACGTCGACCCCGAGCTGTCCGCCGAGACGATAGCCGCCGGCGACTCGCCGCTGACCCCGCGCGAGGCCGACGTCCTGGAGCTCGCCGCGGGCGGCGCCCCCGTGGACGAGATCGCCCGACGCGCCGCACTCAGCCCCGGGACCGTGCGCAACTACCTGTCCGCCGCCTCCCTCAAGCTGGGCGCGCCCAACCGGCACGCCGCCGCCGAGATCGCGCGGTCCAAGGGCTGGATCTGACGCACCGGGCCCAGCGAGGCAAGACCAACACCACATCCGATATCCAGGAACCTCCCAGAATGCCCGGGCACAGTTGCATACATGGACCGCATCCAGGACTCACGCACGTCTCACGAGGCTCATCTGCTCGTCGTCGACGACGAGCCCAATATCCGCGACCTGCTCGCCTCCTCGCTGCGGTTCGCCGGCTTCGAGGTGACGACTGCGGCCGACGGCAACGGTGCGCTCCACGGCGTCGACGACGCCGAGCCCGACCTCATTGTGCTCGACGTCATGCTGCCGGACATGGACGGCTTCACCGTGGCGCGGCGCCTGCGCGAGCGGGACATCGCCACGCCCATCCTCTTCCTGACCGCCCGCGACGACATGGACGACAAGGTCCAGGGCCTGACCGTCGGGGGCGACGACTACGTTACCAAGCCCTTTGGGCTGGAGGAGGTGGTGGCCCGCATCCGCGCCATCCTGCGCCGGACGCACGGCGCCGCGGATGAGGACGACGGCGTCGTGCGGGTGTCCGACCTGGTGCTGGACGAGGACGCCCACGAGGTGCACCGCGCCGGGGTGGACGTGGACCTGTCTCCCACGGAGTTCAAGCTCCTGCGCTACCTCATGCTCAACGCCGGCCGGGTGGTCTCCAAGGCCCAGATCCTGGACCACGTGTGGGAGTACGACTGGAACGGGGACGCGGCGATCGTCGAGTCCTACATCTCCTACCTGCGGCGCAAGATCGACCAGATCGAGGACCGGGAGGGGCAGAGTGTGGCGCCGCTGATCCAAACCCGTCGGGGAGTGGGCTACATGCTGCGCGAGCCCAAGGGTGAGTGAGCGGTGCGCACCGCCAGGCGGATCGCCCGTCCAGGACCGTCCGGGACCCGCCCCGCTCGCCGCAGCGCCTCGAAGAACACATCCCGTCGCGCCCGCACGAACAGCAACCGCCAGTACCGCCCGACCAAGAAGGGGCGCTGGCACCCGATGACGGCGGTGCGCCGCGCCTGGATGAGCCAGCCGCTGCGCAGCCGCCTGGCCCTGATCACCACGGGCCTGCTCACCACGGGCCTGCTCATCGCTTCCCTGTCGGTCACCTCGCTGCTGTCCACCCACCTGATCCGCCAGATCGACGACCAGCTGCGGGTGACGGCCCAGACGATCGGGCGTCAGGGCCTGAGCCAGATCCGCACCGGCGAGGGCCCGGGAATGCCCTCGACCTACTACGTCGAGGCCCAGTACCTCGACGGCACGTCGGGCCGGATGATCTCCGACGACACGGCCGCCGACTACGGCATCCCCAAGCTGGGCACGCTCTCCCTGGACGAGGCCATCAAGCAGGAGTTCTTCACGGCCGACTCCAACCTCCTGGGGCAGCAGTGGCGCGTCCTGGCCCTGCCGATCACGTCGGAGGGCGAGTACACCGGCGTCGTCGCGATCGCCCTTCCGCTGCGGGACGCCATGCAGACCGTGGAGCGGACCCGTCTGATCGTGGCCTTCACCGACATCTCGGTGATCCTCCTGGGCGCGGGGGCGGCGACCTATCTCGTCCGCCGCGCCTTCCGCCCGCTGCGCCAGATCGAGCGCGTGGCCGGCAGGATCGCCTCGGGGGACCTGTCGTCGCGCGTGCCCAACACGGAGCCGCCCACCACCGAGGTCGGCTCCCTCCAGCGGGCGCTCAACACCATGCTCCAGCGCAATGAGCAGGCCTTCGACGTCCAGGTAGTCGCCCAGGAGCGCATGACCCGCTTCGTCTCCGACGCCTCGCACGAGCTGCGCACCCCCCTGGCCGCGATCCGAGGCTACGGCGAGCTCTACCGCATGGGGGGCGTGCCGCCGGAGCGGACCGACGAGGTCATGGGGCGCATCGAGTCCGAGGCCTCGCGCATGGGCCGCCTCGTCGACGACCTCCTCCAGCTCGCCCGCATGGACGAGGGCCGGGAGATGACCATGGACCGGGTGAACCTGACGGCCCTGGCCGCGGGGGCCCTGACCGACATGATGGTCCTGGCCCCCCCAGCGCGGGTGCGCGCTCATCCCGCTCGACGACGGCGCGGCGGCGGCCGGGCGGGAGGCTCCCGCGGTCACCGTCATCGGCGACAAGGACCGACTCTCCCAGGTGATGACGAACCTGCTGGGCAACGTGGTGCGCCACACCCCCGAGGACTCGCCGGTGGAGGTCGCCGTCGGGCTGCGCCTCGCGCCCGGCGCCTCACGCCCGGGGCCGGAGGGCCGGGCGCCCGCAGCAGCGGGTCCCGGCGCCGCGGGGCAGGGGCTCACCCGCACCGGACGGCGGGCGGCGCGCCGGGGCGCCGGGAGAAGGGGCCGGCAGGGCGAACGGGACTGGCAGGATGCTGCCCGGCCTGGGGCGACGGCTCCCGCCGCCGAGCCTGCGCGGGCCATCGCCGTCGTCGAGGTGCGCGACCACGGCCCGGGCGTGTCTGACCAGGACGCTGAGAAGGTCTTCCGGCGCTTCTACCGGGCGGACACCTCCCGCAACCGTCAGACGGGCGGCTCCGGCCTGGGGCTGGCTATCGTCTCGGCAATCATTGAGCGGCACGGCGGCACGGTGCGCATGGACCGCACCCCGGGCGGCGGGGCGACGGTCCACATCGAGATCCCCGCCCTGCTCCCCGATGCTGCGACTAAAGTTGCGTAAGCGACACGTGAGGCGTCCGAGCCTTGTGTGACCTATAGGTCTCGGACTACTTTAAGTTTTTTTAAAAAGGTGTGCGGCCAAACACGGTTCCAACTTCACAACCTCCGCGACCGGCAATACGATGTTTTTCGTCTTGCACCCTATCTCGGAGGCTCATATGGGCGTCATGGACGCACCACAGTGGCTCCTTCCCGCCTATGTCCGCAGCGTCAGGGCCCTGGGGGCCTCCGCGCCCGTGGAGGCCATCGGCGAGTCGGGGAAGGCCCTCATCGAGATGTGGTCGAGCCCGGACCGTCACTTCCACAACCTCAAGCACGCGATCAACATGCTGGCCCGCGTCGACGAGCTGGCGGACGAGTCCCACGACCCCGACGTCATGCGCCTGGCCGCCTGGTACCACGGCTGCGTCTTCTCCTCCGCCAAGGAGCAGACGTATCGGCGCAACGGCGGCGAGGACGAGGTCGCCTCCGCGGCCTACGCGGCGGGCGACCTGCATCGGCTCGGCCTGCCCGACGCGACGGTGGACCGCATCTGCGCGCTCATCCTCAGCCTGAAGCGCCACAGCCTGCCCCCCAACGACATCGACGCCCTGGCGCTCAACGACGCCGACCTGGGCGCGCTGGCCGTGGAGCCGCAGCAGTACAAGCGCTACCGCCAGCTGGTGCGCCAGGAGTACGCCCACATCCCGGTCGAGGACTACCTGCGCGCCCGCCTGACGATCATCACCCGCCTCCTGGACCGCGAGATGCTGTTCTCCTCCCCGCTCGGGCAGCGCTGGGAGCGGGCCGCCCGTCAGAACCTGCAGGCGGAGAAGCAGCGCCTGACCGACGAGCTCGCCAGGACGTGTCCCGCCGATGCGGACGACGCGGCCGACTCCGGCGCCGGCTCCGAGGCCCCCGCCGGGGAGGGCGGCAGGCGCGCCGGCAGCCGGACCGCGCAGGGGGACCGGGCTCGGGGCTCCCGATCGTCCTCTCACTCCCCGATCCCCTTCCCGGCCTCCACCTCGCCCAGACGGTCCCCGGCGTCGGCCACCTCGCCGCGCACGCCCGCCGACGGCGTCGAGGTCGCCGCCGGCATCCCCCCCTCCTTCCCGCCCCGCCGCAGGCCTCGCCCGCCCGCCCGACGGGATGCCGAGCAGCCCCGACGGGACGCCGAGCACCTGGGCCACACGACAATGGAGTCCTGCGCCGTCGACCTGGACCGGCTGATGTCGAGCCCGCGGCTGCTGGCCGGCACCGGCAACCAGCCGGTGGACCGGGCGGCCCTGGTCGAGGCCGAGCGCGCCAAGCTCGCCGAGCGCCTGCGGCTGCGGACCGAGGCGGCCAAGGCCCTGCGAGAGACGCGGACCGGCGAAATCGCACCGATCACCGCTCCCCTGGCCGACGACGGCGCAGGGAGCCTCTGAGGCGCAAGGCAGCGGGGGTGGCCTGCCTTTCCCCCGGCCCTCCCCGTCGGGCCCGCGCGAGCAGGGCGCCGCGGCGCGCCTCCATCCCGACCAGACGGGCGTCACGGTCGGGCCCGCGCGAGCAGGGCCCCGCGCCCCGCGCCCGGCCGGCCTGCCGCCTGCACCCTGCGCCCAGCCGCCCCGCACCGCCGCCCGCACCCGCCGCATGCCCGCGCCCCGCGCCTGCACCGCCCCCGCGCCGTCGCCTGGCCGCCCGCACCCGCCGCATGCCCGCAGGCACACGCGGACGGCCGCTCAAGGTGCCGCAGGGCTCCACAGGGCGGCCCGTGCGGCGCCCTCCACAGGGCTCGAGGGGCCTGAGTGCGCGGGGCCGGCCCGCCCGCCTACGGTGGTGGCACGCCTCGACGTCGAGGCCATACACCGCGCGGCGCCTCGGCGCCCTCACGAAAGGCCCCCACTATGCCCGTCTTCTCCGTTGACACCCAGGCCGTGGCCGACACGGCCGCCCGCACCCGCACCCGCATCGCCACGATCCAGACCGAGACCGACGGCCTCAAGGGGGACATCGCCCTGCTGCAGTCCTCGTGGACCGGCGGCGCCTCGGACTCCATGGCCGCCTGCGCCGCCGACTGGCACGTGACGGCCATCCAGGTCCAGTCGAGCCTGGACCTCATCAGCCAGGCCCTCGACCAGGCGGCCGTCTCCTACGACGACGCCGAGACCACCAACACCACGCGCTTCGGCCAGGGCCAGGCCGCCATGTGAGCCCGTCTGGCGACGACGGCGGGCCGCCCGCCTGCCCGCGCAGGGGACGGCCCGCCGTCGACGTCGGCATCGATGGCTATCGGGCCGCCCGCCTGCCCGCGCAGGGGACGGCCCGCCGTCGAAGGCACCGCCGCGGCACCGACGATGCCGGCGACGCCGCGCGCATCATGTCATCGGCAGATGGTACATTAAGTGTCGGATATCACAGATCCCCGACCGCGTCGAGGTGGCCTGCCAGTGAACAGTGACATCTATTCAAGTGGAAGCAGCGGAGAAGAATCGGCCCGGGCGGTCACCCGGATCGGCAGGCTGCTGCAAGATACGGAGCAGCGGGTTGAAGACGCTCGTCGTTTAGGCGACCGATTGGCCACGATCCGCCAGACCCCACCTCAAGAGATCGGGCTGTAACTGTGACGGTGGATGTCTCAGGCAGGCTCATCGATCTCCGGCTGCGTGACGCCGTGGCGCACATGAGCCCGGCCGCACTGGCCTCCACGATCCTCACCTGCGTCAACGAGGCCCATGAATCGGCAAGGAAACGGGCCTCCGCCCTGGCGTCCGAGGTCTGGGGAGAGGACTCCGACCTCACGCAGCGGATGCGGCAGTCCTACACGCCGCCTCCGGACGACACCGGCGAGATCCGGAACCGTCATGCCCCGCAGAACGACAGGTACGCGTCGGGGATGATCATTGGCCCCGATTGGTGGCCAGGATCCTCTCGCAACAAGTGACCGCGCATGCCGCGTGCCCGGCTGGTGCAAACACTGTTCGAGGTCGGTGCTCTCACCCGCGCACGCGTCCGGCCGATCCCGGTCGCGTGCGGGGTGCGGCCACGAGCCTGCCTGACGCCGGGCCCTCGCCCCCGATGTCGGTCACGGTCGCGTGCGGGGCGCGGGGCCGCGTCCGCGCGCAGGGCGGGTGTCCGTCAGAATGACATTAGGGCGCCCCGACTCCGTGCACCTCGGAGGAATCCTTGCAATCATGCGGTTCTCCATTCGTGCTTCGGCGCCTCGGGCAGCCAATGTCATTCTGATGGACAACTGTCCGGTCCGCCTCGCGCTGGAGCGTGAGCAGACGCCCGCCGCCTTCCGACCCTGGAGGCCCTCGCCGCCCCCTCTTCGCCGCGATGATCGGTCGTATTCCAGCCCGAGATCGGTTCCAAGGGGCTCAGCGGGCTCCGCCGGCGGGCCTCCATCAGTCCTCCGGGACCCTCAGGAGGCCCTGGGAGCCGGGAGAGCTCAGCCCCAAGAGCTCGAAGAGATTACCGATGGAGCCGAACCATCCGGCATCCGCGAACTATTTATCCAGGGCCACGCCGGGATCAAGGACCAGATTGAACTTCCAGCCTCCCCCTCCCCCTTGTACTGGCTCCGTGAAACTGATAGAGACAATAGGAGGAGGGTCGGCTTCTAACCACGTGACAGTCCCCAGTCCATCGAAATGAGCGCTCTCCCCCAGACGAAGATCCACAGCCTCCACAGGCCCACCACGCGGGCACCACGTCGCAGTGATGACCCACTCGTGATTCACCGACCGCAAATCCTTTGCACGAAAGACCCCACCACCCCTCGTACCAGGCGCGGGAAGAGCACCTCCCATGAAGAGAGTCTCCCCCTGCTCAATCCCGGGGGGCAGGGACACCGAGTGCTTCAACGGATGCGTCCACCACAGGCGCCCCGCAAAAACCGCCACGCAGGACAGCACAAGAACCAGGACGACATTGACGACGATCCCGCGTGCGCCCCTCCACTTTTTCTGCTTCACAACCTCACACCACCCGATTCACGCCCACAGGCCACGACATAGAAACACCGACGACCGCGGGCTATCTCTCCAGGGCCACGCCGGGATCAAGGACCAGATTGAACTTCCAGCCCCCCTCTCCCCCCGCCACGCGCCCTCCAAAATCAATAGAAATAATAGGCGGGGGAGACACTTTCAACCATGTGACAGTCCCCAGTCCATCGAAATGAGCACTCTCCCCCAGACGAAGATCCGCACTCTCCTCGGGCCCACCGCGCGGGTACCATATCGCAGTGATGACCCACTCGTGATTCACCGACCGCAAATCCTCTGCGCTGAACATCCCACCACTCTTCGTACGAGGCGCGGGAAGAGTACCTCCCATGAAGAGAGTCTCCCCCTGCTCAATCCCGGGGGGCAGGGACACCGAGCGCTTCAACGGATGCGTCCACCACAGGCGCCCCGCAAAAACCGCCGCGCAGGACAGCACAAGAACCAGGGCGACAATCTTGACCTCTCGCCTGCCCCTGCCCCCTGATTCACTCGCACGCCCAGCGTCTCCCTGCTCCGTCGCCAGTACGTGCCGCCGCCCGATGCGCATTCTGACACCCTTCGCCTCAGTACGGACTGCCTATGTCCGTGCGGTTGAAGTACTTCTCATAGTCCTCACGGGTTATCCGTATGAGACCATTGTTGTTCTGATTATTCGCCTTAATCTCCGCATCATTGTGTCCCCACGGATTCTTGAGGGTCACATAATCGTCATCGATGTCAACCACTGTGTACGCATGCCCATCATTTTCTCCCTTGCCGAAGTAGTCGCCTCCGACCAACCTGTAGTTGCCCTGGCGGTCGGCGCCGTCGATCCGGCCGTTCCCATTCGTGTCCACGGTCGAAGAAACAACGGCCCCGCCTTTTCCGCTGAAGGCCCCGCCCGTAGTTTCCGCCACAACCGGTTTCCCGTCTTTTACGGCCTGCTCGATCTCATTCCATTCGGCGCCGGTGTATTCATGGTCGTCCCACCACGGCCAGCCCGCGAACCCGGAACCGCCGTGGGTATCGATATGATAGGCGTCCTGGCCCGAGATATGCTCCATGGTCTCCTCGCCATGGCCCCCGTTATCAAGATCTCTGTTCCCGACGTGGGTGCCGTAGGCGCGCTCATAGATATCCAGAAGACTGGACTCGCCCTGCAGTCCGTTATCGTACTGGGTCCGCACCTCGACCTTCACCTCCTTGTCGCCGTCATACAGCTTGACGACGAACGCGCCCTGACCGTCGGCCGCGGTATTGTCCCACCACACGTGGTCACTCAGGAACTGCTGCCCCTCCGGCGTCTCCGAATAGGCCTGCAACGACGCCAGGAGATAGCAGTCGCCAATGCCGCCCTGATGGGGATCCCCCCATCCCCGCGCGCCACTCGCCTGCTCCTTGAGGCGGTCCATCTCGTCCCCGTTATAAGTGGTCCGGTCCTTGGTCTCCTCAGTCTCTCTGCCGATCAACCAGCTCCACTATCCATTATCGCCCGGCTTGTCCTTCTCCGGCGAACCCGTGTTGGCCCCTGAAGCACCGCCACCCGGGCTGCCCAGCGCGGCCGCAGCCCGGGCGGCCGCCAGATCCACCTCGGCCCGCAAACTCGCCCAGGCCCCCGCGATGGCGGACATCGCACCCACTGCCGCACCGGCCTTCGACGGATTCCCCACGGCCTCCAGAAGAACTCGTCCCGCCTGCTCGCGCAGCGCCGCCGCCGCATGAATCGCCGACTCCAGCACCCCGGCATAGTCATCCAGCGCACTCGCGCCCTGACTCAAGCAGCCCACGCCCGCTTCCAAGCCGGACTCAAGACTGCCGGCCGCAGTGGAGAAAGCGGAGGCCGCTTCGCCCTGCCACGACGGCACCGCACCACGCGCCGCGCCGCTCAGACCAACGGCCTCCTCAACAGTCCTGGCGCCAGAGCGCCATGACTCGGCAACCTCGCGCACCCCGCCCGGGTCCCCCTCGATCTGGCCGACCAGCACACCGCCGAGCGCCTCGGCCGTCGTCGTCATCGCAGCCCCTCCCAACCGGTCCCGCCGGCAGCCGCCCCCGCAGCCGCACCGAGCTGAAGACGCCCCGCCCCGGCGCCCAATGAGCCGCCCAGCGCCCGCGCGCCCGCGGCCGACTGCTCATCGACCGCCTCGAAACCGCGCATGGCGGAACCCAGCCCGTCAACGATCCCATCGGCCCTCGCCTCACCGGCCCGAAGCTCGTCCTCGCAATTCGAGCAGAAGGCAGCCGCAGCAGAAGCCAGTACCGCCGCCCCGAACACCCCCTGACTGCCCCGGTCCAGATGGACGCCGCCCAGCGCCACAGCGCACTGATCCATCCGCGACCGCGCCACGGCCAACTCCCCGCCAGCAACTCGCAGTACCACTGCGGACCCTCTCGCAACCCACCGCATACGGCGACTCACCCGGATACACGATATGTGAAATGTACCACGTAGGAGTTTCGGCGTCAGCGGTTTGCGCCTTCCTTCTTCGGGCGGCCAAGGCATCCCTGCCCGCCGCCCGGCCAAGCGCCCCTACCCGCACACAACGGCGGCGGGCCGCTCCCCAGCTCGGGGAACGGCCCGCCGCCGTACTCGACTGCCTGGCGGGAGCCTCGGCCCGACCGGCTTAAGAAGCGGCCGGGCCGGCGCCCACCGAGGTCAGCGGATCAGTACATGCCGCCCATCTCGTCGCCACCGCCGGCGGCCGGCGGGGCCGGGGGCTCCGGCTTGTCCGCAACGACGGCCTCGGTGGTCAGGAACAGGCCCGCGATGGAGGCCGCGTTCTGCAGGGCGGAGCGGGTCACCTTGACCGGGTCGGCGATGCCGGCGGCCAGGAGGTTGACGTACTCGCCGGTGGCGGCGTTCAGGCCCTCGCCGGTGGGCAGGTTGCGGACGCGGTCCACGACGACGCCGCCCTCGAAGCCGGCGTTGACGGCGATCTGCTTGAGCGGGGACTCCAGGGCGACCTTGACGATCGCGGCACCGGTGGCCTCGTCGTCGTCGAGCTCCAGACCGGACAGGGCGGCCTCACCGGCCTGGAGGAGGGACACGCCGCCACCGGCGACAATGCCCTCCTCGACGGCGGCCTTGGCGTTGCGCACGGCGTCCTCGATGCGGTGCTTGCGCTCCTTGAGCTCCACCTCGGTGGCGGCGCCGGACTTCAGGACGGCGACACCGCCGGCGAGCTTGGCGAGGCGCTCGGAGAGCTTCTCGCGGTCGTACTCGGAGTCGGAGTTCTCGATCTCGCCGCGGATCTGGGCGACGCGGGCCTCGATGGCGTCCTTGTCGCCAGCGCCCTCGACGATCGTGGTCTCGTCCTTGGTGACGACGACCTTGCGGGCCTGGCCCAGGTCCTCCAGGGTGGCGTTCTCCAGCTTCAGGCCCACGGTCTCGGAGATGACGGTGCCGCCGGTCAGGATCGCCATGTCCTGCAGCATCGCCTTGCGGCGGTCGCCGAAGCCGGGGGCCTTGACGGCCACGGACTTGAAGGTGCCGCGGATGCGGTTGACCACCAGGGTGGCCAGGGCCTCGGCCTCGACGTCCTCGGCGATGATCGCCAGCGGCTTGCCGGACTGCATGACCTTCTCCAGCAGGGGCAGCAGGTCCTTGACGTTGGAGATCTTGGACTCGACCAGCAGGACGTAGGTGTCCTCCAGGACGGCCTCCTGGCGGTCGGCGTCGGTGACGAAGTAGGGGGAGATGAAGCCCTTGTCGAAGCGCATGCCCTCGGTGACCTCGAGCTCGAGGCCGAAGGTGTTGGACTCTTCGACGGTGATGACGCCGTCGTGGCCGACCTTCTCCAGGGCCTCGGCGATGAACTCGCCGATCTGCTCGTCGGCGGCGGAGATCGAGGCGGTCGCCGCGATCTCCTCCTGGGTCTCGACCTCCTTGGCGTCGGCCAGCAGGCGCTCGACGACGGCCGCGACGGCCTTGTCGATGCCGCGGCGCACGGCGATCGGGTTGGCGCCGGCCGCGACGTTGCGCAGGCCCTCGCGCACGAGCGCCTGGGCGAGCACGGTGGCGGTGGTGGTGCCGTCGCCGGCGACGTCGTCGGTCTTCTTGGCGACCTCCTTGACGAGCTCGGCGCCGATCTTCTCGTAGGGGTCCTCCAGCTCGATCTCCTTGGCGATGGTGACGCCGTCGTTGGTGATCGAGGGGGCGCCCCACTTCTTGTCGAGCACGACATTGCGGCCCTTGGGGCCGAGGGTGACCTTGACGGTGTCAGCGAGGGTGTTCAGGCCGCGCTCCATGCCGCGGCGGGCCTCCTCGTCGAAGGCGATAATCTTGGGCATTGCTGCTCCTTAGCGTGACGGGTGGCCGTGCGGTGCCCGCGACGGACGAGTCGGCCCCCGGCGTTCACGTCACGCCCGGACCCGACCCTCACCTTGCGGCCTGGGTCGTTCACACGCGGCCATCGGGCGGTTATCACTCAACAGCCCCGAGTGCTAACCGCAATGCTGGCACTCGGGGCCGTCGAGTGCAAGGCGCACGGGTTCGCCCTCGGCGGGATCGGGCACAGCACTGCACGGCGTCGAGCGCCCCTGAGCCCGCCGGGAACCGATCTCGACGCGGAAGTGAGCCGACATCGTGCCGGAATACGACCGACCGCGACGAAGGAGGCTGCGGCCGAGGGGCGGGGCCGGCACGACTGCGGCCCGTGGCCCCGGGCGATCCCCGGGGCCACGGGCCCGCATCGTCAAGAGGCCGCTCAACCGCGGGCGTTCCCATGAACCCGCGGGAGGGCCTTCCTTCTTCGCCGGAGCGAGGACCCGGGCTCCCTTAGACCCGAGCCGGCTCTCGTCGGCGGTCCGTCATCGGGCTCCCCAACCCTCGGGACCGCTTCCGTCCAGCGGCGAGCACTATGCAACCCCACGCTCCTGGGAATGCACCGGAGCATCCCCTGTGAGGTTCCTGAGAATCGGGGACTGCGGTGCGCGGCCGAGCGCCCGCCGTCTCTAGGCCGACAGGCCCGCATCCACGGCGGCCAGAATGACCAGCGCGCAGGTCCAGGCCAGGGGCGCCGGACCGGCCGGGGCGCCGTCGTCGTCGACCTTCTCCGCCAGCGCACCCGCCGCCGTGCGGTGCCCGTCCAGCCAGTCCAGGAGCCGCTCGGCCTCCTGCGACCTCCCCAGCGCGACCGCCGACCACGCCAGCAGCGCCGTCTCGGGCGTCCACGAGACGCCGTCGTCGCGCCAGGACGTGCCCGGCCCCACTCCCCCGCCGCCCCGGCGCATGCGGACGACGGCGCTGGCGCGCACCGGCCGCGTCCCCGCCAGCGCCGCCGTGAATGGCGGGCCGACCAGTGCGATCGCGGCGTCGACGTCGTCGTCGCGCACGTGACGGCCCCAGCCGGGGGCGAAGGCCCGCTCCATGGCGGCGCGCACCGCTCTCGCCCGCGCGGCCGACCGCCCCGCCGACGCGCCGATGTCCATGCCCGCCTGCTCCAGGCCGGCCGCCGCCTCCAGGCCGAGGAGCACCGGGGCCGCCACGCCCAGGGTGAGGGTCCGCTCGCGGGTCTCCCAGTAGTCGGGGGAGGCGGCGGGCAGGTGCGACGGCGTGTCGGTCAGGGCCAGCAGGTTCCCGACGGCGCGCGCCGCGGCCGCCCCGCAGGCCTCTTCGAGCTCGTCGGCCCCCGCCCCCTCGGCCAGGGCCCGCCTCGCGGCCCACAGCATCCAGCCGGCCCCGTCTGACTGGGCGGGGCGGGCATCGGGCACGCCGCCGGAAGCCGTGTAGCGCGCCTCGAAGCCGCCGTCGGGCCGCTGCAGGCCGGCCAGGTGCGCCAGGACGCCGAGCGCCTCGCCGTGCAGGCCCACGGCGGAGAAGGCCGCCGCTGCGAAGGAGGCGTCGCGCGGCCAGGTGTAGCGCCAGCCGCCCACGGGCCCGGCGACGACGGCCCCGGGCGGGAAGCGGGTCGGGCCCTCGCCGCCGCCACCTCCCAGAATCGGGCCGGTCAGGGCGAGCAGGTCGGTCAGCGCCGACTCGGACAGATCCGCCCATCGGCCGCCCGGGAGGCGGGCGCCGTTGCGCCGCTGCAGCGCTGCGGCCGCCATTGCGCCCCGAGCGAACGCAGCCACGCGGGTTCCCGGCACATAGGCGGCGGTGCGCCCGGGCGGCAGGGCGCGCAGAACGCCGTCGTCCTCGACGACCACCCCCTCCGACAGGAGGACGGCCGGAGGGCGCCTCCACGAGCGCGCGCCGACGGCGGCGCAGGCCACAACGGCCGCACCCGTGGCGGGCACCAGCACGGATGCGCGCAGAAGGTCGCGGCGGGCGGGCGAGCCGGGGGCTCCCCTCACCCCTGGTCGTCGTGGTAGTCGTCGCGCAGGACGACGGTGATCGGGCTGGAGTCGGAGGCGGTGACCTCGGCGGACTCCACGACGTTGGACACGCCCAGGGCGTCGGCCACGGCCTTGGCGGTCGCGGCGTTCTCCGAGGCCGCGTAGAAGACCGTGGTGGTGGCCGGGTCGTCCTCCGTGTACACCCCGTCGGCCACCACGACGGAGGTGAAGCCCGCGTTCTCGAGCCTGCCGCCCGTGCGGCCGGCCAGGCCGGTGATGTCGGTGCCGTTGTGCACAGTGACGCCCGTGGTCAGGTCAGCGTTACCCGAGGACGTCGGCTCAGGGGTACCGTCCCCGCCGGTCGATGGGCTGCCGCCGGCGTCGGCGGCAGCCTCGGAGGTGGCGGGGGCGGCATTGGCCGAGCCGCTGGCGGAGCCTCCGGAGGACTGCGCGGCCCCGTGCTTGAGCAGGGCGACCGCGCCCCATGCCACGAGCGGCACGACAATGAGCACCACCAGCAACGGGATCCAGCTGCGCCACGCGGGCACCTGAGCACGGTGCACGCCCACGGGAGCAGGCCCGTCGGCGTCCGCGGCGTCGAACTCGTCGTCGGGGAACTGGTAGTCGCTCATCCCGTGAGAATAGCGGGCAACCGTCCCCGCGCGCGGGCGACCCGCGGAACCTGCCGGGCAGGCAGCGTGCAGACGGGTTGCGGATGGGTTGCGGGTGAGTTGCGGACGGGCTGCGAGCGGACTGCGAGCAGGCGATAGGCTTACGGGATGAACGACCCCAAGCCCCTGTCCGAGATCGTCCACCCCTCGTGGGTAGAGGCCCTGTCGCCCGTCGAGCAGACCATCCACGAGATCGGCGCCCGCCTGCGAGAGGAGATCGCGGCGGGACACGGGTACCTGCCGGCGGGGACCGACGTGCTGCGCGCCTTCACCTACCCGATGCAGGAGGTCAAGGTCCTCATCGTCGGGCAGGACCCCTACCCCACCCCCGGGCACCCGATGGGCCTGAGCTTCTCGGTGCAGCCCGGCGTCAAGCCCCCGCGCAGCCTGGAGAACATCTTCGCCGAGATGGTCAGCGACCTGGGCGTGGACCGCCCGACGTCGGGGGACCTCACGCCCTGGTCGCGCCAGGGGGTCATGCTGCTCAACCGAGTCCTGACGGTGCGCCCCGGCGCGCCCGCCTCGCACCGGGGCTGGGGGTGGGAGGCCGTGACCCAGCGGGCGATCGAGGCACTGGTCGAGCGCCCGGAGCCGCTGGTCGCCATCCTGTGGGGCCGCCCGGCGCAGTCGCTGACCCCGATGCTGGGCACGACGCCGATCATCGCCTCGCCGCACCCCTCCCCACTGAGCGCCTCGCGCGGCTTCTTCGGATCCAGGCCCTTCAGCCGGGCCAACGAGGAGCTGGTCCGGATGGGCGCGCAGCCCGTGGACTGGCGCCTGCCCTGACGTGCCCCGGCGCGCGGCGCGCCGCCGCGGGCGCGCCGCGCGCCGAGATAGACATTTTCGGATGAGGTAGACGGTTCGCCGTCTACCTCATCCGAAAATGTCTATCTCGACGGGGACGAGCAGTTGAGCAGGCGTCAGCCGGCGCGATGCTGGTGCATGCGGGTGCCCGGGCCGATCTGGCCCGTGGAGGACAGCGACTCGATGACTCCGGGCTCGCCGACTCCGGGGTCGGGGACGTAGCCGGTGACGGTGTCCACGCCCAGGTCGAGCAGGAGCGGGTGCATGGGCGTGGAGGGGCCCACCAGCACCGTGTGCGCGCCGCCGCCGACCGCCAGATCGATCAGGCGGGGAGCCGACTTGTTGACGAAGCTCGATGAGGAGACGAAGACGTAGTCGGCCTCGGGCAGCAGGTACTCGCAGGCCGTGTCCGGGTAGTCGCCCGGCTCGGGGAAGCGCTCGAGGATCTGCAGGTCGGCGGCCTTCCACAGCGCGCCGCGGGCGAAGGGGAAGTGGCCGATGATCGCGGCGACCCGGCCCTCGACGGCGTCGGCGTAGGGGTCGAAGACCTCGCGCCAGGTCGCTCCCGCACCGGTGGGCACAAATCCCTGTCCGGCGGCGACCTCGGCGTGGGAGTACCACGAGTTGATCGCGGCCAGCCCGACGCTCGCCTCGGCCAGGTTCCAGCTCTTCGTCAGGGCCGCGACATCGCGGATGGGACGGCCCGCGTCCGGGGTGTCGGCGGAGAGCGCCGGGCGGCTCGTCCCCGGCGTGGACCAGGCCGAGCCAATGCCGCCGGCGGAGTTGACGACCCGGGTCCACCGGGTGCCGCGATCGGAGGCGGTGACGGTCACGTCCTCGGGAAGGTCCTCGATGAGGGCGTCGTAGATGTCCCAGGGGCTGGTCACGGGCGATCTCCTTATGGCAGGCGGTTCCTGTTCTCTAGCGGATGAAAGGCACCTTACCCTGCACGCCTCCGCCCCGAACACACCCTCAGACGGCCAGCCCCTCCCCGCCCCCTCGTCCCCCGCTCCCGCCGCCGCCTCAGCACGGAGCCGTGTATCGGACTCGAACCGATGACCTGCTGTTTACAAGACAGCTGCTCTACCAACTGAGCTAACACGGCATTGCGGGTGAGCCTACAGGGTCAACCGGCCGGAGGACGAGTCCGGATCAGCCCCGCCTCGGGTTCGCCCCACGACTCCCCGGGGCCCGCAGGCTCCCACGACTCTCCAGCGCCCCGGCGCCCGGGACGCCCCGACCCGGGCTCAGGCCGAGCCATCGTCCCAGCGCTGCGCCCCGCAGTCGTCACCCTCCAATGAGCTTGGTCAGGCTGTCGGCCGAGGACAACTTGCTGAGATCGACCGTCTCGCCGTCGAGCATGATGGTTGGCGTCCCCTTCAGGCCCTTGTCAGTAAAGGCACTGGTTCCGAGGTCGGTCCACTTGGCGTACACCCTGTCGGTGATCGTGTTCTTGAGATGCGCGGTCACATCGCCGTCCACGCCCGTCTTCTCGGCAACCGAGACGAGCGTCGCCACCGTCTGCCGCGAGCCGTCCCTGGCCTGAACCATCGAGACGAACTCCTCGAAGACCGCATTGTGGTATGCCAGCACCTTATCCGAGTCCTTATCCATAACGAGGCCCACGGCATTCATCACCAGGTCAGTCCAGTCCTGATTGAGAATCTTGCAGGGGTGCAGGACAAGAGTGATTTTGCCGTCGTCGAGCAACGTGGAGATCTCGTCTGCATGGAGAGCGTCGAACTCGGCGCAGTGGGGGCAGGCGTAGTCGAAGAAAACATCGAGCACGGCAGCGCCCTCATTGGTGGTATCAATAACCGAGTTCTTGCCGTAGGTCCACGCACCGTCGTCAGACCGTACAAGGTACGGGATGCCCTGGCTGTTGACGGCCAGCTTCCTCCTCTTCTTCAGCACGCTGGCGGTCACGAGCCCGGCAGCGCCCCCGACGACGGCCACGGCGCCCGCCCCGATCAGGACCCGGCGCGTGACCTTCGCGCGGCGCTCCCGCTTCTCCTGCTCCAGGCGAAGCGCCTGGGCCTTGGCGCGAGCGGCCTCGCGACGCTCGGCCTTGGTCGGACGGGGTGTGTTCGAGGCCACGGAGGACTCCTCAGATCGGCTGCAGGACCGCTGGACGCCCACAAGCTTCAACAGTCCACTGACGACAGGACACTGAGTATTCTGCCTGCCAATCGGCCGACAAGCACTGCGCGAGCACTGCGTCCTGCCTCACGCCCCCGCCGCCCGTCGGCTCTCGGTGGAAAAGCCCATCAGCCCTTGGAGGAGAAGAAGGGGGAGAGCCAGGCGGGAGGAAGCACCCCCATCATGTGAAGGATCACCAGGCCAAGGGCGACGGCGAGCAGGACGGCGGTGGCGATGACGGGCCCGCCCCCGTCACCCAGGACGGCCTCGACCAGGCGCGCCCCGCCCCGCCGCGTCGGCGTCCCCCACGGCGCCAGCCAGGCGATGAGCGCCAGCAGCGCGACCGCGACGTACAGGACCGCGCCCGAACGGTGATACAGGTGCCAGTCCTCCAAGATGGTGGGGCTGCTGTCGTCCGCCCCGACCGCCCTCGCGCCGAGAATCCAGACGGCGCCGAAGACCAGAACCGCCGGAATGAGCGCGAAGACGCCGGCCACGAGCGAGCGCAGCAGGTACCAGGGAGTTCCCGCCCACATGCGTGCGTTGTCCCCGGCCGACACGCGGCCGGCCTCCAGCCTGTGCCAGCGCCGCGCGTCCTCGGCCCGCCCCACGGTCCCCGCCAGCACCAGGACTACCGCGAAAACAATGATCTCCCACCCGGGGACCAGGACTGCCAGCGCCACCATGAGCGCGAACACGGCAAGAATCACAACCGGGTGACGGCGCGGCTCGCGCGCCCACGACGGCAGGGAGGAGACCGGGCTCGGGGCGGAGGGCTGGGCACCGGCGGGCCGGGCGGGGGCCGGCGACGGCGCCGGCATCGGAGCGGGAGTCGGGGCCGGGCGGGGAGCCGGACGCGGCGGCCCGGGCTGGACCGGGTGCACGCCCGCGCCGCTGCCCGGCGCGTACGCCGCCGGGGCCGCGGCTGCCCGCACCCCGGTCGACGGCGTTGCCGGCCGCCCTCCCTCCGGCTGAAAGCTGGGGGACGCGCTGACGGGGGCCGACGCCGATGCCGCCGAAGGCCCCGAGGCGCCGCCGGCGGGCGTACCGAGGTACCCGTAGGCGCCGGGCCTCTGCCCCGCACCGGCGGGGCCGCCGGGGCCGGGCCTGTAGCCGCCGGAAGACGTGCCGGGAGCGGGCCCGTAACCGCCCGATGGGGCGCCCTGGCCACTCCCGTAGCCGCCGGCGAGGAGGCCCGGGCCGGGCCCGTAGCCGCCGGAAGACGCGCCGGGAGCGGGCCCGTAACCGCCCGATGGGGCGCCCGGACCACTCCCGTAACCACCGGCGGGGGCGCCGGGACGCGGACCCGTGCTGGCGGAGGAGGGGCTGGGCCCGCTGCCGTACCCGGCTGGCCCGGCCGCCGGCTGCTGTCCCGACACGATGCCGTAGGCGGCCGAGAACGTGCCGGTGTCCGTGTCGGCCTCGGAGGCCTCGTCGCCGCTCCCGAGGACCTCGTCGACCACGTCCTGCCCGGTCCCGCCGTCGGCGATGTCATCGAGGACCCGCAGCAGGTCCTCGATGCTGAGCCGGTCGGCGGCCTCCGGGGCGAGCGCGGCGACGAAGGCCCGCGCCAGCGCGGGGCAGTCCTCCTCGAGCGCGCCGAGCTCGGGGGTGCCGGCGTAGACGCGCCGGAAGACAGCCTGCCAGGGGCCCGAGCCGAAGGGAGCGCGCCCGGTGACCGCGAACAGGAGCACACCCGCGCAGGCGTACCAGTCGACGCCGGGGCTCGGCTCATCGCCGTCGAGCATCTCGGGCGGGATGAAGCCGGGCGTGCCCGTCACCTGGCCGGTCTGGGTCAGGCGGACGTCGTCGGCGACCTGGGCGATGCCGAAGTCGATGAGGACCGGGCCCTGCACCCCGAGCATGACGTTGGACGGCTTGAGGTCGCGGTGGATGACCCCCGCGGCGTGGACGGCTGACAGGGAGTCCACCAGCCCGTGGGCGAGGTCGGACAGGTCGCGCGCGTCGGTGGACAGGTCGTAGGCGCCCTCGTAGTCGACCTCGTGCTGGAGGGTGGGCCCGTCCACGAGCTCGGTAATGACGAAGGTGACGCCCGAGCCGTCGGCGCCGTCGCCGGTCTCGATGTCGAGGATGCGGGCGACGCGGGAGTCCTTGACGCGCGCCAGGACCGAGGCCTCCCGGTCCAGGCGGCGCCGCGCCATGGGGTCCGCCGCGATCTGGGGGTGGAGGATCTTCATGGCGACGTGGTTGCCCTCGCCGTCGGCGACCTCCCACACCACGCCCATGCCGCCGGCGCCCAGCCGCCGGAGCAGCCGGTAGCCCCCGACGTCCGTGCCGGCACGGAGCCCCGCCAAGGAGATCGGGGTGCCTGTCCCCACATCCGGGTTCTGCGTCATAGCGTCACACTACCGGGCACCTCCGCCACAATATGGGATGTGAGGGGCTTCACCGACCCTGAGGGCCCCTGCGATCGCCATAGATCTACCTGATCGGCCCGGTTATGTGACAACATATGTCCCGCACCCGGCCGTCCGGCCAGGCGCATGTGTCAGTGCGGACACGCATTCGGCACCTTTCACTACGGATCGTCCGGCACGTACCTGCCGGTGAAGGGATACCACCTCATGGCAACTGTGACCTTTGACCACGCCACCCGCATCTATCCGGGCAATGACCGCCCGAGCGTGGATGCCCTGAACCTCGAGATCGCCGACGGCGAGTTCCTCGTCCTCGTCGGCCCCTCCGGCTGCGGGAAGTCGACCTCTCTGCGCATGCTCGCGGGCCTGGAGGACGTCAACGAGGGCCGCATCCTCATCGGAGACAAGGACGTCACCGATGTCCAGCCCAAGGACCGTGACATCGCCATGGTCTTCCAGAACTACGCGCTCTACCCGCACATGAGCGTGCACGACAACATGGGCTTCGCCCTCAAGATCGCGGGCACGCCCAAGGACGAGATCGACAAGCGGGTCCGCGAGGCCGCCAAGATCCTCGGCCTGACCGAGTACCTCGACCGCAAGCCCAAGGCCCTGTCCGGCGGCCAGCGCCAGCGCGTCGCCATGGGCCGCGCCATTGTGCGCAAGCCCAAGGTCTTCCTCATGGACGAGCCGCTGTCGAACCTCGACGCCAAGCTGCGCGTCCAGACCCGCACGCAGATCGCCTCCCTCCAGCGCTCGCTGGGCGTCACGACGGTCTACGTCACCCACGACCAGACCGAGGCCCTGACCATGGGTGACCGCATCGCGGTCCTCAAGGACGGCGTCCTCCAGCAGGTCGGCACCCCGCGCGAGATGTACGACAAGCCCGCCAACGAGTTCGTGGCGGGCTTCATCGGCTCGCCGGCCATGAACCTGGGCCGCTTCACGGTCTCCGGCGACGTCGCCACCCTCGGCGCCGCCAAGATCCAGCTGTCCAAGGCCACCCTGGACGCCATCACGCCCGAGGACGGCGGCAAGGTCACCATCGGTTTCCGTCCGGAGTCCCTTGAGGTGGTCTCCGCCGAGGACGAGCACTCCATCCCGGTGCGCCTGTCCTTCGTGGAGGAGCTGGGGAGCGACGCCTACATCTACGGCGAGCTCGTCGGCGCCGAGGACTCGGAGGAGAAGCTGGGCTCCGGCGAGGACTCCAGCCAGGTCATTGTCCGCGTTCCCCCGCGCACCGCTCCGGAGCCGGGCGAGACCGTCTACGTGCGCATCAAGCCCGGCGAGGAGCACATCTTCTCCGCCTCGACGGGCAAGCGCCTGCCCGCCTGAGCCTGAGCCTCTCAGTCGGGCGCACAGTCCGGGTATCGCCCGGCATCCGGGAGCCCCGCCCTCACGGCGGGGCTCCCGCACGTTCCCGCCTCCCGAACCCCTCGATGGCTGGTTCCACCAGGGCGGCGGGCGGGCGCGGCGCCCGTCTGGCCCGGCTCGCGGCTGCTGGGATCATCCAGACGGGTGATTCCGGAGGCGCTGGTTGTGCCCGGTCTTCGCGGCCGTCCGGGAGATTCGCCTGCGGTAACGCTCTATCTGTCGGGCCGCCTCTCTCCCATGTGCAACCCGCCTCCGCGCCCGTCCCTCGGCATCGCCGCCCGCGCCCCTGCCGCGCCTCCTCTCCGCCTCCTGACCCGGAGGCCTTCCCTGCTGCGCCTCCTGACCCGGAGGCCTTCCCTGCTGCGCCTCCCGACTCCCGACCCGCCAGGCTCCCCCGCCACGATCGAGTGAGCCGGCCCGGGCCGCCCGGTCAGCGCGCCGTCGTCGTCGTTTCCTGAGAGAATCGCCCCATGCCCCAGTCCATGCAGATCACCGCGGCGACGATCGACCCCGCCCTGCTCGACCTGCCCTGGGAGATCCCGCTGGAGACGTGGCCACCCGAGGTCCTCGCGGCGCTGCCGCGCGGCCTGTCGCGCCACATTGTGCGCTTCGTCAACCTCTCCGAGCGCGTCATCGCCGTCAAGGAGATCGGCGAGTCCGTCGCCTACCGCGAGTACGAGCTGCTCCGCAACCTCGTGCGCCTGGGGGCGCCGTGCGTCACCCCCACCGCCGTCATCACCGAGCGCGCGGACCTGTCCGGCAACGCCCTGAACTCCGTGCTCGTCACCGAGCACCTGTCCTACTCCCTGCCCTACCGCGCCCTGTTCAGCCAGTACATGCGCCCCGAGACGGCGACCCGCCTCATCGACGCCCTAGCGGTCCTGCTCGTGCGCCTGCACCTGCTCGGCTTCTACTGGGGGGACGTCTCCCTGTCCAACACGCTCTTCCGGCGCGACGCCGGCGCCTTCGCCGCCTACCTGGTGGACGCCGAGACCGGCGAGCTCCATACCGAGGGACTCACCGAGGGCAAGCGCCTGTACGACATCGACATCGCCCGGACCAACATTATCGGCGAGCTCATGGACCTCCAGGCCGGGGCGCTGCTGGAGCCCAGCGTCGACACCATCGAGGTCGGCGACCGCATCGTCACCCGGTACACCGAGCTGTGGGAGGTGCTCACGGGCGCGGAGACCTTCGACATGGGTGAGCGGTGGCGCGTGCGCCAGCGCATCGAGCGGCTCAACAAGCTGGGCTTCGACGTCGGCGAGCTCATGATGAAGACGCAGGCCGACGGCTCGGGTGCGCGCATGGTCATTCAGCCCAAGGTCGTCGACGCCGGTCACTACCACCGCCAGATCATGCGCCTGACCGGCCTGGACGTCCAGGAGCGCCAGGGCCAGCGCATGCTCAACGACCTGGAGGCCTACCGGGCCTACACCGGCCGGCAGGACGAGCCCATCGAGCAGGTGGCCCACGCCTGGCTCACCGACGTCTTCGAGCCGACGATCGCCGCCGTGCCCATGGAGTTGCGCCGCAAGCTCGAGCCGGCGGAGATCTTCCACGAGGTGCTCGAGCACCGCTGGTACATGTCCGAGGCCAGGCAGGGCGATGTGACCACCGAGGAGGCGATCGAGGACTACGTCCGCAACGTCCTGCCCCAGCACTGGGACGAGGAGTCCTACCTCTCGCTGGGCGACACCCAGGAGATGGCGGCGATCTTCGGCGGCGAGGACGAGGAGGACGAGCCCGTCGCCGACGACGAGGAGTTCGCCGCCCGAGACGAGGAGATGGCCGCGGCCTACGAGCACAACCCCATGGGCTTCACCGCCGGCATGAAGTTCAAGGGCGAGTGAGGAGGCCGGGCGCGTGAGCATCGACGTCGTCGTCCTCCCCGGAGCCGATCGCGTCCCTCACGGCTGCATCGACATGGTGATGGACCCGTCCGGGACGGCGCTCACCTGGAAGTACATCCCGGTGACGATCAACGGCTGTCCGGTGCACTTCAGCTCGGCTGCCGCCCGGGTCGTTGTGCCCGCGGGGCCCGTGAGCGTCGCAGTCGGTCGTCCTGGTGTCCTCAAGCCGGTCGAGCGCGCTCTGCGTATTGATGTCGTGGTCCAGCAAGGGCAGGCCGTCCCCGTCTTCTACCGCCGCTCCTGGATCAGGGGGGATCCCGGCACACTGACGCTGCAGAGGCTCAAGGGCCCCAGCCCCTACGAAAAACAGTGGCTTGTCATGATGGGAATCATGGTCGCGATGCTTGGCCTCTACCTGCTCATCAAGCTGTTGAAACAGCTCTGAGGGCCCGGGCGAGTAACGTCGCGGGGCGCTGCGCGGGTCGCGGGGCGCTGCGCGGGTCGCGGGGCGCTGCGCGGGTCGCGGGGCGGCGCCCGGCAGCCCCGGCAGCCCTTTTCGTCGAGATCGGCTCACTTCCGCACCGGGATCGGTTAGAAGTGCCTGCCGGGCGCCGGGGTGGAGCGCGCGGGAACGCGAACGTGACGCACTGACGCTGAGCTGACGCCGACATTGGGAGCGCCGCCCGCCCGGTGCGGCCTGCGCCCTTCGCGAGGTCGTACCATCCTCTTCGCGGTCGTACCTTAATTAACGTACGACCGCGCGAACCGACTTGCGGTCACGGGGGGGGACCCGCAGGAACAGAACACCCCCGGAATCAGATATCAAGGACAGTCATGACCTTCCATTCGGACGCCAAGACCAGGCACGAGCTGCTCCTGGCGCGCCCCATCACCCGGGCGGATCTCGCCGCCGCCTTCGGCCCCGACATCGTCTTCGGGGAGTCCCCCGACGGCGGCGACTTCACCTTCTTCCACCCATTCCACTCCATCCGCATCCGCCGCCGGCCCCCTACCGACATCCCCGGGCGCCCAGAGGAGTGGGACTGGGAGCTGTGGTGGGATGAGGAGATGTGGGAGAAGATAGAGGCCGACGGCGACTTCGCTCCTCCGCCTCCGATCGCTCCGGAGGTGCTGGCGACCTTCACCCACCCCTACACCCTGGAGCTGTCCCACTGGTCGTCGGCCCCTCTGGGACTGCGCAGCGGCCTGGATTCTCTGATTTCCCGTATCGGCGGGGTCCGAATCGACGAGTACTGCTGCGTCCAGCGACCCGCGAAGGAGGAGTGGGCCGAGGAGGCCGGAGTACAGGATCCGCCCGGCGGCTCGGCGCAGGACCGGCCCGACGGGTGCGCCCCGGCCGGAGTCCCCGCCCGCCGCCCTCCCCGCTGAGGACCAGGGGCCATCGGCGTCGAGCCGGTGGAGGAGGAGGCTTGTCCTCGGCGCGGTCCTGACGGCGCTCCTCGCGAGCCCCTGGGCGCTGGCCGCCTGGGGGTGGTCGATCGCGAATGAGAACCTCATGGCGTTCGGGATGGCTCTTTTCATCATCATCCATCTGCTCGTCTTGATCCTGGTCCCGCGGTGGGTGGAGAACACGCGCACGACCGTCCTGCTGTTCGCGTTCTTCTTCGCGGTGCCCGAGGCGGCGCTGTCCGTCGCCGCATGGCTGGCGGCGCAGGCGGGCGACATGGACCTCATGGCGTACTTCGCGGCCGGGGCGTTCTCGCTCCCTGTCATCTGGGCGCCCACCGAGCTGCTCCTTCGCCGCATGGACCGCGGCGAACGCGGCGAGCGGGATGGCCGTCGTGTCTCGTGGCGCCGGCTGGAACGGGGGCGGCAGCGGGAGCTGCGCCGCGCCGGACGCGGCCCCGACGGGCCGGGCGGGCAGGTGGTGGTGCTGCCGGTCGCCGTCGTCGAGTGCCGGGGCATCAGGAGGGTGCGCCGCAGGACTCCCTATCTTCTCCTCGCCGACGCCCGGGGCGCGCAGATGCGCCCCGCGGGCCGCCTCCGGCGCCGCCGAGTGCTCCGCGCTGTCGTGAGCCGCCTGTCCCTGTGGGACATGATGGGTCACCCCTTCGACTCCACCGGCGGGATCCGCCTGGCCGCCGATCAGCCGGTGGTCATCCTCGAGGCCCCCGAGGGCTGCCTCGCGCTCGCGGTGCTCACCGGGCACGGCGACAGCAGTGTCGCGGTCTGCGGGCACTTCGGGTTCTCGCGGGACGTCGAGGTGGTCGGAGCGGACGAGGCCGCGACCGCCTCCGCCGGCCGGGACCTGGCCCGGAGCCTCGGTATCGCCGCGCCCGCGACCCCGCCGCGCATCCTCTCCGCCTCCTGACCCGGCGGGCCTCCCTCCCCTGACCCGGCGGGCCCGACCCGCCAGGCTCCCCCGCCACCACCGAGAGAGCCGACCCGACCCGCGCGGCCGGCGCGCCGTCGTCGTCGTTTCCTGAAAGAATCGCCCCATGCCCCAGTCGCTGCAGATCATCAAGGCGATCGGCAGGCCCGCCGCCGACCGCGAGTACGAGCTCAGCCCCACGGGCCTCACCGCCGGCATGAGGCTCAAGGGCGAGTGAGGGGGCCGGGCGCGTGAGCACCGACGTCGTCGTCCTCCCCGGGGCCGACCGCGTCCCCCACGGCTTCATCGACCTGGTGATGGACCCCAGGTCGTTCCCGCGACTGCTCTTCCGGGGAGTCCCATTCAGGATCAACGGCCTGCCCTTCCACATGCCCGACCCCGGCGTGCGCCTGGTGGCGCCCGCCGGGCCGATCTGGATCAGCGGCGGCCTGGGCTATATGGGAGCGGCTCCCGCCCGCATCGACTTCTACCTTCCGCCCGGCCAGGCCGTGCGCCTCTACTACCGCCCCTCCAACGCCGACTGGCTGAAGGGAACACTGTCCTTCACCCTGACAGAGAGCCACGACAGCGGCGCGAAGGCTCTCGTCATAGGCGTGCTCGCCTTCATGCTCACGGCAGGGCTCTCAATCGCGGTGGTGCTCGGGTTCTTCCTCTGGTTCACCAGTCAGCTCCGGTAGCGGGCCCCAGCCCCGCGCCCCCGGCCCGCGCGCCTCAGGCGCCGAGCTCCTCGGCGACCAGCGTCATCTCCTCGTCGGCCCGGCGCCGCAGCTCGCGGTGACGCGTCCAGGACGCCAGCGAGGTCTCGGCGACCGCGTCCACCATGAGCACAATGCCCACGCCCAGCAGCCCGCCGGACAGCCGGCCGCTCCGGTGGTGGCGACGCACCGCGGCGCCCACCAGCGCCCCGCCCAGGCCGGCCTCGAGAATCGCGGCTCCGCGCACGGCCCAGGGCATGTCGGTGACGGTGCGGACGTAGGACTGCCAGAAGGCCGATCCGGGCGTGGACGGGTCCTGCAGCAGCATGCCGACGCTGCGCCCCACCGCGTTGGACAGGCCGCGCGGCTCGTGGACGACCGCGCCGGGCACCTCCGCCGGCGCGAGCCGCCCGCCCAGGACGGACTCCACCCACTCGGGCAGGCCCAGGGCCCGGGTCAGGGCGACCATGCCCTCCAGCCCCGGGGTGGCGAAGGCCTTGGCGGCGGCCTCGACGTCGGCCCCCGGCACGGTCGAGGCGATGACGGACACGTCGGTGGAGTCGGTGAGGAGCTCATCGACCAGCGCCCGCAGCGCCGGCCCCGGCTCGCCGACCCCGCCCCACACGTAGCGGGAGGTCATACCCCAGGAGAAGACGGCGTCGTCGTCGCCCTCCCCGGTGAGGATGGCGCGGGCGGCGACGTCGCGCTCATCGACGGTCAGGACCAGGGCGGGCAGGGACTCCTCGTCCCAGCCGAAGCTGCCCAGGCCCGCGCCGTCGCCGGTGTACATGACGATCCGGCGGTCCAGGCCGGGCAGGGAGGCCACGGCCAGCGGGCGCTCCAGCAGCGTGGCCTGCAGGGGCACCGTGTAGGCGCTCAGCGGGGAGACCACGAGCGTGCGGGTCGTCGGCCCGGGAGCGCCCGAGACCTCGGGCAGGGCGACGTCGTCGGGCAGCGCGTTGAAGGCAGCCGGGCCGATGGTCACGTCCGCCCCGAACTCGCGGGCCAGGGACTCGGCGAGCTCGCTGACGCCGAGACCGGCCACGACTCCCCCGCGGGCGGGCGGGGTGACGGCCACCCGGCCGTCCGCGTCCGTCATGAGCGTCATTGACAGCAGGTGCGGGCTTGACGGGTACCACTCCAGGCGGGCGACGACCCGGTCCGCGACGAGGCGGTCGGCGACCGCCTCCGGCTGGGAGCCCGGCGCGATGAGCACGCCCTCGGTGCGGTTCCAGCGCTGTGCGGTGTCCTGAGCCATGGAGGCCTCCTAGCCGGCTGGGACCAGCCGCGGCGCGGTCGGTCCGTTGATGGGGATACGGGTCCGGCGCCTATTGTGTCAGCAACAGGCGCGCCGGTCAGCCCTGAGCGGGCGGAGCCGGCTGGGTGGGAGCGGCGGAACGGGCGGCGCGGCGCAGCCGGTCGATCTCGTACAGGCCGATGCCGGTGGCCACCGCCGCGTTGAGCGACTCGACGGTGCGGGCGATCGGGATGGAGGCGACGACGTCGCAGGTCTCGCGCACCAGGCGGGACAGGCCTGCCCCCTCCGCCCCTGTGACCACGACGAGCGGGGCGTCGGCGAGCGCGAGCCCCTCCAGGGCCGTGTCCCCGCCGCCGTCGAGCCCGACGACGAAGCAGCCCTCCCTCTTCAGGGCCGTCAGGGCGCGCACGAGGTTCGTCTCGCGCGCCACCGGCACCCGGGCGGCCGCGCCGGCCGAGACCTTCCACACGGTGGCGTTGACCCCGACCGAGCGCCGCTCGGGGATGATGACGCCGTCGGCCCCGAAGGCCCCCGCGCTGCGCAGGACCGCCCCGAGGTTGTGCGGGTCGGTGACCTGGTCCAGGGCCACCAGCAGCGGGGTGCGGCCGGCCTCGCGGGCGCGCTCCAGCAGGCCGGCGGCGTCGGCGTACTCGTAGGCGGGCACCTCGATGGCCACGCCCTGGTGGGCGGCGCCGTCGGTGAGGGCCTCCAGGTCGAGCCTGGTGGCCTCCAGCACCGGCGCGCCCAGGAGGGTCGCGCGCCGGACGACGGCGTCCAGGCGGTCGTCGGACTCAGAGGACGCCGCCGCGACCGCCATGAACACGCGCACGATCGGGACGGCGGCGCGGGCGGCCTCGGCGACCGCGTTGCGGCCGCACACGATCTCGTGGTCCGTCGGCACGCCGAAGCGCTCTTTGGCCTGCTTCAGCCGCTTGGCGTGCGTGGGCTGGGAGGCCCGCGCCTGGGCGCGCGCCTTGGCCCGCGCCCTGGGGTGGCCGACGCGGTCCTCCGCCTTGGGCGTGGGGCCGCGCCCCTCCAGCCTACGACGGCGCTTGCCGCCGGAGCCCTTGGTGGGTCCTTTCTTGGGGGAGCGGCGCCGGGCGCCGGGGTACTGCTCGTTTCCGGGCATGGATGGTCCTTTCAGCCGGGCTCAGGCCAGGTGCCAGCGGGCGCCTGCGGCGGAGTCCTCGACGACGACGCCGGCCGCGGCCAGCTGGTCGCGCAGGGCGTCGGCGCGGGCCCAGTCCTTGGCGACGCGGGCCCGGGCGCGCTGGTCGAGCAGGGCGGTCACGAGGTGGTCGAGCGCGTCCATGGCGGCGTCGCTGCCTGCGCCCGCGCCGCCCAGGACGCGGGAGCGCCAGGGCTCGGCCAGCGGGTCCAGGCCCAGGACGTCGAGCTGGGAGCGCAGGTCCAGGGCCGCGGAGACGACGGCGTCGCGCTCCGGCTCGGGGGCCGCGAGCGCGGTGTTGAGCCGTTTGAGGGTGGCGTGGACGACGGCCATGGCCCCGGCCAGGCCCAGGTCGTCGTCCATGGCGGCCGTGTACTCGTCCGGCAGGGGGCGCGCGCGCACCTCCTCGGCGGGGGCGTCCACCGGGTCGGCGGCGCCCGCGGTGCCGGGGGCGCCGGGGCTGTCGGAGCCGGCGTTGTCGGGGTCGCCGCCCTCGCCGTCGGGGCGGGTCACCTCCCGGGCCCGCAGCACGGCACCGCTCAGGCGGTCCCACAGGCCGGAGGCGTCGGCGAGGGTCTCCTCGGAGAACTCCACGGTGGAGCGGTGGTGGACGGTGCCCAGGGCCAGGCGCAGGACGGCGGGGTCGTAGGTCCGGAGCAGCTCGGCCACGATCAGGGAGTTGCCCAGCGACTTGCTCATCTTCTCGCCCTTGACGGTGACCCAGGCATTGTGGACCCAGTGGCGGGCGAACCCCCAGCCGGCGCCGCGGGACTGGGCCTGCTCGTTCTCGTGGTGGGGGAAGCGCAGGTCGATGCCGCCGCCGTGGATGTCGAAGACCTCGCCCAGGTAACGCCGGGACATGGCCGAGCACTCCAGGTGCCAGCCGGGACGGCCGCGGCCCCAGGGGGCGTCCCAGGCGGCGTCGTCCGGCTCGGAGGGCTTGGCGGTCTTCCACAGGGCGAAGTCGCGCGGGTCGCGCTTGTCGGCCTCGACGTCGTCGTCGATCTGGGACTCGTCCTCGGTGGTGGCCAGGTCCTCCGGCCGCTGGTTGGTCAGCGCCCCGTAGTCGGGCAGGGAGGCCACGTCGAAGTAGACGTTGCCGCGCTCACCGATGTAGGCGTGCCCGGCGTCGAGCAGCCGGCCGACCAGGTCGATCATCTCGGGGACGTGGCCGGTGGCGCGCGGCTCGTAGGTGGGCGGGGCCACGCCGAGCGCCCGGTAGGCGGCGTCGAACTCGCGCTCGTGGCGCTGGGCCCAGGCCCACCAGGGCACGGGGGGGACGGCGGCGGCGGACTTGGCGAGGATCTTGTCGTCGATGTCGGTGACGTTGCGGATGAGCAGGACCCGCTGGCCGCAGCGCTCCAGCCAGCGGCGCAGTACGTCGAAGGCGATGGCGGAGCGCATGTGGCCGATGTGGGGCGAGCCCTGGACGGTGGCGCCGCACAGGTAGATCGTGACCGTCCCGGGCGTGACGGTGGGTGCCAGGGGGACGACGGCGCGGGCGGCGGAGTCGTACAGGCGCAGGTTCAGTGCAGGGCGCGCGGGAAGGTCAGTGCTCACCGGTTCAGCCTACCCTCTGCGTCGAGATAGACATTTTCGTATGAGGTAGACGGTGTCACCGTCTACCTCATACGAAAATGTCTATCTCGGCACGGAGGCCGACGGCGGTGCCGGGGCGACCGGGTAGACCAGGGCCGTGGCGATCGCCAGCAGGCCCTCCTCGCGCCCGAGGAAGCCCAGGTGGTCGGTCGTGGTGGCGGAGAAGGCGACGTCGGCCCCGACGGCGGCCGACAGGGCGTCGCGCGCCTCGCCGACCCGGCCCGCGACGCGGGGGCGCGCCCCGACGAGCTGGACGGCGATATTGCCGATCTCGTAGCCGGCCGCGCGCACGCGTCGCGCCGCCTCGGCCAGGAGCGTACCGCCGGCCGCGCCCTTCCACCGCGGCTCGGCGGTGCCGAAGTTGGAGCCGAGGTCCCCCAGCCCCGCGGCGGAGAAGAGGGCGTCGCAGCAGGCGTGGGCGACGACGTCGCCGTCGGAGTGCCCCTCCAGGCCTCTCTCGCCGGGCCAGGTCAGGCAGGCCAGGTGCAGCGCGTCTGAGGCCGGGACGGCGGCCCGGAAGGCGTGGACGTCGGTACCGATGCCGGTACGCGGCAGGGGCGGTGTCGGCGCGGCGGCCGGGGCGGCAGTGGGCGGCTCAGTGAGAGCGGGGTCGGTCATGGGCCCAGTGTGCCCGACGCCGTCGTCCGAGCACGGACGGGTCCCAGATCGACGCGCGGCGCCCGGGCCGCCCGCCGCTGCACGACCGTTTCACATTTCCTAGGTTTTTCCCAGACGCTTTAGTGGTGTCCGTCCAGGTACGTCCGGTTACATAGGGGTCGCCGTCGGACGGAGGCGGTCGCGAGGGTTGGGGAACCCGACGACCGGCCGCAGTCGAGGCGACCAAGGGTCTAAGGGAGCCCGTGGACGCCGCTCCGGCGAAGGAGGAGCGCTCCTCCCGGAATTGGGAACCCGGGAGTCGAGCCCCTCAACGACGAAGGCCCGCGGGCCGGGAGAGACAACCCGGCACCGCGGGCCAGGTCATGTCCGCAGCGCGCCCCGCCTGGGCCTCGCCCGCCCGGGGCTCACAATATTCCCCGTGAGACTCGTGCGCGCCGACACCCGCCGCCCGTCGTCGGCCGCCTTCTGCCCGCTGCACCGCAGCGGCACCTGCCGCTCCTGCCCGCACCAGGACCTGCCGCTGAACCTTCAGCTCGCCCGCAAGCAACAGCGCGTCGCAGCGCTGCTCGCCGCCCGCCTTGCGTCCGACGGCACCTGGCTGTCTCCGGCGGCGAGCGCCCCGACCCGATTCCGCAACAAGGCGAAGATGGTCGTCTCAGGCCGGGCGGCCGCGCCCGTCCTCGGCATCCTCGGCCCCGACGGCGGCATCGACCTGCGCGACTGCCCCCTGCATGTGGCCGAGATCGAGGCGGCGCTGCCCGCCCTGGCCCGGGCCGTGACCCGGCTGGGCATCGGGCCCTACGACGTCGGGGCACGGCGCGGCGAGCTCAAGCACCTACTGGTGACCGCCTCCCCCGACGGCGACCTCATGGTCCGCTGGGTCCTGCGCTCACGCCGGCACGTCGGCCGGCTGCGCGAGGCGCTGCCGGGGCTGCGGGAGGAGCTGCCGACACTCGCCGTCATGAGCGTCAATATCCAGCCCGTCCACCAGGCCGTTATCGAGGGCGAGGAGGAGGTGGTCCTCACCGGCGACGAGCCCTGGGGCGACCGCCTGCTCATGCGTCTGCAACTGCCGGGGTCCGATGACGGCGGGGGCACCGGGGCCGCGGGGGTCGCCGGGGCAGCCCGGTCCGGGGCCGCCCAGGCCGCCCGGTCCGGTGCCGAGCTTCTGCTCTTCCTGCCGACCCGCTCCTTCTTCCAGACGAACACGGGCGTGGCGGAGCGGCTCTACGCCACCGCGGCGCAGTGGGCGGAGGACCTGGACGACCGGGCCGAGGTGTGGGACCTGTTCTGCGGCGTCGGGGGCTTCGCGCTCGCGCTCGCGGGTCCGGGCCGCCGGGTGCTGGGGGTGGAGATGTCGGAGCCCGCGATCCGCGGGGCTCGGGAGTCGGCGGCGCTCATGGGGCTGGCGCCCGACGCCGCCCGCTTCGAGGTTGGCGACGCGCGGGTCCTGGATCCTGGGGGCGGCACTGTGCCGGACCTGCTGGTGGTCAACCCGCCGCGGCGTGGAATCGGGGTCGAGCTGGCGCGACGGATCGAGGACGCAGGAGTGGCACGGGTGCTGTACTCCTCGTGCAACCCGGCGAGCCTGGCGGCCGACCTGGAGGCGATGCCCTCCCTGCGGGCCCGCCGGGCCCAGCTGTTCGACATGTTCCCCCACACCGACCACGCCGAGGTCCTGGTCGAGCTGGTCCGCCCCTGACGCCGAGATCGGTCCGTCGAACCGATCTCGGTGCGGGGTGTGATGTATCAGCCATCTGCGACAGCTTGAATGCTCCGGATGTGGGGACCCGGTGGGGTGGTCTCGGGGCAGGGTGGTCGCATGAGTCGGGTCGCACCCCTGCGGGGCGGGTTCTGCCGGGGCCTGCGGGCGCCGGGGCGACGGTATTGCACATTCGCGCGCGACCTGCGTTGGCAAAAACCCCGGAATCATGCGGAAACGAAGTCCCAGCGGCGGTCACGATCCCGCTCCCATGTGCGCAGACCCCCCTCAGCGCACATGGGAGCCCGACAACCGAGCACGACGACTCACAGGAAAGCGCACAATCCTGCGGAAAACCGGCCCTCGCCCTGCAGAGGCCCCACCCTCCCATGTGCAACACCGAAGAACACCGGCGAAGACCGCGCCCCGCCCCTCGGCACTCACACCCCGACACGACCCCGGACGAGAATGCCGGAGGACGGGGATCGGCGAGTCGGTGAGCCCGTCAGCCCAGCTCGGCCAGGGCCGCCTCGACGAGCACGAGCCGAGCATCGATGTCCGCGGCGGCGTACGGCACCTCCAGGTCGCGCACAGCGCCGGCGAGGTCGGCCAGGTCGCGGGCCTCGGGGAAGCCGTCGCGGACCAGTGAGCGGGCGGCGCGCACGGAGGCCTCGTCGGCGACCCCGGCGTCGGAGGCGGCGCCGAGCAGGTCGATCAGCGGCCGGTACGTAGCGGTCAGAGCCTTGGCGACGTCGTCGAGCTCGCCGCCGACCAGCTCGGCGCGGGCGTGGTAGAGGGACAGGCGCTCGGTGAGGCGCGCGGCGCCGTCGCGCAGGGCCCTGGCGAGCTCGCCCAGGGAGCCGACGGCGTCGTTGGCGTCCAGCTCGTCCTCGCCGTCGAGAATCTGCAGGGCGAAAAAGCCCGAGGCCAGGTTGTGCAGCCGCAGCAGGGCGATGCCGAAGCGCAGCGAGTCCACGTCGCTGCGCAGCTCGGCCACCTGGCCGGCCAGGGGGCGGAGCTGCTCGACGCACTCCAGGATGAGGTTGTCGACCTTCCGGTAGCGCTCGGCGACGTCGTCGAGCGCCGGGCCCGGCCCGAGCCGCTCGGCGTCGGCGGCGGCCTCGCGCAGGCAGTCGCGCAACTGCTTGAGTCGGGCGGACAGGGCGCCGATCTCGGCGGAGCGCCTGTCCAGCAGGGCGACCATGCGGCTGCACTCGTCCAGGAGGGCGACCAGCTCGGCGGTGGAGGCCTCGACGCCGTTCATCTCGGCCAGGACGCGGGCGACCGGGCCGTCACCGCCCCTCTCGGGGATGTCGACGCCGGCGGCGACCAGGGCCGCGACCTCGTCCGGCAGGGTCCTGCGGGTGAAGTCCACGGAGTCGCGGTAGCCCAGCGCCCGCAGCTCCTCCAGCAGGGCGGCCTGACCTGCGGCGGCGACCTCGCGGCGGGAGGAGCCGCCGGCCGCGGAGGCGTCCTCGACCTGCCGCACGCGGGCGTAGACGGTCTCGATGGTGTCGCGCAGGCCGGTCTTCATCGGCAGGGTGCGCACGGACAGGAAGCCGTTGCCCGAGGGGACGATCGTGGCGAAGACGCGGTAGCGGCCGCCATCGGAGGAGCGGTTGGTGATGTAGGCGCTGGCGGCGGCCCCGGCCGCGATGTCCTCCCACACGCTGCGGAACAGGCCCGCCGGCATGTCGGGGTGCCGCACGACGTTGTGGGCGCGCCCCACCAGGGCGCCGCGCGGGTAGCCGGACAGGCGCATGAAGATCGAGTTGGCGCGGCGGATCCGGCCCGCGGCGTCGGTCGTGGAGAAGAAGAGCTCGTCGGCGGCGTAGGTGTGCTCGTCGCCCGCGGCGGGGTCTGCGGGCCTGGCGGGCCCTGTGAACTCGGTCATGTGGCGCCTCCCTTGGCAGATGTCGGTCTCCGACGACGCCGGGCGGCCAGGCGGGTCGCGCTCGACGGCGGAGGCGGGACGGTGGTCCTATCCCGGATAGCCTACTCAGCGGACACGTTGTCAGGTCCCGGTGGGCCGGACCGATCTCGGTGCGGAGATCTACCGATCTCGGCGGAGCTGGGGGCGGGGCCAGACGAGGGAGTCGTCCCACAGCAGCAGGTGCGGCGTGACGGAGGCCAGGTCCTTGACGACGATCAGCCCCGGGTCGCCGGGGAAGAGCTTGTCGCTGCCGCCCACCTGGACGACCAGCAGGTCGTTGGAGCGCGCCGAGGCGGCACCCGTGGCGGAGTCCTCGACCGCCACGCACTCCTCGGGCCTCAGGCCGAGCCGCTCGATCGCCGCCGCGTAGGGCGCGGGGGTGGGCTTGCCCGGCAGCCCGTCATCGCCGGTGACCAGCTCGACGAACACGTCGCCGAGCGCGTGGGCAACCGACTCGACAATGGGCCGCGGGGACTGGGTGACAATGACCTGCGCCAGCCCGATCTCGCTGAGCATGGAGGTGATTCTCCGGGCGCCGGGCAGGATCGGCGGGTCGGCGCGCACCGCCTCCCCGACGTCGGCCGCGATCCGGGCGAAGACCTCGGCGGTGGCGGGGTCCTCTGGCGACCGCGTGGCGCCGGTCTCCGCAATGATCTCGCAGGTGCGCGCAATGGAGGCGCCCGCTATGCCCGCGACCTGCTCGGGGGTGACGGTCCCGCCCCGCTCCTGGCAGCGGCGGCGGAAGGAGTCGTCCCAGATCGGCTGGGAGTTCATGAGCGTGCCGTCCATGTCCCACAGGACGGCTTTGACATAGCGGTTGGCGCCGGCGGTGGCAGTCACTGTTTCTCCCGCGGGGACTCGTCTTCCGGTGCGCGCCCGGAGTCGCCGCCCCGACGGCGCTGGGCGCGGGCGGCCTTCTTCGCCGCCCGTCGTTCGTTCCTCTCGGCCTGGTCCCGCGCCCACTCGACCTGCTCGGCGAGCCACGTCCTGGTCGCGGACGTGAGCATCTTATTGTCCTCCAGCAGGCCGGAGGCTCGCAGCTCGATGAACTCGAGATAGTCCGGCTTGCGGGTGCGCTCGTACTGGCGGCGAGCCTCCTGGAGGTCCGAGGCGACGCCCGCCACCTGCCGCTCGATCATGTGGCGCCCCAGCAGCAGGAAGATCGCCAGGGTCAGGGCGACAATGCTGCCGTAGCCCCTGGTCAGCGGGTAGAGGATCGCGGCGACCACCGACAGGACCATGGCCGGCCCCATCATGCCGTAGGTGTACCCCTCCGACCGGTCGTCGTAGCCGCGCAGCCAGTGACGTATCTTGATATGCCCCTGCGGGTCCCCGCCGTTGAACCAGTCGCGGACCTTCGCGCCGAATCCCGCCATATTGCTCCCTCAGCTCCTCTTGTCATCAGTGGCGCCGGAGGCCCGGACCGCAGGCCCGTCGCCTCCGTGAGCTCCACGCGTCCCGAGAGCGCGAACCGATCTCGACGCGGAACCGGACCGATCTCGGCGTCCGCCCCCGCCGGCTTCGAGAACCCGGTCGATGAGCTCGGCCATGGAGCCCGTGGTGTGCTCGCACACGGCGGTGACCTCCGCGGGGGACCAGGGCAGGGCGACGGCGTGGTCGGCGACCTCGTGCATGGAGATGTCGTTCCACGAGTCGCCGAAGCTCCAGGTCTCCACGCGCTCGCCCGGGTGCGGCCCGCCGGGGCCGGTGAGCCAGGCGACCAGGTCGTTCAGCCCGGAGCCCTTGGTCGCGCCGGCGGGGATGACGTCGAGGAACTCCTGGTTGCGCACCACCTCGATCTGCTCACCCCAGCGCCCGGTGAGGTCGGCGACAATGCGCTCGCGCGTATCGTCGTCGCGCACCCGCATGGGCACCCCGATGAAGCGGTGCCCGGTCATCTGGTCGGGCTCCATGGGGACGAACACCTGGAGGATCGGGGAGAGCTCGTGGTAGGTGTCCGAGATAATGTGGTCGGTCTCCAGCGTGGTGGCGAAGACCGTGAGGCCGTCGATCCCCTGCAGCGACATGACGATCTCGCGGGCCAGGCCGTCGGGCAGGAAGCGGGAGGTCACAATGCGGTAGTCGCCGTCGACGAGCACGGCACCGGTGAAGGTGACCGCGTAGTCGAAGACGACGCCGAGCGGCTCCAGGGTGTCGCGGGTGGCGAAGACAGACTTGCCGGTGTCCACCACGAGCAGGTTCCCGGCCGACCGCCACCGCCTCATGGCGCCCAAGTCGGCCGCCGAGACCTTCCGGTCGAACAGGATGGTGCCATCCAGATCGGTGGCGATGAGCTGGAGCATACGCGTTCCTCTGCACTCCGTCGTCTGATGGTGGGATCGGGGTCGTCCCCGCTCGCGCGGGGGCTCACGGATAATGCGCTCTCGGGCTGCGGGCGCCGAGGCGGACGACTGCAGGTGATACCGCGCCGGAAGCGGGGCGGACGAGGCCGCCGGGGAACCCGTGTCCCCCGGCGGGCCCCTGTCATCACCCGCGGGCCGGCTGCGGCGCTACAGCCCCAGGAACCCGGACCAGGCTCCCAGGATGCCGATGACGAACATGCCCAGAATGATCCACAGGGCATTGATCTTCTTATTGAGCAGGTACATGCACAGGAAGGTCAGGCCGAGCGCGGCGGCCCCCGGCAGCAGGCTATCCAGAATGTCCTGGAGAGTCTTCGTCTGAACTTCGCCAGTCCCGTACTGCTCCGCCTGGGAGACCACGGTGGGGAATTTAATAGTCGTCCACTTGGAGACCAGGGCGCCCATGACGAACAGACCGGTAATGGCCGCAATCTGCGTAATGCGCTTCAGCTGGCCCCCCCCCACCTCGGTGACCATGGCGGTGCCGCGCTCGTACCCCCACCTCAGGCCGTACCAGCGAACGAGGATGCGGATGATGTTAATGCCGAAGAAGTAGATGAGCGGGCCGAGCCAGGAGCCGTTGAGCGCCAGTGAGGCGCCGAGAGCACCCAGGACCGGGCGAGCCGTGCCCCAGAAGATCGGGTCGCCGACGCCGGCCAGAGGCCCCATGAGACCGACCTTGACGTTGGTGATCGTCTCGTCCCCGATGTTCTCGCCCTTGGCGCGCTGCTCCTCCATGGCGGCGGTGACGCCGAAGACCACCGAGGAGATCCACGGGTGGGTGTTGTAGAACTCCAGGTGGCGCTTGAGCGCGGCCGCCTGCTGGGTCTTGTCGTTGGGATAGAACTTCCTGATCGCGGGCATGAGGGTCAGGCAGAACCCGATGGCCTGCATGCGCTCGAAGTTGAAGGATCCGAGCAGGAAGGTGGAGCGCCAGTACATGCTCCGCAGGTCCTTGGTGGTGAGCATGCGCTCCGGAGCCGCGGGGGCAGTCACGTCGGTAGTCATAATCGTGCTTCCTTCCGGTTCAGTCGAGTTCGTCGTCCAGGTCGTCGTCCAGGTCGGCACCACCGCCACCGCCGCCCGCGGCGACCGGCTGCGGCAGCCGCGTAGCCTCGTGGAACTCGGGGTTGAGCTGGACGTAGATGAAGGCGAGGCAAGCGCCGAGAATGCCCAGGGCCACGAGGGTAATTCCCTCCTTCAGGGTCGTCATGAAGGTGGCGACAACGAATCCGATGAAGAAGAACGGCATGAGCTTGCGCGCCTTCATCATATTAATCACCATGGCATAACCGACGACGACAATAAAACCGCCGGCGATCTGCAACCCGTTGGTAATGACGTCCGGAATGGCCTCAAGCGCCGCCTGGACGCTGTCACCGGAGGCGACGACGACGACAATGGCGGTGGGGATCGCCACACGCAGCCCCTGGAGCATCAGGGCGATGAAGTGCATGACCTCAATGGCCCGCATATTCGCCCGATCGGCGAACCTGTCCGCCTGGTGGGCGAAGAAGACGTTGATGGTGCGCACGAAGATGGTGAGGGCCTGGCCGGCGACGGCCAGCGGGACCGCCACAGCGATGGCCTCCCCCTGGCTCTGCCCTCCAGCAATAACGATGACCGTGGAGACGGTGGAGGCGAGGGCGGCATCGGGGGCCATGGCGGCGCCGACATTCATCCACCCCAGGCTCACCAGCTCCAGGGAGCCGCCGATCATAATACCGGTGGTCGGGTCGCCCAGGGCGAGGCCGGTGAGGGTGCAGGCAACAATAGGACGGTAGAACATGCGCTCGTCCAGAACAGCATCGCAACCGGCCAGGAAGGCCACAAGCGTCACGAGAATGATCTGAACCGCATTGATATCATGCATGAGGCTGCTTTCTCTGCGGATTTCGGAGAATCTGGTGGAAGAGGACGGGGGAGGGCGCAGGGACGAGCCCGGGCACCGGCGTCGTCGGCGCTCCTCCTGAGGCACCGGCGTCGTCGGCACTCCTCCTGAGGCGCCGGCGATGCCGCTCGGCTGCGCGGCAGACGACCGCGGCGCGACCCGCCGCGCGGCCGAGGGTCGCCTCAGGAGATGAAGCCCTTGGACCTCAGCGCCTCCATGAGATCCGAGCGGCCCGTGGAGGGGACCTGCTGGATGTACTGGGCGATCCCGCGCTTGTCGATCTCCTGGAAGGCCTTGGCGTCCTCGTCGGAGATGTAGACGGCCTGGGACAGGGCCTTGGTGCCCTGCTTGAAGGTCATGCCGCCGACATTGACCTCTTTGGCCTCGACGCCCAGGTCGAGCAGCCGGACGATGTCCGCCGGGGTCTCCACCACGATGACGGCCTTGAGGGAGGCGTACTTCGGGTTCTTGTAGACGCGGGCGGCCTTCTCCACCCCCAGGACGTGCACCTTGACCTTGCCGCCGCCGGTCTGGAGCATGAGCGTCTTGCGCAGCTCGTCGTTGGCGGCGCCGTCGGACACCGCGAGGATCGCCTCGGCCCCGAGGCTTCCCGCCCAGTTGTTGGCCACCTGGCCGTGAACCAGTCGTGAGTCAATGCGCAGGAGCTTGATGTCCATCAGAGCTCGTCTCCTTCGTCGTCGGAATCGGTGTTGGTGGGGGTGAAGATCTCGGAGAGGACCTTGACGCCGCCGGAGCCGGCGGTCCGGGCCGTCTCGACCAGCTCGGGCAGGGTCCCGCCGGTCAGGCGGCGGCCGAGGACCTCGATGAGCATGGGCAGGTTGACGCCGGTGACGACGTCGGCATCCTCACGCTCAGCGGCGAAGCGCGCCGCCGCGTTGTAGGGGCTGCCCCCGAGCAGGTCCACGAGCACCAGGTACTGGTCGCTCGGGGACTTCTCGACGGCGGCGGCGTACTTGGCGAGCAGATCGTCCGGGCCCTCCGAGGACTCGAAGGTGACAGCGACAAGATCTTCCTGGGGGCCCGCAATCATGGCGGACGAGGCGATCAGCCCCTCCGCCAGGTGCCCGTGGGCAGCGACGATCACAGCAACCATGCTCACTCCTTCGTGAATCGCGCAGGTCCCCGCCCGGGTTGGGCAGGGACGTCAACAAGCAGAACAAACGTTACCTGCATCACACAGATACGGCAGGTCGAGCGTCCGATATTCGACCACCAAAGACCGATTTGTGTCCTATCTCATAGATTAGGTGTAGTGTGGACGGGAGGCTACCCATGCACCCGCCCGCACGCGCCCAACAGCGGGCTGCCGCCGCCCGCCGTGCGCCGCCGCACGCCTCCGCCCGCCGTGCAAGGGGCAACACTCCACCGTCAGCCTGCTGACAAGGGCCCCGCGGCCACCGGACACTGTGCCCATGAGCACGCCACCCACGAGCACGCGGAGCACACCGCGCACACAGAGCACGCCCGACCCCGCGCGCCGCACGCGCCTCCTCCCACGGCGCAGCGCCCTGAGGTCCTTCTCGGCGCTCGCGGCCCTGGCGTCCACGGGCGCGCTCACCGGATGCGGCTCGACCCCCGACAAGGACCGCGACGACGCGCTGGCCAAGATCGAGTGGCTGCCCTCGGAGGTCGACACCGAGTCCGTCAGCCTGGACCAGCAGCGCGCGACCACCGCGGTGACCGCCTGCAACGCCGTCGGCGCCACCATGCTCTCCACCCTGCTGCGCCAGGCGACAGGCTCCAACGCGCTGTCCTGCCCCGTGGGGATCACCTTCATCCTGGCCCTCCTGTACGCCGGGGCCGAGAGCGTCGGTGAGGGCGTCAACGCCGCCCTTGGCGTCAAGGCCGACGCCCAGGCCCAGTCCCGCGACTCCACCTGGAGCGCCGTCCGGCAGACCCTCCAGCGCTTCGACGTCGCCGACGTCCAGCAGCTGCGAGACTTCGACCCCGGGACCATCCCGGAATCACCGCTGATCCACGTCGCCAACAACATTATGATCGTTGACGAGAAGACCGTGGTCCGCCAGGAGTACCTCGACAACGCCAAGCGCTGGTACGACTCCGAGATCGGCCGCATCCGCAACCCCGACGCCAGGGCGGCCCTCGATGCCTGGGCCGCCCTCCACACCGGCGGCCTCATCAAGGAGTCCGGCATCGACATCACGCCCGACACGCGCCTGGTGCTGCAGAACGCACTGCTCTTCGCCGCCCGCTGGGCCGCCCCCTTCAAGGCCGAGGAGACGGAGAAGGGCGCACAGTTCACGCTCGCCGACGGCTCCTCATCCACCGCCGACCTCATGACCGACACGGGCGTCTACCCGCTGGTCAGCGGGAAGGGGTGGCGCGCCCTGCGCCTGCACTACACGGCCGGATCGGACTCGCCGTCGTCGTCGAGCGGGACTGACTCCGAGGCGGTCGCGCCCGGCTCCGGCTCGCCGTCGTCGAGCACGGCGGGGTCGAGCGCGCCCGACCCCGGGCCCGGCTCCGCCTCCAGCAACCTGGCCATGGACGTGATCCTGCCCGACAACGTCGTCTCCCCCGCCGACCTGCCGGCGAGCACCTGGGGCGAGGCGACGGCGGCCCTCACGGCGGCCACCGCCGAGCAGCAGGTCGCCCTCAAGCTGCCCAAGCTCGACCTGGCCTCCGGGGTCATGGACCTCTTCCCCGTCCTGACAGCCATGGGCGTCGATCTGGGATCGCTGGACCACATCGCCGAGGGCATCGACGCCACCCAGGCCGCCCAGCAGGTGCGCCTGATCGTTGACGAGGAGGGCACCGTCGCCGCGGCCCTCACCGAGATCGGGATCGAGACATCCGCAGTCGATGAGTCGGACGCCGTCGAGTTCACCGTCGACCACCCCTACGTCCTGCGGATCGTGGACCTCGCCTCGGGGGTGGCCATTATCGAGGCGGCCATCCTCAACCCCGCCGGCTGAGGAGCGCGGGCGGGCTCCCGGTTGTCCCGGGGCACCGGGACAACCGGGAGCCCGCCCGGACCGTCACTTGCCGGAGTAGCGGTACACGTTCGTCTCGCGCAGCTCGAAGCCGCAGCGGCGGTACAGACGGTTCGCGGCCTCGCGGGAGGGGCGGGAGGTCAGGTCGACCGTGCGGGCGCCGAGCCGACCGGCGTGGGCGACGGCCGCCTCGACGAGCGCCCGCCCAGCGCCCTGGCCGCGGGTCGCGGAATCGACGACGACGTCCTCCACCCAGGCGCGCAGCCCCGTGGGGATCGAGAATGTCGCCAGGGTCAGCATGCCCAGGATCGGGCGGGCGCCGTCCGCGGCGGGCTCGTCGGGGCGGAAGACGAACAGGTAGACGCCCTCCTGCGCCACGAAGGCCTCGCACTGCTCGGCGGTCAGCGCCGGCGCTGAGCGTGAGAGCTGAGGGATGAGGCGCTCCATCGCCTCGATGAGCTCGGGGGTGGACTCGGCGATGATCTCAACGGTCATGGGCTCTCCTCGTGTTTGCGTTCTGCTCGGTTGTGCGCAGTGGCGGGCCGCGGGCGCGTGAGCCTCGGCCTGCGGGGAGCCTACCGGCCCCGGCGCCCCGCACGGGCCGGGCATGCGGGCGGCCCGGCATGCGGGCGGGCGGCCTGGGCCGGCGCCATCTGCGCTCCCCCGCGTCGAGATAGACATTCTCGGACGATGTCGACGGTGTCACCGTCTATCTCGTCCGAGAATGTCTATCTCGACGCATGCTTCTCGTATGAGCAGTGATCTTTCCGGCGCCGTCCCGACCGGGGCCGCGGCGGCGTGCGACGCCATTGGTGCGCGCATGCTCGCCGGGCGCCTCCACGAGGGCGGTGCCGGCAGCACGATCAGCGAGAACAGCGAGGCCGGGCGTGGCAGTCATGATGGTGCTGCAGACCACCGCAATGTGCTGGCCTGCCCGGTCGGGCTCGCCCTGGCCCTGGCCGTCCTGCGCGCCGGAGCAGCCGACGCCGGCACCGACGCCGCACTCGGAATCGACAGCGCGCCCGGCACCGACGCCGCGCCCGCGCTCGTGGCCGACGGTGCGCCCCGGGTCGGCGTCGGCACCCCCGACTCCACCGGCCCGCGCGCACCCGGGGACTCCGCCTCCCCGCTCCCCCGCGACCTCGTCTGGTCCGCCGTCCAGCGCGCTCTCCGGCGCTTCGACGTCGCCGGCCCCGAGCAGCTGCGGAGCTTCAACCCCGACGCCATACCGGAGACGCCGCTGGTCCACATCGCCAATAACATCCTGGTCGTCGGAGAGCACGTAGTCCGCCAGGACTACCTCGAGGCCGCCAAGCACTGGTACGACGCCGAGATCAGCAGAACCCCGCTCGCGGAGGCCAAAACCGCCCTCGACGCCTGGGCCGACCTGCACACCGGCGGCCTCATCAAGCAGTCAGCCATCGTCCTCAGGCCCGACACGGTCCTCGTGCTGCAGAACGCCCTCCTGTTCGCCGCCCGCTGGGAGCGCCGCTTCACAAAGGCATCGACCATCGAGAAGCAGCCGTTCACGCGAGCCGACGGATCCACCTCGCGGGCCGACCTCATGACCAGCACGCGCCCCTACACCCTCGTCGCCGGCCCGGGGTGGCGCGCTCTACGCCTGCCCTACAACGGTGGCGGAGCGACCGGGGGGCCGACGCTCGCCATGGATGTCATCCTGCCCAACAGGGTCATCTCCCCCGCCAACCTGCCGGCGAGCACCTGGGGCGAGGCGACCCGGCTCCTCACCGCCGCCCAGGCGGAGGACCGCGCCACCAGGGTGCGCCTCCGGCTCCCCCGGCTCGACCTGTCCTCACAGCCCACCGACCTCACCGGCGTCGTCGAGTCCCTCGGCGTGCCCCTGGGCAGTCAGGACCATATCGGGCCGAACGTGTCCGTGAGCCAGGTCGTCCAGCAGGTCAGGCTCACCGTCGCCGAGGAGGGGACAGTGGCCGCCGCCCTGACCGAGATCACCGCTCGTTCTGGGGCGCTCGCGGGCTGGGAGGACGACTTCGTCGTCGACCATCCCTACGTCCTGCGGATCGCGGACCAGGCCTCCGGCATCGCACTCATCGAGGCCGCCGTCCTCGACCCCGCCGCCGGCACGCGGCCCCGGTGCCCGGTGCTGGTCGAGGGCGCGAGCAGGTTGAGGGCGCGGTTCACTCGGAGGAGGCGAGGACCGAGTCGATGAGGGAGGCCACCGACGTCGTCGTGCGCTCGCAGACGGCCAGGACCTCGGGCGGCGAGCCGTTCATGGCGACGGCGTGGTCGGCGGTCTCGTGCATGGAGATGTCGTTCCACGAGTCGCCAACGCTCCAGGTCTCGATGCGCTCGCCCCGGCAGGGGCCGTCGTCGGCGGCGAGACGCTCGACCAGCACGGTCAGGCCCGCGCCCTTGGAGGAGCCGGCGGGGACAATGTCGAGGAAGTTCTGGTTGTGGAAGCCCACGGCCACGTCGCCCCAACGGCGTGCGACCTCGGCCTGCATGTGCGCCATGAGCGCCGGGTCGGCGATGCGCAGCGGGACGCCGACGACGGTGCGTCCGGCCAGGTCGGCGCGGGAGGCCCTGGAGAACAGCGTGAGCAGGGCCGTGTCGGAGCCGATCGAGTCGTAGAGCTGGAGGTCGCCCTCGAGCGTGGTGGCGAAGACGGTGACGCCGGTCTCGCCCTCAAGCAGGTCGAGGACCTCCTCGGCCAGGCCGTCGGGCAGGGTCCGGGCCTCCAGGACGTCGTAGCCGCCGTCGGCCAGGGCGGCACCGGTGTAGAGCACGGAGTAGTCGAAGGCCAGGTCGGAGCCGCTCAGAGCCGAGTGCAGGGCGGCCACCGAGCGCCCGGTGTTGGGCACGAGGAGGTTGCCGGCGTCGCGCCAGCGCGTCATGGCGTCCAGGTCGTCCTGGGAGATTGCCGCGTTGAACAGGAGCGTGCCATCGATGTCGGTGGACAGGAGCTTGCGCATCGCCCCAGCCTACGGGGCAGGGCGGGTTCCGGGGCGCCGTCGGACCGATCTCGGCGCGGAACCGGACCGATCTCGGCGAAGGGGCGCCGAGGGCGGGCGGAAGGCGCGAGCCGGCGGGGGACAGCGCGAGCCGGCGGAGGACAGGACCGGGAGCAGATCGTCTCGAGCGAGCAGTTGCGCATGGAGCACTCTGTAGTGTAGAGTCCTCTGTGTACCCCAAGAGAGAGCGGAACTGATGTCCCTGAACTTTCACACCCCCGTCCGGCTGACAGACGTCAGCCGCGACTTCGGACCCGTCAAAGCCCTGTCGAACGTGACCCTGTCGATCCCGGCGGGCGGAACTGTCGGACTGCTGGGCCCTAACGGCTCGGGCAAGACGACCATGCTGAGTCTGATCGCCGGCCTGAGGGAGCCGACCTCGGGAACCGTGGAGCTGTTCGGAGCCGATCCCCGGGACAGGGCCTCGCGCGAAAGGCTCGGCGTCACCCCGCAGCAGTCCGGGATCGTCAAGGAGATGAAGGTCCTCAGCATGACGCGATTCATTGCCGGCCACTACGCGGACCACGAGGACGCGGAGACCCTCCTGGAGAAGTTCGGGATCGGCCAGCTGGCCGGCAAGCGCATTGGCGGCCTGTCCGGCGGCCAGCAGCGCCTGCTGTCGGTGGCCCTCGCCTTCGCGGGCAGACCCCGCCTGGTCCTACTGGACGAGCCCTCGACTGGACTCGACACGATGGCCCGCAATCATTTGTGGGACGCGATCCGTCGGGGAGCGCGAAGCGGAATCACGATCCTGCTGACCAGCCACTACCTCGAGGAGGTTCAGGAGCTGTCCGATCGGATTATCATCATCCGAGAGGGCAGAATCGTTGCCGACGGCTCAACGGAGAAGATCATTCGCAACGCCGCCTCCACCATTGTCCGGGTGACGACCGGCGATGATCGGGCCCTGTCGCTTCCCGGAGTCACCGCGGCGCACCGCAAGGGCGCTGTTGTGGAGCTCAGCGTCGCCAATCCCAGTACCGTCCTGAAGTCGCTGGGGCGGGCGGGCATCGAGTACTCCGACATTGACATTATTAAGCCGACCCTGGAAGACGCCTTCACTCACCTGGCCGTCGAGGAGCAAACATCATGACAACCGCCCGGATCCGCCCCGAAGTCAGTAATATTCTCGTGCCCGACTCAAGACTCGCTTGGGAATGGACCCGGTTCGAGATGGCCTCTTGGCTGCGCGAACCAGCCGCCGTCGTGCTGAACATGGCCTATCCCCTGATCATGCTGGGCTTCTTCCTCGTCTCGACCGACATCCGTACAGACTCCGCAGCGGCTATATCCCTACTGGGTTACCTCAGTCTGGTCGGCGTACTCATGGTCTGCCTCAACTTCCCGGCCAACGGAATCCCGGAGGCGCGCGAGTCGGACTTCTACGCCTTCTCCCGGACGCTGCCCATCGGCGCCGCCCCACGCCTTATCGCCTGGACAGCGGCCCCTATTGCATGCGGCCTCATCAGCGCCGCATCGACATTCATTATCGCCACCCTCGTCAGCGCAGCCGAGCCGTCAGTGATGGACTTCGCTATCATCATAGGCGTCTCGCTGGTCCTGGCGGTGCCAATCACCCTTCTGGGTCTCGCCCTCGGCTTCATCCTGCCCAAGAAGACCTCACTGGCCGTCAGTCTCACCATCGCCTTCAGCATGATTCTCTTCGGCGGAATCAGCGGCATTCCCCTGCCAAGCATCGTCGAGACTATCTCGCACGCACTTCCCTCCGGCGCCGCCGGCCATATTATCGCCTCCCATCTCAACGCAAGCGATTTCGACTGGCGCAACATCGTCGTCCTGATCGCCTGGGCCGTCATCGGCATCCTTGCAGTATTCCTTCTCTACCGCCGCGACGAGGGACGCAGGTTCCGCTGACCTCCCATTCATTATACGCCTTGCCCGTTATCCAGTCCGAAGGAGGTGACAATGCAGACGCCCACTACTCCCGACTTCACCATCGAGTCATTTGAGGTCGGAGCCGAGAAGGAACTCAGTACCGCACCAGCTGCAGTGTGCTGCTCATCGATTCTGTGCTGCTGCTGCTAACAATCGACGGCGGGATGGGGCGGCTTCATAGGCTTACCTTGATGACGCTCCATCCCCGCCGCCCACAAAGGTTAGCGACAGGACACTTGCTGTTCACAGAACTCAGTAGAAAGTGCCATCACATGAATTCCATTCCGCCCAATCCAATGATCCAGCCGTGGATCACAGCCGCCACCGAAGACAATACGGTTGTCATCCGGCACGCCGACCGAGCGGTCGTCTTCACTGGCCCAGGCGCTAAAGCCCTCATGCCCGAACTAATTGCCAAGCTCGATGGCACTTCACAAGTTGACGCCATCATCAACTCCTTTCCGGCAGAGAAGCAGGCGGCAATCAGTTCTGCTATCGATCTTCTTGCGCATCATAATCTGCTCATCGAAGGCACCGCACTGACCCACACAAAAGACACGCCAGCTCCCGGACTGCGGAACGCAGCATCTTTAGCAGAACTTCTTTCACCCGCAATCACTATAGACGAAATCGCGTCACGGCTGAGCGCCACACATCTTCACATCTTAACTGACTTGTCTAACATCAGTCATTTGAAGAACATTCTCGTGGAATCAGGATTTGGGTTTGTCGAGACGTTCCCACTGTCCGCGGTCACCGAAGTCGAGCGCTCGCTGACACAGAACTCCGTCGTGGTGGTTGCGCCAAAACTGAGTTCGGCCCGCGAACTGAGACAGATGAATGACATAGCCCTCGAGATTGGATGCCGCTGGACCCACATACTGCCTTACGATGGTTCCTACGCCATTGTAGGACCGCTTTACATTCCAGGAGAAACAGGATGCTACCGCTGCCTTCAGTTACGGCGCCGGTCGACAATCGAAGCAGCCGATCAGCAGCGCATTGTGGACGACGACCCGGACAGCATTCTGCCCACTCCCCTCGACGAATGGACTAGCCCCGGACAAGAAGTCGCCCTATGGGGACTGTTCGCCCATCTTCTATCCATCGAGTGCCTTCGCCTGTATTGGGCACCTGCTCCACTTGCCGGCCATATTCACACAATGGAGTGGAAGGGCAATACCGTGAACACTGTGCGCCATCGTCTCTTCCGGGTTCCCCGCTGCCCCTCCTGCGGCCCAACAGATTTGGGCGTGCCACAGCCTTGGTTTGAAGCACCCGCTACCGCGGCGAAGAAGAATTAGCGGAAGCCACATCATGATTAATACTGCTCAGAAGACCCCCCGATTTTCCGAACGGTGGAATGACAGAACTGCATCGACGGAGAGTCTGCTGCATCTCGGCTCCGAACACTTCGGAGTGGCGCCCATTAAGTTCGAGATCACCCACAGTAGCAACGAAGTCAGAAGTCACTATATCGGCGTCCGATCAGCGGCAGCAGACGAGATCATTGGCACGCCCGTCAATCATTCCAATGGTGGCGGCTCATTCAGCAGAGAACAAGCCCGTATCGCGGGAATCGCGGAGACCGTCGAACGATATTCAGCTGCTTATATTCCTCGCACCGGGCTGAGAACCTGCTCCTACAACAATTTGAATGGCCCGGCCCTGCATCCGTCCGATTTCGCTCTTTTTGCACCTCATCAGTACGAGCAGCCCGCCTTTCCATACATACCATTCACCGCAGAGACAGTCACCACCTGGACGCAGGGCCTGAGCCTACGAACTGGCCTTCCGACGTATGTTCCTGCGCAACTCGTCTACCTGAACAGGCACCTCGACCCCGACTCCCGCATTGGTTATGCTACCAGTAACGGACTGGCTTGCGGCCCCGACTACACGGAAGCTGCAATATCCGCCCTCTTCGAGTGCGCAGAGCGCGACGCTGTCATGATCACCTGGAACGCAGGTCTAGCAATGCCTCGCATCGACCTCAACTCTAACCTATGGGTCCGTAAAATCATCCGGCGTCACTTCAAACCAACCTGGATGAACTTTGCGGCCTTGGATCTGACCCCCATAAACGGAATTCCGACAAGTTTGGCAGTAGTTTGGAGCAATAACCCTGAAACACAGCTCCTCTCTGTCGGCGCGGCCTCCCGCTCTACTCTTGCCGAGGCATGCGTGGAGGCCCTTCTTGAGGCCTTTCATTGCACTGCTTATTGTCGCTCACTCATTCGAGATAATGGTTCAATCGATACCTCGGACAATCTCGACAAGAAAGTCGTCTCGCTCGAGGATCATGTTCGTTTCTATGGTAGCGACGAGCACGCAAAACTGGCGGAGTTCCTGCTCGGGTCATCGCAACAAATTGATCTTCAGAGCACGCCGAATCTGGACCACTCCAGCCCGCGGCAACTCTTGGAGGAACTCGTCCGCACTCTTGACGGTGACATTGATTGCACGATTGTCGACGCGACATCTCCGGATCTTCAGGAACTCGATCTCGCCGTGGTCAAGGCGGTCTGTCCACAGTTCATTCCCCTTGGAGTGGGGTGGCGAGATAGATATATAGGAGGAGACCGCATACTCGACGTACCTCAAAAAATCGGTCTGTCAGATCATCAACTTGCCTACAGTGAACTCACGCCATATCCGCATCCATTCCCGTGAGCCGTGGGGAGGAACCGTGACCACGCCAAACACACTCGAAATCATTCAACCTATCGAACCCGGGCTTTTCGATCCCGCAGAAAATTTCATAGAAGCGAGTAAACTTCATCGGCATCTCCTTGAGGCCGAGGTACCAGGAATCCGAGAACTCACACGATCACCCGCGTTGCTTGATGCCACTGGGAGGGCTACAAACCCTTACCCTCAGCGCACCCCGATCCTGCTTCCCGACCCTGCGTCATTCCCTCAAGAAGCATCCCTCTCTGACGTGCTGCAGGAACGTCGCTCTCCTCGCGGATTCTCATCATCACCAGCGCTCTCACTGGATAAGATCGGATGGTTGTGCTGGGCCACAGACGGTAATACCGGCGAGATCGCTCCGAATCGTTACGGAAGAACTGCACCCAGTGGAGGCGCCCTGTATCCTCGAGATCTTTACGTCACCACGATCGCGGGAGACGTCGAAGCCGGACTCTACCATTATAATCCTTATTTGCACCACCTTGAATTTGTAAATTCAACGACCCCGCACGATGTTGCCGGCACAACAGCACAGCCAGAAGCACTCGCCCAGGCATCTGCCGTCCTGCTTCTTATGGCGTCATTTTGGCGCAACCGGATGAAATATAACCAACGCGGAGTCCGCTTTGCGCTGACAGAGTCCGGGCATGTCGCTCAGAATGCCTTACTGGCCGCCGTGGCCTTAGGACTCTCAGCCCTCCCAATAGGAGGCTACTTTGACGAAGAGCTTAACACGATGCTTGGCGCGGACGGACTTCACGAAGAAGTCCTGTATGCAATTTTCCTTGGTAGTCCACTATCTTAGATCTGGCCGTGACCTCCTTAAAGGAGTCGCAGCATGATCGAATTCATGTCCGGAAGCCTCATATTTCTGGGGTGGTGGGCAACGTGGACCACATATATTAAGTACCTTCGACGAACATCTCAATTACATAGGTTCCATTCCGGCATCTATGACTTGTGCACACTTGCCTACGCTCTTTTAGCTCTCATCCTGAGCGCCGCTCATATCACACCATTCACACTGCCTCAACTCCGATCAGGTCCAATCGACTATCTTATAGCCGCGGCCTCCGGGATCGCACTCTGGAGTCTTCAACGAATCTATCTGTGGCATGCGCGACATCGGACGAATAGTGACTGCGCTCTGGGCCACTACCCTGTTCGGCGGCCGTACCTCCTACCGCTGACCGCCGCCACCGAAGAGATACTTTTTCGAGGCTGCCTGCTGTACGGTCTGATATTCCTGGGCGTACCGCCCGCAGGAGCGATTCTGGCAACGGGCATGCTATTCGGTTCACTGCATGCTTTTCAGTACGGCCTGTACGGAGTCGTGCTGCACACTGTCACCGGCATCGCGTTTGGTATACTGGCCGTGCGCTTCGGCCTGGGCGCAGCCGTCGTTGCGCATGTTATCTTCAACGCGATGGTGCTTCTCACTGCGAGAGGACCGGCCCGGTCGCCCACGACGGAGCGGGCCGGGCACGGGAGGCCAGCGGGCGACTAGGCCGCCCCGAGGTTTTCGACTAGGAGGGTCACGCAATGGCATTAGATCACCGGGACAGTGCGGCGGAGGAGCTTCGGAGGATCGAGGACTACCGAAAGAGCTTTCGTCAGAGCACCCGTTTCGATGACCGGTTCGCCTGCCGTATGCTGGCGGTAACATACTTGCTGGGATTCGGGGGCCAGTATCTCGCGATGATCCTGTTCCCGTCCTTCGCCGACAAGGCAGGAACCGTGCTCATGTCGGTGGGATCATGCGCCGTGTTCGTCGTCTTCAGGCACAGCCTCCGACAGCACGCGGGCATCAGCGGGAGAGCCATCCGGAAATCAATTTACTTCGGATCCGCCTGGCTCGTCGGTATGGCGGTGGTGTCGGCTGTAATCGCTCTTATTGTCGCCCGGCTCCCCGGCCTCGACGTCATTGGAGTCACGCGGATCGTTTACGCGGTCGCATGCGTTCTAACGGGATTCATGTACATAATCGGCGGCATATTATTTCATGACCGTTCAGAGCTGTCCCTGGGCGGCTGGCTCATTGTGGTGAGCGTTTTCAGCGCCCTCCTGGGAATGCCTCTCATGCTCCTGTCGATCGCCGTCCTGTCAGCTCTGGGCTTCCTCGGTCTGGCGTTCGTCCGATCCCGCGCCGATCAGCGGGCGGCATCATGACTCAGAAACAGATCGACGATCTCATTCACGCCCCGACCAGGCTGAGAATCATGGCCGCCCTCGTAGAACTGGGGCCTGACAGTGAGATCACGTTCCCAAGACTGCAGACTCTGCTGAACATGACCCCGGGCAACCTGTCCAGCCATTTGAAGCGCCTGGAGGGCGCGGACTACCTGGCCATGTCGAGGAGCTTCACCCCCCGGGGCGTGGCCAAGACCACTGTACGGGTGACGGACACGGGCATTGCGGCCTTCGACGCGTACGTCGCCAGCCTCAAGAGCATTATTGGTGCGCCGCTGGAGGCGTGACCCGCCCCGGGAGATCACCGGAACCGATCTCGGTGCGGAAGTGGACCGATCCCGGCGAAGGGGCGCGGCGGGACGCGGGGCGAGAGCGCGCCCCGGCGCGCTCAGGCAGGCGGGACGTTGCGCTCGAGCTCGGCGATCCAGGCGGCTGCGCCGGCGTCCGAGGGCATGCGCCAGTCGCCGCGCGGGGACAGCGAGCCGCCCGCGACCACCTTCGGCCCGTTGGGCAGCGTGGAGCGCTTGAACTGGTTGGAGAAGAACCGGCGGAGGAACAGCAGCTCCCACCTCCTGATGGCCGCCAGGTCGTAGGCGACCCGCTCCTCCTCCGGCAGCCCGACCGGCCACCGGCCCTCACCCGCGTCCGCCCAGGCCTTCTCCGCCAGGAAGGCGATGCGGCTCGGCCGGGACCCGCGGCGCAGCACGTGCCACAGGGTGAAGTCCTGCAGGGCGTAGGGGCCGATCCTGGCCTGGGTGGACTGGATGGGCTCGCCGTCGTCGGCGGGCACCAGCTCGGGGCTGATCTCGGTGCCGAGGACGGCCAGCAGCACCCGCCCGACGTCGTCGGAGAAGATCCGCTCGGACACCACCCAGCGGATGAGGTGCTGGATGAGGGTCTTGGGGATGCCGGCATTGACCCCGTAGTGGGCCATCTGGTCGCCCACCCCGAAGGTGCACCAGCCCAGGGCCAGCTCGGACAGGTCGCCGGTGCCCAGCACGATGCCGCCGCGCCGGCCCGCGATGCGGAACAGGAAGTCGGTACGCAGCCCGGCCTGGACGTTCTCGAAGGTGACGTCGTAGACCTCGCGCCCGCGCTCGCCGCGCCCGTAGGGGTGGTCCATGGCGGCGAGCATCTGCTCGGCGGCGGGACGGATGTCGAGCTCCTCGACGTGGCAGCCGAGCGAGCGGGCCAGGGCGAGCGCGTTCCGCCTGGTCTCGGCGCTCGTGGCGAAGCCGGGCATGGTGATGGCGTGGACGTGCTCGCGGCCAAGGCCGAGGCGGTCCACGGCGCGGGCGGCCACAATGAGCGCGTGGGTGGAGTCCAGCCCGCCGCTGACGCCGATAACGATCCTGGGCAGCCCGATCGCGCGCAGCCGCTGGACCAGGGCGGCGACCTGGATGCTGTAGGCCTCGTAGCAGTCCTGGGCGAGGCGGGCAGGGTCGTCGGGGACGAAGGGGAAGCGGTCCACGGCGCGGCGTAGGCCGATGTCGGTGCGCGGCGCCCGCAGCGTCCGCCGCCCGATGCGCACGGTGCGGAAGCGACCGGGCCCGACGGCGTCCGCAGCGCCGGGCGCGGGGGCGCCGTCGGGCCCGGGGTGCCCCCGCCCGGGGCGCCCTGGCCCGCCGAGGGCGAGCGCCGCACGGTTGTCGTCGAAGGAGCCCTGGCGCAGCCGCTCGGCGCGCAGCCCCTCGATATCGACGTCGATGACCGTGGCGCGCGGCCCGTCGGGGAAGCGCTCGGTCTCCCCCAGGAGGTCGCCGTTCTCATAGATGAAGGTCTGACCGTCCCAGGCCAGGTCCGTGGACGACTCGCCCTGCCCGGCGGCCGCGAACACGTAGGCGGCCAGGCCCCGCGAGCTGGAGGCGCGCGCCAGGAGCTTGCGGTCCTCGGCCCGGCCCACGGTGATGGGCGAGCCGGAGAGGTTGACCAGCACGGTCGCCCCAGCCAGGGCCGCCAGCGACGACGGCGGCACGGGCACCCACATGTCCTCGCAGACCTCCACGTGGAAGGTCAGGCCCGGCACGTCGGCGACCTCGAAGAGCAGGTTCGGGCCGAAGGGCACGACGGCGCCGCCCTCCCGGTTCCCGACGGCGGGGGTCGCCCCTGCGCCGTCGCGGTGCCCGACGGCGCCGCCCTCCCCTGCGCCGTCGCGGACCCCCGGCAGGGAGATCCGCCGGGCCGCCGCGCTGCGCCCGTCGGCGCCGTCGGCGAAGTGCCGCTTCTCGTAGAACTCGCGGTAGGTGGGCAGGTAGGACTTCGGGACGACGCCGCGCACGGCCCCGCCCTGGATGACGACAGCACAGTTGTACAGGCGGTTGCCCTCCCGCAGGGGCGCGCCGACGACGATCGCCGGCAGGAGCCCGGCGGAGGCCGCGCGGATGGTCTCGATGGCGGCGAGGACCTCGTCGAGCAGCACGTCGCCGAGCAGCAGGTCGTCGATGGAGTAGCCGGTCAGGCTGAGCTCGGGGAAGGCGGCCAGGCACACGCCGTCGTCGGACAGGGTGCGGGCCTGCTCAATGATCGCCGTCGCGTTGGCGGCGGGGTTCGCCAGCGCGACGGGCAGGGTGACGGCGGCCACGCGCGCGAAGCCCTGGTCGTAGGCGGAGCGGAACTCGATGGCCGGCCGGCCGGTGGCGGGGGGCGGCGTGGGTGCGTCCTGGTGCATGTGACGATCCTCCCACGGACGTCGGGGCGGGGCGCGGGGCGGGCTGCGGGCAGCCGGAGGGCCCCCCGGGGCGGCTCCGGGGCCCCGGAGGGGCCCTCAGAACCCCCGACGTTACCGATTCGTTACCTTCGGAGAGGAATCGAGATCATTTCGTTATCATGGGCCCGCGGAATCTCGCGGAATCCCCGTGGGGCGGGATTGGATTTTCGAGCCGGGACCCCCTATAGTTTTCCTCGTCGGAACGCGGACGACACGAGGGGATCAGGGACCCTGTTGACTGTCGTCGCGTTCGGGGATGTCGCGATTCAGGGACCGCGCCCCCGAGCCCGACACGAGGCCCCGCACCGCAAGGTGTCGGGGCCTCCCTCTGTTCTCCGGCAGGTCATGATCGCAACACCTGCCGGAGAACCGCCGGGGGACGTCGCGATCAGTCGAGCCCCGGCTCGGGATCGCTTCGCTTCCGCGCCGAGACCGGTTCACCCGCGGGCATCGGCGTCGATCCGCCACCGCTCCCGCAGCCCGTCCACGAACATGCGGACCTCCGGCTCCATCGAGGTGGCCAGGCACTGATCCGCGGCGCTGTCCGGCGTCGTCGAGCACAGCCACTGGATCTGGAGCCCGTCGCTGAGGGCCACGACCGACCGGGCGATCATCCGCGACGGAGCCTCCGGACGCACGGTGCCCGTCTCCTTCCCCCGCTCCAGCGCCTCCTCGATCATCCTCACCGAGCCCGCCAGATGACTGGCGAACCACCGGTGAGCCGGATGCTCGGCGTCGAGCACGGACACCGCCGTCGCCGCGTAGATCGCCACGAGGTCCCGGTGAGCCGAGTTGTGCGCGACCAGCGTCACGAAGGCGTCGAGCAGCTCCCACGGGTCCTCGATCGCGCCACCACCCATCACGCCGACGAAGTCGTCCTGGTCCCGCCGCGCCAGCACCCGGGCGAAGAGCGCCTCCTTGGAGGAGAAGTGGTGCAGCAGCCCCGCCTTCGAGATGTCCGACGCCGTCGCGATATCGGCCAGGGACGTGCCGGCGTATCCGTGCGCCCCGAACAGCGCGATGGCCTCGTTGAGGATCCGCTCGCGCTTGTCCTCGCCGCCGGCCCTGGGGCGGCCCGGCTTGCGCCGATCGGCCTCCTCGATCTCGGAGGGATAGTCACCGGGGGAGGCACTGTCAATACTGTTCATACCAGCATTGTGGCACCGGGTCCCGCCCGCGCCCGGCAGGCGCGTCCCAATATCTCGAACTGATCTCAGCGCGGAACTGATGCGCGCGGGCCCGGCGGCCGCGCGACCATTCTTCGACGGCGAGGCTCGGCTTGTCCGCAGTTCGGGCGCCGCCCCGGGGACGGCCCGCAACTGGTGCGCACGCGCTCCTTGCGCGCCGGTACGCGGGGCGGCCGCGGCAGGCCGGCACGCATTCGCCCATCGCATAACACCGCGCCCCCTCCCGGTGCAGCAGCAGTCTATGAGGATTATCCATGGGACTTATGCGAATATGATTTCGAGGATGACCGCGAGAGCTTCGGGTTGTCGCCAGTCCAGGTCGGCCTCCCGGGGGTCCCGGAGAGCCGATGGAGGCCCGGCGGCGGGCGCCCCGAGTCCCCTTGAACCGATCTCGAGCCGGAAGCGGACCGATCTCGACGCGGAGTACGACCGATCTCGGCGAACGGGCGGCGGCCGCCGCCGGTGGACGGGGAGGGTGCCGGCGCGGGCACCTACAGCGTCCCGAACGAGAGCACCTCCACGGCCACCCACACGCAGAAGTCAGCCGGCTGCTGACCCTGAGGCGGAGGAGGGCATCATTCCTTTGCCGACGCTCAACCCGCCACAAGCAGCAACGCACCCAGCGTAAGCATGAGCGAAGCGGCTACATGCCGCTCACTACTCAACCTGGATATCACTGGGTCTCACCACGTACCCCAAAGAGCGCAGAAAAGGCCCCGGCCCAGCGCGCACCATAATGAGAGGCCTGGCCGAGGGCCGATTGATTGGGTTTGCAGCATCGGACTGGGGCGAAAGAGACCGATGCCGCCATTTATGTGTTCTGCATAATATCCGGGACCGAGTCGCACGAGTCGCACGTCCACCCACCCTGCGGAGCGCCTGGCCTCGACGCGGGCCCGGCCCGCCTGCCCCACTTCCCCACGCAGAAGCCCGGCCGGGGGCGGCAGGTGAACGCGCCTGCCGCCCCCGGCCCGCCAGCCGTCGGTGCACGCCGTCCCGGCTCAGGCCGGCCTCAGAGCCCGCCGCCCCGCCCGGCTCACACGGCGCTGGTTGCGGACGGCGCCCAGGCCTCGCCGCGGGCGGTCAGGGCGAGCCCGGCGAGCACGCCGTCGGGGCTGACGTCCACCACGACCTCCTGGCCGTCCAGGACCTCCCCGGCCAGGATCATGCGGGCCAGCTCGTCGCCGATCTCGCGCTGGACCAGGCGGCGCAGCGGCCGCGCCCCGTAGGCGGGGTCGTAGCCCTCGTCGGCGAGCCAGGCGCGGGCGGCGTCGGTGACCGACAGGGTGAGCCGGTGGCCCGCCAGGCGCTCCTGCATCTTGGCCAGCTGGATCTCGACGATCCGGCCCAGCTCCTCCTTGCTCAGCGGGTCGAAGACGAGGGTGTCGTCGAGCCGGTTGAGGAACTCGGGCTTGAAGGAGGCGCGCACCTGCGCCATGACCTCCTTGCGCTTCTCCTCGGGGCTCAGCAGCGGGTCGATGAGGAACTGGCTGCCGAGGTTGGAGGTGAGCACGAGGATGACGTTGCGGAAGTCCACCGTGCGCCCCTGGCCGTCGGTCAGGCGGCCGTCGTCGAGCACCTGCAGCAGGATGTCGAAGACCTCCGGGTGGGCCTTCTCGATCTCGTCGAGCAGCACCACCGAGTAGGGGCGGCGCCGCACGGCCTCGGTGAGCTGGCCGCCCTCCTCGTAGCCGACGTACCCGGGGGGCGCGCCCACGAGCCGGGCCACCGAGTGCTTCTCGGAGTACTCGGACATGTCGATGCGCACCATGGCGCGCTCGTCGTCGAACAGGAAGTCGGCCAGCGCCTTGGCCAGCTCGGTCTTGCCGACGCCGGTGGGGCCGAGGAAGAGGAAGGAGCCGGTGGGGCGGTCGGGGTCGGACACCCCGGCGCGCGAGCGGCGCACGGCGTCGGCGACGGCGGTCACGGCCGCCTTCTGCCCGATGAGACGCTCGCCGATGACGGACTCCATCTCCAGGAGCTTCCTCTGCTCGCCGGCCATGAGCTTGCCCACGGGGATCCCGGTCCAGGAGGAGATGACCTCGGCGATCTCGGTCGGGCCGACCTTCTCGGCGATCATGGGCTCGGGCGCGGTGCCGGGCTCGCGCTCGACGCCGTCGGGCCCGACGACGGCAGCATCGGCCGCCGCCTGAGCGGCCTCCATGTCGCGGATCTGCGCCTCCAGGGAGGGCATCTCGCCGTAGCGCAGGCGCCCGGCCTCCTCGAAGCGGCCCTCGCGCTCGGCCAGGTCGGCCCTGGTGCGCAGGTCGTCGAGGGCGGCGCGCAGCTCGCCGACCCTGTTGTGGCCGGCCTTCTCAGCCTCCCACCGGGCGTTGAGCGCGGTCAGGCGCTCGGAGGCGTCGGCCAGCTCGGCGCGCAGGCGCTCCAGGCGGTCCGCGGCGTCCGGGTCGGCGGAGGAGCCCTCCTCCTCGATGGAGTCGGCCAGGTAGGACTCCTCCATGCGCATGCGGTCCACCCGCCGCTGGAGCTCGTCGATCTCAACGGGGCTGGAGTCCAGCTCCATGCGCAGACGTGAGGCCGCCTCGTCAATGAGGTCGATGGCCTTGTCGGGCAGCTGGCGGCCGGTGATGTAGCGGTCGGACAGGGAGGCCGCGGCCACGAGGGCGCCGTCGGAGATGGTGACCTGGTGGTGGGCCTCGTACTTGGGGGCGATGCCGCGCAGGATGGCGACGGTGTCGGCCACGGAGGGCTCACCGACGAAGACCTGCTGGAAGCGGCGCTCCAGGGCGGGGTCCTTCTCGACGTTCTCGCGGTACTCGTCCAGCGTGGTGGCGCCGACCAGCCGCAGCTCGCCGCGGGCGAGCATGGGCTTGAGCATGTTGCCGGCGTCCATGGCGCCCTCAGACCCGCCTCCCGCTCCCACGACGGTGTGCAGCTCGTCGATGAAGGTGATGACCTCGCCGTCGGAGTCCTTGATCTCCTTCAGGACGGCCTTGAGGCGCTCCTCGAACTCGCCGCGGTACTTGGCGCCCGCGACCATGCCCGCCAGGTCCAGGGCGATCAGGCGCTTGCCGCGCAGCGACTCGGGCACGTCGCCCGCCACAATGCGCTGGGCCAGCCCCTCGACGACGGCGGTCTTGCCGACGCCGGGCTCGCCGATGAGGACGGGGTTGTTCTTGGTGCGGCGGGACAGGACCTGGACGACGCGGCGGATCTCGGCGTCGCGGCCGATGACCGGGTCGAGCTTGCCCTCCCGGGCGGCCTCGGTCAGGTCGGTGCCGTACTTCTCCAGGGACTTGTAGGTGCCCTCGGGGTTGGGCGAGGTGACGCGGGCGCTGCCGCGGACCTTGGGCAGGGCCTCGCGCAGCGCGGCGGCGGTGGCGCCGGCCTCGGCGAGGATGCGCGCGGCGGCGTCGGAGGACGGCTTGCCCGCGGCAATGCCGATGAGCAGGTGCTCGGTGGAGATGTACTCGTCGCCGAGGCTCTTGGCCTCGGCGGAGGCGGCCTCGAGGGCGGCAAGCAGGCCGCGGGAGGGCTGGGGCTGGCTCACCGAGCTGCCGGACGACGTCGGAAGCTGGGTGAGGGCGCGACGGGTGGCGGCGCCGATGGCCTGGCGGGCGCCGGCGTCGGGGTTGACGGCGGCGAGCAGGCCGACGGCGACGCCGTCCTCCTGGCCGAGGAGCTCGGCGAGCAGGTGGAGAGTGTCGATCTGGGGGTTGCCGGCCGCGGCGGCGGCCTGCATGGCTCCGGAGATGGCCTCCTGGGAGCGGGTGGTGTAGTTCGTGTCCATGTGGACCTCCTTGAAGTCGTTCAGACGGCGCAGGTCCTGGCGGGCGGGGCGGTCGAGGGCCCGCTCCTCCGGTGGTGCCGGTGGCGGTGAGGTCCCGGTCCGCGGGCCCGCGGGGATCCTGGCGTCTCCGGCCAGTGCAACCTCGCCAGAGCTGAGTCTATTCCGCTCAGCTTACTGGCAAGCCGGGCGCTTTCTGCGATGAGCGCCACACGGGCCCCTTGGCGCGCCCCGCAAAGACGCCGGACCCTTGCACGCGCCGCCCACGGAGGACCGGCGCACGCGGCGCCCTTGACACGGAGCCGTCGGGCACGCGGCATGATCGCCGCCAGAACCACGACCGTCGCCGACACCGAGACCTCCGCCGGACGGCGACCGGCACGGCACCGGTGGCGGCGGCTGTCGGCGGCCCCGGGGGTCGCAACCGGCGCTGCGCGGAGGCCGTGCAGGCTCTCGCTGGCGAGTGGCGGCCCCGGGGGTCGCGACCGGCGCGATCGCCCCCGGCATCGATCTGCCCCGCGGGGGGGGGCGCCCGGGGAGGGCTGAGCGGGAAGCGGACGGACTCCGGCAGTGGGTACTTCTGCCCACCGCCGCGCCAGGACCATCGCATACAGTGAGAAGTGTTCTTCAGCAACGACCCCAAGCACCGGGAGACACTCATGAAGACCTTCCACCGTGCAACCGCCGTCACTGCCGCAGCGCTCCTGTCCGCATCCCTGGCGGCATGCTCCTCGACCAGCCCCAGGAACGATTCCAGCGGCGACTCCAAGGATCAGGAGAGCTCGGCCCAGCCGACAGCCGTATCCGCTCAGCCGGCGCCCGCCGGATACCAGATGGTCACCACGTCCACGTCGAAGATCTCCTTCGCCATTCCCGATAACTGGCAGATCCTGAGCAAGGACGCCGCCCAGGACGACCAGCGGGTTCAGGCTATCGCGGACGCGCTCGGCAAGAGCCCCGACGAGGTCCGCACGATGCTCTCGTCCCTCGACATGCAGGCCATGTCCACGGCTCCCGACGACAAGGGATTCACCGAGAACGTGAACGTCGAGCCGGTGACAGGGCCCACCTCCCTGCCGACCGAGAACGACATGTCCCAGATGATCCAGGGGCAGAACGGCACACCGGGCGAGTACTCCACCACGCAGACCGCGCTCGGGGAGGTCGCCGTCATGACCTACACCATGACCGTCCAGACCACCACGGTGCAGGGCGCCGTAATCGCCGTCCGGACCAAGGACGGCACCTGGACTCTCATCTGGGTGTCAACCTCAGAGACCTCCCGCGCCAAGGAGCTGGCCGGCATCATCACGTCCACGCTGTCCTGACGCCCCCACCCTGACGCCTCCGCCTCCTCAACACGCCTGTTCGCGTCCGCGTCCCGACTACGCTCATCGCAAACACGCGGGAACGAGCAGACGGGCACCGCCATCACGGGAACCCCGCCGGGGCGGCCACCTCGCCGCCGGGCAAGGTGCACTCGCACCAGCCCGGCGGGGGCCTTCTCCCCGTCTGCTCCGATCGTGATCGTCACATACTGTATAGACGGTTCCTCTGCAATATCGGGAGACGATCATGAAGGCCTTTTCCTGCGCAACCGCCGCAGCAGCAGCATTGCTGTCCGCCTCCCTGGCGTCCTGCTCATTGATCGGCTCCGAGGATGACCGGGGCGTCACGGCGCCAACGGGCACGGCCTCGCAGAGCGCCGAGCCGACGGATGCCTCCACCGACGGGGCCGACGACGGCTACCAGACGGTCACGGCGCCCTCAACGCAGATCTCCTTCGACGTCCCTGCAAAATGGAAGGTGATCAGCAACGACGGCCAGGGGACCGCGATTATCGCCGAGACGCTCGGCGTCGGCACCGACGGGGAGGCCCATGCGCTCACGGCCGTCGACCTGGAGGCCATCGCTCCGAAGCGCAGGAAGAAGAGCTACGCGGAGAACGTGAGCGTCGCACCGGCGGCGGAGTTCTCCTCCCTGCCGAGCGAGGAGACTCTGTCCGAGCTGATCCGGACATGGGGGGCCACCCCGGGCGAGTACTCCGTTTCCGAGACGGCCCTTGGAGACGCCGCTGTCATGACCTCCTCCATCACCGAGTACGCCACCGCGGTGCAGGGCGCCTCAATCATTGTCTCGAGCAAAGACGGCGACTGGACGACCATTACGGTGCTGACATCAGACGCCTCCCGCACCAAGGAGCTGACCGACACCATCATCTCCACCCTGTCCTGACGCCCACGAGCCGCCCGCCGCCCACATCATTTTGTGACTCGCGGCGCCCGCGCCGGCGTGCCATGCTGTAGCCAGGCCGGTGCCGCCCGGCACCGCGCACCCCGACGAAAGGAGGTCGCTATGGGACTTGGTGACCTGACGAGCAAGGCTGGTGAGCTCCTCGGCTCCGACAAGAGCGAGGCCGTGACCGATCAGGCTCTCGACAAGGCCGCCGATGCCGCCAAGAAGGCGACCGGCGGCAAGTTCGACTCCCAGGTCGAGGCCGTGCGCGACGCTGTCGACTCCAAGATCGGCAGCGCCTGAGCCCAGGAGCATTGAAGCGGCCCTGTGATCGCAGGTGAGCCCCGGCGCCCCGCGGGGTGCCGGGGCTCCTGCGCTCCGGCCGGCCCGCCCGACGACGAGGCCCCGCCCAGTGGGCCCCTGGGCTGGGCGGGGGCCCGGCGGGCCCCCGCCCGGGAACCTCCTGCACAATGCCCCCATGACCGACCCGACCGACCCGACCGACCCGACCGACGCAGCCTCCGCCCAGCCCGGCCTGCCGCCCGTGCCCGCCTGGCTCGACGACATCGAGGGCGACCGGGCCCTCGCCTGGGTCGCCGAGCACAACGCCGCGACCCGCGCCGTCGTCGAGGGAGCCGAGCGCTTCGAGGCCATCCGGGCCGAGACCGAGGCGATCCTCGACTCGCCCGACCGCATCCCCGCCGTCGGCCAGGCGAACGGCCTGCTCTACAACTTCTGGACCGACGCCGACCACCCGCGCGGCCTGTGGCGCCGCACCACCTGGGAGTCCTACCGCGCGGGCGCCCCCGGTCGGGCCGACAACGGCACCGCTGCGTCAGGCGCGGCCTCCGCCGAGACCGGCACCCGGTGGGAGGTGCTGCTCGATCTCGACGCGCTCGGCGAGGCGGAGGGCGTCGCCTGGGTGTGGCACGGCGCCCAGGTCCTGCGCACCGGGCCCCTGGCCGGTCGGCGGGCCCTCGTGGCCCTGTCTGACGGCGGTGCGGACGCCGATGTCACCCGCGAGCTGGACCTCGACACCGGGCGCTTCGTCCCGCCCGCCGAGGGCGGCTTTCACCGCGGGGCCTCCAAGGGGTCGCTGTCGTGGGCCGACGACGAGGGCGGCTCGGTGCTGGCCCTGACCGACCTCGGCGAGGGCTCCTTGTCCCCCTCCGGGTACCCGCGCCAGGTCAGGCGGCTGCTGCGCGGCCAGCAGCCGGCCGAGGGCGAGGTCCTGCTGACCGCCGCAGCCGACGACGACGGCGCCTGGGCCCACCGCGACCGCTGGGGCCGCACCTGGCTGCTCACACGCCCCGACTTCTACACCGAGGAGCTGTGGCTGCTTCCCGACGGCGCCCCCGCCCTCCCGGCGTCGTCGGGACCGGGCGCCCTGGCGGAGGCCTCCGCGACCGTGGCCCCGGGAGCCGTGCACATCGACGTGCCCGCCTCCGCGGAGGCCTCCGCCGTGTGGGACTGGCTCCTGGTCAGCCTGCGCGAGGACTGGGAGACCGGCGGCGCCGTCCACCGGGCGGGCTCGCTGCTGGCCGCGCCCCTGGAGGACTTCCTGGCCGGCGGGCGCGACTTCGAGACCCTGTTCGCCCCGACGCCGTCGGCCTGTCTGATCGGCTTCACCGCAACCGCCCGCCACCTGGCCCTCACCCTGCTCGACGACTGTGCGGCCGCCCTGGAGGTGCTCACGCCCCCGCGCGCCACCACCGGCGGGTGGGCGCGCCGCCCCCTGGACCTGGGCGCGCTGGCCGGGAGGCCCGATGCCAGCGCCCGCGCCGATGCCGAAGCCGACGCTCCTGCGCGGCCCGACGCGCAGCCCGACCCCACTGCGCTGCGCCCGGGCCGGCCCCTGATCGAGGTCAGCGCCACCGCCGTCGACGGGCGGGAGGGCGACCGGCTGTGGCTGACGACGTCGTCCTTCACCCGGCCGACCACCCTCATGGCGGGCGAGCTCGACGACGACGGCGCCCTGACCGGCGTCGAGGTGCTGCGCGCCGCGCCGGAGCGCTTCGATGCGACCGGCGTCGAGGTGAGCCAGCACGTGGCGGTCAGTGCGGACGGCACGCGCGTACCCTACTTCCAGATCGGGCGGCCGGTCGCCGACGCCGAGGGGCGCGCCGCGGGCGGGCCGACGATCCTGTACGGCTACGGCGGCTTCGAGGTGCCACTGGGGATCGGGTACCTTCCGGTGACCGGCAAGGCGTGGCTGGAGCGGGGCGGCACCTATGTCATTGCCAACATCCGCGGGGGCGGGGAGTACGGGCCGGCCTGGCACCGCGCCGGGCTCAAGGAGCACCGGCACCGCGTCTACGAGGACTTCGCGGCGGTCGCCCGGGCGCTGAGCGAGCGGGGCGTCGCCGCGCCGGGGCAGCTGGCCGTGCACGGGGGCTCCAACGGCGGCCTGCTCGTGGGCAATATGCTCACTCAGTACCCCGACCTGGTCGGGGCGGTGCTGTGCGAGGTGCCGCTGCTGGACATGCGCCGCTATACCCACCTGCTGGCCGGCGCCTCCTGGCGGGCCGAGTACGGGGACCCGGACGACCCGGCCCAGTGGGAGTTCATCCGGACCTTCTCCCCCTTCCACCTGCTGGAGGCCGGGCACGACTACCCGCCGGTGCTGCTGGTGACCTCGACCCGGGACGACCGGGTCCACCCGGCGCACGCGCGCACCATGGCCCACCGGCTGGAGAGCCTGGGGCAGATGGTGACGTACTTCGAGAACTCCGAGGGCGGGCACGGCCGGGCCTCGACCAATGCGCAGCGGGCCTTCATGAGCGCCCTGACCTACGACTTCGCCTGGCGGACCCTGCGCTAGCCCGCCGAGATCGGTCCGCTGCACCGAGCCACAGCGAGCTACTCGTCAAGCACCTCGACGAACGGAGCGAAGCGGGCGTAGTAGTCGTCCTGCAGCGAGCGGAGCGTCTCGCGCAGGAACCCGGGCTGGTGCTCGTACTCGTTGAGACCCCGGTAGTAGAAGAGCTTCGTGGCGTCGAGGACGATGAAGGGCATGAGGCCATTGCGCAGGCACTGCTGGAACATCAGCATCCGGCCGACCCGGCCGTTACCGTCCTGAAAAGGGTGGATGCTCTCGAAGCGGTGGTGGAAGTCCGCGACGTCGTCGAGCGTCATGGACCCCGGCGTGCGCGCCAGAAGATCCTCGATCGCCGGCCCGACGCGCCCAGGGGCGACCGTCTCCCGCCCGCCGACGACGTTGGGCACGCGCCTCCAGCCGCCGACGGCGAAGGACGGCCTGCGGGCGTCGGCCGTCCCGCGCTTGAGGATCCGGTGGTAGTCCTTCATCACCGCTGCCGTGATCGGCTCGTCGAACCGGTCGAGCACGGCGTCGAACAGCTCAAAGCTGTTGACGGTCTCCACAATGTCGTCAACGGGGAGGGCATCGCCGGCAATGGTGCGGGTCTCGTAGATGTAGCGGGTCTGCTCCTCATCGAGGCGGCTGCCCTCGATCCGGTTGGAGTTGTAGGCCATGAGCACCTGGTTGAGGTGGTAGAGGCCGCCCTTCATCCGGGTGCGGCGCTGCTCGCGCAGGGTGCGCGCGAACCCCGTGGGGTCAATGGCGTACTCGCCCCGCTCGGGCATGCCGCACCCCCTCCCCGATCCGCAGGGCTTCCATGCTACGAGTCACCCGCACCGAGATCGGTTCACTTCCGGCTCGAGATCGGTTCACTTCCACAACTTCCACATCGAGACGCCGTCGCCTCAGCACGCTCAAAGGTCAGCACGCATGGCGGGGAACTTGTTGAGCGTGAAGCCGGTCTGCTCGTACATGCCCTGTCCCGCCTCGGTGGCCATGAGCTCGGCCCGGCCGATGCCGGTCGATGCGGCCCACCGCATCACCGCCTCGAAGGCCCTCCGGCCGTGTCCGCGGCCGCGATGAGCCGGAAGAGTGCACACGTTGCTGACCAGCACGTCACGGCCGTCGGGAACCTCCGGCGAGGGCGCGGCGTCCCGGACCGCCCCCATCGCGCAGGCAACGACCTCCCGGTCCGCCTGCACGACGAAGATCCCGTATATCGGGTCCCTGATCCTCTCAAGAAACCAGCGGCGCGCATTGCTCCGCCACCGGCCATCCGTCATCGCCGTCCCCGTCACGCGGAACATCTCCTCGCGCAGCGCCACCAGAGCACCGACGTCGGGAACGGTCGCCCGTCTCACGACAATGGCATCATCCACGGTCACGAAACTACCGCGGGCCCAAGCATGAGCAAAGGCCCTCACCCGGGCCGAGTCGAGGCGTGCGCCACGGCGCTCCGTCGGCGGCGGTAGAATCGCCCCATCAGCTCCTGGTGCGCGAATCGCACTGCCCGGTAGGAAGTCCGGGCGGCACCCCGCCCGTGCCCGTCGCCTCGCTCCGTCGAGGAATCCGGCGTCACCAGGTCCGCTTCGGCGTACCTGGAGGCACAATGGCGACGACTTTCACCATCTTCTTCGACGGCCACCGGTGGGTGGGCGTGCTCGAGCAGCACGACGGCGGCCGGATCCGGGCCGTCCGAGTCGTCTTCGGCCGAGAACCGAGCGGCGCGGAGATCGAGGACTGGCTCCGCCGCCACGGCAACGACCTCATTGGCCGCGCGGCCGCTGCGCAGCCCATCGACGGCGGCCGCCCGGCAATGCGGGCGCGCAATCCGAAGCGCGCCCAGCGCGAGGCCGCCCGGCAGGCGCGCCAGCCGCACGGCGCCACCGCCTCCCAGCAGGCCCTCGCCGCAGACCGGGAGGCACGAGTCGCAGCCCGCGCACAGGGTGAGGCCGCCCGACGCCGTCGGGAACGCGAGGAGGCCAGGGCGAGGCGACGCGCACGCGCCCGAGCGCGCCACCGAGGCCGGTGAACCGATCTCGACGCGGAACTGGACCGATCTCGGCGAAGAGGGGCGAGGGTGCCGGCGGGGCTGCGTGCTGGACGGGCGCGCGGGCACACGAGAGCCGCCGGCGCGTACCCCTGAAACACGCGCTCGGCGGCTCGTCGTGCTATGAACCTCCTCTCACTCGGTGGATCCCCGCGGCCGTCGTACCTGGAATAGGCCGCGGAGTCTGGACATCTTCCCCTGTCGTTCCTTGTATTCCTCCTTCCGTGCGAGCTGCGTGCAGGTCTACTGGGCGTTGAGGGCCGCCGTCGGGGGCGTGCGCGCCGCCCGCACCGCCGGGTACAGCCCCGCCACCGCGCCGATAATGACCGTGACCCCCAGGCCCGCCAGGATGATGAGCGCTGGCAGGGAGAAGGGCCAGCCGTTGGCGGCCGCCACCCCGGCCGTCACCCCGACCCCGATGACGCAGCCCAGCGCTCCTCCCAGCCCCGCCAGAAGCAGGGCCTCGGCGAGGAACTGGATGAGGATATGGCTGCGCATCGCCCCCAGGGCCCGTCTCAGGCCGATCTCGCGGCGCCGTTCCAGCACCGAGATGATCATGGTGTTGGCCACCCCGATCCCGCCCACGATCAGGGCGATCGAGCCGACCCCGGTCAGCAGGCTGGTGAAGGCCTGGTCGGCGGCGTTCTTGGCCGCCAGCGCGTCCGAGGGCCGCGAGATCTTGACGGCCCCGGGCGCCTGGGGCGAGATCGTGGGGCCGAGCAGCTCTCTGACCCGCTCGACGGCCTTGTCCGCGCTGCGCTCGTAGATGGTCGTCGGATTGCCCGCGTAGCCGAACAGCCTCTCGGCCACGGGCGCCCCGATGAGCGCCGCATTGTCGAGCTCGGGCGCCAGCACCGACGGCTTGAGGATCCCCACCACGGTGAAGGACGTCCCGCCGAGCCACACCTGGGTGCCGGGCTCCACCACGCCCAGTCGCCGGGCGGCGGAGGCCCCGAGCACGGTGGACGGGTAGGAGGACGTGGCCGGGTTGAGCCAGGCCCCCTTGTCCACCTCGCCGGCGACGACGTCGAGCAGCCCCGGCTCGGCCACCAGGGCCGAGATGCCGCCGGTCGCCGCCTTGTCGCTCAGGGAGTTGCGGTAGACGGAGGCTTTGACCAGCGAGGTCGAGCTCGACTGCTGGACGCCGTCGATCTTGTTCACGCGCCCGACGGCGTCGGTGGGGAACTTGACCTCGGTGCCGGTCAGATCGGAGCCCGGCGTGAGGGTGAGCATATTGGTGCCCAGGGACTCGAGCTGGGCGGTGAGCTGGGCCCGGCTGGAGGTGGACACGCCGACCACCGCGATCATGGCCGCGATGCCGATGGCGATGCCCAGGGCGGACAGGAAGGCGCGCATGGGTCGGGCTCGCAGGCCCGTTCCGGCCAGGCGCAGGATGTCGGCCGGACGCAGGTGCGAGCGCTTCGGGCGCGTCGTCGTCGAGCTCATTGTGCCTCCTTCGCCATTGTCGCCTCGCCCGCCCGCGGGCGGGCCTCACCCGCCTCCGGGTGGGCGGAGTCTGAGACGATCCTCCCGTCCCGGATGGCGACCCGCCGCGGCAGCTTGGCCGCCAGCTCGTTGTCGTGGGTGATGACGACCACCGTCGTGCCCTGCTCGTGCAGCTCGTGGAGGAGCTCGACGATCGAGGCCCCCGAGACCGAGTCGAGGTTGCCGGTCGGCTCGTCTGCCAGGAGCAGGGGCGGGTCCCCGACGACGGCGCGGGCGATGGCCACGCGCTGCCGCTCACCGCCGGAGAGCTGGTGGGGGCGGTGGCGCAGGCGGTGCCCGAGCCCCACGCGCCGCAGGGCGGTCTCGGCGCGCCTGCGGCGCTCGCCTCGCGGCACCCCCAGGTAGAGCAGGCCGTCGGCGACGTTGTCGATCGCCGTCACGCCGTCGGCCAGGTGGAACTGCTGGAAGACGAAGCCGATGCGCCGCGCGCGCACCGCCGACAGGTCCTGGTCCGACAGCCCGGCGACGTCGAGGCCGTCGATCTCGACGGTTCCCGAGCTGGGCCGGTCGAGGGTGCCGATGAGGTTGAGCAGAGTCGACTTGCCCGAGCCGGAGGGGCCGACAACGGCGATGAACTCGCCGCGGTCTACATCCAGGCTGATGCCGGCGCAGGCGGCCACGGGCGGCTCCCCGTAGGTGCGGCGCACATCGCGAAGGGACAGGATGCGGCTCATCGCTGCGGCACCACCACGCGCTGCCCCTCGGCCAGGCCCTCGCCCGAGATCTCGACACGGCCGGCGGCGAACAGCCCGGTGGTCACCGGGACCCGCTGGGTCGTGTTGTCGGCCTGGACCACCTCGACGCCGAACTGCTCCGGGCTCAGGGCGACCAGCGCACCCACGGGCACGGACAGGACGTTCTCGCGCTTGTCGCTGGGCAGGCCCACGGTGACCGAGACCTCCTGGAAGCTCGCGGTGACCGAGGCGTCGTCGGGCGTGATGGTCACCGGGATGACGCGCTCCTTCTCCTTGGAGTCGCCCGACCCGCTCTTCTCCGTGGGGGTGCCCACCGAGGAGATGGTGCCGGTGGTGTCGACGGCCCCCGGCAGGTGCAGGGTGACCTTGTTGCCGACGACGCCGAGCTGCTGGTCGGCGAGCTTGATGTTGACGTCCACCACCTGGGCGGTGGAGGTGACGTCGTACAGGTCGCCCTCGACCGCCGCCTTGTCCCCCACGCGGGACTTGATGGAGCCCACGCGCAGGTCGTCCGGGGCGAAGACGACGCGCCCCAGCGGGATGGCGCCGGTCTGCTCCAGGTCCTTGTCCTTCTGCCAGGCCCTGATCGCCCGCATGGTCCACCACCCGAAGGTGCCGTCCGGCTCGCGGGTGAAGTAGCCCAGAGACTGCAGGGCGGCCTGGAGCTGCTGGACGTCGCTGCCCTTGCTCATGCCGTCCTCGAAGGCGCGCCAGGCGGGGATGGAGCCGTGCATGAGGTAGGCGGGCTCGCCGCCGACGTCGTAGAGCTGGTCGCCGGCGTGGAGCACTGTGCCGGCCGCCGGCAGCCAGGTGACCACGCCCTCGAATCCGGAGCGCAGCACGTGGGAGTCGGAGAAGCGCAGGGTGCCGGCGGCGCTCGTCTCGCCCTGCAGGGTCCCGCGGGTGATCTCCTCGGTGGTGCCGGTGAACTCGGCGGGCTTGTCCTCGTTCTTCCTCGCCTGGCCCGGGAGCACTCCGACCGCCGCCGCGGTGCCCGCCCCGGCTCCGACCAGGAGGAGGGCGGCGCCGGCTCCGATGAGGAGCCGACGGCGGGTCGGGTGCGCGGAGCCCTTCCTCCTCGGGGCCTCCGCACCGGCCGGGTCGCCCGCGCCCTCACCGCCCTCGATGAGGGACGCGAGGTCGCCCCCGGCGTCACGGGTTCGACGCCTGAGCCTCACTGGCTGTCCCCGGACGTCGCGGCGGCGCACTTCTCAATGGCCTCCTGGGGGATGGTGCCGACGTCGAGGGACAGGCCCTTGCCGGGCTCGGGGTCCTTGACGTCGTAGCCGTCGTTGCGCAGGCACTCGGCGAGCGCAATGCTCGACTTGAGGATCTCGGGGTCGTCGGGTCCCTGGGTGCTGGCCCCGGGCGGCGTGCCGAGCTTCTTCTCGCACTCCTCGACGGCGGTGTTGAAAGCGGCCGCGTCCCCGCCCACGTCCTGGGTACGGACGTCCTTGTCGTCCGCGGAGTCGGAGACGTTGAAACCCGCGTCGCGCAGGCACTGGTTGAACTTGAGGTTGTAGTCCTGGGCCGCATCGGCCGTGCTGCTGGTGGAGGCATCGGCGGCGTCGGCCGACTTGCCGCCCCCGCACGCGGCGACCATCCCGAGAGCGCAGACCACGCTCGCCGCTGCCGCGAACATCCTCGTCTTGCCGTTCCTCATTGGGGTTCTCCTCATTCCTCGATCGTGGGTTCTGAGCTCCCGTGCGCGCGCCGCCCCGGCATCCGGGGCGGCTCAGCGCCGGGCCCCGGTCCGTCCGGAGCTGGGCACAATCTCAGCGAAGCCGACGTTGCGAGAGCCTTTAGAAAAATCTTTACGCGGGTTTTAACCCCGTCTCCCCTATCGTTGGCTCGGGAAGACGCGGGAGACCGCGGGAGGATGCAGAGCCTGGAGGTCGATGACGTGCGCGTGCTGGTGGTTGAGGACGAGTCCTACCTCGCAGAGGCGATAGCCACAGGGCTGCGCCGCGAGACAATGGCGGTCGACGTCGCGGGCGACGGCGCCGAGGCGCTGGCCCAGGTCGAGATCGCCGACTACGACGTCGTCGTCCTGGACCGGGACCTGCCCGGCACCCACGGCGACGAGGTCTGCGCCCGCCTTGCCCGCGAGCACCCGGAGGTGAGAGTGCTCATGCTCACCGCGGCCCGCTCCCTGCGCGAGCGGGTGGAGGGCTTCCAGATCGGGGCGGACGACTACCTCGTCAAGCCCTTCGAGTTCCCCGAGCTCGTGGCCCGCCTGCGCGCGCTGGAGCGGCGCAACCAGCCGGCCCGCGGGCCCGTCCTGGAGTCCCAGGGGGTACGGCTGGACCCCTTCCGCCGGGAGGTCTCACGCGACGGCCACTTCGTGCGGCTGAGCCCCAAGGAGTTCGCGGTCCTGCAGCTGCTCATGGAGGCCGACGGCGGGGTGCTCAGCGCCGAGACGATCCTGGAGAAGGCCTGGGACGCCAATGCCGACCCCTTCTCGAACACCATGCGGGTGACGATCTCCCACCTGCGCAAGCGCCTCGGCCGGCCCTGGGTCATCCAGACGGTCCCGGGCGCCGGCTACCGCTTCGGGGGCTGACATGTCGTCGCAGCGCAGCTCGGGCGACCCGGCCGTCGAGACGGCCCGGACGGCGTCATCCGCGTCAGGACCGACGACGACCGCTTCGGCTCTGTCGGCGTCGCCGCCGTCTGGGCAGTCGGCCCGGAGGCCCAGGGCCCGCAGGCTGACCATCCGCGCCCGGCTCACCCTGACCTATGCGGGCCTGGTGACCGGGTCGGGCGCCGTCCTCATCGCCCTGGTCTACCTCTATATGCGCCGCTTCGAGGTGCCGGTTTCCGAAGCGCCGGTGGTGGGCACCAATGAGAGCGACGGGTCCATCTACCTGCGGGTCACCCTCCTGTCGGAGTTCCTCAACACCATGCTCGGGATCTCCCTGGGGGCGCTCGTCCTGCTCGCCCTGCTGTCCGGCGCTGTCGGCTGGGTGGTCGCCGGTCGCATGCTCGCCCCGCTGTCGACCATGAACGAGGCCGCCAAGCAGGCGGCATCCGGCGATCTGAGCCGGCGTCTGGCGCTGGCCGGCCCGCACGACGAGATCCGCGACCTGGCCGACACCTACGACCACATGCTCGACTCCCTGGAGTCCTCCCTGGCCACCTACCGCCGCTTCGCCGCCAACGCCTCGCACGAGCTGCGCACGCCGCTGGCCACCGCCCAGACCATGATCGACGTGACCCTGGTCGACCCCGGCGCCTCGGCGGACCAGCTGCGCTCCCTGGTCGAGCGGCTGCGGGAGACCAACCAAGCGAACGTCGAGACCGTCGACGCCCTGCTGGACCTGGCGGAGGCCCAGTCGGGGGACATCTACCGCGAGGAGGTGGACCTCGGCGAGGTGGTGGCCACGGTGCTGGCCCAGCTCGCCCCGGAGGCCGCCGAGCGGGAGGTGACCCTGCCGGCGGCCCCCGGCGACATCGTCGTCGTGGAGGGCGACCCGGTGCTGCTGCGCCAAGCCGTCTCCAACCTGCTGCGCAATGCGGTGCGGCACAACGTCGCGGGCGGCGGCGTCGAGCTCGGGCTCGCCCGCGCGGGCGACAGGGCCCGGCTGCTGCTGTCCAACGACGGACCGCTCGTGCCCGCCGAGCACCTGACAGCACTGCGCGAGCCCTTCGTGCGCGGCGCCGGGCGGGGCCGGACCCGCGGCGACGGTCACGGCCTGGGCCTGGCCATCGTCTCCGCGGTCGCGGCCGCCCACGACGGCGTCCTGGAGCTGTCCGCGAACCCGTCGGGCGGGCTGAGCGTCGTCCTCGACCTGCCCGCGCGCAGCGGCGAGCCGGAGGGCGGGGCCCTGTGACGCGCCGCCGGCCCCTTCTCCAGAGCCTTGGACGTTCGGACGTCTCAGTACTGGTAGGTGCGTTCGAGGGAGCGGTAGCGCAGCAGGCGGGCGGTGGCGAGAATCGTCACCACCAGGCCCACCAGCCCGGACACCCCGGCGATCAGGAGCATCAGCATGATCAGCGGCATGCGCGAGAGGTTCAGGGGCGGTCCGATGACGACGTTGCTAGTCCCCGCGGGGCAGGTCACCGTGAACGTGCCCGTCCCGGGAGCCTCGAACAAGGCGTACAAGGCGTAGGGCATGGTGTCGGACAGCGGGGTCAGCGCCACGGTGTCGCCGCTCGGAGCGGTGACGGTGCAGTCGGTCGTGGTCCCGCCGAAGGTCGAGGTGTACAGGGCCGAGGTGGTCCCCTGCTCCAGGTACACCGTACCGGCCTCGCCCAGCGGCTCGCCCAGGCCCCTGGAGCCCCCGAACGCCACGAACATGCTGGCGGCGCCGAGGACCAGCGGCACGACGAACAGAAGGACCAGGCCGATCACCGCCATGCGCCAGGGTCGGCGCCTCGCGCGGGGCTGGGTGCTGAAGCCCGTGTCGGCCCCCAGGCCCGTGTACTCGCGCACGGGCGGTAGAGGGGCCGCCAGTCGGACCAGTCCGTCTCCGGGCGCGCGCGCATACGGATCCGGGCCGCTGCCCCCGCGGTCGGCCTCGGTGTCCCCCGCAGGCGACCCGAACGACGTCGTCGCCGGGGCCGTCTGCCAGTCGGAGTCCGCAGGCGAGGCCGACGACCGCTCGAGTCTCTGCTCGTGCAGGTAGGCCGCCAGCTCCTCGGGGCTCAGACGCTTGCCGTAAAGGGGCTGGCCGTCCTCGGTCTCGTAGCGCGCCACGCGTGACTCAGCCCTGACGGCCACCTGCGGGACCACCGACCTTCGCCGCGATCTCAAGCACAAGGCGCAGCCCCAGGATCTCGGTCAGGACCCAGGGCAGGTTCACGAGCAGGTCGATGAGGAACTTGCCGACGTCGAACTCCGAGCCGGAAAGAGAGGAGAAGGACAGCGAGACGCCCGCCTTGTAGGACGTGTAGAGCCAGGACAGTGCGAAGCCGATGGTGCCGACGATCATGACGATCGTGCCGTACTTGGCCGCGAAGGAGCGGCCGGCGTCGAACAGGTTGGTGAAGACGGAGTCCCCGGCCGGAGCCATGCCCGGCTGCTGCGGCACCGCGCCGGTGGGGACGTACTGGGTGTTCTGGGCCGCGAACTGCTGCGGGTTGTAGGCGCCCGGGGCGCCCGGGGCCGACGGCGCGGAGGTGGGTGGGATGTAGGGCTGTCCGGGATTGGGAGGTTGAGTCATGGCGAACTTCCTTCGTCGTTGGGAGTACTCGCACACTATAGTCACGGGGCCGGAGGCTCCGGACAGAGGATCACGTTCTGATCTCGGCCAGGATACGCCGGTCACGACGACGTCAGAAACGGGGCAGGATCATGGCGCCGCCCACAGACGTCCTCGGCGCCGCACTCCGCCCCGTCCGGCCGGTGCGGGCGGGCACGACCTGGACCTCGCCGTCGGCGGCCGCGGCGAAGATCCGCTCGGCAGCCGCCTGGCGCAGGCGCAGGGCGCGGTTCTCGCGCTCAAGGGCCTCCAGGCGGCGCTCGAGATCCAGGATACGCCGGATGCCCTCCAGGTTGACGCCGTCCTGGCTCAGGGCCTGGACGCGCCGCAGCCGTTCGACGTCGCGGTGTGAGTAGCGTCGGCCCCGCCCGGAGGTGCGGGCGGGGCTGACGAGCCCGAGGCGGTCGTACTGGCGCAGCGTCTGCGGGTGCATGCCGGCCAGCTCGGCCGCCACCGAGATGACGTAGACGGCGCGCTCGGCGGCGTCGTCGGCTGGGAAGTCGACGCTCTGGCCGGTGCGGCGCCGCGGGCTCACTGCGACGCCTCCCGGGCCAGCGAGGCGCGCGGGTCGGACTCCATGGCGGCGTCGAAGGCCTCCAGGGCGTCCTTGGCCGCGCGCGAGAGCCTCCGGGGCACGGCGACCTGGATGGTGACGAGCAGGTCCCCGGTCTTCTTGGAGGTGACGACCCCCTTGCCGCGCACCCGCATGACGGTGCCCGAGGACGTGCCGGCCTTGATCTTGATGCGGGTGGTCGTCCCGTCCAGGAGCGGCACCTCGACGGTTGCGCCCAGCGCCGCCTCCTTGAGGGTGACCGGCAGGTCCATGCGCAGGTTGACGCCGTCGATGGAGTAGACGGGGTGCTTGGCGACGGTGATGGTGATGACCATGTCGCCGTTCTCGCCGCCGTCGCGCCCGGGACGGCCCTTGCCGCGCAGGCGGATCTTCTGGCCGTTGTGCACGCCCGCGGGAATGCGCACGGTCATGGTCCGCCCGTCGGCGGTGAGCTCGACGGTGGTCCCGGCGACGGCGTCGCGCAGCGACAGGGTCGCGCTGGTGATCACGTCGGGGCCCTTGACGGGCTCGGGCTGGGAGCCGAAGCCCCCGAAGCCGAAGGGGCCGCGGGAGCGCCGCCCGCCGAAGCCGCCCGCACCGCCGGCCGCCCCGAACTGGCGCAGGAGCTCGTCGATGTCGGGGTCGGCGCCGCCCGACGTGGTGAAGCGGACGTTGCCGCCACCGCCGCCGAACATCGAGGAGAAGATGTCCTCGAAGCCGGCGCCGGCGCCGCCCCCGGTGCCGGAGGTGAAGCGGGCCCCGCCTCCGGCCATGGAGCGGATGGCGTCGTACTGCTGGCGCTCCTTGGCGTCGGACAGGACCGCGTAGGCCTCCCCGATCTCCTTGAACTTCTCAGCCGCGGCGGCGTCGTCGGGGTTGCGGTCCGGGTGGTACTTCTTGGCGAGGGTCCGGTAGGCCTTCTTAATGGCTGCGGAGTCGGCGTCCTTGGCGACGCCGAGGACCGCGTAGAAGTCCTTGGTCATCCAGTCCTGGCTGGCCACGGGTCACCGCCTCCTTGTCTGGGTGGTAGTCGTGTTTCTGTCTTTCGTGCGTGTGCGGGTGGGTCAGGCGGGGTTCGCGACCTGGACGCGAGCGGCCCGCACGATCCTCTCACCCAGGCGGTAGCCCGGCTGCAGGACCAGGGAGATGGAGGGCTCGCTGACCTCGTCCGACTCGGTGGCCATGAGGGCCTCGTGGATCGTCGGGTCGAAGACCTCGCCCACCTCGCCGAAGCGCACCAGGCCGAACTTGTCGGCCAGGATCGCCTCAAGCTTGCCCGCGGTGGTCTCGAAGGTGCCGGTGAGGTCCCCGTGCTGACGGGCCAGCTCGATCTCGTCGAGGACCGGGATGAGGGCCTCGACGACGGCGGCCTGCCCGGTCTCCCGGTGCCCCGCGGCCCCCTCGCGGGAGCGGCGCACGAAGCCCTGGTACTCCTGCTGGAGGTTGTACAGGTCGGCGCGCGCCCGGGCCAGGTCGTCGGCCGCCTGCGCGGCCTGTGCCCGGGCCCGCTCGAGCTCGGAGGTCTCGGCGGGCTCAGAGGGCCCAGCGGGCTCAGAGGCCCCGGCAGCCCGGGCGGACCCGGCAGCCCGGGCCCCGCCGTCGTCGGCCCCCCCGGAGCCCTCGGCCTCCCCGGCCTCCCCCGCAGGGGCGACCGGGTTGCCCGACTCATCCAGCACGACACCGTCGAAGGCGGAATCGACAGCCTCCGCCAGGGCGGGGTCTACCTGCTCCCCGCCGTCTCCGTTGTCCGTGCGCCCGGTGTTCTCGTCACTCACTTGGAGTCCTCGTCGTCAATGATCTCGGCGTCAACAATGCCGTCGTCCTCGGCCGGGGCCTCGGAGGAGGCGCCGGCGGCGGAGGTCTGGGCCTGCTGGGCCTGGTCGTGCTGGTAGAGGGCCTCGCCGATCTTCTGGGCGACCTCGCTCAGCTTCTCCTGGGCGGTCTTGACGGGCTCGATGTCCGAGCCCTCGAGGGCCTTCTTGAGGTCATCGACGGCGCCGGAGACCTCGGAGTGGACGGCCTCGGGCAGCTTGTCCTTGTTGTCCTTGAGGAGCTTCTCCACGGAGTAGGCCTGCTGCTCGGCGGTGTTGCGGGTCTCGGCGTCCTCGCGGCGCTTCTTGTCCTCGGCGGCGTGCGCCTCGGCGTCCTTGACCATGCGGTCGATGTCCTCCTTGGGCAGGGCCGAGCCGCCGGAGATGGTCATGGACTGCTCCTTGCCGGTGCCGCGGTCCTTGGCGGAGACGTGGACGATGCCGTTGGCGTCGATGTCGAAGGAGACCTCGATCTGCGGGATACCGCGCGGGGCCGGGGCGATGCCGGTGAGCTCGAAGGTGCCCAGCGGCTTGTTGTCGCGGGCGAACTCGCGCTCGCCCTGGTAGACCTGGATGAGCACGGAGGGCTGGTTGTCCTCGGCGGTGGAGAAGACCTCGGAGCGCTTGGTCGGGATGGCCGTGTTGCGCTCGATGAGCCTGGTCATGACCCCGCCCTTGGTCTCGATGCCCAGCGACAGGGGGGTGACGTCAATGAGCAGGACGTCCTTGCGGTCGCCCTGGATGACGCCGGCCTGGAGGGAGGCGCCGATGGCGACGACCTCGTCCGGGTTGACGCCCTTGTTGGGCTCCTTGCCGCCGGTCAGCTCGCGCACCACCTGGGCGACGGCGGGCATGCGGGTGGAGCCGCCCACCAGCACGACGTGGTCGATCTCGGACAGGGAGACGCTGGCGTCCTTGATGACGTTGTGGAAGGGCACCTTGGTGCGCTCCAGGAGGTCGGCGGTCATCTCCTCGAAGTGGGAGCGGGTGAGCTTCTCGTCCAGGTGGATGGGGCCGGACTCGCTCATGGACAGGTACTGCAGGTTGATGTTGGTGCTCGTCGCGGACGACAGCTCCTTCTTGGCCTGCTCGGCGGCGTCCCTCAGGCGCTGCATGGCGATCTTGTCCTTGGACAGGTCGACGCCGTCCTTGGACTTGACCTGCTTGACGAGCCAGTCCACGATGCGGGCGTCCCAGTCGTCGCCGCCCAGGCGGTTGTCGCCGTTGGTGGCGCGCACCTGGATGGTGGCGAAGCCGTCCTCGTCCTTGCCGACCTCCAGCAGGGAGACGTCGAAGGTGCCGCCGCCCAGGTCGAAGACGAGGATGAGCTCGTCCTCCTTGCCCTTGTCCAGGCCGTAGGCCAGGGCCGCGGCGGTGGGCTCGTTGACGATGCGGTCCACGCTCAGGCCCGCAATGGTGCCGGCCTCCTTGGTGGCCTGGCGCTCGGCGTCGTTGAAGTAGGCCGGGACGGTGATGACCGCGTTGGTGACGGTCTCGCCCAGGTAGGCCTCGGCGTCGGCCTTGAGCTTGGCCAGGATGCGGGCGCTGATCTCCTGGGCCGTGTACTTCTTGCCGTCGATGGTGACGGACCAGTCGGTGCCCATGTGGCGCTTGACCGAGGAGATGGTGCGGTCGACATTGGTGACGGCCTGGCGCTTGGCCACCTCGCCGACGAGGACCTCGCCGGACTTGGAGAAGGCGACGACGGAGGGGGTCGTGCGGCCGCCCTCGGCGTTGGGGATGATGGTGGGCTCGCCGCCCTCGAGGACGGCGATGGCGGAGTTGGTGGTACCGAGGTCGATACCGACGGCGCGTGCCATGGAAGACTCCTTGCTGCTCCTGACGGAGCGACGGTTGATGTTGAGTGGTATGCATTCAGGATTGCGGTTGAGCGGAGCCGTGTCAACTTCGCCGTCCTCAATCTTGAGCCTGCTGAACTCAACTTCAGCGCGGGAGGTTCTATTCCGCGCCGCCGCTCCGGGCCGTATGCGGTGCGCCACAGGACCTGCCTCCCCCGAGCCGGAGCACCCCGGCACCCTTTTGCCGAGATCGGTAGATCTCCGCACCGAGACCGGTTCGAAGCGCCCGCCCGGCACCATCCTCACCATGCCCGCGGGCCTGACCATGACGGGCCCGCCGAACGCCGTTCCGCTGGTCACCGCCGTCTTTTCACAGAAGACCCACAAGAGGGACCTGCGCGCGCCACACGCCGGCTCGACACGGTGGAACCATGTCGAGCAAGCACCATCCACCGGCCCCGCACGCCGCCGCCCCGGCCGACCCCGCCGGAACCACCGGTTCAGCCGCCACCGCCGCGCCCCCGCCCGGGCAGCACCGCCGCCACACGCGCCGCAATATTCTGCTGGGCGGCGCCGCCGCCCTGGGCCTGGCCGCCACCGGCACCAGCGCCTGGGCGCTCAACCGCTTCGTCATCGACCACACCGAGATCACCGACGTCGAGGCCTACGAGGCCGAGAACGCCGCCGCGACCTCGGCCGCGACCGCCGACGCGTCCAGCATTACAATCACCGACACCTCCTACACATCCTCGCTCACCTCGATCGCGATCGGCACGGTCGCCACCGGCTCCGGGGACGACACCGTCACCTACTACACGGCCGACATCACCGTCACCGACGCCACCGCCGTCCGCAGCGCCTTCGCCAACAACGAGTACGGCACCAACATCACCGCCAAGCCGAGCCGGATCGCCGCCGAGCACGACGCCGTCTTGGCCATCAACGGCGACTACTACGGCTTCCGCACCGACGGCATCCTCATCCGCAACGGCGTGGTCTACCGCGACGACGGCGTGCGCGACGGCATGGTCTTCTACTCCGACGGCCGCTGCGAGATCTACGACGAGACCTCCACCGGCGCCCAGGCCCTCCTGGACGCCGGGGCGTGGAACACGCTGTCCTTCGGCCCCGCCCTGGTCAGGGACGGGCAGATCCCCGCCGGGATCGACAGCGTCGAGGTCGACACGAACTTCGGCAACCACTCCATCCAGGGGACGCAGCCGCGCACCGCCCTCGGGTGGGTGGAGACCGACCACTACATGTTCGTCGTCGTCGATGGCCGTGACGAGGGCTACTCGCGCGGAGTCACCATGACCGAGCTCGCCCGGATCATGGCCGGCCTCGGCTGCCGGGCCGCCTACAACCTCGACGGCGGGGGCTCCTCGGCCATGTACTGGGGCGGGCGGATCGTCAACCGGCCCTCCAACGGGGGCGAGCGCGCCACCTCCGACATCCTCTACATCACCAGGGGGGCATGAGATGAGCGTGCAGACAGGCCCCGTCCCGGTCCGCCCCCGCATCGCCCCCGGCCGCCGCTCCCCCGCCGGGAGCCCGACGCGCCCGACGCCGGGGCGGGGCGCTGCGGCCCGGGGAGGGCGGGCCCGTCCCGCCCGTCTGGCGGTGCTCGTGCCCGCCTACCAGCCCGACGCCCGGCTGGCCGGCCTGGTGACCGACATCCGCCGCCGGCTGCCCGGCGCGCAGGTGCTCGTCGTCGACGACGGCTCCGGCCCCGCCCACGAGCACGTGCTCGCCGCGGCCCGCGCCGCCGGCGCCGCGGTCACCGGCTACCCGGCCAACGCGGGCAAGGGCGCGGCCCTGCGCACCGGCCTGGCACGGGTGGCGGAGCTGTGGCCGGACGCCGACGTCGTGTGCGCCGACGCCGACGGGCAGCACACGCCCGCCGACATCGCCGCGGTGGCGCGCCGGGTCCGCGAGACCGGCCGCATGACGCTGGGCGTGCGGGCCTTCACCGGGCCGGTGCCCCTGCGCAGCCGGCTGGGCAACCGGGCGACCGCGCTGCTGTTCCGCGGGGCGACCGGGTGGCGGCTGCGCGACACCCAGACCGGTCTGCGCGGCTACCCGGCCGGCGGGCTGGAGTGGCTGATGGAGGTCCCCGGCAACCGGTACGAGTACGAGTTGTCGGCCCTGCTGCGGGCCCGCGAGCTGGGGATGGCGGTCGAGGAGGTCGAGATCGCCACGGTCTACGAGCCCGGCAACACCTCCTCCCACTTCCGTCCGCTGCGGGACTCGGCGCGGATCTACGCCCCGCTGCTGCGCTTCACGGGGGCGTCGCTGGCGAGCTTCGTCATCGACTGGGTCGGGGTCATGGTGCTGCACCTGCTCACCGGGAACCTGCTGGCGAGCGTGGTGGGGGCGAGGCTGATCAGCGGCACCGCCAACTTCTTCATGAACCGTCGCGTCTTCCGGGCGGCGCCGGGGACGGTGGGGCGCACGGCGGTGCGCTACGTGGCGCTTGCCCTCGCCCTGGTCGCGGCGAGCTATCTCGCGCTGGCCGTGCTGACCGGTATCGGCATCCCGCTGGGCATTGCCAAGGTCGTGGGCGACAGCGCGATCTACATGACCAGCTATGCGATCCAGCGCCGGGTCGTGTTCCGCGAGAGGGCCTGAGAACCGGCTGGTGCGCGGCGTGGGGGTGTTTCAGAGGGTGGGATGGTGCCGAGCAGCGGGGCCAGGCCAACGGCGGCATCACCGCCAGACACCGGCATCAACCACCCGCACCAGAACCGATCTCGAGCCGGAAGTGAACCGATCTCGGCGGAAGGGGGCGGCCGCGTCTGGCCCCCCTCGCCCCCGGGACTCTCCCCCCGCCCTCGGGGGCTCGTCGAGGTCAGGCGCGCGGCTGGCGCTCCGCCCACTCGCGCGGGCTCACGCGGGACCCCGTGTAGAAGGGCGTGTCCTGGCGCACGTGAAGCCGGGCCTCGGTGTAGCGCTGGTGGTGGATGACGCCCTCCAGGCGGTCCAGGGTGTCGGCCTCGAAGGCGAGAATCCACTCGTAGTCGCTCATGCCGAAGGCCGACAGCGTGGAGCCCTTGACGTCCGGGTACTTCGAGAACCCGTTGCGGCCGTGCGCGGCCATAATGCGCGAGCGCTCCTCGGCGGGCAGCAGGTACCAGTCGTAGCTGCGCACGAACGGGTAGACCATGCACCAGTCGCGCGGGGCGACGCCCCCCAGGCAGGCCGGAATGTGCCGGCTGTTGAACTCGGCGGGCGTGTGCAGCCCCATGCAGGACCACACGGGCTCCAGGTACCGGCCCAGCGCGCTGGCGCGCAGCCGGTGGCTGGCGTCCTGGAGCTTCTCGGGGTCGTCGTCGAGCCACCAGATCATGAGGTCGGCATCCGAGCGGAACCCGGCCACGTCGTACCAGCCGCGGGTCGTGACCTCGGACTGGTCGACGAAGAAGTTCGACTCCCCGACCAGCCGGCGGCGCGTGTCCTCCAGAGCCGGCAGAGGCGCCACCAGGCAGTAGACGGCGTAGAGGGCGTAGTGGTGCCGGTTGTTGACGGCGTCGAAATCGACGTCGGTGGCGTCGCGCGGGTCGCGGTAGGGGCGGCGCTCCTCGTCCTCGAAGCGGTGCAGGCGCGGATCGCCCGCACCCGAGTCGGCAGTGGGCTGGGAGGCGTCATGGTTCGTCATCGCGTGCTTCCTTCATTGACGAGAGCAGTATCAGGAGCAGTATGCGGGCTTGCGGACACCGATGGGAGTGATTTCGCGGTCGGGCGCATCCCGCGACCGCGGGCGGAGCGGGTCTCCGGCCGGCAGCACTGGGGCGGGCAGACGGTGTGGAAGGGGCCGACGCCGGTGGTCGACGCCGGGCGGACCTCCTCGCCGCGAGCCACGGCGGCCCGCTCCGCGAGCACGTCCGCCAGGGAGGACACCAGGGCCGGGTGCGTCCCGGCGGTCGCGGCCCGCACGTAGGGCAGGCCCAGGCGGGCGGCGGTCTGCGCGGCCTCGGTGTCCAGGTCGAAGACGACCTCCATGTGGTCGGCCACGAAGCCGATGGGCGCGACGACGACGCCGACGGGCGGGCGCACGGGCGTGCCATCGGTCAGGCGGCCGCCCACGAGGGCCTCCAGGTGGTCGTTGACATCCGGCTCGAGCCAGCGGGCGTGCGGCGGCCCGGAGCGCGAGCAGTACACGAGGTCGTGGCCGGGCGCCGCCTCCAGGCCGAGGCTCTCGGCCAGGGCGGGCAGGAGGACCTCGATGAGACGGCGGTGCTGCTCCACGTAGGAGATCTCCGTGGACAGGTCCGCGGTCACGCCCGGCTCAAGGCGCGGAGCGGCGACCGGCGCCGCCCCGCCGAGATCCGGCACTACCTCGCCGGGACCCGGCGCCGAGAGCTCCTCCATGGAGACGGGCACGGAGTGGGTGACCAGCACGAGCCTGACGCTCTGCGGAGGCAGGCCCCGCTCGGCCATCCGCCCGTAGGCCTCGGCAATGGCGTCGACATTGGCCCTCAGCATGCCCTCGGTGTTGTAGAAGGGGCGGGTCTTGTCCACTACGAGCTCCACCGGCGCCCCGCCCGCGCCCCCCACCCGTGCGGCGGCGTCGGCCTCGGCGCCCCGCCCGGTGCTCCCGTCGGCGCCGGCGGCGAGCAGGGTCAGCGCCCCGGCCACGTCCTCGCGGTACTGCCGGCAGCCGGAGTAGGAGCCGTAGGCGGAGGTCGTGATCGCCAGGACGCGGCGCGCCCCGCCGTCGGCCAGAGCGCGCAGGGCCTCGGAGACGAAGGGGCGCCAGTTCCGGTTGCCGATGACCACGGGCAGGCGCGAGCCGCGGGCGGCGAGCTCGGCCCGCAGCGCCTCCAGCAGCTCGGCGTTGCGGGCGTTGATCGGCGAGACGCCGCCGAAGCGGCCGTAGTGGCCGGAGACCTGCAGGAGCCGGGAGTCGGGCACGCCCCGCCCGGCGGTGGCGTTGCGCATGAAGGGCAGGACGTCGTCGGGGCCCTGCGGGCCGCCGTAAGACAGCAGCAGGACGGCGTCGTAGGGGGCCAGTGGATCCGTCATGCGCGCCCTCCCGAGAGCTCCGACATCACAGCGAGCCCGGCGAGCGGCTCGTCCCGCCAGTCCGGCCAGTCGCCGGCGGTCGGGGCAGCCGGCCGAGTCGGAATCGTCGGGAGGTCGGCGGCCCCCCGCTCCACACCCGCGTCCTCGGCGCCCCCGGCGCCCTGAGCCTCGCGGGCGGGGCAGGCCGCGGGCGGGCGGACGCCGTCGCGCAGCCCGGCGGCGACCTCCGGGCCGACCACGAGGTCGAGGGCCGCGAGATACTCCCGCTCGCGGCCGGCCTCCCCGGCGGCGCGCGCGGCGACGCTGGGGTGGTGCAGCAGGCGGGCGGCCAGCCGGTGCAGCGCGCGGGCTGCGTCCTCGGCGTCGACGCGGCCGTCCGCAGGGCGCAGGCGGGCGATCTCCTCCTCGACGACGGCGCCGACGCCGCTGCGCAGCCGCCGCACGACCGGGTCCATGCGGCGCCCGGCCCGCACCCGCTCGAAGCCCGCCGCCTCCTCGGCCACGATCCGCCGCGCCGCATCGACCTGGGAGGCCTCGACGTCGGGTACGGCGCGCTGCACACTGGGCAGGTCGATGAGCAGGACGCCGGGCAGGGAGCCGACGGACCGCTCGACGTCGCGGCTCAGGGCGAGGTCGAGCACGACCAGGGGGCGCGCTGCGGGCCCGGCGCCCCCGTGCGGCGCTGCGGGCCCGGCGCTCCGGCGCAGGCCCGTGGCCGAGGCGACCAGCCCCCGGGTCAGGACGGGAGCGCCCAGCCCCCGGCAGGTGACGACGAGGTCGGCCTGCGCCAGCGAGCGCGGCAGCTCGTCCTTATCGACGGCGCGCACGCGGTGCCCGGCGGCGAACTCCCTGGCGCGGTCGGACCGGGAGTGGACCCCGATGTCGCGGATCCCGCGGTTGCGCAGGGCGGTGACGGTGGCGCCCGCGTAGGCGCCCGTGCCGACGATGAGGGCGCGCACCCCCTCGGGCGGCGGCAGGCGGCGCGCTGCGAGCTCCAGGCCGACGGCGACGACGCTGCGGCCGGTGCCGGCCAGCGCGGTCCGGGCGGCCACGCGCCGGGAGACGGCCGAGGCGTGCTCGACGGCGCGGGTAATGGCCCCGGTGACGGTGCCCTCGGCGGTGGCGAGGATCAGAGCGCGGCGCAGCTGGCCGGCGATCTCGCGCTCGCCGACCACCATCGACTCCAGCCCGGCCGCGGTGGCGAAGAGCTCGCGGTGCGCGGCCCGATCGGACCACAGGCTCAGGCGGACGGGCTCGCCTGCTCCCGAGCGCTCGGCGAGGAAGTCGGTCACGGCGTCGCGCAGGTCCTCGGCCGGCGAGCCCTCGGGGGCGTCCAGAAGGATCGCCAGGCGGTTGCAGGTGCCCAGGACGAGGACGCCGTCGATCCCCCGGACGGCGCGCAGCAGGTCGGGCCCGAGTCGCGCGGAGACGCCGCCCAGGCGGGAGACTGCCTCCAGGCCCTGGGCGCGGTGGTCGGCGGAGAGAAGGTGAACGGTCACAGCGAGCGCTAGTTAAGCATCTCCCGGCAGCGGGGTTCCAACACCGACCGCGGCATAGGGCCCGGCTATCGCGACAATGTGTCAAAATTGCGTTCTGACATACCGTCATATTACGGTCTGCGTTGCGATTCCGGGCGTCAAAAGCCCCCGTGCGGACGTCGGGGGCGCGCCGGGGAAATGACGTCGGTTAACATCCGTTAACGGCACGTGGTGTCGCCTCAACCGCATTCAGGGAGTTTTCATGACAGATTCCTCACCAAATTCGGGCGGAGGCGGCCCCGCCGCCGCGCCAGCCCTGCTCGCGGCGCTCGCGGGCGCCCGCCCCGCGCGCACCCCCGTGTGGTTCATGCGCCAGGCGGGGCGGAGCCTGCCTGAGTACCGGGAGCTGCGGAGGCGGGCCGGCCTGGGCATGCTCGAGGCCTGCCTGACCCCCGGGCTCGCGGCCGAGATCACGCTCCAGCCCGTGCGGCGCCACGGGGTGGACGCCGCCGTCTTCTTCTCCGACATTATGGTGCCGCTGCGCGTGGCGGGCCTGGACGTGCGGATCGAGCCGGGCGTGGGCCCCGTCGTCGGCGATCCGGTGCGCACGCCCGACGACGTCGCCCGCCTGACCGCCCGTCGCTACGGGCAGGGCGCCGCCGGGGAGGCGGGCGCGCGCGCCGTCGAGGCCGGGGTGCGCGCCGCCGTCGTCGAACTGGGGACCCCCGCCGCGCCGGGCGGCGGCCCCGGTCTGGCCGAGCGCGCCCGCGCCGGCCTGGCCGAGTCGCGCGGGCGGGCGTCGTGGACCCCGCTCATCGGCTTCGGCGGCGCGCCGTTCACCCTGGCGGCCTACCTCGTCGAGGGCCGTCCGAGCCGGGACCACCTGGCCGCGCGCACCCTCATGCGCGCCGACCCCGCCTCCTGGGACGCCCTCATGACCTGGTGCGCCCGGACCACCGGCGCCTTCATCGCCGCCCAGGTGCGCGCGGGGGCGAGCGCCGCCCAGCTCTTCGACTCCTGGGCCGGGTCCCTGTCCCCGGCGGACTACCGCGAGCGGGTGGCCCCCTACTCCGCCCTGGCCCTGGACATCGCCCGCGAGGCGGTCTCGCCCACCACCGGCTCCCGCGTCCCGCTGATCCACTTCGGCACAGGTACGGCCCGGATCCTGGCGGACATGCGGGCCGCGGGAGCGGGGGGCGACGGCGGGTGCGCCGTCGGCGTGGACGACCGCACGGACCTGGGCTGGGCCATCGGCCGGCTGCGGGCCGACGGCGCCGGTCCCGTCGTCGTCCAGGGCAACCTGGACCCGGCGCTGCTGGCCGCTCCCTGGGATGTCCTGGCTCCGGCCGTGGACGCCTGCCTGGAGGCGGGGCGCGCCGCGGACGGGCACGTCGTCAACCTCGGTCACGGGGTGCCGCCGTCCACGGACCCGGATACGCTCACCCGCGTGGTCGCACGCGCGCACGGCTCGGGCGAGTGGGAGGGCGTGGCACTCGCCGGCTGGGACGCCCCCGCCGAGATCGGTTCACCTCCGCACCGAGATCGGTTCACCTCCGCACCGAGATCGGTTCGGACGCGCAGGGCGACGGCGCCGGCCGTGGTCAGGACCACGGAGGCCAGGACCACTGCGGGGGCGTCGGTCCCCGTGCGGGCGATCGAGGAGGATCCCACCTCGACCCGGGAGGACGCCGGCGCGGCCCCGGACGGCAGGACGACGGGGGCGCCGGCGGGCTCGGCCGGCGCGGAGCCCGCGGACTCGTCGCCGGGTGCGGCGGCGGGGGCGCTGCCGGTGATCTCACTGACGCCGGGGGCGTCCTCGGCGGGGAACCCCGGGGTGGGGTCGCACTCGTCCCCGACGCCGTCGGAGTCGTAGTCGGTCTGCCCCCAGTTGCCGGTGTCGGGGCAGTTGTCCGACTCCCGCGGCGTCTGATCGCCGTCGTCGGTGACCATGAGCGGGGACGCGGCCGTCGCGCTCCGGCCGTCGGACTGGGTCACTCGCACCCCGACGACGCCGCCCCGCTCATCGGGGAAGACATGCTCGACCCTGGGCGTCGCGGTGGTCTGGTCGTAGGCGCCGTCGCCGTCGAAGTCCCACTCGTAGGAGACGATCCGGCCGCTCGTGGCGTACGAGGCCGACGCGTCGACGATCAGCGCGTCGCCGGCCTTGACGACGGCGCCCCCTTGGACCCAGGCGAAGGGCCTGGACGTCTCGGCCGTGATGTCGCTGTCGACCAGCCCGGGCAGGTCGTCCGGGGAGCCCGCCTCCGCTGCGCTGCCGCCGCTGGCCGACGCCAGGGCCCCGAGGGACTCGAGGGACTCGAGGCTCGCGGAGCCGCCGGCGCTAATGCCGTAAATGGTGACCTGGGCGCCCCCGCGGGCCGCCCGGGCCGCCCGGGCCACCGAGGCGGCGGTGTAGCCGGTGCCCGGCTCGGGGTCTCCGGCAGGCGCGTCCCCGATCACGATCACCTCTCTTCTCGCCCCGGACCGCCAGCTCAGCCCCATGGCCCGCATAATGCCGGAGTAGACGGGGGCGCTCGCACGACCGACCTCACCGGCGCCTCCGCCGCGAGCCAGGGAGTCCAGGCCGTTCTCGACGGCGGCGGCATCGGCGGTGAAGTCCACGTCGGTGCGGGCACGCTCATCGCCGGCGCCACCCCCGTAGGACACCAGGGCGAATCTGCACGACGACGAGGACGCCCCGGCCCTGTCCGCGATCGAGCGCATACTCGCGCGCAGGGCGGCCACGTCGTCGGACACGGAGGCCGCGGCGCTCACCACGAAGACGATATCGGTGCCCGCGCTGGAGGGCGCGGCCGGCCTGGCGTTGCCGGGCACGCCGACCCGCTCCTCGATAAGCTCGGCGATCTGCTCGTGACCGATCTTGTTGAGCTGGTAGAAGGTGCTGGCATCGCCGCTGAGACGCGACACCGTCGTCCCGTCCTCGCCCAGGTCCCCCTCGGTCTCCCAGGCCCCGTTGATCCACCGGCGGTCATTGCGGACGCCGGCCGACGGATCGGGCTCATGGCCGGAGAAGGCCGCTGCCGTGGAGTCGATGCAGGTGACCTTCAGGGTGCTGGAGCGCACCGCGTTCCACTCATCAACCAGGGCCGACTGGGACTCCCTCATCTTCTCACTCAGGCTCCGCACCCCCGCCCCGGCGTCATAGACCTCCCCGCCCGCGCCGGAGAGCCGGTACGACCTGTCCATCACCGGGTACGGGTAGCTCACCAGCACCACCTGCGCACCGTCGGCGAGCTTCGCGTCGAGCGCCTCGAGGATGCTCCGGGTCTGCGACCTCACGCTCGGCACGGCCACTCCCTTGTCGACCGTCGCGCTCTCCAGGCGCCTGCCGGCGGCCTCAACCGTCTCCCGGCAGCCGGACGCGCTGCGCGACCCGGGGACGAAGCACCGCTTCGCAATGGCCGGGACGCCCACATCGGCCCCGCCGACCGCGAGCATCACCAGATCGGTGTCGGCGGGCATTGCGCCGATCTGCCCGTTCGCGACGTCCTCGGCCGTGGCGCCGCTGCGGGCGAGGGTCGTGAGCGTCGCGTGCGCGCCCTGCTCGTTGAGCCAGCCCACGTAGTGGTGCGCCCAGCTGTTGCGGCTGCGGTAGGCCGGGCCGTCCGGGTCACTCGGGTTCTCGGCCTCGTAGTCGCCGGCCCCGCTTCCGGATGAGTAGGAGTCTCCGAGGATAACGACGTTCAGCGTCACATTCAGCGAACCCGAGCCCGCTGCCGCGCGGGCCGGAGCGGACATCGGCAGCAGGACCGAGAAAACGAGAGTGACCGCCAGAAGAATAAGCAGGGGGACGAGGGGGCGAGATCGTTCTGTCTCATTCATCAGGGAACCTTCTAAGGGAATTGTAAGGGAGGGGAAAGGGCGCGCAGGTCCGGAAACCGAACCGGCGCGCGCCGGCGCGTCGTCGCACACAGGATTGTTGAGAGCCAGGGAGCCAACGCCCTAAAATTAACGAGCCGGATGTGCAGCGTCAACGCCCGCATGGTCACCGTCTGACAACAATTCCCCGGGCCCCGCCGGCGCCGGGGCCCGGCTGAGGAGAGGGTGCCGGCCCGGCGCCGGTACAGTCGCCGAGGAGCGCGCGCCGCTCCCCACTCAACCGCCGCTGGCCCTCCGCGGGCCCTCCACCGCACAGGACGACGACCATGACGCCTCCCGCCGCCGACACCCCCTCGCCGAGATCGGTCCAGTTCCGCACCGAGACCAACGAGACCGGTGCGACGACGCCGGCACCGGCCGCGCCTCTCGACCTCCTGGGCGGCGAGGAGCTCGTCGAGCACTGGGACGCCCTCGTCGTCGGCGGCGGCATCGCCGGCCTGACGGCCGCCTGGGAGCTGACCCGCGCAGGCCTGCGGCCGCTGCTTATCGAGGCCCGCGGCTACACCGGGGGGCTCGTCGCCGCGGGCGCGATCGCCGGGGTGCGCATGGACCTGGGGGCGGAGGGGTTCGCCGTGCGCGGCGGGGCCGTGACGAGCATGGCCGATGCGCTCGGCCTGGACGTCGTCGGCCCCGCGGGCGGCGGAGCCCGCCTCTTCCTGCCGCCGCGCCCCGGCGAGCCGGCGCAGTCTCCACCCGCCCCTTCGGACGGCGACCCCGCCCGCGGATGGCGGCTGCACCGCTTCGTCCGCGGCGCCGTCCTCGGCATCCCCGCCCACCCCCTGGCCGACGACGTCATCGCCGTCATCGGCGAGCAGGCCGCCGAGCGGGCCGCCCGGGACGCCCGCCTGGGCGAGGCCGGCACCCGCCCCGGCGACCCGGAGGACCTGGCCTCCTTCGTGCGCACGCGCATGGGCGACGGCGTGCTCGACCGCCTCGTGGGCCCGATCGTCGCCGGCATCTACTCCGCCGACCCGGCCGCGCTCGCCGCGGACACGGTCCTCCCGGGCCTGCGGGAGGCCACGGCCCGGCTGGGCTCGCTGCAGGCCGCGGTCGGAGAGGCCCTGGAGCGACGGCGCGCCCGCGGATGCGGCAAGGCGGACGCGACGATCGCCGGAGGGCTCTCGCGCCTGACCGACGCCCTGCGCGCCGCCGTCGAGACCGCGGGGGGCGGCGTGCTCACGCGCACGGGCGCGCAGTGGCTGCGGCCCGCCGGCGGCACGAGCGACGGCCCCGACGACGGCGCACCCGGCGCGGCGCCGGACGGTGGCGCACCCGGCTGGGCCGTGGCCATCGCCCCCACGGGCCGCGGCCCGACGCCGTCGGACGAGCCGGTTCCCGTCGGCCCCGCCCGTATTGTGCGCACGCCCCGCGTGGTGCTGGCCTGCTCGGCGCCGGCCGCCCTGCGGCTGCTCGGCGGCGCGGGCAGTGCGGGCAGTGCGGGCGGCGCGGGTGCAGGACAGGTGGGCACGGACCTGCCGATTCCCGCCGGCGCCCCGATCGCCCGCTTCACCCTGGTGGCGCGCGCCCCCGACCTGGCGGGCGCCCCGGTGGGCTCGGGCCTGCTGGTCGCCGGCGCAGCCGGCTGCCCGGTGCGCGCCAAGGCCCTGTCGCACCTGAGCGCGAAGTGGCCGTGGATCGGGGCGGAGCTGGCCGCCCTGCACGGTCCGGGCACCCACGCCCTGCGCCTGTCCTACGGGCGCCCCGGCGAGCCGCCACCCGAGGTGGACCTGGAGCGCGCACTGGCCGACGCCCGGACCCTGACCGGCGTGCGGATCACCCCGTCCGACGTCGTCGACTCCGCCCTGGTGCGCTGGGACGGCACGCTGCCGCCGGCCACCCCCGAGCACCGCGAGCGCGTGCGGCGCCTGCGCGCCCAGGTCCGCGGGCTGCCGGGGCTCGCGCTCACGGGGGCCTGGGCGGCCGGCACTGGGATCGCCGCCGTCGTCGAGGACGCCCGCCTGCAGGCCATTGTCACGGCAGGCGCCGACGCGGGTAGCCTGCCGGTAGCCTCAGCGTCGATCCATCAAGAGGAGTGACTCGTGACAAAGCCCGCGACCAGGACCGTCAGACTCGGTACACGCGGTTCGGCGCTCGCCATCACCCAGTCCGGGCTCGTCGCCCACATGATCGCGCAGCGGGCCGCCGACCTCGACCTCGACCTCGCCGTCAAGATCGTCGAGATCCGCACCCGGGGGGACGAGGACCCCACGGCCCTGACCCAGCTCGGCGGCACCGGGGCCTTCGCGGCGGCTCTGCGCCGGGCGCTTCTCGACGGCGACTGCGACCTGGCGGTCCACTCCCTGAAGGACCTGCCCACCGCGCCGACGCCCGGGCTGCGCATTGCCGCGGTGCCGATGCGCGAGGACCCACGCGATGCGCTGTGCACCGTGGGCGGTCCCGACGGGCGCCGCCTGGCCGAGCTGGCGCCCGGGGCGCGCATCGGGACGGGCTCGCCGCGGCGCGCCGCCCAGCTGCTGGCCGTGCGCCCGGATCTTCAGGTCGTGCCGATGCGCGGCAACGTGCCCACCCGCCTATCAAGGGTCCTCGGCAAGGGCGTGCGGGAGGACGGCCCCATGGGGGCGGCGGGGGAGCCGGACCTCGACGGCGTCGTCCTGGCGCTGGCGGGCCTGCAACGGCTCGAGCTCGACAGCCACGTCAGCGAGATCCTGCCCGCCGGCACCGACGGGGACGCCCCGATCATGGTGCCGGCAGCGGGCCAGGGGGCGCTGGCCGTGGAGACGCGAGAGAACCTGGAGCGGGAGGACCCCGAGCTGTCGCAGGTTCTCAACCACATCGACAACCCGGCCACCCGCGCGGCGGTGACCGCCGAGCGCGCCGTGCTGGCCCGGCTCGGGGCGGGGTGCGCCGCACCCGTGGGCGCCCTGGCCGTACCGGCCGTGGCGGGGGGCGACGCCCTGAGCCTGAAGGCGGTCGTGGCCTCGCTCGACGGCCGCACCGTTCTGCGCGAGTCATCCACGGCGCACCTGGACCGGGCCGAGGCGCTGGGGGTGCACGTCGCGCAGGCCCTGCTCGCGGCGGGCGCCACGAGGGTCGCCGACCTGCGGGCCGGGGCCCCGGTCCGAGGGGGCCGGCGGTGAGCGGGCCCGGGGCCAGGGCGGCGACGCCCGGGTCCGCAGAACCCGGGGCCGCAGAACCCGGGGCCGCAGAACCCGGGGCCCCAGAGCGCAGCGGCCCTCTGAGCGGGCGCCGCATTCTGCTGCCGCGTCTCAAGGACGGGGACGCGCTGGCCGCCGCGCTGCGCGCCGCGGGGGCCGACGTCGAGACGGTCCAGGTGACCCGCACGGTCGCCGGCCCGTCCGAGCTGCGCGCCCGCGCCGGGGCGGCGCTGGCCGCGGGCGCCTACGCCTGGCTCATCGTGTCCTCCCCGCGGACGCTCGACCACGTCGACCTCACCGGCCTGCCCGCGGATACGGGCCTGGCGGTCGTCGGCGCCGCCACGGCCCGCATCGTCTCCCGGGCGCTCGGGCGCCGGGCCGACCTCGTGGCGGCCGGCTCGTCGGCGGCGCTCCTGGAGCTCGCCCCCCTGGCGGACGGCCCGGCGCCGGGCGCCGCCGGGGCTGCGCGGCGGATCCTGCTGCCGGGCTCCGCGCTGCGCGGCACCGTCCTGTCCGGCGGGCTGACGGCGGTCGGCTGGGAGGTGGATCAGGTGTCGGCCTACACCATGGAGCCGCTCGCCCCCGCCGAGCTGCCCGACGGCTTCGCCCGGCGCTGGGCGGGCGGGGCCTTCGACGCCGTCGTGCTCACGGCGGGCTCCTCCAGCCGGGCGCTGGCCGGGCTCGCCGGGCCGCCGCCGGCCTCCACGCGGGTGGTGGCGCTCGGGCGCCCGACCGCGACCGCGGCCGGCGAGGCGGGCTTCGCCGTCGACGTCGTCGCCGACTCCCCCACCCCGCCCGGCGTCCGCGCCGCCGCCATCGCCGCCACTACCACGCCGGCGCCCTGAGCCCGCGCCCGCCCCGTGCACGAAGGAGCACCCCATGACCGACTCGTCCGGCCGCACGGCCGCCCTGCCCAACCCGACCGACCCCGCCACATCCCCGGCCGCCGACCTGCTCACCGGCCGTGGCGTCCCGGCGCCTGCGGCGCCCGTCGTGCGGCCCCGCCGCCTGCGGCGCACGCCCGCCCTGCGGGGCCTGGTCGCCCAGACGCGCATCAGCCCCGCCCAGCTGATCCTGCCCGTCTTCGTGCGCGAGGGCATTGACGAGCCGGCCCCGGTCGGCGCCATGCCCGGCGTCGTCCAGCACACCCTGGACTCGCTGCGCCGCGAGGCGGCCGCGGCCGCCGAGGCCGGAGTCGGGGCGATCGACCTGTTCGGGGTGCCCGCCGCCCGCGACGAGGCCGGCTCGGAGGCCTGGGCCGAGGACGGCATCCTCAACCGCGGCATCGCCGCCGTGCGCGCCGAGGTGGGCGACGCGCTCGTCGTGTGCGCCGACACGTGCCTGGACGAGTTCACCAGCCACGGCCACTGCGGGCTTCTGCGCCCCGGGCCGGGCCCGCGCGCCGGGGAGGTCGACAACGACCCCACCCTGGCGCTCTACCAGGCGATGGCGGTCAGCCAGGCCGAGGCCGGGGCGCACATGGTCTCGCCCTCGGGCATGATGGACGGGCAGGTCGCGGCCATCCGCGCCGCCCTGGACGCCGCCGGGCACGACGACGTCGCCATCCTGGCCTACTCGGCGAAGTACGCCTCGGCCTACTTCGGGCCCTTCCGCGAGGCCGTGGGCTCGACCCTCAGGGGCGACAGGCGCACCTACCAGCAGGACCCGGCCAACCGGCGCGAGGGGCTGCGCGAGGCGATGCTCGACGTCGAGCAGGGCGCGGACATGGTCATGGTCAAGCCGGCGGGCCCGTACCTGGACGTGCTGGCCGACGTCGCGGCCGCCAGCCCCGTGCCGGTGGCCGCCTACCAGGTCAGCGGGGAGTACGCGATGGTCGAGGCGGCCGCCGCCAACGGGTGGATCGACCGCGAGCGCGTCATCGCCGAGTCGGTGCTCGGGATCGTGCGGGCCGGGGCGGACGCGGTGCTGACCTACTGGGCGCGCGAGATCGCCGAGGGGCTCGGCTGAGGCGCGGGGCGCCGGCCCGGTGCGCTGCGTTACGGGCGCCCGGCGAGCCAGTAGAGTCCGGGTACCGATCCTCACACGGCTCCGCCCGACCGACACACGACAGCAGGAACGATGACGCCCACGCACCCGACCCCGACCACCAACGACTCCCTCTTCGACGCCGCCCGCGCCGTCATCCCCGGGGGCGTGGACTCCCCCGTTCGCGCCTTCGGATCGGTCGGCGGCACGCCCGCCTTCATCGTGAGCGCCCGGGGCGCCCACGTCGTCGACGCCGAGGGGCGCGACTACGTCGACCTGGTGGGATCGTGGGGCCCGGCGCTGCTCGGGCACGCGCACCCCGCCGTCGTCGAGGCCGTGCGGGAGGCGGCCGCCCGCGGCCTGTCCTTCGGGGCGCCCACCGCCGCCGAGACCGAGCTGGCCGAGGCGGTGCGCCGCCGCGTGCCCGTGGCCGAGCGGGTGCGCTTCGTGTCCACCGGCACCGAGGCGACCATGACGGCCGTCCGCCTGGCGCGCGGGGCGACCGGCCGCGACCTGGTGGTGAAGTTCGCCGGCTGCTACCACGGGCACAGCGACGGCCTGCTCTCGGCTGCCGGCTCCGGGGTGGCCACCGGCGGCCTGCCCGGGTCGGCGGGGGTGCCGCAGCCGGTGGCCGCGCAGACGATCGTGCTGCCCTACAACGACGTCGTCGCCCTGGAGGAGTGCTTCGCGGCGCGCGGGGAGGAGATCGCCGCCGTCATCCTGGAGGGCGCGCCCGCGAACATGGGGATCGTGCCGCCCGCGCCCGGCTTCAACGAGTCGGTGCGGCGGGTGACGGCTGCCCACGGCGCCCTCATGATCGCCGACGAGGTGCTCACCGGCTTCCGCGTGGGCCCGGCCGGGTTCTGGGGCCTGGAGGCCCTGGACGGCTGGTCGGCCGACGTCCCCGACGGCGGCGCCCCGTCGGTCCCGGCAGTACCGGCAGCGGCGGCCTCCGCGCCGTCGTGGCCGGGGGCCGGCTGGCGCCAGCGGGCCGCCTGGGTGCCGGACCTGCTGACCTTCGGCAAGGTGGTGGGCGGCGGCATGCCGCTGGCGGCCCTTGGAGGTCGGGCCGCCGTCATGGACCTGCTCGCACCGCTGGGGCCCGTCTACCAGGCGGGCACGCTGTCGGGCAATCCGCTGGCCACCGCCGCCGGCATCGCGACACTCGCCCTGGCCGACGACGCCGTCTACGCGACTGTGGCTCGGCGCGCCCGGGAGATCGGGGAGGTCGTCGGCGCGGCGCTCGACGCCGAGGGCGTGGCGCACCGGGTGCAGTGCTCGGGCTCGCTGTTCTCGATCATGTTCGGGCCCGACGCCGCCGCCCGCGGGGTGCGTGACTACGACGGGGCGCGCGCCCAGGAGGCGTGGCGCTTCGGGCCCTTCTTCCACGCGTTCCTGGACGAAGGGGTGGCGCTGCCGCCGAGCGTCTTCGAGGCCTGGTTCGTCTCGGCCGCGCATGACGACGCCGAGCTGGAGCGCATCACCCGGGCGGCGCGCCCGGCGGCGCGGGCCGCGGCGGCGGCCCGGCCCCCGAGCGCGGACGCCCCCTCCGCCTGACCCGAGCCCTGGCCCGCCCCGTCCTCTTCGTCGAGATCGGTCCGCTTCCGCGCCGAGATCGGTCCGGGCGATGGGCGGCCCGCCCCGGGCGCGCACGCGCCGTCGTGAATGATCCACCAGGCGGCCGGGGCCGAATCAGGGGGTTCACGGATACCGGTCGAGGCCGGAAGGCGGCACACTGGAGCCATGACACAGCACTACCCCTCCGACCCGTCCCTGTCCGCCCGCACGGAGAGCTGGCGCTCCACGCTCCCCCGCCGCTCCCACCACCGGCTCCTGGCGGGCGTGTGCGGCGGCCTGGCCGAGTACTGGGGCGTGAGTCCCGCCCTCGTGCGCGTGGCCTACCTCGCCCTGTCGCTGCTGCCGGGGCCCATGTGGGTCGCCTACGTCCTGGCCTGGATCCTCATGCCCGCCCCCGACGAGGCCCTCTGAGCCGACCGCCCCGGGCCGCTGCGCCCGGGCGTCCCGCCGCCGCCGTGACCGCCCGGCGCGCTCAGCCCCCGTGCTCCATGACGAGGGCGGGCTCGTCCGGCGCCTCCGCCTCCGCCCGCGGCACCGGCTCAAGGCGAAGGCGGACCCGGATGCGCCGTCCCCCGGTCCCGACGGCGTCGTACTCCATGAGCCGGTTCTCCAGGGCGATGCGCTCGGTGCGGGCTCCCACGAGCCACGGGTGACGACGGCGCAGCCCGATGAGCTCCTGGTGCCAGCGGTAGAGCCAGCCCCCGAGGGGCGAGAGGGCCTCCGGTCCCGGCGGCAGCGCCGGACGGACTTCGTCGTCGCCTGACGGGCGGTCCGTCTTGACGCCGCGGAAGGCCTGCTCGTCGCCGTAGTAGATGGCGGGGACGCCGCCGACGGTGAGCAGGACCGTGACGGCGAGCGCGGCCTTGGCGTCGCCGATGCGGCTGGCAATGCGGGTGACGTCGTGGTTCCCGACGAAGGTCAGCGGCGTGAAGACGTCGAGGAACCCGTTGTGGCGGTTCAGGCACCAGTCGAGCTCGAAGAAGTTCTCGTCGAGCAGGGAGCTCCAGATCGCCTTCCACAGCTCGTACTGGGTCAGCGAGTCCATTGAGGAGCGCTCGACAATGCCGGCGTAGTCCCCGTGGATGACCTCCCCGACGAACCAGGCGTCAGGGAACTCGCTGCGGACCCGCGGCAGGACGCGGGCCCAGAAGGCCGGCGGGACCGCGTAGGCCGCGTCGAGCCTCCAGGCCGAGGCTCCCCGCCCCAGCCAGTGGGAGAGCACGGACACGGCCAGCTCGGCGACCTCGTCGCTGTCGTAGTTGAGCACCGCCAGCCCCTCATGCCCCTCGAAGACGGCGTACCCGGGTCGGGAGCCGGGGACGCCGGGCGGGCCGGAGGAGCCGTCGGCGTCGTCGAAGCGGAAGAGGCGGCGCTCCCGCTGCTCCGGGCCGCCGGCGCGGGCGGTGCGGAACAGCGGGTGCGCCGTGCCCACGTGGTTGAGGACGCCGTCGAGCATGAGCGCCACGCCCCGGTCACGGCAGGCCTCGGCGAGGCGGTCGAAGACGGCGTCGTCGCCGAGTCTGGGGTCGATGCGGAAGTGGTCGGTGGTGTCGTACCCGTGGGTGCTCGACTCGAAGACCGGCCCGAGCGCCAGGCCGTTGGCGCCCAGGTCGACGAGGTAGTCGAGCCATTCGACGAGGCGTCCGAGACGGGGTGCGGGCGACCTGTCGGCCGGGGTCTCCGGCCGGATCGGGGCTCCGGTGGCGCCCAGGGGGTAGACGTGCCACCAGATGCTGTGCTCGACCCGGGCGGGAAGGCCCCGTCCGCTTATTCCAGTACTCTCACTAGTCATGTTAATGACTGTACTCACTAGCATGACTAGAATGCAACCATGCCGACCAGATCAGATCGCCGACCCCGTGTGCGCATGGACCCCGACGAGCGCCGGCGGCTCATCCTGGACGCCGCGCGCCGGGCCTTCGCCGCGCAGTCCTACGAGGACGTGTCCCTGTCCGCGATCGCGCGGGAGGCCAGGGCCTCCGAGGCGCTCGTCCACAAGTACTTCTCGACCAAGGGGCGGCTCTACGGCCAGGTGCTCGCCCTGGACGCCGCGGACCTGGCCGAGCGCACGCGGCTGGCCGCCGACGCCCTGGACGACAGCAGCACCGCCCGAGACCATGTCCGCACCTCGATCGGCGTCTACCTCGACTTCATCGCCGAGCGCGCCCCCGGATGGGCCGCCTACCAGATGCTCGCCGGTCACGAGCCGAGCGAGGCCGCCGAGGTCCGCAGGCGCGCCCGCGAGGTCTCGATCGATGCGCTGCGGGACCTGCTCGGGGGCGCCGACGACGCGCGGACCACCTTCGCGCTGTGGGGATATCTGGGGTTCCTCGAGATGATCTGCCTGGAGTGGGTCTCACGGGGCTGCCCCGCGAGCGACAGGCCCGCCGTGACCGACGCCGCACTGGGCTGCCTCGAAGGGGCGCTCGGCGCGACGGGCCTCGGCCGCTGAGTCGGCTGAGTCGGCGTCCGGTCTGGTTGGCCGGCCCGGCGGCCCGCCGGGCGCTGCCGCGCCCCGCGAAGTGATCACCCCACGCGCCCTCAGCCCTCCGCCCGCATTGCTGGTGGCCTACGGTCCGCCTCGGCGATCACCCCACGCGCTCTCAGCCCTCCGCGCCGCCCGGCCCGCACAGCAGAACCGCGGAACCACGCCGACCTCCACCACACCCGAGACCGGCGACCGACCTAAAAGTGCGTGGGACGACCACCTCCCCCGCCCCGACTTGTCCCGCCCCGTCTTGGAGCCGGCCGGTCAGCCAGCCATCGGGACGACCGGCCCCGGACCAGCAGGCACCGCCACCAGGCACTGCGAGAGCCGGCCCCGCACCGGAACGTCAACATACCCTCCCAGCATGACCCCCTCCCCCAATCCTCCTGGGAGACAGAGCCCAGAAGGACGGGAGAAAAGCACGACCACACGACAAAGATACGTCCGTACGTCCACGTCGGGCCGCACGCCCCCTGTCGAGACAGACATTGTCGTACGAGATAGACGGTGACACCGCCGACCTCGTACGACAATGTCCATCTCGACGCCGGAGGCCGCCGCCGCGCGCCCCGACCGACACGACCCAGCGCGCCACACGACCCAGCGGACGTCACCGGCAGACAGGACGAGCTCGACCGGCAAGCACGGCAGAGCCACAGGACACCACCCACCACCAGCCCCGAATCACTCACCTAGGGCGGCCGCGCATCGCTGCGCTCAACTCGCACTCAACCCGCACACCAAGCCTGGTTGCACATGGGAGAAAGGCGCCCTCATGAAGCAAGGGCTACTTTTCTTTGATATTCCAGTGCTTCCTCTAGTCCATCAAGGTCAGTTGGCGGTCTCCCATGTGCGCAGAGGGGGGTCTGCGCACGTGGGAGCGGCTCCTCCTCGGCGGACGGTATAGCAATCCCGCATGATTCCGCGGTTCTTGAAGCGACGTGCCACACGTGAATGTGCAGCTCCACCGGCCCGGCACCTGCGGGATCCTCCACGGCCGCGTCGACGCAGGCCGAACCTCCGGCCAGTGGCCACGAGACGCCGGGGTCTCTTACAGGACGGCCATCATCCGCGCTGCGGGGCCAGAGCCGCCTCGTAGGCGTCGACGTCCTCCTGCTCGAAGGCGCAGATGACAATGCGCAGCCCGGCGTCGGGGTGCGCGCTCAGCCACTGGTCGATCACCGAGACCACCAGCGGGGCGGCCTCCCCCTTGGGGTAGCCGAAGACCCCGGTGGACACCGAGCACAGGCCGACGGAGTCCAGCTCCGCCTCGGCGGCGGCATCGAGGACGGAGCGGTAGGAGCTCGCCAGGAGGGCGCGGTGCTCCTCGGTGACACCGCCGTTGACAATGGGCCCGACCGTGTGGATGACGTGCCCGGCAGGCAGGTGGTGCCCGCCGGTGAGCAGGGCGCGGCCTGTCTCCTCCGGCCGGCCCCCGCGCCCCCGCATGTACTCGGCGCACTCGGCGCGCAGGCCCGGCCCGGCGACCGCGTGGATGACGTTGTCGATGCAGGCGTGGCCGGGGACCCGGCAGCCGAGCATCTCGGCGTTGGCGGCGTTGACGATCGCCCCGGCTCGCAGCGTCGTCAGGTCGCCCCGCCACAGGGCGACGCTCCGCCCCATCGGCTCCTTGACACCGTGCGTGGAGGACAGTGTCGGCAGGGTCTGCGCGTCGGGGGCGCCGGCGTCGAGGACGCGCTGGGCGACCTCCGCGGCGAGCATCTCGTCGAGGTCCTCGCGGACGTCGTCGTCGGGGATGGGTCTGGGCGGGCGGATGGTGAGCAGCCCGTCAAGAAGGCGGCGCAGCTCGAGCGGCGGAAGCTCGGCGAGCGCGGCGGGCGGCGGGAACGCGGCGACGTCGCCCGCCCGGACCGCCTCGGTGGCGAAGTGCTGCGTGAGGCGGACCAGGCGGACGACGTCAGCGCGTGCGGTGGGAGACATGGGCCCAGGCTATCGGCGGCCGGCGTGGCCGCGGGACGAACCGGTCTCGCACCGGAATACGACCGATCACGGCGCGAGGGAAAAAGCCCGGGGCCCGGTGCGACGCGCGTCGCACCGGGCCCCGCCGGCACCGGCAGTGTCAGGCGCTGTAGTTCTGGGCGGAGAGGAACCAGTTCTGCTGCTCCAGCCGCTGGGTGTAGTCCTCCAGAATGCTGGAGGAGGAGGGGTCGGCCTCGTCAACGGCGTCGTGGATGTCGCGCAGGGTCGTGGTGACCGCATTGATGGCGGACACGATGTAGTCGACGGCGTCGGAAGTGATGACGCCGGCCTCGGGGGCCTCGGGCACCGAGGTCTGGGCGGCGACCGTCGAGGGACGGGCGTCGGGGTAGGCGTTGATGGCGCGCATGCGCTCGGCGAGCTCGTCGGAGCCCTCGCGGGAGATGTCAACGACCTCGTCGAGGTTGAGGTGGAGGTCGCGGAAGTTCGGACCGACGACGTTCCAGTGGATCTGCTTGCCGACCAGGCTCAGGGCGGTGATGTCGATGAGAGCGCGCTGGAGGTCGGCGCGCAGCTCGGCTGAGGCGGTGAAAGCAGGGGCAACGGGCGGGTTCTTGACAGTCTTAGCACTCATGGAAGCGACCTTACAATCAAGGATGCTCAATGGTTAGATCTTATCGCTCTCAGGGAACACAGGACAGGCTCGCCTATAGCTTTGGGGCTGAGTGGCGCTGTGCGGCGGAAAAAGGTGGCTCCCACGCACCTTTAAGGTGCTCGGCGGTCTTGGGCGTAGCGAAGATTGGCGTGATTCTGCGGTTCTGCGGCGAGGACGGGGCGGCGGTCGGTGTTAAAAGTGCGTGGGAACCACCTTTTTCGGTCGAGAACGGCTCTCAGGGGTCTCGGAGAACCCACGAGGGGCGGCGCCCCGCCCCTTGAACCGAGCTCGAGCCGGAACCCGACCGATCTCAGCGAGGGGTCGGGAGGCCCCGCAGCCCGCCCGGGCCCGCGCTCACGCCTGCTTGCCCGCCCGCTCCTCGGCGATCTTCGCCTTGAGATCGGCCATGTCGAGCTCGCGGATCTGGTCGATGAGGGAGGCGAGAGCCGGGGCGGGCAGGGCGCCCGCCTCGCGGTAGACGAGGACGTCGTCGCGGAAGGCCATGAGGGTCGGGATGGAGGAGACGCCCAGTGCGCGCGCCAGCCCCTGCTCGGCCTCGGTGTCGACCTTGGCGAAGGTGATGTCGGGATTGGCCTCAGAGGCCTTCTCGTAGACCGGGCCGAAGCGCATGCACGGCCCGCACCAGGACGCCCAGAAGTCGACCAGGGTGATGCCCTCCCCGCGGACGGTGGAGTTGAACTGTTCGCCGGTGATGTTCGTGGTGGCCATGGGGCTCCCTTCGGGTGGTGCGCTCGGCGGCGCGTGACGGTTGTTCGACTGCTGTTCAGTCGTGTTGGCGTTCAGCCGTGCTGGCCGCTCGGCAGGCGCAACGCCCGCCGGTGCGGCCCCTATTCCGGGCCGCGCCCGAGTGCGGCTGGGGCCACGCGAGCCCCACGGCGGACGGCACGGCACGAGGGCGAGTGCGGACGCGAGCCGCACAGCGGGCGCTGCGAGCGGCGCGGGAGGCGTTCACAAGCACGAGCACCGTCCGGGCGCTCGCCCGCTACGAGGCCCGCAGGGCGCAGACCGCCCCTTCGCCCTGGTCGCGGCGCTGGCCATCCGCCCGATACGGCGGTACGCCCTCGGCATCTCGGAGCGGGTCTTCCTCCTGGCCGTCAACGTCTTCTACCTCGGCGCCGCCCTGGGGCTCGCGCTCGCCTGACGCCTCCGTCGGAGCCGGCGGCGCCAGTCCGCGGGCCCGTCCGCCCCTCCGATACATTGGGCGCCGTGGAGCCACGCACAGGCAGCACGGACAGCGCAGGCGGCGCAGGCACTCCCCCGGACGCCCCCTTCCTGGACAGGCTCGCGTCCGCCCGCCTCACCGCCCGCGAGCGCGACGTCGCCCGCTTCTACGAGGACTCTCTGCCCAGCGCAGCCCTGCTCAACCTGGAGGAGGTCTGCCGGGGGGTCGGCGTCTCCTCGGCCACGGTCGCCCGATTCGCGCGCAAGCTCGGCTACGCCGACTTCCGGTCGATGAGCCGCAGCCTGCGCGCGGGCATCCGCCAGGACCTCTCCCTGCCGGTGGATCGGCTCCGGCGGCTCGACGACGGCGAGGACCGCGCACCCGAGTCCGTCCTGGCCCATCGCATCCACCTGGCCCAGGCCTCGCTGTCCGCCTCCCTGGCCTCCATCGACGACAGCGCCTTCGCGCGGGCCTGCGACCTCGTCGCCGACGACGACCGGCCCCTCTACCTGGGCGCCGTCGCCTCCGGCCAGCCCCTGCTCCACCACTTCTTCCTGCTCCTGGCCTACCTGCGGAGGGGGGTGACGCTTCTGGACGGCACCGACCGCTGGGCGCACGCCGCGGCCGGGATCGGCGCCGACTCGGTGGTGCTGGCGGCCGCCTTCGACCGCAGCCCTGCCCCGGTGGAGGGGCTCCTGCGCCTGGCGCGCCGTCGAGAAGCGACGTCGATCCTGCTGACCAACCGGCGCACCGGCGCCTTGCCCCCGCTGGCCGACATTCTGCTGACCACGACGTCCCCCGCCCAGGACGCCATGTTCCGCACCCGGGCGGCCACGCTCGTCGTCCTGGAGGCGCTGCTCGACGCCGTGGCGGTCCGCCGGCCCTCCGGGCAGCCCTGCCGCGGTGGACGCGCCGAGGCGATCGAGGAGGCCTTCGCCCTCTTCGGCGGCTACCTGTCGTCCTGACGGCGCCCCACCCCGTCTCAACGGTAGTGGACAGTACGCGGAACAGATCGTAACTTTCCTCTCACAGTCTCACCAAGAGCGTCAGTCAACTGACACACTGGCCGCAGGGCGGCGCCCCGTCGTCGTCCTCCGCAGCGAGAGGAGCACCCCATGCCAGCCAAGCCGTCCGTCATCGCGGACCCCCTGACCAACCGCGGCACCGCCTTCACCGCCGAGGAGCGCCGTCGCCTGGGCATCCTCGGCCGCTTCCCCTCGGCGGTGGAGACCCTGGACGAGCAGGCCGCCCGCTCCTACGCCCAGCTGCGGTCCTTCGCCACAGACCTGGACAAGTACGTCTTCCTCGACCAGCTCCACAACCGCAACGAGGTGCTCTACTACCGCGTCCTGACCGACCACCTGGCCGAGCTGCTCCCGATCGTCTACGACCCCACCGTGGGGGAGGCCATCAGGAAGTGGAGCCGGGACTACCGGCGCTCACGGGCCGTCTACCTGTCCATCGACCGCATCGAGGACGTGCGGCCCTCCTTCGAGGAACTCGGCCTGGGCCCCGGCGACGTCGACCTGCTCGTGGTCTCCGACGCCGAGGAGATCCTGGGCATCGGCGACTGGGGCGTGAACGGCACGGATATCTCGGTGGGCAAGCTCGCCGTCTACACGGCGGCCGCCGGCATCCACCCCGAGCGGGCCATCGCCGTCAACCTGGACTGCGGCACCGACAACGAGGCACTTCTCAACGACCCCGCCTACCTGGGCAACCGGCACGCGCGCGTGCGCGGGGCGCGCTACGACGCCCTCATCGACGAGTACCTGGCGGTGGCCAGTGAGCTCTTCCCCGGCGCGCTGCTGCACTTCGAGGACTTCGGCCCGGCCAACGCCCGCCGCATCCTCCAGGCCAACCGCGAGAGGTACCGCATCTTCAACGACGACATGCAGGGCACCGGCGCCATTGTCATGGCCGCCGTCGTCTCCGGCATGCGAGTGACCGGCCAGACCTTCGCCGACCAGCGCCTGGTGGTCTACGGGGCCGGCACCGCGGGCACCGGCATGGCCGACCAGATTCACGCGGGCATGGTGCGCGACGGCCTCTCCCCCGAGGAGGCGACCGCCCGCATCTGGCTCGTGGACCGGGCGGGCCTGGTCACCGACGACATGACCGGCCTGCCCGACTACCAGCGCGCCTACGCCCGCCCCGCCGCCGAGGCCGCCGGCTGGCAGCGCTCGTCCCGCGGCGCCGTCGAGCTGCTCGAGGTGGTGCGCCGCGCCCGCCCCACCATCCTCATCGGCACCTCCACCAACCACGGCGCCTTCACCCGCGAGGTCGTCGAGGCCGTGAGCGCCGGCGTGGAGCGCCCCATTATCCTGCCGCTGTCCAACCCCACCGAGCGCATTGAGGCCATGCCCGAGGACGTAGTCGCCTGGTCAAGGGGGAAGGCCCTGGTGGCCACGGGCATCCCGGTGGCCCCCTTCGACTACGAGGGTACGACCTTCACCATCGGCCAGGGCAACAACGCCCTGCTCTACCCGGGCCTGGGGCTGGGCGTCATCGTCTCGGGGGCCTCGCGGGTCACCGACGGGATGCTGCTGGCCGCAGCGCAGGCCGTGGCTGGCCAGGTGGACCCCACCGAGCCCGGCGCCTCACTGCTGCCGCCGGTGGAGAACCTGCGGGCGTCCTCGGCGACCGTTGCGGTGGCCGTGGCGCGTCAGGCCCAGGCCGACGGCGTGGCCACCGCGAGCCACGACAACCTCATCCAGGCCGTGCAGGACGCCATGTGGCAGCCGGTCTACGGGAACCTGGAGGCCTGAGCTGGACGACCAGGACGGCGACCGGGAGGACCAGGGCGGCCGGGGCGGCCAGGGCCCTCGGGCGCACGCGGCGCTCGTGGCGGACATTGCGGCGCTCCTGCACGGCAACGGCTACGCCACCCAGGCGAGCGTGCGCGCCGTCGACCGCCTCAACGCGCTCCTGGGCACCCGCTACCGCCTGGTCCCCGCCTGGCGCGAGGTCACCCTGGTGGACGAGCACGGCGCCGTGGTCCTCACCCGCGCCGTCAACCTCTCCGCCATCAATATGAGCCGGGTGACGCACCTGACCCGGTGCCTCTACGGCGAGCGGGCCCCGACCGCCGCCGGGCTGCGCGCGGCCGCCGACGAGGCCGCCGCCGCTCCCGCGAGCCCCACCTGGCTCTTCTGCCCGGCGGCCGGGGCGGGGGCGGTGCTGCTCGCGCTCATCTTCGGACTGGCCCACCTCCACTCCGGCGTCCTCATCTTCGCCGCCGGCGCCCTGGGGGGCCTGGCGCGCCGCCTCCTGGGCGGGCGCGGGGCGAGCCTGACCACGCAGATCGCCGCCGCCTCCCTCATTGGCGGGCTGGCCGGGGGCCTGTCGGTCCACCTGGGCTGGACGAGTGCCGCCCGGCTCGTGGCCGTGTGCCCGGCCATGGTGCTCGTCCCCGGCCCCCAGGTGCTCAACGGCTGCCTGGACATCGCCCGGCGCCGCCACGACCTGGGCCTGGCGCGCCTGGCCGACGCGGCCCTGACCATCCTGGCCATCGCCGGCGGCCTGGTGGCGGGCATGGCGGCCTGGGGCGCGAGCCTGCCGGTGTCGGCGTCGTTCCTGTCCGTGCCGCTGTGGGTGGACGTGCTCGGCGCGGGCCTGGTGGCCTGCTGCTACCCCGTCTACTTCTCCATGCCCTACCGGACGGTCCCCTGGGCGCTGCTGGCCGGCGGGCTCGGGCACGCCCTGCACTGGGTCGCGGTGAGCCGGTGGGGATGGGGAGGGCCGGCGGCGTCGATGGCCACCTGCGCGCTGGTGAGCGCCATCCTGACCCCGGTAAGCCGACGGTTCCGCATCCCCTTCGCGGGCGCGGGCTTCGCCGCGGTAGTCGCCCTCGTGCCGGGGGTCTACCTCTTCCGGGCCACCGCGGGGCTGCTGGCCCTGCCGGGGATGAGCGGTGCGACGGCGTCGGCCGAGCTGCTGGCCGTCGCCCAGGACCTGACGACGGCGGGCCTGACCATCCTCGGGATGGCGATCGGCCTGCTGGCCCCCTACCACCTGATGTCACGGGGCGTAGGAAGCGCGGCGGCGGCCCCGCGCCCCGGCAGGCGGCCAGGAGGGCTGGCGAGGGCAGGGCGGGGCAGGTGAAGACGGGGCGGACCGTCCCCGGACCCCGGGTCTGAGAGGATGGCGGCCATGTACCGCTCCCGCGCCCTGGCCGTCATCGAGGTGCTCCTCCTCGCCGCAGGCCTCGCCCAGATGCTCTTCTCCGAGCTGGTCGTCATCGCGGTGGGCGCCCTGTCCTGGGTGGGGCTGGCCCTGGCCTACGTCGCCGGCTCCCTGTGGGCGGCCCGGGGCGGCCGCCCCGGCGAGCACGCGGACCGGGGCGGCCGGGCGCCGTCGGCCGGCCCCTGCTCCCGGCCGCCGGGCCACCACCCCTGGCTCCGCAACCTGTCCGACCTCACCCCGCTCCTGGCCGCCGCCACCGGCCTCATCACGGCCGTCGGCTACCTCGACGAGCCCGACGGCGTCGCCACCGGAGCCTCTCTGGCCGACGACGTCAGCCGCCTCTACCTGGCTCTGGACCGCAGCCAGGCCCTCACCGTGCTCATCGGCGTGCTGGGGTGGCTGGTCCTCCACATCGGGTTCGCCCAGATGTACGAGCGCCACGACCAGCTCGAAGCCCACGGCGGCTTCCGCTTCCCCGGGACCAGGACGCCGGCGAGCGCCGAGTACCTCTACCTGGGCATGACGATCGGGGCGACCTTCGCCACCTCCGACGTCGAGGTGCGCTCCTCGCGGACCCGCTGGATCGTCATGACCCACACGGTCCTCGCCTTCCTCTACAACGCCGTCGTCGTCGGCGTGGTGGTCAAGCTCCTCACGGGCGGCTGAGGGCAGGCCCCATCCCGCACGCACCGATCAGAAGGAGACCGTATGACACGACGGGAAGCCATCACCTACCGCCCCTACGAGGACCGCGACGCCGAGAGCGTCATGGCGATCATCAACGACGCCTTCCACATCCACCGCTACACCAGGCGCCGCTACCTGGAGCGCTCGACCCTGGAGGTCTATCTGGACGAGTGCCTGCAGGGATCGAGCTATGCGCGGGTCGCGGTCCTGGACGGCAAGGTCGTGGGCGTCATGATGGGGCGGGTCCGGGGCGAGCCGCCCCTGCCCGGACGCGTCCGGCGCCGGGTGCGGATCGCCGCGGGCAGGGCCTGGCTCCTCACCGTGGGGCTGCCGCAGTGGCGCACGCTGCGGTTCTTCTTCAGCTTCGAGCGCACCTACGAGGAGCTGCGCGAAGACGTGCGGCAGGCGGGCACGTGGGCCCTGAGCGACGAGGTCATGCTCTTCGCCGTCCACACCGTCGCCCGGGGCAGGGGCGTGGGCACCCACCTGTACCGGGACCTCATGTCCCACCTGCGCGAGCGCGGGCGCACCGAGCTCTTCCTCTACACCGACGAGCTGTGCACCTACCGGTTCTACGAGAGGGCGGGCCTGGTCCGCGCCGCCGAGCGGAGCCTGGACCTCGAGGTGCCGGGCCTGCCCAAGGCCGTGGGCGTGTACCTCTACGCGGGGCCGGCCCCCGGGGCGTGAGGCCGCCCCGGGCGCTGCACGGGTCGCCGTCGACGGCGGCCGGCGCGGCTCGGCGGCACGGACGCGCGCGGGCCTCACTCCCGCGTGAGGGACGTCCGGCGCAGCCCCAGGCCGAACAGGAACACCAGGCGGCGGAAGGCCCCGGGGTCGAAGACGCCGTCGGCCATGACCGAGTAGCTCTGATCGCCCTCGTGGATGCGGTAGCCGGTCAGCGCGAAGCCGCCCCGCTCGTAGAAGGCCAGGCGACGGCGGCGCTGCTCGAGGTTGGGGGCGCCGTCGTCGAGGGGCTCGAGCTCCAGGACGACCGTGCGCCCCGCCGCATGCCGGCGCACGCCGTTCAGGATGCGCGAGCCGTAGCCGCGCGAGCGCACGGAGTCATTGACCGCCAGGTAGAACAGCCAGACCGTGGCCGGGGAGTCGACCGTGTAGGTGAGCCCCACCAGGGCGCCGTCGTCGAGCCAGGCCCGGAACCCCACGTCTCGCCGCAGCGCCATCAGACGCATGTGCCACAGCGGCAGCCGCTCCTCGGGCGGGAAGGCGCGCCGGTACAGGTCGATGACCTCCCGGTACTGGGGCAGCCGCCGCGTCACCTCCCGCGACTGCAGATCGGTGTCGCTCCGCGCGGTCATTCCCTCTCCTCGTTCTGCTCCTGCGGTCGCGGCCGGCCGCAGCCGCAGACTACTCCCGCCGCCCGGCCGCCGCCGGTAGCCTGTCCCCATGATTCCTCCCGTTGTCGCCCCCGACTGGCTGCGCGACCACCCCGGGGCTGTCATCGCGGACGTGCGCTGGTACCTCGACGGCCGCTCCGGGGCCGCCGCCCACGCCGGCGGGCACATCCCGGGCGCCGTGTGGGTCGACGTCGACGTCGACCTCGCCGCCCCGCCCTCGCGCCGGGGCCGCCACCCCTTCCCCGCCCCGGAGGACTTCGCGGCCGCCATGTCCCGCCTGGGCATCGGGGACGACGACGCCGTCATCGCCTACGACGACGCCGGGGGCCTGTCCGCGGGGCGCCTGGTGTGGATGCTGCGCCTGCTGGGGGTGGACGCCGCCCTGCTCGACGGCGGCCTCGGCGCCTGGGGCGGGAGGCTGTCGGTCGACCCGGTCTCCCCCGCGCCCGCACGCTTCACCGCCCGCCCGTGGCCCGTCGGCGCCCTGGTCGCCATGGAGGAGGCGGCCGCGCAGGCAGCCGACCCGGCAGCGCCGCCGGTGCTCGACGCGCGCGCCGCCGACCGGTACCACGGCCGGGTGGAGCCGACCGACGCACCCGCCGGGCACATCCCCGGGGCGCTGAGCGCCCCTCTGGCCGGTAACCTCGACGACGCCGGCCGCTTCCTGTCCCCCGCGGCCCTCGCCGGGCGCTACGCGGCCCTGGGCGTGGCCGATGCCGCGGGCGTGACCGTCTACTGCGGCTCCGGGGTGAGCGCCTGCCACGACCTGCTCGCCATGGAGCGCGCGGGGCTGGGACGCGGCCGTCTGTACGTCGGCTCGTGGTCGCAGTACGCCTTCTCCGGTCTGCCCGTCGCCACGACTGCGCCGTGACCGGTGAGGGAGGGGCGCCTCCCGCCCGCCGTGCCCGGGCCGCCCGGAGGCGGGCGGTAACACCGTCAGGCCGTCGGTGAGCATACGGGCCAGCGGTAATGACGACCATCTCCGAGAGCCTGTCCCCGGCACACCGCTGAGCGGCGTGACAGGGGTCGCTCCTGGGAGCCGGGCGGCGAGGGCCGGATCTGCAGGCTGGTGCTTGGAGGTGTCGGTGCGGGCGTCAACGCGGCGGCGGACCCTGTCCCAGACCTCAGGGAGCTCCTGCCACTCGTCGAGGAGGACGGCGGGGCGCCGTCCAGGTACTCGCGGGGACCGGCAGGGGCCCCGGGGACGCGGGCCCCTGCGCGGACGGACCCGCCTCGGGCGACGTTCCGCCAGCGGGCTCAGGCGCGCAGCTCGGCGGCCACCAGCTCGGCGAGCTCGACGGCGTTGAGGGCCGCCCCCTTGCGCAGGTTGTCGCCCACGGCGAAGAAGGCGATGCCGCGCCCGGGGGCGAAGCCCTGGTCGGCGCGCACGCGGCCCACGAAGGTGCCGTCGCGCCCGGCGCTCTTCAGCGGGCTGGGCACGTCCTGGCAGGTGACGCCCGGCGCGGCGGCCAGCAGCTCGCGGGCCCGCTCCGGGACGATCTCGCGGGCGAACTCGGCGTTGACACTCACGCCGTGGCCGGAGAAGACGGGGATGCGCACGCAGGTGCCCGAGACGGCCAGGTCCGGGATCCCCAGGATCCTGCGGGACTCGTTGCGCAGCTTCTGCTCCTCGTCGGTCTCGCCGCTTCCGTCACCGGCGTCGCTGCCGGCCCAGGCGACGGCGTTGAAGGCGATGGTGTCCACGTACACGCCCGGAGCGGGGAAGGCGACGGCGCGCCCGTCGCCGGCCAGGGCCTCCATGTCCTTGTCGGCGACAGCGCGCACCTGCCCGGCCAGCTCGGCCACCCCGGCCCGCCCGGAGCCGGAGACGGCCTGGTAGGTCGAGGCGAAGAACCGGACCAGGCCGGCCTCGTCGTGCAGGGCCTTGAGGGCCGGCATGATCGCCATGGTCGTGCAGTTGGGGTTGGCGATGATCCCCTTGGGGCGCTCGCGCAGCGCGCGCGGGTTGACCTCGCTGACCACGAGCGGGACCTGCGGGTCCCGCCGCCAGGCGGAGGAGTTGTCCACGACGACGGCGCCGGCCGCCGCGAAGCGGGGTGCGTGCTCGCGGGAGGCCGCGCCCCCGGCGGAGAAGACGGCGACGTCGATGCCCGCCGGGTCCGCGGTGGCCACGTCCTCGACCTCCACCGCCGCGCCGCGGAAGTCCACGACGGTGCCGGCGGAGCGGGCGGAGGAGAAGAAGCGCACGGCGCGCGCCGGGAAGCCGCGCTCGGCCAGCATGGCGCGCATGACCCGGCCGACCTGCCCGGTGGCGCCGACGACGGCGACGGCCACGCCGTCGGCCGGGCCGACGTACTCGTTGACTGGGCGGTGCTGGGTGCTCTGGGTGTCCTGGGTGCTCATCGGCCGGTCCCTCCGTAGACGACCGCCTCGGCGGCCTGGGCGTCGAGGCCGAAGGCGGAGTGGACGGCGCGCACGGCCTCGTCGAGCACGGCGTCGTCGACCACCACCGAGAGGCGGATCTCGGAGGTGGAGATCATGTGGATATTGACCCCGGCCTCGCTCAGGGCGCCGAAGAGGCGGGCGGAGACCCCCGGGTTGGAGCGCATGCCGGCGCCCACCAGGGACAGGATGCCGATGTCGGGGTTGAAGCGCAGGGAGTGGAAGCCCAGCTCGTCGCGGGCCCTCTCCAGGGCCCGGCGGGCGGCGGTGGAGTCGCCGTCGGGGCAGGTGAAGGAGATGTTGGTCAGGCCCGTCTCCACGGCGGAGACGTCCTGGACGATCATGTCGATATTGGCGCCCGTGCCGGCCACGATCGCGAAGATGCAGGCGGCCGAGCCGGGGACGTCGGGCACGCCCACGAGCGTGATCTTGTCCTGGCTGCGGTCGTGGGCGATTCCGGAGATGACGGGGGCTTCCACGTGGTCCTCCTTGGCGGACGGGCGGGGGCGGGCCTGGGCCCGCGCGGCGATGGCGGTGCGGTGGGCGGCGTCGACGACGTCGGCGGAGGGGCCGTCGTCGAGCCCGGCCGGGGAGGCGGGCGCGGAGGCGGCGGGACCGGGTGCGGCGGCGAGCGGGGCCTCCGAGGAGTGGGCGCGGGGAGGCGGCTCAGTGTCGGCGGCGACGACGTCGTCGAGCCTGGCGGCCACGGCCGAGGGCACGAAGGCGCCCTCGCGGCGGCCGTCGTAGATCCAGGTGCCGGTCCTGTCGGAGAAGGAGGAGCGCACGTGCAGGGGCACGCCGAAGCGGCGGGCGTACTCCACCGCCCGCAGGTGGAGGATCTTGGCGCCGTGGGCGGCCAGCTCCAGGGTCTCCTCGCTGGAGAGGGACTCGATGCGCCTGGCGGTCGGGACGATGCGGGGGTCGGCGGTGAACAGGCCGTCGACGTCGGTGTAGATCTCGCAGACGTCGGCGTTCAGGGCGGCCGCCAGGGCCACCGCGGTGGTGTCCGAGCCGCCGCGGCCGAGCGTGGTGACGTCCTCGACCTCGTTAATGCCCTGGAAGCCCGCCACGATGGCGACGGCCCCGGTCTGGATGGCGCGGGCGATGCGCTCGGGCAGGACGCCGACGATGGAGGCGCGCCCGTACTTGGAGTCGGTCAGGACCCCGGCCTGGGCGCCGGTGTAGGCATGAGCGGGCACGCCGAGCTCGCCGACGGCCATGGCGAGCAGGGCCATGGAGATGCGCTCGCCGGCCGACAGGAGGATGTCCATCTCGCGGGCGGGGGGCGCCTCGGTCAGGGCGCCGGCCATGTCGAGCAGGTCGTCGGTGGTGTCGCCCATGGCGGAGACGACCACGACGACGGTGTTGCCCGCCTCGCGCGTGGCGACGACGCGCCTGGCGACGCGTCGCACCGCCTCGATGTCGCTGACGGACGAGCCGCCGTACTTCTGGACGACCAGTGCCATGTGGCGCTCCTCGGATTGTGGTCACCGCCGGCCACAGGGAGGGGCGCTGCTCACGCGGTTGGCGCGACCGGGCCCACCCCGACGTGGCAACGGCTCCCAGCATACGTGCGCCCTGGGCCCCGGGCCCGCTGAAACACCATCGTGAGACGACCGCCATGACGGACCGCCCGCTCGCGGCCGCCTTCGCCGCGCCGACCCCCTTCGCCAAGATCAGTCGTACTCCGCACCGAGATCGGTCCGGTTCCGGCTCGAGATCGGTTCGAGGTACCCGCCCGGGCACTGCGCTCCTCGCCGCGCCGGTCGGTCACCACTCGATGACGGCGACCGCCGCATCGAGGGGGCCATCCGGGACGTCATCAGGCAGGCGGCCGCCCTCATCGAGCAGTGGGCGCCGAGGCGTCGCGCCCTGAGGCGGGACGGAACCTTCGGGCCCGTGGACGTCATACCTCGGGACGCCTGGCTGGAGGCGGTGGTCAACGCCGTCGTCCACCGCTCCTACTCCATGGCCGGGGACCATATCCGCGTCTCCATCTTCCCGCACCGCATCGAGGTGTCCAGCCCGGGGCGCTTCCCGGGGCCGGGCGACCCGAGCCGGCCGCTGGAGATCGCCCGCTATGCCCGCAATCCGCGCATCGCCCGCGTATGCGCCGACCTCGGAATCACGCAGGAGCTCGGCGAGGGGATCCGCCGCATGGTGGAGGACATGCGGCAGGCGGGCCTCGCCGACCCCCGTTACCGCCAGACCTCGACCAGCGTCGTCGTCAGGCTGGACGCGGTCTCGGCACTCTCCAGCGATATTGCCGCCCGTATGCCCCCCGGAGCCCTCGAGATCATCTCGCTGCTGCGCAGCACCGGCCCGCTGAGCACCGGCGAGATCGCCTCGGGCATGGACGCCGCCCGCCCCACGGTGCTCAGATGGCTCAAAAGCTCCGAGGGGAAGGGCTCGTGGAATGGAGCGGGCAGTCGCCGCGCGACCCGCGGGCCACATGGTTCGTTCCCGGGCTGTAGAGACTGCGGAACCAGTCGCCGAATGCCTGAGGAGCCCCGAACCGCGCTCGTCCGCAGGGCCCCGGCCCGCGCAGCCGACGGGGACTCCTCCCCATCGGAATATGGCCCCGCGGGCCGCCGCCTCCGTAGCATGTACCCATGAGCATCGAGGTCACCGGGGTGACGCGCTTCTTCGGCCCCACGCGCGCGGTCTGGCAGATGAGTATGACGGTGCCCGCGGGCTCGGTCACGGGGCTCGTGGGCTCCAACGGGGCGGGCAAGACGACTCTTCTGCTCATGCTGGCCGCGCTCCTGGCCCCCGACGCGGGCTCGATCCGCGTGGCGGGGCTGGACCCGGCCACCCAGCCCCGTCAGGTGCACCAGGCGATCGGCTGGATGCCGGACTCCTTCGGCACCTGGGACTCGCTGACCTGCACCGAGATCCTCATGACCTTCGCGGCCGCCCAGGGGCTGGACGAGGCCACCGGCCGGGAGCGCGCCATCGAGACGCTCTCCGCCGTCCACCTCCAGGAGATGGCCCACACCCCCGCCCGCGTGCTCTCGCGCGGGCAGAAGCAGCGCCTGGGCCTGGCGCGGGCGCTCGTGCACCACCCGCAGGTCCTGCTGCTCGACGAGCCCGCGGCGGGCATGGACCCGCGCTCGCGCGCCGACCTGCGGGTCCTGCTGCGCGACCTCGCCTCCGGCGGCGTCACCGTCCTGGTCTCCAGCCACATCCTGTCCGAGCTGGAGCAGATGGTGGACGGCGTCGTCTTCATGGCGCGCGGGCAGGCGGTCGCCCCCGCCTCCGCACCATCCGCCCCCGCGGCCCCCGCGCAGCCGCGCCCCGACGTCGTCGGCGACGACGGCGACGACGGCGACGGCAGCCCGAGCGACGACGGCGCCCGGACCCCCGCCGCGCCGCCCGCGGTCCTCCCCCAGCCGCTGCAGCGCCAGTGGCGGATGCGGGCGCTGGACGCGCAGCGGCTGTCGGAGTGGTCCGCCGGGGCCCCGGTGCGCGCCACCGCGTCCGAGGACGGCACGGTGCGCCTGGCCGTGCCCGACGACGCCGTCGCCGCGCGCATCCTGCGGGAGGCGCTGGACGCGGGGGTCGAGGTGGTGTCCTTCGCCCCGACGGGCGGGGCCCTGGAGGAGATCTACCTGTCGATGGAAGGAGAGCGGCGATGAGCTGGTCCGCCGTGCGCACCGTTGCGGTGCTGGAGCTGCGTCAGCGCGTGAGGTCCACGCGCTGGCAGGTCATGCTGGTGGTGTGGGGCGTCGTCCTGGTCCTCCTGTGCGGGGGCCTGACCGCGCTGGCGGGAATGACCGGCAGCGAGGCGGAGGACACCGCCCCCGTCCTGTACGACCTGACGGTCTGCTTCGTCCTGGGCATCGGGCTGATCATCGCCCCGACCCTGTCGGCCACCTCCGTCAACGGCGACCGCGCCGACGCGACCCTGGCGCTCCTGCAGGCCACGAGGCTGCGCTCGCAGGAGATCGTCGTCGGAAAGCTCGTGGCGGCGTGGTCCGCGGCCCTGGCGTTCCTGGCGGTGGCCCTGCCCTTCCTGGTCGTGTTCACCCTGCTGGGCGGAGCGGCGTGGATGACGCTGGCGGGCCACCTGCTGATCCTCGTGGTGACCCTGGGGGCCGTGTGCGCGATCGGGCTGGGATTCTCGGCGGCGACCGCGCGCACCTCGGCCTCGGCGGTGCTGACCTACCTGGTCGTCGCGGGCCTCGTCATCGGGTCCCCCATTATCACCGCGATCTCGGCGACGGCGGTTCAGGGGAAGCAGACGACGCTCTCCTACGAGACGGACTACAGCGCCTCAACGAACGGCAAGATGGTCTGCGAGACCGAGCCCCACGTCCGCACCAGCAATATTGTGCACACCGAGCGGATCTGGTGGATGCTCGTCCCCGACCCCTTCGTGGCGCTGGCCGACGTCTCGGGGCGGAGCATGGTGTACGGCGGGCAGTCGTCGTACACCGAATACGATAAGCAGCCGTCGTACCCGACGTCTCCGCTGGGGATGGCGGGGGCGGCCGTCGACCAGATGCGCAACCCCCAGCCGGAGGAGGTCGTCATCAACCACTGCGAGCCGGAAACGACGTCGAGCCCATTCGACTGGGAGATCACGCACCTCGCCTTCTGGCCGGTCAGCCTGGTGATGGTGCTGGCCCTGGGCGCCTGGTCGCTGACGTCCGCCTCACGGAGGCTGCGCACGCCCGTGCACCGCCTCGCCCGCGGCACGCGAGTGGCCTGACGGCGCCCGACCGGCGTCGTCCGCGCAGCTGAGACCGATCATGTTGATCCGAAGGGGTGGGAGAGACGGCACCGGAGCCGCGTCGGGAGGCGGCACGTCCTTGGGCCGGGACGCTGTCCGCGCCGTCATGAGCCGGCGAACGGTGCTCACGTGCTGGTTCGTGATCCTGGCCGTGACCTGCGGCCTCATCACGCTGTTGAAGGCCTGCCTCAGCGCCGGTACCGCGAAGTACCTGCCGACCATGTACGAGCAGCTTGTCTGCTTCATCCTGCTCATGATTCTCGTCATGGCCCCTCTGCTTCCGGCGACCTTGAGCCCACGGGCCGCCGCTGGCAGGTTCCTGGGGGTCGGGGCGATCGGGCTCGCCTTCATCGTGACGGCCCTGCCCTTCCTCATCCTCCTCGTCCTGATCGGTGGGGCGACCTGGGAGGCCTTCCTCGGGCACCTGCTGGTCCTCGTCGTCACCCTGGGGGCGGTGTGCGGCATCAGCGCCGGCCTGTCCGCCGTGACAGCGCCCTCGCGGGCCGCGGTGCCGCTGACGTACCTCGTGGTGGTGGCGCTGACGATCGGCACCCCGCTGGTCAAGGTGACGGCGGAGCAGGTGTCGGTCGGGGTGCAGCGCGACACCTGGGAGTTCGCCGGGGACTCCGGCTACTGCGTCCTGAACCCTCACCACAAGAGGGTCCCCCACGCCATGCAGCTCTGGCTGGTCCTCGTCCCCAATCCTTTCGCCGCGCTCGGTGACATCACCGCGCACCATCCCGTCGGCGACCCCGACGACTGGCACATCGGATGGCTGTACGACATCGGGACCGCAGTGGACTCCATGCGCGACGCGGACACCAGGGAGGACTGCAAGAGGAGGGCGTACACCTTCTTCACGCCCGCCGTCGCCCGCCACGCGCCCTTCTGGCCGGCGAGCGTCGTGCTCCTGCTGGCGCTCGGGTGCGGGGGCGTGGTGACGGCCTCAGCGGCGGCCTCGCGCTCCCGCCGAGGTCCCCCGCAGCCTCACGACGGGAAGTAGGAGCGCCTGGCGACGCCCACCACCTCGTACTCGATGCCCTCGGAGTCCTTGAAGTAAGGAACCGTAGTAGTCAGCGCAGTACCCCGGCCGGCTGCGCGGGGCGCGGAGGAGGCGCGCCGCTATCCGGAGGACGGCGTCGTGGATCGGGCCGACGTCCCGGGGACTGCCGACCCGGAACGCCAGGTGGTGCATCGCACCGGCCCGGCGCCGCGCCCGCCGCCCCCTTCGCCGAGATCGGTTCACTTCCGCACCGAGATCGGTCGTACTCCGGCTCGAGATCGGTTCATACTCGCGTCGAGACCGGTTCGCCGGACGGGGCCCGGAGCGGGTGTCCGTCAGAATGACATTGGATCCTCCAGGTCCCGAGGTCTACACAGAGACCCGCGTGATCATGCGGATCCGTCCGACACGCACAGCCCCCGCACGCTCCAATGTCATTCTGATGGACACCTGCACCTGTGCGACCCGGCCCGCCCGGCGCACGCAGATCCGCTTTCCCATCGCCGACGACGCTGACGCTCTCAGCCGATCGATGTCCTGAGGAAGAAGGAAGAAGCATGGCGCTTGACAGTGAGCCGCTGCTCGGACACCACTGCGAGACAACGGCAACCGGCACGCTGCTGAGTCAGCTGGGGCTGCGACTGTCCGAACCGATGCTCTTCGGCTCGGCGGAGGACACCGACATCGTCTCCCTGGCGGGCCGCCTCGTGCCCCGGTACGGCCACCGCCTCCGCCTGCCGCGGCGCGCCCTGCCCCGCCCGCTGCTCCTGGCCCTCGCGCCCAGGATCGGGATGACGCTGGGACACGTGCGGCACAACATGGGCTTCCCGGTGCGCTGCGACGCCGGGCTCAGCGCACCGAGCTGGGCGTCCGCTACCGCCCGGCCCAGGGGTCGCCGGAGGCGATGGTCGAGCAGATGCTGCCCTGCAAGTCGCCGACGGCGCAGGGCCCCTCTTCCGGATCCGCTGGCTGAGTCCGTGCGCTGAGCGACCCTCGTCCGCCTCGGGCGAAGGGCCGCTCAGCAGGTGGTGGGGCATGACCGCGCATCAGTACTCCGGCCGAGGAGGCGGACCGCTCGCCCCTCCGTCCTCCTCACCCGGCGAGGCCGCGGGCCGCGCGGCGGGAGGGACCGAGGACTGGGGCGGGGCGGCTGAGGGCGCCGACGGGGCCTCGGAGGCGACCCGCCGCCGGGCACCGGCGTCGTCCCCTGATCCGGCGGCCGCCCGCCCGCCGCGTCGTCGTCCCGCCGCGCGGTCACCCCTCGACGAGCCGCCGCCCCTCGAAGGCCCGCCCCAGGGTGACCTCGTCGGCGTACTCCAGGTCGGAGCCCACGGGCAGGCCGGAGGCGAGCCGCGAGACGGGCACGTCCATGGTGCGCAGCATGCGGGTCAGGTAGGCGGCGGTGGCCTCGCCGACGACGTCGGGGTCGGTGGCGATAATGACCTCCTCGACGCCGCCCCCCACCCGGGCGAAGAGCTCGCGGATACGCAGGTCGTCCGGGCCCACCCCGTTAATGGGGTCGATCGCCCCGCCGAGCACGTGGTACAGCCCCCGGTACTCGCGGGTGCGCTCAATGGCGACGACGTCCTTGGGCTCCTCCACCACGCAGATGACCCGCTGGTCGCGGCGCGGGTCGCGGCAGACGGCGCACTGCTCGGACTCGGCGATATTGCCGCAGGTCTCGCAGAAGCGCACCCGGGCCTTGACGGCGCGCAGGGCCTCGATGAGGCGCTCGACGCTGGCCGAGTCGGCCGACAGGATGTGGAAGGCCATGCGCTGGGCGGACTTCGGGCCGATGCCGGGCAGCTCGCCGAGCTCGTCGATGAGGTCCTGGACGGCGCCTTCGTAGACGGCTGGCATGTCAGCGTCCCTCCTGGGTCACGGTGATCTCCTCCAGCACTGTCGCCCCGAGCAGCCGCTTGACCACCTCCAGGCCGACGACGCCGGCCTCCTCGGCGTCCTCGTCGTCCTCGCTGGGGACGTCGTCCTCGACGGAGGACGGCGAGAAGACGGCGCCGCGAGCCGCGCCCGGCTGCGCCTGCCCGCGGGCGGCCGCGCGGGCCGCGGCCCGGGCGGCGGAGACCCGGTCGCCAGCGGCGTCGGCGGGCGCCCAGGAGTCCTCCGGCCCCTCATCCTCTTCGGGCGGGGGCTCCTGCGGGACAGGCGTGCCGTCGGAGAAGGTGGCGGGGCCGTCCCAGCTGACGGGGGCCAGGCCCTGGTGCTCGTGGTGCTCGCCGCCCTCGTGAGGCTGCCGGTGCTGCTCGGCCCTCGTCGTCGGCGCCGACGACGAGGACGGCGCAGCCCCGCCGGGCAGCTTCGGCAGGGCGTGCAAGCGGTGGACGGTGGCGAGGGGGATCGCATCGGCGGGGTCCGGCGGGGCGGCGTCGGGAGGCGGGGCGGCGGAGACGGCTGAGGCCGCCGGAGCCGCCGCGCCGGGTGACGGCGCCGGTTCCGGGGGTGCGGGGGGAGCCGCGGGCGAGACCGGCCGGCCGGCCGGCGACGCCGCGGACGGCGGGGCCGCAGAGGGCGCGGCCGGAGCCGATCCCACGGCGCCGGAGCCCCCTGGGGCGGGCGGCGCGGAGCCGGGCGAGACCGGGCTCGTCCCCCCGGAGCCGGCCGACGCGCGCCAAGCGGGCCCGGACGCGGAGGCGGGGCCCGTTGCAGGAGCGGGCCCCGCGCCGGGCGGTGGCACGACACGTCCGCCGCCTGCGGGACCGGTCCGGGGCGGGCCGGCCGGAGCCGCCCCCCCGGAACCGGCGGCGTCGGGCGATGCCCCCGGTGCGGCCTCGGGCGACGACGGGACCGGGGCCGACCGGGCCCGCGCACCGCCCGGGTCCGCCAGTGCCGCGGGGCTGCTCGGCGCCGCGGGTGTCGGGCGACCGGGCTCGGGCGAGGGCCGCCGGTCCGCGACGTCGGCGGCCGGGCTGGCTGCCGGGGCCACCGGCTCGGCGCTCTCCCGGGCCGCGCGCCGGGCTCCGGGGACGGCGATGACGCCCCACCCGTCGTCCTCCGCCTCCGGCGGTGCGGCGGAGGCCGGGGGCCGGGGCGAGGCGGGGGCCGATGATGCGGACGCCTCGGGCGAGAGGGCCGCGGGCCCGGGGCCGCCGCCGTCGGCGGGGCCGCCCATGTCGACCGGACCGCGCGGGGCGGAGGCGCCCGGCATGCCGCCGAGACCGCTCGGGGCACCGCCCGTCCCGGCGTCGTCGGGCCACCCGGGACCGCCTGCCCCGCCGTCCGGAGCGGCAGGGCCGGGGCCCCCTCCGGGACCTGCCGAGCCGGCGGGTCGGCCACCGCCAGGGCCGCCAGGGCCGGGGCCCGGGCGCCCGCCTGGGCCGGCCAGGACGGCGTGCACCTCCAGCCTCAGCCCGAGCGCCTGGTGCAGGGCCGCCGACAGCACCGGGCCGTGGCCGCCGTTCTCGAAGGCGTTGACCAGGCCCTGCCCGCTGAAGATGACCTCGAAGACGCCGTCGCGGATGCCGCCGGGCTGGGAGTTGGGGCCGACGAGCGCCCAGGTGGCGCGCCGCGAGCGCTTGGCCGCCTCCAGGACCTCCTCCCAGCGGCCGCGGATCATCTCGGCGTCCGCCGCCGAGTCGCCCCGCCCGCGGCGCTGCGAGGCGGCGCCCTCCGGGGGGCCGGCCTGCCCGCCCGAGAGGCCTGCCTGCGCGGGACGCTGGGGCGGCTGCCCGGGGGCCTGGGCGGGGGCGTCCCAGTCCACCGGGGCGACCCCGCCCTGCGGCGTCGGGGAAGAGGCGGGGGCCGACGGCGCCGCGGGGGCGCCCGACGCGGCGGAGGCGGGGGCAGCGGGCCCGGCGGCAGCCGGAGGCGGCGTCGGCAGACCCGCCGGGGGGGCCTCGACGGGCGGGGCGCCCCGCGCAGGTGCGCCGCCGGGAGGGGCGGGCGCCGCGCGGCGGACGGTGTCGGAGGCCATGGCAGGGCCGCCGCCCCCCGCGCCGTCGGCCCAGATGCTCTCCGCCCCGCCGGCCCCCGCTCCGCTCCCGGGCCGCTGCACGGGCGCCGCCTGACCGCCCGGGGCCTGACCGCCGGCGGTCTGCCCGCCCGGGGCCACGGCGCGCCGTCCGGGCACGAGCAGCCGGGCCATGAGGAGCTCGAGCTGGAGGCGCGGCGAGGTCGCCCCGACCATCTGCGAGAGAGCCTGCGCCGTCGTGTCGGCCGCGCGCGACAGGCCGGCCGCGCCGATGGTGCGCGACTGCACCTCCATGCGGGCCAGCTCGTCGTCGGGCAGGGAGCCGAGCGCGGGGCCGGCCTCCGAGCCGGCCAGGGCGATGACCAGCAGGTCGCGCAGGCGCTGGAGGAGGTCCTCGACGAATCTGCGCGGGTCGTGCCCGGAGGAGACGACCCGGTCCACGACCCGGAAGACACCGGCGCCGTCGGAGGCGGCCAGGGCGTCCACGCAGGCGTCGAGCATGGTGGTGTCGGTGTAGCCCAGGAGGGCGACGGCGCGGGCGTAGTTCACCTCGCCGTCGATCGCCCCGCCGATGAGCTGGTCCATGACGGACAGGGTGTCGCGCACGCTCCCGCCGCCGGCGCGGGTGACCAGCGGGAAGACGCCCGGGCCGACCCGCACGTCCTCGGCATCGCACAGGTGGGCGAGGTAGCCCTCGAGGGTGTCCGGGGCCACGAGGCGGAAGGGGTAGTGGTGGGTGCGCGAGCGGATGGTGCCAATGACCTTCTCCGGCTCGGTGGTGGCGAAGACGAACTTCACGTGGGCCGGGGGCTCCTCGACGAGCTTGAGCAGGGCGTTGAAGCCCTGCGGGGTGACCATGTGGGCCTCGTCGAGGATGAAGATCTTGAAGCGGTCGCGCGCCGGGGCGAAGGAGGCGCGCTCGCGCAGGTCGCGGGCGTCGTCGACGCCGTTGTGGGACGCGGCGTCGATCTCGACGACGTCGAGGCTCCCGGGGCCGCCGGTGGCCAGGTCCCGGCAGCTCGGGCACTGCCCGCAGGGGGTGTCGGTGGGGAAGCGCTCGCAGTTCAGGCAGCGCGCCAGGATGCGGGCGGAGGTGGTCTTGCCGCAGCCCCGCGGACCGGAGAAGAGGTAGGCGTGGGTCACACGATCCCCGCGCAGCGCCGCCATGAGAGGGGCGGTCACGTGGTCCTGCCCGATCACGTCCTGGAAGGTGTCGGGGCGGTAGCGGCGGTACAGGGCGGTGGTCACGGTCCGACTCTAAACGGGACCGGTGACGCCGTGCGAGACTCCGGGCAGATGAAGACCCCTCGCGCACCCGCCAGAGCCCGCTTACCCTTGCTACCTCCCGGTCCTGGGGGATTCACTGGATGACGCCGCACGAGGGGCCGAGGACGAGTGTACCCGATGACGGGCCGAGCCCGGCACCGCGAGCCGGTCACACCGCTCCCCCGGCCGCGGGGCGCGCCCAGGGGAGTGTGGGCCCGACACTCGCGGCCTCCTCCCTCTTCGTCGGGATTTGTTCAGGTCATATGGGGGTGGGGTCTGATGGCTTGTGGGCCGGGGCCTGGCGTGTGCGACCTCGTGGGTCGTTGGCGGCTGTGAGGGGGTCGGGGTGCCGAGGTGGGTAGGAGGTCCCGGTGCTTGCCGGGTGCAGGAGTCTGGGACTGGGTGCTCGTGCCCGTGTCTGTCAGGGTCGCGGCGGTCGATGCGCTGACGGGTGAGCTGATTGACGGGACGGTGCCCGGTGGTGCCGGCGAGGTCATGGCGCTGGTCACGCGGCCTGCGGGCGGGGTGCGGGGGTGTCAGGGCGACGCTGTGAGGCCGGTCCGACCGGTCTCGGGCGGGCCCGGGGCCCTGGCCGGGGAGCGGGGTCGCCCGCCGGGTGGCGGCGCCCTCCAGGCTGCTGCGCCCTAGCGGTGAGCGGGCCCGGGACCGATCGCACGGTGCGCGATCCTGCTGGCCCGCCTGGCGCACCGCGACGATATCGCCCGTGGTGCGGGTCCCCCGCCCGTCCCCAGGAGGGGGCCCGTGACCTGGCGGGCTCGCGCCCCGGGTGCCCGCGGCAACCTGATTGAGGGCCCGCCACCGCCTGCCCCAGGACGCTGCTGCGCCGCGGGATCGTCTATGACGGCGCCAGGGGCGCAGAGCCCGGACCCCGCGGGCGCCCCCCGATCCCAGGCCAGGAACAAGGGACCAGCCCCACCCCGCCCACCTGACAGCAAGCACCCCCATACCAGCCCCGCACCGAGACCGGTTCACGGGGCGGGCGGTCTCTTCTGCCTGCTCTGTCTGCTCTCCGACGCCGTCAGGGGCTCCCGGGTGTCGGCCTTGACCGGAAAACTTGACCGAAAAAGGTGGCTCCCACGCACTTTTAGCACCGACCCCCGCCCTGCCCTCGTCGCAGAACCGCAGAATCACACCGATCCCCGCCGCACCCAAGACCGCTGAGCGCCTTAAAAGTGCGTGGGAGCCACCTTTTTTCCACCGCGCAGCACCACTTGACGACTGAGTCCTGGCGAGGCGGGGGCCACAGGTCGGCCCGCAGGTGACCCGCCGGACGGCCGCCGCGCCGCGTGACAGATCCCACCGTCGCGGGCTGGTCTCGGGGAGGGGCGTCCGATATATTGCTTTCTCGTCGCGCAGGCTCGGCGTCCCGCCGCTGCTCCGTGACGCCTGGAGGATTCGCCTAGTGGCCTATGGCGCACGCTTGGAAAGCGTGTTGGGTGCAAGCCCTCGGGGGTTCGAATCCCCCATCCTCCGCCGTCGCCCCGGATCCGCCCCATGATCCGGGGCTTTTTGCGCACGTTCAGGGGACTTCCGGATGCGCGTGGGGAGAACGCCCCGTGGTCGCCGGTGGTATCAGGGCGTCAAGTCTGCCAGACTCCGCACATGCGTAAGATCACCCATGTTCTTGCTGTCCCCACCGCCCTTGTCCTCGCCGCAGGTCTGGCCGCCTGCAAGCTCCCCGGCACGTCCACCAGCAGCGAGACCTCCGCATCGGAGCCCACGAGCACCTCCAGCCCCGCTCCCGTGCCCACGGTGCCCTCGATTGCGTCCACCTCCGGCGGGGGCAATGTCCCGACCGTCCCGGCCAGCCCGACCCCCAGCAAGCGGTCCATTCGCGCCGCCGACCTCAAGGTCAGCGACTGCTTCTCCAAGTCCGGCGGCAGCGGTACCGAGATCAGCACCGTCGATGTCGTCGACTGCTCAGTACCCCACCAGTACGAGGTCTACAATATCTACACCATCTCCGCCAGCACCTTGCCCACCGGCGACGACATGGAAACCGAGGTCTACACCGCCTGCTACGACTCCTTCACCAGCTACGTCGGCACCGACGCCGACAGCAGCAGCTACGGCGTCTTCACTCTCCGCCCCACCCCCGGCTCCTGGGGCCAAGGCGACCGTGCGATCACCTGCGCGGTGTCCCCCAACAAGGATGAAGGCGACACCACCAGCACCCTCACCGGCTCCGTCAAGGACACGAACAAGTAGCATCACGGCCCGCAGCCCCGCCGGCTGAGGCCGCACGACGCCGGCGGCCCGCTGCGGGCCGGGTCCGCCTCGCGCTGGCGGCGCGCCCCGGTTCCGGGGCCCCGGAACCGGGAAGCTCCGGTCCCGGGGCGCCGTCATGCCCAGCCGCTCAGCGCCCCGGCCCGCTGCGGAGCGCCTCGGTCCACTCCGAGGCGGCGACGTCGGGCGACTGGGGCGTGCTGTCCGGCGCCGGGCCCAGGTCGGCGAGGAGCTCATCGAGACCGACGACGACGTCCGCCGTGCCGGCGGCCTCGGTCTCCCCCGGCCGGCTGGAGCAGGCCTCCGCCCAGTCGCCGTCCGCCGTCGGGGCCGCGCGCTCTTCGGCCTGACGCTCGTTGAGCATGTGGGCGGTGGAGATCATGAGCTTGAGGCGGTTGAGCTGGTTGACCTCGCTGGCTCCGGGGTCGTAGTCGATGCCGACGATATTGGCCTGCGGGTACTGGCGGCGGATCTCGCGGAACATGCCCTTGCCGACGACGTGGTTGGGCAGGCACCCGAAGGGCTGGCAGCACACGATGTTGGGGGCGCCGTTCTCAATGAGCTCGATCATCTCGGCGACCAGCAGCCAGCCCTCCCCCGCCTGGTTGCCCAGGGACAGGACCTTGGAGGCCTTCCGCGTCATGTCGACGCTGGAGGCCTCGACGTCGAAGATCCCCCCGGCGGCGAGCGCGGCCCGGGCCGGGGCCTGGGCCTGCTCCAGGAACCACACGGCGGCCTTCTTCTTGGCCAGGGAGTCCAGCCCGATGCCGTAGGTGTCGGCCTCCCACTGGGCGGTGGCCGGGCCGTTGATGAAGAAGGCGAGCATCCCGGGGACGACGGCCTCGCAGCCCTCGGCCTCGATCTGATCGACGACATGGTTGTTGGCGTCGGGCTGGAACTTGACCAGGATCTCCCCGACGACGCCGACGCGCGGCTTGCGGGGGATGTCTCGCCGCGGCAGGGCGGCGAACTCGCGGACCATCTCGCGCAGCAGGCGCCGGTAGCCCAGGCGCCCGCCCCAGGTGGGGCAGCGGCCCTTGCGCTCGAAGAACTCCCCGATGATCGCGTTCCACCGCTCGACGAGCCGGTTGGCGGACCCCTCCTCGGCCTCGTAGGGGCGCACGCGCAGCAGGCAGGTGTTGAGGGTGTCGCCGATGACCACGCCCTGGACGACCTTGAGCGCCAGGGTCGGGGTGATCCTGAAGCCGGGGTTCTCCTCCAGGCCCTGCACGGAGACGGCCAGGACCGGGATCTGGGGGTACCCGGCGTCGTGCAAGCCCTTGCGGAGCATGGCGGCGTAGTTGGTGGCGCGGCACATGCCGCCGGTCTGGGAGATGGCGACGACGCAGCGGTCGGGGTCGTGGGTGCCGTCCTCGAAGGCGCCGATGAGCTGGCCGATCACCATGATGGCGGGGAAGCAGGCGTCGTTGTTGACGTAGCGCAGGCCCACCTCGAGGTCGGCCCGGCTGGCCGACTCCAGCAGCTCGACCCTGTAGCCCAGGCGCCGCATGAGCGGCGCGAGCGGCCGGAAGTGGACCGGGCTCATCTGCGGCATGAGGATCGTGTGGGTGGCGCGCATCTCCTCGGTGAAGGCCGGGGTGGTGGCCCCGGGCAGCCTGCGCGGCGGCTTCCCCCCAGACCCGTCGGCCCCGGAGCCGGCCTCCGCGGGCACGGGCCCGCCGTCGCGGACGGGGTCCGAGGGCGCCCCGCCGGGCTCGGGCGCGTGTGCGGGGCTGAGGCTCGTGTCGATCTCGGCCGGCTCGTTCTCCAGCGGCCGCGCGGCCTCCCGGGCCTCCGGGCCAGCCGGCTGCGCGCCCGAGCCGGCCCGCCGGGCGGCGGCCGGCGCCTCGTCGCGGTGACGACGCCGGGCCTCCGCTGCGGCGGACAGGGAGCGCAGGCGGATGGTGGCGGCCCCGAGGTTGGAGACCTCGTCGATCTTGAGGGTGGTGTACACGTCCCCGGCTGACTCCAGGATCTCCTGGACCTGGTCGGTGGTGACGGCGTCGACGCCGCAGCCGAAGGAGTTGAGCTGGACCAGCTCGAGGTCGTCCGCACCGGTGACGAGCTCGGCGGCCTGGTAGAGGCGGGAGTGGTAGGCCCACTGGTCGCGCACGCGCAGGCGCACCTGAGAGCCCTCGGTGGCGACGCTCGCCTCGGGGCTGGGCAGGTCCTCCTCGCGCACGTCCGACCAGTCGGCGGGGGCCTGCGGGTCCTCCTTCCTCCGGCTCAGGCCGCGGCGGATGGAGGCGACGGCGCGGGACAGCGCGCCGCCCGCCACCTGGTGCTCGACGCCGTCGTCCGCCTCGGGCCGGACGGGCTCGGGCAGGATCGAGTCCTCCGACAGGACCGCCATGCCCAGGGTGTTGATGACGTCGGGAATGCCGTGGTTGATCTCGGGGTCGATGTGGTAGGGCCGGCCCGCCAGGACGATGCCCTTGCGGCCGTGCTCGCGCATCCACTCCAGGGTGCGGCGCCCTTCGGCGCGCACGTCGGCCTTGAAGGCGGCGTCCTCGGCGAAGCCGGCGGCCACCGCCCTGCGGGCCTCGGGCAGGGTGACGTCCCAGTCGGCGAAGACCTCCACGAGCCGCTCGGCGAGCTTGGCCGGGTTGGCCAGGTTGAGGAAGGGGGACAGCAGGCGCACGCCCGGCCCCTCGCCGTCGTCGCTCCCGCCGGAGCGCTCGGAGCCGCCGGCGCCGTCGCGGACCTGCTCGACATTGGTGCGGATGACCTCGGGGTAGGTGGCGACGATCGGGCAGTTGAAGTGGTCGTCGGCCCGGTCGACGAGCTTGCGCTCGAAGAAGACGCACGGGAACCAGATGGTCTTGATGCCCTTGTCGATGAGGGACCTCACGTGCCCGTGGGCGAGCTTGGCCGGGTAGCACACGTTCTCGCTGGGGATGGACTCCATGCCCGACTCGAACAGCTCGTGGTTGGAGCGCCCCGAGATCATGACCCGGAAGCCGAGCTGGGTGAGGATGGTGAACCACAGGGGGTAGTTCTCGTACATGCCCAGCACCCGCGGCACGCCGATCTCCCCGCGCGTGTCCTGCCCGCGGCGCAGGCGCCGGTAGGCGAAGGTGCGCCGGTACTTGTAGTCGTACAGGTTGGGCATGTCGGACTTCTTGGCGCGCCGCTCCTGGGTGGCGCCGCGCTCGCAGCGGTTGCCCGACACGTGGCGCTGGCCGTCGCTGAAGGTCGTGATGGTGAGCTTGCAGTGGTTCTGGCACAGCTTGCACACGGCAGTCTCGGTGGTCAGGCTGAATCGGGAGAGCTCGGCGAGCGTCATGAGGGTGGAGGGCACGCCGTCGTAGGTCTCCCGGGCGGTCAGGGCCGCACCGAGGCAGCCCATGAGCCCGGCGACGTCGGGGCGCACCACCTCGCGCCCGGTGAGCAGCTCGAAGGCGCGCAGGACGGCGTCGTTGAGGAAGGTCCCGCCCTGGACCGAGACGTGGTCGCCGAGCTGGTCGGCGTCGCGCAGCTTGATGACCTTGTACAGGACGTTGCGGACCACCGAGTAGGACAGCCCGGCGCTGATCTCCCCGGGGGTGGCGGCCTCCTTCTGGGCCTGCTTGACCGAGGAGTTCATGAACACGGTGCAGCGCGACCCCAGGTCAACCGGGCGCTCGGCCCGCAGGGCCTCCTCGGCGAACTCCTGGACGGTCTGCCCCATGGACTGGGCGAAGGTCTGCAGGAAGGAGCCGCAGCCGGCCGAGCAGGCCTCGTTGACGCTGATGGAGTCGATGGCGCCGCCGCGGATGCGCAGGTACTTCATGTCCTGCCCGCCGATGTCGATCACGGAGGTGACTTCCGGGTTGAGGCGGGCGGCGGCCCGGTAGTGGGCCATGGTCTCCACCACGCCCTCGTCGATGTGCAGGGCCGCCTTGACGATGCTCTCGCCGTAGCCGGTGACGCAGGAGCGCACGATGCGCACGTGCTCGGGCATCTCGACGTGGATGCGGCGCAGGATCTCGACGGCGGCCGTGACGGGGTCGCCCTCGTTGCCCGCGTAGTGCTCCCAGACGATATTGCCGTCCTTATCCAGGACGACGGCCTTGATGGTGGTGGAGCCGGCGTCGATGCCCAGGAAGCAGTCGGGGCGGGGAGGCTCGGGGCTCTCGGCGGCGCCGGCCTCGGGGACGCCGGCGTCGGCGTCGGCGGCGTCGGGGCCGACGCCGGGGCCCTCGGGACCGGCGTCGGGATGACTCCCGGCGGGCGGCTCGGGCCAGCCGGTGCGGGGGATGGTGGCGCGGGCGTGGCGCTCGCGGAAGGCGGCGAGCTCGTCGTCGTCGGAGAAGAGGGGCCGCATGCGGGAGGTGGCCAGGCTCAGGGCCTTGCGGGTGGCCAGGCGCGTGGAGAGCTCGGCGAGGGTGACCGGCGGGCCGGAGGCCATGAGGGCGGCGCCGACGGCGACGTAGAGCTGGGCGTCGGACGGGCAGGTGAAGGAGTCGACCTGGTCGGCCAGGGTGCGCTCGAAGGCGGTGCGCAGCTCGGGCAGGAAGTGGAGGGGGCCGCCCAGGAACATGACGTTGCCGCGGATCGGCCGCCCGCAGGCCAGGCCGGCGATGGTCTGGGTGACGACGGCCTGGAGGACTGAGGCGGCCAGGTCGGCGGGCTCGGCGCCCTGGTTGATCAGGGGCTGGAGGTCGGACTTGGCGAAGACGCCGCACCGCGAGGCGATGGGGTAGAGCGTGGTGTGGGCGGCGGCGAGCCCGTTCAGGCCCGGGGCGTCGGTGTGGAGGAGCTGGGCCATCTGGTCGATGAAGGCGCCGGTGCCGCCCGCGCAGGTGCCGTTCATTCGCTGCTCGGGGGTGGGATGGAGGTAGGTGATCTTGGCGTCCTCGCCGCCGAGCTCGATAATGACGTCGGCCTCGGGGTTCTTGGCCTGGACGGTGCGGGTCTCGGCGATGACCTCCTGGACGAAGGGCAGGCCCATGAGGGTGGCCAGGCTCAGGCCGGCGCTGCCGGTGACGGCGCCGCGCACGGTGGCGCCCGGGAAGCGGGCGGCGGCCTCGGTGAGCAGGCGGGTGAGCTCGCCGCGCACATCGGCGTTGTGGCGGCGGTACTCGGCGAACACGGGCTCGGGGACGGGCGTCTCGGGGGCCTGCCCGGCGGCGCCGGGCTCAGGTGGCTGCGCCGCCCGCGGCGCAGCGGGGGCGGGCACGGCGCAGGACTCAGGTGGCTGCGCCACCCGCGGCGCAGCGGGGGCGGGCACGGCGCAGGACTCAGGCAGGAGCACGAGCTTGACCGTGGTGGACCCGACGTCGAGCCCCAGGGTCAAAGACCGCGGCGCAGCGTGCGCGACGCCGGGCTCGTCCGGCGTGTCGCCTCCGGCCCCGGCCGGGGCATCGGGGGGAGTGCTGTCAGCGCTCATCGTTCACCCTCCTGACTGCGCACAGACGTCACGCGATCTGCTCGGACCGTATCGATAGCATCTGCCGAAGTTCAACGACGTTGAAATTTACAACGGGCGGGCCCTAGGTCCCACCTACTTTCTGTTGACATTCGGAGCGTTGCGTGCGGCGGCCCCGCCCCCGGCCGACACTCACCCTCGTCGGCGTTGAATAGCGCACGGGTTGCGTGACGAAATTCCCGGTGCCCGACGAGGCCCTCGCACCGCCCCCGGCGGCTCACTCATCACCTCAAACCTCACCGCTCTCGCCGTCTTCGGGAGGGCGCCGCAAGCACCCAGCGGGATCGCGGCGGGCTCGGCATAGCCTCCCACCATGAGCAGCGCCACCGATGCCGCACTGCCGGGGCGGGACGCCCCGCGCCGTCGAGGCCCCCGGCCGCCGGGCACAGGGTCGGAGTCCACGCGTCAGGCGATCCTCGACGCCGCTCGCGCCTCATTCCTCGCGAACGGCTTCGCACGCACGACGATCCGCGGCGTCGCCCGCACCGCCGGTGTCGATCCCGCCCTGGTGTCCTACTACTTCGGCACCAAGGGGGATCTCTTCGGGGCGTCCATGAACCTGCAGGTCAGGGCCAGCGAGGAGATTGCGAAGATCGTGTCCGACGACATCCGCACAGCCGGTCCGCGACTGGTCCGGCTGGCCATGACCGCCTGGGACGACTCCGAGGGCGGGGCGACCTTCCACGCGCTCCTGCGCTGGATCGCCACCGACGACTCGGCGCCCGAGGCCGTGCAGGCCTACGCCACCAAGCAGATCGCCGGGCCCATCACCCAGGCGCTCGCACAGGTCGGCGTCTCCGTCCCGCACGCCCGCGAGCGCGCCACCCTGGTCGGCTCCCAGGTCGTCGGGCTGGCCGTGATCCGCTACCTCTTCCGCCTGGAGCCCCTGGCGAGCGCGAGCGTCGACCACCTCGTGGAGGTCATGGGGCCCACCGTCCAGCACTACCTCACCGAGCCGCTCATCCCGCCCCAGCCCCGACATCGTTGACCCCCGCGGCACCCCCGCGGCACCCCCACGGCCTCGCAGCCCCGCGCCACCGCGGCCCCCTGTCGCCCGAGCCGCAGCCGGTAGTGATATGACGCTCGCCGAGACGCGCCCGCCACCGGTCACGGCCGGGGCGGCATGGCCGCTAGCATGGACGCGTGATCTTCAAGGCAGTCCGCGAGCGAGCGCCCTACCCCGAGCACGAGCTCGTGGAGCAGCGCGGCTGGGCCGAGATCGCCCCGCGCCAGGTCCGCCTCGACCAGCTCACCACCACCCGGGCGACACTGGATCTGCGCAACCTTCTCGACGACGACTCGACCTTCTACGGCGACCTGTTCGCGCACGTCGTCTCCTGGCACGGCGAGTTCTTCCTGGAGACGGGGCTGCACCGGGCGCTGCGCGCAGCCCTCCAGGGGCGGACCACGATCCACGCCCGGGTCCTCGAGGTCGACGACGCCGGTCGGCCGACGACCCCTCCCCCGCCCCCGGCGCCCTGACACTCAGAGACCCGGGGCCGTCTCGTCCACTACTGTGGGGCGCGTGAGCACCGCAGACCCCCGCGCCGAGTACCGCCGTCGGCTCAAGCACCGTCAGACCACCGTGATCGGCGGAATGATCACGTTCCTGGCACTCCTGGTGATCATCTGCCTTCTGGTGTGGTTCAACGTACTCCCAGTCCCCGACCCCGGGTTCTCCTCCGCCAAGGACGACAAGGAGAAGGTCTTTCAGCCCTGCCTGCCGCCGGACGCGAAGACGACCGACGTGTCCGCCATCCCCGTCAACGTCTACAACGGCTCGGACCAGACCGGGCTGGCGACCGGGGTCGCCGATCTGCTGAGCGACTCCGGGCTCACGGTCGCCAACACCACGGACTGGCCCAAGGGCGAGTACGACGGCGAGATCGAGCTGACCACCTCGCAGGCGGGGCTGGCCAACGCCTACACCCTGTCCAAGGTGTTCACGGGCACCGTCGTCGTCCAGATCGACGAGACGCAGGACGCCACCGACCCCACCGTGAGCGTCGTGCTCGGCAACGACTTCAAGAACGAGATGCTCTCCGCCGCCGAGGTCGCCCAGATCAAGCCCGGGGAGGCCCTGAGCGCCCCGTCCGACTGCGTCCAGGTGACCACCGCCCCGTCGGCATCGGCCACCGCCACCGACGGCTGAGCCGGGCGGGCGCGAGCCGGGAGCCGGGGAGCAGGCGCGGGGAGGGCCGCAATCAGCCCCTGGAGTGCCGCGTGGCGTAGGCCGGGCCCTCCAGCTCGGTGCCCGCGGGCGCCGACGCCGGGGAGGCCTGCTCAAGGTTGGTGCCGCGCATCCTGGAGACCCATCGCATCGCGTGGTGGACCGCGATCGCGGCCGCTGATCCCAGGGCGATGCCGCTGAAGGTCATCTCGCCCCAGTGCCAGGTGTAGTCGGCGATGGCCACCACCATGGCCACGGCCGCGGTGTTGAGGTTGACCGGGTCGGAGAAGTCCACGCGGTTCTGCACCCAGATGCGCACCCCGAGCATCCCGATCATGCCGTAGAGGATGGTGGCCGCCCCGCCGAGGACGCCAGCGGGGATGGTGGCGATGACCTGGCCGAACTTCGGCAGCATGGACAGGCCCAGCGCGGTGAGGGCGGCGACGACGTAGGCGGCGGTGGAGTAGACGCGCGTGGCGGCCATGACGCCGATGTTCTCGGCGTAGGTGGTGGTGCCCGAGCCCCCGCCCGCCCCGGCGAGCATGGTGGAGACCCCGTCGGCCAGCAGGGCGCGGCCGGTGACGTCGTCGAGGTTCTCCCCGGTCATGGCGGACACGGACTTGACGTGCCCGATGTTCTCGGCCACCAGCACGAGCACGACCGGCACGAACAGGCCCAGCAGGGTCGCGTCGAAGGCGGGGGCGCGGAAGGCCGGGGCCCCCACCCAGCCGGCCTGCGAGATCGCGGAGAAGTCGACCTCGCCGCGCGCGCAGGCGACGGCGTAGCCGATGAGCACGCCGATCAGGATGGCCAGGCGCCCGACGATCCCCTTGAACAGGACGGTGATCAGCAGGATCGAGGCGATCGTGACCAGCGCGGTGGCGGGCGCGGACCTGACGTTGTTCCAGGCGCTGGGCGCCAGGTTGAAGCCGATGAGGGAGACGATGGCGCCGGTGACGATCGGCGGCATGAGCCGGTCGATCCACCCGGCCCCGGCGACGTGGACGACGGCGCCCACCAGTGCCAGCGCCGCGCCGGCGGCCAGCACCCCGCCCTGGGCCAGGGCGGCCCTGTGGGCGTCGATCGCGCCGCCGCCCCCGGCCACGTACCCGGTGACCGCGCCGATGGGGGCGATGAGCGCGAAGGAGCTCCCCAGGTAGCTGGGCAGGCGCCCGCTCGTGATCCCCAGGAACAGCAGGGTGCCGACGCCGGTGAAGAACAGCGTCGTGGAGGGGTCGAAGCCGGTGAGCAGCGGGACGAGGAAGGTCGCCCCGAACATGGCGACGACGTGCTGGACGCCGATGCCGACGGTGCGGGGCCAGGTCAGCCGCTCGCCGGGGGCGACGACCTCGCCGGGCGCGATCGAGCGGCCGTCGCCATGCAGGTGCCAGAGGCGGGACAGACCTGAGGGGGGTGCGGGCACTGAGGGCGCTGAGGGCACTGAGGGCACTGCGTACTCCTGTCGCGGGGGAAGGACGGGGCGGCGGGCCGCCCGCGAGGCGGCGCCGCACGCGACAGGGACCGACGACGCCGACGGCGCCGAGCCCGTGAACCTGACAGAGCCCTGCCAGGCCTCCAGCATAGACGGCGCCCGCCGGCATGTCGCATTGCCCGGGGCGCGCGGCCGGGGATGTCTCACGGGTCACCAGTCGCCCTACCTACGGCGCATTGCCCGGCGCGGCCAGGGGAGCGACGCTCCCGGGGCGGGCGGGCAGCGTCCCGCGCGCCATCGCCCGGCCCGGCGCGCCCGGCCGCGTCTCGTCCGGGCGGACGAGGCGCGGCCCCGGATCCGCGGGCATGATGAGCCCATGAGTCAGGAGCAGCCCGTCGACCCCGCACGGATCGTGCCGCAGGGCTTCGTCTTCCCCGGCACCGAGAGCCTCGACCCCCGCGAGGTCTTCGCCGGCCCCGGCTACCAGGCCCCGCGGCAGCGCACCGACCCGGCCGCCGTCGTCGCCCTCGTGACGACCGTGCTCAGCCCGTTCCCCGGTTTCGGCGCGGTCGCGGCGCTCACGGGCTGGTGGGCGCTGCGCCGTCTGCGGAGGAGCTACGCCACCGGGCACGCCCAGGCGTGGCTGGGCGTCGTCGTCGGCTCGGCGACCACCGTGGGGTGGCTGTGGGTGTGGGTGATGTCGACCCCCTGATGCGGGGGAGGGCTCCGGGGCGCCGGAGATTTCCGCGATGTTTCTGAGACATGACCACCGCACCCCATAGGCTGGGCGGATGAAGCCCTTCATCATGGTGTCGACGCGCCCCGAGCTCGAGGCGGCGCAGCACGAGTACGAGTCCTTCCTGTCTCAGAGCGGCCTGCGCCGCGAGGACCTTCACCACGTGCTCCTGGAGGATGTCGATTTCCTCGACGCCTTCACGGCCGGCGACGTCTCCGGCGTCCTGATCGGGGGGAGCCCCTACGACGTCTCCACGCCGCAGGGGTCCAAGACCCGCTCCCAAATGCGTGTCGAGGAGCAGGTGCGCGAGCTGCTGGCGGTGGCGCTCAAGGAGGGCGTGCCGGTACTCGCCACGGGCTTCGGGCTGGAGGTCCTGGCCGGCTACCTCGGCACCTCGACATCCCAGGAGTTCGGCGAGGACCTCGGCGCCACGGAGATCTTCGTGACCGCCGAGGGGCGCGCGGACCCGCTCCTGGCCGACCTGCCGCAGACCTTCACGGCGCTGGTCGGCCACCACGAGGGCGTCGGCCAGGTTCCGGCCCACGCGACCCTGCTGGCATCCTCGCCCGACTGCCCCGTGCAGATGATCCGGGTGGGCGCCGCGGTCTACGGCTCCCAGTTCAACCCCGAGCTCGACGCCGAGCGCTTCGCCCAGCGGGTGTCGGCCTACGCCGACGCCGGCTACGGCGACCCCGGCCGGGTGGAGACCATCGTGTCGCAGGCGCGCAGCACCTCCGAGCACGTGGCAGGCCGGGTCATCCGCAACTTCGTGGCCCACTTCTCGCGCGACTGAGGGATCGGCGGCGGCCCTGGCCGCCCCCTCTTCTTCCGTCGTCGGCCCTGCCCGCCCCCTCGAGACAGGGCTGGCCGGGGCCGGGGCGCACGGTGTAGACCAGGTGCATGAGCGATCTGAATCACGCCAAGGACGCCGCAGACGCTGCGGACGCGATCGCCGCCCTCATGCGGGGGCGGCGCACCCTCGCCGTGACCGGAGCGGGGATCTCCACCGACGCCGGCATCCCCGACTACCGGGGCGTGGGCACGACGCCGGTCGAGCCGGTGGACTACGACCAGTTCGTGACCGACCCGGTGTGGTACCGGTGGGTGTGGGCGCGCAACCACGCCACCTGGCGGCTGCTCGACCCGTTGACGCCGACGCCGGGGCACACCGCCCTGGCCCGCCTGGAGGAGGCGGGGCTGGTCACGGGCGTGGCCACCCAGAACGTGGACCGGCTGCACTCTCGGGCCGGCCAGCGCACCGTGTGGGAGCTGCACGGCGCCTACGACCGGGTCGTGTGCCTGACCTGCGGGCGGATCGTCCCGCGCGCCGAGGTCGACGCGCGGCTGACGGCACTCAACCCCGACTACCCGCGCGAGACCGACCCGGCGCGGGTGGCGATCACCCCGGAGGCGGACCGGGCGGCCGCGGAGGCCTGCGACTTCGAGACGGTGCTGTGCGAGGTGTGCGACGGCCCGCTCAAGCCCGACATCGTCTTCTTCGGCGAGGGGCTGCCGGCCGCCATGGGCGAGGCGATGGACGCCGCCGAACGCTGCGACGTCGTACTGGTGGCGGGCACGAGCCTGGCGGTGCTCACCGGGCTGTGGATCGTGCGCCAGGCCATGGCCCGCGGCGCCGCGCTCGTCGTCATCAACCGCGGGCCGACCGCCGTCGACGAGGTGGCCGACGTGCGCGTCCAGGGCGGGACGAGCCAGGCGCTCGCGCCGCTGGCCCGGGCCCTGGGGGCCTGACCGGAGCCCCGCGGACCGCCCGCCCTCCGACGCCCTCCCCTTCACCGAGATCGGTCGATCTCCGGCTCGAGATCGGTCGCACATGTGCACATATGCGCGGCGAGGGCCCGCGGGGCTCAGTCGCGGGCGTAGTGCTCGGCGAAGTTGCGCAGCACGGCCCAGGACTGGCTCACGTCCTGGGCGCGTGTCCAGGCCTGGACGGCCGGCAGCTCGTCGGGGTCGAAGTAGCCGTGGTCGGCGTAGAAGGCCTGGCGGTGGGCGAAGGACTCGCCGTCGAGCTCGGGGTGGAACTGCGTGGCGTACAGGTTGGTCCGCATGCGCAGCATCTGGACCGGGCAGGGCCGGGACGTCGCCAGCACGACGGCGCCGGGCGGGGGCGTGAGGATGGCGTCGTTGTGGGCGACGAAGGCCTGGAAGGTCGGGGTCATGCCGGCGCACAGCGGGTCGGCCCGGCCGGCGGCGGTCAGGGTGATCTCGGGGGCGCCGACCTCCTCGGCGTAGGTGCCGTCGATGACGGCCCCCTGGTGGCGCGCGAGGGTGCCGATGCCGTAGCAGGCGCCGAGGAAGGGGAAGTCGGCGGCGACGACGCGGTCGAGCAGGGCGGCGAACTCGGCCTCGACGCGCCGCTGGGTGGCGGACTTCGCGGCCTCGGGAGTGGTGGTGTTGAAGGGGGAGCCCCCCACCATAATGCCGGAGTACGCGCCCAGATCGAGGTCGGGCATGGGCCCCGCCTCCAGGCGGATGCGGCACAGGTCGCGCTCCTGCAGGCCGGTGCGGGTGAGGAAGGCGTCGTACTCGGCGTCCGCCGGACCGTCGTCGTCCCGGGTGGCGAGCAGGATGAAGGGCTTCACGGGCGCACTTTAGCGGCAGCGGGGCCGCGGCGGCGCGCGGGCCCGTTGAGCGGGCGGCAGAGGGCGCGGCTCGGGACGACGGCGGGTGCCGGCGGGCGGTGCGACGGTGCAGCGGTGCGATGCTCGGGACAGGAGACGACAGGGCCGGCCGGCGGCGGACGACGTCGGGCGCCGGCGCTCAGCCGAGGGCCGCCAGGACGGTCTCGACGGCGGCGCGGACGACGTCGGGCGCCGGCGCCTGGGCGATGCCCGCGCTGTGCGCGCCCGCCCGGCGATCCGCGGCGCGCCGGCCGGTGGCGGCGGGCCGATCGGCGACGAGGTCGACATAGGCCAGCCCGGCCACGCGGACGTCCCGGGAGGCCAGGGCCATGGCCTCGGCGACGGAGTCGGTGACGACGCCGTCGGCGCCGAGCGCGGCGAAGGCGTCGGCCTCGGCCCGGGTGGGGCGCAGCGGCCCCGGGGCGAGCGCCAGCGTGCCGGGCTCGCGCACGCCGTCGAGAGCGGCCAGACGCCCGGTGAGGCCCTCGTCCCAGTCGGCCTCGACGGCGCCCCGCGTGGAGAACAGCGGGGCGCCGGCGAGGTTGAGGTGGTCGCCGGCCGGGAGGAAGTCGCCGACGTCGGCGCCGCCCAGGCCGGTCGCCCGGGTGACGAGCAGGGCGGCGCGCACCCGGGCGGCGACGGTGCGGGCGAAGGAGGTGACGCGGCGGGCGGGCCTGCCCTCGAACAGGGTGGTGCGACCGCGAGCGATGAGGACGCTGAAGCCGTCGCGCTCGTAGGAGTGGAGGGAGTCCTCCTGCCCGGCGAGGCCGGGCGCGGACACGCCGGGGAGAACGGACAGGCGCACGCTGGAGGCGGGGCGGCCCCAGGCCTCGCGCAGGTCGGTGAGGAAGAAGGGCTCGGCGATGACGAGAAGGTCGTGCTGCGCCCGGCCGGTGGCCAGGAGAATCGAGGCCCCGGCGGGGTCGTCGTCCCAGGGCGCGGTTGCGGGCTGCGAGGTCACGCGTCCTCCCTCTGCTCGCGGGCGGATCCAATAGCCAGTCTACCGGCTCCTGCGCAGAAAGAGTCTTTTTCTAAGGAGAGCCGCGTGTCCCGCGCCGATTTCTCGACGCCGTCTATACGGCCGCGCGACCACCGCTCACTCACACGGTCCGGTCGTAGTAGAAACGGGCCGACACCACGATGATCGCGTACACGGGAATCCCATCCGGATGAGCCAGAACAGCGGAAACAACGTGAAGGACATCACGAGGAGAATGAACAGGAATGTGAAGGCCGCCTTGCCGGCCAGGGCCCACGTCCTCCGCTTGACCGCCCTGTCCCGCTCGTCCCACACGTGTCCATCCCGCGGCTGGGCATGGTGTCGTGGCCACGGCGGCCCCGCACGAGCAGGATCACCAGCATGAAGGCCCCGAGGAACAGCCCGACGGGCCCCATGCGCGGAATCGCGGGCCTGCTCTCATCGGCCAGGCGCGGAGCGACAGCGAGAAGGCCGGCCCCGGCGGCAACACATACGGCCAAGTACACGTTCCCCCAGAAGGTCCGGCGACACCGCTTGCGCTCGGCGGGGGATACGGCAGCCGGAGCCGCCGGCGAAACACGGCTGTCAGGCATGGAAGATCTCCTCGACGGCACGCCCGAAGAAACGCGCAATTGCAATGGCCAGCGGCAGAGAAGGGTCGTACTTTCCCTTCTCAATGGAGCTGACGCTCTGGCGCGAGACGCCGAGGGCCTTGCCCAGCTGCGCCTGGGTGAGGCCCTTCGCCTCGCGCAGCACGCGCACGTCGTTGTCCACCCCGCCCCCTCACCGCCGGGATCGATCATGACGAAGACGGGACAGGACGACCGCGGCGCCGGTCGCGAGCAGGGCGGCGGCCACGCCCGTGTGCCACCCGCCGAGAGGGCTCGCCAGGTCCCCGGTGGCGGCGCTCTGGGAGGCGGCCAGGAGCAGCAGCCCGGCGCTCATAACCAGGCGGCTGCGAGCGCGGCGGCTGCGAGCGGTGCGGCACATGGCGTTCTCCTTCTCGAACCATGTCAGGCGCCCTTGACATGGGCAGTCTGCTTGACATTGGCGCTTGTGTCAAGCGTGCTTGGCGCTCCCTCCTCGTCGAGGTCGGTTCGGTTCCGCTGGCGCCGCACCCGGACCGGCAGGCTCGGCGGCGGCCGGTGCACCCGCCGGGTCCGGGAGCCTGACGGCGTCGTCCTTGTCCGCCGCGCAGCGCCGCTCTGCCGCGCGATCCGTCCGGGTGCTGGCTCGCGGCCGTGCGTTGGCTCGTGCGCTCCGTGCTAGCGGAAGCAAAGAAGGAGGGGACGGGCGATGCAGGGGCGGGCCCGGCGTCGGCCACAATGAGCGCGTGGATCCGACCGCGCCCGACCCTCTCGCCCGGCTGCTCGCCGCCCCCCCCGCCACTGCCCGCACGCGAGGCCCTCCCCCGGCTGCGCAGGCTGCTGGCGGACGAGCCGGGGCGCGGCGTCGTCGTGACCGCCCCGCCCGGCACCGGCAAGACCACCCTCGTCCCGCCCCTGGTCGCCCGGGTCCTCACCGCCCCCGACGACGGTCGGCGCGTCGTCGTCACCCAGCCCCGGCGCGTCGCCGCCCGCGCCGCCGCCCGGCGCCTGGCGGACCTGCTCGGCGAGCCGTTGGGCCGAACCGTCGGCTACGCGGTGCGCGGGGAGCGGCGGGCCGGCCCGCGCACGCGCATCGAGGTGGTCACCGCCGGTCTGCTGCTGCGCCGCCTGCAGGCGGACCCCGACCTGCCCGGGGTTGCCGCCGTCGTTCTGGACGAGGTGCACGAGCGCTCCCTGGAGTCCGACCTGCTCCTGGCGCTCCTCCTGGACGCCCGGGCGCTGCGCGAGGACCTCGTGATCCTGGCCATGTCCGCCACCGTCGACCTCGACCGCCTGCCCGCCATGCTCGCCGCCGGCGGCCCGGCAGGCGCCGCCCCCGTCGTCTCGGTCGCCGGCGCGCTCCACCCGGTCGAGGAGGTGTGGGCGCCCCCGCCACCGCGCGCGCCCCGCCTGGGCCCGCGCGGCGTGCCCCGGGAGTTCCTGGCGCACGTCGCCGCCACCGTGCGGCGGGCCCTGGCCGAGCGCACCGGCGACGTGCTCGCCTTCCTGCCCGGCGCCAGGGAGGTCGATGACGTCGTGAGCCGCCTGCGCGCCTCGCTGCCGCCGGGCACCGACGTCCTGCCCCTGCACGGGCGGCTGAGCGCGAGCGCGCAGGACGCCGCCCTGGCGCCGTCGCCGCCGGGAGGGCGGCGCGTGGTGGTGGCCACGAACGTCGCCGAGTCCTCGTTGACCGTGCCGGGGGTGCGCGTCGTCGTCGATGCCGCGCTGGCCCGCCGGCCGCGCCTCGACGTCGCCCGCGGCATGTCGGGGCTGGTGACGGTCGGCGCCTCCCGCTCGGCGGGCGTCCAGCGCGCCGGCCGCGCGGGGCGCGAGGGCCCCGGCGCCGTCTACCGCTGCTGCTCGCCGGTGGACTGGGCGCGCGCGCCGCAGGCGCCCACGCCGGAGATCCTGTCCGCCGACCTGTCCCGCGCCGCCCTCGAGCTCGCGGTGTGGGGCGCACCGGGCGGGGCCGGCCTGGCCTGGATCGACCCGCCGCCCGCCCCGGCCATGGAGGCCGCCCACCGCACGCTCACGCGCCTGGGGCTGCTGGAGGGCGGCGCGGCGGCAGGCGGCGCCGGCAGCAGCGCTGGCGGCGCTGGCACAGACGACGGCGGAGCGGGCGGACCCGCCGGGCCGGGCAAGACGGGCGGGCCAGAGGGACCTGGCGGGCCTGGCGGCGCGGCCCCGGCGCCGCTGTCGGCGACCGCGCTCGGGCGCGCCGTGGCCCGCATCCCGGCCGACGTCCGCCACGCGCGCGCCCTGCTGACCGCCGGCGGGATCGTGGGCGCCAGGCGGGCCGCCGAGGCGACCGCGCTGCTCAGCGCCGACCTGCGAGCCCCCGGAGGCGACCTGACCGCGCTGGCGCGCGACGTGCACGACGACGGCTCTCCGACGAGCGCCTGGAGGGCGGAGACCCGCCGCCTGGAGCGGGCGGCCGCCGGGGTGAACAGGGCGGTCGCCGGAGCCCCGACCGAGGCGGCCGCCCCCGCGGCCAGCGCCGCCACCCTGGCCGAGGCGGTCGCCCTGGTGGCGGCGCTCGCCCGCCCCGAGTGGATCGCGCGCCGCCGCGGCCCGGCGCCCGCCGCCGGGGCCGACGCCTCCTACGCCAGCGTCGGCGGCACGGGCCTGCGCATCCCGCGCCGCTCCCCCCTGGGCTCGTCGCCGTGGCTGGCGGTGGCCGACGTTGACGCCGTCCCCGGCCGCGGCGACGCGACGGTGCGCTCCGCGGCGCCCATCGACGAGGAGCTCGCCCTGAGCGTCGGCGCGCCGTGGCTCGTCGAGGAGGAGCGGGTCGTGTGGGCCCGGGGGCGGCTGCGCACGGAGCGGCTGCGGCGCCTGGGCGCGATCACCCTGACGACGACGCCGGGCGGGTCGCCTCCGCCGGGCGCCGCCGCCGACGCCGTCGTGGCGGCGTGCCGGGCCGAGGGGCTCGGCGTGCTGCCGTGGGGCGGGGCGAGCGAGCTGCGGGCGCGCCTGGCCCTGCTCCACCGCGAGCTGGGTGAGCCGTGGCCCGCCATGGACGACGACGCGCTGCTGGAGCGGGCCGGGCTGTGGCTGGCGCCGGCCGTCGAGGCGCTCGCGGCCCGCGCCAGGCAGCTCGACCTGGACAGGCTCGACGTCGGCGCGGCGCTGCGGGCGCTGCTGCCGTGGCCGGAGGCGGCCGGGCTCGACGAGCTCGCGCCGGAGCGGATCGAGGTGCCGTCGGGCTCGCGGGTGCGGGTGTCCTACGTCGGCGAGCGGGGCGAGGCGCTCGAGCGGCCGGTGCTGGCGGTACGCGTGCAGGAGTGCTTCGGCTGGGCGGACACGCCCCGGGTGGCGGGCGGCCGGGTACCGGTTCTGATTCATCTGCTGTCACCGGCCCGGCGGCCGGTCGCGGTGACCGACGACCTGCGCTCGTTCTGGGCCGGGCCCTACCGGCAGGTGCGCGCCGAGCTGCGGGGCAGGTACCCCCGGCACGCCTGGCCCGAGGACCCGTGGACGACGACGGCGACCCGCGGGACGAGGCGGCGCCGCTGAGGCCCGGCGCCCGGGAAGGCCCGGCCCCGGACGCAAGCTACACTTATAACTACCCGACACAAACCGACCCCCTCCTTCATAGAAGAACTCGAGAAATCCAGATGCTCACCTTCCGACGACAACTCCAGAGCGCCGCGCTCAGACCGGAGCGCACCGCCCCCTCGCTGTGGCTATCCTTCGAGCGCGTCCGCCACCGGATCATTGTGCGCACCGTCGCGGGCGGGGCCACCTATGTGGCCCACAAGATCGACGCCGCGAAGCCGCACGACACTCTCGGCACCATCGCCGGCAACGACTCGGTCGTCGTCGTGTGCGCCAGCCCGGAGGCCGCCGCCGATCTCACGGCCCGGCTGACCGGCATCCTCTCCCCCGTAGGGGGACCTTAGTCCCAAATCGTTCCACGTATTTTTATGCGCGTGTCAACAGATCCCGGTCGCTCGCGCCCCGCATCCTGAAGAATTCCACGCGGCGGCGATGCATAGAGGAATGCTTATGCGCGAGGATTTCAATAAATTACCGTTTCACGGACAGAGACAATAGCCCTCAACCTGCCCTAGCCTTCTGACGTCAGACAAGCAGTTCCACAAAGGGGCGGGACATGGCGTCAGAATCGCCTATCGATTCTATTACCAAGGATCATCCAACACCTTCGTCACCCGCGAAGGTGTCCTTGGCCGTACTCATTGCGCTCGTCATCGGCTCGATGATCGGCGGAGGGATATTCGGCCTCCCAAAACAGATGGGTGCCGCGGCGGCGCCCGGGCCGCTCATTATCGGGTGGCTCATCACCGGGGCCGGAATGCTCATGCTGGCCAAGGTCTTCCAAAGCCTGGCCGTGCGGCGCCCCGATATTGACGCGGGCGTCTACGGCTACGCCAAGGAGGGCTTCGGCAACTACCTGGGCTTCTCCTCCGCCTGGGGCTACTGGGTCAGCGCCTGGATGGGCAACGTCGGGTACCTGGTCCTCCTCATGACGTCCATCGGCGTGTTCCTGCCCGGCTTCGGGGAGGGCACCACGCTTCTGGCCACGATCGTCTCCTCGGCGCTCCTGTGGCTGTACCACCTGCTCATTATGCGCGGCATCCGCGAGGCCGCCGTCGTCAACGTCGTCGTGACGATCGCCAAGGTCGTGCCCCTGATCGTCTTCATCATGATCGGGATCGTCGCCTTCAAGGTCGACACCTTCTCCGCCGACTTCTGGGGGGCCCAGAGCGACCTCGGCTCCACGCTCGACCAGATCAAGGCCATGATGCTGGTGACGGTCTGGGTGTTCATCGGCGTGGAGGGCGCCTCCGTCTTCTCCGAGCGCGCTCGTGAGCGCCGCGACGTCGGCCGCGCCACCATCACCGGCTTCGCCTCGGTGCTGGCCCTCCTCCTGCTCGTCAACCTCCTGAGCTACGGCATCGTGCCCCGCGAGGAGCTCGCAGCCCTGGAGGACCCCTCGCTGAGCGGCGTGCTGACCGCGGCGGTCGGCCCCTGGGGCGCCAAGTTCATCGCCGCCGGCCTGTCCATCTCCCTGATCGGCGCCCTGCTGTCCTGGTTCCTCATGTGCGCCGAGGTCCTGCGCGTGCCGGCGCTCGACAACACCATGCCGCGCTGGTTCTCCAGGGAGAACAAGAACGGCACGCCGGTCGGCGCAATGTGGCTGACCACCTCAATGGTCCAGCTCGTGCTGATCTGGGCTCACTTCGCCGGATCGACCTACAACGCCCTCGTTACCCTGGCGGCCGCGCTCATCCTCATCCCCTACCTGTTCTCGGCCGCGTTCCACCTCATCAACTCCTTCCGCAACCGCAGGAAGGCCGGGACCGGAGACATCGTCATCGGCGTGCTCGGAACCCTCTACGCCATCTGGCTCCTGTACGCGGCCGGACTGACCTACCTCCTGTTCGTGGGCCTGTTCTACCTGCTGGGAACCCCCTTCTACGTCGTCGCCAGAAAGCAGGCGAAGGAGAAGGTCTTCACCACTATCGACTGGATCGTCGTCGCCGTCTTCTCCCTGACCTCGCTATACGCGATCTACGGGTTGTGCATGGGATATTTCACTGAAATGCTTACAAACTGAGCCCAAGCAACTGCACGACCACCCACCGACGGCCGGATAAGGACCGGCCAGCTCAAGAAAGGACACCGACACCATGAGCACATCACCCAACGGAGTCTGGTCCGAGGCCGGGAGGCTGCGAACCGTCATGGTCTGCGCACCCGGACGGGCACACTCCTTCCTCACGCCCTCGAACTGCCACGAGCTCCTCTTCGACGACGTCCTCGACGTGGAGCGGGCCCGCGCGGACCACGCGGACTTCGTCTCCCTCATGCGAGAGCGCGGCATCAAGGTGCTGGAGTTCGAGTCCCTGCTCGCCGACGTCCTCGACGTGCCCGAGCACCGCGCCTGGATCCTCGACCGCCGCGTCAACAGGGACACCATGGGCGTGGGCGTGGCCGAGGGCCTGCGCGGCTGGATGGACGAGATGCCCAGCAAGGAGCTGTGCTCCTACCTCATCGGCGGGCTGTCCTCCGACGAGGTCGCCGAGGACATCCTCGGCACCGGCATCGCGCCCTACCACGTGGGCATCGACGAGCCCGAGATGCTCATCGCCCCCCTGCCCAACTCGATCTTCACCCGCGACTCCTCCGCCTGGCTCTACCAGGGCCTGTCGCTGAGCTCGATGTTCTGGGCGGCCCGCAAGCGCGAGACCATGCTCGTCAAGGCGGTCTACAAGTTCCACCCGACCTTCGCCTCCAGGGAGTTCCCCATCTGGTTCGACGCCGCCGAGGGCGACCAGGGCCACTCCTTCATCGAGGGCGGCGACATCATGCCGGTCGGCAACGGCGTCGTCCTGGTCGGCATGGGCGAGCGCTCGACCTACCAGGCCGTCAGCCGCCTGGCCCGCGGGCTGTTCGAGCAGGGCGGGGCCGAGCGCGTGATCGCCGCCCGCATGCCGCGAGACCGCTCCACCATGCACCTCGACACCATCTTCACGTTCTGCTCCGAGGACGTCGTCAACATCTACGAGCCGGTGGTCGCCGGCCTCACCTCCTTCTCCCTCGAGCCCTCGAGCACGGAGCCGGGAGGCATCAGGGTCACGCACGAGGCGGGCTCCTTCCTCGACGTCGTCGGCCAGGCGCTGGGCACCAGGCTGCACCCGGTGTCCTCCCCGGCCGGCCGCCTGGGCGCCGCCCGCGAGCAGTGGGACGACGGCAACAACGTCGTGGCCCTCGAGCCCGGCGTCGTCGTCGCCTACGACCGGAACTACGGCATCAACTCGGCCCTGCGCAAGGCGGGCATCGAGGTGCTCGAGATCTCCGCGGCCGAGCTCGGCCGCGGGCGCGGCGGCGGCCACTGCATGACGTGCCCCATCGACCGCGACGCGGTGGGCTACTGACACCCGGCTGCGCGCAGCCGATTAGCGTATCCACCGTATTCTGTCTATATTATTCCAATCATCTATCTATCTCATCCACCATCGAGTCAGGTTCAGGAGTTGTTGTGGGTCATTTGTTGTCTGGTCGTCATTTTCTGAGGGAGCTGGACTTCTCTGCTGAGGAGTGGGGGTCGTTGCTGGATCTGGCTGGGGAGCTGAAGGCGGCGAAGCGGTCTGGTTGTGAGGTGCGGCGTCTGGTGGGGCGGAATATCGCTCTGGTCTTTGAGAAGACCTCGACGCGGACGCGGTGCTCGTTCGAGGTGGCGGCCTATGACCAGGGGGCGCGGGTGACGTACCTGGACCCGTCGGGCTCCCAGCTGGGGCACAAGGAGTCGGTGGCGGACACGGCGCGGGTGCTGGGCCGGTTCTATGACGGGATCGAGTTCCGGGGCAGCCGGCAGGAGCACGTCGAGACGCTGGCGGAGCTGTCGGGGGTGCCGGTGTGGAACGGTCTGACCGACCAGTGGCACCCCACGCAGATGCTGGCCGACCAGCTGACGATGCTGGAGCACTCGGGGGGCCGGCCGCTGGGGGAGGTGTCCCTGGCCTACCTGGGGGACGCTCGTAACAACGTGGCCCACTCCCTGCTGGTGTCGGGGGCGCTGATGGGCATGGACGTGCGCATGGTCTGCCCGGGCGAGCTGCGGCCCGAGGCGGGTGTGGTGGCCGCGGCCGAGGGCCTGGCCGCGGGCAGCGGCGCGCGGGTCACGGTCACCGAGGACCCGGTCGCGGGCGTGGAGGGGGTGGACTTCCTGTACACCGACGTGTGGGTCTCCATGGGCGAGCCCAAGGAGGTGTGGGACTCCCGGATCGGGCTGCTGCGCCCCTACCAGGTCAACGCGGCCCTGGTCCGGGCCACCGGCAACCCCGGCGTGAGGTTCCTGCACTGCCTGCCGGCCTTCCACGACCGGGGCACCGCGGTGGGGGCGGAGATCTACGACAGGACCGGCATGGAGGGCCTGGAGGTCACCGACGAGGTGTTCGAGTCCGAGGCCAGTATCGTCTTCGACCAGGCCGAGAACCGCATGCACACCATCAAGGCGGTCATGGTGGCTACCCTGGGGGACTGGGAGTGACGGTGACGCAGGCGAGACAGGCAGGACAGGCCGAGCAGGCCGAGCGGGCCGAGCGGGCAGAGCAGGCCGGGAAGGCAGAGCGGGCCGGACAGGCCGGGGTGGCCGGGGGGGAGTGGCGATGAGGATCGTCGCGGCGCTGGGCGGCAACGCCCTGCTGGAGCGCGGGCAGGCGCCCGACGCGGCCGTCCAGGTGGCCAACGTGCGCGCCGCCGCGGCGCGCCTGGCCGAGCTGGCGCAGGACCACGAGCTGGTCATCACCCACGGCAACGGCCCCCAGGTGGGGGTCCTGGCCCTGGAGTCGGCCGACGACCAGCGGCTGTCCGAGCCCTACCCCTTCGACACCCTGGGCGCCCAGACCCAGGGCATGATCGGCTACTGGCTGCTCCAGGCCATGCAGAACGCCCTGCCCGGGCGCCAGGTCGCCTCCATGGTCAACCAGACCCTGGTCCTGGCCGGCGACCCCGCCCTGGAGCACCCCACCAAGTTCGTCGGCGAGGTCTACACCAGGGACGAGGCCCAGGCCCTGGCCGCGACGCGCGGGTGGACCGTGCGCCCCGACGGCGAGCACTACCGGCGCGTGGTCGGCTCCCCCGCCCCCCAGCGCGTGATCGAGACCCGCCTGGTGCGCACCCTGCTCCAGGCCGGCGCCGTGGTCATCTGCGCCGGAGGCGGCGGCGTGCCCGTCATCCGCAACACCCACGGCAAGCTCCAGGGCATCGAGGCCGTCATCGACAAGGACCTCACCGCCGCCGTCCTGGCCGAGGACCTCGAGGCCGACGCCCTGCTCATCCTCACCGACGTCAACGGCGTCTACACCCACTACGGCACACCCCACGCCAAGCAGATCCCCCGCGCCACCCCCACCACCCTGCGCGCCCTCAACCCACCCGCAGGATCCATGGGACCCAAGGTCGAGGCCGTCTGCCGCTTCGTCGAGCTCACCGGAGACATGGCCGCCATCGGCCGCCTCCACGACGCCACCCGCATCATCCAAGGCACCGCCGGCACCATCATCACCCCCGGCGGCAGCTACGGAAACCCCAACGACCTCCAACCACCCGCGGCACGCAAGCCCGCAAGCTAGGAGATGCTACGCACGCAACTGCTGAGTCATATCGAGAAGGAAATAGCACCGAGGTGCCGGCTACCGGAAAGCCCTGGGGAGAGCCCGCCCCTTCCCAGACGCACTTCGCAGGCTTCGACCCGGAGGGCCCGTGAACGCCAAGTCACCGCAAGAGGCCGTTGATATCGCGGCCCGGACCCGTGCTGCGCGGCGCCGCTTGATCGAACGGCTCATCAGCACCACACGCATCCACTCGCAGCGCGAGCTGCAGCAGATGCTCGAGACCCATGGGTTCAGCGTCACTCAGGCGACGCTGTCCCGCGACCTCAAGGCGATGCGGGCCTCCAAGGCCCGCACCGCCAGCGGGAAGCAGGTCTATGTTCTGCCTGAGGCGGGCGCCCCCGGGCAGAAGCGCCTTCCCGACGACGCCGAGGCCCGGGCCAACCAGCATCTTGCGCACCTGGCCGAGGAGCTCCTGGTCTCGGTCGCCTGCGCTCATGGGGACGTCGTTCTCCAGACGCCTCCGGGAGCCGCCCAGCTCATGGCAGCCGCCGTGGACGATGCGATGCTCCCGGGGGTCCTGGGGACCATCGCGGGCGATGACACCATTCTCATCGCCACGACCGGGGACGCCGCAGGCCTGGCGATCGCCCAGCACATCGCCTCGCTGTCGAAGTCAGTCCCCGAGGAAATCGACAACCGCCCCGATCGTCCCAGCCGCTGAGACCGAAACGCCGAGATCGGTCCAGCTCCGGCCCGAGATCGGCAAAGACCTATAAGGATAGCCGGCACTCTGAGCGGCGCAAGGTCCCGGAGCCCTTTCTGGGTTCCGGGACCTTGCGCCGCCCCGCAGTCGCCCTCACCGTCGAGATAGACGAAAGCCGAGTGCACTGGTCCTCGGTCCCGCGCTCCGGGCGGGGCGGCGCCTCGCGCTCCGGGCGGGCCCGGACGGGTCGGGCGCGGCTGCGCCGTCGTCCATGTTCCGCCTCACCCGGACACCGCGGCGCCTCGCGCCCCCGCATCACAGCGACGGCAGGCCCGGCCCGGACACGCAGTGGGCCAAGCAGGCCGAACGCGTGTCCGTCAGAATGACATTGACCGCCCCAGGCCTCAGAAGCACCAGTAAAAACCGCATGATGGCGGGGATCTCTCCACGACCCACGGCGTCTAAGAGCCCCAATGTCATTCTGACGGACACCCGCCCCGGGGTCGCGCCGTTAAAGGCACGTGCGGGGCACCCGGAAAGCGAGCGCCCCCCTGTCCTCGACCTCGCCGATGTCGTGCGGGACGGCCCGTCTCGACGTCCCCGCTGGGACCTCTCGGTATACCGCGTGCGTTCCACGCGCTATACGCGCTAATCCCCGGCACCCCACTCTTCTTTGGGATGCCGGGGATCGTGGCGGCGGTAGCGCTGGGATTCGAACCCAGGGTGGCTATGAACCACACAGACTTTCGAGATCTGCACCTTCGGCCGCTCGGACACGCTACCTCAGGGGTTGAGGTTACACGGCGGAGGGCACCCAGCCCAATCCGCGGCGGGTGCGAGGTCCCTCACGGCTCGGCCGGGTCCTCGACCGGCCGCCCGCCCTCGGCCCCCTATTTCCCGACGGCGGTGCCCGCCTCCTCGTCGGTGAGGCACCGGATGACCTTGGCGGGCACGCCGCCGACGATCGTGCAGGGCGGCACGTCCCGGGTGACGACGGCCCCTGCGGCGACGACCGCGCCGTCGCCGATGCTCACGCCCGAGGTGATGACGACCTTGGCGCCCACCCACACGTCACTGCCCAGGCGAATCGGGGCCGGGTGGGTGGTGGCGCGGTCGGCCACCGCCAGGGAGTGGTCCAGGGTCGCCATGACGACGTCGTGGCCGATGAAGCAGCGGTCCCCGATCCAGATGCCGCCCTGGTCCTGGAAGCGGCACCCGGAGTTGACGAAGACGCGCTCCCCCAGATGGATATTGGCGCCGAAGTCGGTGGTGAAGGGCGGGAAGAGGGCGAAGGACTCGGGCACGGCGCGCCCGGTGATCCGCTCCATGAGGGCGCGGATCTCCTCCGGCGTGCGGTACCCGGTGTTGAGCTCGGCGGTGAGCCTCTGGACCTCGACGGCGCGCCGGGTCTGGAAGGCGGCGGCGGGGGTGCCGGCGCGCACGGGCAGTCCGGCGTCGACGTGCCGGAGGAACTCTGTCAGGTTCACGGGGTCTCTCACCTCTGCATCTCGATCTCGGCGGCGGCTGCGATCATAGTACTCACCGGGGTGTAGATGTCCACATCGCTCTCAGGAGTCTCGATACTAACAATCAAAGAATAGCGGACCCCGAGACTGCTGCGACCCAGGGACGGACGACTCTTCCATTCACGCCGGGAGGGGTTCGGCTCAATGAAGTACGAAAGCGTGATGCGGAGCCCGACCTGTACCTCGTCCAAGCCGTCCAGAACGCCACGAGGCCATGGGAGCTCGTGGAGGGCCGTCTCACGGTAGACATGGTCGGCATTCTGCTGATGTCCGGGCTTGAACGGGTGCAGCTCGCCTCTCGCACACGAGTGTCAGAGCATCTGAAGCACTGCGAAGGGCGCGTTCGAGATCCGGTACGCCCATGCCGTAACGGCGCCGCAAAACCTGAAGCTCTCCTTTCGGAGGATTCTTCCCCGAAGACTGGTGAGCGTGCATGGCGTCCGCCCAGCGCGCGGAGTGGACGACCAGCCCGCGTACCGTTTCCGGACGAAGCGCCGGATAGACCGCTTGGACAGATGCGGCTGCCGCCGCGACCTTCGCGGCGGCAGCCGATGTGTCGAAGCCGCCCGTGAGGAAGCTGCCGGCGCCAAGATGCTGGAATCGGGTCGTGAGAACAGTCAGGTGGTCGGACCGGTCCACGGTGCCGCCATCCGGGGACCGGAGCAGGTTCCCGCCGTCGGCGACCGCGTCGGACTTGAAAGGCCAGCCGGTATGAGCGAAAGAGGCCGAGGTGCGACTGGTCGGAGCGAGGTCTCCCGCCGGTGCGATGGGTTCATAGCCCACGAAACTCGCGGGTGCGGACTCCAAGTCGCCGTACAGTGCCGGCCCCGCCATCTCCGTGCCATGAGGACAAACCGGGTCGGGTCGCCACTGCGCGTCAGCACGATGACAGTCGGCGCCATTGAGAGCATCGGTGAGCAAACGATGCTCTCGATGGACTCCGGTATCTAAGACGCAGACGGCAGGCGCATCGTCAGGGATCGGGCCGCCACGAGACAACAGGTCCTCAATCCACTCGATCTGCTCGGACCGGCGCGTGCCGGTGAAGAAGCCGGGCTGACGAGGCCGCCTCAATTCCGCAACACCATCGGCATGCTCGACGACCTGCACCATGTCCTCAACTGCGCCCCGCAGCAGGCAAACGGGCCGTGGCCCTGCGGATCCGCTCGACCGACTCGATGAGCCTTTGATGACGCGGGCGGTCCTCGTCAACAGTGGCAGCATACTCATCGAGTTTCTGCGTGAACCACGACTCCTGCGATTCAGGAATATAGACCGACGCCGTGAGGACAGCATCACCCTCGTCGCCTGCAATTGTCGCCGACAACAGCCCGACGCGAGGCTCCCGCAGCTCCCGAGGGAACCGCGACTGCCCGGCGCGCGCCGCCTTCGCAGCCACCTGGATGGCAACGGCGTAGAACTGCGCATCGTCACCATCCCCATGGCTGGGCACGAGTGCGCGAACCTGGTCGTTGGTCGCCATGAGCCCTCTCCCGGCACCGATCGGAACTACCCCAATGGCAACCGCCGCCTGCGCCCAGCCTCACCGCCGCTCGGCGAAGAAGCCCCGCAGCAGCGCCTCGGACTCGCGCTCGCGCACCCCGGCCACGACCTCGACGCGGTGGTTGGCGCGCGGGTCGCGCAGGACGTCGCGCACGCTCCCGCACGCCCCGGTCCGCGGCTCCCAGGCGGCCAGGACCACCCGCACCAGGCGCGCGAGCTGGATGGCGCCGGCGCACATGGTGCACGGCTCCAGGGTGACCACCAGCTCGCAGCCGTCCAGGTGGGAGTCCCTCAGCGCCGCCCCGGCCGCCCGCAGGGCCAGCACCTCGGCGTGGGCCGTGGGGTCGCACGCGGACTGCCGGGCGTTGGCCGCCTCCGCCAGGACCCCGCCGTCGGGACCCAGGACGACGGCACCCACCGGCACCTCGCCCGCACGGCCGGCGGCAGCGGCCAGGGTCAGGGCGCGGCCCATGGCGCCGCCGTAGCGCGCATCGAGAAGTCCCGTGCTCACACCGCCAGCCTGCCGCATTCCAAGGCGACGCCAAAATGTGTCCTACCTCATACCTACCGACCGAAACCGTAAGTCCCGCACGGCCCGCGACCCTCTTCTTCCGGCGGGAATCCGCCACTCGAAGTTGCCACGGCCACCCGCACCTGCCAGGCTCTATCACTGACATCACCACAGTGAATGGAGTCACACCAGTATGGAACCGCCGGCGAACAGCATGCCCGACCCCGCAGACAGATCCGAGACCGCCGACCCGAGAGCCTCCACCCCCATGGTCAAGGCCCCCGGCGACGCCCCGTCCGCACCCCACCCCACGACCCCCGACCCGCCCGACAGGCCCGACCCGCACGAGCCCCACCCCATCAACTGGGGCGTCTTCCTCTCCTCGGCCGTCATAATCGCCGTCGTGGCCGCCGCCGCCATCATCTCGCCCACCACCGTGCAGGACGCCTTCAACGCCGCCGTCGCCTGGGCCGGGAAGTGGTTCGGCTCCTTCTACATCTTCCTCATCACGGCGACGATCGTCTTCGTCGTCCTGCTCGCCCTGAGCAGGTACGGGCAGGTGAGGCTGGGCCCGGACAACTCCACCCCGGACTTCTCCACCTTCTCCTGGGCCGCCATGCTCTTCGCGGCCGGCATCGGCACCGGCATCATGTTCTTCTCCATCGCCGAGCCCGTGGCCCAGTACGTGCACCCGCCCACCGGCGAGGGCGAGACCATCGAGGCCGCCCGCCACGCCGTCGTCCTGGCCATCTTCCACTACGGGATCTCCGGCTGGGGCGTGTACGCGATCATGGGCATGGCCATGGCCTACTTCGCCTACCGGCGCCGCGACGCGCTGGCGGTGCGCTCCACGCTGCGCCCGCTGCTCGGGGCCCGCGTGGACGGCTGGATCGGCGACGTCGTCGACACCGCCGCGCTCGTGGGCGGCGTCTTCGGCATCGCGGCCTCGCTAGGGGTCGGCGTCGTCCAGCTCAACGTGGCCCTCGACATCCTCTTCGGCATCCCGCAGGGCACCGGCGGGCAGATCGGCCTCATCACGCTGTCCGTCATCATGGCCACGATCTCGGCCACCACCGGCGTGGACCGGGGCGTGCGCGTGCTGTCCAACATCAACGTGGTCCTCGCCATCGGCCTGGCCCTGTGGGTCCTGGTCAGCGGCGACACGGCCTTCCTCATGGACGCGCTGGTCGGAACCGTCGGCGACTTCATGGTCCAGTTCCCGCAGCTGACCCTGGAGACCTACGCCTACAACCGGCCCGAGGAGTGGCTCAACAACTGGACGCTGTTCTTCTGGGCGTGGTGGATCACCTGGGGGGCCTTCGTCGGCATGTTCCTGGCCCGCGTCTCCCGCGGCCGCACGCTGCGCGAGTTCATCCTCGGGGCCCTCATCCTGCCCTTCTCCTACGTGGTGATGTGGGTGACGATCTTCGGCAACAGCGCCCTGGAGCTCATCCGCTCGGGCGACACGAGCTTCGCCGAGACCACCATCAGCGCCCCCGAGCAGGGCCTCTACCTCCTGCTCGGCGCCGTCGGCGGGAAGCCCATTATCGCGATCGCGCTGTTCATCGGCGTCCTCTTCTACGTCACGAGCGCCGACTCCGGGGCGCTGGTCATGTCGAGCCTGTCCAGCCGGATCAAGGGCGAGAGGGAGGACGCCGCCCCGTGGCTGCGGATCTTCTGGGCGACCCTGACCGGCATCCTCACCGTCGCCATGCTCGTGGCCGGGGGCGTGCCCATCCTCCAGCAGGCGACTCTGGTGATGGCGCTGCCCTTCAGCTTCATCCTCGTGGTGATCATGGCCTGCCTGCTCAAGGCCCTCCACCGGGAGGCGAGCCTCAACCAGGCCCGCTCGCGCGCCTACCGCAACCGGCAGGTCGGCTTCACCGGGACGGCGGCGGGGCTGCGCCGCATCTCCTGGCGCGACCGCCTGTCCCACACCTTCGCCCGCGTCAGGGCCGAGCAGGCCCAGCGCGCCCTGGACGAGCGCATCGTGCCCGCCCTGGAGGCGGTGGCCGCCGAGCTGGCCAAGGAGAGGCTGGAGGCGGAGGTCCAGGTCGAGGGCCGGGAGGCCGACGACCCCGACGACGAGCGCACCTACCTGGGCCGTGTCACCCTGCTGGTGACCGATCCCAACAATGAGGCGCGCGAAGGCGAGATCGAGCCCGAGGTCCTCGAGCGGGCGGCCGGCCGGCGGATCTTCCGCTACGTGGTGCGCATGGTCGAGGCCCCGGCGCCCTCCTACGGCGGCGGCATGAATGAGGCTGACGACGTCACGGTGCGCCTGGAGGTGCGGCTGCGCGGAGGCGGGGTGGGCTACGACATTATGGACTGGTCGGCCGACCAGGTCGCCCACGACGTCCTCGACCACTACGAGCGCTGGCTGGAGTACCTGGGCACGAGCAGCACCGCACGCGTCTGAGCCGGGCTGGGCGCCGCCCCAGCTCGCGCCCGCCCGCCCTTTTCGCCGAGATCGGTCCAGTTCCGCGCTGAGATCGGTTCAAGGGGCGGGCGGGCGGTCTCTTCTGTCTGCTCTGTCTGCTCTCCGACGCCGTCAGGGGCTCCCGGGTGTCGGCCTTGACCGGAAAACTTGACCGAAAAAGGTCGCTCCCACGCACTTTTAGCGCCGACCCCCGCCCTGCCCTCGTCGCAGAACCGCAGAATCACGCCGATCCCCGCCGCGCCCAAGACCGCTGAGCGCCTTAAAAGTGCGTGGGAGCCACCTTTTTTCCACCGCGCAGCACCACTTGACGACTGAGTCCTGGCGAGGCGGGGGTCGGGCCGTCAACACCGACGGCGACCCGCAGCCGGCCCGCACCCCGGCACCCGCCCCCGCACCCCCTTCGCCGAGATCGGGCCGCCTCCGCGCCGGAGCCGGCCCGAAGAGCCCACCGGACGCCGCAATCCACCGGCACCCGCCTCAAGGGCCGGCCGGGACGGGCCCCGAAGACTGCGAGCGGGCGCAGCGCCCCGGCGCCCGTACGGAACGGGCCGGAACGTGAACGTACCTTCGCAGCACCAACGTATCTTTCTCTCATCCTTCTGCGGGTAGACCTCAGAAGGATGAGAGAAAGGCACGTCCACGCGACGAACCTCCGTTGAGGTTGAGGCTCCCCGCCCGCCCCGGCCCGCACCGCCACGCCCGGAATCAATCGTCTGGGCTACGGAACCCGTCCAGGCGGCGCCTTCTCGCAGTCGTACCACCCTCCTCGCGCTCTGTACGGGACCAGGCGAATGCGCAGGCGTCAAGAATGTCGACGACGACGGCCGGCGGGCACCGTCGAGCTCTCGGGCCTGGTGGCGCGCCGGTCGCCACCGGGTCTGCCGATCCGGGTGTGGCGCCAGTGAAACCGGACCGATCTCGACGCGGAATACGACCGGTCTCGACGAAGGAGGGGGACGCCGCCCGCATAGGCCCCGCCCCCACTCCGCCGGGAAACGCGCGGCACGCATCGGCCCCTCAGTCCCACGCACGCAGGGCCTGCCCGATGCCCTGCCCGCGGCGGGCCCGGGAGGAGACGACGACGGCGAGGCACGTGGTAACCAGGGTCAGGACCGCGACCGCGCCGAGCTCGGACCACGGCGCGTGGGCGAGGATGACGGCGGTTCCCAGGCCGGAGCCCTCGCTCATGATCGGGCCCACCGCCACGAGGATGAGGGCGCCGAGGAGGACCGCGGTGAGCGCGTGGATCACCCCCTCGAGGACCTGGGCGGCGAGCACGGCCCCCTCCCGGGCCCCGGCGGCGCGCAGCAGGGCGGCGTCGCGGCGCCGGTGCCCGGCGCTCATGGCGATGACGGCGACGCCGCCGCTCCAGGCCACGAGCAGGGCGAGCCCGAACATGACCAGGAACCCTGACAGCCTCATGCCGGTCAGGCCCAGCGACCTGGCGCCGAAGAGGACGACGACCAGCCCGATCGCCACGAGGAAGGGCAGGACGGTGGTCGAGGAGTGGCTCGACTCGAGCGCCGCGGTCCGCGCCGCCACCCGCCAGACGGTGCCGGGGACGGGCAGGGCTGCCACCGCCCTCTGCATCCAGGGGACGAGCCAGGGGGTGAGCAGGCACACGAGGACGACCATGCCGAGGGCGGCGAACACGGCGGCGTTGGCGGCGTCATCGCTTCCCGCGCCAGCGGCGCGGATGGTGCGGCGGTTGGCGACGATGAGCGCGACGAGCCCGGCCACCGCGGCCAGGCGCACGAGCACGCCGAGGACGCGGCTCGGCCCCCGGGTCCGCTCCTCGTCCCCGCGGCTGTTCCCGGCGCCGTGCCCGGCCCAGCCGTTCAGGAGCGCGACCTCGGGGGCGCGGGCGGCGCGCCGCGCACCCGGGGCTGCCGGTGGTGGTGCTCAGCGCCTACGTGGCCGGCCCGTACCTCGGCGAGCTCCTCGAGGGCGTCGACGGCTCGGTCGGCTACCTGCTCAAGGAGCGGGTGGGTCGCGTGAGCGACTTCCTGCGCTCCCTGGACGTGGTGGTCTCCGGCGGCGTCGTCATCGACCCGGAGGCCCTGGCGCACCTGATGCACGCGGGGGTGCGCGGGGCGTCGGACGTCCCCGGGGCCGCCGGCGCAGTGAGCTCCGTCTCCGCTGGCCCGCAGCTGGCGCGCCTGACCCCGCGGGAGACCGAGGTGCTCGCGCTCATGGCGGAGGGGCTGTCCAACGGGCAGATCGCGCGGCGGCTGGTGCTGTCCGACGGGGCGGTCGCCAAGCACGTGGCGAACATCTTCCTCAAGCTGGACCTGCCGCCGGGCGAGGAGAACCGGCGCGTGCGAGCCGTGCTCGCCTGGCTGCGCGCCCGCGCCTGACCGCTTACTACGCTCCTTTGTCCCTTACTACGCTCCTCCCCGCCGTACAGTAAGGAACAAAGGAGCGTAGTAAGCGACTCATGGCCGCAAGGGCGGCAACGGTTCGGCGCGTCCGGCGGGCCCGCACCCCGTAGGCTGATCTCATGCGTCTTCATGTTGCCGATCATCCGCTCATCGATCACAAGCTCTCCGTCCTGCGTGATCGGACGACGCCGTCGGCGGTCTTCCGCCAGCTGGTGGACGAGCTCGTCACCCTGCTGGCCTACGAGGCCACCCGCGAGGTGCGCGTCGAGAAGGTCGAGATCGCCACCCCGGTCGCGACCGCCCACTGCCTGCGTCTGGCCGAGCCGCGGCCCCTCGTCGTGCCGATCCTGCGGGCGGGCCTGGGCATGCTGGAGGGCATGACCCGCCTGCTGCCCACGGCCGAGGTCGGGTTCCTGGGCATGCGGCGCGACGACGACACCCTTGAGGTCGAGACCTACGCCAACCGCCTGCCGGACGACCTGTCCGGCCGCCAGTGCTTCGTCATCGACCCCATGCTCGCCACCGGTCACACCCTGGTCGCCGCGATCGAGTACCTGCTGGTGCGCGGCGCCCGCGACGTCACCGCCATCTGCCTCATCGCCGCCCCTGAGGGCCTCAGGACCCTGGAGGCCACCGTGGGCGGCCGCGCGAACGTCACCGTCGTCACGGCGGCCAAGGACGAGCGGCTCAACGAGCACGCCTACATCGTCCCGGGCCTGGGCGACGCCGGCGACCGGCTCTACGGCATTATCGACTGACGCCCGGCGCGGGGCTCGCGCCCGTTCGAGTCGCCGGCTCGTCACGACGCGGACTCGAGCGCGTCAGCGGCGGGCTCACCCTCGAAACCAGGCAATCGGTCGGCCTTCTCAGCGGGAATGGTCTCGACAAGGTCCGCCCGGTGAGCAGCAGCACGATCGGCAGCTCTCAGTTCCCACTCCAGCGACGGCGGGCCGCGCTCAAGTACCTCCCGCACGATGTCACCCTGGCTGCGACGAGTCGCGCACGCAGGCACAGCGACACGCTCACGCAGTTCCGAAGAGAGCCGGACAGAGATGGGAGCACTGAGCACCGGAATTATGCCTGCAGTCCAGGCTTCGCGCCGGCCTCACACCGGTCGTCCAGGCTGATGGAAAACAGGGGCAGGCACTGTCCGAGAAGCACCAAGCAGTCCAAAGACCATGCTGTGGTTGCGGACATCATCCGCGAGACTTTTACCGGTCCACATGGGCTCGTGATAGCACGCCGGCAGGACGGTCGCTGTTACGGTCTGGGTCGATGCCGTCACGCCGCCGCCACCGCCGTCTGAGCCTGATGCGGCCGACTCGTAGGTCACCGACACAGAGATCTGCGCGCTGCCGTCCGGAGCCTGACCGGAGTAGGCCTTCGTGTCTTCGCTGTAAGCCGGAGGCGCAGCCATAAAAACCAGTGCGGCCGCCAGGACCACCATGAAGGCCGCGCCGCATCGCCTCGCCGTCGCGATCATGACTCGGGTTCCTTTCAGCACTGGTCAGCATCTCCGTGAGAGGAGCCGGCGACCTTCCAGCCCGAGCCGCTCCGCACCAGGGTGTAGGTCATGGGGAACCGGTGCGGGACCTCCTCGGACGTCTGGTCCTCGCCCGATGCCGACACCACCCTCGCCTTGGTCATGTCGGTGCAGGTCCCCACCGACGCCGTGAAGTTGTTCGGCATCAGGTCCACCGTCCAGACCTCGGTGCTGGCAGAGCCCTCAACATGCTGGCCCTTGGCCTCCTGATCCTTGTAATTCGTCATGAAGTCCGTCAGCCTCTGGCCGGTCATGGTGGCCTCCACCTGCGCGGTGCCGTTCATGTCCCGCACGGCCTTCCATGTGGCCTGGTCATAGGCCACGAACGCCGCCAGCACCTCGCTCTGCGCAGGGTCCAGACCCTCGGGGACCGACACCATGGTGTACTCGATCTGCGGGTCCGACAGCGACTCCGCCGTCAGACCCGTCGCCACAGCACCCGCACCAGCGGACGCCTCCGCCGAGGACCCGTCAGCCCCCCCCCCACCCCCGCACTGGCCGACACCCCACCGCCGTCGTCCGGCGAGTACTGCGGCACCGACGCGCCCGCGCCCGCATCACCAGAAGAGCACCCAGCCGCCCCGCCGAGCACCAGCACCACAGCCGCCGCACCAGCAGCAGCCCCACACCAACGAACCGTACGCACAGCAACCCCCAGACACAGGGACAACGCGAACAACCCACACGCTACCAGCACACGCCACCCCACACCAGGGCCCTCGGCCCGGAATACCAAGGTCTTCGAGCCGAGGAATGCGGGTCGGGAGCAGCAAGGCCGACCGAGAGCCCCGCCGTCGGCGGCGGTATCCCCCGCCTCCCCGTATCGGCACTTCTACCCATCGGGTATTCGTCGGCCAGGGGCACAGCGCCTTTACCGTGCCTCTACCATCGTGGCCATGAGTCTGCCCGTATCGCCCCCCGGCCCCGGTCGCCGAGCACGCACAGATCCGCGCACCATGGTCATCGCCGTGATCGTCGGAGCGCTGACCCTGAGCGGCGTCGTCGTGGGCGGCAGGCTGATCGCCGGAGACGTCAACTACGCGCGGCCGCCCCGCGTGGAAGAGAACCTCGACTCCGACGCCCCGTCGGACTCGTGGGCGGGCGGCGCCGCCCGGCAGTGGTCGACGACGATCGACGCCGGCGCCTCGGTCTTCACCACCCCCGACCACCTCTTCTCAGTCAAGACCGGCGACGACCCCCAGACCTCCACCCTGACCGCCTACACCATGAACGGCTCCGGCGTCACCCAGGCGTGGACCGCCGCCGTGGACACCTCGGCGGACTCAGTAGCCGTGAGCGGCGCAGAGGACAATCCGATCTACCCCTCCTTCCTCCTGTGGACCAAGAACACCCTCATCCACGGCCGGACCCTCTACGACATCACCACCGGCGCCACCAGCGACGCCCCCTGGCCTGCCGACGCCGTCCCCGTCGTCGTCAAGGACGAGGGCGTCGTCGTCGCCTGCCAGCAGACCACCTGCGCCGGCTACCGCGAGGGCGCCGCCGAGCCCGCCTGGTCCTCAACCGTCCATGACGCGGTCCCGGGCTCTCCCGCGCAGACCGACGCGGCAGCGCGCATTACCAAGATGGTCGACCCCAACTACACGAATGCGGTCTCCCTGGCCGACGCGAAGTATGTCATTATCGCCTACCACTATGTGATCAACATCGATACCGGGCAGGTCGTCGACTTCTCCGTGCCGGATAATCCACCCGGCGTCTACAGTATCGGGCACACGGACGAGGGCTGGTCCATCGCCTCCACCTACTTCGATGTGGCGGCGAAGTCCCCGACGCAGTGGCACCTCTCCTTCTACGGCCCGGCCGGGGGCGAGCCCACATCCACGCAGGACACGCCAGATCCCCCCGACACCACCTACCCGCTGTACTACCCGCGGACGCCCACGAAGGACGACCACCGGAGAATGTTTCTCCACCATGACTACAGCACGCTGGCCGGGTCAGTAACCGCCGCCGAAGAGAACAAGAAGCTCTGTGTGCAGAAGATCGAGATGTCGAACGGCACCACGATCGACGTGACCGGTCTGGACAAGAACGCCTTCCCCTGCCTGGAAAGGGAGGCCACCAAGGTCTCGACCAACGGAGATGTGGTGATGGTGGGTATGAGGCAGGTCACGAATGCGGTTCCCTTCTCGCTGATGTACAATGCCGCCACTGGCGAGCAGATCGCCTTCGAGGGAATGGACCCCGCCAGCGGCGCCACCTTCACCGTGGCCGCCCCGAAGCAGATCATCGGCTACTCCCCCACGGACGGCACCCTCACCGGCTACACGCCCACCTCCTCCCAGTAGGCGCACGCCCAGTAGACGCCCACCAGGCCCCTGAACCGAACTCGGCGCGGAATACGACCGATCTCGGCGAAAGGGAGCCGAGGGCCCGGCCCGCGCTCTGTTGGGATCAATCATCTGGGCGCCGCTACCATCGAGGTCATGAGTCCACCCGCACCCGGCCCCGGCCGCCGCGCACGCACAGATCCGCGCACCGTGGTCATCGCCGTGATCGTCGGAGCGCTGACCCTGGGCGGCGTCGTCGTGGGCGGCAGGCTGATCGCCGGAGACGTCAACTACGCACGGCCACCCCGCGCAGGGAAAGAGGCAGGCACCCCGTCGGACTCGTGGGCGAGCGGCGCCGCTCGACAGTGGTCGACGACGATCGACGCCGGCGCCTCGGTCTTCACCACCCCCGACCACCTCTTCTCAGTCAAGACCGGCGACGACCCCCGGACCTCCACCCTGACCGCCTACACCATGAACGGCTCCGGCGTCACCCAGGCGTGGACCGCCGCCGTGGACACCTCAGGTGACTCGGTCCCTGCCGACAGCTCGGACAGCAACCCGATCTACCCCTCCTTCCTCCTGTGGGGCAAGAACACCCTCATCCACGGCCGGACCCTCTACGACATCACCACCGGCGCCACCAGCGACACCCCCTGGCCCGACAACGCCGTCCCCGTCGTCGTCAACAACGAGGACATCGTCATCGCCTGCCAGCAGACCACCTGCGCCGGCTACCGCGAGGGCGCCACCGAGCCCGCCTGGTCCTCAACCGTCCACGACGCTGTCAAGGGCCTTTCGCTGAAGGATGCCGACGCCGCCGCAGGCATTAGCAAAGACGGCCTCAACCAGACGGAGCCAATCACCCTGGGAGGCTCGAAGTACGTCGTTATCGCCCATCACTACGTGATCAATATCGATACCGGGCAGGTCGTCGACTTCTCAATACCGGACGATCCGCCCGGCATCTACGTCATCGCGTACACGGACGAGGGCTGGACCAGCATCTCCACCTACTACGATGTGATGGCGAACTCCTCGACTCAGTGGCACCTCTCCTTCTACGGCCCAGCCGGGGGCGACCCCACGTCCACGCAGAACGCGCCGGACCCCCTCACCACCAGTACCTACCCGCTGTACTACCCGAGCACGCCCACGAAGGACGACTACCGGAGAATATGGCTCGACCGCGACTACAGCACGGTGGTCGGGGCGATGATCATCAATGGCGACGAGGATTCCTGCGTGCAGAAGATCGAGATGTCGAACGGCACCACGATCGACATGTCCGGCCTGGACAAGAACGCCTTCCCCTGCCTCGATCAGAAAACCGCCGCAGTCTCCGACACCGCGAAAGTCGTGACGGTGGGCATGAGGCAGGTCACGAATGCCGCACCCTTCTCACTGATGTACAACGCCGCCACAGGCGAGCAGATCACCTTCGAGGGAATGGACCCCGCCAACGGCGCCACCTTCACCATAGCCGCCCCGGGACAGATCATCGGCTACTCCCCCACGGACGGCACCCTCGCCGGCTACACGCCCGCCTCTCCCCGATAGGCGTACGCGCCCACACGATGTCGGTGGGACTGAGGTTCTCCCACGGGGCGCCACGATCCGACATCCCCGGGTGCGCGCCGGTGGTCCGCAGACCCCCGCCCATCCACCCGTAGGCCCAGCAGTCGCGCAGTCGCCCGCCCGGAGATCGGACGTCTGGATGCTTGATTCCAGCCGGGCGCAGGCCGAGCGCCCGAGGCCCGTGCGTCCAACGTCAACGGAGGTTCGTCGCGTGAACGTACCTTTCTCCCATCCTTCTGGGAGTAGGCCTCAGAAGGATGGGAGAAAGGTACGTTGGTGCTGCGAAGGTACGTTCACGTCCGGCGTGCTTCGCTCAGGCGCGAGGTCGCTCGGATGCCGCACCCGCTCGCGCCTCCCGCCCGCTGCCCCGCCGTCCCCTCCGCCGAGATCGGTCCGGTTCCGCGCCGAGATCGGTCCGGTTCCGCGCCGAGATCGGTTCGCGGAAACTGGCGGGCGCCTGCCGGCCTGGAGTCAGCCGTCTCGATAGCTGACTCCGAGATGGGATGATCACTTTGCAGGGCGCCGCGGCAGCTCCTTCGACGCCTCCGGGTCGATCTCTATCATGCCGGCAAGACGGACCGCGATTGCGGCCTCCTGCAGCCAGGTATCGCGTCCAGGAGCGGGGTCGTGCTGTTCGTCGGCGCCGGATGCCCCGTCCAGGGGCGGCGCTCTCATTGCCAACAGGCCCGCCGGCCGAGGCCGCTCGTCTCGGCCAGAGAGATCAGACGCCCCAAGGCCTCCCCGCCGTGCGGCAGGTGACCATACGATGGCGATATGACTGAGGCGCATCCTTCGCACCAGGCACCGCGCTCCGGCGGCGGCTCCTACCCGCCGTCGAACCCTGGCGCATCCGCAGAAAATAGGGCTGCCTCGCGGCTCTACGAGTCCTACCCACCGGCCCCGCAGCCGTACTCCTCATACCGGCCGAACGCGCAGGAGCCGCCCTACCCGCAGCCGGTGCCGGGTCAGCAGCAGCCCTACCAGCAGCCCGCTCCGGGGCAGGCCCAGCAACCTGTGCCGTCCGGCTACCAGCAGCCCGCGCCCACTCAGGCGCAGCCCTACCAGCAGCCGGTGCCCCCGCAAACCCAGGTCTACCAACAGCCCATGCCCGGCGCCCTGCTCGCACGGCCGCCCCGACGACGGCGCAGGGGGCTCATCGTCCTGGTCGTCGCCCTCGTCGTCGTGCTCGTGGCCGGGGGCGGCACCGCCGCCTGGTGGTTCGTGCTGCGCGACCGCGGCACTACCTATGAGCCCGCCGCCGCCGTACCCGCCGACCAGTGGGCCGACGGGGCGAGGCAGACGGGCTCCTCCACGATCATGAAGGACGCCACCGTCGCGGTGTCCCCGGACGGGTCATTCCTCGCCGCGCTGAGCGGGAGCGGCCCCTCGGGCAGCGGGGAGAAAAGACTCAAAGGCTATTCCCTGACCGACGGCCAGACCAGCGAGTCCTGGCACGCCACCGTCACCGACACCTCGAGCACCACGATCAGGTTCTGGGGCGACGACACCATTGTTGTCGGCAGCACGCTCTACGACGTCGCCACCGGCGAGCATCACGACGCGCCATGGGACTCGGGAGCGGCATCCATTGTCAACGGCCTCGCCCTCAGGTGCGAAGACGGGTCGTGCACCGCCTGGAAGAAGGACGGCGGCAAGGCCTGGAGCGTCGACGTCGACAAGGACGCGCAAACACCTGAAAACACTATTGTGCGCGACGGCAAGCACTACGTCATCACCGGCGCAACAGTCATCAACATCGACAACGGCGACTCCTTCACGCTCGACGTGCCCGACGCCCCTCGCGCCTATGGCGTGGTCGCCCAGGACGGCTGGGCCGTGCAGACCTACGACGGCGACTTCCAAGACGGACACCTGTACACCTTCAAGCCCGACGGCAAGAGGGTCGGCGACACCGCCATCGAGAGCGGCTTGGACAGGAGCACCTACGTTCTGCTGCCCCCGAGAACTCTGCTCTCGTTGAGCGAGATCTCGACCTGGCTCAGCGGAGAGGATGAGGACGGCCCGAAGGGCAAGCGGGTGGGCGAGTACACCGCGAACAGAAAAGAATGCACCGCGAGCGTCACCATGGATCACGGAGCATCATTCGACTCTCCCGAGATCCACAAGTATCGCAATGGCAAAGTGGATAGCGACTGCAAGATGCCGCAGGCCAGCCCTTCGAACGGGAGCCGAGTGGTGTGGTTCTACGACGCCGGAGACGGCGGGCAGTTCTGGCGCGTTTACGCCATGGTCAACGCGAAGACCGGGAAGAGCATCGACTTTACCGGCCTCGACCCGACCAGGGGTGACCACCTCATCTTCGCCAACCCCAGCATGGCAGTCGGCTACTCGCCCAAGGACGGCACCCTCACCACCTACGAGCCCGCCTGAGGCGCTCCGGTACTTCCTGTCCGGTACTTCCTGCGCGCCTCACCCCTCTGCGTCGTCCTCCTTGGGGGGCTCGGTGGAGGGCGTCCGGGTGGCGCAGGGCGTGGGGGTGGGCGAGGCGGTCTGCGGGTCGAGCGGGTGCGGGATCCTCAGGGCTGTGGAGTCGATGATCGCGCCGGCGCGCTCCAGGGCGGTGTCGAGCAGGTCCATCGGCGTGGTCGGCGAGGGACGGTCAGCGTCAGTCACACATCATAAACATACGCACTCAAGACAAGACTCTCCTCCACCACCTCGTCGGGATTTTCCACGTATTCGGCCTTCTCCCACCACTCATCCGCAGCCGGCGAGAGCCACGCCCCGTCGGTAATCGCCTTGATCACACCAGAACAAGGATTGGACACCCCGTCGAATCCGCACATATCCGTGTAGCAGGTCCTAGCGGTGGTCTGAGGCGCCACCAGCGCAGCGCGGTAGAGGTTGGGCATCATCGCCATAGGAACCTCCAGGGTCGGAACCGAGAAGCAGGAACAGGACACAGATCGCACTACCGTGCTCCGGCGACCGCGGCCACCCCGCCCCGCCGCACGCGGTTGACACCGTCGTCCCTCGCACTATGCTCATGGCATGACTGCTGCGACGCCCACGACCCGTGCCCTGCCGGTGCGCGCCCAGGTCGTGCGTCGAATGCGCATGCGCTGACAGCGCCAGCCGTCGCTGTAGCACGAATAACGGTCAGAGTCCGAGCCCCGCACCCCGCCCGCTCGTCGCACTCCGCGTCCGCCGCGTCCCCGGCGGTCCGCGTTCATCTTCACCCCCGTTCTTTCGCGCGCCCGCCGCCTCGTGCGCGGTCCCGCGCGCCGTCCTCAAGGATCCGTCAGCCATGTCCGCCCGCCCTTCAGCCACCTCAGCCAACGCCGCCCTCGGCTCGCCCCTGCGCCCAGTCCGCACCCCGGCCGCTATCCCTGCCCTCGGCACGGGGCCCTCCGGCGGCCCCGGCCTCTCCCAGTTCGACCTCGTCCACGACCGCACAGGCACCGGCAGCCTCAAGTGGGACTTCGCCGCCGAGCGCGGCCGCCCCGCCAACGCCCTGCCCCTGTGGGTGGCCGACATGGACCACGTCGCCGCGCCCTGCGTGACCTCCGCCCTGCTGTGGCGGGTGCGCCACGGCATCTTCGGCTACTCCGAGCCCGACGCCGCCTACAACGCCGCCCTGACCGGCTGGTTCTCCCGCCGCTACGGCTGGCGGATCGACCCCGCCTGGAACGTGATCACCCCCGGGGTCGTGCCCGCCCTGGCGCTGGCGGTGCGCGCCCTGAGCGCCCCCGGCGACGCCGTCGTCATCGAGGAGCCCGTCTACTACCCCTTCCGGGAGATCGTCGAGGCAGCCGGCCGCACGGTGGCCTCGGTCCCGCTGACCCGCGACGCCGACGGCGTCTATCGGCGCGATGCCGCCGCCCTGGAGGCGACCCTGGAGCGCACCGGCGTGCGGCTGCTGCTCCTGTGCAACCCGCACAACCCGGTGGGGCGCGTGTGGTCGCGCGACGAGCTGGCCGAGCTCGCGGAGGTGACCGGCCGCCACGGCGTCGTCGTCGTGGCCGACGAGATCCACGCCGACCTCGCTCTGCCCGACCACCGCACCACGCCCTTCGCCTCGCTCGGCGAGGAGGTCGCCGTCCGCACGATCGCCTGCACCTCGCCGTCGAAGGCCTTCAACCTCGCCGGCCTGCAGGTCGCCAACATCCTCGTCCCCGACCCCGCCCTGCGCGCCCGCTTCCGCGCCGAGCTCGACGCCGTCGGCTACTCCCAGCCCAATGCGCTCGGGCTGGTCGCCTGCCGCGCCGCCTACGAGGGCGGCGACGCCTGGCTGGACGAGTTGCGCGAGCACATCGCCGCGGCCCGCGAGCACGTCGCCGCGCGCCTGGCGGTCGTGCCCGGCGTCGAGGCCGCCCCGTGCGAGGGCACCTACCTGCTGTGGCTGGACTGCACCGGCCTGCTCGCGGCCACGGGGCTGGAGGCGGACGAGCTCGACGGATTCATCCTGGAGGAGGCCGGGCTGTGGCTCGACGACGGCGCGATCTTCGGGGCCGGCGGGCGGGGCTTCACCCGCATGAACGTCGCCTGTCCGCGCGCCACCCTGGACGAGGCCCTGGACCGGCTCGAAGCCGGCGTGACCGCCCTGCTGGCCCGACAGAGGCGCCGGGCTCACCAGGCCGGCCGGGCCTGTACCGGCGCTGCTGCCGCCGCCCCCGCCGTCGTCTCCACCGCCGCCTAATTCGCCGAGATCGGTCGTATTCCGGCTCGAGATCGGTTCGGTTCCGTACCGATCTCGGTCGCTATTCACACCAGCCCCAGGAGTAACCGCACCATGACCGCCCCCGCCCGCCCCGGCTCGTCGGAGCCCGCGGCCCCCGCACGCAGCGCCCACAGCGCCCACAGCGCCCTCGAGGACCGCTCCGGCTGCCGCACCATGCCGATCCAGCACCACGCCTCCTGGCCGGCGCAGCCCCCGACCTGGAGGCTCGACACGCTGCTCGCCCACGCCGGCACCGCCACCGACCCCGCGACCGGCGCGATCACCACCCCCATCCACCTGTCGACCGCCTTCGGGCACCCGGGGCTGCGCGAGTCGACCGGCTACGACTACACGCGCACGGCCTCCCCCACCCGCGACGTCCTGCAGGACACGCTGGCGCGGCTCGACGGCGGGGCGGCGGGCTTCGCCCTGTCCTCCGGGATGGCCGCCATCCAGCTCGCCGTCGAGACCCTCGCCCCCCGCGGCGGCCGGGTCGTGGCGCTGGAGGACCTGTACGGCGGCACCTACCGCTACCTGCGGGCACTGGCCGAGGACGGCGCCTGCGAGGTGGACTTCGTCATCGGCGAGGAGGGTCTGCGCGAGGCGCTGGGCCGCCCGGCCTCCCTGGTGGTCATCGAGTCGCCGACCAACCCCATGATGGCCGAGATCGACATAGCGCGGGCGGCGCGCTGGGCGCACGACGCCGGGGCGCTGCTGGTGGCGGACAACACCTTCTACACCCCGGTCGTCCGCCGGCCGCTGGAGCTGGGGGCCGACGTCGTCGTGTACTCGGCCACCAAGTACCTGGGCGGGCACAACGACGTCATGGCCGGCGCCCTCGTCGTGGCCGACCCCGACCTGGGCGAGCGGCTCATGTACCGGCTCAACACCACCGGGGCGACGCTCGGCCCCTTCGACTGCTTCCTGCTGCTGCGCGGCCTGAAGACCCTGTCCCTGCGCATGGCGCGGCACGAGGCCAACGCCCGCCGGGTGGCGGCCCTCCTGGAGGCGGACGCGCGCGTCACCCGGGTGCTCTACCCGGGGCGCTCGGGCATGGTCTCCTTCGAGCCGGCCGACGACGTCGATATCGCGGCCTTCCTGGGGGCGGTGCGGGTGTTCGCCTTCGCCGAGTCGCTGGGCGGGGTGGAGTCGCTGGTGACCTGCCCGAGCGTGCAGACCCACGCCGACGTCCCGCCGGCCACGCGCGCCGCCTACGGGCTGACCGACCGGCTGCTGCGCCTGAGCGTGGGCATCGAGGACCCCGACGACCTCGTGGCCGACCTGGAGCGGGCGCTGACGGCGGCCGGGGCCGCGGGGAGAACCAGGAGCGCCGGGAGCGCCGGCTGACCTCGCCGAGACCGGTCGATCTCCGGCTCGAGATCGGTCGAGCGCGCGCCGCGCACGGGTCCTCGCCCCCCCCAGTACCGACCACCAGCTTTTACCGGGCCGTTATTATGAGTTGCATCATGTCGGTCCCCACCACGGAAGAACTCTCATGAACAGTCGCCTCATCGCTGTTGCCGGAGCCGCCGTGCTCGCACTCTCGCTCTCGGCATGCTCCACAAGCACGACCACGGACGGCCCCAGCGCCTCCGAGGAAGCCACGAACAACGCCCCCGCAGGGGCCACCACGAACGCCGCCTCCCCTGAAGCCGCGCACAACGCCCCCACCGAAGCCACCGAGTCCCCCACGACCCCACCAACCGCGAGCTACAGCGCGCCGGAGGACAACCAGGTCGCACCGCACCTCATAGTCACCCACATCCCCGAGGGCCACTCGCTGACAACGGACGACATCGGTTCCGACCGGCTGCTGTTCGCAACCGCGGCCAGCGCCGAGGAACTCAGCAACACGGGCTCCGTCAGCGGCTACCTGGTCCGCCTGGGAGACGCGACCACCACCGTCGAGGGAGTCATTGAGAAGGATGCCGAGAGCATCAACGTGGACCCGGACGACTTCGCCGCCACCGGCGAGGCGACCGTCGATGGCGAGACCGCGCAGACCTTCTCCGGTGAGGGGAGTCTGTCCGACGACAGCGGCTACGTTGCCGAGCGCGGCGCCGTCGTCACCCACAACGGGCAGACCTTCGTCATCACCGCCAAGGCGTTCGACAAGTCCGACCAGCCCACCCTGAGCGAGGACGAGTTCAACGCCTTCCTCAAGGGGATCGTCTGGACCGACTGAGCCCGCAGCGCCTCTCCGGCACTGCCTCCCCTTTGTGCGCTATCACTAGTGATAGCGCACAAAGGGGAGGCAGTGCCGTCCATTGTTATCCGCGGCCTGGACGAGTCCGTGAAGAAGCAGCTCGCCGCCCAGGCGAGAGAGAACAACCGCTCCATGGAGGCGGAGGCTCGGGCCATTCTCACAAGTGCCGTGCGCAAGCCCCATATTGGGCTGGCGCTCATGCGCGCAGTGCGGGAGTCAGGCGGGATCGAGGATCTTCCGGTGCCGACTCGCACGGATACGGCACGGACGATGGATCTCGGATGATCATTCTCGACACGAGTGTGCTCTCGGAAGTCTTCAGGCCGCACCCGGACACCCGCGTCACCGTATGGCTGGAGTCCCTCGCGGATGACGTCGCAATCACAGCGATCACGCTTGCCGAGCTGCTGGCCGGCGTGCGCCGCCTCCCGAACGGCAGACGCAGGGAGACGCTGAGCACGGCAGTGAGCACCACCGTGCGAACCTACCGGAGCACCCGGGCGATACTGGCCTTCGACAGCAGCGCGGCCGAGCACTACGCCACCATCCTCGCCGCGCGGGAGCACGCAGGACTTCCGATCAGCATGGCCGACGCACAGATCGCCGCGATCTGCCGGGCGCACGGCGCCTCCTGCGCCACCCGGGACACGAAGAACTTCGCGCAGACCGGCATCGAGCTGATCAACCCGTGGCACGAGTAGCCGCCGCCGGCCGCAGCCCTCACCAGCTCACCGGCACCGGCGCGCCCTCCCGGTAGCCCGAGGCCGACTGAATCCCCACGACCGCCCGCTCGCGGAACTCCGGAACCGACCCGGCGCCCGCGTAGGTGAAGGCCGAGCGCACGCCCGCCACGATCGAGTCAATGAGGTCCTCCACGCCCGGGCGCGCCGGGTCCAGGTACATGCGCCCCGCGCTGATGCCCTCCTCGAACAGGGCCTTGCGGGCCCGGTCGAAGGCGTCCTCTCCCTCGGTGCGGTGGGTGACGGCCCGCTTGGAGGCCATGCCGAAGCTCTCCTTGTAGGCGCGCCCGTCGGCGTCGTGGCGGATGTCGCCCGGCGACTCGTGGGTGCCGGCGAACCAGGAGCCGACCATGACGTTGGAGGCCCCGGCCGCCAGGGCCAGGGCGACGTCGCGCGGGTGGCGGACCCCGCCGTCGGCCCACACGTGGGCGCCGAGCCGGGCCGCCTCGGCGGCGCACTCCAGGACGGCGGAGAACTGGGGGCGGCCGACGCCGGTGGCCATGCGGGTGGTGCACATGGCGCCCGGCCCCACCCCCACCTTGACGATGGAGGCGCCGGCCTCGACGAGGTCCCGCACGCCCGCCGCCGAGACGACGTTCCCGGCCACGACCGGCGCCCCCCGCCCCAGGGCGGCGCGCACGGCCCCGACCGCCTCGATCATCCGGTCCTGGTGGCCGTGAGCGGTGTCAACGACGACGACATCCACCCCGGCGGCCACGAGCTCGGCGGCGCGCCGGGCCGGGTCGCCGTTCATGCCGATGGCGGCCCCCACCCGCAGCCGCCCGGCAGCATCCAGCGCGGGGGCGTAGATGGTCGAGCGCACCGCGCCGTCGCGGGTGAGCAGGCCCACCAGGCGGCCTCCGTCGTCCACGACGGGCGCCAGCCGACGGCGGGCGGCCCGCAGGCGGGCGAAGGCCTCGCGCGACTCAATGCCCTCGGGCAGGGTGAGCAGCTCGGTGGACATGACCTCGCGAACCTGGGTGAAGCGGTCCACGCCGGAGACGTCGGAGGTGTCCACGAGCCCCACCGGCACGCCCGTGTCCGCATCGACGACGACGGCGGCGCCGTGCGAGCGCTTGGGGATGAGGCCGAGCGCGTAGCCGCAGGTGTGGTGCGGCTTGACGGTGACCGGGGTGTCGTAGAACCGGTGCGAGGCCTTGACCTGGGAGACCGTGTCGATGACGACGTCGACGGGGATGTCCTGCGGGACGATCGCCATGGCCCCGCGCCGCGCCACCGTCTCGGCCATGCGCTTGCCCGCCACCGCCGTCATGTTGGCCACGACCAGCGGGATGGTCGTGCCGGTGGCGTCGTCGGAGGCCAGGTCCACCCCCATGCGGCTGCCCACGGCCGAGCGCGACGGCACCATGAAGACGTCGTCGTAGGTGAGGTCGAATGTCGGTGCGAGGCCGTTGAGGAACTTCACCCCGTCACGCTACCGGCAACCCGCAGAGGTGGGAAGCACCGGGCCTGCCGCCGAGATCGATCGGGGGCGCTCGCCGGCGCCCTGAGCGAGATAGACATTCTCGTACGAGGTCGGCGGTGTCACCGTCTATCTCGTACGAGAATGTCTATCTCGACGCAGGTTGCAGGACGCAGAAAGAACGACGCACCCGCCCCTCAGGCCCGCGAGATGCGGGAGGCCTCGGCCACCTGCTCGCGGGTGGGACGCACCCCGGTGTACAGGGCGAACTGCTCGGCGGCCTGCAGGGCGATGACCTCCGCCCCGCTGATGACGGGCCTGCCCGCGGCCAGGGCGGCGCGCACCAGGGGGGTGCGCGAGGGGAAGGCGACGACGTCGAAGACGGTGCCGGCGGCCCTGATGAGCTCCTCCCCCACCGGCAGGTCGTGCTCGGCGGGCCCCCCGGCCATGCCGATCGGAGTGGCGTTGAGCAGAAGGCCGCCGCCGTCGAGCTCCTCGGGGGAGGACACCCACGACCAGCCGTACTGCTCGGCCAGGGCCGGGCCGGTGCCGGCGTTGCGGGCCACGACGGTTCCCGGGCCGAAGCCGGCGTCCTTCAGCGCGGCGACGCAGGCCTTGGCCATGCCGCCGGCGCCGAGCACCGCGCAGGGGGTGCGTGGCACCTCGTGGGTGTCGAGGAGGGAGCGGATGGCAATGAAGTCGGTGTTGTAGGCCACCAGACGGCCGTCGTCGTTGACGATCGTGTTGACCGAGTGGATGGCGTCGGCCGAGGGAGTCGTCTCGTCCACGAGGGCGATGACGTCCTCCTTCCAGGGCATGGAGACCGAGCAGCCGCGTATCCCCAGAGCGCGTACGCCGGCGATGGCTGCGACGATATCGGTGGTGGTGAAGGCCTTGTAGACGAAGTCGAGGTCGAGGACCTCGTAGAGGTGGTTGTGGAATCGGGTGCCGATGTTCGTGGGCCGGGCCGACAGGGAGATGCACAGCCGGGTGTCCTTGGTGATGTCTCGCACAGTCCTATGGTGCCACCCTGGCGCGCCCGAGGGGAGGCCTGCGGGCCGGGCTGAACCGATCTCGGTGCGGAACCGGACCGGGCTCGGCGGGCTCGGGAAATGGAACACGCCCCGCTACCGACTATTCAGCCGATGACGGGGCGTTGGTGCGCCAGAAGGGATTCGAACCCCCAACCTTCTGATCCGTAGTCAGATGCTCTATCCGTTGAGCTACTGGCGCATGCCGTTTCCGACATTCAGGAACACTACTAGGCCCCGTGTTCCCAGACAAATCGCAGGGTCGTGAGTCTGAGCACACGCTGAAACTGGACGAAAAGAACACCGGGCGGCCCCGGGCGGCCCCGGGCGGCTCCGGGACCGCCCGGATCCCGGAGCCGCCGGGGCCGCCGTCGGTCATGCGAGCCCGCGGCTCACTCCTCCTCGGCCCCGCCCCCGGGGGTCCCGGTCTCGGCCTCGCGGGTCTCGGCCCCGGCCCCGTCCTCGGGAGCCCCGGCCCCACGACGACGGCGGACCATCAGGACGACCCCGGCCGCGACGAGGCCCAGGGCCACCAGGCCGATTCCGATGGACGCGCCGGTCCTGGCCAGGAAGCCGGGCACCGTGCCGGAGGCGCCCGGGGACCCGGAGCCGGGGCCCTGCGAGGAGCCGCCGGGCGCCGAGGGGTCGCCCGGCCCCGGCGTCGGGTCCACGGCGTTCCCGGCGACGCGCAGCTCGGCGCTCTGCAGCGTGGTCGCGCCGTCCTGGCCATTGGTCAGGGTGACGCGGACGTAGCGCGCCCGCACGGCGGTGCCCAGCTCGAGGATCGCCGGGTTGAAGGTCGCCGGGTCGATGTCGGCGGCCCCGGCATCGGACCACGCGGTCCCGTCCAGAGAGGTCTGCACGGTCCACCGCGTCGCGTGACCCGTCTTCTCGCGCTGCTGGGGCGTCCAGTGGACCTTGCCGACGTCGTAGACGCCGCCGAGGTCGATGTCGTAGGAGGCCTCGGCGGGGCCCTCGGCGACGGAGAAGATGTTGTCGTCGGACAACGCGGCCGCGTCCCCGCCCGCACCGTCGCCACCGGGCGAGGTGACGGTCAGCCGGTCCTGGGGGATGTAGCCGTCGGTCTTCCAGTCGAGGCTGAAGGTCGGCGAGGTCCACGACGCCCAGTCCTCGCCAACGCCCTCCTCGCCGCCGACCGGGAGCGCGTACACGGTGAGCTGGTACTGCCCGGTGGGGGCCTGCAGGACCCTGTCGCCGTCCGCGGCGTCGATGTAGCTGCCGTCCCACACGAACACCGGCTGGTCCGCACGGGTGTAGGGGCTCGGGTTGGACGCCACCTGGCCGAGGCTCTCGGTGGTGCCGTCGGCGTTGACGCGGGAGACCTCCATGGTCGAGCCGCGGTAGGGGATGGCCGTGTCGATGAGCGCGACCGGGAGGTCCTCGTAGGCGCCCAGCGTGGACAGCGTCGAGTCGCCGTACACGTAGCTCGCCGGGTCGACGGCCTCGCCCTTGAGGTTGCCCAGGTGGGTCCGCTCCCCGATGACGCCGGCCCGCGCGAGGTTGCCGCCCACGCCCTGGAAGGGGATGCGCACCGGCTTGGCGCCGGCGGGGGTCAGCACGATCCAGCCGCCGAAGAAGTCGCCGTCGGCGATGCCGTCCGGCGCCGTGATGGTGACGTCGATGGTGGCGGTCCCGCCCGCCGGGACCGTGACCGACTGGCCGTCGGTGGACACGGTCGACGGCGAGGCCGTACCCCGCTGGGGCGCCTCGGAGGCGCCGGTGACCGTCACCGCGTCCTGGTGCGACAGCGCGTAGGTGACGGGGCTGTCGCCGTGGTTGGTCAGGGTCACCGAGCTCTGGTAGCCGTCCGGGAGCTTGTCGTACCGGCCGATGCTGAGCACCGAGGAGCTGGGCTGCACGGAGGCGAGGACGGCGGCGTCGGCGTCGACGAGGCCTGCGCCCTGGCGGGCGGCGGGCTCGAGCAGGCTCGCGTCGCCCCCGGCCTCGGTCCAGATCACCGGCGTGGCGGTCGAGTGCAGGCGCCAGGCGATCTGGGCGAAGGCGTCGTGGCCCGAGGCGTCCTTGATCTCGGGATGCGCCTGCACAATGAGCGCCGCGATCCCGGCGGCGTACGGGGCCGCCATGGAGGTGCCCTCCGCGGTCAGGTAGGGGCCGCCGTGGTCGATCGGCCAGGTGGACCAGATCTTGCCGCCGGGGGCGACGACGTCGGGCTTGGCCTGGAGGGCGTCGTTGAGCCCCCAGGCGGAGAAGCTGGAGACGAGGCCGGCGGTGGGCCGGTTGAACTCGCCGGTGTTCTCGGTGTAGGTCAGGGTGGAGTCTGCGGCGAGCGCGCCGCGGATGGCGTCGCCGTCCTCCTGGGAGACGGTGACGACCGGGATGGTGATCGGGCCGCCGTCACCGTACAGGACGGCGGTGAAGAGGCCGGGCTGGTTGTTGTCCATGACGACGGCGGCGGCACCGCCGGCCTGGGCGCTGAGGACCTTCTGCCGCAGGGGGCATGCTCCGCGCCGGATGAGCACGGTCTTGCCGGAGTAGGTGCCGGGCGCCGGGGCGGTGCACAGCAGGGAGGCGTCGGACTCCTCGTCCCCGCCGTCGGCGGCCGGGTCGCCGGCCGCCACCAGCGGGTGCGCGGCAGCGTTGTCGCGGATGATCGCGGCGCCGGCGCCCTCCGCCTCCGCGTAGAGGTACTTCTGGCCGGGGTTGGTGGACACGGTCATGTAGAAGTTGGTCTCCACCGTGTTGTCCACGCTGCCGACGGCCAGGACGTGCTCGGCCGAGGCGGGGGCGCTCATGCTCCAGCGGCCCGTCTCGCCGGTGTTGCCCTGGGACGTCGTCACGATGACGCCCTTGGCGGCGAGGCTCTCCGCGGCGACGGCGGTGGGGTAGTCCTTGAAGACCATGAAGTCGGCGCCGATCGACATGTTGACGATGTCCATGCCGTCGGCGGCGGCCCGCTCCATGGCGGCCGTCATGATCTCGGCGCTGGTCTGGCCCGCGCAGCCGAAGACGCGGTAGGCGCCCAGCTGGGCGTCGGGGGCGACGCCCGTGACCTGCTTGGTGCCGGGCGTTCCCTTGGCCGCGGCGATGCCGGCGACGTGGGTGCCGTGGCCGCTGCAGTCGTCGGGGTAGGCGTCGGGGACGGGCTTGTAGCGCGCGGCCTGGTCGGCGATATTGGGGTCGCCGTAGGCGTTGCCGACGAAGTCGTAGCCGGCGACGACCTTGGAGGTGGGGAAGCTGGTGGAGCCGTCGGCCCCGGGGGCCTCGGCGCCCGGGGTGCCGGTGCCGCCGAACTCGACGTGGTCGTAGTCGACGCCGGTGTCGATAATGCCGATCTTGACCCCGCTGCCGGTGAAGCCGAGCTTGGAGTGGACGATGTCGGCCCCGGTCATGCCCAGGGCGTGCGCCATCTGGGGGGAGCCGACGCCCTCGTTCTTCTCCTCATCGGTGCGGGAGTCGTCGGTGTTGAGGCCCGGGCGCGGGATGGCCATGACGGGCTTGATGGCCACGACCTGGTCGAGCTCGGCCAGCTTGTCGACGTCGGAGTCGCTGACGGACAGGGCCACGCCGTTCCACAGCGTCTCGTACTCGGTGGTGACCTGGGCGTCGATGCCGGCGTCCTTGATCGCATTGGTGAGATCGGTCTGCTCGGACTTGATGGTGGCCTGGGAGCCGCCCGCGGCGACGGCGGGCGAGGACAGCTGGACGAACCAGCGGTTCTCGACCGTCTCGGCCTTGGTGCCGTCGGGCCTGGTCAGCTCGGTGGTGATCTTCGAGGAGGGGTCGCCGGTGGTGGTCTGCGACTGGGACCGGGACTGATCGGAAGTGGCGACCGCCGTCGGGGCGGCGAGCGCTCCGAGGGTCAGGACGGCGACGCCGGCGGCGATGAGGCGGCGCAATGGGCGCTGTGGACGCTGGGGGCGCTGGGGGCGCTGGGGGCGCGATGAGGGGATCTGGCGCACGGTTCTTCTTCCTGGCAGGGTCAGGCGCACGTCGTGGTGCGTCATGGGAGAGCGGGGATGCTCCTGCGCACACGTTATCGCCCCATCCCGCGCCATGGAAGGGCCCGCCGGCATATGAGCCCCGACAGCAATGTGACACGGCTCCTCCCGTCCTGCCGGGTCCGAGGGCACGAGTGCGACGGGCTCCACGGCACGGCCGGCCGCAGCGATGCTCCACGTGCAGGGCGCGCCCGCCCCCGTGGCGGGGGCTCTCGCTGGAACTGCGCGGTGCGGCGGAGATGGGGAGATTCGAACTCCCGAGGGGCTTCCACCCCAACCTCCTTAGCAGGGAGGCGCACTAGGCCACTATGCGACATCTCCGGGTGCCGGATCGGCCCGATGAGCCTACCCCAGGGCACAGGCCTGGGCCAAACCGGGCGGCCCGCCCGCGGCGTTCGCGCCCGCCCCCGTGCCCGCGCGCCTCCCGCTTCGCGCCGCCCCTGTCGAGATAGACGTTTTCGTACGAGGTAGACGGTGTCACCGTCTACCTCGTACGAAAACGTCTATCTCGGCGCACGAGGCCGGGGCCGGCGCGCCCTCGCCGCGGAGAGAGGGGGATTCGAACCCCCGGTACGCCAGGCGTACAGCGGTTTTCAAGACCGCCACATTCGGCCGCTCTGTCATCTCTCCACGTCCGCGGGCCCCGCCCGCGGGCAAGCCCAGACCCTACCACCCCGCCGGGCCTCCCTGCGTCCGTCTCCGGCGTCGTCGCCCACCCGCCGTCGCCACCCGTCGCCACCCGTCACCACCGGGCGCCGCCCGGGCTCGTCCCATGCTCGGGGGAGGAGCCGGACCGCCGATCATCCGCGCATCGCGGCGTAGGGCCGCCACGACGAGACGCAGAGCGCCGAGGCCGTGGAAACGAGCCAGATCACGACGGGGACCGCGACGTAGGACAGCTGCGCCCACGGAATAATCGGCCTGACGCCGATCATTGTCGCGTACGGGCGGATCACAAGGGTGAGGAGCGCCAGACCCACCGCCATCGCCACGATGCCCACGTACAGAGTATCGACTGCGACGGACAGAATCAGCGCCCTGGCGCGCTGCCACCGGGGCATTCCGAGAAGATCCAGCACGCGCAGGTCCGTGCGCCGGGCGACAACAGTCGTCGCAGTCGCCGCGGCGGCGAGCGTCAGGCACAGCGCGAGCGGGGCTCCCACCAGGAGCGGCGTCTCAAGGCTGCCGGACCCTCCCGAGTTGGACACAGCGGATCCGGGAGCCAGGGCCTGCACCCAGGCGGAGCCCTGCTGCACCTCCCACCCCTCGGGGGCGTCCCGGGCGCCGCGCAGGAGCATGGCGACCGGGCCCGTGACGAACCCGGCGGCGGCCGCATCGGTGACGAGGCAGTCCCCGAAGGTCGAGGGCATGTCGACGACGTCGGTCACCGCGACCCTGACCGGGCCCTCGCCCCGCCCCGACAGAACAAGCTCATCGCCCGGTGCGACACCCAGGTGCAGCGCCCCCTGTCGGGTCACCACCACGCCCGGGGTGCCGGCCGTGGCACCGAGCGAGGCGAGCCAGTCACCGGCCTCGGACCCGCCGAGCACCGTGATCGACTGAACCTGCTCCTCACCGCCGGTGGCGGTCGCACCGGGATTCCTGATGACCGCCTTCCCCTCGGCCAGGATCACCCCGTCGCCCTCCGTCACCTGCGTGCGGGCCTCCATCGCGGGCAGCACCGCTCGGGCCACGCGGTCCTGCCCCACGACCTCTTGGAGCCGGTGACGCGCCATCGTGTCAGTCGCAGCCGGGTAGCCGCCCAGGAAGACGCACATCATGGTGGCGATGACTGTTGCGCTGATGACCGTCACCTGGTGCCGGTGCTCGTGCCAGCGTCGTGACAGCAGCGCGGGCGCGGACACCCGGGGCCACGGGAGATGGGCCGCCGCCCTGCCGCAGCCCGCAGCGACGGCCCTCCACACCATGCACAGCAGGACGATCAGACAGATGAGGGCGAGCACGCCGAGCAGGAAGGCCGTCTCGTCCGAACGCGTGGATGTCACCACCCGCAGCAGGAGCACGGTGCAGACCGTCAGCACAAGCACGCCGAGCAGGCGCGCGGCCATGCGCAGGGCGCCGTGCGGGCCGTTCGCCCGCCCGGGCGGAGCGGTGCCGGCGGGCTCCACCCGGGTCAGGGTCAAAGAAGCGCCGAAAGTCCCCACGAAGGCGACGAGCGCCGTCCCGAGGACCGTGAGAAGTGTAGCGTTCAGGCGCCAACGCGCAGAGGTGCCCGCCGGCACCACATCCATTGACACCAGGTAGGGGGTGAGCAGTGGCACCACGACGTACCGGGTCAGCACGGTGCCGGTGAGGGCCGCTACGAGGGCGAGCGCCGCCGTCTCGATCAGAAGAGCGAGCCGCAGGTGTCGGGCGCTCATCCCGATGATTCTCAGCCGTCGGGCCATGGCCCAGCGCTCCGCCACGGCATGCCGTGTCACCGCTCTCAGCACCACCAGCGTGCAGACGATCGCGATGGCCCCTATTGTGACCAGTGATCCGATGTCCCCGCCCTCCGCCAGCCCGAAGGCGTAGGACGCCAGGGTGGAGATCACGAGGCCGCCGACGGTCAGAACGGCGAGGACCGGTTTCAGGAGGTCGCGCTCGCTCCAGGAGATGCGGACCAGGTCGTGGGCGGAACCGGATGTCATGCCGCGTCCCCCGTCTCCCTCAAGGCCTCCAGAACGCTGTCGGGCGTCGGCTCCTCCAGGGTCGCCGAGACCCTGCCGCCGTCGATGACGAGAACACGATCGGTGCTGCAGGCCAGCGACACGTCGTGGGTGGCGACGAGCACCGCCCGCTCCTCGCGGACGACCGGGTCCAGGAGGACCGACAGCACCTCCTGGCGGGTCACCGGATCCAGAGCGCCGGTGGGCTCGTCGGCGAACAGCACCCGCGCGTCGTTGGCGATCGCGCGGCCGATGGCCACGCGCTGACGCTGCCCCCCGGAGAGCTCGCCGGTCCGTCGTTCCAGGAGCGCGCCTATGCCGAGCGCCTCGGCCACCTCCTGCACCTGTTCCTCGCGAACAGCGCGCCTCGACATGCGCGCCGGAAGGGTAATGTTCTCCGATACGGTGAGCGCATCGACGAGGGTGTAGTCCTGGAAGACGAACCCGAACTCGTCCCTGCGGAGCCGTGCCCGGGCGCCCTCCGAGAGCCGCATGATATTCCTGCCCCGGTAGTGGACGGCGCCGGAGGTGGCGCGCAGGAGGCCGGCGGCGCAGCTCATCATCGTCGACTTCCCCGAGCCCGAGCGGCCGACCAGGGCCGTAACGGTGCCGATTGCAAGCGCAAGGTCGCATGGCCCGATCACCGGCCCGCTGTTGCGCCGTCCGTAACGGTGGGTTACCCCGTCCAGCCGTAGGACCGGATCGCTCTCCCCGCCGGCAGTCGCTCCACGCCCAGTAATTGTCATGAGATGCCTCCATCCATCATCAGCATCCTATAGATCGGCGACGAAGACGCCACCTGCTGCGGGCTGCCCGTCGCGACGAGCACCCCGCGGTCGAGAACAGCCACACGATCAACGTCTCGAATGGTCGACAGGCGATGAGCTATAATAATAACAGTGATATCGGGGGGAATGGTCCGGATCGCGTCGACAACCAGGTTCTCACTCTCCGCATCCAGACTCGCGCTGGGCTCATCGAGCAGCAGGATCGGTCTCCGGTGCACACGCCTTCGCAGTACGTGACAACGTCATCTCGGCATCTTGAGGCGTCGTCGACACATGAATCTTCCATCCTTGTACCGGCAGGCGAAGGACAGGCGGCCTTACGTGATGCCATCCTTCCGCAATACTGCTGGACCAACCCGTCGGAAGTGGGTCAACACTAAAAGGCTCTTCATCGATCACCCTGGGCAGGTCATAAAAATAAGGATCGCCTTGACAGAACTCGAGATATGCGACATTGGCCGTTGCGGAATCACCTCAATGATACCGCACCAAATGCAGACCCATGCGACTCAGGGCGGAAGATCAGGAAATAAATGACCTGCATGTGAGACTAGCGTATAAAGCACATACCGGATCGTCAATAGGCCTTTAGACCCAATATTGCTCGAGCGAGCGGATGACGGCGTCGAGAGCCACCGGGCGGCGCAGTCGACCACGGCGTCCTGAACAGCGGGCGCCCTCGGCCTCAACCGGCGGGCAGCCCCCTCGGCATTGCCCTGAGCAACGCCCCTCGACCGGATCTCGACCGACCGCTTCCGGGCCCGGGCCTCGGAGGATGCTCTGGTGCCGTCGTGGTGCACCACGAGTCGGACCCACAGCAGGAGAAGCCGACGGAACCCTCCCCGCCGTCGTCCGGACCCCCGCCACCGCACGCCCTAGGCCCGCCTGCCCGCGCCGTCGTCGTCCGCCCCGCCCGCCCCGCCGAGACGCCGCGCTCAGCCCCTCCCGAAGAACCCCCGCCGGCGGCTCGGCTGGGCCGACGCCGAAACCGGCGAGGCGGGCTTGTCCAGGCGCCCCTCCGCCAGGGCCTGCCCCATGGCCGGCCACACCGGCAGGCGGGACATGAGGGTGGCCTGCAGGGCGTGGTAGACGTCCGGGTGGCCGGCCCAGGTGCGGGCGGAGGGCTCGTTGTCCCGGTCGAGCTCGTGGACCCACACGCCCGGGGACTTGATGAGGTACTCCTCGGCGTAGTCGATCCAGGATCGGTAGCAGTGCTCGTAGTGCTCGACCTCGATCTCGCCGCGGCCGTCGTCGAGCAGGGCGCGGCGCAGGGCGGCGGCGGCGCTAATGCCCTCGCAGGCCACCCAGTGCATGCGCTCGTGGACGATCGGCGTGCCGTCGAAGTCCGTGGTGTAGACGAAGCCGGGGCCGCCGTCCACGCGCCAGCCGTCGGTGCGGGCGCGGTCGAAGAGCTCCTCGGCGGCGTCGAGCATCCAGTCCGGCACGGGCAGGGAGCGGGCCACGAGGGCCGCGCGGGCCTGGACGGTCAGGCGCGCCCACTCCAGGCCGTGGCCCGGCGTGACGCCGTAGGGCCGGAAGGGGTGGGCCGGCTGGTCCTTGTTGTAGTCCAGGTCGGGGTGCCAGCGCGTGTCGTAGTGCTCGGGCAGGTGCCAGTCATTGGCCCTGGCCTGGACGTTGACAGCGAAGTCGATGATCTGGACCGCGCGCGTGAGCCAGGTCAGGTCGCCGGTGACGTCGGCGGTGGCCAGGTAGGCCTCGACCGTGTGCATGGCGGCGTTAATGCCGCGGTAGTCCTCGGGGTCGGTGAAGTCGTGGGCGTAGGACTCGATCGGCAGGCCGTAGGTCTCATCCCACCAGTAGCGGTTCTGCACGGCCATGGCGTCGCGCAGGAGCTCGTGCGCGCCGGGGCGGTCGGCGGCGGTGGCGGTGGCGGCGGCGAGCAGGACGAAGGCGTGCTGGTAGCACTCCTTGCGAGCAGCGGGGTCGGCGGGCACGCCGCGGCCCTCGGCGTCGAGCCCATGGCCGACGGCGGAGTACCAGCCGCCGTGCACGGTATCGCGCATGACCCGGCTCAGGGCGCGCACGCCGTGGTCGCAGTAGCGGCGGCACCCGGGGATGCCCATGAGAGTGCCCAGCGAGAAGGCGAAGGTCATGCGGCCGGTGATCCACAGCTCGACGGGGTGGGAGGCGTCGACCCGGCCGTCCTCGCCGATCCACCCGAAGCCGGCCGGGACCCTGGCGGCCCGCGCGAAGTGGAGCAGCGCGTGCGTCTCGGCGGCGAGCCAGCGGTTGTGCTCCGGCGCTCCGAACCATCCCAGTCCCATGAGTCCTCCTCGACCCGGTCGGTGCTCTCGCTGATGCCTCAGCGGCCCGCCCGCTGCGCCGTCGCGGCAGCGGACCGGGCACGTCGAACGTTAGCAGGCGGCCCGCCGTCGTGCCCGCAGTATCGCCCATATGTATCGCCATATGATCGCCGCGCCCGCCCAGCCGCAAACCGGGACAGTTCTCGGGATCGGTGGGCGGGTTCCTTCTCGCCCGTCCCGTGGACGCGACCGACCGTCGTCGAGACCAGGCGACGCCCGCGGGACGGACGGGCCGCCCGGCCCGGCTACTCGTCGGGCCAGGCGGCCTCGGCCTGCGCCAGCGCCCTCTTGGAGTCCAGCTCGCCGGCCGTCCAGGAGGTCAGCGCCGTCCACAGGGCCCTGGTGCCCACCTGGGAGGGCATGGAGTCGGAGGCGTCCAGGCGGATGACGCTCTGACGCGACTGGAGGATCCGCGTGGCGCGGACGGTGACGTCGGAGCTGACCTCGCTCACGTCCACGCCGCGGTTGGCGGTCGCCACGCCGCCGAGCTCGGCCCGCTGCTGGGCCCACTCGGCGCTGGTGAGGTAGTCCATGACGGCGTTGGCGGCCTCGGATGTCCCGTCCGCCTGGCGCAGTGAGACGAGGTAGTCCCCGCCGACGAGCACCGGCGGCCCCCCGTCCGCGTCGTCGGCGCCGGGGACGAGGAAGGCCGACACGCTCGCGGGCGGGCCGCTGCTCGCCGTGGCGCCGGCGCCCGCCGTCGCACTGGTGTCGGTGCCGCTGTACGCCTCCGTGCCGTCGCTCGCCGCGACACCGCCCCCCACGGTCGGGGCGCTGCTCGGGCCCTCCCCGGTGCGCCCCTTGGTGTCGGTGATAATGGTGCCCGCCGGCAGCATGGTCTCGAAGTTCGAGGAGGCCAGCATCATGAGGCAGCTGCCGTCCGCGAGCTGCTGCCCGGCCTGCTCCATGGTCGTGGACAGGGCGCCGTCGCGCCCGCCATGGACGTGCCCGCCCTTCATCAGGAGGGAGTCGACCGTGCCCAGGGCGTTGACGGCCGAGGGCGAGTCGAGGGCGACGGTGTGATTGGCCCAGGCGTCGTAGGCGCCGAGGCCGCCGGTGGCCAGGAGGGACTCCTCGAGCCAGTCCGTCATGGTCCACCCCGTGGTGCCGCCGTCGGCCATCCCCAGGCACCATGGCGTCACCCCGTCCTTGGGGTGGTCCGCCGCGATCCTGTTGGTCAGCGCGACCAGCTCGTCCCAGGTGGCCGGGACCTCGTAGCCGGCCTTCGCGAAGGTCTCCGGGGAGTACCACACGAAGGACTTGACCGAGGCCATGAGCGGCGCCCCGTAGAAGGTGCCGTCCACGGTGCCGGCCGCGGACCAGGCGTGGTCCCAGCCGAGCTCGACATTGGCGCCCACGACGTCGGACAGCGGGCTGAGCGCGTCCTTGCCGGCGAGGTCCGCCACGAGACCGGGCTGGGGGACGACGGCGAGGTCGGCGTCCCAATCCGTCGTCCCGTCGGCCCTGGCGCGCAGGTTCTCCTCGAGCCGGTCGGAGCCCTCGTGCACGACGTCGATGCCCGTGCACTCCTCGAACCGCTCCATGGACTGCTCGAAGCGCTCCCCCTCGGTGCCGGTCAGGGCGGTGGCGATCTTGACGGTGCCGCCCCCGCCGTCCTTGGGCGTGTACCGGGCGAGGACCTCGCAGGAGCCGATCTCTGCGGCCGAGTTGTGCGCGCCGGCGCAGGCGTTGAGCCCCGTGCCGGTCAGCGCCAGGACGGCGGCGAGCGCAAGCGCCCGGGAGGCGGAAGTGGGCTTTGAACGCGCCATCAGCTCTGGCTCCTCTTTCTCGTTCGCTCGACGACGGCGTCGAGCAGGGCGGCGCAGCCGTCGTGCCACACCGGCCCGGTGACAATGTCACTGCTTTCCTTGACGGACCCGGGCGCCGAGCCCATGGCGGCGCCGACACCGGCCCACCGCAACATCTCGACGTCGTTGGTCCCGTCCCCCACCGCGATGGTGCGGCTCGCATCGGTGCCCAGCCGCGCGGCGAGGGCCTGCAGGGCCGAGGCCTTGGTCACGCCCTCGGGGGCGACGTCGAGCCAGGCGGTCCACCCGATGGCGTACTCCACCGAGTGGAGCCCGCAGCCGGCCACCAGGTCCGAGAACTCGCCCACGTCCATCCCCGGCGCGCGCAGCACCACGCGGGTGACGGGCTGGGCGGCCATCTCCTCCAGGCCCACAACCCGCTGCGCCTCGATGAGCTCGCCGTCGGGGAAGGGCCGCGAGACCTTGAACCCGTCGCCGAGGACCTCCACGGCGACAATGCCGTCCGGGACCGCCCGCGTCAGCGCGGCGATGGCGTCGGCGGGGTCGAAGGTGACGGCGTCGGCGATCTCGTAGCCGCCGGGCGCGGCCGGGTCCATGCGCAGGGTGATGGCCCCGTTGGCGCAGATCATCCACCCGTCGGTCAGGCCCACGTGGTAGGCCACGGGCAGGGCCGCCTGGATGCCGCGGCCGGTCGAGATGACGATCTGGACGCCATAGGCCCGCAGCCGGGCGAGGGAGGCCATCATCCGCTCCGAGACCCGCCCGTTGATGTCCAGGATGGTGCCGTCGACGTCGAGGGCGACCAGGAGCCGCTCATCGGGAAGGAGACCGGGGGAGGCGCCGGGGGAGGCGGGAGCAGCATCGGTGCCGGGAGGCCCGACGACGGAGGCGGAGGCGGGCCTCCCGGCACCCGCGCCGTCGTCGGGGGCGCCGGCGGCCGCGCCGTGGAGCCCGGAGGCTGCGCCGGTCGGGGGGCCGCCGGAGGACGCAATGCTGACCGGCTCCCCGGCCCGCGCCCCGGCGGGCAGGGGGGCGAGCCGGTCCAGGTCCGCCATGCGCGCCCGGACCACGGCGTGGTAGTCGTCGTGCGGCAGGGGCCGGAGCATGCGGTGGGAGCGGGCGTACTCGCTCGAGGAGCCCAGACCGGCGTCGTCCACCCCCGCCGCGGGGCCGACGAGCGGAGGCCCGGCCGCCCCGAGGGCGCCGGGGGTACGGCGGGGATGGGCCGGGGGGCCGTCCCCCGGCGCGGAGCCGACGTCGTACTCGTTCACGGGCCGGCCGTCTCAGGCGACGGGCTCGATGACCTCGAGGCCGCCCAGGTAGGGGCGCAGTCCTTCGGGGACGACGACGGCGCCGTCGGGGCGCTGATGGTTCTCCAGGATAGCGACGATCCAGCGGGTGGTCGCCAGCGTGCCGTTGAGGGTGGCCACCGGCGCGGTCCCCCCATCGCGCCGCTCGCGGATGGCCAGGCGGCGGGCCTGGTAGGTGGTGCAGTTGGAGGTGGAGGTGACCTCCATCCAGCGGCTCTGGGTGGGCAGCCAGGCCTCGCAGTCGAACTTGCGGGCGGCCGAGGAGCCCAGGTCCCCGGCGGCGGTGTCGATGACCCGGTAGGGCAGGTCGGCCAGCGCCAGCATCTCCTCCTCCAGGGCCAGGAGCCGGGCGTGCTCGGCCTCGGCGTCCTCGGGGCGGACGTAGGCGAACATCTCCGCCTTGTTGAACTGGTGGACGCGGATGATGCCGCGGGTGTCCCTGCCGGCGGCGCCCGCCTCGCGCCGATAGCAGGTGGACCACCCCAGGTAGCGGCGCGGACCGGCGGACAGGTCGAGGATCTCGTCGGCGTGGTAGCCGGCCAGGGCCACCTCGGAGGTGCCGGTGAGGTAGAGGTCGTCGGCGGGCAGGTAGTAGATCTCGTCGCTGTGGGCGCCGAGGAACCCGGTGCCGCCCATGACCTGGGGGGTCACGAGGGTGGGGGTGGTCATGGGCGTGAAGCCGCGGGCGGAGGCGAGGCCCAGGGCTGCGGTCATGAGGGCGAGCTCCAGGCGCATGCCGGCGCCCTTGAGGAAGTAGAAGCGGGTCCCGGAGACCTTGGCGCCGCGACGGGTGTCGATAATGTCCAGGCCCTCGCCGAGCGCCAGGTGGTCGGCCGGCTCGAAGCCCTCGGCGGCGAAGTCGCGGGGAGCCGGGCCCTCGTGGCGCACGACGACGTAGTCCTCCTCCCCGCCGGCCGGCGCCCCGGCGATGAGGTTGGCGAGCTGGTGGGCGAGCTCGTCGAGGGCGGCGGCCGCGGCGTCGGCGGCGGCCTGCGCCTCCTTGACCCGGGCGGCCAGCTCCTTGGCCCGGGCGAGGACATCCGGGCGCTCCTGCGGGGAGGCCTTGCCGACCGACCTGGAGACGGTCTTCTGCTCGGCGCGCAGGGACTCGAAGTCCTGCAGGAGGGTGCGGCGGGCCTCATCGGCCTCGATGATGCGGTCGACGAGGGCGACGTCGGCACCACGGGCTCTCTGGCTGGCGCGGTAGGGCTCGGGGTTCTCGCGGAGCGCGCGCAGGTCGATCATGGGGGCGAGTCTAGCGAGGGGCCGCGCCGCGCGCGGACCCTCCCGCCCATTCGCCGAGACGGCCCCCGGCACGCACCGGCCCACGCCCGCACGGCGGCATCCAGATCCTCCTTGACCAGCACCAGCGGCACGAGCACCAGCCCACGCCCGCACGGCGGTATCCTCATGCCCGCGAGCGCGAACGGCCCCGGGCCCCGGTCCGGGGGAACGGCCCGCCCCGCCGCGCACCGGCTCACGGAGGAGCCCGGGGCGCCGCACCGTCCTGCACGCCGCCGGCCCCGGCGCTCACCGGCTCACGACGGGGGCGGGCCCCGGTCGAGGACCGGGGCCCGCCCCGCACTGCCTACCGCTCGGCGAGTGCGCGTGTCAGCCGTCGGCGAGCATCTCGTCCCGCTCCTGCGAGGAGAGGCGCGCGATCCCGATACCGGTCGCGCCCCAGAGCATCGCGAAGAAGATGGCGATCCAGTTGGAGACGGCCCATGGCATGTAGCTGAGCGTCGCGACGCCGAGGGTCCCGGCCATGTAGGCGCCCGCGGAGGTCCACGGGAGGATCGGCTCCCACACGGTCGCGGCGTCCTCGATCGTCCGGGAGAGGTTCTTCGGGTGCAGGCCCCGACGGACGTACTCGTCGCGGAGCATCTCGCCGGGGATGAGGAGGGAGACCTGGCCGTTGGAGGTGATGCCGATCGTCGCCAGGCCGGTGACGATCGTGGCGAGGATGAGGCCGAAGGTCGAGCGGACGGGTTCGAGGACCCGGGAGATGAGGACGTCGAGCGAGCCCGAGACCGACACGACGCCGGCGAAGCTGATCGCGCAGAAGCAGATGAGCAGGACGCCCATCATCGAGTTCATGCCGCCGCGGTTGAGGAGGCGGCTGACGTCCTCGATGACGCCGGAGGGGTCGAAGCCCGCCTTGCCGACCATCTTGACGTCGAAGCCGTCGACCCCGGCGACGATGGTGTTCTTGAAGCTCACGTGCTCGAAGACGACGGCGTTGACCATGGCGCAGGCGGCGGAGACGAGCATGACGGGGATCGTCGGCTTCTTCCACATGGATCCGCCCAGGACGATGACGACGGGGAGCAGCAGCAGGATGTTCCAGTTGAAGGCGGCGTCGAGGTCGCCGAGGATGGCGCCCACCTTCTCGGGGACGGCGCCGCCGTGGGACCGGAGGCCGAGAACCGTGTAGACGACCGCCGAGGTGAGGAAGGCGGGGACGGTCGTCCACATGAGGTGCCGAATGTGCGTGAAGAGGTTCACTCCGGTGGCGACCGAGGCGATGTTCGTCGTGTCCGAGAGCGGCGAGAGCTTGTCGCCGAAGTAGGCGCCGGCGACGACCGCTCCAGCGACCATCGGCAGGTTCGCGTCCACGCCCATCGCCACGCCCATGAAGGCGACGCCAACCGTGCCGGCCGAGCCCCAGGAGGTGCCGGTGCACAGGGAGACGATCGCCGTGACGACGAGTGCGATGAGGGCGAGGAACTTCGGGCTGATGATCTTCAGCCCGAAGTAGATGAGCATGGGGATGGTTCCGCCGGCCATCCACGTGCCGATGAGGAGACCGACGCAGATGAGGATGAGGATCGCCGGCATGGTCTTGGCGATCTTCTCGGCGATCGAGGAGATGATCTCGTTCCACCCGTAGCCGAGGTGCCGGGCGACGAGGCCCGCGACGACCGCGGAGGCGATGAGGAGCGGCTCGACGGGCAGCTCCGCGGCGATGTAGCCACCGCCCAGGAGTGCGATGAGGGTCAGGACGGGGATCGCGGCGATCCAGACGCTCGGGGTCCGGTGGACACGGGACGCTTCCGCCCGGTCATCCTGAGGACTCTGAGGACCGGCATCGTCCTTGACGCGGGATTCTGACATGAAGGGATACCTTTCTGGGTTGTTTCCGGGTTGTGAGTCGTTTCCGGGTTGTTCTTCTCGGTTGTTCCCCGATCGTTGGGAACGAACGGGGAGGGTCGCGACTCGTCGGGCGCCGTCGGCCGGGACTCGGGGCCCGGGGTCCGGGCGGAGATCGGCGACGGGCGGGCGTGGCCGCGCAGTTCGTCATGCGGCCCCGTCATGCGGCCGCCGGGATCCGGGTGGAGGCCGGGAACGGCCGCGCGCCCGCTGTGCGGGACGGGCGGCACCCCGGCTCGGGGCGCTCCTCCGGGACGCCGCCCGAGACGCTCAGGGGTGGGGAGCGGTGTCGGCCCCGCCGGCCCGACCGGCGTGGTTGGCCCGGATGGCCCGGCACAGGCGCGGGAGCGCCTCGACGAGCTCGTCCGTCGGGAGCGCCGTATTGATGCGGAACCAGCCCGCGTAGTGGTCCCCGAAGTCCTCGCCGGGGCTCACCGCGACGCGGCAGGCCCGCATCGCGCGGTCGAGGTCGGCGCCGTCGCGCAGGTAGGGGCGCGCATCGATCCAGACGAGGTAGGTGCCATCGGGATCCGTGACGCGGGCGCGAGGCAGCTCCGCGCGGACGATCCTCACGGACTCGACGATATTGGCGTCGATGATGGACAGGAGGCCATCGACCCATGAGGCCCCGCGGGTCCACGCGGCGATGGCCGCGGGGATCGCGAAGTAGGAGGGGTTGTGAAGGCCCATGCGGCGCTTGGCGGCCTCGAGCTCGTCGCCGAGGCTCCCCGGGACGAGAACGGCGGTGGCCTCCAGTCCCGCGATCGTGAAGGTCTTCCCGGGCGAGGCGCACTGGATGAGGCGCCCCGATCCCCACAGGGCGGGGGAGGCCACGGCGATCGGGACGTAGCGGGTGCGGCCCGGGCGCTCGAAGTCGGCGTGGATGTCGTCGGAGAGGACGAGGGCCCCGGAGGACAGCGCGACGTCGGCGACGGCGCCCAGCTCCTCAGCCGTCCAGATGCGACCGGTGGGATTGTGCGGGTTGCACAGGAGGAGCAGGTCGGCGCCGTCGAGGGCGCGCTCCAGGGCGGGGACGTCGATGCGCGCGGGGAGGGCGTCGGTCAGGAGGGGGACGCGGCGGATCTCGGCGCCGGATCGTTCGGCGACCTCGAGGAGCGGCCCGTAGGCCGGATCGAGGGAGACGACGACGGGCCGGGCGGTGCCGCGGTCGGGCAGGACGATATTGAGCAGAGCGCTCACGCACTGAACGACTCGCGGGAAGAAGCGGACGCACGCGGGCCCGGGGTCCCAGTCGTGCCGCTCCCGCTGCCAGGAGACGGCCGCCCGCCGGAAGTCGTCGAAGACCTCCGTGTACCCGTAGGTCCCGTGCCGCGCGGCAGCGACGACGGCGTCGATGACGCACGGGGCGGTGCGGAACTCCATGTCGGCGACCGACATGCTGACGGCTCCGGGGCCGAGGGGGGCGGCGAGGAGGTCCCACTTCGCGCTGTGAGTGCCCCGGCGGTCAAGGTGCTCTGCGAAGCCCGCCGACGCCGCGACGGCGGTCATGAGGCACCCCCCGTCGGGGAGACCGAGGCCGACCGAGTCGAGCGCGCCGAAGGAGCTGACGCCGTCGGGGCCGAGCCCCGCCCGCCCTCCCGGGCCGCGCTCTCGCCGTTCCCGTTGATCTCCTCGATCTCGTTGAGGTAGTTGTAGATGGTGAAGCGGGTGACGCCGAGGGCCCGGGCGGCCATCTCGACGGCATCGCGCAGCATGAAGAAGCCGCGGCGCTTCAGGGAGCGGACGGCGTCCACCTTGTGCACCTTGCGCATAAGGGATACGGGCACGTCCTGCTCCTCGACGGCCTGCTGGAGGAGGACGGCGGCGAGCTCATCGACGTCGCGGGCGAAGGCCTCCCCTTCCCCGGCATCCGCGACGCGGGTCGTCCCCGCGCCGTCCCGCCGACCCCGCCCGGCGGCGTCATCGCCGGCGGCCCCGCGCTCGGCGGCGTCGGGTGCGAGGAACTCCTCGCACCCGAGGATGGAGCGCGCGGCGTCGCCGATGATCGTCCAATCCGTCACATCACGGTTGATGCAGAGGGCGGCGACGGGCCGGTCATCGGCGTCGCGGATGATGATCGTCGTCGACAAGAGACTGCGGCCGGTTGGAGAGGTGGTGCGATAACCGATGCGAGTCCTGAGGTCGCCGCCGGCGGCAGCCTCAAGAAGACGGTCCGTGGCCGGGTCACCGGGACGGCGCCCGGTGACGTCGCCCTCGATGGCGATGATCGAGTCGGGGAGGGCCGCGAGATCGTGGAGGACGACCTCCGCGGATCCGGGCAGCGACCGCTCAAGAGGGCCGACGAGCTGCTCGAGAACGGCGAAGACTCTTCTCCCGCCGGCAGCATCAGGTCGCCCGACGGTTTTGGGACGACCGCGTGTGGAATCGCTCTTCATCGGGCGTTTCACGCTCCATGTCTCGCTTCATGGCTTCCATGGGAAGCCTTCACCGTTTTGTTGTTGGAACCAACAATATAGAGAGGCCTCGACGTCGTCAACTCTCGTTTGAAGCCTTCAACAGTTCATCGCACGCCTCTGAGGCGGCCGAGCGCCCCGGGGCCGCGGCCCGAGCCGTCGCCCCGGCCGCACGGCCCGGCGGCCGGGGCGGCCGCGTGTGACGAACAGCCGTCGCCCACCCCACTGTGAGATAACCTGTGAAACGGGTCGGATTAATTGGGGATACCGTAGTGTTATGCGGTGAGTGGGCCTTCGCCTATCGCGAGCCCGATCCATCTGCCACTTTCAGGACGACACATGCCCACTTCATCCCTCCCCTCCTTCTCGCAGCTGAGGGCCTTCGTCGCGCTGTGCGACCACCAGCACTTCGGCGAGGCGGCCGCGACCCTCGGCGTCAGCCAGCCGAGCCTGTCCCAGGCGATCACCGCCCTGGAGAAGCGCGTCGGCGGAGAGCTGGTCGAGCGCACCACCCGCCGTGTCCTGGTCACCCCGCTCGGCGAGACCCTGCTGCCCTACGCCCGCGAGGCCGTCCTGGCCGCCGAGTCCTTCAACGACGCCGTCGCCAGCCAGGGGGCCGCCCTGACCGGGACGATGCGCCTGGGCCTGATCCCGACTCTCGCCCCCTACATGGCCCCGGTGATCCTCGACGGCCTGCCCGCCGAGCTGCCCGACCTGCACCCCGAGCTGCGCGAAATGGTCACCGGCGACATCCTCGACATGCTGGGGCAGGGGCGCCTGGACGCCGCCGTCATCGCCATCGACATCGACGATCTCCGCCGCGCCGCGGCCGTGCCCATGTTCGACGAGCCGCTCGTCGTCCTGGTCCCCCAGGACCACCCCTGGGCCGGCCGCACCGACCTGGAGCCCGACGAGCTCGAGGACCAGCGGCTGCTGCTCCTGGACGAGGGCAACTGCCTGCGCGACCAGACGCTGGCCCTGTGTCAGCGCTACAGCTCCCAGCCGCCGACCGCCGTGGCCACGACCCTGTCGACGGTGGTGCGCATGGTCGTCCACGGCGTGGGCATCACCGTCGTCCCCGAGGGGTCGCTGCACATGCTCGACCACGAGGACTACGCCGTCGCGCGCTTCGCCGGACGCGGGCCGGTCCGCCGCATCGGCGTCGTCCACCGCACCTCCTCATCGCGGGGGGAGGACTTCGTCCGGCTCGCGGAGGTCCTCACCCGGCTCGCCGACGACGCCGGCCTGCCCATGCGCCCCCTGGAGGACTGAGCGCTGGGGGCGCGGGCCCCGCCGGGGCGCCGCCGCCCTGCCCCGGAGCCGCCGTCGCCCGTACCCTGGGGGCATGACCACGCGCCGGGACACGACGGGGACGCACCCGCACCCCCTGGCCTACGTCGTCGTCAACCCGTCCAAGCCCTGGGCGACCGACGCCGTCCGGCGCCGCGCGGCCACCGCCCTGCACGACGCCGGGTACGCCGATCCGGTCTGGCTGGAGACGACGCCCGCCGAGCCCGGCAGCATGCAGGCGCGCCTGGCCGTCGCCTCCGGGGCGCGCCTGGTCGTGGCGGCCGGCGGGGACGGGACCGTGCGGGCCGTCGCGGCCGGTGTCGCGCACACCGGCGTCGAGATGGCGATCCTGCCCCTGGGCACGGCCAACCTCGCAGCCCGCAACCTCGGCCTGCCGGTCGGCCGCCTCAACGCGGCGCTCGACGTGGCCGCGCGCGGCACCGGCCGGCGCACGGACCTGGTGTGGGTGGGCACCGAGCCGACCGTCACCCCCGCCCCCGCGCCGCCAGGCGGCTGGTCGCGGCCCACCCTGAGGGACGAGCACGTCTGCATGGTGGTGGCCGGCGTCGGCTTCGACGCGGGACTGGTCGCCTCCACGCGCCCCGAGCTCAAGGCGCGGATCCGGTGGGGGGCCTACGCGGTGGCGGCGGTCGCCAACCTCGACTCCCCGCACATGGACCTGGTCGTGCAGGTGCGCGAGCCCGACGGCGGCATGCGGGTCGAGCGGCTGCGCGGGCGCACCCTGCTGGTGGCCAACGGCGGCCGGCTGCCCGCCGGGATCACGCTGCTGCGCGAGGCGCACATGGACGACGGCGTGCTGGACGTCGCCGTGATCGACACGGTCGGCGGGGTGGCCGGGTGGAGCTCCCTGGCGCGCCAGGTCCTGCCGCCATTCGCGGCCACCTACTCCAACCCCGCCCGGGCGCTGGGCCGGGTGACGCTGCGCCGGGGCACCGAGGCGGTCGTCCGGCTCGCCGAGCCGGCGCTGGTCCAGGTCGACGGCGAGCTGCTCGCGCCCACGCGCGGCCTGCGGGCGCGGCTGGACGCGGGCGCGCTCCTCGTGCGGCGCCCCGGCTGAGACGAAGAGCGTCTCCTCCCTAAATTCCCTCCTCCCTACTTCTCTTCTATTCGCCGAGATCGGTTCACTTCCGCACCCGCGCCACCACCTCGCTGCGTCGAGATAGACATTTTCGGACGAGGTAGACGGTGTCACCGCCGATCTCGTCCGAAAATGTCTATCTCGGCGACGGGCGCCCGAGCGGTCGTGGGGCAGCTGGACGAGCAGCGTGGTCTTGTCCGCGCCGGTGGGCTCGCCGACCCGCCCGGGCCGCATGACCCTGACGAAGCGGGTGACGGCGTCGGGGTTGTCGGCCACGCCCCCGGCCAGCACCTCCGGCTGAGGCGGGACCCGGAGGGCGCGCCTCTACCGGGGCCGGATGGCCGTGATGCCGTCCCCGCCGCCGAGGGCACTGGGGACGGCAATAATCAGGTCCTCCCTGACCGGCGCAAGGGATAGATAGCGCGCCCAGAGATTGTAGTGCATGGTCTCCTCCCCAGTTTCCATGTCATAGGCCGCGAGGGCGCTGTTCTCAGCATTCTCCTCCCCCCTCCAGTACCCGAGGACCGTCTTGCCGTCGGAGAGAAGGAAGAAGCTGGTCGGGTGGGGGTACGCCGAGATACCGGTACCGGGGCCGCTGATCGCATGGCCGTCGAAGGAGGCGCCCTCGAGAACCGCCTCGCACGGCTTCCACTCGCTGCGGCAGTCGTAGTCCAGCACGTGGACGTCGCCGTCGGGGCCGACGATGTTGAGGTCCCACTCATTCTCACTCATCTTCGGCAGGGCGTCGTGGAGCTCCTCGGAAGAGATGTCCGCCTGGACGCTCAGGAGCCAGTTGCCCTCCTCGGACCACAGCTTCTCCCCCCGGCTATCGAAGACGCTCAAGGTCCCGCGATCGGGGGCGGAGTCGTATGACACGTCTATGGCGACCTCGCCGTTGGCGAGCGGCTCCACCTGGAACTTGTCTCCGTACGTCAGTATGGCGCCCGTCCTGGAATCGAGGAGGGCCAGGGCGGGTGAGTCCTCGCTCTTCCCATCACGAGGAATGACGACGTTCTCCTCGAACCTCGACCCGGTCAGGGCGATGACGATGGGGGCGTCAGAGGCGCAGCCCGCCATGCTGGAGTATGTGCCGTCGCCCTCGTCGCCCACGCTCCACAGAAGACTCCCATCGGCGGAGCGCCCCTCCATCTCGTCCATATTGGCGGGATGCTCTGCATTCGTGAATATGCCGACGTCTCCGGCGACGCAGTGGAGCACCAGGTTCTCGGTCCACGCAAGGGGGGTGACGCTCCCGGTGGCGCCGTCGACCATCTGATAGGAGGTCACCATCACTCCGCCCTCGCCCTCCACCGAGCACATGAGATTATTTCCCCAGAGCTCCGCGCTGATGCCGCAGTCCCCGGACCACACCTCCCTCGGCTCGGCCCCGGAGATGTCATAGAGATAACTCTTCTCATAGTCCTCCGCAAACATGACCGTATGGTCCGCGGACAGGGCCTTGAACTGGATGTTATCGGTATCGATCCTCCAGGCCACGTCGGCTCCGTCCCGGTAGCCCGCGCTCAGGTCGCTGGGCGTGAAGCGGTGCGGTCCCGCCCCCTCTCCTCCGTCGTCGGAGCCCGCCACCCCGCCGAGGATCCGACCGACGTCCGGGACGCCCATCCATCCCTGCGTCCACGCGAGCGCCGTCCCCCCGATGATCGCCAGGACACTGACGACGACGGCCGGGAGCATCCAGGGGCGCGACCGGAGCAGACGCCCGGCCCCGCTCCCGGCGCGCGCTCCGGACGTCGGCGTCACGTCCGACTCCGGAGAAGGAGGCGCCGGCGGCGGAGACGAGAATCCCGGCGGAGGAGAGCCGGGGCTATTCTGCGGCAGGTCGGGATCGGGATTCACCATGAGCGAAGTGTATTTCGCGGCCCGGCCCTATGCGCCCGCACGAAAGCGGCAATTTCTTATACACTTCCACCCCTCCGAGTTGTCGCACCCGGGCCGCCGCTCATCGAGTCCGACCCGTACGGGCCGGTCAGCCGGACGACTCGACGCCTGTGGCCCGGGAGCCGGACAGGACCCGCCGGCGCCGCCCCTACGGCCCGAGCGTGCTCAAGGGCACGACGACGCCGTCGTCCCTTCGGTGCGCAATGCCGGCAGGAGTAACCACGACGAGCCCGACCGGCGTGCATTCAATCTTGGCGGCGACTCGCCGCAGGTTCTCGGCCGCTGCACTGACCTGACCGCCGCCGAGATTGGCTTCGACTCCGAGCCATGCGCCGTCGTGCCCCTCGACGACGATGTCGATCTCATCCCCGCCCTTGGAGTCCCGGTAGTGGAAGACTCCGCGGGCCTCAGCGGCCTGGGCGTAAACACGGACGTCATGCACGACCTGTCCCTCGAAGAGGAATCCCAAGGTCTCCGGATCTGCGAGCAGCCGGTCGGCTCCGGCGCCCAAAAGGCCGGCCGCGAGAGAGGGGTCGGCGAAGTGGCGCGTCGGGGCCCTGGCGGCCGCCTCCTTGGGCCTCAGGCGCGGGGACCATGCGGGCTGGTCCTCAACGAGGAACATCCGCCCGGCCAGGTCATGAAGGGCGGGAACGGCGGCCGCACCAACAGCCGCCGTGAGCTCCTCCTGCATCCTGCGAGTGAGAGCCGAGAAGGAGGCGGGCTGCGACTCGAGTGCGGCCACAGCCCGCAGGTAGGCGAGAAAGCGGCGCGGGTCGCGCGGGGCGCAGAAAGATCGAGCCGGAGCTCCGATGCCGCCTTCCGCCGAGCCGCCTCCGTCTTCCCGGTGGCGCGCCCCCTTGATGACGACCCCCTTTCCCTGTTGGTCCGCGTCCGCACCGTCCGGGCCAGAAGGCTGAGATCGAGGGTCGCGGCGGGTCCCCGAACCGATCTCGGCGCGGAGCTCGGCCGATCTCGGCGAAGAGCGGGCGGGTGAACAAGGCGAGCGGGGCCCGCTCAGAGTGTCAGAGCGTCCGGCCGGCCAGGACGTCGCCCACCCAGGCGCGGGCGACCACGAAGTCCTTGTCACTCGTCCCGGCGGGCACCACCACAGGGCGGGCGTCCAGCCTCGGGTAGGAGCCCAGGAAGCGCACCACCGGGCAGGTGCGGTGCAGGCCGATGAAGGCCGCCTGGAGGCGCTCCTCCCGGATGTGCCCCTCGGCGTCGATGGAGAAGCGGTAGCGGCCGAGCGAGTCCCCCACCGGCCGGGACTCGATGCGGGTGAGGTTGACGCCACGAGCGCTGAACTGCTCGAGCATGCTCAGCAGAGCGCCCGAGCGGTCGTGGGGCAGCTGGACGAGCAGCGTGGTCTTGTCCGCGCCCGTGGGCTCGCCGACCCGCCCGGGCCGCGCAACCTTGACGAAGCGGGTCACGGCATCGGGGTTGTCGGCCACGCCCCCGGCCAGCACCTCCAGGCCGTACTGCTGGGCGGCCAGCGGGTTGCACAGGACCGCCTGGTAGCCCAGGGCCTCCCGGGTCGCGGCGCCGTCGGCCCGCGCCAGGGCCCGCGCGGGGGCGGAGGTGGAGGTGCCGGCGACGTAGGCCGCCCCGGGCAGGTGCTGGTGGACCCAGCCGCGGCACTGCGCCCAGGCGTGGGGGTGGGTGGAGATGGCGCGGACGTCGTCGAGCGCGGTGCCGGGGCGCCCGGCCAGGACGAAGGTGATCGGCACGGCCATCTCGGCGGTGATGACGAGCGGCGAGCCCGCCACGAGGTTGTCGAGTGTCGCGTTGACGCCGCCCTCCACCGAGTTCTCGATGGGGACGACGGCGGCCGCGGCGGCGCGCTCGCGCACCCGGTCCAGGGCGGTGGGGACGTCCTGGCAGGAGTCGAGGACGACGTCGTCGGGGGCGACCTGCCGCAGCGCCATCTCGCAGAAGGTGCCGGAGGGCCCGAGGAAGGACCAGGTGGGGGCGGGACTCATGGCCCCAAGCCTAAACGGTTGATTCTCAGGCGCGTGGGCGCTGGCGAGCCCGGGCAGGCCGGTCGCGCCGCGCCTACGTGCAAGGCGGACCGGGGCCGACCACGGGAACTGCACATGGGAGAGCAGGCCCTCTGCGGAACGAGCAACACTTTCCGTTGATATTCTGCGCTTTCCTGAGAATCGTCACAATCGGTTGACGTGCTCCCATGTGCGCTGAGGGGGGTCAGTGCACATGGGAGAGGCTCTTCGTTCGCCCCCGAGGCCTTGTTTCCGCACGATCCCGCGGTTATGCACGACACAGAACGCAGACGAATGTGCGAACCCATCGGTCCGGCGGCCACGATCCCTCGGCCGGCGGTCGAACGGCGCCCGCGCGTCGAGGCGAGACGGCCGTGGCGCCCGAGAAGTGACCGTTCCACGCGCTCGGGACACCCCGGTCCCGTCCAACAGCCCGCTCGGGCCGATCTCGACGCGGAACTGAACCGATCTCGACGAAGGGGGCGGGCGAGCGGGGGCGGCGCATAGGCTGGGCGGATGAGCAGCGCCCGCCCCACCATCCGCAAGCACGACGACCTCCCGGGTGCTACCGGTCTGGAGGCGCTCGGCCTGGAGTGGCTCGCCGCGCCCATGGCCGACGGCGGCGCCCACGTGGTCCCGGTGACCACCGGCCCGGGGTGGATCGAAGAGCCCCGGCTCGCCGCCGGGTCCGTGACGGCCCCCGCCGCGGAGGCCTTCGGGCGCGCGCTCGCCGTCACGCACGCCGCGGGCGCGCCGGCCTTCGGGGTGGCCCCGCCCGGCTGGGACGGCCGTACGCAGATGGGCCGCTCGAACGAGCGCATCCGCCCCCACCGGAGCGAGCCCGCCACGACCGCGCCCCGGCGGTGGGGCGAGTTCTTCGCCGACGACCGTCTGGTCCCCTACCTGGCGCCCTGCCTCGAGCAGGGGTCGCTGACCAAGCGGGGCGTCGCCGTCATCGAGAAGGTGTGCGAGCGCCTGCGCGACGGGGACTTCGACGCCGACCAGCCCGCGCTCGTGCGCCGAGGGGCCCGCGAGCGCGGGGACCGGGTCGCCGTCGCCCGCACCCACGGCGACCTGTGGACCGGCAACGTCATGTGGGTGCCTGGACGGGCCATCGACTGGGCGCCGCCCCGAGCGGGGCGGGGACCGGCCACCGCCGACAGCGCAGCCGATGCAGCCGATGCAGCCGACCGCCAGAGCCGCGGCGACGTCGTCGGCGTCCTCATCGACCCGCTCGCCCAGGGCGCGCACGCGGAGACGGACCTGGCGGCCCTGGGCGTGTTCGGGCAGCGGCACCTGGAGCGGATCGTCGCCGCCTACCACGAGGTCTCGCCCCTGGCGGACGGGTGGCGCGAGCGCGTCGGCCTGCACCAGCTCCACATGCTCATCATCCACGCCTTCCTCTTCGGCGGCTCCTACGGCGCGGAGACGGCGTCGGTGGCCCGCCGCTACGCGTGAGGGGCCGCAACGGGTGGCGCGAAGCCGCTCCACCCCGCCCGCGGGCGCACGTACCCTGACGCCATGAGCAAGCCCCGGAGGAATCGGCAGCAGCGCTTCGTGCGCGCGGTGGTCTACGTCCTCGTCCTGGCCCTGGTCATCGGGCTGATCGCGACCATGGTGGGCACGGCCCTGGCCTCGCCCGCCCCCCGGCTCCCGTCCGCCGCCGGGGCCGCGGTCACGACGTCCTCCCCGGCCCCGGCGGGCCGGGGCGCGGCGCCGGCTGCTCGGGGTGCGGCGCCCGCCCAGCTGGCCGAGCCGGGCCACAGGCGCGCGCCCGTCGTCGTCCTGGGCACTGTGGACCTGACCTGGGCGGACCTCCTGGCCGCCGCCGACTCCACGGACGTCTCCTTGGCCGCGGCGGCCAAGGTCCTGCTCGCCTATGCGGACGGCGGGCAGCCGGTCAACCTCGTCACCCGCACCGTCGGGGAGCGCACCTGCCCGGCCGACGGCTGGCTGACGCTCGGCGCGGGGTCGCGCGTGCGCGCCGCCGAGCGCTCGGGCGACGGTGCCGCCGGCTGCCGCTGGCCCGCCTACTGGACCGAGGCGGCGGGAGCCACGGGGAGCACGGGCGAGGCGACCGCGCGGGCCGGCGCCCTCGCCGGGTTCCTGGCCCGCGCGGGGGCGACGACGGCGGCGGTCGGACGCGGAGGGGCCCTGGCGCTGACCGACGACGGCGCGGGCCCGGCGGTCGGCGGCTCCCCGAGCGAGCTCCTGGCCCGGGAGGACCCGCCCGACCTGATCATTGCGGACACCGTCCCGCAGGCGGCCGGCACGGCGGACACCGCCGACCTGGCGAGCTCCGACGCCGAGAGGATCCTCGCGCTGGCCGACGCCCTGGAGCCGCTGGCCGACGCCCCCGCCGGCACGCGCGTGGTCGTCGCCTCGGTCGCCGACGCCACGGACCCGGGCCCCCAGCTGGCGATCCTGCCCCCGGGGACGATCTCCCCGCTGGGGGCGAATGACCCGTTCCTGGTAGGCGCCTCCACGCACCGGCGGGGCCTCATCCAGCTCACCGACCTGGCCCCGTCGCTCGCCCTGGCCGTCACCGGCCAGACGCCGGGCTCGTTCTGGTCGCAGCCGCTGGACATGGCGCACGAGTACCGGGACTCCCTCGGCGGAGCCCGCAGCGTGCTCGGCAACGGCAACCCGGTGAACGGGACCTCGCGCGCACGGGCGCTGGCCGACGACGCCCTCCACGCCCGCGCCTCCCGGCGCGCCACCGTGCCGACGGGCCTGGCGCTCATCGGCGCCGCCCTGGCGCTGGGGCTGGCGGCGGCCCGGGTGCTGCGCTCCCCGCGGGACGCGGTGAGCGATGGGCCGCAGGACGCTGTGGGCGGCGAGCGTCCCCGGCCGGGCACCGGGCCGGCCGCGCCGGACGCCCGGCCGGCCACGGAGGCAGGCACAGGGGCAGCCGCGGGGGCAGCCCCACCTGTCAACGAGGCCGCCCCGCCGGAGGCCGAGCCGTCTGCAGGGCCGGCCACGGGCGCCGCCCTGCCGGACGCCCAGACCGCCCCGCCGATTGCGGAGCCGGCTCTCGCCGAGGCGCCCCGCACCGGCCCCTCGCCGACCCGCCTGCGCGCCCTGGCCTGGGCGGCCTGCCTGGTGGCCATGCTGCCGGCGGGGCTCTGGCTCGCCAACGGGGTGCCCTGGTGGCGGGCCGGCGGCGCTGCGACGCCGGCGGCGCTCGGCACCGGGCTCGCCTTCGCAGCGGGATTCGTGGTCGTCACGGCGGCGCTGGCGCTCACGGAGCGTCTGCGCCCGCAGGCGGCGCAGCGCCTGCTCGCGGAGCTCGGGCTCGCGGGCGCGGATCCCGGCCCCGTGACGCCGAGGGGCCTCGGGGCGCTGGTCTCGGTACAGATGCTGGTGGTGCTCCCGGCCGGCATGATCCTCACCGACGCCGCGCAGGGGGCGCCCCTCGCCTTCAACGGGCCGCTGGGGATGAACGCCGTCGTGGCCGGGCGGTTCTACGGCGTGTCCAACACGGCCTTCGCGCTGGCCGCGGCCTCGCTCCTGGTGGCGATCGCCGCGTGGGCAGGCCCGCTGGTGGCGACGCGGTCCGGGTCGCGCGAGCGGCAGCGGGCTCTCACGGTGGCGCTCGTGGCCGGATTCGGGGCCGCGGCCCTGGCTGTGGACGCGGCGCCGAACATGGGCGCCGACGTCGGCGGGGCCCTGGCCCTGGTGCCGGCCCTGGTGGCGCTGGGCGCTGGGCTGGCCGGCGTGCGCCTGGGGTGGTGGCGGTGGGTCGCCGTCGGGGCGGGCGCCGTGGGGGTCGTGCTCCTGCTCGGGCTGGGCGACTTCCTCATCTGCGGCTCGAGCACGCACCTGGGACGGTTCTTCGGCCGGCTGCTCACCGGCACCGCGGGGCCGACCCTCATGCGCAAGGCGACGGCCCTCGTCGCCCCCTTCGGCACCAGCTGGTTCGCCCTGGCGGGGCTCGTCGTCGGGGCGGGCGCGGCGGCGCTCGTCGCGCGGGCCGCGAGGCGCGCGGTGCACGAGGCCCGGCGGGGTCGGGGGCCCTACGCGTGGCTCGCGCGCCCGGGGGCGCTGCCGGGGTGGCTGGGCCCGCTGGGGCGGGCGCTGGCGGTGCTGGTCGTCGTCGAGGTGCTCGTCAACGACTCGGGGCTGACCATGCTGTGCTTCTCGGCCGCTGCCGCTGCACCGGCGCTCACCGCGGTCCTCGCCGCCCGGCTCGCCGCCGCGTCTGCGGCACCGGCTGGGCCGCCCGCGCCGGCCGTGCTGCCCGCACCGGCTGGGCCCTCGCCGTCGTCGCCCCCGCCGAACGATCAGGACGCCGGGCCGTCCCAGGCCTGATAGGCGAGGAAGGGCGACTGCTCGCGCACGGACTCCCGGCTTATGGCCTTGGCGGGCACCCGACGGCGGCGCAGCCGGCGGCCGGCGACCGCCCGCAGGACGTCCTTGTACTGGGAGGCGCGGTGCAGACGGCCGGCGCTGTCGTTGCCGGTGACGCGGTGGGTGATGCTGCAGGGGACCTCGATGACGGTCATCCCGGCCACGAGCACGTCGATGGTCAGGCCCACCTCGACGCCCCACCCCTCGGCCAGCGGCTCCGCCGCCTCGTAGGCCCGCCGCGTCAGGCAGCGCTGCCCCGACAGGGGCGCGACGGGCGACCAGCCGGTGGCGACCGCGATGGCGGAGCGCGCGAGCCGCACGACGCGGCCGCGCCCCCCGGCCCCCGCCTGCTTGGGCGGGACGGCGATCGACATGTCGGCGACGCCGTCGACGATCGGGGGGACGAGCTCGGCGCAGGCGGCGGCGGTGTCCCCCACGTCGGCGTCCACGAAGAGCAGCAGCCGCGCAGGACCGTCCTCATAGTCGCGCATCCCCACCACGCTGGCGCCGGTCTCCAGGGCTGAGGCCTTGCCGCGGCCCACGGAGTGGCGAACGGTCACCGCTCCGGCGGCGCGGGCGTGGTCCTGGGTGCCGTCGGCAGAGCCGTCATCGACGACGACGACGAGATCGACGCGGGGAATGGACCGGCAGGCGCGCACCGTGGCCGCGATGCGCTCCGCCTCGTCCCTGGCGGGGATGATGACGGCCACCCGCTGCTCAGCGCACCGGTCGGGCTGTGGCTCATGCGATGGCGTCGGACTCACAGGGCCAGGGTAGCCACACGACGGCAACTGTGGCTGTTCCGGTCGGCGCACGCGTGCCGTCCGGCAGAGCGGGCGACGGGCGGCGGGCGGGCGAGGATCGGCGGCAGTGCGCGGCACTCGCGGCCGGGACGGGCGTTCGCAGCCGGAGGACGCCCGGCAGTAGTCCTGACAAACCGCAGCGGACCGGGCGGCCACGGGGCCCGACGAGGGGACCTCGGTCCTGCGACGACCGGTGAAACGGTCGCCGAAGATGACGGGATGTCCGATCACCTCCCGATTCGTGACCTTGATCACAGAAAGGCGGCGTCGGCCATGAGATTCTTCCCTTCCGGGAACCCGTCAACGGCGCCGGGTTCCTCCCTGTCGCCCGGGCCGCCGATCGGCGTCGTCGATGAGGGCGACGCCGGCAGCCCCCTCTCACTCCTCATCTCGTTGTCTCTTCGCCGAGATCGGTTCACTTCCGGCTCGAGACCGGTCCGAGGCGCCTGCCGGGCGCCGCCGCCCGGGGTGCGGTCCGCAACACCCGGGAGGCACCGCGAGTCGCCAGCGGGGGATGCTCGTACCACTTATGATCACGTTGTGGTATCACACGATGCGGTAGCGACGGACCTGACGCCTCAGCAGCATCTTGAGCTGCAGTTCAAGGCGTCCTCGTCCAGCGACCTCATCGACGACGGGCTGAGGACCATCCGCGACGGGCGCCTGTCGACGACCAACCGCGATCAGGTGCTGGCGAGCCTGGCCACCGGGCTCGGCCGGCTCTATGCCCTCGCCCTCGACCTGCACCGCCTCGAGCTCGAGCGCATGCCGGAGCGCCCGGCCCCAGCGGCGTCCCGCGACCTCGGCCTGGCGGACCTGCACGCCAGGCTCTTCGACATTCTGGGCCTCCATCCCGAGCGCTCGGGCGCCGCGGCCGACCAGTGGCTGTGTCGGCTGAGCGCCGACCCGATCGCCGGCACGCTCGTCGAGGCGCTGGACGCCTACCGGGACGCGGCGGCGAGCGAGCGCACGGCCCCGGACGGCGCCTGGGAGCGGGTTCGGGCCGCCGTCGACCTGGACCCGGGCGTCGGCAGCCTGCGGCACAGGTCCCAGGAGGACGACAGGACCGACGACGAGGCCGACGTGACGAACACCGACCGCGCACCGGCGCGGGCCTACCGGGAGGCCTGGAACAGCCGGTTCATCTCCACCATCGAGACCATCCGCTCCACCATCGACGCCTGCAGCCAGGACGGTCTACTCGGCGGCCCGGCCCAGAGCCTGGGAGCGGAGCTCGCCAGCCGTCGTCAGGGAACGGACGCGGCATGAGCCGGCGCGGCGCGGCGGCTCGTGCCGGACCGGGGCCGGGACGACCGCGCCGGGCTCCCCGCCGACGCAGCGCGCGCCCGGGCGCCGCAGAGCATCGACAATAGCCGGACAGCTACTCGGCAGCACAGTGAGCCGCTCCAGCGCCCCGCGCGGCGAGCGCGACAGACACGAGCACGTGAGGATGATGAACAGGTGGAAGGACTCTCACAGGTACGCCGGTCCGGTGAGGCCGTGAGCGGCGCCGTGATGCCGCCGCTGTCGGGTCCTGTCCGGGTGGGCGACTACGCGCGCTCGGCCTGCCTGATCGCCGACGACGGCTCGGAGAGGCCGCTGCTCCCGGAGGGGGCGGTGACGCGGTGGGACACGTCGTCGGCGATGTGGATGTCGTCCGGGCAGTCCTGGGGCAGCGAGTTCGACCAGTACGTGCTTCCCCCCGACGGGGGGTGGTCGCTGCTGGTCCCGCAGAGCATCGACTGCCCCAGGGACTTCTCGGCCTGGAGCGACCGCGGCGCCTGGGGGCGGCAGCTCCCGTCGGAGACCGCCATCGACGGCTTCCGGGCCGCGGCGACGGCGATGCTCGACCGCACGCCGGTGCGGCTGCTGGACGTGTGGGGGGACACGGCGCGGGTGAGCGCTGACGAGCGCGATGCGCTCGGCGACTGGGTTGACCTGTCGAGGCTGACGCGGGTGGTCGTGGAGCAGACCCGGGCCCTGACGGCGACGAACGGCGAGCTGACGGCGTCGGTCCCCGACCGCTTCATGGACTGGCGGGTGGTGCTGCCGCGGGGCTTCAGCGGACTGGACGGCTCCGGCTCCGCGCCCGAGGCGCCGCTGGCGGGATGGACGCCGTCGTACGTGGGGCCGGTCCCGGCCTCGGGGCAGATGTTCGCGGTGCTCGGCGGCGTGCCGTTCAAGGCGGCCGAGTTCCACGACCGCGACCACGTGTACCCCGAGCCGGTGACGCTGCTGAAGGCCGACCCCTACTACCCGCGCCCGCAGGGGTTCGGCGTCGACCGGAACTATTCCAAGTGGTGGATGACCAGGCCGATCGCGACCTCGCAGCTCGACGGGACGTTCTCGGTGGCGCGCGTGCGGGCCATCTGGCGGGGCAGGCACGTGGAGGTGCGCCACGTGGCCTACGCCTACGCCTACGTCCGGGACCTGGAGACCGTTCCGGGGCGCCAGCGGCCGGCGCGCCAGCCCGGGCTGGCCGAGCTGGACTCCATGGAGGGCCCGATACGCCTCGACGAGCTCCAGCACGTCAGGTTCAGCGTCTCGGTCAAGACCCGGCACCGCGACGGCGGGCCCTGGCGGTTCCTGGAGGCGTGGGGACTGAACCCGTACCTGCGCACCTGGGCGGCCGTGCACGTCGAGCGCGGCGCCTGGCAGTCGTGGCCCATGCCGGCGGGCGCGCCCGCCGGCGCAGCCGCGCCCGCGCCCACCAGGAGGTCGCGCCGCAGTCACCGCTCCTCGCAGTACGCGGGCGCCTGAGGGGCAGCGTAGTGGCACTCGTCGACGGTGACCCGCCCGTAGCCGCGCGCGAGCTCGACGCGCATAGAGACGACGTCGGCATCAGCGGCAGGAGGAGCCGACGTCAATGCCGTGGGAGACTCCGGCGGCGGAGGCCGCCCTGCCCGCGCGTCGTTCATAAGCCCAGGCTACGGGAGCCACGAAGGCACAGCATTCATAGAACGTTCACAGGTTATGTGGGGGCGTGCATTCAGGTCGGGAGGGTTACATAGATACTGCCGCCGGACGGTACGGGCCGCATAGGGACGACTCCCTAGCGACTGGCCCGGCCGAGATGCGTCGGGGTCGCAGGGAGCCCCGACAACTCGCTCCGGCGAAGGAGGATGCGCTCTCCCGGACAGCAGGGAACCTGGGCGAGCCCCTCGATGCCGCAGGCCCGCGGGCCGGGAGAGACAACCCGGCACCGCGGGCCCGGTCCTGTTCGGCCTGCTTGGGTCCCGTTGCGACAGCTCTTCGGGCGGCGGTGCCACAACAGGTCACAACAGGTCACAACAGGGACTGATGGTTGGTTCCGAGGAGCGGCCCGATGCCCGCGGTCGCACGTGAGGAGTTCGGGCCGTGCGTCGGTCCAGGTCGGTCTCCCGAGGGTCTCGGAGAGCCGATGGAGGCCCGGCGGCGGGCGCCTCGAGTCCCCCTGAATCGATCTCGAGCCGGAATACGACCGATCTCGGTGCGGAACCGAACCGATCTCGACGAAGGGGGCGATTTCCTAGGTGTTTCACAGGCGGAGCGGGGCGGTTTTCCAGGAGTCGCTGGTTACATAGTCATTGCCGCTGGACGGGGCGGGCCGCGAGGGTTGGGGAACCCGATGACCGGGCCGCCGTCGAGGTCGGGACGGGTATTAGGGAGCCCGGGCCGGCCGCTCCGGCGAAGGAGGATGCGCTCCCCCGGATATGGGAACCCGGGGTCGAGCCCCTCGACGACGAAGGCCCGCGGGCTGGGAGAGACAACCCAGGACGCGGGCCGAGTCATGTCCGCAGCCGGATGCCACCGGCCGGACGCGGCGGGCGGTCGCCCCGCCGCTCCGGACCTCAGACCGAGGCGCGCTCGACCAGGCGCATGTCCATGACGACCGTCTCGGGGGGCGCGCCGTCGATCATGGCCAGCGCGAGCTCGGCCGCGCGCGCGCCCTCCTCGCACAGCGGCTGGTGAACGGTCGTGAGGCCCGGGGTGTACCGGGAGGCCAGGGCGTGGTCGTCGAAGCCGACGACCGAGACGTCGCCCGGCACGTCCCTGCCGGCCTCGCGCAGGGCCTCGATGGCGCCGACGGCAATGCGGTCCGAGCCGGCCAGGACCGCGTCGAAACGGGTGCCGGACTCCAGGAGCCCGCGCACGGCCCGGTGCCCGCCGAGCCGATCCCAGCCGGTATGGACGGTCCGGACGATCCGGCCGGCCCCCGCGCGCCCCTCGAGCACGCTCCGGTAGCCGCGGATGCGATCCGCCGACGCCGGGTTCTCGGCGGGGCCCATGACGCACACGACGTCGCTCCTTCCCGCGTCCACGAGCGCCCGCGCCGCCAGGGCCGCCCCATCGACGTCGTCGGAGTAGACGCTGGAGAAGACGCCCCGGTACGGGTCGCCCTCGAGCTGGCCGCACAGGACGACGGGGACGCCGAGCGCCCGGAGCCGGGCCAGGAGCCCGGCCCCCTCGTAGGGGGTGATGACGATGACGGCGTCGACGGCGCCCCTGCCGACGTGCTCGACGACGCGCTCCCGCTCGGCCTCGGTGGCCGCCTCCAGGATCATGGGCAGGTTCGGGCCGTCGGCGAGGCGCGAGACGATCCCGTGGCACAGGCGCGCGTAGGTGGGGTCGGTGAAGAGCTCCTCGAGGGGGTCGGTGAACAGCAGGGCGATGGCCTCGGACCTCCCGACGGCGAGCGCCCGGCCCCGACGGCTGACGACGAAGCCGGTCTCCTCGACGGCGCGCATCACCCGGTCGCGGGTCTCCTGCGTGCTCTTGGGGGAGTCGTTGAGCACCCGGGAGACGGTCGAGGGCGCGACGCCGGCGGCGCGGGCGACGTCGGCGATGGTCACGCGCTTGCCGGAGGTGGTCACGGCCCCATCCTGCTCGAACGCGCGCGGATCCGCATCCCGCTTGCGCTCCGGGCAGCCGCCGCCTATATTCGTGGAACCGCTTCCACGCTGTTGTGGAACCGGTTCCCCGCATTTGGCCCGCTGGGCCGCTAGGAGCATGATCGATGGCGAACTTGAACGACTGGGAGAATCCCGGTCTGCCCCACCGGCATCGCCTGCCGGCGAGGGCCTACTTCTTCGGCTACCCCTCCGCCGAGGCCGCGGCCACCCGCGACCGCGCGCTGTCCACGGGCTTCACCGACCTGTCCGGCCCGTGGTCCTTCCGCCTCTTCGACTCCCCCGCCCGGGTCCACGACGACGACCTCGCCGCGCCCCACCCCGAGTGGGACGAGGTCCGGGTCCCCCACCTGTGGCAGATCGACGGCTACGGCCGGCTGCAGTACACCGACGAGGGCTTCCCCTTCCCGGTCAGGCAGCCCCTCGTCCCCTCCGCCAACCCCACCGGCATCTACCAGCGGGAGCTGCCCCGGCCCGCGCTCGCCCCCGGCGAGCGGGCCGTCCTGCGCCTGGACGGCGCGGACTCCTACGCCGAGGTCTACGTCAACGGCGGCTTCGTCGGCATGACAAAGGGCTCCCGGCTCAGCGCCGAGCTCGACGTCACCGGGCACCTGGACCGGGAGACGAACCTGCTGGCCATCAAGGTCCTGCAGTACTGCGACGGCAGCTACGTCGAGGACCAGGACATGTGGTGGGCCTCGGGGATCTTCCGCGACGTCTACCTCATGACGCGGCCAGCGGCGCGCCTGGAGGACTTCCGCGCCTCCACACGCCTGACCGCGGGCGGCGGCGCCGACGTCACCCTGGAGGTGACCACCCGCGGCGCCCGGGACGTGCGGTGGTCCCTCACCGGCCCGGACGGCTCGCGCGTCGAGGGCGTCGCCGCCGACGGCGCGCCGTGCACCGTGCACGTCCCCGACGCGGTCACGTGGAACCCGGAGGCGCCCGCGCTCTACGACCTCCTCATGGAGGTGCGCGACGAGGCCGGCGCCGTCGCCGAGACGGTGCCGCACCGCCTCGGCCTGGCCGAGGTGACCATCGAGGACGGCCGCCTCCTGCTCAACGGCGCGTACGTCAAGATGCGCGGCGTCAACCGCCACGACCACGACGACCACAAGGGGCGCGCCGTCGACATGGAGCGCGTGCGCCGCGACCTGGAGCTCATGAAGCTCCACAACATCAACGCCGTGCGGACCTCTCACTACCCCAACGACCCGCGCTTCTACGAGATGTGCGACGAGATCGGCCTCATGGTGCTCGCCGAGACGGACCTCGAGACCCACGGCTTCGAGAACGTCGGCGACATCGCCCGCGTCACCGACGACCCGGCCTGGGAGCCCGCCTACATCGACCGCATTGAGCGGCTCGTGGTTCAGGAGCGCAACCACGCCTGCGTCGTCCTGTGGTCGCTGGGCAACGAGTCGGGCTTCGGCCGCAATATCCGGGCCATGTACGGGCGGTGCAAGGAGCTCGACCCGCGGCCCGTGCACTACGAGGAGGACCGCGACGCCGAGTGCGTGGACGTGATCTCGACCATGTACTCGCGCGTGTCCCAGATGAACGACTTCGGCGAGCACCCCCACGCCAAGCCGCGCATCCTGTGCGAGTACGGGCACGCGATGGGCAACGGCCCCGGCGGCCTGGCCGAGTACCAGCGGGTCATCGACCGCTGGGACTCCATCCAGGGGCAGTTCGTCTGGGAGTGGTGCGACCACGGCCTGGCCGCCACCGCCGAGGACGGCCGGGAGTACCACACCTACGGCGGCGACCACGGCGACTACCCGAACAGCTCGAGCTTCTGCATCGACGGGCTGGTCCTCCCCTGGCAGGAGCCGAGCCCCGGGCTGGCGGAGTACAAGCAGGTCCTGTGCCCGGTCGTCGTCTTCTGGATGGACGGCCTGCTGCACGTGCGCAACGGCCGCTTCTTCACCGACACCTCGGACGTCGTCCTCGACCTGGAGCGCGTCGTCGACGGCGTCACCGACTCGGTCCGGCTGCTGGCGCCCGGCACGCTCGTGCCCGGGCAGCAGACGGTCCTGCCCTGCCCCGTCGAGGCGGCCGCGGGGGCCCTCACCCACCTGACCGTCCACGTCCGGTCGACGACGGCGACCGCCTGGGCGCCGCAGGGGCACGAGCTGGGCGTCTACCAGTTCGTCGTCGCCGACGAGTCCGGCCCCGACGCCGCCGCCGGGCTGCGGCCGGACGCGGGCCCGGCGGCGCCCGACGCCGAGCCCGACCCCACCGCCGAGCCCGGCGCCGTCGTGGAGCCCGGCCCCGTCTCCCGACCGCGGCCGAGCGCGCCGTCAGCGAACCGGCCCTGCCGGGCGGACCGGTCCCGTCGGGCGCGCGTCGAGCGCGACGAGCTGGTGGTGACGGACGGCGACCAGGAGATCCGCTTCGACACCGTCACCGGCGCCCTGGGCTCGTGGGTGCGCCGGGGGCGGCGCGTCCTGACCGCTCCCCCCGCCGTCGGCTTCTGGACGCCGCTGATCGACAACCACCGCCAGGAGAGCGACGAGCTCTGGACGAGCCGGCACCTGCAGATCATGCAGACCTCCACCCGCTCGGTCGCGTGGCGCGAGGAGGGGGGCGGCGTCGTCGTCGAGGTCGCCCAGATCATCGCCCCGCCGGTCCTCGACCTCGGGGCGGAGGTGGCGCTGACGTACACGGTGACGGGCTCCGGCGTGAGCCTGAGCGCCGTCGGGCGGACCTACGGCGACTACCGCGACATCATCCCCCGCACTGGGATCACCTTCGAGGCCCCCGGAGCCTGCCGCGAGGTCACGTGGCTGGGGCTGGGGCCGGGCGAGAACTACCCGGACTCCCGGGCGGCGGCCGTCGTCGGCAGGTGGACCTCGACCGTGGAGGACATGCAGACGCCGTACGTGGTCCCGCAGGACTGCGCCAACCGCGGCGGGGTCCGCTGGTTCACGCTCACGGACCCGCGGGGGGCGGGACTGGCGGTGGCGCGGACGCCGGACGACGGCGCGGGGCGCGGCGCGGCGGGCGGGCCGGAGAGCGCGCCGCCGGCGGAGGGAGAGAGCCCCCGGAGCGGACCGGCGGCGGAGCGCGACTTCTCCTTCTCCGTGTGGCCGTGGACGTGCGAGGACATTGACGCGGCGCGCCACCGCACCGACCTCGTCGCGCGGGAGAGCGTCACCGTCAACGTCAACCACCGCGTGCTCGGGCTCGGCTCGAACTCCTGGGGCTCGGAGGTGCTCGACGCCTACCGGACCCGGTTCGAGGACTTCGCCTTCTCATTCGACCTCATCCCCCTCGACGGCGCTCTCCCCGACGGGCCCGCCACCGACCGCCCCGCAATAGGAGTCTGACACCATGAAGATCTTCCCCGACCCGGAGGCGCTCGTCCGCGAGCACGGCGGCGCCAGGAAGTGGCAGCGCACGCGCCAGGCGATCGAGGCCCTCGGGCGCATCGAGCCCGGCGTGGCCCACTCGGTGGGCGACTCCCTGACCTACTGGAAGGGCGCGGCCGGCGAGCTGCTCGCCGCGTGGCGGGCGGGCGACGGGCTCGTGGCCTCGCGCCGGTACCTCAATGTCCTCCACGCCGTCGACGCCGACCTCCCGGTCGAGGTCGTCCCGGTCGCGGAGGCGGACGTGCGCGCCCCCTACGACGACCTCAGCGACCGCGAGGTCGTGGGGGCCGCCGAGGGGACCCGCTCCGTCGTCGTTCCCGCCGGGGGCGTCGGCGTCGTCGAGCTCGGCGAGGCCTTCCGGCTGGTGCCGGGAACGGGCGGCCGGGCGGCGATCATCCGCGTCACCGTCGAGGGGGCGTCCTTCCCCAACAAGTAGCGCACCCGCCCAGACCACCTCTCCCCATCCACTATCCCGTCAGAAAGGTAATTCTGCCCATGTCCTCCGAGACACGAGCGCGCATCGGCCAGTTCGCGCTGCTCACCATGACGGTGTCCGCCGTCTTCAATATCAGGAACGTCATCAATAACAATGTGGCGATCGGCCTGGCGTCGGCGCCGGCGTTCTTCCTGGCCACGATCCTGTACTTCGTGCCGTTCACCCTGATCATCGCCGAGTTCGTGGCCATGAACCGCAGCTCGGAGTCCGGCGTGTACCAGTGGGTCAAGACGTCGATGGGCGGCCGCTGGGCCTTCATGGCCGCCTTCTGCTACTGGTTCGTGAACCTGTTCTTCTTCGCCTCGCTGCTGCCGCTCGTCCTGGTCTTCACCTCCTACCTGGTCACGGGCGGGGAGCAGACGATGTCGCCGTGGGTGATCACGGGGCTGTCGATCGGAATCTTCGCCGTGGCGACCTGGGTGTCCACGAAGGGCGCGAAGTGGATCGGCACGATCACATCGGTCGGGGCCACCGCGGTGCTCGTCCTCACCGGCGTCTTCGTCGTCATGTCGCTGGCGGCCCTGGCGGGCGGAGTGGAGCCCGCCACCCCGATCACCATGGGCGCGCTCGCCCCCGACACCTCGTCGTTCTCGACCACGTGGGCCTTCCTGGGGACGCTGGCCTGGATCATCCAGGGCGTGGGCGGCGCGGAGTCCGTGGGCGTGTTCCTCAACGACCTGCGCGGCGGCGTCAAGGCCTTCGTGCGCACGATCGTCGTCGCCGGGCTCATGATCGGCCTGCTGTACGCGGTGGCCTCGCTGCTCATGAACGTCTTCGTGCCGGTGGGCGGCCTGGAGCTGTCCAACGGCCTGTTCGTGGTCATGGGCGCGGTCGGCGAGCACTTCGGGATCCCGGCGCTGGTCACCTACCGGGTTGTCGGGCTGATCCTGCTCGCGGCGACGCTGGGCTCGCTGCTCATGTGGACGTCGACGCCGGTCAAGATCTTCTTCTCCGAGATCCCGCGCGGCGTGTTCGGGGAGAGGATCATCGAGCTCAACGAGCACGGTATTCCGTGGCGGGCGGCGTGGCTGCAGTTCGCCATTGTGGTGCCGATCCTCATTATCCCGGCACTGGGCTCGGGCAATATCAATGACCTGCTGGAGATCGTGGTCAATATGACGGCGGCGACGGCGCTCATCCCGCCGCTGCTCATCCTGCTGGCCTACCTGGTGCTCCGCCTGCGCTATGACGGCGCGAAGCGCGAGTTCCGCATGGGCTCGCGGACGACGGGCCTGGCGATCTCGGTGTTCCTGCTGGCCGTGTTCAGCTTCGTCTTCATCGCGGGGACGACGCCGGTGGACCAGGCGCTGTGGCTCACGCTCGTGTACAACGTGGGCGGCGTGGTCGTCTTCCTCGGCCTGGCGCTGGCCTGGTACCAGCGCTACATCACGCGCCTGGCGGCGAGCGACCCGGAGGCTGCCCGCGCCGAGCTCGAGCCGTCGGCCGGGGCCCGCGGCTCCGGTTCCGGCGAGGCAGCCGGAGCCGCGGATGAGGGCAGGGCCGAGCTCGAGCCCGCCGGTTCCACGGCCGAGGCGTCTCCGGTCGCCGGCACGCCGGACATGGCCGCGGCCGAGGCCGCAGCCCCGGCCGCCGACTGAAGGGGCCCTCACCGGCGCCGCGGGGCGGCCCGGCTCCCATGCCGGGCCGCCCCGCCCCGTACGCTGCAGAATAGACCGGCCCGAGGCAAAACTTGTCCCGCACCATCAGTTCATCCACCACAGCAGTCAGCCACCGATACCGGGAAAAGTTTCCCGCATCACCGCGACAAGTTTGGCGGCGATATCTCGATCAAGCTGAATGGTCTGACTTGTCTTTGGTGCACTCTGACGCTGATCAGAGCCAAAGGTAGCGAGGTGAAGATAGGTCCGCCCGTTTTTTCCTGTAACGACCTGGTAGGCACAGTCAACCTCGCTAGTATGAACGCGCACGTTCTGCGTGCCCTTCTCAAGACTTCTCAACCGTGCCATCGCGGATCCCCTCAGGTTGGTGCCGCACCGAGCCTACGCCCCGGCCCCCGCGTACCATCCGATCATGACGCCGACGCCGTTCGTCCCCGCCAGGTCCAAGCTCGAGGCCGTGGCCCGGCTCTACGCCGCGGCGCAGGCGCCCGCCGAGCCCCTCGGCCCCGGCAGCAAGGAGAAGAAGTCCGTCCTGATCAGGACGGCGGACCGGCTCTCGCTCCCAGTCGACACGACCGCCCCCAAGGACGTCCTCGCCCGGCAGATCCTCCAGACCCTCCACGAGCCGTGGGACCCCGCCTACGCCTCCACCGGTCAGACCATCACCCTGACCGGCCTGAACGCCATCCTGTCCGCCGTACAGGCCGAACTCGGACGCCGGGCGGCCCGCGAGCCGCATCGGAGCGGCCCGGCGCTGCCGGACTGGTTCGCCCCCGCGCGCGACAAGCTAGAAGCGGTCCGCCGCATCTCCTCCATCACAGGCGGGCGCCCGCAGGACCTCGGCCCGGGCAGCAAGGAGCGCAAGTCGGTCCTGACCGACCTCGTCCAGAACCTCTGCCTGCCGATCGACCCGGCCCTGAGGAAGGACGAGCTCGCCGGGCGGATCGCGAGGCACCTGGGGATGCCCTGGACGACGACGTGCCGGTCCTCCGGCCAGACCGTGACGCTCGACGGCCTCAACGCGGTCCTCGCGGGCGCCGAGCAGCGCGCGCTCCGCGGGCACGCCGCCGTCGGCGACCGGCTGCGACAGGAGGCCGAGCTGCTGGTCACGGCCCTCGCCCAGTCGTGCCCGCGCCGCTGGGAGGGCCGCCCGTGCGTCGAGGAGATGCTGACGGCCGAGTACAGCAGGGCCCGGCAGACCGAGTGGGTCGGCTGGTACTTCGAGTTCGTCGGGCTGCCGGCGCTCGTCAACGCCTACGGGGGTGGCCCCCGCCGGATCGGCGCGACCGAGTTCGACTACGTGCGCTCCTTCGTCTGGGACCTCAAGACCCACGCACAGGAAGGACTGGCCGCGCCCCACGACGTCGTCGGGCAGGCCCCGCTCAACGACCGCGATGCGATCCTCCGGTGCGCCCGGGAGTCGCACTCGATCGGCTTCCTCGTGCTCTCGGGCGCCTTTGTGCCAGACGCCGACGGCGCCTTCGACGCGTGGCACAGGAGGGTGCGCAGCTCGACCAGGCAGCGCGGCCCCGGGTCCCGGGCGCTCAAGGCGGCCTTCCGCCCGGTGACGGTGGACGCCTACGTCTTCCAGGGGGAGACGGGCGTGGAGGACGCGCTCGAGCAGAGGGTCCTCATCAGCTTCCGGCAGGGGCGCCAGCCCAGCGGGGCCGCGCGGAGGCCCAAGCTCAAGCTCGACCTGCGGCGCGGCCGCGAGAACGGCTACGTCATGGCCTCCCGGGCCGTCGGCGCGGCGTGACCCAGAGCTCAGCACGCGGAGCTTCCCCTCGGCTCGAACATGTGTTTAGCTTGGTCCGTGCCCGCAGCGTTCACCTACTCCGACCTCTTCGCCGGGATCGGCGGCTTCCACGCCGCCCTGTCCGCGATGGGCGGGGAGTGCGTGTACGCCGTCGAGATCGACAGGGCCGCCGCCCGCGTCTACGAGCAGAACTGGGGCATCAACCCGCTCGGCGACATCACGGCCGACGCCGGGGAGGACGGCGTGGCCCCGACGGTGCGGCCCCACGACGTCCTCACGGCCGGGTTCCCCTGCCAGCCGTTCTCGAAGTCGGGCGCGCAGAAGGGCATGGACGAGGTCCGCGGCACCCTGTACTTCAACATCCTTCAGGTCGTCCACAGGCACCACCCCACCGTGCTGCTGCTCGAGAACGTCCGGAACCTCGCCGGCCCGCGCCACAGGCACGAGTGGGAGGTCATCGTCCGCACGCTCCGGGAGGAGGGGTACCGGGTGGCGGACACGCCGGCGATCCTCTCCCCCCACCAGCTCGGGCCCGAGCGGGGCGGGCGCCCGCAGGTGCGCGAGCGCGTCTTCGTCACGGCGACCCACGACCCCGAGGGGCTCGGCGGGCCCGCCCCGGCGCCCGTCGCCAGGTCCAGGGAGCTCTACGGCGAGGGCGCCGCCAGCTGGAGCATCGGGAGCGTTCTCTCCGACGACGTCGAGGGGTACGGCCTGACCCCGGACGAGACCCGGTGGATCGAGGCCTGGGACGACTGGGTCCAGAGGTTCCGGAAGTACAACCCCGGGGCGAGGCTGCCCGGTTTCCCGATCTGGGTGGACGCCTGGCAGACCGTGGAGGAGCTCGAGATCCAGATCGACTCCGGCGAGCTCGACGGCACCCCCCGCTGGAAGATGGGCTTCCTGCGCAAGAACGCCGAGCTGTTCACGGCGAACCAGTCCTGGTGCCGGGCCTGGGTGAAGAGATCCGGGGTGAAGGACTTCCCCCCGTCCCGCCGCAAGCTGGAGTGGCAGGCGCAGGAGCTCGGGTCGCTGTGGGACTGCCTCATGCACTTCCGGCCGTCGGGCCTGCGCGCGAAGGCCCCGACCTACGTGCCGGCGCTCGTGGCCATCACCCAGACGAGCATCGTCGGCCCGAGGAGGCGCCGGATCACGCCGCGGGAGGCCGCCAGGCTCCAGGGGTTTCCAGACAGCTTCTCCTTCTCCGGGCAGTCCGACGCCACGACGTACAAGCAGCTGGGCAACGGCGTCAACGTCGGCGCGGTCTGGAACATCCTCAAGATGCACTGCGAGCGCGACCGGAGCGTTCTTGAGTCGACCGCCTCGGGGCGGAGGATTCTCGCGGCCGTGGACGGCGCGCCCGAGAGCCCCGACGGTCCCGTCCAGGACCTGTTCACGAGGTGAGGAGGCATGTCCAGGCCCATGAGCAGCGAGAGCGCTAAAAGAGATGAGAGTGCCGACGCGCTTCACGCGCCCGAGCCCGAGCGGGCCAAGCCGGCCGACGCCAGGGTGAGCAGGCGCTACTCGACGCTGGCGCGGCGCGACACGTCGCCGGAGGTCGAGCTCCGCCGGCTGCTGTGGCGCATGGGCCTGCGGTACCGCGTGCAGTACAAGGTGCCCGGCCTGCCCCGCCGGAAGGTCGACATCGCCTTCACCCGCCGGAAGGTCGCCGTCCAGGTCGACGGCTGCTTCTGGCACGGCTGCCCCGAGCACGGCACGATGCCGGGCCGCAACTCCGAGTGGTGGCGGTGGAAGATCGCGAGGAATCGGGCCCGCGACCGCGACACCGACGAGAAGCTCGAGGCGCTCGGCTGGACCGTCATCCACATCTGGGAGCACGAGGCCCCCGACGACGCCGCAGCCGCCATCGCCCGCGCCCTGGGACGCCCATGAGCAGGGGAATGAGCCAACGGGATGGGCAGTGCGGCCCGTTCTCAGGCAGTCCCTCGCACACCGGACACCGGGACGCTCTCGCCAGACCTATTGCCGGCCCCGCGAACGGTACGCACCACCGCCCCCGTCCGACTCGCCACGTCCCAGACGGTTTATCCAGGTCTGAGCGACGCTGCGCGCTCGAAAAGGGCGACGCACGGCGGGCACCGGCCAAGCGTCCTGAACCGATCTCGAGGAGAGGAAGGAAGCTGCAGCGGCGGTCGGAGCCGCACCGCGCCCTGTTGGAATCAGTCGCCTAGGACAGGCACTTCTGCCGCGCTGTCTCAATGACCCCCTCAGGAATCTGATTCACAGCGAACACTGCGCATCAGTCTTCTGTGCGCACGGCGACGAGGGCCTGGCGCACCTGGGCGGGATCGTCGTCGTAGACGCCCGTCGCCTGGGCGTCGGCCACCATGTCCGACAGCGCCTCGTTCGCAGCGCGCCGCTGGCGCCGCTGAAACTCAAGAACGTCGGCGAGGTAGAGACGCCGGTGCCGCCGGATCTTCTCGAAGGGGATCTCCCCGACCTCCAGCATCCTTATCAGCGTCGACCGCGAGATCCGAGCATGTCGGCCGCCTCCTGAGTGGTCAGCCGAGTGCCTTGCGGCGTAACCGTCACCGCGAGCCCCTGCTGCATCGCCCGCGCGACACGGGCCAGAACATCCGCCATCGCCGGGCTCAGGTCGACCGTCTCGCCACCGACCACCAGACGCGGAGCCGCCTCCCGGGCGGACAGCGCAGCCACGATCTCCTCGAACCTCCCGGCAACCTCCTCCTCGGGCAGGTAGGTCCTGCTCTCGACTGCCATAGTCATCGGTCTCTCCCCTCACCGGCCATATGTGATCACGCGAACGTTCCGCGCGTTATGATCGTTCTGGTCGAGTTGAGCATAGACGCTGCTCCCCTCCTTCACAGGTGCTGCACTGCCGGTCCGGTCTGGCACGGCAGCAGACCGGCGACGAGCGGCGTCCTTGGCGCGCACCGCCGACGCCGCAGGACCAACGCATCTCGCAGCCGCGTCCCGCCACGCCCTGGTTCCGCATTCGTCAACGCCGCCTGCCTCGCTCGCCGGAACCAGCCCAGCCATCGTCGTGGCGCTTCGATCCTGCCGAAGCCAGGGGCGGCGACTCGGAGCCGTCGCGAGAAAATGAGCAGCTGGAGCCCGATCCAGCCCGGGAGGTAGAGGCCGACCAGCAGCGCCGCGAGACGTGCGGGCCGGCACACGGACGCGATGTGACCTCAGCGGCACGGCCGCCCCCAGCCTTGCAGGGGCGACTGCACCATGCCGAGCCTTCGGCAGCATCCGAGGCAACCCGCGCGCCTGCACCACAGCCGTCGGCTCGGCCTGATCTCCTCGCCGCCCGGATCCTTCGGGCCGCCCCCGTGCACTCCGCCGTCGAGAATGCGCGGGGCAGAGTCAGCCCGCGCGTCCAGCCAACCGATGCACAGCAAAATCTATGAAGATATAGCGCCGTATAACCCCCGTATGCGGCCATGTAGCGAAACGCTATACCTCGGTAGACATCGCTACGCATCGTGCACCAAGGGCAGTCCCTGAACCACCCCTGGGTCCGCGTCTTCCCGGCGCCGTCACACGACGCCGGGCACAACCTGCCCGGAGGCGCAGATCACGGGCAACACCGCCACTCGGCCCTCATGAGGCTCGTTCACACTGTCAGACTAACAGCGTCACTGACGCTCCGGCGCTGTCACTCACTGTCATTGACACTGTTACTGACACTGTCATTGACAGTGCGGGTGTCACTCCTACTGTCGCTGACAGCCCGCACCCCGTCTGGAGCCGCCCCTCCCCGCGGACATCTCAGTGGGCATCAGCCTCGGCCCGGAACCGCCCCGCCCGGGCACCTGGCCGGACTCGCCTCACCCGGCGATCGCCCGGACGCCCCGGAGCCCAGCGACAACGGACCGACGATCAATGTGATCCACCAGATCTAGCGCGCTCGACAGCTCAGGCCGGCCTGCTCCGCCTCGCTGGCCTCCGTGGTCGCCGGGACGGTCTGCCTACCGGGACCTCACCATCGACCGGGACCACGATGCCGGCGAGTTCTGGATCATGCTGCTGCGCGACCGCACGCCCCTAGGCCACCTCGGCGCCGACCTGCCCCTGCTCATGTGCACGCGGACCCTGGCGCGGGAGAACTGGCCGTTCCCGCTCGTTGTCATAGGGCTCCCGGATCTCAATCGGCCCGTCATGCGGTGCGAGCCGGCAGTCCTGGAGGACTGCTTCGACCGCGCGATCAGCGCCAAGTCCCTCGATCCGGAGGCCTTCAGCGCCGCGGACCTGTGGTTCTGCACAATCTGACAGCCCCGCCGCGGACATGCGCAGTACGGCTAGATTCCGACAGGCTGTGGGTCGGGCCTACCGTGCGCCCGCACACCCGGCCAACCCGCCGCCCCTCCGTCAAGATCGGTACTTCCGCACCAAGATCGGTCCGCTGAGCCTTGCGAACGCCCGCCGCCCGCCCCTGCCGCCCCGGTGGCGTCAGGCCGGCGCCCCGGACCGATCTCGAGCCGGAAGTGAACCGATCTCGACGCGGAATACGACCGATCTCGACGAAGGGGAGCTGTGGGACTGCAGAGGCAGTAGAGGCCGACGGCCCCGCCCCACCTGGAATCAATCAACTACCCCCGGAACGGCAGCGGCTCCATGCCGCGCGCACCGACCTCGGCGACGTACACGGACCCGGCGGCCGGCTCGACGTCGTCGGGCAGGTTCTCGCGCGAGGTCGTGATGAACAGCCGGTCCAGGCCGCTCCCGCCGAAGGCGCACGCGGTCACCTGCCGCACCGGCACCTCGACGGTCTCGACCAGCCGCCCCCGAGCGTCGTAGCCCCGCACGGCCCCGCCGCCGTTGAGGGCGACCCACACCCCGCCGTCGGCGTCCACGGCGAGCCCGTCCGGGTGGCCGGCCCCCTCCTCGACCCGGACGAACGGCCGCGGGTCCACCAGCCCGGCACCGGCGTCGTAGTCCATGACCGTCACGGTCAGCGTGGGGGTGTCGATCCAGTAGGCGCGCGTCCCGTCCGGGCTGAAGCCCAGGCCGTTGCAGATCGTCGCCCCGCCCCAGGCCCGCCGCGGCTCGGCGCCCGGCCCGTCCCAGCGGTAGACGGCAGCGGCGCCCGGCACCTTGCCGTAGGACATCGACCCGATCCAGAACCGGCCGTCGGGGTCGCAGCCGCCCTCGTTCGTGCGGATCGTCGGGTCGTCCCACAGGGCGACGGCCTCCGCCAGGTCGCTCAGGTCCTCCGCCCGCCCCAGCGCAATGCCCCGCTCGGTGGCGACCACCGCCCCTCCGCCCGCGCGCGGCCGGATCACCGAGGCGACCGGCGAGGGCACGGGCAGACGGCGGTGGCCGCCCTCGGCCTCCTCGTCCAGCTCGACGACGGCGCCGGCGAGCATGTCGACCAGCCGCAGCCGCCCCGTGGCGGGCCACCAGCAGGGCCCCTCCCCGTGGTAGGTGATGGAGTCCGTGACGCGCTGAGCCCTCATGGGGCCACGGTACGCGCAGGCGGCAGGCAGCGCTGCGCCTCACCGCGCGCCCTCTCCTGCGTCGAGATAGACATTTTCGTACGAGATAGACGGCGACACCGTCGACCTCATCCGAAAATGTCTATCTCGACGCACGGGCCGGCCGGCGCAGCGCAAGGGGCGCCCGAACTCACCGCCACAGCGCAAACACCGCACCCAACCTCGCCGGCGCCCCATTTGAAAGGACCTTCTTCCCTTCCCCGGCGTCCGCCCGCGCTGCTACCTTGCCGGTGCCCATCCCGAACTACCGCCCTCCCCGCCGGAGGGCCCGTCTCGCGACGACGCCGTCGCAGAAGGCCTCCCATGACCTCCCCCGTCCTCGAGATGCTCGACATCGACAAGTCGTTCCCCGGCGTCCGCGTCCTGAGCACCGTCTCATTCGACCTGCGCCCCGGCGAGGTCCACGCCCTCATGGGGGAGAACGGCGCCGGCAAGTCCACCCTCATGAAGATCCTCATGGGCATCCACGCCGCCGACGCCGGCACCATCAGGATCGACGGCGAGCCGGTTGCCATCGCCTCGCCCCGCCAGGCGATCGACCACGGCATCGCCATGATCCACCAGGAACTCAACCCCGTCCTGGACACCCCCGTCTACGAGAACATCTTCCTGGGCCGCGAGCTGCGCACCCGCGCCGTCCTCGCCGACAGCCGCGCCATGCGCCGTCGGACCGAGGAGCTGCTGGCCTCCCTGCACCTGAGCCAGCCCGCTGACGCGCTCATGCGGGACCTGTCGGTGGCCCAGCAGCAGCAGATCGAGATCGCCAAGGCGATCTCACAGGACGCCCGCATCATCGTGATGGACGAGCCCACCTCCGCCATTACCGAGGACGACGTCGGCAGCCTCTTCGACCAGATACGCCGGCTCACCGCCGCGGGCGTCGGCATTATCTACATCTCGCACAAGATGAACGAGATCTTCGAGATCGCCGACCGCATCACCGTCCTGCGCGACGGGAAGCTCATCGGCACCGACGACGCGGCCGCCCTGAGCGAGAAGAGGCTCATCGCCATGATGGTGGGCCGCGAGCTCGACGACGTCTTCCCCAAGCGGGAGGTCCCCCTCGGCGAGACAGTCCTGGAGGTCGACTCCTGGAGCGCGCCGCCCAAGGTCAAGGACGTCAGCTTCACCGTCCGGCGCGGCGAGATCCTGGGCATCGGCGGGCTGGTCGGGGCGGGCCGCTCCGAGCTCGTCGAGTCGCTGTTCGGGGCCGCGCCGCACGACGGCGGCCGCCTGCTCAAGGACGGCAGGGAGGTCGCGATCCGCCGGCCGGCCGACGCCATCGCCCTGGGCGCCGCCCTCATCACCGAGGACCGCAAGCGCACCGGCCTCAACCTGGAGGGCTCGGTGGCCGCCAACATCACGCTGCCCTCGCTGGGGCGGATCTTCCGCGGGGGCCTTCTCACCGGCGGCGAGTCGCGCATCGCCCAGAAGTACATCGACTCCCTGCGCATCAAGACGCCGTCGTCGGGGCAGATCGTCTCGGCCCTGTCCGGCGGCAACCAGCAGAAGGTCGTCCTGGCCAAGTGGCTGGAGACCGATCCCGACCTCATTATCCTCGACGACCCGACCCGCGGCATTGACGTCGGCGCCAAGCGGGACATCTACGAGCTCATCGGGACCCTGGTCGAGCGCGGCAAGTCGGTCATTCTCATCTCCTCGGAGATGGGCGAGCTCATGGGGCTCAGCGACCGGATCATGGTTCTCACCGAGGGCCGCACCATGGGGATCCTCACGCGCGAGGAGTTCTCGCAAGAAGCAATCATGGAACTCGCCTCACGATTCGGAAGCTGACAATGGCCACCGCACTGAACCGCAAGCTCGTCCCCTCCGTGAAGGACGCCGGCATCCTTCTCGTGTTCGCGGCGCTTGTCGTCGCCCTGTGGGCGGTCTCGCCGGGGCACCACTTCCTGAGCGTGAACAACGTCCTGCTCATTCTCATCCAGACCGCCATCAACGGCATTCTGGCCATGGGGATGATGTACGTCATCGTCTCCGGGGAGATCGACCTGTCGGTCGGCTCGACGATCGGCCTGGCGGGCGTGACCGCGGCCATGCTGGCCCATCCCGGGGAGCACATGCTGATCGTGCCGGTCCTCGCCGGCATCCTCGTGGGCGCCGTCGTCGGGCTCATCAACGGGATCGGCGTCGCCTACGGCGCAATCCCCTCCTTCATCGTCACCCTGGGGACCATGACCGCCGTGCGCGGCATCGCCCTCATGGCCTCCGGCGGCGCGCCCGTCTTCAACGTCTCGGGCGCCTTCGAGGCGGTCGCCTCCATCAGGCTCGCCGGGTTCCCCATTATGGCGCTGTACTTCATCGTGATCGCCGCGGCCTTCGGATTCATTATCCACAAGACCGTCTACGGACGGCGCGTCTACGCGGTGGGCGGCAACCCCGTGGCCGCGGAGATCTCCGGCATCGACGTCAAGCGGTACAGGGTCTCCGTCTTCGTCATCGCCGGCCTGCTCGCCGGGTTCTGCGGCGTGCTCCTGGCCTCGCGCACCATTACCGGCGCGCCCACGGCCGGCGAGTCCTACGAGCTCGACGCGATCGCCGCCGTCGTCATCGGCGGGGTCTCCATGACCGGCGGCCGCGGCCGGGCGCTCGGGGTCATTATCGGCGCGCTCATGATCGCCGTCATCGGTAACGGCCTGGACATTCTGGGCATTGACGCGAACTTCCAGAAGGTCGTCAAGGGCGCGATCATCGTGCTGGCCGTCCTGCTCGACGTCAAGGCCCGCCGTCGCAAGTAGCGGCCGGCGCCGGGCCCCGCGGGTCGAGCCGGCCCTCCGGGTCGTCCGAGCCCCGCGGGTCGAGCTGGGCCCCGCGGGAGCCCGTCCGGCCCTCCGCCCGCCTCGCGCGCAGCCCGCACCGGCACCCGGCCCGCCCGCACCGGCACGAAAGGAACGCCACATGAAGAAGATCATCGCCGCGCTGTGCAGCCTCGCCCTCGCCTCCGCCCTGCTCACCGCGTGCACGGTGGGCGGCTCCGACGGCAGGCCTCGCATTGCGCTCATGATGAGCCACATGACCAACTCCTTCACCACCACCCTGGCCGGTGCCGCCCGGGCGCGGGGCGAGGAGCTGGGGCTGTCGGTCACCGTGTTCGACGCCAAGCAGGACGTCTCCAACCAGATCAGTCAGGTCGAGTCGGTGGTGAGCCAGGGCTATGACGGCATCCTGGTCGAGCCCGTCTCCAAGGAGGGCGTCACCGCCGGGCTCAAGGCGGCCAATGAGGCCGACATCCCCACCATCACCCTCGCCCAGCAGGCCAGCCAGCAGGAGCGGGCCAGCGCCTTCGTCGGCGGCAACGACACGGCGGCGGGCCGCCTCGAGATGGAGAAGGCCATTGAGGCGATGGGCGGTGCGGGCACGGTCGCGATCCTGTACGGGCCGATGGGCTCGGACGGCCAGCTGCTCCGCAAGGACGGCTACGACCAGGCCCTGGCCGACCACCCCGGCGTCAGCGTCGTCTTCGAGCAGACGGCGAACTGGGACACCGCCGAGGCGCTCACCGTCACCGAGAACTGGCTGTCCACCGGGCAGCGGATCAACGCGGTCGTCTCCCAGAACGACTCCATGGGCATCGGCGCCCAGAAGGCGATCGACAACGCCGGCATGAACGGCACGGTCGCCGTCTACGGCGTCGACGCCACCGACGACGGCCTGAACTCGATCCGCACCGGCGCCATGGACGGCACGGTCTCCCAGGACACCGCCGGCATGGGTGCAATGGCTGTGGACACCATGAGGACCCTTCTGGACGGCGGGAGCGTCGAGGCCATCAACTACACCGAGGCCACCTGGGTCACCAGGGACAACGTCGACACCTTCGCGAACGAGTAGGCCGGCGCCACTCACCGCGTCCCACCCCGCCCCGCCCTCCCACCCTGCCGAGATAGACATTTTCGTACGAGATCGGCGGTGACACCGTCTACCTCGTACGAAAATGTCTATCTCGACGCCCGGGGCCCGGCGCCCGGCCCGCCCGGGGCCCGGCCCACGCCCGAACCGCCAATCAGAAGGCCGGCAGCACGGACCCGTCGGTCCAGGTCTGCTCGATGTAGGTCCGCAGCTCCTCGGAGTTCATAAGCGCGGCGAGCTTCTTGAGGTGCTCGTTGTCCTTGTCCTTGGTGCGCACGACGAGCTCGTTGGCGTAGGGGCTGTTCTTGGCCTCCTCGAGCACCAGCGCGTCCTCGCTCGGCTTGAGGCCGGCGTCGAGCGCGTAGTTGCCGTTGATGACGGCGAGCTCCGCGTCCTCCATGGACCTGGCCACCTGGGCGCCGTCGACCGGAACGATCTGGAGGCTCTTCGGGTTGTCGGTGATATCGACGTCCTTGGGCAGCTCGACGGAGGGGTCGAGGGTGATCAGGCCCGCGGTCTCGAGGAGCTTCAGGCCGCGCGCAAGGTTGGCGGGGTCGGAGTTGAGAACGACCTTTCCGCTGTTCTTCGCCTGATCGACCGAGGTGTATCCCTTGGCGGTGTAGATGCCCATGGGCTCGATGTGCACGTCGGCCAGCGAGACGAAGTCGTATCCCTTCTCCTGGATCTGCTGCGCCAGGAAATTGGGCGTCTGGTAGAAGTTCGCCGCCAGGGAGCCGTCGTTCAGCGAGGAGTTCGGCGTCTGGTAGTCGTTGATCTCCTTGATGTCCAGGCTCAGGCCGGCGTCGGCGGCGAGATTGTCCTGCACCCACTGCAGAATGGTGACGTGGGGCTTGGGCGTGGCGCCAATGGTAATGGTGGCGGTCCCGCCGCTGACCCTGATGCCGCCGGAGCCGGAGCCGCAGGCGGCCAGGGAGAGGGCGACGGCGGTGACAAGGCCCCCGGCGAGGGCGGTGCGGCGGGAGATGCTGGTGGTCATGGTGGTTCCTGTTCTTGAGAGTCTGCGGGCCGGGAGCACCGGCGTCGTAATATGTCGCAATACGTCGTGATGCTGAGTCCCGAGCGGGCGTGCGGCGGCGGGCGGCCCGGGGCCGCCGCATGCCGCGCCTGCGAGCTCTTACTCCGGCTGGTCGAGGCTCAGCGGTGATCGACCAGCCGGCTGAGCATGTCGCCGCAGACCTGGATCACGCCGACAATGGCCACAATGAGGACGACGACGATGACCATGATGTCAACGGCGAAACCGTTGTAGCCGTACTGGATGGCGAGGTCGCCCAGGCCGCCTCCGCCGACGGTCCCCGCCATGGCGGAGTAGCCGAGCAGCGTAATAATGGTGACGGTGGCCGAGCTGACGAGAGTCGGCAGCGCCTCGCGCACGAGCACGCCCCAGGTGATCTGATTGCTGGAGGCCCCCATCATGAGGGCGGCCTCGACCTTTCCGTGGTCGACGTCGTTAATGGCGGTCTCGACCAGGCGCGCGTAGAAGGGGATCGCCCCGACCGTGAGCGGGACGCAGGCGGCCTGCCAGCCCAGGGAGGTCCCGACGATCAGGCGGGTCAGCGGGATGATCGCGACCATGAGGATGATGAAGGGCATGGAGCGCCCCATATTGACGATCTGGGAGAGGATCTCGTAGACGACGCGGTTGGGGTGCTGGCCGCGCCTGCCGGTGGAGATGAGCGCCAGGCCGAGCAGGAGCCCGAAGACGACCGTCAGCGCCCCGGACACGCCGGTCATCTCCAGGGTCTCGAGAGTGGCGGGCCACAGCCTGCGCTGGATGATCGAGTTGTTGAGCCAGGTGCCGTCCGAGCTCGCGCCGCTCGCCAGGGCGCCGGTCAGGCGCGGCGCCCCGACGGCGAGGGCGGATGCGGCCGCGGCGGTGAGGGCGGTCGGGGTCATGCGCGCACCTCCGCGGTGATACCGGCGTCGTGCAGGGCCTCGACGGCGGCCTCGGCGCGATCGGCGGGGATGGTGAGGGCGAGCCGCCCGACCTGGGCGGTGCCGAGGGTCTCGAAGACGCCCCCGGCGACGTCGGCGCCCTGCGCGGCCACCAGGGCGAGCACCTGGGCGGCGGCGGGCTCGCCCGGGTGCGCGGTCAGGGCGACGTCGACGACGGCGTTATCGGCGCTGCCGGCGCCATCAGCACCGCCGGCGCGCAGGGCCCCGGGCACGTCCGGGGGCGGGACGAGCTCGCGGGACAGGCGGGAGTCGACGTCGGAGACGACGTCCTCGATGGGCCCGGACTGGATGATCCTCCCGGCCTCCAGGAGGCTGACGGAGTCGCAGATGCGGCGCACCACACTCATCTCGTGGGTGATGATGACGACGGTGACGCCGAGGCGGTCGCGGACGTCGCGGATGAGGTCGAGGATGGAGCGGGTCGTCTCGGGGTCGAGGGCGCTGGTGGGTTCGTCGCACAGGAGGACGGCGGGCTCGTCGGCCAGGGCCCGGGCGATGCCGACGCGCTGCTGCTGGCCGCCGGAGAGCTGGGCGGGGTAGGACGAGCCGCGGCCGTCCAGGCCCACGAGCGTGAGCATGCGGGCGACGCGGTCGTGCCGCTGCCCCTTGCGCACCCCGGCAAGGGCGAGGGGGTAGGCGATGTTCTGGGCGGCGGTGCGCTGCTCCAGGAGGTTGGCGTGCTGGAAGACCATGCCGATGGCGCGCCGGGCCGCGCGCAGCTCGTGGGCGCCGAGAGTGGTCAGGTCCTGGCCGGCGACGCGCACCTCGCCGCCGGTGGGCCGCTCGAGGGCGGTCAGGCAGCGCACGAGGGTGGACTTGCCCGCGCCGGAGGTGCCGACGACGCCGTGGATGGAGCCGGCGGGGATGTCGAGGGTGAGCCCGTCCAGGGCGTGCACCTGCGAGCCGTCGCGCAGGCGGTAGACCTTGTGGACGTCGCGCAGGCAGATCATGGGCTCGGTCGTGCCGGGCACGTCGGGGGAGCCCGGCTCGGCGTCGGCGCCGACCGGGTTCGGGGCGTCCACCGGTCCGGCCGCCTCGACCGGGTCGGCGGCTGTGGGGTCTGCGCTCACTGGTTCCTCCATCGGTCCTGGCGGAAGCACCTGCACCGCTTCGCGGGGGTTGCTGCAACGTCGATGAGCCAGGTCTCTCGGCTGCTCTAGATGGTCGGTGACACAGTAGGCGTCGGCGGCCGCGGGACGCAAGTCCCAGTCCGTGAAGGGACGCATCTCACTCCCGACAGCGGGGTTTCGCGCGGTCTTGCGGGGCTCGCGGACGGTGCGCGGGGAGGGCGCGCCGCCGCCGGGACTCTTCGAGCCGCCGTACTCGGCCGATTCCTCGGCGCAGAGGCCTTGACGCGAGGCGCACGGGGGTCGTTACCGTGTCGTTATCCCTGCACGTGCAGGCGGCCATGGTCGCCCTGAACTACTGCGCAGGTGGGTGCGATGAGCTCCTACGGTCATGTCCCCTACGATTACAACAGACGGGTTCCGGATTCTCGACCCGGACCGCGGCCCCCTGAGGAGGTGGGCCCGGAGCCGGGTGCGGCACCGGTGTCCTCACAAGACGCTGCGTCGGGCCATGAGGGCAGGCGCAGCCGGGTGAGGGGCCGGCATCGAGCAGGTCGTGGGGACTGGACGCCGGGAGGTCAGTCCTACGGCGTAGCGCCGCAGACTTCCTCGTCTCACGGTGCGGCGTCGCAAGGGCTTTCGTCCGGGCCGGCTGCTTCGGAGCCCGTGCCCCCGCTGAGCCTGCCGGGTTCAATACCCCCGCCGGATGCGCCGCGCGCTCCCGCCCCGCCCCTCGCGCCCGGGCCGAACGCTCCGCATGTTGCAGCGGGGCCGATGCCTCAGCCCGGAGCGTCTCGCGCCGCGCCTGAGCCGAGCGCTCCGCGAGCCGCAGCGGGGCCGGCTCCGCCCGTTGGGTCCGGGCCGCGTGCGCCGGCTCTCGCGTCTCAGCCCGGCGCGTCCCGCGTCGCGCCCCCGCCCGGCGCTCCGGACTCTGCGGGTCCTGCTGGCGCACCTCGCGTCGTGCCGCTTCCCGGCGCGGCCCGGCCCGCGGGAGCGCCGCCCCTGGTCAGCGCGCCCGGCGGATACGGCGTCGTCCCCGTCCCGGATGCGAGCGGGTACCCGGGCGCGGGCGGATACGGCGGCCCGGGTGCCGGCGGCCCGGGTGCCGGCGGCCCGGGACCCGCCGATCGTGCCGGCGCGGGCGATCCGGCCGGCTCGCCTCGAAAGGCCGACCTGGAGTGGTGGGAGCGTCTGGGGGTGCGCCTGCGGTCCTGGCGCGCCCTGGTGGTGCTGCGCCGGATCCAGGCGGTCGTCGTGTGGGCGTCCTTGCCAGTGATCCTGGTCGCCCTGATGGTCAACGAGACGCTGCGCATCAGTCTCGGGGCGTGGCTGGGGACCATGTGGGTGGTGTTCGTCTGGTTCTGGATGGCGCGTACCAAGTCGGTCTCGTGGCGGCTGATCTCGGGAGTCTTCGCCGCCTCAATGCCGTGGGCGGGCGCCGTCGGCCTGCTGTCCCTGCGACTGGTGGCCGCCGCCGGCGTCAGCGCGAAGACGCCTGCAGCGACCATCGTGGTGGCGGGGGTCGCGGAGGAGCTGTGCAAGCTGGCCCCCCTGGCGGTCCTGGCGCTGGCGGCGCCGGGGAGGATGCGCCGTCTGCTGGTGTGCGACTGGCTGATACTGGGCGTGGCCGCCGGCGCGGGTTTCGCGGCGGTGGAGGAGATACTGCGGAGGATCGCGTACCTGTCCGCGCCGAGCACCCCCGGCCTGATGCTGGCCACGGCGCTGTGCCCGCCCGGGGCGAGCCAGATGCTGAAGTGCCTGGGGCTGCCCACGTTCGGCCTCTCGCCGTTCTCCGGCTCCTTCCCGACCGCGCTGTCCTACAGCGGCCACGCGATGGTGACGGGGATGGTGGCCGCGTGCATCGGCCTGGGGCGGCACCTGTGGTGGCGCTGCGGCAGCCGGGGCGGGCACCGCGGCGGCGGCGCGGGCGCCGTCGTCGGCCGGGTCCTCTCTCCGCTGGTGCCGCTGCTGGCCCTGTGGGTGGCGATCGTGGACCATCTCGCGTGCAACGCGTCGCCCCGTACGCAGGCGTGGGGCGAGACCGGCGGCAAGGCGCCCTGGCCGCTGGTGGACATCACCAGCACGCTGACCGGCGGCGGGCAGGGCCGGGGCTGGCTGGTGCTGCTCCTGCTGGTGGTGGGGGCGGCGCTGGACGCCCGGGTGCTGTGCTATGGCGGGTACGACGACGGGCTGCTCGACGACCTGGGCGTGTGCGAGGGGCGCGTCGGCGGTGGCGCGATCGGCGCCTGGCGGTGGAGGGTACTGGCCCGCCTGCCCCGGTCGGGGGTGGGTCGGTGGACCGCCGACGTCGTCGATGCCCTCGTCCTCCCCTGGCTGGAGTGGCGCCTGGTGGTCCGGGCGGCCGGGGAGGGCAAGGTGCTGAATCGGTTCCGGCTCCCGATCTGCACGGTGGTGGGTCTGCGTCGGGAGCGGGACGCGGCCGCCCGGGCCGTGCTGGATCCGGGGCGCCAGTACCGGTGGGTCGTGCGGGTCCTGGCCGCGCTGGCGGTGCTGGCCGGTGTTCTGGTGCTGATGCAGGTCCCGACCATCACCCATGATCTCAACAGGCAGCTGGCTCCTCACCTGGGAGAGGGCTGGCTGGCCGGGGTCCTGGACATGCTGGGGGACCTCTGGGACTCGCTGTCGCCCATGGAGCAGGGGCTGCTCATGGTGGCGGCCGGGGCTTTGGTGGTGCTCTCCGGCGGGGGCCTGGGGCTGGCCTTCGATGTGGGCCTGGGACTGGCGATGCTCGGCTCGGCGCACGATGCGGCCCGGTTCGCGCGCGATCCCCAGGGGACGGTCGCCCGCTACCTGTCCTCGCACACCCCCGGGGAGATCGCCCTGGACGTCGCGACGTGGATCGCCACCATGGTCGCGGGAGGCGGGGTGGGCGCAGCCGGCGGCACCCTGCGCTACGGCGTCGAGGCCGCCCGGGAGTCCCGCCGGTGGCGCCGGGCGAAGGAGGCCTTCGAAGAGGCGGCCGAGGAGGCGGCCGAGGAGGCGGCCCAGCGCCCGGTCGGGCGGCGGCCCGCCTACGCCTATGCTGATCCCCGCAGGACCCCGCACCCCCACTGGGGCGCACCCGACGACGGCGTCATGCGACGCTCCTCCCAGGGAGGCAGCGGACCGCGCCGCCGCGCACAGCCCGAGCCGAGGCCCGAGGCCGACCCGCGCGCCGGCGTCGACCGAGGCGACAACCGGGACTACAAAGGCCAGTTCACCGATGGCAACAAAGGAGCTCACGCCTATGACTTCGCCGAGTGGCAAGTGCGAGAAAACTACCGTGAGGCGATGGATGAAGCAGGCACTCCGTTGCGGGAGGTGCTTGCCGAGAAACGACTAGCGCGAGTGGAGGGAACTAGTCATGGGCGCTTCTACGACGGATTCGCCCAAAAACAGGACGGCACCTGGGTCGGAATCGAAGCCAAGTACAGAACCTCGCCTTACCGCGGGGAGCAGAAGGCCTTCGACGACCTCGTATCACCCGACAACCCCGCCATCGCCACTCTTGGCGACGGACGAACCATCAAAATCACCGAGGTATACGTCGAGCGGATCGCTGAATGACCGCAAATCACCAACCAACGCGCGACAAGGAGATCAGAATGAGAAGGCTAGCCACATGGACAATCAGTTCAAAAACAGGACGCTCGGACATTTTCACCCTTCCACAGACTCCGGAGAAGATCGCGGACGAGATGTCGCGCTGGCTGACGGCCCCTCGCTTCCTCACAGGGGAAAAACGCTTCGCCCTGGGCGTGTGGGCTCTTCCGGAGGGCTGTGATTTCCCCGACGACGTTCCCGAGGCTGAGCAGAGCAATTTCTATATGCAGGCGGGGGGCTCCAACCGGGGCATGACGATCGAGGTCCGCGTCCCGGACCCTGTGAGCGGTTACGCGCACTACGTGGTGGCCCGCGAACCAGTCCGCGACCCGGACGCGTGGGTGCCGCTGAGCTGGAACAACGGGGGTGACGAGCCCTTCACCACCCACGTCCACCCCGAGGAGGTCTTCACCGGCCAGCAGGCCGTCCCCGTCTTCCGCGCCTACATCCTCACCGGCCAGATCCCACCACCCACCCTCCTGCGCCGCATCACCATCTAGAACCAGGTAAGCCCGGCGCTCGTGCGGCCACGACCCGCCCGACGCGGCGCAACAGCCCGTTGGCGGAGGCCGCCCGAGTGCGGACATGTGACTCAAGGGGCGATCCGCGCCCATGCGCTGCGAGGTGGCCTCACACGGATCCACCCGAACGGAAGCGCTCCCGCGGGCTGGAATGCCACATCCCCGGGCGCACGCACTGCGCCGGACGACCATGACGCGTGCTGGTGGTGCGCAACGGTCCTGGCCCGCTCCAACGGCGCCCTGCAAAAGTCCGCTCTCGGTCCTGCCCGGCAGGCGGCGGCCCAGCGTGCCCGCTCTGTCTGCGCGGGCCAGGGCGCACCGCGCGAAGCGAGTACGGGCAACAATGCCAGCGAACCAGTGAGCGTCACAGACGAAGACACACCGGACCCGCAAGCGCGTCCGACAATGCCGGCGAACCGGTGGGCGTTACGCCTGCGAGACCGATGATTGCGCCGTCTTCGAATGGGCAGGGCGCCCGGGTAGACGTTACGAGTGCGAGGCCGGCGAACAGCCAGTGAGCGCCCAGTCGGTGCACCAGGCTGTCGATCCTCGCTCACGTCGGTCCAGCCCGCGCAGGCATTTCCTCTTCTCCGCAATCCGTGCGACCCCGGCTCGCGCCACGTAAGGACACATGACGGGGCAAAATGCGCCTGCCACGGGTCGGCATCCTCAAGAGGGCCGCCTCGCCCGCGCGAGGCGCCGAACAGGTCCGAGCCGGGGCCGCCGGTCACCACGGGGGCCGCCTCGCCCGCGCGAGGCGCTCAAGACACCGCCTGCACGCCTCGCAGCCCGGACCGTGCCAGGATGCCTCTCATGACCGAGACCACCCCCACCGGGCCCGTCGAACCCACCGGGCCCGCTAGACCCGCGCCACCCGCCTCATCACTCACGCCGGCCTCCACAGCCTCCACAGCAGCCCCGGCCACGCCAGCCGCCGCACCCGCCCGACCACATGCGCCTGACACGACCACACCGGACACACCAGCCCCCCTGACCACGGACATCCTGGGAGAGCCGTGGGTGGCCCGGCGCATCGACGTCGTCCCCGATGAGGACGCGGCTCCCGGAGCGGACCACGCCGTCCTGGTCCACCAGCGCGGGGCCATTCCTGCCGTTCCCGCCACTCCTGCCGGCACCGCAGGGACGCCGCGCCACAAGCGGGCCGTGCTCTACCTCCACGGCCGCAACGACTACTTCTTCCAGACCCACCTGGCCGACGCCTTCCTGTCGGCCGGCTACGAGTTCTACGCTCTGGACCTGCGCACCTGCGGGCGGGCGGGCGTGGGCCACCCCTCGCCGCACGACGTGCGCGATCTGCGCGTCCACGACGAGGAGATCGGCGAGGCGCTGCGAATCATCCGCTCCGAGCACAGGCACGACGTCGTCGTCCTCAACGGCCACTCCACAGGCGGGCTGCAGGCGGTCATCTGGGCGGCGGACCACCCCGACAGCGTGGAGGCTGTCACGCTCAACTCCCCCTGGCTGCAGCTGAACGCCTCCGGGCTCATGCGCTCCTACGGGTCGGCCTACGTCGACGTGCTCTCGCGCCGCCGCCCGGAGCGGGTCATCGACAACCCGGCGGAGGTCAGGGCCCGCAAGCGCCTGGCCGCCAGGGCCGCGAGCCCGGGAGGCGCGCAGGGCACGGTCCCCAGCGCCGGGACCGCGGTGGGGACCGACCCCGAGACGGCCGAGCCGGACCTGTACGTGCGGTCCCTGCACCGGCGCTGGGGCGGCGAGTGGGACTGGGACCTGAGGCTCAAGCCCTCGCCGTCCTTCCCGGTGCGCGCGGGGTTCCTGGCGGGGATCCGCCGGCTCCAGCGGGAGGTGCGCCACGGGCTGGGCATCAGGGTGCCCGTGCTCGTGTGCTGCTCGACGGCGTCGAACGGCCCCGAGGCCAGTGACGAGGAGGCTCGCCACAGCGACGTCGTGCTGTCGGTGGAGCAGATCGTCGAGCGCGCGGCCTTCCTCGGGACCGACGTCACCATCCGGCAGATCCCGGGCGGGGTGCACGACCTGGCGCTCTCGCCCCCACCGGCGCGCGAGGAGTACTTGGCGACCGTGACCGGGTGGCTGGCCGGCCGCCTGGGACTGGCCGAGCGCCTGAGGCAGACCGGGCGCCTGAGGTAGAGGCGGGTGGCGGCCTGTCGGCGGAGGCCCAGGCGGCACAGACGGGCAGCCCAGCAGCGGGGCGGCCCGCGGCCTGCCCCAGCGGCCTGGCCCCGCCCTCTCAGCGCCGCCGCTGCGCCGACAGCTCCGCCAGCGCCGGGACGAGGGCGTTGCACACGCGCTCGACGACCTCCAGGGTCTTGACGAAGTCCTCCATCGTCCCGTACCAGGGGTCGGGCACGTCCAGCCCGTGGTGCGTGCGGGCACCGACGGCGGCCCAGTGCCGCTCGTCCCCGGCGACGGCCGGGTCGAGCTCGCGGAACATGCGGATGCGGTCGGCGTCGACGCCGAGGCGCTCGGCTCGGCGCAGCAGCTCGCGGCGGTGGGCCGAGGTCATGGCCAGCACCAGGTCGGCGCCGGCGAGCTCGGCGTCGCCGATCCGGTGGGCGGCGTGGTCGCGGATGGCGACGGCGGCCGCGCGCGCAGCGGCGTCGCCCCCGGAGCCGTAGCCGCGCTCGGCCAGGAGACGGCGCGCGCGGCGGTCGATGGGGTTGCCGTGCTCCTCGTCGGAGACCCCGGCGGAGGTCACGACGACGCCGGTGGGCCCGCAGGCGGGGACGCCGGCTGCGGCGAGGCGGTCGATGAGCACCACCTCGGCCATGGCCGAGCGGCAGATGTTGCCGGTGCAGACCATGGAGATCGCGTAGGGGAGGTCGGGGTCGTGGGGCGCAGGCAGGTCGGAGGGCGCGATGGTGGTGGGCATGCGGGCCAGGGTCTCGCTCATGGAGCGGGTCTGGCAAGCCGGGCCCGGCCTTCAACAGGGAGTCATCCTGAGCTCTTTCATCGGCGCCCCGGCCGCGATTGCCCTCACCGGTCCTGCTCCAGACAGACTGGAAGATGCCCCCAGCCCCTACCCGGGAGAGCGACAGGCCGGCCCGACTCCTCGTCGTCGCCTACCGACGAGCGCCCGCGCACGGTGGAACTACCGAACCGGAGAGCTCGGGACCACCATAATCTCGTGGCAGTTGAGAGGACGTGCAGCGCCGAGAAGCACTATCCGATTGCGGACGGCCTGCACGCGCCGCACAACCGGTCCTGCTCCTCGAACGCTTTGATAAAGCATGGGATAGGCCGGGGAGGCTGTTGATCTGATAGGGGTCCGGCGCGCGACGGGCAGATGCTGGAGGTCCTCATTCACCGTCGCCGACCCGGCACCATATGCCTGCTCCACGTTCTGTATCTGCGTCCTACAACCTGGAAACGGGACACATGGCACCGGCCGCTCGCCCAAGCGACAGGTCCGTCTGCCGGAAGACCTGGACGCAGCGCTTCAGGCCCGCATCGATGCCGAGCAGCGCACAGCCAGCGAGATCATGCGCGACGCCCTCACGCAGTACCTCGCATCCTGAACCGGCCCGCGCAGCCGGCCCTGCTGGGGCGCAGCATCCGAGCACGGGCGCCCGACTCGCTTACTACGCTCCTTTGTTCCTTACTGTACGAGGAAAAGGAGCGTAGTAAGGAACAAAGGAGCGTAGTAAGCGCCGGGACACTAGATGAGCGACTCCGGGGGTGCTGGTTCTGTCCGGTCCTCGTGGCCGTGCCGCCGGGGAGCATCTCTTTCGATGGAAGCAGTGGGGCCATGGAAGGCGCTGTAGAGCGCAGCCCCAACCACCACCGGGCACCACCGCGGTCTCGCCGCATGCGGCTCGCCGGCCGTGTGGACCGCCGCACGCATCGCCGACATCGGCCGCTGACTCGAACGATCTTCATGACAGGGTCTGGAGCGGCTCTGGCGTCTGGTGGTGCGGCCGGTTGGCGGCCGTAGGTTCGTGGCTGTGGTCGCGGGCGGTGCCAACCGGGAGGGCGTGCGGCGGACCCTTCGGGCCGGTGCCGGCGTGGAGACGAACCGAGCTCGACGAAGAATCTGCGGGACCGGACGCCGGGACACGCGAGGGCTGCGGACCGCCATCGGCATTGACGGCCCGACCCGTCCCGCGCCCAGCCCGGAATCAATCATCTAGGCTCGGCCCGTGACCCGCTCCTCCGCAGAATCCGCCGGGCCCGTTGAGGCCGGCGAGACCCGCCCCAACGCCGCCCGCCCCGCCACCGCCGTCGACACCATCGCCGAACGCTACGTCGCGCACCTGGCCGACCTCTCCCCGGAGTTCGCCGTCTACAACGGCCTGCCCGGTCGCCGCGGCGAGCTCGACGACTACTCCCCCGAGGGCCTGGCCGCCCTGAGCGAGCTCGACCGCTCGACCCTGCGCGAGCTGGAGGCCGCCGCCCCCGCCGACGACGTCGACCGCGTCACCGTCGCCGCCATGCGCGAGCGCCTCACAGTGGGCGTGGAGCTCGCCGACGCCGGCGAGAGACTGCGCAGCCTCAACAACATCGCCTCCCCGGTGCAGTCGCTGCGCGACGGCTTCGACAACCTGCCCACCGGCACCGAGGAGGACTGGGCGGACTTCGCCTCCGCCCTGCGCGATGTCCCACGAGCGCTGACCCAGTACGCCCAGAGCCTGCGCCTGGCGCTCGCCCGCGGCGACGTCGCGGCGCGCCGCCAGGTCGAGGCCGCCATCTCCCAGGCGCGCGACCAGGCCGCGCAGGCCACGAGCTCCTACACGGCGCTCGTCGACGGCGCCGCCACCGCCGACGGCGCACCGATCCCGGCGCCCCTGGCCGAGGAGCTGCGCACCGCCGCCGCCACCGCCCGGGAGGGCTTCTCCCGGATCGCGGACGTGCTGGTCGCCGAGATCCTGCCTCACGCCGGCGACCGCGACGCCGTGGGCCGCGAGCGCTACGAGCGCTTCAGCCGGGACTTCCTGGGCGCCGTCGTCGACCTGGACGAGACCTACGAGTGGGGCCGGGAGCGCCTGGCCGCCATCGACGCCGAGCAGCGGGCGATCGCCGAGCGGCTCTACGGGCCCGGGGTGGGCGTGCGCGAGGCCCTGGACCGGCTCAACGCCGACCCCGCGCGCACGGTCCACGGGACGCGGGCGCTGCAGGAGTGGATGCAGGCCACCTCCGACGCGGCGATGGCGGCCCTCGACGGCGTCCACTTCGACATCCCCGCCCCGCTGCGCACCCTGGAGTGCCGCATCGCGCCGTCGTCCACCGGCGGCATCTACTACACCGGCCCGAGCGACGACTTCTCCCGACCGGGCCGCATGTGGTGGTCGGTGCCGGCGGGCACAGAGGACTTCGCCACCTGGCAGGAGCGCACCACCGTCTTCCACGAGGGCGTGCCCGGCCACCACCTGCAGGTCGGCATGCAGACCCACCTGCGCGACGAGCTCAACTCCTGGCGCCGCCTGGCCTGCTGGGTGAGCGGGCACGGCGAGGGCTGGGCCCTGTACGCCGAGAAGCTCATGGCGGACCTGGGGTTCCAGGACGACCCGGGCGACCGCATGGGCATGCTCGACTCCCAGCGGCTGCGCGCGGCGCGGGTCGTTCTCGACATCGGGGTGCACCTGGGCAAGGAGCGGCCGGCCGAGCTGGCGGACCTGCCCGGCGTGGGCGAGGGCGTCTGGGATGCGGGCAGCGCCTGGGCGTTCCTGCGGCACAACGTGGCGATGGACGAGCCCTTCCTGCGCTTCGAGCTGGACCGCTACCTGGGGTGGCCGGGGCAGGCGCCGTCCTACGCGGTGGGCCAGCGGCTGTGGGAGGAGGCGCGGGACGGCGCGCTCGCGGGCGGGACGAGCCTGAAGGACTTCCACACCCGGGCGCTGCGCCTGGGCAGCGTGGGGCTGGACGTCCTGCGCGGGGCCCTCGCCTGACTGGGCCCCGCGGCGGACCCGCGGCCCCCTCTTCGCCGAGATCGGTTCACTTCCGAGTCGAGATCGGTTCAGTCCCAGAAGTGCTCGACGTCGACGGCGCCGCCGGTGGCCTCGAAGTCGGCGCGCGCGGCGGCGCGGAAGTCGGCGTCGTGCAGCCAGTCCAGAGCGACCGCCGCCAGCCCGTAGGCGCCGTCGACGGCGGCCGCGTCCCCGGTCGGCGAGCCGGCGGCCCGCGCCATCTCGCGGGTGTGGAGGGCGACGTCGGCGCGGTCGGTGACCTTGATGAGCGGGTGGATACCGGGCACGCGCTGGGAGACGTTGCCGAAGTCGGTGCCCGCCGCGATCGTCTCGGGCACGACGCCGAAGGGCAGTGGGTCGCGGCCGCGCTCGCGCTGGGAGCGGACCCAGGCGGCGGTCAGTGGCCCGTTGGCGCGCACCGGCATCTCATTGGTGTAGGGCGGGGTGATGATCTCCAGGCCGGTGCCGGTCATGAGCGCGGCGCCGCGCAGGACGTCCTCCACGCGCCCCACCAGGTCCTTGAGGGTCTCGGGGTACTTCGAGCGCACGAAGAGGTTCAGCTCGGCGCGCTCGGGAATGACGTTGGGGACCCGGCCGCCATCGACGACGACGGCGTGGAGCCGGTCCATGGGCAGGATCTGCTGGCGCAGCAGGCCGATCCCGTTCAGGACGAGGGCGGCCGCGTCCAGGGCGTTGCGCCCCATGAAGGGCTGGGAGGCGGCGTGGGCGGGCACGCCGGTGAAGACGGCGCGGATACGGCGCACGCCCAGCCAGGTCTGGTCGGCGACGTCGTGGGCGTAGGAGTGGGTCTGGATGGCGGCGTCGACGCCGTCGAGCATGCCGGCCAGGGCCAGGCGCTCCTTGGCGGTGTCGGGCTCCTCGGCCGGAGTCGTCTGGAGGACGACGCGGCCGGGCAGGGCGTCCGCCGTGCGCCGCGCGAGGGCCGCCAGGGCCAGGAAGGCGCCCACGGAGCTGGCGCACATGACGTTGTGGCCGCAGGCGTGGCCGATTCCGGGCAGCGCGTCGTACTCGGCGAGAATGGCGATGGTGGGGGCGCCGGAGACGGCGTCCGGACCGGCGCCGTCCGGGGCGCCGGGACTGTCGTCGTCCGGGGCGCCCGGGCCGATCGCCGCGCGCAGGGCCGTGTCCATGCCGTAGACCCCGACCTCGGCCTCCAGGCCGTGGGCGCGCAGGATGTCGGCGACCGCGGCCACAGCGTGGTGCTCGCGGTAGCCGACCTCCGGGTGGACGTGGATGTCGTGGGAGAGGGCGACGACCTGCGGGGCGAGCCCGGCGACGACGTCGGCCAGCGCCTCGCGCAGAGCAGCCGGGGCGCCGTCGTCCTCCCCCAGGGCGGCGGCGGGGGCCGCAGCCCCGGCGCGCGCGGCAGCCTCGGCGGCCATCCGCTCCTGAACAGCACGACAGGGCTCAGTGGGACGGGAAAGATCACGCATGGGGCCATCATGCCCCTCGGCGGGCGGCGCCGCTGCGCACGGGCGGCGCCGGGAGCCGCCGCTCAGGTGCTCAGCCTCTTGCTCGCGCCCCGCTGGGTCATGCCCAGGATGTCGCCGATCTGCTGCCAGGAGCGCCCGCTGTCCCGGGCGCGCGCGACGGCCGCGTCGAGGTCGGCCTCGGCCGCGGCCAGGCGGAGCTGGGCCAGCGTGATGTCCATGAGGCAGGGGTCGCTCGTCCACGCCGCCACGTCGGGGCCCTGCCCGTCATTGGTCTGCTCGACCTCCCGGAGCATCTCCTTGACGCTTCGCACGGTCATCGCCTCCTGGAGTACTTCGATCGAGCTCTCATCGCGTGGAACACCTGGCCCGCCTCGTCGACCGCGACCTCGAGGAGGTCGCCGAGCCGGTCCGAGCCGAGAACCATGACATAGCCGTCGTGGTAGTGCACCTCGCGGGGATGGGAGAGCGCCTGCTCAATGTCCTCGCGATGGACGCCGTGCCTGAAGGCTCTCCGCTGATACCCCATTCGGTCACTGTAGTTGTCAAAACGTTATATCGGCGGAGCCTCGCCGCTTTCCGGCGCCGGACAGGCTCACGCCGCCCCGCGTCGTCGGCCGCGGCGGGGCCGGGGCGCCCCCGGCCTCATACTCGGGGGTGGGCCCGGCGCCGCTCGGCGCGGGCGCGCCACACCCCCAGGGTGGCGGCGGGACCGATCGGCCCCAGCCCGCCCAGGGAGTCGTCCACCAGCACGGGCACGCCCTCGAGCCGGTCGGGCACGAACTCGCGCCCCCGCGTCACCACCAGGCGCAGGTCGCGCAGGACCGCCAGGTCCTCGCGCGGGTCGCCCGCGACCGCAATGAGGTCGGCCTCGAAGCCCTCCGCCAGCACCCCGGTCACGCCCGCGCACCCGATGGCGGCGGCCGCCCGAGACGTCGCCGCGAGAATCACCTCGGTGCGCGGCAGCCCCGCCCACTCCAGCGCCTCGAGGCCGCCGACGTAGCCGCGCTGCGGAACCGCGGGGATCCCGGCGTCGTGCCCGACGACGATCCGCACCCCGTGCTCCCACAGCCGGCGCACGGGCGGGGCGTAGGAGTCGTCGCGCCGGAGCATCCGCGGCATGTCGGCGGTCATGGTGCACTCGACATACACGCCGGTGCGCGCCATCTCGTCGGCCAGGGCCGCATCGAACTCGCTGCGGCCGCGGTCGGTGATGAAGGAGGCGTGGGCGACGAGGTCGACGCCCGCGCGCACCGCCCGCTCAATGCCCTGGGTCCCGTGGGCGTGCGCGGCCGTCCACTTGCCCAGACGGTGCGCCTCGGCGAAGAGCACCTGAAGCTCGTCCTGGCTGAACTGGGCGAACCAGGGCGCCGACCCGCCCGTCATGAAGCCGCCAGTGGCCATCACCTTGATGGTGTCGACCCCCATCTTGTGGTGGCGGCGGACCTCGTGGCGGATCTGGTCGATGGAGTCGACCTCCGCGCCGGCGTGGTGGGAGTGCCCGCCGGTGGTGGTGATCTGCGGCCCGGAGGCGATAATGCGCGGGCCCCGCACGTCCCCGTTGTCAATGGCGTCGCGCACGGCCACATCGACGTAGTGCCGCGCCCCCAGGGACTGGGCGCTGGTGACGCCGACGCTGAGCAGCTCGCGTGCCGAGCGCGCGGCGTTGAGGGTGAGGCGGGCGACCTCGTGGGGCCCGTAGTCGGGGTACTCGACGGCGGTGCCGGATGTGGGCAGGTGGTCGTGGGTCTCGATGAGCCCGGGCATGAGGGTGGAGCCGGGCAGGTCGAGGCGCACGATCCGCTCGGGGACGGTAACGGCCAGGTCGGCCCGGGAGGACGGGTGGGCCAGGTGGGCCTCCGCCTCGGCGGCGGTGCCAGCGAACAGAATGCGCTTGCGGTCCAGGAGCACCGCTCCCCCGCGGCCGGCGCGCCGGGCGTCCTCGGCCGGGCCCGCGCCCTCGCCGTCGGGTCCGACGGCGGGGACGTCGCCTATGACCTCAAGAGTGCCGGGCGCCTCACCGCGGCGTCCCGTGATGAGGCGGTCGGCGGTCACCAGGACGGTGGAGCGGCCGTCGAGGCGCTCACCGCCGTCGGTGGGAGGGGTGATCCACCCGGTGGTCTCGCCGGGCGCAGGGAGGGGGTGGTCGGTCATGGCGCCAGGATCGCAGGTTCTCGCGCCTCCGGCCCTGTCTGCTCGCTCTCCCCGGAGCCAGTCGTCTGGGCCGGTTCTGGGACAAGACGCGTTCTGGGGCGCCGGCGAGGGGGCTCGGGCGGTGTGCCGGGCGGAAAAGGTGGCTCCTACGCACTTTTAGCTGCCCGTACCGTCCCGCCCGCGCCACAAAACCGCGGAAACATGCCGATCCTCACCGCACCCGGGAACGGTGAGCGCCTTAAAAGCGCGTAGGAGCCACCTTTTCCTGTCAGGGCCGGTCTTCAGGAGGCCGTGAAGAACCGGCTGGACAGCCGCCCGACGGCCACCCGGCCCCGCGAACCGGTCTCAGTGCGGAAGCGAACCGGCCTCGAGCCGGAACACGACCGATCTCGACAAGACAGGCCGGCAGGGACCGCGAGCGGGCCGCACGTCCGGGCGCCCGGACGGAACACACGACGAGCTCCCCTCGACGCCGAGCACGCCCGGCTGCCACCTCGGCGTTAATCATCCAGCGCACGTAGACCGCTCGGCGCGCTCAACGCCGCGGCATGAGGAAGGAGCTGCCGAGTGCGAAGGGGAAGCCCGGCTTGAGCACAGCATCCGCGACCGGTTGCGCCATCTCGATAAGGCCCTCGGTCTCGAAGCCCTGCTCGCCGCTGGGGTCGGAGGCCAGCAGCCGGGAGTAGGGCACGTCGAGGTCCAGCAGGGCCATGCCGTCGGCGTGATTGGCGTGGTCCCACGCGCCGCCCCTCATCTCGAGCAGGGTGCCCAGGTGGAAGTGCATGACCTGTTCGCCGTCCGGGCCGTCAACGTCGCTGGGCACGCTCAGCACGTGGTGGGGCTCGGGGTCGCGCGGGGCGCGCAGAGTGAACAGGAGGATGGCGCCGTCGCGGGCGGCGCGCAGCATGAGCCGCGCCAGGTGGACGGTGAAGCCGGTGATGTCGAAGTCGGAGGGGCTGGAGCCCATGGCCTCCTCGACGGTCAGCGCAGGCGTCAGGGGGACGGCGGCGCCGCGCCTGGGGTCGTTGAAGGCGCGACGCCCGGTGGGGGCCTCGGCGCGCAGCCGCAGGATCGGGCCGGACTCGGCGCCGGCGGCGACGTCGGCGGGATCGGCGCCGGGCGCCAGCAGGGTGCCGGTCTCCACGACCTCGATCCAGCCCTCGGGGGCGGTCGAGGGGCCGGGCTCGGTCTCAACGACGCCCATGCCGAGCACCGTGGCGAAGTCGGTGCCGTCGGTGGCCCGGTGCCAGGTGATCTCGGCGTCGTCGTGCCAGATGGGGACGGCGCCGTTGAAGGGGATCCCGAAGCGGACGTGCTCGGGGGCCGCGTGCCGGCCCCGGGCGGGGGCGGCGGCGTGACGGGCGCGCCGGACGTGGCGGGCCCGCCGGGCGCGCCGGGTTTCCGTGCTTCTGCTACGGGTCGCGTCCGGGGGCGGTGACTCGGAAGAACCGGTGCCGGCGTTGTGCTTCCCCGCGGAGTACTCGCTCATGGCAGCAGCCTACGGGGCGCGCCCGCCAATGGCGCTGCGCCGAGGAGGTTCGGCGCGGGCGGGACGGACATGATGGACGGGCGAGAGCGGGCGCGGCGCCTCCCGGACCGTGCCGGGAGGCGCCGCACTGCGGGGCTTTCGCTCAGGGGCCCGGCTCAGCCGTTCTTGACCGTCACCTTCGTGCGAGTCGAGTAGGCCTCATAGGTCTTGCCGTCGCTCTTGCTGGTCACGGCATCCCGCTCGTAGGCCAGGGTTGTGGCGCCCTCGGGCAGGGGGTCGGCCTTGTCGCCCTTCCCCGGGACGCCGAAGGCGAACCACCCGTCGATGTGGTTGGTGCCGTAGTCGTCGTAGTCGATCGGGTCCAGGCCGGCCTGCTTCATGTCGTCCTCGACGCCCGACGACTTGCGCAGGGCCTGATGATTCTTGTTGTTGTCGTCGATGAGGGTCAAAGCCTGACCGGTCTCGGAGCCGAACGAGACGTTGCCCGAGAAGTCCAGGGTGCAGTGCAGCAGGTAGATCGTCTCGCCCTGGGCCGGGGAGCCCGCCTTGTACTGAGCGGCGTCGAAGTTCGGCACGAGCTGGTCACAGGTCTCGGTCAGGCCGATGGCCCCATCGGTGAAGGTGATGGGCTCGATCGCCTGGGCCCCGGCCGGCGCCGCCCCCTGGCCGGGAGCGGCCGAGCCGCCGGGAGGCTGGCTCGCCCCCGGGGACGAGCCGCCTGGAGACTGACTGGCCCCAGCGGTCGAGCCTCCCCCGGCCTGCACGACCTCGTCCTCGCAGGCGGACACTCCGACGGCACAGGCAGCAGCGGCGACAATACTGAGGACCTTCGCGGTGGTACGCATAAGGGATTCCGTTCTCTGTGGGATCGGCGACAGGGCCAAGTGTGCTGAATGCGCGTCATGACAGCGATGGGGAGACGTCCCCAGGGAGACTTCCGGGGGCGGGCGCCCGCCGCCGGCGGCCCAGGTCCTCCACCACGGCCAGGAACCGCTGACCGCGGCCTGCCGCTGCCGGGCCGCCGCCTCACCTCGTCGAGATAGACATTTTCGTACGAGGTAGACGGTGTCACCGTCTACCTCGTACGAAAATGTCTATCTCGACGCAGGGCGCGCCGTTCTGAGGCCGGGCGAGAGGCGCTGGAGGCGCCGTCTGCACGGCAGGTACTTCTTGGGGAACCGTCGGCGGCGCAGCGCCCCCATCCTCTTGCGCTCGTGAACAGTCGGTTCGGGCGCAGTCCGGATGAGTGCGGTCCCGTCGCTCTTGGAGGCGTGCCGCCACCGGGCAGGAGCCCCGGCCGTCAGCCGCAGGCCGACGCAGGCCGACGGTGCGCGTGCAGTCGGGCCAGTGGCCGCCGCCCGAAAAAGCATCCGCTCCGACTCACCGCCCGCCGCTCAGGAGGACCCGGAGCGCCTCCCGGGCGGTGTAGCGGCGCGGCTGGGAGCCGGGGTTGACGATCCTCAGGATGCCGAGGTCGGCGAGCTGGCCGACGAGGCTATTGGCGCGCCCGTAGGACAGGCCCATCTCGCGCTCGACCCTGCGCACGGTGAAGGACGGGTTGGCCACGGCGAGATCGACCAGGGAGAGCGCCCGGGCCGAGCGCAGCGACGACGTCCGGACGCGCTCCCGGAGCTTCTCCTGCACCGACACCAGCACCAGCATCTGCTCCTTGGTCCCGGTCGCGGCGTCGGCGAGACCGCGTGCGAAGAAGGACAGGAAGGAGTCCCAGTCGCCGTCCGTGCTCACGCCGAGGAGCGTGTCGTAGTACTCGGTGCGCCGGGCCTCGAACCAGGGGGAGACGGTGAGCGTCGGCTCCGTCAGCAGGCCCGTCCCGAGAAGCGTCAGCACAATGAGGTACCGCCCGATCCGCCCGTTGCCGTCGCGGAAAGGGTGAAGCGTCTCGAACTGGTAGTGGGCCATGCCCGCCACGACGACCGGGTCGATGCGCTCGGCGTGATCGGCCCCGAGCCAGTCGACGAGAGCAGTCACGCCGGCGCGCAGCTGGTCCCCCGGCGGCGCGGGGACGAACCTGGCGGCCTCGACCGGCGTCGCCCAAGGCCCCGCCCCCGCCACGTCGCGGCGTCCGATGACGACCTGCCCCTCGCGCAGTCGTCCGGACTCCCCCTCCAGCGGCGTTCCGCGCATGAGTCGCCCCTGGAGGTCCTCGATAAGGCCCAGGGTGAGCGGTCGCCCCTCGCGCATCCAGTCGAAGCCGAGCTGCGCCATGCCGACATAGTTGAGGATCTCCGTCATCTCAGCGGATGCGGGGGCGTCGTCATCGGCTGTCAGCACCTCGCCGAGGGGGGCGTACGTCCCCTCGAGCGCCGAGGTGGACTGAGCCTCCCGGCGCAGCGAGGGCGCCCGAAGCAGGTAGGGGTTCGGGAGGCGTCGCGCGGTGGCGTCCAGGGCCGCAAGCGCCCGCCCGGCCGCCGCGACGGCCCGATGCGTCGCGCCTGAGAGCAGCGGCTCGTCCCGTCCCAGGGGAGCCGGGATGAAGGCCGAATGACGCCAGTCGCCGAGATACGGGTCCGACCCGCTGATCCCGGCGGGCTCCCCCATCGACGGATTCCTGAACATCTCCACGTCCACGATGTCACCTAACGATCGTTGTATGACATGCGCAAGGGGAACTTTGCACACAATGGCCGCTTGTGTGCAAAACCGACCCGAGCATGTCACACACGCGGCATGCCCTTGAGGCGCCCCTGCGGCCGGGCGGGCTGGGCGGATCGGACGGGCGGCAGGCAGAGCATGCCGGGCAGGCGGCAGGCAGGGCGGACACAGAGCGGGCCGGGTCACCCGCAGGGCGTGGCGCAACGCCGGCGGAGCCGCGCAACCCGCAGCTACGGGGGCGCGTAACCGCACCGGCAGCCCTCGGCACGCCCGGGCCTGGCGGCGGGGGAACCGGCGTCGGGCCACAGTCCTCAGCGGGCGGCTCCGCCTACGAGCTACGGGCCTCGCCGCGCGCGCCGCTCGGCCTTGCGCGAGCGCTCCCAGCGCTGGACCGGACGCGCGGTCAGCGCCAGGAGGGCCAGGACACCCAGGCCCGAGGTCACGATGAGGGAGAAGGTCGCCCCCCGCACCCCGACGGCGGACACCTGGGACATGTCCGCCAGGACGAAGAGCGTCAGCGCCCCGAGAAGGGCGATCCGCCCACGCGGGTGCCCGCGCCAGGCGGCCACGCCCAGGGCCGCCACGGCCGCGATCATGCCGGCCGACATCACGCTGAGCGACCCGTAGACGATCTCGGTCGCCCCGGGCACGCCCTCGCGGTTGAGCTCGGCGGCCATCGTGCCCACAGCGGGATCGCGGAAGAGCTGGGCCGCCTGCACCCCCAGCAGCATCACAATGAGGGCCAGGGCCACGAGCAGCTGGGAGGGACGCTGGCGGTTCGCCTGGGCGTCCGCGGCCCGGGCCCGGGCCAGCTCCACGGAGTGCACCGAGTTCGGGACGACGGCGTCCAGGTCCAGCACGTAGAGGTCACCGTCGGTCTCCACCCGGTCCCCGCCGCCGTTCTTGTCGTGGTAGGCGGTGAAGAAGTCCGGCCACACCCCCAGGCCCGCCGCCGCGTTGGCCCAGCGGACGTCGTCGACGACGAAGTTGCGCTCGATGTCGATGTCGGCGTCGATCTTGTGGGTGACCTGGAAGGTGAGGGCGCTCAGCCCCACGGAGCGGTCGTAGGTCGCGCCGGCCAGCCAGTCCACGCTGCGGCCCCCGGGCAGGACCCATCCGCCCGGCGTGTGCCAGAAGCGCACGTGGTGCCGCTGGGAGGGGTTGCCCTCGACCTCCTTCTGGTAGGCGAAGTCCTGGCCTCGCCCGAAGAGCATGAGGGTGGAGACGGGGGCTGCCGGGTAGGAGCGGCGCATCAGGGAGGAGACGACGATGCGCAGCGCGGAGCGCGGGGTGATCGCGTCGGCGCGGGTCCAGCCCGCCGCCCGCATGGCCGCGTGGATGTCGTCCTCGTCCCCGCGAACCGCCAGGTTGACCGGGTCCCCCAGGAGGCCGTCCGGGGTGCGGGTGCGGCCGATGAAGTAGTCGGGCACGTACAGCCAGGTGAGGACCTGGTGGACGCGCGGGATCGCCAGGTAGGCCAGCACCGCCCAGAACAGGACCGAGTTGAGCACGAGCCAGGGCTCCAGGTGCCAGCCCGAGGCGATGAGCAGCCAGGCCAGCCACAGGGTGGCCGCGGCGGCGACGGCGAAGAAGACGGCGTCGACGACGTCGTCCAGGCCCCAGGTCCGGGAGCGGGCCGGACTGACCTTCTCCCCGCCGTCCCGGTACAGGGGCGGGGACGTGGGGCGCGGCCGGGTCTTCACAGGGGCGCTCATGGGAGCCAGGTTACAGAGCGAGCGCTCTTCGGGCGGGAAGACCGGGGCACGACGGCGGGGCGGGTCTCCCGGCCCGGGAGCTCTCCCGGCGGCCCAGGGTCCGGCGGCGGGCGCCGCGGCGCGCTCAGCGAGGCGTACGACGACGGAGCGCGCCCCGGCCCGGCGCCGCCGACTCAGCCGCACCGGGCGCCGTCGCCCTCAGAAGTCCCAGTCCTCGTCCTGGGTGGCCTCGGCCGTGCCCATGACGTAGGAGGAGCCCGAGCCGGAGAAGAAGTCGTGGTTCTCGTCGGCGTTGGGGCTCAGGGAGGCCAGGATCGCCGGGTTGACGTCCACGGCGTCGGCCGGGAAGAGCGCCTCGTAGCCCAGGTTCATCAGGGCCTTGTTGGCGTTGTAGCGCAGGAACTTCTTGACGTCCTCGCTCAGTCCCAGCTCGTCGTAGAGGTCCTCGGTGTACTGCTCCTCGTTGTCGTAGAGCTCCATGAGCAGATCGAAGGTGTAGCCCTTGAGCTCGGCCTGGCGGTCCGGGGAGGCCTCGCGCACCGCCAGCTGGTACTTGTAGCCGATGTAGTAGCCGTGGACGGCCTCGTCCCTGATGATCAGCCTGATGAGATCCGCCGTGTTGGTCAGCTTGGCGTGGCTGGACCAGTACATGGGGGCGTAGAAGCCGGAGTAGAACAGGAAGGACTCCAGCATGGTGGAGGCGACCTTGCGCTTCTCGGGGTCATCGCCGCGGTAGTAGTCGAGGATGATGCGGGCCTTGCGCTGGAGGTTCTCGTTCTCCTCGCTCCAGCGGAAGGCCTCGTCGATCTCGGCGGTGGAGATGAGGGTGGAGAAGATCGAGGAGTAGGAGCGGGCGTGCACCGACTCCATGAAGGCGATATTGGTGTAGACCGCCTCCTCGTGGGGGGTGCGGGCGTCGGGGATGAGCGAGACGGCTCCCACCGTGCCCTGGATGGTGTCCAGGAGGGTCAGGCCGGTGAAGACGCGGGTGGTCATGTTCTTCTCAGCCTCGGTCAGGGTGACCCAGGACTGGACGTCATTGGACAGCGGCACCTTCTCCGGCAGCCAGAAGTTGCCGGTCAGGCGGTCCCAGACCTCCAGGTCCTTGTCGTCGATGAGGCGGTTCCAGTTGATGGCCTGGACGCGGTCGATGAGCTTGATGGGCTCGGGCATGGGAGCTCCTCCCGGACGGGTGCGGCTGACGCCGTCATGCTACCGACGGCGGGTGGTGGGCCCCGGCGCGCCCGGTTCCCGCGACGAACCGATTGATGCGGTGATGTTGTGATGCGATGATATTTGCATGCGCACCACACTCGAGATCGACGACAGGGTCCTCGCAGTTGCGCGCGAGCGGGCGCGCCGCGAGGGAGTCTCGCTGGGCAGGGCCGTCTCGGACCTCGCCCTCCGGGGCGCTGGCGGGGGGACCTGGGCTGCGAGCAGGCGGGGCGTGCCGCTCTTCACGCCGCGGGCCGGCGAATCCGCACCGGTGGTGACGCCGGAGACGGTGGAGAGGTATCGCGATGGCGAGGAGTGACGCCCCGCTGCGGCTCCTCGACGTCAATGCTCTGATCGCGCTGTCCCTGCCGAACCATGTGCACCACGGGCTGGTGTCCAGGTGGTTCGACGGCGTTGCGCGCTGGGCGACCTGCTCGATCACGCAGTCCGCGTACATCCGCCTCCTGCTCAATCCGAAGGTGACGGGTTTTCCCGTCGCCGCCGGCCGGGCTCGTGAGGGGCTCGCGCAGCTGTGCCGGGTCGAGGGGCACGAGTTCCTGGCCGACGACGCGCCCCTGGCGGAGCCCCTCATCGACATGACAGGACTCGTCGGGTTCCGACAGGTGACGAACCTTCATCTTGTCGATCTCGCGGCGCGGCACAGTGCCGTTCTCGCCACCATCGACGGGCGCATCCCCGACGCCCTGGTCGCGGGCGACCGCCGGCACGTCGAGCTCATCGAGGTGTGACACATGAGGACGACGGCGAGGCATGCGGATGCGAGCCGCGCGCGGTCAAGCGCCGGAGCGGGCCGGGTGCCCGTGACCTGGGCGTGATCGAGTGGTAGACTCGACATTGCCTTAATCCACGACGAGCGACGAGCAGTGACGCGACGAGTGAGAGGTCGGCAATCATGTCAATCGATACTCGTCTGGATGCGACGCCGTCCGACATCGCGACGTCGGCGGAGACGGTCGGCGATATCAAGACGAATGTTGACAGCGCCGAGGATGACCTGATTAGCGCGCGCAAAATCATTGCCGGCGACCTGGAGGGCGAGTCGGCGGACGCCGCCCACCGGGCGCTCGACGATTATGTCACCACATGCGAGGATCTGGTATCGGATCTGAAGAGCTACAGGGCCGCGCTGGACAACCTCTCATGGGCCCTGAGTGCCATCAAGACGGATCTGGAGGGGATCCGCAGCAGAGCCACCGAGGGAGGACTGGAGCTCGTCGGGGAGACCATTATTCGTCCGACAGATTCCTGCTCTTCTTCCGGGGACAGCCCAGGCGGCGGTTCTTCGCCTCACCCCGGGAGCAGCTGTAGCGGCACCGAGGTTGGTGGCGGGGAAAGCGATGAAAAGCAGCAGAAAATCATTCTGTATACTACTCTGCAGACCGACACCGACGACATCCGCAGCCGAGAGGCTGAGGCCCGTCAAGCCTTTGCGGACGCCTGCCTGAAGATCACTAATCCGATTTACCGTACCGTGGCGGGCGCAGCGGGCGGCTATTTTATTCCCTCGACCGAAGGCGGCGGCCCGATCGCGGCGGCACGTGTCGGCAAATGGGGCGTCAGCCGTATCGGAGACGCCGTTGAGCTGACGCGGGCCGCCGGGCTGAGAGCGAGTGGCGCGGATGTTGCTCGCTACAACTACAAGACGATGACATGGCGCTCAGCCGACCAGGGAAGACACGCCAGTAGATGGGCCAGGAGCAAGAAGCCGACGATGACCCAGGCCGGTGGCAGGGGAACGCGGCAGTGGAAGCATGCGCTCAGTGATCGCAAGCTCGGGAACTGGAGGGTGCCCGCTTCGGCCGAGGGATCCACAGGGGCCAAGGTCGCAAACGCGGCGCAGAAAGTTGCAGACAGTAAGGCACTGAAATACGCAGGCCGCGCGGGCACCGCGGTGAGCTTCGGTGTCGATGCCTACGAGCAGTGGCAGAAGGACTCGAAGGACCCGTCGATGGGCCAGGGAGAGAAGGTGGCCCGGGCAGCGACGAAGGGCGCCGCCTCCGCCGCCGGCGGCTGGGCCGGCGCCCAGGCGGGCGCTGCGATTGGCGCATGTGTCGGCGGACCGGTTGGTGCCGCGACATGCTGTCGGAGGCCTTCAACCTGGGCCGCAATACCGTTGCGCTCATCCAGCCCGCCGTCGGAGGGTTCATGACTTTCGGCGGAGGGGCCCTGCTGGTCAATGGCGACGGCCCGCTGATGTGGATTTTCGCCCCAGGTTCGCTCGCGTGCTTGGCGGTGGCGGCCTTGGGCCTGATCCCGTTTCCGTTGCCGCGTTTCATGTATCCGGAGTGGCAGATGGCGAGGCGTCGGCGGCGGAACAGGATGACCGCTGCCGACACGGCAGAAGAGGCCTGGCGGAGATCGGAGAACTCATCGCAATCTCCCGGCGACGGCTCGCCGCCCCGCTCCCATCGGGCCGGCAGACACCGCAAGTGACCGCCCCATCTCCCAGGAGGCCGGACTGAGGATCCGGTGCCCGCGTTCTCGTCGGGCGCCACGGTGCTCCTGCCGCTCGCAGGGCGCGGCCGGCGGCTTCGCAGGTGGCGCGGGCGGGCGACAAACGACCGTTGGACGATCGCAGACGCTCCGGCCGGAGCCGCCGGCGGCGTGATCATCGGACCGCCCGGGGCCAAGCGAGCGGGTCCCCGCCTCAGCCCAGGATCTCCGTAAGGAGCCGGCGGCTGTAGTCGTCGGTGTCGTACGTCGGCCCGCTGATGACGCCGTCCGACATGGACACATAGAGGGACTCCGCTTCCGGGTAATGGGGCCCGGTCGGGTCCTCGAGGCTGATCGAGACCCTCTCGATCACGGGAGCGCCTCGGATCGCCCGGATGAGCTCGGCGGCGAGGTCGCGCCCGTTCCCCAAGCCCTTGCCGATGGGGGCCAGACCATCGTCGTCGGAGCGACGGTATCCGATATTGAGATAGGGACCGTCATGGGTGTTCCAGTACGTGTCCACTTCCAGGCGGTGTCTCAGTCCCTGCGAACTGGGAGCGGGAACGGAGGAGAGAATCCTCTCCAGGGGAAAATCAGACAGGTCGTCGTCGCTCGTGGCCTGAACGCCGATGTCCCAGCCCGGCAAGGAGATGCTGCTCTGGAACTCAACGCGCTCCCGATCGAGCTCCTGCGCGCTGAGCACGAAATCGTCTGGCAACTCGTCCTGAGCCTCGTACAGGATCCTCATCGAAGGAACATCGACAATCTGGGCGCTCCCCTGTGCGATCTCCATCGCCCACTCGAGCAGGCCCTGATCGTGAGACTTGTCCCAGTCCTCACGATCCCAGAGACCAATGCTGTCGGTATTGTAATCGATCAGGGTGCCGCTGTAGCACCAGGAGACCCATATCCTGACATCGGCCTTCTTCCCCACCTTGCGAGCCGCACCTCGGAGCATGCCGACGAAGGCGTCTATCGAGGTGTCGTCCTTGACTCGCAGGTGAACCTCGATGAAGCTCGGCGCGTCCTCGCCGAGACTGTAACTCACCTCTGACTTCTCCACGATGTCCTGGCCGGAGAAGTAGCTCTTGAGAGCACGGTAGTCCGAGCTGGTGAGCGCGCACCCCGAGGCGCCGCAGAGAAGCCCCAGGGCGGAGCCGGCCAGGAGGGCTCTGCGGGTGGGCAAGGAGGAACGTGCGACAGGAACCATGGTGGAGAACCTATCGGCGCCGCCCCGAGGTCTCTACGGGGAGGCTTCCCCGTTGGCCCCCTCACAGCCAGCCGTCAGACGAGACAATGGGGGCATGAATGGCGATCCGAGCACTCCCCCGCAATTCACCGGCAAGGCCCCCGTCCTCCTGGCCGGACTGGTCGATACCGCGAGGCGGCTGGCGGAGCGGGCCGAGCCGGGCCGAGCCGTCGTCGGCATCACCGGTGCGCCGGGGTCGGGAAAGTCCACGCTCGCAGCCGCCCTGGAGACGGCGCTCGGCGAGCGGGGGCTGCTGGCGGGAATCGTGCCCATGGACGGCTTCCACATGTCCAACGCAGTCCTCGACGAGCTCGGCCGCCATGGGCGCAAGGGCGCGCCGGACACCTTCGACGTCGACGGCTACCTGGCGATCCTGGAGCGGGTGCGCCGGGTGGGCCCCGACGGCGAGCCCCGCGAGGTCCTGGCACCGGTGTACCGCCGCGACCTGCACGAGCCGGTGGCGGCGGGCACGCGGGTGGCGGGCCGCGGGATCGTCGTCACCGAGGGCAACTACCTGGCGCTGGACTCGCTGGGCTGGGAGGGCGTCCGGGAGCGGATCGACCTGCTCGTCATGCTGGAGGTGGACGAGGAGGAGCTCATCCGGCGCCTGGTGGCCCGGCACATGTCCTTCGGCCGGCACCGGGCCGACGCCGGTCACTGGGTGCGCGCCGTCGACCTGCCCAACGCCCGGCTCGTGTCCGCCTGCCGGGACCGCTGCGACGAGGTGTGGCGGATCGTCCGGTAGCGCGGCGCCGGGGCCGCCCTCGCGTCCCCCGACGTCGGACGGACCGCCCGCCTCGGGGCCGCGGCGGGCGCCTGGGCCGAGCGGGCGGCGGCCCCGGGGCGGTGGAACGACGGCGTGAGCCGCGGTAAACGGCATGGGGCGGGCTCGCGCGGATCCCGATCTGCGAGGGCCTGTCGAGATGGGGCGAATCGGCGCCAGGTCTCCGCGCGCTCATGGCGTCATGGGCGGGCTGCACATGGGAGAAACCCAGCACCCCGGCACCGCCAGCGGATTTCCGCGGAATCCCGCGGAAAGAGCGATCCACCCGGTGGCCGGCAGTCGGCTCCCATGTGCGCAGACCCCCCTGCGCGCACATGGGAGCCCGGCAACCAGTGTTGACGCGCGCGGTGAAACCCCGAGATTCCAATGAAAATCGGCCTCGGTCACCCGATCGCGCGTCTCTCCCATGTGCAACCGGGCCGCCGCGGCCCGCGGGCGGGCCAGCGCGGCTCCGCCGTCGTCCCCCTACCCTGGCACCATGACGTACTCGCAGCCGCACACCGTCACCCGCCACCAGATCTTCCAGACCAGCCTCATCACCGCCCTGGCCCAGGGCGTCTACGACGACGAGATGACGCTGGCCGAGCTGCTCGGGCACGGCTCCTTCGGGATCGGCACCTTCAACGGGCTCGACGGTGAGATGGTGATCCTGGGCGGCACCTGCTACCGGCTGCGCGGCGACGGCTCGGTGAGCGTGCCGGACCTGGGCGAGCGCACGCCGTACGCCGTCGTGACGAACTTCGTGCCGGCCATCCGCCAGGAGGTGGGCGGCGGGCTCAGCCGCGCGGAGTTCTCCGAGATTATCGACGGCCTCGTGCCGAGCTCGAACTACATGTACGCGCTGCGGGTGACGGGCCGCTTCGCGTGGGCGAGCGCGCGGACCGTGGTCAAGCAGAAGAGGCCCTACCGGCCGATGGTCGAGGCCACCGACGGCGAGGAGGTCGTGCGCCGCGAGGACTTCGAGGGGACTGTGGCGGGATTCCGCACGCCCCTGTACGAGCAGGGGATCTCCGTGGCCGGCTGCCACGCCCATGTCATTGACGAGAACCGCGCCTGGGGCGGGCACCTCGTGGACTTCGAGTTGACCCGGGGCGTCGCCGAGCTCTGCCTGGGCACCGACTTCCGTCTGAGGCTGCCGCTGACCGAGGAGTTCGGGGCGGCGGATCTGAGCGAGGACCTGAGCGAGGAGATCCGCCGGGTCGAGCACCACTGAGCGGAGCTGTGCCGTTCGGGATGTGGTGGGGCTGGTGTCTGGACTGCCTGGTGTTTCTCGGACATCCCGAAACACAGTTGTCAAGGATGTCCGAAACACGCTCTGCAGTCCATTCGCGCCCCAGCGGCAGCCCCCTCCGGGCCCGCCGCCGGGCCGCGCGCTGGTCGTCACCGCCCCCGTCCCCAGTGGCCGCCGGCCTCCACGGAGGCGGGCATGCCGGGCGCTGCGGGGACGAACGCGTCGGCAGCCACAGGAACGGGCGCGCCGAGCGTCCGCCAGCCGGGAACCGTCGTCGTGCCGTACTCGCCCGCGCTGACACAGTCCTGGACCTGCCACAGCCCCGGCAGGCCGACCGCCGCCCGGGCGCGGCGCGCGCCCACCGCCAGAGGGGCGAGCCTGACCAGGCTGATGAGCCACGTCAGCAGCGGCAGGGCCAGGACGGCCGCCCCGGGAAGGGCCGGCGCGCCGCCCGCCGGGGCGAGCAGCCACCACAGGACCGCCGTCTCCCCCATGATCACGAGAAACGACGCCGGCTTGATCGCCCCGTCAACGGCCCACCAGGCCGCGAGCGCGCCCCCGCTGTCCCGCCCGCGGGCCTCTGGCCAGGCCCAGGGGCCGCGCGCCTCTCCCGCCCAGGACAGCAGAGCGCGCCTCACCCGGGCGTCGTAGGCGATATCCCGCAGGGCGGAGAGCGTCCCGCTGACCACCATGACCCCGCCCAGCACCGCCGCGAGGACACCGAGGATCCACCCCCGGCCCGCCCCGAGCCGGGCGACGGCCACGACGAGGAGCAGCAGGCCAGCATGAAGGGGCATCCACCCGCCCCGGGAGCTGCGCCGGCGCTCGGCCGCCAGGTGGCTGAGCCGCTCGACCGCCACCCCGCACTCCCACGGCGTCGCACTTCCCGACCGGGTGGCGGAAGCGTCCCGCGCCCAGGCCCACGGGCCCGCCACGAGGGCGTCGTCGGGCACCTCCAGGATCGCTGTCGAGCCCCGCCCCGCCCCGGGGAGGGCTGACACCGGGGCCTCGCCCTCGTTGACGACGACGCGCCCGTCCAGGCCGACGCGGGCCACGCCGCCGGCCAGGAGCGCCTCCTCCAGGCCCCGGATCTGCCGCCCCCAGCGCAGGCGCCCCGCCACAGTGAGCACCCAGGCGCTCAGGCCGACGACGCACAGCAGGCCGAGCTCGATGTCGCCCAGCCCCCAGGAGCGCAGGGTGCCCAGGCTCAGGGAGCCGATGGAGCGGCCCAGGCTCGCCGGCGTCTCCCCCGCCGTCCACGCGACAGTCAGGACGCCGGCGACCAGGAGGATGAGCACCCACAGCCCCATCCCCCACCGTCCCGTGCGGGCCGGCTGACGCCGGGAGCGCCCGGGACCGGCCTGCGCCCAGGCCGGGGCCGCCCAGCCGGTGGCGACGCGGTGGCCGCGGGAGCGGGCCCAGGCCCGCAGCGCCCGCAGGTGCAGCTGTTCGGTGGTGGCGCCGTCGATAATGCCGTACAGCTCGGCACCGAGGATGGCGACCCCCGCGAGGGCGGCCGCGGCGCTGACGACCATGGGCGCGGTCCGCCAGGCGAGCGCGTCGCCGGTGGCCCAGGGCCTGGCGCCGGCGTAGACCAGGAGGGCGGCGGTGAGCACCATGCCGACGTCGAAGACACGCTGGCCCTGACGGGCGACGGCGCGCGCCGATTCCAGCAGGTCGGCCAGGGCGCGCCTAGTCCGCGCCTCGCCGCCTCCGGCCGCACCGGGGCCGACGCCGCCCGAGTACGGGCTCGCCTGCGGGGCACCGGGGCCGGCGATGTCGTCAGCGGCCTTGGGCAGGAGGGCCGCCCGCGCATCCAGGAGGGTGACGTTGACCAGCCCGGAGCGGTTGGGGCGGGTGGAACCCTCGGCGAACCGGGTGCGCACCGGGCCCGTGCGGGGCACGGCCGCCTCCCCCTCCGGCAGCACGGCGGGGTCGTCGGTAAAGCGCTGGATGAGGGTCCAGGCCCCGGTCTCCAGGCCCGTCAGCCCGACGGCGGCGCGGGCGCGCCCCAGCCTCGCCGACAGCACGAGGTTGCTGATCAGGCCGCCGCCGACCATGCCGGCTACGAGCGCCGTCCCCGCCGAGCCCACCGCGTCCCGGTAGGGGGCGGGGGCGCAGGCCCGGGCGAGGGTCGTCATGACCGCGGGGGCTGCGGCCGCCCACGCCAGCCCGGGCAGACGGCGGGGCAGCGTGGTCCGCATCCACTGGCCGACGGCGGGCAGGGCGCCGGGACCGACGACGTCGTCGGCCTCCCGCGGGCCTGTCCCGGCCAGGGATTCCCATGAGCCGCCATGGCGGGCCCGGGGATGGCTCGGCGCCGGGGCGCTGCGGGACCAGGCGACGGCGGCGCGCACGTGGGTACGGGCGGACTTCCACTGCATGTAGTTGATGTAGAGGGTGATGAGCGCGACGGGGACCAGGGCGATGAGAAGGAGGAGGGAGCCGGTGGCGGGGTCGTCGTCCGTCCTGGCGAGGATCTGGATGCCCGTGGCCAGGAGGATCAGCGGCGTGTAGACCTCCCGTATGAGGGGGAGGGCGGCGGGGCGGTGGAGGAAGGCGGTCGAGAGCATCTCGACGGCGGCCTCGGCCCTCCACGGGGCGCGCTCGGCCCGCTGGGCCGGGGTGGGGCCGTCGAGGTAGGGGGTGCTCAGGGGCGTGCCACTGGGACGGATGAAGCCGTTGTCCGCGACGGTGGGGCGCTCGGCGTAAGGGTGGGGCGCGTCGTCGGAGGTGGTGGTGCTCATGGCTCCACGTTACGGAGCAGTCGTGGGCAGCGACCCGGTTCGAGGACGACCGGATGGGGGCGGCCCTGCCCGGTGGCCGGTCGGCGCGGTTCCGTACGTCGCAAGCCTCCGCGCTCGTCACCGGTCCGCCGATCCCCGGCCAGCACCTGGTCCGCCGATCCCCGCCCGGGGCCCGGGGCGTCCGCTTCGAGCCGGGACAGGCGTGCATGCGGTATTCGAAACCCGCATTCTCAGCGCTCCGGCCCGAGCCTCGCAGCTCTTCGGCCACCGCGCGGCCAGTGCACGAAAACCGCATGAATTCCGTGTGAATCACCTGTTAAAAGCGAGGCGCTTCGCGGTACTCGCTCGTACGCGGTTATATTGCAGGGATGGCACGTCACTCATCAGCGCGCGTATCGCGCCGCTCCATCCTGGGCGCCACCTCTATCGGAATCGCGGCTTCCGGGACTGCCGCATGCTCTCGCGCCTCCTCACCCGGCTCCGGAGGCGAGGGAAGCGCGACCGCAGAAGGTGACTCCCTCATTTCCGCAAACGCCTCGGCCTCCGCACCGGGTCAGCCGGAGGTCCCCACCCTTGATGAGCTCGTCGCAGAGGTTCAAGGCAAATTCGCTCAGGAAACGTACAGCGATCCGGATACCGGTAAGGAACTCACCTTCAACGTGTTCCTGCCCGAGGGCTACTCCGGCTCCGGCTCCTACCCGCTGCTGCACTACATCGCCGACGCCAGCACCGTATCCGATGATCCCACCACCCCGTTATCGCAGTACGGCGCGCTCATCTGGGCGAGCAGCGTCACCCAGGCGGCCAATCCGTGCATTGTGGTGGCGCCCTCCTACACCGAGACGGTCCTGGACGACCATGACGGCTACACGACGACCGACTGGCTCGATATCACCGCCCGCTTCGTTGCATGGCTGCAGAGCCAGTACGCCATCGATTCCACCCGTGTCTACGGCACCGGGCAGTCCATGGGGTGCATGATCCACCTGGTCCTGGCGGGTAAGCAGCCCGACCTGTTCACGGCTCTCATGTTCGTCGACGGGCAGTGGGACCCGACTCAGCTCTCCGGTCTGGGCGAGTCCACATTCATCTACCATGTCGCGGGTGGGGACGAACCGGCCCTGGAGGGCCAGACCGCCACCGAGGACATGCTGACTCAGGCCGGCGTCGATTTCGCGGTTGCCGATGAGGAGTGGGATGCGACGGCGGACCCCTCCGTGCTCCTCCAGCAGGCAGAAGCACTATTCAGCAAGGAGAAGCCGCGCAACTTCTCCACCTTCGTCGCCGGAACGGTGATGACAGCGAATCCGACTCCGCAGTCGATGGAGCACATGGCCTCCTTCGAGCCCGCCTACAAGCTGACGGGGCTGCGGAACTGGCTGCTGTCCCAGCGCGGCGCCTGAGCGGACCGCCTGCGTCTGGCCCGCCGCACGCGCGCGGACTCGTTGCACCGTCTCGCGCTCGCCGCCGGAGCCGGCCTCGGGTCATGGCAGGGAGGCCGACGAGGGCGGGAGGGCCCGACGTCGTGCCACACGCACCCTGCGGAGGGTCTCGAAAGCATTGTCCCTGCGCAATCCCTCCGCACCTGGGCCGTCACATGCGGCTGCCCGAGGCCCGCAGGCGTTGGGCAGCCCGGTGCGCCGCTCAGAACGCCCAGGCCAGGCGGGACGGCCAGGCCGGGCGGGCCAGGACGAGTGCCGTCAGGAGGATCTGCAGGAGACTGTGTCTATGGCGGAGACGAGAGTGAATCTGGATATGCGGCATGCTCTCGACCGTACGCGAACAGTCTCGGAAAGGGAACAGGGAGGACTCTTCCGGTAGAGGAACTGCGGAGAAGGCGGCGGGCCGACGGGGTGCTCGGCGCAGTGGGCCCGCTCAGTGGCCTCGCCGAGCGCTCGGCAGCGTGACGCAGTGTCGGTCGATGTCGGCCTCCCGGGGCCTCCTGGGGTCTCGGAGAGTCCCGGCGCGGCCGCTGGAGGCCCACCGGCGGGTGCCCGCTGAGCCCCTTGAACCGATCTCGAGCCGGAGTACGACCGAGCTCGGTGAAGGAGACCGCGAAGTGGGCGGAGGCTGTGAGCGGGCTGGGCGTGCGGGCGCTCGGACGGGGCGCGCCAGGGCGTGAACGTACCTCCGCTGACGTTGAGGCCCGCCACTCACCCGACCCGGCCCGCACCATCGCAGCGGGTCTCAGCGTCGGGCGGCCCGGCTGCCGCCGTCGGGTAATAGGACGACCGGCCTCGCCGGCCCCGGTGCTCGCCGACGCCCTCATGGCAGAACAGGTGCCGTCAGTGAAGAGATCGGCCCTCTCACTCTATAGAGTGACGCTCTCACTGTAGAAACTGTGCTTCTCACTCTACAAAGTGACGCCCTCACTGAGGCACAGTGACGTCGTGACCGACGACGACCTGCTCTCCCACGTCGCGCGCATGCGCCGGCAGCGCAGCGACGACGCCCTCGTGGAGGCGAAGGCCGCCGTCCACGATCTCCCGAAGAGCATCTGGGACACCATCTCCGCCTTCGCCAACACGGACGGGGGAACCGTCATCCTCGGACTCGACGAGCGCGAGAACTTCCAGCCGGCCGAGGGGTTCACCGAGTCGGTTGCCAGCCGGCGGATCAACGCTCTGACCACCGGACTCGACACCTCGTCGCAGGGGAGCGCCAAGGTGCTCCCCGTGCCGGGCTGTCACCCGGAGCGCGCCACCGTGGACGGCCGCCCCGTGGTCGTCCCCGACGTGCCCTCCCTGCGCGAGCGCCCGGACCTCGACTTGCCGTGCCATGTCACCGCCATGGGGATTCAGAACGGCAACTTCAAGCGCGTCGACGACCATGACGTCCGCCTGTCCTCCTACGAGGTGTACGTGCTGGCGAGCCGTCGGATCGAGGACCGTACGGATCGTGAGCCGGTGACCGGCACGAGTCTCGAGGACCTCGACCCTCGGAACGTGGATCGCCTTCTCACCGAGCTTCGCAGCAGCGGCTCTCACATCCTCGACCATATCGCTGAGGACGACCGGGAGGCCGCCCTCAGGCGGCTCAACGTCCTGACATCCGACAGCGTCCCCACCTTCGCCGGATACGTCACGCTTTCCCCGTACCCGCAGCAGGAGCTTCCACGACTGGTCGTGGACGTCTCCGTTCATCCCGGCACCCAGAAGGCCCAGAAGGGCGACCTGCGCTTCCTCGATCGGCGGGTGTGCGACGGCCCTATTCCCCTTATGGTGGAGGACGCCGTGTCCGCGGTGGCACGAAATCTGCGCCGCCGCCGAATGACGAGAGGGGCGTTGGCGGAAGATGTTCTCGAGATTCCAGAAGACGTGTTACGGGAGGCCATCACGAATGCGGTGATGCACCGCGACTACTCCGCGCACGCTCAGGGGCAGACGGTTGCTGTGGACATCTATCAGGACCGGGTTGAGATCGGGAACCCCGGCGGCCTCTACGGAGGCAGGACCCTTGCCAATCTTGACGAGGGGCTTCCCGTCTCCCGCAACAAGGTCCTTGCGAACCTTCTGCGCAGCGTTCCCCGCCCCTATGGCAGGGGTGTGGTGGCCGAGGCCGCCGGCACGGGTGTTCCGCGAATGATCGACTCCATGCGCCAGCAGGGTCTGCCCGCGCCGGACTACGAGGCGACGACGATCGACCGCGTGACGGTCAAGCTGTCCCGCTTCGGCCTTCTCGACCCCGATGTGCGGGCGTGGCTCGACTCCCTTCCCGGCGGGCCGCGGGGCACCGCGGCGGACTCCGTTCTGGCGCTGGCGCGCAGGGACGGGAAGGTGCGGGTCGTCGATGTGCGGCGAAATCTCGGTCTCGACTCCGACGACGTGCGCGACCTCCTCGGCGGGCTCGTCGCGGAGGGGCTTCTGGTCGGCATGAACGACGGCCCCCACCTACTCGCCGACCTCAGGCTGCGCATGGCGGGCACCGGGGCCAGGTGGGCGGTCCTGTCTGTGATACCCGGAAGCCGCTGAAGATCCAGGACATCGCCGAGCGGACGGGCAAGTCCCCCACCGCGCTCCGACCGCTTCTGCGCGCGCTGATCAGCGACGGGCTGGTGACCGCGACGGCGCCGCCCACCAGCCGCAACCGCGCCTACCTGCTCGCCGAGTAGGCCGCCCAGACGATCGATTCCGAAGGTGGTGAGCGGGCCGGCCGCTTCTCGCCCGCAGCTCCGCCGCCGGTGCAGCCGCGGGATCGTGCCGATCCCGCGGCTGCACCGGCGCCGAACCACAGCGGCGGGCACGGCCCCGCTTCCATCCGGTATAGACCATGATCTATACTGGATGAGTGGCATGGGAGGTAATCCTGTGGGAGGACGTGGAGTCATGGTTGCTGAGTCTCGACGACGTCTCCTACGACCTGGTCGCCGCCGCCATCGATCACCTGGCGGCAGTCGGACCGACCCTTGGACGGCCACTTGTCGACCTGCTCATCGGTTCCCACTATCACAACCTGAAGGAACTTCGTCCCGGATCCTCCGAGCGCAGCGAGATACGCATCCTGTTCGCCTTCGACTCTCGCAGAAGAGCCGTGCTCCTCATCGCCGGGGACAAACGAGGGCGCTGGCAGCAGTGGTACCGGGAAAGCATCCCGCTCGCCGAGCTCCGATTCGATCAATGGCTGAGGGAGAGCAATAATGACGAGAACGAGTAGCTGGGAGGCCGTGCGCCGCCGCCGGCCGCCGCACGAGAGTGCTGTGACCGAGCACCGAGCGCGCTTCGCGGCAGAGCAGACGGCATACCGGCTCCGGGAGATCCGCGAGCAGCAGGGACTGACACAGGCCGAGGTCGCCGAGAGGATGGGCCTGACCCAGCCGACAGTCTCAGCACTCGAGTCGGGCGACCTGAGCCGCTCCGGTCTGGCAACTCTGCACGCCTACATCACCGCGCTCGGCGGAACTGTAGAGGTGACCGCCGCCTTCGGGGACCAGCGTCTCATCATCGCAACCTGACTGCGCCTGCCCGCTCCATCTCGACGGCGCAGACACTTCTCGACGTCGGCGACCGCGCGGGCCTCCTCGAGCAGGATCTCGCGGGATCGTGCCGATCCCACCACGCCCGGAACCGCCGGCACCTGAGAAGCGCGCGGAGGCCGTAGCTTCCCAAGCAGCTCCCGATCAGCGGCGCACCCAGCCCCGGAACCAGTCATCCGGACCGTCGGATCAGACCGTCAGCTCCTCCATGTCCTCCAGCTCCTTGCCCTTGGTCTCGGGGATCCTGAGGAAGACGAAGACGAGGGACAGCAGGGCACACAGGGCGTAGAACCCGTAGGCGAAGGTCAGGCCGATATTGGACAGGACCGGGAAGGTCGTGGAGATGACGAAGTTCGCCACCCACTGGGCGGCCGCCGCCACCGCCAGCGCTCCGGCGCGGATACGGTTGGGGAACATCTCCCCCAGCAGCACCCACACCAGCGGGCCCCAGGTGGTTCCGAAGGCCACTACGAACAGGTTGGCCGACACCAGCGCGATGGGAGCCCAGGGGGCCTCCAGGGTGACCTCACCGTCGCTGACGTTGGCGAAGGAGAAGGCCAGGGCCATGAGCCCCAGGGCGACGGTCATGAAGAACGACCCGGCCAGCAGCATGGGCCGCCGTCCGACCCTGTCCACCAGGAGGATGGCCACAATGGTGACCACGATATTGGTGACCGAGGTGATGACCGTGATGGTCAGGGCGTCGGACTCCTGGAAGCCGACGGTGCGCCACAGGGTGGTGGAGTAGTAGAAGATGACGTTGATGCCCACGAACTGCTGGAAGATCGACAGCAGGATGCCCACCCAGACGATGGGCCTGAGACCGAGGGTGCTGCCGCGCAGGTCGGCCAGGGACTCGCGCTTGGCGGAGTCGATGGTGGAGCGGATCTCCTCGATCTTAAGGTTGACGTTGACGATGCCGGTGAAGTCATAGAGGACCTGGGACGCCTTGTCGTAGTCGCCGCGCGCCACGAGGAAGCGCGGGGACTCGGGCAGTCGGAAGGCGAAGAGGCCATAGACCAGGGCGGGCACGGCCTCGGCAATGAACATCCAGCGCCAGGCCTCCATGCCGAACCAGAGCTCGTTGGCCGCGCTGCCGGCGAGGCCGGCGAACATGGCGTCGGCCAGCAGCGAGGAGAAGATGCCGACGACGATTGCCAGCTGCTGGAGGGAGCCCAGGCGCCCGCGCACGCTGGCCGGGGAGACCTCGGCGATGTAGGCCGGGGCGATGACGGAGGCGGCTCCCACGCCCAGGCCGCCGACGACGCGCCAGACGATGAAGTCGACGACCCCGAAGGCCAGGCCGGAGCCGAGCGCGCTGGCCAGGAACATGACGGCGGCGATGAGCATGACGGGCACGCGGCCCATGCGGTTGGCGACAGGCCCGGCGAACCAGGCGCCGAGGGTACAGCCGATGAGGGCGGAGGAGACGGCGAAGCCCTTGAGCGCGGCGTTGAGCTCGAACGTGCCGGCGAGGGCGTCGACGGCGCCGTTGATGACCGCGGTGTCGAAGCCGAAGAGGAAGCCGCCGAGTGCGGCGGCCACACAGATGCCGATGACTCGGGCGTTGAGGCGGCTGACGGTGGACGAGCCGGTTGAGCCGGATGCCGAGGTGGATTCTGGGCTGGAGTCGGAGGTGGACGGTGGGTTGTCGTTGGAATGGGCAGGATCTGGCATGGTGATGTCCTGACGTCGTCATCGGCCCGTGCCTGTCGTGCACTGCGCCGCGGCAGGCACGGGGTGCGGACCCGTCAAGCGTACGTCGGTGCGCCCGGTCACACACGGTTTTCGGCCCCGCCCCGTCCGGCCTCCTCGCTTACTACGCTCCTTTGTCCCTTACTGTACGAGGAGAAAGAGCGTAGTAAGGGACAAAGGAGCGTAGTAAGCGATCGCAGACCCCGAGGCGCCGCGCTGGGCAGCGCCTGAGGACCGTCACGACCTGACGCCGGCCCTGTTGAGGATCTCCCGAGCCTCGCGGGCCGAGCTCGAGGCCTCCGCGTCAACGCCGGGGACGCCGTCCTTCACCGTGTATGAGAAGCGCGTGCCATCCTCCACGCCATAGATATCGACGTACTCAAGCACCGGCGTGTCGACGACGGCCCGCAGGACGGCAGCCGCGGCGTCCTTCTCGGATCCGGAGACGCTCTGAGGAAGATGAACCGTCAGGGTCACGAGATCACTCTCGGAAGCAGATTCGCTTTCCAAGGTCAGCGAGTAAGGGTCAGAAGCCGTTCCGCGAACGATCATGCGGCTGATCACCTTGCCGAGCAGAACCGCGGAAAGGTCCTCGCCGCTGGCGGTGCCGACCGTCACGCTCCAGCCGGGCAGCCCCACGTGGTCCTTCACGACGTACACTGTGCCGCTGGGAGAGGAGGGGCAGGAGACAACAAGATCATCGGGCAGGTCGTCCCCGTCCCCGCGATCAATCTCGATCTGGGTCTGAGAGCCGCTCACGCTCTGCGCCGATCCGCCGGCAAGACCCGCCGCCAGCCGAACCATCTCCTCCTCCCGCTCGGGATCCTCATTCTTATCGCCCAGATCCGGCAGGTTCAGTGTCACGGCGGTGCCCGAGGCACTCCACACGAGAGTCGGGAAGACCGATGCCCCGCGTCTGGTGTACGCGGTGCGAGCCTGAGCGAGCATGTCCAGGATCTGCTCGAGCTCGGCGTCGTCGACAAGAGTCAGCTGAACATCGGTGCGATAGCCGTTGGCGGAGTCGCCGGTGCGATCCGCCGATGCGTCCTGGACGATCGGGAAGCCCTCGAAGTAGTCCTCAACCTCTCTGCCGTGCGCATTGGCACCGCAGCCGAGCAGGCCCATGACGCCCAGGACCGAGGAGACCGCGAAGGCGCGTCGCGGCAGCGAGACAGGCATGGGAGCAGGGTACCCGCGCGCCTGTCGCCCCGGGATCAGGCTACGCCAGCGCTGACACAAACACTTGCGTCGCAGGCAGCGCCTGCGTACCCTGGTCCCGCAAGGGGCAGTAGCCCTGCGAAGTGGGCCCGGCAGCCCTCCGGACGGTGGGCGAGCCGGGTTCCGCGCCTTCTTAGAGGGTTATAGGAACCTCAACTGGCCTCATCAGGCGAGCCATCCTCTTCCACTCTCCCCCTCTGCACCAGCACCAGGCGATAGCATCGGGCAACAGGGGGTCGGCGTTGTTATGGGGTGGGTTGTTGTGTGAGTTGTTGGAGGGTTTGGTGGGGGTGGGTTGCCCAGTAGCGGCAGGTGGAGGCGATGCTGCTTTTTCGGCGTTGTCGGCTGGGGTGGTCGGGGCTGGTGAGGCGGATGAGGCTGATGGCGGTGTTCCTGAGTGTGGCCATGGCTCGGGCGGTGGTGGTTGTGGGCAGCTGGTGGCGGTCCTCGTCGAAGGTGACGTCGCGGACCCAGTGGAGGCGGTTCTCTATTCCCCAGTGGCCTTGGATCCAGGCTGCTACGTGATCGGGCGGGGCGGCGATCATGTCCAGGGAGCAGATGGCGTAGACGGTCTCGGTGGTGCGTTTGTTGCTTGCGTCCTTGGTCCTGGTGGTGCGGGTGCGCCGGATCTGGAGGACCTGGGCGGCGTTGGGGAAGTCGATCCATTGAGGTGCCTGGAGTGCTTTGATGGTCCTGCGCACGTATCGGCCGTGGGAGCGCTCGGCTGCGGTGGTGGCGGGAGTGTCCTTCCAGGGCAGGGCCTTGAGCTGGGCCAGCAGCCTGGGCTGGTTGGCCTTGACGGTCAGGACCCAGTGGCCCCCGCGGGCCGTGATCGCCTCGGCGGTGGCCCGTTGGGTGTGCATGGCGTCGGCGGTGGTCACCGCGCCGTCCAGGCCCGGCAGGCGGGCCACGAGATCGTCGATCATGTCCCGCAGGGCGGGGATCTCGTTGGTCTTGGGCCCGACTTCCTGCTGGGCCACGACCGCGCCGGTGGCGTGATCCAGAACGGCCAGCAGGTGGGTTGCGGTGGCCCGCATGGTTTTGCCGTCCACCGCCAGCACGCGTCTGCCCGCGACGGTGGCGGCGGTGCGCGACCACATCCACGCTCCCACGGCCGCGTCCAGGGCGGCTCCGTCGACGCTGGACAGGACGCGGCGGATCGTGGTCTCCTCGGGCAGGCGCGCCGAGGCGGGCAGGCCCAGCCTTGTGCGCGCCTCGGCGTCCAGGCCGGCGGCCCACTGCCCGATGGCCAGCAGGCTGCGCGCTCCGGACAGCACGGCCCCCACCGCCACGGCCAGGATCACCTCCAGCCGGTGCCTCATTCCCCGGGCGCACCTGGGATCGGGCACGGTGGACAAGACCTGCATCAGGCTCGGCTGGCGCCCAGCAATGTTGATAGGGGAAGATGGCATAGCGGCGCGGCTCCTGACGACGAAAGGGTGCGTAGGACACACCCATCGTCACCCCAGGAACCGCGCCGCACCCCCACCAACACACCCACGACTACGCCGACCCCCTGCATCGGGCAACCATAGCAATGGTTCTTCGCGAGCGTGCAGGTGATCGAAAGTACCATCCCAGCCATGACTGAGTTCTTGACTTAGAACTTGCTTGTCCGGCTTCAGAACCGAATCATCCTGATCCAGGACGAGTTGCTGACAGCCTGAGCGTCGATGCCGTCTCGCTAGCACCTTAAGAATTTTTGGTCGAGCCACCCTAGGGGGACTGTCAAGGTGATATATTTCGATACCGATATTCATCTGCTGAATATCCGACACAACCGCTCGTCTTACAGAGGGACGCTCATTGGTGAAATGCAGGGACCGTTGATTCGACCGCAAATGCGTGCGTAAAATCGTTCTTATTTTATGCACGTCAGACGGTCTAACCAATACTGCGACAATCGTGTAACCACGAACCTCCGACTCGTCTATAAAAACCCGGTACGGGCGAGCGGACTCCCAGCCGGCGACACCATTTAGAATCTTTGTGCCCATAACTCAGCACCAGTCAACGCCAACCACCGTCTCTACAGCATGCAGGAGACGCAGCCCTCGACCTCGGTGCCGGTCAGGGCCGCCTGGCGCAGGCGGATGTAGTAGAGGGTCTTGATGCCTTTACGCCAGGCGTAGATCTGGGCCCGGTTGACGTCGCGCGTGGTCGCGGTGTCCGGGAAGAACAGGGTGAGGCTCAGGCCCTGGTCCACGTGCTGGGTGGCCGCGGCGTAGGTGTCGATGATCTTCTCCGGGCCGATCTCGTAGGCGTCCTGGTAGTACTCCAGGTTGTCGTCCGCCATGTAGGGAGCCGGGTAGTAGACGCGCCCGATCTTGCCCTCCTTGCGGATCTCGATCTTGGCCACAATGGGGTGGATCGACGACGTCGAGTGGTTGATGTAGGAGATCGAGCCTGTCGGCGGCACCGCCTGCAGGTTGCGGTTGTAGATGCCGTCGCGCCGGATCTTCTCGGCCAGCTCCGCCCAGTCCGCGCGCGTGGGCACGTGCGCGCTGGAGGCCTCGAAGATCTCCCGGACGCGGTCGGTGACGGGAACGAAGTCCCGGGTCGTGTACTTCTCGAAGAACTCGCCGGTGGCGTACGCGGACTCCTCGAAGCCGACGAAGGCCTCACCGCGCTCGACGGCAAGGTCGTGAGAGGCGCTCAGGGCCGCGAAGAGCACGCAGGCGAAGTAGACGTTGGTGAAGTCCAGGCCCTCCTCGCTGCCGTAGAAGATCCTCTCGCGCGCCAGGAAGCCGTGAAGGTTCATCTGCCCGAGCCCGATGGCGTGGGACTCGCGGTTGCCTCGGTCGATGGAGGGCACGCTCGGCAGGCGCGTCTGCTCCGAGACGGCGGTCAGCCCCCGCACCGCGGTCGCGACCGTCCTGGCGAAGTCCGGAGAGTCCATGGTCCTGGCGATATTGAGGCTGCCCAGGTTGCAGGAGATGTCCTTGCCGACGTGCGCGTAGGACAGGTCCTCATTCAGCACGCTCGGCTCGGAGACCTGCAGGATCTCCGAGCACAGGTTGGACATGACCACCTTGCCCTTGACCGGGTTGGCGCGGTTGACCGTGTCCTCGAACACGACGTACGGGTAGCCCGACTCGAACTGGATCTCGGCCAGGGTCTGGAAGAACCTGCGCGCGTTGATCCTGGTCTTCTTAATGCGCGCGTCGTCGACCATCTCACGGTACTTCTCGGTGACATCGAGGTCCGCGAACGGCACCCCGTGGACGCGCTCGACGTCGTAGGGGCTGAACAGGTACATGTCCTCGTCATTCCGGGCCAGCTCGAAGGTGATATCGGGAATGACGACGCCGAGCGACAGGGTCTTGATGCGGATCTTCTCATCCGCGTTCTCGCGCTTGGTGTCCAGGAACCGCATAATGTCGGGGTGGTGGGCGTGCAGGTACACGGCCCCCGCGCCCTGGCGCGCCCCCAACTGGTTGGCGTAGGAGAAGGAGTCCTCCAGCAGCTTCATCACCGGGATGACGCCGCTGGACTGGTTTTCAATGCGCTTGATGGGCGCGCCCATCTCACGCAGGTTGCTCAGCAGCAGGGCCACTCCCCCGCCCCGCTTGGACAGCTGCAGGGCGGAGTTGATGCCCCGGGCGATCGACTCCATATTGTCCTCGATGCGCACGAGGAAGCAGGAGACGGGCTCGCCGCGCTGGGCCTTGCCCTCGTTGAGGAACGTGGGCGTGGCCGGCTGGAAGCGGCCGGTCATCATCTCCTCGATGAGGTCCAGGGCCAGCTGCTCGTCGCCGTCGGCCAGCGCCAGGGCCACCATGGTGACCCGGTCCTCGAAGCGCTCCAGGTAGCGCTTTCCGTCGAAGGTCTTGAGCGTGTACGAGGTGTAGTACTTGAAGGCGCCCAGGAAGGTCTCGAAGCGGAACCTGTGCGCGTAGGCGGCCTTGAAGGCGGCCTTGACGAACTCCGGGGAGTAGCGCTCCAGGACGCCCCCCTCGTAGTAGCCCTCCTCGACCAGGTAGTCGAGCTTCTCCTCGATGTCGTGGAAGAAGACCGTGTTCTGGTTGACGTGCTGGAGGAAGTACTGGCGCGCGGCCTGGCGGTCCGCGTCGAACTGGATCCTCCCGCTGGCGTCGTACAGGTTCAGCCTGGCGTTGAGAGCGTGGTAGTCGAGCTCCGGGGAGGGGGCGGGCTCCAGCCCGGTGTCCGTCAGCGTGTCTGCCAAAAGTCTTCCAATCCTTGTCTGACGCGTGCGACGTCGGTGGGCGTCCCCAGAAGCTCGTAGCGGTACAGGAACGGCACCCCGAGCTTGCTCGCGATAATGTCGCCGGCGAGGCAGTACGCCTCACCGAAGTTGGTGTTCCCCGAGGCGATCACGCCCCGGCACAGGGAACGGTTGCGCGGGTCGTTGAGGAACGCGATGACCTGCTTGGGCACGGCCCCCCTGACGGACCCCCCGCCGTAGGTCGGCACGAACAGGACGTACTCCTCACCGACCGTGAGCGGCTCATCCCGACGGCGCAGCGGAATACGCGCACTGCGATAACCGAGCCTGCCCACGAAGCGGTGAGTGTTCTCCGAGGCGGAGGAGAAGTACACCAGGAGCGGGCCGCCCCCGGGACTCGAGGCGGGCACGCCCCTCAGACCGCGAGGGCCTCGACGGCGACGGCCAGGGCCTTGATCTTGTCCGGACGGAAACCGGACCAGTGGTCCTCTCCGGCCACGACCACAGGGGCCTGGGCGTAGCCGAGGGCCCTGACCTGCTCCAGGGCCTCGACATCGAGCGCGACGTCCACCGTCCGGTAGACCAGACCCGCCTTGTCCAGGGCGCGGTAGGTAGCGCCGCACTGCACGCAGTTGGGCTTGGAGTAGACGGTGATCGCCATATCGGTCACTTCCTCGGGTTCCGGTGGCGAGCCGGACGTATCACCCCGCAGGGGGATCGCGCCGGTGTAACCACACATCTGTCATTCGCGGAAGGCCATGGCGGCCCCGCGAGACAAGACACTACCCCTAGGGGTCCACCGGGTCCACCACCCCAACATGCTGTGTCTGGCGCCGACCTGTGCACAATGACCTCCTCGCCTGTGGATAGCTCCGGGACCGCTTGTGGAGGGACCGTGGATAGTCGCCCCGCGCGCCTCGGGGCGCCGTCCCGGGGCTCCCGCTCCGATCCACAGAACCATGGTCCTGCGGGGGTGTGACACGAAAGAGGGCCCCTTAACCACAGCACCGCCGTCCCGCTCGGAGCACACCGGCCCCCACCCTGGGGACAAGTCCGGCAAATCTCGGTTGCGTCACACCTGCCTTCCGCGTGTCGCCACCGCCGTCAGCCCACCAACCAGCAGCCGCCAGCCCACCAGCCCTCAGCCCGCCAACCGCAAGGCGCCAGTCACCGCCGCACAGGCTCCGCCGCTCGCCCTCCCCGCAGCCCCCCCACCGCGCATAGGCTTACCGCCACGGTCCCCGCGCCGGCCACCGCAGGGCGGCCGCACCACGAGCCTGAGAGAGCCTGAGAAGAAAGGACCGCCCATGGACGCCGGGATACGCCGTCAGGAGATCCTCGACCGCCTCGCGGCCACGCGCAGGCCCCTGGCCGCCACCCGCCTGGGCGCGCAGCTGGGCGTCTCGCGCCAGGTCATCGTCGGCGACGTCGCCCTCCTGCGCGCCGAGGGCCACCCCATCCGCGCCACCAACCGCGGCTACGTGCTGGCCCGTCCCGCCACCCGGCCGCACCGCTCCATCTTCGTCCAGCACACCCGCGAGGACATCGCCATCGAGCTGAGCGCCATCATCAAGGTCGGGGGGAGCGTTCTGGACGTCTCGGTGGAGCACCGCCTCTACGGGCAGATCACCGTCGACCTGCTCATCCGCAGCCCCGAGGACCTCGCCCACTTCCTGGCGCGCCTGCCCCGGTCCACGGCCCTGTCCGAGTTGACCAACGGCTGGCACACCCACACCATCGAGGCCGACGACGAGGCCGCCCTCGATGCGGTCGAGGCCCGGATGGGGGAACTCGGCTTCCTGCGGTAGCGCCCCGCCCGTTTCCCGCAGCGCACTCCCCCACGCCCCAGGCCACCCCTGCCTCCGTGACACGCATCCCACCCATGTGTCATGACACTGACGGCATCCGAGAGATAGGCTGCCAGGTGTCTTGACACCCATGGGCCTCGCGCCCCCTTCGACTCCAAGGCAGCCCCGTGACCACCAACCGCACACCCACCACCAGCGCCGCAAGCACCGCCACCACCTCCGCAGCCTCCCTGCTGCGCCACCTCCTGCCCGCACTGCGCGCCCTGGCCCACCGCGTCCTCATCGACGCCATGACCGGCATGGCCCACGGCCTGTTCGCCTCCCTCATCCTGGGAACGATCCTGGGCCAGCTCGGCAGGCTCCTGCCCGGCGCCGCCGGCACCTGGCTCACTCTCCTGGGGGCGATCGCCACCTCCCTGACCGGGGCGGGCATCGGCGTCGGTGTGGCCCACCGCCTCAAGGCGCCAACCTTCGTCGTCGTGGGCGCCATGGTGGCCGGGCAGGTGGGCGCCCGCGCCGCGGCCCTGCTGTCGGGCACCGCCCTGCAGTCCGACGGCGGAGCACCGGCCCTGGTCCTCAACGGCCCCGGCGAGCCACTGGGCGCCTTCATCGCCGCCTGGGCAGCAGTGGAGGCCGGGCGCCTGGTGGCGGGCCGCACCAGCCTGGACATCCTCGTCACCCCCACCCTGTCCGTATGCGCCGGCGGCAGCGCGGGCCTGCTGGTGGGCCCGCCGATCTCGCGCCTCATGATCAGCCTGGGCCAGCTGGTCAACTGGGGTACCGAGCGCCAGCCCCTGCTCATGGGCATTATCGTCTCTGCCCTCATGGGCATCATCCTGACCCTGCCGATCTCCTCGGCGGCCCTGGGCATCATCCTGGACCTCTCGGGCCTGGCGGCCGGGGCGGCCACCATCGGCTGCACCACGCAGATGGTGGGCTTCGCCGTGGCCAGCTATCGGGAGAACCGCTTCGCCGGGCTCATCGCCCAGGGTTTGGGCACCTCCATGCTTCAGGTGCCCAATATCGTGCGCCACCCCCTCATCTGGGTGCCGCCCACCCTGGCCTCGGCGATCTTGGGCCCCATCACCACCATGGTGCTGGGCATGCAGTCCAATGCCATCGGCTCGGGCATGGGTTCGGCGGGGCTCGTGGGCCAGATCATGACCTTCCAGACAATGTCGGCCTCCACCTCCACCGGGCGGCTCATCGCCCTCATAGTCGTCTTCCAGATCCTCATCCCCGCGCTGCTGACCCTGGGGATCAGCGAGCTCATGCGGGCCCGCGGCTGGATCAAACCGGGGGACATGGCCCTGGCCGCCGGCTGAGGGCCGCCGCAGCCGCCCCCACCCGGCCACGCCGCGCCAACCGCCTCAACCACTCTCAGCCCTCCCCCAGCCGAACCTCAGCCACCTCCAGCCACCCCGCTCTCCGGTATCCCACCCCTGCCAGGGTCGGTAATTTGTCTGGGTCCCATGGCCGGAATTAAACAAAACGACATTCTGGGGCGGCTGCTGCGAGATTGCTGGCTGGTATTTACGGGGATCGCGCATGAGGATCGCCTCGTGCAGATCGACATGACGAACGAGGAGCGAGGCGTCCTCATCAGGCGGAAGAAGCATTCGGACACCTACAAGCTGGTGAGAATGAAAACGGAGGCGATTGCGTACGCTGCCCGCGGCGTCGGCCTGGATATTATCGCAGAGATGGTCGAGCGGGCCGAGAAGACAGTGCGCAAGTGGCTGTCACAGTGGCGGAGGCGCAGACTGGGCTCCGTGGTAACCGGTCACGCCGTGGGCAGGAACGCGGCAAAGCTCAGGAGGGCGCAGAAGGAGGAGCGGGAGGAGATTTTTAACAAGCCGCCCTCGGAGGCGGGCGCCTGGGCCGAGCTCTGGGACGTTCCGGCTCCTTGAGGATGTCGCGTCTGATCAGATTCGGCGTCGAGTACAGGTCGGAGTCCTCATACTGGCTGCTCATGCGCTTGTCGGGCATGAGCCTCTGCTCCCCGACCCGTTCGTGGGGCGCCGCGACGAGAAGGCCATCACCAGGCGGATGGCCGAGATCCGGGACCAGGTCGCCGGTCTGCTCCAGGACGGCTGGGAGCCCTGTACCGACGACGAGGTCCGCGTGGAGCACGAGGCCGAGACGAGGCGCATGTGGCTTCCCAAGGGGAAGAGAACAAAGCTGTACGTGGACCGCAAGAAAGTGAGTCGGTCGTTCTTCGGGGCGCTGAGCCTGACGACCAAGAAAATGAGGATCCACCCCATCGAGGGAAACCAGAACGCCGAGCGGACCCGCCCTCACGATGGGTCGCCTGGCGCGCGAGACCGATGAGGGAAAGAAGATCGCGGCGGTCCTGGACAACGCCAGGTTCCACCACGCCAAGGCCTTGAACGATCTTTATGCCCCCGGTCAGGCTTTGGAGCGCATCACACCCATCTACATGCCCCCCCCCTACGCCCCGACCCTGGGTCTCACAGAACACATACGGGATGCCGCCAAAGCCAACATCGCCAACCCCCCGCGCTCGCCCCGGAGAACACCTTCGCGGCCTTCACCGCCTACATCACCAACCGCACCTTCGACTACGACTTCGAGCACCTCCCAGTCACGCCACCACACACCGATCTTGTTTAAGTCCAGCCATATTTGAAGGCGCCCAGGAAGGTCCCGAAGCGGAACCTGTGCGCGTAGGCGGCCTTGAAGGCGGCCTTGACGAACTCCGGGGAGTAGCGCTCCAGGACGCCCCCCTCGTAGTAGCCCTCCTCGACCATGAGAGCGTGGTAGTCGAACTCCGGGGAGGGGGCGGGCTCCAGCCCGGTGTCCGTCAGCGTGTCTGCCAAAAGTCTTCCAATCCTTGTCTGACGCGTGCGACGTCGGTGGGCGTCCCCAGAAGCTCGTAGCGGTACAGGAACGGCACCCCGAGCTTGCTCGCGATAATGTCGCCGGCGAGGCAGTACGCCTCACCGAAGTTGGTGTTCCCCGAGGCGATCACGCCCCGGCACAGGGAACGGTTGCGCGGGTCGTTGAGGAACGCGATGACCTGCTTGGGCACGGCCCCCCTGACGGACCCCCCGCCGTAGGTCGGCACGAACAGGACGTACTCCTCACCGACCGTGAGCGGCTCATCCCGACGGCGCAGCGGAATACGCGCACTGCGATAACCGAGCCTGCCCACGAAGCGGTGAGTGTTCTCCGAGGCGGAGGAGAAGTACACCAGGAGCGGGCCGCCCCCGGGACTCGAGGCGGGCACGCCCCTCAGACCGCGAGGGCCTCGACGGCGACGGCCAGGGCCTTGATCTTGTCCGGACGGAAACCGGACCAGTGGTCCTCTCCGGCCACGACCACAGGGGCCTGGGCGTAGCCGAGGGCCCTGACCTGCTCCAGGGCCTCGACATCGAGCGCGACGTCCACCGTCCGGTAGACCAGACCCGCCTTGTCCAGAGCGCGGTAGGTAGCGCCGCACTGCACGCAGTTGGGCTTGGAGTAGACGGTGATCGCCATATCGGTCACTTCCTGGCTCTGGTGAGGAGGGGTCGTTGGACAGCACTCGGGCGTCGCCTGCGGTACCCTCACCGGGAGGTTCCACCGCCGTAACAACGCTCGTGTAGTTCTCGGGCGGGCATGCCCGCCTCGCTGGGCAAGACACTACCCCTAGTGGTGGAAACGCGCCAGCACCACTACATGATGTGTCGCGGGTGGTGCTGTGCACAACCGCTCCTTTCCTGTGGAGAGCCGCCGCCGGCCTGTGGACGCCGGGGGCGCGCACCGCTCGCAGCCCCTGGCGCCGCGACCCGACGGACGGCCCCCGATCTGCGGAACCATGCTCCCCCAGGGGTGCGACACGAATTCCGCCCCTTACCCACAGGTCTCCACGACCGCTCCGGCCGGCTCCGTCCCCACCCTGGGGACAACTCCGCGGAGCCCGTCTCCGCAAGCGGGTTGCGTCGGGCGTGTCGCGTCTTCCGGCACGCCGTCGCCGGGCCCCTCCCGCCCTGCGGAGGCCCGCCGCCGCACTGCGATTCCGCCGCTCCAGGCCGACCCCGGGCCCGCCCCGGGCCGGAAGGAGGCCGCCCCATTTTCAGAAACTCATAAACTTTTACCGGCTACTCACAGGCTATTCACAGATCTAGGCGTTCGACTGGAAGCCTCCGGTCGGGGCAGTGTGCTCACCGGCCTGTCTTGCCCTGACGAACCACCAAGAAGGAAGGAATCCGGCAATGACCCTCGCTGCATTCGCCTCCATCTGCATCGACATGGTGGCTCTGGCCGTCCTGGTAGGAGCCCTCTACATACCCCGCCACGGGCGCCGAGACCTCGTGGCCGCCTATATCGGCGTCAACGTGGGCGTCCTGGCGGTCACCCTCCTGCTGTCCAACGCGCAGGGCCTGGGCGCAGGGCTGGGGCTGGGGCTCTTCGGCGTCCTGTCGATCATCCGTCTGCGCTCCACCGCCCTGGCCCAGGGCGAGGTCGCCTACTTCTTCGCGGCCCTGGCCCTCGGTCTGATCGGAGGCATGGCGACCAGCCTTGGACTGACCTCCATTCTCATGGCACTGGTTCTCGCCGCTCTGTTCGTGGGCGACAACCCCAGGCTTATGCGCCGCAACCGCAACCAGGTGGTCACGCTCGACCGCGCCATCAGCGACGAGGACGAGCTCGCCGGCCGGCTCGGAGAGCTCCTCAACGCCAAGGTGCTCAATCTCGACGTCCAGCGCCTCGACCTGGTCAACGACACCACCGTCGTCGACGTCCGCTACCAGCTGTACCGCCCCCTGCCTCAGGCCGAGGTGCAGCAGCACGACCAGGTGCGGGCCTCGTCGTCGCCGGAGGGCCTGACGACGGCGCCGCCCCCGGAGGGCCTGGCCGCGAGGCCGGAGGGCCTGGCGCCCCTCTCCCACGAGGGTCTGGCCACGACGGCGTCGTCGGGGGGTCGGACCGCCCACTCCCGCGACGGCCTGACGACGGCGCCCCGGGAGAGCCGCGCATCCTTCTCCCGCGAGGGCCCGGCCACGCGGACCCAGGAGCTTGCGGCAGCGTCGCCGCCCAGGCGCTCGGAGCGGCGGACCCAGTGGAGACAGCCGGAGCAGCCCGACCAGCAGGGCCCGCCCGCGGCGCAGCAGAGCCCGCCCGCATCGCGGACGCGGACCTCGCGGACGTCGCCGCCGTCCTATCCCAGGTCCTACTAGATCCTACTGACCCGGCACCGGCCTCATCGTCCATCGCACCGGAAGGAGGCAATATGCCACGCACCGAGCACCTCAGCACCATCACCCTCGACGAGCTCAACGCCGAGGCGAGCCTGCTGACCCGCATGGACCGCAAGTACCTGGTCCCGCCCACCGATGCCCAGAACGTCATCGATCTCCTCGCGCCCAAGGCCCAGGTCCTGCAGATCGACGGGATCCGCAGCTTCCAGTACGCCTCGACGTACTTCGACACCCCCTCGCTGGACGCCTTCTTCCTGGCGGCCCACAAGCGTCGCCGCCGCTACAAGGTCCGCACCCGCACCTACCTGGACTCCGGCCTGTGCTTCCTGGAGGTCAAGACCAGCGGCTTGCGCGAGGCCACGGTCAAGGACCGTCTGACCTACAGTCCCGACGACGCCGACCGCCTCACCGACGAGGCCCGGGACTTCGTCGTCGAGCGCCTGGTGGAGTCCGACACCTGCCCGCCCGACGAGGCCCGCCAGGTCGCAGACGCCCTGGTGCCGGTCATGGACACCACCTATGAGCGCACCACGCTGCACCTGCCCGATGACAGCGCCCGCGCCACCATCGACGCCGCCCTGACCTGGGGCGCGCTCGGGCCCGACGGCGCCCGGACGGATCACCGGCTGGCCATCAACGGGCTGACGGTCATGGAGACGAAGAACCCCTCCACGGCCGCCCCCACCGACAGGCTGCTGTGGGCCCAGGGCCACCGGCCGACCCGACTGTCGAAGTACGCCACCGGCATGGCGGTGCTCCACGAGAGGCTGCCCACCAACAGGTGGCACCGCACAATCGCCCGGGACCTCGACAGGTACCAGCGCGAGGCTCCGGCGCGTCAGGGCCGCTGAGGCGCGGCCACCGGCCCGGCTGGGTCCCTCCCGGCGCGGCCACCGGCCCGGCCCGTCCCGGGACGCATGGCACCACGACCGCCCGCACCATGCGTCTACCGCCTCGCGCGAGGAAAGACCGCCGTCGTGACCGGACCGCGCAGGGCGCGCCTCCCCCGGCACCCGGGCGACGCGTTACGGTGGGTCGAGCCACGCACGAACGCACTATGACCGGAGAGCCGAGTATGGACGCCGCCGACCGCCGCAACGCGATCCTCAGGAGACTGGAGGGCACCACCACGCCGCTGCCCGCGGCCAGACTGGGGGAGGACCTCGGCGTGTCCCGCCAGATCATTGTCGGCGACGTCGCCCTGCTGCGCGCCTCGGGCCACTCGATCCACGCCACCAACCGCGGATACCTCCTGGCGCGCCCCGCGACCCGGCCCCGGCGCTCGCTGATGGTGCAGCACACCCGCGAGCAGATCCCCGCCGAGCTCTCCGCGATCCTCGACGCCGGTGGCACCATCATCGACATCTCCATCGAGCACCGCCTCTACGGCCAGATCACCGCCGACCTGCTCATCCGGAACCGCCGCGACCTCAAGGCCTTCCTCGCCCGCCTGACCACCTCCTCCTCCCTCGCCGAGCTGACCAATGGCTGGCACACCCACACGATCGAGGCCGACTCCGAGAAGCGCCTCGACGCGATCGCCCGGCGGCTCGACGCGCTGGGGCTCCTGCGCCCGGAGGACGCCGGCTGAGACGCCCTCCGGAGCAGCCCCGCCGCCGAGAGGTGACGTGCGTGGGAGCCCGGGCGGCTGCCCGCGGAGCCCGGGGACCGGCGCGCCACCGGCGCACTCCGGTCCCCGTTCAGTGGCGGCCGCACCCGGAGGCCGAGGACCGTCGTCGAAGAACATACAGATCTCCTGCACGCCTCACAGGCTTCTCATGAGTTCGATGGGTTGACTCGTGGTCGGCCCGGTCGGGGACTTGCTCCGCGACCGGACTCCGCACCCGGACTCAAGGACCTTTAGGAGCCTCGCCATGACCGTCGCCTCGCTCGCCGCCATCTGCGCCGACCTGGTCGCCCTGAGCGCCCTCGTCGGCGCCCTCTACGCCCGCCGGCACAGCCGCAAGGACCTCATGGCCGCCTACATCGGCGTCAACGTGGGCGTGCTGGCGGTGACGCTCCTCCTGGCGACCTCCGACGTGGGGGCCGGCCTGGGCCTGGGGCTCTTCGGCGTCCTGTCGATCATCCGCCTGCGCTCCACCGAGCTCGCCCAGCACGAGGTCGCCTACTTCTTCGCGGCGCTCGCCCTGGGCCTGCTCGGCGGCATCGGCGCCTCCCTGGTGACGACGGCGGTGCTCATGGCGCTCGTCGTCGCCTCCCTGTGGATCGGCGACCACCCCGCCCTGCTGAGCCGCAGCCGCCACCAGGTGGTCATGGTCGACCGCGCCATCGCCGACGAGCCCGCCCTGACCGACCACCTCGCCCACCTGCTCAACGCCCGGATCCACTCCATCGACGTCCAGCGACTCGACCTTGTCAACGACACCACCCTCGTCGACGTCCGCTACCGGGTCCGCCCTCCCGGGGATCAGGACGACGCGCCTCGGGGGAACGCGCCCGCCCTCGCCGGCCGAGCACACTCCCTCGCGGGCCTGACGCCCACTCTCGCGGACCTGGAGCGCCCGGAGCCCGCTCCCGCCACCGTGCCGACGGCGGCCTCCCCCGCGGACGCCTGGAACCCGGCCGAGCAGGTGCCGCCGGCCTACCACCCGCAGGGCCGACCGCAGAGCACGGCGGCCACCCGTGTCACGGCCGACGCGACGGCCCGCTGACGACGAGCCGGACCCGGACAAGACTCGGACAAGGAGCCCGCCATGGCCGTCACCGCACCAACCGACCCCCTCAGCACGGGGCGCCTCACCCCCACGACCCTGGAGGAGCTCAATGCCGCCGCCGGCCTGCTCGCCCGCATCGACCGCAAGTACCTCATCACCGCCGACGCCGCGCAGGACGTCATCGATGCCCTGGCGGACCGGGCCCTCGTCCTCGACATCGACGGCTGCCGCTGCTTCTCCTACGCCTCGACCTACTTCGACACCCCCGGGCTCGCCTCCTACCTCCAGGCCGCCCGCAAGCGCCGTCGTCGTTTCAAGATCCGCACCCGCTCCTACCTCGACTCCGACCTGACCTTCCTGGAGGTCAAGACCCGAGGCCCGCGGGAGGCCACCATCAAGCAGCGCCTGGCCTACCGGACCGCCGACGCCGACCGCCTGACGGACGAGGGGGCCGCCTTCGTCGTCGAGTGCCTGGCGCCGCTGGCCGGGTCCGCGCGGGAGGCGCGCCGCATCGCGGACCGCCTGGTGCCGGTCATGGCGACGACCTACCGCCGCACCACGCTGCACCTGCCCGACGACGGCGCTCGCGCCACCATCGACACCGACCTGGCGTGGGCCGCGCTCGCGCCCCGCCCGGGTGCGCCGCGCGAGGCCGGGCCGTTCGCCGTCGTCGAGACGAAGACCCCGGCCCGGCACTGCCCCGCGGACCGCTGGCTGTGGGCCAGGGGCCACCGGCCGGCACGGATCTCGAAGTACGCCACCGGCATGGCGGCGCTCCATCCGGGGCTGCCTGCCAACAAGTGGCACCGGCTCCTCACCCGCGAGCTGGCCGGCGCCGCCTGAGCCGGCGCCGCGCGGCCGGGCGCGGGGCCCGCCGTGCCCGCCCGGCGCGGGGCCCGCCCGGCTCCGGGCCCGCGCACCCACGACCACAACCGACCCCGCCCGGCGGCAGCCGGGCACCAGCCGCCGGACCACCGGCACCAGGAGACACCCATGCTGAACCCCCTGAAGCACCTCACCGGCCGCCTCGCCGCACGCCAGTCGGCATCGATGGCGGCCGCGGCCCCGCGCAGCCCCGGGGCGCGCCGCGCCGGCGGCGCGATCGCCGTCCTGGCCTCGGCGGCGCTCGTCGCGTCCTGCGGGACGACGACGGCGACCAGCGGCGGGTCGTCGGGCTCCGGCACGACCATCAGCAGCGCCGTCAGGCAGGCCTCCATCGGGGCGTCCGCGGCCGACATCCTGGCTGCGAACGCCGACACCTCCGAGGCCGCCGCAGCCGCCACGAGCGCCGACAGCGCCGGCGCCTACGACTCCTCCGCCGCCACGACGATCACGGCCTCGGGCAGCTCGGTTAAGGTCTCGGGGACCGGCACCGGCAATGTCACCACCGACGGCGCAGACGGCGCGACCGCCACCATCACCGGCTCCGGCACCTACGTCGTGAGCGGCACCCTCGACGACGGCCAGATCGTCGTCGATGCCGACGACGCCGACGTCCGCCTCGTCCTGGCGGGCGCCTCGATCACCAACGCCGACGGACCCGCGATCGACATCCAGGACGCCGGCAGCGCCGTCATGGTCCTGGCGGAGGGCACGACGAACACGCTGGCCGACGGCCCCGCCTACGCCGACACCGGCGAGGACGCCGCCACCGCCGCCCTGTACTCCTCGGACACGCTCACCATCACGGGCACAGGCTCCCTGGACGTGACCGGCTCGTACAAGGACGGCATCTCATCGAAGAACGGGCTCGTCATCACGGGCGGCCCGACGATCACGGTCAACGCCGTCGACGACGGCGTGCGCGGCAAGGACTACCTGCTCGTCAGCTCGGGGAGGCTGACGGTGACCGCGGGCGACGACGGCCTGAAGTCCTCCGAGGACGACGACGAGACCAAGGGATTCGTCGCGCTCGGGGCCGCCGCGGTGACCGTCGTCTCCGGGGACGACGGCGTATCCGCGACCACCGACGTCACGGTGGACGGCACGACGCTGTCGATCACCGCGGGCGGCGGTCAGGCCAGTGCCACCGTCTCGGACCAGGGGCCGGGGCAGGGAGGGCCGGAGCGGGGGGCGCCCGGCCAGGACCAGTCTGCCGGCTCCGCCGAGGAGGACTCCACACCCTCCCCCAAGGGCATCAACGCCGGGGTGGCCTACGCCCAGGACTCGGGAAGCGTCACCATCGACGCCGCCGACGAGGGCCTGCAGGGCGCGTTCGTCAATGTGAACGGCGGAAGCCTCGACATCGCCTCGGGCGACGACGGCGTCAACGCCTCCAACGGCGACTCCACCATCGAGGGCTATGAGAGCGCCGACTCCGAGTCCGACGACGGCTCGGCGCTCACGATCTCGGGCGGCCAGGTGCAGATCGACTACGCGAGCTCGGACGGCATCGACTCCAACGGCTCGGCCCACGTCACCGGCGGCGAGGTCGTCGTGGGCGGCGCGGCGGGGGCGATGGACGGGTCGGTGGACGCCAACGGGGAGACGACGCTGGTGGGCGTGTCCGCCTCGCTGGCGGTGGCCGAGGGCGACACGATCACCGTCACGAGCGCGGACGGCACGAGCTGGACGCTGACCAGCAGGGTCTCCGCCGACGCGGTGACGGTGCTGGGGCTGAGCGAGGGCGTCGAGTACACAGTGTCGACGACGTCGGGCGGCTCGACGACCGCGACCGCCTCGGCCCTGAGCGCGGGCATGGGCGGCGGCCCGGGAGGCCCCGGCGGACCGGGCGACCAGGGTGGTCCCGAGGGCGGACAGGCTCCGGGTCAGGGAGGCCCCGGCCCCAAAGGCTGACCCCCCTTTTTCGTCGAGATCGGTTCAGTTCCGCGCCGAGATCGGTCCTCGGACCGATCTCGGCGCGGAACTGAACCGATCTCGCGGAAGAAAGAGGCCGAGAGTCCGGACGGCCGGGCGCGTCTCAGCCGGGGACGCGGATCCAGGCGGTCGCGTCGGCGGGCAGGACCCGCGCGGGCCGGCGGCCCGGCCCGCCGCCGCCGTCGTCGGGCCCGACCACGGCGAGCGGGGCGGAGGCCAGCAGCACCTCGCCGGCCGGCAGCCCGACGTCGGCGCCGAAGGCCGTCCAGCACTGCACGCCGCCGCGGGAGAAAGCCAGCACGTGCTCGTCGCGGCGCACCCACTCCAGCGGCGCTGCACCCGCCGGACTCCAGGCCTCGCGGCGCAGCCGCAGGCCCGCACGGTACAGGTGCAGCATCGAGCCCGGGTCGGCTTCCTCGACCTCGACGGCGCGCTCACCCCAGCCCGCCGGCTGGGGCAGGTGCGGCCGGGCGCCGCCGTCGGGACCGAATCCGAAGGAGCCGCCGGACGCCGTCCACGGCAGCGGCACGCGGCAGCCGTCGCGCCCCTTCTCCTGGCCGCGCATGCGGTGGGCGATCGGGTCCTGGAGGCGGTCCTCGGGGATGTCGGGGACCTCGGGCAGGCCGAGCTCGTCGCCCTGGTAGAGGTACACGGCCCCGGGCAGGGCCATGACGATCATGGCGGCGGCGCGCGCCCGCCGCTCGCCGCGGGCGGGGTCGCAGGCGGGGGCCGCGCCCTCAATACCGTCGGCGCTGATCCACCGGCGGGCCATCCGCTGGGCGGCGCCGGCGGGGTAGTCGGGGTCGGGCCCGCCGGGGGCGACGTCGTCGGCGAGGTCGAAGCCGTAGCGGGTGGCCACCCGCGGGGTGTCGTGGCAGCCGAGGACCCATGTGGTCGAGCCGCAGACGGCCTCGTCGGCCAGGCCCGCGTCGATGGCCCAGCCGACGGAGCGCGCGTTCCAGTCGGCGTCCTGCATCTGGAAGTTGAAGGCCTGGCCGAGGCTCGCGGCGTAGGCGGGACGCCGGGAGGCGGTGACGCCGGCCTCGGCCACGGCGAAGCGCGGCGGGTCGTAGGAGTCGAGCAGGGCGCGCCACCGGCGGTGGATGTCGTGGACCTCGTCGCGGTCGAACAGGGGGTGGGAGCCGTCGTCGGGCAGCGGCCACCAGGGGATCTCTGCCATGGGGCGGTAGGGCTCGGACATGTCCTTGGCCATGCCGGGGGCCATGTCGATGCGGAAGCCGTCCACGCCGCGGTCGCACCAGAAGCGCAGGGTGGCCAGGAAGTCCTCGCGCACGGCGGGGCTGTCCCAGTTGAGGTCGGGCTGCTCGGGGGCGAAGATGTGGAGGTACCACTGGTAGGGGCGGGGCGTGCCGGGGCCGGTCAGGGGGCCGTCGGGGCCGATGTCGTCGATGCGCTCCCAGGCGGAGCCGCCGAACATGGAGCGCCAGTCGTTGGGCGGCTCGGCGCCGTGGGGACCGGCGCCGGGGCGGATGTGGTAGAGGGCGCGCTCGGGGGCGTCGGGGCCGCCGGCCAGGGCGGCGCGGAACCATGCGTGGCGGTTGGAGGAGTGGTTGGGGACGATGTCCACCATGACGCGGATGCCGGCGGCGTGCAGGGCGGTGACCATGTGGTCGAAGTCGGCGAGCGTGCCGATCTCGGGGGCGACGTCGCGGTAGTCGTCGACGTCGTAGCCGCCGTCGGCCAGGGCGGAGGGGTAGAAGGGCGAGAGCCAGACGGCGTCCACGCCCAGGGCCGCGAGGTAGGGGACGCGGCTCGTGACGCCGGCGAGGTCGCCGACGCCGTTGCCGTCGGAGTCCGCGAAGGAGCGCGGGTAGATCTGGTAGACGACGGCGTCCCTCCACCACTGCCGGGCAGGAGCGGAGGCGGCCTGAGTAGCCGGCTCGGCCGACGACGGCGCGGGGGCAGGGCGGGCGAAGGGCCCGCCGGCGGGCTGGGCGGCCGAGGAGGACGCCCCGGCCGACGGCGACGCGGGGGCGGAGGGCACGATCTGCGCTGCCGGTGCTGCCGGTACTGCCGGTGCTGCCGGCGCGCTGGGCTGCTGGTCTGCGGTCACGGGCGCATCCTGCCAGGCCGCCCCGTCGTGCGCCCGCGCACCGTCGTGGCGCCGCCGCCCGGTCCGGGTGCGGCTACCTCAGCCACGGCCGAAGCGGCGCTGTGCGGCTTGGCGGGACACGCCCAGGGCGGCACCTATCACCGTCCAGGAGTCACCAGCGTCTTTTGCCGCCGCGACGGCGTCGTGGAGCTCCCGCTCCGCCTCGGCCAGCCTCTTCCGGGCCGCGATAATCCTGCGGAACCCTGCGGCATCGCGAGCGGGAGCGCGAGCAGGGTCGAGCGAACTCAGTCCGGCACTATCATCGGCGCGTGTTCTTATGCTCATATTTCTCACCTCAGATACTCGTAGAACCTCGGGCGCAGGAGGTCGGCGTGGATAATGTATATCGGCACGCCGGCGGGAACGGCAACAAGTTCTAAGAACGTGGAATCTCGTGCCGGTCCGATCACCAGCAACCGCTCCTCGCCGTCATACTCGTACTCGACCAGCCTGAGCGCATTCTCCCAGGCATGAACGATATCGCGAACCTCCACGCCGTGCTTCAGAGCAGAAGCCGCAACTTCCATGAGCAGACTTTAGTCTTACGGGTTTCCGGATGTCAACACGACGTTGACGTCCGGAAGTGGACTGCCGGGCCCGTCCGCTGTTCGCAGGCAGTCCGACGCCAGGCGGGAAGCCGGCTGGACCGTGCCGGCCCGCCCCCGCTGTCGGACACCGCGAGCACAACCGCCACCGCTCGTCCAGGCCCGGCAGGACGCTCCTCTCCTCACGCAGGCCGCCCAACAACAACACACTGCCGAACCGCGCACAGACCAACACCTGCGCAGGCAAGCGGACTGGAACGAATCGTCATCAGGTATCATTAAGACGAGTCGTTTCGGTCATGGGATCAGCACGATCCCGGTAGCACTGGGTGTCGTGCTCCCGCATGGCGCGCGTGTCCCCGCCTCCAGCGGCGCTCTCGCCCGGCACTCCTTCGACCGGGCCGCCTTCGCGCCCGGCCGCGACGCGATCGCTATCCCGGGCGTCGAGCCGCTGCTCCGTCGTCCGGGCCGCAGCCCGGTCAGCCTGGATCCGCCCCGCCGAAGCGCGGAGCCGCGGCGTCCGGGCGCCACGGGAAAAAGCACCGCATCATCCGGGCCGTTCAGAAATGAAGACGGGCGTCAGCCTCGGTTTCGCGCCGTAGATGGCCGCGACCGGCAGAACGCGTGTGCGGTGCGGTAGCGTCGAGCGAGCTCGTCCAGGGAGGTGGCGCCGCCCCTGAGAGCGAGGCGGTCCTCGACGTCCTCCCGATTGGGAACCCAGTTCTCGCGCCAATTGACCGCCAGACCGTTGACGAGCCCCTCGCGCTCGGCTCGACCCAGGGGCTCGAACAGGTCGGGCCGCCACTTGTCGGGGGTGAGGGGAACGGGCCCGCGCAGACGCGGGAACTGCACATGGGAGAGAGGGCCCTTCACTGGACGAATGCTGGTTTTCGTTGGAATTATGCGGATCCTTGACTGCCCTCAAGATCAGTTGACGGGCTCCCATGTGCGCCGAGGGGGGTCTACGCACATGGGAGCAGCGTCTCGATTGCCGCCGAGATCTCATTTCCGCATGATTCCGCGGTTCTGGGCGGCACGGCCCGTGCGTGAATGTGCAGCTTCCAATCATCGCCGCTCACAGGCTCCCGACCGGCTCCCGACGGCGCCGCACTCATCCCTCCCCGACCACGTTGAAGCCGCTCCGGCGCCGATCCCGACTAGGGACACGCCCCGGAACGAGCTCACGGCGCCTCGGGCACCCCGCGGGCGTGGCTGCAGCCCCGGCCGCTCCCCGAATCATTCACCCAGAAGTCCGGAGCCGGCTCCGGGTCTGCTCTACGTGCGCCCCTATCCACTCGGCCACAGGCGGCGGCATGCGCTCCCCCGCGCCATCGGCCCAGGCGTCGCAGAAGCGCTCAAGAGTCTCGTCGACGATGTTGAGAACCTCCCCGTCCCCCACGCGCAGCAGGTCCTTCAGGCGCGCGAAGTGCTCGCGCGAGACCTCGGAGAGCCGAGCTGCTCCGAAGAAAGGCAGCCCGAGCTCGGGGTCGCCTGGAGCGGGCAGGTAGACGGCTGTGCACACGAGGTCGTAGGCGGGCGAGAGCCGGGCCCGTTTGCGGTCGGGGTAGATGAGGGACCAGTTCTTGAGGTGGGCGTCGCCGTTGCCGACCAGCAGGTTGAAGACGGTGCGCCGCACCATCTCCCGCAGCGAGGCCCGGTCCTGCCCGCGGTAGGCGATCGCCGCAACGGTCTCCACAGAGGACTGGTACTTGCCCTCCCCGGAGCCGAAACACCCGAGGACCTGAGCGAAGTCCTCCATATGCACCCGGCCGCCCACCGACCGGTCGAAGCGCCGCACCATGTACGCCTCGACCTCATCCGAGGGCCAAGTCCCCGCCCCGAGATCATCCAGCCGATCGCGCCGCACCATCCGAGTCTCGGGAACCTCGATGCCGACATCACGCGCCAGCCCCATGACGGCGAGCTCATTGGCGGGCAACCTCGGAAAGGCGGCATCGGGAACCTTGACGATCCAGTCTCCGCCCTCACCGTGCGCGGGGAGCACGATCCGGTCCCCGTCCTGCCGCATGGAGAGCTTCATCCCCATTCCGGCCAGGGAAAAGCGCACGCGACTGCTCACTTCCGGAGTACGAGCCGAGTCCTCAACCGAGCCGTCGAGACCCGTATCGATATGAGTCTGCGGGTCCGGAACAATCTCAACCGCTCCCGGCAGATCACGACCGATCCGCACGAGCAGGTCGATCTCCCGGTAGGAGCTCACTCCCTGCTCTCGGGCAATAAGGTCTCGCAACCGTCCCTCGGGAAGCAGGTTAGAGAACCAGGCGGGCACACGATTCGTGGCGTGCGGCCGCCTGTTCGGGTGGTCCTCGAACCACCTGCCGAGGACCGCACGGTCGGGACGGTCCCAGTAGTCGCTGTCAAGGATGAACTTCGTAAAGGAATCTCGACGATAAATATCACCGACGTGCACACCATGAAGAAGGACCGCGTAGACCGCCTCGATCACGATCTCACACCTTCTACCGCCTCCGCGGCGCCGCCGTCGAATACCCAGTCGTCGAGCGGGGGAGAGTCCTCGTGCCCGTACGCGGTACGAGCCATAATAAAGCCCTCAAGGTAGCGGTGCAGCACCTCGGCCCTGAGCCGGACCGCCTGGTCGTACTCGTTACTCTGCAAAAGCTGCAGGATATCCTCATTCAGGAGCAGGGAGTCGAGATCGGATCCATCGTCCAGAAGTGCGAGCAGCTGGCGCCGGTCCAGAACGGAAATGGCTTTACTCGCGGCGACGGCGGCGCCCTCGCACAAGGAGGAGGGCGGAACAAGATCGGCGACCACAGCGCGCGGGGTCGTCTCCCCCTCCAGCTGAGCGTTCAACATCTCCACCGTCATCGGCTCACCCGTATCAGGATCGACCGGGTCCCGGTTCCACATCGCGGTGAGAACAACCTTGCTGTCCGCACGCGTCGCCCGGAACACGCCGAGGTCGGGAACCTGCGGCGCGCTCTTCAGAGTCGCCGCGCCAAGGAGCCGCTGGACTGACGCCGACCCCTCGCCAGGGGTCAGACACGCGGCCATATCACGCAGATCGGTCTGCGACCCGTTGATGCCGAGCTCGTCAGCGCCGACACTTGTACGCCAGAACCAGCGTCGGAGCAGCTCAAGGTTACGGTCATGAGGCTCCGGGAACAAGGCGAAGAACCTGGCCAGGACAAGCAGCTGGAACCGGAACGGCAGGAAGGTCATGTGCGGGATACCGCACTGCTCCTGAAGGAAACGTACGGCAGCGACCAGCGCCCGCTCTGTCGCCACATAGGCCTCCTCTTCGCTCTCGCTCGGGAAGTCGCTCACAAGACGACGGCTGGGAGCGAACTCTCCGTGAACATCTCGAGTGATATCCGTGTGGCGGCGCACCAGGAGCGCCTGCACAACGACCTTGTTCGCAAGCACGCCGAAGTGAGTCTGCTCGTCGACGTGCGCGGCGATCCCCGACGTCGTCAGCCCCGCGTCCGGCCCGCCGTGGATGGCATCAAATATCTCCGCGGCATTGAGCTTTTTTCCACGGTTGTTGATCCTGTCGAAGACCTCCCGGAGAACCTGCTCGTCAGCGTCCTCCATAATCGTGGCAGGGACTGAAACACCCGCAAGTCGCCCCGCGATCTCCTGGATGTGAGGGGCGAAATCAGTCCCGTCCGGGTTGTCTCTCAACCATGCCAGCGCCCGCCCGAGATCGAACAGGTCGGGCAGCGGGACGACAAGAGGAGGGTCGGGCTCGCGGAGCGGCACAACCTTCCTCTCCCTCAGGGAATAGCCGAGAGCGAACCGAGGGTCGTGTGACCCCACAGGATCGACAACATTGACGAGGCTTGTCACCCGCTGCTGCCCGTCCACGACCCACAGGGCGTCCGGCATCTGCCCGGCCTCGATATCCAGGGCACCGATCCGCAAACGCTCGGCCCCGGCCTCACGCTTCCAAAGGAGCAGACTGCCAATGGGATACCCGCGGAGCACCGAGTCAACAAGATTGAGAACATCTCGCCTCTCCCACCGGAACGACCGCTGGAACTGCGGCACCCGCAACCGCCCAGCCTTCACGAGGTCCCGCAGCCCCGCGATGCTGTAGCTCTGGCTGGTTGAGAGCGCCTGCGCTTCGTCCATGCGCCAATTATGCCGGGTGCCGCCGACACGCTCGGAGAACGCTCCCGAGACGGCGCCGCCCGCCCCTCAGCACTCCACGACGTTGACGGCCAGGCCGCCGCGGGAGGTCTCCTTGTACTTGGCGAGCATGTCCTCGCCGGTCTGGCGCATAGTCTCGATAACGGTGTCCAGGGACACGGTGTGCCGCCCCTCGCCCCACAGCGCCATGCGGGCGGCATTGATGGCCTTGACGGCCGCCACCGCGTTGCGCTCGATGCAGGGGATCTGCACGAGCCCGCCCACCGGGTCGCAGGTGAGCCCCAGGTTGTGCTCCATGGCGATCTCGGCGGCGTTCTCCACCTGCGCGGGCGTCCCGCCGAGCGCCTCCGCCAGCCCGGCCGCAGCCATGGACGACGCCGAGCCCACCTCGCCCTGGCAGCCCACCTCCGCCCCGGCGATCGAGGCGTTGGTCTTGATGAGCGCGCCCACGGCGGTCGCGGCGAGCAGGTAGCGGCGCGCCCCGTCGTCGTCGGCCCCGGGGATGAAGCGCTCGTAGTAGGCCAGGACGGCGGGGACGATCCCCGCGGCCCCGTTGGTCGGGGCGGTGACCACGCGCCGCCCGGCGGCGTTCTCCTCGTTGACGGCCAGGGCGAACAGGTCCACCCAGTCCATGCCGCGCAGCGGGTCGGCCATGGTGAAGGCGGCGGCCGGCCCGGTGGACTGGGCGAGCAGCCGCTCGTGCAGCGCCTTGGCCCGACGCCGCACCCCCAGTCCCCCAGGCAGCGTGCCGTCGGCGGCCAGACCGGCCTCGATGCAGGCGGTCATGGTCTCGCGCAGCCGGTCAAGGTAGGCGAGCACCTCCGCCCGCGGCCGGGCCGAGACCTCGTTGGCCATGACCGCCTCGGAGACGCGCAGCCCCTCGCGCTCGCAGACCTCCAGGAGCTCGGCGCCCGAGGAGAACGGGTAGGGCGCCGGGGTGGCGTGCATCTCGGCTGAGGCGGCGGTCGCCAGGGCCCGGATCGACGGCGCGCCGGGGGCTCCGGCGTCCTCCATGACGAAACCGCCGCCCACCGAGTAGTAGGTGCGGCGCAGCACCTCCTCGCCAGCGGCGCAGTAGGCGGTGACGGTCAGCGCGTTCGTGTGGTACGGCAGGACCCGGCCGGGCAGGAAGCGGATGTCCGTGGCCGGGTTGAAGGGCAGGGCCCCGACGCCATCGACGACGAGCTCGCCGGCCGCGGCCACATCCTCGTGCAGGCCCCGGCAGATCTCGGGCGGCACGGTCTCGGGCTCGTAGCCGGCCAGTCCCATGACGACGGCGCGGTCGGTGGCGTGGCCGCGGCCGGTCGCGCCGAGCGACCCGTAGAGCTCGACGACCAGATGGGTGACGGGCCCATCCGGGCGTCCTTCCGGGGCCAGCCGCCCCGCCGCGGCCCTCCGCCCGGGCTCACGCGCTCCGACGACGGCGTCGGCCAGCTCGCCGGCGAAGGCGCGCCCGGCGCGCATGGGCCCGACCGTGTGGGAGGAGGAGGGCCCGATGCCAATGCGCATGAGATCGAAGACGCTCAGCGGGCGCGACGCTCGCTGCGCCGTGATCTCACCTGCCAGCAGGGCCGCCGGGGTGGCGGCGTCCAGACCGGTGGGGACGGGCGTCGTGTCGAGGCCGTTGTCGGCGGACAGAGCCGAGATCGTTGACGGCGTGGGCAGGGCGAGCGGTCGGTCACTCACAGCCTCGACCTGCTCGGCCCCCGCGAGGTCGCGAATGGTCATGACGCCATGATGCACCAGTGCGAGCCGGTATGGTGGCCTCGTGCTTGCGGTTCCTCCCACCCCAGATCGTCCCGCAAATGTCGACGCGTCCCCCGGCGCGCTCGTCGTGCGCCAGTTCTTCGCACACCTGTCCTCTGAGCCGCAGATCTTCACCGCGGCGTTCATGATCGGCCGCGCCCCCGTCTGCGCCGTCATCGTCTCGCACCCGAGGGTGTCGCGCGAGCATCTCATGGTGGAGCCGACGCCGGTCGGCTGGCGCGCGACCTGCGCAGCGGGCCGCAGCATGCTCATTGACGGCCGCTGGGCGACATCGGCGATCCTGACACGGGAGACGCGCATCCAGCTGGTCGACCAGTTCGGACCGCTCATCTCCCTGACCCCTACCGGCGGCGCGCTCGGGCCAGGCGGCGCTCCCGTCGGTGCCGTTCCCGCTGCCCCGCCCCGGCCGCCCACCAGCGTCGCCCCCACCGGTATTCCCGGCCCGCCCGGGCCGCCCACCGGCGGCGCTTCCGCTGCCCCGCCCGGGCCACCCGCCGGCTTCCCTCCCACCGCCGCCGTTCCTGCCAGCGCCGGCCCGCCCGCCAATGGCGTTTCCGTCGGCCCGCCCGGGCCGCCCACCGGTGCCAGCCCACCCGGGCCGCCCACCGGCGGCCTCCCCGCCAGCGCCGCCAGCGCACCTAGCGCCGCCAGCACTGTCATGCTCGGGTCCGGCGGCGCTAGCACGTCCGGGCCGCCCGAACCCACCGGCGTCACCTCCGCCGGCGGCGCCGCGAGCGGGGATCTTGCCGCAACAGGCGAGGTCACGATCAGTGGGTCGGGGACGATCGGTCGGCGTCCGGACAACTCCTTCATCGTCAACGATCCCACGATGTCGGGGCGGCACGCGCGCGTGGACGTGACCCCGCAGGGCGCGGTCGTCACGGATCTCGGGTCGACCAATGGGACATTCGTCAGCGGCCAGCGGGTCGATCACTATGTTGTGACCGAGCCGACGGTGTTCGGCATGGGATCGACATTCGTCCAGGTCGACCCCAATGGCAAGTGCAGCATTCCCGTACCCGTCAATAGCGGTGAGCTGGTGGGTAAGGATCTGACGTTCAGTGTCAATGATGGCAGGCTGCGTCTGCTGGACGGGGTCTCGTTCAAGCTGCCGGGCAATGAGCTGCTGGCGGTGGTGGGTCCCTCGGGGGCGGGCAAGTCGACGCTGCTCAAGGCGCTGACCGGTGAGCAGAAGGCGCAGGCGGGGCAGGTGCTGTTCGACGGGCTGGACGTCTACGAGCACTATCCGGTGATGCGCAACAAGATCGGCGTGGTGCCGCAGAACGACGTGATCCACTCGGCGCTGACGGTGCGGCAGACCCTGGAGTACGCCGCCGAGCTGCGCTTCGCCAAGGACGTGTCCCGGGCGGAGCGGCGCGGGCGCATCGACGAGGTGCTGGAGGACCTGGACCTGAGCGAGCACGTGGGCAAGCGGGTCAAGAGGCTCTCGGGGGGCCAGCGCAAGCGGGTCTCCACGGCGATCGAGCTGCTGACCCGCCCGAGCCTGCTGTTCCTGGACGAGCCGACCTCGGGGCTGGACCCGCAGCTGGACCGCGACGTGATGGAGCTGCTGGCGACCCTGGCGCACGGGACGCGTCCGGGCGACACGGGGCGCACGGTGATGGTGGTGACCCACAACGAGAACCACATCGACCGGGCGGACAAGGTGCTGATCCTGGCGGCGGGGGGCAGGCCGGTGTACTTCGGCTCCCCGCGCCTGGTGGTCCCCTACTTCCGCGAGCGCCTGGCCGAGCTGCGGGCCGCCGGGCAGCTGGTGGTGCGCGCGCCGCGGGGCGGGTTCCCCGACCCCGGGCAGATCGAGGGGTTCGCCGACGTGTACGCGCTGATCCGCAACCACACCGACGTGCTGCGCGCCCACCTGGAGGCGGTCGAGCCCTCCACGCGGCGCGGGGACGGGCGGCGCATCCCCACCGCGCTGTCGGCCTCCCGCCCCAAGGCCCCCCAGCAGTCCGCCGCCCGGCAGGTCTCCACCCTGGTGCGCCGCCACGCGCGCATCATCGCCGCCGACCCCTCCTACCTCGCCTTCATGCTCGTCCTGCCCGTCATCATGGGCCTGCTCACCAAAGTCATATCCGGCAACGACGGCTTCGCCAAACCCGAACATGTTGTCCTCGACGCCGTTCAGGCGCAGCAGGAAGGCCCCAGCCCGGCCGTCACCCTACTGGTCATCCTCATCACGGGTGCGGCCTTCTCGGGCATGTCCGTGACGATTCGTGAGCTGGTGGGGGAGCGGGACGTGTTCCTGCGGGAGAAGGCGGTGGGGCTGCGCGCGGGCGCCTACCTGGTGGCGAAGATGATTGTGCTGGGGCTGATCGTCACGGTGCAGACGGTGCTGATGATGGGGATCGCCCTGGCGCTGAACAAGCATCCCTCCGGTGCGGTGCTGCTGGGCAGCCCGGGCCTGGAGCTGGCGGTGTGCTGCTGGGCGGTGGCCTTCGCCTCGGGCCTGCTGGGGCTGGCGGTCTCGGCGTTCGTGTCCTCCTCCGAGCAGGTCATGCCGGTGCTGGTGGTCTCGATCATGGGCCAGCTGGTCCTGGCCGGCGGCGTGGTCCCGATCACCGGGCGGGCCGTGTTCGAGCAGCTGTCCTGGCTCATGCCCGCGCGCTGGGGCTACGCCATGGCCTCCTCCACCATCGCCATGAACGAGATCATCCCCTACCGCGCCGACGACCTGTGGGAGCACACCAAGCGGCAGTGGCTGACCGACTACGGGTTCCTCACGCTCATCGGCCTGGTCTGCATGATCGCCTGCTACATCGGCCTGGCCCGCCGAGGACGCCGCTGACACAGCCCGACGCCGTCCGGTGCAGCCAGCGGCACATCACCCGCGGTGCGGAGGCTGCGGGGCCCGTGCACCCTCGATGCGGAGCAGCAGCCCAGGCGGCCCTGGCCCCCGCCCGCACCAGGACCGATCTCGACGCGGAACTCGACCGATCTCGACGCGGAGGTGAACCGATCTCGGCGAAGGGGCGGGCATCCCGTTGGGCGGGGGCAGGCCGGGGCCCATCCGAGCGCACCACTCGGATGGGCCCCGGCCGATCACCCGGCGCTCAGTCGGTCGAGCGCACCAGCCACCAGGCGGCGTAGGGGGGCACGGGCACCTGCCCGTCGCCGGAGCCCTCGAGCGTCGTCGAGTCGGCCGGGACAGTGCCGGTGAGCATGTCGACGGCGCCCAGCACCCCGTACTCGGCGAGCCGCCAGGCCGGCACGCTGCGCCAGTCGGGGGTCACGTTGTACACGCCGACGAAGGAGCCGCGTGGGTGGTCGCGGTAGGTGACCAGCACGCCCTCGTCGTCCACGGGGGCGACCACCGTGCGCACGTTGGCGCTCAGCTGCGGCAGGCTCGCCCGCACCTCGCCCAGGTGCGCCAGATCGGTGAAGACGCGCCCCTCGACGGTGGAGCGGTCGTGGCGGTGCTCCACGCGGGACTCGTCCAGGACGGGGCGCCCCGACCACCGCGAGTCGGACTCGTGGCCCGGCTCGGTGTCCCAGTTCGGGTCGTTGAACTGGCCGAGCTCGTCGCCGCTCCAGATGACCGGCACCCCGCCCCAGCCGTAGATAATGGCGTTGGCCAGCCGCAGGGCGTTGAACCGCTCCTCCAGCCAGGTGCGCAGCTCCTCCTCCTTCCAGGCGGGCGTGGACTCGTCAATGCCCTCGACCGCCTCGGCGGCGGCCTCGATGCCGATCAGGCTCGCGGCGGTGCCGGCGATGCGGCGGTCGTTGGTGACCGGGTTGTACTGGAAGACCAGGCCGCGGGCGTCGCTCATGGGGTAGGTGCCGCGGTACCAGTCGGCCAGGAAGACGCGGTGCCAGTAGCCGTTGAGGCCGACCGCCTCGGCGTCGGCGTCACCAATGGCCCAGCCGATGTCGTCGTGGCAGCGGATGTAGGTGATCCAGGTGGCCGTGGGCGGCTCGACGGGCAGCGCGTCCAGGGCGTGCGCGGCGAGCGTGACGCTGCGGGTGGCGAGCATGGACCAGATCTGGACCATGAGGGAGTTGTGGTAGGCGAGGTCGGAGACCTTGCCCGTGTACTTGCCCTGGCCGAGGTACTGGAGGAGCTCGGTGGGGGCGACGATCGCCTCGGCCTTGAGGTCGACGGCGGGGGTGGCGATGCGGGTGATGGCGCGCAGCACCTCGGTGATGGCGTGGACCTCGGGCTGCCCCTGGCAGTCGGTGCCCTTGCGCTTGATGGTGAAGGCGATGGCGTCCAGCCGCAGCACCTCCACGCCCCTGTTGGCCAGGTTCATAATGATGGAGACGAACTCCTCCATGACGTGGGGGTTGCGCCAGTTGAGGTCCCACTGGAAGGAGTTGAAGGTCGTCCAGACCCAGCCGCCCATCTCGTCGTTCCAGGTGAAGTTGCCGGGGGCGAAGTCGGGGAAGATCTCCGGGAGTGTCTGCTCGTACTCGTCGGGCTCGGTGCGGTCGGGGTAGACGAAGAAGTAGTCGCGGTAGCGCTGCTCGCCCGCCCGGGCGCGCTCGGCCCACTCGTGCTCGGCAGCGACGTGGTTGAGGACGAGGTCGATCACCAGGCTGATGCCGTCGCGGCGCAGCTCCGCGGTCAGGTCGGCGAGGTCGTCCATGTCGCCCAGGTCGGGCCGCACGGAGCGGTAGTCGGCCACGGCGTAGCCGCCGTCGGAGTCTCCCGGGCGCGGGGTGAGCAGGGGCATGAGGTGGAGGTAGGACACGCCCAGCTCGCGCAGGTAGGGGATGCGCTTCATGACGCCGCGCAGGTCGCCGGCGAAGCGCTCGGTGTACCCGGCGTAGCCGATGCGGGAGGGGTCCTGGACCCAGGTCGGGTCGAGGGTGCGGGCCAGGTCGAGGTGGCGCAGCTCCGGGATGCGCTCGACATAGGCGCGGGCGGCCTCGGCGAGCAGCTTGGCGGCGGTGCGCGTGGCGACGGGCTCGCCGTAGAGCGTGGTGAGGCCGTCGGCGACGTCGGGGTACCAGCGCTCGATCCGGGTGGTGAGGACCTCGCGCTCGGAGCGGGCGAGGTCGGAGCCGGACAGGACGGCGTCGACGGCGTCGCGGACCTCGCAGGGGATTGCGGCGGCGGTACTGCGGTCGGACCAGGTGGACTCAGGTGCGGCAGGGGCGGGTGTGGTGGCGCTCATGGTCCTATAGTGGCCGATGTGATCATCGTTTGGCAGGTTTTCAGAGCCGTGAGTTGGCCCGAACATCGATCCCGCCGCCCCCAGGACGCTTACTACGCTCCCTTGTTCCTTACTGTACGAGGAAAAGGAGCGTAGTAAGGGACAAGGGAGCGTAGTAAGCGACGCTACGCCCGCAGGGCGGCGTCGAGCCGTACGCAGGCCCAGTCCCAGGCGAGGCGCTCCTGCTCCAGGCGCAGCCCCCTGTCCACCAGCATCTCCCAGGCCTCCCGCTCGGGCGCGGTCAGACGGTCCGGCGGGCGCAGTGAGGCGGCGCCCGAGGGGCTCCTGGCGCCCGAGCCGGGGTCGGGGACGGCCAGGTGCCGCCACCGCCGCAGGGTCTCCCCGTCCATGGCCAGGGAGCGGGCGCGGGGCGCCGCGGTGCGCAGCGCGGCCAGGATGCGCAGCCCATCGACGTCGAGGTCCCCCCAGTAGACCAGGGTGCGCGCCCCGCGCAGCCAGCCGATCCGCGCCAGGGCGGCGGCCGAGTAGCCGTGCCCCCACACCGCTACGGCGCCCGGGCGCTCCTCGAGGGCGAGGAAGGTCGCCAGGTTCTCCACGACGACGACCGCCTCCGGCCCGCCCGGCGGGTGCGGCGGCAGTGCTGCCGCCCGCTGTGCAGCCGGGACCGGTGGCGCGGCACCGGCCGACGGCGCCGCCCAGAGACGGTCGATCTGCTCGATCGGGGCGCTCATGTCCCGCGGCGCCCCGGGGACGAGACCGCGGTCGAGCAGGCGGATGCGGCAGACGGCGGGCAGCGGCCGCAGCCCGAGCGCCTCCTCCAGGCCGCCGGGCGCAGCGGGGCCGGGCGCGCCCGCGGGACCGTTCGCCCCGGCCCGGGTGTCCAGCCCGCGCAGCACCGGCACGAGGACGCGCAGGACCCGTCTGTGGCGCTCCAGCCACTTGGAGTCCATGCCCGCGATGGGGATCTGTCTGAGGTAGAGGCCCGAGGCGTCGTTGTCGGCGAGCCAGGCCAGGGCGGCCAGCAGGCGCTCGACGTCGTCGTTCTCGTAGGAGGCCACGGCCCCTATGACCGAGCGCACCGCCGCCGCGAGCGCCGTCCGCTCCGCTCCGCCTCCCGCCCCGTGCGCCCGCCCCAGGGCGAGCAGCCGGGCCGCGCGGTCGCGGGCGCGCGCCCAGTCGTCCGCGCGTCCGGCAGCCGAGGCGATGGCGTCGGCGCCCGTGAGCACGGCCCGCACGGGGACCTGCTGCGCCCCCAGCGAGGCCCAGCTGCGCGTGCGGCGCTCGACGACGACGTCGCGGCCGGCCTCCCGCACCCGCCAGGCCGCCGCCCAGTCGGCGACGGCCTGGGCGCCGGCCAGGGCCTCGCGCTCGGTGGGCGGGGCGAGCCCGAGCACGAGTCGCGCGCTTTCGGCCGCCTCCGGGTCGACTGCCCAGGCGGCCGCCGACCGCCGGTAGGCCGCCGCGGCCCGGGAGCGCAGGTCCTGCGGGGTCCTCACGTCTTCTCGGCGAGGGCCTCGAAGAGGTCGCCGGTGTCCGGCGGGGCTCCCGCCCCGGGGGCGGCGGGGGCCCAGGACGCCCGGTGCGCGCTGCGGGCGCTGCTCCCGGCGGGCGCCTCCTCGGCCGCCTGCCGGGCCCGAACCGCCGGCGTGGTGCGGGTGACCGGGCCCGCGGGCCGCAGCTCGGCCTCGTTCGGCCCGTCGAACAGGACGGCGGCCAGGCGGGAGTCGTCGCCGGCCGGGGAGTTGGTGACCATGGCGGCGCCCCCGACGTGGTCCTCCAGGGTCTGGAGCATCTTCATGGGCGTGGCCAGGAGGAGCTGGAAGCCGAAGCCGCGGAAGACGTCCAGGCCGGCCCGGGTGAACTCGGCGTCGGTCTTGTCGAAGGCCTCGTCGAGGACCACCAGCGCGTACCCGGGCAGCGCCTGCCCGGGCTCGGTGAGCTGGTAGCGCAGCGCGGCCGCCAGGCAGAAGACGACGAGCTTCTGGCGCTGCCCGCCCGACAGGCCCGCGGCCCCCTCGTAGTAGTCGACGGCGATGCCCGAGGCGTCGCGCTCCACGGCGGTGAAGGACACGTGCAGGCGGGTGTCCAGGCACTGGCGCCTCCACGTCTCGTCGCGGGGGTCGGTCGAGCCCAGGCGCGTCATGACGGAGTTGAGGACGGCGAAGCGCGCCTCGGCCTCCTCGGTGGTCTCGTCGGCCAGGTCGAGGCTGCCGGCGGCGATGGTGGCCAGGTCCGTCAGGAAGTCGTGGACGACGGGCAGCCGCCGCTCGGCCACCTCGATGTGCAGGTGGTGGCCCGGGGAGTACTCGGTGGCGCGCAGGGCGTCGTTGACCGGGCCGATGCGGCTCCTGACCTGGCTGACGGCGCGCCGCACCTCGCTGGCGAGCTGGCCGACGTTCTGCCGGGACTGGTTGTGGAGGAGCTCGGCGAAGCGGCGCTCGAAGCGGGGCAGGCCGTCGCTCTGGAGGCGGTCCAGCAGGTCGAGGTAGTCGCCCAGGAAGGCCGCCTCCGGGCGCACCTCGCTGCCCGGGACGGGCCAGCGCTCGGAGAAGCGCACCATAATGGCGCGGGCCTCGCCCAGGCCGCGGCTCTCGGCCTGGGAGGCGCGCTGGTTCTCGTAGGCGATCTGCTGCTCGACCTCGCGGGCGGTGGTGTCCACCTCCGCCAGCCCCGCGTGGCGGCGGCGCGAGCGGAACCGCTGCTCCAGGTCGGCGAAGAGGGCCTCCCGCTGCGCCTGGGGAAGGTCGGACCAGCGGGGGCCGGCACCGTCGGCACGGGCACCGCCGGAGCGGGCTCGGCCCTCATCGCGCCGGCCGGCCCCGCGGGCCCCGCCGTCGAAGCGGGCCCCGCCGGAGCGACCAGCCCCGCCGGCGGCCTCGGCGCGCACCCGCTCCTCCTCCCGCTCCCGGCGTCGTCGGGCGATCCCGGCCAGAGCGGCCTCGGCGTCCTCCAGCCGCGAGCGCTGGACCTGCTCCTCCCCGGCGAGCCGGAGGACCGCGTCCCTGGCCCTGTCCTCGGCCAGGGACGCGGCCGCGGCGCGCGACTCGAGCTCGGCCAGGCCCGGCAGCGCCTCCGCGGCGCGGGCGCGCTGGGCGACCAGGTCGGCCTCGCGGGCCCGGGCGCCGTCGATGTCGACCTGCTCCCAGGTGGCCTCCAGGATGCGCAGGCACGCGTCGCGGCGCTCCCGGGCGGCCGACCGCGCCCGGTCCAGCGCGGCGAGCTCGACGTCAATGGCGTCCAGGCGGGCCGAGACCCGCCGGCCCTCGGCGACGACCTGGTCGAGGCGCTCGGCGGGGTCGACTCCGACCGTCCAGTTGCGCGGGTCGGTCAGGTCGCGGCGGTCGTCCTTGAGGTGGCTGGTGCGCGAGGACTTGACCTGCCCGGCGCGGGTGACCCCCCGGTCCAGGCCGACCAGGTCGCGCGCGTCCCGGACGCAGGCGTGGTCGAAGCGGCGCATGATCTCGGCGTCGAGCCACCCGGCGTGCTCGGAGCCGGGGCGGGGCCGGATGCGGCGGGCCAGGGCGTCGGCGCCCACGGGGCGGACGCGCCGGGCGGGGGCCATGCGCTCGTAGGCGAGGCGGGCGCGCAGCCTCCTGGCGTCCACGGCGTCGGCGACCTTCCGGTAGAGGTGCTCGGGGACGAGCATGGTGCGGGCGAAGGGGGCGACGACGGTCTCGACGGCGACGCGCCACTCCTCCTGGCCGGGGACGAGCTCGAGGACCTCCCCGGCGAAGGGCAGGGCGGCGGGCGCCTGCCCGACGGCGTGGGCGATGGTGTCCCGGGCGCGCAGCAGGTCCGCGCTCATGGCCGAGCGCGAGGCGGTGACCTGCTCGGCGCGCTCGCGCAGCTCGCGGCGCTGCTCGACCAGGGCGATCTGCTCGGCGCGCAGGGCGCTGCGGGCATCGTCCTGCTCGCCCTCGGCGCGCTCGGCGCGCTCGATCTCCTTCGCCGCGGTGCGCTGCAGCTCGGCGAAGGCGGCGCCCTCCCCCGGCGTGGAGGCGCCCAGGATGCTCAGCTGGGCGTCGAGGAAGCCCCGGGCCTGGGCGATGTGCTCGACGGTCTGGCGGGCCGCCTCCAGGCGGGCGTCCAGGGCCGGCAGGTCCTCCCCGACGCCGCCGGCCAGGGCGAGGCAGGCGGCCTCCCGCTCCCGGCGAGCGTCGGCCTCGGAGCGGCGGGCGGTGGCGAGCTCGTCGGCGAGGCGGTCCAGGGCGCGGCGGGCCGTGTCGGCGGTCTGCTCGTGGAGGCTCGTCTTGAGCCGCTCCAGGTAGGGGTCGATGGCGGCGCGCAGCTGCTCGGTGCGCTCCTGGCTGCGGCGCGCCTCGGCGATGCGCTCCTCGAGGGCGCGCAGCGGGGAGAGCAGCGCCTCCTGGTTGCGGGCCTCGACGACGGAGGCGTGGGCCTCGCGCAGCTCGGCGAACTGCTCGACGGCGGCGGCCGCCATGGCGAAGGTGTCCGGCTCGTCGAGCATGAAGTCGCGCAGGAGGGTGTCCAGGCTGGAGAGGTTCTTGGCGGACTGGGTGCGGTGGAGCAGGCGCTGGGCGACCTCGCCGGACAGGCCTAGGCGCCGTCTGAAGCGGGCGGCGAAGGCCTCGTAGCGCTCGAAGCGGGTGGCGCGCCCCTTCAGGTCGCGGCTCAGGGCGCGCTTGTCGATGCCGTTGGCCAGGTACTCCATGAGGTCGGTGAGGTCAATGCCGCCCTCGACGAGCAGCTGGGTCTGGGTCACCGAGTCGGCGGAGGCCGAGCCCTGCCTGGCGTGGTAGAGCTTGACCAGGGTGATGGTCTCCTCGGGGCGCAGGCGCGTGAAGGTCAGGGCGATGCCGCTGCGGGTGGCGCGCGGGCGCAGGTAGTCGGTGACGACCTCGCCGGTGATCTCGTCGGCGCTGCGCCGGTAGGCGCCGCGCACGTAACTCAGCACGGAGCGGGAGCGGTCGCCTGTGGAGGACTCCTGGGCCGCCGCGTTGAAGCGCAGGTTCTTGGCCGGCACGAGGACGGCCGACAGGGCGTCCAGCAGAGAGGACTTCCCCGAGCCCGAGGGGCCGGTCAGCAGGAGCCCGCCGCGCGGAACCGTCAGGTCGTGGTGGCCGGAGAAGGTGCCCCAGTTGTAGACCTGGATGCGGGCCAGGCGGTGCTGGGAGTCGGTCTGCGGTGCGGGCAGGGAAACGGCTGCCGGGCCGGTCGGGCCGGTCGCCGGGCCTGCTGCGGAAGCCGGGCCTGCTGCCGCACCGGCTGGGCCTGCTGCCAGGCTCATAGCTCGCTCCTCTCCCCCGGTGCGCCCTCATCGCCCGGGCCGCCGGCCTCCTGCGGGGAGGCGGCCCGGCGTCCGGGACCGGCGGCCCGGCGTCCGGCGTCGGAGGTGCCGCCGCCATTGGCCCGGGGCCCTCCGCCGGAGGGGCCGGCGCCGTCGTCGAGGGAGCCGCCCTCCCCGCCGCCGTCGGCCCGGCCGTCCCCGCCGCCGTCCGAGGCATTCCCGGCTCCGTCGTCCCCGCCGCCGTCCTCGCCCAGCAGCCGGCGGTACTCGGCGGCCACGGCGGCGACCTCGTCGGCGGAGAAGACCAGGGCCAGCACCGGGGAGATCTCGTAGCGCTCGGGCACGTCGGTCTCGCGCAGGAGGGAGGCCCGCTTGAGCTTGTCGATCGAGGAGCTCACGCGGCGCATGAACCCGGAGTGGTCGGTGGACACGTGCGGGCGGTAGACGGCCAGGTGGTCGTCGATCTCGCCGCGGTCCACGAAGACGCGCTCGCCCGGCGTCGTCGTGCGCAGCAGCAGGGTGCGCAGGTGGAGCAGCAGGACGGTGTCGACCAGGGTCAGCGGCAGGGTGCGCATGACCGAGGGGGACTCGCCGGTGGGGTCGTGGGCGTTGCGGGTGAAGGCCAGGCCCGCCTCCCGGTCCAGGACGAGCTCCAGGAAGAGGTCGCCCAGACGGCGTCGTATGGCGGCCTCGTCGGCCAGCAGGGAGTTCCACAGCTCGGGGTGGAGCTCGGCGGTGAGGTAGGGCCCCTGGAGGAGGCGCACGAGGGTGCGCCGGGTGCCTCGGGGCAGCGAGCCCGGGTCGCCGTCCCACAGCGCGCCGGGGTTGGCGCATCCGGCCTGAGCCGGCGGGTCCTGACCCGATGCGTCCTGGGCCGGTGCGACATGGGCACTCATGCGTCTCCTGACTTCTCGGTGCGGTCGGTGAACAGGAAGCGGGGGATGCGGGCCGAGCGCCGCCTGCCGCTGGAGGTCGTCCAGGCCACGGCCTCGTCCCCGGCGACCTCCTGGCCCCGACGACGGGCCAGGAGCAGCAGGCCCACGACGCTGGCCAGCCCCTGGGTGGCGGGGCGGTCGGCCAGGACCTCCCCGACAGTGGCCGCGCCGCGCTCGGCCAGGACCGCCTCGACGGAGTCGACGAGCTCGGCCAGGTCGATCTCGCTGGCGCGCACGACCCGGCGCACCTCCTCCAGGTCGAGGCGGGCGGCCTCGTGGCTGCGGATCTCCTCGGTGACGGCCGTGTCGGCGGGGTTGCGCATGCGCCACGAGCCGATGGAGGCCATGGGGACGCTGGTGAGTGCAAGGTCGACGCCCAGCTGGGTCTGCGGGGGCGTGTGGGCGGCGACGCGGGCGGCCAGGCGCTGGGCCTCGGCGAGCTCGGCGCCGAGCCTGCGGTGCTCCTCGAAGGCGCGCGACCTGACGAAGCGGTTGAGTGAGCGGGACAGGCCGGTCATGGTGCGGCGCACCGAGGCCGACTCCTGGGCGAGGGCGGAGCGCCAGCGGCGCAGGAAGCGCAGGTCGGCGTCCGGCAGGCGGGCGGTGAAGTCGCGGTCGAGGACCGTCTCCAGGTCCTCGTCCAGGCGGGCGGAGGACTCCGGGTCCATGAGCAGCTCGTGGAAGCCGAGGAAGGAGCGGCCGGCCTCCGAGCTCTCGATGCGGTCGACCCCGCGGAAGACGTCGTCGAGAACCTCTCCGCGCGAGGAGTCCAGGGAGACGATGCGCTCGCGCAGGGAGCGGTTGAGGACCGTGATCTCGTTGCGCACGCGGGCGAAGTCCCCGGGGATCTGCTCGGCCAGGGCGACGATCTCGGCCAGGCGCTCGGCGGCCTCCGGCCCGTCGAGCGGGGTGAACTCGCCGGCCTCGGCCCGCGCGATCTCGGCGTCCAGGGCGTCGCGCTCGGCGCGCAGGGCGCTCAGGCGCCCCGAGGCGGTGGGGTCGGAGTCGCGGGCCAGGCGGCTCACCTGCGCGGAGATGGTGGCCAGGCGCGACTGGGTGACGACGGCGCGGGGGCGCTCGGAGTGCACCAGGAAGCGGATGGCGGCCTCGGCGGGGGCGGACAACTCGTAGGTCTCCTCCCGGGCGCCGGGGGCGGCCGAGCGCACCAGGACACCGGCTCGGCGCCACTGGTCGCAGTAGGCCCGGGCGATGCGCGAGGCCTCCACGCCCGCCTCGCGCAGGGCGGTCAGGTCCTCATCGACCAGCTCGTGAAGCTCGGCCACGGGCCTGCGGCGCACCTGCCCGCCCAGGTGCTCGGCGAGGATCGCGGCGGCCATGGGGCCCAGGTCGGTGCGCAGGAGAGCCAGGCCCGGGTCCTCGCGCGCCAGGCGCGTGAGCCGGAGCGCGTCCGCGACGACGCCCTGGGTTCCCATCGCCCACCTCCTCGTTGTGCGCCTCGCCGGCTCGGGACGCCCGCCCGTTGCCGGACCGTTACCGGTACGAGCGTAGCGACTACCACCGGCACGGGGGCGGATCTCGCGCGGCGATCGGCCGTCTCACCGCGCGCCGTCGCGCACGACGGCGTCGTACCGGGCCCGGTTGCCCAGGACCTCCTCGGCGTGTCCCTCGGCCCAGGCCCGCAGGGCGCCCATGGGCTCGGCCAGGGTGGTGCCGAGCGGGGTGAGCGCGTAGTCGACGCGCGGCGGCACGCCGGGCGCCTGGTCGCGGGTGACGAGCCCGTCTCGCTCCATGGAGCGCAGGGTCTCGGTGAGCACCTTGGGGGTGATGCCGCCGACGGCGGCGCGCAGCTCGCCGAAGCGGTGCGGGCCGCGGGCCAGGACGGCGACGACGAGCGGCGTCCACCGGTCGACGACGTGCCGCAGCACCGTGCGCGAGGGGCAGGCCGGGGCCAGGATGTCGTAGTCATTGAGAGGGGCGCCGAGGGGGCCGCGCTCGGTCCTGGCGCTCCCGGCGCTCCCGGTACCACCGCCGCTCCCGGCGACCCTGCTGTCACCGGCGTTCTTCCCGCTTCCGGTGCTCCTGCCGTCACCGCCGGCCCTGGCGCCCTCGGCGGCCCTAGCGCCCTCTCCGCCCCGGCCGGCCGCGACCGCCGGGTCCCGTGCACGCTGCGACACACCATCCCCCTTAGTTACCTTGAGGTACTTCATATCTGAAACATACCATGATGATGCTACTACGGGCGACTCGCCCCCGCACCCTCGCTTTCAGGAGCATCCATGAAGATCACCGTCATCGGAGGAAGCGGCGCCACCGGATCGGCCGTCGTCGCCGAGGCCGCCCGCCGCGGCCACACCGTCACCTCGGTCACCCGCTCGGGAACGCACGCCGAGGGCGCGGCCGCCGACGTCGTCGCCGACCTCGCCAACACCCCCGCCGCCGTCGAGCTGGTCAACGCCGCCGACGCCACCGTCATCGCCGTCTCCCCCGACCGCACGGGCGGGCCTGCCCAGCCCCTGGTCGACGCCTTCGCGGCGCTCATCGCGGCGCGGCCGACCGGCCGTCTCGTCGTCGTCGGCGGGGCCGGGTCGCTGCTCGACGCGGACGGCCGCCGCCTGGTGGACGACCCCGCCTTCCCCGAGGACTACCGGGGCGAGGCCCTGGCCCTGGCCGAGGTCCTCGAGCTCTTCCGCGCCGCGGGCGACGCGGTGGCGTGGACCCTGGTCTCGCCCGCGCCGGACTATCCGGTCGCGGAGTCGAGCGGCGCCTACATCAGCGGCTCCGACTCGCCGGTCGGTGAGATGCTGTCCGCCGCCGACATGGCCCTCGCCCTGGTCGACGAGGCGGAGCGGGACGCCCACCGCGGGAGGCGCTTCACCGTCGCCGGCGCCTGAGCGCACCGCGTCGAGATAGACATTTTCGTACGAGGTAGACGGTGTCACCGTCTACCTCGTACGAAAATGTCTATCTCGACCACCTGGCAACACCGGCGGGGCCGGCGGGGCGGCCCGATTAGCGGCGGACCAAGGTCACAGGGCACGCTAGTGGCATGACAGCCACGCCCGACACCCCCCAGCGGACCACTCCGCCCATCGCCCTCGCCATCGCCGGATCGGAGGCCTCCGGCGGCGCCGGCGCCCAGACCGACCTCAAGACCTTCCACCAGCTGGGCGTCTTCGGCTGCACGGCCCTGACCTGCATCGTCTCCATGGACCCGAAGGCCGGCTGGGACCACCGCTTCGTGCCGGTGGACCCGCAGGTCATCCACGACCAGATCGAGGCCTGCGCGGGCGTCCACACGGCGATCGACGCCGTCAAGATCGGCATGCTCGGCACCGCCGCCACGATCGACGTCGTCGATGCGGCCCTGGAGGAGTACCGGTTCCCCAACGTGGTCCTGGACCCGGTGCTCATCTGCAAGGGCCAGGAGCTCGCCTCAGCCCGCGCAGTGGACGACGCGCTGCGCTCCAAGATCCTGCCGCGCGCCGCCATGGTGACCCCCAACCTGTTCGAGTCGGCCACCCTGGCCGGCATGGAGGAGATCACGAGCGTGGCCGACCTCAAGGACGCCGCCAGGCGCATCCACGACCACGGCGTGCCCAACGTGCTCGCCAAGGCGGGTCCGAGCCTGGGCACCGGCACAGCCCTCGACGTCTTCTATGACGGCGAGACCCTGGAGGTCCTGGAGGTCCCGGCAGTCGGGACTGAGCGGGTGCACGGCGCGGGGTGCACGCTGGCCGCCGCCGTGACCGCCGAGCTGGCCAAGGGCGCGACACCGCTACAGGCCGCCATCACGGCGAAGGATGTCGTCTCGGCCTCCATCGGCATGCGCGGCAACATCCCCTTCACCTACGTCTACCAGGGCTGGTACGCCAGCTGAGGGCTGGTCGCCGAGAGCGGTCGGCCGGGCGCTGCCCGCGGGACGCCCGAGCAGGCCCCGGCCCGTCCCCTTCGCCGAGATCGGTCGATTTCCGCGCCGAGATCGGTCCGGGGAGTCCGGCGGAGCGCGAACCGGGCACCGTCGGCTCCCGCCGGGCCGGGCTGGCTGTGCAGCCCCCGGCCCGCGTGTGCTCTTCACCGCATCGAGCCCATAGGCTAGTCTCAGTATTGGCGTCGCCGTCTGGCCGCCCCACCTAACGACGACCCAATTGCCCGAAAGGTTCCCGCGGATGGCCACGTCATTCAAGGATTCCCTCGCCGTCCTGGCGAAGGCGCGCTTCCCCATCCTGTACGTGGAGACCTTCGAGGAGCGCCGGGCCCTGGCCGAGATCCAGGCGACCGTGGGCCCCGGCGGGCTGCTCCCCTCGCCCCGCCCTCTCCACACGTGGAGCATCACCGCCGGTCTCGTGGACCCGGAGGGCAAGTCGGCTCCGGGGACGACCGACCCCCTGCGCGCGCTCGACGCCGCGCAGCACACCGACCACACCGCCACCTTCGCCTTCCTCGACCTCCACGCCCACCTCGGGGACGGGGCGCGCCCCGCCGATCCCGCGATCGTCCGCAAGCTGCGCGAGCTGTCCATGGACTTCCAGAACGGCGCCCTTCCGCGCACGCTCATTGTCGTGGCGCCGACCCTGAGGATCCCCCCGGAGCTCGAGAAGGACATCCACATCCTCGACTTCCCGCTTCCCGATGAGACGGCGCTGCGCCGGATCCTCGACAATCTCATCGACGCCAACGCCGGGAACCGCCGACTGCACATCTCCCTGTCCGAGACCGACAGAGACCGCCTGGTGCGCGCCTCCCTCGGCCTGACCGAGTCGGAGGCCGAGGGCGCCCTCGCGCTGGCCATGGCCACCGACGGCGTCCTGGACGCGAGCGACGTGGACACCGTCCTTCAGGAGAAGAAGCAGGCGGTCCGCAAGAGCGGGCTGCTCGAGTACGTCGACACCGACATCGACCTCGACGGCGTCGGCGGGCTCGACAACCTCAAGCGCTGGCTGTCCCGCCGCGACAGCTCGTGGCTGGCGGAGGCCAAGGAGTACGGCATCCCCGCACCGCGAGGCGTGCTCATCACCGGCGTCCCCGGCTGCGGCAAGTCGCTGACCGCGAAGGCCATCGCCGCCACATGGCGGCTGCCTCTGCTGCGCCTGGACATCGGCAAGGTCTTCTCGGGCATTGTCGGCTCCAGCGAGTCCAACCTGCGCATGGCGATCCGTTCCGCCGAGGCCGCCGCCCCGGCCGTCCTGTGGGTCGACGAGATCGAGAAGGGCTTCGCCGGCGTTAGCAGCACGGGCGACTCGGGCACCGCCTCGCGGGTCTTCGGCAGCTTCCTGACCTGGATGCAGGAGAAGACGACGCCCGTCTTCGTGATCGCCACATCGAACAACGTCCAGTCCCTTCCTCCCGAGCTGCTGCGCAAGGGCCGCTTCGACGAGATCTTCTTCGTCGACCTGCCCGCGCCCCGTGAGCGCGAGCAGATCTGGAGCCTGCACGTGCGGAAGCACATCGGTGCGGCCCCGCACCACGCCGGTTTCGTATTCGACGACGCCCTGCGCGCCGACCTGGTGACGGTCACCGAGGGCTTCTCCGGCGCGGAGATCGAGCAGGCCGTCGTCGCCGCGCTGTTCGACGCCTTCTCCGAGCGCCGCGAGATCCGTGGGGGCGACCTGCGCCTCGCGGTGGAGCGGTCGGTGCCCCTGAGTGTCACCCAGGCGGAGTCCCTTGCGAGCATCCGGGTCTGGGCGAGCGAGCGGGCCGTCTCGGCGAGCGACAGCAGCGCGGGGCCACCCCTCCATTCTCCCGGCCACCCGACGACGGCGCCCACCGGGGGCGCGGCCCCGGCGGCGCGCAACGAGCCGGCCGGCCGACGCGTCGAGTTCTGAAGAGTGGCCGCATGAGTGTCGAGATTGTCCTCATCCCCCTGGCGATCGCCATTACGGCCGCGACGCAGTCCTACAAGGCGCGTTCCGCCGGGGCTTCCGCGAGCAACGAGATGCACGTCGAGTCCCGGATGCGCGACGGGGGCCTGCTCGCCGCGTCCCTCCAGGAGCTCGGCGCCGTCGTGCGCCAGGGGGGCGACGACGTGCTTCTCGCCGAGACGGCCGCCGGCGGCGTCACCATGAGCCGGAACGCCGCCGGTCTGTGGACCGCGCGCTTCCCCCGGACGTGGGCGCCCGAGCGGGCCCGGGCCTTCATCGAGGACCTGGACCGCACCTACGGCCTCCAGGTCCAGCAGGCGGTCATCCGACGTCTGCAGGAGCGCGCCCCGCAGGCCGGCATGCGCGTCACGTCTCAGAGCGTCGACGACGATCGCGTCGTCACCCTCGTCATGGAGGTCGAGCACGAATGAGCGCCAAGAAACGCGCGCTGAAGGTGTCGGTGGCACCGGACGGCACCATTACCGCCGAGACGATCGGTTTCACCGGGAGCACGTGCCTGTCCCAGATCGGGGCGCTCGAGGACCTTCTTGAGGCGACCACCGTCCGCAGCGCGTTCACGGACGAGTACTTCACCACTCAGACCACGACCCAGGAAGGCGCGACCCTTGCCACTCGACAGGATTGACGCTCTCGTCTCTCAGAAATCCGCACTGTGGAAATTATGGCACTCATTATGGATCTTGGTGGTCGGAATCGGCTTCGGCGTCTTCTCCATCCTCGGCTGGCTGTGGGCCGGGGCGAAGGCGAAGTCATCCGGCGTCTGGCGCGCCGTCCTCGTATGGGCGGTCGTCACAACGGGTCTCTTTTTCTCGATATTCATGGCTGGTAGCGATAAGACATCGATCTGGAACGGTATCGGCTCACTCCTCCTCATCTTTACCTGGTTCGGCTCCCTCATCCACGCCTTCATTGTGAGGAACACTGTCCTGAGAGAGGTCGCCGCTCGCGAGGACGAGCTTCACCGGATCAGCGTCCGGCACGGCCTGGCTCCCCAACCCTCGGACTACCTCACCGCAGGATCCCCCACGACGACGTCCGCCCAGGTCCGCGCTCCCGTCACCCCCTCGCCCGCTCCCCTGCCCCAGGCGCTCCAGGTCGACATGGGCCAGTACTACGGGCAGCCGGTTGGAACGGGCTCGTGGGCACCGGCTTCCTCGGCCCCCGCCCGACCGACCGCTCAACCGGCCCCCGCGGCTCCGCCGCGGTCAGCGCCGTCGTCGGCTCCTGCTCAGAGGCCGCCTCAGCCGGCCGAGCAGCGGCCCCCGGCCATGTCGTCGCCGCCGGCGTCGTCCTCCCCGACGACACCGGTGAGCGCACCGGTATCCGGCCCCGTCGACATCAACACGGCCCCGGCCGAGAACCTGCTCGCCCTGCCCGCGCTGGGCCAGGCCGACGTCGAGCGGATCGTCGCCGCGCGCGGCGAGCGCGGCGGCTTCCGCGACATGGACGATCTCGTGTCGGCCGCGTCACTTCAGCCGCACCAGCTCGTCGCGCTCCAGGACCGGGTGGTCTTCGGCGAGTTCACGCGCCCCGGCTCCCAGGGACACGGACGCGTTCTGGACCTGTGACCCCGACCGCCCCGCGGTCCGCCCGGGTCGCCCGCTTCGTCGCACGGACCGAGGCGGAGGGCCCCGGCACCCGCTCGGCACTCTGGGTCCAGGGCTGCACCATCCGGTGCCCCGGCTGCTTCAACCCCCACCTGTGGGGAGCTCGCGGCGGCAGGACGACGACGCCGGAGCGGCTGCTGGCGAGCATCCCCCTCGACGTCGAGGGACTGACCCTTCTCGGCGGCGAGCCCTTCGAGCAGCCGGAGCCTCTGGCCGAGCTGGCCCGACTCGTTCAGTCCCGTGGGCAGACGGTCATGACCTTCACCGGCTACGAGCTCGACGACCTCCGCTCCGCCGGGGACTCCGCCGTCGCCGCGCTCCTGGAGCACACAGACCTGCTCGTCGACGGCCGCTTCGAGGTCGACCGCCTCGACACGGCCCGGCCCTGGGCGGGATCCACGAACCAGCGCTTCCACGCGCTCACCGCCCGCTACGCGGGGCTCGTCGACTCGCTGACCGCCCTGCCCGACCGGCTGGAGATCCACGTCGCCCCCTCCGGGCGCGTCGAGGTCAACGGGTGGAGCGACGCGGCCTCGCTCGAGATCCTGCTCGAGGGCATGCGGCGGCAGCCCCCGTCCAGGGCGCGCGCCTGACCGGGCCGAGACTGTCCCCGGCCCCCTCCTCTGTCCCCTCCCTTCCCCTTTCGCCGAGATCGGTCGAGTTCCGCGCCGAGATCGGTTCGATCGCTCATTGTGCAGTACACCTGCCGGCCGCTGGACGCAGCGGTTCCCGACGTCGGCGAAGCCGGTGAGCGCGACAGCCCACCGGCCGCCCGGCCGCTCTATGCCGTGCGCGGCAGGCCGGACACCCGTGCTGACATCAATCAGGACGATGGGATCCTGTCCGCGTAAGAAGGATCCTCGTCCTCGCTATCGAAAAGCAGCAAGAATACGGCGTTCTCATACCTCTTTACCACAACCGGCCTCAAGTCGGAGCCGAGAGGGTTCGGGAGGTCAGTCCTTCCGTAGAGGAAGCGGATAGTATCGCCACTTCGCGTCAACTCACTAGCGGCCCATTGAGCGCCTCTGTCGTTCGGTCGATAAAGTGTGCCGCACGAAGGCACCGCGGCGGCCATCTCATCCACAAAGGCACCCGCCCGCTCCGGGGAGTCGAACAGCCTGGCATCTGCCCAGGGCTTGTCCGATCCATCCAGGTCACCCATCACTTGATAATGAGCGGGGCCCTTCGACTCAAGATCGGAAGACGCAATCATTCCGACGCCGATCTGAGCGAGCACACCGCACACCGAAGGAGATGTGCCCTTTATGTTCTCAGTATCGGGCACATGCGCCTCCAGGCGCTGACCAGTCACCTCGACAACCAGCGAATCGAGGTCGGAGGGGCCAAGGGGATAGGTGTCGGGATAACGGGGCCAAAACACAAAGTACACCACAATGCTGGCGACAACAGCAGCCGCCAGGCCGGCGGCGAGCATCGCCCACAGTCGCCCCCGTCGGAGCCTTGTGCGCCCACGGGTAACTGCCGGAGCCGTCCGCGCCTGCGCAACAGCCCCTGGGGATGACTCGCCTGCGGGCACATGTGGCGGGGGGCGGGGGAGGCATCATTCCCGGTGCGTCTCGCGCCTGTATGGGAGCAGGAGCGGGATCAGCCGACCTGCTGGGCCGGAACGCGCCGTTGTCGAAGACCGTCATAGAGATTGCAGCGACCTTCTTCAGCGAGCTCGCGCTCGATAGGCTCGCCGCCGAGCAGCCGTATCTCCGTTGCCTGAATCGTCGGCGCCGACGCCTGCGCCTCGAAGGCCTTGCCTATGATTGCGGGACCCGATCCCGTCGCCACCGTCCCACTGTCACGGACGACAGCGGGAACCTCTGCACCCTCACCCGGCGGACCGACCGGCACGATCCATCTCGGCCCCGACTCGGAGATCTCCAGCAAAGAGATCATCGCACCGCGCTCCACGGCCTCGCGCCGCAGACTCGACCAATCCAGATAAGTGGCACGATCGGGCTCGACAACCACCATAATATGAAGCACTGAGCCGCTCACTCACGAACCTCCCGAATTCATACTTTTAGCGCGCCGTCAGCAACCTGTGAGGCGTCGGCCCCCACGTTCGATATTTCGCTCACCCACGGCCATGCACCCCGGCAACCGGAGGACCCGTTTTAGGCGCCGGCAACTGCCTGCTATTTCTCCGGCCGATCCGGATGGCAGAACTCCACCACCGACATCTGTCGGCCGTCTTACTAGCGCAAGCACGGCCCCGGTCCTGCGACCCCGGGATGGGGTCAGAAGAAGAGGGTCGTTTGGCGGTTCATGAAGGCGCCGTGGCCGGTATCGGTGTTCCAGCAGGTCAGGCCGTTCTCGGCGGAGGCGCACACAATGGTCCGGTAGTACACGACCTGCCCGTAGTCGACCACCATGGGAGCCGTGTACTGCTGGGGATTCTCCTGGCCCAGCTGATAGGAAGACGCGCCCCCGCGCATGGCCATATGGGGCTGGCCGCCCGAGTTGAACCCGGTGACCCACCACAGAGTGTGCCCGATCTCGTCAACTCCAAAAGGACGGTCCTGAAGGTAGCTGCGTATGCCGCACCCGGTATCTTCGAACTCACTGAAGCTGATGTCGCAGCCGATATTGCCCGAGGGGGTGACAATAATTGCGGGCCCAGTGTTCCCACCCGAATTATAAAAGGCCGTGATGGGCACCGCGTTCGCGGGCCTGGGCCCGCCGGCCCCCGGGAAGGCACCGGGAACCGGCGCCGGAGCCTGGTCGGTCGCCGTGAGCTCCTTCTCGGGCGGCAGGTCGCCCGTTTGAGTCGCCGCCCCGGAGCTCTCGTCCCAGGTGTACGTCGCCGTGCAGCTGCCCGACGCGGACTTGGGCTCCTCCCCGTCCTGCGCCCAGGTGTAGGTGACGGAAAGGGTGTCGTCCGACGTCCGGCTGACCTTCGGCGCGAACCCGTAGGGCCGCGCCGTGGCGGTACCGGCGAACTCCCCGTGGTGGAACAGCATGATCTGCCGGGGCGAGGACAGGGCAGGGTCGTGAATGCTCAGCGTGATCCACGACAGCCCCGCGCACGGGTCGTAGGTATCGACCGGCGCCCCCTGGAAGTCCCAGCTGCGCGGGTCGTCAGCCGCCAGGTCGCTCCAGGCTGTGGGAACCATGGACCCCCACTTCTTCAGCGCCTGCTCGCCGGTCAGGTCGGCGCAGGCGGTCGTGGCGCCAGCGCCCTCCTCCGACGCCGTCGCGGCGGACTGCGAGTCCGCCCCGGCGTCGCCCCCCTTCGACGACCGCGACGACCCGCACCCCGCCAGCGCCATGGCCGACAGGACGATGACAAGCAGCACCCGTATTCCGCGTCTTACACGGACAGCGGAAGACGGTCTGACGGACTCGAGTTTCATCAACATGTCGGACTCCGGTGATCGAGATTGACAGAGCTGTCGGTGCGGGAGGCCGCCGGCGCATGCGGCGAGGTCCCGTCTACGGGCCCGCCCGGTGGGCGTGCGGGCCCCGTGCATGGGCGCGCCGGGCCGAGGCGGTACAGGTACGGAACAGACACGGGCATTCGCATCCTCTCCATTGAGGCTTCATCGCTTCATCGCCAGAGGCCCCGGCGGGCAGCATTCCCAATGCCGCCGCGAGAACGGCGCTAAGAACCAAGAATACCGCCCGCCTGCCGGCACCTCACAGATCGCGCATCACAACACGGCGGCTGGTCGTGCTCCCCACCCCCGGGTCGGTCCGCTCAGCCCGCCCCGCGGGAACGGCCCGGGTGCGCCCCCACTGCTGGATCGCGGCCACGTCCTCCGGGTTGGACCGGGAGAAGGGGACCACCCGCTGGAACCGCCGGGTGATCGTCAGATCGTCGGGAAGGACGCGGGACCGCTGGGTGTACATGATCTCCGCGATCTCGTTGACGACGGCGTCGATGTCGGAGCCCGCGAAGCCCTCGGTCAGCACGACCAGGTCCCGCACCAGGTCCAGCGTCGGCTCGCAGCGCGTGTAGCGGCGGAAGCACAGGCGCAGGATCTCCTCGCGCTCCTCCTCGGTGGGCAGGTCCACGAAGAAGACCTCGTCGAACCGCCCCTTGCGCAGCAGCTCCGGGGGCAGGGTGGAGACGTCGTTCGACGTCGCCACGAGGAACGCCTTCGCCGTGGACTCCTGCATCCAGAACAGGAACTGCCCGATGAGCCGCCTGGTCACCGAGCTGTCGCCGCTGCCGGAGGCCAGCCCCTTCTCGATCTCGTCAATCCACAGGATGCAGGGGGCGGCGCGGTCCGCCGTCGCCAGGGCCTCGCGCAGCCGCGACTCCGACTCGCCGACGTACATGCCCATGATCGCCGCCATGTCCAGCCGGTAGAGCGGCAGCTCCCACTCCTGGGCGATCGCCTTGGCGGACAGGGACTTCCCGCAGCCGGGGACCCCGCACAGCAGGACGCCCTTGGGCGGCCGGACCCCCCAGCCGGTCAGGTCCCCGGTCATGAGGCCCTGCTTGCCCGCCAGCCACTCCTTGAGGTTCTCCAGGCCGCCGACCCTGTAGTCCTCCTGGAGGCGGACGCGCTCGAGCCCCGCCAGGGCCCCGAAGATCCGGTCCTTGAACTGGCTGAGCTCCGCCAGGTCCTCGTTGTGCACGGCCTCCTTGGCCAGGAGGGTGGAGATGACGTTGATGGCCTCCCCCTCCGTGACGCCGCTGAGGATCTCCGCGGCACGGTGGATCTCCAGGTCCTGCCACTCGATCGGCATGCTCATGCGGTAGGGCTCGATGGTGGAGCCGATGACCTCGTAGAGCTCCTCGACGGTGGGCACGTCCAGCGTCGTCGTCATCCCCAGGCGGCTCAGGCCGGACCACACGGGCCGGTCGCCGATGAGGACGATGGCGCAGGAGTTCCGCTCCGCCAGGTGGATGAGCTGGGAGAAGTGCCGAGAGGTCGGGGAGTCGTTCTCCAGGTCCTCCAGGTCGGTGAAGACGAAGTTCACGTTGGCGCGCGCCCGGAAGGTCTGCTGGGCCTGGTCCAGCGCGGCCACCAGGGAGTGGTCCTCCGTCACGGCCGAGCCCGAAAGCACCTCCCGCAGCCCCTCGGTGCGCGAGTACGAGAAGAAGGGCATCTGCCGGAACTCGGTGGCCATCTGGTTGATGATCTCGAGCGCGCGCATCGGCTCGACGGTCCGGATGATAATGACCGGGACCCGGGCCTTGAGAAAACGGCGCACCTCGTCGGCGGCCTGTCGTCCATCCATGTGTCCTCCTCAGCGGAAGCGCCGACCGAAGAGGCCGGTCCGTCGTGGGTGTCCTGTCTGTCCTGTCGGGGCAGCGGGTCCGGGAGCCCGTGCGGCCTCGTTGACGGGCTCCCCGACGGCGGCCCCGGGCTCCTCGACAGCGGGTCCGGGAGCGGGCCCCCCGACGGCTGGCCCGGCGGGGGGCCCGGGCGTCCCGGTCGGATTCCCGACGACCGGTCCGGGAGCGGCCCCGGGCACCCCCACGGCTCTATTGACGGACACGGGCGCCCCGCTGGCGGGTCCGGGCGCCCCGGCCGGGTTCCCGACAGCGGGCCCGGGGGCGCCGGCCTGATCGGCGAGCCGGACGATCGCGGACCCGTCGACGTACCCGCCGTCGAAGATGCGCGCCATGGAGTTCGTCCGCACGAGGCGCACCAGCTGCTCCTGCTGCTGCCGCATGGTCGGCGTGGTGAACCGGGAGACGTCCTGCATGTCCTCCTCCAGCTGCTTCTGGATGGACTCGACGTCCTTGCGCAGGCCCGTCATGAGGGCCGTGCGGATCCTCTCGGGCAGGCCGGGGTGGTTCGCCAGCGTGAGCCGGGGAAGGAGCCGACGGCGGGCCTCCACGAGGGCGGCCTCCGCGCCGTGGAGGTCCCCCGCGCCCAGGGCCGCGTTCCAGTCACGGGTGAAGTTGTCATTCCACTCGCGCATCATGGTGCCGATCGCGGTGATCATGTGGTCCAGGACCCGGTTGTAGGTGGTCGGGCTGAAGGAGTCCTGGTTCAGCGGCGGCAGGGAGTCGAGGCTGACGGAGGTGTCCCGGGACCAGGCCCGCAGGGTGGTGACCCATGACTTGTACGCGCTGCTGCCGGTGGCCGTCATGAGGCGGTCTTCGCCGGGCGGTGCACAATGAGCTCGTGCGGAGGCAGGGGGCACCATGCCGGCAGGTTGCCCGCCATCTTCGACTCCCTGGAGAGCTGCGGGCCCTCCTTGGTGCTGCGGGTGCGGGCCAGGAGGTCCTTGCGGTCGATGACGGTGGTGGACTCCTTGGACGGCGCCGGCGCGAAGCGGGGCATCCTGCGAGGGCGGCGGACCAGCGGCGTCGTGCCGGGCGCCGGCGCAGCCTGTGGAGCGCCGGGCGGCGGGATGGGGGTCCCGGGCGGCGGGACTGGGGCGCCGGCCGCCGAGGGCGGTGCGGGCACCGCCTCATAGGCCGACGACGTCGGGGCGGCTGCCGGCCCGGAGGCTGGGGCCGCGCCCGCCGTCGGAGCGGCCGACGACGTTGTTGGGGCGGGCACCGGAGGACGGGGGACGGGCGCCGTCTCGGCCTCTCCGGGCGGGGCGGGCACCGGCCCGGGGGCCGAAGCCGCTGTCGGAGCTGCCTGGGCCGCCTGGGCGGGGGTGGCCGACGACGTCGGCGGAGCGGGCACCGGAGGAAGCGGAGCAATCTCCACCTCCGCGGTCTGCGCCTTAGCGGCCCTGGCGGCCTCGACCTCCGTCTCCCTGGCCTTGACGGTCTCGACCTCCGCCTCCGCGGCCCGACCCAGGGCGGGCTCGGCTTCGCCCCGGTCGGGCGAGGCCGATACCGGAGGAACGGTCGCCGTCTGCGCCTGCGAGGGCGGAGCGGGCACCGGCCCGGGGGCCGGAGCCTCCGGCGCGGCCTCCGCCTCCGCAGCCTTCGCCGAGACGTCGTCGGCCCCAGTCTCCGCCCGCGCGGCCTCCGCCGCCGGCGCAGACCCGGCCTCGGCCGCATCGGACGGGGCCGACACCGGGGGAATCGGAGCGGACTCCGTCTGCGCGGCATCCGCCGGGGCGTCGTCGACATCCGCCTCCGTCACCTTCGCCGGGACGTCACCGGCCCCCGTCTGCGCGGCATCCGCCGCGGCGAGCACATCCGTGACCTTCAGCTCGACGGTCTTCCCCGCTAAGAACGACGCCGCGTCCTCGGCCTCCGCCGGCGGTGCGGGCACCGGGGGAATCCGAGCGGTCTCAGCCTCCGCCTTCGCGGCATCCGCCGGCGGGGCGGGGGGCTCGGGGACGGGAACCGGCGTCGTGCTCTCAGGTGCGGCGGGCCGGGCGGTCTCGGTGGTCTCAGGGCTCTTCTCGGTGCTCCTGGCGCTCTCGGGCATGGTCAGTTCTCCTTCTCGCTGGTCTCGCCGCTGGGCCAGACGTCGATGACCCTCAAAAGCTCGTCCTCGTCGGCGTCCTGCTCCTCGTAGGCCCACTGGAGCTCATCAAAGTCGGCGCGCGCGTCCTGGAGCATGGTGAAAGACTCCTCGTAGGCGCGCTGCTTCCTCGCATTGGCCTCATTCACCTTGGCCTGGGCGGCCTTCTGCGCCTGGTAGATCACGTAGTAGGCCAGTCCGCCCGCGATCAGGGCCACGAGGAGCCCGGCCAAGGGGTTGATTACGAAGGCGATGAGGGTGACCCCCAGGGCGATCCCGATCGGTATGATCATCTGCTGGTTCTTGAAGGTGACGCTCTGGATGTAGGCGGCGAAGGTCGCGTCCCAGACCTGTCGGAGCTGGCCGGCCATGACCGCCTCGTCGGTCTGCGTCGAGGTCGTGAAACCGCGGAAGCCGTAGGTCGCGGCGAGCTGGTGGTGGTTAGGCGCCAGGGTGAGCGTCACATTGTCCACGTGGCGGGACCGGTAGTTCTTCGTGTACGCGCGCACCGCCGTGCGGAAGTCATCCTTGCCCACGCCGATGGCGACCTGCTGGGTGCGCACCGAGACGCCGAGGCTGTCGGGGGCGATGGCGGCGTTCGTCTGGAGCGTCACGGCGTCGGTGCGCTCGTCGAGCACCGAGATCATCTGGTCCGCCTTGGTCCGGGCCCGCTCCAGGTCGCCTCCCGTCTCGATGATCGCGTCCTGGTAGGCGACCTCACGGTTCAGGGGCAGCTCCTCCTCGTCGTACTCGGTGACGAGCTGGATGAGCAGGTCGTCCAGGAGCGTCGAGATGACGCCGGTGGAGGTGAACTCGGAGTCCTTGATGGCCTCGTACTTCTCCGCGCACGCCTTGAGCGCCGTCGTCGCCTCCGCCTGCGCCTTGACCCTGGCGAAGTCCTCGGCCGAGGCGAGCCGGCGCAGCATGGGTGCCTCGGAGGGGTCGAGGACCTTCTGGTTGACGGTGAGCTCCTCGACCCACTTGGCGACCTGGTTCGCCACCAGCTCCTGGCTGTCGCGCAGCTCGGCGGTCCACTGCGCGAGCTGGGTCAGGGCCAGCTGGGTGCCCCGGGGCCCGAACTGCCCCTGGGAGGCGGCCTCCAGGATGACGGCGAACTCGCGGGTCAGGGTCCGCGGGTCGCAAGCCGCCAGGTAGTGGTGCAGCCAGCGGACGGACTCGGCCTCGCGCTTCTCGCGGCGCAGGACGAGGGCGAAGAAGAGGGCGGTCTTGGCCTGACTGCGATTGTAGGCCTCGGTGATCGAGCGCTCGCAGATGTCCTTGTCGTCGCGGGACCAGGCCGCCAGCGCCACGAGCGCGGGGGCGAGCCAGTAGCGCGGGGTCTGGATCATCAGCTCCTCGCTGATCTGGCTGGCCGTGGACTCCGAGACGTTGCCGACGTCGAAGGCCTGCAAAAGACCGATGCTGGAGCGGCGGACCACCTTGTAGTGGCCGAACTCGCGCTCCAGGTCCGCCTTGAGGGTACCGACCTTGGTCTCGGCGCGCTGGACGTTGGCGGTGCGCTCGGCCTGCTTGACGTACTCCTCGAACTGACGGCGCAGCTCGGCCAGCTCGCTCTGAGTGTTGTCCACCTTGTCGTCGATAAGGCCGACTCTATCGCTGACCCGATCGAGGTCGTTGCCAAGGACCGAGATATTTTTATTGACCGTGATAATATTGTCGTTAGCCTGATCGATAGCCCTGATAACGGGACTGAAATCAATATAGCCGTCTGCCATGAGAGATCCTTTCGGTAGGTGGAATCGGTGCGGTAGGGGAATCGGTTATGCGGGAGTGCCGTCGGCCGTGACGGGGACGACCTCGCCGTCGGAGTAGATCTCGATGTAGGCGTAGGCGGACGACCGAGCCAGGACGCGGGCGCCGTCGAAGGGGGTCGGGACCTCGTCGCCGGCGCTGTAGTGCTCCAGGATGCGGCCGACGATGGTGAGCCGGTGGTCCACGTAGGGGGCGCCGAGGTAGCAGCGGGCGAACAGGCCCAGGAGGACCCCGCCCATGCGCTCGGCGTAGGCGGCCTCGATCCAGTCGATGAGCTCGGCCCGATAGGCGGCGTCCTGCGTCATGTCCAGGTTCAGAACGGCCTGCACGAGCTCGGCGGAGCGGGGCCGGCGGCGCTGGTTGCGCTCGAACGGGGAGGGCGCCCTCAGCGCCTGTGAGGGCACGGTTGCGGGGGCCAGGGCGGTCGAGCCCGTCAGGTCGGCGGTCGCTCTGGTCTGGATGCGACGGCGCTGGGTCACCATGGTGGTCTCCTTGTCTGTCTCCGGGTCGATCGCCGGGCGGGTCTCCCGGGACGGTCTCTCTGCCAGTCGTGGTCGCCGCGCGTATCCGGGGCCGGGGGCGCACGACGTCGTCCCCCGGGCGGCGCGCCCGCTCACCGGGTCCTCACCGGGTCACGGCCACCACCACGCCGACGACGAGAAGGACCAGCACGACGACGGCGACCAGCAGGCGGGTCCTGCCCGCCTTCCCGGCCGGCGCGGCGGGAGGGGGATTCAGCACGACAGGGGGCGCGCTGACCGGCATGGCGGACGGCGGCGGGCTCGGCGCGGGGGCGCCGGGGCCCGCGGGTGCCGGCCGGCGAGCCGGCGGCTGCGGGGCCGCCGGGAGGGGTGCGCGGGAGACGTCCGTGCCGGTGACGATGACACGGCGCCGCGAGGGGCTAGGACTCATTGGTGACCTTGGGAGTGGAAGGTGGATTGGGAGCCGGTCAGGACCGACCCCGCCAGGGGTCCGTGGCACCCTTGGTGAGGATACAGCGGCGGAGACCGTGTGTCCCTCGTTTTCAGCGCAGCAGACGTGGCCAGAACTTGCCACTCCTCGCGCCCCCCTCGCGCGCTCGCCTCCTCCCGCGCCCCCTCGCGTCGAGACCGGTCGTATTCCGGCTCGAGATCGGTTCAGTTCCGTGTCGAGATCGGTTCGATCGCTCATTGTGCCAACTTGTCGGCCCACCGGGACAGGGCCGACACGGAGCCAGCACGGAGCCAGCACGGAGCCGACCCAGAGCCGCCGCAGCGCCCCGACCCGAAACCATCACGGAACCGCCCGAACCGCAGAACCATGTTGATTTAGTGCTACCCTAAATCAACATTCAGCGAGATCACGGGGAGAATCCGATGCGTCCTACCGGTCTGGACCGCCGGGACCAGCTGCGCCGCGCCGTCGACGTCATCCTCGCCTCGGAACGGGACGGCGCCCTCACCAGGACCGCCGAGACCTCCTCCATCGACTTCAAGGAGGAGGCCGGGCGACGCAACGGCCCGAACCTCGAGCCGGGAGGCACCGAGAACCCCATAGCGGCGACCAAGCTCGCCGACGAGGTCGCCTGCATGGCGAACTCGCCGGGAGGCGGCGCCCTCATCCTCGGCATCGAGGATGGCACCGGTGCGGTTCTGGGGACCGAGCTGGGCATCGACTGGCTCCGCCAGCGCATTCACCGGGCGATCGATGTCGCCCCCGACATTGAGGAGCGACGCGTGGGAGGCCAGCGCGTCCTCATCCTGTACGTGGCCGAGTCCCGCGAGCCGGTGCCGGACACCTCGGACCGCCTGCGATGGCGAGTCGGCGACTCGTGCAGGCCTGTGGACCGCGCCGAGTGGTGGCTCCACCGCGAGCAGGCCCGGGACCACGACTCGATGGCGGACCGCTCCACCCTCACCGCGGACGCCGTGACCGCGGGAGCCATGGTCCTCGCGCGCGCCGGCCTCCAGGCCGACGACTCCGAGACGAGTATCGACATCCTGCGCCGGATCGCAGCGCTCCGCTCCGACGGCCACCTCTCGCAGGCGGCGCGCCTGACCCTCACGCCGGCACGGGCGACGCTCATCGACCTCACGGTCCTGGACGTCCACGGCGGCGCTGTCACCAACCGGATCGAGGCCGACCCCTCGCTGTCGCTGCTGGAGCAGGTCGACGTCGTCGAGCGCACCCTGGACGCACTCAACACCTACTCGGCGCAGCCCTCTGACCGGTTCGCCCTGCCCCGCCAGCGCCTGGTCCCGCAGACGGCGGTGCGGGAGGCGATCCTCAACGGGGTCATTCACCGCGACTGGAACTCGACCGAGCCCACCGAGGTCCGCTGGATCTCGCTGGACTCCACACTCGTGGTGCGCAGCCCCGGCGGGTTCACCGGGGGAATCAGCGCCTCGAACGTCCTGAGCAACCGGCACGCGCGCTACCCCGCGCTGGCGGACCTGTTCCGCGCCCTGTCCCTGGTCGAGAAGCGGGGGCTCGGGGTTGACCGCATGTACACGGCCATGATCCCCCTCGGACACAGGCCGCCCACCATCGTCGAGGAGGCCGGCCCGCACGTGACGTGCACGCTCGCCGGCGGCGACCCTATTCTGCCGATCGCCGAGCTGTTCGAGCAGATCCGCCCGCTGCCCCGACGGCGGGACATGCGCGTGGCCGTCATTGTCGATCTCCTCCTGCACTCCCCCTTCACCACATTCGACGCCGTCGTCACGGCCCTGCAGACGGACGCCGAGGGGGCGGGTGCCGCCCTGCGGGCGACCGCTCAGTGCACGGTGGCGGAGGCGCCGCTCATCGAGAGGTACGCCGATGCCTGGCTTCTGGGGAACGGGCCGCGCAGGATCGCCATGCCGGCCCGCAGGGCCCCCTGGTTCGCCGACGTCGTCGGGTACGCATCGACACGGGCCGAGCAGTGCCTGTCGACCGCCCGCCAGTGGTGCCGCGCCTTCGAGACGATCAGCACCGGCGACCTCATGCGGCTGGCGGGCGTCTCCCGCGGTACCGCGCAGAAGATCCTGGTGACCATGGCCGAGCGGCAGGAGCTGCGCCGCATCGGCTCGGGCAGGGCCACCGCATACCGACTCGCGCACTTGTAAGGACGGCGAGAGTCGAGAGCACGGCCGGTCCCCGCCGCCTCCTCGCCCTCGCCGGAGTCGGTCGTACTCCGCGCCGGGACCGGTCCGATCGCTCATTGTGCCATCTTGTCGGCCCACCGGGACAGGGCCGGCACGGAACCGGCACAGGACCGGCACAGGACCGACCCAGAGCCGCCGCAGCGCCCCGGCCCGAAACCATCACGGAACCGCCCGAACCGCAGAACCATGTTGATTTAGCGTTACCCTAAATCAACATTCAGCGAGATTCCGGGGAAAACACGCATTCATGACGCCTCAGCCGAGCCTCCACAGCGCCGCGACCGGCAGTGCCCACAGGCTGCCACCCAGGTGGCGGGCCCGGTCGTCCGTCGTCAGGACAACGCCGGCCACCAGACGGTCGCCGATCCTCTCCTCCAGCCACCGCAGGTGCCTGGCATCGGCGGCGGACACCGACAAGGCGGCCTTGCGGCCTCAACCCTGGCCTCGACGACGATCACCCGCCCGTCCTCACACTCCAGAATCAGGCCGATCTCCCGCCCGTGCAGCGGTGAAGATTCGTACAGGGCAATGAGGTGGGCGCATGGACACAGATGATGGGTTCCGGAGTGGCGCAGCAGCGCCCGGCGGGCGTCAGGCCGGTACCCCGGACCGGCCTCGGTACGGAAGCGAACCGATCTCGGCGCGGGGGCGGTGGGGCCGCCGATCCGCTGGAGCGCGCTGGAACGTGAACGTACCTCCGTTGACGTCGGGGCCCGCCGCCCGCCCGACCTGGCCAACACTCCGTCAGGATCACTCATCGGAGTGCCTGGTGTTTCTCGGGCAGTGATGGAAAGAGACTTATTCATGCGGTGTGGGTGAATGTGATTCCGAGGACTGCTGTGAGGGCGTCTTTGAGGGTGTGGGAGAAGCGGCGGCAGTCGGTGTGCAGGGTGCGCCAGGTCCTCAGGTTGGCGATGGTGCGCTCTATCGTGTAGCGGATCTTGACGACGGATCTGTTCCGTTCCTTGTCGGCCTTGGGCAGTGGCCTTCCTAGTGGTTTGCGCCCGGGAGTGATCATCCCCAGCCCGATGCAACCCCCGTCAGCGATGCGTCGGGTCGCCCCCGCTCCTGGCGGCAGGTCGCGGTCAGGGACGTCCAGCAGGCCTGAGGCCCTGGTGGCCGCGGTGTCATGGACCCGACCGGGCAGTGGGTCCGAGACCCGCGCCAGGCGGCCAGTCAGGGTGCAGGCGACCTGGATGTCGAGGCCCGTGGCCTTGTGTCTGCCCGGATACAGATCCGGCCCGTCCTTCCAGGACCAGCACGGCAGGAGCGTGCTATGGCTGGAATTAAACAAGATCGGTGTGTGATGGTGTGATTGGGAGGTGCTCGAAGTCGTAGTCGAAGGTGCGGTTGGTGATGTAGGCGGTGAAGGCCGCGAAGGTGTTCTCCGGGGTGTCGCGCTGGAGGTTGGCGATGTTGGCTTTGGCGGCGTTCCACACGTGTTCTGTGGGATTGTGATCGGGGGCGTACGGGGGCATGTAGATGGGTGTGATGCGCTCCAGAGCCTGGCCGGGGGCATAAAGATCGTTCAAAGCCTTGGCGTGGTGGAACCTGGCGTTGTCCAGGACCACCGCGATCTTCTTCCCCTCATCGGTCTCGCGCGCCAGGCGACCCATCATGAGGGTGATCTGCTCGGCGTTCTGGTTTCCCTCGATGGGGTAGATCTTCATTTTCTTGGTCGTCAGGCTCAGTGCCCCGAAGAACGACTGGCTCGCCTTCTTGCGGTCCACGTACAGTTTTGTTCTCTTTCCCTTGGGAAGCCACATGCGCCTCGTCTCGGCCTCGTGCTCGACGCGGACCTCGTCGACGGTGTAGACCTCCCAGCCTTCTTCCAGCAGATCGTTGACCTGGCGCCGGATCTCGGCCATCCGCCTGGCGATGGCCTTCTCGTCGCGGCGCTTGTCGAACGGGTCGGGGAGCTTGAAGGTCATGCCCAGAAAGCGCATGAGCAGCCGGTAGGAGGACTCGGACCTGTACTCGACTCCGAACTTGATGGACACGACGTCCTTAAGGGCCGGGACGTCCCAGAAACCGGCTTTGACGCCTGCCTCCGAGGGCGGTCTACTGAGAATCTCCTCCAGCTCCTCCTTCTGCGCCCGCTTGAGCTTTGCCGCGTTCTCGTTGCCGGCGTGACCGGTTACCACGGAGCCCATCCTGGTCTGCCGCCATTCTGACAGCCACTCACGTACCGTCCCCTCGGCCCGCTCGACCATCTCCGCGATAATATCCAGGCCGACGCCGCGGGCAGCGTACACAATCGCCTCCGCCTTCATTCTCACCAGCCTGTAGGTGTCCGAGCGCTTCTTCCACCTGATGAGGATGTCCCGTTCCTCGTCCGTCATGTCGATCTGCATGAGATTATCTTATACGAGGTGCTCCGCAGACGCCAACCAGGAATCCCGCAGCAGCTGCCCCAGAATGCCATTTTGTTTAATTCCGGCCATATCAACGACGAGCCGGGCGGTGGGGTCCAGGTCCTCCACCACCGGCACATTCGCCTGAAGGGCCTGGGCGATCACGGGCGTCCGGGCCGAGACGACGCGAGAAGCGGTGGACCGGGACACCCTGGCCATGGTGGCCGGCAGAGCCTGGGGCAGGTTGAGGCGCAGGAGCATCAGGACCGAGTGCACGCACCGGTACGTCCCCGGGACGCGGGATCCCGCCACAGGCGCATTCACCGCATCGGAACGGATGGCCTGGCAGACATCGAAGACGAGCTCGTCCGCTAGGATGTCTTGATGTGCTGACGACCTCCAGTAATGAATCGGCGCAGCATGAGATGCTCCAGCCCAATAATTGCTATTATTATCGACAAGATTACTGCGATAGCAATCCGACTCTGGACGATGCATTCATGGGAGAATCCTTCAAGCTGTTCGAGACGGGAGTCCAGCATATAAAGATATCCTCCCCCGCACAGCGCACGATCACCGGACGCGGTCATGGTATGAGCGTCGGCTTGTGTCCACAAACAGGCATATGCGACAGCTATCGTCGCCGACAGCGATATTACGAGCCGTCTAACTATGGAGCTTCTGAGACCGCCACGGCGGTTCCACACCCAAGGTGCGACAGCCGCGATGACCGTCAGAGCCCCGAGTACTAACGCGACGATCTGCTCCGTCATTGTTGCGGACAAATTTTACACTCCACTCCAAGATGCATGCCGACATTACTCAATATGGATCTCACTGCTGTTTACGTTGGAGACCGTACCAAATGAAGTCATTCGCATCCATTCCCTCCTTCTCTGCCAGCCGGATCAAGTGATGAAGGGAGACGTTCGACCTGCTTGTCGATTTCTGGGTAATTGATGGGTCGCCTTCCGGCGTCGTGACCGTAACGACCATGACGTGGTTAATTTCTTCATCACCCTCCCAGTCTACGTAGAGCAAGTCTCCTGGATTAGCGTTCCAGATGTTGTCCAGATAGCCATAAGACCCGTTACGTACGTACGTATACTGATATGCGGCGTTCACCCACGTCCAAGATGCGCCTCCGGGGCCAGATAGATTCGGAGCCCAGCTAGCCGTATTTCTTGGAATAAATCCGTCGTCATACCCCCACCCACCGGCACGCAGAACCTGTGAGACGAAATTGGCGCAGTTATTTCTCAAAGTAAGGATAAGTGCTCTGCCTCGTCGCCTCTATACCGCCCGCTGGTCCAGGTTATAGCGTAGTCTGTCATACTGGCTACATCTGGACTCGTGCTGCTGTACACAGGCAATGCAGCCGTTGGTGCCGAAGTACCGCCGTCCGAGGTGCTTGGCGAAGTCTCCTCGCTTGATGATTTATGTGGGTTGTACCCATCGGGAACACCGCCCGGAGATCCGTCCCCGTTCTTGTTGGTGACAGTATCCTCGATAACGGAGTATGTCTCGTCTCCGCTGGACGAGAGAACTATTGTGTGATTATCAGTCACCACGCCTGGAGAACTATTCCCCTGTTTTCCTCCGTAAATAAAGGTGGTTGAGATCCTCGCAGAAACAGTAATTCTGTCGCCGTCCTGCTCGGTACCGAGAATCTCCACGGTACTTTCTGCCGACATAACTGGCTCACCAATGGCGATGAGCTTTTCTCGAATATTGTTGTTGGCGATTTCCGCCGAAGTGAGCACTGACCCGCTTGAATTGCTCGGACCTGTCCACTCCGCATCAAGCTCGGCCTGGTACTCATTTACGGCCGCGGACACTGCGTCATTGCTCAATTCACTTTGCACGCTTGACGCCGGCGACGACGGGTGAAATGAGAGCGCAAAAGTAAGGTCGAGCGTCAGCGCGAGCCCGCACAACAAAATTGATCCTCTCTTCATCGGCAACCTCCAAAGGTACTCGATTGCGCTTCCAGGGCCGTCGCGTATAGTATGCATCTTTTTTTCTGGGACGTCTACCCTGCGGTAGATATTTCCAGAGGAGCGTCAGAACACTCCCAGAGTGCAAACATAATCAATTTTTCTTGGATCATAAATAGATTTACCCTATTGGCTGAGGTGTCTTTGCGCTCGGCAGGGTTGCCGGCGGTGCTTGAGCTGCCGGGCGTGTCTTGGGGGGTCTTGAAGGCGGTGTCTCAAGCTGCTTGTCTTGCTGCTCGGTGCTCCTGGTCGGCCTCGCCGGGTGTCCTGTGCCTCGGGGCGGGGTGGGGCTGTCTCTGATCGTGTGTACCGGGCTCGGCCTGAGGGGGCAGTATCTCGGATGGTCTTGCTTCTTGTGGTGGTGGGCCATCTGATAGGCCCTCTCGTTCCTTGAGGGTGGCGCCCGCCGGCTTCCGCCCGGGCGCCCGCCCAGCACGCCCTGGTCCTGCCCGCCCGGAGGGCGAGCTCCGTGGTCCTCCGGGTGGTCGGCGAGCTGGGCGGAGGCGTGCCAGGGTGCCGCGAGTCCGGGCGCGGGCTCCGGGCCCGGCGGTGCTGTACGCCCGCGAGCTCGCCTCCGCCCTGCAGGACGTCGGCGCCCCGCTCGACAGCGCCGACGGGACCTCGAAGTCCTCTGCGCCCCCACAGTCCGGTCCGGTCATGCTCCGGCTGAGCGGCGTGAGCGCCCGCCGCGACCGGCGCCCCGCCGGAGCCCTGTCCGGCGGCACGCAGCAGAGGCTCAACGTCGCCTGACCCAGCTAACTCGACTCCCCGGCACTGCTGCTCCTCGACGAGCCCTACCGGAGCTTCGGCGCCTGGCCTACGAGGACTTGTGGACGCTGATCTCGTCCTAGCGGGACTCCGGGGCCGGAGTCCCGCTCGTCACCCACCTCCTGCGCGACGTCGACCTCGTCGACCGGGTGGTCGAACCGCCCGCCCCCGAGCACACGTCGAAGGAGACGGCATGAGCAGCGCATCAACAGCGGGCCCGGCCCTCGACGCAGCCCGCCCCGCCCCCGGCGGAGCGCGCCAGCGCAACCGCCACCGTGCGGGCACCCTGGGACTGGTCGCACTCATCGCCCTGCGCGAGCTCGCCCGACGGCGCGGGGTCCTCGCGCTCGCCCTCCTCCCGCCGACCTTCTTCCTGGTCCGCCTGAACACGTGGACGGCGCTCCGGCTGCTGTCCATGGGCCCGGGCTGGAGCATCGGCCTGCTCGCACTGGCCCTGGGGGCGCTGGTGGCCGCCGTCGTCCCCCGCGACCTCGAGGGTGCGCCCCTGCTCCCGGCGGTCATGGCGGTCCAGGTGCTCGTCGCCCCGGACAAGAGCCGGACCCTCGCCCTGCCGCTGTGGTCCGCCCGAGAGCCGGCGAGCTACATCCTGGACGTCGCCGACGCCGTGGGGCCACTGGGCCCTGAAGCGGGCGACTACCTGTACCACGGGCCGGCCCACAGGGCGGCCTACGGTCCGGCGCTGGGCACGACCAGCCGGCTGCTGGGGGTACTGCGCCTGCGCACGATCCGTCTGCCCGAGCCCTGAGCGTGCCGGGCCGCGCGGCAGGCCTCGACGGCAAGTACCTGCCCCGGCGCGCTCAGGCGGGGCAGCCGCGCCATCCGCCGTCGCGAACCGGCCGGCCCGCGCCGCCCTGCGCCCTCAGGCGGGGCAGCCGCGCAGGCGCACCGACAGGCAGGTCACACAGCCCTCGAGCTTCTCGTACTCGGAGATGTCGACCTCGGTGACCTCGTAGCCGCGCGACCGGAAGAGCTCGGCCGAGCGCGGCGCGTCGGCGGCCATGAGGAGCCGGTTGCCGCCCAGCAGGACGACGTGCGCGCCGCTCTCCTCGGGCACCGCGAGGAAGGAGTCCCACACCGAGGGGTCGTCCACCAGCGGCTCGTAGCCGACGACGGTGCCGTCCGGCAGCGCGGTCACGGCTGACTTGAGGTGGAGCACCCTGGTCAGGGGCACGCCGATCGTCTCGGCCCCCTCGGCGGCCAGGTGCTCGCGCAGCTGGCGCAGCCCCTCGGCGTTGGTGCGGCCGCCCTGGCCCACCCACACCCTCCCGCCGTGCTTGAGGACGTCGCCGCCGTCGAGCGTGCCGGGGGCGGTGATGCGCTTGACGTCGTAGCCGAGCGCCGCCACGGCCCGCTCGGCGGCCTCGGTCTCGGGCTTGCGCGAGTCGGCGCCGGGGCGGGTGATCACGGCGGTGCGCCCGTAGACGACGACGGCGTCCTCAATGAAGACCGAGTCGGGGCAGTCGGGGGCGGGGTCCACCTCGATGGTCTCCCAGCCCCGGGAGTGAAGGGCGTCGACGTAGTCCCGCCACTGGCTGCGGGCCAGGTCCAGGTCGACCGCGCTGCGCTCGATGTGGGTGACCAGCCCCTCGGCGAGTCGGGGGCTGGGCCTGCGGACGAGTGCCTTAGTGATCTCCATGTGATGACTCCGGTCTTCGGGGATGGCTCGCAACGGTATATCGAGCGCTCTTCATCCCAACGTTATAGTGAGGGCTCACTCGGTGCGAGCCACCCACTTGCCAGCGCGGCTCAACAGGTCTTCTTGACAGGCGCGGCACACAACCAACACGACGAACGAGGCACCCATGGACGGACAGGACGGACATCCCGACGGCGGTCATTCCCGCCCAGAGTCACCCGCTCAAGCGACCGTCGAGACGCCCGGTGACGGCCCCGCCGCAGACGGCGCCGACGGGGCGCCCGCACTCGCGGGCGATTCCGCCGAGGGCGATCCCGCCGGGGCGCCGACGACCGCGGCCGTCACCGCAGGGGACAGCCCCGGCGAAGGCCGCCTCCGGCGCAACCTCAAGGCCCGGCACGTCAACCTCATCGCCATCGGCGGAGCGATCGGCACCGGGCTGTTCGTGGGCACGGGAGCCTCGATCTCGACCGCCGGGCCGGGCGGCGCCGTCGTGTCCTACGGGATCATCGGCATCGCCATCTACTTCATGATGGCGGCGCTGGGCGAGATGGTCACCCACCGGCCCGTGGCCGGGGCCTTCGAGACCTACACAGGCGAGTACGTCGAGCCGGCGCTGGGCTTCACCGTGGGGTGGATGTACTGGTACTCGTGCGCGATGACCATCGCCGTCGAGCTGGTCGCCTCCTCCATCATTATGAAGTACTGGTTCCCCGACTCCCCCTCCCTGCTGTGGAGCACGCTGTTCCTCGGCACGATCCTCGCCCTCAACCTGTTCTCCGCCCGCATCTTCGGGGAGTCCGAGTTCTGGTTCGCGGGGATCAAGGTCATCACCATCATCGTCTTCCTCGTCATGGGCATGGCCATGATCGTGGGCATTATCAGCGGCCACGAGGACGGCCTGTCGAACTGGACGACCGGCGAGGCCCCCTTCGTGGGCGGGTGGTCGGGCACGTTCTCGGTGCTCATGGTCGCCGGGTTCTCCTTCGTCGGCGTGGAGTCCGCGGCGGTGGCCGCCGGCGAGGCGGAGAACCCCCGCAGGACCATGCCCCGGGCCATCAACTCCGTGTTCATCCGGATCATGCTGTTCTACATCGGGGCGATCGTCGTCGTGGCGACCCTGGTGGCCTACACCGACCCCAGCCTCCTGAGCGCCTCGGAGGAGAACATCGCGGCCAGCCCCTTCACGCTCGTCTTCGAGCGGGCGGGCCTGGCCGTCGCCGCCGCCTTCATGAACGCCGTCGTGCTGACCTCCGTGCTCTCGGCCGGCAACTCCACGCTCTACGTCGGCTCCCGCCTGCTGTACTCGATGGCGGGCGCCGGACGCGCGCCGAGGCTCTTCACCCGGACGACGGCGCACGGCGTGCCCGTGTGGGGCGTACTGGCCACGGTCGCCATCTCCATGCTCGGCTTCCTGTCCTCCCGCGTGGGCGACTCGGTGGCCTACACCTGGTTCTACAATGCGACCGGCCTGACCGGTTTCATCGTGTGGGTGGGCGTGTGCCTGGCCCACCTGCGGTTCCGCGCCGCCTGGAGGGCCCAGGGGCGCAGTACCGACGAGCTGCCCTACCGCGCCCGGTTCTTCCCGGCGGGCACGTGGTTCGCGCTCATCGTCTTCGTGGGCGTGATCATCGGGCAGGGCGTCAACCTGGCGATCTCGGGCTTCAGCTGGTACGGCCTGCTCTTGGCCTATATCGGTCTGCCGATCGCGGTGGCGCTGTGGCTCGGCTACAGGCGGGCGCGCGGCTCGCGCCCGCTCCCGCTGGCAGAGATCGACCTGTCCGCCGACGACGTCCGCTGAGACCGCCGGCGCCCGCCGGCGCCCCCTTTCACCGAGAGCGGCGGGGCCGCCGAGAGGCTGCGGGCCCGCCCGGCCCCGCGGACCCGCAGCCGGCCCCTGCTCGCAGCCCCGCAGCCGGCCCTCACTCGTAGGCGGGCTCGACGCTCACGTCGCGCGCCATGTTGGCGAAGCGCGACAGGTGCCCCTGGAAGGCGACCGGGATGGTGCGGGTCTGGCCGTTACGGTGCTTGGCCACGATGATGTCCGCCTCGCCCGCGCGCTCGTCCTGGTTGTAGTACTCCGGGCGGTGCAGCAGCATAATGATGTCCGCGTCCTGCTCCAGCGAGCCGGACTCGCGCAGGTCGGACATCTGCGGCTTGTTGCCGGTGCGCTGCTCGGGGCCGCGGTTGAGCTGGGCGACGGCGACCACTGGGACCTCGAGCTCCTTGGCCAGCAGCTTCAGGGAGCGGGAGAACTCGGAGACCTCCTGCTGGCGGGACTCCACGCGCTTGCCCGAGGTCATCAGCTGCAGGTAGTCGATGACCATGAGACCCAGGTCGCCCTGCTGCTTGAGGCGCAGCGCCTTGGAGCGGATCTCCGGCATGGTCAGGTTCGGGGAGTCGTCGATGAACAGCGGCGCCTCGCTGACCGGGTTGTAGGCGCGCGCCACGTCCTCCCAGTCGCGCTCGGTCATCTGCCGCCCGCCGCGCAGCTTGTTCATGTCCACTCCGGACTCGGCGGCCAGGATGCGCATCATGAGCTCCATGCGCCCCATCTCCAGGGAGAAGTAGCAGCTGGGGATGAGGGAGCCGTCGGCGCGCCGGGAGTGCATGGAGGCCGAGCGGCAGAAGTCGACGGCGAGGGTGGACTTGCCCATGGCGGGACGCGCGGCGACGATGATCATCTGCCCGGGGTGCAGGCCGCCGGTGAGCTCGTCGAGCTCGACGAAGCCCGTGGGCACGCCCGTCATCTGGCCGTTCTCGCGCGCCTGCCCGGCCTCGATCTGGAGGTTGGCCTCGTTGAGCAGCTCGCCGACCGGGACGTAGTCCTCCTTCTCCCCCTCGGAGTGGGCCACGGAGTAGACCTCGGCCTCGGCGAGCGTGACGAGCTCGGCGATGTCGCCGGCGTCGGTGGAGTAGCCGAGCTGGGTGATGCGCGTGCCCGCCTGGACGAGCCCGCGCATGAGGGCCTTCTCGCGCACGATGCGCGCGTAGTAGGCGGCGTTGGCCGCGGTGGGCACGGTCGCCATGAGGGAGGCGAGGTAGGGGGCGCCGCCGACGCGCTCGAGCTCGCCGCGCTTGGCCAGCTCGTCGGCCACAATGAGCGGGTCGGCCGGCTCGGAGCGGTTGTAGACCTCGACGACGGCGTCGTAGATCGACTCGTGGGCCGGCTTGTAGAACTCCGTGCCGCGCAGCACCTCGATGACGTCGGTGATGGCCTCCTTGCTCAGGAGCATTCCGCCGAGCGTGGCCATCTCGGCCTCGAGGTCCTGGGGCGGGATGCGGTCGAAGGCGTCGTCGTAGCGCACCGGGCCGCTGATGCCGTCGTCGGCGCCTGACCGGCCGGACTCGAAGCCCGGGCCGGGGTCGATGTCTCTCATGCGCGCCTCCCCTGCCGTGCACCCGGCCGGGTGCGCGCGCGACCATAGCGGGCGGCCACACCGCTCGCAAGCCGGTATCCACTCGCCGCCTGTGGACAATCCGCAGCCCCTTGTGGATAACTCCTCCGCGGTTGTGGACGACGCGCCGTGCCGCTTGTGCACAGCCGTACCAGACTGGTGGCCGCGCAGCTGGATGCAGCGGCAGAACCGTTGGAACGACGGGATTCTTCACGCGGAGTCACGATTCACAGCACGAACCCTGGGCGCCCCGGAGGAATCTGTGGACAAGTGGGTAAACCTGTGGATGAACCTCTACCTCACCCTGAGGTCTGCGGCTTGCCTGGGGATCGAACCCGTCCGGGCGGCGCGGGGCACGACGCGAAGCGCGGCGGGCCGCGGCGCACGTGAGACACTGGCCGGGCCCCAGACCGTGGAGGACTCCAGAAAATCGTGACCCGCCCCGTTGCATCGCCCGACGACCCGCTGGCCGGGCAGCCGTCCGCCCAGCCAGCTGATTCATCGCCCGCCGCCCAGCCGGCCAGCGCCTCGCCCACCCGACCGCCCGGCCCCGCCCTCGACCGTCAGATCCTGTCCCTGGCCGTGCCCGCCCTCGGCGCCCTGGTCGCCGAGCCCCTGTTCGTCCTCATCGACTCAGCCATGGTCGGACACCTGGGCGCCACGAGCCTGGCGGGCCTGTCGCTCGCCTCGACGGTGCTGACCACGGCCGTGGGCCTGTTCGTCTTCCTCGCCTACGCCACGACGGCGACCACCGCCCGCCTCTTCGGCGCCGGCGACCGGCGCGGCGGCCTGCGCGCCGGCATCGACGGCGCCTGGCTGGCGGCGCTCCTCGGGCTGGGGGCGGCGGCGCTGCTGGCGGCGGGAGCGCCGCGGGTGGTCGCCGCCATGGGCGCTGGCGGCGACGTCGCCGAAGCGGCATGCGCCTACCTGCGGGCCTCGGCCCCCGGTATCCCGGGAATGCTCGTCGTCTACGCCGCCACCGGCATGCTGCGGGGCCTGCTGGACACCCGCACGCCCTTCGTCGTGGCCAGTGCCGGGGCGGCCCTCAACGTGGGGCTCAACGCCGTGCTCCTGTACGGCGTCGGGATGGGGATCGCCGGGTCGGGCCTGGGCACCGCGATCACCCAGAGCGTCATGGCGGTGGCGCTCATGGCTCCCGTGGTCCGGGCGGCACGCGGCTCGGGCGTGGGTCTGGCGCCGCGGCGCCGCGGCCTGCGGGCGTCCCTGGGGGCGGGGACGCCGCTGCTGGTGCGCACCCTGTCGCTGCGGGCGGCGATCCTGGCGACAGTGTGGGCGGCGACGTCGCTCGGGGAGCTGCCGCTGGCGGCCCACCAGGTGGTCAACTCGCTGTGGAGCTTCTCCTCCTTCGCACTGGACGCGCTGGCGATCGCGGCGCAGGCGCTGGTCGGCACCGCCCTGGGCCAGGCGGACGCGGGGCGGGAGACCAGCGACGACGACGGCGCGCCCGGCCGGCCCGGCGCGGCCCCCGGAGACGCGGGTTCCCGGCGCCGACCCGATGCCCTCCCGGCGTCCGACGGCGCCGTCGTCGGCGGTGCCGGCACCGATCCGAGGTGCGCCCTGGACGCGGTGCTGCGCCGGTGCCTGGCGTGGGGCGTCGCGGTGGGCGCGGTGATCGGCGTCGTGCTGGCGGCGGCGAGCCCCTGGCTGCCGCGCGTGTTCAGCTCGGAGGCCGCTGTGGTGACGACGGCGACTCCGGCGCTGCTCGTGGCGGCCTCGGCCATGCCCCTGGCAGGCGCCGTCTACCTGTTCGACGGCGTGCTCACGGGAGCGGGCGACGGCCGCTACCTGGCGGGAGCCGGGCTCATCACCCTGGTCCCGTACCTGCCCCTGACGGTGGTCGTGGCCAAGGCTCTTCCAGCCGCAGCGGTCACGCCCGGCGTCGGACTCGCCTGGCTGTGGGTGGCCTTCGCCTGGGTGTTCATGGGGATGCGGGCGCTGACCACCGGCCTGCGCGCCCGCGGCAGCGCCTGGCGCCACTGAGCGCGCGGGGCGGTGAGAACCGGATGCGCCCGTGCGCCCCGCCGGTCGCCTCAAGGCGCAGGAGCAAGGCGCACGGGAGACGGGGGAGGGGAGTAGGTGGATCGGAGTATGAAGAAGAAGGATGACGACAAGCTCAACCACGCGTCGCACAGGCGCGTCGAGGGCGAGTCCCTCGTCTACGAGGCCGGCACACGAAGGCGCTCACCGCATTCCGGCGGGCCCTGGAACTTCACCGTCAGATCGGCGCCCGGCGGGATCAGGCCGACTGCCTGGAGAAGTACCGTCATGTCCTGCGTGCGATGGGCCGGGACGACGAGGCCCGCGCATAAGAGGCCCGGGTCTGCGGGACGGATGCGGCCGTCCCGCAGACCCGGGCCCGAAGGCTCCTGCTCAAGAGCCCTGCCTTCGATACGTCTCGCTCTACAGGCTCTCGGAGATGCCGGTCAGGCGTTTCGCGGTCATTCTGAGGGCGCGCTCCTTGGCCACAAAGCCGGCGCCCACGCGGCCGATTGCCGCCACCCAGGGAGTTTTCGGCACCGACTCGACCCGCACAGCGCTCGCGCCGTTCTCGGCGGGAGCGACCTGCACCCGGATGGTTGATCCGTAGTCTCCGTCCAGGACGAGAGCCGACGGGCGGGAGTCAATGAACAGGCAGTTGCTTCCGGTGGCATAGACCCGCATTCCCCCAGTCTGCGCCGCAGCCCGTCCGTAGGCCTCCAGAACCGTCGCCGGGGGCGCCAGAAGTACCCGTTCCTCATAATGCATCGGGTCGAAGCCGTCCGGAGAGCACGGCGGACCGAATCCTCTCATGGTGAGGTAGGCCTGCACTCCCAGGGCGACCAGACCGATGACCAGAATGACGGCTACCACGGCGTCAACCCTTCAGAGGGGTTGTGGTGACGCTGGCACCGGGGTCGAGGCGCTGCATCTCGTTGACGAAGGAGCTCAGGCGCATGCGCAGGGTGTATGCCTTGTTCGGCATGCCGTGCTTCTCGGTCCAGCGCAGCACCTCGACACAGGCCCTGCACCTGCCCCCCTCCTGCCTGACTTCGAGCCCGATCTGCTGGCGAATACCCGTCACCAGCGGGCTCTGCGCGATCATCGGGTTCCCGTCATCGACGATCTTCCACGTGCTCCCCGCCACCTTGCGCACGAACGCGTCTCGAACCTGAGCCGGCGAGGCGCTGGTCACAATTGTACGGCTCGCCATTCCCGACATCAGGAACTTCGAATAGAAGTGCACCACGGCGAAGCACACACCAAAAATGACGATGACACCAATTACGCCTTCCACGACATCACTTTCCTCTCAACCACAGGACCCGCCCCGCTCAGGGGCCGGCGATTGGGACGGCCATTAATCTACGTCGCACCCCGCTCATCCACGAGTCTCATTTCTTATACACATCTCTTGAGGACCCGCCTCCGGGGCGCCTCGGATCGCCAGTCTCAATTCTTAGACCTTGACGACGTCGCCCGCGCGCCGTGCAATGATGGGTCGGGACCCCGCCGAGGAGGCACCATGGATGACGTCTGCTCCGTTATCGTCATTGACGACAACGCGCTCGTCGCGCACAGCTGTCAGCACATGTTCAACGAGGCCGGACTGCCGTGGACGGTCACCCGGTTCGGACGCCTGCGCGACGTCGTATGGCCCGAGGGCCGCACCCTCGCGATCCTCGACCTGCACCTCGACGACGGCAGCCGGCCCGCAGAGATCATCGGGGAGCTCACGCGCCGCTCCATCCCCGTCGTCGTCTACACCTCTTGCGACGACCCAGTCCCGATCCGCGAGGCCATCGCCGCCGGGGCCGCGTCGGTCGTCAGCAGGGGCGCCGCGAACCAGGACCTCATCGACGCCGTCAGAGCCGCCCTGGAGGGCGGTCCCGGCGCCGGCCACGACTGGGCGCGCGCCCCGGAGAGGGACGAGAGCCCCGCCGCCGATGGCCTCAGCGACCAGGAGGTCCAGGTCCTCGCCCTGTACGCCGGCGGGATGAAGTCGTCCCGTGTCGCCCGCACCCTGGGCTTGTCCGTCCCCACCGTCAACACATGCATCGCGCGGATCAGGGAGAAGTATCGCAGAACCGGCCGCCCGACCGCCGGATCCTGAGGCGACCCACTCCCCCAGCGGCTCTGTGCAGCTACTCCGGCAAGAGGCGCGACCACGCCTCGAACTGCAGCAGGTGCCCCGCGTGCGGCACGCTGCGGAACAACGAGCAGGGCAGCAGCTGGTGCATCAGCTCTCGGGACCTGCGGTTGACCAGGAGATCGTTCTCCCCCATCACTACCGTCACACGCCGCTGCACGTCCTCCGGCAGCGTCGTCTCGAACGGGTTTCGTCGATAAATCAGCTCCGTCAGCGTATTCGCGGCCCGCTGACTCGTGTACTGCTCTTTCCTCCGTTCCGACTCGAGCGTCCAGGCCCAGGCGCTCCGATCGAGGGACGACAGGAGCAGCGCGGTCCTGGCCACCCGGATGCCGCTGGAGTTGTAGATCGGCCAGAAGAACCGCTCGGGTGCCCGGACGGACAGCAGGTGCAGAGCATTGGACAACCACGAGACCCGTGGCACCGGGCACCCGAGGATAACTCGCGTGCAGGTCGGCAGGAATCCCCGGCACATATACCAGTACAGCAATGACGAAGAATAGGAGTTGGCGACGATGACGTCGGGGGTTCGGCCGATCCTCCGCAGCGCCCGATCGCACCATCCGGCCAGATCATCGAAGCTCTTCGCCTCCAGAAAATCGGACCCGCCATGACCCGGAAGATCGATCGCATAGACGGCATAACCGCATCTCGCATATGCGCGCATAATCGGCAGCATGTCCATCTTGCCGCCCGTCACGCCGTGAAAGATCACCGCAGTGCGCGGCGCACCCGTGTCGCACTCCAGCCAGCCGATACCGCTTCTCCTCTGCTCTCGGCAGTCGAGCTCAAGCGCTATCTGCTGAAGAGAGTCGACTCTCCACATGTATGCACCTCATTAGCAACAGGGTCGCGTGCCGGTTGACGGTCACCCTATAATGATAGCATGCAGGTACTGCATATCGCCCTCGTGCTCGACGACACATACCCGGACTCTAGCGGGGTTAGCAGGTCCGTGCAAACTCAGATCGTCGAGCTGAACCGCGCCGGGCACAGTGTGACCCTGATCGCGCCGCGGACGCCGCTGGAGCCCCCGGAGAATGCGCGTACTATTGCCGCGCCATTCCACCGGCCGCCCGGGCTGCCGCCGCACACGACCATTTTATCGAGCAGCCCGCATTTGGCCAGACAAATCAGCGGGCAGCAGCGACTCGATGTGATTCACAGCCACACCGACGTCGGCGCGGTCATCCTAGCGGCGCGGATCGCGCGGCTTCAACGCATCCCCCACGTCCACACCTTTCACACCAACATCGCCGGCGCGCACACCAGGCAGGCGCTCACGCTGCTGGCCAGCCTCGGGTACCGGCTGAGAGCGCACCAACTGGCGTCGCTCCGCGGCCGTTCTCCTCGCCCCGGCCCGCGACCATCGGGCGGCGTCCTGTCCGGCGAGTCGGCCATCGGCCGCTTCGACTGGCGCACCCAGGCCCTGATAGCCGCCTCCGTTGACGCGTTCACCACGCCGTCGGGCTTCATGCAGCGCTACATCCGGGCGGCGGCCCCCGACCGCACGCCGCTGTCGGGCCGAGTCATACCGACCGGTTACAGCCGTTCGCTCGAATCGATCATCGCCGGCACGCACCGCAAGCGCCACGACGGCGCCATCCGCTTCATCAGCGTCAGCCGCATCGCCAGGGAGAAACGACTCGACGTCATGATCGAGGCGTTCCGCCAGGCGGACATCCCTCACAGCCAGCTCATCATCGTCGGCGACGGCGCGGAGCTGCCGTCCCTCCGGGCGCGCGCCCGGAACATGCCGCAGGTCGTGTTCACCGGGCACATCGGCGACCAGGCGGAGCTCATCCAGCACCTCCGCGACAGCGACGTGTTCGTCCTGGCCTCGCACGGATTCGACAACCAGCCCATCTCCATCATCGAGTCCCTCGCCGCCGGCGTTCCGGTGCTGTACTGCGACGAGCGCCTCGACGTCGGCCTCCACCCGACGAACAGCCTGCTGGTCGGCCCGTCCCGAACCGCACTGGCCGACGGCATGGTGGCGCTGGCGGACAGCGGTCGACGCCGGGCGCTGGCGGCGGGCACGTCGTCGGTCTTCGCCGAGCTGTCCCCGGAGGCCACCGCCCGCGCCTACATCCAGCTCTATGAGACTGCGATCGCCGACCGGTCGAGGGCGAAGGCGAGGGCATAAGGCCCGTCACGGCGGAAGAACGGCGGGAGGACACCAGAAGAGCGCCGGGAGGGAGGACGGAGCGCCGTCGCGTTCCCGTCGCAGTCTGTGACCTCAATGTGAGAAACCTTAGTATAATTATACTGTTTCGATTCTGCTGACGCTATGCACCCATGCCCGCAGCACCATCTCGCCGTCGGGCCCGGGGCCCGCGAGGAGACGCTATGGATACCGGGTGCACCAGCAGCCGCGGCCCGATCAACGAAGACGAGTGATCACCTCCCATGTCCGCCCCAACGAGTGCCCTGACCAGCTCGCCGCCGTGGCTCGCCACCGGCCCCCACTCCCTGCGGATGCGCAGACTCGTCGTCGCCATGGCGGTGGCCACCACGCTCATGTCGGCCTGCTTCATCACGCCATCGATCCGCATTATGGCGCAGACCGCGCACCGGCCGCTCTTCTGGGCCCTGCTGCCCGCCCTGCTGATCCCGCCGCTGGTCGCCGGGGGCGCAGTGCTGGCCCACGTGCTGGCCCGCCCGGTGAACCGCCGACGCCGACCGGGACCGGCGGCCACGCCGGCACCCCGCCCCACAACCGCGCCGGCACCCCGCCCCACAACCACGCCGGCGCTCCGCCCCACGGCCGCGGCCGCCGCGGTCACCAGCACGGACCGCGTATGGCAGACGGCCCTCCTGGCGCTCCTCGTCGGCTACGCGGCCCTCGTCCTGCTGGCGGCCTGGCTCCCGGTGCTGCCGTCCTACCACCGGTCGGACACCGCGCCCGCCCCCAACCCGCTGGTCGACTACTACGTCACCGCCGCGGTGGCGGCCACCGCGGTCCTGCCCCCTCGGGGCCGGTTCGCCTACGTGATCATGCTCGCGCCGCTCCTTCTGGCGACCTACCCTCCGAGCGGGGCCGGCCCGACACACATCGCGGTGGAGGAGGTCGCCCTCTACCTGGCCACCTGCCTGGGCGACATGGGGGTGCTCACGTGGCTGCTCCGCCAGGCGGACACCCTGGACGAGGCCGATGCCCGGCGCCGCGCGCTCCTCATCGACCTGCGCACCGAGCAGTCCCGCTCGAAGGCGCGCCGGCTCAGCGACGACTTCGTCCACGACCACATCCTGTCGGTCCTGAAGTCCGTCCCCACCGTGCCGGCGACCTCCCCCCGGCTGCGCCAGAGCGCCCGCGAGGCCCTGGCCTCGCTGGACGTGGCCGCCGACCGGCAGGCGGCCACGCGCAGCGCCTCGAGGCTCTTCGGCGCTCTGAGCGGGCGGCTGCGGGCGATCGGGGGCGACGGCGTCGTCGTCTCCAGCTCGATCGACCGGGACCCGCCCGTGCCCCGCAGCGTCGCGCAGGCCTTCGAGGGGGCCGCGGCGGAGGCGCTGCGCAACTCCCTGGCCCACGCCGCCGGCGCCGCGCCGGAGCGGGGAGCCTCGGACGGGGTCACGCGCACCGCCACGCTGCGCAGCGACCCGGACGGCGTCGTCGTCACCATCTCCGACGACGGCCGCGGCTTCGACCCCGATCGCACGCCCCTGGACCGGCACGGCATCACCGGATCGATCGTGGCGCGCATGCACGACGTCGGCGGCACCGCCCGCATTGACGCCGCGCCGGGCGCCGGCACCACCGTGACCCTCACCTGGACGGACCGCGCCCGGCGCCCGGCCGAGCCGGAGCCCGCCGGCCCGCGCCCGGGACGCCCCGCCGGCCCGGCGCCGGCCGCGGCCTCGCCGCTGTCCCTGTCGGCGTGCATGGAGGCCCCGATCACGCGGGTCGTTCTCGCCTGCCTTCTCGCCCTCTACGTCCTCATCGTCATTCTGGAGGTGCGGGCGAGGCCGTACCGGCACCCTGCCCTGGTCATTATCGGATTCATCGCCGTATCGATCGGCGCATTCCTCATGCTCAGGTCGTGGCCGAGGCACAGCATGCCCGACCTGGTTGCCGACCTGATCGCCGCGGTCGCAGGGGGCGCCAACGCACTCGTCCTGTTCCAGATCGCCGACGCGGAGTGGTCCGGCTACGCCTCATGGTGCACCGGCGCGGGCACCATGCTGTGCTGCGGGCTCCTGGCCAGGGAGCGGCCGCGCCAGGCATGGGCCGGCTTCGCCCTGATCGCGGCGACGTCCGCCGCCTGGATCCTGGCGACCGGCCGCGGCCCGGGCATGATCCTGACCTACGTCTCCGGGCAGCTCATCGTCCTGTGCATCTGGTACGGCATTGCGCGCACGTCGGTGGCCCTGGCCACGGCGACCGCCGCCAGCGAGGCGATCAGCGCCGAGGTGACCGCCCGTCGCCACGCCGAGCAGGAGAGCGAGGCGCTCATGCAACAGGCCACGGACTCGGTCCGCGAACGTGTCGAGCCCATCCTGACCGACATCGCCTCCGGCCGACCGATCACCCCCGGCCTGCGCGTGCAGGCGCAGATGCTCGAGGTCGAGCTGCGCGACGAGCGCCGCGCCCCCTTCTTCACCGGCACCGACGTCGTCGATGCCGCGCGCGCCGCCCGAGCCCGCGGCATCGACGTCATCCTCCTCGACGACCGGGGCGCGGACACGGACCTGTCCGACGACGTCCGGGAGGCCGTCATCGCCCACGCCGTCCGAGCACTGGGCGGCGCCGCCGGCGGGCGCGTCGTCGTCCGGCTCCTCCCGCTGCGCCAGCGCCCCATGCTCATGTCCGTCGTCACTACCGACAGCATCCTCCTCGTCACCGCAGACGGCCGGCCCGCCGCGCCGGCGCCCGCCTGAGCCCGGGCGCCGGCGGCGGAGGAGGCCAGGCAACATGCGCGACCGAGGGGACATATGCATGCAGGGGCGGCGCAGGATACCATCATGCTCTATGGCAACCAAGAATGCCGGTGCGATACCATCAGCCCTCCCCCATCCCGAACTTCCGCTGACGTCTTGCGCCCGTCCCCTGCCCCCCGCGCGTCGAGCCCGGACCACCCTCAAGGAGGCACCATGGACGCCGAGTGCTCCATCCTGGTCATTGACGACCACGAGATGATCGCGCAAGGCTGCCAGAACGAATTCGCCCGAGCCGGGCTGACATGGACAGTCAGCTGGTTCAGGAGTCTGCGCGACGTCGTGTGGCCGGCAGGCCGCGCCCTGGCGATCCTCGACCTGCGCCTGAACGACGGCACCCGGCCCGCGGAGGTCATCCAGGAGCTCGCGCGCCGCTCCATCCCCGTCGTCGTCTACACCTCCGGCGAGGCCCCCGACCTCATCAGGGAGGCCACCGCCACCGAGGCCGTCATGGCGATCATCAACAAGACCGCGCCCACCCGCGAGCTCATCGAGGCCATCGAGGCCGCCCTGGAGGGCCGCCCCAGCGCCAGCCTCGACTGGGCGCGCGCCCTGGAGGAGGACGAGAACTTCGTCGGGCAGCACCTCAGCGAGCGGGAGGCCCAGGTCATCACCCTGTACGCCAACGGGATGCAGGCCAGCACGGTCGCCCGTGCCCTGGGGCTGTCGGTCAACAGCGTCAACCAGTACGTCGCGCGCATCAAGGAGAAGTACCGCGCCGCCGGCCGCCTGACGACCAACTCGCGCGTCGCCCTGTTCAAGGAGGTCGCCCGCGACGGCCTGATCAGCTACTACGAGTAACCGCCGCCCATGACGACATCCTCCGCCAAGGAGCTCGCCGGAGAACTCGCCGCCCCCTCGTCCGGGCTCGCGCCTGGCCCCTACGTCCTGCGGATGCGCAGGCTCGTCGTCGTCACCGCCGCGACCGCGGCCGTGGTGGCGGAGTTCTTCGCCGCGCCGTCCATGCCGGTCGTGCCGCCCATCCGGACCGCGCTCGCCCAGATCCACCAGCCGCCCTGGGCCGTGACGCTCGCCCTGCTGCTCCCGCCGCTGATCGCCGGCGGCGCGGCCGCTATCGGGCTGGCGGGCCCTGCGACGCACCCCGGGTCCGACGAGGGCCGCGCACCCGTACCGTCCCGCGGGGCCCGAGCCGCAGCCGCGGACCGCGTGTGGCGCGCGGTCCTGCCGGCGGTCCTCATCGGGTACGCGGCCCTCGTCCTGCTGGCCGCCGGGCACCCGCTCCCTCCGGCCGGCGGCGCGCCCGACGCAGTGCCCGTCCCCAACCCGCTGACCTGCTACTACCCCGCCGCCGCGGTGGCGGCCACCGCCGTCCTGCCCACGCGCGGCCGGTTCGCCTACGTGGCGGCCCTGCCCCTTCCCCTGACGTGGACCTACCCCGCTCACAGCGGCTACCCCGCGCAGTCCCCGCTCGAGGAGGTCCTGGTCTGCCTGGCCTTCAATCTGGGCACCATGGGGGTGCTCGCGTGGCTGCAGCAGCAGGCGGCCGCCCTGGACGAGTCCGGCGCCCGCCGCCGCACCCTGGTCGCCCGGCTCCGCATCGACGAGTCGCGCTCCCGGGCGCAGCGGGAGGCTGACGACTTCGTCCACGACCACATCCTGTCGGTCCTGAAGTCCGTCCCCACCGTGCCGGCGACCTCCCCCCGGCTGCGCCAGAGCGCCCGCGAGGCCCTGGCCTCGCTGGACGTGGCCGCCGACCGGCAGGCGGCCACGCGCAGCGCCTCGAGGCTCTTCGGCGCTCTGAGCGGGCGGCTGCGGGCGATCGGGGGCGACGGCGTCGTCGTCTCCAGCTCGATCGACCGGGACCCGCCCGTGCCCCGCAGCGTCGCGCAGGCCTTCGAGGGGGCCGCGGCGGAGGCGCTGCGCAACTCCCTGGCCCACGCCGCCGGCGCCGCGCCGGAGCGGGGAGCCTCGGACGGGGTCACGCGCACCGCCACGCTGCGCAGCGACCCGGACGGCGTCGTCGTCACCATCTCCGACGACGGCCGCGGCTTCGACCCCGATCGCACGCCCCTGGACCGGCACGGCATCACCGGATCGATCGTGGCGCGCATGCACGACGTCGGCGGCACCGCCCGCATTGACGCCGCGCCGGGCGCCGGCACCACCGTGACCCTCACCTGGACGGACCGCGCCCGGCGCCCGGCCGAGCCGGAGCCCGCCGGCCCGCGCCCGGGACGCCCCGCCGGCCCGGCACCGGCCGCGGCCTCGCCGCTGTCCCTGTCGGCGTGCATGGAGGCCCCAATCACGCGGGTCATCGCCGTGTGCGTGCTCGCCATCTGCACCTACGTCCTTCTCCTGGAGGTGCGGGCGGGATCCTACCGACGGCCCGCGCCGGTCATCGGGGGACTCGGCGCCATGTCGGCTGCCGCGCTCCTCATGCTCAGGGCATGGCCGAAGCAGCGCATGCCGCGCCGGGCGGCCGCATGGGCGGCGGTCCTCATCGGCGCGGCGAATCCGGCCGTCCTGTTCCAGATCGATGTCGCGGGGTGGCCCGGCTGCGCCGCGTGGTGCACCGGTGCGGGGGCGGCCCTGTGCTGCGGGCTCCTGGCGCGGGATCGGATCCGGGAAGCGTGGGCCGGCCTCGGACTCCTCGTGGCCACCTCCGGCGTCTGGACCTTGGCGACGGGCTGGGACCCGACCATGATCCTGACCTGGATGGCGGGGCAGATCATCCCGGTGTGCCTGTGGCGCGCGATCGCGCGCCTGTCGGTCGCTCTCACCGCAGCCACCGCCGAGAACGAGACGATCGGGGCCGAGGCGGCCGCCCGTCGCCGCGCCGAGCAGGAGAGCCAGAGGCTCATGCGACAGGCTATGGACTCGGTCCGCGAACGCAGCACGCCCGTCCTCACCGCCGTCTCCTCCGGACGGCCGAGCACGCCCGCCCTGTGCGCGCAGGCGCGCATGCTCGAGGCCGAGCTGCGCGACGAGCGCCGGGCCCACGTCTTCACCGGCACCGACGTCGTCGATGCCGCGCGCGCCGCCCGCACCCGCGGCATCGACGTCACTCTCCTCGACGACAGGGGGCCGGCCGAGAAGGCCGCGGGCCGGATCCGGGACGCCGTCATGACCCGGGCCGTTCAGGCGCTCGACAGGGCCGACGGGGGGCGTGTCATCATCCGGCTCCTCCCGCCCCGTCAGCGCCCGGAGTTCATGTCCGTCGTCACCGCCGACGACGTCGTCCTCATCGGGGAGGACGGCCGCCCCGTCACGCGGGCGCCCGCGTGAGCGGCTGGGCGGGGGCGGCGATCGGCTCGTGCCCGGGTAGCGCCAGAACGCTTACTACGCTCCTTTGTCCCTTACTGTACGAGGAGAAGAAGCGTAGTAAGGGGCAAAGAGGCGTAGTAAGTGCCGCAGGGGGTGGGAGGCGTGTGCGGGGCGAGCAGCCGCGCGCGCCCGGCCCCGCCCGACACCCTGCGGGATCCACCACTGCGGGAGCTCTCACCATCACCTTGATTGACACGTGTCTAACTTCCATCTATGTTGGCCACATGTCCAACAAGAGTGGCTCGCGTCTTGCCCCCGAGGAACGCCGCAGCCAGATCCTCGGCGTCGCCGCGGAGCACTTCGCCCGCTACGGCGTCATCGGCACCTCCGTGAGCGCGGTGGCCAAGGCGGCGGGCGTGACCCGCGCCCTCGTCTACCACTACTTCCCGGGCAAGGAGGATCTCCTGCGCGCCGTCCTCGAGTCCGAGGCGGACCAGCTCCTCGCGGACACGGACATCGACCCGAGTCTGAGCCCGCGGGACAACGCCGAGGCGGCCCTGCGCGCCTACCTCGCCCGATTCCACTCCGCCAGCGGAGGCCTGCGCGAGCTCTACGCGACCGGCGACCCGGCGGGGATCAGCACCGTCGTCGAGCGCAGCCGAAGCACGCATATCGAGCGCATCCTCGCTCTGACGGGGGCGGAGGACACCCCGGCAACGCGCCGCAACCTTCACGCCTGGCTCGTCTTCGTCACGGCTATCGGCCAGGACATCGCCGACGCCGGCCCCGCCGAGCAGGGCGAGGCCATCGGCCTGTGCCTGTCCGTCCTGGCCACCGTCCTGGGACGCGACCTCGAGGCGACCGACACCGGCTCCTGAGCCGCCCCGTCCCAGCGGCAGCCACTCGCCCGCACATTCACAGAGCGACTATCACCCCCCGCCCGACGGCGTCGGGCCCGATACTCGCGCACCTTAAGGAGAACACCATGAAGCTCACCATCATCGGAGCCACGGGCAACGTCGGCTCCCGCATTCTGTCGCGAGCCCTCGCAGCCGGTCATGACGTCAGGGTCGTGGCCCGCCGCCCCGAGGCGATCGCGGCCGCCCCGAACCTGTCCGTCATCCGGGGGTCGGCCACCGACTCGGAGACCATCGCCCAGGCGGCCCGGGACGCCGACGCCGTCGTCGTGGCCATCACCGGCAAGCCCTCGGACAAGTCCTTCATGCAGACCAACCTGCCCGGGGTGATCGAGGGCCTCAAGAGTGCCGGGGCGCCGCGCCTCGTGCTCGTCTCCGCCTTCGGAGCGGGCGACACGGCGGGCAAGGCCTCCTGGTACATGCGGTTCGTCTACCGCCACGTGCTCGGCGGCTTCATGGCGGACAAGGACGCCTCGGACAGGCTCCTCCAGGCCTCGAGCCTTCCGTGGACGATTCTCTACCCGGTCAACCTCAAGGACGCCGCCGCCACCGGCACGGCCGTGACCCTGCCCCTGGACCGGGTCGCCAAGGTGCCGGGCCTGCCGACGCTCTCCTTCGACGATGCCGCAGCCCAGATCCTCGCGGCCGCCGAGAACCCGGACACGCGCGGTCAGCGCCTCCTCGTGACCACGGAGAAGGGGTTCCGCCGGGCCTGAGACCTGACTCACGACGGCTTGGCGAGGCTTGCCGGTTGGTGCTGATTCTTCGTCGGGATGGCGCGGTGCGCGGCAGCACCTGCCCGGGCGTCCTCCGCGCACTGCCTCAGCCACGAGCCGGCCGCCCTCGTGCACGGCCCGACTGTACGCGCGCAGGAGCCGGACGTCAGCGTCGTCGTGCCATACAAACCGCGCCGTCGAAGCACGCCCGGCAGCAGCCCACTCCCTCTGCCTCTGCATTGCGCCCCCTCCTGCGTCGAGATAGACATTCTCGTACGAGGTAGGCGGTGTCACCGTCTATCTCGTACGAGAATGTCTATCTCGACGGGGCGCAGCGGTGTTGCGGGCCCGAGCCGAGCCCCGTCCGACCCGCGAAGTCGTACCCCGGCCCACGAGCTCGTACCCTAAGCGCCGCGGCCGTACCTTGAAGGTACGACCGCGGCGCCTGAGACGACCGGGCGCGCAGGGGTACGGGGGTACGGCCTCGCGGACGCCAGCAAGGCCGGAAAGCCGGCCGTCAGCGCGCGGCGACGACGTTGACCTCGAGGGGGGCGACGACGTCGGGGTGCAGGCGCACCGAGGCGCTGTGACGACCGGTGGACTTGATCGGAGGGACGACCTCGATCTTGCGGCGGTCCAGGGCCGGACCGTCCGCATCCTTGACGGCCTGGGCGAGGTCGGCGGTCGTGACGGCGCCGAAGAGGCGGCCGTTCACGCCGGCGGTGGCGGTGACCGTGACGACGTTCTCGGTCAGCCAGGCGCGGGCGGCCTGAGCCTGGTCCAGGGAGGCGATGGCGCGCTTGCGGCGGGCCTCGGCCATCTGGTCGATCTGGCGCTGGGCGCCCTTGGTCCACGGCGTCGCGAGCTTGCGGGGAATGAGGTAGTTGCGTGCGTAGCCGTCCTTGACCTCGACGACCTCACCGGCCTCACCGAGGTGAGACACGTCGTGCGTGAGAATGAGCTTGGTGGTCATTCCTTCCTCCTCCCGTCAGCGAGCAGAGCTTGAGTAGGGCAGCAGCGCCATCTCGCGGGCGTTCTTAACGGCCTTGGCGATCTTGCGCTGGTCCTGGACGGACACGCCGGTGACGCGGCGCGCGCGGATCTTGCCGCGGTCGGAGATGAACTTCCGCAGCGTGGCGGTGTCCTTGTAGTCGATAGCGCCGACCTTGATGGCCTTGATGGGGCCAATCTTCTTCTTCGGCTTACGAAGCTGGGGCTTCGCCATAGTTCGGTACTCCTTGCTTCAAGCGCCTCGGGCGCTCATGGTGCCAAGCGCTCCAGGCGCTCATGCGAGATGTGATGTGTGCGCGGCGCCGGCCGGCGGCGCACTGCGCGATGAGGGCCGGCCTGGCGGACCGAAGCCGTCGTCGGCCCGACCCGCGGCGCCCCCGGAGGATCAGAACGGGGGCTCGTCGCCGAAGCTGGTCGCCCCGCCCGTGGCCCACGGGTCGTCCGAGGCGCCACCGGCCGGAGCGTTGTACGTCGGCTGCTGGCCGCCGCCCCCGCCGTAGCCGCCCTGGCCGCCGCCGTTGTAGCCGCCGGAACCCCCCTGGCTGGGGGCGCCCTGGTTCTGCTGGTAGCCGCCCTGGCCGCCACCGCCCTGGTAACCGCCGCCGTAGCCGCCGCCGCGCTCATTGCGCGTGACCTGGGCGCGGGCGCGGAACAGCGACGGACCGACCTCGCAGTTCTTCAGCTCGTAGACGGTGCGCTGCTCCCCGGACTGGGTCTGGTAGGAGCGCTGGGACAGGTTGCCCTGGACGATGACGCGCATGCCCTTCTTCAGGGACTCGCCCGCATTCTCGGCGGCATCGCGCCACAGCTCGCACCCCAGGAAGAGCGGGTCGCCGTCCGACCACTCGCCCGTCTGACGGTTGCGGACGCGCGGGGTCGAGGCCACCCTGAACGAGCACACGGGGATGCCGCTGCTGGTGTACCGCAGCTCGGGGTCCGCGGTGAGGTTTCCAATGACGGTGATGGTGGTCTCGCCAGCCATGCTTCTCTCCGTTCCCGGTCGGTCTCAGGCCTCGGGACGCAGGAGCTTGGTGCGCAGAACGGACTCGTTGAGGCCGAGCTGGCGGTCGAGCTCCTGGGCGGTCTCGGGCGCGGTGGTCATATCGACGACGACGTAGAAGCCCTCGGACTTCTTCTTGATGTCGTAGGCGAGACGGCGCTTGCCCCAGATGTCGATCTTGTCGACCGTGCCCCCGTTGCTGGGGACGACCTGCAGCAGCTTCTCGAGCGACTGCGCAATGGTGCGCTCATCCGTCTCGGGCTCGAGAATGATCATGATCTCGTAGTGACGCATGCTTGGTACCCACCTCCTCTGGACTCAAGCGGTCACGGCCTTTCCGTGACAGGAGGGTGATGCGTGTGGCCGCGCCGCCGACCGGATGCCCGACGACGGGGCTGACTTCCGCACACTACCGGAGACGGTGCGCCGCCCGGAAGGCGGGCACCCCTCCGGGCGGCGTGCGGTGCGCCACGATGGACCGCGGGCGCGCGAGGAGCGCAGCGCCCGGCCGCGGCTCGGGGCAGCTCACGACGACGGGGCGGGAGCCGGGGCCCGCCCCGCGACGTCGTCAGCGGCCGCCCTGGCCGCCGCCGCCTTGGCCGCCGCCGCCTTGGCCGCCGCCGCCTTGGCCGCCACCTCCCTGGCCGCCGCCGCCTTGGCCGCCGCCGCCTTGGCCGCCGCCGCCTTGGCCGCCGCCGCCTTGGCCGCCGCCGCCTTGGCCGCCGCCGCCTTGGCCGCCGCCGCCTTGGCCGCCGCCGCCTTGGCCGCCGCCGCCTTGGCCGCCACCTCCCTGGCCGCCGCCGCCTTGGCCGCCACCATTCTCGCCATTGCCATTGTCAATGCCGCCGCCGCCTGTGCCGCCACCCTGGCCACCGCCAGTGCCGCCGTTGTCAATGCCGCCGCCACCCTGGCTGCCGCCGTTGCCGGGGGCCTCGGTCCTGCCCTGGCCGGGCCCGACGGGCTGCTCGGGGACGGTCGTGGGCTCGGGGGCCTGCGGCTGCTGGGGCTCGGGAGTGCTGTTGTCCACCTCGGCGGGCGCCGGGGTCCCGTTGTCGAGGGCACCCGCCTGGTAGGACCCTTGGGTGCGATCGGGGAACTCCTCGACCGGAAGGTCCTTCAGGGCGGTAGTCATGTAGTCGGTGAAGATGTCGGCCGGATAGGTCGATCCGGTGATCTCGTCGTACTTGCCCCAGGGGGTGATCGACTCCTCCTCACCGTTCGCGCCGGCCTGGTAGAGGGTGACCGCGGTGGCGATCTGCGGGGTGTACCCGGCGAACTGGGCGGACTTGTTGTCGCTGGACGAGCCGGTCTTGGCCGCAACGGGGCGCCCCAGGCTCTGGGCGGTCTTGCCCGAGCCGTTGTTGACCACCTGCTGCATGGCATAGGTCGCATCGGCCATGACGCCGTCGGAGAAGACCTTCTCCCCGTCGGTGGAGGGCGTGTAGGACACCGATCCCGCGCCGTTGGTCACCGTGGAGACGATGTGGGTGTCGCGCCGCGTCCCCTGCGAGGCGAAGGTGGCGTAGGCGGTGGCGATGTCAAGGGTGTGCGGGGAGGCCGATCCGAGCACGTTCTGAAGGTAGGAGTTCATGCCGACCGTGTCGTCGGGGTATCCCGCGCGTGTGGCGACCTCGTTGGTGGCATTGGGCCCGACGTCGCGGTTGAGCTGGACGTAGGCGGTGTTGACCGAGTCGGTCGTGGCCTGGATCAGGTTGATCCGGGGGTACTGCGCGCCCTGGAAGTTGGTGAAGGTGCCATCGCCGATCTGCATGGGCGAGGACCCGTCATAGCTGTTGGACAGGGTCAGCCCGCCCTCCAGCCCGGCGATGAGCGCGAAGGGTTTGAAGGTACTGCCCGCCTGGGCGACGGCCTGGGTCGAGGAGTTGACCTGGTCGGTCAGGTAGTCCGAACCGCCGTACAGAGCCAGAATGCCGCCGTTCGTGGCATCGACGGACACCAGCCCCACGTGCAGGTTGTCCGCGTGCCCCTCGGGAAGGTTCTTGACGGCCTCGACGGCGGCATCCTGGTCGTCCTTGTTAATAGTGGTGACGATGTTCAGGCCGCCGGTATCGATCTGCTGGTCGCTCAGGTTGGCCCCGTTCTCGTCCCGGAGCTCGTTGCGCACCATCTGGAGGAGGTAGCCGTTCGGTCCCTCGTAGGTCTCGGTGCTCTCCGAGCTCACGGTCTGGGGGTAGGTCGCGGAGTCGTGCTGCTCCTGGGTGATGTAGCCGTCCTCGAGCATGAAGTCGAGGACGCGCTGCCATCGCTCCTTGGCCTTGTCGGGGTTGATGGCGGGATCCCAGGTGGACGGCGCGGGCAGGATGCCGGCCACCAGCGCCGCCTCGGAGACGGTCATCTCGGAGGCCGGGTGCCCGAAGAACTCGTTGGAGGCGGCCTCGATGCCGTAGGCGCCCCGCCCGAAGTAGACCGTGTTGAGGTAGGAGCCCAGGATCTTCTTCTTATTCATCTCCCGGTCGATCTTGATGGCCATAATGGCCTGCTTGAACTTGCCGGAGTAGGAGGACGTCGTGTCCACGTAGTAGTTCTTGACGTACTGCTGCGTCAAGGTGGACGCTCCCTGGCGGTCCCCGCCGCGCATATTGTTCACGAAGGCGCGGATAATACCCTTAGGATCAACACCGTTGTTGGAGTAGAATGTGCGGTCCTCACTGGCGACGACGGCGTTGCCGACGTAGTCGGGCAAGCCGCTGGTATCGATAATGGTGCGGTCCACGTCTGCGAACTCGCCCATCTTGGTGGTGCCGTCGGCGTAGTAGACGGTGGTCGTCTGGGCCTGGGCGAACTCGCTGGGCTCGGGGACCTTGACCATCGCGTAGGCGACGGCGAACGCCCCCACGGCCAGGATGATGAGCAGCAGGAAGCTCCCCAGGTAGAAGCGCCACCCGGGGATCCAGCGCATCACCGGGCCCTTGCCGGCGCGCGGGTAGTTGATCCAGCGACGGCGCCTGGTGGCCTCCTGCCGGACACCGGGTCGCCCGCCCGCCTTCTTCCCGCGGGCGCCGCCCACGGGGACGGGCCCGGTCTGCCGAGCACCGCCCTGGCCGGTGTAGCGGCTCGCGGCCTGAGCCAGCTTCGTGCCCTTCGGTCGCTTGCCCTTGTTAGCGGAGTCTGCCACGCGGTCCTCATTTCTGTGCGGACGACGGCGCACTGCCGTCACGGACTGTCGTCAAGTATGGCGGCTTCGGCGTGCCATGAACAGCGGGAAGCGCCTGCGAGACTCCCGAATGAAACCCATGACCCGCGCCCCTCCCCGCCGTCGGGTCGCGGGCGCCCCACCGTCCACCCGGCCTCGGCGCTGCCGGCAATCGCGCAGAACGGCGCGGTTCCCCCTCACTGCCGAGCCTGGGCCTGCCGCCCCGGCGTCGTCGTCGCCCCATGCGCCCGGTGGCAATCAGTAACCGATTCCGTGACCAAGGAGACCCGCTCGCCCTCTCCGTGGTGTGCAGCACGTCACGGATGCCGAGAGCCGCCGGGAGTCGCCGAGAGCCGCCGACACTCCCCGCGAGCCAATGAGACCGGCGTGTGTCGCGTCCCGCCATAGGCTCGGCGCCATGAACTCTTCTCCTGCCGCGCCCACCAACTCAGCGAACTCAGCGATCGCGCTGCGCCTGGAGCTGCTCGGCGCCCCCGTCCCGGACCACGCCGCCCGCTCCGACTTCGACCGCGAGACCGACCGCCTCGTGGCGCCGATCCTGGCCCGCCAGCGCGAGCTGACCCGCCGCCTGGCCAACCGCCCGTGCGCCGCGGACCGGCGCATCCAGGCCTTCCTGGACTCCTACCTCGACGGCGCCGCCGCGCAGCCGAGGCTGCCCGGGGCGACCTTCGTCCTGGACCAGCCGGGCCTGGCCCGCGCGCTGTCCCTGCCGGTGGACGCCACCAGCTTCACCTCCGACTACGTCGAGAGCTACAGGGTGCTCTCCGGCGTCCTGCACAACCCGCGCAACGACCGCCGCACCACCGCCGGCGTCTTCCACGTCGCCGAGGGCGGCCTGCCCATCCCGGACGACAAGAAGGCCGTGCCCCGCGACGTCTTCGCCCGCGTCCTCGCGGCCGCCGTCGACGCCCCCGACGACCTCATGACCCTGCCGTGGGCCTCCACCCAGGCCGATCCGGCCCGCTGCTTCGTCTCCCTGCTGCTGCGCCCCGTCGTCGTGCCCGAGGTACCCGGCTTCTCCGCCGAGCGCTCCATGGAGATCCGCTTCATCGCGCCCGGCGGCCTGGTGTCCAACCTCGACTTCGTCGAGGGCATCTTCGGCAACGGCGGGGACCCCTACCTGCCTGAGAACGACGCCTCCCTGGCGCCGGAGTCGTGGACCGGGCACACCGGCTGCGTCATCCTCGCCCCGCACCTGACCCGCCTGACCAAGAAGGAGCTGGGGCTGCCGGCCTGGGAGGAGGCCACCGAGCGCCAGCGCCGCGACGGCATGTGCTGGCGGGGCGCCGACGAGCCCTACAACGACGGCAAGGCCTTCAAGCTGGTGGCCCGCGACGAGCGCGGCGTCATCGTCACCATTATCGCCGACAACTACTACGGCTACTGCAAGAAGGAGGTCAAGACCCAGATCAGCTACTCGGCCAACCTGTTCGGCTGCGTGGAGGAGGAGCACTCCGGCGGGGCCCTGGCCTTCCCGCGCTACAACCTGGGCCAGGAGTACACCGACGTCCACACCCCCGCCGGCGCCACCGTCGAGCGGGTGCTCGCGCGCAACCCCGGCCGCTTCGAGGCGCGCGCGGACGGCTCGGCGGTCCTGCTCGACGACGACGGCCGCCCGGACGAGGGGATTGTCCTGGTGCCCGCGGGCGCGCACTTCTCCATGCGCACCCAGACAGTGACCTGGGACCGCGCGGACGGCCGGGAGGCCTCCATCCCGCTGCTGGCCGACCGGGTCTACATCGCCCCCGGCGGCTACCGGGTCCACGCCAAGCACCGCGAGGGCGACGCCACCCAGTGGCACCTGGTGGGCACCGCGCCGTGGGCCACCCAGGCGCACAAGCCCGCCACCGTCTCCGGCGGCGGCAAGTCGGAGATCTCCAAGTCCCTCCTGGACGCCTTCGTGTTCGGGGAGGCCTACGTGGGCGACGTGGACGCCGACCTCGACGCCGTGCAGAAGATCCTGGACGGCGACTACGCCGACCGCTTCGTGGACCCGGCCAACAAGAGCGCCCACCACCGCCCGATCCTGTCCGAGCGCCGTTCGCTGGGCAGCGTCATCAAGCTGCTGACGCCCTCGAGCATGTACACCGAGGAGTACAACGCCTTCCTGGAGTCCATCCCGGCCCACATCAAGGAGCTCATCTTCACCGTCAAGCGCTACTACCAGCCCGGCTGGGGCGCGGACTGGCGCAGCCACTTCTCGGTCGGCATTATCAACGGCCGTAAGGGCAACTCGCTGCGCCTGGACGGCGAGGTCATCAAGGTCAACATGCTGCGCGTGGGCTTCGAGGACGACGGCGCCTGGCGCCTGCTGTCCCTGCGCCCGGACTTCTCCCCGGCCGCCAAGGTCCAGACCGAGGACGACATCACCTCCTCGATCGTGGCGCCCGGCGGCCTGGAGTCCACGGCCGGCTCCAGCGTCTCGCGCAAGTTCGTCACCAACTGCGAGTCGCTGCTCTTCCAGCGCCCCGACGACGCCATTGTGCGCGGCTACGACAAGCAGACCGAGCGGGACATGTCCGGCACGGGTCTGTTCATCTCGAACTACCAGCCGCTGACCCCGGCCGACGCCCGCGCCATGGTCGCCGACGCCCCCGGCCTGTCACGTTTCACCGAGCCCATGCAGGAGCTCGTGCGGCGCGCGGCCGCGATCCCCGAGGCGGCCGACCCGCGCGAGGAGACCTACTGGACCTCGACGGCGAACCCGCGCCTGGTCGGCGGCGCGCCCACCAGGAACCCGCGCTACCTGCAGGTGCGCCCGGACATCGCCAACCCCCGGGACGTCGCGCTGGCCGACCTGTCCATCCACCTGTGCCGGGACGCGCCGCTGGCCGCCCCGGCGCGCCATGGCGTCGACGTCGTCGCCGCGGGACGCCGCAACAACCCGCCCGAGCCGGGCGTGCCCGCGCTGTGCGCCTACAACCCGCTGCACTACATGGAGCTGCCCGAGCTGTTCATGGAGTTCATCTCCTCCATGACCGGCAAGTCGCCCTCCACCACGGGCGCGGGCAGCGAGGGGGCGCTGACCAAGTCGCCCTTCAACGCGCTGCCGCCCGTCTACGACCTCAACGCCGCGCTGCTGTCCTACGCGCTGGGCGGCTACGACGGCTGGCTGAGCTCGGCGGGCTACATCGGCCCGAAGGTCAAGGTCGCCCACGACATCTCCCTGCTGGTGCCCGAGATCTTCTCGCGCATGACCCCGCAGGAGCGCGACGCCCGCGCCCTGATCGAGGCCGGCTACCTGGAGCGCCTGGAGGACTTCGACCACGAGGGCCGCCGCATCGAGGCCTCGCGCCTGGGCTACCGCATGAACGCCGCCTTCGCGACGGCCTACTTCGGGCGCATCTTCCTGCACCCCGACGTCGTGTTCACCGAGGAGATGCTGCGGCCCGAGCTGCAGGACCCGGCGGTCTTCGCCGACTCCGTGGAGGTCATCGTCGCCACCCACCGGGTCGTGGCCAAGCACTACGTCGACGACGGCTCCATCCAGTGGGCCGTGCCGCCGCTCAAGGCGCTGCTGGAGATCATGTACTCCGGGCGCTCCGAGGAGGGGTGGACGCTGTCGAGCCCGGAGCTGCGCGCCCTGTTCGAGCGGGAGAACATCCTGGCCTCCGACTGGTACGCGGAGCGCGTGGACGCCAAGGTCGAGCGCGACCGCAAGCAGGCAGAGTCCGCGATCGCGGCCCTGACCCGCTTCACCACGACCCAGGGCAACGAGGAGGTCACCGAGCGCCTCGATATCGAGGGCCGTCTGGCCTCGGCGCGCGCCTGGCTCGACGAGGTCACCTCGCCGGCCTACCGGGCGCACCTGGTGGGCACGCTCGGCCTCCAGCCCTCCCTGGCCTGAGGCCCCGGACGTCCCTCACGCTGGCGCCCCTCGAGAGAGACGTTTTCGTACGAGGTCGGCGGTGTCACCGTCTATCTCATCCGAAAATGTCTCTCTCGACGAGGCGGGGCTGCGGCTACAGTCTCTTCATGAGCGCGCCGACCGCACCCACGAACACGCCCAGTGCCCAGCCGCCCGCACCCTTCGCCGAGAGCCCCGACGCCGTCGCCGCCGCCTGCGGCACCAGCCCCGACGCCGGCCTGAGCGAGGCCGAGGCCGCCCGCCGCCTCGGCTCCGACGGCCCCAACGAGCTGCCGAGCGAGCCGCCGGTCCCCGCCTGGCGGCGCCTCCTGGCCCAGTTCCAGGACCCGCTCGTCTACCTGCTCATTGTCGCCATCGTCGTCTCCGCGATCGCCTGGGTCCTGGAGGGCGCGCGCGGCGTCCCCGTGGACGCGCTCGTCATCCTGGCCGTCATCACCCTCAACGCCGTGCTCGGCTTCGTCCAGGAGAGCAGGGCGTCCGACGCCGTCGCCGCCCTGTCTGAGATGACGCGGGCCACCAGCACCGTCCTGCGCGGCGGGAGCCGCCTCACGGTGCCCTCCGCCGACCTGGTCCGCGGCGACGTCCTCGTCCTGGGCGAGGGCGACCAGGTGGGGGCCGACGCCCGACTCCTGTCCGCCGCCTCCCTGCGCGTCGTCGAGTCCTCGCTGACCGGCGAGGCCGACGCCGTGGCCAAGACCGCCGACGCCGTCGCGCCCGACGCCGACCTGGCCGACCGCACCTGCATGGTCCACCGCGGCACCTCCGTGGCCCAGGGCACCGGGCGGGCCGTCGTGACGGCGACGGGCGCCGGCACCGAGATGGGCGGGATCGCCCGCATGCTGCAGGCCGTCGATGAGGAGGACACGCCCCTGGAGAAGGAGATCCACGTCATCTCCAAGACGCTGGGGGCGATCGTCGTCGTCATCGCCGTCGTCGTCGTGGCCACCCTGCTGCTCCTGGCGACCGAGCGCACCGCCGAGACCTTCATCGACGCCCTCCTCCTGGGGGTCTCGCTGGCCGTGGCCGCTGTCCCCGAGGGGCTGCCCGCGATCCTGTCGGTCGTCCTGGCGCTCGGCGTGCAGCGCATGGCCCTCCACAAGGCCGTGGTCAAGCGGCTCACGAGCGTGGAGACCCTCGGGTCGGCCTCGGTCATCTGCTCGGACAAGACCGGCACCCTCACCCGCTCGGAGATGACCATCCAGGAGGTCGCGACCGCCTCGGGCACCACGGTGGTCACCGGCATCGGCTACGCCCCGCACGGCGAGGTCGCCCCCGACGCCGACCGCGACGGGCGACCCGACCCCGAGCCGCTGGCCGGGGCCCTGCGCGACGAGGTCACCGTGGTCCTGTCCGGCGGGGCCATGGCCTCCGACGCCGAGCTGGCCGTGGACGACGGCGCCTGGAGCGTCGTCGGCGACCCCACCGAGGGCGCCTTCCTCGTCGCCGAGCGCAAGCTGGGCACACAGGGGAGCCGGGAGGGCCGCTTCGAGCGGGTCGGCGAGGTGCCCTTCACCAGTGAGCGCAAGCTCATGAGCGTCCTGTACACCGACGCCAAGCACGGCACCACGATCATCGTGTCCAAGGGCGCCCCGGACGTCCTCCTCGAGCGCTGCACCCGGGTCCGCGAGGGCGGCCCCGTCGGGGGCGCCGGCTCCGGCGTCGGCGGCTCCGACGACGGTGCCGGCGGGGTCGTCGGGGCGGCCGTCCCGCTCACCGAGGAGCGGCGCGGCTCCTTCGTCGAGCACATCCAGGACATGTCCGGCCGGGCGCTGCGCACCCTCGGGGTGGGCTACCGGGTGCTTCAGGAGGACGAGGCGCGCCGGGTCGCCCTCGCCGCCGGGGGCGGGGACGCGGACCTCTCCGAGCTGGAGAGGGACCTCGTGCTCGCCGGCGTCGTCGGCATTATCGACCCGCCCCGACCGGAGGCGGCCACCGCCGTCGCCGAGGCGCACCGGGCGGGCATCCGGGTCCTCATGATCACCGGCGACCACCCCGCCACGGCCGGGCGCATCGCCGCCGACCTGGGCATTGCCGAGCGCGGGGCCCGCGTGCTCACCGGCGGCGAGCTGAGCCGCATGGACGACGCCGAGCTCTCCAGGGCGGTGGCGACCACCAGCGTCTGCGCCCGGGTGGCGCCGGAGCACAAGATGCGGATCGTCAGAGCCCTGAAGTCGCAGGGTCACACGGTCTCCATGACCGGCGACGGCGTCAACGACGCCCCGGCCCTGCGCGCGGCCGACATCGGCGTCGCCATGGGCGTCACCGGCACCCAGGTGACCAAGGAGGCCGCCGCCATGGTGCTGGCGGACGACAACTTCGCCACCATTGTCGACGCCGTGCGCGAGGGGCGGCGCATCTTCGACAACATCAAGAAGTTCCTGCGCTACCTGCTGTCGTCGAACATGGGCGAGGTGCTCACCGTCTTCGGCGGGGTGGTGCTGGCCGGCGTCATCGGCCTGAGCGGGCAGTCGGCCTCCGGCGTCGTGCTGCCGCTGGTGGCCACGCAGATCCTGTGGATCAACCTCATCACCGACTCCGCCCCGGCCCTGGCCATGGGCGTGGACCCGAGCGTGGAGGACGTCATGGGGCGCCCGCCCCGCAGGCCCGAGGACCACGTCGTGGATGCCGCCATGTGGGGCGGGGTGCTCCTCATCGGGGCCGTCATGGCGGCCGCCACGCTGGGCACCCTCGACATCTTCCTGCCGGGCGGGCTGGTCGATATCACGGGGGTGTCCACCGACGACCTGGCCACGGCCCGCACGGCGGCCTTCACCACGCTCGTGCTCGCCCAGCTGTTCAACACGTTGAACTCGCGCTCGGAGACGGTGAGCGCCTTCAGCCACCTGCTGGTCAACCGGTGGCTGTGGGGCGCAATCGCGCTGGGGGTGGCGGCGCAGATCGCCGTGGTGGAGGTGCCCCTCCTGCAGGCGGCGTTCTCGACGTCGAGCCTGGACGCGGTGCACTGGGGCGTGACGGCGGCGATGGCCTCCCTGGTGCTGTGGTTCGACGAGGCCCGCAAGGCGGTGCGCCGGATGCGCGCCCGCTGACGCGCCGCACCCCTCGAGATAGACATTTTCGTACGAGGTAGACGGTGACACCGCCGATCTCGTACGAAAATGTCTATCTCGACGCCGGCAGAGCGCCGGCGCCGCCTCACTCCCAAACGGCGGTGGCCAGGTCCACCCCGTGGGCGGCGGCGTTGGCCTCGACGACATCCTTGAGCCAGGCGGCCAGGCCGTCCTCGATCCTGTCGTAGTAGGCGGTGAAGCGCGGGTCGGCGACGTAGCCGCGGGCGATGAGCACCTGCTTGGCATAGGTCGCGTCGAACCACTGGTCGATGCTCGCGAGGTGCCGCTCGGCCAGGGCGTTGGCCTGCTCGCTGCCGGGGGCGACGCCCTCGCGCATGGCGGCCGCCAGGTCGGCCTCGAGGACGCCCGTCTCCTTGGCGACGCGCGCCCAGTCCCACCGGGTCATGGCGGCCTTGCGGGCGGCCGACTGCGCCCACTCCTCGGTGTCGCCCCAGCGCTCCTCGGCCTCCTCCTGCCAGGCGGGGCCCCACTCGGCGCCGAGGATCTCGGCCTGCTGCTGCGGAGTCAGGTTCTGCCCCATGCTGTTCCTCTCCATCATCGTGTCGACCGCCCGGAGCATCCGGGTCAGGTGAGCGATGCGGGCCCGGAGCAGCTCGCGCTGGCGGGCCAGGTGCGCGACGGCGTCGACGTGCGGGTCGTCCAGGACCTGGGCCACCTCGGCCAGCGGCATCCCGGTCTCCCGGTAGACGAGCACCCGGTGGATCCGGGCGACGTCCTCGGCGCTGTAGAGCCGGTAGCCGGCCCACGAGCGGGCCGAGGGGACGACCAGCCCGATCTCGTCCCAGTGGTGCAGGGTGCGCACGCTGACGCCGACGAGCCCGGCGACCCGCCCGACCGTCATCTCGCCGGGCCCCTCGGCCCGGCCCTGCGCAGTGTCCGTGAGCTCCATAAGCACAGCATCTCTCACGCCCGACAGCATGGGCCCTCACGCAGCGCGAGGGTCAAGACGAGGGCCGGCGCAGGTCGGTGCGGGCCGGCTGGATCCCGCGAGCGCCACGATCTGATGTTCACAGGAACTTGCCAGGATTCATGGGGGTAAGTTTTCAGGCGGGTCGGGTTACATAGTAATCGCCGCCGGACGGAGCGGGCCGCGAGGGTTGGGGAACCCGGTGACCGGGTCGTTTCCGAGACGGAGCCGGGTCTTAGGGAGCCCGGCACCGGTCGCTCTGGCGAAGGAGGCGCGCTCCTCCGGATTTGGGAACCCGGAGTTGAGCCCCTCGACGACAAAGGCCCGCGGGCCGGGAGAGACAACCCGGCTCCGCGGGCCGCAGTCGTGTGTGCCGCCGTCGAGCCCCGCCAGCCGCCCCCTTCACCGAGATCGGTTCAGGCCGGCGGCCGCGGGGTGCGACGGCGTGCGCCAAGCGCCTCCGCGGCCGCGCGCTCAGCGTCGCCGTGCCGCCGTCGCACCCCGCACCGGACCTGTTCGGAGCCCGCACGGCGCGGCGCCGCCCGACCCGAGGAGCCCGCACAGACCGCATGATCTATACGATCTACTCGGACCCTATGCGGCCTCCGCCCCGCTCCGCTCCTCGGCGGTCGGCACGGGCACCAGCCGCTCCTCGACCCCGCGCACGCGCATGACCGTCCAGTAGCACAGCGATCCGAGCGGGGCGGCGATGAACCAGGAGAACGGGGCCAGGGTCTGCAGCAGCGGCACTGGGACGAGTGCGATGCACAGGGCGATGATCGCCGCCGGAATGAAGGCGATCAGCGCATTCATATTGACTCCGCGGTGGTAGTAGTACCGTCCGTCGCGCGCCGGCGAGTACAGGTCCCGCAGGTCGACGCGTGCGCGCTTGAAGTAGAAGTAGTCAATGACGAGAATCCCGAAGAAGGGGCCCAGGAGCGCCCCCAGCGAGCCCAGGAAGTAGGTGATGGCCGCAGGGCTCCCGTAGAGGTTCCAGGGCGTGACCGCAATGGAGGCGACGACGGCGACGATTCCGCCCACCCGGAAGGAGATCCGCTTGGGGTTGACATTGGACAGGTCGAAGGCCGCCGAGACGAAGTTGGCGACAATATTCACCCCGATGGTGGCCACAATGAACCCGATGCTCACCACGTAGAAGACGATGTCGTTGTCGACCAGGGACAGCAGCTCGCCCGGGTCGTGGATGGCCACTCCGTAGACCTCGATGGCCGCCGCCGAGCACAGGACCGACGTCATGGCGAAGGCGGTCCAGTTCAGCGGCAGGCCGAGCAGGTTGCCCATGACCATGGAGCGCGAGCTCGGCGCGTAGCGGGCGAAGTCGGAGAAGTTGAGCATGAGGGTCGCCAGCGTGCCGACCGTCAGGCCCACCGTGACCAGCACCTGGTGAGCCTGCGTGCCCGCCGGCGGCGCCACGCCGTCGGCGTTGACCGTCCAGTGGAACTGCCATCCGGCCCGGGAGAGCATCCACAGGCCCAGGCCGATCATAATGGCCCAGATGGTGGGGCCCGCGGCCCCCTGGAAGTGCCGGACCGCCTCCATCCCGCGCCACACGATGACCAGCTGGACGGCCGACAGGATCAGGAACGCCAGCCACCCGGAGAGCCGGAGGCCGAGGAACGAGGCGCTCCACGTCAGCATGCCCGGGAATATGCGCATGAGGAGCAGCTCCAGGGAGATGGAGGCGAGGTAGGTCTGAATGCCGTACCAGGCGATGGCGACAACGCCCCGGACGATCGCCGGGAAGTTCGCGCCCCACACGCCCCAGGTCACCCTGCTGATGACGGGGTACGGCGCGCCGGTCTCGTAGCCCATCTGCCCCGAGACGCAGCACGCCGCGAAGATGATCACGGTGGCGACGAGCACCCCGATGACGATCGCGAGCGGCGTCATGCCCATGAGCGTCCCCGTCCCGATGAACAGGGCGGCGGCGAATGTGTAGTTCGAGGCGTTGTGCGCGTCGTTCATCCACAGGGAGAACAGCGAGTAGCTGTTCCAGCTGCGGTCGCTCGCGCGCGCCGGGGCCAGGTCGTCGTTGAACAATCGTCCCGCGGTGTCGCCGCGGCGCAGCTCGTCGTGGCGGACGTCCAGTGCTTTCATGTCTTCTTCTCCTCACACCGTTGTCAGGTAGCGCGGGCCTGGCTGAGGGCTCGGCTCACCGCCGTCGCGGTGGCCGGCTGTCGTCACCGGCCCGCACCGTGACGACGACGGGCGCCCCGCGCCCGGGGCGCGCGATCGGCAGTGCGCCGCTCCCGCCGGCAGCCGACGGGCCTCCCCGCACCGGCGGTCGGCCTCAAGGTCTCCGACGTCGGAGGCCGCGGCACCCCGGTGGCCCCGCCCCGCCGGCGTCCCGGCGGGGCGGAGGCGGGAGCACGGAAGCGCTGAGGCCCGCGGAGCCGCCGGGCGAAGCGGCCGGCGACTCTGCGGCCGCTCAAGCGGACAGCCCGACCGCGGTCGGGGCGTCGACGGCCGGGTCCTCGGCGATCGGCTCGAACTCGGTGACGGCGTCGATCGCGCCGCCCATGGAGATGTTGGTGACGCGCTCGAGGATCGCCTCGACGACGACGGGCACCCGGTCCCGCTCGGCGAGGCCGCGGGCCCGCGCCAGCGCGTCCCCGAGCTCGTCGGGGGTGCGCGCGCGGATGGCGTGGCACCCTAGGGCCTTGACGACGCCGATGTGGTCGACGCCGTAGCCCTCGGTCTCGGAGGCGTTGATGTTCTCGTAGGAGAGCTGGACCTGGTAGTCCATGTCGAAGCTCCTCTGGGACTGGCGGATCAGTCCCAGGTAGGCGTTGTTGACGACGACGTGGACGTAGGGGATGCGGAAGTGCGCGGCCACGGCCAGCTCCTCGATGAGGAACTGGAAGTCGTAGTCGCCCGAGAGCGCCACCACGGGGGTGTCCGGGTCGGCGACGCACGCGCCGATCGCGGCGGGTATGGTCCACCCGAGCGGGCCCGCCTGCCCGGCGTTGACCCAGTGGCGCGGCCGGAAGACGTGCAGCATCTGCGCCGCCGCGATCTGGGACAGGCCGATGGTGGTCACGTACCGGGTCTCCGGCCCGAAGGCCCGGCACATCTCCTCGTAGACGCGCTGGGGCTTGAGCGGCACGTCGTCGAAGTGGGTCTTGCGCAGCAGGGTGCGCCTGCGCTCGTTGCAGGCCTCAACCCAGGAGCCGTACCGCTCCAGGGGGCCGGAGTAGCGCTCCTCGGCCGCCTCCAGCAGCACCCGCAGCGCGGCCCCGGCGTCGGAGACGGACCACAGGTCGGGGGCGAAGACGCGCCCGATCTGGGTGGGCTCGATATCGACGTGGACGAACCGGCGCCCCTTGCGGTAGACGTCCAGGCTCCCGGTGTGCCTGGCGGCCCAGCGGTTGCCGACGCCGATGACCAGGTCGGACTCCAGGAAGGTGGCGTTGGCGTAGCGCTGGGAGGTCTGGATGCCGACCATGCCCTGGGCGAGCCGGTGGTCGTCGGGGATGGACCCCCAGCCCATGAGGGTGGAGATGACCGGCACGTCCAGGTACTCCGCCAGGGCGACGAGGTCCCCGGCGGCGTCGGCGCTCATGACCCCGCCGCCGGCGATGAGCAGCGGACGCTCGGCGGCGTCGAGCATGTCCAGGACGCGGTCGGCCTGGGTGCGGGACATCGCCGGGACCGCGACGGGGAGCGGCTCGTAGCAGTCGATGTCGAAGTCGATCTGGGCGACCTGGACGTCGAAGGGCAGGTCGATCAGGACCGGGCCGCGGCGCCCGGAGCGCATGAGCTGGAAGGCCTTGGCGAGGGTGCCGGGGACCTGGGCGGCCTCCAGGACGGTCACGGCCATCTTCGTCACGGGCGCCGCTATGGAGGAGATGTCGACGCCCTGGAACTCCTCCTTGCTCAGCATGGGCACGCTCGCCTGACCGGTAATGCACAGGATCGGGACGGAGTCGGCGGCGGCGGAGTACATGCCGGTGACCATGTCGGTCCCGCCGGGGCCCGAGGTGCCGATGCACACGCCGATGTTCCCGGCGCCGGCCCGGCTGTACCCCTCCGCCATGTGGGAGGCGCCCTCGACGTGCCGCGCGAGCACGTGCCGGATCCCCCCGTGGTTCTTCATCGCGGAGTACAGGGGGTTGATGGCGGCGCCCGGGACCCCGAAGGCCTGGGTGGCGCCCTCCTTCTCCAGGATGAGGACGATGGCGTCCACTGCTCTCATGAGTGTCATGGTTCTCTGCTCCAATCGGTGGGATGTGCGCCGCCGGGCGGCCCCGTGCGGGGCCGCCCGCGGGTGTCACAGCGTCCGCCAGGCCTCCCGCAGCACGCGCTTGGCGTCCGCGACGACCGCGCGGCTGCGCTGGCCGCCGCGGGGCTGCACCTCGAAGGCGACGATGCTGCGCTCGGGGGCGTCGGGGCGCAGGTAGCCGATGTCGAGCAGGGCGCGGAGGAACTCGCGCACCTGCGGGACATTGCTCTCGCCCCGGGGGTGGCCGAAGTACGGGTGGAGGTCCCCGTAGTCGGGGTGGCTCGGGTCGCTGATGACGCAGTTGCCAATGTGGGCGTGGTTGATGAACTCCCGGGTGGCGCTCAGCGCCTGGTGCGGGGTCTCTCCCTGCATCGGCAGGTGGGACAGGTCGACCATGAGGCCGAAGTCCGGGATGGCCTTGCGCACCTCGTAGGCGAGCTCGCAGGCCATGCGGTTGGTGCCGACGAGGGCCTTCTTGTCGGTGGAGTCGTCGAAGGTCTCCAGGGACAGCACGAGGTCCCCCTTGGAGCGGGCGTAGCGGCCGAGCTGGACGATCGAGTCGGCCAGGAGCTCCAGCGCCCGGTCCCGCTCGCCCGCCGGCGGCCTGGGGCCCGACAGGAATCCGAACTTCCCCGCGCCGAGCTCATAGGCCTGGTCGATGCCCCCCTTGAGGACGTCGATGGCGTGCGCGCGCTCCTCCTCGTCTGGCGAGTTGAGGTCGAGCCGGCCCTTGAGGACGTAGGGCTGGCCGCCGAAGCCGACGGCGACGCCGGCGCTGTCCAGGAGGTCCGCCACGCGCCGGCGCTCGGCGTCGTCGTCAATGCGGGTGACCTCGATGGCGTCGAAGAAGTCGTCCTCGACGATCTCGGCGACCGCGTCCGCGACCGGCTCCTGGCCGCTCTGGGCGAAGGGGTAGGCCATGAAGTGGACGATCCCGACCTTCATGTAGTCGTGCAGTGACTCTTTCATGCTGTGTCTCCTCGGTCTTCTCGTAGCCGCGCGCCCGGCGGGTGCGCGTGGTGGGTGGTGTGCGGCGGGTGCGCGCGGCGGGCCGCGCGGGTGGGACGGTCAGCCACGGCGCTCCAGGACCGTGCGCGCCGCCCGGGCGATGTCGGCGGCGCGCAGCCCGAAGTAGTCGAAGAGCTCATCCATGGTTCCGGACACCCCGAAGACGTCCTTGGTGCCGATCCGCTCCAGGGGGGCGGGCAGACGGGCGCCCAGGGTCTCGGCGACGGCGGATCCCAGGCCGCCCAGCACGGAGTGCTCCTCGGCGGTGACGGCGCAGCCGGTCCTGGTCACCGAGGCGACGACCGCCTCGACGTCGAGGGGCTTGACGGTGTGCAGGTGGAGGACGTCGGCCTCGACGCCCCCGGCGGCGAGCAGGTCGGCGGCGCCGAGGGTCTCGGAGGCCATGCAGCCCGTCGTGAGCAGGGTGACGTCCTCGCCCTCGCGCAGCCGGACCGCCCTGCCGATCTCGAAGGGCGTGTCCTCATCGGTGACCACGGGGACGGGGAGCCTGCCGACGCGCAGGTACACGGGCCCGTCCAGGGCGTGGGCGGCGTGGACGGCCTTGCGCATCTCGACGGCGTCGCACGGCACGACGACGGTCATTTCGGGGATGGCCCGCATGATCGCGACGTCCTCCAGCGGCAGGTGGGTCGCCCCCTCCTGGGCTGCGGTGGTGCCGGCGTTGTGCCCGACGATCTTGACGTTGCGCCGGGAGTAGGCCACCGAGACGCGCACCTGGTCGAAGCCGCGTCCGGTCAGGAAGTTGCCGTAGGCGTTGGCGAAGGGCACCCGTCCCAGGGCGGCCATGCCGGCCGCGGTGCCGACGATGTCGCACTCGGCGATGCCGAGGTTGAAGAACCGGTCCGGGAACCTCTCCTGGAAGCGGTCGGTGTAGTTGGCCTTGGCGCAGTCGCCGTCGAGCACGAAGACGTCGTCGTGCTCGGCGCCGATCTCCACCAGCCCCCGGGCGTAGCCCTCGCGGGGCTCCCGGGGCTCGTGACGCTGGGTCATCGCAGTTCCTCCAGAGCGGTGGTGAGCTCCTCGTCCGTGGGGGCGAGCCCGTGGTACTTGGCGGTGTTCTCCATGAAGGACACGCCCTTGCCCTTGACGGTGCGGGAGATGATCGTGGTGGGGGCGCCCCTGGTGCGGGCGGCCTCGGTGAGCGCGTCGTCCACGGCGCGCAGGTCGTGGCCGTCGACGTCGATGACGTTCCAGCCGAAGGCCCGCCACTTGGCCGGCAGGTCGCCCAGGGACTTGACGGACTCCACGGTCCCGTCCAGCTGGATGCCGTTGACGTCGACAATGGCGCAGACGCTGTCCAGGCCCCGGGCGGCCGCCGTCATGGCCGCCTCCCAGATCTGGCCCTCCTGGCTCTCGCCGTCGCCGATCATGACGTAGTAGCGCGCGTTCAGGCCCTCGTAGCGGGCCGCGAGCGCGGCCCCGTTGGCGATGGAGAGCCCCTGGCCCAGCGAGCCGGACGAGGAGTCGACGCCGGGCAGGTGGGTGTTGGAGGGGTGGCCCTGGAGCCGGCTGCCCATGGCCCTGAAGGTGAGCAGCTCCTCATGGGGGAGGTAGCCGCGCGCAGCCATGACCGCGTAGTACGCGGGCGTGCAGTGCCCCTTGGACAGGAAGAACATGTCGCGCCCGTGCCACAGCGGCTCCTGGGGCCGCACGCGCATGTGCCGCAGGTAGAGGACGACGAGCGCGTCAACGGCCGAGAGGGAGCCTCCCGGGTGACCGCTGCCGGCCTTGTGGGTCATGCGGACGATGTCGCGCCGGCACTGGCGCGCCACGTCCTCGAGCTCGGCGAGCTCCTGGTCATTGAGCATGGTTTCCTCCTTCTCGGCTCCGCCTCCCGCCCGGCGGGAGGCGGAGCCGGCTCGTGGCGGGTCAGGCCTCTCGGAACGTGATCTCCTGGGCGCCGTCCCACAGGAGCCTCTCTCCGAGGGCGGGGAGGTTCTCGGCCCCCTCGACGACGGTGGCGAAGTGGTTGCCCGCGAGCTGGCCGGCCTTGGAGGCGAAGTTGACGTAGCCGTAGGCCATGAGCAGCTCGGTCTCGGAGACGCCGCCGGGGTAGATGACGAGCTCACCGGGGTGCGGGTAGCAGGTGCCGTTCTCGGGCGCGATCCCCAGGTCGAGGTCGCCCATGGGGATCCAGCCGGCCTGGCCGGACCAGCGGACGTGGATGATCTTGGAGTCCAGCGGCAGGAGCTTCTTCCGGAAGGCGGCGACGGTCGCGGGGGCCGTCTCCTCCTCGTAGCGGGCCAGGAAGGTGAGGCCGCCGGCCTTGATCTCGAGCATGGTGCAGGTCCTTTCTCTTGCGGTGCTGGGTTGTAATGCGGTTGCCGCCGGTGCGCTCACAGGCCGAGGATCGCGGTGACCAGGGCCATGCGGATCGAGACGGACTGGAGGATCGCCCGGAAGTAGAGCTGGTGCGGGGTGTCGTCGATCCGCAGGTCCATCTCGCCGGCGCGGCGCGGCAGGGTGTGCGTGACGTAGATCTGGTGTCCCTTGGCGGCCTCCTCCTGGAGCGTCTCGTAGCGCACGAGGTAGCGGTCCATGAGGGTCTTGAACTCCTCGGCCTTGGCGCCGGCGGGTGCGGAGCAGCCGGGCAGGTAGATGAGGTCCTGGGTGCGGACGAACTCGTTGAAGGTGTCCTGCTCGAAGTCGAACTCCTCCTTGAGGCTGACCTCGCCGTGGGAGAGGATCCGCTCCCTGACCTCGGCGGGGGTGCGGCGGTCGGAGTCGGAGCAGATGGTGACGTTGGCGCCGAAGCGGGCCAGGCCGGCGGCCATGGAGTGGCCGGTGCGGGCCTCGATCATGTCGGGGGAGACGACGGCGACGTTGAGGCCCTCGATCCGCCCGAAGCGGCGCCACATGGTGTACAGGTCGAGCAGGGCCTGGGTGGGGTGCTCCCAGTGTCCCCAGCCGCCGTTGATGACCGGGCACTCGGCGGCCCGGGCGCCGCGGCGGGCCTCCTCGGCGTCGTAGTGGCGGATGACCATGAGGTTGGCGTACTGCGAGACGCAGCGCATGGTGTCCTCGATGCTCTCCTCCTTGGCCACCGAGGAGGTGACCTTGGGGTTGGCCTCGACGATGACGTGGCCGCCCAGGCGCTCCATGGCGGTCTGGAAGCTCATGCGGGTGCGGGTCGAGGGCTGGAAGAACATGAGGGCGAGCATCCGGTCGCCGAGCAGGTCGACCCTCGAGCGGTTGAACAGCTCCAGGTTCTTGCCGAGATCGAACAGCGAGTAGAGCTGGTCGTTGGTCATGTCGGTGATCGAGATGAAGTCCTTGCCGACGTGGTCGACGGCGTCGACCAGGCCCTTCATCGAGCGCATGTACTCAGACATGGTGTCTCTCCTTCGAGATGGGGTGGTGGTGAAGGTGCGGGACGGGTGGGGCCCCGGAGCGGGGCCCCAGGGCCGCCGCCCGGGTCAGGGGCGGCGGATCATGCGGCCGGCCTTGGAGTCGCGGTCGACGGTCCGCCCCCGCAGCACGGTCCGCTTGACGACGCCGCGCAGGACGCGCCCCTGGTAGGGCGAGATCTTGTTCTTGTGCTCCAGGGACTCGACATCGACGACGAAGGTCTCCTCGGGAGCGACCACGGCGAAGTCGGCGTCGCTCCCGACGGCGATGGCGCCCTTGCCGGGGATGCGGAAGCTCGCGCAGGGGTTCGCGGCGAACCACCGGGCAATGTCGCCCAGGTCGATGCCGAGCTCTTCGCCGGCGCTCCACACCGCCGGCAGCCCGAGCTGGACGGAGGCGATGCCTCCCCAGGCCCTGCCGAAGTCGCCGGTGTTCTTGCACTTGAGGTCGATGGTGCACGGCGAGTGGTCGGAGGCGATGTGGTCGATGGTGCCGTCCTTCAGGCCCTCCCACAGGGCCCGGCGGTTGTCCTCCTCGCGCAGCGGCGGGCAGCACTTGTACTCGGTGGCGCCGTCGGGGATGAGCTCGGAGGCGAAGGTGAGGTAGTGCGGGCAGGTCTCGACGGTGACCCTGACGCCGTCGCGCTTGGCGGCGCGGATGGCGGGCAGGGCCTCGGAGGAGGACAGGTGGAGGATGTGGACCCGGGCGCCGGTCTCGCGTGCGGCGACGAGGACCTGCTCGATGGCGGTGTTCTCCGCGGCGCGGGGCCGGGAGGCCAGGAAGGTGGCGTACCGGTCGGTGATGCCCTGGGGCGCCTCGGCCAGGATGCGGGCGTCCTCGGCGTGGACGATGAGCACGGCGTCGAGCGCGGCGAGCTCGGCGAGGACCTCCCTGACGCCGTCGTAGCCGAGGTAGCCGTACTCGTCGAGGCCCGAGTGGGCGGTGAAGCACTTGAACCCGAAGACGCCCCGGTCCCACAGGGGCGCCATCTGGTCGATATTGCCCGGGACGGCGCCTCCCCAGAGGCCGACGTCGACCGAGAGCAGGCCCCGGGCGGCCTCCATCTTGGCCTCGAGGCCGGCGACCGTCGTCGTGGGCGGGCTCGAGTTCAGCGGCATGTCGATGATGGTGGTGATGCCCCCGGCCAGGGCCGCCCGGGTGGCGCTCTCGTAGCCCTCCCAGGCGGTGCGGCCGGGCTCGTTGACGTGCACGTGGGAGTCGACGAGCCCGGGCATGAGGACCTGGTCGTCGGGGACGACGATCTCCTCGCGGGCGCTGACGTCGGCCCCGGGGCCGAGCAGGGCGGTAATGCGCCCGTCGTCGACGACGACGGTGGCCGGGCGCGTCCCGTCGGGGAGGACCGCGCGCCGGGCGCGCAGGACGAGCTGGTGGGTCTCGCGGGTGTTGCGGGTGTCTGCGGTCATGGTTTCCTCACGTCCTCGTGATGTCGTCTGTGAAGTGGTGCGGTGGCGCGGGTGCGGCTCAGCGCGCGACCGAGTCGCGGTCGGCGTCGAGGTCCACCGCCGCCGCCTTCTCCAGGGCCCGGGCGATATGGGGGTCGTTGCGCGAGATGGCCAGGTGGGCGATCAGGCCGAGCCCGGCCCCGATGAACCAGGAGAAGGGGCTGAGGAACCTGCAGAAGTCGACCTGCACGACGGCGACCAGGATCGAGGGGATCGAGGCGATGATGAAGGCCCACACGGCGCGCATGTTCCAGCCGTTGTCGAAGGCGTGCTCCCCCCGCGCCCTGAACAGCTCGGAGACCTGGACCTGCTGCCTGCGCAGAATGAAGTAGTCGGCGATGATAATGCCGAACAGGGGTCCGAGGACGGCGCCGAGGGCGGCGAGGAACACGTTGATGATGAAGGGGCTGTTGAACAGGTTCCACGGCGTCATCACCAGGGCGATGCAGGCGGAGATGAGGCCGCCGCGCTGGAAGCTGATCTTCTCCGGCCAGGCGTTGGCGAGGTCGTAGGCCGGGGACACGAAGTTCGCCACGACGTTGATGCCCAGGGTGGCCACGGTGAAGGTCACGGCCCCGAGCACAATGGCGACGGGGTGGTCGAGGCGGGCCACCAGGTCGACGGGGTCGAAGATGTACTCGCCGTAGATCTGCAGCGAGCCCGCCGTGACGAGCACGGAGACGACCGAGAAGGCGATGAAGTTGACCGGCAGCCCCCACAGGTTCGCCAGCCACACCGCCCTGCGGGTCGGGGAGAACCGCGAGAAGTCGCAGAAGTTGAGCATGAGCGTGGCGAAGTAGGCCACGGTCAGGGAGATGGCGGCCAGGACCGCGTGGGCGGTGCCCCACTGGGAGGGGGCGGTGGCGAGGTCGAAGGAGACGTGCCAGCCGGCGAGCTTGAGGACGTAGACGGTCAGGATGAGCATGACGACCCACACCGCCGGGCCGGCCCAGTCCTGGAACTTGCGGATGGTCTCCATGCCCTTGCGCAGCAGGAGCAGCTGGAGCGCCCACATGAGGATGAACGCCGCCCAGCCGAGCAGGCTCTCCCCGAGGAGGCGGGTCCGGCCGATCTCGACGACGCCCGGCCACAGGCCGGCGACGAGCACGATGACGGCCCTGGAGGCCAGCCACGTCTGGATGCCGTACCAGCAGATGGCGACGAAGCCGCGCAGCAGCGCGGGCAGGTTCGAGCCGATCGTGCCGAAGGTGATGCGGGCGAGCACCGGGTAGCACAGGCCCGTCCTCTGCCCGGCGAACCCCACCAGGTTCATCAGGAGGAAGACAATGATGATGCCGATGCTCAGCGAGGCGAAGACGTGCGCGGCGCCGAGCCCGAGGGCGAACAGGCCCGCGGCGAAGGTGTAGCCGCCGATGGAGTGGATGTCGCTCATCCACATGGCGAACAGGGAGAAGAATCCCCAGTCCCGGCTCCTGGCGGGGGCGAGGTCGTCATTGATGAGGCGGGGGTCGATGCCGGCGGCCGGTTCGGGGACCATCGGCGGTCGGCCTTGCGTTTGTGCGGTCATGGGTTCTCCTGTGGGTGAGGACCGGGCTCCCTCGCCCGGCGCGCGGGGATGATCAGCGGGTGATGACGGTGCCGGCCCTGCCGTCGACGGCGTCCCGAAGCCTTGCCAGGGACGTGATGACGACCCTGCGGCCGCCGTTGCGCAGGAAGCTGATGGCCGCCTGGATCTTGGGGGCCATGGAGCCCTTGCCGAACTGCCCCTCGGCCAGGTGCCTCTCCGCCTCCTGGATGGTCAGCTCGCGCAGGTCGACCTGCGCGGGGGTGTTGTAGCCGAGGCTGACGGCGTCGACGGCGGTGCAGATGGCGAAGTCCTCGACGTCCAGCTGGTTGGCCAGCAGCGCCGAGGCGAAGTCCTTGTCAATGACCGCCTCGACGCCGACGTAGCCGGCGCCCTCGCGACGCACCGGGATGCCCCCGCCACCGCAGGCGACGACGACGCAGCCGGAGTCGACCAGCGAGCCGATGACGCGACGCTCGAGGATGTCGAGGGGCTGCGGGGATGCGACGACCCGCCGCCACCCGCGCCCGGAGTCCTCGCGCAGGACCCAGCCGTCCCTCTGCTCGTGCTCGCGGGCCTCGGCCTCGTCCATGAAGGAGCCGATCGGCTTGCTGGGCTCGGCGAAGGCGGGGTCGTCGGGGTCGACCAGGCTCTGGGTGACGACGGCGACGACCTGGCGGTCGATGCCCCGCTCGGCGAGACAGCCCCTCAGGCTCCTGGCGAACAGGTACCCGGTGGCTCCCTGCGTGTCCGCGCCGAGCACGTCGAGGGGCAGCGGGGGGAGCTCGCCGACCGCCAGCTCGGCGCGGCGCAGGAGGAAACCGACCTGCGGCCCGTTGCCGTGGGTGACGACCGGGGTGTATCCGGCGTCGACGAGCGCGGCAATGCGCTGCGAGGACTCCAGGACGGCCGCGCCCTGGCTCTTCACGGAGATCCGGTGCTTGTCCTTGATGAGTGCGTTGCCGCCCACGGCAACGACGATTCCCTTGGTGATCACGAGTGTCCTTCCGGCGAGGGCGGTGGGTGGTGGGGGTTCGACGAGGGCCGGCGGGGCCGGGGCTCAGCGCGCGGACAGCGGCCAGCCGCTGACCCTCTTGGGGCGCGGAGGGGCGAAGGCGCGGACCTTGGACGTGCTCAGGCGCAGGTCGCCCAGGCCCTCGGCGAGCTTGACCGCGGCGGTGACGCCCTCGACGACGGGGACACCGAGGTCGGCGGTCAGCTGGGCGTCCAGCCCGGCCATGCCCCCGCAGCCGAGGACAATGACCTCGGCGCGGTCCGCCTCGACCGCCTGCCGCGCCTGCGCGGCCACCGCCCGGCGGGCGGCTCCGGCGTCCTCGAGCTCCAGCACGCCGAGCCCCGAGGAGCGCACTGAGGCGCAGTGCGCGCTCAGCCCGAAGCACGTCAGGCGGTCCTCGATCCCGGGAACGGTCCGGTCCAGGGTGGTGACCACCGAGAACCGGTGGCCGATGAGCATGGCCAGGTGGGCGGCCGCCTCGGTGATATCGACGACGGGCACGTCGAGGAGCTCCATGAGCCCCTCCTTGCCGTGCTCGCCGAAGCCGGCCTGGATGACGGCGTCGAAGTCGCCGTCATAGGTGACGACGGCGTCCATGACGCCGACCGCCGCCAGGTAGGACTCGAAGCTGCCCTCGACCGAGTCCGCCCCGAAGCTCGGCGTGAGCTCGACGATCTCGGTGCCCGGCCGGGCGGCGGCGCGCGCCGCCTCGGCGATGGAGTGGGTCATCGTCCGAGTGGTGTTGACGTTCACCGCGAGGATCTTCATTCCGCGCTCCTCCACATGGGGTTCGGCTCGGGCCGCAGCGCTGCGGTCCATAGACCTCAGAGGTCTGAGGTATCTCAATTGAACCTCACCACAGCGCTCTTGGCAAGACCCAGATCACATTTCCCAGGCGCCCGTCCCCACCGTCACCGCGGACCGGTCTCGGCGAAGAGGGGAGGCGGGGACTGCGAGGGACGGGCGGTGGGGCTGCGTGCCGGCGTGCGGCCCGGGCGCCCGCGCGGAGCGGGCCGGAACGTGAACGCACCCTCGCAGCACCAACGCGCCTTTCTCCCGTCCTTCTGGGGTCTACCCCCAAAGGACGGGAGAAAGGCGCGTTCACGCGACGAGCCTCTGTTGACGTCGGGGCTTGCCCGACTCAACCTGCGCCCCGCGGCGGGCGCAGACAGTCCGCAGACGCGCCGAGGGCGACGCCTCTTGGCGCCGCCCTCGGCGGAGGGCGCTTGTCGCGCCCCGCCCGCGCCGGAGTTCCTCGCCGGCCTCAGAGCCCCGCGCGCCGCAGCTGCCAGAACGCGGTCGCAACGGAGACCACCACCGAGACGACGGCGCAGCCGACTACGACCGGCTTCGAGTCGGCGATGGCGGCGAAGATCGTGAACATGCCGAGGACGGCCAGCACCGCCAGGGCGACCGAGACGACGGTGGCGTCGGTCCGCCATGCGACGGTGGGGGCCTCATCGGTCGGGCTCTTCGAGGAGACGGCGCGAAGACGGGCGGAGGAGGGGCGGCGCGTAGCGACGTCCAGGGCAACGACGGACATGGTTCCTTGCTTTCTTCGTGGACGAAGGTGCGGGAGCGCAGCCGCACTCCGCACGGCTGTGTGGCATCCTTCAATCGGACCTGCGATCACCGTACAACACCTCAGAGCACTGAGGTATGTCGCTTCTATCACGAGCGCGCCAGCACCAGTGCCCTCTACGGCGCCTACAGGTTCTCCGAGACCTCGTCGGGGCGGCGCTGACGGGCGGCGAGGATGTCCTCGCGCGTCTGCGCCATGTGCGCCTGCATCAGCGAGACCGCCAGGTCCTCGTCCTGGTTCTCCACCGCCGCCAGGATCTCCCTGTGCTGGGCGTCCACACGGCTGCGCACCTCCTTGGACTCAGTCGCGCGGAACCGCACCCCGAGCAGGGCGTCCCGGTAGGGGTGCACCGCCGAGGAGACGAACTGGTTCCCGGCGGTCCGCAGAATCACATCGTGGAAGGCGTAGTCGAGACCGACCAGGGCCTGGACGTCGTCGGCGCGGTCCGCGACCGCATACTGCTCGACGCTACGCCGCATCTCGGCGAGGTCCTCCTCGGTGCGATTGCGAACCGCCAGGCGGACCGCCCCCACCTCGATCATCTCCTCCACGCCCAGCACCTGGACCTCGACCTCGACGGCATTGCCCTCGTGCGCCGAGACGTACATCAGGTACCGCAGCTCGCTCCAGCGGAACCGGGGCAGCAGGAATGTGCCTCGGCCGTGCACGACATTGAGCACGCCGCCCAGCGACAGCGTGCGGACCGCCTCCCGCATAGTCGGCCGCGACACGTCGAGGAAGCGCGCCAGGTCCGCCTCCGCGGGCAGCGGCTCCTCCTCGACGAACGTGCCGTTGACGACGGCGTCGAGGATCTTCTTCACTGCTCCGGCGACCATGTCGACGGCCATCCGACCTCCCTGGGACTCGGCGCTGCGGTGTATCGGGGTACTGACGCGCGCAGGACACACGCGCCCCGGCGAAGGAGAATGCGGCGGAGGCCGGCACTCGGTCTGCGCTGGGGCGGCGTCTTCTCAGACAACAGCATCTCATAACCGCCTCACAACCGCCGTCGTCCCCGACCGCCCTCACCGCCGCCGGACCTCACGCCCCGGGCCCGTCCACCGGGCGGGGCCGGCCGCCCAGCGCCCCGACCCGGCCGCGGTAGACCAGCGCGACCGCCCACACGAAGGCGATCAGCGCCGCCTGCACGCCCCGCGACCAGCCGACGGCGGGCATCACCAGCACGGCCGCTCCGGCCGCCGCGCACTCGGCGCTGTTGAACAGGACGTCGTAGATGGAGAAGGCGCGCCCGCGGTAGGCGTCGGCGGTGTCAGCCTGCACAATCGTGTCCACGGCGATCTTGGCGCCCTGTACCCCGACGCCGAAGAGGAAGATCCCCGCCGCCACCGCGGCCCGCATGTGCGTGGCCACGAGGACGAGCTGGCCCGCGGTCCCGCCGACCAGGCACATGACGATCCAGGCCGACGGCGCCACCCTCTCGCGGGCCAGGGGCGTGAGCACGACGGCGAGGCCGTGCCCGGCCACCATCGCACCCATGAGCGCGCCGAAGACCTCCAGCCCGGCGTCGGCGTCCTCGGGCGCCGCGAGAAGGTTGCGCGACATGAGGATCAGCGTGATCAGCTCCATGCCGTACACGAAGCGGTGCAGGGCCATGGTGGTCAGGGCCAGGCCGGGCGTCCCGCGCCGCACGAGGTAGCGGACGGCGGCGGCCAGGTCGTCCGCGGTCGCGGCCAGCGCCGTCGCAACCCCCGTGCGGCGGTCGATCCGCTCGGGCCCCAGCTCGTCCCCGCCCAGGCGCGTGACGGCGCCGGCCGCGAGCGCGTACAGCCCGACGGCGACGACGAGGCTGCCGGCGTCCTGGGCGGTGCCCGCCGGCAGCGCCAGGCGCAGGACCAGGCCGAGGACGGCGCCCGCCGCGGTGGCCGTGCCGCCCAGGGTGGGCACGATGGAGTTGGCGACCAGCAGCCGCTCGCGGCCGATGATCTGCGGCAGCCCGGCCGACATCACGGCCAGCAGGAAGCGGTTGACGCCCAGGGCCGCCAGGACCAGGACGTAGACGAGCGGCCCGATCCCTGCCGCGCCCAGGTGCAGCGCGGTGGCCGCGATCAGGCCGGCCCGCACGAGGTTGCCGACCAGGAGGGTCTGACGGCGCCGCCAGCGGTCGATGAAGGGCCCGACGAAGGGGCCGACGACGGAGAAGGGCAGCAGCATGACGATCAGCGCGGCGGCGACGCCGGCCGCGTCGGTCATGTTCTGGGGGCGGAAGAAGAACAGCGTCGCCAGCCCGGCCTGCACCATCCCGTCGCCGGTCTGGGAGATGAGGCGGACGCCGAGCAGAGTGCGGAAGGCCGAGACGGCGGCAAGGTCCCTGAGGTCGGCGGTCAGGCGCATGGGTCAAGACTGGCCCACTCGCGCCCCGGTGGGGAATCGGGGCGGGGCGGCTCGTCGTCGAGGTCGCCACGGCGGACCCCCGACGCCGGTCGCGGCCGGTACGCGCGGGCCGGGGTGGGCCGGGGCGCGGCAGCGCGGCAGCGCGGGCGGGGGACGACGGCGCCGCCGCGCATGTGGAGCAGTCCCGGCACGATTTTAACTTGCGGTAATCGTTATTGTCGGTCGTTGGCAAATCGGATGAGCAACCTGTTGACGCAACGGTGCGAAGCGATTACGATCGCCGTTGTACTTACTAATCAGTAAGTAGTCAGTTCTGACGGACACCGCCGTTCGACGAATAGGTCACACACATGCCCCCGACACCAGCAAGCCTCGCTGCCGAGGAAGCGGCCCCGGCTCCCTCCAATCTGGCGCCCGACACGGGACTGCCCCTGCCCAGGAGCACCATGGTGCGCTTCGGAGCGGGCTTCCTCCTCATCTCCGTCCTGTGGGCGATCGGCCTGAGCATTATCGCCTCAGTCCTCCTGCCCCAGCGCCTCAAGGACCTCGGCGTGGCGAGCCCCGACGCCCTCCTCGGCACGATCAACGCGATCACCGCCGTCGTGTCCCTGGTCTCCAACCTGGTCTTCGGCAACTTCTCCGACCGCACCCGCTCGCGTCTGGGCAGGCGCACCCCCTGGGTGGTGTGCGGCGGCGTCCTCGGCGGCATCACGCTCTTCGCCGTCGGCGTCCTCAGCAGCACCGTCCTGCTCACGCTCGACTACTGCCTGTGCATGGTCGGCCTCAACATGATGCTGGCCCCCGCCATCGCCGTGCTGTCCGACCGCGTGCCGGAGTCGATCCGAGGCACCATGTCCACCTTCTGGGGCGTCGGAGCCTCCATGGGGTACCCGCTCGGCGCCATTATCGGCGCCCGGTTCATCGCCGGCGGCACCGCGTCCGTCTCCGGATTCGTCCTGGGCGGGGCGCTCATGGGAGTCTCCGGCATTGTCGCCGTCGCCCTGTGGCCCCGCGAGCGCCCCTCCACGGACGCCGACGTCGAGGCGGGCTCGCTCCTGGACCTCCTGCAGTCCTTCGTCCCCCCGACCAGGAACGCGGGCGACTTCTACAAGGCCTTCGTCGGCCGCTTCACCATGCTCATCTCCTACCAGATGATCAACGCCTACCAGCTCTACATCATCCAGGACTACCTCCACCTGTCCGCCGCGGAGGTCGTCACCACCGTCTCGGTCACCAACACCATCATCCTGGTCACCAGCCTGTCCGGCGGCTTCCTCGGCGGGCCCATCTCCGACCTGCTGCGCCGCCGCAAGCTGCCCGTCGTCATCTCGTCCCTGTGCTTCGCCGTGGGCGTGGCCATGCCGTGGCTCATCCACTCCACCATGGGCATGTACCTGTTCGCCGCCATCGCGGGCTTCGGCTACGCCGTCTACAGCTCGGTGGACCAGGCGCTCAACGTCGATGTCCTGCCCGACCCGGACAAGGCCGGCAAGGACCTCGGCATCCTCAACATGTCCACCACCCTCGGCCAGATGTGCGGCCCGATCATCACCTCATTCGTGGTCACCCGCACCGGGGAGTACACCCTCGTCTTCCCCATCTCCATCACCTGCGCCGTCCTCGGCTGCTTCTCCATCCTCATGATCAGGAAGGTCCGCTGAGCACGGCAGCGCCCGCGCTGCACCGGCTGCGCCGTCCGCGCGCCAGTCCCGCCCGAACCGCAGGCGGGGCTGGCGCGCCGTCGCAACGGATTGTCTCTAGGATTGTAGTCATGACCTCCAATTCGGCCGCCAAGCAGCGTGTCCGGCTCTCCGCGGAGGAGCGCCGCGAACAGATCGTCACTGTCGCCACCGAGCTCGTCGCCCGGCACGGCTTCAACGGCCTATCCCTGCAGGAGGTCGCCGACGGCGTCGGCATCACCCAGGCCGGCCTCCTCCACTACATCGGCACCAAGAACGGCCTGCTCGAGCTTCTTCTGGACTCCCGCTACGACAGGCAGGGAACCCCGCAGGACTTCCTCGACTCCGGCAGCGCCGCAGCCACCCACCCTGAGGGAATATCCCTGCCCGCCTACTTCCGGTACCTGGTCGCGTTCAACCAGGCCCGCCCCCAGCTCATGGAACTCTACATGACGCTCGGGGTGGAGGCGACCGACCCCCGGCACCCCGCCCACGACTACTTCATCGACCGCCCCAACCAGGTCTGGGAGTACTACTCCAACTTCACCTGGCGCCTGCCTCCCGAGATCCAGGAGGCGGGCGGCTGGGAGACCATGCGGCCCCTGGTCGAGATGGCCCTTGAGGCCATGGACGGCGCGCAGATCCGCTACTTCCGGCGTCCCGCCATCAGCCTCGTGGAGGAGTGGACCCGGTGGGAGCCGCTGCTCTTCCCCTCCCCGCTGTGGGACGACTACCGCTGACGCGGCCCGCCCCGTCGAGATAGACGTTTTCGGACGAGATCAACGGTGTCGCCGTTGATCTCGTCCGAAAACGTCTATCTCGACGCCAAGGGTGCGCCGGGAGCGCGTGGCGGCCTCAGGCCAGCGGCTTTCCCGCGACCTCGACCTCCTCGGCGGGGACGACGACGGTGACGATGGAGTCCGCCGGCGCGGTGAAGGTCACGTTCTTCCGCCCGATCCCGACGACGATCTCCTGCGGGGTCGTCATGTCGTTCTGCGCGGCCACGACCACGGACCCGTCCGGGTTGTGGAAGGCGAGCAGGTTCTCATACCCCGTGTAGGACAGCGCCGGGATGAAGCGGGCGCCGGGCCTCACGAAGCCGGACAGGTGGCGCAGCACGTAGTACTCGTAGCTGAAGCGGCTCGTGCCGGTGGCCGGGTCCACGACGACGAGAGAGTTCTGGCTCCAGCCCCAGCGGGAGACCCCGCCCTCGTCGAGGGCCAGGTTCCAGTAGTCGTAGACGCTCGCGCCATTGGTGAAGTAGTGGCGCATCATCGTCCAGGCGTACCTGGCATAGCGCCAGTCGTTGCGCCCGTCGCCGCACTCCTGCTCGGACTGGTAGATCTTGAGGTCGGGGTGGGCGTGGTGGACGAAGGGCACGGCCCGCTTGCCGTCCCACTGGAAGCCGACGCCGCCGATGCGGGGGCCGACCTGCGGGTCGGCCAGGACCTTCTCCACCATGGAGTCGTCGGGGCGCTCCATGGTGCCGAAGAAGACGGCGACGCCGCGCCTGTCCATCTCTGGGATAAGCCGCTTGAGGAAGGCGATGAGGCCCTCCGGGGTCCATGTGCAGGCCGGGTAGATCTGCGCGGAGTTGAACTCGTTCTGGGGCATGACCATGGAGATCGTGATGCCGCGCTCGGCGTAGGCGTCGATGAATCTGCCGAAGTAGCGGGCGTAGGCGTCCAGGACCTCGTCGGTGAGGATGAGGCCGTCGGTGCCCTCGGCGATCTGGTTGTCCGGGTCGAGGCCGTTGTCGAACCTCGTCTGCTCGCTCAGGGGGTTCGGGGCGGCGCAGGCGTAGTGCCTGTTGCGCTTGAACCAGCTGGGCGGGCCCCACGGGGAGGCCCACAGGGTCAGGTCGGGGCGGTGGGCCAGGGCGGCCCTGAGGTAGGGGACGAGGGTGGCCTCATCGTGCTCGATGCTGAAGTGCTCCAGGGCGTAGTCGCCGTCGACCTCGTCGTAGGAGTACCAGTCCACCGCGAAGTCGTTGGCACCCACAGGCATGCGGCACACGGACAGGTCGGCGCCGACGCCGGGGGCGAAGACCTGGCGGAGCACCTCGGAGCGCTCGCCCTCGTCGAGGCGGGACAGGGCGACCCAGCCGAGCTCGTTGAAGCAGGCGCCGAAGCCGTCCACCTCCTGGGCGGGCTGGTCGAGGCGGAGGAAGGCGCCGGGGAAGGCGGTCATCTCCCCGATCGAGACGGGCTCGTCGGGGGTGAACCAGGGGTTGTCCTCGGTGGTGGCGACCCAGGTGGGGCCGGCGGTCGGCTCGGTAGCTGCAGCGGACATGACTCTCCTCGAATTCGTGTCGGTTGTCATTGCTCTCATTGCCATGACGGGGATCAGGAAGTCTGCGACAGGTTGTCGTAAAGCGGTGCGCGCCACCGGCGGGCGTATCCGTGCCGGAGGCGGCGCACGGGTCTCAGGCCCGGTCGCCCTCGACGACGAGCACCCCCCAGGCGGGGACGCTCACGGCCGCGCCCGCCGCGAGGGGGGCGCCCGGCTCGCCGACGGCGCCCAGGACGTCGCGCCCGCCGACGGGCAGGACAACGCCGACCGGCTCCCGGGAGTAGTTGAGGAGGTAGGTGAGGCTGCGCCCCCGGCCGTTGACGCCTTTGCGGACCGTCACGGTCCCGGCCAGGCCCACTGCCCAGTCGGCGACGTCGGCGCGCTCGGCGGTCAGGCGCAGGACGGCGCGCAGCAGTGCCGGGCTCGTCATGGTGGCCAGGTGGGTGACGGAGCCGGCGCCGACGGCGCGGGCGGCGATGGCGGGCCCGGACCAGGCGTGGTGGGAGTACTCGGCGAGGACCTCGACGTCGCCGCCCTCGGCCGGGTGGGCGGCCGGGGTGAGCAGCTCCATAAAGGTGGAGGCCGCCAGGTCCGCCTCATTGCGCCCGACGGCGCCGCCAGCGCCGCCGCCCGCACCCCCGCCGTCGGCGCCCTCACGCTCCGCCGCACTCCCACCGCCCGCGCCGGCGCTGTCGGATCCCAGCGCCTCGGCCAGGGCCCCGCGCGGGGCCAGGCGCACGCCCTCGGGGCGGGTGAACTGGTCGGTGCCGAGCCCCAGCAGGTCGCTCAGCCCATGGGGCTGGCGATCGGTGAAGACCTGGAGGTTCTCGTCGGCGACGCCGGTGCGGAAGGTGGTGACCAGGTGCCCGCCGCCGCGCACGTAGTCGCGCAGGGCCCGTGTCGTGGCCCCGGGGGTGACGTACAGGGCGGGGGCCACCAGCATCCCGTAGCGGGCCAGGCGCTCTGCGCCGGCGTCGGCGGGGACGATGTCGACCTCGATATTGAGGTCGAACAGGGCGTCGTAGACCCAGCGGAAGACGTCGTTGTAGCTCGCCCCGCCCCCGGAGTAGCGCCGGGGGAAGCCGGACTCCAGGGCGAACCACTCCAGGGCGGTGAGCGACTCGTTGGAGACCATGATGGCCGCCCGGTTGCGCTTGGTCAGACCGGTCAGGGCGGCGGCGTGCTCGGCGATCTCGCGGCCGAAGCCGGCTGCCTCCAGGTAGGTGGGGTTGGGGGAGTAGTCGTGGGAGAGCAGCCCCTTCCAGTAGGTCTCGAAGGAGTTGTGGAGGGAGCCCCAGTGCCAGTACATGACGCCGCGGGCCCCGCAGGCCAGGTGGGAGTAGCCCTGGAGGCGGAGCTGGCCGGGGTAGGGCAGCCAGCCCATCTGCCCCTGCGCCTGGGTCTCGACGACGAGGTAGGGCGCGCCGTCCTTCAGGGAGCGGCTCACGTCCCCGCCGAAGCCGATCTCCCTGCCGGTCAGGTGGTCCTCCCCGGGATGGTAGATGTCGACGCCGGCCAGGGTGACGGCCCGCGCCGCCCGGAAGTGGTCGACGGCGGGCTGGATGCCGAAGGAGTGCCCGCGCCACTCGTAGTCGAAGTTCTGGGTGACGAACTGGTCCTCGCGCCGGTAGTCGTCGACGATGGCGCGCTGCCAGGCGAGGAAGTCGGCGACCAGGCCGCGGCGGAAGGCGTCGAAGGCGGCGGCGAGCGAGCCGTTGATGGTGCCGGTCACGTCCGGGAAGTCCTCCCAGGCGCTCACCCGGTTGGCCCAGTAGCTCAGGCCGTAGGCGGCGTTGAGGGCGTCGAGGTCGCCGTCGAAGCGCTCCTTGAGCCAGTCGACGAAGGCGCGCTGGATGCCGGGGTTGGCGGCGTCGTAGTACTTGGTCTCGTTGTCGAGCTGGAAGCCGACGACGACGTCCCGCGGCGCCGTGCGCGCCACCAGCGCCCGGATGGCGGCCTCGGCCCAGTGGCGGTAGGCGGGGGCCGTGATGTCCATGTTCTGCCGGGGGCCGTACACGGCGGGGCCGGCGCCGGTGACGGCGAGGACCTCGGGGTGACGGGCGGCCAGCCAGGTGGGGACGGCGGCGGTGGGGGTGCCGACGATGACGCCCAGGCCGTGGGCGGCGGCAGCGTCGATGGTGCGGTCGACGTGGGTGAAGTCGAAGACGCCGGGGGCGGGGTTCCAGGTTCCCCAGGTGAACTCGGCGATGCGGATGGTGGTGAAGCCGGCCTCCGCCATCATCTCCATGTCGCGCTCCAGGCGGTCGGGGCCCGCGGAGGCGGGGGTGTACTCGTCGTAGTAGGCCGCGCCGAAGAGGATGCGGTCGGATCGGATCATGAGTGCCTCCTGTGCGGCGCCATCGCCATCTATCTAGTACTTACTAGATAATAGCCCGGTCGGCGCCCAGGGGGAAGAGGCCTCGCCCGAGAACCTACCGGCCGCTCAGAACTCGATGAGCCCGGCCCACGGGCGCAGCAGGCTCGCGCGCGCCAGATCCGCCGGAACGGTCTCGTCGCAGACCGGCGGGACCCCGGCCACGAGCTGGGCCAGGCGCGGCAGGCTCACCGGGACGCCACGCGCACCGCCCGAACGCACGCGGGCACGGCCGCCCTCCAGCGTCAGGACCCACGTCCCGGTATTGGCCGGCGCCAGGGGGTCGGCGACGTCCAGGCACCACCGCCCCTCGACGTCGTCGGGCCACCCCCGGCCCTCCAGCGCCCGCACGACGTCGATGACTCGCAGCATGGGCATGGAGCACTCCCGCACCCGCAGCCGGTCGGGGGACCAGCGGATCAGGTCGTCGTTCCCGCCGCCCCACACCTCGATGCGCGGCCCGCCGGCCTCTGCCGCCTCGGCACCGAGCGCGGCCAGCGCCGTCGTCCACGCACCGGCGTCGGCGGCGCGCAGGAAGTGGACGACCAGGCGCCCGGGGAGCCGCTCGAGGCGCAGCATGCCGACGACCCGGCCGGCGCGCTCCAGCACGACGTCGCGCACGCCGTCGTCCGCGGGCGGCGCCGGGCTGAGGGCGCCCTCGAGATGGCGCGACAGCGGGCCGAGCACGTCCTCGCCGACGCGGGGCCCGCGCAGGCGCACCGTCGGGTCCGCGGCGGCGTTCTCGACGACGGCGCGCGCCACTTCCCGCAGCTCCAGGCAGCCCACAGCCTCGTACCCCAGGCACCGGTAGAACAGGGGCGCAGCGGGGTGGACCAGGGAGATGGCGGAGCCGCTCGCGCGCTCGTCGGTGAGCAGCCTGCCGAGGAGCCCGCGGGCGACGCCGCGCCCCCGGTGGCGCAGGTCGACGGCCACATCGAGCAGGCCGTGCGCGGGCAGCGCCCGACCGCCGATCCTCACAGTCATCGGCAGGGAGCCGGCCATGGCGACCGGGAGGCCGCCGGGGTCGAGGGCGCCCATGACGCACGGCCCGCCGCCCGCGGGCGCCCGCGCGATCGGGCCGCACCGGGAACGGCCGGGAGGCCGGCGCTGGACGGCGAGGTACTCGCGCCCGGCCTCCTCTCCCAGGGGCCGGAACGTGAATCCGCCCGCGAGAACCGCCGTCGATGACGTCGCGCTCACTGCCACTCCCCTTCGCTCGACACCACTGGCTGCGCTGCCAGAGCCGTGAGGGCGCCCAATGCGACCCACTATGGATAAAGTCGCATCCCGACAAAAGTTTGTCAACGCTCTTGACGAAGCATGCGAACATGCAGTATTCTCATAGCGCACGTCTCTGTGGAACCCGTTACCGTGGCCCTAACGCCCACGGACGGAGGACACGGTGACAGGCAGGATGGGAGTTGGTCCCGAGCGAATCCGGGAGCTCAACTCCCTGCAGATCCTCCACTGGCTCGTCGATGGCGGTGAGGCCACTGCTACTGAGATCGCCGATCACTGCGGCCTGTCCCGAACCAGCGTCAACGCCGCTCTGGCCAACCTCCGCGAGCTGGGCTGGATCACCACGCTCGAGGCGGTCACGGGCATGACCGGCGGACGACCGGCGCGACGATACCGGTTCCGCAGCGAGGGCGCCGTCGTCCTGGGCGCTGACGTCGGTGTGCGCCACGTCGAGGTCCTGCTCGCGGATCTGGCGGGGACGGCGCTGGCCCGGTGCTCCCAGGACGTCGAGCCCGGCCTCGACCCGCCGGCCCGGCTCGCGGTCCTGGACCGGCTCATCGCCGAAGCGCTCGCGCGGGCCCGGCTGCGCGCCGACGACGTGCACGCCCTGACCGTCGCCGTCTCCGCCGCCCTCGAGGAGCCGGGGCGCACGGCCTCCCGCACGCCGCCGCCCCAGTGGCACGAGATCGACCTGGTGACGCGCCTGAGGGCCAGCTTCGCGTGCCCGGTGCGGGTCGGCAACAGCTGCAGGCCCGCGCTGCTGGCCGAGGTGCAGCACGGTCAGGCGGCCGGGTACTCCGACGTCGTCCACATCCTCGCCGGCCGGCGCACCGGCGCGGCAATCATGAGCCAGGGCAGGGTGATCGAGGGGTCAGCCGGAGCGGCCGGGGAGATCGGAGGGCTCAAGGTCCTGCGGTGGGAGCGCGCCGTCCGGGACCTGACCGCGCACCCGCGCCTGCCGGAGCTGGAGGATGCGGGCGAGCGCATCGCCTGGGTCGTGCGCGCCGCGCGAGACGGGGACGCCGAGGCGGCCTCCTGCGTGCGCACCTACGCCCGGGACCTGGCCACCGGAGCCGCCGCGCTCGTGCTCGCCGTGGATCCCGCCATTGTGGTGCTGGGAGGCGAGATGGCGCCGAGCGCGGACCTGTGGCTGGAGCACTTCACGCGCGCCCTGGCGCGCCTCGTCCCGCGCATGCCCGTCGTCAGGGTCTCGACGCTCGGGCGCGAGGCCGTCGTCCGCGGAGCCGCGCGGCGCGCCGCCCTCGACGTGCGCGACCGGTACTTCGGGGACTCCCTGGAGGCCGCCCCCAGGAGGTGACGCCCCTGCAGCGCGACTCCTGCGTCGAGATAGACATTTTCGTACGAGGTCGGCGGTGTCACCGTCTACCTCGTACGAAAATGTCTATCTCGACGCGGCGGGCCAGCACCGGCGCGCCCGCCGCCTGCTACTCGAAGCGCATGAGGGCCTCGAGCATCCGCGGATCCTGATGGGTGAAGCCGGCGTTGGGGGTCCTCCTGTCCAGGGCGGCGATGGCGGCCATCTCGTCGTCGGTGAGCGTGAAGCCGAAGACGTCGAGGTTGGCGCGCAGGCGCTCGACGTGCGTGGACTTGGCCACGAGCGCGGCGCCGCGCTGAACGAGCCAGCGGATCATGACCTGCGGGACGCTCACGTCATGGGCCTCGGCAATGGCGACGAGGACCGGATCCTCGCGGATCGCCGTGTTGCCCTGGCCCAGCGGGCCCCAGGCCTGGAGCACGGTGCCGTGGCGGCCCATGAGCTCCTGCATGTCGACCTGCTGGTTGTAGGGGTGGGTCTCGCGCTGGTTGACCGCCGGGACGGTGTCGGTGTGGGTGACGAGGTCGAGGTAGCGGTCCGGGTAGAAGTTGGACACCCCGATGGCGCGCACGAGCCCGTCCCCCAGGGCCTTCTCCATGTCCCTCCAGGCGGCGTAGTAGTCGTCGAAGGGCTGGTGCACGAGGTAGAGTGAGGTAGTCCAGGCCCAGGTTGTCCAGGAAGACCCTGAGGGCGTCCAGGGTCCTGCCCTCGCCGTGGTCCTTGAACCAGAGCTTGGTGGTGATGAACAGCTCCTCGCGGGGCACGTCCAGCTCCGCCAGGGCCCGGCCGACGGCCTCCTCGTTGTAGTAGCGCGAGGCGGTGTCGATGAGGCGGTAGCCGGCCTCGACGGCCGCCGGCACGATCTCGCGGACCTGGGCGTCGTCCATCTGGAAGACGCCGAGCCCGACGACGGGCATCTCGCCGCCGCTGTTGAGGGAGACGGTCTGCACGGCCGTCGGGCCGGTCGCGCGTGTCATGGACGTCATGGTCACTGCTCCTTCCGGCCCCCGGCGAGAACGGCGATATTGATGTCGAAGGTGCCCAGAACGCCCACGAGGGTGAAGTACATGCGCGCGAACATCTCCGCGGCCCGGGCGCCGGTGATGTCGCCCAGGTCGATGACCCGGTCCTCCGGCCAGCCGAGCTCGCCGAGAATACCGCGGACGACGCGCTTGGCGTCCTCGTCGTCCCCGGCCACGAAGATGTTGTGGTGGCCGGGCACCCGCGCCGGGTCGACCATCACCTCGGCGTAGGTGGTGTTGAGCGACTTGACCACCCTGGCGCCCGGGAGCTCGCGCTGGAGCTGCTCGGCGAGGGAGTCGGTGTTGACCACGGTGAGAGTGGGCGGCAGCCCCCGGGACAGGTCCAGCGGCTGGGCCACATCGAGAACGATCTTGCCGTCGAGCCGCTCGGCGCCAATGCTCCGGAAGGCCTCCAGCGAGACGCGGCCTGCCGTGGCGTTGACGACGAGCTCGGCGCCTGCGGCGGCGTCGGGCATGGTGGCCAGGCCGATATCGGGGTGCTCGCCCCGCCACTGGGAGAAGGGCGGGGCGCCCATCTGGTTGGGCTCGGTGCGGGCGAGCGTGGCCTCGACGTCACGGGTGCCGATGGTGACCTCGTGACCGGTTTCGGCGAGCTTGGCGGCCAGGACGCGCCCCACCATTCCGGTGCCGATGACTGCGATTCTCATTAATGCCTGCTTTCTGTGCTTGCGTACCTGTACGATCATTTCCAGGCCACTCCCGCGCGCCTCACCAGGGCAGCTGCTTGCCGTCGCGGAAGAAGAGCCCGGTGGGGCCGTCGTCGGGCAGCGTGGCCGCCCAGACCAGGCCCTTGGCGCTCTCGGCGGCGGGGCGGCCGAATCCCGCCCCGGGACGGCTGGCGGTCACGCCGGGACACACGGCGTTGACCAGGATGCGGCTGGAGCGGAAGTCCTTGGCCATCTTGATGGTCACAGCGTTGAGCGCCGTCTTGGTGATCCCATAGGCGGTGATCGACGCATCGCCGGAGCCCGGCAGGGCCAGGCCGGGGTAGTTGACCAGCCCGAAATCCGGGTCCCAGAAGGAGCCCGCCCCGCTGGAGACGTTGACGACCCTGGCGTGGTCGCTCGCGGCGAGCAGGCCGAAGAGGTGCTTGGCGACGCGCCAGGGCCCGACCACGTTGGTCTCGAGCTCCCGGCTCAGCTCCTCCAGGTCCTTCTGGGCGATCGTGCCCAAGGGGATCATGAGGACGGCGTTGTTGATGAGCACGTCCAGGCGGCCGTGCTCGGCCTCGACGGCGCGCGCCGCCGCCACGACGCTGTCGTCGTCGGTCAGGTCCAGGCGCAGCGCGGAGGCGCTCAGGCCCTGCGCGACGAGCTCCTGCGCCAGGGGCTCGACCTGCTCCAGACGCCGGGCGGTGAGGATGACGTGATGGCCCTTCTCCGCCAGCTGTCGGGACGCCTCGTAGCCGAGTCCGCCCTTGCGCCCGGCGCCGGTGATCAGTGCGATTCTCATACTCTCGTCCTCTCTCATTCGGACCTCAGCCGGCCTCGCTGACGGGGATGACCTCGACGCAGGCGGCGCGCACCCGCTCGCTCAGCTCCATCGGCAGGTACGGGCTGCCGGCGTACTTCTTGGAGTAGGCGTCGTCGATGATGCCTGCCCAGGACTCGGGGGCGGGGGCGAAGTCGACGTTGTACGTCCTGCCCCCGGACTTGACGATCCCGGCCCGCTGCTCAATGGCCGCCCGGTACCATCGGCCGCTGGTGCCGCTGTAGGAGCGCACGAACAGCCTGCCCTCCACAATGACCGACCAGATCCATGTGGGAGTTCCGGTGGTGACGCCGTCGGGGTGGAACGGCGCAATATGGAAGTCGTCGGCGGTACCGATGGCCCGAATGGCGTCCTCGCGCCATGTACTCATTGTCCTTTCCTCCTTCTCGCGGAGCTCTGCGGCCCGGCGCCCGCGATCCGCGGGGCTCCACGCGGGCCGGTCCGTCGTGCCGCGACCATGCAATCAGGGCGACCGCGGCCTGTGACAGATCCTGCTGAGAGGGGGACTCGCAGGGCGCCCCTCGCTGCGGCGTCGGGAATAATGGGACCGTGGACCCCCGAGCCGAGCTCCGCAGCTTCCTGGCGACGCGACGCGCCCGCCTGTCCCCGCAGGAGGTCGGTCTGACCGCGGCGGGAGGGCACCGCCGGGTTCCGGGCCTGCGGCGTGAGGAGGTCGCCCTGCTGGCCGGGGTGAGCGCCGAGTACTACACCCGCCTGGAAAGGGGGCGGGCCGGAGGCGTCTCGGACACGGTGCTCGACGCCATCGGCGAGGTGCTCCGGCTCGACGACGTCGAGCGCTCCCACCTGCGCAGACTCGCCCGCAGCGCCACAACGGGCCGGCGCGCCTCGGACCGGCCGGCGACGGCGGGCATCCGGCCGAGCCTGCAGTGGCCGCTCGATGCGATCGAGGGCGCCCCGGCATTCATCCGCGACGGCCGCCTCAACCTGCTGGGCGCCAACGAGCTGGGACGGCGGCTGTACTCGCCCCACTTCGACTCCCAGCAGAGCACGGGCGAGCCGGAGGACGCGCCCGATCATGCGCCCGGCGCGCCGAATATCGCTCGTTTCGTCTTCCTGGACGAGCGCGCGCCCGCCTTCTACACGGACTGGGACAAGGTGGCCGGCGACATTGTGGCCACCATGCACGCCGAGGCGGGGCGCGTGCCCGGGGACCGCGGCCTCCTCGACCTGGTGGTCGAGCTGTGCACGGGCAACCCCCGCTTTCGCGGGCTGTGGGAGACGCAGGACGTCATGGAGCAGCGGGCGGGCGTCCTGCGTCTGCACCACCCCGACGTCGGGGACCTGGAGGTGTGCATGGAGGCCACCCCTTTGGCGGCGGACCCCGGGCTGACTCTGGTGGTCCTCCCGGTCGCCCCCCACTCGCCCGCCGCCCGGACGCTGGGCCTGCTCAGGACCGCCGCGCGCAAGACCTGAGTACCGGCCCGTCGTCACCGACTCATGAGACGGCGGGCGGTGCAGCCCTCTTCACCGAGATCGGTCGTATTCCGCGCCGCGATCGGTCCGAGGCGCCTGCTGACCGCACCAACCGGCTCCTCGAGCCCCTTCGGGAGATGCTGCGGGGAGTCCGCAGCGGGCCTCGATGCCTCCGGGATCAGGTGGGCCGTCAACATCGGCAGCCGGGGGCGACCTTCCGGGCGCCAGCGGCCGCATGAGCGGCCCGGGCGCGCGAGAGCGGGACGGCGATGTTCGCTGGGCGAGTCCTGGAGAATCTCGCCCCCGCCCCGCGGCCGTGCGGGTGACGGCATGCCGGGCCGCCCCGCGCCGTGCCTCAGATGCCGCGGGCGGACATGACGCCGTCGATCGCCCGGAGCTCCTCGAGGACCTCGGCGCTGATCCCGCCCTCGACGTCCACCAGCGTGACCGCCAGCTCGCCGCGCGACTTGTTGAGCAGGTTGGCGATATTCTGCCCGCGGCGGGCCACGATCGTGGAGACCTGGCCGACCATGTTGGGCACATTGCGGTTGACGATGACGAAGCGGTGCGTGCCCTCCTGGCGCGCCATGACGGCCTCGGGGAAGTTGACCGAGTTGTGGACCTGGCCGTCCTCGAGGAAGCCGCGCAGCGCATCGACGGCCATCATGGCGCAGTTGCGCTCGGCCTCCTTGGTGGAGGCGCCCAGGTGCGGCAGCGAGATGCACTTGGGGTGCTTGTGGACCAGCGTGGAGGGGAAGTCGCACACGTAGCCGCCCAGGGTCCTCTCGTCCAGGGCGGCCACGACGGCGTCGGTGTCGACGATCTCGGCGCGCGCGAAGTTGAGCAGCACCGCGGTCTCCTTCATGAGGGCGACGCGCTGGGTGGACACCAGCCCGCGGGTCGCGTCGATGAGCGGGACGTGGATGGTCAGGATGTCCGCCCGCCGGAAGACCTCCTCGATGGACTCGGCGCGCTCGACCTCCGCGCTCAGGTGCCAGGCGTGCTCCACGCTGATGCCCGGGTCGAAGCCGACGACATTAAGCCCCAGGCCGAGGGCGGCGTTGGAGACCTGGACGCCGATGGCGCCCAGCCCGACCACGCCCAGGGTGCGGCCGGGCAGCTCGAAGCCGACGAACTGCTTCTTGCCGGCCTCGACGGCGGCCGCGATGGCGGCGTCGTCGCCCTGAAGGGTGTGGGCGAAGCGGGCGGCCGGAATGAGGTTGCGCGAGGCGATGAACAGGCCCGCCAGGACCAGCTCCTTGACGGCGTTGGCGTTGGCGCCCGGCGTGTTGAACACCGGCACGCCCCGTTCGGTCATGGCGGCGACCGGGATGTTGTTGGTACCGGCGCCGGCACGGGCGATGGCCAGGACGGTCTCGGGGATGGGCGCGTCGTGGAGCTTGGCCGAACGCACCAGGAGCGCGTCGGGGTCGGCCAGGGAGCCGCCGACGTCGTAGAGGTCGTCGGGGAAGCGGGAGAGTCCCGCGCCGGAGATGGCGTTGAGGGTCTGGACGCGGAACTGCTTGCGGGTGGTCATGGGGTCCTTCGCTGGGGTGCGGGGTTGCGGGTTCGGGTCGGGCGGGCTCAGGCGCGGGTGCGCTCGAACTCGGCCATGTAGTCGATGAGGGCGGTCACGCCCTCGACGGGCATGGCGTTGTAGATGGAGGCGCGCATGCCGCCGACGCTGCGGTGGCCCTTGAGGCCCGTCAGGCCCGCGGCCGCGGCGCCGGCGAGGAAGTCGGCGTCGAGGGCCGGGTCGGCCAGGGTGAAGGGGATGTTCATCCAGGAGCGGGAGCGGGGCTCGACCGGGTTGGTGTAGAAGTCGGAGGCGTCGATGGCCCCGTACAGGAGGGTGGCCTTGGCGCTGTTGCGCTCTCCCATGGCGGCCAGGCCGCCGGTGTCCTCGATCCAGTGGAGGATGAGGCCCAGCAGGTAGATGGAGAAGGTCGGGGGCGTGTTGAGCATGGAGTCCTTGGCGGCCATGACCGTCCAGTCCCAGATGGCGGGCACGTCCGGGCGGGCGCGCCCCAGCAGGTCCTCGCGGACGATGACGACGGCCAGGCCCGCCGGCCCCAGGTTCTTCTGGGCGCCGCCGTAGATGACGCCGAAGCGGGAGACGTCGAGGGGGCGCGAGAGGTAGGCGGAAGAGAAGTCGGCGACGAGGGGCGCGCCCCCGGCGTCGGGAATGTAGGGGAGCTCGACGCCGCCAATGGTCTCGTTGGGGGTGTAGTGGAGGTAGCGGGCGCTATCGGGCACGGTGAAGGAGCCGGGCGCGGGGGTGGTGGTGTAGGAGGAGGCGGCCTCGTCGACGACGACCTCGACGACGACGCCCTGGCGGCGGGCCTCCTTGATGGCCTTGGCGGACCACTGGCCGGTGTTCAGGAAGGCGGCGGTGTCGCCGGGGGCGGTGAGGTTGGCGGGGATGGCGGAGAACTGGCCGGTGGCGCCGCCGGCGAGGAAGAGGACGCGGTAGTTCTCCGGAATGCCGGCGACAGAGCGCAGGGCGGCCTCGGCATCGGCGGCGCACTCAACGAAGTCCCTGCCGCGGTGGGAGACCTCGAGCACGCTCATGCCGGAGCCCCGCCAGTCTGTGAGCTCGGAGGCGGCCCGCTCGAGGACGGGCAGGGGGAGCTGGGCGGGACCGGCGGAGAAGTTGTACACGCGCATGTCTCACGATAACCCGTGCACAGGGCGGGCAGCCGCGCCGTCTCACGGGGCAGGCCGCGTCCGGCGGGCCGGGCGGGGCCGCTGGACGTTCGCCCGGAGTCGCGATGTCCTGGACGGTGAGGCCCTGACTGTGCAGGACACTCACAGCATGGCGCAAGGCGTCAGCGGCAGCGCGCCCAGCGCTCTCGGCCTCCTCGGCCCGTAGCCCCCGCCGATTGCTTACTACGCTCCTTTGTCCCTTACTACGCTCCTTTTCCTCGTACAGTAAGGAACAAAGGAGCGTAGTAAGCGAGTAGAGGGCGCGGCGGGGCGCGCTCACAGCCATGCCCCACCGCAACCGCAGTACTCTGTCGCTCCCGACCGGAGACCACGAGAGCACCCTCACACCCCCGACGTGCGCGGGGCAAACTGGGGGAGCCGGCTGGTCCTGCAGGCGGTCAGGCCTCTACCCCCGCGTGCGCGGGGCAAACCGGCCACGTTCAGCTTGGCGTAGGTCATGCTGCCCTCTACCCCCGCGTGCGCGGGGCAAACCGGCGGCGGCCGCCCCTGGGTGTGGCGTTCTTGCCTCTACCCCCGCGTGCGCGGGGCAAACTCACGACTCCCGAGGTGAAGGCCAATATCGGCGCCTCTACCCCCGCGTGCGCGGGGCAAACCGTGCGAAACCGTACAATACAGCGGGATCTTACTCCCGCGCGCCTCGCTTCTCATTCACTGCCAACCCGCTGGCTTCCTCCGGAACGAGACACACGCCGTCCAAGACCACTGGGCCGGCAACAGCCTCATCGAAGATGACCGTGAGGTGAGCGGCGCCGCCCGGCTCGCACGCATCAGGCCCGACCGATGCTCGCGCCTGCGCATGACGCCCCACCCATACCAGGCGCACACCCAGCCGGTCCGCAAGCGCTCGTACCCGCTCGACCGCAACCTCCGACTCCATCTCGACGGGCACGATCGAGGTCCATGCCGACGTCGGCGCGGTCGCAGCGCGCACCACCCTCGGCAGCGAGGCCAGCTCGCGCAGCTCTGAGGGCCGCACCTTCACAACACCACTGCGCACGGCCAGAGTGATCTCGCCCGGTACTCCACCCGCCTGCAGCACGAACCCGCGCAGCACGGGCGCCCTTCGTCGTCCGACCTCCCCGAAGAGCGGCAGCACCCACTCCAGAGCCGGCACCTGCCCCCGCAGCTGATCGACAATGGTCGCCGCGTCAGCCGCGCCCACGGTGACTCCGCCCGACCGTCCCCCGGGAAAGCGATACAGGACCGCGTCGGCGAGCACATCCCACGGCGCCGAGGCCATCACCCGCGCGCCAGCACCAGCCTGCCGATACCTCGCAGTAGGGCGCACGTCAAGAGGCGGATGGGTACCGGTTACGCGGCTGCGCCTGCGCTGCTCCTCGCGCTCGTCAAGGGCGCGCAGCAGCTCCGGGGTCGCCACCCTCAAGGCACACTCCCCGTTCTCATCGGGAATCCACCGGTCGTGAGCCTCCGGCGGCTCCTGGACGCCCTCCACCACGTCGAGGATCACCGGCGACGTCGGCCGGCCCAGGTAGGCCACCCTTCGGGCGACCCGCTGCAATCCCTCCACATCCACGTCCTGCGCGTCATCGAAGACCCACCGCACGACGTCGTCGGGCCCCGCCCCGATCAGGGTGCCGCACTCAGAATTCTTGAGGTCCTTGCTCGCAAAACGAGAGTTAACATCGATAATACCGGTCACCCTCCCTCGGTTATCGAGCTTGACCTCATTATTGACAGGCACCCAGCGTCCGTAACCGACCCGGCGCACTCCGGCGCGAGGCGCCGAGATCCTGGGGGGCGACAAGAAGAAAAGACTCTCCGCAGCGCCCACCCCGTTCCCGCTTTCGTGCGCCGCCGCCAGAAACGCAGCGGCCAGACGAGCCGGGGCGGGAGGCCACTCCGGTCCCCCGTCGCGGTCGTGGGCGTTGAACTCACCTGCCGGGAAGCGCGCCGTCACAGTAAAGGCCGTCATGACTCGGTACTGCCGTCAATGGCGATAATGATCTTGCCCAGAGCGGAGTCATCCATAATGTGGGCCGTTTCCGGCTTCTTCCACCCGGCCTCGGCACCGAGCTCACGTACCAGGGCAGCCAGCTCGTCGACGTCGGGCAGCCCCAGAGGCTCCGGAGCAGCGCCATGACGCGCCACCCGCGCCTCCAGCCCGGGCTCAAGCAGACGCAACTCCGCGCCGGCCCGCAGCGAGAGGTTCTGGTGGTGCAGAAGATAGAGCAGGAGCGTGAGGGCCACCGTGAGCGAGCGCGCCGGCTCCGGCTGCTTGAATCTGAAGGTCCGCAGTCCCGTGAAGGAGAAGAAGGCGTGACTCTCAATGGTGCGGTACGTCAGGTCCGACGGCGTCGGCCGGTCTTTCTTCTTCCCGGTCAGGTCGGTCGGCGGAAGGGAACCCAGCCCCACGGTCGAAAGCTTGTTTCCCCCGATCTTCGTCTCGGCATCGACGGCGGCAAAAAGGGCATCAACCTTACCGGCCATGCGGCGCCGCTCCTCAACACCCGTTGCAATGAACTCGGCGGTGAACAGGCGCGCAGAACGAGAGTCCGCAGGATTCATGACGTAGTAGCCGAGGTACTCGTCGCGCCCTTTCTCAATCTCGTTGCCCTTCCCGTCGGAGGAAGACTTCTTGTTGGCCTTGCCGGCCGCCTTCTGGGAGCGCTTGGTCTGCGAGTGCCACCAGCCGAAGGGGATTGCCGTCGGGAAGCCGGTCAGGAGGGCATCGGGCTTCTCACGCGTGGCCTGCTGGATCCCGTCAAAATCGACGCCGGCCTTCCGCAGCTCGTCCCGCGCCAGCCGCCAGGTCGTATCGGCCTGCCGGTGGGAGAGCTCGACCGAGGTGGTGAGCAGCCGGCCTCTCTCGTCGACGAAGGTCACGAGCGGGAAGTTCAGGTAGTCGGCGAGGGCCTGACCGCGAAACCGTCCCGCCAGGAGCGCCTCGCAGCGCGAGGCCACCGAGCCCCAGGAGTCGATGGTGGCGGCCGGCTCGCCATCGGCGGTGGTGAAGATGCCGACGACCCTCCCGTCCTGCCGGATCGTCCCGGCCGGCGGGGTGACGGTCGGCCCGGTGAGGGACTCGTACCGGCCGGTGAGGGACAGGCCCGCGACCGCGGGATCGGAGGCGAGATCGACGAGCTGGCTGTGAAGCTCTGATGCGGTGGTCATGAATGGGCTCCTTCAACGAGGTCCGGAATAGTGCGGTGAGCAGAGGAAGATCGAGCAGGCTGGCAGGCTCACAGGACGATCGGCATGCCGTAGCCGAAGGCCTTCCCGCGCCCAATCCCACGGGTGTAGGCATCGCAGCCCTCAGCGAGACCGGTGATAGTGGCGGTGAGGTCCCGCACCGTGAAGGACCGTCCCCTGGGCGGATCGGCCCTCCGACCGGCCTCGGTGCGTCGAGTGCGCCGCGAACGGGGCCGCCCGGCGGGCGATCCCACCCTCCACCGCTCGGAGGCGACGACGGCGTCGGCCTCGATGCCGCGACGGGCCAGCAGGCCCCGGGCCCAGGCCTCGGCCTCCTCGTCGAAGACAGGACGGGAGTGACTACGGCCCTCGGGGTCCTGGTGGCGCTTCTCGGCCACGACCCGCACGGTGAAGCGCTGTCCGACGGCGAAGGCGTCCGGCGCCTCGATGTGCTCGGCGCCGTCGATATCGAAGGGGGCGCGGAACAGGATCGCAGCATGCCCGCTGCGCCCGCCGACGTCGGTGGGCAGTGCCAGGCGGTAGAGGACGCCGAGGTCCGCGCGGGCGGCCCGGGAGGCGCCCGCCAGGTCCGGGAGGAAGGACATGGCAAGACGATGGATGCCGTCGGGGCCGCCCAGGTGCGGCAGGGCCCGGGCCAGAGGCAGGGTGATGATCTGGTCAGGCACGGGATCCTCCTCGGACATCAGCGGCGGTCTCCTGCCTCGCGGGAGCCAGGAAGGTGATCCTGGCGGACCCCTCGGTGGACTGGATCGCCGAACTCCACCTCGGCCAGGGCAGGTGAGCCGGCGGCGACTCATGAAGGTCGACGATCGTGGTGACGGTCAGGGGCACGGGGTTAAGCACCCAGGTGAACACCTTGCGCGAGCCCGACATCGCCTGCTGTGCGGGCTGAAGGAGGAGCTGTCCGCAGAAGGCCAGCAGATCGATGAGCGGGTGGACATCGCACTTCTCCGAGCCGCTCGTGAGCCGCGGGGTGGGCTGGGCGGCGGAGAACCGCAGCCCCGGCTTGGCCTCGGCCACGGCCAGGCGCCCGTCGAGCAGACGGGCGATCTCAACCACAGCGGCGGCATCCCGGGCGGCCTCACGCGTTTCCGCTCCGAGCAGGGCCCAGGTGTCCTGCACTGACTTGGCGGTGTAGCTCTTGCCGCTGAGCAGCGTGAGCGCCGCGGAGCGCACCCGGACGTCTGGCTCCTTGACAGGCCCCGATGACGCCGACAGGTCGTAGGTCTGGACAATGCCGGACCCGGCGAGCACAGCCGACTCCCGGCAAGCCTCCCACGCCGCACGGGCCAGCGCATTGGCGACCGTCCGGCTCGGCGTCGTCGTCTGGTACTCCTTCGGCTTCAGCGCCTGGAGCTCTTGCGGCATCCGGCTCTCCAGGTCCCACGTGCCGGCAACCAGGGCCTCCGCGGCGACCTGCGCCAGAGCCTCCGCATCGCCGTCCCAGGTGAGCACCGGCACCGCCCAGTCGCCCTCGAAGTGGAGCGTGGCCCCGGGAAGAAGAGAGGCCAGCCCCCAGCAGGCCAGGACGTGGGCGGGGCGGTGCCCAGACAGGGCCGCGAGCGGGTGCTGGTGGTCAGTCGGCCGCTCAGCCGGTGCGGACATCTCACTCATCTCGCTCATGGTCTTCCTGCTCCTTCCGGGAGACCTCCCAGTCGGCGAGCCGCAGGACGGCCTCGGTCAGGGCCAGCCCGTAGGGGCCGTAGCGCTCGTTGAGCCGGTGGAAGGACTCGATCTGCGCGGCCCACCGGGAGCAGGCGGGATCCAGGTAGGGCTCGCCCGCACCGTCGTCCTGCGGGCAGATGGGCCCTGGCCCGCGGTAGAGGCCGTGGTGGGTGAGGATGAGGTGGCGCACCAGTTCGACGTCGTGGGGCCGCAGGGTCCCGGCGGCGACCGTCTCGTCGAGCACCCGCGCCGAGGCCGCCTCGTGCCGCCAGCCCCGGGGGACCCCGGCGAGCGCGGTCGAGCGCCGCCACAGGCGCCGGGGCAGCGCGGACTTGGCCAGCGGCACCGATGCCGCGCCGTCCTCGTCCCCTTCCGCGAAGGTGAGCCAGCCGTCCTCCTCCTTCATCCGCAGGGCGGACTGGAAGGCGCCGAGCTCGGCCTTGCCGGCATCGTGATAGGCGCCTGCCATGGCGATGTCGCCCACCACGTCCTCGGGCAGGCCGATGGCGCGCGCCCACCGCCTCGCGCACTCGCTCACGTCACGGCTGTGCTCCTTCAGCGGGACGGCGCGGAGCAGCTCCTGGCCCGCCGGTCGGGCGAGGCAGAGGCGCAGCCAGGGGTACTCAGAGTCCTCGCCCAGAATGTCGGCGGTCAGTACCCAGCCCTCGGGGGCGGTGACCTCCTCGACGATCTCGCGCAGAGTGTCGGCACGCGTCCGCCCCTCGACGTCGGCCTCCCCGCCGAGGTCGGTGAGAATGACGCGCGGCACCCCGGCACCCTCTCCGGACAGGGCCTCGGCCTCCACCTTCTCACGCAGGTCCTCGAGGTCCGCCCCCGGCAGGAGCAGGCGGTCGGACAGGTCCTTCCCGGCGCCAGCGATCCCGAGGACACCCTCGGCCGCGCGCGAGTCGATGACCAGGACGGCGCCGGGACTCACGGCCTTCGCCTCGCGCGCTTCCGTCAGCACCCGGGGCGGCTCCTCGCGGACCGGGTCGAGCGCAATGACCGGGGCCGTCCTGAGGGCGGCCTGAACCGCCCTGCGCGTGTCGGCCATCCGCAGCGTCCAGCCCTCGGCCCGCAGGTCGGGTGGGAAGTCCTCAAGATCGGCCAGGAGCGGCCCCTCGGCCACAAGGTCGACACGGTTCCGGACGACGACGGTGACCTCGGCCCGCGGGTCGGCGAGCTCGCGGATCCAGGGCGCCACCGGCGAGTCGTTCCTGGAGCCGGCCGTGCGCAGGTAGGCGCGCAGCACGGTCGGCGGGATGACGACCGGAACCTGCTGGGGGCGGCGAAGCGCCGCGGGGTCGCTCGCCTCGCGCAGACGCCTCACCGCCTCCCCGAGCACGGGCGCGTCCGCAATGAGCCGGGCGACGGCGTCGGCGGCGTCCCCGTGAATGGGATCGGACCCGCTGGCCGCGCGGATGATCGTCACCGAACCGTCCTGGCGCGCACCCACGCGGTTGACGCGGCCGAGCCGCTGGGTAAGTGAGTCCGCGCCGCAGGCCTGGGTGATGAGGTGGGTGAAGTCCAGGTCGGCCCCCACCTCGAGGGTGGAGGTGGCCACGACGACGACGGGCCCGGCCTGGGCCCGGTTCTCGCTCCCGGTGCGGTACGGCTCGAGCCGGTCGACGACGGTCCGGGTGAAGCGCTCCGGCATGCCGCCGGTGAGCAGCTCCAGGGCGACGCCGCTGCGCCTGCACGGCCTGCTGAGTCTGGTCATGACAGCCTTGGCGTCGGCGACCGTGGTGCAGAAGACGACCAGGCTGTTCCCGTTGCCGAGCTCCGGCACGATTCCCGCAGCCGCCTCGGTCACGGCCTTGACACTGCTCCCCCCGGTCTCGGTCAGCGTGACGGCTATGGCGTCCCGGGCCCGGCGACGCCGTGCCAGCGCCGGGTCGCGCCGCTCCTCCTCGTCCGCGTCCCAGATGAGCGCACCGTCGGCCCCGCCGCCGGGGGTGGCGCTCATGGCCATGACCCGCAGCCCCGGAACAGCGCCGCCGAACCGGTCCTCGAGCACCGACTCGTACGTCTGAAGCGTTTCCAGGGTGGTGTGCGCCTGCGCCGACAGGTGCGCCTCGTCGAGCACCCACCAGGAGTCGAGCCCGGTCAGGGCCGCGTCGATGCTGCGGCGCCCGGCGGAGAGCTGGTAGCCGCGGAAGAGCAGACGGGAGCAGACCATGTCCAGGGTGCCGACCACGACGGCGGGGCGGGCAGGGCTGCGGGTGTGCTCGGTCAGGTCGGGCGTCAGGCCGCCCCGCAGCCTTCGCACCTCGAGGACCGGCTCGTCCGGGCCGAGGCCGAAGCGGCCGCGCAGGATGGAGGCGAGCGCCGCCAACGGGCCCTCGACGGCGCCGTTGACCAGGTCCGCCAGGTCGCAGGCGCTCCGGTGAGCGTCGTCGACGACGACCCTGCGGTCGACGACGATGTGCAGGCGCAGCGCGACCAGCCGGGCGCCACCGCTGTCGGCGTCGGCCGCGAGCGCGTGGAGCCAGGAGAGGAGCACGGCCAGGGTCTTGCCCATGCCGGTCGGGACGTCGAGGATGGGCGGAACATCGCCTGCGGCGAGGCGTTCGGCGAGCCGCTCCTGGTAAGCGCGGGGCTCGTACCCGGTGGCGGCGCGGAACACCGGCGGGAACTCCGGCAGCACAGGACAAACTCCTTTATTTACCAATAGAACGTTCGATCCCCCGATCACTCGGGGCTCGGTTCTCTTCGTCAACATGCCGAACCAAGAGAACTCCTCAACATCCGCACAGGTGGAGAGCCCGCGCAGACCACGGGGCATCGAGATGCAGGCTACACTACCGCCGTCTGCGTGTCACCTGTCTCTTCTATGAAGAGCGACGAAAGTGAGTCCATATGGCCGACGGAAGTGAGTGTTTGATCCCGACGATTGTGAGTGTTCCGCGAGGCCGGCGCCGTCGGCAGCAAGGGCGCGGCCCTCGCCGAGGGGACGTTGCGCGGTGCGGGCGGCAGGGACCGGGCGGCGCATGAGCCAGCCGTACTCCCGCCTCATCGACACCCGGCTCGCCACGCTGCTCGACGGACTTCCGGCTGTCAATATCGAGGGCGCCCGCGGCGTCGGCAAGACCTGGACGGCCTCACGTCACGCGCGGACCCTCATCGCCGTCGACGACCCGGACGAGCGCGCCCAGCTCGCGCACCTGGGGAGGCGCTTCACCGCGTCCCTCGACTACCCGGTGGTCCTCGACGAGTGGCAGCGGCTGCCGGAGACCTGGGACAGGGTGCGGCGCGCCGTCGACGACGACCCCGCACCGGGGCGCTTCATCCTCACCGGCTCCGCCTCGCCGGCGCAGGCGCCCGTGCACACGGGGGCCGGGCGTATCGTCAACATCCGCATGTGGCCGCTCAGCCTGGCCGAGCGCTCCCTGGAAGCACCCACCATTTCACTGGCGGCCCTGATAGCGGGGGACGGGACGGGCGCCATCGAGGGAAGCACTCCGATCGACCTGGGCCGGTACGTCGATGAGATCCTCCGCTCCGGCTTCCCGGGCATCCGCGACCTTCCGCCCGTCGCCCGCGAGGCACAGCTCGACGCCTACCTGGAGCAGACCGTCCGCCACGACCTGGCCGACGGGCGCGCGCGGCGCACCCGGACCCTCACGGACTGGTTGCGCGCCTATGCCGCCGGCGTGGCGACCACGGCCTCCTACGGCTCGATCGCCGCGGCCGCCACCAGCAGAGAGGGCTCTACGCCCGCGGCCTCCACCACGCGCCAGTACCGCGACCTGCTGGAGGAGATGTGGATCCTGGAGCCGGTGCGCGGCTGGAGCCCCTCCGAGAACGACTTCAAACGACTCACCACGAGTGACAAGCACCAGCTGTGCGACCCGGCTCTGGCGGCGCGCCTCCTGCGCACCGGGGCCGCCGGCCTGCTCGGTGTGGGCAGGCCCGCCCAGACAGCCCTGAAGGGGGTCTCCAGGCGCACCCGGATGCTAGGCCCCCTCTTCGAGTCCCTGGTCACCCAGAGCGTCCGGGTCTACGCCTCCCTGTGCGACGCCGCCGTCCACCACCTGCGCGACAAGGGAGGCGAGCACGAGATCGACCTCATTGTCGAGGGCCCCGACCGCCGCGTCGTCGCCATTGAGGTCAAGGCCTCCGCCGCGCCACGACCCGGAGACACCCGCCACCTGCTGTGGCTGCGCGAACGGCTGGGAGAGCGCCTGGCCGATGCCGTCGTCGTCACCACCGGCAGCCACGCCTACCGCGACCGGCACGGCATCGCCGTCGTTCCCGCCGCCCTGCTCGGCCCGTAGCCCCCGCCGATCGCTTACTACGCTCCTTTGTCCCTTACTACGCTCCTTTTCCTCGTACAGTAAGGAACAAAGGAGCGTAGTAAGCGAGAAGAGGGCGCGGCGGGGCGCGCTCACAGCCACAGATCCCGGCGCCGCCGGGCACGCCCCGCCACCTTGGGCGGGAAGAAGTCCGCAATCCGCCGCACCAGGCGCTCGGGGGCGAACAGCTCCTTCCACTCGGTGCGCCCCACCGTCCAGCCGCCGCGCCGCAGGGCCATTTCGCGGGCCTTCTCCGCCCGCAGGTCCTCCGCCGTCACCAATTTGCCGTAGCCGTCGAACTCCAGGTCGACCGCCTCCTCCACGAAGCCCAGGTCGAGGTAGTACACATGTCCATCCTCATCAACCCAACGCAGCTGGGTCACCGGCTCGGGCAGCCCCGCCGCGGCCGCCGCCCACCGCAGCACGCTCTCGCCAGGCGACTCGGCGAAAGGGTCCGCCAGGGCGACCGCCGCCCGGGCACGGCGCTTGCCGTTGCGCTGCCCCTGCTCCTCAACCATGCCGGCGAGCTTTGCGCGCGCCTGCGCCAAGTCCATCTCGCCGTTGCAACGCCGGGTGAAGCGGTCGGGCCGGCACACCTGCCGCAGGGCGGCGTCAATGATCGGGAGGGACTCGCGCACCGGCATGTCGAAGGCGCAGTCGACGGCGGTGCGCAGCGGCGTCGTCACGCGCAGCCCGCTCACGACGACGATCTCCCCCTCGCGCGGCGCCACGAGGGAGCGCGCCACCGACACCGGCCGGGCGGCGGGCGCGCTGCCCGGTCGGCCGTAGGCCACGCCCGGGAGAGGACGAGTGGTGCGGGACCGGTTGGTCTCAACGGCGACCCGTATGCCGGGCTCCTGCTCGATCGGGGACAGCCCCTGGACGACGGCGGCCGCCTCATGGGTGAGGGCCAGCGCGGAGGGGTAGGCGCGCAGGGCCGCCTCGCAGCGGGCGAGGGTCACCATCTCCTTGAGGCGCCATAGCGGCGTGCCCGCGGGGGCCCTCACCATGTAGGCACCGCGGCTCACGCGGATGAGATCGTCACGCCCGGAGAAGTCGCGGTCGTTGCGGTCGGCGGTGTAGAGGACCTGCGGGGGCTCGGGCGGGACCGGGTAGCGCTGCATGGTTCCAGGCTCACCGCCGGACGCCGCGTGCGCGAGCGGCGCCGTCGAGCCCTGTGGACGGGGCCGTCGCGAGCCGTGACTGTGGAGCCCCGCCCCCACCGATCGCTTACTACGCTCCTTTGTCCCTTACTGTACGAGGAAAAGGAGCGTATGGCTGGAATTAAACAAGATCGGTGTGTGATGGTGTGATTGGGAGGTGCTCGAAGTCGTAGTCGAAGGTGCGGTTGGTGATGTAGGCGGTGAAGGCCGCGAAGGTGTTCTCCGGGGTGTCGCGCTGGAGGTTGGCGATATTGTTCTTGGCGGCGTTCCACACGTGTTCTGTGGGATTGTGGTCTGGGGCGTAGGGGGGCATGTAGATGGGTGTGATGCGCTCCAGAGCCTGGCCGGGGGCGTAGAGGTCGGTCAGGGCCTTGGCGTGGTGGAACCTGGCGTTGTCCAGGACGACCGCGATCTTCTTCCCCTCATCGGTCTCGCGCGCCAGGCGATCCATCATGAGGGTGATCTGCTCGGCGTTCTGGTTTCCCTCGATGGGGTAGATCCTCATTTTCTTGGTCGTCAGACTCAGTGCCCCGAAGAACGACCGGCTCGCCTTCTTGCGGTCCACGTACAGCCTTGTTCTCTTTCCCTTGGGAAGCCACATGCGCCGGGTCTCGGCCTCGTGCTCGACGCGGACCTCGTCGACGGTGTAGACTTCCCAGCCTTCTTCCAGCAGATCGTTGACCTGGCGCCGGATCTCGGCCATCCGCCTGGCAATGGCCTTCTCGTCGCGGCGCTTGTCGAACGGGTCGGGGAGCCTTGAAGGTCATGCCCAGAAAGCGCATGAGCAGCCGATAGGAGGACTCGGACCTGTACTCGACTCCGAACTTGATCTGCACGACGTCCTTAAGGGCCGGGACGTCCCAGAAACCGGCTTTGACGCCTGCCTCCGAGGGCGGTCTACTGAGAATCTCCTCCAGCTCCTCCTTCTGCGCCCGCTTGAGCTTTGCCGCATTCTCGTTGCCGGCGTGACCGGTTACCACGGAGCCCATCCTGTATCTCCGCCATTCTGACAGCCACTCACGTACCGTCCCCTCGGCCCGCTCGACCATCTCCGCGATAATATCCAGGCCGACGCCGCGGGCAGCGTACACAATCGCCTCCGCCTTCATTCTCACCAGCCTGTAGGTGTCCGAGCGCTTCTTCCACCTGATGAGGATGTCCCGTTCCTCGTCCGTCATGTCGATCTGCATGAGATTATCTTATACGAGGTGCTCCGCAGACGCCAACCAGGAATCCCGCAGCAGCTGCCCCAGAATGCCATTTTGTTTAATTCCGGCCATAGTAAGGAACAAAGAGGCGTAGTAAGCGAGTCAGGGGCGCGGCGAGCTCAGCGCGCCGCCCACCAGGAGCGCAGCGCCTGGCGCGCCATCTCCTCTCCCAGCGGCCCCTTCTCCATCCGCAGGTCCAGCAGGAAGCGGTAGGCCTCGCCCACCACCGGTCCGGGCTCCACCCCGAGCTCGTCCATGATCTGCGCCCCGTTGAGGTCCGGGCGGATGGCGTCGAGCTCCTCCTGCCTGGCCAACGCGGCGATGCGCGCCTCGAGGTCGTCGTAGGCGGCATCGAGCATGCGGGCCTTGCGCCTGTTGCGGGTGGTGACGTCCGCGCGCGTGAGCCGATGGAGGCGCTCCAGCAGCGGCCCGGCGTCGGCCACGTAGCGCCGCACCGCCGAGTCCGACCAGGCGGCGTCGGCGTAGCCGTGAAAGCGCAGGTGCAGCTCGACCAGCCGGGAGACGTCCTTGACGGTCTGCCTGTCGAAGCGCAGCGCGCGCAGCCGCTTGCGGGTCATGCGGGCGCCCACGTGGTCGTGGCCGTGGAAGGTCACGGTGCCGCCCGGCAGGAAGCGGCGCGTGGCCGGCTTGCCGACGTCGTGCATGACCGCTGCCAGGCGCAGTACGAGGTCGGGGGCGGGCACCGGTCCGTCGGGCCCCGTCTCCAGGGCCATCGCCTGGTCCAGCACCGTCAGGGTGTGCTCGTAGACGTCCTTGTGCCGCCTGTGCTCATCGACCGTCTCGACCAGGGCCGCCAGCTCGGGCAGGACGACGTCGGCGACCCCGGTGTGCACCATGAGCTCGAGCCCGCGGCGCGGCCACGGCGAGATCAGCAGGCGCTCCAGCTCGGCGCGCACCCGCTCGGCCGAGACGATCTCCAGGCGCGGCGCCATCTTCTCCATGGCGGCCATGACGTCGGGCTCGACGTCGAACCCCAGCTGGGCGGCGAAGCGGGCTGCCCGCATAATGCGCAGCGGGTCGTCGTCGAAGGACTGCACGGCGCTCACGGGCGTGCGCAGCACCCCGGCGCGCATGTCGGCCAGCCCGCCGAACGGGTCGACGAGCTCGAGGTCGGGAAGCCGCAGCGCCATGGCGTTGACGGTGAAGTCGCGGCGAGTCAGGTCGCCCTCCAGGGTGTCCCCGTAGACCACCGCCGGCTTGCGGGAGCCGACCTCGTACTCCTCGGTGCGGTAGGTCGTCGCCTCCACGATCGTCTCGCCCTTGCGCGCCCCGATGGTGCCGAACTCCTTGCCGATGTCCCAGCAGGCGTCTCCCCAGGCGCGCAGGATCCTCTCGGTCTGCTGGGGGCGCGCGGAGGTCGCGCAGTCCAGGTCGTGGGGGACGACGCCGAGGAAGGCGTCGCGCACCGGCCCGCCGACCAGCGCGAGCTCGTGGCCGGCGCGGGCGAATATGTGCCCGAGCGCCGCCAACGACGGCGGCAGCGTGCGCAGGGCCTGGCGCGCCGTGGGGGTCAGGCCGGCGGCATCGGGGGCCTCGTCGAGCAGCGCGTGGGCCGCGGGGCCGACGGGGACGGCGGAGGCAGCGGGAGCCCCGCCCGACAGGGCGGGCGAGCCGGGGCCGGAGGACGAGGCGGCACCAGGGGCGGAGGAGGCGGAGGGAGCGGCGGGATGAGTCATTGGTCTAAGCCTGCCACGCGGACTCCCCGCGAGCACCCGAACGGCGCCCACCCAGTCGAACCGCCTAGAGTGTCCTCATGCCCTCTCACCGCGCTCGCAAGCCCCGCGCTGGCTCATCGCCGCGGCGCGCGAGTGCGCGTTTCCTGCCGGTGGTCGATGAGACCAGCGCCGGCGGGCTCGTGATCGACGTCCAGGGCGGGCGGGCGGTCACCGCCGTCATCGCACGCCGCAATCGCGGCGGACGCCTCGAGTGGTGCCTGCCCAAGGGCCACCTCGAGGGCAGTGAGACCGCCGAGGAGGCGGCCGTGCGCGAGATCGCCGAGGAGACCGGCATCTCCGGCCGCGTCCTGCGGCACCTGGCTACCATTGACTACTGGTTCGCCGGTGACGACCATCGTGTCCACAAGGTCGTTCACCACTTTCTCCTTGAGGCGATCAGTGGCAGCCTCACCACGGAGAACGATCCGGATCACGAGGCTGAGGAGGTTGAGTGGGTGAGCCTGGACGACGTCGCCCGCCGCCTGGCCTATCCCAACGAGCGGCGCATTGTCGCCGCTGCACGCGAGATTCTCGTGGGGGACGGGTGATCCCGAACAAGCTCCGTCGCCGTCTCTCCCGCTCCCGGGCGCGCCTGCTGATCGCCCTGGTGACAGCGGTGACCGCCTCCGCCGCCCTCGTGAGCCCTCCTCCGAGCACCGGCGCCACCGTGACGGACGCGGCGAACGGGCCGGGTATGACGGAGCTGTCGCTCGCCCCGGCCGCCCAGGCCACATCGACCGCTCAGCCCGACGCCGCGAGCACCGCCGCCCCGACGACCCCGCCGGCGAAGGCCCAGATGATCGACGGCCAGGCGACGCTCTCGGTGGACTCCCTGGCCCCCGAGGTCATCACCTCCGGGCAGGACCTCACCGTCTCCGGCACCATCGCCAACGGCACCGGCGACGCCCTGGAGGGCCTGTCAGTCACGGTCCAGATGGAGGGCTCCACAGAGGTGACCGTCACCGGCCTGGAGTCGTGGCTGGCCGGGGAGCGCGACTCCGCCATGCGCTCCGTCCACCAGGGCGACCTCGGCGAGAGCATCGCCTCCGGCGAGGTCAAGACCTTCTCCGTGACCATCCCCGCCGACAGCCTCCCCCTCGGTGACGAGCAGCAGTGGGGCCCGCGGGGTCTGGAGGTGACGGTGTCCAAGGGCCGCACCGCCGTCGCCCAGGACCGCACGCTCCTCGTGTGGGACACGGGCACCAAGGCCGGCCGGTCGCACGTGACGACGCTGATCCCGGTGACGGCCTCGACCGGGGACCTGGAGCTTCTGACCGCGGGCGCCGAGCCGCCCGCGGACGCCGCTCTGGCGGGCCTGCGCAAGCGGATCACCTCCCTGCTGGAGTTCGCCGGCGACGGCGTCGTCCTGGCGGTGGACCCGGCGCTGCTGGAGGCCCTCGGGGTCACCAGGGAGACGGTGGCCGCCGCGACGCCCTCGCCCGCGCCCTCCCCGAGCCCCTCCGCCACGGGCGACGAGACCGGTGACGAGGAGAGCCCCGCGCCGACGTCGTCCCCCGACTCCTCCGAGACGCCCTCGGCGAGCCCCTCGCCCGGGCAGTCCGCAGGGCCGTCGGCCACCGCCTCCCCATCGGACTCCCCGTCCCCGTCCGACAAGCGGCCCGGCCAGGCCCTGACCAAGACGCTCGTTGAGGCCGTCGCGGCCGGCGACGTCGTCGCCCTGCCCTGGAGCGACGCGGACATCGCCGCCCTGACCCACCTGGGGGAGACCGACCTGCTCGCCGACGCCTACAGCCGCACCGAGGGCTCCCAGACCGTTGCGGCGGGCGCGCCCGCGTCGCTGGCCTGGCCGGCCGGCGCCCTGGACTCGGCGACGCTGGACGCACTGCCCGACTCCGTGCAGACCGTCGTCACCGACCCAGGGGACCTGCCGGTGGAGGAGGACCTGACGTACACGCCCTCGCAGGTCACCAGCGTCGGCTCGCGCACGGTGCTGACGCCCGACGCGAACCTGTCCGACACCCTCGGCGGCACGCTGGTGACCGACGAGTCCTCCACCGACCTGTCGAGCCTGGACGCCACCCAGCTGCTGCGCGCCGAGACGGCGATCATGACGCGCCAGGCCCCCGCGCTCAGCCGCTCCGTCGTCGTCACCCTCAAGCGGAGTGACGCGGCCGGCATCGACACCAAGGCGCTCGCCGAGCGCCTCAAGGCGCTGCGCGAGTCCTCCTGGACCTCGCCCCAGGGGCTCAGCGCCCTGACCGCCGAGGCCGCCGCCCAGCAGGACGAGGGAACGAAGGTGCACCGCGCCGACGCGCCCGACTGGGTCGTCGGCGACCAGGAGGCCTCGGCGGCCGACCTCGCCGCCGCGCGGGCGACCCGGGACTACCTCAGCTCGGTGACCTCGATCCTGCCCGATCCGCAGGCGGCGATCGGCTCGGCCTCCGATGTCGTGGCGCGCACCGCCTCGGCCGCATGGCGGTCCGATCCGCCGGGCCGCACGTCCATGGCGGAGTCGGCCCGCGAGCGCGGCGCCGCGGTGACCGCGAGGCTCACGGCGATGCCCTCGCGGACGATCAACCTGATCGCCGCCGAGGCCAACCTGCCGGTGCGCATCACCTCGTCCCTGAACCAGGACGCCACCGTCGTCGTGCGCGTCCTGTCCGGCTCGGCGCGCCTGCAGACGATCAAGGACGTCATCCTCACGGTCCCGGCCGACGGCCAGACGACCGCCACCGTGCCGGTCAGGGCCGTGGGCAGCGGAGACGTCAACCTGACCATCATGCTGCTGGCCAACGACGGCACCGCCGTCGGCGCCCCGCAGACCATCCACATGCGCGTGCACGCCGACTGGGAGTCCAGGGGCACCCGGGTCATGGGGGCCGGACTCGTCATCCTGCTCGTCGGCGGCATCGTGCGGACCGTGCGTCGCGGGCGGCGCACGACAGCGCCCCACCGCGTCGAGGAGAAGACATGAGCGGCAAGGACAACAGCTCGTCGATCGCTCGTTCGAGCGCCGTCATGGCGGCCGGCACGCTGGCCAGCCGCCTACTGGGCCTCGTGCGCAACGCCCTGCTGATCGCCGCCCTGGGGGCGACGGCGTCGGGCGCCGCCGAGGCCTTCAATATTGCGAACAACCTGCCCACCCAGCTGTACAACCTGGTGATCGGCGGCGTGCTCAACGCGATCCTCGTCCCGCAGATCGTGCAGGCGCTGCGCCGGCGCAACGGCGAGGAGCTCGTCAACCGGCTGCTGACGGCGGCCTCGGCCGCCATGGCCGCGGTCTCGGCCGTGCTGACGGTGGCGGCGCCGCTGGTCATTATGCTCTACGCCTCGGGCCTGGACCAGTGGCAGCCGCTGGCCTTCGCCTTCGCCTTCTGGTGCATGCCGCAGATCTTCTTCTACGGCCTGTACGCCCTGTGGGGGCAGGTGCTCAACGCCCGGTCGAGCTTCGGGCCCTACATGTGGTCCCCGGTGCTGAACAACGTCATCTCGATCGCCTCGATCATGGCCTACCTGCACATCTACGGCCGCTACACCACCGGCCAGAGCCCGGAGATCTGGGACGCGGGCCGCATCGCCCTGATCGGGGCCACGACGACGGCGGGCATCGCCATCCAGGCCCTCATCCTCTACATCCCCCTGGTGCGCTCGGGCTTCCACCCGCGCTTCGTGTGGGGGATCCGCGGCATGGGCCTGGGAACGATGTCGAAGGTGGCGCTGTGGGCGCTGCTGGGCACGGCGGTGGTCTCGCTGGGGGATATCGCGACGGCGAACCTGGGCGCCCGGGCCGTCACCGAGGCCTACCTGCCGCAGTACGACGGCGTCGTCGTGCCCTCCAAGACGCTGTACGACAACACCCAGCTGGTCTACATGCTGCCGCAGTCGCTGGTGACGACATCCATTATCACCGCCCTGTTCACGCGTATGAGCGAGAAGGCCGCCGCCGGGGACCGCCGGGGGGTGCGCGACGACCTGTCGCTGGGGCTGCGCAGCGTCGCGGTGTTCACCATCCTGTTCGCCGCGGGCATCGGGACCCTGGCCACGCCCTCGCTCCAGCTCTTCGTCCCCTCGCTGTCCCTGGCCGAGGCCACCGCCGCGGGCCCGATCCTCACGGTCCTGGCCGTCGGCATCATCTTCCAGGGCATCTGGTTCACGACCCAGCGCGTCATGCTGGCCTACGCGGACACCAAGCGGCTGCTCCTGGCCGACACCGTCGTCGGCATCGTCCCGGTCATCGTCTGCCTGGCCGCCTACGTGCTGGCGCCGGCCAACCACTGGATGACCTGGGCGGCGGTGGGCTCCATGCTCAGCCAGGTGGGCGGCTCGGCGATGGTGATCCCGCTCATCAGACGGCACCTGCCCGACCTCGACGGCCCCCGCGTCATCGCGACCTACGCCCGCCTGCTGGCGGCGGCGGTGCCGACGGTGCTCGTCGGGGCGGGCATCCGGGTGATCCTGGGCCCGGCCGACGGCTCCCTGACCGGCACCAGGCCGACGGACGCCATGGTCACCGTCCTCGTGGCGGCCCTGTTCATGACGGTCACCTACCTGGTGGCGGCGCGCCTGCTGCGTGTCGAGGAGCTCGGTGTGCTCTTCGTCCCACTGTCGCGCATTGTGGCCAAGATCGGGCGGCTCCTGCCGGGGAGGGCGGGCGAGGCGGTCCTGCACCTGGCCCACGTCCTGGCGCCGACCTCCGCCGACCGCGCGGGCACCGAGCTTCCGCCGTCGTACCCGCCGGCCTACCGCCCCATGCTGCGGGCCGTGGACGCGCCGCGCCCGGCGCCCGCCCCGCCGCCCGCGGTTCCGGCCCCGCCGCCCACGGTCGCGGACCTGGCCGCCCAAGCGGCCTCTGTCCGAGCACTGACGCCCGGTACACTCGCTCCACACGCACTCATGCTCTTCGGCACGGGAGGAGGCAACCTCATGACGGATGCGACCCCGATCGGCACCGGGCGCTACGCACTGGCCGCCACCCTGCCCGCGACGCTCCCACGGGTGGTCCGCCACGTCGGGCGGGACACCATTCTCGACCGCACGGTGACGATCCTCATGCTCACCGACGCGACTCCCCACCGGGCCGAGGTCCTGGAAGCGGCCAGCCGCGCCGTCCTGGTGGAGGACCAGCGCATTCAGCGGGTCTTCGACGTCGAGAAGGATCACCCCGCTTTCATCGTCACCGAGCCCGCCGACGGGCGCCCCCTGTCCTCCCTGGTCAGCCAGGGCCTGGACGCGGCCCAGGTGCGCGCCATCGTCGGCGAGGTCGCCCAGGCGCTGGACGCCTGCTCCCGCCGCGGCCTGCACCACCTGAACCTGTCCCCGGAGGCCGTCCGGCTGCGCTCCGACGGCACCGTCCAGGTCACCGGCGTCGGCATCGAGGCGGCCATCCTCGGCCTGGACCCTCACGGCGCCGGCGACGAGGGCGACGACGCCGACCCGCTGGAGGCCGACCGCACCGACGCCCGCGCCCTGGTCGAGCTGCTCTACTACGGCCTGACGAAGCGCTGGCCGGGCAAGCGCGCGGGGCTCCCCTCGGCCCCGACGACGTCGGACGGGGTGCCGGTGCCGCCCTCCATGCTGGCGATGACCATGAGTCCGGACGACGCCGACCTCGACGAGCTGGTGGCCCGCGCCTGGTCCGCCGCCGGGCCGACGTCCGCGGCCGAGGTCGCCAACGCGCTTGGGACCTGGGACGCCTCGCTCCTGTCGCAGGCGGTCTCGGAGGCCGCCTCGCCGTCGTCGCCGGACGCGCCTGATGCCCCGCGCGGGGTGCTCTCGCGCCTGCGCCGGGCGACCGGGACGCGCCCGGACTCATCGACCGCGGCCGTCGAACCGGACTCAGACGACTTTCAGACGGGCGCGGACACCCAGGCCGCCGCGGTCGCCCAGGCGCCCCGGAGCTTCGCGCCGGCCGCCACCCAGGCCGCCGCGCCGCCGCCGGACCCCGCGTCGCCGGCCGGCGCCATGGCGCCGGCCGTGGGGCAGGGCGGCGCGCAGAGCTGGACGCCCGGTGCCAGGCCCGCCCCCGCGCCGCCGGCGAGCCCGCCGCTCACCACGGGCGAGGCCCTCCGCGCCGAGGAGGAGGAGGTCGCGCGCTCGGTGTCGCGCACCACCATGGCGATTATCAGCGGCATGGTCGTGGTCATGCTGGTGGGCGTCATCTACGCGGTGCACAGCATTCTCGGCCTGTTCAACCTGCCTTTCTTCGAGCCCGACATCCCTGCGGCCAGCACGCTGCCCACGCCGGTCGAGCAGCAGGACGAGCAGACCAGTGAGCCCTCCAAGGTGCCCATTACGATCACCGGAGCGCGGGCGGTCAACGAGACCGGGGGGGAGGGGGACCATCCCGAGAACGCGGGCAAGACCGTCGACGGCGACCCCTCCACGACGTGGGAGTCGCAGCACTACAGCACCTCCAAGTTCGGCAATCTGAAGGGCGGCACGGGCATCGCCGTGACCCTGGAGCAGGCCGCCGAGGTCTCGGGCATCGACATCCAGGGGACGGGCGGCGGCGGCTACGTCCAGATCCGGGCCACGAGCCCGGAGGACCCCACCGGCGGCACCATGCTGGCCGAGGGGGCCTTCACCTCGGGAACGACGAGCTTCGACTTCACGCCGACGTCCACCCAGTCGATCGTCATCTGGGTGACCGAGCTACCGACCGCCTCGGACGGCCAGCCCAAGGTGAGCGTGTCGGAGATCACTCTTAAATAGGCATATCTTAGGGAACATCTGTTTTTCATGGACTGTTCTATGACTCGCAAGGCATCCGCGCCTCGCGGGCCCCATTCGTCAGTGTCAGGAGAGTCATGATCCACGACGTCGTCATCGTCGGTTCCGGCCCGGCCGGGTACACCGCCGCGATCTACGCGGCACGCGCCCGGCTGCGCCCCGTGGTCCTCGCGGGCTCCGTCACCGCAGGGGGCGCGCTCATGAACACCACCGAGGTCGAGAACTACCCGGGCTTCATCGAGGGCGTCATGGGACCCGACCTCATGACCCGGATGCAGGAGCAGGCCGAGCGCTTCGGGGCCGACATCCGCTATGAGGACGTCACGGCCCTCGAGCTCACCGGCGACGTCAAGCGCATCACCACCGACGACGCCGTCTACGAGGCCCGCGCCGTCATCATCTCGACCGGGTCGGAGTACCGCAAGCTGGGCCTGGAGGACGAGGACCGGCTGTCGGGGCACGGCGTGTCCTACTGCGCCACCTGCGACGGCTTCTTCTTCAAGGACCAGCCGATCGTCGTCGTCGGCGGCGGGGACTCCGCCATGGAGGAGGCCCTGTTCCTGTCCCGCTTCGGCTCCTCGGTGACAGTCGTCCACCGCCGCGACGAGCTGGGCGCCAGCGCCGTCATGGCCAGGCGTGCCCAGGAGGACCCGAAGATCGACTTCGCCTGGAGCTCCAGGGTCGTCTCTCTCAACGGCCTGGACGCCCTGGAGTCGGTGACCCTGGAGCACGTGGCCACCGGGGAGCGGCGCGACATCCCGGCGGCGGGCCTGTTCGTGGCCATCGGGCAGGTCCCGAGGTCCGAGCTGGTCGCCGGCGTCCTCGAGCTCGACGACGCCGGCTACATCGCCGTCGAGGCGCCGTCCCAGCGCACCGCGGTCCCCGGCGTCTTCGCCTGCGGCGACGTCGCCGACCCGCACTACCAGCAGGCGGTCACCGCCGCCGGCTCCGGCTGCCGCGCGGCCCTGGACGCCGAGCACTACCTCGCAGCTCTCACCGCCTGACCATTCACCCGACTTCTCTGGAGGAGAACCATGTCCAACGCTCTTGCCGTCACCGACGCCACCTTCGAGTCCGAGGTGCTGGCCTCGGAGGTGCCCGTCGTCATCGACTTCTGGGCCGAGTGGTGCGGCCCGTGCCGCCAGATGGCGCCGGTCGTCGATGAGGTCGCCGCCGAGCTGGGCCCGCGGGCCAAGTTCGTCAAGGTCGATGTGGACGCCAACCCGGCCACCGCCGCGTCCTTCGGCGTCAGCTCCATCCCGACCTTCGCCGTCGTGAGCGGCGGGAAGGTCGTCCACCGGTTCTCAGGCTCGCGCCCCAAGGGCTCCTTCACCAAGGAGGTCAGCAAGGCGCTCGGCTGATCCGCCGGCCCTCCGCACGCCCCGCTCGCCCGACCCGGAGCGGGGAGCGGGGCGTGCGGGGCCGCTGTTCTCGACGGCGGCCCCGCACGCCCGTCTGCGCCCCGGAGCCCGGCCGAGGCGGGCGCCGTCGAGACCCGGCGCATCGGTGTGGAGCTCGGCTCGCATGCGGGTCCGCTATAGACTCGGGGCGGCCGCACACCGACGACGCGAAGGCACGCCCATGCGCTTCATCTCCACCCGCGGCGGGATGGCCCCCGCCGACTTCACCGAGGTGCTTCTGTCCGGGCTCGCGCCCGACGGCGGCCTGGTCGTGCCGGAGAGCATCCCCGCGGTCGACCGGGGCCGGCTCGAGCGGTGGCGGCCGCTGAGCTACCCCGAGCTCGCCGCCGAGGTCATCGGCCTGTACGCCACGGACGTCCCGGCCAGCGACCTCGCATCCCTGACCGGTGCGGCCTACGGGCCCGGGCGCTTCGCGGCGCCCGTCGTGCCCGTGAGCCGGCTCGACGACGTCGCCGACGGACTCGGGCTCGTCGGGTTGTCGGAGGGGCCGACCATGGCCTTCAAGGATCTGGCCATGCAGTTCCTGGGCCAGGCGATTCCCCATGTGCTCGGCCGCAGGGGACAGGTGCTCAATATTCTCGGCGCCACGAGCGGCGACACCGGGTCCGCGGCCGAGCACGCCTTCAGGGGCCGGAAGGGCGTCGCCGTCTTCATGCTCTCCCCGCTGGGGCGGATGAGCGACGTGCAGCGCGCCCAGATGTACTCGCTCGACGACACCAATATTCACAATATTGCGGTCGACGGCGTCTTCGACGACTGCCAGAGCCTCGTCAAGGCGCTCAACAATGACGCCGCGTTCAAGGCCGCATATTCCATTGGCGCTGTCAACTCCATTAATATCGGCCGCATTGCCGCGCAGGTCGTCTACTATGTGTGGGCGTGGCTGCGGATGACCGATGAGAAGGAGCGGGGCGCCGGCGCCGAGGTGGATGTCGCCGTGCCCAGCGGGAACTTCGGCAATATCTATTCCGGCCACCTGGCCCGCTCCATGGGGGTGCCGATCCGGCGCCTCATTCTGGCCACCAACGAGAACAATGTTCTCGACGAGTTCTTCTCCACGGGGATTTACCGTCCGCGCAGGGGCGCGGAGACGCTAGCGACATCGAGCCCCTCCATGGACATCTCCAAGGCGTCGAACCTGGAGCGCTTCATCTGGCAGCTGCTCGGCCCCGAGGAGTTCGGCCGCCGCTGGCCCGCACTGGAGGCCGACGGCGTCCTCGACCTGTCCGACCACCTGGTGCGACTGGGCGCCGAGTTCGGCTTCGTCTCGGGATCGTCGTCCCACGCCGACCGGCTCGCCGCCATCCGCCGGGTGCACTCGGCCACGGGCAGGCTCATCGACCCGCACACGGCCGACGGCGTCACGGTGGCGCTCAGGCTCATGGAGCCGGGCTTTCCGACCCTCGTGCTTGAGACGGCCAAGGCCGCGAAGTTCGGCGGGACCGTGACCGAGGCGCTGGGGCGGGCCCAGCCCGTCCCGCCGGAGATCACCGGGCTGCTCGCGCTGCCGCAGCACGTGGAGACCATTGCCGACGACGAGGCGCCACTGCGCGCCCTCATCGAGGCCGGAGCTCTGCGCGCCTGACCGGCCGCTCCCCGCCGCCCCTCCCACGCCCTTCCAGCCGCCTCCTTCGCCGAGATCGGTTCAGCTCCGGCTCGAGACCGGTCCGGCCCCGCGCCAGAATCAACGAATCAGTCCTTCTTCTCGGCATTGAGCTCCCGGAGCCTGCGGGCAGGGACTCCGCCCACCACGCAGTTATCCGGAATATCCTTGGAGACCACCGCTCCCGCCGCCACGACAACGTTATCGCCTATTGCGACTCCAGGAAGGACAACAGCATTCCCGCCGAGCCACACATCGTGCCCGATATGCACGGGGGAGGCCTGGCCGAGCTTTTCACGCCGGCCCGCAGGATCCAGAGGATGGCCCACGGTTGTGATAAGCGTGTTCGGACCGATCATGACATGATCGCCGATGACCACCGGCGCAATATCAAGAATAGTCACATTGTAATTGGCGAGAAATCCGTCACCAACATGAATGTTGGGTCCGTAGTCGCACCGGAACGGCTGCTGCACAGAGAGATCCGCTCCGGCCGAACCGAAGAGCTCCCGCAGAATGCGGGTCTGCCCCTCGACGTCGGCGGGATCGGCGTCATTGAATCTCCGGCACGCCACCACCGCAGACTCCTTGCGGGCCACGACCTCCGGATCCAAGAAGCAGTAGACGTCTCCAGCCTCCAGCTTCTCGAGCTCTGTGCGCCTGTCCTGATCGCTCATGCGATGGCCTCCGTCTTCGAACCTCATCCCCGACCGGGCCCAACCCGGAGGACCGCTTAGGTCCCCTCCCTGCAGGAACTGCGGCGTCGCGCCACCGCGGGAGAGCACCCCACCATTATCGTCCCCGACGCCCTCCAATGGGCCCGGTTTACACATCCCGGCCCCGCGACGGACCTGATGAACCGGCGTCGGGTCCGACCGGCGCTCCCAAGGCGCTCCGGTCCGTTCTGGGAGCAGAGCGGCGAGGCACGGGCCCGCCGTGGCAGACTGGCCTCCTACGGCGGTGCCCGCCCAGGAAGGACGACGACGTGACTGACGCGAACCAGGTGAAAGGCAATCGGCTCGATCCATGGCTGGACAGTTATGCCGCCCGCGCCCACGGCCTGCGCGCCTCGGAGACGCGGTCGCTCTTCGCCGTCGCCGCCCGGCCCGAGGTGGTGTCACTCGCCGGCGGGATGCCCAACCTCAAGGACCTGCCCCTTGACCGGCTCGCCGACGCCACCGCCCAGATGATCCGCAAGGACGGGGGGAGGGCGCTCCAGTACGGCAACGGACAGGGACTGCCGCGCCTGCGGGAGCAGATCCCGGAGATCATGGCGCTCGAGGGCATTGACGCCGATCCAGAGGACATTATTATCACCACCGGCTCCCAGCAGGCCGTTGACATTGTCACTGAGCTCTTCATCGATCCCGGAGACGTGATCCTCGCCGAGGCTCCCACCTATGTCGGCTCCCTGTCGATCTTCTCCACCTACCAGGCCGATATCCAGCAGGTGGCGATCGATGCCGACGGCGTCATCCCGGAGGTGCTGGAGGAGACGATCACACGGCTGGAGCGCGAGGGAAGGCACGTGAAGTTCTTCTACTGCCTGCCGAACTTCCACAACCCCGCGGGTGTCACGCTGTCCGAGGAGCGTCGTCCTGCCATTATTGAGATCTGCCGCAGGCACCGCATTCTGATAATGGAGGACAATCCCTACGGACTGCTCGGCTTCGAGGGGCAGACCTACACGGCCCTCAAGACCCTCGCACCCGACGACGTCGTGTACCTGAGCTCGTTCTCGAAGATCTTCGCGCCCGGCTACCGGGTCGGCTGGGCGGTGGCGCCACCCGCCGTCAGGGAGAAGATGAAGCTGGCCTCCGAGGCGGCGATCCTCTGCCCGAGCTCGGTCGGCCAGTACTCGGTGTCCACCTACCTGGACAACTTCGACTGGAGGCTCCAGATCGAGGAGTTCCGGGGCATGTACCGCGGCCGCCGGGACGCCATGGTCTCCGCGCTCGGGGAGTTCATGCCCACGTGCACGTGGAACGTGCCCGCGGGCGGCTTCTACGTGTGGGTCGGGCTGCCGGACGGGCTGGACGCCAAGGACATGCTGCCGCGCGCCGTCACCAATCTCGTCGCCTATGTCTCCGGCACGGCCTTCTACGCCGGGGGCTCCGCCGGGCACGATCACGTCCGGCTGTCATTCTGCTATCCCGAGCCCGTGGAGATCCGTGAGGGAGTGCGGCGCCTGTCCGAGGTGGTCGCGCACGACCTCGACCTCATCAATCTCTTCGGCCCGTTCCCCGCCCATCCCACCGAAGGCGTGTCAGCCCCCGCTCCGGATCAGATCTGAGGAATCACTATGACCGAGTCGTCAGAGTCCATGCCCACGACTGCGCCCGCCTCCACCGAGCCACTCCGCGTCGCCATTCTCGCCGGCGGCCTCAGCCACGAGCGCGATGTCTCCCTTCGCTCCGGGCATCGCGTCGCGTCAGTCCTCAGGCACCTCGGTCACGACGTGCTCGTCCTGGATGTGGACGCGCGGACCATCTCATCGCTGCGCGCATTCGCTCCCGACGTCGTGTGGCCGCTCGTCCACGGGCTGCACGGGGAGGACGGGGGACTCCAGAATGTGCTCATCGCCCTCGGACTGTCCTATGTGGGGACGCACTCCGACGGGTGCCAGCGCGCCTCGTTCAAGCCGACGGCGAAGGCGACGGTGCGGATCGGGGGCGTGCTGACGCCGGACTCGGTCACCCTGCCCAAGGCCTACTTCTCCCAGCTCGGGGCGCAGGAGACGCTCGGCGTCGTCGCCTCCCACCTCGGGCTGCCCGTCATTGTGAAGCCCAATCAGGGCGGGTCCGGCCTCGGCGTCTCCCTGGCCCGCAATGCGGACGAGCTGCGCAATGCCATGGTGGCCTGCTTCTCCTACGACGAGCGCGCCCTCATCGAGAAGTACGTTCCCGGCACCGAGGTGGCCGTCTCCGTCGTCGACACGGGGCAGGGGCCGCGGGCGCTCCCGCCCGTCGAGGTCGTCTCGGAGGGGCAGTACGACTTCGACGCCAGGTACAACCCCGGACGCTCGGAGTACTTCGTGCCCGCACGGCTCAGCCCCGAGCTTATCGAGCGCGTGCAGGGCACCGCCATGACGGTGCACCGCACGCTCGGCCTCGGCAACCTGTCCCGCACCGACCTGATTCTCGACGACGCCGGAACCCCCTGGTTCGTTGACGTCAATGTGGTGCCTGGCATGACGGAGACCTCGCTGCTGCCGCTGGCGGCCGAGGCCGACGGCGACCTGCCCGGCCTGTACGACGCACTCGTCCATCACCCGCTCGTCCACCCCTGATCCGTTTCCGTCCTCGCGGCGCCTGTTCGCTCTCGGGCCGGGACGTTTCACGTGAAACGTCCCGGCCCGAGAGCGAACGGGCGCGGAGCAGGGGGGACTGGAGCCCGGACTGTTCTTCGAGGACGACGGCGCGAGTCGCGCAGGCGGCCGGCGTCGCGCTTCGTCTTCGCTCTGCCCTGGACTGCTGGGCCGGCCTCGGGCAGTGACACCTGGCAGGCCAGGGATCTTATTGCCCTGCTCGTATGGATGACGCGAGCCTGGCGATCTGCGCGGGCACTGTATTGCGGTGGTGACGCCCGTTATGCGGCCTCCCGTGTGCGATATGCGGGTACGGGGCTCGCATACCGTGCACAGAGCTCCATGCGGTTCCCGGAGGGGAGCATGCACCATCACCAAGCCGGGGAAGCGACGCCCGCCCTCGGGATCAGCGGGCGTTACGGTCTACTATGGGCGGGCGGGCTCTTCCTGTACGAGGCTGGCTGACTGAGCACCACCAATCCTGACAGCCTGATCCCGCCACCCCCACTGCACCCGACGTCTCCGGCGTCTACAACGTCATAATGGCCCGCAAGGCCTAGTCCTTACTGATGATCGCACCCTGTTCAGGGCAGGCGCATACGCGACTCTTGCCGGACCAGTGCGTACTCCGCTCCCGCTCGCGAAGCTCCACGAATCGCAGAGGAAGCCCGCAAACTGTACTGAGATCAGGGCCGGACATGGCCTGAATGTGCAGGTGGGGCTGCGTCGACTTCCCGGAGTTTCCACACGCCCCGGCCGGTCGCCGACCCTGACTCGGTCTCCCTGAGCGACGCTCAGCGAGCCCAGCTTGAGGTGCATTAAGCCAACAAAACGCCCGGTGTCCCGGTCGCGAATGATCACGTGGTTACCTGTGATCGCCCCGATTCCCTGCCGGATGCGCCGGCCCTGCGTGAGGGCCGTACGGAATCAGGGCCGGCAACGAACGACGCGCGGCCTGGTCCGGCTCTCCGCCACGGGTCGCTACGACCTCCCCCGTCGACCGGTGCCGACAGCGGGCTGCCGAACGCGTAGAACAGTTCCGGGGGTTCGACGCCGAAAATGGTCGCCGGCCCACAGGTGGGGGCGGTGCGGCCGCGCTCGTCGACCGCCATGAAATCGAGAGCGTAGGTGGTGGCGAAGAGATCCGACCCATGGCTTGGGATCTGCCGCGAGGGACTCACCCCGGTCAGCCACGTACCGCCGAAGAGCAGGCGTGCGACGACGAAGCCGTCCGGGGTTTGCAGTGATGTGCGGGGGCTGGCCACCATCCATCCGTTTCAAGGCCGACGGCGGGGCCGGCCCTGTCCACGTGAATCACCCCGCGACCTTGCTCGAACAGGCGATGGGCTCGGCAGAAGCGGAGAGGTCCGGGGCTCCCGTCGCGCTGCCTGTGCAGTGCGGGTTCGGCTGTGGACTTCTGTGCGCCGAACGCCATGGCGGCACGGTCGCTGAGCGCTCTGACGTCTTCATGTCACCCTCTTGGAGCTGTCGCCGATCTCTTGAGGCGCTGCATCTCTCTCGAAATCTCACTGTGTGAGGGCGCCGAGCAGCACCACCGTTGGGTAATGAATTATTTTATATGAGTCTCTCTGCGTTCAAGAGGAACACATCTGTCGTCACGGGCGCCCGCTCTGAGACAACGGCGAACCGCGTCATGGTCAGCCGGTCATGCCCGCGCTGCGCATGACCTCCTGTTCAAGGCCAACACCGGCACTCGTCGTGCTCGCCGACGTCCGGCGACCGCTGCGGTCATCCGGGGACCACCTCGGCATTGTCCGTCTGGAGCGCGCTCGGGCGGATCCTCCGGAGCTCTACGGCCCGGCTACCAGCATCCCTCCACCAGATCAGTACCGCCCCGACGAGCCGCTCACCTTACTCAGCTGGTCATTATGTGCCTGCGAAGGCTCCACCATATCGTTCGACACAGCAAACCTTCACCCCGCCCAATGCGGCATCGAGAGGGGAGTCGGAGCCCGCTGTGCCTCACGGTCCCACACAGCGGATCGTGCTGAGACGATTCGCTAACTGGTTGCAAACGAACCGGTCGAGGCGTTTCACGTGAAACGGGGACCTGATAGCCCAGCCTCAGCGAGCACCTTCGAGGTATTGGCTATATACCCCATCTGTCGAGGCGTGAAAGCACCTCGGTGCTCGATGCATGCCGAGCCGTCCAAGAACAGGGTGCACTGTGCAGACGGTGCCCCCTGAGGTGGCGGGGTCTGCAGCGGCGACCACCCGATCGGTCGTACCGGTTATTGGCATTGCCACGGGCACGGAGAAAGAGACGTCCCTCGCCGCAGCCACCCGATCTTCTTCGTCCTAGTCCTCGAAGCCGAGGTGATGCCCACCGGGGAGGGGAGCGCGGTCGTGCCGCTCCGCACCTCGCTGCACGAGTCTGCGCCACCACGTGCCACCATCGTCTCCAGGACCGCCTGTCATCCGTCGTCATGTCGATCTCATGCTCAGGACTGCTACATCCATTCGGCAGCAGCCGTATCCCGATGACAGGGACAAGTACTCGTCCCTGTCATTGGCGTCCTTGCGATCAGCACCCCTTCGGCATGACCTGTCTGACCGCCGTCCTGGGCCCTTTTCGCACAGACCATCTCCAATTCCGCTGATCTCTATGGCCTGGGATCATCCGGGCCCATGCTCTGGCGCCAGATCAGCACCGGCCTCCCGTCGTGCGCTGGTGCCCCGCCTGTTCATGGTCGAGAGTCATGCGACGGCATACGGCCAAGTTCAGTCACCCGCATTCTCTATCCACCGCTGTATGGCTGAACGGTCTGGGCTGTTCCCCGCGCAGGCCATTAGACCATCCGCCTTCGAGATCTCCCACGTGAAGGCCGCCAGTGCCGTCCTCGATGGGCGGCTACCCTGTTTCACGTGAAACGTGCGGCAGCGTATGTATGAATGCCGCCCTGTTTCGGCCTGCCGACGATATGCGCTCCATGCAACTGCGGGCGATGGTGGACCGCGAGGGTGCCTGTCGGCTACCGCCCCGGGGCAGGACCCACCACACGCTCCAGACGCCGGGCTCCCTGCCCCGGGCCTCCAGGTCCCTGCGGATCCGCGTGACAGCAGCGTCGGCGTCTGCGCCCCATCCTAGCGTCGGCGTCCTGGGAGCCCTGGAGGCCGCTGCCAGGGCCCGCGCCCGTCTCCGCTCGTCAGCCACACGACGGACCCGGTAGCACGACGCCCTCGAAATCTTCCCACCCGCCAGCAGAACCCCGAGACGCTCTCACCACTGACACCAGGACTGAACCCGACAGTCTCCACACGCCGACCAGGCGACAGCCCATTCCCCATGCCACCACTGTCACCGACGCCACGATATCCGAGTGCCTCAGGTCTCCTGAGAACCACAGACGGCGTCACCACGACATCGATCCAAGCATGCACCAGGCCTTCAGGTCCTCGTCGCAGTGCCGCTGCGCCCGTTCGGTTTCACGTGAAACCGAACGTGCCCGACGCAGGCTCCCGCACACTCTGGTCACCGGCTCCCGAGGAGGAGTGCACAACGGAGTAGAGGCCGCGTCCTGAGCCGGGAACTGCAGACGTCGAGCCATACGCCCAGAAGACCGATGAATCGAACCGCTCCCATGCTACTCGATAGGACATACCCCTCAGCAGAGGGTTTCGACCGGCACCAGGATGTCCACCAGAGCTGTCACTATCGACCCGTTCCGCGGAAACGCTGTCCGCCTCGGCGCGCCTTTCTGGGCCGGACAGCGCGCTATGTTTCACGTGAAACTCACCCCGCCCTGGGACCGGCGAAGCGTACATGACTAGTCGCCATGGAGTCCCGTGGCGACAGCTGTTCTTCTTCGACACCTGAGGTCGGTGATCTGTCCGAGGAGAGTCCGTCACTGCGCTGTTGAGCGCTCCCGCAAGCGCTCTCGATCGCCCGTAGCGGGGGTGGGTGCTGGCGGCAGGTCACCGTATGAGTGGCACCTCCGACTCCTGTGAGAGGACGCGCGGCGGAAGCAGTATCGACGACTCTTCCGAATGCTCTGCGTTTCCTTTTCCGCAGGAGGTCGGTGCAGCAGAGGCCCCTGTACCTGAGGCAATGCTGCCCACGCCATGCTCCCACGACCCGTTTGAAGCGCACCACGGGGTTCTTGTCGCTCCCCGTGTGCGAGCAGGCAGCTCTCGACGCCGACGGCGGTCTGTCAGGGCGGCTCTTGGCGCAGCGGAATCCGCAACACGTGTACTGCGCCTGTTCTCGAGCAGGACGGCGGTCGACATATGTTCTCGCGCGTCTCGCTCAGTGTCAGGAAGCTAGCGACAGCATCCCCCCTCCTCCGCAGCTGTCCAGAAGGAGAGAATGAGAGGCCATCGTAGTCCAGTCCTGTCAATCGTCCCGGTCCGCGCAGCACGCCACCTCGCACACGTCCGCGGCAGAGACTGAATCTGTTTCACGTGAAACACATGTCCTCAACCAGCTTCTTCTGGAGAAGAGCACGCCCCTCGTCGCCGGGGCGTGATCGGACTCCATCGCGATCAGCAGGCCATGTACCTACGGGCGCCAACCGTATTCGATTGGTTCCACGACCATCATGTACGCCTCAACCCACTGCTTGCCGGACTCAGACCTGCGCAATACGCCAAGTGGTGTGCCCCTTGTCTGCCGACTCTCCGCGCCCTGGTCATCGAAACGTTCCCAGCACTCCTCTACCGCCCGCCGTATCCGGTGGCGGACCGCCACTCATCCTCCAAGACAGCCCGCAGCATTATCGCCGAATGGTTGCCCCAGACAAGACATGGCCTGAGCAGCCGCCCTGCTTCTGCCTCGCCGGCTGTCGTCACTTCCATATCGCAGCAGTCATTCAACTCGACTCAGTCGCGCTGAGACTCACGTGACTCGAAGCCGCACTCGCGCCCGGGCCGCGTTTCACGTGAAACCTCTGCATTGCTTCTCCCAGGAAAACGACTCCTTCCTCGCGCCTCGGTCCTGTGCATTAGGGCTTTGGACGCCCTGGAGTCACATGACTCGGGTCGCGAGATCTGGGACGCCTTGTTGCCAAGTTGCGGCACAGCTGGACCGTCCAAACGGCCATGACCCTGCCTTTCCGTCGCATATCGTGAATGCGGAACCATGGTGACGACCCCGCCTAGGACCCCATGCAGTCCACCCCTCTCACCGGCCTCCAGGTGCAGGGTGAGACATGCTCACAGGCAGGTCGCCGCCCGCAGCGACACCAACCGTTGCCGGAGCCTCTGAGCATCTGCGGACCGCACGCGAACAATGGGCCGTGTTTCACGTGAAACACCGATACCCGCGGACAATCTGCCATCACGCAGCCAACGGCAAGGGTGTCACGAGATTCCGCAGGACCTGCGGTCGCCCCTCTCCTCCGCGACCGACCGACTGACGACAAGACACAACGCATCTTCAGTCTCTCAGACTGTTCAGTCCGCCCGCACCGCCGAGTCGCGAAATCGTGAGGTCACCCCCCACCCAAGACCGCCCAGTGCCTCCTGGAGTCCGGACCACTCCCGCTCTAAGACCGCCGGACGTCTCAGAGGTGCGCAAGGGTCATATGCTCCCAACCGGCAGCGCAACCGGCCTCGAAGTCGATTGTCTGGCGTTCGACATGGAGGCCCGTGCTATTCAAATTCGCTCCTGTCATTCAAGCAATGGCGCGCGCTGCCCGACGCACGAGACTCCACGTGTCCACAGCATCGAACACTGGTGGACACCGATCGTCCCGCTAACGGACTACTCCTACCGCTGTTGGTCCCTGTCGCGAACCACATGGGGAAGACATGCCCCCCCAGACCGGTCTCGGAGACCGGAGACGACGACCATGTTTCACGTGAAACCGCTGCATCGCCGCTCAATCGAAACCGATGACCCGACGCCCTACCATGCGCAAGGAGAGCAGTGGGCTTCCGGCCCTGGTCGAGCCGATTCCCCGGCCGTCTCACAATGCACGGGGAACAGGCGCCACACCGCCGTCAGTCAACGCCCTATTGCCGACGTGGAACCAGGGCCACCCTCCTGTGACCGACAGTGCGGATGTCATCGTGTGCACGGACGGGCAGTCCTCCAGGCCAGTAAGAGCTATCGGACACTGCTTCCGACGCCCTCCGCAGGCGGGCCCCGCGACCGGATGCGAGCCCACTGACGCATCTCTGCTCTCCCGCCTCCGACAGACGGAAAACGCAGAGACATACTTCGGAGGACCCCCGGTAGTCCGGGTAGACCGAACCGCCTTCTCATCCCGGCAGGCCTCAGGCTGACTCTTCTAGAACTGCCGGACTGCTTTAGAGCCCATGCTCCGCATCGGCCCCAGCAGGAACAGTTCCACGCGGGTCGACTATGAACTCGACGGCGATTCCCCGAGCAGCACCGACATGAGCGGGTCGCCACGACCCGGGGCTCGGCCGCCAGCCAGGGCCGCAGACCACTCTCCTTCCGCCGGCCACTGCGACCGAGCACGCTCATCAACAGCACCGCCACGGCCTGGCCTCGACGGCGCACCACGTGGAGCTGCAACCGGCCGGGGCCAGGAGAGCAGCGTCGTGCCCGGGCGGCAGGCAAAGCTGCCCCCAAGATCTGACGCAGTCCCGCACACGAGTCTCCCCGCTGCGAAAGCGGGCACAGGCCGCACAGCCAGTCCCAGCCGGACTGATGCGGCTCGGATTCGGGCGGACAGAACCCAGCGCCGGCGAGAAGGTGCAGACCGCCCGAAATGAACCGAGCATATGCGCACGGGCATCCGCCCGTCGAATGTCCCACCGGAAAGCCGCTTCCCGCCCTCACAGCGCCACGCCGCGTCGCACGCCACGTGCCCGCCAGGTGCACGCCACGGGCGCTGCACAGAAATGAGCATGCGTGGCGGCTACTCCTCTACCGCTTATCGAGTGCGCTCCACCACGCCAACTTATGTGCTCAGCGCACACAACCGCACTGCAGACCCGGTCCACGTGCCCGATCGATCCGACTCGCATCACCACGTCGTGCAGCCCCAGTGCAAGCATGAGGGGTGTACTCGCGAAAAGCCCACTCACGTGGAGCCCTCGCGGCACCGCGGCTCGACCGGCCGCGCTCAGTCCTCGTCCAGAGAGGTCCCCGGAGCGAGTGCGGTGACAATGCGCGCCAAATCGTCGTCACCGGCGAACTCGATTGTGATTCGCCCCTTCTTGGCCCCACGGGTCACCTTGACACGGGTGTCGAAGGCATCCGAGAGCCGCGTCGACAGGGCCGGAAGAGTCGCCGACCGCGTCCGAAGCGGCCTGGTACGCCGCGCATCGGGCTCGTCGTGCAGCGCCACGAGCTCCTCCGTCGCCCGCACCGAGAGCCCCTCGGCCACAATGCGCTGAGCCAGGCGCTCCATGGCCGCAGCGTCGGGAAGCCCCAGCAGGGACCGGGCGTGCCCGGCGGACAGCACTCCGGCGGCGAGCCGTCGCTGCACAAGAGGCGGCAGCTTCATGAGACGCAGCGTATTCGAGATCTGCGAGCGTGAGCGCGCGATCCTCTGCGAGAGCTCCGCATGCGTGCAGTTGAAGTCCTCGAGAAGCTGCTGATAGGCGGCCGCCTCCTCCAACGGGTTGAGCTGAACGCGGTGCAGGTTCTCCAGAAGCGCGTCCCGCAGCAGCTCATCATCTGCCGCGTAACGGACGACGGCGGGGATCGTCTCGAGCCCGGCCTCCTTGGCCGCCCGAAGGCGCCGCTCGCCCATGATCAGCTCGTAGCCGGCATCGCCGTCGTCGCCGTCACTGCCCTCGCGCCGGCGCACGACGATGGGCTGGAGCAGGCCGACCTCCTTGATCGAGGCGGCGAGCTCGGAGATGTCGTCCTCGTCGAAGACCTGCCGGGGCTGGTGCGGGTTGGCGGTGATCGCGTCCACGGGCAAGTCCGCGAAGGTCGCCCCTGGGACCGGAACGAGCGTCTGCTGCTCTCCGTCGTCGGCCTCGGCGGCCCCGTCGGCTGTCTGCGCGGCCTCCGGCTCCTTCTTCTCCACGACGGCGGAGGCGGCAGCTGTTCGAGACCCGCCCGGGTGGGCCGCGGGCTCCTCGGCGGGCTCGCTCGCCGATGTTTCACGTGAAACTCCCCCGGTCGCACGGTTGCGCTTCGTCCTCGACGCGGTCCTCTTCTCCGCGCCGTCGGACTGCGAGCTCCCGGCCGTGGCCCGCCGCCCCGTCCCCCTCGACGTCGATCTTCTCGTTCTCCTTGGAGGCGCCAGGAGCGTCGCCGCGATATCGTCCGACGTGCGCCGAGCATCTCCGCCCCTGGACTCCTCGTTGGTCTCACCGCCTGTGGGCGTCGTGGCGCTCTCCGCGGAGGGCTCGTCCCGCGACTCGGGAAAGAAGACGTCCGTGGGACGCGCCGACGGCGTCTCCGTCTGCGTCTCAGGGATAAGGGCCTGAAGTCCCCGTCCAAGCCCGCGCCTCTTCTGCGCCATCGTCACGCCTCCTGTACGTCGTCTGCGATACCCGCAATGTCTGCGGTATCTGCGATATCGGTGTCGTCTGCGTCATTTGCGTCATTGCCGCCGACCGTTGCCGAGGTCTTCTCCCAGCCGGCCACCCCGCGCTGAGCGATCTCCTGGGCGAGCTGCTTGTAGGCCACAGCGCCTGAGCAGCGCGGATCCCAGAAGACCACGGGCGCGCCGAAGGACGGCGCCTCGGCCACACGGACCGACCGCGGAATGCGCGTGTGGAGCGCCGCACTGGGGAAATAGGTCCGGACCTCCTCCTCGACGTCCCGAGCCAAGGTCGTGCGCTTGTCGAACATGGTCAGCGCGATCATGGACACGGCGAGCGCCGGGTTGTGAATCCGCGCAATGCGGTCCACCGAGCGAGTGAGCAGCGCCAAACCCTCCAGGGCATAGTACTCGGCCTGCATGGGAATGAGAACCTCCCCCGCTGCGACAAAGGCGTTGATCGTCATCAGTCCCAGGCTCGGCGGGCAGTCGATGAGCACGTAGTCCAGTCGGGGCAGACCGGCGGCCTCCCTGCTGGCGAGGTACTCCTGCAAGGCGTGGTGCAGGCGCGACTCGCGTTCCGGGGTGCTGATGAGCTCGATCTCGATCGCCGCCACGTCGATCGTCGCGGGGACGCACAGCAGGGTCTGCGAGAACTGCGTCGCCACCACGACCTCGTCGATCCGGGTCCCATCGACGAGGACGTCGTAAATGGACACCTGATCATCATCGTGGGCCACACCGAGCGCCGTCGAGGCATTGCCCTGGGAATCGGCGTCGATGACCATCACGTGAAGCCCGGCCTCCGCCAACGCCGCCGCGACATTGACCGTCGTCGAGGTCTTGCCGACCCCGCCCTTCTGATTGGCGATGGCAATAATACGAGTCTGATCCGGATGCGGGAAGCGCACTCCAGCGAACTCCTCCAGCGCCGAGTGGTCGGCACGCAGCTGCTCGAAGATAGACGATCCCGACAAAACTGTTCTCCTCGGACGACATCCCCGACCGCGTTCACGGCCCGGGCACTTCAGTCTACGTGAGCCGGACGACGCCGACGACGAGCCCCGCCGCGCACGTCACGCATTAATGGCGTTTCCTCGGATTGTGACCCCGCGCCGCCGCCGAGTCCCCGGTTCGGCCGCCATCCTGCACGTATACCGCGCCGGCCGGGATGCCCCTCACCGCCTGGGACGACGCACCTCGACGACACGCGTGACCTCCTCGCCCGGTGTCACGACCTCGTGAATGACCGCCGGCTTCAACCTGGCCTTCTTAATGACGTACTTCGCAGCCTCGACCTCCTCCTCCGCCTTGGCCCCCTTGAGCGCCAGCAGTCTGCCTCCCTGACGCAGCAGAGGCGCCGTCAGGCGCACCAGCTTGGTCAGATTCGCGACGGCGCGGGCGGTCACGGCGTCGAATCGGTCCCGGACCTCCTCGGCACGGGCCCGGTGCACGGTGACATTGTCCAGATCGAGCTCGCTCACCACGTACGTGAGCCATTCGACTCGCCGCTCCATTGTTTCTATAAGCGTTACCTCTAGATCGGGGCGCAGAAGCGCCACGACAACCCCGGGGAATCCCGCGCCGGAGCCGACGTCGACCACCGTTCCGCGCCTGGGCAGGAAGGGCGCCAGCGCGGCGGAGTTGACAATGTGGCGAGTCCACAGCCGAGGCAGCTCTCGCGGCCCCACCAGTCCGCGCAGCTCGCCCTCGGCGCCAAGCATCTCGGCGAAGCGCTCCGCGCCGGCGAAGGCGAGCCCGAAGAGCTCATGCATCTCATCCGTAGGCTGCTCCACCTCGACCGCGTTCCCGCCCGGGTCTCCGATCGAGCCCGCACCCGCCGGCCCACCGTTCACGTCCTGACCCATATCAGTCCCCTTCGGACGCCTCGGCCCGATCATCGACGGCCGGGTCCGCATCGGGCTCGTCGTCATCCTCATCGGCGGGCATGACGACGACATGGCGGTGCGGCTCGACCCCCTCGGACTCGGAGAACAGGCCCTCGGCGGCGACGACGTCGTGGCAGACCTTGCGCTCGAAGGGGTTCATGGCCTCCAGCGACACGGTCTCACCGGTGGCCAGGACCCGCTTGACGGCCTCCTGCGCGATCTTCGCCAGCTCGGTGCGACGCGCGACGCGATAGCCATTGATGTCGAGCATGAGGCGCGACCGGTTGCCGGTGCGGGCCTGCACCGCCAGGCGGGTCAGCTCTTGCAGGGCCTCGAGCACCTCGCCGTCGCGCCCCACCAGGTCGGCGAGCTCGCGAGCGTCCCCCTCCTCCGAGGCGACCACCGCGATGGAGGCGCGCCCATGATCGATGTCAATATCGATATCCCCACCGAGGTCGGCGATATCGAGAAGCTCCTCGAGGTAGTCGGCGCCGACCTCGCCCTCCTCCTCAAGGCGCTTGACGGTGCTACTGGACGGGGCGGTGTTGTCGCTCATGGCGGGTCCGTTCTCCTCAAATCAAATCTCGGAGCTGCGGGTCAGCTCCGGCGCTTCTTCTTCTGAGCCTTGCGGCGCTGCGCGGCGCGCTTTCGCTCGCGCGCGCGCCTCTCGTAGCGGCGCCGCGCGATCTCCTCATCCGTCAGGCCCCCCGGCCTGCGTGACGACGAGCCCCCGGCGGCGGTGCCGGCGTCAGCAGCGTCGTCGGCCTCATCGGCGCCCTCGCGCCCCTCCGCGGCACCCGACGACGCCCGTCCGGCTCCCTTCTTCTGACGGTCCTTGCGCACCGGCTGCGACCGCTGGCCGCCGGCCCTGGCGGTCCCATCGGCCTCGGCCTTGGCCCGCTCCTCCTCCTCGAGAGACGGCAGGCCCTTGCGCGCCCGCTTGGCGTTCTCACGGGCGCGGAACTTCTTCTCCGCCTCCGAGCCGGGAGCCGGCATGCGATTGATCGTGTAGAACTGCTGCCCCATGGTCCACAGGTTCGAGGTCACCCAGTAGATCAGCACGCCGATCTGGAACTGCACGCCGGTGAATGCGAAGAAGAGCGGCATGACCGTCATCATCATGCGCTGGGAGCGCATCATGGGATTGTCCGAGCTCTTGGAGGACTCGGGCATGTTCTTCATGCTCAGCTGCGCCATCGTGTACCACTGGGTGGCGCTCATGGCAATGATCATAATGACCGTGACGACCTTGACGGTCAGGTCCGAGGAGTTCATAAAGGACGAGGACAGGCTCGCCCCGAACACGGTGGAATGCTGGACGTCATTCGCCAGCTCGGCCGTGAGCGGGCCGATCGAGTCCTGCCCCTCGTAGGTCCCCTCGGCAATCGCCTGAAGATTCGCCAGCACCCGGAAGAGGGCGAAGAAGATCGGCATCTGAATGAGGATCGGCATGCACGAGGAGAACGGGTTCGTCCCGTGCTTGCGGTACAGCGCCATCATCTCCTCCTGCTGGCGCTGCCTGGAGGCGGGATCCTTCTTCCCCTTGTACTTCGCCTGCAGCGCCTGGAGCTCGGGCTGCATGAGCTGCATGCCGCGGCTGGCCCGGATCTGCTTGACGAACAGCGGCATAATGAGAATGCGCACGAAGATCGTCAGGCCGATAATCGACAGCACCCAGGCCACGCCCGGCCCATCGTGCAGACCGATGAGCAAGAGGAACTTGTGGATGTAGACCATGACCCAGGCGACGGCGACCTTGAGGGGCCACAGGATCGTGTCCATTGCACTCCTAGCTGTAAGGCGTGGCGGGCGCCGGCAGTGCGGCCCCGCCGACCGGGATGTCCGGCCTGCTCCCGATGCGGGTCATCCGGCGGATTGGTCGATCTCGAATCGGGGAACGTCATGGGGATAGTGGTAGCGCCACCGGCCCGGGTCGGGCACATGGTCGACGCCGCCGGGGGTCAGGGGGTTGCACCGCGCCAGCCGCCAGGCCGCCAGCAGGACGCCCTTGAGCGCCCCGTGGACGCGGACCGCCTCGACGGCGTACGCGGAGCAGGTCGGGTAGTACCGGCACCGGCGCGGCAGGGCCGGGGAGATGCACGCCTGGTAGAAGCGCACGGGAGCGGTGACCACGCGTGCGGCGCGATCATGAACCCGATCACGAGTCCCAGACCTGCTCGCCCACGGACTCATCTTCGGCCCCGCCCCGGCCGGTCGTTGCACCGGCCCCGGCGGGCCGCCTCACGGCTGCGGGTGAGCAGACGATCGAGGTCGGCCCCCAGCTCGTCGCTCGTGGCGCCCTCGGCCCCGGCCAGGCCCCGCACGACGACTCGCGCCCCCGGCTCGATGGCGTCCACGCGCGCGCTCATGAGCGCGCGGACACGGCGCTTGATCCGGTTGCGGTGGGTGGCCCGCGAGATCTGCTTCTTGGGGACGACGACGCCGACGAGCGCCGGAGTGGTCTCCCCGGTCTCGCCGGCGCGGTAGTGGATCACCAGCCTGCGGCTGCCGGTGCGCACGCCGAACCGTACCGCGGTGAAGAAGTCTTCACTCCGCAGCATTCGGTGCGCCGCCGGAAGCACCTTCTTAACCGGCTAGGCGGCGAGACGTGCACGGCCCTTGCGGCGGCGCGCGGCGAGAACCGCTCGGCCGGCGCGGGTGCTCATGCGCTTGCGGAAGCCGTGCACCCTAGCACGGTGGCGGTTGTTCGGCTGGAAGGTCCGCTTGCTCACGGGTGTACTCCTGGTCGGATGATCGGAACCGTGCATCACGGGATCGCGACACGGTCGCCCGCACCGGCTGCCCCATGGACCGGGACGTGACTCCGTGCGAACGTCCGCACCACAATACGGCCGTCTTTTCCGCAGGGTCAAACGATCCTGCGGCATCGGCGGTGAGAGTCCCGACACGCCGTCGCCGTCCGTCTGCCGCTCATCCGTCGCCGGCGCTCGCACGGCCCCCGGAGACAGGACACGCGGCGCCGTCCCGCCCGCGCTGTCCCCAGGTGGGGATGATCCTGTGGATAGACACAAGTGTGGACAACCCTGTGGAAAAACCCCATGATGTGAACCTCCATCGCCCCCACCCGTCAGGAGCACGCC